>NZ_VFNI01000003.1 GCF_006715495.1 Herbaspirillum sp. SJZ106
CGAAGGGGCTGGGTAGTTGCGGTCGCCTTTCTTTGCTTACTTTCTTTGGCGAAGCAAAGAAAGTGAGCGGCTGCCGGGCCGCCCCCGGCGCTCCGCTCCGACCGGAGAAAGATAAGCATAGAGCCAGTACACCGACCAGCAGCAAGATCAGACTACCCAATCCCCCCTCAAAAAAAACGCATAAGCATCCATAGAAATATTCGTGTCTCAAGAAAAGCCGCCTTCCTATACTGGAATCCCCAAAATCCACCAGAACAAAAAATGAAGAAATTCCTGAAGACCCTGGCAATCTCAGCCACGCTGCTGGCAGCGACCAACGCACTGGCCCAATCGAAAGAGGTCGTCATCGCCTACCAGGACATGGTGGTGCCATGGCGCTACGCCCAGGATGCGCAGGCGCTGGAAAAGAAGACCGGTTACAAGGTGAGCTTCCGCAAGCTGGCCAGCGGCGCCGACGTCATCCGCGCGCTGGCTTCGGGTTCGGTGCAGATCGGCGAGGCCGGTTCGGCGCCGATCGCTTCCGGCTTGTCGCAAGGGCTGGATATCCAGCTGTTCTGGATCCTCGACAACATCAACGACGCCGAGGCGCTGGTGGCGCGTAACGGCAGCGGCGTCAATTCGCTGGCCGATCTGAAGGGCAAGCGCCTGGCGGTGCCGTTCGTGTCGACTTCGCACTTTCACACCTTGCTGGCGCTGGAAAACGCCAAGGTCGATCCGCGCGGCGTGAAGATCGTCAACCTGCGTCCGCCCGAGATCGCGGCGGCCTGGGAACGCGGCGACATCGACGCTACTTTCATCTGGGATCCGGTGCTGGCCAAGGCCAAGAAGAATGGCGCCGTGCTGACCACCTCCGGCAAGATCGCCCGTGAAACCGGCAAGGCCACCTTCGACGGCATCGTCGTCTCCAGGGCATTCGCCAAGGACAACGACGCTTTCCTGACCGAGCTGGTCAAGGTGCTGGCCGAGACCGACGACAACTACCGCAAGAATAAGGCTGCCTGGAGCGCCGACTCGCCGCAGGTGAAGGCGGTGGCCAAGTGGTCCGGCGCGGAAGCCGCCGAAGTGCCGGCCAGCCTGGCGCTGTATGAATTCCCGACCTTGCAGCAGCAGGCGTCGGCCGAGTGGCTGGGCGGCGGCGCGGCCAAGTCGCTGGCGGCTACCGCGGCGTTCCTGAAGGGCCAGGGCACCATCCAGAACGTGTTGCCGGATTATTCGGCTGGCGTCAATGCCACCTGGGTACGCAAGGCGGCGCAGTGAGCCATTGCGCTCCCTTGAACGCCGGCCAACCCGCCGGCGGACGGATCGAAGCGCACCGCTTGTCGGTGCGTTTTGCGTCTGCGCGGGCGGACGATCCGCTGGCGTTGGCTGGTGTCGACTTGTCCATCGCGCCGGGCGAATTCGTGGTGGCGCTGGGGCCGTCCGGCTGCGGCAAGACCACCTTGCTCAATTGCCTGGCCGGCTTCATCGGGCCTTCGCAGGGAGAGGTGCTGCTGGATGGCGAGCCGGTGGCCGGACCCGGCCCGGCGCTGGGTGTGGTGTTCCAGAAGCATGCGCTGATGCCGTGGCTGAATGTGGCGGATAACGTCGCGCTGGGTTTGCGCTTTCGCGGCCTGGGGCGTGCCCAGCGGCTGGCGGTGGCGCAGGAGAAGCTGAAGCTGAAGCTGGTCGGGCTGGAGCGCCATGCGGCGTCGCCGGTGTACCAGCTCTCGGGCGGCATGCAGCAGCGCGTGGGCATCGCCCGCGCATTGGCCAACGATGCGCGCGTGCTGCTGATGGACGAGCCGATGGGCGCGCTCGATGCGCTCACCCGCGAATCGGTGCAGGAGTTGCTGGCGCAGCTGTGGGCGCGGACCGGCAAGACGGTTTTCTTCATCACCCACAGCGTCGAAGAGGCGCTGTTCCTCGGTAGCCGCGTGATCGTGATGTCGCCGCGACCGGGCCGCATCGAACATGATTTCGCATTGCCTTTCCTGCGCCGCTATGTCGAGAGCGGCGACGCGCGCGCGGTCAAGTCGTCGCCGGAGTTCATCGCCTGGCGCGAGCGGCTGCTGCAACTGGTCCAGGGAGGCAAGCCATGAGCAATGCCAATATTGTCGCCCGGGATATCGCCGTCGCGGACGGTAGCCGGCAGGCCATCCCCGCGGCATTGCCGCCGGCGCGCACCTATCCGCGCCCCGGCAGCGGGCCGACGACTGCGATCACCGCGGTTACCGTGATCGCATTGCTGCTGGGCTGGTGGGGCGTGACGGCCGCCGGCCTGATCGCGCCGCTGTTCCTGCCGCCGCCATCGGCGGTGTGGCAGGCGGCGGTGCAGGCATGGGAAGGCAATGTGCAGGGCGGTTTGCCGCTGCTGCAGCATATTGCCTGGAGTTTGTGGCGGGTGTTCGGCGCCTTCCTGCTGGCGGCCGTGACGGCGGTGCCGGTGGGCTTGCTGATGGGCAGCAGCCGGGTGGCGCGCGGCATCGTCGATCCCTTGCTGGAGTTCTACCGGCCGCTGCCGCCGCTGGCTTACCTGCCGCTGATCGTGATCTGGTTCGGCATCGACGAGACCGCCAAGCTGCTGCTGATCTACCTGGCCTGCTTCGCCCCCATCGCGGTCTCTACCCGCGCCGGCGTGGCCGGGGTGCCGGGCGAGCAATTGCATGCCGCGCTGTCGATGGGGGCCAGCCGCTGGCAACTGCTGCGCCACGTGATCCTGCCGGCGGCATTGCCGGACATCCTGACCGGCTTGCGCATTGCCATCGGTTTCGGTTGGACCACGCTGGTGGCGGCAGAGATGGTGGCGGCCACGGCGGGCCTGGGCCAACTGGTGCTCAATGCGTCGAACTTCCTGCGCACCGACGTGGTGGTGATGGGGATCGTGCTGATCGGTTTGATCGCTTACCTGTTCGACCTGGCGATGCGGCGCTTGTCGGATGCGCTTACCCCGTGGCGGCAGCACCGCTGAGCCACTTGGCGAACAGTTGCGCTTCGGCGCCGGCCTGCTGGCTGATGCCGAGATAATAGGGCGCCAGCGGCATGCGCATCTCCGGCAGCGGGCAGACCAGCCGTCCGGAGCGCAGGTCGTTGTCGGCCAGCGAGAGCGGCGACAGCGCCAGCCCCAGGCCATCCACCGCCGCCTGCAACACGAAGTGCAGGTGGTCAAAATGCAGCATGGCCTGCGCGCGCGAGCGCTTCAGGCCGGCATGCTTTTTCCAGTCGTCCCAGTCGCGGCTCCTGCTGCGCGAGAGCAGCAGCGTATGGCCGCCGATGGCGCGCACGTCGGGCAGCGGGGCGTTCTTCAGCAACGCGGGCGAGGCCACCAGCAGCAGTTCGTCTTCGAGGAAGCGTTGCATCTTCAGCGTTTCCGGCCAGTTGGTCTCGCCGCGCCGGATGGCGATGTCGAACGGCGAGGGCGCGCGGCCCACGGCGGCCACGCTGGTGACCACCTGCGGTTCGATGCCGGGATAGCGTTCGACGAAGCCCGAGAGGTGCGGGATCAGCCAGCGCACCGCGAAGGAGGGACGCACGTTGATGCTCACCGAGCGCGTCGGCGCATCTCGCATCACGCGGCGCGCGGCGGTGGCCAGCATCTCCAGCGCCGGGCTGGCTTCTTCGAAGAACTGGCGGCCGCGCTCGGTCAGCGCCACCTGGCGGATGCGGCGTTCGAACAGCGGCATGCCGAGGTAGTCTTCGAGGTTCTTGATCTGGCGGCTGACGGCGCCGTGAGTGACGTTGAGTTCCTGCGCCGCCAGCGTGAAGCTCTGGTGGCGCGCGGCCGAGAGGAAGGCGCGGATGGCGTTGAGCGGGAGGGTGAGGTCGGCCATGCGTCAGATTTTATCACGCATGGATGGAATTAATATCGTTTGTCAGGCTGCCGTCGCGCCCCGCATGATGGCGTCCATGACTTCTCCCGAACTTCGCCAGGCCGACCTCGATTCGCGCCATGCTGCGTTCTCGCTGTCGGCCGCCTTGCCCTGCGATATCGTGCTCTACCTGCTGCTGCCGATGTATGCGGAGCAGTTCCATGTAACGCTGGCCGAAGTCGGGTTGCTGCTGGCGGCCAACCGCCTGGTGCGTATCGCCGGCTATCGCTGGGTGGCGCGTTTCTATGCCCAACGCGGCGACCGGCCGACCTGCACGCTGGCGGTGTGCGCCGCCATCCTGTGCGCATTCGGTTACACCGTGGCCAGCGGCTTTTGGGCCTTGCTGCCGCTGCGCCTGTTGTGGGGCATGGCGTTCGCCGGGCTCAACCTGTCGACCCAGGCCATGTCGACCGCCAACCCGATCGGCGCGGCGCGCCGTTCCGGCCGTTCGCGCGGCGTCATCGCCATCGGCCCGATGCTGTGGCTGCCGCTGGCGGCGCTGCTGGCCAGCCATTACGGGCCGCGCATGGTGTTCGCGCTGGTGGCGCTGACCGCCACGCTCGGCTTGCTGGCCGCGCGCCGCCTGCCGGCCCACGCTTATCCGGAACCGCCGGCGCGGCGCTGGAAGCTGCCCAATGCGCTGGACTGGTGGTCTTTCCTCGAAGGCCTGACGCTGGACGGCTTGTTCATCGTCGGCCTGTCCTACATGAGCAAGCAATCGTTTTCCGAACATGCCGAGCTGATCGCCGGTGTGCTGATGGCCTTGCGCTATTTCGGCGAGATCGTGTTGAGCCCGCTGGGCGGCTGGCTGGCCGAACGCTTCGGCGCGGTGCGGGTGCTGGTGGCGCTGTCGCTGGCGACTTGCGCGGCGCTGGTCGGTTTCGGCGGCGGTGCGTTGTGGCTGTTCGCCGGGCTGGGGCCGATCCTGGCCGGCCTGCTGCTGCCTGTGATGTCGTCGCTGTGGATCTACAGCCTGGCGGCATCCGCGCTGGCGCTGGCGGCCTTGGCTTGCGCCCGCGAACCGGCGCCGGCCAAGGCGCAGGTCGCTGCCGAATAGTCGGGTCTGATATGCAGGTGTTATACGCACGGCGGATATGCATGTGCGGATTGCTTCGTTCCGGCCGGAGCGGGGCTTGGCTAGGATGGCGCACATAGCCTGCCGCATTCATGTTCCCATTCCCCGGCGGCGGCCTCACGACATCCGGAGCCAGCATGACCGACCATTACCTTCATCAGGAACTCGGCCCTATCGCCATCGAACCGCTGCAGCCGACCGAGCGGAAGCTTATCGGCGCGGTCTTCTTCCTCGGGCTGGCATTGCTGGGCGGCCTGTTCTTCCTGCAGCGCTGCTTGCCGCTGGCCGGCTGAGCGCCGGCCGCGATTGTATTTTTACAGTTTGCTGCACTCGCTGAGCATTTCCGCTTGCGAGACATTGCTGCCCGGCGGCACGCTGTGCGTGAGCCAGACATTGCCGCCGATGACCGAGCCCCGGCCGATGGTGATGCGGCCCAGCACGGTGGCGCCGGCATACACCACCACATCGTCCTCGACGATGGGATGGCGCGGGATGCCCTTCACCAGGGAGCCGTCGGGCTCCGACGGAAAGCGCTTGGCGCCCAGCGTGACGGCCTGGTACAGGCGCACGTTGCGGCCGATGATGGTGGTCTCGCCGATCACCACGCCGGTGCCGTGGTCGATGAAGAAACTGGGGCCGATCTGCGCGGCCGGGTGGATGTCGATGCCGGTCGCCGAATGCGCGATGTCGGCCACCAGGCGCGCCAGCAGCGGCGCGCCCAGCTGGTGCAGCGCATGCGCCAGGCGGTGGTAGATGATGGCGGTGGTGCCGGGATAGCACAGCAGGATTTCCGAAATGCTGGAGGCGGCCGGGTCGCCATGGTAGGCGGCCTGGATGTCGCTGACCAAAAGGTCGCGGATGGCCGGCAGCTGGTGCGCGAAATCGCGCGTGATGACGGCCGCGCGGCTGCGCAGCTCGGCTTCATCCTGCGGCTCGTCGGAGGCGAAATAGAGTCCGCGGCGCACCTGTTCCTTCAAGACGCACAGCGCGGCATTGAGCTGGCTGCCGACGAAATAGTCGATGGTCTCGTCGGACAGGTCGGTGTGGCCGTAATGCGTGGGGAACAGCGCCGCCTGCAGGTTCTGCAGCAGCTTTTGCATCGCTTCGCGCGAGGGCAGTTCGCGGATTTCGCCGCGGTAGCGGATCTTGTTGGTGACTTCGCGCGAAGTGCGCAGGCCGGCGACGACAGCCGACAGGCCCAGCCCCGCGGTATCGGCCAGGGCGCTCAGTTCGGGGGTGTTCGAGGTATCCATGCCGGCATGCTATCAAAAATGCGCAAGCAGTGTCGGCGGCCGCAAAAAAACGCCGGCAATGGAGGGCGGGAGCGGGGCGCAGGGGGCAAGGGAAGACGGGGAGCGATTCGCGGCGCCCAGTCCTATCTGGAAAGTGGCGCCGCTCTGTGAATCAACTCTGGGACGACTATACCGGGTAGCGCAAAGTTACGCCAATGCCATTTGGAAATATCCATATGCGGCCGATGTTTTTTTCCTGACAATTACCCCCCTGGCGGTTTCGATGCCTGCCTGACAAGGGCGCGGAAATTATCGCCCCGATCGCGTTTGCACCCTCTGTTCGTTCGCGATTTTTGCGCCGTATAATGCAAGGTCGCGAAAGTTGCTCATGGAAAACAAGAAAATACATTCGCTTACCTACGCCGCGCAGTATCGGGATTTCGATATCAGTATCGTTGGCCTCCAACTGGCCGACGGCTGGCGCTTGTCCGTGCAGATCAATAAATGGGGGCGCCCGCCGATGGCGCTCTGGCGCGACCGCGACAATGTCTATCCCGATTTCAATTGCGCACGCACCGCGGGCCTGCAGTGGTCCAAGGAATTCATCGACGGCAGCATGCGCTGAACGCCGGGATCGGTCATCGACCGTGTCCCTCCCGCTCAGAATCCCAGCAGTTTTTCCCTTACCGACTCTTCTTCGGCATGTGCGCTGCTGGCGCGCGCCAGGTCCGACAGCGAGAGGATGCCGACCAGTTTCATGTGCTTGCGGTCGGCCACCACCGGCAGGCGTCCGACCCGCAGGCGGGCCATCGCGCCGGCGGCGGTGCGCGCGCTCATTTGCGGCAGCAGGAACGGTTCGCCGGCGGTTGCCGGCGGCGCCAGCAGTTCGCGGCAAGGTTGTGCCGGGGCAGCCTGCTCCAGGGCGCGCAAGGCCAGCATGCCGGCCAGCCGGCCCTTGTCGGTAACCGGGTAGTAGCGGTGCGCATGACCGCCGCTGCGGCACAGCGCCAGCGCATCGGCTGCGTTCATGCCGATGTCGATGCCTTGCGGCGCGCGCGTCATCAGGTCATCCACATGCTGGCGTTCGAGCGGGTCGATGCCGTATTCGCGGTGCACGTGCAGGCCGCGGCGCGCGATCTTCTCGGTCATGATGGAGCGCTTCATCAGCAGCACGTTCACGCCGTAGGCGACGGCCACGGTGGTCATCAGCGGCAGCAGCGCTTCGCCGGCATGCGTGAGGCCGAAGGCGAACACGATGGCCGTCAGCGGCGCGCCCAGCACGCTGCCCAGCACGCCGGCCATGCATACCAGGGCCCACAGTTCGGGCGAGCCTCCCGGCAGCCAGGGGGAGAGCACCAGGCCGAGGCCGGCGCCCATCATCAGCAACGGCGCCAGCACGCCGCCGGAGGTGCCCGAGCCGAGCGCGATGAGCCAGATGACGGCTTTGACCGCCAGCAGCGCCAGGGCGGCCGACAGCAGCATGTGGTGATGCAGCAGGTCGGCGATCACGTCATAGCCGACGCCCAGCGCGCGCGGCTGCAGCCAGCCGCCGATGCCGACTGCCGCGCCGCCGATGGCCGGCCACCACATCCAGTGCAGCGTGAGCCGGTGGAACCAGTCTTCCACCCGATACAAGGCCAGCGTCAGCGCGGCGGCCAGCACGCCGCTGGCCAGCCCGGCGGCGATGCAGGAGGCGAAGGCGAGGGCGCCCGGCGCGGCGACCTGCATGGCGAACAGCGGGCCGGCATCGAGCGCCAGCGGCCGCAGGAAACCGGCCACCGCGCAGGCCAGCGCCACCGGCAGCAGGCTGCGCGGCTTGAGTTCGAACAGCAGCAACTCGACCGCCAGCAGGACCGCCGCCACCGGCGTGCCGAAGATGGCCGTCATGCCGGCGCAGGCGCCAGCCACCAGCAGGGTCTTGCGTTCGGCTGCGGTCAGGTGCAGGAACTGCGCCAGCAGCGAGCCGATCGAGCCGCCGGTCATGATGATCGGCCCTTCGGCGCCGAACGGGCCGCCGCTGCCGATGACGATGCCGGAAGACAGCGGTTTCAATACGGCGACCCTGGGCGACATGAGGCTCTTGCCGAACAGGATGGCCTCGATCGCTTCGGGGATGCCGTGGCCGCGGATCTTTTCGCTGCCGTAGCGCGCCATCAGGCCGACGATCAGGCCGCCGGCGATCGGCAGGAAAATGGCGGCCCAGCCCAGCGTATGCATGGCCGGAGAGGCGCCGGGGAAGGAGAAACGCTGGAAGTAGAACAGGTTGGTGAACAGCGCGATCAGCTTGAGCAGCATCCATGCCGCGCCGGTGCTGAGCGCGCCGATGCACAGCGCGATCGCGGAAATATAGAGCAGGCGGTTATCCGCCGTGTAGTCGCGTTTGTGTTTCATGGCGGGTTGGGGGGCTTGCCCATTCATTTTTCAAATGGGTAGCCTGTGGATTGGGATAAACGGAGAATATATCATAATGTGATATAAATTGAGAGGCGCCAGGATGCAGATGTTGCGCGAAGCCGCGCCAGCCAGGTTTGGGCCGGGGCAATGAAAAACGCCGCCGCGATATTCTCGGGGCGGCGTTTTTCATGGAGGCGGCGTATCGATCAGGACTTGAACTGCAGCGCGTTGGTCAGGTCGCCCATGGGTTTCTGGCCGCGCGCGATCATGGCGTCGTCGCGCTGTTTCAGCCCATCCAGTCTTTCCAGGCCGAAGGTGCGGGTGATCAGGCGCAGGATGGAGGCGGTGTCGTACACGGTATGGTCGACGCTGCCCTTGCGGGCGAACGGCGACACCACCAGCGCCGGCACGCGCGTGCCCGGACCCCAGCGGTCGCCCTTGGGCGGCGCCACGTGATCCCACCAGCCGCCGTTTTCATCGACGGTGATGACCACCACCATGTTCTTCCATTGCGGGCTGGCTTGCAGGCTCTTGACGATGTGCGCGATGTGGCGGTCGCCGGAGGCGACGTCGGCATAGCCGGCGTGCATATTGAGGTTGCCCTGCGGCTTGTAGAAGGTCACCGGCGGCAGGCGGCCGGCTTCGGCGTCGGCCAGGAAGCGGTTGGTGCGCGCTTCGTCGCCCAGGCCGCCGTCGCGCAGGCGCTTGTTGCGTTCGGCCGGGTTTTCCGGGCCCAGGTTCTTGAAGTAGTTGAACGGTTGGTGGTGGTACTGGAAGTTGGGGATCTTGGGAATGCCCTTGGAGTCCTTGAACTCATCCAGCGTGGCCTGCCAGGCGCCGGCGTACCAGGCCCAGTCGATGCCTTTCTTGCCGAGCTTGTCGCCGATGTGTTCGTGCGTCTGCGGCACCAGCACGCTGGGCTGGTTGGGTTCGGCGTAGGCCGGGTTGTTGCGGTCGCGGGTCCAGGTCGGCCAGTACGGCGGGGCCATGGTGTTGACCGCGTAGCCGTCGGGCGTGAGCGCGCTCGGGCCGAACTTGGGAGCGCCTTGCAGGGCGCTGGCCGGGCTGCCTTCGGCGGGCGCCAGCTCGGTGCCCAGCGGATCGTTGTTGACGGTCTTGGCCACCTGGGTGCGCGCCACCGAGTCCATCACATTCGGATAGTAAGGGGCGGTCGCGGCGATCAGGTAGTGGTGGTTCAGGAAGGACCCGCCGAAGGCGCCCTGGAAGAAGTTGTCGCACAGCACGAATTCGCGCGCGATATCCCACAGGCGCAGGTTGTATCTGGTATCGGCGTAATGGCCCATCACCAGGCCGCCGGAGTCGGCCCAGGCGGCGAAGCCGTCGTTCTTGCCGCCGTTGATCTGCATCTGGTTCTGGTAGAACACGTGCCACAGGTCGCGCGTGACCAGGCCCAGCGGCAACGCTTCGCCTTGCGGTCCCTTGAGCGCGAAGGGCGCGTTGGGCAGGTTGCTCTGGTACTGCTTGCCGGCTGCATAGGTCACGCCTTCGACGACCTGCTCCTGGGCCAGCACGCCGTTCCAGACCGGCGGCAATTGCTTCAATACGCTGCCGTCGCGGTCGCGCTGGGTATAGTCGGCGGGCTTGAGGCCGGATAAGGGCCTTTCGACGCCGGGGAAGTCGCCGAACAGGTTGTTGAAGCTGCGGTTTTCGGCGTA
This sequence comes from Herbaspirillum sp. SJZ106, assembly GCF_006715495.1. Classification (GTDB taxonomy): domain Bacteria; phylum Pseudomonadota; class Gammaproteobacteria; order Burkholderiales; family Burkholderiaceae_D; genus Herbaspirillum. Next base: position 10,223 of record NZ_VFNI01000003.1, read on the forward strand.
GATCACGACGATGGTCCTGACGTTGTCGCGCAGGGCCCGGTCCAGCGCGGCGGCGTCGGCCGGATTGCCGTTCGGGTATGGCACGCCGCCGCTTTGGCCATCGGTGGCGCAGGCGCCCAGGGCGCCGCCGGCGCCGAGGGCGGCCATACCGCCCATGCTGCCCAGGAAGCGGCGGCGGCTGTTGTTTGGCGGGGTGGTGGATGCCGTGGCGGCGTCCTGCTGTTCGGGAATAGGCGGATTGCTGCCGCCACGGGCGGACTCGTCGTGGATGCTCATGGGTGCTTCCTATTGGATATTGTTGTGGATGATGGCGCGGAACGGGAGGAGGATAGCGCGGCCGTATGACAGGAATGTGTCTTTTCAGGGCCGCGCCTTGGGAGACGTCGGGCGGGACGGCGGGGAGGGGCTCTGGGAGGGCGGCGCCAAGGCGCGCGGAGTCGAAGAAAAAAAAGGTAAATACGGCGGCGTTGCCATCATTTGATGGGACAGGGCAATTACAATCGCCCCACTTGCATAGGCATTAACGGACGCCGATTGGACAAGGCCGCGTGGGAATGCAGTCTTGTTGCGTGAGCCGCCCGGCTCGCGCGTGCGCCGCCGCTACTGATGGCAAGCATCGATTTCAAGGAGAATCCATGCTGCTCAAGACTTTTCAATATATCGTCATTGCCGCCGGTTTCGGCGCCTGCATGCTGTTCATGCTGCTGCTGGCGCTGACCGAACCGCTGGTCTGAGCGCCGGCCGGGCTTTCTTCATTTGCGCAGGAAGGCCGGCTTGCCGGAACGGTTGACCACGATGAACAAGGCCATCAACGCCAGGAACCCTGCGAACAGCAGGCTGGAGTTGAGGATCACGCGCGGGTATCCCAAGGTATTGACGTTGATGAAGGGATAGGGATAAAAGCCCGACAGGGCGCCGCGCCACAGCGTGATGAGCAGGTAGCCCAACGGATAGGCCAGCCACAGCAGGGATTTCTTCAGCGAAGCCTGGAATACCGGCACAAAGAAAATCCAATAGACGATCGCCAACAGCGGCACCACCGTGTGCAGGCTTTCGTTGACCAGCGAGCGGAACCCGGTGGGCGCCCATAGCTGGCGCAGCAGCAGGTTATAGGCGATGCCGACGAAGGTCAGGTAGGCCACCACGGCCGAGATCACCGAGGGCTGGCGAAAGAAGCGGCTGACCGGCGTCTTCAGCGACAGCGCCAGCGAGGTGAAGCACAGCGCCCCCAGCAGGATGGTGAGGTTGGTCAGGTACATGGTGAGCCGGTCCAGCCCGTCGAGCACCCCGCCGCCGTGCGCCAGCAGGCGGCCGAAGGTGATGTCGGTCTGCGCTACGAAGGCGAACCAGCTGATGGCGGCGATGACCGCCGCCAGGACGCGGGCGGCATTGGAGGTGCCTGCGGCGGGGAAGATGTTGGAGCCGAAGGAGTCCAGCGACTCCTGCGAGTGCTGCGAAGGGATCTGGCGATGGTTCATGGCATGGTCCGGGAGATGGCGTTGGCGTTGCGGTGCAGCCGATGCCGGGCAAATGGCGGTGGCACGATCGCTGCATCATAAAGCGGTTTGGCCGCGCGCGCAGGCCGCATGACATTCATTTTCATCGCTTACAACGTGTCACAGAATCCGGTGCGCCCGGTCTTGCTCCACGGCCGGCGGCCGGCATGCAAATCGCGCCGCAGGGATATCTTCGGCCATGCCGGATCGAAGCCAGTTTTTTGGGGGCGCGCAGATGCCGCGGGCCCGGCCGGGGATTGCCGCCCGCATGCGCCGCCGGAGAAACCCGGATCGTCCGCAACGCCGCTGGAGATGCGTGTCCGCAGGCATGGCGTGTCGCCTGCAGGCGACGGTTTTTCCCTCCAACTGTTACATCTTTTTTAGTTACAAGCGACGCGGAAATATAAATAATTTGCGGTGCGCCCATCGCGCAGATTTCGGCAGTGTCGCCTTCGTGAAGCGTCTGGACTTCACTCCATTTTTTACCTTCCCGTTCATCGTGCGACACCGGCGAGGATGGCGTTCGCGATGCGCTTCTGCGCGAATGTGGAACAGCGTTTTGCTGTTACAAAATTCTAGTGAACTTTCGAAAAGGTACTTTGCCGAACCGCACAGGTTTCTTGCATGGCAAGCATTTCCGGCATACCGCCGGCGCCCTGCAAATTCATGAACCTGTTTGTGCCGCGACGCGCATCTGTTATCCGGACCCGGGCAGAAGGTCTTTCGAATCCGCACGGCATCTGCATGCGAACCACTCGATCCACATGCGCGCCGCCTTGTTTCTTTCGTGCTTCCCGTTTTGCACGCTCTTTCAATTTCAGGAGATCACATGCTTCGCTCAGAATCCCTCTTCGGCAAACGTGAAACCAATTCGACTAATTCCCCTTTCAGCAATGCCGGCAGCACCGTCTCCCATCCTTCGGGCAGCGCCGTCTCCAGCGTGCAAAAAACTGGCCAATATCCTGCCTCGGCCAGCACCGCGGCGCCCGCCGGCGAAGAAGCCGGCAGCAAGCTTACCGTCGGCCCCAACATCAAGGTCAAGGGTGAGATCGAAGACTGCGACACGCTGGTCGTCGAGGGCCGCGTGCAGGCCACCATCAATTGCCGCGTGGTGCAAATCGCCGAGCGCGGCGCCTTCAAGGGCTCGGCCGAAATCGACCTGGCCGAGATCCGCGGCGAATTCGATGGCGACCTGACGGTGCGCCAGAAGCTGGTGATCTACGCCAGCGGCAAGGTCACCGGCAAGATCCGCTATGGCAAGCTGGTCATCGAAGAGGGCGGCCAGCTGTCGGGCGACCTCCAGGTCGGCGGCCAGGAACAGAAGGAATTGCTGCAGGCGGCCGTCAAGACTGCCTGAGCGCTTTTGCCGGCGCGAGGCCGGGCGTCGCCCAGGCGGCGTCATTTTTGTTTCTTGTTTGAAATATTTGGCGCGAATGGCCCGGAAAACCGGGGCATTCGCCCTTGTATTGCCATAAAAGAGGGTGGAATTTTGTCTGTATGGGCTCGCCATGCGACAATAGCGCCTTTCGTCTTTTTGCCGGCAAAGGAAGCGCCGGCAGCGGCTTGCCGGATCATCCGCGCGGCTGGACGTTGGCGTCTTTCAGTTCATTCTCATGGCTCACCCGGAATACATCCTCACCCTGTCCTGCCTGGACCAGCGCGGCATCGTGCATCGCGTCTCGGGCTTTTTGGCCGACCACGGCTGCAATATCATCGACTCCGCCCAGTTCGGCGACGGCCAGTCCAAGCTGTTTTTCATGCGCGTGCATTTCGCTTCGGAAGACGCGGCGATGAGCGATGCCCAGCTGCGCACCGATTTCGGCGTGCTGGGCGACGCCTTGCAGATGAACTGGCAACTGCACGACGCCGCCAAGAAACCGCGCGTCATGCTGATGGTGTCCAAGATCGGCCATTGCCTCAACGACCTGCTGTTCCGTTACAAGAGCGGCCTGCTGCCGGTGGAGATTCCGGCCATCGTGTCCAACCACACCGATTTCTACCAGCTGGCCGCCAGCTACAACATTCCCTTCCACCATCTGCCGCTAGCCACCGGCGCCTCGGCGCAGGCCAAGCGCGCGCAGGAAGAGCGCATCATGGAAATCGTCAACGCCAACCAGATCGACCTGGTGGTGCTGGCGCGTTACATGCAGATCCTGTCGCCCGAGATGTGCGAAGCCCTGCGCGGCCGCGCCATCAACATCCACCATTCCTTCCTGCCCAGCTTCAAGGGCGCCAAGCCGTATTACCAGGCGCATGACCGCGGCGTGAAGCTGATCGGCGCCACCGCCCACTTCGTCACCAGCGACCTGGACGAAGGCCCGATCATCGAGCAGGGTGTCGAGCGCGTGGACCATTCCATGGGCCCGGACACGCTGACGGCGATCGGCCGCGATATCGAGTCGGTGGTGCTGGCGCGCGCGGTGAAGTGGTTCACCGAACATCGCATCCTGTTGAACGGGCATAAGACGGTGATCTTCAACTGATCGCCTGAGCTGGTCCGCCACGCAAAAACGCCGTCCGGCCCGCAAGCCGAACGGCGTTTTTATTTGCGGCTATTTTCTCCGTCGTCCTGACGAAAGTCAGGACCCAGCGTGGTTCAACCGCCGGCGCGGCATCACAAACGCCGCTGGATCCCGGCCTTCGCCGGGATGACGCATTCAGGAAGCAGGATATTGTTCCCGCATCGCCCGCTTGTTGAGCTTGCCCACGCTGGTGCGCGCCAATTCCGTAACGAACTGTACCCGATCCGGCACCCCGTAGCGCGAAATCTGGCTGCTGTCGGCGGCGGCCAGCACGTGGTTGCGGATGTCGTCGGCCGTCACCTTGCCGGCCGCCTCCGGCTTGAGCACCACCAGCGCCACCGGGCGCTCGCCCCATTTGCCGTCCTGGATGCCGATCACCGCGGTTTCCGCCACGCCCGGATGGCGCGCGATGATCTCTTCGATCTGCAATGACGACACCCACTCGCCGCCGGTCTTGATCACGTCCTTGATGCGGTCGGTCACTTGCAGGTAGCCGCGCCGGTCGATGTGGCCGATGTCCTGCGTGTGCAGCCAGCCGCCGCGCCACAGCTCTTCCGAGGCTTCCGGCTGGTGCAGGTAGCCTTGCGTGAGCCAGGGCGCGCGCACCACCACTTCGCCGGTGCTGCGGCCGTCGCGCGGGCAGTCGCGCATGTCTTCGTCGACCGTGCGGATCGCCACCAGCGGCAGCGGCCGGCCGGTCTTGACGCGCAGCGCGGCATCGGTCTCGCCGCCGAGCTCATCGGTGGGCACATGGGCCAGCGTCAGGATGGGGCAGGTTTCCGACATGCCGTAGCCGGTGAAGACATCGATGCCGCGCTCGCGCGCGGCCTGGGCCAGGCTGCTGGTCATGGCCGAACCGCCGATGATCATCTTCCAGCCGGACAGGTCGGCTTCCTGCGCCGCCTCGCAGCCCAGCACCATCTGCAGGATGGTCGGCACGCAGTGCGAGAAGGTGACTTTCTCGCGCACGATCAGGCGGCAGATGGTGTCCGGCACATAACGGCCCGGATAGACCTGCTTGAGCCCGGCCATGGTCGCCACGTAGGGCAGGCCCCAGGCATGCACGTGGAACATCGGCGTCAGCGGCATGTAGACGTCGTCGCGGTGCAGGCGGCCCTGCTGCGGCGCCAGCGCCAGGCCGGCGGTCGCGCCCAGCGTGTGCAGCACCAGCTGGCGGTGGCTGAAGTAGACGCCCTTGGGCAGGCCGGTGGTGCCGGTGGTGTAGAAGGTGGTGGCGCGCGCGTTCTCGTCGAAGTCGGGGAAATCGTAGGCGGCTTCGGCTTGCGCCAGCAATGCCTCGTATTCGCCGGCGAAGCCCGGGCCATTGGGCGGCGGGGTGCCGTCGTCGGTGATCAGCACGCAGCGGGTAAGCGTGTTGAGTTCGCCGCGGATCTGCTTCAACACCGGCATGAAGTCGGAATTGACCAGCAGCACGTCGGCCTGGGCGTGGTTGAGCGTATAGGCGATCTGCTCCGGCGACAGGCGCACGTTCACCGTCTGCAGCACGCAGCCCATCATGGGGATGGCGAAGAAGCATTCCAGGTAGCGGTGGCTGTCCCAGTCCATGACGGCCACGGTATCGCCCGGTTGCAGGCCGATTTCCTTCAAGGCATTGGCCAGGCGCTGCACGCGGCGGTAGAACTCGGCATAGCTGTGGCGGCGCTCGCCGTACACGATTTCCTGGTCGGCGGCGGTAGCCAATGCGCTGTGCAGCAATTGCTTGATCAGCAGCGGGTAGCCGTAGGCCGATGGGGTGGTGCCGATGGGGTGGGTCATGCCGTTCTCCTTTGGTTTCCCTGGCGCCGGGCCGGGACCTGTTCTTGGAATATAAGCGTCAGATGATAACGCCAACGGCAGCCCCGGATTGTCAGGCCGGCGACGAAATTTGCGGGCGGCAACGGTTCCCGGCCCCGCCGGGAACCGTTGCCGCGGGTCATTCTCGCGGCGCCAGCGAGGTCACGGTCAGCGCGCCATCCACGCGCTGTGCGGTGAAGTTGACCTTGTCCCCTTCGCGGGCCTTGGCCAGCAGTTCCGGCGCGGCGCGAAACACCATGGTCATCGGCGGCATCTCCAGGTTGGGAATCTCGGCGTGGCGGATGGTCAGCTTGCCGGCGCCGGCGTCGACCTTGCGAATCTCGCCCTGCACTTGCGGCGCGGCGTCCTGCGCCAGGGCGCCAAACGCGGGCAGCGCGAGCGCCGCGGCCAGCAGCAGGCGGGAGATGGTGGGGATAGCGGTAGGCATGGGATCCTTTCGTTGATATCCGGACGATCAGCCGGGGATGGCTGGGTAACGGCGATAGGTGGATGTCGAACCGTCGGCGGCCACCAGCAGCACGTCATACGCGGCGCGCGCCTGCGGGTTGCGCGGGTCTTCCATGCCGGGCGAGCCGGCTGGCATGCCCGCCACGGCCAGGCCGATGGCGCGCGGCTGGTCCTTGAGCAGGCGCAGGATGTCGGCGGCCGGCACATGGCCTTCGATCGCATAGCCTGCCACCTGCGCGCTGTGGCAGGAAGCCAGCCGATCGGGCATGCCGAAACGGCGGCGGTAGACGCCGGTATCGTTGACGTCGTGGCTGGCGACATCGAAGCCGGATGCCTGCAGGTGCGCCACCCACTGGCTGCAGCAACCGCAGTTGGCGTCCTTGTAGACGGTGATGCGCGGCCGGGATTGCTGCGCATGCGCCAGGGCGGGCAGCGCCAGGGCCGCCAGTGCGGCCAGGTTGAAGTGTCGTCGTTGCATGTGGTTCTCCTTTGGATTTGGGGGGATTAGGGCCTGTTAACATTTAATCTGCGAGAACAGGCCCTAGTGCTGGCGGGCAGCGGCAACCGTCACGCTGCCTTTCATGCCGGCATCGTAATGGCCGGGTTGCAGGCAGCCGAAGGGCACGGCGCCGGCACGGTCGAATTGCCACACAAGCTCGCCGCGCTGGCCGCCGTCCAGCGTAACCTGGTTGGCGTCGGCATGCTCCATGTCGGGGTTCTTCAGCATCGCCGCGTAATGGGCCTTGAGGTCGTCGGCGCTGCCCAGCACCAGCTCGTGCCGCAGCTTGCCGCTGTTGGTGACCACGAAGCGGATGGTTTCGCCTTGTTTCACCTGCACGCTGGCGGGCGAGAAGCGCATGCCGTCGGTCATGTCCACCTTGACGGTGCGCGCAGCGGCGCCGGGCTTGCCGGGGCGGCCGATGGCGGCATCCCCGGCCTCATGCCGGTGCGGGGCGTGCTCCATGCCTTGCATGCCGGCGGCCAGCGAGGGCAGGGTTGCGGTTGCCAGCAGGGTTGCGGCCAGCAGGCGAGTGGTGGGGGTCAGGCGTTTCATCATGTTTCCTTTCTGTGATTATCGGTTCAATGCATGTCATGGGGAGGCATTCAGTGCCCGTGGCCGGGTTTCGTTGCCGGCGCGTGGTCCGGGGCGTGATGCGGAGGCGGCGGCGCGCCGCCTTTCCATTCGTAGGCCACACTGCCGGCCGGCGCCCGGTACCAGCCGGGATCGCGGTAATCGCCGCGCGCCAGGTTCTTGCGCACCTTGACGGTGCTGAACATGCCGCCCATCTCGATGGCGCCGTAGGGGCCGTTGCCGGCCATCATCGGCAATGTGTTCTCGGGCAGCGGCATTTCCATGCCATCCATCGAGCCGCCCTTGTCGCCCATGGCCATGTAGTCGGGGATCAGCTTGGCTATCCTGGCGGCGAGGCCGGACTGGTCGACCCCGATCATGGTCGGCACGCCGTGGCCCATGGCATTCATCGTGTGGTGCGCCTTGTGGCAATGCAAGGCCCAGTCGCCTTCCTCGGTGGCGTCGAACTCGATGGCGCGCATCTGGCCCACGGCGATGTCGGCCGACACCTCCGGCCAGCGCGCGGCCGGCGGCGTCCAGCCGCCGTCGGTGCCGGTGACGGTGAACTCGTGGCCGTGCAGGTGGATCGGGTGGTTGGTCATGGTCAGGTTGCCCACGCGGATGCGTACGCGGTCGTTTTGCCGCACCACCAGCGGGTCGATGCCGGGGAAGGCGCGGCTGTTCCAGGTTCACAGGTTGAAGTCGAGCATGGTGCTGACCTTGGGCGTGGCCGCGCCCGGCTCGATGTCGTAGGCGTTGAGCAGGAACACGAAGTCGCGGTCCACGCGCATGAAGTCGGGATCCTTCGGATGCGTGACCCAGAAGCCCATCATGCCCATGGCCATCTGCACCATCTCATCGGCGTGCGGGTGGTACATGAAGGTGCCGGCGCGGCGCGCGGTGAACTCATAGACGAAGGTCTTGCCCGGCGGGATGCCGGGCTGGGTCAGGCCGGCCACGCCATCCATGCCGTTGGGCAGGCGCTGGCCGTGCCAGTGCACCGAGGTCGCCTCGGGCAGCTTGTTGGTGACGAAGATGCGCACCCGGTCGCCCTCGACCACCTCGATGGTGGGGCCGGGGCTCTGGCCGTTGTAGCCCCACAGGTTGGCCTTCATGCCCGGGGCGATCTCGCGCACCACCGGCTCGGCCACCAGATGGAATTCCTTGACGCCGTTCTTCATGCGCCAGGGCAGGCTCCAGCCGTTCAGGGTCACCACCGGCTGGTAGGGGCGGCCGCCGGTGGGCGCCAGCGGCGGCTGGGTCTGCGCGCTTTGTTGCAGCGGCGCTTCGGGCAGGCTGGCCGCGCCGGCGCGGCTGACGGCCGATGCCGTCACCGCCAGGGCCGAGCCTTGCAGGAAGGCGCGGCGGCTGATGTTGGTATCGTTCATGGTTGCTTTCCTTGTTGTGGAGCGGCGGTAGCGGCGGGGCCGCCCAGCGCCAGTTGCAGGCCGGCGTCGGCGATCCAGAAATCGCGCTCGGCCTCGATGGCGGCATTGACCGTGGCGGCCTGTTCGCGGGCATCGGCCAGCAGCTCGAACACGCTGATGAGCATGCCGTTGTAGCGCAGCAGGGTTTCATCGGAGACCTGGCGGCGCAGCGGCACGATGGCGTCGCGGTAACGGCGCGCCAGCGCGAAGGCATCCTGCCGTTCGCGCCAGGCCAGGCGCACCTGCGAGCGGGCGTCGAGAGCGGCGGCGGCCAGCTTGTGGGCGCTTTGCATATAGATCGCCTCGGCCCGGGCCACGCGCGCCTGGCCCCAGTTGAACAGCGGAATCTCGATGTCGACCTGGTAGCCGATCTCGGGCGCCTTGCCGCTCTCCGAGGTGCGCAGTGCGCCCAGGTCGAGCACGTTGATGAAGCGGGTGGCGCGCGTCAGTCCCAGCGAATCCTGCAGGCCGGCCACCTCCAGCCGGGCCGCCTGCACATCGAGACGCTGTTCCATGGCCCGGCGTTCGATATCGGCCGCCGTCTCGATCTGCGCAGGCAAGTCGGGCAGCCGCTGCGGCAACGCGAAAGCGGGGGCCATGCCCAACAGGCGCGCCAGCGCTTCCTTGTCCTGCAGCGCCTCGCGCCGGGCGCGCGCCAGGCGGGTCTGGGCGTCGGCGTAGAACAACTGCTCGCGCGCGGCATCGAGCTTGCTGAGATTGCCGCGTCCGGCCATCCTGGCGGCCAGCTCATGCGCGGCTTCGGCGGCCTGGTTGACTTGCTCCTGATAGGCCAGGCCCTGTTGCGAAGCCAGCGCCCGGTAATAGGCCTGGCGCGTTTGCGCGGCGGTACGCAGCAGCTTGTCGGCCAGCAGCAGGCGCACCTGGTCGAAGCGGCGCGCCTCGATGCGGGAGGCGGCCGGCATGGTGAAGAGCTTCATCAGCGCCAGCGACAGGCTGCGTTCGATCTTGATGTCGCCGCCGGCATGCGTGCGGGCGAACGAGAAGCCCGGATTGGGCAGGCGTCCGGCTTGCACCAGGTCGGCTTCGGCGATGCCGAGTTCGGCGAAGGCGGCCTGCAGGTCGGGGTTGTTGATGAGCGCGATCTGCACCGCGTCGTCGGCGCTGGCCAATTGCCCGGCTTGCAATAGCCGGGCGATGCGCGTTTCGCTGCGCCGGGTATCGTCGTCCGTGCGGTTCCAGGCGGGCGTGGCGCCGAGCTTTTGCGCGGCGATGTCCTGCACTCGGCCGAAGCCGCCGTCCGGAGACAATTGCGCACAGCCGGCCAGCAGCGCGCACGCCGCCAGCACACCCGTGCGCAGGGGGAAGGAAACCAAGGGGATCATGTAATCCTCGTCTGATGATGAACGTCATTCGCCGCGCGGCGGGCGCGGCGGGGCAGGCGTACCCGCGGGCACGCGTTCAGCGATCAGATCGAAGCAGGAGGGCGGTCGGGATTTTCCGGCAGGTAGCCGACGAAGCCGGTGGCCGGCAGCGCGATGAATTCGCGCGAGGGAAGATCGGGGGCGGGCGGCGCGTCCAGCGCCAGCGGCAGTACCGCGCCGGTGGTGCAGGCGGCGCAGTAGCTGCAGGAAGCGTTCTTGTGCTGGGCGTGGGGCGCGTCGTGCGCGGGCGCCGTATTGGCGACTGCATCGGCAACCGCATCGACAACCAGCTCGGCTTGCGCATGCTGGCCATGCCGGTGCGCCGTCGCCTGCGCATGCTCGCCCTGTTTCATGGCGTGCGCCGCATGCGCGCCGTGCCCGGCGGCAGCCGTTTGCAGCATGACCGGCGCGCAGGCTTGCAGCACGGCGGCGAACCCCTGGACGGGGATCGCCAGCGCCAGCAGCCACAGCAGGAAGATTTTCGCGCGCAGGATCATGGCGGCAAGTATAGCACCGGGCGCTTACGCGACCCGCGACGGCACCCCGCGCACCAGCCGCAGGCCGTTGAACACCACGATCAGGCTGGCGCCCATGTCGGCGAACACCGCCATCCAGAGCGAGCTCATGCCGGCCAGCGCGAGCGCCAGGAACACCGCCTTGATGCCCAGCGCGATGGCGATGTTCTGCACCAGTACCGCATGCGCCTTGTTGCTCAAGCGGATGAAGTCGGGGATCTTGCGCAGGTCGTCGTCCATCAGCGCGACATCGGCGGTTTCCAGCGCCGTGTCGGTGCCGGCCGCGCCCATGGCGAAACCGATCCGGGCGCGCGCCAGCGCCGGCGCATCGTTGATGCCGTCGCCTACCATGCCGACCTCGCCATATTGCGTATCCAGCGCTTCGACAGCCTTGAGCTTGTCATCCGGCAGTTGGTCGCCGCGGGCGTCGTCGATGCCGGTCTGGGCGGCGATGGCTTGCGCGGTATGCGGGTTGTCGCCGGTCAGCATGACCACGTGCACGCCCAGTTGCTGCAGGTCGGCGACCGCCTCGCGGCTGCTCGGGCGTACCGTGTCGGCCACCGCCACCAGCAGTTGGGGCTTGGCGCCACGGCACAGCAGGGTGGTGGTCTTGCCCTGCTTCTCGAAGGCTTGCAGGCGCGCTTCCAGTGCCGGGCTGCACATGCCCAGTTCATGCACCAGGCGATGGTTGCCAAGATGGTAGAGCTCGCCGCCGATGCGCCCCCGTACGCCGCGTCCGGCCAGCGCTTCGAAGTCGCTCACCTCCAGCGCGGCGGCGCCTTGCCGGGCGGCGATGGCGCGCGAGACCGGATGGTCCGAGCGCGCGGCCAGCGAGACGGCCAGTTGCAGCAGCGCGTCCTGGTCGGCGGAAGGGGCGAGCGACACCACGTCGGTCACCGCCGGCTTGCCGAAGGTGATGGTGCCGGTTTTGTCCAGCGCCAGCGCGCGCAGCTTGCGGCCCTGTTCCAGATAGACTCCGCCCTTGACCAGGATGCCGTGGCGCGCCGCCGCCGCCAGCCCGCTGACGATGGTGACCGGGGTCGAGATCACCAGCGCGCAGGGGCAGGCGATCACCAGCAGCACCAGCGCCTTGTACAGCCAGGGATGGAAGTCGGCGCCCAGCAGCAGCGGCGGCAGTACCGCCACCAGCACCGCCATGGCGACCACGGCCGGGATATAGACTTGCGCGAAGCGGTCGACGAAGCGCTGGGTCGGCGCGCGCTGGCCTTGCGCCTGCTGCACGCTCTTGACGATGCGCGACAGCGTGGAATCGCCCTGGGCGGCGGTGACGCGCAGCACGAACGCGCCGTGCTCGTTGATGGTGCCGGCGAACACCGTGTCGCCCGACTGCTTGGCGACCGGGATGCTTTCGCCGGTGATCGGCGCCTGGTTGATGCTGGTTGCGCCTTCGGTGATCACGCCATCGAGCGGCACGCGTTCGCCCGGCGCCACGCGCACGATGGCATCTATCGCCACCTCGCGCGCTGGCGCGCTGGCCCAGCTGCCGTCGGCGCCGCGCACGGTGGCGAGGTCGGGCGACATCGCCATCAGGCCGGCGATGGCGTTGCGCGCGCGCTCCAGCGACAGCGCCTCGATCATCTCGGCCAGCGTGAACAGCACGATCACCACCGCCGCCTCGGGCCACTGGCCGATCACGGCCGCGCCGATGACCGCCAGCGACATCAGGAAATTCATGTTGAGCGAGAAGTTGCGCAAGGCGATCCAGCCCTTCTTCAGCGTACCCAGCCCGCCCAGCGCAATGCCCAGCAGGGCCAGCGCGATCACCGGCAGCGAACGTTCGTCGCCGCTGGTCCAGGCCACGATCTCGGAACCCAGCGCGGCGATGCCGGCCAGCCCCAGCAGGACCCAGCGGCGCGCCGGGATGCGGTAGGCCGCGGCCTGCTCGATGGCGCCGGCCTGCGCGGCGGAGGCGTCCAGCGAGTCGGACTTGACCGCCGGCAGCATGTCCAATGCCTTCAGGGTGGCGACGATGGGCGCAATGGACGGCAATTGGTGCTGCACCGTCAGTTCGCGCTGGATCAGGTTGAATTCCAGCGCGCCGACGCCGTTCATCTGCCCCAGCCGCTCGCGGATCAGCTTTTCCTCGGTGGGGCAGTCCATCTTCTGGATGAAGAACACCGCCTCTTCGGTGTCGCCCGCCAGGCGCCGGGCCGCCGGCATTGCCGTTTGCAGCGCCGCGTGCGCGTGGCCGCCGCAACAGCTGCCGCCGCCGTCGGCATGCGCATGGCTGTGGTCATGATGCGCGTGATCATGGTCATCATGGTCATGACTGTGGTGGTGTCCATGCTGGTGTGCGGCCATCGGGTTTTCCTTTTCTCCAGTGCAGCGGATTGGTTGACGGGTTATATTAGAAACCCTGGAGTAACTACAAGGTCAAGCGCACCATGGATACACTGAAAATTGGCGAACTGGCAACGCTGGCCGATTGCCCGGTCGACACCATCCGCTATTACGAGAAGGAAACCCTGCTGCCCGAGCCGACCCGCTCGCAGGCCAATTACCGGTTGTATGGCGCGCGCCATGTGGAGCGGCTGCAATTCATCCGCCACTGCCGTTCGCTGGACATGACGCTGGATGAGGTGCGCGAGCTGCTGCGCCTGCGCGATGCGCCCGAGCAGAATTGCGGCGAGGTCAATGCCTTGCTGGACAAGCACATCGGCCACGTGGCCCAGCGCATCGAACAATTGAAAGCCTTGCAGGGGCAATTGCACATGTTGCGTGCGCAATGCGACGCCGACCAGCCGGCGCGCGACTGCGGCATCCTGCAGGGATTGGCGAATCTGCCCGACGATGTGAAGCCGGCCAATCTCGGCAGCCACGGCGGCGGCTGCCACTGACCGGCGGGCATGGCGGGCCGGGGGCGGCGTTGCGCCTGCTTGCCGTACCTTGGTACTGTCTGCGTCAGCGCGCCAGCCAGGCCATCACTTCCGCGATCACTTCGTCCGGCTTTTCCCGCTGCGGAAAATGGCCGGCGCCATCGATCACCACGCGGCGATAACCGTTTCCGAACAGCTTGTCCTTGCCTTCCGAGGTCGAGGGATGGTTGGCGCCATCCTCGCCGCCATGCAGCATCAGGGTCGGCACCATGATCACGGGTGTTTGCGCCAGCGCGGCCTCCAGCCCGGCATAGGCCGGATCGCCTTCAGCGAAGCCCCAGCGGTGGCGGTAGGAGTGCAGGCAGATATCGGCCCAGTCGGGATTGTCGAAAGAAGCCGCAGTGTTGGCGAACTCGCTGTCGGCGAACGACCACGACGGCGACCAGGTGGTCCACATGAAGCGGGTGAAGGCGCGGCGGTCCTGTTTCAGTTCGTCGGCCCCGCGCGGCGTGGCGAAGAACCAGTGGTACCAGTAGTTGCGCGATTGCTGCAGCGACAGTTTCTGGCCGGCGGTATTGGTGCCCCAGCCGACCGAGAGGGTGATGCAATGGCTGATGCGCTCCGGCGTCTGCGACGCGGCAATGTAGGCGGCGCGTGCGCCCCAGTCGTGGCCGATCAGCGCGTAGCGCTGCAGTCCCAGGGCGTCGGCGAAGGCCATCAGGTCAGCGCCCAGCGCGGCCAGCTGGCCGCTGCGCGGAGTGGCGTCGGACAGGAAGCGGGTCGGCCCATAGCCGCGCAGGAACGGACGGATCACCCGATAGCCCGCCGCGCGCAAGGGGTGCAGGAGGTGGTCCCAGGTGCGCACATCGTCCGGCCAGCCATGCACCAGCACCACGGCGGGCGCATCGGCCGGGCCGCTTTCTTCAAAGGCGATGCGCAATGTGTCGGTGTCGATGAAACTCAGGTGATTGCTTTGCGGCATGGCAGGCGTTCTCCGATGGATGCAGCGATATTCGCTGTAGTGGCCGAGGATCTCAGGTAAATCATCGCAGCAGTGCCGCACCGGGACAATGTAAAAAAACCGGGCCAGGATGAAATTTCCTCATGCCAGGCGCGGCATGCCAGTCATTGCCGTCAGCCTGCAATCTTGCCCAGGATGCGATCCATCATCCATGCCGTCTGTGCGGCGCTGTCGCCGCAGGAAGGATGGCGCGCGCCGCCGGCGAGGTGCGCGCGCATGTTGGCGACGTGGTGTAACTGGATGTTTTCCGGATGGGGGATCTCCAGGCGTTCGATGCCGTCGGCAGTGGTCAATTGCAGCGCTTGCTCTTCAAATACCGAGAACGCGATCTTGCCCGCGCTGCCGGTGATTTCCACCCGGTCGGCGCGCTCGAAGCTGCCGAAGTGCCAGCTCCCGCTGCCGGTCACCCCCGACGCGTAGCGCCAGCTGGCGACGACGGCATCGCATGCGCTATACAGGCCCTGCTGGTTGGCGCTGTTGCCGCAAGCCTGTGCGACTTCGCCGAAGAAGTGGGAAAACAGGTTCAGGCCGTGGCTGGCCAGGTCGTCGAAATAACCGCCGGGCGCAATGCGCGCGTCGGTGCGCCAGCGGTAAGTACGGTTGAGGTCGTCCGCGGCCGGGGGCCGCGCCAGTTGCCAGTGGAGATGGCGCGGCGTGCCGATGCGGCCATCTGCAAGCCATTTCCGGACCTGTTCGAAGCGCGGCAGCGAGCGCCGGTAGTAGGCCACGAACAACGGCAATCCGGCCTGCCCGAATGCCTCGACCATGGCCAGGCATTCGGCGTGGCTGGGCGCCATCGGCTTTTCGACGCAACAGGGTTTGCCGGCGGCGGCCACCTTCAGCGCGTAATGCAAATGCGTGTCGGGCGGCGTGGCGATGTAGACGGCATCGATATCGGCATCGGCGATCAGCGCATCGGCGTCGTCGAACCAGCGCGGCACGCCGTGGCGGCGCGCATAGTCGGCCGCCAGCGCCGCGTCGCGCCGCATGACGGCGGCCAGTTCGAAGCCGGCTGTCTTCTGGTAGGCCGGGCCGCTCTTGCGTTCGGTGACGGCGCCGCAGCCGATGATGCCCCAGCGCAGCGGCTTCATGCGGCGGCCTTGGGTGCGTGTGCGCAGGAGCCGTCCCCGGCGCCCAGCGCATCGAGGATGGGGCAGTCGGGCCGGTGGTCGCCGTGGCAATTGCGCGCCAGCGTTTCCAGTGTCGATTTCATCGCCTGCAGTTCGCGGATGCGCTGGTCGAGTTCGCCGATATGCGCCTCGGCCAGTTGCTTGACCTTGCGGCTGGAACGCGACTGGTCCAGCCACAGGCCGATCAGGTCGGCGATCTGCTTCATCGAAAAGCCGAGCAGGCGCGACTGGCGGATGAAGCGCAGCAGGTGCACGTCGCGCTCGCGGTAGACGCGGTAGCCGGCATCGGTGCGCCCGGCCTTGGGGATCAGGCCGGTCTCTTCGTAATGGCGGATCATCTTGGCACTCACGCCCGAGGCGTTGGCGGCTTCTCCGATATTCATGATGTCATTCCTGATGAGGTTTCCAGCGGCGCAGCAGCAGCGCGTTGCTCACCACGCTGACGCTGGAGAAGGCCATGGCGGCGCCGGCCAGCATCGGGTTGAGCAGCCCGAAGGCCGCCAGCGGGATGCCGACCAGGTTGTAGATGAAGGCCCAGAACAGGTTCTGGCGGATCTTGCCGTAGGTGCGGCGCGAGATGTCGATGGCGTCGGCCGCCAGGCCGGGGTCGCCGTGCATCAGCGTGATGCCGGCCGCCTGCATGGCGACATCGGTGCCGGTGGACATGGCGATGCCGACATCGGCCGCCGCCAGCGCCGGGGCGTCGTTGATGCCGTCGCCGACCATCGCCACCACGGCGGGCTTGCCGCCGATGCCGTGCTGCGCGCGCAGCGCGTCGACGGCCTGCGCCTTGTCGGCCGGCAGTACCTCGGCGCGGAAGTCGTCGATGCCGACCTGCGCCGCCACTTGCTGCGCGGCGCCGCGGTTGTCGCCGCTCAGCATGACGGTGGCGATGCCCAGTTGCTGCAAGGCGTGTACGGCGGCGGCGGCGCCCGGCTTAATCTCGTCGCCAAAGGCCAGCAGGCCGAGTACCTCGGCGCGGTCGCCATCCTTGCGCGCCAGCCAGGACAGCGTGCGGCCTTGCTGCTGGAGCGCGTCGGCGCGTGCTTGCAGCGCTTGCGTGGAGGCCTGCAGTTCCTGCATCCAGCGGCTGCTGCCCAGGCAATACCGATGGCCATCGACCACACCTTCGATACCGCGTCCGGCCACGCTGCGCACTTCGGCCGCCTGCAGATGCGGCAGGCCGGTTTGTGCCGCCGCAGCATCGACGACTGCGCGGCCCAGCGGGTGCTCACTGCCGGCCTGCAGCGCCGCCGCCAGCGCCAGCAGTTGCGCATCGTCCTGCGGCGCCTGCCATTCGGTCAGGCGCGGCCGGCCCACGGTCAGCGTGCCGGTCTTGTCGAAGGCGACAACATTGATGCGGTGCGCGATCTCCAGCGCCTGCGCATCCTTGATCAGGATGCCGTGGCGCGCGGCCACGCCGGTGCCGGCCATGATCGCGGTCGGCGTGGCCAGCCCGAGCGCGCAGGGGCAGGCGATCACCAGCACCGCCACGGCATTGAGCAGCGCCTGTTCCCAGTCGCCGCCATACAGGCCCCAGCCGATCAATGTGATCAATGCCAGCACCAGCACGGCCGGCACGAAGACGGCGCTGACCCGGTCCACCAGCCGCTGGATCGGCGCCTTGGCCGCCTGCGCCTGTTCCACCATGCGCACGATCTGCGCCAGCACGGTCTCGGCGCCGATGGCGCTGGTCTCGACCAGCAGCAGGCCATCGGCATTGATGGCGCCGGCCGATACCTTGTCGCCGGGTTGCTTGTCTTGCGGGCGGCTTTCGCCGGTCAGCATGGATTCATCCAGGTGGCTGCGGCCTTCGCGCACCACGCCATCGACCGGCACGCGCTCGCCGGCGCGCAGCACCACCAGGTCGCCGACCCGTACTTCGGCCAGCGGCACGTCGACATCGCGTCCGTCGCGGCGCACGCGGGCGCTGTCCGGGCGCAAGGCGTTCAGGGCGGCGATGGCGTCGGCGGTCTGGCGCTTGGCGCGGGTTTCCAGCCATTTGCCCAGCAGCACCAGCGTGATCACCACCGCCGCGCTTTCGAAGTAGAGATGGGGCGCGGCCATCGCGTGGCCGGGGATGGCTTGCGCGCCCAGCCATTGGTACAGCGACAGGCCGTAGGCGGCGCTGGTGCCCAACGCCACCAGCAGATCCATGTTGCCCGTGAATGCGCGCAGCGCACCCCAGCCGGCGCGGTAGAAGCGCCAGCCCAGCCAGAACTGCACCGGCGTGGCCAGCAGCCATTGCCACAGCGGCGGCAATTCCAGCCGGATGCCGAACGGCATCAGCAGCATCGGCAGCACCAGCGGCAGCGACAGGGCGGCCGACAGCGCCACCGGCCACCAGGAGGGCAGGGCGGCCTTGGGAGCGGGTTGTGTACTTGCGGCGCCGGCCGGCGCATGGGCCTTGGCCTGGTAGCCGGCTTTTTCGACGGCGGCGATCAGGGCCGGCAGCGCGACCGCGCCCAGCGTGGCGACGCTGGCGCGCTCGGTGGCCAGGTTGACGCTGACCCCGGCCACGCCCGGCACTTTCTTTAATGCCTTTTCCACACGCGTGACGCAGGAAGCGCAGCTCATGCCGCCGATCTCGAGCTCGGCATGGCCGGCCTTGACGCGGTAGCCGGCCTTTTCGACCGCCGCCGCCAGTTGGGCCGCATCGACATCCGTAGTGGCTTGCGCGGTGGCGCGTTCGGTGGCCAGGTTGACAGCGGCATCGGTCACGCCGGGGACGGCGCGCAGGGCTTTCTCGACGCGGTTGACGCAGGAAGCGCAGCTCATGCCTTCGATGTCGAGGCTGAACTCGCGGGCAGGGGCGGTGGTGCTTGTCATGGCGAAGGCTCCGGAAGGATGGTGGACATGACGCCATCATCATCCTTCCTATGATAGGAAGGTCAAGCGGGATTGTCGCACGGATGCGAAAAATCGGTGCTTGACCTTGCCATGGCAGGAAGGTTTAAGCTTGTGGACATACCATCCACCGATTGAAAGGAGTTCGCCATGAGTACCGTTTTCACCGTCAACGACATGACCTGCAACCACTGCGCGAGTGTCATTACCAAGGCCGTCAAGGATGTCGATGCCAACGCCAGGATCGACATCGCCGTGGCAGAAAAGCGCGTGGCCATCGACAGCGCGCTGCCGGCGCAGGAGTTTGCGGAAGCGATTGCGGAGGCGGGCTATACGCCGGTTGCTGCCTGATTGCAGTGGCGGGAAGAGACATTTTGCTTAAACAAGCCGTCATCCCGGCGCAGGCCGGGATCCAGCGGCGTTTGCCGTATTTCTCCAGCCATTGGCACGACACTGGATCCTGACTTTCGTCAGGATGACGGCGCGAGAGGGATTGAGGTCGGCGAATACGACAGAGCTTATTTGCTCAACAACCGCATCGCCCGCTCCAGCCCGTCGATGGTGAGCGGGAACATGCGCTCGTTCATCAACTGGCGGATCAGCGCGATCGACTGCCGGTATTGCCATAGCCCTTCCGGTTCCGGATTGAGCCAGGCGAAGTGCGGGAAGGTGGCCGTGAAGCGTTGCAGCCAGACCGCTCCCGCCTCGGCGTTGTTGTATTCCACCGAGCCGCCGGGTTGCGCCACTTCGTAAGGGCTCATGGTGGCGTCGCCGACGAAGATCAGCTTGGTGTCCGGCGTGTACTTGCGCAGCACGTCCCAGGTCGGGAAGCGTTCGGCGTGGCGGCGCCGGTTGTTCTTCCACAGGTAGTCGTAGACGCAGTTGTGGAAGTAGAAGAACTCCATGTTCTTGAACTCGGCGCGCGCGGCCGAGAACAGTTCCTCGGTACGCGCGATGTGGTCGTCCATCGAGCCGCCGACGTCGAACAGCATCAGCACCTTGATGTTGTTCTTGCGCTCGGGCTGCATGCGGATGTCGAGATAGCCGGCATTGCTGGCGGTGGCGCGGATGGTGTCGTCCAGCGCCAGTTCCTCTTCCAGCCCTTCGCGGGCGAACTTGCGCAGGCGGCGCAAGGCCACCTTGATGTTGCGCGTGCCCAGTTCGCGTTCGCCGTCGTAGTCCTTGTACTCGCGCGCATCCCATACCTTGACCGCGCTGCGGTTCTTGCCGACCCCGCCGATGCGGATGCCTTCCGGGTTGTAGCCGCCATGGCCGAAGGGCGAGACGCCGCCGGTGCCGATCCATTTGCTGCCGCCTTCGTGGCGCTCCTTCTGTTCATCCAGCAATTGCTTCAGGCGTTCCATCAGCTTGTCGTAGCCGAACTTCTCGATGGCCGCTTTCTGTTCCGGCGTCAGTTCGCGCTCCAGTTTTTTGAGCAGCCATTCCAGCGGGATCTCGGGCTTCTTCTCGAACAGGGTTTCGACGCCCTTGAAGTAGGCGCCGAAGGCGCGGTCGAACTTGTCGAAGTTGGCTTCGTCCTTGACCAGGGTGAGGCGGGAAAGATAGTAGAACTCATCCATCGACGGCGCGATGACCTGCTTGTCCATCGCTTCGAGCAGGGTGAGGAATTCCTTGATCGAAGCCGGCACGCCGGCGTCTTTCACGGTAAAGAAGAAATCGATCAGCATCGACGTCGGCCGCGGGCGTTCAGCGCCCCAGCTTGTACTGCAAGTGGCGCCGCACGGAGGGCCACTCGGATTCGATGATGGAAAACACCACGGTATCGCGCAGCGAGCCGTCCGGCATGCGCATGTGGTTGCGCAAGATGCCGTCCTGCTTGGCCCCCAGGCGGGCGATGGCGGCGCGCGACTGCTGGTTCATCCAGTGGGTGCGGAATTCGACGGCGATGCAGTGCATGTCTTCGAAGGCGTGCGTGAGCATCATCAGCTTGCATTCGGTATTGATGCCGGTGCGCTGGGCGCTGGCGGCGTACCAGGTGGAGCCGATTTCGACGCGGCGGTTGGCGGCGTCCGCATTCATGTAGGTGGTCATGCCGCACAGCGCACCGGTGTCGTTGCGCCGGATCACGAAGGGCAGCATGCTGCCTTGCTGCTGCAGGAGCAGGCGGCGCTCGATCTCGGCGCGCATGTTCTCCGGCTTGGGGACGGAGGTGTACCAGAGCTTCCACAGCTTGCCGTCGGAGACCGCGGCGATCAGGGCGTCGTGGTGTTCGAGGGAAAGCGGTTCGACATTGGCGAAATGGCCTTTGAGCGTGATCGGCGAGAGGAATTGCATGGCGTCTCCGGGGCGGGTGGCAAGCTAGCGGTTGTTGCGCGACATGAACACCAGGCGCTCGAACAGGTGGACGTCCTGTTCGTTCTTGAGCAGCGCGCCGTGCAGCGGCGGCACGGCGGCCTTGCCATCCTGGCTGTGCAGCGCCTCGGGCGGGATATCTTCTGCCATCAGCAGTTTGAGCCAGTCGATCAGTTCCGAGGTCGACGGCTTCTTCTTCAGGCCGGGCACGTCGCGCACTTCATAGAAGCTCTGCAGCGCCTGCGCCAGCAACTCGCGCTTGAGGTGCGGGAAGTGCACGTCGACAATCTGCTGCATGGTGTCCTTGTCGGGGAACTTGATGTAGTGGAAAAAGCAGCGGCGCAGGAAGGCGTCGGGCAATTCCTTCTCGTTGTTGGAGGTGATTACCACCAGCGGCCGGTGCCTGGCCTTGACCATTTCGCGCGTTTCGTAGACGTAGAACTCCATCCGGTCGATTTCGCGCAGCAGGTCGTTGGGGAACTCTATGTCGGCTTTGTCGATCTCGTCGATGAGCAGCACCACCGGTTCCGGCGAAGTGAACGCCTGCCACAGCACGCCCTTGACGATGTAGTTGTGGATGTCCTTGACCCGTTCGTCGCCCAGTTGCGAATCGCGCAGGCGCGAGACCGCGTCGTATTCATACAAGCCTTGCTGCGCCTTGGTGGTGGACTTGATGTGCCATTGCAGCAGCGGGCGATCCAGCGCCGCCGCCACTTCCTCGGCCAGCATGGTCTTGCCGGTGCCGGGTTCGCCCTTGATGAGCAGCGGGCGCTGCAGCGTCAGCGCGGCATTGACGGCCAGCTTGAGGTCGTCGGTGGCGACGTAGGTGGCGGAGCCGGCAAAGCGTTGCGGGCGTGCGGAATGGTCGTGCATGGGCGCGGTCCTTGGCGAGGTCTCGATTGTCGGGCCGCGCCGTCCTGTGCATGATGGGATGCAGGCAGGCGGCGCGATGATGTGGTTCTGTGCGGCCAATTTCCTGCACAGGGTGCTGCAGCGCAAGACATCGGCTTGTCAATTTGAACGAGTATAAGGGAAAACCCCGCTTGGCTCCGCGGGTTGAAATTTGCGGATTCGCCCTTATTTATGGGTTCCGCATGCATAACGCTGACAAGACACATGAAATTCCTGTTCTTCAAAATGCTGGTGGTGTGGAGACGCCTGCGGCACGGCATGCAGGCACGCTACATGGCCCGCCATGATGCCGGGTTGCAACTCGACAGCTTGATGCGTCGCGCCGATCCGGCCTCGGCCTGGCATGAGCGTGCCAACTGGCTGATCGATGTTGCCGAGTGGCTGCGCCACCGGCCCGCGGTGTCGCTGCTGGATCGCCAGGCCTGGGGCAAGGTCCGCAGCCAGCGGCTGGCGTTCATGCTGGACTGGCTCGACCAGCACCGCGAGGTGCGCCGCAACGTGCAGAATGCGATGCAAAAGACCCTGCGCGAGGCCAACGGGCCGGAGCTGTTTTCCACCACCGGCCTGCCGCATGAGCCAGGCTTCTTCGGCGAACTGGCCGAACGACTGGCGCGCATGGTCCTGCCGCGCCATCTGTCCCCGACCGACCTGTCTTCGCTTTTTACCGCGCTGTTTCCCGATCCGGACGATGCCAACTGGCTGCTGGAACTGGACAATGAACTGCTGGTGCGGCTATGGAAGCTGCTTGCCGACGACGGCATTTCGCACATGTACTGGCAGCAGATCGAAGAGGCTATTACCTACCTGACCACGACGGTGATCGCCGACGGCATCAGCCCGGCCTTCCGCCAGCGCCTGGAACCCAAGATGCCGATGCGCGCCACGCCTTTCCTGGCGCTGCGGCGCGAGATCGAGGCGTGGCTGCGCGCCAACCCCTACGACCCGGCCGCGCTGCGCAGCGTGCGCATGCTGGTGGCGGTGTGCCATGCGCAGACCGACCGCATCTATGCCCACCTGGACGAATATGGCGTCTCGGTCAGCCTGGTGTACCGCATCGAGCGCATGCGCGCGCACCTGCAGCGCATCGGCCGCCTCATCGATGTGCGCGCGGCCGTGCCCGGCGAACCGGGGGCGGGGCGCGTGCAGCTGTTGCTGGCCGACCTGATTTCGGCGCACCACAACCGCGGTTCGGTGCGCGGCCTGATGCGCCGCAGTTTCGCGCTGCTGGCGCGCAAGATGGTCGAGCGCAACGCCAACCACGGCGAACATGCCATCGCGCGCGACGCTGCCGGCTACCGCAAGGTGCTCAGGGGCGGCCTGCTGGGCGGCGCGGTATTGGCCGGCACGGCGCTGCTGCAGATCGGGGTAGCCAGGCTGGGCACCGCGCATTTCTTCGAGGGCGCGCTGGCGTCGCTCAACTACGCGGTGAGCTTCCTGCTGATTGCCGCCGCAGGCGGTGTGCTGGCTACGCGCCAGCCGGCCGTGACGGCGCCGGCGCTGGCCTCGCGCATGGGCGAACTGGATGCCGATGGCATGCGTAGCCTGATCGCCGAAGCGGGCTTGCTGCTGCGTTCGCAATCGGCGGCCATCTTCGGCAACCTGTTGGCGGTGGCGCCGGTGGCGGCCCTGGTTTGCGCGGCCGGCTGGTTCCTGTTCGGCGTGGTGCCGATGAGAACCGGGCAGGCGCATGCCGAGCTGGCTTCCCTGTCGCTGGTCGGCCCCACGCCGCTCTATGCCGCGCTGACCGGTGTGCTGCTGTGGCTGTCGAGCCTGGCGGCGGGGTTTGCCGACAACTGGTTCGCCTTGCGCCGCGTGCGCGAAATCATGTCCCACCAGCGCCGCCTGGTGCATGCGCTCGGCCACTTGCGCGCCGAGCGTTGCGCGGCCTGGCTGGAACGCAATGTCGCCACCATTTCCGGCAGCGTGGTGCTGGGTTTGCTGCTGGGAATGACGCCGGTGCTGGCGGAATTCTTCGGCCTGCCGCTGGAGGTGCGCCAGGTGACGCTGGCCGCCGGCACCTTGGCGGCGGCGGCATTCAGCCTCGGCTGGCAAGCGTTGGTCACGCCGGAATTCTGGCTGGCCGCCGGCGGTGTGGCCATCAGTGCGTTCTTGAGCGTGGGCGTGGCGTTCGGCTGCGCATTGGCGCTGGCCTTGCGCGCGCGCGACGTGCCGCGCCGCATGCGGCGTTTGGTCCAGAGGGCGGTGTTGCGCCGCTTCGTCACTGCGCCGGCATTCTTCATCTTTCCCGAACGCGCCGGGGCGGGCGCCGATGCGGCGGTGCACGATGAGGAAGACAGTGGCGAGGATGAGGATGGAAGCAACGGCGCAGACGATGGCGGCGGGGCCGCGGCCGATATCGCCGACGGCGCGCAAACACTGGCCGAATGGCCTGGCGAGAGCGCCCGCGACAGCGAACGCAGCGTCCATCCCGAGGGGTTGCGGCGGCACGGATGAGTATTGATTGATTGCCAAGAATATACCCGTCATATTGCAGTGCATATATTGGGGTATTTCCTGCAAGCCCGCTCCAGGCGGGCTGTTGCGCCGATTTGCAGGGCGCCCGGGCGACGCCTATTGATGAAATGAGTTCTAGGTTAGAATCGAACGGTTTTTTGCGTAAGCAGGGGGAGTGGAGAGACACGCTTAAGCCGAAAGAACGGTTGAGCCACAGTAAAACAGCCAAACCTGCCGAACCAGTGTGCAAATGAACCTGTAAGACAAATTGCCGCCGGTTGCAAAAGATTCGTTTCGGAACCAGCTCTAAGTCCAATTTACTTACCCTGCGAACATGAAAAAACACCTCGTGCTTCTTGCCTTCCTTGGCGTTGTCGGCAGTGTGTCTGCGGCGGACATCGTCGGTAATGCCAAGGCTGCTGAAAATAAAGTGTCCATGTGTATCGGATGCCACGGCATCCCCGGCTACAAAGCCTCCTTCCCCGAGGTCTACCAGGTGCCCATGCTGGGCGGTCAATCCCCCAAATACATCGAAAATGCGCTGCGCGCCTACCAGAAGGGCGAACGCAGGCATCCATCGATGCAGGGCATTGCCGGCAGCCTGTCGGACCAGGATATTGCCGACCTGGCCGCCTATTATTCGCAGCAGAAGTGAGGGGGACGCACAAGATGAAAAACATTCTTACCCAGATGGCCGCGGCGTTGGCCGTATTGTCCGCCGTTGCCTTGCCGGCCCGGGCCGCCGACCTTGTTGCCGGCCGCGCGCTGGTCGAGAAGTACAACTGCGCTTCTTGCCACGGCAAGGACTACAACTCGCCGATCGATCCTTCCTATCCGAAGCTGGCCGGCCAGCATGAGGATTACCTCAAGCATGCGCTGATGGCGTACCGCCGCGGCGACACCGCCATGAACGGACGCACCAACGCCATCATGGCGGCGCAGGCCAAGCCGCTGACCGATCGGGATATCCAGAATATCGCCGCCTACCTGCATAGCCTGCCGGGTACGCTGGTGCTGCGCAAGTAAGCGGGCAATTGCTGGCGCCCCATGAAAAAGCCACGCGATACAGCGTGGCTTTTTCGTCTGATCGCGATGGCGCCGGCAGTCAAGTCAGGTTTGCGCGCGGCGCCTGATGCTGTCGATATAGGCTGCGCCATCGGGAGGCAGGCCGTTGCGCTGGGAATTCCAGATCATCTGGCCCAAGCATTCCATGATCTCGTGATGCGCCTCATGTTCGGAACCGCGGCGCTGCGCCAGCATCTGGAAGGCGGCGCGGATGCCGGGCGGCTGGTCGATGGAAATCTGTTCGGTAATCGAGAGATGCATCGACAGGTGCAGGAAAGGGTTGGACTGGCCGCGCTCGACCGAATAGTCGGTGGCGATGGCCTGTTCGACGTCGCCCAGCGCCTCTTCATATTCCGGATGCTGGATGATCCAGTCGCGTGCGATCGCTTCGAGCGGGGTCAGGACTTCGTGGCTGCGGTGCTTGCGGTAAGCGTCGCAGAAAAAGCGGCGGACATCGTGCTGGGAGGGGGTGAACATGATGCGGGGAAACGAAAATTCAAACCTCTATTTTACGCCGCATCGCGCCGGGCTTCAGGATCGCCATGCGCAGGCGGGCGCATGAGGCGATCATCGCCGGCCACCACGGCGGGATTGTCTTGAAGTAATATTGTTGCCGGGAACCAAAAGAGCGCATTGCGCCAAACATCGCGGGCATCAACGCCCCATGCTTCATCGGTGAAATGCGTCCTGCTTGTCAGCAGAACCCGGCCGGCTGGGCCGGGCACAAAGAGGGGAAATCGCATGCGTCCTGCAGGCAGTTTTTTACCGTACCTCCGTTTTCCGGGCCGTTTTCATTTTCGTCGTGTCGCGCTTGTCGTGCTGGTTGCGGCAGGGGCATTGGCCGCAGGCGCCGGGCAGGCCAAGCCGGCCGCGGCAAAGAAGGCCGCTGAGCAGCGCGAGGCGCCGGCGGCAACGGCGCAAGCCGCCGACGACGAGGGCGCGATACTGCCGGTCGGCTTTGCCGGGCCGTTGTCGGGCCCATCCGCGGGCGTGGGCAAAAGCATGCTCAACGCGGTGCGGCTGGCGCTGGACGAGGCCAACCGCCGCGGCGTGCGCATCGCTGGCAAGAATTACCGTTTCAAGCTGGTGGCGCAGGACGACCGCGCCGATGCCGCCACCGCCGAATACGTCGCGCGTTATCTGGTGAGCCAGCATGTGGTGGGCGTGGTCGGCCACTGGAACAGCGGCGCCAGCCTGGCGGCGGCGCCGGTATACCACGCGGCCGGCGTGGCCCAGATATCGCCCGCGACCATGAGCCGCAAGTTCACGGCCCAGGCCTATCCGGGCGTGTTCCGCACGATTGCCAACAACGACGCGGTGGGCCGGTTCTCCGCCGAATACGCGGTGCAAAAGCTGGGGGTGAAGACGCTGGCCACCATCGACGACCGCACGCCGTTCGGCCAGGGGCTGGCCGAACAGGTCGCCCGGACTGCGCGCGACCTGGGCATCAAGGTGATCGGCAGCTATTCGGTGAGCGACAAGACCTCGGATTTCAACGCGCCGCTGATCGAAATGCGCAAGCGCAATCCCGACCTGATCTTCTTCGGTGGCCTGGACTGGCAGGCCGGGCTACTGGCCAAGGCCATCAAGCGCCTGAAGATCGATAGCCGGCTCATGGCCTCGGCCGGCACGGTAGGCCTGCCCTTCCTGATGCAGGCCGGCGCCGATGGCAATGGCGTGCTGGTGCTGGAGCCGGGGCCGTCGCTGGAGAAGATGCCGGGCTGGAAATCGTTCCGCCAGCGTTACGGGCAGAACTTCGATACCGATATCGACCTGTACGCCACCTTCGCCTATGACGCCGCGCAGGCGCTGGTCAATGCCATCGGCCAGGCCGGCAGCGCCGAGCCATCCGCCATCGTGCAAGCGCTGCATAAGCTGCGCTTCAATGGCGTGAGCGGCGCCATCGCCTTCAACGAGGAAGGCGACCTGCTCAACCCGATATTGACCATGTATGAGGTGCGGGAGATGCGCTGGGTGCCGGTGCTGCAGATCAATGGCGAGGCGGCGCGCTGAGGCGCAGCATTTGTCCGCCGCGCCTGATATGGCGGCCTATACGCCCTTTTGCGGCAGCGGCGTCTTCTGCTTGAACTCGCACAGGTCGGCGATCACGCAGTTCCAGCATTGCGGCTTGCGCGCGATGCAGGTGTAGCGGCCATGCAGGATCAGCCAGTGGTGGGCATCCTGCAGGAACTCCGGCGCCACGAACTTCATCAATTTGCGTTCCACCTCATCCACATCCTTGCCCGGCGCCAGGCCGGTGCGGTTGGAGACGCGGAAGATATGCGTATCGACCGCAATGGTCGGATGGCCGAAGGCGGTGTTCAAGACCACATTGGCGGTTTTGCGGCCTACGCCCGGCAAGGCTTCCAGCTCCTCGCGCGTTTGCGGCACCGCGCCGCCGTGCTGCTCGATCAGGATGCGGCAGGTTTCGATCACGTTCTTGGCCTTGGTGCGGAACAGGCCGATGGTCTGGATATAGGGGATCAGCTTGTCCACGCCAAGCTTGTAGATTTTCTGGGGCGTGTTGGCCACCGGGTAGAGCTTGCGTGTGGCCTTGTTGACCGAGACATCGGTGGCCTGGGCCGACAGCAGTACCGCGATCAGCAGCTCGAACGGTGTGGTGTATTCCAGCTCGGTGGTCGGCGTCGGATTGGCCAGGCGCAGGCGTTCGAAGATTTCGCGGCGTTTGCTCGGGTTCATGGATGTCGTTTTTCTTGTGGCGTTGGTCGGCGGTAAAAAACGGGAAACTGGAAACGGGAAAGCGAGCCGCAAGGGCTCAGGACTTGCCTGCCTGCTCCTGTTCGGCTTGCAGTTTTTTCAGGCGGGCGCGCTCCAGCGCCGCCTGGATGATGGCCTTTTTGCGCGCCTGCTCGGCTTGCTGTTCGGGCGTGCCGGTTTCGGCGGCTGCCACTTCCTTGAGTTTGGCGGCGGCCTTGGCTGCGAGGCGGGCGTCATTTTCCGCCTTGTCGCGCTCGAGGCGGATGCCGCGCCAATCGTGGCGCGCGCGTGCGGCGTTCGCCTGCGCTTGCGTCCAGGCCTGCCAGCCGGTGCGCCCCGGTGTGGCCTCTTCCATGGCGATGCAGTCGACCGGGCAGGGCGCCACGCACAGTTCGCAACCGGTGCAGAGGTCGTCGACCACGGTATGCATCTGCTTGGCGGCGCCGACGATGGCATCTACCGGGCAGGCCTGGATGCACAGCGTGCAGCCGATGCAGGCCTGCTCATCGATCACCGCCAGCAAGCGCGGCTGTTCCCGGCCATTGGCCGGATTCAGCGGGAGGAGCGGTTGGCCCAGCAATTGCGCCAGCCGGGCAATGCCCTCGGCGCCGCCGGGCGGGCACTGGTTATAGGCGGCGCGGCCATCGGCGATCGCTTCGGCGTAGGGGCGGCAGGCCGGATAGCCGCACTTGGTGCACTGGGTTTGCGGCAGCAGGTCTTCGATCCGGTCGGCAAGATCGGGCAGGGCAGGCGGTGTGGTGGCGGATGGCGGCACGGCGAGGCAGTTTGGCAAACAACGCAAAGGCCACATTATCCGGGGAAACCGGCGCGAAGTCATGCCGTCCGACAGTCGTTTCCTGTGCCGCAGCAATCCATTTGCCCGACAAGCCGTTTTGCCGCCTTGCAGGAGGGGAAGGCGAAATGCCTTGCAGGCGCCCCCGGCTCTTAGAACGGCTTGTTATTAGGGCGAATTTCGGCTGAACTTCGACGCGCCGCAGGTATCCATTTTCCGTACCCGGATGCGCGGCACGGCATCCGTTCTCCAACCACATCGGCATGGCCCCGGCCAGAGCGCATCATGATCAGGTTCCCACATCCGACGGCAGGCGGACGCTCCCTCGAAGTCGACTTCTTCCGCGGCGTGGTGCTGCTGATGATCGTGGTGGACCACATTTCGGGCAGCATGCTGGGCCAGTTCACCTTGCAGCGCTTCGCCATCTTCGATGCCACCGAGGTATTCGTCTTCCTGGCCGGCTACGCCACTGCCGCCGCCTATACCGCCATCGCCGCCGAGAAGGGCGATGGGGCCGCGCGCTGGCGCTTCCTGCGGCGCGGCTGGCAGCTCTACCGTTCCTTCCTGCTGACGGTGGCGCTGATGCTGGCCATGGGCCTGCTGTTCACCGCCTAGCGACTGCATGCGCCCACGGTCGAGTACACCGATATCGGCACCTTCATCGACGAACCGCTGCAGATCGGCATGGAGATGATCCGGCTGGCGCGCCAGCCTTACCTGTCGAGCATCCTGCCGATGTACATGCTGTTTGCGCTGGCCTCCCCGGTGATCGTGCCGTCGGTGCGCCGCCGGCCCTGGCTGGCGGTGGCGGCCAGCCTGGCGTTGTGGGGCGTGGCGCCGCTGCTGGCGCCATTGCTGCCGGCGGTGTCGTCCACCGGCTGGACGTTCAATCCCTTCGCCTGGCAATTGCTGTTCGTGATCGGCACGGTATGCCGCCTGCATCCGCTGAAGAGCTACCAGCGCGAAGATGCCGACGCCGTGCTGCGCCGGCGCAAGCTGACCCGGATTGCCGCGGCGGTGGCGGCGGTTTTCCTGTGCGTGCGCATGTTCGTGGAGTTCGATCCGGGGCCGGTCTTCAAGCAGAACCTGTCGTCGCTGCGCGTGGGCAGTTTCATGGCGGTGCTGTGGCTGGTGGCGATGATGGTGCGCCAGGGCTGGATCCTGCAATTGGCCCAGCGCCTGCCGCTGGTGGTCACGGTCGGCCGCAACGGGCTGGCGTGCTTTGTCTCGGGGACGATGGTTTCGCTGCTGGCCGATATCCTCCTGTATCTCGCCACCGGCGGCCAGCCGGGCAATTGGTCGGGACTGATGGCCGATCTGGCGGCCATCGCCGCGATGCTGGCCATCGGCGTGCTGGCTCAGGCCTGGAAGGATTACCGCCGCGCCAGGCAACGCCGCGCGCATGGCCTGCACGCGCATTGAAGCGGGTGTGCAAGAAAAGAGCCGGCGCCGCCATGACAGCGGAGGCCGGCTCTTTTGCCGTACTTGCAGATCTGCCGGATCAGGCCTTGCTGCGGATGAACTCGGCGATCTTGGGACAGACGATTTCGCGCCAGCGGCGGCCCGAGAAAATCCCGTAGTGGCCGGCCTTGGGCACGGTGAAGTGCTGCTTGCTGGCCTTGGGGATGCCGCTGCACAGTTCGTGCGCCACTTCGGTCTGGCCGGAGCCGGAGATGTCGTCCAGCTCGCCCTCGATGGTAAACAGGGCCACCGACTTGATGTCCTGCGGCCGCACCGGCTTGCCTTCGATCTTCCAGGCGCCGCGCGCCAGGTCGAAATCCTGGAACACGATCTTGATGGTTTCGAGGTAGAACTCGGCCGGCATGTCCAGCACGGCGTTGTACTCGTCATAGAACTTGCGGTGCTCCTCGGCCGAGGCGTCGTCGCCGTCGCGCAGGTGCATGTAGAAGTCCCAGTGGCTTTGGGCGTGGCGGCGCGGGTTCATCGCCACGAAGCCGGCATGCTGCAGGAAGCCCGGATAGACCTTGCGGCCGAAACCGGGGTAGTTGGCCGGCACGCTGTAGATGACGGTGTTTTCAAACCACGCATAGGGCTTTTCGGTGGCCAGGTCGTTGACGGCGGTAGGCGATTTGCGGGCATCGATCGGGCCGCCCATCATGGTCATGCTCTTGGGCAGCTTGGGATCGTTGTCGCTGGCCATGAGCGCAATGGCCGCCAGCACCGGCACGGTCGGCTGGCACACCGAGATCACGTGCACGTCCGGGCCCAGCAGGCGGATGAAGTCCTGCACATAGTAGACGTAGTCGTGCAGGTGGAAGTCGCCTTGTTCGACCGGGACCATGCGGGCGTCGGTCCAGTCGGTGATGTAGACGTCATGCTGCTGCAGCAGTGCGCGCACGGTTTCGCGCAGCAGGGTGGCATGGTGGCCGGACAGCGGCGCCACCAGCAGCACGGTCGGCTGCTTGAGCGCGGCGATCTGGCGTGCGCCCAGATCCTTCCTGAAATGGATCAGGCGGCAGAAAGGCTTGGTCTCGACCACTTCCTCGACGATGCCGGTGGGCTTGCCGTTGACTTCCACTTCATGGATGTTGAACTGCGGTTTTTCGTATTCCTTGGACAGGCGGTACAGCAGCTCGTAGCCGGCGGCGATGCGCTGCGAGAAGGGCGTGTGGGCGAGCGGGGAAACCGGATCGGAAAACAGTTTTGCCGAGGTTTCCGCCCATTGCATCATCGGGTTCAGAAACGCGCGGTTGAATTCATGCAATTGATAAAGCATAGCTGACCTTTATACAAGCGCTGGCTGGCCTCGCCGCCCGGCAGACGGAGCGCATGGCGCCCCTGGTGGCGGATTGGCGCGGGAGCAAGCATGTGCAACAAACGTTTGGCGATGGTTTTGCGATGACGAAATGCATGAGATTGTATTTTGTCAACATTGTCCATGTTGCGACGCAGTAGCATAGCACGCTTTATTCAGGGGTCTTTATGCTGGTAAGACCAAATACAGAAAACCCGAATGAAAGTCTGGCCGGCAGTGAAAGATTCGCGGCGCGGAAATGAAAAAAGCCCCCGCATGGCGGGGGCTTGGGAGGTTCCTTGCCCTGGACAACGATAGGAAAGGCCTGGCGCGGCCGCTCCGGTTCAGTCGAATACCGGGGTTTCCACGCCCAGGATCTTGTGCAGCTTGGGCGAGGTGGTGGTGTACTGCATGTGGATCTTCTTTTCCGGAAAGATGTAGGGCGCAGCGCCGAAGGCGGCCAGCGCGGCTTCGTGGAAGCCCGACAGGATCAGCTTCTTCTTGCCCGGATAGGTGTTGATGTCGCCCACGGCGAAGATGCCCGGCACGTTGGTCTCGAACTTCTCGGTATCGACCACCTTCAACTGCTTGCGCTCGATGTCCAGGCCCCACTCGGCGATCGGGCCCAGCTTGGGCGACAGGCCGAAGAACACCAGCAGCATGTCCAGCGGCAGGCGGCGGGTGACGCCGTCGGCGCCGGTGACCTTGACCTCGGCCAGCTTGCCGTCCTTGATCTCGGTGCCGGTGACCTGGCCGACCAGGAACTGCATCTCATACTGTTCGCACAGTTCCTTCATCTTGGCCACCGATGCCGGCGCGGCGCGGAATTCTTCGCGACGGTGCAGCAGGATCACCGACTCGGCCTTGCCGACGAAGTTCAGCGCCCAGTCCAGTGCGGAGTCGCCGCCGCCGCAGATGACGATGTTCTTGCCTTCGAACTTCGCGGGATCCTTGACGCGGTAGAACACTTGCGAGCCCTCGAACTGCTCGATGCCTTCGACCTTCAGCGTGCGCGGCTGGAACGAGCCGACGCCGGCGGCGATGAAGATGGTCTTGGTGATGAATCGGGTGCCGGTGGAGGTCTCGACGTCGAAACGGCCGTCTTCGCGCTTTTGCACCACGGTTACTTCCTGGCCCAGGTGGAAGGTCGGCTCGAACGGTTCGATCTGCTTCAACAGGTTGTCGGTCAGTTCCTGGCCGGTGCAAACGGGCACGGCCGGGATGTCATAGATCGGCTTGTCCGGATACAGCTCAACGCACTGGCCGCCCACCACCGGCAGCGAATCGATCACATGCGCCTTGATTTCCAGCAAACCGAGTTCGAACACCTGAAAGAGGCCGACAGGGCCGGCGCCGATGATGATGGCATCGGTTTCGATGGGGCCTTGGGCAACCGCACCCTTGACGTTGTTTTCCATGATTTTCCTGATATTCCTGTTCAATTATCTGAAAGCAAAATGCAAGCGGTTGCGCATCTGGCTGGCGGTGAAGAGCCTGGCTGGATGCGCAACCGCATGCTGGAGCTGCTAAAGGCGCTGCTGTTCTATCCTGAAGCGTCGCGAACGATCAGCGTTGCAGGTATTGCAGCTTGTCGGTCTTGTCCTTCCATTCCTCGGCCTCGGCCAGCGGGGCCTTGGTCTTGGTGATGGACGGCCAGTTGCGGGAGAGGTCGGCGTTGAGCGCGATGAATTGCTGCTGGTCGGCGGGCACGTCTTCTTCCGCGTAAATCGCGTTGACCGGGCATTCTGCGACGCATACCGCGCAGTCGATGCATTCGTCCGGATCAATCGCGAGGAAATTGGGGCCTTCGCGGAAGCAATCCACCGGGCAAACATCCACGCAATCCGTGTAGCGGCAACGGATGCAGGAATCGGTGACAACGTGGGTCATAACTGTCCTATCTGTAAATATTCTTAAAACCGATGGCTAACTGCGCCGCAATTGATGGCAATATGGCACGGTTAAAATCATTCTGCGGCTGGTTGGCGCCATACCGGTCCTCGCTGTTTCCGATGCCGTTTCCGGCGGCCGAAAATCCCGTGCACAGCCTGCTGCAAAGCCTTGTATTTTAAGGTAATTCGATTTTTCCCACAAATGAGGCTTATACAGATTACGTATAAGTAAATAAACAATGCAGCGATAGCAAAAGCCGCCGCCAATGCCGGTCGCACGCCGCCGTAAGCAGGTTCCCGGGCCGTTTTGGCCGGGTTGCCGGAGGGTGCGGGCAGGGCGGGGCAGCACGCTGATGAACCGCCCGATTCAAGAAAAGGATGTCCCGGCGTGAACGCTGAACAGCCCAAACAAGCATATCGTTTCCGATTTTCCTCCCGGCTGGCCGGCCTGGCCGCGGCCGTCGCCTTGCTCCTGGCCCCGGCCGCAGGCGCCGCCGAGGCTATCCGCATTGGCGAAATCAACAGCCACAACAGCCTGTCGCCGGTCGGCCAGGCCTACCGCAACGGCCTGGCGCTGGCGCTGGAAGAAATCAATGCCGGCGGCGGCGTGCTCGGCCGGCCGCTGGAACTGGTGGCGCGCGACGACGACGGCGATGCCGACCAGGCCGCCCGCAACGCCCGCGAGCTGGCGCGCGACCAGCATGTCGCGGTGCTGACCGGCACCATGCTGTCCAATGTCGCGCTGGCGGTCGCGCGCGAGGCCGCGCGCAGCAAGACCGTGCTGGTGGTCGGCGATGCCTTGTCGGACGCCATCACGCTCGACAAGGGCAATCGTTACACCTTCCGGGTACGGCCTTCCACCTACATGCAGGCCGCCATGCTGGCCGAACAGGCGGCGCGCCTGCCGGGCCGCCGCTGGGCGGTGGTGGCGCCCAACTATGAATACGGCCAAAGCGCCGTGGCCAGCTTCAAGCTGTTGCTCAAGCAGGCGCGCCCGGATGTCGAGTTCGTCAACGACCAGTGGCCGGCGCTGGGCAAGATCAAGGCCGACGATGTGGTGCGGGCGATCCGCCAGGCCCGGCCGGACGCCATCTTCAACGCCACTTTCGGCGACGACCTGCAAAAGTTCGTCCAGGCCGGCAACCGCCAGCAGTTGTTTGCCGGCACGCGCGTGGTCTCCATGATGTCGGCCGGCGCCCAGAGCCTGGATCCGGCGCAAAGCGAAGCCATCCGCGACTGGATCGCCATCGGCTATCCCTGGGACCAGATCGCCACGCCCGAGCACCAGCGCTTCCTCGAGGCTTACCTGAAGAAGTTCAACCAGCGTCCGCAACTGTCGTCGGTGTTCGGCTACACCACCATGATGGCCATCGCCGCCGGCCTGAAGAAGTCCGGCGCCGCCGACGGCGATGCGCTGGTCGATGCGCTGCGCGGCCTGCAGCTGGAGTCGCCGCTGGGGCCGATCGCCTTCCGCGCGCTCGACCAGCAGGCCACGATGGGCGCCTTCGTCGGCCAGGTATCCCAGAAGGACGGCCGCGGCAGCATGAGCAACTGGCGCTATCTCGATGGCGCCGCCTACATGCCCAATGCCGTCTATGTGCGCAGCCGCCGTCCCGGCGCGGCCATGAAATAGGATTCGGGCAGGCAGGATCCGGGCAGGCAAAAGCCCCCATGCGCTGCGGGGATTCGGTTCTTTCGATCCGGGTTAAGATAGCGGCCACGGCGCAATCCGGCCCATGCAGGGTTGGAAACCTGTCCAGGTTCCGCCGGTCATCAACACATCAGCATGCGGCCGCGGCCGCATCGGAATTTCATGATCATCACTTCCTTACTCGATACCGATCTGTACAAATTCACGATGATGCAGGTGGTGCTGCATCATTTTCCCGGCGCCCAGGTCGAGTACCGTTTCAAGTGCCGCAACGAAGGCATCGACCTGACCCCCTACGTCGACGAGATCCGCGCCGAGATTGCCGCCATGTGCCGGCTGCGTTTCAAGGAAGAGGAACTGAACTACCTGCGCAGCCTGCGCTTCATCAAGAGCGACTTCGTCGATTTCCTCGACCTGTTCCACCTCAACGAGAAATACATCACGGTGCAGCCGGCCGCGTCCGGCAACGGCGAGATCGAGATCAGCGTCAAGGGGCCGTGGCTGCACACCATCATGTTCGAAGTGCCGGTGCTGGCCATTGTCAACGAAGTCTATTTCCGCGATACCCAGCGCTCGCCCGACCTGGCCGAAGGCCGCGAGCGGCTGCGCAAGAAGATCGCGCTGATCACCGGCGACAGCGAACTGGCCGGCTGCAACATCGCCGACTACGGCACGCGCCGCCGCTTCTCGCGCAGCTGGCATGCCGAAGTCATCGCCGAGATGAAGCAGACCATGGGCGCCCACTTCGCCGGCACCTCCAACGTCATGTTCGCCATGCAGCACGACCTGACGCCGCTGGGCACCATGGCGCATGAGTACCTGCAAGCCTGCCAGGCGCTGGGCCCGCGCCTGCGCGACTCGCAGACCTTCGCCTTCGAGATATGGGCGCGCGAATACCGCGGCGACCTCGGCATCACGCTGTCCGACGTGTATGGCATGGACGCCTTCCTGCGCGACTACGACATGTATTTCTGCAAGCTCTTCGACGGCGCCCGCCACGACTCGGGCGACCCGTTCGAATGGGGCGAGCGCCTGATCCAGCACTACCGCGACAACCGCGTCGACCCCGCCGGCAAGGTGCTGGTGTTTTCCGACAGCCTGGATTTCGACAAGGTGCGCGCGCTCTACCTGCGCTTCAAGGACCGCGCGCGCGTGGCCTTCGGCGTCGGCACCAACCTCACCAACGACCTCGGTTACACGCCGCTGCAGGTGGTCATGAAAATGGTCCGCTGCAACGGCCAGCCGGTGGCCAAGCTGTCCGATACGCCTTCCAAGAACATGTGCGACGACCTGGCCTATGTGAATTACCTGCGGCAGGTGTTCGAGATCAAGGGCTGAAACCGGGGCAGGGCATCCGCCCCGCGGCAACCACACTTGAAAGTTTTTTGATCCAGCCCCGGTTCGCCCGCGGCCATCGGTTCGGCTGCTATAGTGTGGCTCCGCCGGTCGCGGTCGAATCCGTCCGTCCCGGCGCCAGAACCTGTTCACTACACTGCCGGGACGACATTTGCAGACCAGAGCCTTTGCGATCGCCGCTGCCGCTTTCGCCACGCCATCGTTGACGTTCGCCGCCGACCTCGACGGCGCCGCCTTGTCCGTCGCCTGGGCATTGCCGTTTGCCGGCGTGCTGCTGTCGATCGCATTGCTGCCGCTGTTGGCGCCGGCATTGTGGCACCACCATTTCGGCAAGATCGCGGCCGGCTGGGCGCTGGCCTTCTTGCTGCCTTTTGCCGCCGCGGCGGGCGCGCATGCGGCGCTGGCGGTGACAATGCATGCGCTGCTGGCCGAGTATCTTCCCTTCATCATCCTGTTGACCGCCTTGTTCACCGTGGCCGGCGGCATCTGCGTGCGCGGCAACCTGCGCGGCACTCCCGCGCTCAATACCGGGCTGCTGGCCTTGGGCACGCTGCTGGCCAGCGTGATGGGCACCACCGGCGCCGCGATGCTGCTGATCCGGCCGTTGATCCGCGCCAATGACAATCGCAGGCATGTGGTGCATGTGATCGTATTCTTCATCTTCCTGGTGGCCAATGCCGGCGGTTCGCTCACGCCGCTGGGCGACCCGCCGCTGTTCCTGGGTTTCCTCAAGGGTGTCGATTTCTTCTGGACCGCGCGCCATGTTTTCCCGCACATGGCGTTGCTGTGCGTGGCGTTGCTGGTTATCTTTTACTTCCTTGACCGCCATTACTTCCTGAACCGGGAAGAGTGCAAGCCGGCCGACGCCGATCCGACGCCGGATTCGCCGATCCGCTTCGAAGGCAAGTTCAATTTCGTGCTGCTGGCCGTTATCGTGGCGCTGGTGCTGATGAGCGGAATCTGGGCGCCGGGCATGGCCTTCGAGGTGCTGGGCACGCCGCTGGAGTGGCAGAACCTGGCGCGCGACGCGGCGCTGGTCGGGGTGATATTGCTGTCGCTGAAACTGACGCCGGCGGCGGCCCGCGCCGGCAACGAATTCAGCTGGGGGCCGATGCTGGAGGTGGCCAAGCTGTTCGCCGCCATCTTCCTGACCATCGTGCCGGTCATCGCCATGCTGCGCGCCGGCGAGCAGGGCGCCTTCGCGGCGGTGGTGCGCGCGGTGACCGGCCCCGACGGCCGGCCCAACGACGCCATGTATTTCTGGATGACGGGCCTGCTCTCGTCCTTCCTCGACAACGCGCCGACCTACCTGGTGTTCTTCAACACCGCCTCCGGCGATGCGCGCGAGCTGATGGGGGCGATGGCGTCGACGCTGGCGGCGATTTCCGCCGGAGCCGTCTTCATGGGCGCCAACAGCTACATCGGCAATGCGCCCAACATGATGGTCAAGGCCATCGCCGAAGAGCGCGGCATCCGCATGCCGTCCTTCTTCGGCTACATGGCGTGGTCTTGCGGCATCCTGGTGCCGTTGTTTATCGTCATGACCTTTATCTTTTTCATTTAGGGCCCGGCATGCCATCCGCAGCGGGCTGAACCACCACGAACAAGCAGGGAGACTGCCATGAAACAAAAGATCTTCGTATCCCGCGCCATTTTCCCCGAAGTCCTGGCGCGCCTGGAGCAGCATTTCGATGTCGAATCGAACCAGGAAGACCACATCTTCGGCGCCGACGAACTGCTGGCCAAGGCCAAGGGCAAAGATGGCTTGTTCACCACGCCCAGCGAGCCGGTGACGGCCGCGCTGTTCGCCGCCAATCCGCAGTTGAAGGCCGTGTGCAACATGGCGGTGGGCTACAACAACATCGACATCGCCGCCGCCACCCAGGCCGGCGTGATGGCGACCAATACGCCCGATGTGCTCAATGAAACCACCGCCGACTTCGGCTGGGCGCTGATGATGGCGACCGCGCGCCGCATTACCGAGTCCGAGCATTTCCTGCGTGCCGGGCAATGGAAGAAGTGGAGCTATGACAGCTTCGTCGGCCCCGATGTGCATGGCGCGACGCTGGGCATCATCGGCATGGGCCGCATCGGCCAGGCCATCGCGCGCCGCTCGCTGGGATTCGACATGCAGGTGCTGTACCACAACCGTTCGCGCCTGAAGCCCGAGCAGGAAGCGCATGCCAACAACGCGCAATATGTCGGCAAGGAAGAACTGTTGAAACGCGCCGACCATGTGGTGCTGGTGCTGCCGTATTCCAGGGAAACCCACCACACCATCGGCGCGGCGGAGCTGGCGCTGATGAAGCCCACCGCGACCCTGACCAATATCGCCCGCGGCGGCATCGTCGACGATGCGGCACTGATCGAGACGCTGCGCGCCGGGCGCATCGCCGCCGCCGGCGTCGACGTGTTCGAGAACGAACCGGCCTTCAAGCCAGAATTCCTGTCGCTGACCAACGTGGTGCTCACGCCCCATATCGCCAGCGCATCGACGCCGACCCGCCTGGCCATGGCCAATTGCGCGGCGGACAACCTGATCGCCGCCTTGTCGGGCCGCACGCCGCCCAACCTGCTCAATCCGGATGTCGCCAAGTCCTGATACGCATTGAATCGGACCGGCATGGAAAACGGGCGCGCTTGCATGGCAGGCGCGCCCGTTTCGTTTGCTTCGCTTTACGCACTCCGGCCGTGATGGCGGAACTGCGGAAATCAACCCTTCAAGTCATTGAACAGGTCGATGTATTGCTGTTGCGCATCGGCTTGCGCGGTGCCCTTGAGCGCGGCCCACGCATCGTATTTGGCGCGCGCCACGAAGTCGGTCATGCCGGGGCGTTCGCCGCTCACATCGCCGTTGCTGCCTTGCTTGTACAGGCCGTACATCTTCAGCAGCGTCATGTTGTCGGGACGTTCGGGCAGGCTCTTGGACTGCGCGACCGCGGCTTCGAATTGCTCTTGCAGGGTGCTCATCGCCGTCTCCTCCGGGCCGTTCAGACGGCCAGCAGTTCGACTTCGAAGATCAGCGTGGCGTTGGGCGGAATCACGCCGCCCGCGCCGCGCGCGCCATAGCCCAGCTCGGCCGGGATGATCAGCTTGCGCACGCCGCCGACCTTCATGCCTTGCACACCTTCGTCCCAGCCCTTGATCACGTGGCCGGCGCCCAGCGGGAACGCGAACGGGTCGTTGCGATCCTTGCTGGAGTCGAATTTGCTGCCGGCGCTGCCGTCGGCGTTTTGCAGCCAACCGGTGTAGTGCACGGTGACGTGGCTGCCGGCCTTGGCTTCATCGCCCGAACCGGCGGTGATTTCTTCGTATTGCAGCCCGGAAGCTGTGGTGACTGTAGACATCGTGTTCCTTTCTGGATGGAGGGGATTGCGGTCGATTCGGCCGCAGCGGGCAGCCCTTTTTCCTTGGTCTGGTGGGGGCTGCCAGCCGCTCCGGCTGCGGGAGTCGACCGGAACGGCAGGCAGTGTAAACCAAAACCGGGATTTTTTTCAGAATGCGTCAGCCCGCTGTCAGCCGGATCGTATTTGCATGCGTTAAGGTGGCTGGACGTGCCTTCCGCACGATGAGATCAGGCTTTTTTGTGTAAAGTTCGTCATGTTGCGTCGATTTAGTCAACTTTTTTCTGTTTTTCTCCGCGCAGCATGCCTTTCGGCCATCCTGGCGGCTTCCGCCCAGGCGAACGTGGTCGTGGTGCTCAATTCCGGCGATGCTTCGGTTTCGCTGCTGGATCAGACGACTCACAAGGAAATCTCCACCTTCTCGGTCGGCAAGGAGCCGCACCACCTGATGGCCACGCCGGACAACAAGTCCCTGATCGTCGCCAGCGCCACCGGCAACCAGTTGCTGTTCCTCGATCCCAGGACCGGCGAAGTCCAGCGCCGCCTGCGCAATATCGTCGACCCTTACCAGATCGGTTTCTCGCCGGACCAGAAATGGTTCGTCGCCACCGGCCTGCGCCTGGACCGCGTCGACGTCTACAGCTATGACGGCACCGACCTCAAGCTGTCCAGGCGCATCCCGCTGGCCAGGACGCCCAGCCACATCGCCTTCGACAGCGGCAGCACCACCGCCTTCATCACCCAGCAGGGCAGCGACCAGGTCAGCGCCATCGACCTGGCCACCCAGCAGGTGAAATGGACCCTCCCGGTCGGCAAGCTGCCGGCAGGCATCATGATGACGCCCGACAACAAATACCTGCTGGTGGGCATCATGGGCAGCGATTATGTGCAGGTGATCGACTGGCGCACCCAGAAACTGGTCAAGCAGATCAAGACCGGCGCCGGCGCCCACAACTTCCGCGCCCAGGGCGACAAGCGCTTTGTCTATGTCTCCAACCGCGTCGCCAACAGCATCAATGTGATCGACATGCAGACGCTGGAAAACGTCGGCGTCATCAAGGTGCCGGGCGGCCCCGACTGCATGGAAGTGACCGACGACGGCAAGACCATGTGGGTTACCCTGCGCTGGATCAAGAAGGTGGCGGTGATCGACCTGGCCAGCCGTTCGGTCACCAAGGTGATCCCGGTCGGACGCTCGCCGCATGGCATCTACCTGTATAACCGTGCGCCGGATGTCTGAGCGCATGGCCTGAGTGTGGCGGCCCGATGAAATATTCTTTTTCCCAAAGACAACTCAACGGCCTGGTCCTGGGCGCCATCCTGGCGGCCGGCCAGGCCTTTGCACAAGCGCAGCAAGCGACCCAGGCACCGGCCACGGCCGCCGCTTGCAAAGGCACGATTTACCTGACCTTCGATACCGGCAGCCAGTCGCAGGCCGAACTGATCGAGCAGACGCTGCTGCGCCACCATATCAAGGCCACCTTTTTCCTGGCCAACGAGAAGACCATCCGCGGCGACTATTCCCTGGATCCCGGCTGGCAACCGCTCTGGAAGCGCCTGGCCGAAGAGGGGCATGCTTTCGGCACGCATACCTTCGACCATGTTTATGTAGTACGCGACTTGCCGGGCGGTAAAATCGAAGTGCGCCCGCAGTTCGGCGCCCAGGCAGGCCGCAAAGAGCAGTGGACGCCGGCGCAGTACTGCGAAGAAATGCAGCGCGTGGACCAGCGCTTCGAGGCGCTGACCGGCCGCAAGCTCGATCCGCTGTGGCGGGCGCCGGGCGGCAAGCTCACGCCGAATTTGCTCAAGGCCGGCCAGGCTTGCGGCTATGCGCACGTGGCATGGGCGCCGGCCGGTTTTTCCGGCGATGAACTGCCCAGCGACAAGTTTCCCAATGAGATGCTGCTGAAGAAGGCGCTCAACGGGCTGAAGGACGGCGATATCTTCCTGGCGCACATGGGCATCTGGTCGCGCCGGGATGCCTGGGCGCCGGCCGTGCTGGAGCCGCTGGTCACGGGGCTGGAACAGAAGGGGTTTTGCTTTGCCACGCTGCGCGACCATCCGGCTTACCGGCATTTGTTTGCCGGGGCGGGGAACGCGCCACGGCGTCCCTGATCGAAACGGGGCCGCAGGATACGATACCTATCGGATAAGACAGATTCATGATCCAGACCATTGCAGACCTCTTTGCCGCCGTCCAGGGCTGGCTGTTCGAAACCATCGTGCAGCCGCTGGTGTTTTTCATCGGCATGGGGGAGTTCGTCGAAGACGCCTTTACCGGCACCGAGTGGGTGCTGGTCGGCATCTGCGAACTGGTGATCCTCTTTCTCATCCTGCGTCCGCTGGAATCGATGATCCCGGTGCACAAGATCACCGATCCCTACGCGCGCTGGAACGATTTCATCTACACCGTGCTGCAGCGCCTGGGCGTGATCCCCATCCTCGCCTTCCTGCTGCTCGACCCGACGCTGTCGTACGCGGCGGAGATGCTGCACCTGGAGGGCTGGGGCACCTTCAACCTCGACCAGATCTGGCCGGGCGTGACCGACCGCGCGCTGGTCAGCTTCCTGCTCTACCTGGTGGCGCTGGACCTGTGCGAATACGCGTATCACTGGGCCCAGCACAACGTACGCTGGATGTGGGCGCTGCATAGCCTGCACCACAGCCAGCAGAACATGAACCTGTGGAGCGACGACCGCAACCACGTGCTGGACGACCTGGTGCATGACATCTTCCTCGGCTTGGTGGCGCTGCTGATCGGCGTCGAGCCTTCGCAATACATCCTGCTGGTGTCGCTGTCGCGCATGCTGCAAAGCCTGCAGCATGCCAATGTGCGCATCCATTTCGGCCGCATCGGCGACCGCCTGCTGGTGTCGCCGCGGTTTCACCGGCTGCACCACGCCATCGGCATCGGCCACGAAAGCCGCGGCCGCAACTCGCTGGGCGGGCATAATTTCGCCGTGCTGTTTCCGGTGTGGGACATGTTGTTTCGCACCGCGCATTTCGGCGAGGGCTTTGCCCATACCGGCGTGCGCGACCAGTTGCCGCCGCCCGCCGGGAAAGGCCGCGACTACGGACGCGGCTTCTGGATGCAGCAATGGCTGGGCATCAAGCGCCTGGTCGAATTCTCGCGCAGGAAGGCGCGCTGATGCGGCTGCTGCTGTCCTCGTTCGGGCGCGCGCTGCTGTCGCAGCTGCACATCCGCATGCTGCTGCTGACGGTGCTGCCGTTCGTGTTCTCGGTTTGCATCTGGGCGGTCGGCCTGTGGCTGGCGCTGCAGCCGATGATCGACTGGCTGCAGGACTACTTCGTGGTCCACAGCATGTTCGGCATCGCCGGCTCCGTGCTGAGCTGGTTCGGCATGGGGGCCCTCAAGACGGTGATCGTGCCCATGCTGGCGATGTGGGCGCTGCTGCCGCTGATGATCCTGACGGCGCTGGTCTTCGTCGGCCTGTTCACCATTCCCGCCATCGCCCGCCATATCGGCTCCCGCCATTACCCGCAGCTGGAAATGCGCCGGGGCGGCAGCTGGTGGGGCAGCCTGTGGACTTCGCTGTGGTGCTTCGCGGTGTTCGTGGTCGGCTGGCTGGTGACGTTGCCGGTGTCGCTGATTCCGCCGCTGGCTTTCGCCGTCCACCCTTTGCTGTGGGGCTGGCTGACCTATCGCGTGATGGCTTACGACACGCTGGCCGACTATGCCAGCGCCGACGAGCGCCGCACGGTGTTGCGCCTGCATCGCTGGCCGTTGCTGGTGATCGGCACCATCGCCGGTGCCATGGGCGCCGCGCCCACGCTGTTGTGGCTGGGCGGGGCGTTGTCGGTGATCTTCTTTCCGCTGCTGGCCGCCGGCGCGATCTGGCTGTACGTGCTGGTGTTCGTGTTCACCGGGCTGTGGTTCCAGTACTACTGCCTGGAAGCATTGCAGCGTTATCGCAGCGGGCAGCCGCCGGACGATCCGGGCGGCGCTGACCTGATCCGGCCGGCGGCGGACGTCATCGATGCCGGGCCGCGCTGAGCGGCGCATCCTTGTCCCGATGCCCCTCGCCGTCGGCGTGTATCGGGGGAATCGGGCATAATCCCCGGAGTTTGATCAACCCCACTGGCAGAGCGGACTCATGGCATTCGGACTCATCATCATCGGCGACGAAATCCTTTCCGGCCGCCGCATCGACAAGCATTTCCCCAAGGTGCTCGAACTGTTGTCCGAGCGCGGCCTGCAATTGG
Organism: Herbaspirillum sp. SJZ106; assembly: GCF_006715495.1. Classification (GTDB taxonomy): domain Bacteria; phylum Pseudomonadota; class Gammaproteobacteria; order Burkholderiales; family Burkholderiaceae_D; genus Herbaspirillum. Next base: position 54,211 of record NZ_VFNI01000003.1, read on the forward strand.
GCTGGGCGGAATACGTGGGCGACGAACCGGAGCGCATCACGGCCACCCTGAAGCGCACGCTTGCCACCCGCGACATCGTGTTTTGCACCGGCGGCATCGGCGCCACGCCGGACGACCACACGCGCCAATGCGTGGCGGCGGCCCTGGGCGTGCCGCTGGCCCTGCATCCGGAGGCCAAGGAAAAGATCCAGGAGCGCATCGCCGACATGTCGCGTGAAACCGGCATCGCGCCCGACTACGACGCGCCGGAAAACCTGCACCGCCTGAAGATGGGCGAATTCCCGCAGGGCGCCTCCATCATTCCCAATCCTTACAACAAGATCCCGGGATTCTCGGTGCGCAACACCAGCGGCGAAGGGGCGCATTATTTTGCCCCCGGCTTCCCGGTGATGGCCTGGCCGATGTTCGAATGGGTGCTGGAGAGCAATTACGCCGACCTGTTCCACCGCCGCGCCTGGGCCGAACGGTCGATGCTGGTGTTCGAGTCGGCCGAATCGACGCTGACGCCGCTGATGGAACTGATCGAGGCGCAATTCCCGCTGGTCAAGGTGTTCAGCCTGCCGCACGTGGGCGACGAGAAGACGCGCCGCCACATCGACCTTGGCGTCAAGGGCGACCCGCAACAGGTCGAACCGGCGTTCGAGAAGATGCAAGAGGGCTTGCGCCAGTTGAAGGCGGAATTCCAGTTGAACAGCTAAACCAGTTGAACAGCTAAACACTTGTCCACGCCCTCATTCGGGGGCGTTCAATTGCCAGGCCCGGTTGGCAGGAAGGCGGGGCCGATTCATCTCCCGGCCGCGGTTTGGCATGGGCGTTCATCCCACACCACGGATAAAAAAATGCCCCGGCGGCGCCGAGGCATTTAACGGTATCGTAGGAGGAATCGGATACCGAGGAGACAATCTTTTCACGCCGGCCCGGCGGCGGTTTGCCATGCGGGCCATTCACTGCCGCCGGTTGGCGCATGCACGCGGAATCGACTGGTTTGCCGTATCGGCCATTCCCTGCAGGCGATGAACCTGTGGGCAACTGCGCAAATCGGGTAAAAGAACTAAAAAGCGAACCGGCCAAGCTTCATCATAGACAAAAACTTCTTGTTCGGCTCGCGTTTTTGGCGCGCCGGCTCGCAGGGCTTATTTCCTGGTGGTCTTGGTTGCTTTGGTGGTGGCCTGCGATAGTTGGTCTACGGCATTGGCGACGTTGGCTTCGACCACTTCGGCGGCCTGCTTGGCGCTTTTGGTGAACTGCTCATAACCGGCATTGAGATTGCCGATCGTCGATTTCAGCAGGGAAATGGCTTGTTCGGAGCCGGCCGGCGCGTTCTTGGCAGCCTCGTCGATCAGCGAGATGACTTTGCGGTTGACTTCGGCGATCTGGGCCTCGGCGGTCTTGGTCAGCTCGGCCTGGGTGCTGGAGAAGATGCTGCTCAGGTGGCGGCCGTAGGCGACGGATTTTTCGACTGCCGGCTGGGCCTGGGCGGAAGACAACGAGAAGAACTCCTGCGGATCCTTGGCGGCAAACAGTTTCTGCGCGGTGGCCTGGCCTTCTTCCAGCGAAGATTTTGCCGCTTTCAGGTTCAGATCAACCAGTTTTTCCACGCCTTCAAAGGTCTTGCTCGCCAATTGGCTGAACAGCGCGATCTGGGCTTCGACATTGGCTTTGGCAGCGGCAGAAAATTGTTCGGTGTAGGTGGTCATGTTGGTACATCCTTCGGTTTGATGGGTTGATGAAAAGGGCGGTGACGAAAGGACTCTGACTACAGTGATTGCTTACGGACCGATCTGAACTGGGGGGAAGGGTTCTCCGATGTAATTTCTTATTTGAATATGATGCGTTGCACAAAACGATTCTAGTTTAAAAGGACGCAAAGTCAATGACTTTCATGTCATGGGAATCATGATTGTTGGCATGTGATGACTCACGTTTCTTCAGTGGTGTTACCAGTGAGGAAGAGCTCAAAAAAATTAGATTCCGGCGCCGAATATTTGAGTGGCTGGAATCCATCTTTTGCTCGACTTGGAGGCATTTGCTCATCGGTGGAGGTGCTACCATCCTGCATCGCATCATTGGCGCATCCGGGGCTTCGCTTCCTTGGCATTGCTTGCGCCTTTGTTTTTCTGCCTAACTGTTTTCCTGGAAATCCGGTTTGAAAGCTTTCTACAGCGACCACTTCGTCCTGCCATTGCCGCCCGGCCACCGCTTCCCCATGATCAAGTACCGCATGATCCGCGAAGGCGCGGCGCGGGCGGTGCCGGGGCTCGAGTTTCATGAAGCCATGCCGGCTTCCGACGGTGAACTGGCGTTGGCGCACCATCCCGATTACGTCGCGCGTGCCAGCCGCGGCGAGCTGAGCGCCGCCGAGCAGCGCGATATCGGTTTTCCCTGGACGCCGCAGATGGTGGAGCGCTCGCGTCGTTCGTCGGGCGCCACCATCGCCGCTTGCCGCGCCGCCTTCAGCGAGGGCATTGCGGTCAACCTGGCCGGCGGCACCCACCATGCCTATGCCGACCGCGGCGCCGGCTTTTGCGTGTTCAACGACTCGGCCATCGCCGCACGGCTGATGCAGGCCGAACGGCGCGCTGCGCGGGTGGCCATCGTCGATCTCGATGTGCACCAGGGCAACGGCACGGCATCGATCCTGGCGCGCGACGATTCGGTATTTACGCTGTCCCTGCATGGGGAAAACAACTACCCCTTCGAGAAGGAGCGCAGCGACCTCGACGTGGCCTTGCCGGACGGGGTGGGGGATGACGACTATCTGGCCGCGCTGGCGACGGCGCTGCACAGGCTGCAGGCGGAGTTCGCGCCGCAGTTGCTGATCTACCTGGCCGGGGCCGATCCCCATGAGGGCGACCGGCTGGGCAAGATGAAGTTGAGCATGGCCGGCTTGGCGGCGCGCGACCGGGCGGTGTTTTCGTTTTCCCGCCAGCACAAAATCCCGGTTGCGGTTACGATGGCGGGCGGTTACGGCCGAGACATAGAACAGACAGTGGCCGTCCACATACAAACGATAAAACTCGCCAAGCTCCATGCCATTGACTGGAACAATGGATGCGGCGACTGAGACCGCGCACAGGCGCGGCCGATCCTGGAAGAACAAATGACGCACTCCGCCGCCGGCAGCAGCCGGCAAAAGCAGGTCTTGCTGAGCCTGGTCCCCCTGGTGTTCGTATTGATCTGGAGCACCGGCTTCATCGTGGCCAAATTCGGCTTGCCATACGCGCCGCCGCTGACTTTCCTGCTGCTGCGTTTTGTCGGCGTGCTGGCGGTGCTGTTGCCGCTGGTGTGGTTGTTCCGCGCGCCCTGGCCGCACGGCCGCATCCGCCATGTGGCGGTGGCGGGCGTGCTGCTGCAGGCAGGCTACCTGGCGGGAGTGTGGTGCGCGATCAAGATCGGCATGCCGGCGGGATTGTCGGCCCTCATCGTCGGGCTGCAACCGATCCTCACCGCGTTCGCCGCGCCCTTGCTGGGCGAGTCGGTGCGCAAGCGGCAATGGCTGGGCCTGCTGCTGGGCCTGTGCGGGGTCGGGCTGGTGGTCGCCAACAAGATTTCGCTGATCGGGCTGTCGGGCGCCAGCATCGCGCTGTGCGTATTCGCGCTGGTCTGTATCACGGCGGGCACCTTGTACCAGAAACGCTACTGTTCCCATTTCGATCTGCGCACCGGCACCGCGATCCAGTTCCTGGCCTCGGCGCTGGTGGTACTGCCGTTCGCCGTCGCCGTCGAAGGGCTGGACTGGCGGCTTAGCCAGGTATCGTGGACGCCGCAATTCGTCGGCGCCTTGCTGTGGTCGATATTGGCGCTGTCGATCGGCGCCATCTTCCTGCTGTTCGCGCTGATCCGCCGCAGCGCCGCCACCAGCGTCACCAGCCTGCTGTACCTGACGCCGCCGACCACCGCCGTGATGGCCTGGCTGATGTTCGGCGAAGCCTTCAGCCTGGTCGGCGCGCTGGGCATGCTGATCGGCGTGATCGGGGTTGCCTTCGTGGTGCGCAAGTAGGGCAGTCAGTCGGCGCCGGCGCTGTCTGTCATCAGCGGCATCAGCGTCACCAGTTTCAGGTCCGGCCGGTTGGCCACGCGGAAGTTGACCTGGCGATAGCTCAGTTCGCCCAGTTGCGGATGGTGGAAGCGGCGTTCTCCGCCTTCGCGTTCGACCACGTCCTGCAGGCGCCAGGCGCGCTTGAAAAGCGCATTGTGCGCCGACAGTTCTTCCACCATCGCCGCCACTTGCGGGTCGTCCAGCAACTGCGCGCAATCGGCGCGGAATTCGGCCACCACGCGGCGCGCGCGTTGTTCCCAGTCGGCGGTCAACTGGCGCGCCTGTTCCGTGCAGAACATGAAGTGCAGCAGGTTGCGGTTGCCCGCGCGGGTATCTAGCCAGCCGGTGAACAGTTTGCGCGCCGCCGGGTTCCAGGCGACCGCGTTCCAGTAACGGTCCATCAGATAAGCGGGCGCGCGGACATTGCGCACCACCTCAAGTATTTCGGGGGCGATCACCGATTCGTCGCCATGCTCCGGCAAGACCGGATCCTTTTTTCCCGCCAGTTCGAACAGGTAGGCGCGCTTGGCGCGCGGCAGGTGCAGCGCTTCGGCCAGGCGCGACAGCGCCTGCGGCGACACCGAGTCGGTGCGGCCCTGTTCGATCCAGGTGTACCAGGTCACGCTGATGCCGCACAACTGGGCCACTTCCTCGCGCCGCAGGCCGGGCGTGCGGCGCCGTCCGCCCAGCGAGATTTGCGGCAGGCCGGCTTGCGCAGGCAGCGTCTGTTCGCGTTGGGTCTTGATGAATTCGCCGAGGGCGCGGCGTCTGGCGAGGTCGTTATCCATGCGGGTTTGCGGTCGATGAAGGCGTGGAAGGATTGTTGCGCAGCGGCGAAACTATTGCTTTGGGTAATAGTATAAATGCCTAACTTGTAACAGGATAAAAAAAGTTTAGACTGGCTCATCTCATCCCACCACCGCAACAACAGGAGCCAAAGCAAATGCGTAGCCATCAGGAAGTCGTGACAGAACAATTCGGATCCACCGCCGCCGCCTATCTCACCAGCGCGGTCCACGCGCAGGGCGCAGACCTGCAGGAGCTGGCGCAGATCGCCGCCGCCATTCCTGATGCGCGCGTGCTGGACCTGGGCTGCGGCGGCGGCCACGCGAGCTTCGCGGTGGCGCCGGTGGTGCAAAAGGTGATTGCCTACGACTTGTCGGCGCAAATGCTGGACGTGGTCGCCTCGGCCGCGCAAGAGCGCGGGCTGGACAATCTGGCCGTGCGCCAGGGCAGCGCCGACAAGCTCGATTTTCCCGACGCCAGCTTCGACCTCGTGTGTACCCGCTTCAGCGTGCATCACTGGCGCAACGTGCCGCAGGCCCTGCGCGAGGTGCTGCGCGTGCTCAAGCCGGGCGGCCGCTTCATCGTCATCGATACGGCCGCGCCGGCCGACGTGCTGGCCGATACCTATGTGCAGGCCATCGAGCTGCTGCGCGACACTTCGCACGTGCGCAACATCAGCCTGAATTCGTGGCGCAAACTGCTCGGGCAGGCGGGTTTTGCGATTGCCTCGGACAAGACCTGGAAGCTGCGCCTGGAATTCGACAGCTGGGTGGCGCGCATGCGCACGCCGGCCGGCAATGTGGCCGCCATCAAGGCGCTGTGGGACAGCGCGCCGCAAGAGGTGAAAGACTATTTCGCGCTGGATGGCGCCTATTCGTTTTCCATCGATGTCGCCATGCTGCAGGCGCGCAAGTCCTGATCGCCATCCGGCGGGGGTTTTTCCTGGGCTGCCCGTCAACGGCGCAGCCCATTTTGCCGTTATTGATCTGCCTTTTTGATGGGGATAGCGGTGCCCGGCAAAGTTTTACGCTGGTATGATGTCTCGGTTTTGGTACCGGTGCTGGCAAGCCTGCGAGTCAAAGGGGCGCAAAGAATCGTTGTAAATTCGCCGTAACCATCAGAAAAACATGGGGCTGCTCAGGGGAGAGGAGCCAGGCGACAAGTAGAAAGTCGTTTAATTATCGACGCTAACTACTTAATTCTCTTGCGGAATTTCTGCTTTTTGCTACACTGCCAACGTTTCTCTTATGTATTATCCGGGTTAATTTGGGGGGAGATCCACCTATGTTCAAATCAGCGCTGGCCGTTCTTACAACCTTATTATTCATCCACGCTGGTCTGGCTCCCGCCCATGCCCAGACAACCTCCGCCGCCAAAAAAACCGTCGTCAAGAAGGCCGCCGCCAAAAAAGTGGCCGCCAAACGCACGGTAACGCCCACCAAGACTGTCAAAACCGTCGCCCGAGGCTCGCTGAACAACCGCGAGAAACTGGTGCGCAAGGTCTCCACGGTCAAAGGCCGTCGCCATGTGAGCTACCAGCGCGTATCGGCTGCGCCGTCGATCCCGGCCGTGCCGCCGGTGATGACCGCGGGCGACCTGGCCGGACTGAACATGACGCAGGACCCGCTGGCGCTGCGTTCCAACGTCGCGCTGGTGATCGACCAGGCCAGTTCGCAGGTTCTGTTTGAAAAGAATTCCAACGTGGCGCTGCCGATCGCTTCGGTCACCAAGCTGATGACCGCATTGGTCGTGGTGGAAGCGCACATGAACATGGAAGAAGTGCTCACCGTCACCGACGACGATGTCGACCGCGAAAAGCACAGCAGCTCGCGCTTGCGCGTAGGCGCGCAACTGAGCCGCGACGACATGCTGCACATCGCCCTGATGAGTTCGGAAAACCGCGCCGCTTCCGCGCTCGGCCGCAACTACCCGGGCGGCCTGCCGGCCTTCGTGGCGGCGATGAACGCCAAGGCCCGTTCGCTGGGCATGCAGGATACCCATTATGTCGATTCGACCGGCCTGTCCAGCCAGAACGTCGCCAGCGCGCGCGACCTGGCCAAGCTGGTCGTGGCGGCCTACCAATATCCGGTGATCCGCCAGTATTCGACCGATTCCAAATACATGGTCGAGCCGAGCGGCCACGCGCTGCAGTACAACAGCTCCAACCGGCTGACGTCGAACAAGGACTGGGACATCGGCCTGCAAAAGACCGGCTTCATCAACGAAGCGGGCCATTGCCTGGTGATGCTGACCCGTATCGAAGGCCGTCCCATCGTGATGGTGTTCCTCGATTCCAAGGGGCGCCTGTCGCACGTGGGCGACGCCACCCGCATGCGCAAGTGGCTGGTGGAAGATGCGCCGAAGAACCTGACCCGCGTGAAGATGGTGCGTGCCGACCAGGGTTGATGCCCCCAGGTCTTGCCGCCGGCGCCCGGGCGCCAATAAAAAAGCGAACCGTATTAAATGGTTCGCTTTTTTTATGCCCGCGTTTATGCCCGCACGATGGAGGAGGGAAGCGGCGAAAGGATTGTTTCCCTCAGGCCCGGCCCCGACTGCTGTCGAATCCCAGTGCCGCGGAAATCTGGTTGGCGGTGCTGACCAGGTCTTCCACCCATTCCTCCTGCAGGCGATCGGCCGGGGCCGAAATCGACAGGCCCGCCACCAGCTTGCCGGAGTCGTCGCAGATGCCGGCCGCCATGCAGCGTACCCCCAGTTCCAGCTCCTCGTTGTCGCGCGCATAGCCGAGCGCGCGCACCATGGACAATTCGCGCTCCAGCTTGGAGAGGTCGGTAATCGAATTCTTGTTGTGGCCGGCCAGCCCGGTGCGGGTCGCATAGGCGCGCACCGCCTTGGGGTCGTCCACCGACAGGAACAGCTTGCCGGTCGAGGTCAGGTGCAGCGGCGCGCGGCCGCCGATGGCGCGTACCACCTGCATGCCGGAGCGCTCGGAGAAGGAGCGGTCGATGTAGACGATCTCGTCGCTCTGGCGTACCGACAGGTTGATGGTCTGGTGGGTCTTGCGGTGCAGGGCGCGCATGAAGTCGAGCGCGGCTTCGCGCACCGACAGGCGGCTCTTGACGATATTGCCCAGCTCCAGCAGGCGCATGCCCAGGCGGTAGGTGCCCGGTTCCACGCGGTCGACGAAACGCTTGACCACCAAGTCGTTGAGGATGCGGTGGGCCGTCGATGGATGCAGCTTGGTGGCGGCGGACAGCTCCTTGAGGCTGACCGGGTCGGGATAGGCCGCCAGCGCGTCGAGCAGCGATACCATGCGCTCGATGACCTGGATGGAAATGTTGTCCGTCTCGCCTGCCGCTTCTTTTTTCATGGTGCAGTCTGATGCGTTGCAATAGGACAGTTATACCACATTGTGAAAACAACAAAAAGTTCGGTCGTGCTTTTATAGGGGCGATTCACTCACCGGCTTCCGTGCAGGAGACATCTACGCTGGGCCAAGCCGGTCCGGCACCACCGTTCGCTCGCTCTCCGCTTTGACCTGGCCATCCGTTGCCCGTCGATGGGGGATGGCATCCAACGCCGCAACGGCGAAGGGTTTTCAGCCTGACATCATCATCGTCAGCGCTTGCTATCCGATTTGATATAAAGACGCCGCTCTTTATTCGGCGCTCCTGATCTTGCATATCTGTTTTTTGCATAACTAGAGAAGAAAGTATTCGTTCTTTTTTGGGAGGGCGCTCATTAACCTGTGCTCTCCAAACAAAAACGCATGAAGACAACACTCATTGGGAACGGATATGAAGCTCAAGAACATCATCAAGACGATTGCGGCCGCACTGGTGCTGGCGCAGGTTGCACATGTGGCCCAGGCGGCCGACATCTCGTTGCTCAACGTCTCTTACGACCCGACGCGCGAACTCTATGCCGACTACAACAAGGCCTTTTCCAAATACTGGAAGGAAAAGAGCGGCGACAACGTCACCATCAAGGCTTCGCATGGCGGTTCCGGCAAGCAGGGACGTTCGGTGATCGACGGCATCGATGCCGACGTGGTGACCCTGGCGCTGGCCTACGACATCGATGAAATCTCGGAAAAGGCCAAGCTGCTGCCGACCGACTGGCAAAAGCGCCTGCCGCACAACAGCTCGCCCTATACCTCGACCATCGTGTTCCTGGTGCGCAAGGGCAACCCCAAGCAGATCAAGGACTGGGACGACCTGGTCAAGCCGGGCGTTTCCGTCATCACGCCCAATCCCAAGACCTCCGGCGGCGCGCGCTGGAACTACCTGGCGGCCTGGGCCTACGGCCAGAAGAAGGGGGGCAATGAAGCCGCTGCGCGCGACTATATCTCCAAGTTGTTCAAGAACGTGCCGGTGCTGGATTCCGGCGCGCGCGGCGCCACCATCACCTTCGTCGAACGCGGCATCGGCGACGTCCTGCTGGCGTGGGAAAACGAGGCGCTGATCTCGCTCAAGGAGTGGGGCCCGGACAAGTTCGACATCGTCGTGCCCTCGGTTTCGATCCTGGCCGAACCGCCGGTGGCCCTGGTCGACAAGGTGGCGGACCGTCGCGGCACCCGCAAGGTGGCTGAAGAATACCTGAAGCACCTGTACTCGGAAGAAGGCCAGGAAATCATCGCCAAGAACTACTACCGTCCGATCGACCCGAAGATCGCCGCCAAGTATGCGTCGCAGTTCCCCAAGCTGAACCTGGTCACCATCGACAAGGATTTCGGCGGCTGGCAGAAGGCCCAGAAGGCGCACTTCGCCGATGGCGGCACCTTCGACCAGTTGTACGTGCCGAGCAAGAAGTGATTTGACCGCAAGCACATGCAGGCCGGCTGAGCCGGCCTGCCTGCCGAAGCAAGAAAGCAAAGCAAGCAAAGCAAAGCAAAGCAAAGCAAAGCAAATAAAGCAGACCGACATGACCATCCTGTTGCTGGCCGGCAGCCCCTCGGCGCCATCCCGTTCCACCCGCCTGTTGAACCACGTTGGCGATAAGCTGGTGCAGCTCGGCCATCGCTACGCGCGCCTGGAAGTGCGCGACCTGCCGGGCCAGGCCATCCTGCGCGCCGACTGGAACGACGCCCAGATCAAGGCCGCGCTGTCGACGGTGGAAGAGGCTTCTGCGGTCGTGATCGCCACGCCGGTCTACAAGGCCGCCTACAGCGGCATCCTGAAAGCCTTTCTCGACCTGCTGCCGCAGTTCGGCCTGACCGACAAGCTGGTGCTGCCGCTGGCCACCGGCGGCAGCCAGTCGCACATGCTGGCGCTGGACTATGCGTTGCGCCCGGTGCTGTCCTCGCTCAATCCCAAGCACGTGTTGCCCAGCATTTACGCCACCGAAGCCCAGGTCACCTGGAGCGAGGAAAGCGGACTGGCCCTCGACGCTCCCATCGCCGCGCGCGTGGAAGAAGGCGTGGCGCAGCTCTCGGCCAGCCTCCTGGCGCTGCACAAGGCGGCGCCGCAAGAATTCCGCGAAGTCCCGTTCTCGCAAGTGCGATGTAGCATTTGAGCGGCGCCCGAGGCGCGCCAACAGCAGGCGGCGAAGCAGCCGCACCGCAATCTCTTGACCCGATCAAACAACCGGCTGGTGCGGCGGAAGGCCGCCTGCACGCCCAAGCACTGGAGAGCACCCTTGAAAGCCTATAGCGACAAGAACATATCCCAACAACGCCGCGCCGCCCTGGCGCGTTTGTCGGCCGCCGCGTTGGGGGCGCTGGCGATTGCCGCCGGCGCCGTGACGAGCGCGCAGGCGCAGGAAGCCAAAGTGCTGCGCATCGGCTACCAGAAGGCCGCCAATACGCTGGTGCTGTTGAAGACGCACGGCACGCTGGAAAAACGCCTGCAGCCGCTGGGGGTGGAAGTGAAATGGGCTGAATTCGCCGCCGGTCCGCAACTGCTGGAAGCCTTGAATGTCGGTTCGGTCGACTTCGGCTATGTCGGCGAAGCGCCGCCGGTGTTCGCGCAAGCCGCCGGCGCCGATTTTGTCTACACCGCGTATGAGATCCCGACGCCTGACGCCGAGGGCTTGCTGGTGCCCAAGAATTCGCCGCTCAAGAGCGTGGCCGAGCTCAAGGGCAAGAAAGTCGCCTTCAACAAGGGTTCCGACGTGCACTGGCTGGTGGTGGCGTTGTTGAAGAAGGCCGGCCTGGCGTATAGCGACATCCAGCCGGTCTACCTGGCGCCGGCCGATGCCCGCGCCGCCTTCGAGAAAGGCGCGGTCGATGCCTGGGCCATCTGGGATCCGTTCCAGGCCGCCGCCGAGAAGCAAGTGGGCGCGCGTCGCCTGGCCACCGGCGTGGGCGCGGTGAATCACCACCAGTTCTTCCTGAGCGCGCGCGCCTTCGCCGCGAAGAATGCGCAGATAGAAAAAATCCTGCTGGAAGAAATTACCCGCGAAGGCCAGTGGGTGCGCGCCAATACCGCCCAGGCCGCGGCCCAGCTGGCGCCGATCCAGGGCCTGGATGCCGACATCATCGAAACCGGCCTGAAGCGCTACGCCCACATCTACAAGCCGGTCGATGCCGGCGTGCTGGCCGAGCAGCAGAAGATCGCCGACGCCTTCTTCGAACTCAAGCTGATCCCCAAGCCGCTCAAGGTCAGCGACGCCGTACTGAAATAAACGCAATCAATGAAATAAACAACGCGAGGCGGCGCAGGTCCGCCTCACAGGAGTCCCGCATGAACGTATTCTGGTTTATCCCCACCCACGGCGACAGCCGCTACCTCGGCACCTCCGAGGGCGCGCGTCCGGTCAGCCACGACTACATGAAACAGGTCGCGGTGGCGGCCGACACGCTGGGTTACGACGGCGTGCTGCTGCCCACCGGGCGTTCCTGCGAGGACGCCTGGGTGGCGGCCGCCAGCCTGATCGACGCGACCCGCCGCCTCAAATTCCTGGTCGCGGTGCGCCCCGGCCTGACCGCGCCGACGCTGTCGGCGCGCATGGCCGCCACCTTCGACCGGCTGTCCAACGGCCGCCTGCTGATCAACGTCGTCACCGGCGGCGATCCGGTCGAGCAGGAGAGCGATGGCGTGTTCGGCACCCATGCCGAGCGCTATGAAATCTCCGACGAGTTCCTGAAGATCTGGCGCGATGTGCTGGCCAAGACGCATACCGGCGGCGCCACCGATTTCGACGGCAAGCACCTTAAAGTCAAAGGCGCCAAGGCGCTTTATCCGCCGCTGCAAACACCTTATCCGCCACTGTATTTCGGCGGCTCTTCCGATGAGGCGATCGACCTCGCGGCGGAACAGGTGGATGTCTACCTGACCTGGGGCGAGCCGCCGGCGGCGGTGGCCGAGAAGATCGCCCGCGTGCGCGCACGCGCTGCCAGGGCGGGCCGCACATTGCGTTTCGGCATCCGCCTGCATGTGATCGTGCGCGAAACCAACGAAGCCGCATGGCAGGCCGCCGATGAGCTGATCAGCCGCCTCGACGATGAAACGATTGCCAAGGCGCAGGCCAACTTCGCGCGCATGGACTCCGAAGGGCAGCGCCGCATGGCGGCCCTGCACGGCGGCCGCCGCGACCAGCTGGAAGTCAGCCCCAACCTGTGGGCCGGCGTCGGCCTGGTGCGCGGCGGCGCCGGCACCGCACTGGTGGGCGACGGGGCGACCGTGGCGGCGCGCATGAAGGAATACGCCGACCTTGGCATCGATACCTTCATCCTGTCCGGTTATCCGCACCTGGAAGAGTCTTACCGGTTTGCCGAACTGGTGTTCCCGCTGCTGCCGCGCAACCAGCGCCAAGGGCTGCCGGGCTTCAACCTGACCGGCCCCTTCGGCGAGATCGTCGGCAATACCGAAGTGCCCAAGTCCGCGCCGGTGCGCGTGGCGGCCAGCTGAGGCAGCCATGACGAGCGCAACCTCCAATTCCGTGGTCGATGTCGCCGGCGTGCCGGCCGAACGCGCGGGCAAATCCAAGGGCCAGGCCAGCAGAGGCCAGGGCTGGCAGAACGCTGGCTGGATAGGCTGGCTGCTGCCGCTGGCGCTGGTGATCTGGTGGGAAATCGCGGCCCAGGCCGGCTGGCTGTCAAGCCGCATCCTGCCCGAACCGTGGGCGGTGCTCAAGGCGGTCTGGAACCTGTCGGCGTCCGGCGAACTGTGGCGCCACCTGGCCGTGAGCAGCGGCCGCGCGGCTTCCGGCTTTGCCGTGGGCGCCGGGCTGGGCCTGGTGCTGGGGCTGCTGTCCGGCAGCCTGCGCTGGACCGAACTGCTGCTCGACACTACCTTGCAGATGGTGCGCAACATACCGGCGCTGGCGCTGATCCCGCTGGTGATCCTGTGGTTCGGCATCGACGAGACGGCCAAGCTGTTCCTGGTGTCGGTGGGCGTGTTCTTCCCGGTCTACCTCAATACCTTCCACGGCATCCGTTCGGTCGACAAGGGGCTCATCGAGATGGCCAGGAGCTACGGCCTGTCGGGCTGGGCGCTGTACCGCGACGTGATCCTGCCGGGCGCCTTGCCCTCCATCCTGGTCGGGCTGCGCTTCGCGCTGGGGCTGGTGTGGGTGCTGCTGATCGTGGCCGAGACCATTTCCGCCCAGGCCGGCATCGGCTATATGACCATGAATGCCCGCGAATTCCTGCAGACCGACGTGGTGCTGGTGGGCATCCTGCTGTATGCCTTGCTGGGCAAGCTGGCCGACAGTGCGGCGCGTGCGCTGGAACGTTTCTGGCTGCGCTGGCATCCGGGCTATCAATCAACCTAGGCCCGGCAGTCGACCGCTTGCCATTTTCTGAGGATGAGCATGAAAACAATCTTTGGCAGTATCAATACAGTTAATACAGTTCTCTCCGGTGGTGAGAGCGCTATGCATGCGCCGCGTCGTCGCGCCTTGCCTGGCACGCCGATCACGGCGCCGGCGAATCCATTCAACTGCCGGATCTAGGTTGAACCCACAGGAGAACCCGATGCATATCCATGCGCAGGAAAATCAAGCAGTCAGCCGCACCGCCGCCGGCAACCGGGGCATCGGCATCCGCCTGCAGGCCTTGTCGAAGTCGTTCGGCGGACGCGAAGTCCTGCACGGCATCGACCTGTCGATCGAGCCGGGCGAGTTCGTCGCCATCGTCGGCCGCAGCGGCTGCGGCAAGAGCACGCTGTTGCGCCTGGTGGCGCAACTGGACGCCGCCAGCCAGGGCGAGGTGATCTACGGGCAAGGCCAGGGCGATCCGGAGATCCGCATCATGTTCCAGGACTCGCGCCTGTTGCCGTGGAAGCGGGTGCTGGCCAACGTGGCCCTGGGCTTGCCCAGGCAGGCCGCGCCGCAAGCCCTGCAGTCGCTGCGCCAGGTCGGTCTGGAGCAGCGCGCCGGCGAATGGCCGGCGGTGCTCTCGGGCGGGCAACGGCAGCGCGTAGCACTGGCGCGCGCCCTGGTGCACGATCCGCAACTGCTGCTGCTGGACGAGCCATTGGGCGCGCTGGATGCCTTGACCCGCATCGAGATGCAGCAACTGATCGAATCGATCTGGCAGGAGCGCGGCTTCACCGCCTTGCTGGTCACGCACGATGTGCAGGAAGCGATTGCCCTGGCCGACCGCGTGCTGCTGATCGAAGACGGCCATGTCGCGCTGGACCAGCGCATCGAACTGGCGCGTCCGCGTTCGCGCGGCCAGGCGCAGTTCGCGCTGCTGGAAGAAGCCATTCTGGCGCGTGTGCTGCGCCATCCCGGCAGCGAGCAGCCGGCCGCCGGGCAAGAGTTGGAACTGTTCGCGCCGCGCGGCGTGCAGCAGGTGCAATGGGCAGTGTAAGCGTTATCTGATCAACCGCATATCAAGCGAATATCAAGCGAATTTCAACCGTCGCGGCGAGGCAGGTGCCGGCGCCGCATCATCCACCAAGGAGCACAGCATGACCATCCAAGCCATCAACGTACGCAACCAGTTCAAGGGCAAAGTCAAAGCCATCATCGAAGGTTCGGTCGTGTCCGAAGTCGATGTCGAAACCCCGGCCGGCATCGTCACCTCGGTCATCACCACCCGTTCGGTGAAAGACCTGGGCCTGACCATCGGCAGCGAAGTCGTCGCCCTGGTGAAGGCGACCGAAGTCTCGATCGCCAAGCTGTAAGAGGTTCTCAGGTTCAACGGCGGCCGGCAGCCGCCGCATGCCGCTCCTTTGGCGGGGGCGGCGCATCTTTTCATGGAGCTGCCCGGATGACATCTCAGGCACTGGACGCTTATCTGGAGCGCCTCAACAAGGCGTCGCACACCGCGTCGAACGTATGGCTGGACGAGCAGCAGCGCGCGGTCGGACGCTATTTCAACACCTCGCTGACGTCGGCCTTCCAGCCGGTGCGGGCATTCGGCGACGGCGGCATCATCGCGTACGAGGCTTTCGCGCGCAGTTATTCCGGGTTCGATGACGGGCTGCATCTGTGGAAGCTGCTCGACCACGCCGCCAGCGATGACGAATCGGTGGAGCTGGACCGGCTGTGCCGCATGCTGCATGCGATCAATTATTACCGCCAGGCCAGTCCGGGCGGCGCTGCGCCCGAGCTGCACCTGTCGGTGCACGCGCGCCTGCTGGCGGCGGTCAACAGCAACCACGGCGTCGCCTACCGGCGCATCCTGTCGGTGCTGGAGCTGCCGCATGAGCGCATCGTGCTGCAACTGCCGGTGGTCACCCCCAACCAGCGCTGGTTGCTCAACTATGTGCTGGACAACTACCGCCGCAACGGTTTTCGTCTCGGGGTCTCGGCCAACAGTCCGCTGGAGGCGCTGGGGTTGCTGGACAAGGTGCGGCCCGACCTGATCAAGGTCGATGCCCGCGAACTGCCCGATCCCGACAGCGTCGGCCTGCTGTTGCTGCGCGCGGCGGAGCAGGGCGTGCGCGTCTTCTTCAAGCGCGTTGAAAACCGTGAGGTGTTCGACAAGCTGGAGCAATATGGCAGTGCGCTGGCCCAATCCATCCATGCGCAAGGCTACCTGTGGGATACCCCGGGAGCGCGCCTGCTGCCGCCGGGGGAGGGCGCACAGGCGGCCTGACCCAGGTTGCGGCTGTGGCATAGTGGACAGCCGCACTTCCATGTCCGCGACCCTTGCGCGAGGATTCCATGAACACATCGTTTTCCCGGCCCGCCACAGCTCCCGCCCCCGCCCATTTGGCGCGGCTGGCCGATTATCGCGTGCTGGTGGCGCCCGGCCTGCACGGCAGCGGGCCGGAGCACTGGCAATCGCGCTGGCAGCGGCTTTACCCAAACTTCGAGCGCGTCGAACAAACCGACTGGAGCCAACCCGACCTGCCGCGCTGGTCGCAGCGACTGGGCGAGGTGCTGGCGCAATCCGGGCGGCCGGCGGTGATCGTGGCGCACAGTTTCGGCTGCCTGGCTACGGTGCATCGCGCCGCCGCCTTGCAGGCGGAAGCCGGCTCCGCCTTTCCCATCGCGGCAGCGCTGCTGGTGGCGCCTGCCGACCCCGGCAAGTTCGAGGTCGGCGACGAGGTCAGCTATCGCCTGAGGTTTCCCGTCCTGGTGGTCGGCAGCGAAAACGATCCGTGGATGAGTGCGCCGCGGGCCCGGCAATGGGCCAAGACCTGGGGCGCGTCTTTCCATCAGGCCGGGGCCCTGGGGCATATCAATGCCGAATCGGGGCTGGACGACTGGCTGGCGGGGCAGGAGCTGCTGCTGGGCTTGCTGGAGCAGGTAAGGCCGTCAGGCTGGTGATCTGCGCCGATATTCCGGCATCACCATTTTCTTGCGGCAACTGCAATTCTCCTCGCGCATTCCTTTGTTCTTCCCCTTTGTCTTTATGCGGTTTTCGTCTAAAGGAATGCGAAAAATTTCGTTCTCTTTATAACTATCGGGTGCGATTATCGGCTCCCTATAGTCGCATTTGTAATAAAAAGAGAACGTCCCCATGACCGCTTCAACTGTACCCATTCCGGCGCCGCAGGCTGTTGGGGGGGCTTTCAAGCCCGCCCGGCCCACCCGCGTACTACCGGGATTTCGCCTGTCGCTGGGTTTCACCATCTTCTATCTGGCGCTGATCGTCCTGATCCCGCTGTCCGCGATTTTCCTCAAGACCTTCACCCTCACCTGGGACGGCTTCGTGCAAGCGGTGACATCGCCGCGCGTGATGGCTTCCTACCGCCTGACCTTTGGCGCCTCGCTGCTGGGCGCGGTGCTCAACGTGATATTCGGCGGCATCGTGGCCTGGGTGCTGGTGCGTTACCGCTTTCCGGGCAAGCGCATCATCGACGCCCTGGTCGACCTGCCGTTCGCGCTGCCGACCGCCGTGGCCGGCATCGCGCTGACCACGCTGTATGCGCCGAACGGCTGGCTGGGCAGCCTGCTGGCGCCGCTGGGCATCAAGGTGGCGTTCACGCCGCTGGGCGTGCTGGTGGCGCTGACCTTCATCGGTTTGCCGTTCGTGGTGCGCACCGTACAGCCGGTGCTGGAAGAAGCCGAGCGCGAGCTGGAAGAAGCCGCCGCCAGCCTGGGCGCCAACCGCTGGCAGACCTTCACGCGGGTGATCTTCCCGACGGTGCTGCCGGCGCTGTTGACCGGCTTCGCGCTGGCTTTTGCGCGCGCCACCGGCGAATACGGTTCGGTGGTCTTCATCGCCGGCAACATGCCGATGGTCTCGGAGATCACGCCGCTGTTCATCGTGACCAAGCTGGAGCAGTACGACTACGCCGGCGCCACGGCCATCGCGATGGTGATGCTGATCGTGTCGTTCCTGCTGCTGCTGACCATCAACCTGTTGCAAGCCTGGACCCGCAAGCGCGGCCAGGCGGAAAGGTCCTGACATGAGCGGAGCTGCAACTTCCATTGCCGCCGGCGCGATCAACCGCGGCGAGCCGCCGCTGACGCCGGGCGCCACGCTGGAGCCGTGGTGGGTGCGCGCCCTGCTGATCGGCATCGCGCTGGTGTTCCTGACGCTGTTCCTGTTCGTGCCGCTGGTGTCGGTGTTCTACGAGGCGCTGAAAAAGGGTTGGGATGTCTATGTCGCTTCCATCGTCGAACCCGACGCCTGGTCGGCCATCAAGCTCACGCTGCTGACCGCGGCCATCGCCGTGCCGCTGAACCTGGTGTTCGGCGTGGCCGCGGCCTGGGCCATCGCCAAGTTCGAGTTCCGCGGCAAGAACCTGTTGCTGACGCTGATCGACCTGCCGTTCTCGGTCTCGCCGGTGATCTCGGGCCTGATCTATGTGCTGCTGTTCGGCATGCAGGGTTATTTCGGCCCGTGGCTGCGCGAGCATGACATCAAGATCCTGTTCGCCGTGCCCGGCATCGTGCTGGCCACCGTGTTCGTGACCTTCCCGTTCGTGGCGCGCGAGCTGATCCCGCTGATGCAGTCGCAAGGCAACGAGGAAGAAGAGGCGGCGCTGGTGCTGGGCGCTTCCGGCTGGCGCACCTTCTGGCATGTGACCCTGCCCAACATCAAATGGGGTTTGCTGTACGGCGTGATCCTGTGCAATGCGCGCGCCATGGGCGAATTCGGCGCGGTGTCGGTGGTCTCGGGGCATATCCGCGGCGAGACCAACACCATCCCGCTGCAAGTCGAGATCCTTTACAACGAATTCAACATCACCGGCGCCTTCGCGGTGGCCTCGCTGCTGGCCTTCCTGGCCTTGGTGACGCTGGCGATCAAGAGCGTGGTCGAGTGGCGCATCCATCATCAACTGGCCGCCGGCAACCGCGAATAAGAGGAGCAGGACATGAGCATCGAAGTCAAACAGATCAACAAGCGTTTCGGCAATTTCATCGCGCTGGACAACGTCTCGCTGAATTTCCCCGCGGGCGAGCTGACTGCGCTGCTGGGGCCGTCCGGCTGCGGCAAGACCACGCTGCTGCGCATCATCGCCGGGCTGGAATCGCTCGACTCCGGGCAGGTGCTGCTGGATGGCGAAGACGCCTCGGCGCGCCATGTGCGCGAGCGCCAGGTCGGGTTCGTATTCCAGCACTACGCGCTGTTCAAGCACATGACGGTGTTCGAGAACATCGCCTTCGGCCTGCGCGTGAAGCCGCGCAGCCAGCGGCCCTCGGAAGCGGCCATCCGCGAGAAGGTCAAGAGCCTGCTGGAGCTGGTGCAGCTGGACTGGCTGGCCGACCGTTATCCGCCGCAACTCTCCGGCGGCCAGCGCCAGCGCATCGCCCTGGCGCGCGCGCTGGCGGTGGAGCCGCGCGTGCTGCTGCTGGACGAACCCTTCGGTGCGCTCGATGCCAAGGTGCGCAAGGAGCTGCGCCGCTGGCTGCGGCGCCTGCATGACGAACTGCATGTCACCAGCATCTTCGTCACGCACGACCAGGAAGAGGCGCTGGAAGTGGCCGACCAGGTGGTGCTGATGAACAAGGGGCGGGTCGAGCAGATCGGCGCGCCGGCCGAGGTGTACAACCAGCCGGCCTCGCCCTTCGTCTACGGTTTCCTGGGCAACGTCAACCTGTTCCACGGCCGCCTGCATGAAGGCGTGCTCGACACCGGCGCGGCGCGTTTCGAGGCGCCCGGCCACGGCGACGCGCGCGATGTGGCCGGCATCGGCTTCGTGCGTCCGCACGATATCGAGGTGGAGCGTTATTCGCCCGGCGCCGAGGGCATCGTGGTGCAACTGCGCCGTTCGCACGCCATCGGCCCGCTGGCCCAGTTGGAACTGGAGCGCGACGATAACGCGCAACTGATCGAGGCGGTGATTTCTAACGAACGTTTTTCCCAGTTGAACCTGAAGAGCGGCGATACCCTGGTGGTCAAGCCGCGCCGCTTGCGGGTGTTCGCCGACCAGGACGGAGGGCAGGCGCAATGAATTTCCAGCAACTGCGATCCATCCGCGAAGCCGCGCGCTGCGGCTTCAACCTGACCGAAGTGGCCAACGTGCTGTTCACCTCGCAGCCCGGAGTGTCGCGCCAGATCCGCGAGCTGGAAGAGGAGCTGGGGGTCGAGATCTTCGAGCGCAACGGCAAGCGCCTGACCGGGTTGACCGAGCCCGGCAAGGGCATCCTGGGCATCGTCGAGCGCCTGCTGCTGGAAGCCGAGAACCTGCGCCGCGCCAGCAAGGAATACTCCGGCGAGCAGAGCGGCACGCTGTCGATCGCCACCACCCACACCCAGGCGCGCTACGTGCTGCCGCGCGTGGTGCAGGCGTTCCGCACGGCCTTCCCGCAGGTGCGCATCGCGCTCCAGCAAAGCGCGCCCGAGCATATCGCCGAATGGGTGATTTCGGGCAAGGCCGACATCGGCATCGCCACCGAGGGCCTGTCGCAGTTCAAGGAGCTGGTGTCTTTCCCCTGTTATACCTGGAGCCACGTGATCGTGGTGCCGCAGGGCCATCCGCTGCTGGGACTGGAGCGGGTCGCGCTGGAAGACCTGTCGACCTGGCCGCTGATCACCTATGACGTCGGTTTCACCGGCCGCGGCCATATCGACGAGGCATTCCGCCAGGCCGGCATCGAGCCCGATATCGTGCTGACGGCGATGGACTCCGACGTGATCCAGCATTACGTGGCGCTCGGGCTGGGCGTGGGCATCGTGGCGTCGATGGCGGTGGACCAGGCGAAGCACCAGGATCTGCTGCCCATCAGCGCCTCCCACCTGTTCAAGCCGAACATTGCGCGGCTGGCGGTGCGCCGCGGCGCCTACCTGCGCGGCTATGCCTTCGACTTCATCCAGGAGTTCGCTCCGGAACTCAAGCGGGCCGACATCGTCAGTGCGCTCAACGAGGCCAGCGCATAGTATGACGAGCCGCTGAAAAAAAACGCCGCTGGCAAGGCGCGCCGACGCAGACAGTACGAAGGTACGGCAAGGAGGCGCAACGCGGCCAGCGACGTTTTTTTCAGCGGCTCTGAATAGATTTGCGATAGACGATGAAGCCGGAATCAACCGCCACCGTATCGTACAGGCGGCGTGCCGCGGCGTTGGTGTGGTGGGTGTGCCAGTAGACGCGTTCGGCGCCGGCTGTGGCGGCGCGCCGGTATAGCTCTTCGATCAGCGCCCGGCCCACGCCTTTGCCGCGCGCGGCTTCGGCTGTGAACAGGTCCTGCAGGTAGCAGGTTGGGCCGATCAGGATGGTGTTGCGGTGGTAAAGGTAGTGGGCAAGGCCCAGCAGGCGGCCTTGGCTTTCGGCCACCAGCGCGTGCACCGGCTCGGCCTCGTCGTGGATGCGGGCCCAGATGGTATTGGTGATGTCCAGCGGCAGGGCGGTCGGGCCGGAACGTCCGTAGAAGGCGTTGTAGTCGTCCCAGAGTATTTTCCATTGCGCGAAGTCTTCGCGCTGCGCTTGCCTGATCAAGACGCCTGCGGCCCCGGCTTGTTCCATGTCTTCTCCTGTCCCGTGGAAGGCACAGTATATAGACACGCGCCAGACACGCGCAGCACGTGAAAAAGCCCGGGGGCGATCGCCTCCGGGCTTTTTTGCATCCGGCGGATGCCGCAGGGACTGAGCTTGCGGCTTAAGCCTTGTTGACCTGGGAGGTCGAGGCGCTGCTGGCAACGGTATTGGTCGGCTGGGCCACCGGTTGGCTGGCCACCATCAGGTCGGCGAACGATACGCCGGACTTTTTCGCCGGCTGGGGCTGGGCCGCGTGAGCGCTTGCGTTATGGCTGGAAGAGACGGAATTGATCGGCATGGTGTTCATCCTCAGGAAAGCGTGTGCCACCGGGCCGCAAGAACCTGTTCATGATCTCATCGGGCCGTCCAAATGGCCTGAAATTCCATTTGGCTGATTCCCGCGGAGATGATGAACCGGTGCTAAGGCCCAGACTCGAATGTTGCCGGGAAAGTATAGGCGGGCCGGAGGCGGGCGTGACACGCCCGCCGCGCTTTTTAACCCAAACTTACACGCCTTTACGCTGGCGCGATGAGGCAAGGCAGGCGGCGCCCCGATGACAGCGGCGCGGCGTGCTCATTTGCGCAGGCGCGCTGCGCAGTTGTCGCGCAGCGCGATGTCTTCCGGCGCATCGTCATCGGCATCGCCGGCGTGGGCCGGCGCGCCTTGGCGTACGCAACTGCGGTAGCGCGCCACGTAGCGTTCGAACTCGGCGCGCGCCTGGGCGCGCGGCATGGAGGCCAGCTTGCGGATGAATTCGCGGCTGCCGATCTCGAAGTGCTGGTAGTCGATCGGCTCTTTCCAGTTGCCGCCCCAGACCAGGAAGCCGTGGTCGTAGAACACGCCGACCAAGTCCTCCGCCTGGCCGGGGCGCAGCGGCGCGCGCTGCAGGGAGTCCGCGCCGGCTTGCGGCGGCAGCACTTGTTGTTGCGGGCTGCCGGCCTTGCCCACATAAGGGTTTTGCAGGGGATTGATGTCGATTGCGGCGCCGTAGGCATGCTTGGACCAGGCGCCGCCGCCGGTCATGGGCCGGCCGTTGAAGGCGGAGGTGTTGTTGGCCGCCATCGACTTTTCATCGTCGCCGTCGAAATTCTCCAGCGGCATGGCGCTGGCCAGCGGCGTCGAGCGCAGCAGCAGTTCGCCGAACAGCGATTCGACCTGCGGGGCGACGGCGTCGAGCACCACCACCGAGCCGCTGCGCGTGGCGCCGTCGAAATCGGTGTAGTCGAAGCTGACCGTCGACAGGCGCGCGCAGGGCACGGGATTGGCCGGCGTGATCACATGGCGCGCTTTCATGGCGGCGCATTGCGCAGCGGAAACCGGGACGATATCGGCGTGCGCGGCCGGCGCGAAGGCGAGGCCGGCCAGCATGGCGGTCCACGCGCCGGCTCGGCTGATACGGGAGGCGATGATTGAGATCATAGGTCGCGATGATACGGGGTTTTTACGCCGATTTGAGCGGCCATGACGGTAAATTCCCCCTTGGATGGCTGACATGAATATGCGTCGTTCTCTGACAGGCGGGTATGGCTGAAACGGGAATAATTAAACCGTATTCGCTGATTGATGAAATGCGTTCCAAGATCAGGTTCCCAGATCAGAAGGAGTCGAATGTCGGCAAACCGATGAACTTCGGCAAATCCATCATTAACAACCTTTGGAGGCAAAATATGCTGATTCGCCACACACTCTTGGCTGCTGCCGTATTCACCACCGTTCTGGCCGGTTGCAACAAGCGCGACGAAGCGCCGGCCACGCCGCCGGCGGCAACTTCCCCGGCCGAGCCGTCCCCTCCACCGGCCAGCCCGGCGGCTCCAGCCGCTCCAGCTGCGCCATCTGCAGCGCCGCCGACTGACACGCCGCCAGCCCCGGCGGCCGGCGATAGCGGCGAAAAGAAGTAGGCCTGGAACGGCGCTTAGCGCCGCATGGCAAGTCCCATGCAGCGGGAACAGCGCTGCATACGCCGCGATGGCATGCCATCGCGGCGTTTTTCATTGGCCAGGAGAAAGCGCGGCGCCAGGTCGCGCGTACCCGGCATGGCCGGGCTTGACAGGGCGCGGCCATGCGGCGATGGCTGGCCGCAGAAGAGATCCGGGCGTCCGGCAAGCGCCGAAAATATCGCCGAACTTTTTTTTCAGGCCTTGACTCCTAGAGATGGTTGAACTGTTCCTTCAACCTCCCTCTTGCGAGGGAACTTGCCCGCGGTCATTTGCTGCGGGCTTTTTTTTGTCGGATCGCGCTCGCATGCAGGCCCAGCCTGGCCATGCCTGCGGCTTCATTGGGATGGCGGCTTTTTCATGACCGCGATCATCGCGCTGAAAGCCGGCCCTATATTCGCCTCCAGCGTGGGATACATGCGCGAGATGCTGCCGTCGAGATACAACGCATCGCTGCATTTGAGCTCGTCGCGCAGGAACACGGCGAAGTCGTAGAAGCTGATCGGGTTGCGCGCGATGGCCAGCGTCACCATTCCCTGCGCATCTAGGCACACGGCGTTGCGCACGACCGCGTTGGGCGAATTGGGATCGAAGCGCGGATTGATCTGGCCGGCCACGATCATCAGCGGCCCGGATTGCGTGGCGTAGCGGCTCAGCGTGCTCCAGCGCTCGGCCTCGGCTGAGAATGCCGAGGTTTCCACGATGTACGCCTTGTCTTCTCCCAGGATGAATACGCCATTGGGCTGCATGTAAAAGTTGCCGTAGGCATTCTGGCGCGTGTTGAGCTTGCGCAGTACGTTGCCGTTCTCGATGTACAGGCCCAGCGGTTGCAACTGCTTGTCGTAGATGCCGGCGTTGGTGGCGCACAGCATTTCCTGGTTTTGCGCGCGCAACAGGGTATCGAGCCGCGCGAAGGTGCCTAATGGTACGCCGGCCTCGTCCTTCCAGTAGGTGCGGATGACATCGGTGCGCGGGTCGGCGCGGCAGGCGCTGATGAAGGTTTGCCGGTATTGGTACTGTTTCAGGTCGGCCCCATGCGCCGGGTCCGGGCCGGCCAGGGCGAGGAGGGCGACGGCCAGCGGCAGGGCGAAAGGCAGGCTTGGGCGCAGACGGGGGCGGCGCAAGGTAAAGGGGAAAAAGGGAAAGCGCATCTGGTTGTGCAGGTCTGCCGGTTTGGCTCCCGGCTTGAACATTCACGGAAAGGGGCGGGGCCTCATTGTAAATGCCTCAGGAGAGGGGATGCCATAGGAAAAGTTCTGCCTTCGGCAACGTGCGGTGGGGCGGGCGTTTGCGGCGCAGGGCCGGCACGCCGATGTTGCGGTGCGGAGAGTGCCGTGATTTTCAAATCCAAATAAATAACGAACAAAACGTGTGAAAAATCAAATTTAAAGGGGTGGGAATGATGGGTTATGGCGATTTCTCAAAAAAAAGTTGTCGTATATGACGGCAGTGTTACACTCTGCCCCCATGTGCCGACCGGGGCCCGAAATAATAAGGGTCAGAGAATCGGCGCCCAATGTGCGCAAGCGTTTGCTGCCGCCCCTTGAAACGAAAATATCTGGAGGAAACGTCAATGAAATCCGCAAACCGTCTCACCAAGATCGCTCTGGCCGTCTCCGCAGTTGCCGCCTTTTCGGGCGTCGCGCACGCTGAAACCGTCAAGATCGCCATCGCCGGCCCGATGACCGGCGCCGTCGCCCAATATGGCGACATGGTCAAGGCCGGCGCGCTGACCGCCGTGGAGCAGATCAACGCCGCCGGCGGCGCCAACGGCAACAAGTTCGAAGTGGTGTTGATGGACGACGCCTGCGAACCGAAGCAAGCCGTGGCCGTGGCCAACAAGATCGTCAGCCAGGGCATCAAGTATGTGATCGGCCACGTGTGCTCGGGCTCGACCATCCCGGCTTCCGACATCTATGAAAACGAAGGCGTGGTGATGATCACCCCGTCGGCCACCGCGCCGCAGCTGACCGAAGCCAAGCCGCACAAGTACATCTTCCGCACCATCGGCCGCGACGACCAGCAAGGTCCCGCTGCCGCCCGCTACGTGATCGAGAAGTTGAAGCCCAAGAAGGTCGCCGTGCTGCACGACAAGCAGTCCTACGGCCAGGGCGTGGCGACTTCGGTCAAGACCGCGCTGGATGCCGCGAAGGTGCCTGTGGTGCTGTTTGAAGGCATCAATGCCGGCGACAGCGATTATTCCGCCATCGTCACCAAGCTCAAGTCGCAAGGCGTGGACTTCGTCTACTTCGGCGGCTACCACCCGGAAATGGGCCTGATCATGCGCCAGGCGCGCGAGCAGGGCGTCAAGGCCGTGTTCATGGGCCCTGAAGGCGTGGGCAACAAGGACATCACCGCCATCGCCGGCCCCGCTTCGGAAGGCATGCTGGTGACCCTGCCGGCCGACTTTGCCGCCGATCCGGCCAACGCCGCGCTGGTCAAGGCCTTCACCGCGCAAAAGCGCGACCCGAACGGCCCGTTCCAGATGCCGGCCTACTCGGGCGTGAAGATCATCGCCGACGCCATCGCCGGTTCCAAGTCGACCGATCCGACCAAGGTGGCAGCCTATATCCACGCCAACAGCTTCAAGACCCCGATCGGCACCGTGGAATACGACAAGAAGGGCGACCTGAAGTCGTTCAACTTCGTCGTCTACACCTGGCACAAGGATGCCACCAAGACCGAGGCGAAGTAATTTAGCGCTCTCGTTGGCGCGATCGTCCGACTTGACGTCAAACCGCGAAATGCCCCATTGCTGTCTGGATGGGGCATTTCCACATTTGGTCCCTTCCTATGAATGAATTGCTCCCACAACTGACCCAGCAGCTCGTCAACGGGCTCTCGCTGGGCGCGATCTATGCGCTGATCGCCATCGGCTACACGATGGTCTACGGGATCATCGGCATGATCAACTTCGCCCACGGCGAAATCTACATGATCGCGTCCTACGTCGGCCTGGTCACGCTGACGGCCATCGGCGTGCAAAGCGGCTATCCCTTGCCGCTGCTGCTGGGCGGCGCGCTGATCGTGTCGGTGCTGGTTACCGGCCTGTACGGCTGGACCGTCGAGCGCGTGGCCTACCGGCCCTTGCGCGGCGGGCCGCGCCTGGTGCCGCTGATCTCGGCCATCGGCATGTCGATCTTCCTGCAGAACTACGTGCAGATCGGCCAGGGCGCGCGCGACATGTCGGTGCCGGTGCTGATCTCCGGCGCCTTCGAGTTCCAGATGGGCAGCGACTTCACCGTCACCGTGCCTTACTCGCGCATGGTCATCGTCGGCGTCACGCTGGTGCTGATGGCGGCGCTGACCTTGTTCATCGCACGTTCGCGCATGGGCCGCGCCTGCCGCGCCTGCGCCGAGGACATGGGCATGGCCAACCTGCTGGGCATCGACACCAACCGCGTGATCTCCTTCACTTTCGTGCTGGGCGCGATGCTGGCGGCGGTCGGTGGCGTGCTGATCGCGCTGACCATCGGCAAGCTCAATCCCTACATCGGCTTCATCGCCGGCATCAAGGCCTTCACCGCCGCGGTGCTGGGCGGCATCGGCAGCATCCCCGGCGCCATGCTGGGGGGCGTACTGCTGGGCCTGGCCGAGACTTTCGCCGCGGGTTACCTGCCATCGGAATACAAGGACGTGGTGTCTTTCGGCCTGTTGGTGCTGATTCTCCTGTTCCGTCCCACCGGCCTGCTCGGCAAGCCGGATATCGAGAAGGTCTGAACCCATGGGCCGTAATCTCCAAGGAGGCATGATGCCTGTCACTTTCAAGAACGCCGTGGCGGCGGCGCTGGTTACCGCCATATTGACGATCCCGTTGCTGGGCATGCAATTGCGCTTCGAAGGCTATCGCGTGGTGTTGAATACCCACTGGACGCCGGTGCTGCTGGCCATGCTGGCGGTATTCCTGTTCCAGCTGGCCAAGCCGGCGCTGGCGCGCGGGCGTGCCGGCATCAAGCTGCCGGCCTTGCCGCGCATGCAGCCGCGCAGCCAGCGCATGGCCGTGTCGCTGTTGCTGCTGGTGGCGCTGGTGTGGCCGTTCTTCGGCTCGCGCGGCTATGTCGACGTGATGACGCTGGCGCTGATTTATGTGGTGCTGGGGCTGGGTTTGAATATCGTGGTCGGTTTCGCCGGCCTGCTGGACCTTGGGTACGTCGGCTTCTATGCGGTCGGCGCGTATACCTACGCGCTGCTGAACCAGTATTTCGGCTTGAGCTTCTGGGAATGCGTGCCGTTGGCGGCTGCCGCTTCGGCGACGTTCGGCTTCTTGCTGGGTTTTCCGGTGCTGCGCCTGCGCGGCGACTACCTGGCCATCGTGACGCTGGGCTTCGGCGAGATCATCCGCCTGCTGCTCAATAACATGACCAGCCTGACCGGCGGCCCGGACGGCGTTTCCGGCATCCCCAAGCCGACCGTGTTCGGGGTGGTGATGGCGCGCAATCCGGTGACCGAGGGCGGCACGACCTTCCACGAACTGCTGGGGCTGACCTACCAGGGCGGCCACATGGTGATCTTCCTGTATTTCCTGGCGCTCTTGATGGTGCTGTTCACCTATTTCGTCACCGGCCGCCTGTTGCGCATGCCGATGGGCCGCGCCTGGGAAGCCTTGCGCGAAGACGAGATCGCCTGCCGTTCGCTGGGCATCAACCCGACCAAGGTCAAGCTCTCGGCCTTCACGCTGGGTGCGGCCTTCGCCGGCCTGGCCGGTTCCTTCTTCGCGGCGCGCCAGGGGCTGGTGACGCCGGAGTCCTTCACCTTCATCGAGTCGGCGCTGATCCTGGCCATCGTGGTGCTGGGAGGCATGGGCTCGCAACTGGGCGTGATCCTGGCCGCCATCCTGCTGACCGTGCTGCCGGAACTGGCGCGCAGCTTCGCCGAATACCGCATGCTGATCTTCGGCTTGGTGATGGTGCTGATGATGATGTGGCGTCCCCAAGGGCTGCTGCCTGCCACCCGTCCGCATGTGGAGTTACCACAATGAATCAGGCAATGAACCAACCAGCCAACACCCTGCTGGACGTTGCCGGCCTGTCGATGCGCTTCGGCGGCCTGCTGGCCGTGGACGGCGTGTCGCTGTCGGTGATGGACAAGGAAGTCTTCGCCATCATCGGCCCCAATGGCGCCGGCAAGACCACCGTCTTCAACTGCATCAGCGGTTTCTACCAGCCGACCTCGGGCGACATCCGCCTGGCGGGCGCGTCGATCGCCCGCCAGCCCAGCCACCAGGTGGCGCAGCAGGGGCTGGTGCGCACCTTCCAGAACATCCGCCTGTTCAAGTCGATGACGGTGGTGGAAAACCTGCTGGTGGCGCAGCATCACCAGGTCAACACCAACCTGCTGTGGGGGTTGCTGAAGACGCCGTCGTATCGCAAATCGGAGAAGGAAGCGCTGCAGCGGGCGGCCTACTGGCTCGACCAGCTGGGCCTGACCGCGCTGGCCAACCGCGAGGCCGGAACCTTGTCCTACGGTTTGCAGCGGCGCGTTGAAATCGCCCGTTGCATGATCACCAAGCCGCGCCTGCTGCTGCTGGACGAGCCGGCTGCCGGCCTCAATCCCCAGGAGAAGCAGGAGCTGAGCCAGTTGATCGACCGCCTGCGCCGCGAGCATGGCGTGGCGGTGCTGCTGATCGAACACGACATGAGCCTGATCATGGGCATTTCTGACCGTATCCTGGTGATGGAGCACGGCAAGCCCATCGTCACCGGCACGCCGGAGCAGGTGCGCAGCGACGAGCGCGTGATCAAGGCTTACCTGGGAGAAGAATGATGCTGCAGTTTGAACAGGTGCATACGCACTACGGCGCCATCGAGGCGCTGCATGGCGTGTCGCTCAACGTCGACAGGGGGGAGATCGTCACCCTGATCGGCGCCAACGGCGCCGGCAAGACCACGCTGCTGATGACGTTGTGCGGCCGACCGCGCGCCTCCAGCGGCCGTATCCTTTTCGAAGGACGCGACATCACGCAATTGCCCACGCACGAGATCATGCGGCTGGGCATGGCGATCTCGCCGGAGGGGCGCCGCGTGTTCCCCAGCCTGACGGTGCTGGAGAACCTCAAGATGGGGGCGTTCTTCGCCAAGGACAGCGAAATCGGAGAGGGTATCGACTATGTCTTCGGCCTGTTCCCGCGCCTCAAGGAGCGGGCCGCGCAGCGCGCCGGCACCATGTCCGGCGGCGAGCAGCAGATGCTGGCCATCGGCCGCGCGCTGATGAGCCGTCCGCGCCTGCTGCTGCTGGACGAGCCGACGCTGGGCCTGGCGCCGCTGGTGATTGCGCAGATCTTCGAGATCATCCGCACCATCCGCGCAAGCGGGGTGACGGTGTTCCTGGTCGAGCAGAACGCCAACAAGGCGCTGGGCGTGGCCGACCGCGGTTATGTACTGGAAAACGGCCACGTGGTGCTGCACGACAGCGGCGCCAACCTGCTGGCCAACAGCGACGTGCGCAAGGCTTACCTCGGGCACGGCTGAGCGTCTCACCCGCGACAGCAAAAAAGCGCATCTCCGGATGCGCTTTTTTGCTGCCGGGCAATCCGCGCGATGGCCGGCCTGTTCTTTGCTGGAGGAATGGCATCCGGGTTTGTTTCACGCTATGCTCTCGGTTCATTTCAGGGAGAAGCAGGCAATGATTTCGGGGCGCATCAAGAAACCTGGCATGGGCGCGGCGGCATTGGCTGCCTTGCTGGTTTTTTCCGCTGCGGCGCATGCCGATCGCCTGGCCGACATCAAGGCGCGCGGTTCGCTGATCTGCGCCACGTTGCCCAACAACGAGCCGCTTGCCTTTACCGATCCGTGGACGCACCAGGTGGTCGGCTTCGACGTCGACATGTGCAGCGCCGTCGCGCGCGAACTGGGCGTGAAGATGTCGCAAAAGAGCGTAACAGTGGCAGAGCGCCTGCCGGTGCTGATCCAGGGCGATGTCGACCTGGTGGTGGCGGCGCTGGGCTATACGCGCGAGCGTGCCCGCCAGATCGATTTCACCGCCGCCCACTACCAGAATCCGATCCGCGTGATCGTGCACAGCGACTCCGGCATCTCCAAGATGGCCGACCTGGCCGACAAGCGCATCAGCGCCAACCGCGATTCCACGCCGGAGCAGGCGGCGCGGCGCATGCTGCCCAAGGCCACTGTCCAGGTCTATCCGGATACGTCTTCGGCTTTCCTCGCGCTGGCGCAGAACAAGGTCGACGGCCTGGCCTTGTCGCAGCCGTCCGGGATCCGTTTCGTCAGCGAGTCCGACGGCAAGTTCCGGTTCGTCGATGGGACGCTGCTATGGGAGCCGACCGCAATGGGCGTGAAGAAGGGCGAGCCGGCCTTGCTGGCCGCGGTCAATGCCGCGCTGGTCACGCTGGAGAAATCGGGCGAGATCGATGCCTTGTGGAACAAGTGGTATGGCCCCAAGAGTAAATTCAACATCCCGCGCGAGAAGAAGCTCACGCCCATCTCCGCCTTTCAGTGACGGCATCCGCGCGGGCGCGGGATGGCGGCAGGCCGTCCAGTGCAATTTCATATCGACGAACTATGATGTAAGGAGTCGGTAACTCGCAATGTTCGTCGTTCGACGAGATGGAGGCCATGATGACCGCGCACGAAGCCTTGACGTTGCAGATGCTCGAATGGATACAGGCGCGGCCGCATCTTTATGCGGACGTCCTGGAGGTATGGCGAACCACTTGTCCGCGGCTTTCCATCTGGGAAGATGCCTGTGCCGATGGCCTCATTGAATGCCCACAAGGATATGCCGGGCCCGTGGCCGTATCGGCGAAAGGCCGGACATTGTTGTCGGCAAGCCGTCTCGGGAAAGCCTGTCTGGCGCGCTAGCCGGGCAGGCAGCTTGCGTATTGGCGACCAGCGGCGACCAGCGCGTCTCGCCCCCCGGCCTGCACCGGCTTGGGAAAATATTCCTCAGCGCAGCGGGGCGCTTTGCCCATCCGCGCAACCGTCCCGTCCCGCCAACCTTATTGCACAGCCGCTTCGTTGAAGATGTCCGGAGACGGGTTATGGTAGACCTGCGGCGTTGCGCCCAGGCGCACGGACAATTCCTGCGCCAGCACCAGCAGCTTGCCGCGCAGCACCTCGCTGGCGGCCGGATCGAAGCGCAAGGACAGGCCGAAGATGGTCATCGCTCCCACCAGCGTATTGCCGGGGCCGAACACCGGCACCGACATGGAAGAGGAGAGCGGGTTGTTGATTCCCACCGAGATGCACACATAGCGCCCGCCCGAGCGCGCCGCATTGCCCGGCACCGAAAAGAAGCGCAGCACCTGGGCGCTGGAAGTCTGGTCGATGGCAAACAGCGAACCGGCCTTGACCGTAGCCTTGACCGACTCCGGCGATTCGGCCGCGTACATGCATAGCCGCTGGTCTTGCTGGCGGATGTAGAAGGCGGTGCTTTCGCCGGTTTCGCGCACCAGCTTTTCCAGTGCGGGCACGATGAAGTCGGCGTAGTTGAAGCGGGCTTCGAAGGCTTTGCCCAACTGGTAGGCGCGCGGCCCCAGCTGGTAGGTACTGTCGGCGCGCTGCACCACGTAGCCGGCCTTGATGAAGGACATCATGTAGCGGTGGATCACGCTCTTGAACAGGCCCGTGTGCTGTTCCAGTTCGGTCAGCCCGAGCGGGCCGGAGGCGTCGATGAAGGCGTTGAGGATCGCCAGGGTGCGCTCGGCGCCAAGCACGGTACGGTCGGGGGCGACCTCTTTTTCCTTCTTCGTCGCTGTCTCTTTCTCTTTTTTCATAAAACGTTTTCGATTTTCCGTGATGCGGCGAGGGTATCACCTTTTTTTGCATTGATGCGTCGCACCAAAAAATATCTCGCCGCAGGTTTTCCTTGCACCGGAAACAGGCCTTTCCCACCCTCCGATACGATTTTTGCACTGCCGCGAAGCATTTTTAAGTGCATGAAAAATAAGGAGAAATTATCCTTGTTTTAAAATCATAACGACATTATGATTTATTTTAATCGAATTCGTTGTTCAACCCGGAAAGGATAGAAAATGACTTTGGCGCACATCAAGAAGACCGGCCTGGCCATTGCGGCAGCCGCTGTGACACTGGTTTTCTCCAGCGCGGCGCATGCCGATCGCCTGGCCGACATCAAGGCGCGCGGTTCGCTGATCTGCGCCACGCTGACCAGCAGCGAGCCGCTGGGCTATCCCGATCCCGCCACCCGCCAGGTGGTCGGCTTCGACGTCGACATGTGCGCCGCCGTGGCCAAGCAGTTGGGCGTGAAGCTGGAGCACAAGGGCATCTCGGTCGAGGCCCGCATTCCGGAACTGACGCTGGGCCGCGTGGACCTGGTGGTGGCCGCGCTGGGCTACACCAAGGAGCGCGCGCAGCAGATCGATTTCACCTCGATTCACTACCAGACCCCGATCAAGCTGATCGCGCACAGCAACGCCGGCTTAAACAAGATCGAAGACCTGGCCGAAAAGCGCATCAGCGCCAACAAGGGCTCCACTCCCGAGCTGTATGCGCGGAGCATGTTTCCCAAGGCCACCATCCTGACTTTCCAGGACACCCCGGCGGCCTTCCTGGCGCTGGCGCAGAACAAGGTGCAGGGCCTGGCGCTGTCGCAGCCGTCCGGCATCCGCTTCGTCAACGAATCCGATGGCAAGTACAAGTTCCTGGACGGCGCGCTGGCCTGGGAGCCGACCGGCATGGGCGTGAAGAAGGATGAGCCGGCCTTGCTGGCAGCGGTCAACGACGCGCTCGACAAGCTGGAGAAATCCGGCGAGACCGATGCCCTGTGGAGCAAGTGGTTCGGCCCGAAAACCAAGTTCAACATCCCGCGCGAGAAGAAGCTCACGCCGGTCTCCGCTTTCCAGTAAGCCCTCACCGTTTCGCATGCGCCCCGACAGATGCCTGCCGATGGCATCGGCGGGGGCGGCTCCGCCCCTTTTTCCGGGGCGGCAAGATGCATCAGCAAGAAAGCGACCTCATGCTCAATCTGGATTTCAGTACGGTATTGCACGGCCAATACCTGGACTGGCTCATCAGCGGCGCGCTGACCTCGCTGTGGCTGTTCGCCGTGGCCTGGATCTGCGCCTTCGCGCTGGCCGTCATCCTGGTGGGACTGCGCGCCCTGGCGCTGCCGCCGCTGGAGTGGCTGATCTCGGCCTACGTCAATTACCACCGCAACGTGCCCGGCCTGGTGCAGATCTTCGTGTGGTACTTCGGCATCCCGGAGCTGCTGCCTGAATCGGTGACCGGTTTCATCAACGACCACAACGGCGAGTTCATCTTCGCGCTGATCGCGCTGGCGCTCAATTCGGCGGCCTACATGTCGGAAGACCTGCGCAGCGGGTTGCGCTCGGTGGCGGCCACGCAGATGGAGGCCGCGCGCGCGCTCGGCCTGTCTTACCTGCAGGCGATGCGCGACGTGCTGCTGCCGCAGGCGATCCGCGTTTCGGTGCCGCCGCTGGTGAACCAGTCGCTGTCGCTGTTCAAGTCGACCAGCCTGGCCATGGCCATCGGGGTGGCCGAAATGACCTATTCCAGCCGCCAGATCGAGAACGAGACCTATCGTACCTTCGAGACCTTCGCGCTGGCGTCCGCGTTCTACCTGCTCGTGTCGTGGGCCATCATGGCGTTCGGCGCGTACTGCAACAGCAGGCATCTGCAAGCCAAGGAGCGCTGACATGGGCGACCTCTACAACATCATCGCCACCTACGGCGTGCAACTGCTGATCGGCGAGTTCCCGCACGGGCCGCTGGGCGGCCTGGCGCTGACGCTGATCCTGGCCATATCCGGCCTGGTGTGCGCCTTCCCGCTGGCCGTGCTGTTCGGCATCGCCCGCACCAGTGCGATCCGGGCGGTCGCGCTGCCGGCCGCGGCCATCGTACACACGCTGCGCGGCCTGCCGGTGCTGATGCTGATCTTCTGGGCCTACTTCATCGTGCCGCTGCTGACCGGCAAGTCGATCTCCGGCACCACCACCGTGATCTGCGCCTTGGTGGCCTACGAGGTGGCATTCCTGGGCGAAGTGGTCAAGGCCGGCATCCAGGCAATACCGAAAGGGCAGGTCGAGGCCTCGCGCTCGCTGGGCATGGGGTACTTCAGGACGCTGCAGGAGGTGGTGCTGCCGCAGGCGCTGTTCAACATGATCCCGAGCATCCTCAACCAGTTGATTTCGCTGATCAAGAACACTTCGCTGGCCTACATCATCAGCGTCAACGAGCTGACCTACGCGGCCTACCAGGTCAATGCGCAGTTGCTGACCAAACCGTTCCAGGTCTACTTCCTGCTGGCCATGACCTATTTCGTCCTCTGCTACTGCCTGAGCGCGGCGGTCGGCCTGGCCGAGCGCCGCATCAAGCAAAAACGTCAATTCAGGAGCGTGTGATGATCCGTTTCAACAATGTGAACAAGTGGTATGGCGACTATCACGCCCTGCGCAACATCAACGAGGAAATCCGGCGCGGCGAAGTGGTCATCGTGTGCGGTCCCTCGGGCTCGGGCAAGTCGACCCTGATCCGCACCCTCAACCGGCTTGAGCCGATCGACGACGGCCAGATCTATATCGACGGCCAGGACGTGCACGCCGGCGGGGTCGACATCAACCAGTTGCGCAGCCGCATTGGCTTCGTGTTCCAGTCGTTCAACCTGTTCCCGCACATGAGTGTGGCGCGCAATGTGATGCTGGCCACCATGCGGGTGCTGAAGCTGTCCGAAAGGCAAGCGCGTGAGCGCGCCATGAGCCTGCTCGACAAGGTCGGCCTGGCAGGCAAGGCCGATGCCTATCCCGGCCAGCTGTCGGGCGGCCAGCAGCAGCGCGTGGCGATCGCCCGCGCGCTGGCGATGAAGCCGCCGGTGATGCTGTTCGACGAGCCGACCTCGGCGCTCGACCCCGAAATGGTGGGCGAAGTGCTGCAGGTGATGAAGGGGCTGGCATCCGAAGGCATGACCATGGTGTGCGTGACGCACGAGATGGGGTTTGCCCGCGAGGTGGCCGACCGCATCGTCTTCATGGCCGACGGCCAGGTGCTGGAGCGCGCCAGGCCGCAAGACTTCTTCGAGCGCGCGCAGCATCCGCGGGCGCAGAAATTCGTGGCCGATATCCGCCACGCCTGATTCCCGACTTTCCCGACCAGGACGGCACGCCGTCCGCACGACAATACGCGAGACCACACATGGCATTCATTTCCGATTCACTTTCCCGCATCAAGGCTTCGGCCACCATCGCCATCAGCCAGAAGGCGCGCGACCTGGCCGCGCAAGGCCGCAACGTGATCGCCCTGAGTTCCGGCCAGCCGGACTTCGACACGCCCGACAACATCAAGCAGGCCGCCTATGCCGCCATCGCCCGCGGCGAGACCAAGTACACCGCCGTGGCCGGCATCACCGAACTGCGCGAGGCCATCGTCGCCAAGTTCAAGCGCGAGAACGGGCTCGACTACAGCGTGGCGCAGACCATCGTCTGCAACGGCGGCAAGCAGGTCATCGCCAATGCGCTCATGGCCACCATCAATCCCGGCGACGAAGTGATCGTGCCGGCGCCTTACTGGGTGTCGTATCCGGAACTGGTGGCGCTGTGCGGCGGCGTGGTGACATATGCGCGCACCACGCGTGCGGCCGGCTACAAGCTGCGCCCGCAAGATCTGGAAGCGGCCATCACCCCGCGCACCAAGTGGCTCATGTTCAACTCGCCCTGCAATCCCAGCGGCGCCGCCTACACGCGTGCCGAGCTGGAGGCGCTGGCCGGGGTGCTCAAGCGCCATCCGCATGTGTGGATCCTGTCCGACGACATCTATGAACACCTGGTCTATGACGGCTTCGAATTCACCACCCCGGGCCAGATCGCGCCCGAGTTGTACGAGCGCACGCTGACCATGAACGGCGTCTCCAAGGCCTACGCCATGACCGGCTGGCGCATCGGCTACGCCGCCGGTCCGCAGCAACTGGTCAAGGCGATGGAAAAGATCCAGGGACAGACGACCTCGGGGCCGGGTTCGGTCTCGCAATGGGCGGCGCTGGAGGCGCTCAATGGCCCGCAGGACTACATCCGCGACAGCCGCAAGGTGTTCCAGGAACGGCGCGACCTGGTGGTGTCCATGCTCAACCAGGCCGAGGGCATCGATTGCCCGGTGCCGGAAGGAGCGTTCTACGTCTTCCCTTCGTGCGAGCGCGTGATCGGCAAGCGCACAGAAGGCGGCAAGACCATCGCCACCGACGAGGATTTCGTCTCGGCGTTATTGGAAGCCGAGGGAGTAGCCCTGGTGCATGGCAGCGCCTTCGGCCAGGGACCCAATTTCCGCCTGTCGTACGCCGACGCCACCGAGCGCCTGCGCGAGGCCTGCAGCCGCGTGCAGCGTTTTTGCGCGAGCCTGCGCTGAACCGTCCATCGAAACAGGAGCAACGACATGACCGCAGGATTCCGTATCTTCGAACGCACCCGCAAGGCGGCTGCCGCCGACGTCGAGAAATTCGCCGCCATCCCGGTGGCCAACATCAGCGACTCGATGTCGCGCCTGACGGCTGCCGGCGCGCGCCTGCGTCCGCTGCATAGGGGCAGCAAGCTGGCCGGCGCCGCCATCACGGTCAGGTCGCGCCCCGGCGATAACCTGATGGTGCACAAGGCGCTGGACCTGGCCGAGCCGGGCGACATCGTGGTGGTCGACGCCGGCGGCGACATGAGCAATGCCATCATCGGCGAGCTGATGGTGGCGCATGCCATCCAGCGCAAGCTGGGCGGTATCGTCATCGATGGCGCCGTGCGCGACCTGGATGCGATCCGGGCCGGCAGTTTTCCGGTGTTCGCTGCCGGCGTCACCCACCGCGGCCCCTACAAGGACGGCCCGGGCGAGATCAACGTGCCCATCGCCATCGATGGCATGGTGGTCCGGCCCGGCGACCTGATGGTGGGCGACAGCGACGGCCTGTTGTGCGTGCCGTTGGAGGACCTGGCCGAGGTCTATGCCGCGGCCAAGGCCAAGAACGATGCCGAGGCCGCGCAGATGGCCGCCATCGCCGCCGGCTGCAGCGACCGCGCCTGGGTCGACGCCGCGCTGGTTCGCCTCCAGTGCGAGTTCGTCAAGGCGCGGGCCTGATCCATGGACGCACAGGAAACGACCGTCTCTCCCCACCTGCGCGTGCGCCAGGACTGGCTGGCGCGTACCGCGGAAGAGGCGCTGGAACCGGCGCTGCCCATCGTCGACGCCCACCACCATCTGTGGGACCGGCCTGGCGGCCGTTACCTGTTCGACGAACTGATGGCCGACATCGGCGCCGGCCACAACGTGGTCGCAACCGTTTTCGTGCAATGCCGCTCGATGTACCGCGCGCACGGCCCCGATGCGATGAAGCCGGTGGGGGAGGTGGAGTTCATCAACGGCCTGGCGGCGCAGTCGGCCTCCGGCATGTATGGGCCGGCGCGGGCTTGCGCGGCCATCGTCGGCTTTGCCGACCTGATGCTGGGCGAGGGCGTGCAACCGGTGCTGGAGGCCTTGCTGCACGCCGGCAACGGCCGCCTGCGCGGCATCCGCAACACCACCGCCTGGCATGCCGACCCCGCCATCCGCAGCAACCCGCTGCCGCCGCCGCCGGGCATGCTGGCCGATGCGCGCTTTCGCCAGGGCGCGCGGCTGCTGGCGAAATACGATCTGCCGCTGGATGTCTGGGCCTACCATACCCAGCTCGATGAAGTGCTGGCGCTGGCGCAGGCCTGTCCGGAGACGCGCATCGTGCTCGACCATGCCGGCGGGCCGCTGGGCGCCGGGCCTTACGCCGGCCGGCGCGAGGAAGTGCGGCGCGAATGGGAGGCCGCGATGCGGCGCATCGCCGCACAGCCCAATGTCTGGCTCAAGCTGGGCGGATTGGGCATGCCGGTAGGCGGCTGGGATTTCCACTTGCAGGAAGCGCCGCCGGCGTCGCAACAGTTGGCCGCGGCATGGCGGCCTTATATCGAGACATGCATCGGCCTGTTCGGCGCCTCGCGTTGCATGTTCGAGAGCAACTTCCCGGTGGACAAGGGCATGTTCGGCTACGTCAGCCTGTGGAATGCGTTCAAGCGGCTCACGCAAGGCTTCGGGGCGGCGGAGCGGGACTCGCTTTTCGCGGGGACGGCGCGCGAGGTGTACCGCATCGGCTGAACCGTCCGGTGATAGGATGGCGGCCTTTCGTCGCGCCTGCGGGCGCAGCCATACAGGAAACAAGACGTGCAAGCACAGAACGATACCGGCGCATGGCAGGATGCCGACGGCTTACCCGGCAGGCAACGCATCCTGGCCATCGCCACCGTGG
This sequence comes from Herbaspirillum sp. SJZ106, assembly GCF_006715495.1. Lineage (GTDB taxonomy): Bacteria > Pseudomonadota > Gammaproteobacteria > Burkholderiales > Burkholderiaceae_D > Herbaspirillum. Next base: position 92,428 of record NZ_VFNI01000003.1, read on the forward strand.
TGCTGGCGGTGGCCATTGCGGTGATGGACGGTTCCATCGCCAACCTGGCATTGCCGGCCATCGCGCATGACCTGCGGGCCACCGATGCCGATGCCATCTGGATCATCAACAGTTACCAGATCGCCATGGCGGTGTGCCTGCTGCCGCTGGCGTCGCTGGGCGAAGTGGCCGGTTACCGCCGGGTCTACCTGAGCGGGCTGGTGCTGTTTACCGCCGCCTCGCTGGCGTGCGCCTTGGCCGGCGACATGCTGCAGTTAAGCCTGGCGCGGGTGCTGCAGGGCATTGGCGCGGCCGGCATCCTGAGCGTGAACACCGCGCTGATCCGCTTCATCTACCCGGCCCGGCTGCTGGGCCGCGCGATCGGCTACAACGCGCTGGTCGCCGGCACCGCCACCGCGCTGGGGCCGAGCGTGGCGGGTCTGATCCTGCATTGGGCGTCCTGGCACTGGCTGTTCCTGATCAATATCCCGCTGGGCATCGCCGCGCTGGCTATCGGCTGGAAGGCGCTGCCGTTCAATCCGCTGTCCAGGCGCAAATACGACCTGAGCAGCGCATTGGTGTGCATGGTGTTCGTCGGTTTGCTGCTGTATACGGTCGATGCCGTGGGCCATGTGCAAGGCTGGGGCGTGGTGGCGCTGTGCGCGCTGCTGACCGCGGCCAGCCTGGCGTTGCTGCTCAAACTGCAGTCCGCGGCGGCGCCCATGCTGCCGCTGGACTTGCTGCGCATCCCGCTGTTTGCGCTGTCGATCGGCACCTCGTTCTGCTCGTTCGCGGCTCAGATGGCTACCTTCGTGATGTTGCCTTTCATGCTGCAGAACCATCTCGGCATGAGTGCGGCGCATGCCGGCTTGCTGCTGACGGCGTGGCCGATCGCGGTGGCGCTGACCGGGGCGCTGGCGGGCAAGCTGTCGGACCGCATGTCGGCGGGATGGCTGGGAGGCGTGGGCATGGCAATCATGTGCGTCGGCTTGCTGTCGCTGCTGGCAGTGGAGCGCACGACATCGGATCTCGCGATCGTGTTGCTGTTCGCGCTCTGCGGTTTCGGCTTCGGCCTGTTCCAGTCGCCCAACAACCGCACCCTGATCAGTGCGGCCCCGCGTTCGCGCACCGGCGGCGCCAGCGGCATGCTCGGCACCGCGCGCCTGACCGGCCAGACGGTCGGCGCATCGCTGGTGGCGCTGATGCTGACGCTGTCATCCGCGCCGTATGCGCTGGTGTTATGGAGTGCGGCCTTGTTGGCCGGGATGGCTTGCGTGGTGAGCGTGTCGCGTATCCGCTATCACACGCGGTGAGGGCGCCGCGTCAAGCAAACGATCCTGCCAACGAACGATCCTGCGGATCGGCGCCGTTCCAGTGTTGCCTCAGTAGCGCATGACCCGGCGCATCACGATGGGCGGCGCATCGTTCGGATTGGCTCGGGTATATTCGAGCTCGGGGGCGATTTCGAAGCCGAAGGCGGCATACAGGTCGACCAGTTGCGCCTGGTCGGTGCGCACCGCCAGCCGCAGTTCGCGCACATCGGCGGACTGGGCGCGGTGGATCAGCGCTTCCATCAGGTGTTGCGAGAGGCGCTCGCCGCGGAAGGCGGGCGAGATGCCCATGCGGCGGATTTCCCAGACATCCCGTTCGGTGTCCAGCGGCAGCCAGCGCACCGAGCCGGCGGGGACTTCCCCGCGCAGCAGGATGAAGGCGCCGCCATGCTGCAGGTCTTCGATGACGTGGTCCGGTTCCTCGCGGTGGCCGGATGAGCTTGGGGCCACCTTGTTGGCCCAGCTGGTGCGGGTCAGTTCCGCGATCAGCAGGGCGTCTTCGGCGGTGGCTTCGCGTATCAGCAGTTCCATGGCGTGGTCCGGTCTTCCCGTATCGCAGACACTTGCCGGTCAGCGCACGCGCATGCCAGGTTCGGCGCCCGGCCACGGGTTGAGCACGTAGATGCCCGGATTGGCCTTTTCATCCTTGGCCGACGCCGCCAGCACCATGCCTTCGGAAATGCCGAACTTCATCTTGCGCGGCGCCAGGTTGGCCACCATCACGGTCAGCTTGCCGACCAGTTCTTCCGGCTTGTAGGCCGAAGCGATGCCGGAGAACACGTTGCGCGTCTTGCCTTCGCCGGCGTCCAGCGTCAGGCGCAGCAGCTTGGTCGAGCCTTCCACGGCTTCGCAGTTGACGATCCTGGCGATGCGCAGGTCGACCTTGGCGAAGTCGTCGATGGAGATTTCCGGGGCCAGCTCTTCGATGGCGCTTTCTGCTGCGGCCGGCGCGGCGGCGGCCGGCTCGGGCGCGTCGAACAGCGCATCCAGCATCTTCGGGTCGACGCGCTGCATCAGGTGCGCGTAGGCGTTGACGGCGTGGCCGTCGGCTAGCGGCGCATTGACGTCGCTCCATTGGAAAGGCTGCACGTTGAGGAAGGACTCCACCTGCGCGGCCAGTTGCGGCAGCACCGGTTTCAGGTAGACGGTCAGGATGCGGAAGGCTTCCAGCAGGCGGCTGCAGACTTCGTGCAGCTGCGCGTCGCGGGCGCTGTCCTTGGCCAGTTCCCACGGCTTGTTGGCGTCCACATAGGCGTTGATGGCGTCGGCCTGTTCCATTACCAGGCGCAGGGCCTTGCCGTATTCGCGTTGCTCGTACAGAGTGCGGATTTCAGCGGCCACGCCGCGCAGCCTGGCGAGGAAGGCGTCGTCGGCGGTGGCCCACTTGGTGGTTACCTTGCCGTCGAAGCGCTTGGCGATGAAGCCGGCCGCGCGGCTGGCGATGTTGACGTACTTGCCGATCAGGTCGGCGTTGACGCGCGCCACGAAGTCGTCCGGGTTGAAGTCGACGTCTTCCACCTTGGCGTTGAGCTTGGCGGCGATGTAGTAGCGCAGCCATTCCGGGTTCATGCCGATGTCGAGGTAGCGCAGCGGCGAGATACCGGTGCCGCGCGACTTGGACATCTTCTCGCCGCTGACCGTGATGAAGCCGTGGGCGAACACGTTGGTCGGCGTCTTGCGGCCGGCGAACTTGAGCATGGCGGGCCAGAACAGCGTGTGGAAATAGGTGATGTCCTTGCCGATGAAGTGGTACTGCTCGGTCTTGTCGTCGGCCATGAAGGCGTCGAAGTCGCGGCCGGTCTTGGCGAAGTAGTTCTTCAGCGAGGCCAGGTAGCCGATCGGCGCGTCCAGCCAGACGTAGAAGTACTTGCCCGGCGCGTCCGGGATCTCGATGCCGAAGTAGGGGGCGTCGCGCGAAATGTCCCAGTCGCCCAGGCCGCCTTCGCCGTCCAGCCATTCGCGGCACTTGTTGGCCACTTCCGGTTGCAGGCGGTTATTGTCCAGCGCCCATTCGCGCAGGAAGGCCACGCACTTGGGATCGGACAGCTTGAAGAAGAAGTGCTCCGACGACTTCATCACCGGCGTGGCGCCCGACAGGGTCGAATACGGGTTCTTCAGGTCGGTCGGCGAGTACACCGCGCTGCAGTTCTCGCAGGAGTCGCCGTACTGGTCCTTGGTGCCGCACTTGGGGCACTCGCCCTTGATGTAGCGGTCCGGCAGGAACATGTTCTTGACCGGGTCGTAGAACTGGTCGATGGTCTTGGTCGAGATCAGCTTGGCTTCGTCGCGCAGGGCGCGGTAGATCTCTTGCGACAACTGGTGGTTTTCCGGGCTGTCGGTCGAGCTCCAGTTGTCGAAGGCGATGTGGAAGCCGTCCAGGTATTGCTTGCGGCCGGCGGCGATATTGGCCACGAACTGCTGCGGCGTGACGCCGGCCTTTTCGGCCGCGATCATGATGGGCGCGCCGTGCGCGTCGTCGGCGCCGACGAAATGGACTTCATTGCCCTGCATTCGCTGGAACCGGACCCAGATGTCGGCCTGGATGTACTCCATGATGTGGCCGATGTGGAACGCGCCGTTGGCGTAGGGGAGTGCGGTCGTGACGAAGAGTTGGCGGGGTGCTGAAGTGCTCATTGGCAATGCTGGCTGTGCGGAAGTGAAAGGGGAAAAACGACCATTCTATCAGCCGCGGCGCCATGAGCGCAGAAGTTGCTTCTTTGGAAATGGGAATCGCCGGTTTGGCGGGCCGGGGGCAAGGCGTCCCGGGGCCGATTGGTTTAGACTTGCGGCATTCATGAAGGAGAATCAATGAGCATCACCGTGGAAGAAGTCAAGGCGGCCCTGTTGCAGGTGATCGATCCCAACACCGGGCGCGACCTCATCAGCGGCAAGGAAGCCAAGAACATCCGCGTCGAGGGCGGCCGCGTGCTGCTGGACGTGGAGCTGGGCTATCCGGCCAGGAGCCAGGTCGAGCCGATCCGCCAACTGGTGGCCGATGCGCTGGGCAAGCTGCCGGGCGTGGCCGGGGTCGAGGCCAACGTCTATTTCAAGATCGTCGCCCATGCGGTGCAGCGCGGCATCAAGCTGAAGAGCAACGTCAAGAACATCATCGCCGTGGCCTCCGGCAAGGGCGGCGTGGGCAAATCCACCACCGCGGTCAACCTGGCGCTGGCGCTGGCGGCCGAGGGCGCGCAGGTCGGCATCCTGGACGCCGACATCTACGGCCCCTCGCAGCCGATGATGATGGGCATTTCCGGCCAGCCGGAAACCAAGGACGGCAAGACCATGGAGCCGCTGGAGAACCATGGCCTGCAGGTTTCCTCGATCGGTTTCATGATCGATCCCGACGAGCCGATGGTGTGGCGCGGCCCGATCGTCACCCAGGCGCTGCAGCAGTTGCTGGACCAGACCAACTGGCGCGAGCTGGATTACCTCATCGTCGACATGCCGCCCGGCACCGGCGACGTGCAGCTGACCCTGTCGCAAAAGGTGCCGGTGACCGGCGCGGTGATCGTCACCACGCCGCAGGACATCGCGCTGCTGGACGCGCGCAAGGGCTTGCGCATGTTCGAGAAGGTCGGCATCCCGATCCTGGGCATCGTCGAGAACATGAGCATGCACGTGTGTTCCAACTGCGGCCATGCCGAGCCGATCTTCGGCGTGGGCGGCGGCGAGCGGATGTGCGCCGATTTCGGCGTCGATTTCCTGGGCGCCTTGCCGCTGACCATGGAGATCCGCCAGCAGACCGATTCCGGCACGCCGACCGTGGTGGCCGACCCGGACGGCAAGGTGGCGGAAATTTACAAGAACATTGCGCGCCGTGTCGCGGTCAAAGTGGCCGAGAAGGCCCGTGACATGACCAGCAAGTTCCCCAGCATCGTGATCCAGAACGACTGATACGACGGATGGCAAGACGGCGGTGCGGGCCATGGGAGGGAAACGTTGTTCCATCCATTTGAAAATGAAAAGGAGATTGCCCATGATTACCCATCGCCATCCACGCCTGCTCAAGAACGCATTTGCGGCTGCGCTGCTCATGGCCGGCTTGCTGTCGTCAGCCGCGCATGCCGCCGACAAATCGGTGTCCATCCTTGAGCCCAAGGATGGCGCCACCGTTTCCAGCCCGTTCAAGGTGAAGTTCGGCGTCACCGGAATGACCGTGCATCCCGCCAACGAAATCATCGAAGGCACCGGCCATCATCATCTGCTGATCAATCACGGGCCGATCAAGGAGGGCGAAGCCATTCCCATGGACGATACCCATTTGCACTACGGCAAGGGCCAGACCGAGGCCGACGTGACGCTGCCGCCCGGCCAATACAAGCTGACCGCCCAGTTCGCCAACGGCGCACACCAGTCCTATGGGCCGGCCATGGCCAAGACCATCAGTATCACGGTCAAGTGAGCGCGGGCAGGTTCGGCTGCATCCGGGCGGCCCGGCCGGCATGGCGTGGCCGCCTTCAAAGGCGGTAAAATACCGCTTTTCCGATTGACCACCTTTTACCGTTCGACGGCTTTGGCGTGCCAAGGCCGTTTTGGTTTTTACCTTCCGATCATGACCGCAACTACTGTCCGTACCCGTTTCGCGCCCAGCCCCACCGGCTACCTGCACCTGGGCGGCGCCCGCACCGCGCTGTTTTCGTGGGCCTATGCCCGCCGTTTCGGCGGCACCTTCGTGCTGCGCATCGAAGACACCGACCTGGAGCGTTCGACCCCGGAAGCGGTGCAGGCCATCATCGAAGGTATGCAATGGCTCGGCCTGGCGCATGACGAAGGCCCGTTCTACCAGATGAAGCGCATGGATCGCTACCGCGAGGTGGTGGCGCAGATGCTGGAGCAGGGCAGCGCCTATTACTGCTATTGCTCGCCGGAAGAAGTCGAAGCCATGCGCGAGCGCCAGCGCGCCGCCGGCGAAAAGCCGCGCTACGATGGCACCTGGCGCCCGGAGCCGGGCAAGACCCTGCCGGCCATCCCCGAAGGCCGCAAGCCGGTGGTGCGTTTCAAGAACCCGCTCGATGGCGAGGTCACCTGGAACGACGTGGTCAAGGGCCCGATCACGATTTCCAACCGCGAAATGGACGACCTGGTCATCGCCCGCCCGGACGGCACCCCGACCTATAACTTCTGCGTGGTGGTGGACGACTGGGACATGAAGATCACCCACGTCATTCGCGGCGACGACCACGTCAACAACACCCCGCGCCAGATCAACATCTTGAAGGCGCTGGGCGGCACGCTGCCGGAATACGGCCACGTGCCGATGATCCTGGGCGCCGATGGCGAGAAGCTGTCCAAGCGCCACGGCGCGGTCAGCGTGATGGACTATCCAGCGCAAGGCTACCTGCCGGAAGCGATGCTGAACTATCTGGCCCGCCTGGGCTGGAGCCACGGCGACGACGAGATCTTCTCGATGCAGCAGTTCTGCGAATGGTTCGACCTGGATCACCTGACCAAGGCGCCGGCGCAGTTCAACCCGGAAAAGCTGAACTGGCTCAACAACCACTACATCAAGCTGGCCGACAACGCGCGCCTGGCAACGCTGGCGCGGCCGCTGCTGGAAAAGGACGGAGCCTCCTTCGACGGCGCGCCCGACCTGGAAGCGGTGATCGGATTGCTGAAAGACCGCGCCAATACCGTCAACGAGATCGCGGCCGCGGCCCTGATGTTCTACCGCCAGCCGGCGCCGGAAGCGGCGCTGGTCGAGCAGCACATCACCGACGCCATCAAGCCGGCGCTGGCCGAATTTGCACAGCGTTGCGCCACCGTCGAGTGGACCAAGGAAGCGATCGCGCCGATGATCAAGGAAGTGCTGGCCGCGCACAAGCTGAAGATGCCGCAGCTGGCCATGCCGCTGCGCCTGATCGTGGCCGGGCAGTTGCAGACGCCGGCGATCGATGCCGTGCTGCAGCTATTCGGCCGGGAAACGGTGCTGGCGCGCCTGAACGGCTATTTTTGAGGCCTAAAAGATAAACTATTGGCCTATTTTTTAAAAAGATATTGTCTTTTGAAAACAGGTATTGCATAATCTCGCTTCTTCGCAAGGGGGTATAGCTCAGCTGGGAGAGCGCTTGCATGGCATGCAAGAGGTCAGCGGTTCGATCCCGCTTACCTCCACCAGCGACCCGCAGCAGTTTGGCGGTGATATTTCAAGCGAAGCTTGATTGAAGAAAAATGCAGTACCGGAATGTCCCCATCGTCTAGAGGCCTAGGACATCACCCTTTCACGGTGAGTACCGGGGTTCGAATCCCCGTGGGGACGCCAGATTTCATATCGGCGTTGCAATCGTTGTCACTCATGGCAACGCAGATAATTAGCAGTGTATGTCCCCATCGTCTAGAGGCCTAGGACATCACCCTTTCACGGTGAGTACCGGGGTTCGAATCCCCGTGGGGACGCCAGGTAAAAAAATAGTCCGCCGATGTGTGAGCTATTAGGTGCCTAGCGATGTACTGAGTACATCGCGTGGGGATTCGAAGGGATTCGCTTGCAAGCGAATCCGCGGCCTGCAGAATGTAGGCGAATCCCCGTGGGGACGCCAGGTAAAAAAATAGCCCACCGATGTGTGAGTTATTAGGTGCCTAGCGATGTACTGAGTACATCGCGTGAGGACATCAGAATAGTAGGAGCCCGCACCCAGCGGGCTTTTTACTTCGCCGGGGGTATAGCTCAGCTGGGAGAGCGCTTGCATGGCATGCAAGAGGTCAGCGGTTCGATCCCGCTTACCTCCACCAGCGACCCGCAGCAGTTTGGCGGTGATATTTCAAGCGAAGCTTGATTGAAGAAAAAATGCAGTACCGGAATGTCCCCATCGTCTAGAGGCCTAGGACATCACCCTTTCACGGTGAGTACCGGGGTTCGAATCCCCGTGGGGACGCCAGTAAAAAATAGTCCACACGATGTGTGAGCTATGAAAGACAAGCCCGCATCGCGGGCTATTTTTTTGCCCTCACACCACTGTCGCCGGCCCAACATTCTCCCCACAATTTTTGCGCTATCCTGCATAACACTTCACGCCCCTCCACAAGCGGCGCAACAAGAACCAGGAGCGCAAATGACAGAAGCAGCCAATCTCGCCATCGACAACCACGGCATCGCCACCATCACGCTGAACCGCCCCGATGTCCACAACGCCTTCGACGACAAGCTGATCGCGCACTTGATCGCCTTGATCGGTCAGGCGAAGGAAGATGCGCGTACCCGGGTATTGTTGCTGGCCTCGACCGGCAAGTCTTTTTCCGCCGGCGCCGACCTGGCATGGATGCGGCGCATGGCCGACGCCTCGCGCGAGGACAACCTGCGCGATGCGCGCAACCTGGCGCTGCTGATGGAAACCCTCAACAGCTTTCCCGCGCCCACCGTGGCCAAGGTGCAAGGGGCGGTGATGGGCGGGGGCGTGGGACTGGTGTCGTGCTGCGATATCGTGATTGCCTCCGAAGAGGCCTTCTTCGCGCTGTCCGAAGTCAAGCTCGGACTGGCGCCGGCGGCCATCAGCCCGTATGTGGTAGCCAAGATGGGCGTGTCGCAGGCGCGCCGCTACTTTGTATCGGGAGAACGCTTCTCGGCCATCCGCGCGGCCGCCATCGGCCTGGTGCATGAGGTGGTGCTGGCCGCCGAGCTCGACGCCAAGGTCGAGCATACCCTCGATGTCTTGCTGGGCAATGGCCCGCAAGCCATGCGTGCGGCCAAGCAACTGGCGCAGGTGGCCAATCCGCTGAAGGTCTCGCCTGAGCTGGCGCAATACACCGCCGGCGTGATCGCCGACTTGCGGGCTTCCGATGAGGGGAAAGAGGGCTTGCGCGCCTTCCTGGAAAAGGGCAGTCCGGCCTGGGCCATCAAGCGCTGAGAAAAGCGGAAAAGCTGAGAAAGAGCAGGCCCTAGGCTTCGGCCGCATCCAGCGGCCAGGCCAGCGACAGCGGCGTGAGCCGCAAACCGAATTCGGCAGCGGTGGCCGCCAGCGCCTGCGCGTCGCGCGGAGCGGCGATGCGCGCCAGCAGGTCGCGCACGGTGCATTGCAGGGATGAGCTGGCCAGCGTCTGCAACGACGCCGTGCGGATGGCCACTTCGGCGCCGTTGGCCAGCTTCGCCAATTGCGCCAGGCTGTGCTCTTCCGGGCCGCCCAATTCATAGATGCCGGGTTTTCCCGCGCCCAGCGCCGCCGATTCTGCCACCGTGGCGACATCGCCCAGGTTGATCGGGCGGCTGGTGCGCTCTTCGTCGCCGTACAGCACCACCGGCGCATCCGGCGCCTGTTGCAGCAAGGCCTGTTCGAAGGGCAGCGGCTGCGGACTGCCGCGCACCACCGGGCCCAGGCGGAAGATCACGCTGCCGGACAATTGCTGCAGCACCTGTTCGGCCATGCCTTTGGCCTTGAGATACCAGTTGTCGGAGGCGGCATCGGCCAGCAGCGACGAGAAATACACCACCCGCGTGCCGCGTGCGCCGACCGCCTGTGCGATGCGCCGGGCAGTGCCGACCATGCCGCTTTCATAGGCGTTCCAGTCATCGGCCCCGAATACCCCGGCCAGCAGCACCACCGCATCGGCCGCGGCGATGGCGTCGGCGCTGCGCGGATTGCAGGCCCAGTCGGAAACGACCTCGTCGGCCACCAGCGCGGCCGGCGTGCGCACCAGCGCGGTGGCATGGGCGCCCGAATCGCGCAGCAGCAACAGCAGCAGGCGGCCGGTCGGGCTGTTGGCGCCGGCGACGACAATGCGCGGGCGGCGCGCAGGTTGAGGCTCAAGCATGCTTCCTCCGGTCAGGATGAGGGGGGCGAGGGGGCTCACTGGGGATGCCGTTCAGCGCCGTATCAGCGTGATGGCATGTTCCGGGCAAGCCTTGACGCACAGGCCGCAGGCGCGGCAGGCATCGGCATTGGGCGTGTAGGCCACTTGCATGCCGTGCACCCGCAGTTTCAGGCGGTGGATGAGGCCGAGCGCGCTGAAGTCGGCAGCATCGATGCGGCGCACCTCGAACACGTTCTCCGGGCATACCGGCACGCAATCGGCCTTGCCTTCGCAACGCTTCAGGTTGACCTGCGGCACGATGATGCCGGGCGGCTGCTTGCAATTGGCCGCCTGCATCGGAAATGCGGCGTGCATGTTCATTCGCCCCTGCGGTGGCGGCCGAACATGCAGAAGCGCGATTCCAGCCGTTCGCGTTCTTCCGGCGTCATGGCCTGCCAGCGTGCGCGCATGCGGCGTTTCTTTTCATGCCAGCCGTGGCGGCCGCGAAAACCGCCGAACAGGATGCGGCACAGCACCAGCAATCCCAGCGCGCGCCAGAAACCGATCTCGGCGGCGCCCGGGAAGATGGGCGGCACCACCCAGTTCCACAGCAGCATCACGGCGCCGCCCAGGACGACAACGCATAGCGCCAGGCCGCACAGCTTGCCCAGCCAACCCATCCTGAAACGGCGCGGGGGCCCGATCCGATCCTGATCCATCACATCTCCAATTCATCATAAATTGCCTGCAGCCGCTCGCGCAGATGCAAGACCGCATAGCGCTTGCGCGCCAGCAAAGTGTTAAGGCTGGTGCCGCTTGCGGCCGCCATTTCCTTGAAGCTGATGCCGTCGAGCTCATGCGCGACGAACACTTCGCGTTGTTTTTCAGGCAGCTCGTCGAGCGCCTGTTGCAGGGTTTCCAGCAGCACCGAGCGGGCATACGCCGCTTCCGGGCCATCGCTGTTATCCGGCAAGACCAGGTCCAGCCGCCACGCGCTGTCGGCGGCATCGACATCCTCCGCCTCGCCGGCGTCGGCCAGCGGCGCTTCCTTCTTCTTGCGGAAGCGGTCGATGATGCGGTTGCGCGCCACCCGGAACAGCCATGCGCTGACCTGCTCGATCGGCTCGGGCAAACGATAGGCCTGGACGAACTCGTGGAACACATCCTGGAGGATGTCCTCGGCTTCGCCGGCGTCGGCGACCCGACGGCGGATGAACCCGCCCAGCCGCGTGCGCTCGCGCAGCACGGTGGCGGTGATCTCGCTGTCTTTGTCGTTCATCGCTTGGTGGTTGGAAATCGACTGCATGCCGGGAAGACGGATCGGCGGCGGGAATATTGTGGCCGGCGCGATGTTTTTTGCCGCCGGCCACAGGATTCTAAGACGGGCGCAGGGAAATTGCCTTGGATGCGCCATATGCCAACAAAAAAGCGCATCCGCCGGGATGCGCTTTTCAGGTCAGGGACGGCCGATCAGAGCTCGATCTTGGTGCCCAGCACCTTGAGGAACTGCGCCAGCCATGCCGGATGCGCCGGCCAGGCGGGGGCGGTCACCAGGTTGCCGTCGGTCACCGCGGCATCCACGGCGATGTCGGCGAACTGGCCGCCGGCCAGCTTCACTTCCGGCGCGCAGGCCGGGTAGGCCGACACTTTCTTGCCTTCCAGCACGCCGGCGGCGGCCAGCACCTGCGGGCCGTGGCAGACGGCGGCGATGGGTTTGTTTGATTTGGCGAAGGCTTGCACCAGTTCGATCACCTTCGGGTTCAGGCGCAGGTATTCCGGCGCGCGGCCGCCGGCCACCACCAGGGCGTCGTAGCCGGCCGCGCTGACTTCGTCGAAGCTGGCGTTGAGGGCGAAGTTGTGGCCTGGCTTTTCGGAATAGGTCTGGTCGCCCTCGAAATCGTGGATGGCGGTCTTGACCTTGTCGCCGGCCTTCTTGCCGGGGCATACCGCATGTACGGTGTGGCCGACCATCTGCAGCGCCTGGAAGGGCACCATGGTTTCGTAGTCCTCGGCAAAATCGCCGGTCAACAACAGGATTTTCTTCGCTGCCATGTTCATCTCCTGAAAGGGGAAGGGGTGAAGGCCGGTTGCCGAGCCTGCGCAAGCTCCCGGGCCGGTGGGAAAACCAATTCGGGGCGGTTGTCGTTCAGGACAGCCACCGCATCTGACGCGAGTCGCCCATCAAAAAATCCCGGTTCATTTCCACGCATTCGCGCAGGTAGCGCCACAAGGCCGAGACGCGCGCCACATGCCGCTGTTCGGCCGATGCTACCAGCCAGAAGGTACGGGTGATGGCAATCTCGCGCTCCAGCACCGGCACCAGCTGTTCCGACTGCTGGGCCAGGAAGCAGGGCAGGATGGCCAGCGAGCGGCCAGCGCAGGCGGCGGTATATTGCGCCACCACGCTGGTGCTGCGGAAGGCGCGGAAGGAATCGGGGGCGACCGTGTCCTTGTAGCGCAATTCCTCGCTGAACACCAGATCGTCAATGTAACCGATGAAGTTGTGCCGCTCCAAGTCGGCAATGCTGGCAATCGGTGCATGCTGCTGCAGGTAATCGCGGGTGGCGTACAGCTTCAGCACATAGTCGGACAGTTTGGTGACCACGTAATTGCCGGACAGCGGGCGCTCGATGGAGACGCTGATGTCGGCCTCATGCTTGGACAGGTTGACGAAGCGCGGCATCGGCAGCATGTCCACCGTGATGTGCGGGTTGCGCGCGCAGAAATGGGCGATATGCGGCGCCAGCACAAAGGTGCCGAAGCCTTCGGTGGCGCCCAGCCGCACCTGGCCCGAGAGCTTGCTGTTGTGCCCGCCCAGCTCTTCGGCGGCGGCGTAGACGGTGCTTTCTATCTTTTCGGCATATTCCACCAGCCGATAGCCTTCGGCGGTCAGCTTGTAGCCGTGGTTGTTGCGGTCGAACAATTGGCTGCCGACCTGTTCCTCGAAGCGCTTCATGCGGCGCGACACGGTCGAATGGTCGATGCCCAGCTTCTTGGCGGCATCCACCAGCCCCTGGCTGCGCGTGAGTTCGAGGAAGATCCTGAGGTTGTCCCAGTCCAGCATGCGGTCTCCTGGTATGGCTTGCGTCGTTATTGGTTTGGCCATTGTGTTGTGCACTGATGCAAAAGCATTTTGGATTTATGTTTATTGTATCGATATTAACGCACATGCAGAATAGGGCTTGCTGATGAGGAAGCCGGCTTTCCATCGGCAAGGAGGAGTACGGCACGACCCGGCGTCCATGCAACGCCAGGCGCAGCCGATAAAAACGACAACATCAAGGAGACAAAATGCGTAAGAACGTATTGGGCCGTTCTGTCATGGCCGCAGCAGTTGCCTGTGCGATTTCCCTGCTCGGGGTGTCTGTCCCGGCCGCGGCGCAAGACGCCAACACCGTCAAGATCGGCATCCTGACCGACATGTCCGGCCCGTATTCCGCCATGGGCGGCCAGGGCTCGGTAGTGGCCGCCAAGATGGCGGTGGAAGACTGCCTCAAGGCCGAATGCAAGGGGATGAAGATCGACATCCTGGCGGCCGACAACCAGAACAAGCCAGACGTAGGCGTGACCCGCGCCCGCGAATGGCTGGACCGCGACAAGGTCGAAGCCATCGCCGACCTGACCAACTCCTCGGTGGCGCTGGCGGTGCAGAAGCTGGTCAAGGAAAAGGGCGGCATCGCCATGTACAGCGGCCCGGCCACCGGCGCCCTGACCACCGCCGAATGCGCGACCAACGGTTTCCACTGGATGTTCGACACCTACTCGCAGGCGGCCGGCGCGGCGGCTGCGCTGACCAAGCTGGGCAACAAGTCCTGGTACTTCGTCACGGTGGACTACGCCTTCGGCCATTCGCTGGAGAAGGACGCCTCCGACGTGGTCAAGGCCAACGGCGGCACCGTGGTGGGTTCGGTGCGCCATCCGCTCAATGCTTCGGATTTCTCGTCCTTCCTGTTGCAGGCGCAGGCTTCCAAGGCGCAGGTGATCGGCCTGGCCGACGGCGGCACCGACGTGGTCAACGCCATCAAGCAGGCGCGCTCGTTCGCGGTGGGCGGCAAGGACCAGCGCCTGGTGGCATTGCTGGTGTTCCTGTCCGATGTCCATGCGCTGGGCTTGGAAGCGGCCCAGGGCCTGGTCTATACCGACGGCTTTTACTGGGACTACGACGAGCAGACGCGCGCCTTCTCCAAGCGCTTCGAGACCCAGTTCAAGAACAACAAGCCGACCATGGTGCAGGCCGGCGTGTATTCCAGCGTCTATCACTTCCTGAAAGCGCGCGCCGCCGCCAAGACCGCCGACTGGAAAGTGGTGTCGCAAAAGATGCGCGAGATCCCGATCTCCGACGTGGTCATGCGCAATGCCTCGATCCGCCCCGATGGCCGCGTGATCCACGACATGTACCTGTACCAGGTGAAGTCGCCGGCCGAATCCAAGGCGGCGTGGGACTACCTGAAGTTGCTGTCGGTGATTCCGGCGCAGCAGGCTTTCCGTCCGATGGACGCGGCTTGCCCGCTGGTCAAGTAACAGTTTTTCCTGCCGGGGTGGCGCCCCCCTCATTGCCGCGCCGCCCCGGTTTTTCTTTCTTATCTATGGAAACCGCATCATGAGCCAAGCCAACATCCCCAACGTTCCCCTTTATCTCAACGGCGAGAAGGTGCAGTCGACTTCCAAGGAGTGGCGCGACGTGCTCAACCCTGCAACGCAGGAAGTGGTGGCGCGCGTGCCGTTCGCCACCAGGGAAGAAGTCGACCGCGCCGTCGCCAACGCCAAGGAAACCTTCAAGACCTGGCGCAACACCTCGCTGGCGCAGCGCATGCGCATCATGCTCAAGTTCCAGCAGCTGCTGCGCGACAACATCGCCCCGCTGGCCGAGCTGATCACCCGCGAGCACGGCAAGACCCTGCCCGACGCCGAAGGCGAAGTCATGCGCGGCCTGGAAGTGGTGGAGCACGCCTGCTCGATCACCTCGCTGCAACTGGGCGAGATGGCCGAGAACGTGGCCGGCGGCGTCGACGTCTACACCCTCTACCAGCCGCTGGGCGTGGGCGCGGGCATCACCGCCTTCAACTTCCCGGTGATGCTGCCTTGCTTCATGTTCCCGATCGCGGTGGCCTGCGGCAACACCTTCGTGCTCAAGCCTTCCGAACAGGATCCGACCTCTTCGCTGTTCCTGGTCGAGCTGGCCAACCAGGCCGGCCTGCCGCCGGGCGTGCTGAACGTGGTGCATGGCGGCCCGGATGTGGCCAACATGATCTGCGACCATCCCGACATCAAGGCGGTCTCCTTCATCGGCTCGACCCATGTCGGCACCCACATCTACCGTCGCGCCAGCGAAGCCGGCAAGCGCGCGCAGTGCATGATGGGCGCCAAGAACCACTGCATCGTGCTGCCCGACGCACCCAAGGACCATGCCATCAACAACCTGCTGGGCGCGGCGTTCGGCGCGGCCGGCCAGCGTTGCATGGCCAACTCGGTGGTGGTGCTGGTGGGCCAGAGCCGCGAATGGATTCCCGAGATCGTCGAGCGCTCCAAGGCCATGAAGGTCGGCCCCGGCAGCGACCGCAAGGCCGATGTCGGCCCGCTGGTCTCCAAGGCCGCCAAGGAGCGCGTCGAACGCCTGATCGGCAGCGGCGTGGAGCAGGGCGCCAAGCTGCTGCTGGACGGCCGCAACTTCAAGGTGGCCGGCAGCGAGAACGGCAACTTCGTCGGCCCGACCGTGTTTACCGGCGTCAAGCCGAGCATGGACATCTACACCCAGGAAATCTTCGGCCCGGCGATGTGCATCGTCGAAGTCGATACGCTGGACGAGGCGATCGCCTTCATCAACGCCAACCCCAACGGCAACGGCACCTCGATCTTCACCAGCTCGGGCTATGCCGCGCGCAAGTTCCAGAACGAGATCGACGTCGGCCAGGTCGGCATCAACGTGCCCATTCCCGTGCCGGTGGCCTACTTCAGCTTCACCGGTTCGCGCGCCTCCAAGCTGGGCGACCTCGGTCCCAACGGCAAGCAGGCGGTGACCTTCTGGACCCAGACCAAGACCGTCACCTCGCGCTGGTATGCGCCGGATGAAGCCGCCGGCCAGGTCAACACCACCATCTCGCTGAAGTAAGGAGGCCGCCATGAGCGCCAATATCGCCAACGTTGTATTCATCGGCCTGGGCAACATGGGCTTGCCGATGGCGCAGAACCTGGTCAAGGCCGGCTTCTCGGTCAGCGGCCACGACCTGGTCAAGGCCAGCGTCGACAAGCTGGTGGCCGCCGGCGGCAAGACCGAAGCCGATTCCATGGCGGCGGTGGCCAAGGCCGATGTGGTCATCACCATGCTGCCGGCCAGCAAGCACGTCGAGTCGCTGTACCTGGGCGACAAGGGCTTGCTGGCCGCGGCCCGCCCCGGCGCCTTGCTGATCGACTGCTCCACCATCGCGCCGGAAGCGGCGCGCAAGGTGGCGGCAGCGGCCGGCGCCAAAGGGTTCGACATGCTGGATGCGCCGGTTTCCGGCGGCACCAACGGCGCCGCTGCCGGCACCCTGACCTTCATGGTGGGCGGCAGCAAGCAGGCGTTCGAAGCGGCCCAGCCTTACTTGCAGAAAATGGGCAAGGCGATCTACCACGCCGGCGAGAGCGGCAGCGGCCAGACCGTCAAGGTCTGCAACAACATGCTGCTGGGCATCCTGATGATCGGCACCTCCGAGGCGATCCGCCTGGGCGTGGCCAACGGCATGGACCCCAAGGTGCTGTCCGAGATCATGTCCAAGAGCTCGGGCCGCAACTGGACGCTGGAAGTCTATAACCCGTGCCCGGGCGTGATGGACACCGCGCCGGCGTCGAAGGACTATGCCGGCGGTTTCGGCGTCGACCTGATGTTGAAGGACCTGGGCCTGGCCGAGGAGAGTGCGCTGGCCACCGGCAGCGCGATCCCGCTCGGGGCGGCGGCGCGCAACCTGTATGACATCCATAGCAAGAACGGCGCGGGCAAGCTGGATTTTTCCAGCATCTACAACTTGCTGGGGAAGGTGAAGTAAGGATGTCCACGAAGTCTGTTTGATCTCCGAGGCGTTATTTTCAGCGCGGCTGCGGCCGCGCTTTTTTTTGCCTGCGTGGATGGCTCCCAATCTCGTCCTCCCGGCGAAGGCCGGGATCCAGTGTCTTTCGTTGTGCCTCAATGGCCGGTCAACGACGCTGGGCCCTGACTTTCGTCAGGGCGACGGAGCGTTGCCTGACCGGTCGGCGGTCGATTATTTCTTTACTTCATCTTCAATGTGAGCACGCACGATGTCGGCGAAATTGGCATCGGCGGTAAAGCCCAGCGCCTTGGCGCGCTTGGCTTCGAAGGCGCCCGGCCAGGAGTTGACGATACGCTTGATGGCTTCGTCTTCCTTCCATTCGATCAGCTTGACGACTTCGCGGCCGGCGACCTGTTCCAGCGCGTCGACCATTTCCTTGACGGTCACGCACAGGCCGTCGATCGACAGGAAGCGGGCCAGGCCCAGGTCGGCGCCATTGATTTCATGGCCGTGGATCAGGTTGGCGATGGCCTGGCGCGGCGACATCAGCCACATGCGGGTGTCGGGCGTGACCGGGCAGACCGAAGGCTGGCCGTTGAGCGGTTCGCGGATGATGCCCGAGGCGAAGCTGGAAGCGGCCTTGTTGGGCGCGCCCGGGCGTACCGAGATGGTCGGCATGCGCAGCGCGCGGCCGTCGATGAAGCCCTTGCGGCTGTAGTCGTTGACCAGCAGTTCGCCCATCACCTTTTGCGCGCCGTAGGAGCTTTGCGGCATCAGCAGGGTGTTGTCCGGCACCACGGCCGGCAGTTCGCCGCCGAACACCGCCACCGAGCTGGTGAACACCACGCGCGGCTTGGTGCCCAGCGCGCGGGCGCGTTCCAGGATGACGCGGGTGGCGTCGAAGTTGATCTTCATGCCCAGTTCGAAGTCGGCTTCGGCGTGGCCGCTGACGATGGCGGCCAGGTGGAAGATCGATTGCGTATCGGCGGTGATCGTGCGCTCGATCACGGCGGCGTCGGCGATGTCGCCGGTCACGGCTTCGATGCGCGGGTCGTTGAAGCCTTGCGCCGGCACCACGTCGAGCAGGGTGATGCGCTTGATTTCCTGTTGCTTGCCGTCGCGGCCGGTCAGGGTGCCGCGTTGCAGGAGCTGGCGCGCCAGGCGGCTGCCCAGAAAGCCGGCGCCGCCGGTGATGACGATATGCATGTGTTCTCCTCGTTGGTCTGGTAGTGGGGAGTGGGATATCCCGGTCTGGAAACTTGTGCCGGCCGTCGGGCGGCGGGCATCGGCAGCGATTATAGCAGAAGGTTGTCATACAACTTTTGGTGGCGATGCGGCCAAAAGCGGTATCATTGCGCGCCATGAACAAGCCCGATGCCAAGACTTCCACCGCTACCGCCGCCGCCACAGCCGCCGTTTCCAAACGAGGCAAGGGCACGTTGGCCGACCACGTCACCAGCGTGCTGGCGCAGCAGATCCGCGCAGGCGAGTTCGCGCCCGACGCGCGCTTGCCTTCGGAGATGGAGCTGACCGCGCGCTTCGCGGTCAGCCGCACGGTGATCCGCGAGGCGATCTCGCGCCTGAAGTCGGAGGGCCTGGTGGGTTCGCGCCGGGGCAGCGGTACGGTGGTGCTGGGCGCCAACCAGGCCACGCCGTTCCGGCTCGACATGCAGGTGGAGGACGTGCGCGATTCGATCCGGGCGGTGCTGCGGGTGATCGAGCTGCGGCGCGGGGTGGAAGGCGAAATGGCGGCGCTGGCCGCGCAACGCCGCACGCGTGCGCAAAACCTGGCGATCCAGCAGGCCTTGCAAGACATCGACCGGGCCGCGCAAGAGGGCCGGGATGGCGTGCCGGAGGACTTCGCCTTCCATGCCGCGATCTCCAATGCCGCCCACAATCCGCTGTATACCTCGCTGGTGCAGTTCCTGAGCCAGTTCCTGCATGCCGCCATCCGGGTGGCGCGCATGAACGAGGCGCGCCGCAGCGACTTCAGCCAGCAGGTGCGCAACGAACACGCGGCCATCGCCCAGGCCATCGCCGATGGCGACGCCGCGGCGGCGCGCGCGGCGGCCCTGCAGCATATGGAAAATTCGGCGCGCCGCATCCAGGCGGCCGATAGCGAATTCTGGGCCAGCGAAGGCGGCAAGGCGGCGCGCCATCTGGCGCAGGCCAAGCCGCAGGAGTAGGGCAGCGCTCGCCGCCCGGCTTGGGGCCGGCTTGGCGGGGACGAAAAAAAACGCTGCACGAGGCAGCGTTTTTTTATTGCATCGGCGGGGGATTAACCGCGGACAACCTTCTTGTACTCGTTGGTACGGGTGTCGATTTCGATGTCGTCGTCCTGGCTGACGAACAGCGGAACCATCACGACGATCTGGTTGGCTTCGATCGCGTTTTCGATCTTGGCTTCCTTCAGGACGTTGCCCGAGGTGTTGCCCTTGACTGCCGGCTCCGAGTAGGCAACCTTGCGCACGATGGTGGTCGGCATTTCAACCGAGATCGCCTTGCCGTCGTAGAACACGGCTTCGCACTGCATGCCGTCCTTCAGGTAGCCGATGGCGTCGCCCATGTTCTCGCCTTCGATTTCGTACTGGTTGTACTCTTCGTCCATGAAGACGAACAGCGGGTCGGCGAAGTACGAGTAGGTGACCGGCTTCTTGTCCAGCACCACGACGTCGAACTTGTCGTCGCCGCGGAATACGCTTTCCATAGGGGTGTTGGTCAGCAGGTTCTTCATCTTCCACTTGTAGGTGAAGCCGGTGCGGGAAGAGCCGTTGACGTCGGAACGCAGGACGATCATGGGCTTGCTGTCAACCATGATGATGTTGCCGACGCGGATTTCTTTTGCAAATTTCATAGCGGAGTGTCGTGAAAAGTAGGTTTCTTCAAACTGTCAGTAGCCCACTGGCACAAACTGCACCGCAAGCCCACGTACGATTGAATTTCAAAAAAGTTAGCCCGGTATTTTAACCTATTTTCCGGGCGCCTCTACTACCAGCCGGGCAGCGAACTTGAGCAAATTGGCGATGAAGTCGCCATTTGCCAACAACTTGCGCTGCCAGTCCCCGGCCGCCGCGGTGAGGGCCGGCAACTCGTCCTGCAGGGCTTGCCAGCTTGCCGTCCAGTCAACGTCGGGGTGGCTGGCGCCGTTCCAGGCGCGCGCGGCCTCGGCCAGGGCGGGCGAGGCCGGCGTGTAGATCTTCAGGAAAGCGTCGAGCTTGGTGTGGTGCAGGTTCTTGTCTTGCCGGTAGATATTCCAGATGAAGGGCTTGCCGGCCCATTGCGCGCGCACGAAGGAGTCTTCGCCGCGGACGAAGTTGAAGTCGCAGCTCCACAATAGCTTGTCATAGTCGGTCTGCGCCACGAAAGGCAGCACGCGTACCGTCAGGGCGTCGCGGGTGGCGGCCGCGCCGGCTTGCATCGGCGCGCCGAGGAAAGCCTCGACGGCGCTGCGCGCCACGCCCTCCGGCGCCAGGCAGGTGACGGCGCGCGGCGCCTGTTGCCAGGCGTCGAACAATGCCGGCAACGGGGCGTCGTCGTAGCAGAACATGGACACCTTCAGATTGGCTTGCTCCTGCGGCGTCACGCCCAGGCCGGAAAGGAAGGCGGTGGCCTGGTTTTCCCGCAGGAAGGTTTGCCGCCGGGCTTCCAGATCGGCTTCGAAGCTCAGCCCGCCGGTGCGTTCATTGAATCCGGGGAAGAAGAAATACTTGGTCAGCTTCAGCGAGCGATGCGGCGAGGGCAGGGTATGGCAGCCTTCCACCCATTGCTCGGCCGACAATCCCTCCAGGTTGAACCACACCGGCTTGACGGCGCGCAGCGCCATCGCTTCGACATAGGCCGGCGGAATCTCGCAGCCGAAGAACTCGATCACGATGTCGGGGATGTCGGCGGCCGTGAATGCGTCGTCCTGGCCGCGCCAGTGCTGCACGGTGACGCCGTCCAGTTGCTGCACCTCGGCGGCGGGATCGACTGGCGGCCAGATGCGCCTGAAACTGGCAAGGTCATCCACCCACAGCCGGACCGCGATGCCGTGCTCGCGCACCAACTGGCGGGCCAGGCGCCAGCAAATGCCGATATCGCCATAGTTGTCGACCACCCGGCAGAACAGGTCGAGGGTCTTGAGCGGGTTGGCAGGGACGGAAATGGCGTGAGGCATGACGAGGAAGACAGGGAATGCGGAGAAGTGCCGGAAAGCGCGAATGATACCCAAGTTGCGCGGTGCGCGCCGTTGTGTGCGAAAGCGGTTCGGCGGTGTCGAGCAACGACTTCAAGAATTTTATTTAAATTGCTTGCAATTTAATTTTGAGCTGTATATTATGCGCTGCATGGACAACGCCAACACACCGAAGCTGCCGGACGCGCTGATCGACGAAGCCTTGCTTCTCGACAACCAGCTGTGTTTCGCCATGTATTCGGCGTCCCTGGCGATGACCAAGGCCTACAAGAAACTGCTCGGCGCGCTGGACATCACTTATCCGCAATATCTGGTGATGATGGTACTGTGGGAAAAGGATCAGATCACCGTCTCCGAGCTGGGCAGCCGCCTGTATCTCGATTCCGGCACGCTGACCCCGCTGTTGAAGCGCATGGAAACCATGGGCTTGCTGCACCGGGCCCGCGACGCCGGCGACGAGCGGCGCGTGGTGGTGAGCTTGAGCGATGCCGGCCGCGCCTTGCGCGAGAAGGCCAAGGCGGTGCCGGTCCGGATGAGCTGCATGCTGCCGCCGCTGGATGAAGTGAAGAAGCTGGTTGGCGAACTCAAGGATGTGCGCAAGAATTTGCTGGATGCGGAAGAGTGAGCATCGGCATGGAAGGATGCGGCAGTGTTTTGGATTGTGTTAATTTGGTTGTTCACAATTTTATTGTAAATAATTTATTTGTTTTCTCAGTTGAATCTTAGTTGAACCTTAGTTGAATTTGACGCAGCGGTAACCCGGCGAATCTTTCGCCACCTCTTATCTCCAATCTCCAACGATTGGCATTAACCTGAAAACCGAAAGGAAAGAAAATGTCTTCCAACAAGATCGAAAAAGCCCTGTACACCGCAACTGCAACCGCAACCGGCGGCCGTGAAGGTTCCGCCAGGTCCTCCGACGGCGTGCTGGACGTCAAGCTGTCGACCCCGAAGGAACTGGGCGGCGCCGGCGGTCCTGGCACCAACCCCGAGCAACTGTTCGCAGCCGGCTATTCGGCTTGCTTCCTGGGCGCGCTGAAGTTCGTCGCCGGCCAAGCCAAGGTCGCCATTCCTGCCGACGCCAGCATCACCGGCAAGGTCGGCATCGGCCAGATCCCGGCCGGTTTCGGCATCGAAGCCGAACTCAACATCTCGCTGCCGGGCATCGACCGCGCCGTGGCGCAAGACCTGGTCGAGAAGGCGCACCAGGTGTGCCCGTACTCGAACGCCACCCGCGGCAACATCAACGTGACGCTGAACCTGGTCTGAGCCGTCTGCAAGCTGTCTTCTGCAGTAACAAAAAGCCCCGCGAAGCGATTCGCGGGGCTTTTTGCATGGCGCCGGCAATTGCGCGGCTGCGCGGAATGGGTGCGCCTTATTCCGGCATCTTTTCCAGCAGCGTACGCACGATGCGCCGGTGGAAAGGCATGATGACGGCCAGGTAGGCTTTGCCGGGCCAGCCCTTGGTGCGCACCACGGTGGTCGCGGTCAGCCATTGCGGCGCCTCGCCCGCAGAGCCGGATGACGATTTTTCTAGGCACAGGCGGAAATCCAGGTGGCGGTCGTCCATGCCCAGCAGCAGGTGCGATGCGTCGCCGTCCAGCACCGGAAAACCCGGCATCTGGTTATCCGCCTGCACTTCGCCGACCGCCAGTTGGGCGCCCTTGAGCCCGAACGGGGCCACCAGGCGGTTGCGCAGAGCCAGAAGCGCCGCGATCCAGGCCGGCTTGCCGCTCATCATGCGCGCGGCAATATCGGCGATCTGCCGCTGTGCCAGCGAGGCAGCCAGGGGAATGCGATAGCTGTCGGCGAAGTCGGCCCCGGGCAGCAGTTGCCAGTGGCGCGCTTCAGGGGCGATTTCAGCGGCCTTGCATGCAGGTGTTGCGTTCATCTTGCCTCCTGGCGAAAGATGGTGACGGAAAGGGCCGTCCAGGCTGGCGCCGGCCTCACTCCTTGCCGCGCCGCTCGCTATCGGCGGCGCTGGCGAAGCGCTCATGCGTTTCCTCGGCCTTGCGGCGGCCGAAGGCATAGTTCGCTTCCAGCCACATCACGTTGATGATGCCGAAGGCCAGCGCCAGGCCGATGCCAAGTATCCAGGCGAAATACCACATAGTGTTCTCCAGGTTGCGGCGCGTTCAGTACGCCGTGTGTTGGTTGTCGTGGATGTCTTTGAGCGTGACCTTGCCCTTGACCACGCGATATACCCAGCCGGTGTAGATGATGATGATCGGCAGGAAGATCACCACCATCCAGAACATCAGGCCCAGGCTCTTGTGGCTGGCGACCGCGTCCCACATGGTCAGGCTGCTCCTGGGATCGAGCGAGGACGGCATCACGAACGGGAACAGCGAGATGCCGGCGGTCAGGATGATGCCGGTCACCGACAGGCCGCTGGCGACGAAGGCCAGGCGCGGGCGACGTAGCAGCGCCAACAGTGCGGCCAATGCCGCGCCGGCCAAGCCCAGCGCCGGGAGCAGCCTGGTGGCCGGCCAGCGCGCGTAGTTGTCGAACCAGGCGCCAGCGGTGATTTCCACGGTCTTGGCCAGCGGCGTGAAGGCGCTGTTGACGTCCGGCATGGAGGTAATGCGGTAGCCCGGCAACTGCGCCACCCAGAAGCCGCCGGCGATAAACAGCAGCAGCGTGGCGATGGCGGCCACGATGGCGGTCTTGCGCGCGCGTTCGCCGACGGCGGCATCGGTCTTGACGCAGGCGAAGGCGGCGCCATGCATCAACAGCATGGCCACCGACAGCAGGCCTGCGAGCAAGCCGAACGGATTCAACAGGGCGAAGAAGCTGCCGGTGTATTCCACCCGCATGGTGTCGTCGTAGTGGAAGGGCACGCCCAGCAGCAGGTTGCCGAACGCCACCCCGCAGATCAGCGGCGGCACGACACCGCCGATGAACAGGCCCCAGTCCCAGGCGTTGCGCCAGCGCGGGTCGGCGACCTTGCTGCGGTAGTCGAAGCCGACCGGGCGGAAGAACAGCGAGAACAGCAGTATCATCAGCGCGATGTAGAAGCCCGAGAAGGCGGTCGCGTAGACCAGCGGCCAGGCCGCGAAGGTGGCGCCGCCGGCGGTGATGAACCAGGTCTGGTTGCCTTCCCAGGTGGGGCCGATCGAGTTGATCAGCACGCGCCGCTCGGCGTCGGTCTTGCCGGCGAAGGGCAGCATCATGCCGACCCCGAAATCGAAGCCGTCGGTCAGCGCGAAACCGATCAGCAGCACGCCGACGAAGGCCCACCAGATCAGCTTGAGTGTTTCGTAATCGAAGATCATCTTGCTTTCCTCATTTCTTGAGCGGGCGCGTCAGGCGGCGTTGCCGGAGTTGGCGTTGGGGTTGAGCGGCGGCGGCAGTACGGCGCTGTCATCGTCGGCGCAGCCCTGGGTTTCCCAGAAGTACTTGCCGGTATGCAGGCTGCTGGGTCCGATGCGCACGTATTTCACCATCAGGATCATTTCCACCACCAGCAGGAAGGTGTAGAACAGGATGAAGCCGGCCAGGCTGAAGTACAGGCTGCTCGGCTGCAGCGAGGACGCCGACAGGTGCGTGGGCAGGATGCCGGCGATGGTCCACGGCTGGCGGCCATATTCGGCCACGATCCAGCCCAGTTCGGCGGCGATCCACGGCAGCGGGATGGAGAACACCGCCAGCTTGAGCAGCCAGCGCTGCGGCGCCAGTTGCTTCCTGGCCAGGAACCAGACCGAGGAGGCGAAGATGAACAGCATCAGGAAACCGATCGCCACCATGCCGCGGAAGGACCAGAACAGCGGCGCCACCTTGGGGATGGTGTCGTCCACGGCCATGGCGATCTGCCCGGGCGTGGCGTCGACCACATTGTTGGTGTATTTCTTGAGCAGCAGGCCGTAGCCGAGATCCTTCTTGTGCTCATCGAAGGCGACGCGCGCGGCGTCGGACTTGTCGCCGGATTTCAGGCGCATCAGCGCCGCATAGGCCAGCATGCCGTTGCGGATGCGCGCCTCATGTTCCTTCTTCAGGTCCTTGATGCCGACCACCGGCTGGTCGGTCGAGCGGGTGGCGATCAGGCCCAGCACGTAGGGGATCTTCACCGCGTAGTCGGTGCGCTGTTCCTTGTCGTTGGGCAGGCCGAACAGCGTCAGGCCGGCCGGCGCGGGATGGGTGTCCCACTCCGCTTCGATGGCCGCCAGCTTGACCTTGTTGACTTCGCCCGCGGTGTAGCCGGATTCGTCGCCCAGCACGATCACCGAGAGCGTCGAGGCCAGGCCGAAACCGGCCGCCACCGCGAACGAGCGCAGCGCGAAGGCGGTGTCGCGCGCCTTGAGCAGGTACCAGGACGACACGCCCAGCACGAACATCGACGCCGTCACGTAGCCGGCGGCCACCGTGTGCACGAACTTGACCTGTGCCACCGGATTGAAGATCACCTCGGTCATGCTGACCAGCTCCATGCGCATGGTCTCGAAGTTGAAGTCGGCGCCGACCGGGTTGTTCATCCAGCCGTTGGCGATCAGGATCCACAGCGCCGACAGGCTGGAGCCAAGCGCCACCAGGAAGGTTACCAGCAAGTGCTGCTTGCGCGAGAGCCGGTCCCAGCCGAAGAAGAACAGGCCGACGAAGGTCGATTCCAGGAAGAACGCGGCCAGGCCTTCGATGGCCAGCGGCGTGCCGAAGATGTCGCCCACATAGTGCGAATAGTAGGACCAGTTGGTGCCGAACTGGAACTCAAGCGTAATGCCGGTAGCCACGCCCATGGCGAAGTTGATGCCGAACAGCTTGCCCCAGAAACGGGTCATGTCCTTGTAGATCGGGCTGCCGGTCATGACATAGACCGACTCCATGATCACCAGGATCCACGACAGGCCCAGCGTCAGCGGGACGAACAGAAAGTGATACAGCGCCGTCACGGCGAACTGCAGCCGCGACAGCGAAACGACTTCATCGATTGGAAGCATTGTTTACCTCGGAGGTGTTGGACGTTTCAGAGGAGAGAGCGGGAACCTGGGTATCCGGTGCGGCCGGCGCCAGCATGCGCGCCTCGACGCTGGCGGTGGGCATGCGCATGTGCTTGGCCTCGGGGTGGGCGAAGAAGGTCTTGGACAGGATGGTGATCAGCGCGATCTTGACGACCAGCAGCAGCGTGATTTCCGCGCCCAGCGGCAGCTGGGTCAGGCGCGGGATGCGAAGGCGGCGCAGGCCCGGCGGGCGCTGCTGGTCGGAGACGGATGGAGCAGGCCGGCGCATGGCTACTCCCTGCCGATCTTGTCAGTCTTGTCGTTTTTTTCCTGCGCGGCAGCGTCCCCGTCGGCGGCGCCGTCCTTGCCGCCGAAGCGGAACTTCTCGCGCACGTCCAGCAGCTTCTTGACCTTGGCGCCCATCTTCATCAACGACACCAGGGTCTCGGGCTGCAGGCGCTGCACCTCGTCGAACCATGAGCTCGACAGTTCGATCAGCTCATACATCTCGCGCATGCGCTTCTGTGCCGCCTTGTCGTCGGCACTGGCGGGCGCCTCCAGCAGCGCGTCGCGCAGCATCGAAAGAGTGGGCTCGATCTCGCGGCGGCGGCGCTCTTCCAGCAGCGCCTTGAAAATATCCCAGATATCGCCCGGCGGTTCGAAATACTCGCGCCGATCGTTGGGGCGGTGCAGCAGCTTCACCAGGCGCCAGGATTGCAATTCCTTCAGGCCCATGCTGACGTTGGAGCGCGAGAAGCTCAGGTAATCCGCGATCTCGTCGGCGTTGAGCGCGCGTCCGCTGATGTAGAGCAGCGCATAGATCTGGCCCACCGTGCGGTTGATGCCCCAGCGGCTGCCCATCTCGCCGAAGTGCATGATGAAGCGCTGCATCAGGGGGGTAAGGGTATGGGGTTCCATGACTCGTCTGCCTTTCTTATATTCTGAATTTTCAGTAATTACTGAAATTTAAAACAATTGTTGCGCCAGCTCAATAGCACGCGGCCATGGTTTTTCTGATAACAGTTATGCGATTTGGAAATGATTGCCTTCGGTGGCGAACCTGCAGGCGGCAACTGTCTGGCGGCAACGCTGCCGTTGCGCCAGACAGGCAAGGGGCATTCATTGCTCCGCCCGATTGCCTGCCGGGCGAGGTAGGCCTGCGGATGTCCCGGTGTTCGTATGCTGCTTGCGCCGCCTGATTGCCGCCTGATTTGCATTGCATGGCAGCATTTTCGCGCTTTTCTGTCCATGCAGAAGGCCGCGACGGAGGCCTGGCTTGATGCCAATCAAATAAACCCTACAAACCGGCGACAGGCGTTGCGCCTTGTCGTGGCGTAGCGATAACAGATCCTAGGCGGGTATCGAGGAGGGCGATGGCGCGGATGCCGGAGGGAAGTGCAGCGTGAAGCGTATCCAGCCCGGCTGCGGGCACTCCACCGTGGCCGTGCCCCGATGCAGCGCCATGATGGCTTTCACGATCGCCAGCCCCAGCCCGTTGGACTCGGTATAGGCGCTGCGCGAGCGGTCGCCGCGGTAGAAGCGGTCGAACATGCGCGCCATGGTGTGCGGCGTGGCATCGTCGCTGCGGTTTTCGACGATGATGCTGCTGCCGTTCCCGTCGCTGCGCGCGATGATGCGCACCGTGCTGTCTGCCTCGCCATAACGCACCGCGTTGATCACCAGGTTACTGACCGCACGCCGCCACATCACCAGGTTGGCGTGGCAGCTCCCCTCCGCTTCCAGCGCGAAGCGCATGCCGCGCTCGTCGGCGATGCCTTCGAAGTAATCGACGATCTTGCCCAACTCTTCCCGCAGCTCCAGCGCGGCGCAATCGACCGCCAGCGTGGCGTGGTCGGCCTGCGCCAGGAACATGATGTTCTCGACGATGCGTGAAATGCGCTGCAATTCTTCCACGTTCGATTCCAGCAACTGCTCGTACTCTTCCGGCGAGCGGCGCTGGCCCAGCGCCACCTGGCTCTGGCCCATCAGCACATTGACCGGGGTGCGGATTTCATGGGCCAGGTCGCCGGAGAATTGCGACAGGTGTTCGTAGCCTGCCTCCAGCCGATCCAGCATGGCGTTGAACGATACCGCCACGCGCCGCAGCTCTTGCGGCATGCCTTCCTGTTCCAGCCGCATCGACAGGCGGTCGGGCGTGATCTGCGCGGCGCGGCGGCTCATTTCCAGCAGCGGGCGCAAACCGTGGCGCAGCAGCAGGAAACCGAGCAGGGCGGTCAGCAGCACCGCGCCGGCGGCGGCGCCGGCGATGCGCCAGCGGTAGCTGCGCAGCATGCCGGCCTCCTGCACCATGACATAGGCGGCGACGATTTCGACCGTATCGGCATGGTCTTGCCCGCTGCCGACCTCGGCCAGCGCCGCCACCCAGCGGATGCGCACGCCGTCGGCGCGCACGGTGGTGAACAGGTCGGCCGCCGACAGCGGCGTGCCGACCGGGACGGGTTCCATCTCCGGCGGCACCAGGTGCTCGGGATTGCTCTGGATGAAGGGCGCTTCGCCGCGGCGGCGGAAGATGCGCACGTCCTGCTCGTTGCCCATCATGCTTTCGAACAGGGCCGGACGTTGTTCCATCTGCTCGACATTGTCGAGGTCGTGCATCAGGTTGCGGAAGTGTTCGACGCGGCCGGTCAGCGCCTGGTCGGCGCGCAGTTCCAACGCCTCGCGCACCGAACCGTACAGGTACCAGCCGAGCCCGGCCACCACCAGGCAGGCGATCAGCGCGAACAGGGCCGAGACGCGCAGCGTCAGCGTCCAGCCGCGGGCGCCGGAGCGGGGGGCTGAGATGGGAGCGCTCATGGGTTTTCCGAAAACATGTAGCCCACGCTGCGCACGGTGTGGATCAGTTTCTTCTCGAACGGCGCGTCGATCTTGGCGCGCAGGCGCTTGATGGCGACATCGACCACGTTGGTGTCGCTGTCGAAGTTCATGTCCCAGATCTGCGAAGCGATCACGCTGCGTGACAGCGCCTCGTCCCGGCGCTTGACCAGCAGATGCAGCAACATGAATTCCTTGTTGGTCAGCGCGATGTTGACGCCCTGGCGCGTGACCTTGTGGCGCACGTGGTCCAACTGCAGGTCGGCGATTTCGAGCACCTCGGCCTCGCGCACCACGCCGCGCCGCAGTAAAGTACGGATGCGCAGCACCAGTTCAGTGAAGGAGAATGGCTTGACCAGGTAGTCGTCGGCGCCCAGTTGCAGGCCGCGGATGCGGTCGTCGACGTGGTCGCGGGCGGTCAGGAACAGCACCGGCAGGTCGCGCTTGGCGCGCAGGGCGCCCATCACCTGCCAGCCGTCGATGCCGGGCAGCATCACGTCCAGCACCACCAGGTCGTAGTCCTGCTCCAGCGCCATATGCAGGCCGTCGGCGCCGTTGCGGGCGAGGTCGACCGCATAGCCGGACTCGCGCAGCCCTTTCCTGAGATAGTCGCCGGTTTTGGGGTCGTCTTCGATTACCAGGATGGCCATGCGCAAAAGCTCGTCGGATGCGGGAAAATGCTGGAGATTTTAGAGCGCATTCGATAAAACAGCGTGGTTTTTCTTCATGACAAAATTGTCATGAGATTGCCACCCGGATGTCATCGCGCCACACTTAGCATGGCCACACGTAGCAAAGCATTGCCCGATTGCCGCATTACCCAGCGCCAACCCATTTTTGAGCGAGAGTCCCATGCTGATCAAGATACGCCCCGACCAGATCGAGATACCTACCGCCTCGGAGATCACCCCCAGGGAGATCTACCTCGCGCGCCGCAGCTTCATGGCCAAGGTCGCGGCCGGCGCGGCGCTGGCCGGCGGCTGGGGCGCTTTTCCGCAAGCGTTCGCGCAGCAGGGCCGGAAGCTGCCGGCCAGGCTCAATAACGCCTACGCGGTGATGGACAAGCAGACCGCCTACAAGGACGCCACCACCTACAACAACTTCTACGAATTCGGCACCGACAAGGCCGATCCGGCCAGGAACGCCGGCACCTTGAAGACCAACCCGTGGACGGTGGATATCGAAGGCGAGGTCAAGAAGCCCTTCACGCTGGACCTGGAGGCGCTGCTGAAACTGGCGCCGCTGGAAGAGCGCGTCTACCGCCTGCGCTGTGTCGAGGGTTGGTCGATGGTGATCCCCTGGATCGGCTATTCGCTGTCGGCGCTGATCAGGAAGGCCGAGCCCACCGGCAACGCCAAGTATGTGGAATTCGTCACCCTGGCCGACAAGAAGCAGATGCCCGGCATCTCCGACCCCATCCTCAACTGGCCCTACCGCGAAGGCCTGCGCATGGACGAGGCCAACCATCCGCTGGCATTGCTGGCCTTCGGCATGTACGGCGAGGTGCTGCCCAACCAGAACGGCGCGCCGGTGCGCATCGTCGTGCCGTGGAAGTACGGCTTCAAGTCGGCCAAGTCGATCGTCAAGATCCGTTTCGTCAAGGACGAGCCCAAGACCGCGTGGAACATGTATGCGGCGCAGGAATACGGCTTCTATTCCAATGTCAATCCCAACGTCGACCACCCGCGCTGGTCGCAGGCCACCGAGCGCCGCATCGGCGAAGACGGTTTCTTCGCGCCCAAGCGCAAGACGCTGATGTTCAACGGCTACAACGACGTGGCCGGGCTGTACTCGGGCATGGATCTGCGCAAGTTCTTTTGAGCTAAGGTTCCCATGCAACTCGCTCCCTCCGCCCTCCGCAACCTCGCGCCGCGCACGGTCAACGTGTTGTGGTGGCTGTCCCTGGCGCTGGCCTTCGTGCCGTTGGCGCGGCTGGTGGCGCTGGGCTTTACCGGCGGGCTGGGCGCCAATCCGCTGGAGTTCATCACCCACAGCACCGGCGACTGGACGCTCTATTTCTTTTGCATCACGCTGGCGGTGACGCCGCTGCGCAAGATCACCGGCATCAACTGGCTGGTGAAGCTGCGCCGCATGCTGGGGTTGATGGCCTTCCTTTACCTGAGCCTGCACTTCACTACGTTTGTCTGGTTCGACCATTTCTTCGACCTTGGCGAGATCTGGAAAGACATCGTCAAGCGGCCTTTCATCACGGTGGGGGCGACGGCGCTGCTGCTGTCCATCCCGCTGGCCGCCACCAGCACCAACGGTATGGTGCGCCGCCTGGGAGGCAAGCGCTGGCAGCTCCTGCATCGCCTGATCTACCTCATCGTGCCGCTGGGCGTATTGCATTATTGGTGGGACAAGGCCGGCAAGAACCTGATCGCGCAGCCGCTGCTGTTTGCCGTGCTGGTGGGCGCGTTGCTGGCGTTGCGCCTGCTGTGGCGCCAGACGAAGAAAGGGCGGGAGAACGGGCGGGAGCAGGCCCCGGCGGCACAGGGGCCGGCTTCGGTGACGCGCTCCTGACCGAGCGTGGCGCGGTGCCGTTGACCGGCGCGTTTTGTTTTGATTTGAAGTCGACCTCACTTCCGTTGCGGAGAAAACCATGTCCATCCTGAAACCCGTCGCCATCGTATCGGCGGCCGCCGCGCTGTGCCTGGCGCTGGCATCCATGGCGCGCGTCAATGCCGCCGAACCCGCGGTTGCCGTGCCCGCCGCGGTCGGCAAGGCGCAGCTCTCCTCGACCGCGCAAAGCGAAACCATCGTGCTGGCCGGCGGCTGCTTCTGGGGCGTGCAGGGCGTGTTCCAGCACACCCAGGGCGTACTGCGCGCGCTGTCCGGCTATGCCGGCGGCAAGCGCGAGGCGGCGACCTACGAGATGGTCAGCAGCGGCGGCACCGGCCATGCCGAAGCGGTGCAGGTGACCTATGACCCGCGCAAGATCTCCTTCGGCCAGATCCTGCAGATTTATTTTTCGGTGGCGCACGACCCAACCCAGCTGAACCGCCAGGGGCCCGACCATGGCACGCAGTACCGTTCGGCCATCTTCACCGCCAGCCAGCAACAGCAGCAGGCGGCCGAGGCCTATATCGCCCAGATCAACGCCGCGAGGGTGTTTTCTTCGCCCATCGTGACGCAGGTGACGGCGTTGCAGGGTTTCTACCCGGCCGAGGACTACCACCAGGACTACGCCACCCTGCACCCCAACCAGCCCTATATCGCCTATAACGACCTGCCCAAGATCGCCAACCTGCAAAAGATGTATCCGGCCATCTACCGGGCCGATCCGGTCCTGGTGATGAAACGCTGACGCCGTCCATGTGCGCGGGGAAGGATGAGACAATACGGCGCATCGTATCGTCCGTCCCGCCATGAACCCGACCGAAACCCTGAGACAAGCCTTCCAGCTGTTCGAGCAAGAACATTACGCCGCCGCCGAGCAGATGCTGTTTGATCTGCTGGAGAGCGAGCCGGATCATGTGCAGGTGCTGCATCTGCTGGGCAGCGTGGCGGCGGCGCAAGCGCACTTCGAGGAGGCGGCCGTGGTGTTGCAACGCGCCTTGCGCCTGCTGCCGGCAAACGCCCGGGAGGCATTGCCGATCCGCTACAAGCTGGGCCGCGCCTTCTACGAACTGGGCCGGGTTGAAGACGCCTTCCTGTTGTATCGCGCGCTGATAGAAGCGGGCCACCGGATGCCCGAACTCTTTGTCGCCGCATCCGCCGCGCTGCAAGCGATGTCGCCCTCGGGCAAGAACGACGCGCAAGCCATTGCCTTATTGGACGAGGCCTTGCAGCTGCAGGCCGATGTGCCCGATACCTGGCACCGCAAGGCCATGCTGCACGAGCGCCTCAAGGACTGGCAAGCCGCGCGCGCCAGCGTGCAGCAGGCGCTGCGGCTGGACGACCGGCGCGCCGTCTACTGGCACGATGCCGGCGCGGCTGAGCACGCGCTGGGCGACTTCGACACGGCCCTCAAGTTCTACGACCAGGCGCTCATTCTCGATCCCGATTACGTCGATGCCCATGTCAGCCGCGGCACCAGCCTGGCGCGCCTGCGGCAATACGACGACGCCATCGACAGCTACCGCCGCGCGCTCAGGCTGAAGCCGGACGATCCCGAGGCCAAGCTCAACCTGGCGCTTTCGCTGTTGGTGCTGGGCCGTTTCGAGGAGGCCTTGCCGCTCTACGAATGGCGCTGGGAAGGGCGCAGCGCGGATCCCTACCGCCACGCGGCGATTCCCGCCTGGAACGGCGCCACGCCGCTGCGCGGCAAACGCATCCTGCTGTGGGCGGAGCAGGGCTACGGCGACATCATCCAATTCATCCGCTATGCGCTGCAGATCGCCGAGGCCGGCGCGCAAGTGGTGCTCGAAGTGCCGGCCAACCAGTTGCCCCTGCTGGCGAGCCTGCCGTCTTCCTCGCCATGGGAAACGGTGGCCATCGGCGAACCGGTGCCGCCAGTGGATTGCCAGTTGCCGATGATGAGCCTGCCGCTGGTCTGCAATACGCGATACGGCGATATTCCCGCCCCCGTGCCCTACCTGCATGCCGACGACGCGCGCAAGCAGGCATGGATGGCGCGCATCGATGCGCTGGCGCCGCGCACGCCGGGACGTTTGCGCGTGGGCGTCGTCTGTTCCGGCAACCCCGGCAATACCAACGACTATCGTCGCTCCATCCCGCTGCAGCAATTCGCGCCGCTGGCGCAGGCGCGCCAGGAGATCGATTTCTTCGCGGTTCAGCCCGACTTGCGCGAGACCGACGCCGCCTGGCTGCACAGGCAAGCGGGCTGGCACTGGCTGGGGCAGGGGATCGGCAATTTCAACGAAACCGCCGCCGTATTGTCCTGCATGGACCTGCTGATCACGGTAGACACCGCCGCCGCCCACCTGGCCGGCGCACTGGGCCTGCCGGTCTGGATCGCGCTGCCGTTCGCGCCCGACTGGCGCTGGTTCCTGAACCGCCACGATTCGCCGTGGTATCCCAGCGCCAGGCTGTTCCGGCAGCAGCAGGCCGGGCAATGGGGGGATGTGATGCTGGCGCTGAAGGCGGCGCTGGCCATTTCGGATTTTCCCGGCCGCTAAGGAGGACAGGGCGGGCCAGGGAGGCTTACAGTTTGTTGGCCGGCGCGTCTTCGAAGTAGCGCTTGGTGTTGACATGCACCAGCGGGCTTTGCATCAATTTATCCAGCGGCCACCAGCGCAGTTCCGAATGCTGGGCATCGGGGACGATGCGGCTTCCGGGCGGCAGGCTGCAATGGCATCCCAGCGCCACGTAGTGTGAGCCGAAGCCTTCGCGGCCCAGCGCATTGTCGGCATAGATATGGTCGAACGCGCCCGACAACTCCCAGCTTGCCGGTTCCACGCCGAGTTCCACCCGTGCGATGCGTCGCACGGCATCCTTCAGTGTTTCGCCTTTGCGGATACGCCCGCCGGGAACGAACCAGCAATCGCTGGCGGGGCGGTTGCGCCGGTAGCCGAGCAGGATCTCGTTGCGCTCATTGCGAACCAGCAAATCGATCGATACCAGCGGGGTGGATTGGATCACCAGGGCAAAATCGTCGGCACTGAGGTTCATGGTCGGGGCGCAAAAAGGGGGCTTGGAAAAAGGACGTGGAATGGGGACGTAGAATGGCCAAAACAGAAAAGCCTTCCAAAGGCATGCTTTGGAAGGCTTTGAAATTCTGGTGGGGCGTCACAGATTCGAACTGTGGACCTACGGATTAAGAGTCCGCTGCTCTACCAACTGAGCTAACGCCCCGTGCTGCACGTTGTTGCTCTGTGCTGCAAGAAAGGACGCATTATAGGTAGGGTTTATCAGTTCCGCAAGTTCTTTTTTCTTTTCTTCATCACTTTCTAGTTCATAGGTCGCAGTCAAGGCTGATTCTTTGACATCCAGACCCGTCTCACAGCACATTTGACCATGTAATACGGCTTGATGGCTTCTCCCTTACGCCATTTGCTAATAGCGCCTCACTTACCCCAAGAGGTTGAGCCATACGGGAATGACTATTGTCTCCGCGTGCGGCATTATAAAAATCAATGGCTATCAACATGGCAACCTCTTGTGCTTTTTCGCTAGCGTTATGCAGTCGTGATTCTTTTTTTAAGTTCGACGTTGGTATGCGTAAGGACTTTTCTTGGGTGGGAGCGACGCTATTCATGCGGTCGATATGGAACAAAAATGTTCTCCACATCCACTTATGGGCTCCTTCAATACTTCCTTACTGGAGCCACCTATGTCGAATTCGCTCACAATTCCTTTCTCATCCTCGCCTCTTGAGTGGGAGGTAACCAAGCATACGCAGGGCCAAAAAATGCAAAGTTTGTCCACCGACCAGCTATTGACGGATGCGATGAGTGCTGATGCGACACCTGATGGAAAGAGGATAGCTGGTACCGAACTGCAACGCCGTCTGGATAACGGTGAAATCGGGCAGGACCTGTCGGCGGCTGATAAAGAAGAGGTACAGAAGCTGCTTGACAGTATGAAAAATGGCGAACTCTCGCCGGATGGCGCACAACGCTTGCAGCAATTGCTGCAACCGACCGCGTTGTCATCGGGTGACAACGACGATATTCGCTGACAGCAGCGAGCCACATCAACTTTTGAAGCAAGCTAGCCTGCTTGATGCAGGCTGGTTCGCATTAGCAGCTTCAAAGAGCGGCTTTGCCCGTTGTTGCTCTGTCCTGCAAGCAAGGACGCAAGTGGGTTTTCATTGCTACGCAAGCCTTTTTCAAGAAATCTGAAAATAATGCTGGCCGCTTGTTGCATGTGCAATATCCGGCCGATCTTCGAGCAGGCTTTGCGTGCAGGCGTCGTCCAATCGTTCCTCAGATACCGCTCTTGATCCCGTTGACCCAGGACTTGGCCGGCAGCCTGGTCTGCGCTTCGATCTGCGCGGCGCGTTCGTACAGGGCCGGGAAGTCGAACTGACGCTGTCCCTTGAAGGCGAGCGCGACGACGTTGCCGTCATGGACTTCGGGCAGCGAAACCACCGTATCGAATGCGAATTCCATCGCCTTCAGGTTCCTGGCGTAGCTGGGATGGTCGCCGAACAGGTTGACCGTCATGACGCCGCCGGGGGCCAGGCTGTCGTAGCAGGCCTGGTAGAACTCCGGCGTATCGAGCACCGGGCCGCGCGCAGTGGCGTCGTAGAGGTCGACCTGCAGCGCATCGATGATGCCGTGCCCGGCCGCATGCAGGATGAAGTCCATGGCATCGCTTTCGATCAGCATCAGGCGCTCGTCGGGTTCGGGCAGCTTGAACATGCTGTGGCAGATGGCAACCACCGCCGGGTTCAGTTCCACCGCCGTCACTTGCGCCTGCGGGAATTCACGGTAGGCGAACTTGGTCAGCGCGCCGGTACCCAGCCCCAGCTGCACGATATGGCGCGGCGCCGGGTTGAACAGCATCCAGGCCATCATTTGCTGCGCATACTCCAGCTCGATCCAGTCCGGCTTGCGGATGCGCATGGCGCCTTGTACCCATTCGGTGCCGAAGTGCAGGTAGCGCACGCCATCCAATTCGGACAGCGTCACCGGCGCGAACCTGGGCGTGCGGGGTTTGGCGGCATCGGCGCCGAGGCGGCGGCGGTTGGGGCCGGCCTTGGTGTTGGCCTGGGCCTCGATGGATTTTCTTCTGATCAGCATGGTATGGAATCGGGTGATAGCGGTGCGGCCGGTACGGGTGCCGCCTGGAGGCGGAATGATACCTTGCCGGACGCCTCTGCCGCAGTTTTGCCGCGCTTCCCGCATATCGACATGCGGATTCATTCCTTCTTTCCGTGCCGGGCCTGTGTGACCATGCTGTCCTCATTCTTATCGGGGACATCATGCAATTGGCTGCAATCGCAAAACTGGCCGGCGCATTGGCCGCACTGAGCCTGGCGCTGGCGCCGCACACGGCATCGGCGCAGGACAAGACGAAGATCAAGGTCGGCATCTCGGTGGGTAATGCAGAGAGCACCTTCGAGGTGGTCAAGAAAGTCGCCGCGCGCGAAGGGCTGGAGATCCAGACCGTGGTCTTCAGCGACTACCTGCAGCCCAACGCGGCGCTGGCCGCCGGCGACCTGGACGCCAATGCCTTCCAGCACGTGCCTTATCTGGACAGCCAGATCAAGGCGCGCGGCTACAAGATCGTGCCGGTGGGGCTGACCATCACCGCGCCATTGGGCATTTATTCCAAAAAATACAAGTCGGTCGACCAATTGCCCAACGGCGCCACCATCGGCATCCAGAATGACCCGTCCAACGGCAACCGCGCGCTGCTGCTGTTGCAAAAGGCCGGCCTGATCAAGCTCAAGCCGGGGGCGGGCGAGAACGGCGTCAATGCCACCCCGCTGGATGTGGCGGACAACCCGAAGAAGCTCAAGCTGGTCGAACTCGACGCCGCGCAATTGCCGCGTTCGCTGGACGACCTGGCCGCCGTCTCGATCAATAACGACTACGCCTTCAAGGCCGGGCTGTCGCTGCAGAAGGACACCATCGCCGTGGAAGACCCGCGCGGCCGCTATGCCAACGTCATCGCCACCCGCGCCGAAGACAAGGACAAGCCCTGGGTCAGGAAGCTGGTGCAGGCCTACCAGTCGGAAGAGGTGCGCAAATTCATCGAAAGCGAATTCAAGGGATCGCTGGTGCCGGCGTTCTGAGAGTCCCTGGAGCGGGGCAGCGCCCTGCCCGAAAACATGCTGAAGCTTTGAAAGCGGCGCATTATCGATGCCGCCCGGCGGCAATCCGGGCGGCATTTTTTGATGCCGATCCGGCCGGCGGCCGGCTGCTCATATACACTTCGGCCATGCTCAAACCTCTTATTTTCTGCATCAAGCTGGCCATCGTTTTCGCCGCCATCGTCTTCTTCGGCAAGGCGGTGCAGTACCTCATTTTCAACGGCGGCTTTTCAGGCGAGTTCTTCGATTATGTGTTTTTCCGCAAGACCTGATCGGTCGTGCGCCTTGCCTGTGTGCAGGTTCCCGAGTCGCATCGAGCCGGCAGGACTCATGTGAACATGTACGTCTTTCTGTACATGTATTAAAATCCCGTCACTTGTACAGCCTATGGAGCGGCATATGCGCACCGTTCACTTTACCGATGCCCGCAGCAATTTGAAGAGTGTGATCGACCGCGTTGTTGAAGATGCCGATGTCACGCTGATTACGCGGCGCGATGCTCCCAATGCGGTTGTGATGTCGCAGGAGTATTACGACAGCCTCATGGAAACAGTGCATCTGTTGCGTTCGCCGGCGAATGTCGCCCACCTTGAGCGTTCGATCGGACAACTTCGCGAAGGCAGCGCCGTGGAGCGCACTATCGACGAAAGCCAATGAGCAGCCGACGCATATTGTTTACCGCTGAAGCCTGGGACGACTATCAGTACTGGCAGACGCAAGACCGGAAAACACTGAAGCGCATCAATCAACTGACCCGCGAGGCCCAGCGGACTCCGTTCGAAGGCATCGGCAAGCCGGAGCCGCTCAAGGCCAATCTGTCAGGATTCTGGTCGCGTCGCATCGACGATGTGAACAGGCTGGTGTATGAAGCCAAGGAAGGGCAGATCAATATCGTCTCTTGCCGCTATCACTACGAGTAAGCCTGCCGTTATTCACCGCCGCATCGCAATCGATAAAACGTGCCGTACGCCGCGCTAGCCGGGCGCTGTGTTCGAAGCGGCCAGCCGTCGCCATATTTCCAGTTTTTGCGCATACGACAGAGAGGCATGCGCCGGACTGCTCGACGGCAAAAGCAGAGTCCGGTATCGCAGCGCCCGTTCCCCCAAAGCCTTCATCCCGATCTTCGCCGCAGTGCCGCCATTGAATGCGACGGTGGTCAAGTCAGGCAAGGTATCGATGAGCGTCACCAGATCGTTCTGCGAATGTTCTCGAATCGCGCTATCCAGGCTGCCGATCCTGCGTGCATTGGCAATCACATCCCACAAACCGATGCGATGTTCCAACAAGACCGACAACCGTGTCTCATAATCCAGCCCAACCAGGTCGACGCCAATCGAATCCCCGACCAGCCGCCAAAATGCATTGCGCGGATGTCCGTAATACTGGCTGGCCGCCAGCGAAGCCATTCCCGGCAAACTCCCTAAAATCAGCGTGCGCGTATCGCGCGCCACCACCGGCGCGAAGCTGGCCAGCAGCGGATCGGCGGCGGTGAATTCGAGCGGTTGTGGTCCGGTTTTCCTGGTCGGCATGGTTTGTCCGGTCGGAGATGAAAATTATTTGACGGTGCGCCACAGGCAGCGAGGAGAGGCACAATGACGCGACATCGCCCAGGCGCCGCTTGCGGCAAAACAGCGATCTTAGCGTAATTGCCGCAGGCGCAATTGCCCCAACTTCAAGCAGACATTTCACGGAGGAAGACATGGCAGGAAAAGTCATCGTAGTGACCGGCGGCAGCCGCGGTATCGGCGCGGCTACGGCCAAACTGGCGGGGCGGCAAGGTTATGCGGTCTGCGTCAACTATGTGTCCAACCGCGACGCGGCCGAGGCCGTGGCCGACGAGATCCGCCAGGCCGGCGGCCGCGCCATCACGGTAGCGGGCGATGTGGCCAGGGAGGAAGACATCGTGCGCCTGTTTGCCACCGTCGACCAGGAACTGGGTCCGGTCACCGCGCTGGTCAACAATGCCGGCATCCTGGGCCACCAGTCGCGCCTGGACGACATGAGCGCCGAGCGCATCAACCGCGTGCTGGTCGCCAACATCACCGGCAGCCTCTTGTGCGCGCGCGAGGCTGTCAAGCGCATGTCGACCAGGCATGGCGGCAAAGGCGGCGCCATCGTCAACCTGTCGTCGATGGCGGCCAAGCTGGGCGGGCCGGGCGAGTATGTCGATTACGCCGCCTCCAAGGGCGCGATCGACGCCTTTACCATCGGCCTGGCCAAGGAAGTGGCGGCTGAAGGCATCCGCGTCAACGCCGTGCGTCCGGGGCTGATCTATACTGATATCCACGCCAGCGGCGGCGAAGCCGGCCGCGTCGATCGCCTCAAGGATGCCGTGCCGATGAAACGCGGCGGCACCGCCGAAGAGGTCGCCAACGCCATCCTGTGGCTGCTGTCGGATGAGTCGTCCTACGCCACCGGCACTTTTATCGACGTGTCCGGGGGGCGCTGATCCCCGCTGCATCGGCAGCATCCACCTCGCCGGAGGCCGGCATGAGCATCGTCACCCAGCGCCGTATCGACCAGTTGCTGTCGCGTTATGCCGAAAGCCACCGGCATCCGCTCAACGAGCGGATCCACTGCGTCTGCGTTCCTGCCATCGTGCTGTCGCTGCTGGGCCTGTGCTGGACGCTATCGCCGGCCGTGGCGCTGGTGGCGGCGGCCGCCGCGCTGGCGTATTACCTCAGTTTGTCGCCGCCGCTTGCCGCCGGCATGCTGGCCATGACGGCCGTGATGCTGGTGATCCTGGCCCGTTTGCCGGCGGGCGCGGTGTTGCCGCTGTCGGCGGCGGTCTTCGTGATTGCGTGGATAGGGCAGTTCGTCGGCCACAAGATCGAGGGCAAGAAGCCTTCCTTTTTCGAGGATGTGCGCTTCCTGCTGATCGGGCCGCTGTTTGTGCTGGGAGTGCTGTACCGGCGCTGGAACATCCGCTACTAGGGCCGCAATCCGGGCGCAATCCGGGGAAATGATGAAGAAAACAGGGGGAACGAAGCTATTGTAGTCCGGTCAACAACGGGTTTGTATTAATATGTCAAGCGTTGTTGGGTTGTTTGCCATACGGGAAATGGCGCGAATGTGCCAACCCTCAATCAGCAAGCAAAAAACAGCCCGATGACCGGGCGAATTTTCAGTTGGAGTGTCTGTATGAAGAAATTGCTTTTAATCGTTGCACTGAGCTCGCTGGCGGCCGGTTGCGCCTATACGCCGAACTCGGCCAGCGTCTATAACACCCGCCAGGCCCAGGGCGAGCAGACCGTTCGCATGGGCGTGGTGGAGTCGATCCGCAACGTGACCATCGACAAGGGCGCTTCCGGCGTGGGCACCCTGGCCGGCGGCGCACTGGGCGGCATCGCGGCCGGTTCCAACATCGGCGGCGGCAATGGCGCGCTGGCAGCCGGCATTATCGGCGCCCTGGCCGGCGGCATCGCCGGCAACCAGATCGAATCGCGCATGGCCAATCAGGCCGGCCTGGAAATCACCGTGCGCCTGGATAACGGCGAACTGCGCGCCATCACCCAGGATGCGGACGAGGCTTTCCGCGTCGGCGAACGCGTGCGTTTGCTGTCCAACGGCCGCACCACTCGCGTCACGCATTGATGCGCTGAGCCTCACCAGCTCTGCCTGAAAGCAGGGCTTCGATCCTAATGCCGTTCAGTTAAGCGCTGAACGGCATTTGTGTTTGTGGAGGTTTGAGGAGACCAGACTCCGTTCGCCCTGAGTAGCTGCGCAGCAGCGTATCGAAGGGCAGGCAAGGCCGCTGATGCTGGCGCGCTGGCTTCGATACGGCCCGAACGGGCTCGGTGATGAGTGGTTCAGAATGAGCTTTAACTGAACGACATCAGGACTTCGGTCCTGCTTTTTTCGTCCATTGTTCAGGTGTCGCCGATCGCGCCGCCATGCTTTTCGCGCTCCATCCATTGCGCGCGCGAGATCCGGTACAGGCGGTGCTGGCGCAGCGGGTGTTGCGCGGGCAGGCGCGGATGCGGGAAGTCTTCGCGCACATCGCAGTGCATGCCCAGCCGGCGCATGACCGCCAGCGAATTGAGGTTGGCGGGGACGGTGAAGGCGACGATTTCCGGCAGCGCCAGGGTATGGAAGCCGTAACGCAGGGCGCAGGCGGCCGCTTCGGTGGCATAGCCTTGCCCCCACATCGACGACGCCAGGCGCCAGGCTATTTCCACCGCCGGCGTGAAGTGGGCCTCGAAAGACACGTTGAGCAGGCCGACAACGCCCGCGAATTCGCTGATGCCCGGGATTTCCACTACCCACGGCCCGAAGCCGTATCGGTCGAAATGCACCTGGATGTGGTCGGCCAGCGCATCGCTGTCATCGCGCGCAAGCGGCGCGGGGAAGTGCTTCATGACCAGCGGATCGGCATTGATCGCGGCAAAAGGGGCGCGGTCGCCGGCGCGCCAGGGGCGCAGCAGCACCCGCGCACCCCGCAGCAATGCCGGGTCAGGCAGCGGGCGGCGCTTCGTCATGCTGTTGCCGGCGCTTGACCAGCCAGATATAGAGCACGGTTTGCAGCAGCGCCATCGTGCTGCCGACGATCACTTCTCCCACGCGCATGAAGGCCAGGTGCAGTTCCTCGTGCAAGCCGCTGCCGGTGAAGGCCGCCGACAGCAGGATCACCACCGTCGCCGGCCCCAGGCGCCAGTTGCTGGGATAGTTTTGCAGCAGCATCGCCACCACCACGGCGGCCGTCAGCGCCACCAGCATCGCCAGGAAGGTGGGGCCGAAAATGACCAGCGCGATACAGGAGACCACGCAGCCGGAAATGGTGTTGATCAGCCGGGCGCGGAAGTTGGCCTTGGCCACCGTCATATCGGGCTCGGTGACAATGATCAGCGAAATCATCGCCCAGTAGGGTTCCTGGATGCCGAGCGCGCGCAGCCCGTACCACAGGATCAGGCAGCCCGAGAGGATCTTGACCAGATAGACCAGGGCGTTCTTGCGCGGATTGATGAAGTTGAATTCCATGGTGCAGTTGCCAGGCATGCCGCCATACGGCGATGGCGTGCGCGGCTGCGCGTGGTTCAGCCGTTGTCAGTATTATTGCGAGAGTTTGTCGCGCGCGTCTTTCAGTTCCGCCTCGGCATCGTGCAGCTTCTTTTCCTGCTGGGCGATTTTCTTCGGCTTGCCCTTGGCTTTGGCCTTGTCCAGGTCGGCCTGGCGGGCTGCGACTTTGTCTTCCTTCTTCTTCACGTCGGCTTCGCGTTCGCGGCGCAAGCCTTCGTCGGTGCAGTTCGCTTCCAACTGCTGTTGGGCGATCTTCAGTTTAGCTTCCTGCGCCTTGTTGCCGTGCGCGCGCGCCTGTTCGAGCTGGGCCTGGACATCGGCCTTCTTGGCGGCGCAGCCGGTCAGGGCTTGCGCCGACACATGGCCGGCGGCAGCCAGGCCGACGATCAGGGAAAGCGACAAGGCGGGAAGTTTTTTCATGGAGGTCTCCGGATAATGGGGCGAAAGGGAAATGCCGTCCTACTGTATAGCGCATGCGTTGCCGAGGCAACCTGTGAAGGTTGCGTGCGGGAGAATGCGTCCAACCGACGAAAACGGCGGCCCGGGGGCCGCCGTTTCATGATGCCGGTATGGCGGGATTACTTCGATGCCATTCCCAGCAACATATCGTTCAAGCGCTTGACGAATCCCGACGGATCGCCCAGCGCGCCGCCTTCGGCCAGCAGGGCCTGGTCGAACAGCAGGTGCGACCAGTCGTCGAACCTGGCCTCTTCATACTTCAGGCGCTGCACCAGCGGGTGGTCCGGGTTGATTTCCAGGGTCGGCTTGGACTCCGGCGCGTTCTGGCCGGCCGCCTTGAGCATGCGCACCAGGTTGCCCGACAGTTCGTTCTCGTCGGCCACCAGGCAGGCCGGCGAATCGGTCAGGCGGAAGGTTACGCGCACGTCCTTGGCCTTGTCGGCCAGTACGGTCTTCATCTTCTCGACCAGTTCCTTGTAGTCGGCCTGGGTTTCTTCATGCTGCTTCTTCTCGGCTTCGTTTTCCAGCTTGCCGAGGTCGAGGCCGCCCTTGGCCACGGAAGCCAGTTCCTTGCCGTCGAAGTCCTGCAGGAAGGACAGCATCCACTCGTCCACGCGGTCGGTCAGCAACAGCACTTCCACTCCCTTCTTGCGGAAGATTTCCAGGTGCGGGCTGTTCCTGGCGGCCTGGTGGTTTTCGGCGGTGACGTAGTAGATCTTGTCCTGGCCTTCCTTCATGCGGCCGATGTAGTCGGCCAAGGAAGTGTTCTGGAC
The DNA here is from genome assembly GCF_006715495.1 of Herbaspirillum sp. SJZ106. GTDB lineage: Bacteria > Pseudomonadota > Gammaproteobacteria > Burkholderiales > Burkholderiaceae_D > Herbaspirillum. The sequence goes on from NZ_VFNI01000003.1 coordinate 136,316, forward strand.
ATCGCTGTCATTGTGGGTGGAGGCAAAGCGCAGCAGCCTGGCGATGCGTTCCTTGTTGGCGGCGTCTTCGCCGATGCCTTCCTTGAGCACCTGGCCGAATTCGGTCCAGAAGCCGGCGTACTTGTCCTTCTGCGCCTGTTCGTCGCTGTTGGCCAGTTCTTCCAGCAGGCTCAGCACGCGCTTGGTCGAGCCTTCGCGGATGGCGCGCACGTCGCGCGACTCCTGCAGGATCTCGCGCGACACGTTCAGAGGCAGGTCGGCCGAATCGATCACGCCCTTGACGAAGCGCAGGTAGACCGGCATCAACTGCTCGGCGTCATCCATGATGAACACGCGCTTGACGTACAGCTTGATGCCGCCGCGCTTGTTGCGATCCCACATGTCGAACGGCGCGCGCGCCGGGATGTACAGCAGCTGGGTATATTCGCTGCGGCCTTCCACACGGTTGTGGGTATAGGCCAGCGGGGCGCCGAAGTCGTGCGAGATGTGCTTGTAGAACTCTTCGTACTGCTCGGGCGTGATGTCGGACTTGCTGCGGGTCCACAGGGCGCTGGCCTGGTTGACGGTTTCCAGTTCGTCCTTCTGGACGGTTTCCTTCTTCTCCTCGTCCCATTCCTCCTTGTGCATCAGGATGGGCAGCGAGATATGGTCGGAATACTTGCGGATGATCGATTTCAATTGCCAGGCGGAAAGGAACTCGTCTTCGCCTTCGCGCAAATGCAGGATGATGTCGGTGCCGCGGTTGGGCTTGTCGATCGCTTCTATCGAGAAGTCGCCCGCGCCTTCGGATTCCCAGCGTACGCCTTCATCGGCCGGGGTGCCGGCGCGGCGGGTCTCGACCGTGATGCGGTCGGCGATGATGAAGCCGGAGTAGAAGCCCACGCCGAACTGGCCGATCAGGGCCGCATCCTTCTGCTGGTCGCCGGAGAGCCGGGAGAAGAATTCCTTGGTGCCGGACTTGGCGATGGTGCCCAGGTGCGAGATCGCCTCGTCGCGGTTCATGCCGATGCCGTTGTCCGAGATCGTGATGGTGCGGGCGGCCTGGTCGAAGCTGACCTTGATCTTCAGTTCGGGGTCGTTTTCGAACAGGGCGGCGTTGTTGATGGCTTCGAAGCGCAGCTTGTCGGCAGCGTCGGAAGCGTTGGAGATCAGCTCGCGCAGGAAGATTTCCTTGTTGGAATACAGCGAGTGGATCATCAGTTGGAGCAATTGCTTGACTTCAGCCTGAAAGCCCATGGTCTGTTTTTCGGATGCCATGTTTCTTTATTTCCTTGTGATTAAAGCAAGTGGTTAGGGGAAGACAATCTTAACGGGGGCAGATATAGGGCGGGAAATGCGGTTTTCAACCGCATTTTCATGGATTTTTTGCATTCGTGGCGGGCGTCAGCGCCCCAGTTCGTGCTCCAGGAAACGCCAGATGCCCGGATCGGCCATGCTGGCCACATTGATGCGCATGCGCGTGGAGGGCAACTGGCTGGGCGAGAACAGGCTGCCCGGCGCCAGCAGGAAGCCTTGCTCCATCGCCTTCTCGGTCAGCACGTTGGTGTCGCAGTGCGTCTCCACCCACAGGAACATGCCGCAGGGCGGCGGTTCGCCCACATCCATGCCCAGTTTTTCGAGCTGGCGCACGACCTTGTCGCGGGTACTGTTCAAGCGTGCGCGCAGGCGTTCGGCATGCTTGCGGTAATGCCCTTCGGACAGGATCTTGTAGGCCACGCGCTCGCCGATCTCGCTGGTGGTCAGGGTCGACAGCATCTTGCGGTCGGCCAGGTGCCGCGCCAGTTCGGCCGAGGTGGCGATGAAGCCCACCCGCAGGTTGGCCGACAGGGTCTTGGAAAATCCCCCCAGGTAGATCACCCGGTGCAACTGGTCCAGCGCGGCGATGCGGGTGGCCGGCTGGACCGAGGAGCCGGGATGCATGTCGCAGTAGATATCGTCCTCGACGATGGTGAAGTCGTGCTCCTCGGCGATGCGCAAGACCTGGAACGCCTTGGCGGCCGACATCGAGGTCGAGGTAGGATTGTGCAGCACCGAATTGATCACGTACAGCTTGGGCTTATGCAGCGCCGCCAGCTCGGATAGCTTGGCGATGTCGGGCCCATCGGCCAGGCGCGGGATGCCGACTACCTTGGCGCCGAGCGCGGCGAAGGAGCCGAACATCAGGAACCAGGCCGGGTCGTCGACGAAGATCACATCGCCGGGACGCAGGAAATGGCGCGCGACGGTATCCAGCGCCTGCGTCACGCCCGCGGTCATGACGATTTGTTCGGGGCTGGCGGCGATTTCATGTTCGGCCAGTTTCAATTGCAATTGCTGGCGCAGCGGCAGGAAGCCTTGCGGCGTGCCGTAGCCCAGCAGCAGCGACTGGTTCTCGCGGCTGACGGCGCGCAGGGCGTTGGCGATCAGTTCCCCGTCCAGCCAGTCTGCCGGCAGCAGCCCGCCGCCCGGCATCTTTTGCGGCGGCATCTGGCGAAACATGTTGCGCACCAGCCAGACCACATCCAGCGCGCCTTCCGCATTCTCCTGGGCAATGGCCGCGCGCGGCGCGGCGGCGCTGAAATTGCCATGCATCGGGCCCACCGGCGAGCGCTCCCGCACGTAGAAACCGGAGCCGCGGCGCGACTCCAGGAAACCCTGCGCCACCAGCCGGTCGTAGGCTTCCACGACGGTAAAGCGCGAGACCTCGTGGGTGTCGGCGAACTGGCGGATCGAAGGCATGCGGGCGCCGGTGCGCAACAGCTTGTCGTCGATGCGCGAGCGGATGCCGCGCACGATCTGCTCCACCAGCGAGTCCCCGCTTTCGCGCGACAGCAAGGGCCAGCCGGGGGCGAGCGCGGCTTCGTTGCTGCCGGCATTGGCGGCCGGGGATGGCGGGGAAAGCAAGTTGGAGCGTTTCACTGTATTGGTCATTTTGCCGTGACAATATCCGGAGTTATTTGCTTAAGTGTATCGGTGCTGTACTGGTATTGTCGATTACGATGGCTTCCAATGCAAGGCTGATCGAAAGCAACACGGGAGCCTTGTCCAGCCATGCCACACGCCATTGCCAAGGAGACACGCCATGACCCACGCCGCCAACGAACTGCTGCCCAGCCGCGCCGAGATCGAGCAGGCAGCCCAGGTCGTCTATGGCGCGATGGCGCCGACGCCGCAATTGTCATGGCCGCTGCTGAACCAGGCGCTGGGCGCCCAGGTGTGGGTCAAGCACGAGAACCATGCGCCGACCGGCGCCTTCAAGGTGCGCGGCGGCATGGTCTACCTCGACAAGCTGGTGCGCGAACAGCCGCAAGTGCGCGGCGTGATTTCCGCCACGCGCGGCAACCACGGCCAGTCGGTCGGGCTGGCGGCCAGCCGTTTCGGCCTGCAGGCCACCATCGTCGTCCCGCAGGGCAACAGCCGCGAAAAGAACGCCGCCATGCGCGCCTTGGGCGTCGCGCTGGTCGAGCATGGCAGCGAGTTCCAGGAAAGCCGCGAACATGCCCAGCAACTGGCGCGCGAGCAGCAACTGCACATGATCCCGTCGTTCCACCGCGACCTGGTGGCCGGCGTGTCGACCTACTGGATGGAGCTGATGGCCGCCCAGCCGGAGCTGGACGTGGTGCTGGTGCCGATCGGCCAGGGCTCGGGCATGTGCGGCGCGGTGGCCGCGCGCAATGCGCTGGGGCGCAAGACGCGTGTGATCGGCGTGGTGTCGGCGCATGCGCTGGCGTACAAGCTGTCGTTCGAACAGGGAATAAAGGTCGAGTCGCCGGTGTCGACCCGCATCGCCGACGGCGTCGCCTGCCGCGTGCCTGATGAAGCTTCGCTGGCGGTGCTGCGGGCCGAGGTCGATGAAGTGATCGCCGTCACCGACGACGAAGTGATGGATGCCATGAAGATGTTCTTCATCGCCACCCACAACGTGGCCGAAGGCGCCGGCGCCTGTGCGCTGGCGGCCGCGCTGCAGATCCGTGCGCGCCTGCAGGGGCGCAAGGTCGGCGTGACGCTGTCGGGCGGCAATGTCGACCACGATGTGTTCGCCCGCGTGCTGATGCGGGAAGCCGCAACCGATGTGCATGCGATGGCGCAGGTGTTGCCATTGCGGCAGCGGAGGACGGCATGAACCGGCACGGCAATCGCACGCCGTCCCAATGGCTGCTGCAGCGCCGCCAGGTGCGCGCCACGCGGGTGGCGCAGGTGTGCACGCTGGAGGTGAGCCACGGCCGCGTGTGGGTCACGCAGGAAGGCCGCGCCGACGATTTCTGGCTGGAGTCGGGCCACAGCATGGTGCTGTTGCCGGGCGCGCTGGTGGTGATCGAGGCCGACCATATGTCCAGCCTGCGCATCGAACCGGTGCTGATGCAAACCGCGCGGGCCTGGCTGCACCTGTGCTGTGCCGGCGCGCGCGGACTGGCGGCGGCCCTGGGCGGCAAGTTCCGGCATAACGCATCGACCTTGCTGGGCAACGGGGAGGGGCGCTGACATGGACATGTTCCTGCCGTTGATGTCGTTCGCCTTCGTCTCGTCGATCACGCCGGGGCCCAACAACATCATGCTGACGTCGTCGGGCATCTGGTTCGGTTTCCAGCGTTCGGTGCCGCACATGCTGGGCATCACGTTCGGCTTCGGCGGACTGCTGGCCTTATGCGCATTCGGTATAGGCGCGCTGGTGATCGCCGTGCCGGGACTGACCTTCATCCTCAAGCTGCTGGGCTCGGCCTATCTGCTGTATCTCGCCTGGCAATTGCGCAACATGCGCGCGGCCGGCGGCGCGGGCACGGCGGTCCGGCCGATGTCGTTCTGGGGCGCGGCAGCGTTCCAGTTTGCCAATCCCAAGGCCTGGGTGATGGCCATTACCGGCGCATCGGCCTTCATGCCGATGCTGCATAACTATCCCGTGGGATTGGCGATCCTGCTTTACTGCCTGATTTTCTGCGCCATCAACCTGCCGTGCATTTCGGTATGGGCTGCTGCGGGCGCGGTGCTGCGGCGCTATCTCGACCAGCCGCTGTGGCGCACCGTGTTCGCGGCGACGATGGTGCTGCTGACGCTGTATTCGGCGCTGGCGATCTGGTTCTGAGCGGCAATCACCCATCGGAGAAGAGGCAAACACATGCAAGCGCAGAGCAACAGCGGCGGCGCGAAGCCGGCGGCGCCATCGGCAACGGGAAGCGAATCCAGGGGCATGTGGCTGGGGCTGGTCGGCGTGGCTATTTTCAGCCTGACGCTGCCGTTCACGCGCATCGCGGTGGCCGAACTCAACCCGGCCTTCATCGCTTTCGGGCGCGCGGTGGTGGCCGGCCTGTGCTCGCTGGCGCTGCTGGCCTGGATCAAGGCGCCGCGCCCGAATGCGCAGCAACTGCGGGGGCTGGTCATCACGGCGCTGGGCGTGGTGGTGGGCTTTCCCCTGTTTTCTTCGATAGCGATGCGCTATGTGCCGGCCTCGCATGGCGCCGTGGTGGTGGGGCTGCTGCCGCTGGCCACCGCCTTGTTCGGCGCGCTGCGTTTCGGCGAGCGTCCTTCGGCCGGGTTCTGGCTGGCGGCGCTGGCCGGCTCCGGCATCGTGATCGCCTTCGCGCTGCGCGCAGGCGGGGGCAGTTTCCACCTGGCCGATTTCGCCTTGTTCGCGGCGGTGGTGACGGCGGCCATGGGCTATGCCGAAGGCGGCCGCCTTTCCCAATCGATGGGAGGGCAGCAGGTGATTGCCTGGGCGCTGGTGATCTCGCTGCCGGTGATGACGCCGGTGTCGCTGTGGCTGGGCTGGCAATACGGCGTGGCGGCGTCGCCGGCGTCATGGGTCGCGTTCGCCTATGTCTCGCTGTTCTCGATGTTTATCGGATTTTTCTTCTGGTACAAGGGCCTGGCCCTGGGCGGCATCGCCCGTGTCGGGCAAGTGCAATTGTTGCAACCCGTCATGACCCTGCTGGGCGCCGCCGTCATTGCCGGCGAGACGCTGGATGCGAGCAATATGCTGTTCGCGCTGGCCGTGATCGCCGTGGTGGCCATCGGGCGGCGCATGGCGGTAAGGCAATAGCCTCGCCCTGGCCGAGCCGGGGCGTGCATTGCGGGGGCGTGCATTGCGGGGGCGTGCATTGCGAGTCGCCGTGACGCGCAATTGTCGGGCTAAAACCCCGGATATTTGAGATAATCGTGGTCTTATTTTTTCTTAATACGCAGAGCACGTGCGGCCTACCGGCAGGCATGGTGCGATGCAAAACAAGGAGTGCCGCATGTCCGTTTATGAAAAGCTGAAAGCACTGAACATCGAACTGCCTGCCGTGGCGACCCCGGCGGCGGCTTATGTGATGTATGCGCAAACCGGCAACACCGTTTTCCTCTCGGGCCACCTGGCCAAGAAGGACGGTCGTGTGTGGGTCGGACAGCTGGGACGCGACATCGGCACCGAAGATGCGAAACAGGCGGCACGCGCAGTGGCGATCGATCTGATCGCCACCCTGCAGGCGGCTTGCGGCGGCGACCTCACCCGGGTCAAGCGCATTGTCAAACTGATGAGCCTGGTCAACTCGACCGGCGAATTCATCGAACACCACCTGGTGACCAACGGCGCCTCCGAACTGATCGGTGAGGTCTTCGGCGAGGCGGGCAAGCATGCCCGTTCCGCCTTCGGCGTGGCGCAGCTGCCCATGGGCGCCTGCGTCGAGATCGAAATGATCGCCGAGATCGCCTGATCCGGCGCAACGATCGTTCATGCAGCAACCTGCTCCGGCATGAGAATCCGGACAGGTCGTTGACCCACCAGGTGGAACCCTGGACAGAACCAGCGACCGGGCCTGACATCGGCCCATCATTTTTTGCCGCGGCCGGTCGCCATCACATCACAGTAGAAACATCATGAAACTCGAAAATCCCGCTCCGCTGCAATGGCAGTTTTCCGACCGCGCCACCAAGATGCAAAGCTCGGCCATCCGCGAAATCCTGAAGGTGACGATGCGTCCCGACATCACCTCCTTCGCCGGCGGCCTGCCGTCGCCGCTGACCTTCCCGGTGGAACAGATGAAGGCCGCGTTCGACCGCGTGCTGTCGCAGCAAGGCAAGGTTGCCCTGCAATACGGCCCCACCGACGGCTACCTGCCGCTGCGCGAATGGATCGCCGGTTCGCTCTCCACCGACGGCGCCCAGATCCTGCCGGAGCAGGTGCTGATGGTCTCCGGCTCGCAGCAAGGCCTGGACCTGCTGGGCAAGGTGCTGGTCGATGAAGGCAGCAAGGTGCTGGTCGAGACTCCCAGCTACCTGGGCGCGCTGCAAGCCTTCGCGCTGTACGGCGCCAAGTTCGAATCGGTCCCCAGCGATGAGAACGGCCTGAAGCCCGAGTCCATCGAAGCCATCGCCGACGGCGCCCGCATGCTGTATTCGCTGCCCAACTTCCAGAACCCCACCGGCCGCACGCTGCCGACCGAACGCCGCATCAAGCTGGTCGAGACCTGTGCGCGCCTGGGCCTGCCGCTGATCGAGGACGATCCGTACGGCGCCCTGAGCTACCGCAATCCGCCGCTGCCCAAGATGCTGTCGATGAACCCGTCGGGCGTGATCTACATGGGTTCCTTCTCCAAGGTGCTGACGCCCGGCATCCGCCTGGGCTACGTGGTCGCTCCGCGCCCGCTGATCCTGAAGATGGAACAGGCCAAGCAAGCCACCGACCTGCACACCGCGCAACTGACCCAGATGGTGGTGTACGAGGCGATCAAGGACGGCTTCCTGGACCAGCACGTGCCGACCATCCGCAAGCTCTACGGCGACCAGTGCCAGGCCATGCTGGACGCGCTGCAGCAGTACTTCCCGGCCGGCTGCTCGTGGAGCAAGCCGGAAGGCGGCATGTTCGTCTGGGTGACGCTGCCCAAGCACATCGACACCGGCGCGCTGTTGAACGAAGCCGTCGAGCAAGAGAAGGTCGCCTTCGTGCCGGGCGCGCCGTTCTTCGCCAACACCCCGGAGAAGAACACCATGCGCCTGTCCTTCGTCACCGTGCCGCCGGAACAGATCCGCGCCGGCGTGGAACGCCTGGGCAAGCTGATCGCCTCCAAGCTGTAAGCGGCGGCCGATGAAAATCGACAACCTGCCGTTCGGCACCACCGACTGGAGCAAGATCGAGCCGACCGAGCATCCCGGCGTCACCGGCAAGGCCTTCTGGCGCACGTGCAAGTTCGGCGACGTCCGGGTACGCATGGTGGAGTACACGCCCGGCTACCTGGCCGACCATTGGTGCGTGAAGGGCCACTTCCTGCTGTGCCTGGAAGGCGAACTGCACACCGAGCTTGAGGACGGCCGCACCTTCGTCCTCAAGCCGGGCATGAGCTACCAGGTGGCGGACAACGCCGAGCCGCATCGGTCGTCCACCGAGGTTGGCGCCAGGCTGTTTATCGTCGACTGAATATCGTCGATCGGGTTTGTTGGCGGCATTCGAAAAACCGCATCGGACGAAAAATGCCGTTCAGTTAAACGCTGAACGGCATTTTTGTTTGTGGAGGCTTGTGGAGGTTTGTGGAATCCAGACCCCGTTCGCCCTGAGTAGCTGCGCAGCAGCGTATCGAAGGGCAGGCAAGACTGCTAACGCTGGCACGTTGGCTTCGATACGGCCCTGGCGGGCCTACTCAGCCCGAACGGACTCGGTGATGAGTGCTTCAGAATTAGCCTTAACTGAACGGCATTAGCGTCCAACAACGCGGTGCTTTTTCGTCAAGGCTCCAGCTTCAGCGTTTCGCCATGCTTGAGCGTGATGAACTGGTCGGCCGGGAGATGCGCTTCCTTCAGCGCCTCGGCCAGTTTTTGCGGCGGCTCGTCCAGCGGCTCGTCGGCCAGTTCGAAGGTCCCCCAATGAATGCCGATGGAGCGCTTGGCGCGCACGTCCTCATGAATCAAGACCGCCTGGGCCGGATCGACGTGCTGGTTCTGCATGAACCAGCGCGGCGCATAGGCGCCGATGGGAATGAGCGCCAGGTCGAAGCCGCCGAAGCGTTCGCCGATGTCGCGGAAATCCCCGGAGTAGCCGGTGTCGCCGGCGAAGTACATCGAATACGGCTCGCTTGGTTCGGCCGCCGGCGCGTCGCTGGTCGCCGGCGCCTTCAGGTTCTGGAACACCCAGCCGCCCCATAGCGTTTCAGAGCGGTCGAACAGGCCGCGCGCCGACCAGTGCGCGGCCGGGACGAAATAGATGTCCAGGCTGCCCAGCGACAGCTTGTCCCACCAGTCCATCTCGCGCACATTGGTGATGCCGATGCCGTTCATCCAGTCGCGCACGCCCAGCGGCACCAGGAACAGCGGCGGGCCGCCCGGTTGCAGGTTCAATTGCTCGACGCTGGCGCGATCCAGATGGTCGTAGTGGTTGTGCGAGATCACCACCACGTCGATGTGCGGCAACTCGGCAATCTGCACCGGCAGCGGCGCCTTGCGTTTGGGGCCGATGAAAGAGAAGGGCGAGGCGCGTTCGGAAAACATCGGGTCGGTCAGCACGTTGCGCCCGCCAATCTGCAGCAGCGCCGTGGCGTGGCCGATCCAGGTCACGCTGGGCGCCTGGCGGTTGGCCTTGAGCCAGGCCAGGTCGGGCTTGGCCAGCGGGAACTGGTAATCGTTGGCCGGCGGCTTGGGCAAGCCTGCGGTGATGCGTTCCCACTGCCACTTCCAGAACGAGGGGCGCGGCGGTTGCGGATAGTTGTTGCGGAAACCGGTTTCGGTACGGTTCGATTTGCCGGGATCGTAATACTTGTTGGAGGAAGAGCAGCCGGCCAGTGCGGTGGCCAGCGCCAGGGCGGCAATGATGGCCAGTCGGAACCGATGTGCGGGCTTGGAAGAATGGTCGTGCTGCAGCGGAGTTTGCGGCATGGAAAAGGCGCGGGCGGGATGGCGCGATCAATATCGATAGCAGATATCCTATCAGTTCAAGCTTATCCGGGCGCAGTGCAAAAAAGCCAGCGACCAGGGTAATGCCGTTCAGTTAAGCCGAAATTTCCCCGTCGCCCTGACGAAGGTCAGGGCCCGGCGTCGCTCAGCGACCGTTGATACACAACGAAAGACACCGGATCCCGGCCTTCGCCGGGATGACGATTTGCAGATGGAAGACTTGCCTGAACGTATTACGGCAACCGGAGCATGATGCCTGTAGTGACCGGCTTGTATCATGGGCAGGCGCTTACATCACATACTGCGCCAGGCCGTGGCCGAAGGACCAGTTGCCCTTGTCGCCTTCGACCAGGCTGATCATCACGTCCTCCGGCCGCACGCCGGGATCTTTCCCCAGCCTTTCCACGATGCGCGCGAACAGCGTGTTCTTCTGCGCCTGCGTGCGGGTATTGCTGACGGTCAGCTGGATCAGCACGAAACCGTCCGAACGTTCTATGCCCATGTAATTGCGGCTGAATACCAGTTCTTCCGGATCATGCTCGGTCAGCACCATGAAGCGGTCTTCTTCCGGCACGTTGAAGGTTTCGCGCAGCGCCTGGTAGATGTTGTCCAGGATGGCGGCGCGGTAGGCGCGCGGCTTGCCGCGCAGCAGGGATACTCGGACCAGGGGCATGACGATCTCCTTTTCAGATTTACCGATTTTCAGATGACGGGATGGCAAGTGGGGGCCAGCGGCCGGCGGACATGGGCGCTGTCTACGGGCCGATGAAAAGCATGCTACGCTCCGTCAATCATTTGTAAAATAACTTATTAAGTATTTCAATGATTTTATTTTTAAATCATTGGAAGGCAGAAGGAACCCCATGGAACGACCGCTCGACCTCGACGCCGTACAGGCCTTCGTCCTGGTGGCCGACCTGCAAAGCTTCACGCGCGCGGCGGAAGCGCTGGACAGCACGCAGTCGGCCGTCAGCCTCAAACTCAAGAAATTGGAACAGCGGCTGGCGCGCCGCCTGATGGAGCGTACCCCGCGTCTGGTGCGGCTGTCGGCCGACGGCCAGGCGTTCCTGCCGGCCGCGCGCGAACTGCTGGCCGCGCATGAGCGCGCGCTGGGCAAGCTGGCGCAGGGCGCGGCGCGTTTTTCGGTGGGCATCAGCGACCACGTGGCCGGCAGCGGCTTCGCCAAGGTGCTGGCCCAGGTCAACGGCTACGACCCGGGCGTGGTGATCGAGGCCCGGATCGCTTCCTCGCGCGAGCTCATGCAGCAATACGAGCGCGGCGAACTGGACGCGGCCATCGTGCGGCGCGAGCCGCAGGACGTCGGCGGAGAGCTGTTGATGGAAGAGCGCCTGGGCTGGTTCGCCGCCCCGCAAAGCAATTGCTGGTCGGGCGATGTCTTGCGGGTGGCCACGTTCTCGTCGTCATGCCGTATCCGCGAACTCTCGATTTCCCGGCTCGACGATGCCGGCATTCCGTGGGTGGAGGTGTTCGTGGGCGGCGGCATCCAGGCGGTGGGGGCTGCGGTCACAGCCGGGCTGGCGATGTCGGCGCTGCTGTACCGCACGGCGCCGGCCGGCGCCATCGACGTTGGCGCCCAGCTGGGCTTGCCGCTGCTGCCGCTGGCGCAGGTGATGCTGCATTCGCGGCTCAAGCAGGCGCGCACGCGCGAAGCGCTGCGCACCCTGGCGGCCGCGTTGAAAGCGGCCTGATCCTTCCGAGCCGGTTCAGGCCTTGGCTGCTTGCGGCGCCATGCGGCCGGAGATGGCCATGCGGTTGAGCGCATTCATCAGCGCGATGGCGATGGTCAGCTCGGAGAATTCCTTTTCGTTGAAATGGGCGGCGGCGGCTTGGTAGTCCGCGTCCGGCGCGGCGGTTTCGCCGATGCGGGTGACCACCTCGGCCCAGGCCAGCGCCGCCTGTTCGCGCGGCGAGAACAACGTCCCGGCCTCATGCCAGACCGGCACCAGCACCAGCTTGTCGACTGTCATGCCGCTCTTGAGCAGGTCGCGCGAATGCTTGTCGATGCAATAGGCGCAGCCGTTGATGAGCGACACGCGCAGGAACACCAGCTCCACCAGCTCGGCCGGCAGGCTGCAATCTTTCAGGTAATTGTTGGCGGCCAGCAGATGGTTGTAGGGTTCGGTGGCATTCTTGTACATGTCGATGCGCTTGCTCATGGCGGGACCTTTTCCTTGGTGTGATGGAGAGCCGCCATGATGCCGGCGCATGGCCCAGTCGGGAAGTGCCAAGAATCACTATTTCATATAGTCCATGAATGGCTTGTCAGAGCAGCGCAAGGATGCGCTTGGCCAGGTGCTGTGCTTGCCGCTGCGATGCGATATTGGTGAAACTCAGCATCAGCATCGGCGGCAGGCCCGGTCGGGTTTCCAGCACGCATTCGGACAGCGCGCGGCTGAACATGCCATCGGCGCGCATGCGTTCGGCCAGGGCGCGGTCGGAGCGGCGGCCGCGCAGGCGCAGCAGAAGGTGCATGCCGCCGGGCTGGGCCTCGACCTGCATGTACTTGCCCAACACCGCATCCAGCCCGGCGGCCGCCAGTTCGCGCCGTTCGCTGTAGAGGCGCCGCATGCGCTGGATGTGGCGGGCGAAATGCCCTTCGGCCATGAAGGCGGCGACGATGCCTTGCGTGAGCGCCGGGCTGCCGCCGGAGAAGCAGCGCGCGGTCTGCTCGAAGCGCGCCGCCTGCGACACCGGCGCCACCAGGTAGGCCAGCCGTATCGCCGGGAACAGCACCTTGCTGAAGGTGCCCGCATACAGCACGCGGTCGTCCCGGTCCAGGCTCTTCAAGGCTGGCAGCGGCCGGCTGACGTAGCGGTATTCGCCATCGTAATCATCCTCCACGATCCAGGCCTGATGACGCGAAGCCCAGTCCAGCAGTTCGATGCGCCGCTGCAGCGACAGCGTCACGCACAGCGGGCTGTGGTGGGCCGGCGTCACCACAGCGGCCCGCGCGCGCGGCGCCAGTTCAAGCCCGGAGCGTACTTGCAATCCCTCATGGTCGACCGGTATGCCTGCCAGCGTCATGCCGGCCTCGCGCAACAAGGCACCGGCGGGTGGATAGCCGGGATCTTCCACCCAGACCTGGTCGCCGGGCTGGAGCAAGGCGCGCGCGGCAAGGTCGAGCGAATCGCGGTAGCCGGCGGTGACGAAGACCTGCGCCGGCGAGCACACGATACCGCGCGACAGTTGCAGGTAGCGCGCGATCTCCACCCGCAGCACGTCCAGGCCGGCCGGCGGCGGATACAGCATGTCGGCCGGCTGGGTGGCGCGCACCGCACGCGCCGCCAGGCGTGCCCAGATCTTGCGCGGAAAGGCATCCAGCGCCGGCACGCCCATCTGGAAGGGGCGCAGCGCCGGGGCCGGAGCAGTGCCGCGCACGGCTGGCGCGGAATCATCGGGGGCAATGGAGGTGGGCAGGGCGGGTGCGGCGCCGGCGGTCACCGGGAGGGCCTTCAGCCCGCTTGCCACCACGGTGCCCGCCTGGCCGCGCGCTTCGATATAGCCTTCCGCCGCCAGCAATGAATAGGCGCTTTCCACCGTGCCGCGCGCCAGCCCCAGTTCGGCTGCCAGCGCCCGCGCCGAAGGAATGCGGTCGCCCGGTTCCAGCAGGCCGTCAGCCATGGCCGAGCGCAGGCGGGTGTAGATCTGGCGGTAATAGGGCTCGCCGGCAGCCGGGTTGAGCTGGAGGAAGTCATGCGTGGCGGTGGATTTCATGGCCCAGTTCGAATGTCGTTTCTTGGCACTGCCGATTATGCCATCCGAAAACTAAGATGGCGCCATTGCAGATCCAGGTATCCATACATCCACATATCCACACATCCAAAGAAAGCACTGAGAGGAACCATGAGCAAACGCCTGCAGGAACTGGCAAAAACACAATGGCGCATCGCCGACTCCGCGTTGCGCCATGCCGACGCCGACGATGAGCGGCGCGCCTGCTACGCCGTCATGCGCGAGCTGCGCCCGCATCTCGACAGCGAAGACGCGTTCATCGAACGCATCGGCCGCGCTGCCGACGAAAGCTATCGCATCTTGGCCGCCTGGGAAGGCGGCCAGGTCATGGCGCTGGCCGGTTACCGTTTCCAGGAGAACCTGGTGTACGGCAAGTTCCTCTATGTCGACGACCTTGTGAGCGCAGAACACGCGCGCGGCAAGCGCTGGGGCGAGCGTTTGCTCAAGGCGCTGGAGGCGGTCGCGGCGCAAGCCGGCTGCGCGCGCCTGGTGCTGGATACCGGCATGGCCAACGCGCTGGCGCAGCGCTTCTACTTCCGCCAGGGCCTGCTGACGGGAGCCATGCGTTTCGGCAAGGCCATCGGAGGCGCGGCATGAAGATCCTGCATATCTCGGCCAGCCCGAAGAGGGAAGGCTCCAGCAGCTGGTGGCTGTCGCAGCAGATTGTCGGGCGCCTGGCGCAGCGCGCGGGCCATGCCGCCGTCACGGTGCGCGACCTGTACGCGGACCCCATCGCCCACGTCGACGATGCCTACGCCGAAGCGCTGGGTTCGCCCGTCGGCAAGACGGATGAAGGCGCCGCCGGCGGCGCGCTGGGAATGTCGGAACAGCTGATCCGGGAGCTGGAGCTGGCCGACAGCGTGGTGATCGGCACGCCCATGCATAACTACACCGTGCCGTCCGCGTTGAAAGCCTGGATCGACCACGTGGTACGCGTGCGCCGCACCTTCGCCATCACGCCTGACGGCAAGGCCGGCTTGCTGCGCGACAAGCCGGTGTATGTCGGCATTGCCGCCGGCGGCAGGTTTTCCGGGCCATCGGCGCGCCAGGCGGATTTCCTCACGCCTTATCTGAAAGCGGTACTGGCCACCATCGGTTTGCATGACTTGCGGTTCTACAGCATGGAAGGCCTGGCCCAGGGCCCGGACGTTGTCGCCGCCGAACGGAAACGGATGGAACTGGTGCTGGGCGCGGCATTTTCAAGGGCCTGAGGCAATAAAAATATCGGTGAAAAATTCCTTGAAAAGCAAAAAGCGCGTCCCTAGATTCGGGAAGAGCCTGTTACGTTAAACAGGTTCCAGCAGATGCTCAAACGCGAGGTCTGCAACAAAAACATCGCTTACTTTGAAAGGATAGTTTTATGCGTACTTTTGACTTCTCCCCCTTGTACCGTACCGCAATCGGCTTCGATCGCCTGGCCCAGATGTTCGACAACGCCCAGCGCGCCGATCAGCCCAGTTACCCGCCGTACAACATCGAATTGGTGGCCGAAGACAAATACCGGATCACGATGGCCGTCGCCGGCTTTGCCCGCAGCGAAATCGAGATCGAAACCGAGAATGAAGCCCTGAAGATCGTGGGCCGCAAGCAGAAGGAAGACCGGCAAGTCAACTTCCTCCACCGCGGCATCGCCGCCCGCGATTTCGAGCAGCGCTTCCAACTGGCCAACCACATCAAGGTGGTCGGCGCGAGCATGGAAAACGGTTTGCTCAACATCGAACTGGTGCGCGAGATCCCGGAAGCGTTGAAGCCGCGCAAGATCGAGATCGGCGCTGCGGAAGACAGCGTCCAGCGCCTGGAGCGCGCTGCCGCCTGAACTGGCTCATCGCTGGCCGATGCCCAGTTGCAGAGTGCAGTAGGGCAAGTAGTGCAGTAGATGTAGCAGCACAGAAATAGTCGTAGTCATGGGAGGCCCGCGCAAGCGGGCCTCTTTTTTTGTGCCGGTTTTTGCGCCGGTTTATCCCGCTTGTCTCTGCCATCCCGCCGGCTCAGAACGTCCACAGCAGGCTGAAGCCACCGGTGACGCTGGCGGTGGTGAACCCTTCCGGCCTGACCAATGGCGTGGCAAGGAAAATATCGTACGACAGCTTGTAGACGGCGCCGCGCAGGCCCAGCGCCGTGCCGGTCAGGCGCTGCCCGGTCAGGAACTGGGCGGAGGGGCCGGCGACCGCGCCGGTATCCACGCCAAGGTATAACTCCTGGCCGCTCTGTCCCAGGCCCAGGGCGATTTCATTGCGCAGGAACCAGCCGCGCTCGGCCTGCAAGGTCAGGTCGCCATCGAAGCCCCGCACCGTATACCGCCCGCCGATGGAGAACTGGTCTTGCGGCGGCAGCGCTCCCCGGTTCCATTGGGCGCGTGCCGTGCCCGCGTAGCGCAAGGCCGCCGGGCCTAATTGGAACGGCACATTCAGCGAGGCATCGGCCAGGAATAATCCATAGCGGGTGCCGATCTGCGGCAGGTCGAATTCATTGACGGGTTCCGCGCCTTGCCGATCGAGGGAGCGCCGGTAGGCAAGGGTGGCATCGGCGGTGGCGTCGCCGATGAATTCGCGATGATTGATGCCGGCTTCCCAGGAAGTTGTGCGGCGTTGCTGTGGACCGATTTCGGTGTCGTCGATGGCGTTGTAGGACGTGCGCAGCAGGCCTTTCAGGTAGGTCGTGGTTTTGCGCACGCCATCGCGGTAGATCAGGCGGGAAAGCTTCAATTCGCTGGTTTCGGAACGGCCGCTGTAAATGAAATTCTCAAAGGCGCCGGCCACGGTCTGGTGATATTTGCTGCCCGACATGGTCGCAGAAAAAAGCCAGTAACCGAACGGCAGCGAATAATGCAAGGTGTAGCCATTGCTGCCTTCCTCGCCATAATGTCCCAGGCTGCGATTGACGCTTACGTAGAACAAATCGTTGAGCGTCCACCAGTTGTCATAAGCCAGCGTCAGCCCTGCCTGGTATTTCCCGGTTGCGCGCGAGCCGCCATCGTCCAGCGAGGCGGACAGCCGGAAGGGGAAAGCCTGCTGGTACTGGATCACCAGGTCGCTGTCGCCGGGCTGGGCATCCGCGCCTTCCGATGGCGTGATCTGGATGTCGGCTTGCGCGGTCGGCACGCGTTTGAAATTCTCCAGGCCTTGTTCGATATCGCGCAGATTGAGGATGTCGCCGGGATTGACCGGCAAGGCATTGCGCGCGGTGCCGCGCGGGTCGGCATCGGGCGCGAACCGTATGGCGCGCACCTTCCCGGGGAAGACGCTCAGCACCAGCCGCCCGCTGCGCAAATCTTGCGGCATCGCGACAATGCGCGTGGTGGTGTAGCCGCGCGCGATCACGGCATTTTGTACGCGCGCCAGCACAGTATTGACCCCCTTGCTGCCGAGACAGCGGCCGGATGCGCCATCCGGGCCGGTCACGCTGTCGAGCGCAAATCCGAAGCGCTCGGCAGCGGGACCTTCCAGCGTGACGGAAGAGACCAACTGGCATGGCTGCTCATGTTCCGGGAACACAGGCATCGTGCCTGCCGCTTCAGGCGGGGTAATGGGTTTTACATCAGGGCGAGTTTCCTGCTGTTGCCGCAGCACGCGCTCACGTTCGCGTTGCAATTGCTCCTGGTTGGCGGCGGTTTGCGCGAGCGCGGAGGCGCAGAGAAAGAAGGGCGAGGCTAACAGCGCAAGACGCGCGAGGGAAAGACGGGAAAGCATTTTTTAATTTTTATGCAAGAGATGTACTGTGGCGCAGCTGGAAAAAGTTGCTGGATAAAAACAACGTTGCGAAATACCTTCTTTAATTTTACTTTTTGGCAATAAAAAATTCTCGTTTCTCAAGAAAGTATACACATTAATCTTGACGTAAATTAACATCCCATCCCTTGAGAAGTTATTTGTTGCGATACGGCAATCGCGTCATGGCTCAGCGTGGGGCTGAAGCAGCGGACGCGAAGATCAAAAAAGAAAAAATCCAAGGGGTATCAGTTTGAACAGTCAGCGCTACAAGGTCGTCTTCAACCGACGCCGGGGCCAGTTCATGGCCGTTGCAGAAAACGCATCCACCATCAGCGGTACATCATCCACCCACTCTGCGAACCCTGCCGGCGTAGCCGCCGAGCTGCCTCGGGCGCTGCGCTTTTCGCTGCTTGCCGTGGCGCTGGCCATGTCGCTCAATACGGTGGTGGCGCATGCCCAGATCTATAGCGACCGCAATGCCCCGCGCAACCAGCAGCCGACCGTGCTGTCCAGCGGCAATGGCGTGCCGGTGGTCAACATCCAGACGCCCAGTAGCGCCGGCGTGTCGGTCAACGCCTATCGCCAGTTCGATGTGAACGCCAACGGCGCCATTCTCAATAATTCCCGCGGCGCTGTGCAGACCCAATTGGGCGGTTATGTGCAGGGCAATCCCTGGTTGGCCACAGGCACGGCCCGCGTGATCGTGAACCAGGTCAATTCAGCCAATCCCAGCTACCTGCGCGGCTATGTGGAAGTGGCCGGCGACCGCGCCCAGGTGGTGATCGCCAACCCGGCCGGCATCACCTGCTCCGGCTGCGGCTTCATCAACGCCAACCGCGCCACGCTGACCACGGGTACGCCGGTGATCTCTGGCGGCAGTCTGGAGGCTTATCGTGTGGCCGGCGGCGTGGTGACGGTGGACGGCGCGGGGCTGGACGCCAGCGGCAGCGACTACGCCGATATCATCGCGCGCGCGGTGCGCATCAACGCCGGCGTGTGGGCGCAGGATTTGAAGGTGTCGGCCGGCCTGAACACGGTCAGCGCCGGCCACGACCAGGTCACCCCCGGCGTGCCGCCCGGCGACGCGGCGCCGGCTGTGGCCATCGACGTGGCGCAACTGGGCGGCATGTATGCGCGCCATATCTACCTGGCGTCGACCGAGCATGGCGTGGGCGTGCGCAACCAGGGCATCATCGGCGCGGCGGCGGGCGACGCCGTCGTCACTGCCGACGGACGCCTGGAAAACAGCGGCGCCCTGACGGCCACGCAAGCGCTGACCATGCAAACTACCGGCGCCATCGCCAATACCGGCGGCATGGGCGCCAACGGCGCGGTGGCGCTCACCGCGGGTGCGCTGGACAACCGCGGCAGCATCAACTCGGCACAAGGCTCGCTCAGTTTTGCCAGCGACGGGCCGGCCATCAACCGGGGCCGCATCGAAGCAGCCCAGACGGTGTCGCTGGCCGCCGGCGGCATCGACAATAACGGCGGCGCGATCGGCGCCGCCAATATCGCCCTCGACAGCCGCCGCCAGGCCTTCAGCAACGTGCGCGGCAACATCGTGGCGCAAGACGGCCTGACGGTATCCAGCGGCAATCTGAACAACGACGCCGGCCTGCTGCAGGCCCTCGGCAACATCGCCATCGATGCCAACGGCCAGACCGTGGCGAATACGAACTCGGGAGCTACGCAAGGCATCATCGCCCAGGGCGCGCTGACCATGACCGCCGGCGCCGTCGTCAACCAGGGCGGCTACCTGGGCGCTGGCGGCAACCTGGCGATCGCGGCGGCGACGGTGGACAACAGCGCCGGCGTCATCGGCGCCAGCGCGCTGGCGACACTGGATGCCACGGACATCACCAATGCCGGCGGCAAGATCCAGGCCAAGGGCGGCCTCAGCATCAATGCCGCAGGCGGCACGGCGGACAACAGCGGCGGCTTGCTGCGCTCCGATGGCGCCGTCACGGTGCAGGCAGCCACGCTGCGCAACGACAACACGCAGGGGCAGGAGCAGGGCATCGAAGGCACAACCATCGCGCTCAACGCCCAGGACGTATCGAACCGCCAGGGCGCGATGCGCGCCGATGCCGCGCTCACGCTGGAGGCGCGCGGCCGCATCGATAACACGGCCGGCCTGCTGTCATCGTCCGGCCAGCTCGCCATCACCGACATGCAGGCCACGCAGGCCATGCGCACGCTGGCCGTGGACAACGCCGGCGGCACTATCGTCGCCGCCCGGCAGCTCGATATCGCCGCGCGCGCGCTGGCCGGCAACGGCAAGGTGCTGAGCCAGAAAGACCTGAACATCGCGCTGACCGATTCGATCGTCAACACCGGACAGATTGCCGCCAGCGGCGACGCCATCGTCTCCACCGCCGGCACCTTCGCCAATGCCGGGGCGGTCGCCGCTGGCGGCAAACTGGCGCTGACCGCCGCCACCATCGATAACCAGGCCGCCGGATCGCTGGTGGCCAGTACGCTCAACCTGAAGGCGACCGACGTCCACACCTTCACCAATCGCGGCCTGATCGATGGCGGCACGACGGTCATCGAAAGCAGCACCGTCAACAACATCGGCACCGGCCGCATCTACGGCGACAACGTGGCCATCGGCGCCGACGTGCTCAACAACGTGGCCGAAACGGTTGGCGGCGTGACCACGGCCGCGGTGATCGCCGCCCGCAACCGGCTCGACATCGGCGCCGGCGTCATCAACAACAGCGAACACGCACTGATCTATTCGGCCGGCGACATGGTCATCGGCGGCGCGCTCGACGCGTCGAAAAAAGCCATCGGCATGGCGCGCGAGATCAACAACAGCAGCGCCACCATCAACGCCGACGGTAACCTGACGATTGCCGCCAATACCATCAACAACACCAACGCGCATCTGGAGACCACCGACCAGGTCGGGCCGGGCAACCGCATCATCACGTATCGGCTGAACGGGTCTTCCAACCTGATCGACGGCAATTCGGCGCGGCTGGTCAATCTCGGCTCCGGCCAGGTGGTCGGCCCCTATAACTGGCGTGACATGGGCGATGAAGACAATTTCCGCCTGATCTTGCCATCGGATGCCTACCCCGTGGAGCGTTATGGACCTCCCTTCACTTATTCCAAAGGCGTCAAATACGGGGACAATGCCATTGCGCCAGCTTATGTGCCCGATTGGCAAGAGGGAAGCAATGGTGGGGAATCGACCATCACCTATCATCCGGCCATCATCAACTACGAGAGCAGCGACCGGATCTGGACGGTGATGGGCGTGACGCCGCCAGTAGACCCAGGGGCAGGGCCCGGGGGGCCACCACAGCCGGGCGAAATGTGCTACGACTCCTGCGTTTCCATCCCGGTTGATCCGGCGGAGTATGCAGCGTGGCAGTCTGCGTATGCAGCCTGGAAACCCCGATATGACGCATACATAGCCACCCTGCAGGTTCTGAACGACAAGATCGATGCGTTCAATAACAACGTACGCAGTCGTTCAGCCCGCGAATGGACCATCTACGACGGCACCGAGCAAATCACCCGCACCGTCGTCACCAAGAGCGACCCCGGCATGATCACCTCCGGCGGCAACATGACGCTGGCCGCCGGCGCGGTGAACAACTACGCCAGCCAGATCATCGCCGGCGGCACCGTGGCCGGCGACAGCGTCAACGGCACCGCGATCAATAACACCGGCCCGCTGGGCGTGCAGAGCGTGACCTCGACCGGCTCGGCCAGCTACACCTACATCAAGAGCCACACCTTCAGCGCCGACGACCGCCGCTACGACGACGCGCCTTACCAGTCGCAGACCATCGTCACCAATTTCCAGTTGGACATCACGCCCACCAGCGGCGCCGGGCCCAACCGCAACAATACGGTCAAGGCGGTAGCCGCCGCCGTCTCCGGCGCGTCGGGCCAGAGCGCCGCGGCGATCAGCATCCGCACCGCCAACCTCAACCTCGCGCTGCCCAACAACGCGCTGTACCGCATCGACACCGCGCCGGGCAACCGCTACCTGGTCGAGACCGATCCGCAGTTCACCAACTACCGCAGCTGGTTGTCCTCCGACTTCATGCTCAACCAGCTGCAAAGCACGCCCGACAGCACCATCAAGAAACTCGGCGACGGCTTCTACGAGCAGCAACTGGTGCAGCAGCAAATCCAGCAAGCCATCGGCCAGCGCTACCTGGCCGGCTACACCAGCAATGAAGCGCAATACATGGCGCTGATGAACGCCGGCGTGCAACAGGCCCAGGCCTTCAACTACACCGTCGGCGTGGCGCTGAGCGACGCCCAGATCGCGCAGCTCACAGCCGACATCGTCTGGATGGTCAAGCAGACCGTGACACTGGCCGACGGCAGCACGCAGGAAGTGCTGGTGCCGCAGGTCTACCTGCGCGCCTCCAACGTCCAGGTCACCGGCCAGGGCACGCTGATCGCCGGCAACGACGTAGCCTTCCAGACCGCACAAGACATCGTCAACAGCGGCGGCACCATCGCCGCGCGCCAGACCGTTTCGCTGGCGGCGGATAACATCCAGAACCTGGGCGGGCGTATTTCGGGGACGAATGCGGTGTTGTCGGCGGCGACTGATATCAACAACCTGGGCGGCGCCATTGACGGCAGCGATCGTGTGGTACTGGCCGCCAATGGTGACATCAACATCAACAGTACACGCGTCGAAACAGCCAATGCTGTTACGACCGGCGCCAACATCAGCCAGGTCGCCAGTGTCACCGGCAAGGATCTGACGATCGCGGCCGGGCGCGATCTCGTTGCTAACGCCGCCGTGATCGGGGCCACCGGCGATGTGGCATTGTCGGCCGGCCGCGACGTCAATCTCGGCACGGTCAACCAGGGCTACCGCCAGGAGATCAACTGGGCCAGCGACAGCGGCGCCTCGAACTGGATCGGTGCGCTGACCGGCCCGAACTTCGTCGACCAATCCAACGGCGCGCATGGTACGACCGAGAGCGGCGTAAACCGGGCCACCCTGAGCGCCAGCCAGGATGTAGCCACGCAGATCACTGGCAACAACGTCACCATCAATGCCGGGCGCGATTTGAACGCCCAAGGGACACAGGTCGTGGCCGAGGCCGCGCTGGCCGCCGCCGCCGGCCGTGACATCAACATCAGCACAGCCAACGAATCGGCCAGTGCGCGCGACCAGCACCAGCACAGCTCCAGCGGGATTCTTTCCGGCTCCACTATCCAGACGGACGACGCCAGCAGCTACAGCAACCAGATCGGTAGCACCTTCTCCGGCAACACTACCGTGCTGGCTGCAGGTCGGGATGCCAACATCACCGGCAGCGATGTGGTGTCCACTCAAGGCACGCAGGTCACCGCAGGCAATGACATCAACATCGTCGCCGCCACTGATACCAGCAGCGAGTCGCATTACCGAAAGGAAACCACTTCCGGGGTCTTCAGTGGTGGTGGGTTGGGTGTGACGGTGGGCAGCAAGATGCAAAGCAGCAATTTCGCCCATAACAGCAGCACCGAAAGCGCGTCGACTGTTGGCGCGACAGACGGCAACGTGGTGCTGGTGGCTGGCAACCGCTACAGCCAAATAGCCAGTAATGTCATCGCGCCCCAAGGCGATGTAGGCATTGTCGGCAAGCAGGTCGACATCCTTGCCGGCATCAATACCGAACAGAACATTCAGGAAACACTGTTCAAGCAACAGGGCGTGACGGTACAGGTCACTAATCCGGTGATTTCCGCTATCCAGTCGGTGATGTCGCTGCAGGAATCCAAGGGCAAGACCAAGAATGGACGCGCCAAGATGCTGGCAGATGCGGCTACTGCATTGACGCTGGCCAATGCCGCTGCGCAGGTTTCCGGCAGTGCCGCGCCGGCTGGAGGCATTGACCTGGCCATCTCGCTTGGCAGCTCAAGCAACCAGAGCAAGACCGTGCAAAGCAGCACCACCACGGCCGCATCGACGGTGGCTTCGGGAGGAACGACCACAATCGCTGCCACCGGTGCAGGCATGGACAGCAACCTGACGATTGTTGGCAGCGAAGTGACGGGTACCAACATCAACCTGATCGCCGACAATCAGATCAACTTGCTGGCCCAGCGCAACACCAACGAGGAACACAGCACCAACAAAGGCAGTTCGGCCAGCGTAGGCGTGTCCATCGGCACTTCCGGCGTGATGTTCAACGCCAGCGCCTCGGGCAGCCGTGGCAAGGGTGATGGCAGCGACAGCGACTATAGCAACACGCACATTACTGCCAACAACCAGCTGACCATGGCTTCGGGCGGCGACATGACGCTCAAGGGCGCGGTCGCTGCGGGCAACCAGGTGATCGCCAATGTTGGAGGGAACCTGAATATTGAGAGCTTGCAGGACACCAGTAACTACAAGAGCCAGCAGCAAAGCTTGGGCGGTAGTGTGTCGGTCGGTCTTGGAGGCGGTTTCTCCGGCAGCATCAGTGCCAGCCAGAGCAAGGTGGATGGCAACTATCAGAGCGTGATTGAACAAAGCGCCATCAATGCCGGCGACGGCGGATTTCAGGTCAATGTCGCCGGTAATACTGACCTCAAGGGCGCGAAGATCGCCAGCACGGATAAGGCAGTGGAAGAAGGCAGGAACCAATTCCAGACCGCCAGCCTGACGATGAGCGACATCCAGAACAAGAGCGAGTACAAGGCGGAGAGCCAGAGCGTCAGTGCTGGTGGCGGATATGGCGGTGGCAACATCGCCTTGAATGGAGTGGGCGTAGGTTGGGCCAATGAAAGCGGTAGTGAGGCCAGCATGACTAAGTCTGGCGTTTCCGGTATTGCTGGAGACGCCACTGTCAGAAGCGACAAGGACAGTAGCAATACGCTTGTTAAAAAATGGGACGGCCAGCAATTACAGGAAGATGTCGAAGCTCAGGCGAAAATTACACAGGAGCTCGTCAAGCAAGCATGGACCGCAACGATTAGTCGTGTCATCAAATCAGCGACAGCCGATAAGAAAATCCTGTTACAGAAATGCGATAGTGGAGGGCAAAATTGCCAAAACACGCAAGTGGATCTGGACGATATCAAAACTGTTGATGGAAAACTATACGTATATAACCATGGCATCATGAATACAGAAGAACAGGCCTTGGAAAATGCAGCCAAACAAAGCAGCGATGTAGCGAATGCGCAAGGCGTCTACGTGATTATCAATCCGTATACTGGCAATCCAGTGGCAGAAGTGCTCTATGCGGGATGGGACAAGCTCAATGAAGTGCTAGGCGCGGCGCTGCCGGTCAGTAACTCCAGCGAAGCCAATATTGACATACGCGAACAAGTAAAAGCACAAGGCGGTGTGGTAATTGAAGTCGATCATAGTCGTGGCAGTCTGACTAGCAGTAACGCGCTTGCAGAACAATTGAATCGGGGAGGCGTCGATGTGGCAATAGGCAGCGTAACCTTCAATGGCGCTGCGGCCAACGCTGAGCGTATGGCCAATCTCGTTGATCAAGCCACTGGCGGACAAGGTGTTGTATACCAATCCACGCACAAGAATGATCCGGTGGGAACCATGATCGGAGGGAATGAAGCGACGGGAGGAAATACAACGTCATTTCCTGATTCGCATGGGGCTTATACGGGGTATTTGCCGCCGGAAAGATTGACCAATGGCGACGTAAATCCTATTCGACTGAGAATAGATGAAATATGGGGCAAGGGAAAAATAAGTACGCCAATTTTAGTCTCACCGACACCTAACATGTGAGTAAAAGATGAATGTCGATAAGTTTTTAATTTTCGTGAGAAATGTAGTACTGCTACTGGCTTTAGGCAATATAAGTGGGTGTATCGCCGCCATCATGGATATGGATAAACCTATGGCACCACGTCGCCTAATGTGGGGGAGGGATAATATTTCAGTTGATCAAGTGGCCTCAGAGCTTAGGGATTGTGGGCGGAAAGTTGAGAAAGTAATGAACGGGTTGTCTTTGAAGGATCAATACAATGCAGAAGATGTTTGTATGCTGAAAAAGGGTTTCACGTTTATATCGACACCTAAAAGCTATCCAAATACTTGTTCATATCAGACTTTTAAAGACACTATCGGATGTAAATCTGCGCGTGGCGAATACAAGGTTGAATCTGATAAGTGAGATTAAGAAAGCTTGATTCACAGCCTCAAATATTCAAAAAATTTTCAGAAGGAAGATGGTGCTCAGTGGCGCTGGAGATGGTATTGGAAGAGGGGGAATCTACACGCTCAATGGCGAAATATCATATACGTTCGGGATCTTGCCGATTTTTATTTAGCTAGAAAACTTCGGATGACGCTTTGTATTTCCCCAGTTCCGGTGAAGCGTAGTTGTACACGTTGAAGGGCCGAGGAAAGGCAGAGGATTTTGTTATTTACAATGTACAGGAGTGTATCGAGAATGAAGTTGTTTCATCTGGTAGTCGCGTCGCCGTTCATACTTGCGGGTTGCGCATCCGTGGCACCTTATCAGGCGCCACAGTCCGGCGAGTCGAGTGCTTCCTTATCCATTGAGTTTGGGCGAGAAACAGGTGAAGTCGAAATGTCGTATGGGAAAAGTGATTCCGACGATTGCTTCGAATTTTCGGTTCTGCATGCGGTAAAGTATTCTCGTGCCGGCAATGAAAAAAAACAGCCGGTCAAGCAAGTTCTGATTCCCGCAAGCGGCCCTCAGGTACTTCGATACAAGAGAGTCGACTACAACGAATACTGCGAAATCAATTTGCGTTTCCTGCCGCAGCAGGGTGAGCAATATGTGCTTCGAACGGAGAACCGTTACCTTAAATCGGAAAGTGAATTGCCTGCTTTCTTTGGGGGCGGCGCCAAAAGACAATGCGTCGTTGAGCTATATCGTAAAGATGCGGGTGACGTCCTGAGTCTGGTGCAATTTGATCGATTACCAATCAAGCCAACACGCATGGGCTATCCTGGGTGCCCAAAAATTCTTACTAAAATGCGGTCAGCTTTCCTGGTTGGTAGCCAACAGCAATTCGATCTGGATACATCGGGAATCATGAGGCGCATACCGTGAAGGCGGAATAGACGGATCAAAGCGATCAACTCTATCGTTCTTGATAGTGAACTAAATGGGGCTTGGCAGTAATCGCGTGCCGCGAGTCCATAAAAGAACGGCTCCTGAATTTATCCGGAGCCGTTTTGCTAGGAAATCACCGGCAACAACATCACCATCAGCGTCGGACGCGGCCTGAATACCCAAGGTACGCAGGTAGTGGCCAAAGCCGCCCTTGCTGGTCGCGACATCAACATCAGCACAGCCAACGAATCGGCCAGTGCGCGCGACCAGCACCAGCATAGCTCCAGCGGGATTCTTTCCGGCTCCACTATCCAGGCGGACGACGCCAGCAGCTACAGCAACCAGATCGGCAGCACCTTCTCCGGCAGAACCAATTTACGGCTCCGGTGAAAATCAATAGTATTGATGCGAAATAAAGAAGGAGTGTGACAATGCGCAAGCTGGCCGAATTAGATGGTGAGTATGGCGGATGGCTGGAAATTGATCCGGTGAAGTTAAAGCGTGTTGCTATTGAATTCAAAGAATGGCTTTTGACTGTCGATCCGAATAACGATCCATTTGGATTTTTGAAATATGATCTGCCATTAGTTAATGCAGTATTAGATGGGGAATTGTCATTGCCGTATCACCACCCTAATCCTCATAATTGGGAAATTCGTGAAGGCGTATTAGACGGGTATGTGGAAATTTCAGCCCCTTTTTACAACACAATACGGGGGGCTCTTTATCAACCACCTGATGTAATAAAAAAAAATGGACGTTACTTCGCCTGGACCGAATTTGAAGACCCTGAAATTTAGATTTTTGAATTTCGGGAACGAATGCGGTGTTGTCGGCGGCTATGAGGAAACAGACGAAACAATCTTGCCGATCCGCTGAGCAGCATCGCCGTGCTGACGTTGGGGCGCCTGCTGATGGGGCCAGCCGAGAGCCTGTTCCTGACCGCCCCCATCGTCGGCATTCTTGCCGCCGGCGATGTGGAATGCGGTGCTCACGATTTTAAAGGCGGGAATGAAATGAAGAAGATGTTACACATTGGTGCGATTGTGGCGTTATGCACCTCCATTGCTGGCTGTGGTTTGCTATGTATTGGAGGGACAGCAACCTGTGGTTTAAGTGATGAAGCAACTTACAGATTGCTTCATCCCAAAACCTACGGCCAATATTGGGAAAAGCCTGGCGTAACAAAAGAGGAATGGCAGCGAGATTGGATGGCGTGTGGAGGAGGGCAAGATGGTCAATATGGCGTTTATAAAGTCCCAGGGATGCGCGACGTTGATTTTGATAGGGAGTATAAAAAAGAGCGTGAGAGACTAGACACTTGTATGCAACAAAAGGGCTACCAATTCGACAATACCAAGCCCTATTGATCCCGCAACACAGTGGCAATAATGTCCGCCCTGATCATCGCGGCCGGCCGCGATATCAACATCTAATTTAAGAAAAACGGCCCCTGAGATTGATTTAGGAGCCGTTTTTCATTACTGGGGTTGGGGACGTTCAATTACGTTTCGGCACGCAACCCCGCAGGCTTAAGCTTAGACTCCAACGCCTTCCCCTTACGCGCCCGCTTGCCGATATGCACGCCCAGCGCGGCCGCCGACAACGACACTTCCTGCGCCTTGCCGCCGCGGCCGATGCCGTAGACGACGACTCCCTTCTGGCTGATCGCTTGCGCGCCCAGGAGCTTTTCGTTCTTCTCCAGTTCCATTAGGTTCACGCCGCGTCCGCCGGAGGAGAGCGTCTTCATTTCGTCCAGGCCGAACACCAGCAGGCGGCCGTTGCCGGAGAGGCAGGCTACGGCGCCGGCGTCGGCTGCTACCGTGCGCGGAGCCAGGGGCAGGGCGCCTTCGTCCAGCGTGAAGAAGGCCTTGCCGCCCTTGACGCGGCCGAACATGTCGGAGGCCTTGGCGACAAAGCCCACGCCGGCGTCGGAGGCCAGCAGCAGCGTGGCGTCGGCCGGGCCGGCGTAGTAGTGCAGGATGTTGCTGCCGCTGGCCAGTTCGACCAGCGTGGTGACGGGCACGCCGTCGCCGCGCGCGTTGGGCAGGCCATTCACAGCGATCGTGTAGACCCGGCCGTTGGAGCCGAAGGCCAGTAGGTTGTCGACCGTGCGGCATTCGAAGGCGCCGTACAGGCCGTCGCCGGCCTTGAAGGTGAATTGCGCGGCGTCGTGGCCGTGGCCGGTGCGCGCGCGCACCCAGCCCTTTTGCGAGATGATCACGGTGACCGGTTCGTCGATCACCTTCTGTTCGAAGGTGGCGCGTTCGGCTTCTTCGATGATGGTGCGGCGCTCGTCGCCGTATTGCTTGGCGTCGCCTTCGATTTCCTTGATCACCAGCTTCTTCATCGAGGCCGGGTTGTCGAGCAGGTCTTGCAGCGTGCTTTTCTCGCCGCGCAGTTCGGCCAGCTCTTGCTGGATCTTAATCGCTTCCAGGCGCGCCAACTGGCGCAGGCGGATTTCCAGGATGTCTTCGGCCTGGCGGTCGGACAGCTTGAAGGCGGCGATCAGCGCCGGCTTGGGTTCGTCGAACTCGCGGATGATCTTGATGACCTTGTCGATGTTCAGCAGCACCGCTTCCCGGCCTTCCAGGATGTGGATGCGGTCGTTCACCTTCTGCATGCGGAATTGCGTGCGGCGGGTGACGGTCTCGAAGCGGAAGCCGATCCATTCGCCGAGGATGTCGGCCAGGCCCTTCTGGCGCGGGCGGCCGTCGCCGCCGATCATCACCAGGTTGAGCGAGGCATTGCTTTCCAGCGAAGTCTGGGCCAGCAGCGTGTTCATGAACTCGGTCTGGTCCTGGTTCTTGGACTTGGGTTCGAACACCAGGCGCACCGGGGCGTCGCGGCCGGATTCGTCGCGCACGGCGTCGAGCAGGCCGAGGATGGCTGCCTTTTGCGATTGCTGCTCGGGCGTGAGCGTCTTCTTGCCCAGCTTGACCTTGGGGTTGGTCAGTTCTTCGATTTCTTCCAGTACGCGCTGGGAGGAGACGCCCGGCGGCAGTTCGGTGATCACTGCCTGCCACTGGCCGCGCGCCAGGTCTTCGATCTTCCAGCGTGCGCGCACCTTGAGGCTGCCGCGGCCGCTCTGGTACATCTCGGCGATGGTGGATTGCGGCGTGATGATCTGGCCGCCGCCGGGGAAGTCGGGGCCGGGGATCAGCGCCATCAGTTCGGCATGGCTGATCTTCGGATTGCGGATCATCGCGACCGCCGCCCTGGCCACTTCGGTCAGGTTGTGCGAGGGGATTTCGGTGGCCATGCCGACCGCGATGCCGGAGGCGCCGTTGAGCAGCAGGAAGGGCAGGCGTGCCGGCAGCAGCTTGGGTTCTTCGGTGGAGCCGTCGTAGTTGGGCTGGAACTCCACCGTGCCCATGTCGATCTCGTCGAGCAGCAGCTTGCTGATGGGCGTCAGGCGCGCTTCGGTGTAACGCATCGCCGCAGCGCCGTCGCCGTCGCGCGAGCCGAAGTTGCCTTGGCCGTCGATGAGCGGATAGCGCAGCGAGAAATCCTGCGCCATGCGCACCAGCGCGTCGTACACCGACTGGTCGCCGTGCGGGTGCAGCTTGCCCAGTACGTCGCCGACCACGGCGGCGGACTTGCGCGGCTTGGCGGTGGCGTTCAGGCCCAGCTCGTTCATCGCGTACAGGATACGGCGCTGCACCGGCTTCTGGCCGTCGGCGACGTCGGGCAGGGCGCGGCCCTTGACCACCGAGATCGCGTAGTCGAGGTAGGCGCGCTCGGCAAAGGTCGACAGCGTCAGCGAGTCGCCGTCCGGCGGGGGCGGGGTCTGGTCAAACAGGTTGGCTTGTTCGGTCATGGAGCTTTGCTAGTAATCTGTGTTCGGTCGGTCATGTCGGGGCGGGGCGATCAGATATCGGCCTCGGCCTCATTGCCGTGTTCCTCAATCCATGCCCGGCGCGAGGCGGCTTCGCCCTTGCCCATCAGCATGGTGAAGCGCTCTTCGGTACTTTGCACGCCGGGTTCGCCAAAGCCGATCGGCAGCAGGCGGCGGGTGTCGGGGTTCATGGTGGTTTCCCACAACTGTTCGGCGTTCATCTCGCCCAGGCCCTTGAAGCGCGAGATGGTCCAGGCGCCTTCCTTCAGGCCGTCCTTGCGCAGCTTGTCTTCGATGGCCTCCAGCTCGCCGTCGTCCAGGGCGTACAGCTTCTGCACCGGCTTCTTGCCGCGCGCGGGGGCGTCCACGCGGTACAGCGGCGGGCGCGCCACGCAGATGTTGCCGTTTTCGATCAGCTTGGGGAAATGCTTGAAGAACAGCGTCAAGAGCAGCACCTGGATGTGCGAGCCGTCCACGTCCGCATCGGAGAGGATGCAGATCTTGCCGTAGCGCAGGCCGGTCAGGTCGGGCGTGTCGTTGATGCCGTGCGGGTCGACGCCGATGGCTACCGCGATGTCGTGGATTTCGTTGTTGGCGAACAGGCGGTCGCGTTCGGTTTCCCAGGCGTTCAGGACCTTGCCGCGCAGCGGCAGGATGGCCTGGAACTCCTTGTCGCGGCCCATCTTGGCCGAGCCGCCGGCGGAGTCGCCCTCGACCAGGAACAGTTCGTTGCGCGACACGTCGGAGGATTCGCAATCGGTCAGCTTGCCGGGCAGGACGGCCACGCCGGACGACTTCTTCTTCTCGACCTTCTGCGCCGAACGCAGGCGGCTTTGCGCCTGCTTGATGACCAGCTCGGCCAGCTTCTTGCCGTAGTCGACGTGATGGTTCAGCCACAGCTCCAGCGCCGGGCGCGAATAGCCGGCCACCAGGCGCACGGCGTCGCGCGAGTTCAGGCGTTCCTTGATCTGGCCCTGGAATTGCGGATCCAGCACCTTGGCCGACAGCACGAAGGACACGCGCGCGAAGACGTCTTCGGCCAGCAGCTTGACGCCCTTGGGCAGCAGCGAGTGCATCTCGGCGAAGCTCTTGACCGCCGAGAACAAGCCTTCGCGCAGGCCGGATTCATGAGTGCCGCCGTTGGAGGTGGGGATCAGGTTGACGTAGGACTCGCGCACCACGGCGCCTTCCTCGGTCCAGGCCACGACCCAGGCCGCGCCTTCGCCCTCGGCGAAGCCTTCGGCATCGCGGCCGGCGTACTGTTCGCCTTCGAACAGCGGGATCAGCGGTTCGCTGTTGCTGGACTGGGCCAGTTGTTCCATCAGGTAGCCGCGCAGGCCCTGGTCGTATTGCCAGGTCTGGGTATCGCCGCTCTTGGCGTTGACCAGCGTGACCTTCACGCCCGGCAGCAGCACCGCCTTGGAGCGCAGCAGGCGCTGCAGCTCGCCCAGCGGGATAGTGGGCGAGTCGAAATATTTGGGATCCGGCCAGACGGTGACGCGGGTGCCGGATTTCTTGTCGTCGCGGCCGGCCGGGCGTGACCGGAGTTTCTCGATCACGTCGCCGCCGGAGAAGGCCAGCGTGTGCACGGCATTGCCTTGCTCGTCCTTGCGCCAGACGGTGATTTCCAGGCGCGTGGACAGCGCGTTGGTGACCGACACGCCGACGCCGTGCAAGCCGCCCGAGAATGCGTAGGCGCCGCCCGAACCCTTGTCGAACTTGCCGCCGGCGTGCAGGCGGGTGAATACGATCTCGACGGTGGGCACCTGTTCTTCCGGGTGCCGGCCGACCGGGATGCCGCGGCCGTCATCCTCCACGGCGACGCTGCCGTCGGCGTTCAGGGTGACGATGATGCTCTTGCCGTAGCCGCCCAGCGCTTCGTCGGAAGCGTTGTCGATGACCTCCTGGATGATGTGCAGCGGATTCTCGGTGCGGGTGTACATGCCCGGGCGCTGCTTGACCGGTTCCAGGCCCTTGAGGACGCGGATCGATGATTCACTGTAATCGGACGGGGATGTTTTCTTGGTTGCCATGCAGGTGAGATTGGGTCTGGTCGGAGAGCGGCCGCAAATCAATGTGTAGCCAAAATGACAGCACATGCCGGCCTTGAGAACCTGTCAGAGAGCCTGCGGCATGCGGTGCCAACTGCGCATTCTAATGAAAATTGCGCCAAGCAGAAAATTGCTTTTTGGAAATGAGGTGTTTTGGCGGCCGGCGCGCGGCTGCGAGGGCGGTGCGCCGCCGTCGGCGGACGGCGGCGCGAGGGGAACTGGCGTGCGGGTATCAGGCAGCCAGCAGGCTTTCGACCGCCCGCGCGATCGACAGCAAACGGCGGTCCTGGCCGCCGGGCGCGGCCAGCGACAGGCCGACCGGCGCGTTGCCGGGCTGGTGGCAAGGCAGGGAGATGGCGCAGCCGTCGAGGAAGTTGATCAGCGTCGGGTTGCGCAGGATCAGGCCGTTGGCGGCGTAGTAGGCGTCGTCGCTGGCTTGCAGGTCGGCGATTTTGGGCGCCACGACCGGCACGGTCGGCATCACCAGCGCGTCGAAGCCGTCCAGTTGCGCTTCGGTGTTGGCGATCCAGCGGCGGCGGGCGTGGATCACGTCCAGCAAGTCGGCCGCGCCCATGTCCTTGCCGCGCAGGATGCGCGAGACCACGCGCTGGTCGTAGCCTGCCTTGTTTTCGGCGATCAGTTCGCGGTGCCAGGCATAGGCCTCGGCGGCGGTGAAGCCGCCCTTGGCGTTGATCGCGGCCAGTTCGCCGAAGGCCGGCAGCGGCTGCTCGACGATCACGGCGCCGGCGGCGGAAAGCTTGGCCAATGCTGCCCGGTAAGCGACCGCAACCTGCTCGTCCATGCCGTCCAGCACTACATTGGTCGGCGCCAAGAGGCGCAGGCCGCGCAGCGGATGGGGGATGGGGGCGGCGTAGTCTTCGCCGGACAGCACCGCGTCCATGATGGCACAGCACTCGACCGAGGCGGCCAGCGGGCCGATCGAATCCAGGTATTCCGACAGCGGCAGCACGCCTTTCATCGATACGCGCGAGGCCGTCGGCTTGAAGCCGGTCAGGCCGTTGAAGGCCGAGGGGATGCGCACCGAGCCGCCGGTGTCCGAGCCGATGGCGGCAAACGCCATGCCGTCGGTGACCGAGATGGCGGCGCCCGAGGATGAGCCGCCCGGGATGCGGCCGCCATCCACGTCGCGCTGCCAGGCATTCTTCGGGGTGCCGTAATGCGGATTGATGCCCAGGCCGGAATAGGCGAACTCGGTCATGTTGGTCTTGCCGATCACGATGGCGCCGGCGTTGATCAGGTTCTGCACCACTACCGAGTTGGCGGCGGCGGCCGGTTTGCCGCGCAACACCACCGAACCGGCCAGCGTGGTTTCGCCGGCCACGTCGAACAGGTCCTTGACCGAGACCGGCAAGCCATCGATAGGCGAGCGGGCAAGGCCGGCCGCGCGCAGCGTGTCGGACGCTTTGGCGGCGGCGCGCGCCTGGTTGGCATAGACGCTGGTGAACACGCGCGCGCCTTCGCCGTTGGCGTCGGCGATCTTGGCCAGCGCCTGTTCGGTCAATTCAACGGAAGTGGTGCGGCCAGCCGCGAGGTCGGCGGCGAGTCGGGAGAGTGTGGGGAGCATGGTCGGCATTGTCGTGCAGTCGATGGAGGGGGAGAGTGTAGCGCACCAGGCGGGCGGTCGTCCCCGCGCAAGCAGGGGCGACATGAATGGCACAGGGCGATGAATCAGGCCACTTCAGCCAGCGACTGCGCCACATAGGCGTGACGCAGCGAGCGGCCGCGGCGCGGGTCGAACAATTCCATGGTGAAGGAGGCCGCCGGGCGGATGCCGCCAATGGCGCCGACGGTGCCGCAGGTCATGCCGCAGCCTTCGGGCAGCACGGCGCTGCCGTCGGTGAAGCGGGCGATCAGGTCGGCCGGTGTGCGCAGCGAGGACAACGGCCCTTCCTGGTACAGCACGGTGGCGCCGTTTTCTTCGATCCAGGAGCGGATCACCAGCTCGTCCCAGTACTCGGCCACGTCGGCTAGCTTCCAGGCGCCGGTGCCGACCGGCTTGACGCAGGCCTGCTTGGAGAAGGCCACGCTGTGCGCTTCCAGCTTGCGGTCGGTGTGGTCGGAGGCGATCGAGACATACAGCTCGCCGCCGGCGTTGAAGACGAAGGTTTCGACTTCGCCGGAGGACTCAAAGCCCAGCACCTGCACGTCGTTGGCTTGCGTGAGCTGGTTGGCCGAGACGCGGTAGAACAGCGGCACCGCGCTGGGGCGCGAAATGCCCAGGGCTTCCAGTTCTTCGATGTGGTGTTCGATGGCGGCCATGTCGCGGCCGGCCCAGCCGGCGATGACCAGGGTGTGGATGTCGGCGCTCACGGCGCCGTCGTCGGGGAGGGAGAAAGAGAGCTTCATGGCGGTTGCTTCAATATTCAATAACGATTGCGTGAATCAAACGCCGGAACCGCGCGGTTCCGGCGGGGGAAAGCTGAAATGCGGGATGCGGCTTACTGCTTCTTGATGAACACCACCACCAGGAAGCTGGCGAGGAATTCGAGCGCGGCCACGAAGTACAGGCCGGAAGACAAGGAGCCGGTGCTGGTCTTGAGCGCGCCGATCATGTACGGCGCGACGAAGCCGGCCAGGTTGCCGATCGAGTTGATCAGCGCGATGCCGCCGGCGGCCGCGGTGCCGGCCAGGAACGCCCCGGGGATCGACCAGAACACCGGGAACGCGGCCAGGATGCCGATGGCGGCGACCGTCAGCGAGCACAGGGCGACGGCGGCGTTGCCCAGCGTCAGGCCGGTGGCCACCAGGCCGATACAGGCGATCAGCGTGGCGATGGCGCTATGCATGCGGCGCTCGCCGGTCTTGTCGGAGTGGATGCCGTTCCACACCATGGCCAGCGTGCCGGCGATGAACGGGATGGCCGAGATCAGGCCGATCTGCAGGTTGCCCTTGATGCCGATCTCCTTGATGATCGACGGCGCCCAGAAGGCGATGGTGGCGTTGCCGCTGACCACGCAGAAGTACACGGCGGCGCAGATCCATACGCGGTAGCTGGCGCAGGCGTCCTTGAACGAGAAGTGCTTGCCGGGGGCGCTGTTCTCGGCGGCCAGGGTTTGCGTCACGGCGACTTTTTCGGCGTCCGACAGCCACTTGGCGTTGGCCGGTTTTTCCGGGAGCCAGGCCAGTACCGCCAGGCCTGCCAGCAGCGAGGGAATGCCTTCGATGATGAACAGCCACTGCCAGTTGGCCAGGTGGCCGACGCCTTCCATGCCGCTCATGATGAGGCCGGCGATCGGGCCGCCGACCGCGCCGGCGATGGCGAACGAGGTCATGAACAGGCCGTTGACGCGGGCCCGGCGCTGGGCCGGGAACCAGTAGGTCAGGTACAGCACCACGCCGGGGAAGAAGCCGGCTTCGAACACCCCCAGCAGGAAGCGCAGGATGTAAAAGCTGGTCGGGGTGGTGACATAGGCCATCGCCATCGAGGCCAGGCCCCACAGGATGGTGATGCGCGCCAGCGTCTTGCGTGCGCCGATCTTTTCCAGCAGCAGGTTGCTGGGCACTTCGAACAGGAAGTAGCCGATGAAGAAGATGCCCGCGCCCAGGCCGTAGACGGCTTCGGAGAATTGCAGGTCCTGCAGCATCGACAGCTTGGCGAAGCCGACGTTGACGCGGTCGATCCAGGCCAGCACGAACAGGAAGACCAGAAACGGAATCAGGCGCCAGGCGATCTTGCGATAGGTGGCATCCATCGCGGATGGGTTGCAGCCGGCGCCCGATACCGGATCGAGTGCGGCTGATGTGGAATAAGACATGCATTACCTCCCTAATTATTGATGAGCCTCGGCCGGTTTGCGGCGGCGCGCGGGTGTCTGGACAGTGTGCGGAGCCGGTCGGGTTCTTGTGATTGCCAGGCGCATGCGATGGCGCATGGCGGGTGCCGGTCTTAATTCAGTATGGGGATGAGGGCGGGACGCTGTCCAACAAGAAAATCTGAACAGGATTGATTGAAAAATCTTATGAGCAAAAGCGGGGCGTGTTTGCGCCAATACCATGCACTCAAGCTGGATTATTTATCTCCGTCGCCCTGACGAAGGCCAGGACCCGGGGTCGTTCAGCGGCTGTTGAGGCACAACGAAAGATACTGGGTCCCGGCCTGCGCCGGGACGACGGATTTCGGATTGGCGATTCAGCCTGCCGCCAGGGGCGAAGGCAGGCGGGCGATCTCATGTCCCCAATTGAGTGCAAAGTCGGACGCCGTTTCCTGTGCGATGCGGGCCACGGTCTCGGTCAGCGGATTCTCATGGTCTGAGCGGAAGCAGGCGATCAGGGCCAGCGCCGGAAATTCGGTATCGACCCGCAGCAGGTGCAATATCTCTTCATTCAGCTCGCGCTGGATGATGGCCGGGGGCACCGCCGCGATGCCGAAGCCGTCGGTCACCAGCCGGATCATGGTCGCCACCGAGGCGATGCAGTTGATATGCAGGTTGCCGCGTTCGCTGCTGGAGAACATGCGCTCGATCACCGCATGCGGGCCGGAGTTGCGCGCGAAGCTGACCACCGGGAAGGCCGCCAGGTCGGACAGCGTCAGCGTCTCGCTGCCGATGTCGAGCTTGG
Organism: Herbaspirillum sp. SJZ106; assembly: GCF_006715495.1. Lineage (GTDB taxonomy): Bacteria > Pseudomonadota > Gammaproteobacteria > Burkholderiales > Burkholderiaceae_D > Herbaspirillum. The sequence goes on from NZ_VFNI01000003.1 coordinate 173,094, forward strand.
GGCTGCCGACCCAGCGCATCGGGAACTCGCACAGCGCGATGTTGCTGACCTGCGGGCCGATCACCGGTTCGGCCTGCAGCACCAGGTCGAGGTTGCCTTTGCTGAACTGCTCGTGCAGGTGGATGGTGGTATCGCTGGCGATTTCGATCTGCAGGCGCGGGAAGGTCTTGTGCAGGCGGCCGAGGAAATCGGGAAACCAGCTATGGACGATCGATTCGATGACGCCGATGCGGATCACGCCGGTGTAGACCTGCTTGTCGGACATGTCGTCCTTCATCTCGCGCATGAGCTTGACCATGCGTTCGGCATACACCAGCGCCTTGCTGCCGTCGGCGGTCAGCGCCACCTCGCGCGCGCTGCGGTCGAACAGGCGCACGCCGAAGTCCTGTTCGAGCGAGGCGATGCGGCTGGAGACGGCGGCTTGCGTGGTGTGCAGGCGTTCGGCGGTGAGCCGGAAATTGCGCAGCCTGGCCAGCCAGACGAAGGTTTCTAGGAAGCGGATATTCATGGCGCTGGAGTTGGCTGGGTGAGGGGAAGGAGGGATGCGGGGCAGGCGAAATCGTTTTGCCGCCATGCGTCCGCAAAGGAGCGTATTTTATCCACTGCCGCTGGTTTTTGGATGTTCTCGTTTTTGGTGCGGCGCGATAGAAAAAGCCTCTATAACAGTGCATCTCGAAGGATTTTTAGGGTATTTCTGGTGCAAATATGGATATTCTGTTTTTGAAAGTATTTTTTCTTTACTCTCCAATAAAATGAAAATATATTTACATTTTTCTTGAGCGCCGGAGACGGCCATCTGCCTCCGGGCAAGTGGCCAGTAAATGGCGAGTAAGTGGCCGGTAAGTGGCCGGTAAGCGCCTCAAGGCATCGATAAAAACACTTTCATGGGGCAGGCGGACTGTGACGCAACAGCCGAAAAACATCATGCTGCAAGGCGCGGGCGCCGTGGCGCAGACCGTGGGCAAGCTGTATCCGCAATTGTCCAAGTCGCATCGCAAGACGGCCGACTATGTGCTGGGCAATCCCTTCCGCGCCGCCACCATGACCATTGACGAACTGTCGGAAGCGGCCGGCATCTCGGTCGCCACCGCCAACCGGTTCGCCCATGCGCTGGGCTTCGACGGCTACGCCTCGTTCCGCGCTGCGCTGGTGTCCGATTTCGCCACCACGCTGGCGCCGGTGGAAAAGCTGCGCAACGAAGTGCAGCGCCCGGCCACCAGCGCCGAGATCATGGCCGCCGCGTTCGAGAACGACATCCACAACATCGAGGCCACCCGCCGCATGCTCTCGCCCGCGCAGTGCGAGCAGGCGGTGGACATGATCCTGGCCGCCGAGCGCATCTTCATCACCGGCTTCGGCGCCTCCGCCTATCTGGCCGGGCTGATGGCGCATGCGCTGGAACCCTATGTGCGCACCGTGTCGTCGGTGGCGCTGGCCGGCGGGCCGTCGCAGGCCGGCCGCCAGTTCTTCAAGCTTGACAGCCGCGACCTGGTGATCCCGATGGTGTTTCCGCGCTATGCGGCCGACACTGTCTGGCTGACCCAGCGGGCGGTGGAGAAGGGCGCGAAAATCCTCGCCATTACCGATGTGCCGGGCTCGCCGCTGGCGCCGCTGGCCGATGTGACAATCTTCGCGCAGACCGACCGCAAGCTCTCGCCGACTTCCGATGCGGCGGCGCTGATCCTGATCCAGGCGTTGTGCGACGCGGTCGCGCATCGCGCCAGCCGCTCGGTGCAGGCGGCCTCGCAGATGGCTGAATTCGTGCTGCCGTGGCTGTACCTGCCGCAACAGCAGCGCCCGGGGACGACGCCGGTTGGCAAGTCCGCCAGGCCGGCAGGCAGAACTGCTGCCCAATCCAAAGGAAAGACGAAAGCATGAATACTCCGGTCATCGCCATCCACGGCGGCGCGGGAACGATTTCCCGCCATTCCCTCAGCGCGGAAGAAGAAGCGGGCTACCACCAGGCGCTGGCCGATATCGTCGCCGCCGGCCAGGCCGTGCTCAACGCCGGCGGTTCGGCGCTGGCGGCGGTCACCGAGGCGGTGCGCCTGCTGGAAGACTGCCCGCTGTTCAACGCCGGGCATGGCGCGGTATACACCAGCGAGGGCAAGCATGAGCTGGACGCCAGCGTGATGAGCGGCATCGACCTGGCCGCCGGCGCGGTGGCTTGCGTCACCCATATCCGCAACCCGGTGCTGGCCGCGCGCGCCGTGATGGAACAGAGCGAGCATGTGCTGCTGGTCGGGCAGGGCGCGGAATCCTTCGCGGCCCGGCATGGGGTGGAGATGGTCGAGCCCGGCTATTTCCATACCGACGCGCGCCATCAGCAGTGGCTGCGCGTGCGCGGGCAGGCCGGGGCGATGCTCGACCATGACGCCGCATCCTTCGCCTTCGCCCGGCAAGGCGGCGAGGGCGGCCATGAAGGCCGTGAAGGCGATCAGGAAAAGGCGCCGCTCGACCCCGACAACAAGTTCGGCACCGTGGGCGCGGTGGCGCTGGACAAGTTCGGCAACCTGGCCGCCGCCACCTCGACCGGCGGCATCACCAACAAGCAACCCGGCCGCGTGGGCGACTCGCCGTTGATCGGCGCCGGTTGCTATGCCTCCAATTCGACCGCGGCGGTATCGGCCACCGGCACCGGCGAGGCCTTCATGCGCGCGGCCGCCTGCTATGACGTGGTCGCGCGCATGGCTTATGCCGGCGACACGCTGCAACAGGCGACCGACAAGGTGGTATTCCAATTGCTGCCGATGATCGGCGGCCGCGGCGGCCTGATCGCGCTGGACGCGCAGGGCAACCTGGCGCTGCCCTTCAATACCGAGGGCATGTATCGTGCTTATGGGCGTGGAGAACTGGCGCCGGTGACGGCGATATATCAGTCCGAGCAGCCTGAGCAGTCCGGATGCTGAACGGCGCCGGGCGGGAGAAAACAGAAATGCAACAGCCACAACGCGTGCTGGACGTCAGCAACCTGAGCGTAAGCTTTTCCACCTCCGAGCGGACGGTGGAGGCGGTACGCGGCCTTTCATTCCATGTCGGCCGCGGCGAGACCCTGGCCATTGTCGGCGAATCGGGTTCCGGCAAGTCGGTGTCGTCGCTGGCGATCATGCGCCTGATCGAACATGGCGGCGGCAAGATCGTCCAGGGCGGCATGCAGTTCCTGCGCCGCAACGGCCAGTCGCTCGACCTGGCCCGTGCCGACAGCGCTACCATGCGCAGCATCCGCGGCGCCGAGATCGCGATGATCTTCCAGGAACCGATGACCTCGCTCAACCCGGTATTCACCGTCGGCGAGCAGATCGCCGAATCGATCCGCCTGCACCAGGGCAAAGGCCATGCGGCGGCGCGGGCCGAGGCGCTGCGCATGCTGGAGATTGTGCGTATTCCGGAGGCCAAACGCGTGTTGGGGCGCCATCCGCACCAGCTCTCGGGCGGCATGCGCCAGCGCGTGATGATCGCCATGGCCTTGTCGTGCAAGCCGTCGCTCTTGATCGCCGATGAGCCGACCACGGCGCTGGACGTGACCATCCAGGCGCAGATCCTGCAACTGATCCGTTCGCTGCAGGAAGAGATGCAGATGGGCGTGATCTTCATCACCCACGACATGGGCGTGGTGGCCGAAGTGGCCGACCGCGTGGTGGTGATGTGCCGCGGCGAGAAGGTCGAGGAAAACGAGGTGAAGAGCCTCTTTGCCGCGCCTGTTCATCCCTATACCCAAGCCTTGCTGGCGGCGGTGCCTCGCCTGGGTTCGATGCGCGGCACCGACAAGCCGCGCCGCTTCGGCATCGCCGCCGACGCCGAAGCACAGCCGCAAGCCATCGCCACCGAACTGCAAGGCCAGCAAGAGATCGCCGGGCAGCGCCAGCCGATCTTGAAGGTGCGCGACCTGACCACCCGTTTCGACGTCAAGAGCGGCATCTTCGGTCGCGTCAGGCAACGCGTGCATGCGGTGGAGAAGGTCAATTTCGATCTGTATGCGGGCGAGACGCTGGCCATCGTCGGCGAGTCCGGTTGCGGCAAGTCGACCACCGGGCGTTCGCTGCTGCGGCTGGTGGATATCGCCGGCGGCCGCGTCGAGTTCGGCGGGCGCGACCTGGCGCAATTGCCGCGCTCGGAGTTGCGCCACTTGCGGCGCGACATCCAGTTCATCTTCCAGGATCCGTTCGCCTCGCTCGACCCGCGCATGACGGTCGGCTATTCCATCATGGAGCCGCTGCTGGTGCATGGCATGAAGGAGGGCGCGCGCGAGCGCGTCGATGCCTTGCTCACGCGCGTAGGGCTGACGCCGGAACACGGCCAGCGCTATCCGCATGAATTCTCCGGCGGCCAGCGCCAGCGCATCTGCATCGCGCGCGCGCTGGCGCTGAACCCGAAGATCGTGATCGCCGACGAGTCGGTGTCGGCGCTGGATGTGTCGATCCAGGCGCAGATCGTCAACCTGATGCTCGATCTGCAGGCTGAATTGGGTATTTCCTTCATCTTCATCTCGCACGACATGGCGGTGGTGGAGCGCATCAGCCATCGCGTGGCGGTGATGTACCTGGGGCAGATCGTCGAGATCGGCCCGCGCCGCGCCATCTTCGAAAACCCGCAGCATCCGTATACCCGCAAGCTGATGGCGGCGGTGCCGGTGGCCGACCCGACCTTGCGCCAGCCGGGCAAGAAGCTGATGACCGACGAGATCCCCAGCCCGATCCGGATGGTGGGCGACGAGCCCAATGTGGCGCCCCTGAAAGAGGTCGCGCCGGGCCATTTCGTGGCTACGCATAGTATTGCCGGGGCTTTCTGATTGCCGGTAGTAGTGTTTGCAGTAAATGAAGTCATCCAAGTAGCGCAACAGGCAGTATCAACCACATAGTCACTGATCAGGAGAGACAGATGTCCGCAACCGCAAAAATGAAAGCCATGACCGCCGCCAAATGGCTGGCCATGGGCACCTTGGGTGCAGCCATGCAATTCGGCGCGGCCAACGCTTTTGCCGCCAAGACCGCGACCGTCGCGGTGGCTTCGACCTTCACCACGATGGACCCGTATGATGCCAACGACACGCTGTCGCTGTCGGTGACCAAGTCCTTCTACCAGGGCCTGTTCGGCTTCGACAAGGACATGAAGCTGATCCCGGTGCTGGCCGAAGGCTACCTGGTCAGCAAGGACGGACTGGAGTACACCTTCCGCCTGAAGCAAGGGGTGAAGTTCCATGACGGCACCATCTTCAAGGCCGATGCGGTGAAGGCCGTGTTCGACCGCGTCACCAATCCCGAGAACAAGCTCAAGCGCTATAACCTGTTCAACCGCATCGCCAAGACCGAGATCCTGAACGACTACACGGTCAAGGTCACATTGAAGGAGCCGTTCTCGGCCTTCATCAACGTACTGGCCCATCCCTCGGCGGTGATGATCTCGCCGGCCGCGCTGAAGCAGTACGGCAACAAGGACATCGCCTTCCATCCGGTCGGCACCGGCCCGTTCAAGTTCGTCGAGTGGAAGCAGACCGACTACCTGAAGGTGGCCAAGTTCGACGGCTACTGGAAGCAGGGCTACCCCAAGGTTGACGAAATCCTGTGGAAACCGGTGGTCGACAACAATTCGCGCGCGGCCATGATGCAGACCGGCGAAGCCCAGTTCACCTATCCGCTGCCGTATGAACAGGCCGACCTGCTCAAGAGCAAGGGCAACCTGGACGTGGTCGCAGGCCCGTCGATCATCCAGCGCTATATGTCGATGAACGTCAAGCAGAAGCCATTCGATAACCCGAAGGTGCGCGAGGCGATCAACTACGCCATCAACAAGCAGGCGCTGGCCAAGGTGGCGTTCAATGGTTACGCCGTGCCGATGGAGGGCGTGCTGCCGCAGGGCGTGGATTATGCCTACAAGACCGGCCCCTGGCCGTATGACGTGAAGAAGGCCAAGGCGCTGCTGGCCGAAGCCGGCTATCCGAACGGATTCGAGACAGAATTGTGGTCGGCCTACACCCACACGACTGCGGTGAAGGTGATCCAGTTCCTGCAGCAGCAACTGGCCCAGGTCGGCATCAAGACCAAGATCCAGGCCCTGGAAGCGGGCCAGCGCGTGGAGCGCGTGGAAAGCTGGCAGGATCCTGCCACTGCGCCGATCCGCCTGTTCTACGTCGGCTGGTCCTCCTCGACCGGTGAAGCCGACTGGGGCCTGCGTCCGTTGCTGGCTTCCGAATCATTCCCGCCGCGCCTGTTCAACACCGCCTATTACAAGAGCGACAAGGTCGACAGCGATATCGCCAAGGCGTTGACCCTGACCGACCGCAAGGAAAAGGAAGCGCTGTACAAGGATGCCCAGCAGGAAATCTGGAAGGATGCCCCGTGGGCCTTCCTGGTCACCGAAAAGCTGTTGTACGCACGCGCCAAGAACCTGAAGGGCATTTATGTGATGCCCGACCAGGCTTATGAGTTCGAGAACATCGAATTCACCAAGTAATGCCGCGTAAGCCAATGCGGTAACCGGTGCTGGATGGCTGCCATCCAGTGCCGGGACTTCAGGCAAGTGAGGGGCGAATGCCTCTCCCTCCTGTAACAAGCAGTATCCAAGGTTTCGATCCACCAGCGAGAGCTTCATGTTTTCCTATGTCATCAAGCGCCTGTTAGGCCTCATCCCCACGCTGCTGCTGGTGGCGGTATTGGTATTCCTGTTCATTCACCTGCTGCCGGGCGACCCGGCGCGGCTGGCGGCCGGCCCCGAGGCCGACGAGAAGACGGTGGCGCTGGTGCGCGCCGACCTCGGCCTGGACAAGCCTCTGCCTGAGCAATTCATCAGTTTCTTCGTCAATGCCGCCCAGGGTGACTTTGGCAAATCGATCCGCACCAAGCGCCCGGTTTCCGAAGAGATCGGCGCGCGCTTCTGGCCGACCTTGTGGCTGACGGTGGTGGCCATGGTCTGGGCGGTGCTGTTCGGCCTGGTCATCGGCATCTCATCGGCGGTGTGGCGCAACCAATGGCCCGACCGCTTGGGCATGACGCTGGCCGTATCCGGCATTTCCTTCCCGGCCTTTTCGCTGGGGATCCTGCTGATGCAGGTCTTTTCGGTGCAACTGGGCTGGCTGCCGACGGTGGGCGACGACACCTGGCGCCACTACATCCTGCCTTCGATCACGCTGGGCGCGGCGGTGGCGGCGGTGATGGCGCGCTTCACGCGTTCTTCCTTCATCGAGATCCTGCAGGAGGATTTCGTGCGCACCGCGCGCGCCAAGGGTTTGTCGGAGAAGGTGGTGGTCATCAAGCACTGCCTGCGCAATGCCCTGATCCCGGTGGTCACCATGATGGGCTTGCAGTTCGGCTTCCTGCTGGGCGGCGCGATCCTGGTCGAGGTGGTGTTCAACTGGCCGGGCATGGGGCGCCTGCTGGTGGACGCCGTCGAGATGCGCGACTATCCGGTGATCCAGGCCTCGATCCTGCTGTTCTCGCTCGAATTCATTTTCATCAACCTGGTGGTGGACGTGCTGTATGCCGTGATCAACCCCAGCATCCGTTTCAAGTGAGGTAAGCCGTGTCTCTGTCCAATGCTCCCATTTCCGAGACCGGCGCGCCGCTGCCGCCGCCCGACCCGTCGGCGGTGGCTGCCGTCTCCGGCCAGAAGATCCGCACGCCGTGGCGCGAGTTCTGGCGCAAGTTCAGGAAGCAGCACCTGGCGATGTATGCCGGCGGCTTCGTGTTGTTCCTGGTGCTGCTGGCGATCTTCGCGCCGCTGATCGTGCCTTTCGATCCGGAAAACTTCTTCGACTACGATGCGCTCAATTCGCCGCCGACCTGGACGCACTGGTTCGGCGTCGACGCGCTGGGGCGCGACATCTTCAGCCGCATCATCGCCGGCACCCGCATCTCGCTGGCCTCGGGTTTCCTGTCGGTGGCCATCGGCGCGGTGATCGGCACGGTGTTCGGCTTGCTGGCCGGTTACTACGAGGGCTGGTGGGACCGCATCACCATGCGCATCTGCGACGTGCTGTTCGCCTTTCCCGGCATCCTGCTGGCCATCGGCATCGTCGCCATCCTCGGCGGCGGCATGCTCAACGTTATCATCTCGGTCTCGGTGTTCAGCATCCCGGCCTTCGCGCGGCTGGTGCGCGGCAATACGCTGCAGTTGAAGAACCTGACCTATATCGAAGCCGCGCGCAGCATCGGCGCCTCCGACATGACGATCATGTGGCGCCATATCTTCCCCGGCACGGTGTCGTCCATCGTGGTGTATTTCACGATGCGCATCGGCACTTCCATCATCACCGCCGCCGGCCTGTCTTTCCTCGGCCTGGGGGCGCAGTCGCCCACGCCGGAGTGGGGCCTGATGCTCAATGAGTCGCGCGCCGACATGATCACGTCGCCGCATATCGCACTCTTCCCCAGCATCGCCATCTTCCTGACGGTGCTGGCCTTCAACCTGCTGGGCGACGGCCTGCGCGACGCGCTCGATCCCAAGATCGACCAGCGCTGATGGATGCGCCGCATATCGGCCGGCTCGCCGCCGGCCCGCGCAACAGCATCGCCGATGTCGAAGGCGTGACGGTCGGCCATTGCACGCTGGACGACGGGCCGGTGCAGACCGGCGTGACGGTGGTGTCGCCGCATGGCGGCAACCTGTTTGCGCACAAGCTGCCGGCGGCGGCGGTTGTCATCAACGGCTTCGGCAAGAGCGCCGGGCTGGTGCAGCTGGAAGAGCTTGGCACGCTGGAAACGCCGATCGCGCTGACCAATACCTTTGCCGTGGGGACCATCGTCACCGCGCAGATCCGCCATGCCCTGCAGGCCAATCCGGAGATCGGCCGCAGCCAGCCCACGGTCAACCCGCTGGTGATGGAATGCAATGACGGCTACCTCAACGACTTGCATGCCTTCGCCGTGCAGGAGGCGCATTTCCGGCAGGCGCTGGCGGCGTTGTCCGCTGACGTGCAGCAAGGTGCGGTGGGGGCGGGACGCGGCATGTCCAGCTTCGGCATGAAGGGCGGCATCGGCAGCGCTTCGCGCATTGTCGCCGTCGGCGCCGGCGACAATGCATTCACCGTGGGCGCGCTGGTGCTATCGAATTTCGGCAGGTTGCAGGATCTGATCCTGGACGGGCAGCCGCTGGGCCGCGCCTTGGCCATGGCCGTGGCCGAACCTGCGGAGCAGGCGCCCGAGAAGGGGTCCATCATCATGCTCCTTGCCACCGACGCGCCGCTCGACGGGCGCCAGTTGAAGCGCCTGTCCACCCGTGCCGGCGCCGGCCTGGCGCGTACCGGTTCGGTCTACGGCCATGGCAGCGGCGATATCGCGCTGGCCTTTTCCACCGCCCAGCAGATCGAGGCCGGCAACGAGTGCCTGAACATGGCGCTGCTGCCAGACCATCTGCTGGATCCGCTGTTCCATGCCGCCGCCGACAGCGTCGAGCAGGCCATTGTCAATGCGCTGTTCGCCGCGCAGACCGTGCGCGGCCGCGACGGCCGCGTGCGCGAATGCCTGCGCGAGCGGCTGGCGCGCCTGCCATCCTGATTGATTTTTCGGACTACATCATGCATACCGTCAAGCGCGCCAACATCCTGGTTTCGGTCGATATCGAAGGCGTTGCCGGCGTCTTCCATCCCGAGCAGACCCGTCCCGGCAATGGCGAATACGAACGCGCGCGGCGCTGGATGACCGAAGAGGCTAACGCCGTCATCCGCGGCGCGCTGGCTGCCGGCGCCACGGCCGTCAAGGTCAACGATTCGCACGGGGGCTTTCGTAACCTGTTGCCCGAGCTGCTGTTGCCGCAAGCGCGCATGGTGCTGGGCAAGCCGCGCGTGCTGGGCATGATGGGCGGCGTCGACCAGGAGGTCGATGCGGCGATGCTGGTGGGCTACCATTCGCGCGCCCAGGGGCGCGGCATCCTGGCGCACACCACCAACAGCTTCGCTTTCGCGCGCGTCTGGCTGGGCGGGCAGGAAATGGGCGAGGCCGGCTTGTACGGCGCCCTGGCCGGCGAGCATGGCGTGCCGGTGATCTTCGGCAGCGGCGACGATGCTTTTGTGGAAGAGAACCGGCCGCTGTTTCCGCATGCGGTATTTGCCGAAACCAAAAAAGCTTACGGCGCCAACAGCGGCGATACGCTGTCGCCCGCGCAATCCTGCGCACTGCTGGAAACGCGTGCCAAGGAGGCGGTGGCGCAATGGCTGGCGCAGCCATCGGCCATGCCGTCGCTGATCTTGCCCGGGCCGCTGCGTTGCCGGTTGCAGGCGCAGAGCGTGGCGCTGGCCGATCTGTTCAGCCAGTTGCCCATCCTCGAACGGGTGGATAACGTTACGGTGGAGTTTGATGCGCCTACGGCTGAATATGCGGTGCGGGTATTGAATAGTCTGTCGGCGATGTCGGCTATGTTGCGTTGAGTGGCGTTACTTTTTGCTTTGCGATGCCGCTGTGTGTTGGTGTACTGGCTTGATGTTTTTTGGGTAGTCTGCTCTTGCTGCTGGTCGATGTACTGGCTTTAGTCTTTTCTTTCTCCGGTCGAAGCGGAGCGCCGGGTGCGGCCCGGCAGCCGCTCACTTTCTTTGGCCCGCCAAAGAAAGTAAGCAAAGAAAGGCGGCCCCTAAGTGCCAGCCCCTTCGGGGTACCCGTTGGAGCGCCATGAAAAATGGGCGAGGCAGAGTCGCTACGCTCCGACTGCCTCGCTGATCCATTTTTAATGGCACTCCAACGGCTGGCCCACAAGGGGAGAAAACCTGAACGCCTCGCCTACGGCATCGGGCTTGGGAGGGGCGTTGCGCGTTGGCGCCATTCCTTGAACCAAGCTGGCCGCAAGCTTGGCGATGCCGAAGGCGAGCCGGTTACCGAGTCCGCATCTAACCAGCCGGCGGAGTGGGCAAAAAAATGGATCAGCAAGGCAGTCGGAGCGAAGCGACTCTGCCTTGCCCATTTTTTTGCCCACTCCGTCGGGGACCCCGAAGGGGCTGGGTAGTTGCGGTTGCCTTTCTTTGCTTACTTTCTTTGGCGAAGCAAAGAAAGTGAGCGGCTGCCGGGCCGCACCCGGCGCTCCGCTTAGACCGGAGAAAGATAAGCATAGAGCCAGTACATCTGCACGCAGCAAGACCAAGCTACCCAAATAAATAAACTACACGCTAGAGACTCTCTTTGGATGTGCATATTTATGGCGCATGCGCTCGATAGCCGTTGATGCACAATAAAAGCCGCTGGTTCTCTTATTGCGTTGCAGTAAAATGACGCCTTCATCGCATGCCGGCGACCGTCGGCTATGTTCTACACTGACCAGACCTACATCCGGCCCGCCATCCGCGGCAGGCCTTCGCCGCCGCCATGACCGATGCCGCCGTCTCATCCTCGCCCACTCCCTCACGCCTGCGCGACTTCCGCCAGAACACGCTGGCCGGCCTGACCACCGCCTTCGCCCTGGTGCCGGAGTGCATCGCGTTCGCCCTGGTGGCGCAGTTGAACCCGCTGATGGGGCTGTATGGCGCCTTTTTCATCTGCACCATCACCGCGCTGTTCGGCGGCCGGCCGGGGATGATTTCCGGCGCCGCCGGTTCGATGGCGGTGGTGATCGTGGCGCTGGTGGCGCAGCATGGGGCGCAATACTTCCTGGCCACGGTGCTGCTGTCGGGCCTGGTGATGGCGCTGTTCGGCGCGCTGCGCCTGGGCAAGCTGGTGCGCATGGTGCCGCATCCGGTGATGCTGGGTTTCGTCAACGGCCTGGCCATTGTGATCGCACTGGCGCAACTCGAACACTTCCGCCATGCCACCCCGACCGGCCCGGTATGGCTGCAAGGCACGCCACTGGCCATCATGCTGGGCCTGACCCTGCTCACCATGCTGATCACCTGGCTGTTGCCGCGCGTGACCCGCGCGGTGCCGCCGGCGCTGGCGGCGATCCTCGGCGTCGGCTTGCTGGTGCAACTGACGGGACTGCATACGCCGACGCTGGGCGACATGGCCAGGATCGCCGGCGGCCTGCCGCTGTGGCATTTCCCCGAGGTGCCGATGAACCTGGAGACCTTGCGCATCATCGCCCCGTACGCGGTGCTGATGGCCATTGTCGGCCTGCTGGAAACCCTGCTTACTTTCAACCTCACCGACGAGATCACCGCCAGCCGCGGCCAGCCTAATCGAGAATGCCTGGCGCTGGGCGCGGCCAATGTGGCGTCGGGCCTGTTCGGCGGCATGGGCGGTTGCGCCATGATCGGCCAGACCATGATCAACCTCGGCTCGGGCGGCCGTTCGCGCCTGTCCGGCGTGGTGGCCGGGGTGATGATCCTGATGTTCATCCTGTTCCTGGCGCCGGCCATCGAACGCATCCCGCTGGCCGCGCTGGCCGGCGTGATGTTCGTGGTGGCGCAGGAAACCTTCGCCTGGGGCTCGCTGCGGGTGCTGGGCAAGGTGCCCAGGAACGACGCCATCGTGATCGTCGCCGTGACCGTCATCACCGTCTTCACCGACCTGGCCGTGGCGGTGCTGTGCGGCATCGTGATCGCCGCGCTCAACTTCGCCTGGGAACATGCGCGCGAGATCCGCGCCGACGTGACCGACAATGCCGATGGCTCGCGCACCTACCTGCCGCACGGCACGCTGTTCTTCGCTTCGACTGCCCACTTCCTCGAACTGTTCGACCCGCAGCGCGATCCGCAGCAGGTCGTGCTGGATTGCCGCCATCTGCGGCTGGCGGACCATTCGGCGATCGCGGCGATGCAAACGCTGAGCGAACGCTATGCCAGGGCCGGCAAGGGCTTGCGGCTGGAATCCTTGTCCAGGCGTTGCCAGGCGCTGTTGCAGCGGGCCGGCGCAGCATAAGGAGATTCGTCGGCAAGGCCGGCCGTTCTTCCTTGCGTCGTTCGCCGGTGTGAACTTTGTCAGTGCCCGCCGCGCATTTGAGACTATTCCTATCGTGCCGCGCGGGCGTCTGGCCTAGACTGCGATCCTGTCGTTTATTTTCGCCGGGATCGGGACTTCGCCATGTTCATGTCATCTTTGGGGCGCCTGTTGCTGGTCGCGGCGGCGCTGTGTATGTGTTCTTTCACCGCGCGGGCGGAGTGTCGGCAGGCAGAGACTGCTAGTGTGATGGTGGACATTCCAAGAGAGGCCATATCGATACCGTCCAATGCCAAGGCGGGTGATGTCCTTTACGACCGGATCGTGCCGTTCCAGATTGTCTTCGGGCAAGCCCCGCTCCATCTGCAATGCTCCGGTCCCACGCCTAACTATCTGTTTTTATTCAACGATTGCACGAGCAAGATATGCATGACGGAGAATGCCTCCATGGGGATCACTGTCGACCTGGACCTACCCAATTATGAGCCCGGTTGGCAGCGGTACAGGCTGCCGGATGGCGACTTGTCAGAGCCGATCAATGTCAAGGCGCGGGTGCGGGTCCACGCGTTGAGGGATTCCAGGGGCCTCAACAGCGGCACCGTGTTCTACTATGGTCGCGGCCCTACGGCCATATCGGCGTGGCCCCCCATATCGAGCAGGGGAGCGACCGGTTGGTACTTCAGGACAAACGGTCTTTATGCGGTCCGAACGACCTGTGAGATGACGGCGCCCGACGTGGTCACCCTGCCCACAGTGGCGAGCAAGGAGCTGACGGGAATAGGTTCGACCGCCAAACCCAAGGACTTCAATATCACCCTCAATTGCTCCGGGGAGCGACAAGTATCCGACATTGGCGTTGCCTTCAGTCCGGCATATAGGCATCCTTCCGGTGCGCCGGGGGTGATCGCCACGGATATCGGGAACGGCAACGCCAACAACGTCGCCTTCCAGATCATCAACAAAACGACGCAAAGGCCGATCGAATTCGGCCAGCTTGAGCGAGGTACCCGAATGGTCAATGGCACCGCCCAGTACCCCTTCACCGTGCAGTACTACCAGACCGGCGCGACCATCGCGCCAGGGCCGGTACGCGGGCGTGTGGTGGTGAGGGTCCAGATGCAATAGCGGATCAGCGCGCGGTCGGGCCTCCTGGCCCTTTGGCGAACGGCTTGCTTCGGAAGAGGCGGGTCGTTTTCTTTTTACGGGTGCCGGTAGAGCGCATTGGGTTTGAGATTATTCTCATGGTGGGATGCGCAGGATATTTGGACAATCTAGGCTTTCCCAAGGAGCGAGTCGTGTTGTCCAAACCTAATCGCTTACCGGCCGCCATGCTGCTTCTGTTGACCGCCGGTTCCGCTTACGGTGCTTGCACTCTCGTGCGAGTGCCTGCCGATCAAGAAATCCAAGGCCAGGAAGTGATTTATACATTTCCGAATGGCCGTGTTTCGATTCCGCGCAATTTACCGGTCGGAAGCGTTATTGCGCGTGCGCCGATTCGCAGTATCACTAAAACTGGCCAGGCTTTGCAATGTCAACCGGGAGATCGCGTACGAGAGACTGTTAATGCGGCCACGGATACTCGTAATGATGGAATCAACGGCTATCTGAGAAGGGGAGACGGTTCCATGACCGATGCCGGAGTCGCTTATCGTGTCCTTCAATCCGACGGCAATCCTATGCAGTTGACCAGCGTTTCGGCGTGGCCAACGAATGGGGGGGCTTGGGGGTCATCAGCTGCGCTTGTCAGAAGATACGCTGCGGAAATCGTACTGGTGAAAACTTCGGATGTCGTCCATTCCGGGACGGTATTTCCGGCGGGACTCAAGCGGCGTATCAATGCTGTCGATTTTAACAATGCTGCCGGCGGCCGCCTGGTTGCGGCCACGATGACAACTACCAACAGCGTGACAATCGTGCCGCAGACCTGCGAGATGACATCCCCGGCAACGGTGTCGCTGGGCAATCACCGCAGAACGGCATTCACTGGCGTAGGCAGCACCACGCCGACCACCTCCTTCAGGATCAGCATTGACTGCACCGGCGTACAAACCGCCGTTCACATGACCATGAGCGATCCGAGCAATGTCGCCAATCGCAGCAGCACCTTGCCGCTGACGAGCACGTCGACCGCCTCGGGCATCGGCGTCCAAATATTGCGCGGTTCGACCGATACGCTGGTCAGTTTCGGCCCGGATTCCGCAGTCGCAGGCAACCCGAACCAGTTCAAACTGTTCGATGCGACTGCGGCTACTCCTACCCATATCGAGACTTTCAGGGCGCGTTACGTGCAGACTGCGGAGAAGGTAGAGCCGGGTACGGCTAATAGCGTGGTCACCATGACCATGTCTTATCAGTAGCATTGGGTGCAACAGCCGGCAGGGTGAATGCCGGTGCCGAGGTCAATTTCCCCTTTTTATTAATCACGCCATTTATTCAATCAATACCGAGCTCAGTGATGGCCGGCTTGTATCGGGATGATACAAGCCGGGGTTTTATTGTCTTTTTGAAACAAAAGACAAATGTTATTTGAGATTATTCTCATATGAATACGAGAAACGAATTGGCAAACTGAGGTCACTGCATCAAGTAAACGAAGTCCGCATATCGCGGGACTTTGCCCATGGGAGGGGCAACCATGAAAAAATCAATCGCCTTTATGTGCATCGGCATGCTGCTGTGTTCCGCCGCTGTATCGGCGGCGCCCAGTACCGAAGTAAAGGTCAGCGGTAAGGTGACTCCGGCCGCTTGTTCGCTCGAGATTGGCAATAGGGGTTATGTGGTCTATGGGCTGATTGCCAGTGCCAGCATCAACAAAACCTCCAATACGACATTGCCGACCCAGAGTGCAAGTTTCTCGATTACATGCGATCAACCGATAAGAATCGCGCTGTCCTTCACGGACAATCGCGCAGGCAGTAAGGTGCCGGGCCTGTTCCGGTACACCAATGCCGCGTATTCCGGCTGGTACGGGGATCAGGCGATGTATGGGCTGGGCACGGTTGGCAACAAGAATATCGGCGCTTTCCAATTGGGTCTTGCCAATGTCAGGCATGATCGCGGCAATACTTATGGGTTGATATCGACGTCGAGCGCGGCCGATGCCCACTGGGGTTATAACTCTACCAACCTGCTCGCCGCCGGCGAGTGGTATGGCTGGGGTGGCTCTACGGTAGCCCCCCTGAAAACCATCACGGGCGAGCTGACGGTGACACCGGTGTTGGAACAGGGCCAGAATTTGCCGACCGGCGAAGAAATCAACTTTGACGGTTCGGTCACGATGGAGGTGCGCTACCTTTGAGCGCGATGGCCGGGCGCGGTCATGGCGTGGTGTGGCAGGTAGGAACATCGGGACATTCCGCTTGCGCGGATGACGTCCGCCATCCGTTCGCCTTAAAAAAAGCCCGCCAACGGCGGGCAAGTACCACGGGAAATTGCTGAATCCGTCACGGCCCGCATCGCAGGATGCGGGCCGTTTCCTTTGTGCGGCCTACAGGCCGAGATAATCCATCTTGCCCAGCTTGACGCCCCGGTGGCGCAGGATGCCGTAGGCGGTGACGACGTGGAACATGAAGTTGGGCAGGCCGAACTGGGTCAGGTAAGCCTGGCCGCTCATGGCGTGTTCTTCGCCGCGCAGCATCATCTTGACCTTGCGTTCTTCCTGGCCGTCGATGGCGTCGGCCGGGATGCCTTCGAGGAACACGATGGTCTTGTTGATGCGCGCCTGCAGTTCGTCGAAGGTGATTTCGTCGTCCGGGAAGTTGGGCGCGGCCAGGCCGGACAGGCGGCTGGCGGTGGCCTTGGCGGTATCGCTGGCGCGCTGGATCTGGGCCGACAGCGGATACATGTCGTCGAACAGACGGGCACCGGTCAGTTCGGCCGGTTCCAGCTTGTGTTCGTCGGCGTGCTGCTCGGCCTTGTCGAGCAGGGTGGACAGGGTTTGCAGGCCGCGGATGAGGAACGGGATGCTGGCTTGGTGCAGGGTGATGGGCATGGCGTTTTTCCTTTCTGTGCTGCCGTCTCCGTTCTTACGGGGACGGCAGCGTTCATTTTGCGGATGACAATTGGGTGGCCGCGGGCAACTCGCCCCAGCCGCCGCCCAGGGCGCGGATCAGGTTGACGGTCGAACGCGCGCGTTCGCCATCCAGTTGCACCGAGACGCGTTGCTGCTGCAGCACGGTGCGGTCGGCGTCGATCACGTCGAAATAGCTGACCGCGCCTTCCCGGTATTGCGTGTGCGACAGCTTGGCGGCGCGCGCCGAGGCGGCCACGGCTTCGTCCTGCGCGCGGTTCTGGTCGCCCAGGATGCGCAGGTTGGCCAGGTTGTCTTCCACTTCGCGGAAGGCGTTCAAGACCGTGCCGCGATAGCTGGCGACCTGTTCCTCGTAACTGGCGCGGGCGCGGTCGACCCCGGCCTGGCGGCGGCCGCCGTCGAACAGCGGCATGCTCAACGCGGTACCCACCAGCGGGCCCAGCAGGAAGGTGCGGCTGGACCAGTTGAACAGGTCGCCCAGTTGGGCCGACTCGTAGCCGAGGCCGCCGGTCAGGTTCAGGCTGGGGAAGAAGGCCGATTTGGCCACGCCGACGCGGGCGTTGGCGGCGGCCATCGCGCGTTCGGCGGCGGCGATGTCCGGGCGGCGTTCAAGCAGCGCCGAGGGCAGGCCGGCCGGGATGCCGATCGAGATGCGCGTGAGCGGACGGGCCGGCAGCGAGAACTCGGCCGGCGTGCTGCCCAACAGGATCGCCAGCGCGTGCTCGGCGCTGGCGCGCTGGCGCATGATGCCGAGCGCTTCCGATTGCGCCGAGGCCAGTTCCGATTTGGCGCGCGCGACGTCGACCTCGCTGATGTCGCCCTCGTCGAAGCGGCGCTGCACCAGTTTGAGCGACTGGCCGCGCAGCTCCACGGTGCCGCGGTACAGCTCCAGCGCCGCATCCAGCTCGCGCACCTGGAAGTATTGCTGGGCGACGTCGGCCTGCAGCGCCAGCAGCACCGAATGGAACAGCGCTTCGCTGCGCTGGGCGTCGGCGGTGGCGGCATCGACGTTGGACGAGACGCGGCCGAACAGGTCGACTTCATACGACACGCCGACCTGCGCGCGGTACAGCGTGAACGGCTGCGTGTTGGCGTCGGCCGGCAAGCCTTGCGAAGCCGGGGAGGGCCGCTGGCGGGTGGCGCCGATGCCGGCGTCCACCTGCGGGAAGTAGCCCGAGCGCGCATCGCGGGTCAGGGCGCGCGCCTGGCCCAAACGGGCCGCGGCCGCCTTGAGGTCCTGGTTGGCTTGCTGGGCGCGCTCTTCCAGCGTGTTCAGGCTGTCGTCGTTGAAGATTTTCCACCATTCTCCGCGGGCGATGTCTTCGGCCGGCTGGGCCGCCTTCCATTGGCTGCCGTTTTCGCCGGCGGCTTCCTTGAAGGCGGCCGGGGTATCGACCGAGGGACGCTCGTAGGTCGGTGCCACCGAGCAGCCGGCCAGCACCAGCAGTGCGGCCAGCAGCGCGGAGCCGATCCGCGCCGGGCGCAGCAGGCGGCCAGCCAGGCCGAGGCCCGGGGCGGGGGAGTTCATGTTGATTGCATTCATTTTTCTACTCCAGAGAAATCAGCGGTCTTCCTGCGAACCGGGGGCGGCATGCGCGGCCTGCGGCACGTGCGAGCCGGCGGTCATCGGCGCCTCATGGTGCGAGGCCGAGTGCAGCTTGCGGCGGTTCAGGGTGCGCAGCAGCACGTAGAACACCGGGGTCAGGAACAGACCGAACAAGGTCACGCCCAGCATCCCGAAGAACACCGCGATGCCCATCGCATAGCGCATTTCCGAACCGGCGCCGGTGGAGGTCACCAGCGGCACCACGCCCATGATGAAAGCGATCGAGGTCATCAGGATCGGACGCAGGCGCAGGCGGCTGGCTTCGATCGCGGCTTGCACCGCGGTGCGGCCCTGCATTTCCAGTTCGCGGGCGAACTCGACGATCAGGATCGCGTTCTTGGCCGACAGTCCCACCAGCACCATCAGGCCGATCTGGGTGAAGATGTTGTTGTCGCCGCGGGTCAGCCAGACGCCGGTCAGGGCCGCCAGGATGCTCATGGGCACGATCAGGATCACCGCCAGCGGCAGGGTCAGGCTCTCATACAGCGCGGCCAGCACCAGGAACACCAGCAGCACGCTGATCGGGAACACCCACACGCCGGCATTGCCCGCCAGGATCTTCTGGTAAGTCAGGTCGGTCCATTCGAACTTGATGCCGCGCGGCAGGGTCGCCGCCGCCACGCGTTCGGCTGCGGCCTGGGCCTGGTCGCTCGAATAGCCCGGCGCCGGGCCGCCGTTGATGTCGGCGGCGGTATAGCCGTTGTAGCGCACCACCATTTCCGGGCCGAAGGTCTGCTTGACCTTGACCACCGACGACAGCGGCACCATTTCGCCGGCTTCGTTGCGGGTCTTCAGCTGCAGGATGTCGTCGGCCTTGGCGCGGAACGGAGCGTCAGCCTGGGCGCGCACCTGGTAGACGCGGCCGAAGCGGTTGAAGTCGTTCACATACAGCGAGCCGAGGTAGATCTGCATGGTGTTGAACACGTCGGTCACCGGGATGCCCAGTTGCTTGGCCTTGATGCGGTCGAGGTCGACGTCCAGTTGCGGCACGTTGATCTGGTAGCTGGAGAACATCGGGCCCAGCGCCGGTTCCTTGGCGGCGGCCTTCATGAACTCCTGCGCGGCTTTGTCCAGTTCGGCATAGCCCAGCGCATCGCGGTCTTCGATCTGCATCTTGAAACCGCCCAGCGTGCCCAGGCCCATCACCGGCGGCGGCGGGAATACGGCGGTGAAGGCTTCCTTGATGCCGCCGAACTTCTTGTTGAGCGAGGCGGCGATGGCGTTGCCCGACAGTTCCTTGGACTTGCGTTCCTCGAAGGGCTTCAGGCCCACGAACACGATGCCGGCCGAAGAGCTGTTGGTGAAGCCGTTGATCGACAGGCCGGGGAAGGCGATGGCGCTGTCCACGCCGGGTTCCTTCAACATGATGTCGCTCATCTTGCGCATCACGTCTTCGCTGCGGTCGATCGAGGCGCCGTTGGGCAATTGCGCGAAGGCCACCAGGTATTGCTTGTCCTGGCCCGGCACGAAACCGCCCGGCACGATGTAGGCGATGCCCACGGTGGCCGCCAGCAGTATCGCGTACACGCCCATGGTCGTGCCCTTGCGCTTGATCACGCCGGTCACGCCGCGGCCGTAGTTGTCCGAGGCGCGGTTGAAGAAGCGGTTGAAGCGGACGAAGAAGCCGCCCAGGAAACGGTCCATCACGCGGGTCAGCCAGTCCGGCTTCTCGCCGTGGCCCTTCAACAGCATGGCGGCCAGCGCCGGCGACAGGGTCAGCGAGTTGAAGGCCGAGATCACCGTCGAGATGGCGATGGTCATGGCGAACTGCTTGTAGAACTGGCCGGTCAGGCCGGTCATGAAGGCCAGCGGCACGAACACCGCCACCAGCGTCAGGGCGATGGCGATGATCGGGCCCGAGACTTCCTGCATGGCGCGGTAGGTCGCTTCGCGCGGCGAAAGGCCGGCGGAGATGTTGCGCTCGACGTTTTCCACCACCACGATGGCGTCATCGACCACGATGCCGATGGCCAGCACCATGCCGAACAGCGACAGCGCGTTGATGGTGTAGCCGAAGCCCAGCATCAGCGAGAAGGTGCCGATGATGGAGACCGGCACCGCCAGCAGCGGAATGATCGAGGCGCGCCAGGTCTGCAGGAAGATGATCACCACGATCACCACCAGCAGGATCGCTTCCAACAGCGTATGCACCACCGCTTCGATGGAAGCGCGCACGAACTGGGTCGGGTCATACACGATGCGGTACTGGACCGAGCTGGGGAAGTCGGCCGAGAGTTCCTTCATCGCCGCGCGCACCTGGGTGGACACGTCCAGCGCATTGGCGCCGGGCGCCTGGAAGATCGGGATGGCCACCGCCGGCTTGTTGTCCAGCAGCGAGCGCAGGCCGTATTCGGAGGCGGCCAGTTCCACCCGGGCGACGTCGCCCAGCTTGGTCACGGCGCCGTCGGGCGAGCCCTTGAGGATGATGTCGCGGAACTCGGCTTCGGTCTTGAGGCGGCCTTGCGCGTTCACGGACAGCTGCACCGGCACGTCGGGCGAACTGGGCGAGGCGCCGATCACGCCGGCGGCCACCTGCACGTTCTGCTCGCGGATGGAGCGGATCACGTCGGAGGCGGTCAGGCCGCGCTGGGCCACCTTGTTCGGGTCCAGCCACACGCGCATGGCGTAGTTGCCGGAACCGAACAGGCCCACTTCACCCACGCCCTGGATGCGCGCCAGGCGATCCTTGACGTTCAGGACCGCGTAGTTGCGCAGGTAGGTGGTGTCGTAACGGTTGTCGGGCGAGATCAGGTGTACCACCATGGTCAGCGTGGGCGAGGACTTGATGGTTGTCACGCCCAGCCGCTGCACGTCTTCCGGCAGGCGCGGCAGCGCTTGCGCGACGCGGTTCTGCACCAGCTGCTGGGCCTTGTCTGGATCGACGCCCAGGCGGAAGTTGACGGTGATGGTCAGGTTGCCGTCGCTGTTGGCCTGCGACTGCATGTACAGCATGTTTTCCACGCCGTTGATCTGCTCTTCCAGCGGCGAGGCCACGGTTTCGGCGATCACCTTGGGGTTGGCGCCGGGGTACTGCGCGCGCACCACCACCGAGGGCGGCACCACTTCGGGATATTCCGAAATGGGCAGCTGGAACATGGCCAGCACGCCGCCCAGCAATAGCAGTACCGACAGCACGCCCGCGAAGATCGGGCGGTCGATAAAGAATTTTGAGATATTCATGTTCAGGTTCCTTCAGCTTTTCTGGATGTCAAAGCTGTTGTTTTTCTTGAAAGCGATGGCACGGTTGGTCCGGGTCGGCCTCAGGCCTTGCCGCCGGCCGGCTGGGCCTGCGCGTCGACGGTCTTGGCTTGCGGCTGCATCGGCACCACGGTCGGCGCGATGGCGTCGCCCGGGCGGATGCGCTGCAGGCCGTTGACCACGATGCGCTCGCCGCTCTTGAGGCCGTTCTCCACCACCACCAGGCCATCCAGGCTGGCGCCGACGCGCACCTGGCGGTAGATGGCGTGGTTGTCCTTGTCGGCCACCATGACGAAACGCTTGTCCTGGTCGGTGCCGAGCGCCTTTTCATCGATCAGCACGGCCTCGTGCGGGGCGCCGCCGCCCAGGCGCACGCGGGCGTACAGGCCGGGGATCAGTTGGCCGTCGCCGTTATCGAACACGGCGCGCACGCGGATGGTGCCGGAGGCGGGATCGAGGCGGTTGTCCACCGAGCCGACCTTGCCCTGGCGCGAGTAGCCGTCCTCATTGGCCAGGCCGAGGTAGACCGGCACCGCGGTGCCGGCGGCGCGCGCCGGGTTGACGTACTTGAGGAAGCTTTGCTCATCGACGTCGAACGAGGCGTAGACCTTGGCCACCGAGACCAGCGTGGTCAGCGGCGCGTTGGCCGAACCGGGGTTGACCACGTTGCCGACCGTGACCTCGGCGCGCGAGATGCGGCCGGAGACCGGCGCGGTGATCTGCGTGTATTCCAGGTTCAGGCGGGCGGCGCGCACGGCGGCCTTGGCGGCCTGCACGCTGGCGGCGGCTTCGCGCGCGGCGTTCTGTTTTTCTTCAAAGTCGCGTTTGGCGATGGCGTTGTCGCCCAGCAGGCGCTGGCCGCGCGCCAGATCCGCCGAGGTATAGCCGGCACGCGCCTCGGCGCCGGCCAGCTGCGCTTCGGTACGGGCTACTTCGGCGGCATAGGGGCGCGGGTCGATGGTAAACAGCACATCGCCCTTCTTGACCAGGGCGCCATCCTTGAAGTGCACCTGGGTCAGCGTGCCGCCGACCAAGGGGCGCACCTCGACCCGGTCGACCGCCTCGATGCGGCCGGAGTAGGCCTGCCAGTCGATGATCTGCTTGCTGACCACTTCGGCCACATCGACCGGGGCAGCCGGCGGCGCGGCCGGGGCGGTGCTGGCGTTGGCCGAGATGCCGACGGCGGAAATGGCGCCGCCGACCGTCAGGGCGATGACGGCCAGCACGGTGGCGGTGAGGGCGTAACGGCGGCGTAGTGTAGTAGGAGTGTTCATGTTCTTGTCCTCAGAGAGTGGGAGATGGTTGAAGGTTGAACGGCGTATAGTCGGTGTCATTGCTATCGTCGCGATGCGCGCGGGCAAAGCGGCAGCGCAGGAAATTCACGATTTCCTTGAGCAGCGGGATATGGGTGCGCAGCGCGCCATGCGTGATGCCGCAAAAGCGCGACACCTGCGTATGCACGCCGGCGCGGATCAGGCCGGAGGCGTATTTCTCGGCTTCCGGGCACAGCACGTCGCGCTCGGCGGTGGCGATAAAGGCCGCCGGCAGGCCGGCCAGCCGGCTCACTTCCAGCGGCGCCGCATACGGGTGCAGGCGCTGCATGGTCTGCGGCAGGTACTGGCGATAGGAGGCGGCGCAGCGCTCGACGGTCAGGTCCGACTGCAGCCGCGCGGCGTCGCCCACCAGGCGCATGCTGGGGTCGAGCATCGGGCTGATCAGCACCTGCGCGGCCAGCGGCTTGGCGCAGCGGTCGCGCACCATCAGCGTCAGGCTGACCGCCAGGCTGCCGCCGGCGTCATCGCCGGCTACGACCATGCGGTCGACGTCGGCATTGAGTTCATCGGCATGCTTGCACGCCCATACCGCGGCGGCATAGGCATCTTCCGGCGCGGCCGGGAACGGCTTGGCCGGCGCCAGCGAATAACCCACCGACAGCACCACGCTGTCGCTGTAGCGGGCGATGAAGCTGGCCGGCGCATCGGCGTCGTCGAGCGAACCGCTGACGAAGCCGCCGCCGTGGAAGTACATCACCAGCGGCAATGGGGGGCGCTGGCCGGCGCCAGCTTTCTGTACCGGCTGGTACAGGCGCACCGGAATGCGCCCGAGCGGACCGGGAACGAAAAAATTGCGGATATCGAGGGAATGCGAGCCGTCCATGATGTGCGCCTGGGCCGAAGCCCTTTGTCGGAGAGTGAGGCGGATTGTGCGCCACAGCACGGTCTCAAATAAACTCATATAATCCAACAACACTGTTCGCCAAGTTCGAACAATCGTGGGGTCGATATTCGTCATAATTCGGCCCAGGATGAGGCTGGCGGCCAGGTCGAGCTGCTTGCCAAGCGGGTGTGAAAGCCGCTTCCAGCCTTGGGAGGCGACTGCCGCCTTATCTGTTTTCTGGTGAATTTTCTGGTTTTTGAGTCGGTTTCCGCGGCGATTTGGCTGCATGACCGAAAGGAGAGAGCAATGGACCGTTTCCAGGCCATGCAGGTGTTTACCGCCGTGGTGGATGCCAACAGTTTCACGCGAGCAGCCGATAACCTGAACCTGCCGCGCACCACCGTCACCACCATCATCCAGGGCTTGGAAAGCCTGCTGCAGGTGCGCCTGCTGAACCGCACCACGCGCCGCATCAGCCTCACGCCCGACGGCGCCGCTTACTACGAGCGCTGCGTGCGCATCCTGGGCGATGTCGAGGAAACCGAACAATCCTTCCGCAACGTCACGCGCGGGCCGCAGGGCCGGTTGCGCATCGACGTGCCGGCCTCGGTCGGCCGCCTGTTGCTGCTGCCCAACCTGTGCGACTTCTATACCAAGTACCCGGATATCGAACTGGTCATGGGCATGGGCGACCGCCCGGTGGACATGGTGCAGGAGGCGGTCGACTGCGTCATCCGCATCGGCGAGCTGCAGGATTCGTCGATGGTGGCGCGCCGTATCGGCACCTTCCAGACCGTGACCTGCGCCGCGCCGGACTACCTCGAACGCCACGGCGTGCCGCACACCCTCGAGGATTTGCAGCAGCACAAGTCGGTGCACTACTTCTCCAGCCGCACCGGCCGCACCATCGACTGGGATTTCGTGGTCGACGGCGTCACGCGCGAGGTCAAGATGGACGGCAAGCTGTCCGTCAATGACGGCGACGCCTATGTCGCTTGCGCGCTGCAGGGCTTCGGCATGGTGCAGGCGCCGCTGTACATGGTGATGCCGCACATCGAGGAAGGCCGCTTGGTCGAGGTGCTGTCGCAATGGAAGCCCGCGCCGCTGCCGATCTCGGTGGTCTACCTGCACAACCGCCATCTCTCGCCCAAGGTGCGTGCCTTCGTCGACTGGGTCGCCGAGCTGTTCTCCACCTGCCCGCTGCATCGCGCCTGCACCATGGGCATGGAAAAGGTCGAGGGCGAATGCCGCTTCGTCAGCAAGGACGAGGCGACCACCGTGCGCAACGTGGTCGCGCAGCACAACATCGCCGAAAGCGTGTTCTGACGCACGCGCGCACGCCAGCGGCGTGCGGTGGATCTCGCTGGGGCTGGGATTGTTCATCGCTGGCCTTTCTTTGTTTTTCTGTCCTGCGGGTTGCTCGCGCCGGCACTGTTCCCGCAGGCTGCGCGAGGCGGTCTGCATGGATCGGAAAGCGTCATCCCCGCCGGCGCGATGTCGGTGAGGATTCTGGAAAACGGGGTTGGTGAAGAAGCGGCGCGCTGGTCTGCGCCGGGTTTGCGGGTGCTGCTGGCGGCCTTGGGGCCGGGCTATCGCGTGGCTGCGGCGCTCGCCTCGGTGGCGGGCCGGCACGGTCTGCATCGTGAATAAAGGTGTTCTTGGCTTGGGGAGGATTATGCTGGATCGCAGCAAATCTTTCGTGCCGAAAGCTGCCGATTTCCTGCCCGATTCTACAAAGTCAGCGATGATTGGGCAGTTTTGCGGAAAAAC
The DNA here is from genome assembly GCF_006715495.1 of Herbaspirillum sp. SJZ106. Lineage (GTDB taxonomy): Bacteria > Pseudomonadota > Gammaproteobacteria > Burkholderiales > Burkholderiaceae_D > Herbaspirillum. The sequence goes on from NZ_VFNI01000003.1 coordinate 198,643, forward strand.
CGCATAATGAGCCTGCTCATGTCCCCTGTATCAAATAAAGGCTTGGGCAAGCATGTTTTCCCTTGCCGCAGATCGCGAGCATACCTAATCCTGCTGATTTTTTGCCTATTCCTGCAATCTGTGTGGCGGAGAATCAGGCAAATCGGCGAATTGCGCTAAGCTGGTTCCCATCTGATACCGGAGCCGCCATGGACCTGAATGAACACGCCGTTTTCGAACCCGCCGCCGGCGCGGCGGGGGCGGAGCATGCCGCTGCGCCGGCGCAGCCGGACGATGGCGCGCGCTTCGATGCCATGCGGCACGAACTGCTGCAACTGATCGGGCGCTACACCGAAGGTATCGAAGGCACCCTGGAAACCGCCATCGAGGGCCTGGGCGTGCACCGCATCACCTGTCCGACCGGCCCTAAGCATGCGGTGCAAAAGCCGGTGTTCGCGGTCATCGCGCAGGGCTCCAAGCGTGTGCTTATCGGTGACGAGGTCTATGAATACGACCCTATGCATTACCTGGTGGCCTCGGTCGACCTGCCGGTGGTGGGCAAGGTGATGATCGCCAGTCCCGACGCGCCTTATCTCGGCCTGCGGCTGGAGCTGGATACGCGCGAGATCGGCGCCCTGATCGGCGATGAGGACCTGCCCCAGGCCGTGGTTGCCGATACCGCCGCGCGCGGCATGTACGTCAACCGCCTCGACGCCGCGCTGCTGGACGCGGTGCTGCGCTTGCTGCGCCTGCATGAGACGCCGCGCGACATTCCCATCCTGGCGCCGATGATACGGCGCGAGATCCTGTACCGCCTGCTGATGAACGGCCAGGGCGCGCTGCTGCGCCAGACCGTGCTGCAGGACAGCCAGATGAACCGCATCGCCAAGGCCATCCGCCTGATGAGGGATGGCTACGCGCAGCCGTTGCGGGTGGAAGACATCGCGCGCGACGTGCACATGAGCGTGTCTTCGTTGCACCACCACTTCAAGCTGGTGACGGCGATGAGCCCGCTGCAATACCAGAAGAACCTGCGGCTGCAGGAGGCGCGCAGGCTGATCCTGACCGCCGACATGAGCGTGGCGCTGGCCGCGCATACGGTGGGTTACGAGAGTTCCTCGCAGTTCAGCCGCGAATACAGCCGCCTGTTCGGCGCGCCGCCGCTGCGCGACAAGCGCCGCTGGCAGGAAGAGGAAGCGGCGGTTTCCCCGTAGTCCCCGGCCCGGCGCCTGCAGGCTCGGCGGCGCGGCGCTAGAATCCCTCCATGCGCCGGCACGGCGTCTGTGTCGTGCCGGCGTTCCTTATTCTCATTCCACCTGATTGGAGACAGCATGCAATATCGGCGACTCGGCAAGAGCAACCTCAAAGTCTCGGCGCTGTGCCTGGGATCGATGATGTTCGGCGACCAGACCGACATCGAAGAATCCGGCCGCATCGTCGCCTCGGCGCGCGAGCACGGCGTCAACTTCATCGACACAGCCGACGTCTACACCAAGGGCCGTTCGGAAGAGCTCGTCGGCCAGCTGCTCAAGGGCCAGCGCCAGCACTGGGTGCTGGCCAGCAAGCTGGGCAACCCGATGAGCGACGCGCCCAACGAGTCGCATTATTCGCGCAGCTGGATCGTGCGCGAGACCGACAACATCCTGCGCCGGCTCGATACCGATTACCTCGACATCCTCTACATGCACCGCGACTACCAGGATGAGAACCTGGAAGAGGCGGTGCAGTCGCTGGGCGACCTGATCCGCGCCGGCAAGATCCGCGGTTTCGGCGTGTCCAACTTCCGCGGCTGGCGCATCGCCGAGATCGTGCGCCTGTGCGAGAAGCATAATGTGCCGCAGCCGCTGGTGTGCCAGCCTTACTACAACCTGCTGAACCGCCAGCCGGAAGTGGAAATCCTGCCGGCCTGCGCCAACTACGGCCTGGGCGTGGTGCCTTACAGCCCGATCGCGCGCGGCGTGTTGACCGGCAAGTATGCGCCGGGGCAGCAGCCGCCCGAAGGCACGCGCGCCGGGCGCGGCGACAAGCGCATCCTGGAGACCGAGTTCCGCGAAGAGTCGCTGCTCATCGCGCAGAAGCTGCAGCAGCATTGCGCGGCGCGCGGCGTCAAGCTGGGACAGTTCGCCACCGCCTGGGTGCTGGCCAATGCGGCGGTCAGCAGCGTCATCGCCGGACCGCGCACGCTGGCGCAGATGGAAGATTATTACGATGCGGTCGAGCTGAAGATCAGCGCCGAGGAAGAAGCGCTGGTGGACAGCCTGGTGACGCCGGGCCATGCTTCCACGCATGGCTACAACGATCCCAACTATCCGTTCTTCGGGCGTCTGATGCGGGGATGAGGGGCAGGGACGGTCGTGCAAAAAGCCGCTGCAAGCAGCGGCTTTTTTGCGCGTGTTTGAGGCAGGCCGGCTTCAGGTCATGCGTTGCCTGATGGTGCGCCCCCGCTTTTTGGGTAACTCTGCCTGCACGTCGTCGCCCTCCGGGCGTTCGACGCTGCACAGGTGCAGCAGCATGAAATGGCTTTGCAGCGCCGCGTCGCGTTGCGGGCTGCAGGAGGCGGCGGCAGCAGCCGATGGCGCGGCCTCATCGGCAGCGGTTGCCGGCGTGACGAGTGCGGCTGGCGCCATGCCGTCGATGCTCTGTTTCCCGATAGGGGCCGTGTCGCCGGCGCCGGCCAGTCGCAGGCACAGCGCGGCGAGCATGATGCAGGCCGCCGCCAGCCAGGTGAAGTCCCTGTTCATGGCGCGCGCGATGCATGCGGCGCGTTGCCGCCAGGCGGCGATTGAGGATGGGTCGGAATGAAATGGCGATGTCGGCATGGTGGCTCCCCTGGCGGGAACGGATGCGCATCATCCATCCCCCGTTTCCGGAAAATTATCCGGCGGCGGGGGTGGGGTTCCTATAGGACGATTCTCAAATTAACTTTGCGCGGGGATCGTCATCCGGGGGATGGCGCCTTTCATCGTTTCAAGGACTTGCTTGCGGGCATTGTTCATGCCGATGTCGAAGAATTTTTGCCGGGTTCAGCGCAGCGCCGCGATCCGGCGGGCGGCTTCCGCCTTGAGCTGCTGGATGTCGGTGCCCGGGACCACCAGATCCATGCCCAGGGCCTTCATGCGCTGGGCCATGTCCATGGTGCCGGCGAAGATTCCCACATACTTGCCCAGTCGCTTGGCCAGCGCCACCAGCGAGCCGATGGCGTCGTTGAGTTGCGGCGCGTCGTAGGCGTCGGGCGCCAGGCCCATCTCGATGTTGAGGTCGGCCGGGCCGATGAAGATGCCGTCCAGGTCGGGCACGCGCAGGATCGCTTCGGCGTTGGCGAAGCCCTGGTTGGTCTCGATCATGGCCAGCGTGAGGATGGTGCGGTTGGCATGCGTGAAGTAGTCGCTGCCGCCGTACATGAAGCCGCGCGCCGGGCCGTAGCTGCGGCCGCCGCGCGGCGAGTAGTGGCAGGCGCGCACGAAGCGTTCGGCGTCTTCGGCGGTGTTGATCAGCGGGCAGATCACGCCGTAGGCGCCGGCGTCGAGCAGTTTGTTGATCTCGCCCAGGCCGTTTTCGGAGCAGCGCACCAGCGGCACGGCATCGGTGGTGGAGATCGCCTGCAGCATCGGCACCGCCGATTCGACCGAGAACAGGCCATGCTGCAGGTCCACCGTCACGGCATCGTAGCCGCTGTTGGCGACCACTTCGGCCAGCAGCGAATTGCCCATCGATACCCAGCCGCTCAAGGCCATGGTCTTTTGCGCGAACAGGGTGCGCAGCCGGTTTTCCCGCATGTTCAGTCTCCGTTGGTATGTTGTTCGTCAGCCGCCTTGATGGCATGGCCTTATGTTAACAGGCCCTGGATGCAACGGCGGTTCCGCGCCGAGCGCGGATGCCAGCGAAAATGGCGCGCCGCCAGCAGCGGTGCGCCATTGCGGGCCACGGTGAAAGCTTCTCAGGCGGGCGTGAAACTTCTTCAGCCTGCGAAGCGGAACGGCGCGGGGTCGATCGCCGGCTTGCGTCCGGCGATCTGGTCGGCCAGCAGTGCGGCGCTGCCGCAGGCCAGCGTCCAGCCCAGCGCGCCCTGGCCGATGTTGAGATAGAGGTTCTTGACCGGCGAGGGGCCGACCACCGGCACGCCGCTGGGGGTGGCGGGCCGGAAGCCGGTCCATGGCGACAGCGCGGCGTCTTCGCCCAGTGCGCAGGCCGGGAACAGTTCGCGCACGCCTTGCTTGAGTTCGTCGATGGCGCGCTGGGGGATGGAACGCTCCATGCCCACCAGCTCGACCCGGCCGGCCACGCGCAGGCGGTCGCCCAGGCGCGCGTAGACGATCTTGCGCGAGATGTCGGTGATCGAGACCTGGGGCGCGGCGTCGCGGCTGGCAGCATCCTGCAGCGGCACGGTGATGCTGTAGCCCTTGAGCGGGTAGAGCGGCAGCGACAGGCCGACGCGGCGCGCGAAGGCCGGGCTTTCGGGGCCGAAGCACAGCACGAAGCTGTCGGCCTCGATCCATTCGTCGCCGGCCTGCACCGCGCGCAGGGCGCCGCCGTCGGTGCGCACGTTGGCGACGTTGGCGTTGCCGATGAAGCGGAAGTTGGCGTCGGCCTGCATCGAGGCCACCAGGGCGCGGCAAAACTGCGGGCAGTCGCCGCTTTCTTCGCTGGGGGTGTAGACGCCGCCGGCCCAGTCGCGCGCGGAGTTGCCCAGCGCCGGCTCGATGGCGATGCAGCGCGCCGCGTCCAGCACTTCCTGGTGGCAGCCGAATTCCGACTGGAACCGGACCTGTTTGCGGGCGCTGTCCAGGCCGGCATGGTCGGTGTACATCACCAGCTTGCCGGAGGTCTGGTAGTCGAATTGCAGGTCCAGTTGCGCATTCCATTGCTTGAGCTGGTCGCGGCTGAAGAAGGCCAGTTGCAGCAGTTCGATGGTGGTGCGACGCACGCGCTCGGCGTTGCAGCAGCGCAGGAACTCGAACAGCCAGCGGTACTGGGCCGGATCGAGCGTGGGTTTGAAGGTCAGCGGGGAGTCGCTGCTGAACATGTAGTAGGCCCACTTGGACCAGACCGAGGGATCGGCCAGCGGCGCCACGTAGGAGTAGCTCAGTTGCGCGCCGTTGCCCAGGCTGGTGCCGTCGCCGGGATGTGCGCGGCCGTCGACCAGGGTGACCTGATGGCCGTCTTGCAGCAGGCGGTAGGCGGTGGTGACGCCGATTACGCCGGCGCCCAATACGCAGATATGCATGGTGTTGTTGATTGTTCGGAGTTGGTTGCGGATATCCCTGGCGGGAGGAGTGCGTCTGCCGCTACCCGGCATCATAGAGGGCAACTATACGAAGATTCGATGACAGTGTCATATGCATAATCGGCATGATCGCCGGCGCGCATGCCGCGGCGGCCGCACAGGCCGGTCTTGTGCGCGCGTGCAAAACGGTTTTGCGGGCGGCGCCCGCGGCGCCGGGCCCGTGCTGCGTTACAATAGCGGCCGATGCAGACCAGACAGCCGCTGGCCGCGTCCGCAAGGGCGCGGCGGGAGGAAGGTCCGGACTCCACAGAGCAGGGTGACGGTTAACGGCCGTCCGCCGAAAGCCGGCGCAAGCCGGTATAAGGCGAGGAACAGGGCCACAGAGACGAGCGTATTAAGTTACGGTGAAACGCGGTAACCTCCACTCGGAGCAATTTCAAATAGGCACGCGGTGATGCGGCTCGCGGAGCGTGCGGGTAGAAAGCTTGAGCGCCGGAGCAATCCGGCGCCTAGAGGAATGGCTGTCATAGCGGGCAACCGCCGTAACAGAATCCGGCCTACCGGTCTGCTTCATTGATTTCCGGATCCCTTCCGGCGCCACGTCGGAAGGGGTTGCAACGGCAGCTCCCAATAACAACACTGCGGCCCGTGAAGAGACTGCGGGTTCCGCGCGAGACACGTCAGGATCCCTCATGACCCAACCGGTTTTGTTTGAAGAACTGGCCACGCAGAACGGCCGCCGCATCGGCGTAGCCACGCTGGCTTCCGAAAAGACCCTGCACGCCATTTCGCTGGAGATGGTGAACCTGCTCACGCCGCAGCTGCGCCAATGGCAGGCCGACCCCGGGGTGGCGCTGGTGATCCTGCAGGCGCAGGGCGAAAAGGCCTTCTGCGCCGGCGGCGACTTGCAGCAGCTGTACCGCACCATGCGCGAGCACCATGCCTCGCCCGAGCGCGGCGACATCCGCGGCAACCGCTATGCCGCCGAATTCTTCGAGCATGAATATCGCCTGGATTACCTGATCCACACGTTCGACAAGCCCATCCTGTGCTGGGGCCACGGTATCGTCATGGGCGGCGGCATCGGCCTCATGGCCGGCTGCAGCCATCGGGTGGCGACCGAGAAGTCGCGCCTGGCGATGCCGGAGATCACCATCGGCCTGTATCCGGACGTGGGCGGCAGCTGGTTCCTGTCGCGCATGCCGGGCAAGACCGGCGTGTTCCTGGCGCTGACCGGCGCCTTGCTCAATGCCAGCGACGCGGTGTTCGCCGGCCTGGCCGATTACCGTATCGCGCAAGCCGGCAAGCAGTCCGTGTTCGATGCGCTGCTGGCGCAGCCGTGGGGCAGCGGCGACGACGCCGAGCTGCTGGACCGCACGCTGGCCGAGGCGCAGGCCGCCTCGTTGGGCGATGAGGCCATCGCCTTCGCGCCGTCCAACCTGCGCAGCCATTTCGACCGGATCGAAGCGCTGTGCCGCAAGCCGACGCTGCCCGAGATCGTCTATGCCATCCTGGCGATCCAGACCGACGACGCCTGGCTGCAAAAGGCCATCGCCACCCTGCGCGCCGGCGCGCCCGGTTCGGCCTGGCTGGGGTATGCGCTGCAAAAGCGGGTACGCCACCTGTCGCTGGCCGAGGTATTCCGGCTGGAGTTCGTGGTTTCGCTGCATTGCGCGACGCGGCCGGATTTTGTCGAAGGCGTGCGCGCGCTGATCATCGAGAAGGACCAGAAGCCGGCATGGCAACCGGCCACGCTGGCCGAGGCGACGCCGGCCTGGGTCGAGGGTTTCTTCGACGATCCGTGGAGCAAGGAGACGCATCCGCTGGCCGACCTTGGCGCCTGAGCCGTTCGGGCGGAGAGCGTCGAAAGAAGAACGCCGTTGCGCCGGGTCCGGTGCAACGGCGTTTTTGCTTTGGAAAGGCGGCGCCGCCGCCCTCAGAGACCCAGCTCGGACAGGCCGGGATGGCCGGCCGGGCGCGGGGCGGAGCGATCCCAGTGGAACTTGCGCTCGGCGGCGGCGATCGGCAGGTCGTTGATCGAGGCGTGGCGGATGCGCATCAGGCCGTTCTCGTCGAATTCCCAGTTCTCGTTGCCATAGGAACGGAACCAGTTGCCCGAGTCGTCATGCCATTCGTAGGCGAAGCGTACGGCGATGCGGTTGCCTTCATGGGCCCAGACTTCCTTGATCAGCCGGTATTGCTGTTCACGCGTCCATTTCTTCGTGAGGAAGGCGATGATCTCGGCCCGTCCGTTGACGAAGTCGGCGCGGTTGCGCCAGCGGCTGTCTTCGGTGTAGGCCAGCGACACCCGTTGCGGGTCGCAGGAATTCCAGGCGTCTTCGGCCGCACGCGCTTTCTGGATGGCGGTGTCGCGCGTGAAGGGAGGTAGAGGGCGTTGCGCGGGTGTGGTCATGGCAGAACTTCCTGTGGAGTGTCCGGCGGCGCCGGCATGGCTTGCCTGGATTGGCGGTGCGAATCGATTGTAGGGACGATGGCGGGACAAAGGCAACCGCAAGATCGGTCTTTTGCCGGATGGATGCGCTGTGCTTGGCGCGCGGGACGGCGGCTGTGCTTTCCTTGTTGTGCAACGGCTTGTGGCGCGGATGGTGCGCTACAGGCGTACAGGTCGGTGACGCGCGGGGCTTCGGTGTGGCGGGAGGGGTAGTGCGGAGGAGGTGCGGCGGGGGTGTCGCAGCATGCCATTTGAATGCCATGAACCAGGTTCATGGCATTCAAATTCGGGAATTATTTCTTCTTCTTGTTCACGGCTTCTTTGAAAGCCTTGCCAGCCGAGAACTTGACCGTGGTCGCTGCGGCGATCTTGATCTCTTCGCCGGTTTGCGGGTTACGGCCGGTACGCGCTGCGCGCTTGCCAGTCGAGAAAGAACCAAAACCAACCAATTGCACTGTATCGCCCTTGGTAACGGCCTTGATGATGTTCTCGATGACGGAGTCCAGCGCGCGCTGGGCAGCAGCCTTGGAGATTTCGGTGTCGGCGGCGATAACGTCAACCAATTCAGATTTGTTCACTTTAAAATTCCTTTCACTGTTAAGGTGCCGAGATTTTAGCACTGTAATACGGCGAATCAGCAAGCCCTATCTGCGTTTGAGCCGATTTGACTTGCGCGGATCGCCCTCGATTGAAAAATATCGATGCATTCAAACCGCTTTGTAAAAAACTGTCTTCGCTCGATATCTCCAAAACCGTGGATAGTAAAAGTAGCGCAGCGCTTTAGTCAAAATAAAAAATGGTGCTGATGGAATTTCGAGAACTAAAGCGCCCGCACAAAATCAATTCCGATTTTTCCATTGCTCGCAAAATCCATCCCGGCATCCGTTCGCCGAAGCGGTGCGTTCCGGGTTGCTCCAATCCGCTGCCGGCGGCCCGGTCATCGCGCGCAAATCCGCGTCGTTACGCAATCTTGTCGATAAACACATGTGTATATCTCAGGTTGCACATTCAATGTAAATCCTAAGTCCTTCATTTTTCTCGGGAAACTTCCTTAAACGGTGTTTTAAGGAAGTGCGCTAAGTCTTTGACTTTATTAGCAAAATCCCGGTTTTTTCCCTGGTATACCGCTTGACCTGTATTAGTGCATCCTCTAAAGTGGGCGGCAGTGTCAAAAAGTGTTTTTTTGTGGGAGATTTTGCGAATTTATTTGCATTCGACTCCTGTCTCAAAACACCCGATCAGCTATTTCACTCGCCGCGGCGAACAGGACCAACACAGTGTTTCAGGGCGCGTCAGCACTCAATCTCGATGCCAAAGGACGGATGACCATTCCGGCCAGGCATCGTGACGCCCTGATGGTGCAGTGCGAAGGGCGCGCCACGCTGACCCGCCATCCGCACGGCTGCCTGCTGTTTTTCCCGCGTCCGACCTGGGAAGCGCATCGCGAACAGATCGCCGCCTGGCCGATGTCGGCCCGCGCCTGGCAGCGCATCTTCCTGGGCAATGCTTCCGACGTCGAGCTCGACACCGCCGGCCGCATCCTGGTCGCGCCGGAGTTGCGCGCCGCGGTCGGCCTGCAGCGCGACGTGATGCTGCTGGGCATGGGCAGCCATTTTGAAATCTGGGATGCCGCCAAGCTGGCCGAGAGCGAATCGGCCGCGGTCGCAGCGGGCATGCCCGATGTGTTGAACGATTTTTCCTTCTGACGGCAGGCACGATGACATTGCAACCGGTGCCCGAGCTGCAGCACCGCACCGTGCTGTTGGAAGAAGCGGTCGATGCGCTGGCGATCGCCGGCGAACGCGCCGACGGCGTGTATCTGGACGGCACGTTCGGGCGCGGCGGCCACAGCCGCGCCATCCTGGCCAGGCTGGGCGCGCGCGGCAGGCTGATCGCATTTGACAAGGACCCGTTGGCCATCGCCACGGCGCAGCAGATTGCCGATCCGCGGTTCGAGATCGTGCACGACAGTTTCGCCACGCTGGACGAGGCGCTTGCCGCACGCGGCATCGCGCAGGTCGACGGGGTATTGATGGATTTGGGCATTTCGTCGCCGCAGGTGGATGACGCCGCGCGCGGCTTCAGTTTTCGCTTGGATGGCCCGCTGGACATGCGCATGGATACCACGCGCGGCGTGTCGGCAGCGGATTGGCTGGCAACGGCGGACGAACAGACGATTGCAAAGGTGATACGAGATTATGGGGAAGAACGGTTTGCTCTTCAGATTGCAAAGAAGATTGTTGCTCGCCGGGCAGTCGAGCCAATTTCAAGCACACGACAGCTTGCCGCGCTCGTGGCACAAGCCGTCAAAACCCGCGAGAAAGGCAAAGACCCGGCCACTCGTACCTTTCAGGCTGTACGGATTTTCGTCAATCAAGAGCTTGAAGAACTCGAAATAGGGCTGGAAAAGGCGTTTCGGCAGATGGCGCAGCACGGGAGATTGGTTGTGATCAGCTTTCACTCGCTGGAAGATCGCATCGTCAAGCAGTTCATGGCATCCAAAGCCCATGCGCCGCAGCCTGACCGCCGCCTGCCGATCCGCGCGGCCGACCTGCCGCGCCCGGCGGCGCGCCTGTTGGGGCGCGTCAAGCCGGGCGATGCCGAAGTGACGGCCAATCCGCGCGCCCGTTCGGCCGTGATGCGCAGCATCGAGCGCCTTGAAGCCGCAGGAGCCCAGCCATGACCGGGCGCCTGTGCATTCTCCTGACCGTCATGCTGGTGGGGTGCGCCCTGTCGGTGGTCAGCTCCCAATACAAGGCGCGCAGCCTGTTCATCGAGCTGGAACGCGCGCAAACGGCGTCGCGCCAGCTCGATGTCGATTGGGCGCAGTTGCAGTTGGACCAGTCCACGCTGGGCAAGAATGCCCGCATTGAAGAGCTGGCCCGGCGCGACCTCGGCATGGTGCCGCTGACGCCGGCCCGTACCCAATACCTCACCGTGGGGGGCAAATGACCCGCATGCCCCCGCGCACCACGCTCTCCGGCGGCCGTGTGGCCGCCTCCAAGGGGGTGGCGTTTTCTTCCAATCCGATCCTGCAGGTGAAGCTGCCGGCCTGGCGGTCGCGCTTCGTGCTGTTCGTGCTGTTTGTCGCCTTCGCGGCGCTGGCGGCGCGCGCGCTGTGGCTGCAGGGCGTATCGACCGATTTCCTGCAAAAGCAGGGCGCGTCGCGCTACGCGCGCACGCTGGAGTTGCCGGCCACGCGCGGCAAGATCACCGACCGCAACGGCCAGGTGCTGGCCTCGTCGGTGCCGGTCAAGGCGATCTGGGCCATTCCCGAAGACGTGCAGGCCGCGCCCAAGGACAAGCTGCGCGAACTGGCCAGGCTGCTGGAGATGAGCGACGCCGACCTGCGCAAGAAGCTCGATTCCGACCGCAGCTTCGTCTACCTCAAGCGCCAGGTGGAGCAGGACACGTCCGACAAGATCGTCAAGCTCGGCATTCCCGGCATCGAGACCCGCAAGGAATACAAGCGCTTCTACCCCGAGGGCGAGGTGATGGCGCACGTGGTGGGCTTCACCAACATCGAAGACGCCGGCCAGGACGGCATGGAGCTGGCCGCCCAGAAGACGCTGGCCGGCGTGACCGGCAGCCGCCGCGTCATCAAGGACCGCCTGGGCCGCATCGTGGAGGATATCGAGTCCATCCGCGATCCGCACGACGGCCGCGACCTGACCTTGTCCATCGACAGCAAGATCCAGTACATCGCCTTCACCCAACTGAAGGAAGCGGTCGACAAGTTCAAGGCCAAGGCCGGCGGCATCATCGTGGTCGATGCCAAGACCGGAGAAGTGCTGGCATTGGCCAACATGCCGACCTACAATCCAAATGACCGCTCGGTGCTGACCGGCGCGCAGTTGCGCAACCGCGTCGTCACCGACACCTTCGAGCCGGGCTCGACCCTCAAGCCGTTCACCGTGGCGCTGGCGCTCGATACCAAGCGCGTCACGCCCTCCACGGTGTTCCAGACCGCGCCCGGTAAGATGACCATCGGCACTGCGACCATCGGCGACTCGCATGCCCACGGTCCGCTGACGGTGGCGCAGATCATCGAGAAATCGTCCAACATCGGCACCGCCAAGATCGCGCTGCAAATGCCGCCGGAAGAGATGTGGGAAATGTTCACCACGGTCGGTTTCGGCCAGCAGCCTAAGTTCGGCTTCCCCGGTGCGGTAGCCGGCCGCGTGCGTCCCTATAAATCCTGGCGTCCGATCGAACAGGCCACGATGAGCTACGGCCACGGCATTTCGGTGTCGCTGATCCAGCTGGCCCACGCCTACCTGATCTTCGCCCGCAACGGCGACATCATCCCGCTGTCGTTTACCAAGGTGAACGATTCGCCGATCGGCCAGCGCGTGATCTCCGAAAACACCGCGCTGCAGATGCGCCGCATGCTGGAAACCGTGGTCGCCCCCGGCGGCACGGCGCCGCAGGCCCAGGTGCCGGGCTATCGCGTGGGCGGCAAGACCGGCACCGCCTACAAGATCGAAGGCGGCAAGTACGTGCGCAAGTACGTGGCCTCGTTCACCGGCATTGCGCCCATGTCCGATCCGCGCCTGATTATCTCGGTGATGATCGACGAACCTCAGGGCCAGCACTACGGCGGCCCGGTGGCAGGCCCGGTGTTCGCCAACGTGGCCGCCAATGCGCTGCGCGCGCTCAATGTGGCGCCGGACTCCAGCGTGACCAACATCATCATCCCCAAAGAACCGCTTGAGGAGAGCATGTAATGGCCCCGCAAGCGCCCGACATCAAGAACATCGTCAACTGGCTGCGCTCGGACGCGGCCATTGCCGCCGATGCGCAACTGACCGCGGACTCGCGCCGGGTGGCGCCGGGCGACGTGTTCTTCGCCTACGTGGGCGATGCCGACGGCCGCTCTTATATAGAGGATGCGGTCGAGCGCGGCGCCGCTGCCGTGGTCTATGAAGCGGCCGGCTTCGCCTGGCCGCAGCATCTCGGCGTGCCGGGCCTGGCGGTCGACGATCTCAAGGCATTGGCCGGCGACATCGCCGCCGACTGGTACGGCCATCCGGACCAGGACATGTTCATCGCGGCCGTCACCGGCACCAACGGCAAGACTTCCTGCGCCTGGTGGCTGGGCTCTGCCTTGTCGCGCCTGCCCGGCGCGGGCCTGGCGGGCGTGGTCGGCACCCTGGGCGTGGGCACCTTCCTCGGCGGCCGCGCCCAGGCGTTCGATGTCACCGGCTACACCACGCCGGACGCGGTGCTGTTGCAGCGTAATCTGGCGATCCTGGCCAAGGCCAAGGTCGGCGCCCTGGCCATCGAAGCCTCCTCGATCGGCCTGGCGCAGGGCCGCATGAACGGCATGCACGTGGATGTGGCGCTGTTTACCAATTTCACCCGCGACCATCTCGACTACCACGGCGACATGGCGTCCTATGAAGCCGCCAAGCGCAAGCTGTTCGAATGGGATGGGCTCAGGCATGCGGTGGTCAACCTCGACGATCCGATGGGCGTGCGCCTGGTGCCACTGGTGCAGGCGCGCCAGGTTGCGCTGATCGGCTATGCGCTGGAAGACAGCATTCACGGACCGGTCGCGGGGGTTCCTGTGCTGCGCGCCAGCGGCATCCGCAGCAGCCATGCCGGCACCGTGTTCCAGGTCGATTCGCCATTCGGCAGCGGCCAGGTCAAGACCCAACTGGTGGGGCGATTCAATGTCAGCAATGTGCTGGGCATCATGGGCGTGTTGCTGGCCAAGGGCCTGGCCTGGGATGCCGCAGTCGCGGCCGCCGGCGCCCTGAGCGCCGCTCCCGGGCGCATGCAGCAGTTCGGCGGGCCGGATGTGCCGCTGATCGTGATCGACTACGCACACACGCCCGACGCGCTCGACAAGACCCTGGCCACGTTGCGCCAGGTGGCGATCCAGCGCGGCGGCCAGCTGTGGTGCGTGTTCGGCTGCGGCGGCGACCGCGATCCGGGCAAGCGCCCGCAGATGGGCCAGATATCCGAGCAGGCCGACCATGTGGTGCTGACCAGCGACAACCCGCGCAGCGAGGATCCCAAGGCCATCATCGACCAGATTCGCGCCGGCATCAGCCGTATCGAGCCGGTGATCCTGGAAGACCGCGCCGGCGCCATCCTGTGGGCGATCCGCCATGCCACCAAGGCCGACGTGGTGCTGCTGGCCGGCAAGGGCCATGAGACCTACCAGGAAATCGCCGGCAAGAAGCTGCCCTTCCTCGATGCCGACCATGTCGCGCTGGCGCTGGCTGCGCGCTCGACCATGATGGGGGGCGCATGATGCGGTTCGCATTCAATCAGATGCTGGAGTGGATCCGCGCCGCCGAGGCGGCCGCTTCCGCGCACCATGTGCCGGCAGTGGCCAATGCCCCGGCCGGCGCGCTGGAACTCAACGACGTGGTCACCGACAGCCGCGCGGTCAAGCCCGGCAACGTGTTCGTCGCGCTGCGCGGCGAGCGTTTCGACGCCCATGATTTCCTCGATGCCGTGGTCGCGCAAGGCGCCGCCGCCGTGGTGGTCGAGCGCGTGCCGCCGGGTTTGTCGGTGCCGGCCATCGTGGTTCCGGATACGCGCGCGGCGCTGGGCCAGATCGCCCACGGCTGGCGTTCCTTGTATAAGGTGCCGGTGATCGGCGTGACCGGCAGCAACGGCAAGACCACGGTCAAGGAAATGATCGCCTCCATCCTGGCCGCCGCCTTTGGCGAGGACGGCTACCTGGCTACGCGCGGCAACTTCAACAACGAGGTCGGCGTGCCGCTGACGCTGTTCCGCCTGGCGCCGCCGCATCGCGCGGCCGTCATCGAGATGGGGATGAACCATCCGGGCGAGATCGCCGTCTTGTCGCGCATCGCGCAACCGACGCTGGGCCTGGTCAACAACGCCCAGCGCGAGCACCAGGAATTCATGGCCACGGTCGAGGCCGTGGCGCGCGAGAACGGCGCGGTGATCCGCCATTTGCCGGCCGACGGCGTGGCGGTGTTCCCGGCCGACGACGATTTCACGCCGCTGTGGCGCGAAGAAGCCGGCGCCCGTCGCGTGCTGACCTTCGGCTTGAGCCAGACCGCCGATGTCGGCGCCGTCTACCAACCCAGCGCCTTCGGCAGCACGCTGCAGGTGACGGTCAAGGACATCGCGGCGGCGCCGGCGCACTTCAAGGTGGAGCTGGCCGCGGTCGGCGAACACAATGTGCGCAACGCGCTGGCGGCGGCGGCTTGCGCGCTGGGTGCGGGCATCCCGGTGGATGCCGTGGCGCGCGGGCTGGAAAGCTTCGCTCCCGTCAACGGGCGCCTGCAGCGCAAGACTGCCAAAAGCGGCGCGCTGGTGATCGACGACACCTACAACGCCAATCCGGATTCGGTGCGCGCCGCCATCGATGTGCTGGCCGGCATCGACGGGCCGCGCGTGCTGGTGCTGGGCGACATGGGCGAGGTCGGCGACCAGGGGCCGCAATTCCACCGCGAGATCGGCGCCTATGCGAAGAGCCGCGGCATCGCCCGCCTGTTCGGCCTGGGCGAACTGATGCGCCACGCGGTGCAGGCATATCAGGAGACACCGGGCGAAGCGACGGCGCAGGCCGTGCACTACGCTGACATCGATGCGCTCAATACTGCGGTCGATCAAGCCGCGCTGCAAGGACTGGGCGCGAGCATTTTGGTAAAAGGTTCACGCTTCATGAAGATGGAGCGAGTTGTACAGCATCTGGTCAACGTTGAATCCGTCACGCAACATCAACAGGAGGCCCATTAGCATGCTGGTCTGGCTCGCTCAGAATTTTCAACAGGATTTCGGCTTCTTGCGCCTGTTCAGTTTCATTACTTTCCGCGCGGTGTTCGCTACGCTGACGGCCTTGCTGATCGGCATGATCGCCGGTCCGGCGGTGATCCGCATGTTGACGCGCATGAAGGTCGGCCAGGCGGTGCGCACCGATGGCCCGCAGACCCACCTGATCAAGTCCGGCACCCCGACCATGGGCGGCGTGCTGATCCTGATCGGCATCGGCGTCTCGACCCTGTTGTGGGCCGACCTGTCCAACCGTTTCGTCTGGATCGTGCTGATCGTCACGCTTGGCTTCGGCGCCATCGGCTGGGTCGACGACTACCGCAAGGTGGTGTACCGCGACCCGCAAGGCATGCGCTCGCGCGAAAAGTATTTCTGGCAATCGCTGATCGGCCTGGTGGCGGCGTTCTACCTGGCGTTCTCGGTGTCCGAAGTGAGCAACATGAAGGTGCTCGAACTGTTCGTGGCCTGGGTGCAGTCCGGCTTCAGCCTGGACCTGCCGCCCAAGGCCGACCTGATTGTGCCGTTCTTCAAGAGCGTGAGCTATCCGCTGGGCGTGTGGGGCTTCATCGCGCTGACCTATTTCGTCATCGTCGGCACCAGCAACGCGGTCAACCTGACCGACGGCCTGGATGGCCTGGCCATCATGCCGACCGTGCTGGTGGGCGCCGCGCTGGGCTTGTTCGCCTACCTGACCGGCAGCGCCAACTACGCCAAATACCTGTTCATCCCGCACATCCCCGGCGCCGGCGAATTGCTGATCTTCTGCGGCGCCATGGGCGGCGCCGGCCTGGCCTTCCTCTGGTACAACGCTTACCCGGCGCAGGTGTTCATGGGCGACGTCGGCGCGCTGGCGCTGGGCGGCGCGCTGGGCACCATTGCCGTGATCGTGCGCCAGGAGATCGTGCTGTTCATCATGGGCGGCATCTTCGTGGTGGAAACGCTGTCGGTGATGATCCAGGTGGCCTATTTCAAGTACACCAAGAAACGTTTCGGCGCCGGCCGCCGCGTGTTGCTGATGGCGCCGTTGCACCATCACTACGAACAGAAGGGCTGGAAGGAAACCCAGGTGGTGGTGCGGTTCTGGATCATCACCATGATGCTGGTGCTGGTGGGCCTGTCGACGCTGAAGCTGCGTTGAGTGGAGTGAAGATGGGGCGCACGGCGCCCTTGGCGGTTCAATGAAGTGATCGATGAGATCGAAGTGAAAGAAGTGGGCAGCAAACGATGAATTACTCGGGCAAACACGTACTGGTGCTCGGACTCGGCGAGTCCGGCCTGGCCATGGCGCGGTGGCTGGTCTACTGCGGCGCCGGCGTGCGCGTGGCCGATACGCGCGGGGAGGCGGCATTGGCCGAACGCCTGGCCGCCCTGCGCGCCGACGCGCCCGATGCCCAAGCCGTGCTGGGCCGCCCGTTGTCGCCCGAACTGCTGGACGGCGTGGATTTCGTCGCCGTCAGCCCCGGCCTGGCGCCGAACGGCGAACTGGCGCCGCTGATGCCGGCCATCGCCGAGCGCGGCCTGCCGTTGTGGGGCGAGATCGAATTGTTCGCCCAGGCGCTGGCCGCCTTGCGCGAAGAAACACTGTATAAGCCCAAGGTGCTGGCCATCACCGGCACCAACGGTAAGACCACCGTGACCAGCCTGACCGGCATGCTGTGCCAGCGCGCCGGCCTGTCGGTGCGGGTGGCGGGCAATATCAGCCCGGCCGCGCTGGACGTGCTGCGCGAAGCGGTGATCAAGGACAAGGTATTCCTGGCCGAACTGGCTGAGCAGGATGCCATCGCCGCCGCCGAAGCGGCACGGCAGGCCGAGTTGGCCGAGGTGGCTGCTCAGGAAGAGGCAGAGGCTGCCGAAGCTGCCCGGCGCAAGCAGGCCGAGGCGCGCATCGAAGACGCTGCGGCCAGCTCGGCCCCGGCTCCGGCTCCGGCTTCAGAAGCAACTCCGGAAGCAGCGTCGCCGGCCGCCAACGATGCGCAAATGGACATGGACATGCTGCCGCAGGATGGGCAGTCGGATGCGCCTGAACCGGCTGCCGCACAAGCGCTGCACGAAGAACAGGATACGCCCGCCACCGAAATCGGCGCGGGCGTCGAGCACCTGTCGTCGGAAGCCGCCAATGCCGGACAATCCGCAGACGCCGGCTGGCAAACAGATGCCGGCGGCAATGCGGCCGAGGCGATGAACCTGGACGATTTCATGGCGGTGTCGCGCACGGCCGAAGAGCATGCGCTGGCCGAAGTGCCGCCGCCTCCGCCGCCGGAACCGACCTACCGCGGCTCGATGCCGCAGGCCTGGGTGCTGGAGCTGTCTAGCTTCCAGCTGCATACCACGCACAGCCTGCAGGCCGATGCCGCCACCGTGCTCAACCTCACGCAAGACCATCTCGACTGGCACGGCAGCATGCAGGCCTATGCCGCCGACAAGGCGCGCATCTTCGGTGCGCACACCGTGCGCGTGCTCAACCGCGACGATGCGCTGGTGATGCAGATGGCCGATGCCGGCGCGCCGGTTTCTTCATTTGGGCTGGATGAGCCGTCCGCGCCGGACAGCTTCGGGCTGATCAACGACAACGGCATGCTGTGGCTGGCCAATGCCTTCGTGCATGAGGACGACGAGCAGCCGGAAGGCAAGCGCCGCCGCAAGCAAAAGGAACTGGCGCCGCCGCCGGTGACGCTCAAGCGCCTGATGCCGGCCGACGCGCTCAAGATCCGCGGCGCGCACAATGCGATGAACGCGCTGGCCGCGCTGGCCCTGTGCCGCGCCGTCGATTTGCCGATGGCTCCGCTGTTGCATGGCTTGCGCGACTACACGGGCGAACCGCATCGGGTGGAACTGGTGGCGGTGGTGCAGGAGGTCGAGTATTACGACGACAGCAAGGGCACCAACGTTGGCGCCACGGTGGCGGCCTTGAACGGGCTGGGCCTGGGCGGCCGCCCCAACCGCATCCTGCTGATCGCCGGCGGCGACGGCAAGGGCCAGGATTTCTCGCCGCTGGCGCTGCCGGTGGAGAAATACGGCCGCGCGGTGTTCCTGATCGGGCGCGACGGCCCGGCCGTGCGCGCGGCGCTGGCCGACACCGGCGTCGAATTGATCGATTGCGCGACCCTGGAAGAGGCTGTGCAAAAGGCGGGCGATATGGCGCGCGCGGGCGAGATCGTCCTGCTCTCGCCGGCCTGCGCCAGCCTGGATATGTTCCGCAACTACGCGCACCGGGCCGAAGTCTTCGTGGACTCGGTGCGTGAACTGGCGCTGTCGCGCGGCGAGGTGATCGCATGAAGCTCGGACTGTCGTCACTGCGTGGATTGCTGGGCAGCGTGAAGGAAGCTGCGCCGGCTGCCGCCGGCCGCCTCAAGGGCGGCGCGGGCGGCATCGGCGTACGTGGCGGCAGTGTCGGCTTCGAGCAGCGCTCGCGCATGATGGAGTACGACCAGCCGCTGATCTGGGTAGTGCTGCTGCTGATGCTGTTCGGCATGGTGATGGTGTATTCGGCCTCGGTGGCGCTGCCCGATTCGCCCAAGTACGCCGCCTATTCGAATTACCACTTCCTGGTGCGCCAGGCGATCTTCATCGTGATCTCGCTGGTGGCCGGCGCGCTGGCGTTCCGCGTGCGCATCGAGACCTGGCAGAAATGGGCGCCGTACCTGTTCGCCGGCACCCTGATCCTGCTGGTGCTGGTGCTGGTTCCGGGCGTGGGCAAGGGCGTCAACGGCGCCAAGCGCTGGTTGTCGTTCAAGGTGTTCAACTTGCAGCCATCCGAACTGATGAAGTTGTTCATCGTGCTGTATGCGGCCGATTACACGGTGCGCAAGCAGGCGGTGATGCACAAGCTGGTCAAGGGTTTCGTGCCGATGGCCGCCGCCGTCGGTTTCGTCGGCCTGCTGCTGCTGCTGGAGCCCGACCTGGGCGCCTTCGGCGTGATCGTCTGCATCGCCATGGGCATCCTGTTTTTGGGCGGCATCAACGGCGTTTGGTTCGGCGGCATCAGCGCCATGCTGGGCGGCGTGTTTACCCTGGTGATCGTGACTTCGCCGTGGCGGCGCGAGCGCATCTTCGCCTACCTCAATCCGTGGGAAGAAGAAAACGCGCTGGGCAAGGCTTACCAGCTGTCGCATTCGCTGATCGCCTTCGGCCGCGGCGAGCTGTTTGGCGTGGGCCTGGGCAGCAGCGTGGAGAAACTGCATTACCTGCCGGAAGCGCATACCGACTTCCTGCTGGCGGTGATCGGCGAGGAACTCGGTTTCGCCGGCGTGCTGGTGGTGGTGCTGCTGTTCTACTGGCTGGTCAAGCATGCCTTCGAGATCGGCCGCCAGGCCATCGCGCTGGACCTGACGTTCGCCGGCCTGGTGGCCAAGGGCATCGGCATCTGGCTGGGCGTGCAGGCTTTCATCAACATGGGCGTGAACCTGGGCCTGTTGCCGACCAAGGGCCTGACATTGCCGCTGATGAGTTACGGCGGTTCGGGCGTGCTGCTGAACTGCGTGGGCCTGGCGATCCTGTTGCGCATCGATTACGAGAACCGGGTGCTGATGCGGGGAGGGCGCTTATGAGCACACCCCGCAGACTGCTGATCATGGCGGCCGGCACCGGCGGCCATATCTTCCCGGGACTGGCGATCGCCGACACCATGCGCGCGCGCGGCTGGCAGGTGAGCTGGCTGGGCACCTCGCACGGCATGGAGCGCGACCTGGTGCCGCGCCACGGCGTCGAGATGGACACCATCGTGTTCGCCGGCCTGCGCGGCAAGGGGCTGATGCATACGGTCAAGGGCGCGTGGCGCATGGCGGCCAGCTTCTTCAGCTGCTTCGCCATCCTCGGCCGCCGCCGTCCGGACGTGGTGCTGGGCATGGGCGGTTATGTGACGGTGCCGGGCGGCGCCATGGCGCGCCTGCGCGGCAAGCCGCTGGTGCTGGTCAATGCCGATGCGGCGCTGCTGCTGTCGAACAAGACGCTTACGCCCCTGGCCGACCGCGTGCTGTTTGGCTTCCCGGCCGACTTCGGCCGCGCCGCCGGCAAGGCCGAGGTCACCGGCAACCCGGTGCGCAAGGAAATCATCGCGCTGCCGCGGCCGGCCGAGCGTTACGCCAGCCACAGCGGCCCGCTGAAGATCCTGGTGGTGGGCGGCAGCCTGGGCGCCAAGGTGTTGAACGACAACGTGCCGGCTGCGCTGGCCAAGTTGCCGCCGGAGCAGCGTCCGCAGGTCACGCACCAGTCGGGCAAGCAGCATATCGCCGCTTTGCGTGCCGCGTATGAGCAGGCCGGGGTGCGGGCCGAAGTGGTCGACTTCATCGACGACATGCCGCGCCGCTATGCCGAGGCCGACCTGGTGATCTGCCGCGCCGGCGCCATCACGGTGTCGGAACTGACGGCGGCCGGCGTGGCGAGCGTGCTGGTGCCGCTGGCGGTGTCGACCACCTCGCACCAGATCGACAACGCCAAATGGATGGCGCAGAACCGCGCGGCGATTCACCTGCCGCAACGCGAACTCACGGCCGACGCGCTGGCGGGTTTGCTGCAGAAACTGGACCGCGCTGCATGCCATGAAATGGCGCAGGCGGCGTACGAACAAGGCCGGCGCGACGCCAACGAGGCGATCGCGCGCGTGCTGGAAGGGCTGGTAACACCATGAAGCATCGCGTCAAGAATATTCACTTTGTCGGCATCGGTGCTGAGCCGCGCGGCCGCGCGGCGCTTTTTAGTTTTGGGCATAGCCGGTCCGCCAGCGAGTAAAGAACATGAAACATAGAGTCAAAAATATCCATTTCGTAGGCATCGGCGGATCCGGCATGAGCGGCATCGCCGAAGTCATGCTCAACCTTGGCTACGGCGTGTCCGGCTCCGATCTGGGCAGCAATGCCGCGACCCAGCGCCTGGCGCAACTGGGCGCCAGCATCCGCTATGGCCACGCGGCCGACAACATCGACGGCGCCGACGCCATCGTCACCTCCACCGCCGTCAAGGGCGACAACCCGGAAGTGCTGGCCGCGCGCAAGAAACACATCCCCATCGTCCCGCGCGCGGTGATGCTGGGCGAACTGATGCGCCTGAAGAAGGGCATCGCCATCGCCGGCACCCACGGCAAGACCACCACCACCAGCCTGGTGGCCAGCGTGCTGGCGCAGGGCGGTCTGGACCCGACCTTCGTCATCGGCGGCCGGCTGACCTCGGCCGGCGCCAACGCCAAGCTGGGCACCGGCGAATTCATCGTGGCCGAGGCCGACGAGTCGGATGCCTCGTTCCTGAACCTGACGCCGGTGATCGAGGTGATCACCAACATCGACGCCGACCACATGGAGACCTACAACCATGATTTCGCGCGCCTGAAGCAGGCCTTTGTCGAGTTCACCCAGCGCCTGCCGTTCTACGGCGTCGCCGTGCTGTGCCTGGACGATGCGCACGTGCGCGAGATCATGCCGATGGTGTCCAAGCCGATCCTGACTTATGGCTTCCATGAAGATGCCGACGTGCGCGCCATCGATGCCCGCGCGGTCGAAGGTCACATGGAATTCACGGTGGTCCAGGACGGCTACGCGCCGATGCAGGTGAGCCTGAACCAGCCCGGCATGCACAACGTGCAGAACGCCTGCGCGGCCATCGCCATCGCGCGCGAGCTGGATGTGGACGACGCCGCCACGCAAAAGGCGCTGACCGAATTCAACGGCGTCGGGCGCCGCTTCACCCGCTACGGCGAGGTGCCGCTGTTCGATGCCGAGGGCAAGCCGGCCGGCCATTTCACCCTGGTCGACGATTACGGCCACCACCCGGTCGAGACCGCCGCCACGATTGCCGCCGCGCGCGGCGCGTATCCCGGCCGCCGGCTGGTGCTGGCGTTCCAGCCGCACCGCTACACCCGTACGCGCGACCTGTTCGAGGATTTCGTCAAGGTGCTGTCGCAGCCCGACGTGCTGGTATTGGCCGAAGTCTACGCGGCCGGCGAAGCGCCCATCGTGGCGGCCGACGGCCGTTCGCTGGCGCATGCCTTGCGCGCGGCCGGCAAGGTCGAGCCGGTATTCGTCGACGACATCGCCGACATGCCCGACACCATCAGGAATGTGGTGCGCGACGGCGACGTGGTAATGACCATGGGCGCCGGTTCGATTTCCGCGGTACCTGGCCGCCTGACGGCAACGGCAACTGAAAAGAGCGAGGCAAGCGCATGATCGACCAGGCCACCATCAAGGGCTTCGGCCGCGTCGGCGTACTGTTCGGCGGCCGTTCGGCCGAGCGTGAAGTGTCGAAGATGTCCGGCAGCGGCGTGCTGCAGGCGCTACTGAGCCGCGGCGTGGACGCCCATCCGTTCGACCCGGCCGAGCGCAGCCTGGGCGCGCTGGAGGCGGAGAAGTTCGACCGCGTCTTCATCGCGCTGCACGGCCGCTATGGCGAGGACGGCACGATCCAGGGCGCGCTGGAGCAGATCGGCCTGCCTTACACCGGCCCTGGCGTGATGGCGTCGTCGATCGCCATGGACAAGGTGATGACCAAGCGCATCTGGCTGGGGCATGGCTTGCCGACGCCGCGCTTCGCTGTGCTGGACAAGGACACGCCGCGTGAAGTGCTGCGCACCGTGCCCGATGAGCTGGGTCTGCCGCTGATGCTGAAGGCGCCGCATGAGGGCTCGACCATCGGCATCGCCAAGGTCAACGGCTATTCCGACATGCAGTCGGGTTTCGAGATGTGCGCCAGATACGATGAGGTGGTGCTGGCCGAGGAGTTCATCCGCGGCCGCGAGCTGACGGTGCCGGTGATCGGCACCGGCCGCAACGCGCGCGCCTTGCCGGTGATCGAGATTCGCGCGCCGGACGGCAATTACGACTACCAGCACAAATACTTCACCGACGACACCAAGTATCTGTGCCCGGCGCCGCTGGACGAAGCGCTGACCCGCCGCCTGCAGGAGCTGGCGGTGCAGGCCTTCCATGCGCTGGGTTGCCGCGGCTGGAGCCGGGTCGACTTCATGCTGCGCAAAAAGGACGGCCAGGCCGAGCCGTACCTGCTGGAAATCAATACTTCACCCGGCATGACCGGCCATTCGCTGGTGCCGATGGCGGCCAAGGCGGTCGGCCTGAGCTATGAGGATTTGTGCTGCGAGATCTTGCAGCTGGCGGCGCTCGACATGACGCCCTCCAAGGACTGGACGCCGCAGGCGGACGGCCACTGAGGACGGATCGGAGAGCGCTGAACAATGTGGCAAGACGTCAAGATGCTCAATGCGGCCAGCAGCGCGCTGCTGGCGCTGGTGGTGCTGGCCTTGCTGGCGTCGGGCCTGTGGTGGGTGGCGCAGCGGCCGATGTTTACGCTGCACACCATCCGCATCGAGAGCGCCAGCGAGTTGCCGCTGGAGAAGGTGAATGCGTTGACGGTACGGGCCACGGCGCTGCCGCGGATCCACGGCAACTTCTTCACCACCGACTTGTCGGCGGTGCGCGCGGCGTTCGAGGCGGTGCCCTGGGTGCGCCGCGCGATGGTCCGGCGCGAATGGCCGGACCGGCTGGTGGTGAAGATCGAGGAACACAAGGTCCTGGGTACCTGGGGCGAAGATGGCAGGTTGCTGTCGCAGAAGGGCGATGTCTTTACCGCCAACCTGGCGGAAGCCGAGGATGACGGCGACCTGATGGAATTCGAAGGGCCGGACGGCAGCGAGAAGCAGGTGGTGGCGCGGTTGGCGCAGTTCCGCCAGTGGTTCGCGCCGATCAGGCTGGAACCGGAGGCATTGCACCTGTCCAACCGCTATGCCTGGACGGTGCGGATGGACAACGGCATGACGGTGGAACTGGGACGCGACCAGGGCGAGGCGGTGTTGAAGGAGCGCATCGACCGGCTGGTGGCGGTGTATCCGCAGTTGATGGAAAGGTTGCAGGGCAAGATCGAAAGCGTCGACATGCGCTATCCCAACGGGATGGCGCTCAAGGCGGATGGAACGGTGCTGGCGGCATTGAACGGAAAGAAAAAATAAGCGGAACGATATGACAAAAGACGCAAAGAACTTGATCGTCGGCCTCGACATCGGCACCTCGAAAGTGGTGGCGGTGGTGGCCGAGGTGCTGGCCGACGGCCGGCATGAGGTGATCGGCCTGGGCCAGTCCGAATCCAAGGGACTGAAGAAGGGCGTGGTCGTCAATATCGAAGCCACGGTCGAGTCGATCCAGCGCGCGCTCGAAGAGGCCGAACTAATGGCCGACTGCAAGATCAGAAACGTTTATACCGGCATCGCCGGCAGCCATATCCGCAGCTTCAATTCGAGCGGCATGGTGGCGATCAAGGACAAGGAGGTGACGGCGGCCGACGTCTCGCGCGTGATCGAAACCGCCAAGGCCGTCAACATCCCGACCGACCAGCAGCTGCTGCACACGGTGCCGCAGGAGTTCATCGTCGACAACCAGGAAGACGTGCGCGAGCCGATCGGCATGAGCGGCATCCGCCTGGAGGTGAAGGTGCACATCGTCACCGGCGCGGTCTCGGCGGTGCAGAACATCGTCAAGTGCGTGCGCCGCTGCGGCCTGGAAGTGTCGGACCTGATCCTGCAGCCGATGGCCTCGGCCGACGCCGTGCTGACCACCGACGAGCGCGAACTGGGCGTGGTGCTGGTCGACATCGGCGGCGGCACCACCGACGTGGCGGTGTTTACCGAAGGCGCGATCCGCCATACCGCCGTGATTCCGATCGCCGGCGACCAGATCACCAACGACATCGCGATGGCGCTGCGCACGCCGACGCTGGAAGCCGAGGAAATCAAGCTGCGCTACGGCGTGGCCAAGCAGATCCTGGTCGATCCGAACAATACGCTGGAAGTGCCCGGCCTGGGCGACCGCAATCCGCGCACGCTGTCGCACCAGGCGCTGGCGGCGGTGATCGAGCCGCGCGTCGAAGAGCTGTTCGCGCTGGTGCACCAGGTGGTGCGCGAGTCCGGCTACGAGGAAGTGCTGTCCTCGGGCATCGTGCTCACCGGCGGTTCGGCGATGATGCCGGGCATGACCGAACTGGCCGAAGACATCTTCCTCAAGCCGGCGCGCCTGGGCACGCCGGAATACAGCGGCCAGCTGGCCGACGTGGTGCGCAGCCCGCGCTACTCGACCGTGCTGGGCCTGCTGCAGGAAGCCAAGAAGCAATACCTGCGCGGCTACATCGTGACGCGCCAGGAGGGTTCGGTGAAGGCGGTTTGGCAGCGCATGAAGGAATGGTTCCTCGGCAATTTCTGAGGCGGCATTCCCAAGATGATTCAGGATGTAAAAGGTTGGGCGGCAAATGGGTTTTGACAGCAAAGTCAACGGCAGTACGGTTCAGGGAGTTTAGGTCTTCATCGCAGTAGCAGGAGTTGGAAACAAACATTGCAGCATCGGTATTTTGATTTTGTTTTTTTTGGATGTTGAGTTTTGGACGGACGCGCAGTTTTCAGTTGCTAGTCGTCACACCGCGTGATGCCTATCAACTGCCAGCTGCAGATACACATATTTTAAGGAGTCATCATGGAAATCGATATGGTCGACAATGCGACGCTCGGTACGATCATCAAGGTCGTCGGCGTCGGTGGCGCTGGCGGCAACGCTGTGCAGCATATGATCAACAAGGGGGTGTCGGGCGTGGAGTTCATCGCGGCCAACACCGATGCGCAAGCACTCAAGCAGTCCAAGGCGCATAACGTGATCCAGATCGGCGAAACCGGCCTGGGCGCCGGCATGCAGCCGGACGTCGGTCGCCGTCTGGCCGAAGACACCCGTTCGCGCATTGAAGACGCGCTGCGCGGCGCGCACATGGTCTTCATCGCCGCCGGCATGGGTGGCGGCACCGGCACCGGCGCCGCTCCCGTGGTGGCGCAGGTGGCCAAGCAGCAGGGCGCGCTGACGGTGGCCGTGGTCTCCAAGCCGTTCTCGTACGAAGGCCAGAAGTGCATGGACATCGCCGACGCCGGCCTGGAAGAGCTGTCCCAGCACGTCGACTCGCTGATCATCATCCTCAATGAAAAGCTGGAAGAGATCTACGAGGACGACAGCATGATCGAATGGCTGTCCCACGCCGACGACGTGTTGAACAACGCGGTCGCCGGGATTGCCGAAATCATCAATGTGCCGGGCCACATCAACGTCGACTTCAACGACGTCAAGACCATCATGGGCGAGCAGGGCAAGGCCATGATGGGCACCGCGACCGCTGCCGGCGTCGACCGTGCGCGCGTGGCGGCCGAGCAGGCGGTGGCCTCGCCGCTGCTGGACGGCATCGACCTGTCGGGCGCACGCGGCGTGCTGGTCAACGTGACCGCAAGCCGTAGCCTGAAGGGCAAGGAAATCAAGGAAGTGATGGCGACCGTGCGCGCTTTCGCCGCTCCCGACGCATCGATCGCCCAGGGCATCGCCTATGACGACATGATGGGCGACGAGATCCGCGTGACCGTGGTGGCGACCGGCCTGGGCCGTGCACGCAAGACGGTGCAGCTGGTGCAGACCCCGGTGATGCGTACCGGTACCCACAACGAGCCGATGATGGCCGCCACCGGCATGATGCAAGGCGCCGCGCAACCTGCGGCGACGTTCGGCGGCCTGAAGGCGCCGGCGGTATGGCGTCGCGAGTCGGCTTCCGACACCGTGCGCGCGCTGGAGAAGAACGGCATGGAAACCTACGACATTCCGGCGTTCCTGCGCAAGCAGGCGGACTGATCGCAGGTTGTCCGGCCGGTAAGAACCTGTTCAAGGTGACGGCGAGAGTTGGGCAGATGTCATTTCAGGATGGCATGCAAGGCGCAAAACGCAGCCGGGCTGGTGGCCCGGCGAGGCCTTGCAACGCCGCAGGCCGCCTGAAAGGGCATTTGGACAAGCTCGTCGCCACCTTGAACAGGTTCTATAGGGCATACTAGCGCCGCGCCTTGAGCGCGGCGTTTTTTTGCCCGCGCGGGCCATCCAGACACACAACCAGACAAGGAAACATCATGACCATCAAGATCGGCGACCGCCTGCCGGAAGGCAACCTGGCTGAATTTATCGAGACCGAAACCGAAGGCTGTTCGCTCGGCCCCAATACCTTCAAGGTGTCGGACCTGGTCAAGGGCAAGAAGATCGCGCTGTTCGCGCTGCCCGGCGCCTTTACCCCGACCTGTTCGGCCAAGCACGTGCCGGGCTACATCGCCCACGCCGCGCAGTTCAAGGCCAAGGGCGTCGACGAAATCTGGTGCCTGTCGGTCAACGACCCGTTCGTCATGGGCGCCTGGGGCCGCGAGCAAAAGGCGACCGGCATCGTGCGCATGCTGGGCGACGGCAGCGCCATCTTCACCAAGGCGCTGGGCATGGTGTTCGACCTGACCGAAAAGGGCATGGGCATCCGCTCGCAGCGCTACTCGATGCTGATCGAGGATGGCGTGGTCAAGCAACTGAACCTGGAAGCGCCGGGCAAGTTCGAGGTTTCCAACGCGGAAACCCTGCTGGGCCAACTGTAAGCTTCAGGGCAACTGGCCGTTCCTGCTTGCGCGGGAACGGCCGGATTTGTTGCCGGGAGCCACAAGTCGCTTCCCGCTGACCCCGATTTGCAACATCCTGCAGGCCCGGCCCCGTCGCCTTGGCTATAATGCAGGGATGTTGAAACAGCGCACAATCAAGAATCTGGTCCAGACCGTCGGCGTCGGGCTCCACTCGGGTACCAAGGTCGAGCTGACCCTGCGTCCGGCCGCGCCGGATACCGGCATCATCTTCCGCCGCATCGACCTCGATCCGGTGGTCGAGCTGCCGATGAGCGCAACCGGGGTGGGCGATACGCGCATGGCATCGACCCTGACCAAGGATGGCGCCAAGGTATCCACCGTCGAACATCTGCTGTCGGCCTGCGCCGGCCTGGGCATCGACAACCTTTACATCGACCTGACCGCGGAAGAAATCCCGATCATGGACGGTTCGGCCTCTTCCTTCGTGTTCCTGCTGCAGCAGGCCGGCTTGCAGGAACAGGGTGCGGCCAAGAAATTCATCCGCGTGAAGAAACCTGTCGAAGTGCGCGAAGGCACGGGCGACAAGGAAAAATGGGCGCGCCTTGAGCCCTACGACGGTTTCCGCCTGAAGTTCTTCATCGAGTTCAACCACCCCGCAGTGGACGGCACCGGCCAGATGGCCGAAGTCGATTTCGGCATCGATTCCTATGTGAAGGAAATCGCCCGCGCGCGCACCTTCGGTTTCATGCAGGATGTCGAAACCTTGCGCGGCATGGGCCTGGCGCGCGGCGGCTCGTTCGAGAACGCGATCGTGATGGACGAATACCGCATCCTCAACGCCGACGGTTTGCGTTATGACAACGAATTCGTGCGCCACAAGATCCTGGACGCCATCGGCGACCTCTACCTCATCGGCCATCCGCTCCTGGCCAGCTACGATGCCCACAAATCGGGCCATGGCCTGAACAACCAGTTGCTGCGCGAGCTGCTCAGGCATCCCGACGCCTATGAAGTGGTGACCTTCGATTCGCTCGACGATGCGCCGCAGACCTATGTGATGCAGGCCCGGCAGGAATGGGCGCTGAACTGATTGGGCCGGCGTCCCGGAACGGCAGGATGTTTCGCGGCGCCTTTCCCAAGGCGTAAATTTTTTACAAGAAAAAGCGCCAGGCGGGTTTTCTAACCGGAAACAACCCCGCTTTCCCTTCCTTGTTCCTCTTATGCGCGCGCCTTGCGGCGGCGTACCATGGCGTCGATGGCGTCCTTGAGCCCCTGGCTGCGCGGGTCGTCGGACAGCGCATTGCTGAGTTCGGCGAAGGAGGACAGCGCGCCGTCAGTCAGTTCGAGTACCCGCTTGGGAGCGGGCGGCGGGGCGACCCTGCCAACTTGCACTTTGATTCGGATTGAATTAACCTGCCATCCGTCTTTTTGCAAGCGGTCTTGCAGCGTGGGGAGCTGTTGTTTGAGCCGGGCCGCCAATGCTGCGTTGGGCGCGCTCATCACCAGCGCGCCTACTTCGAAATTCAATATCTCGCACGCGGCAAACATCGTGGGCAGGGTAGCGGCGCATGCCTTTTGCAGCGCGCTCATGCGCGAGAGGGCCGGCAACAGCGCCGCCATCGCCGAATTCGACCGCAAGAAATCTGAAGCGTCTTTCGTGCTCTTCGCCATGCGTTGGGCGCTCGAGAGGCTTGGCCGATAAGGGGTGAACGTGGATGGATACTTCATCTTTAAACCTTATCACATCCGGTTGCTAGCCGGCCGGAGTCCAAGGAGCAAAGATGCAAATTATCCTGCTGCACCCCCGTTTCACCCGGGCCCGTTCCGTTACGCTGGGATCGAAACACCTGCTGATCATGCTGGTTCTGCTGATGGGCGCGATCGCAGCTTGCTCGGTACTGCTCTCCTATCTCTTGCTGCGCCACGCGGCCGACGCCGATGCCTCGCCCATGTTCCACAAGCTGGCCATCTCGATGAGCCGGCAGGAAGACGACCGCAAGGAAAAATACCTCAAGGAAAACCTGGCCATGATGGCCGTCAAGGTCGGCGAGATGCAGGCCCAGATGATGCGCCTGGACGCGCTGGGCGAGCGGGTGCAGGGCCTGGCCGGCATCCGCCCCGAGGAGTTCAACTTCAAGGAATTGCCGGGCCGCGGCGGCGCCGAAGTCTCCAGCATCGCCGGCCCGGGCCGCGACGTCGGCATGGATGAGCTGCTCCGGATGCTGGATTCGCTGGTGGTCGATGCCGGCCACCGCACCGACTATCTCAATGCGGTCGAGTCGACGCTGATGAGCGACAAGATCAAGTCGCGCCTGCTGCCGACCAACCAGCCGGTCAATGTGGCCTACAACTCGTCGAGCTTCGGCTGGCGCCTGGACCCTTTCACCGGTCATAACGCTTTCCATGAAGGCCTCGACTTTCCCGCCCCGGTCGGCACCCGGATCGTGGCGGCGGCGGCCGGCGTGGTGATCGCCTCCGAGTACCATTATCAGTTCGGCAACATGCTGGAGATCGACCACGGCAACAACATCATCACGCGCTATGCCCATGCCTCGCAGCTGTACGTGAAGGTCGGCGACATCGTCAAGCGCGGCCAGCATGTGGCCGACGTCGGTTCGACCGGCCGCTCGACCGGGGCCCACCTGCATTTCGAGGTGCGCATCCGCGGCATCGCCCAGGACCCGCGCAAGTTCCTGGCGCTGGGCGCCACCGGCGGCAACCAGCCCAAGCCGGCGCCGGTGTTCGTCGCGGGCCGCTGAACCGGCCCGGATTGCCTGCCGATGACCGGATTGGCGGCCAAAATGCCCGCAAAACCCGCCGACAGGCGGGTTTTTCTATTGAATCTTTGCAATCGGGCCCGATCTACAGGCGATGCAGCCGGCCGGCGGCCCGGGAAAGCCATCGCCATGGGCCTGCGTGCTAAAATCCACGGTTTATTATTGGGCGTTCTTTCGGCCGGGTGCCAAACGTCTGCCTGCCGGATCTTTCATCGGCGCTTTTATAGAATCCAAGCATGTCATTACTGACCAAGATTTTCGGTAGCCGCAACCAGCGGTTGCTCAAACAATATCAAAAAATCGTCCGCCAGATTAATGCGCTGGAACCGTCGGTCGAGAAGCTGACGGATGCCGAACTCCAAGCCAAGACGCCCGAATTCAGGCAGCGCATCGCCAACGGCGAAACGCTCGACGCCATTCTGCCGGAAGCCTTCGCGGTCTGCCGCGAGGCCAGCCGCCGCGTGCTCAAGATGCGCCACTTCGACGTCCAACTGATGGGCGGCATGGCGCTGCACTTCGGCAAGATCGCCGAAATGCGCACCGGCGAGGGCAAGACCCTGATGGCGACCCTGCCGGCCTACCTCAATGCGCTGGGCGGCCGCGGCGTGCACGTGGTGACCGTCAACGATTACCTGGCGCAGCGCGACGCCGACGACATGGGCCGCCTGTACGGCTGGCTGGGCCTGACCACCGGCGTGAACCTGTCGCAGATGGAACACGACATCAAGCAGCAGGCCTACGCCTCCGACATCACCTACGGCACCAACAACGAATTCGGTTTCGATTACCTGCGCGACAACATGGTGTTCGATGCCGCAGACCGCGTGCAGCGCGGCCTCAATTTCGCCATCGTCGATGAAGTCGACTCGATCCTGATCGACGAGGCGCGCACTCCGCTGATCATCTCCGGCCAGGCCGAGAACCATACCGAGCTGTACCACAAGATGAACGCGGTGCCGCCGCTCCTGACGCTGCAGATCGGCGAGGAGACGCCGGACGGCAAGGGCAAGATCGAAGTCCCGGGCGACTACACCAAGGACGAGAAGAGCCACCAGGTGCTGCTGACCGAGGCCGGCCACGACAAGGCCGAAGAGATCCTGACCCAGATGGGCCTGCTGCCGGAAGGCGCCTCGCTGTACGACGCCGCCAACATCACGCTGATCCATCACCTGTACGCCGCCCTGCGCGCGCATACGCTGTACCACAAGGACCAGCATTACGTGGTGCAGAACGGCGAAGTCATCATCGTCGACGAATTCACCGGCCGCCTGATGACCGGCCGCCGCTGGTCCGACGGCCTGCACCAGGCGGTGGAAGCCAAGGAAGGCGTGAAGATCCAGAACGAGAACCAGACCCTGGCCTCGATCACCTTCCAGAACTACTTCCGCATGTACGCCAAGCTGTCCGGCATGACCGGCACGGCCGACACCGAAGCCTACGAATTCCAGGAAATCTACAAGCTGGAAACCGTGGTGATCCCGCCCAACCGCCCGAATGCGCGCAAGGACCGCCAGGACCAGGTCTACAAGACCGCGCAAGAGAAGTACATGGCGATGCTCAAGGATATCCAGGACTGTTACGAGCGCGGCCAGCCGGTGCTGGTGGGCACCACCTCGATCGAGAATTCCGAACTGCTGTCGGGCATCCTGAACAAGGCCAAGCTGCCGCACAACGTGTTGAACGCCAAGCAGCACGCGCGTGAAGCGGAGATCGTGGCCCAGGCCGGCCGTCCCAAGATGATCACCATCGCCACCAACATGGCCGGCCGCGGCACCGACATCGTGCTGGGCGGCAATGTGGGCAAGCAGATCCAGCTGATCGAAGCCGACCCAGCTCTGTCGGACGCCGACAAGGCGGCCCGCGCCAAGCAACTGAGCGACGAATGGCAGTCGCTGCACGACCACGTGGTCAACGCCGGCGGCCTGCACATCATCGGCACCGAGCGCCACGAGTCGCGCCGCGTCGACAACCAGTTGCGCGGCCGTTCGGCGCGTCAGGGCGACCCGGGCTCCTCGCGCTTCTACCTTTCCCTGGATGACGCGCTGTTGCGCATCTTCGCCGGCGACCGCGTGCGCGCCATCATGGAGCGCCTGAAGATGCCGGAAGGCGAGCCGATCGAGGCGGGCATCGTCACGCGCTCGATCGAATCGGCCCAGCGCAAGGTCGAAGCCCGCAACTTCGACATCCGCAAACAACTGCTCGAATACGACGACGTCGCCAACGACCAGCGCAAGGTGATCTACCAGCAGCGCAACGAACTGCTGGAGTCGGCCGAGATGGCCGAGATGATCGCCTCGCTGCGCGAAGGCGTGTTCACCGACCTGTTCCGCGAGTACGTGCCGGCCGAGTCGATGGAAGAGCAGTGGGACATTCCCGGCCTGCAAGCCGTGTTGAAGAACGAATGGCAGCTCGACGTGCCGCTCGACGCCATCCTGGAAGCCGAACCCGACCTGTCGGACGAGGACCTGCTGGAGCGCGTGCTCACCATCGCCCGCGAAACCTACGATGCCAAGGTCGCCGTGGTCGGCACCGAATCCTTCGCCGGTTTCGAGCGTAGCGTCATGCTGCAGAGCATCGACAACCACTGGCGCGAACACCTGGCCGCGCTGGATCACCTGCGCCAGGGCATCCACCTGCGCGGCTATGCGCAGAAGAACCCGAAGCAGGAATACAAGCGCGAAGCCTTCGAACTGTTCGCCCAGATGCTGGACCTGATCAAGAACGAAGTGATCAAGGTCGTGATGACGGTGCGCATCCAGAGCCGCGAAGAGATCGAAGCCGCCGAGGAAAGCCTGGCCGAAGGCGTGGCGCTGGAGAACGTGCATTACCAGCACGCCGACTTCGACGCCAACGCCGCGCCGGAAGAATTGCTGGCGCCGACCGCGGCCAGCGAAGCGCCGGATACGGCGGGCCTGCCCAAGGTCGGCCGCAACGACCCTTGCCCTTGCGGCAGCGGCAAGAAGTACAAGCAGTGCCACGGCAAGCTGGCCTGATCCGGTACGCCAGTCGGAGAAGCTGTTCGGAAGAAAGAAGCCGTTCACCATCGATGTGGTGAACGGTTTTTTTTCGACCTCGTTGATGAGAGAACAACAAAATGCCAACCGCCAAGCTTTCCCCGATAGCGTCCGTCATCCTGGCGGCCCTTGCCGCCGGGCTGCTGGCCGGCTGCGCCTCCATCCAGATACCGGAATGGAAGGGCGCCGCCGGTTCCGGCGATGTACCGGTGCGCCCGGCCCAGCTTGAGCCTGTTGTGACTGCGGTGACCGCGGTGCCCTCCGTGGCCATCAGCACCGCGCCGCCCACGCGCGCGGCGCTGGTGGCGGCGGCCAGGGCCGAATGGGACTTCTTCGGCAACCAGCAGATCGACATGCGCCACGAGCCCTTCAGCGCGCCGCGCCTGGGTTTGCTGGAAGATGAGGGCGAGGCGGTGCAGCGCGTCGCCGAATATTGGTATGCGGTCGGCAAGAACCTCACCGGCGCCGATTGCCAGCAAGCCTGGTCGGCCGCCTTCATTTCCTGGCTGATGGTCAGCAGCAACGTGGCGCCGCAGGATTTCACCCCCAGTGAAACCCATTTCAACTACCTGAGCTTCCTCCGGCAGCGCGAGTCGCTGCCGTCGCCGCAGTTCGTGCTGCGCCCGGCCGCCAGCGAGCCCATTGCGCCGGGCGACTTGCTCTGCGCGCCGCGCGGCAGCAACGCGGCCGCCACGCTCGACGAGATCCAGCCCGGCCTGGCGGGACATTGCGACATGGTGGTGGAAGTGCATGCGAATGAAGGCTGGGCCGGGGTGATCGGCGGCAACGTGTTCAACTCGGTATCCGAATCGCTGATCCCGGTGGATGCGCAGGGGCGCGCGCTTCCGATTTCCCAGCGGCCCTGGCTGGCGGTGGTGAAGAACCTGCTGCCATGAGGAGCGGCGCTTGTTGACCTTGGCGAAAATCCTGCTCGGGCCGGTGCTGCTGGCCCAGGCCAAATGGCTGCGCAAGACCGCGCTGCGCCTGCCGGAAGCCGAAGGCCCGCGCACCGGCGTGGAAGCGCCCGACATGCCGCGGGCGGCGCCGGCCGCGCCGATCGGGCTGCTGGTGGTGGGCGACTCGTCGGCCGCCGGCGTTGGCGTCGACCACCAGGAGCGCGCGCTGGCGCAACCCCTCGCGCGCCGGCTGGCGCAGCGCAGCGGGCGCACGGTGCAGTGGCAACTGGTGGCCAAGAGCGGCATCAACTCGCTGGAAGCGCTGGAACTGCTGGCGCAGCACGAGATCGGTCCGGCCGCCGTGCTGGTGGTGGCGCTGGGCACCAACGATGTCACTTCGCAGATGCCGCCGCGGCGCTATATCGCCAACCTCAGGCTGCTGGTGGAGCGCCTGATGGCGCAGGCCGGGGTCGAGCATATCGTGTTCACCGGCTTGCCGCTGCTGCACAACCTGCCGGCCGCGCCGCAGCCGCTGCGCTGGTACCTGGGCCGCTACGCGCGCACGCTTGACCATGCGCTGCGGGCCTGGATCGCCCGGGAACCGATGTTGCGTTATTGTTCGCTGCAATGGGCCTTGCCGCATGAGATGGCGATCGACAAATTCCATCCCGGCCCGGGCCAGTATGCGCAATGGGCGCACATGACGGCCGAGATCATCGAGGACAGGTTGGCTGGCGCCTGATTTCACGCCGCTGTCATCGGGCGGCCGGTGAAAGTGTTTAAAATAGGCGCTTTGATTTTTGCTGAAAGCACGCCATGGCCGTCAATTCCCCGATTCCCGTCCCTTCCGACCTGCAAGCCGTCGCCGGCATCGAACTCGGCCACGCCGAAGCGGGCGTGCGCAAGGCCAACCGCAAGGACTTGCTGGTGCTGAAACTGGCGCCCACGGCGACGGTGGCCGGCGTGTTCACCAAGAACCGCTTCTGCGCGGCGCCGGTGCAGGTCTGCAAGACCCACCTGGAACAGCTCAAGGATGGCGCCCCGATCCGCGCCTTGGTGATCAACACCGGCAACGCCAACGCCGGCACCGGCGAAGAGGGCCTCAAGCGCGCCAACGCCACTTGTGAAGCGCTGGCCGGCCTGCTGGGCTGCGCGCCGTCGCAGATCCTGCCGTTCTCGACCGGCGTAATCCTGGAGCCGCTGCCGGTCGAGCGCATCACTGCCGGCCTGCCGCAGGCCATCGGCAACCTGAAGGCCGACAACTGGTTCAATGCCGCCGAATCCATCATGACCACCGACACCCAGCCCAAGGCGGCGTCGCGCACCGTCACCATCGGCGGCAAGAAAGTGGTGATGACCGGCATCAGCAAGGGGGCCGGCATGATCAAGCCCAATATGGCGACCATGCTGGGCTTCCTGGCCTTCGACGCGAAGCTGCCGCAGGCGCTCTTGAACCAACTGGTCAAGGACGCCGCCGACCATTCGTTCAACTGCATCACCATCGATGGCGACACCTCGACCAACGACTCCTTCATGCTGATCGCCACCGGCGCCGGCGAGCTGGAGATCGCCAGCGCCGACAGCCCCGAATACAAGCAGCTGGCCGCCGCCGTGACCGAACTGTCGCAGAACCTGGCGCACCAGATCGTGCGCGACGGCGAAGGCGCCACCAAGTTCATCGAAGTGGCCGTGGAAGACGGCAAGAGCGTCGAGGAATGCCGCCAGATCGCCTACTCGATCGGCCACTCGCCGCTGGTCAAGACCGCCTTCTTCGCCTCCGACCCGAACCTGGGGCGCATCCTGGCCGCCATCGGCTACGCCGGCGTGGACGACCTGGACGTGTCGAAGATCAACCTGTGGCTGGACGACGTCTGGGTCGCCAGGGACGGCGGCCGCAACCCCGACTACCGCGAGGAAGACGGCCAGCGCGTGATGAAGAAGGCCGAGATCGTGGTGCGCGTGAAACTGGCGCGCGGCAATGCCAAGGCTTCGATCTGGACCTGCGACCTGTCGCACGACTACGTCTCGATCAACGCGGACTACCGTTCGTGAACCTCGCGCGGGCGCTATTGGGGTGATCTGCGGCGTTGCAAAGCCTCGCCAGACGCCAGTCTGGCTGCGTTTTGCGCCTTGCATCTCATCCCCAATAGCACCCGTGCGACGTCCACGAGTGTGATGGAAATACCCTGTTTTGTTGTGTTGTCCCGGGATGGTGGCGGCAACATGAATGCCGGAGCCCTCGGAAGAATTTAATTCACTCAGGTGCCGGCCGCTTTGCGTCAAAATGGCGCTAACCATCGTTCCCAGACTTATTCATCATGACCCAGTTAGACCAATTCCTGCAGCGTGCCGAAGCCTTGCTGGCGCGCGTCGAATCGCTGTTGCCAGCCTCGTCCAGGGAGCCGGACTGGAATGCCGGCGTCGCCTTCCGCTGGCGCGGCGCCAGCGGCCAGCGGCCGGGTTACCTGCAGCCGGTCGGCCATATTTCGAAGATCGCGTTGTCGGACCTGCATAACATCGGCCCGCAAAAAGAGCAGATCGACCAGAATACCCGCCAGTTCGTCGAAGGCCGTCCGGCCAACAACGTGCTGTTGACCGGCGCGCGCGGCACCGGCAAGTCCTCGCTGATCAAGGCTTGCCTGAACCAGTACGCCGACCGCGGCTTGCGCCTGATCGAAGTCGACAAGGACGACCTGCATGACCTGCAGGACATCGTCGAGATGGTCTCGGCGCGCCCGGAGCGCTTCATCGTGTTTTGCGACGACCTGTCCTTCGAAGAGGGCGAGGGCGGCTACAAGGCGCTCAAGGTGGCGCTGGACGGCAGCATCGCCGCGCAGTCGGACAACGTGTTGATCTACGCCACCTCCAATCGCCGCCACCTGATGCCGGAACGCCTGTCCGACAACAGCACCTACACCCATACCGACGACGGCGACCTGCATCCCGGCGAGACGGTGGAAGAAAAGATCTCGCTGTCCGAGCGTTTCGGCCTGTGGGTGACCTTCTACCCGTTCAAGCAGGACGATTTCCTGGAGATCGTCGCTCACTGGCTGCGCCATTTCGGCTGCAACGACGCCCAGATCGAGCAAGCGCGCGGCGATGCGCTGCGCTGGGCGCTGCAGCGCAGCTCGCGTTCGGGCCGCGTGGCCTGGCAATTCGCGCGCGACTACGCCGGCAAGGCGCAGGGCTGATGGGCGAGACGACCAAGCCCATCGACGTTGCCGTCGGCATCCTGATGCAGCCCAACGGCGACGTGCTGCTGGGCCAGCGTCCGGAGGGCAAGCCCTATGCCGGCTATTGGGAATTCCCGGGGGGCAAGGTCGAGCCGGGCGAAACCATCTTCGCCGCCTTGCAGCGCGAGTTCAAGGAAGAGCTGGGAATCGAGGTGTTGGACGGCGAAGGCTGGTGCGGGGTCGAGCACGTCTATCCGCACGCGCATGTGCGATTGCATTTCTATATCAGCCGCAACTGGCGCGGCCAGCCGCAAAGCCTGGAAGGCCAGGCGTTTGCCTGGCAGGGCAGCGTGGGCGTGGAGCCGCTGCTGCCGGCGACCATTCCCCTGATCGAGTGGCTGGACCTGCTGCGGTATGGCGAGGCTGGCAGCCCGCCATTCGTGCCGGCGCCAGGGCAGGCTTCTTGATGACGCCGACGTTGTAGCCGATCGCAAGAGCGATAAAAAAGCCGCAATATGCGTAATGCCGTTCAGTTAAGAACTGAACGGCATTTGTATTTGTGGCGGTTTGTGGAGTCCAGACGCCGTTCGCCCTGAGTAGCTGCGCAGCAGCGTATCGAAGGGCAGTCAAGAGCGCTGACGCTGACACGCTGGCTTCGATACGGCCCTGGCGGGCCTACTCAGCCCGAACGGGTTCTGTGATGAGTGCTTCAGAGTTAGCCTTAACTGAACGGCATTACCGCAATATGCGGCTTTTTTGTCGATACGGCAATGATCGCGCTTACTGCAGGGGCTTGTCCTGGTCGCTTTCCTGCGGCAGGTTGACTGCCGGGATCGCGTACTTTTCCTCGGCCCAGGCGCCCAGGTCGATCTGTTTGCAGCGTTCCGAACAGAACGGGCGGTACTTGTTCTTTTCCGTCCATTCCACCTTGGCCCCGCAGGTCGGGCAATCGACTATGGTCGCCATACCGTACTCCTTAAAATCCGCACAGCGCCAGTTCGAACGGTACTTCGCCTTCGAAGGCGCGCGGCTTCTCGTCGCCGTCCTGCTGGGTAAAGCGCACCCACAGCATGTACTTGTTGGCGGAGATCTCGGGGATGGCGCCCAGTTCGATGTCCAGCGACAGACGCAACATCTGGTAGATTTTCCCCTGCAGCATCTGCTGGTAGCTGCCGTCCACGGCGTTGATCTTCACCGTGTGGCCCGATTCGCGCAGCAGGCGCAGCACGATGGAGATGGCGTCGAATAGCGGGATCAGCGGGGCGAACCAGTTGGAGATGTCGTTGAAGCGGCGCTCGAAGCTGTGCTGTTGCCAGGCATAGTACGCCGGCAGGTCGAATTCGCAGGCGCCGCCGGGGATGATGGTGCGGCCGCGGATGCTCATCAGCCATTCGTTGTCGCGGATGTTCTGCCCGGTCTTGCCCTGGGCCGCGGCCAGCGCGCTGCTGGCCTTGTCGACCTCGGAGAGGATGGCGTTGAGCATCTCCGGCTCGACATTGGGGTTGGACTGGTAGGCCAGCAGCATCTGCTTCTGGCGCTCGAGTTCTTGCAGCAGGTCCGACTTGAGGTCGGCGCGTCCGGCTACCTCCAGCATTTCGAAAATGGTGGCAAGGGCGATGTGATGCTGTTGCGGGCTTTCCTGGTGCAGGAAGAAGACGAACTTCTCGTACAGGTCTTCCAGTCGCAACAGCGTGCGAATACGCTCGTTGAAAGGGTATTCGTAGACGATCAAAGCATGATCCCTTTAGTGGTTGAACCGGATTCGATGGTGGGCCGCAGGCCAACTGCTGTTGGCTGCGTTGTGTGTGATTCTGACCCATGCAGAGGAAAATTACAAATGCATGGCGCAATAGGGAAGCGGCGCACGTGCCGTTCGGGCATGGGTGCGGCCACAAATGCCAAGGAGGCGGCAAGGAAGCGGCAATGGATGGGCGGGAACCGCTGCCGGATGTAAAGCGTTTTCGTCCTTGCGGCCTCAGGCGGCGCGCGCCAATTCCAGGTAGCTCGCATGCAGTTGGCGCACGCGCGGCAGCAACCCGGCTGTGTCGCCATTGTTCTCGATGACGTCGTCGGCCACCGCCAAGCGGGCCTGGCGGCTGGCCTGCGCGGCCATGATGGCTTCCACCTCGTCACGCTGCAAGCCGTTGCGCTGCATCACGCGGGCGATCTGCACCTGTTCCTCGCAATCGACCACCAGGATGCGCGAGGTGCGTCCCACCCAGGTGCCCGATTCCACCAGCAGCGGAACCACGAAGATGAGGTAGTCGCCGGTTGCCGCCTCGGCCGCGCGCGCGGTCTCGCTGCGGATGAGCGGGTGCAGGATGGCTTCCAGCGCATGGCGCTCGCCCGGGTTGCCGAACACATGGCTGCGCATGCGCGCGCGGTCCATGGCGCCGCTTCCGTCGATGAAGTCGGCGCCGAAGCGGTCGCGGATGCCGGCGATGGCCAGGCCGCCGGGAGCGGTCAACTGATGGGCGATGGCGTCGGTGTCGACCAGGGCGGCGCCCAGTTCGCCGAACAGGTTGGCCACGGTGGTCTTGCCGCTGCCGATGCCGCCGGTGAGGCCGACCGAAAAGCGCTGGTTGATGGATGTCATGGAAAAGCCGCGAATCTCAATAATCGTAAATGCCAAGGGACAGCCAGTCGCCGCCGTAGAGAAGCGCCAGCATACCCGCAATCGCCAGGTAGGGGCCGAACGGGATCGCCTGTCCGCGCTCATGGCGCCTGGCCGCGACCAGCGCGAGGCCGACGATGGCGCCCAGCGCCGAAGCCGAGAGCAGCACGAAAGGCAGCGCCTGCCAGCCCAGCCATGCGCCGAGCGCGGCCATCAGCTTGAAGTCGCCATAGCCCAGGCCCTCCTTGCCGGTGGCCAGCTTGAAGACCCAGAAGATCAGCCACAAGGCGGCATAGCCGAGCGCCGCGCCCAGCACCGCGTCCTGCAAGGGCGCGATGCGATGGTTCAGGTTGACCAGCAGGCCCAGCCATAGCAGCGGCAGGGTCAGGTCGTCGGGCAGCAGCATGGTCCGGGCATCGATGAACGCGAGCGCGATGAGGAAGGCGCAGCAGGCCATCGCGGCCAGTCCGGCCAGGCCGGCGCCGAATTTCCAGGCGGCCAGCGCGAACACCGCGGCCGTGAGCAATTCGACCGCCAGGTAGCGCACGCCGATGGGCGCCTTGCATTCTGCGCAACGGCCGCGCAGCAGCAGCCAGCTCAGTACCGGCACATTGTGGTGCGCCGGCAGCGCGGCGCCGCAGTGCGGACAGGCCGAACGCGGCAGCAGCAGGTCGTAGCGCCCGGCATGCGGCAAGGCTTCGCCGCGCTCTTGGGCGACAAAGTTGGCCGTTTCGCGCAGCATCATCTTCGGCAGGCGGTGGATCACCACGTTCAGGAAGCTGCCCACGAGCAGGCCCAGC
This sequence comes from Herbaspirillum sp. SJZ106, assembly GCF_006715495.1. Classification (GTDB taxonomy): domain Bacteria; phylum Pseudomonadota; class Gammaproteobacteria; order Burkholderiales; family Burkholderiaceae_D; genus Herbaspirillum. The sequence continues at coordinate 239,733 of NZ_VFNI01000003.1, forward strand.
AGGGCCGCCATCAGGCTGATGGCCGTGTTGTGCGGTGCGCTGTAAGCGTCGAGGAAGGACATGGGAGCGAGTTTGGGTATGTGGGTAACGATTCGGGAGCGGCTATCGAGGATCTTTATTTTATTGAGGATCTTATACGACGGAGCCCATGCGGAAGATCGGCAGGTACATCGCCACCACCAGGCCGCCGATCAGTATGCCCAGCACCGCCATGATAATCGGTTCCATCAGGCTGGTGAGCGCGGCGACGGCGTCGTCGACTTCGCGCTCGTTGAGGTCGGCGATCTTGCCCAGCATGGCATCGAGCGCGCCGGCTTCTTCACCCACCGCAGCCATCTGCACCGTCAGGTCGGGAAAGACGCCGGTCTGCTCCATGGCCGCATGCAGCGAGGCGCCGTTGCGCACGGCGTCGCGGATGGCCAGGCTGGCGTCGGCATAGACCACGTTGCCGGCGGCGCCGGCCACCGTTTCCAGCGCATCGACCAGCGCAATGCCGGCGCCGAACAGGGTGCCGAACGTGCGGCTCCAGCGCGCGATGGCCGCCTTGCGCAGCAACGGGCCGAACACCGGCAGGCGCAGGCTGGCGCGCTGGGCCGCCGCCCGCATGCCGGGCCAGCGGCGCCAGGCGTGCAGGCCGGCCGCGCCCAGCATGCCGATGGCCGCCAGCAGCCAGGGCCACCATTGGGCGAGCAGGCGCGAGACCTGCATCACGCTGCGCGTCAACAGCGGCAGCTCGGCGCCGAAGTTGCGGAACATCTGCTCGAAGGCCGGCACCACCCACAGCATGATCACCAGCGTCACCACCACCGCCACCAGCATCACTGCGCAGGGATAGGCCAGCGCCGAACGTACCTTGCCTTTCAGAGCGAGCGATTTTTCGCGGTAGCCGGCGATGCGTTCCAGCATGGTGTCGAGCATGCCGGCTTCTGCGGCGGCGCGCACCAGGTTGCAGGACAGCGTATCGAAATGGCGCGGATGGCGGCCCAGGGCGGCATGCAGGCTTTCGCCCTGCGACACGTCGTTGCGGATGGCCTGCAGCAGCGCCGCCATGGGCGTGGCGCCGGCGCCGCGAATGGCGATGTCCAGCGCCTGCAGCAACGGCAGGCCGGCTTGCAGCATGGTCGCCAGTTGCCGCGTGAACAGCACGACCTGTTTTTCCGGGATATGGCCGCGTGTCGAACCGGGGAACGGCCCTTGCGCAGCGCCGGGCCTGCGCCCGGCCGCGGCGCCATCGGCCGCCCGGATGCGCGCCACGCGGATACCCTGGCGGCGCAGCAGGGCGCGCGCCAGTGCGGCGTCGCTGGCGGCCAGTACGCCGCTTTGCGCCCGGCCGTGACGATCCAGGCCTTGCCAGTGGAAGGCGCTGCGGGAGGCGGGAGGGGAAGCGCCGGAGGCGTCAGGTGCAGGCAAGGACTTCCCTCAGGCTGGTTTCGCCGCGCAGGGCTTTCATGAGCCCGGCGCGGCGCAGGTCGGCAATGCCTTCGCTGCGCGCCTGGCGGGCGATGTCCTGGGTGTTGCCGTGGCGCAGGATCAGGCTCTCCATGGCGGCGCTGATGGGCATGACCTGATAGATCCCGGTGCGGCCGCGATACCCGCTCTGGTTGCATTTGTCGCAGCCGCGGGGGTGGAACAGGCTGGCGCCACGCGCGATGTCGGCCTCGCTGAAGCCGGCGCGTAGCAGGCTGTCGGGCGCGGCGGCCACCTCCTCGCGGCAGCTGCACAGCCGCCGCACCAGGCGCTGCGCCACGATCAGGCTGACCGACGAGGCCACGTTGAAGGCCGGCACGCCCATGTTGAGCAGCCGCATCAGCGTGGCCGGGGCGTCGTTGGTGTGCAAGGTGGAAAAGACCAGGTGGCCGGTCTGGGAAGCCTTGACGGCGATGTCGGCGGTTTCCAGGTCGCGGATCTCGCCCACCATCAGTACGTCCGGATCCTGGCGCAGGAAGGCGCGCAAGGCGACGGCGAAGCTCAGGCCGGCGCGTTCGTTGATGCCGACCTGGTTCACGCCCGGCAGGTTGATCTCGACCGGATCCTCGGCGGTGGCGATATTTACCCCCGGGCGGTTGAGCAGTTGCAGGCAGGCGTACAGCGAGACGGTCTTGCCCGAGCCGGTCGGCCCGGTCATCAGCACCATGCCGTGCGGTTTGCCGATGGCGCGCAGCAGCGCCTGCCGCTGCTGCGGCTCATAGCCCAGCCGGTCGATGTCGAGACTGGTGTGGCCGCCATGGAGGATGCGCAGCACGATCTTCTCGCCGAACTGGGTCGGCAGCGTCGACACGCGCATGTCCACCTCGCGCCCGCCGCCCAGCGCCAGCCGCATCTTGCCGTCCTGCGGCAGGCGCTTTTCGGCGATGTCCAGGCGCGACAGGATCTTGATGCGGGTCGAGAGCTTGTCCTTGAGCGACAGCGGCGGCTGCGCCATTTCATGCAGCACGCCGTCGATGCGAAAGCGCACCCGGCAGAAATGCTCGAAGGGTTCGAAATGCAGGTCGGATGCGCCCATGCCGACCGCATCGGCCAGCATCTTGTGCAGCAGGCGCACGACCGGAGCGTCGTCGATATGGACGTCGGCCGTTTTGCCCAGGGAAGCGGCGCCGGCTGCTGGCAACGGGTGTTGTTCGATGATGATCGCCTCTCGATGAGGGACCGCCGTCGGAACCTGTTTCCAATGCCCAGGGGATCTCGAACAGGTTCTGAGGAAAGGCGGCGCATGGGGGAGGAAAAAGTCTCCCACATTTGCCGCGCTGCGCCGGGTAGTCGCCCACGCTTTGCCTTGAATTTTCGCGCGAGTTCGAAAGACCGGCGAAGACGCGCAGCAGGCGCGGGATCAGCGCGCGACGGCGCCGTCCGCGTCGCCGTTTCCGGCGGCGTCCTGGGGCGGGGCGATCAGCTTGACCATGCGGATCGCCTGGTTCTGCACCTGCACGATCTCGATCACGCAGCCGGCGATCTTCAGGGAGACGTTGGCTTCCGGAATGTCCTGCAGGTATTCCAGCAGCAGGCCGTTGATGGTCTTGGGGCCGTCCAGCGGCAACTGCAGGCCCAGGCGCTTGTTGATGTCGCGCAGGGTGGTGCTGCCTTCGAGCAGGCAGGCGCCGTCCTTGTCCCAGCCGAAGCCTTCGGCCGAAGAGCCGGGCGAGGAGGTGGTGAATTCGCCGATCATCTCCTCGATGATGTCTTCCAGCGTCACCAGGCCCTGCACTTCGCCGTATTCGTCGACCACGATGCCCAGGCGCTCGTGGTTTTCCTGGAAGTACTGCAGTTGGGTGAAGACGTCGGTTTCTACCGGCACGTAATAGGGGGCGGACAGCAGTTCGCGGATGGCCTCGTGGGTGATCTCGTCCTCGCGGTTGAACAGCGACACCGCCTTGCGCACGTGCAGGATGCCGGCGATGTGGTTGATCTCGCCCTCGAACACCGGCAACTTGTTGTGGTAGCAGGTGGCCAACTGGCCCAGGATGTCTTCGATGGGTGCGGCCAGGTTCAGCGCCTCGACCTGGGCGCGCGGCGTCATCACGTCTTCCACCGAGATCTTTTCCAGGTCGAACAGGTTCAGCAGGATGCTCTTGTGCTTTTGCGGGATGAAGCTGCCGCCCTCCAGCACGATGGAGCGCAATTCCTCGGGCGAGATGCGCTGCTCGCGGGCGCGCGCGCCGGCCTTGATGCGCAGCAGCTTGAGCACGGCCGAGACGAACAGGTTGACGAACCAGACCAGCGGCTTGGCTACCCGCATCAACGGCTTCAGGATGAAGCTGGTGAACAGCGAAATGCGTTCCGGATAGGTGGCGCCGATCACCTTGGGCACGATCTCGGCGAAGATGATCAACAGGCCCGCCACGCAGGCGGTGGCGACAGTGATGACGCGCTGGTGGTTGCCGAAGGCGGAAATGGCGATGGCGGTCACCAGCGCGGTGGCCAGCGCGTTGATCGCGGTGTTGGCGATCAGCACCAGCGAGAGCAGGCGCTCAGTGCGGTCGAGCAGCCACAGGATGGTGATGGCGCGGCGGTTGCCCTGCTTGGCGAGGTGCCGCAGGCGATGGCGGTTGGCGGCCATCAGCGCCGTCTCGGTCATGGAAAAGAAGGCCGAGAGCAGTATCAGGACGAAGAGTGCAAGCAGTTGCACCCATATGGGTACGGATTCCAAACATCACCGTGAGGTTGGTTGCCCTTGTGGAAGGGAGGCGGCGGGCCCGCTGCATTGCTTTTGTTGCAATATCGGCGGGGCGGCCAGTGAGCGGCAAAGTCTAGACGATGGCCTGTATTACCGCAAGACAGCCGCTCTTGCCGGCGCGTCAGTGCCGCATGTGATTACCGCATTTCATTGCAATGTGCAGCGGAAACTGCTCGCCTCGTCGAGGCTGCCGCGGCCCTTGTATTGCGGCCAGGCCGGATACGTGCACAACGGCCGGGTTCGTCCGGGCACGCCGGCGGTGTCGGTGACGATGGGATCGGCGGGCGCGATGTCCCACTCTACCCAGTTCTCCAGCAAGGCCAGTGAATCCCAGGCGGCATTGAAGGCGGTGCCGAAGACATGGCCATAGCCGGCAATTTCATAGTAGCGGACGAAGCTGTCGACCCGGTTCCCGCCCATGGCCGTACGCAGCCGCTCCATGTATTGCCGCGTGGCTTGCGTGCTGACCAGGGCGTCCGCGGTGCCGTGGGCGATGAGGATCTTGCCGCCCCTGGCCTGGAAGGCGGACAGGTCGGTGCGGTTGGCGTCCTGCAGGCCGTTGAGCTGCACAATGCGGGCCTGCCAGGGGCCGGGATTCCGGCCGTCCAGTTTGGCCCAGTCGTAGCCGCTGTCGCGCGTTACGAAATACCGCACCCACTGGTCCCAGAAGGTACTGTGATAGGGCGGGCTGCCGTTGGCGCTTACCGCCGGCATGGGGCTGGCCGGTTGCAGGGTGCCCAGGCCCAGTGTCAGGATCGTGGATTGAACGCCGGCGCCGCCGGTGCCCCAGTTCGTGCCCCAGGTATTGAAGCCGGGATAAGTGCTCTCGCCGCTGGCCAGCGTGTAGCCGAGTTGCAGCGGGGTGCTGATCACCTTGAAGGCGTCGATCTGGACATCGGACAGGCAGTTGTCGCCGCCATGGCCGCCGTCGGGGCAGCGCAGAGGCGTGCCATTGAGCGTTGCCGTGGCGGGATCGAAGGCGGCATTGCAGGCGTCGACGTTGCTGATGACGCCGTCGGGCGCACCGTCGAGGCCGTCGCAGGCGGCCATGGCGGCGTCATACAGCCGCTTGCGCTGCGCCGGGGACGGATAGGCGCCGGGGCGCGCCAGCGCCTGGGTGATGCGGCCGAACTGCAGGTTCAGCGCCACCGCATTCCAGGCCGGATACAGGGCGATCACGCCATTGAAGTCGTCAGGCCAGTTGCCCGCCGCCAGCAAGGCCTCGCGGCCGCCCGTGGAACCGCCGGCGAAATAGGTCTTGCCCGGTTTGGCGCCATAGCGGGCGGCGATGAGATGGAGTGCAGCGTCGTGGGTTTTCTTGATGGCGTCGCCGGCGAAGTTGCGCAGCGCCTCGTCGTTGAGGCCGAACGAGCCGTCGCGCGAGGTGGTGGCGTTGGCCTGGTGCCCGCTGTCGCTGCTGAAGGTGGCGTAGCCGCGGCCCAGCGGCGTGGGGCGGTCGATCGGGCCGGCGGGTAGATTGCCGGCGGGGTCGGGAATGGTGCCGTTGTAACCGCCGCCGCCCAGCATCAGGGCGCGGCCGTTCCATTGCGCGGGCAGGTCGAGCTGGAAGCGGATGGCGGGCGCGGCGGGATCCACCGGCGCAATTTCGCCCAGCACCTTGCAATAGACGCCGATGGCCTTGGCGCCGTCGCCCGCCGCGGCGACCGTCTCGGCACGGATGACGCGCGCGCCGCCGGTGGGCAGCCCGATGGCCTGGGCCGGAACGGTCATGGCATTGAGGTCGGCGCAGGTTTTCTGGTGGGCGCCGGCATAGGGTTGGCCGGGCGCGGCGACGGTGCCGCAGCCGGCGAGTGCGCCCAAAAGGGCCAGACCCGGGGCGATGGCGGCGAACCGCCCAAGATGCGGGCGCTGCCGATGTGAATGCTGGTCAGGCATTGCTTGTCTCCTGTTTTCTCGCTATTTGAAGAATGCGGGCGCGCGGATGGGACGCTTTGTTATCGTCTTGATCGGGCGTCTGGCCGGCGGGCGGATCATCATAGCGCACATAGCGCAGTCGCCGGGGGAGGGCGAGGCGGGTGGGGGGAGGCGCAAACCAAAGGCAAAAACGAAAAAGCCGGATCATCCAAGAGAATGATCCGGCTTCATATTCTGGTCGGGGTGAGAGGATTCGAACCTCCGGCCTCTACGTCCCGAACGTAGCGCTCTACCAGGCTAAGCTACACCCCGTCGAGTGGATGCGTATCAGTGATTACGATCTACCGCGAAAGCCGATAATTCTATCAGGGATTTTTTGAATTGGCTATCCGGAAGTGGGGTGATCGCCTGTGCCGCGCGCCGGGCTGCGATTTCCGCCTGCTCGCGGGTATACGCCAGCGCGCCGGAGTGGGTGATGGCGGCCAGCACCTGGTCGAAGCGCTGTTCGTCGCCGTTCTCGATACAGGTGCGCACCAGTTCCCGTTCCGCGGGGGAGCCATGTTGCATCAGCCAGATCAGCGGCAGGGTGGGTTTGCCTTCGCGCAGGTCGTCGCCGACGTTCTTGCCGATTTCCTCGCTGTTGCCGGAGTAGTCCAGCACGTCGTCGATCAGCTGGAACGCGGTGCCGATGGAGCGGCCGTATTCGCCGGCGGCTTCGATGCCGGCTTCATCGGCGCCGGCGATCAGGGCGCCGATCTGGCTGGCGGCTTCGAACAGTTTGGCGGTTTTGGAGCGGATCACCTGCAGGTAGCCGGCTTCGTCCACGTCCGGGTTGTGCATATTGAGCAACTGCAGCACTTCGCCTTCGGCGATGACGTTGGTGGCGTCGGCTACGATCTCCATCACGCGCGGGTTGCCCACGGCGACCATCATCTGGAAGGCGCGCGAGTACAGGAAGTCGCCCACCAGCACCGAGGCGGCATTGCCGAACAGGGCGTTGGCGGTCTGCTTGCCGCGGCGCAGCGACGATTCGTCGACTACGTCGTCATGCAGCAGGGTGGCGGTGTGGATGAATTCGATGACTGCCGCCAGCGAATGGTGGTGTTCGCCCTTGTAGCCGAAGGCGTTGGCCATGAGCAACACCAGCACCGGGCGCAGGCGCTTGCCGCCGGCGCCGATGATGTATTCGGCGACCTGGTTGACCAGCGGCACCTCGGAATACAGTTGCCGGCGGATGACGGCATTGACTGCCTCCATGTCGGCGACGATCGGTTGCAGGATGGTTTGTTGCGAGGCGGTATGTACGGCGGCGGACAAGGGGAAACCTGTGGAAAATGGTTATTCGCGAGATTATACGATGACAACGGCCCCCGACGCCAAAGGCCGTGGCGGCGGCGGCATCTTGCCCAAATGGAAATTATCTTGCCGGAAACTGTGTTGCGCAGCGGTCGCGCAAGGCGCCTATCGTTTTGACCGGGCAGCTAAGTCTATGTATAATTGGAGGTTTTCCTGATTGTCCGGCTATTTTGGCGCAGGGGAAAATCGTTCATTAATCATTCGATGAGGTTTCACATGTACGCGGTCATAAAAACCGGCGGCAAACAATACAAAGTTGCTGCTGGCGAAAAACTTAAAGTAGAACAGATACCGGCAGACATTGGCTCCCAAATCACTTTGGATCAAGTGCTCGCAGTGGGCGCAGGCGATACCGTCAAATTTGGCGCGCCTTTGGTCGAGGGTGCAACGGTGCTGGTTACTGTCATAGCGCAAGGTCGCCACGATAAGGTCAAGATCTTCAAGATGCGTCGTCGTAAGCATTACCAGAAGCGTCAAGGCCATCGTCAGAACTACACCGAACTGCAAATCGTCTCGATCAACGCTTAATTGCGCAGGTCGAACTTAGATACAAGGAGTCATTAAATGGCACACAAAAAAGGCGGCGGCACTACGCGCAACGGCCGTGATTCAGAGTCGAAACGTCTTGGCGTGAAGGTCTACGGCGGTCAGGCCATCAACGCTGGCGGCATCATCGTGCGTCAACGCGGCACCCGCGTCCACGCTGGCGAAAACGTCGGCGTCGGCAAGGACCACACCCTGTTCGCCCTGAAGGACGGCAAGGTGAAGTTCGTTGTGAAGGGCCTGCAACAGCGCCAATACGCGACCGTCGTTCCGGCGTAAGCGTAATCAGCCATCCGGCTTTGCCGGAGTCAGGCACAAGAAAGGCTCTGCCGGTGGTGGAGCCTTTTTAGTTTTTTGAGCCGTCAACAAAGCGCCGAGTCTTTCGTGAAAGCGGATGGCATCGACGTTTTGTTCACGGCTCCATAGGGGTTGTAGAACCATGAAATTCATTGACGAAGCCAAAATTGAAGTTGTCGCCGGCGACGGCGGCAACGGTGTCGCCAGCTTCTGCCGCGAAAAGTTCCGTCCCTTCGGCGGACCCGATGGCGGCGACGGCGGCAAGGGCGGCAGCATCTGGGCCGTGGCCGACCGCAATGTCAACACGCTGATCGATTATCGCTACGCCAAGCTGCACCGCGCCGGTCGCGGCGAGAACGGCCGCGGTTCGGACTGCTACGGCAAGGGCGCCGACGACGTATTCCTGCGCATGCCGGTGGGCACGCTGATCATCGACAGCAATACCGGCGAGCATATCGCCGACCTGACCCATCACGAACAGACCGTGATGCTGGCCAAGGGCGGCGAAGGCGGCTGGGGCAACATCCACTTCAAGACCTCGACCAACCGCGCCCCGCGCCAGAAGACCGAGGGCAAGGAAGGCGAGCGCCGCGAATTGCGCCTGGAGCTGAAGGTGCTGGCCGACGTCGGCCTCCTGGGCATGCCCAATGCCGGCAAGTCGACCTTCATCACCGCGGTATCCAACGCCCGCCCCAAGATCGCCGACTATCCGTTTACCACGCTGCATCCCAACCTGGGCGTGGTGCGCGTGAGCCACGAGAAGAGCTTCGTGATCGCCGACATCCCCGGCCTGATCGAAGGCGCGGCCGACGGCGCCGGCCTGGGCGTGCAGTTCCTGCGCCACTTGCAGCGCACCGGTTTGCTGCTGCACATCGTCGACCTGGCGCCGTTCAACGACGAGGTCGATCCGGTCAAGGAAGCCAAGGCCATCGTCAAGGAGCTCAAGAAATACGACCAGTCGCTGTTCGACAAGCCGCGCTGGCTGGTCCTGAACAAGCTGGACGTGGTGCCCGAGGCCGAACGCGCCAAGCGCGTGAAGGATTTCGTCAAGCGTTTCGGCTGGAAGGGCCCGGTGTTCGAGATCTCGGCACTCAACCGCGACGGCTGCGAAGACCTGGTCAACGAGATCTACAGCTACCTGGAAACCAAGCGCGCCGAGGAGCATCGCGCCGAAGAGACGCAGATGACCGAGGAAGCGCGCGGCATTTCCAGCATCGATCCGGACGATCCGCGCTTCAAGGTCATCGACTGACGGATTGCCAGGGCCGCCTATGGGCGGCTGCGCAGCCGGAGCGTTCCGGCTATCATCTTCGCTTTCGGATTTTGCGTCTTAGAAGAATATGCAATCGGTCATTCAGAACGCCAAGCGGCTGATCATCAAGGTAGGCTCATCGCTGGTCACCAACGACGGCAAGGGGCTGGACGCCAACGCCATCGCCCGCTGGGCCGAGCAGATCGCGCAATTGCGCGGCCTCGGCAAGGAAGTGGTGCTGGTCAGTTCGGGCGCGGTGGCCGAAGGCATGCAGCGCCTCGGCTTCGACAAGCGCCCGACCGGCATCCACCACCTGCAGGCCTGCGCCGCCGTCGGCCAGATGGGCCTGGCGCAGATTTATGAAACCAGTTTCCGCAAGCACGACCTGCACACCGCCCAGGTGCTGCTGACGCATGCCGACCTGGCCGACCGCGAACGCTACCTGAACGCCCGCTCGACCTTGTTCGCCCTGCTGCAACTGGGCGTGGTGCCGGTCATCAACGAGAACGACACGGTGGTCACCGACGAAATCAAGTTCGGCGACAACGACACCCTGGGCGCCCTGGTGGCCAACCTGATCGAAGCCGACGCGCTGGTCATCCTGACCGACCAGCCCGGCCTGTTCACCGCCGATCCGCGCAAGGATCCGGCCGCTACCCTGATTTCCGAAGCGCGCGCCGGCGACCCGTCGCTGGAGCTGATCGCTGGCGGCACCGGCACCGGCATCGGCCGCGGCGGCATGCTGACCAAGATCCTGGCCGCCAAGCGCGCGGCGACTTCCGGCGCGCATACCGTGATCGCCTGGGGCCGCGAAGACAAGGTGCTCACGCGCCTGGCCGCCGGCGAAGCCATCGGCACCCAGCTCAACGCCGAGACCGCGCAGCTGACTGCGCGCAAGCAGTGGATGGCCGATCACCTGCAGACCGCAGGCCGTGTGGTGCTGGATGCGGGCGCGGTGCAGAAACTGACCTCGGAAGGCAAGTCGCTGCTGCCGATCGGCGTGGTGGAGGTGTCGGGGGAGTTCGGTCGCGGCGATGTCATCACCTGCGTCGACGAAAACGGCCGGCCCATTGCGCGCGGCATGAGCAATTACGCCAGTTCGGACGCGCGCCGCATCATTCGCCATGCCTCGTCGGAAATCCAGGCGATCCTGGGCTTCGTCGAAGAACCGGAGCTGGTGCACCGGGATAACATGGTGCTGCTGTAAGCGGAGTTGCTGTTTATTGTATAAATAATAAAAAAGCGCGGTCATGCCGCGCTTTTTTACGTTCAGGAGCCGGTTGCGCGGTCAGCGGCGCACCGGATCGATATATCGCTGTGTCTTCAGGCGCTCGATGATGTTCTTTACCTTGCCGTTGTCGGCCACCATCTTGCCTTCGCAGAAATAATCGCGGAACAGGGCGCCATCCACGCGGTTGGCCCCGACATCCTTGATCGGTTGCCATTTGTCGCGGCGCGAGCGCGACCATTTGCCGTCCGGGTGGCCGAAGGCATAGCTTTTCTTTTCCCAGGTTTCGCAGCGCATGCCTTCGTAGATGACGTTGACGGCTCCACCCTCGGTCTTGGTCACCACGGTATAGCGCACCACGTTGTCGGTGCCGACGGAGACCGACTTGAGGTCGACATAGGCTTTCATGGTGGCGTTCGGGCTCAGGTAGAACTCGGCGAGGTTTTGCTCCTGCGGCGTGGGCGGGAGCTGCACGGCGATTTCCTGCCAGGGCTTTTCTTCGTCGTCGAAATCCTCATCGAGGTTCTGGGCCAGCGCGCCGGCGCAGGCCGCCAGCAGGGAGCAGGCCAATACGGCGCGGCGGAGGAGGGCGGGCGATGCAAAGGAAAATGGCATAGGGGTCATTTAGTATTGGGGACGGGCGCGGCATCCTGCTGCAACGCTTGCTGGGGCTGCTGTTTTTGCGGGGCGGCGGTGCGATTGCCGCCTGGCTCGCCGCGGCGCTGGCCGTGCGAAGGGCGCGCCAGGAAGCGCGACAGCTCTTGCAGCGCCTGCTGGTAGACCTCGCGCTTGAATTCGATCACCACGTCCAGCGGAACCCAATAGTCGTGCCAGCGCCAGGCATCGAATTCGGGATGCGAAGTGCCGCGCAGGTTGACGTCGCAGTCGCGGCCGACCATGCGCAGCAGGAACCAGATCTGTTTCTGGCCGCGGTAATGCCCGCGCACTTCGCGCTTGATGAAATGGTCGGGGACTTCGTAGCGCAGCCAGTCGCGCGTGCGGCCGATGATCTTGACGTGTTCCGCGCGCAGGCCGATTTCTTCTTCCAGCTCGCGGAACATGGCTTGCTCGGGCGTCTCGCCATGCTTGATGCCGCCTTGCGGGAACTGCCACGAATGCTCGCGCACACGCTTGCCCCACCACACTTCGTTCTGGGCGTTAAGCAGAATGATGCCGACGTTCGGGCGGAAGCCTTCTCGATCCAGCATGGTGTACCTCAAAACTTTCTGCGGCTGGACGACCCTCTCAGGCGGACTCGTGCGACTGGGCGCGCGGCCGTAAATACCGACGCGGCAGGCGCGTCAGGAACGATTCCCCCGGCACGCGGATGTCATCGAAACAAGGACCAATTCTGCAAAGAGTGGGCGCATCAGCCAGCTAATCCTTTAAAATTACATCGATTATAACCCTCCTCTTTTTAAAAAGAACCGACCGTCATGCGCGCCTCACGTTTTTTTATTTCCACCTTGAAAGAAGCCCCTTCCGACGCTGAAATCGTCAGCCACAAGCTGATGATGCGGGCAGGGATGATCAAGCGACTCGGCGCCGGCATCTATACCTACATGCCGATGGGGTTGCGCGTGATCCGCAAGGTCGAGGCCATCGTGCGCGAGGAAATGAACCGCGCCGGCGGCGTCGAGTTGCTGATGCCGGTGGTGCAGCCGGCCGAGCTGTGGCAGGAAACGGGGCGTTGGAACAAGATGGGCGCCGAGCTGATGCGAGTGAAGGACCGGCATGGCCGCGACTTCGCCATCCAGCCGACCTCGGAAGAAGTGGTGACCGATGTCGCGCGCACCGAGCTGCGCAGCTACAAGCAGTTGCCGGTCAACTTCTATCACATCCAGACCAAGTTCCGCGACGAGCGCCGTCCGCGCTTCGGCCTGATGCGCGGACGCGAATTCACGATGAAGGATGCCTATTCCTTCGACCGCGACATGGATGGCCTGAAAAAGTCCTACCAGGCCATGTACGACGCCTACGTGCGCATCTTCACGCGTTTCGGCCTGGAGTTCCGCGCGGTGGCGGCCGACAACGGCGCCATCGGCGGCTCCGGCTCGCATGAGTTCCACGTCATCGCCGCCACCGGCGAGGATGCGCTGGTGTATTGCCCGACCTCCGATTACGCCGCCAACATGGAAGCGGCCGAGGCGCTGGCCGTCGACAGCGTGCGCCCCGCCGCCAAGGAAGAATTGAAAAAGACCCCCACGCCGGGCAAGGCCAAGTGCGAGGCGGTGGCCGAGCTGCTGGGCCTGCCGCTGCAGCGTACCGTCAAGTCCATCGTGCTGGCGGTGGACAATGAAGATCCGGCCAAGAAGGAAATCTGGCTGCTGCTGCTGCGCGGCGACCATGAGTTGAACGAGGTCAAGGCCAGCAAGATCCCCGGCCTGGGCGCCTATCGTTTCGCCAATGAAGGCGAGATCGTCGAATGGTTCGGCACGCCGCCGGGCTATCTGGGTCCGATCGGCGCCAAGAAGCCGCTCAAGGTGGTGGCCGACCGCAGCGTGGCCAACATGGCCGATTTCGTGTGCGGCGCCAACGAGGCGGACTTCCACTACACGGGCGCCAACTGGGGCCGCGACCTGCCGGAGCCGCAGGTGGCCGACATCCGCAACGTGGTCGAAGGCGACGCCTCGCCGGACGGCAAAGGCGTGCTGGCGATCCAGCGCGGCATCGAAGTGGGCCACGTGTTCCAGCTTGGCACCACCTATTCGGAATCGATGAAGGCCACTTACCTGGACGAAGCCGGCAAACCGCAACCGCTGGTGATGGGCTGCTACGGCATCGGCGTGACCCGCATCCTGGGCGCGGCCATCGAGCAGAACTTCGATGAGCGCGGCATCATCTGGCCGGCTGCCATCGCGCCGTTCCAGGTGGTGCTGTGCCCGATGGGCTACGACCGCAGTGAAGCAGTCAAGGCCGAGATCGACAAGCTCTACGCGCAGCTGAGCGCAGCCGGCGTGGACGTGGTGCTGGATGACCGCGGCGAGCGCCCGGGCGCGATGTTCGCTGACTGGGAGCTGATCGGCGTGCCGCATCGCATCGTGGTGGGCGAACGCGGCCTGAAGGACGGCAACATCGAATACCAGGGCCGTCGCGATACAGAGGCGACCCAGGTGCCGCTGGCCGATGCGCTGGCCTTCATCCAGGGCAAGCTGGCGTCCTGATCCACGGACACACCGCAGCAATGAAGAAAGGCGGATGCCATTGGTATCCGCCTTTCTTTTTTTGTGCATGCCGGCAAGCCGCGCCCTGCCGCTTATTTTTTGCTTATTTGCTGCTTATTTACTGGTATCCGGCTGGCCCGGGATGATGGTCACGGTTTCCCGGAAGATACCGCCTTCGCGCACGCTACCGTCGGCGATGCCGCCGCCGTTCATGCGCTTTTCACAATCGACGCGGTTGATCTGGGGCAAGCCCTCGCAGCGCTTCATGGCGTTTTCCTTCAGTTGCGCCGGGTCTGGATTGGTGAGGCCGCCGCGCGCGGCGGCATCTCTGGCGGCAGCGGCTTCGCGCAGACATGTTGCCTTGTCCTGATTGGACTTGCCATTGTTGCAGGCCGCTTTCTCGGCCTGGTACTGCGCATCTGCCTGCGCGCGGCCCTGGCCGGCGGCCAGGCTGCTGCCGGCCAGCAAGAGGCCGCAGGCGGCCAGGCCGATACAGGTGATATTGCGCAGGCTGGAAATGGATCGTGCGGATTGTGTGGATGTCATGTTATCGCCCCTTGAAGTGGTGACCGATGTTTTCTAGACCGAAAAGAAAATAGCAAAGTTCTGCGCGGATGGGCAAATCGTTTGGCAATGGCCATGCGCCGTCAGCGTTTGCGAGGTTCCGGCGCGGCCGTTGTCAGAAAAGCCCCGAAGAGATTCGCAAGGAGCCGCGATGAGGCATTGGCAGGCTTTGCGATTTCCTCGGTTTTTGCCGACGAGTTTCCTCCAGTCATGGATGCGTCACCAATCAAAACTGGCCTGGCCGCCTGTTTTGTGACGAACGGTAACGCATGCCGACATTGACCTGGAGTGAATGACCCTACGCATTTTGACGGCCGCCGCGCCGGTATTGTTATCGGCCGGCTGCAGCACCCTCCCTTCCCATCAGCAGGCGCCGCCGGCCAAGAACCAGATATTCTTTCCGGGCGACGGCATGGGCATCGCCACCATGACGGCGGCGCGTATTTACAAAGTAGGGGAAGAGGACGACCTCGCCATGGACACCCTGGCCGGGTATGAGGAGATCGAGTAGGGGGATCTGCTGGATTGACAGGCGGGGCTGGCGGCAGAAACAAAAACACCCGCAGCCTGCGGGTGTTTTTGTTTGCAATTACCTTGCAAACCGGTGCGGCTGGGCCAAGGATCAGCTCAGGTGCGCCGAAATCAGCTTGGTCATCTCGAACATGGTGACCTGCTTCTTGCCGCCGAAGATGGCCTTGAGCTTGTCGTCGGCATCGATGTTGCGCTTGTTCTCGGGGTTCTGCAGCTTGTGCTTCTTGATGTATTCCCACACCTTCTTGGTGACTTCGGTGCGCGGCAGCGGCTTGGCGCCGACCACTTCGCCCAGTGCGGCCGACGGGGTCAGCGGCTTCATGAAAGCGGCGTTGGGAGTGCGCTTTGCTGCGGGTTTCTTTGCCGCCGGCTTGGCTGCCGGTTTTGCTGCTGCCTTCTTGGGTGCTGCTTTCGGAGCTGCCTTTGCTGCCGGTTTGACGGCTGCCTTGGGCGCTGCAGCCTTGGCGGCTGGCTTCTTGGCGGCTGGTTTGGCTACGGTTTTTGCTGCTGGCTTCTTTGCTGCGGCTGCTGGTTTTTTTGCTGTGGCCATCTGAAAGACTCCTCGACAAGGAATGAGTTGGATGCGTCAATTACGCACCGCTAATAGTGGTGCGGTTTGAACCGCCATGCAAGTATTTTTTACGGGTTTTCCCCGTAAAACTGCGGGGAAACAACGGGCGCGCACGATTCGCCGTCAAGCCGCACCGGTAAAGGGCTTGCGGCGGATCGCCATGGGCTGCGAAAGACTGTTCTTTGCAAATGGGAAAGCATCATTGACCGATGCAAAACGGCGGGCTTGTGTTCCGTTTCCGATGGCCGGGAAAAACGGTTTTCTTGCCGCAAGCGGCGAAGGCGACAGTAGGGCGGGAAGAGGGGAAAACGGCCTGGCGGCGCTGCAAGCCGCCAGGAGAGCGGGTGCGGCGAACTCAGCGCATGCCGGGCAGCATGCCTTTCATGTTGCGCATCATCTTCATCATGCCGCCGCCCTTGAGCTTTTTCATCATCGATTGCATCTGCTCGAACTGCGACAACATGCGGTTGACCTCTTGCACCTGGACACCGGCGCCGGCGGCGATGCGGCGCTTGCGCGCGGCCTTGATCAGTTCAGGCTTGGCGCGCTCGGCCGGCGTCATCGAGTTGATGATACCTTCCATGCGGCGCACGTTCTTTTCCGCCTGGTCCATGTTGGCGTTGCCAGCGGCCTGTTGCATCTGGGCCGGCAGCTTGTCGAGCAGGCCGGACAGGCCGCCCATCTTTTTCATCTGCGAGAGCTGCGCCTTGAAGTCGTTGAGGTCGAACTTGCCGCCGCCCTTGATCTTGTTGGCCAGGCCTTCGGCAGCGGCCACGTCCACGCCTTTGCGCGCTTCTTCGACCAGCGCCAGGATGTCGCCCATGCCGAGGATGCGGTTGGCCATGCGCGAGGGATCGAAGGCTTCCAGTCCGTCCAGCTTCTCGGCCACGCCGGCGAACTTGATCGGTTTGCCCGTGATGTGGCGCACCGACAGCGCGGCGCCGCCGCGCGAATCGCCATCCAGCTTGGTCAGCACGATGCCGGTCAGCGGCAGGGCGTCGCTGAATGCCTTGGCGGTGTTGATGGCGTCCTGGCCCAGCATGGCGTCGACCACGAACAGGGTTTCGATGGGTTTGATGGCGGCGTGCACGGCGCGGATCTCGTCCATCATGGCCTGGTCGATGCCCAGGCGGCCGGCGGTGTCGACGATCAGCACTTCATGGTGGTGCTTCTTGGCGTAGTCCAGCGCGGCCAGGGCGATGTCGACCGGCTTGTCGCTGGTCTGGGTCGGGAAGAAGTCGGCGCCGGCCTGGCCGGTCACGGTTTCCAGCTGGCCGATCGCGGCCGGACGATAGACGTCGGCGGAGACGGTCAGGACTTTTTTCTTCTTGTTCTCGCGCAGGTACTTGGCCAGCTTGCCGACGGTGGTGGTCTTGCCGGCGCCTTGCAGGCCGGCCATCAGGATGATCGCCGGCGGCTGGGTGGCGAAGTTGAGCTGCGAGGCTTCCGGGCCGAGGTCGGCCCCCATCAGGCTGGCCAGCTCGCGCTGCACCACACCGACCAGGGCCTGGCCGGGGGTGAGCGAGCCGATCACTTCCTCGCCCAGCGATTTCTCCTTCACCTTGGCGATGAATTCGCGTACGGCGGGCAGGGCGACGTCGGCCTCCAGCAGGGCCAGGCGCACTTCGCGCAGCATCTCGGCAGTGTTCGATTCGGTCAGGCGCGCTTCGCCGCGCATGGTTTTGACGACTTTGGCGAGGCGTTGGGTCAGGTTGTCTAGCATGGTGGTATCTGCAAAAAGTGGGGCCGCCCGGTGGGCGGGGATGGGGCGGCGGCAGGCAACCGGGCATGGCGCCGCACCCGGTCCGGGCAATCTTGCATTTTAACCGATTGGCCCCGCCGCGCGCCCCGGCGCCGGGGCGCGCGGGAATTCCTCGGCCGCAGGTAGGGGATATTCACAGCTTGTACTGGGAGCCGACTTTGTGTATACATTTGGCCTGAATTTCCACGCGCAATAATAATCAAGCCCCAGGGCAAAGCATCGAGACCGCCGGAGCGCGCCGGCCAACGGAACAATAAGCAAACATAACGAGGAGAGTGGGAATGCAAAAGAAACTGATCGCAATGGCCCTGTTGGCAACCGCCGGTTTTGCGGCCTCCAGCCAGGCTGCCGACGAGGTGATCCGCCTGGGCAACCTGAAGTTCGCCCACTATGGCGCGGTGTCCTATATCAAGGAAATTGCCCCAAAATGCGGCATCAAGGTCGATGAAAAAGTCTTCGCCAAGGGCCCGGACGTGATGCAAGGCATCCTGGCCGGCGAGCTGGATGTGGGCACGACCGCCTCCGAAGCCGCCATTTCGGGCCGCGCCAACGGCGCTCCGATCTATGTGGTGGCCGGTTTCGCCAAGGGCGGCGCACGCCTGGTGGCGGGCAAGGATTCCGGCATCAAGTCGGTCAAGGATTTGAAAGGCAAGAAGGTCGGCGTGACCCGCGGCGGCATCCATGAAGTGCTGCTGGACGCTGAACTGGGCCAGAACGGCCTGACCGCCAAGGATGTGACCATCGTCTACCTGGCGTTTGCCGACCTCAACCAGGCGCTGCTGGGCAAGAACATCGACGCCATGATGCAGAGCGAGCCGCAGTCGTCGCAGGCGATCAACAAGGGCTTCGGCGTGGAAGTCATGAAGCCCTACGACACCCCGATCGGCGAGCCGTACCGCACCATGGTGATGACCGAGAAGTTCTACAAGGAAAAGCGCCCGCTGGCCGAGAAGTTCATGCGCTGCTTCCTGGAAGCGACCAAGACCTTCATCGACAAGCCGGAAGTGGCCGAGAAGTACGTGCGTGAAGTGATCTTCAAGAACCAGATCAGCAAGGAAGATTTCTACGACGCCATCGGCAACTCGCCTTATGCCTACGACATCACCGCCGAGCACATCCAGATCACCACCGACACCATGGCCAAGTACGGCACCGGCAAGATGGCCAAGCCGCCGGTGGCTGCGGATTGGGTGAAGACCGACCTGCTGGAGCAGGCCAAGAAGAGCATGAACCTCAAGTAAGGACGGCGTGATGGCAAAACAGAAGAACGGGGGCGTCCTGCAGGGCTTGCTGGTGCCGCTGATTGTGGTGGCGTTCTGGGAGGGGGCGTCCCGGGCCGGATGGATCAATCCCCAGATTCTGCCTTCGCCCTGGGCGGTGCTGCATAAGTGGTACGAGTATGCGACGCCGGCCCAGCCGTACGACCCGGCCGGCGGCAGCTGGCTGGCCTGGGCGTTTTCCGGCGAGCTGGTCATGGATGCCATCGGCAGCCTGTACCGCGTGGTGGCCGGCTTCCTGATCGGCGCCGGGCTGGCGCTGCCGCTGGGCCTGCTGATGGGGGCCAGCCAGCGTATTTACGGCCTGATGAACCTGACCGTGCAGGTGATCCGCCCGATCCCGCCGATTGCCTACATCCCGCTGGCGATCCTGTGGTTCGGGCTGGGCAATCCGCCGGCGCTGTTCCTGATCTCGCTGGGGGCGTTCTTCCCGGTGCTGATGAACACCATCGCCGGCGTGCGCCAGGTCGACGGCATCTACCTGCGCGCAGCGCGCAACCTCGGCGCCAGCCAGACCACGATGTTCCTGCGGGTGATGCTGCCGGCGGCCGTGCCCTACATCCTGTCGGGCGTGCGCATCGGCATCGGCACCGCCTTCATCGTGGTGATCGTGGCCGAGATGATCGCGGTCAGCAACGGCCTGGGTTTCCGCATCATGGAAGCGCGCGAGTATTTCTGGTCCGACAAGATCATCGCCGGCATGATCACCATCGGCCTCCTGGGCCTGGCGATCGACCTCGGCATGAGCCGCCTGAACAACTACATGCTGCGCTGGCACCGCGGGCTGGAGAACTGAACCATGAGCATGAACCCTTCTTCGCCCCAGATCAGGATCTCCGGCGTGCACAAGGTATTCAAGACCGACGACCGCGAAGTCGTGGCCTTGAAGGACATCAACCTCGACATTCCCGATGGCCAGTTCGTCTGCCTGCTGGGTCCCTCGGGCTGCGGCAAGTCGACGTTGCTGAACGCCATCGCCGGCTTTGCGCTGCCGTCTTCCGGCACTATCACCACCGGCGATAAGCTGGTGACCGAACCCGGCCCGGAGCGCGGTATGGTGTTCCAGGAATACGCGCTGTTCCCGTGGATGACGGTGGAGCAGAACGTCGCTTTCGGCCTGGAGATCAAAGGCACGCCCAAGGCCGAGATCACGGCGCGCGTGACCCAGTTGCTGGACAAGCTGGGGCTGGTCGATTTCCGCAGCCGTTTCCCCAAGGACTTGTCCGGCGGCATGCGCCAGCGGGTGGCGATCGCCCGCGTGCTGGCGCTGGATTCGCCCATCATGCTGATGGATGAGCCGTTCGGCGCGCTCGATGCGCTCACCCGTCGCAACCTGCAGGACGAGCTGCTGCGGATCTGGGACGAGTTCAAGAAGACCATCGTGTTCGTCACCCACAGCATCGAGGAGGCGATCTACCTGGCCGACCGCATCGTGGTCATGACCTATCGCCCCGGCACCATCAAGCGCGACATGGTGGTGACGCTGCCGCGCCTGCGCGATCCGGCCGATCCCGAGTTCAACGCCCTGAAGCGCGAACTCGGCCAATTGGTCATGGAGGAGCAGCAGCGCCACCACAATGCCGAGATGAAGGCGGCGGCGGTCGACTGATTCTTGCGCAACGGCATCCGGACACGGCAGGTTTTCCTGCCGTGTTTCGTTTGGGCGTGTAAAATGCGCTCCCCGTCCGCTATCCGGGGCGGGATTTGGATTCCGGGAATTCGTCTCTATATATAGAGGGTATGTTTTCCACGCCTGGCCGCGGGCAGGGGCGCGGCCTGACATGGTGTAAACTTAGCCGATGCAAACTTACTTTTTCATCCTGGCCGCGGTGCTGTACCTGGCATGCGCTTTCCTGCCTTCGGAGCGGCGCTTGCCGATTTCGCTGGGGATCGTGCTCGGCTGGATCCTGCATGGCGGCGCGTTGCTGTCGGACATGTTCGCGGCCGAGGCCATCCGGGTCGGGTTTGCCGTGATGCTGTCGGCCACGCTATGGATTTCGGTGGCCGCCTACTGGCTGGAAAACCGCAACTTCTCGCTCGACAGCATGCGGGTGCTGGTGTTGCCGGTGGCCGCGGTATCGGTGGTGCTGCCCAGCATTTTCCCGGGCAACATGATCGTATTGGCCGGCAAGTCGGATTGGTTCCTGGCGCATATCGCCGTCTCCATCCTGGCCTACAGCACGCTGACCATCGCCGCCTTCCATGCGGTGCTGATGGTACTGCAGGAGTCGCGCCTGCATACGCGTCCCGGCCCGGCCGCCAGGAACGGCTGGTTCGCGATGGCGCTGGACCGCCTGCCGGCGCTGCTGACGATGGAAAGACTGCTGTTTCGCCTGATCGGCTTCGGTTTCGTGCTGCTGACGCTGACCGTGCTGTCGGGCGTGGTATTTTCCGAGCAGTTGTTCGGGGCGCCGTTCCGCTGGGACCACAAGACGGTTTTCACCATGCTGTCCTGGCTGCTGTTCGGCCTGTTGCTGGCCGGTCGCCGCTGGCAGGGATGGCGCGGACGTACCGCGCTGTCCTTCACGCTGGCCGGTTTCGCTATTCTTCTATTGGCTTATGTGGGCAGCCGATTCGTGCTTGAAGTCGTGCTGCATCGGGTACTGACATGAAATATCTGATCTGGTTGGTGGTCTTGCTGGCCGTGGTGGTGTGGTTCCAGCGCGCCAAGAAGTCGATGCTGGCCGGCAGCGATGCCGCCGGCAAAGCTGCGGGCGAATCCGAAGCGCCGCACCCCAAGGCCAGGCGTTTTCGCCGTGGCGCCGACAGCGGCGCCGAAACCATGGTGCAGTGCGCGCATTGCGGCATCCATTTCCCCGTTTCCGAAGCGGTCACGCATGCCTCTGGCGCGCATTACTGCTGCGAAGAACACCGCCGCCTGGCCTCGTTCTGATCCATGGCGACTTCCCCTTCCGACGCCGGCGCATGGTTTATCGACGGCGACGGCTGGTGCAACATGGCCCGCCGCGAAGCTTCCCCGAACTGCGACGAACGCCCTGACGGCTGCATCGCCGACCTGCTGGTGATCCACAACATCAGCTTGCCGCCCGGGGAATTCGGCGGGCCTTATATCGCCGACCTGTTCTGCAACCGGCTCGACTATGAGGCCGATCCCTATTTCGACCAGTTGCGGCCGTTGCGGGTCTCGGCGCATTTCCTGATCCGGCGCGATGGCGAAGTGGTCCAGTTCGTGTCCGCCAATCGCCGGGCCTGGCATGCCGGGGTGTCGATGTTCGACGGACGCGAGCGCTGCAACGACTTTTCCATCGGCATCGAGCTCGAAGGCACCGATGCCGAACCCTTTGCCGAAGCCCAGTATCCGGCATTGGCCAGGCTCACTGCTGCGCTGCGGGAACGTTATGCGCTCACCGATGTGGCCGGACATGAGCATATCGCCCCGTTGCGCAAGACCGATCCCGGTCCGTTTTTCGATTGGGGGCGCTACTGGAATGCGCTTGAGGAAATAATTAACGGCGCGCAATTGCGCTTCCCTGCTGGCCCTGTCAAAAGTCAAGCTGCCGGGCCAGAAAAATTCGAGAAATAGCGGTTGCAACATCGAGATGCCGCTACTAGAATTAGTCTCAATCGTTCTTTTGGTACTAGATGTAGTGTTTTGGTAATCTCCAGTTGTATCCGGATTTGTCATTCGAAAATGGCCGTGCTTCAGAAGGTGAAAGGTTCGTGAGGCAGCAATAAAGTCCTACAACGTCTCGCGGTTCCTTCTTTTCCAACATCGGTCTACTCATTAATTCAGTTTCAAGCAGGTTTTGCGTCAGCATGAATATCCGCGCAAAGGGATATTTATTGTGGGGCGCTTCTGTCGTTCGCGAACCCCCGGGCAGGTGGGGGTTCTAATTTAGCAACTCGGGGCAATCTCCACGTGGTTGTCTGTCTTATGTATCTAGGAGGCTAAGTGCGCTCAACTCAAGAAATTTCCGTCAATTCTCCTGCCGTGTTCGGCGTCACCGCCGCTGACCTGGAGGTGTCTTCCGACGCGTCCAAGGCTGCCACCGCGAAAGCCGGCGCCGGTCTGGGCGAATACCGGATCATCCGCCGCAACGGCGCAGTGGTCGGTTTCGAGCCGTCCAAGATCTCCATCGCCGTGACCAAGGCCTTCCTGGCCGTCAACGGCGGGCAGGGCGCGGCGTCGGCCCGCGTGCGCGAGATGGTCGAGCAATTGACGACCAATGTGGTCTCGGCGCTGGTGCGCCGCCAGCCCACCGGCGGCACGTTCCATATTGAAGACATCCAGGACCAGGTCGAACTTGCCCTGATGCGCTCGGGCGAGCACGACGTCGCCCGCGCCTACGTGCTGTACCGCGCCAAGCGCATGGAAGAGCGCGCCCAACAGGGCAGCGCCGCCAAGGCGGATGTCGCCGCGCCGCAACTGCACGTGGTCGAAGACGGCCAGAGCCGTCCGCTGGACGTGGCCGAAGTGCGCGCGCTGATCGGCGCGGCCTGCGAAGGCCTGGAAAAGCATGTCGATGCCCAGGCGATCCTGGCCGAGACGATGAAGAACCTGTACGACGGCGTGCCCGTCGAAGAGCTGTACAAGTCCGCCATCCTGGCTGCCCGCGCGCTGATGGAAAAGGACCCGGCCTACAGCCAGGTGACTTCGCGCCTGCTGATGCACACCATCCGCAAGGAAGTGTTCGGCAGGGAAGTGGCGCAAGCCGATGCGCCGGCCGAATATCTCGACTATTTCGCCAAGTACATCAAGAAGGGCATCGCCGCCGAGCTGCTCGACACCAAGCTGGCCCAGTTCGACCTGGAAAAGCTGGCTGCCGCGATCAAGCCCGAGCGTGACCTGCAATTCGGCTACATCGGCCTGCAGACCCTGTACGACCGTTATTTCCTGCACATCCAGGGCACCCGCATCGAAATGCCGCAGGCGTTCTACATGCGCGTGGCGATGGGCCTGGCCTTGAACGAGATCGACCGTGAAGCGCGCGCCATCGAGTTCTACGACCTGCTGTCGTCGTTCGACTTCATGAGCTCGACCCCGACCCTGTTCAATTCGGGCACCCTGCGCTCGCAGTTGTCCTCGTGCTACCTGACCACCGTGGCCGACGACCTCGACGGCATCTACGAAGCCATCAAGGAAAACGCCCTGCTGGCCAAGTTCGCCGGCGGCCTGGGCAACGACTGGACGCCAGTGCGCGCCCTGGGCGCCCATATCAAGGGCACCAACGGCAAGTCGCAAGGCGTGGTGCCGTTCCTGAAGGTGGTCAACGACACCGCCGTGGCGGTCAACCAGGGCGGCAAGCGCAAGGGCGCGGTCTGCGCCTACCTGGAAACCTGGCACATGGACATCGAGGAATTCCTCGAACTGCGCAAGAACACCGGCGACGACCGCCGCCGCACCCACGACATGAACACCGCGAACTGGATTCCCGACCTGTTCATGAAGCGCGTGATGGAAAAGGGCGAATGGACCCTGTTCTCGCCAAGCGACACCCCGGACCTGCATGACAAGTTCGGCAAAGCCTTCGAAGAAGCCTACACCGGCTACGAAGCCAAGGCCGCCCGCGGCGAGCTGAAGCTGTTCAAGAAGGTGCAAGCCAACGACCTGTGGCGCAAGATGCTGTCGATGCTGTTCGAAACCGGCCACCCATGGATCACCTTCAAGGATCCTTGCAACATCCGTTCGCCGCAGCAGCACGTGGGCGTGGTGCACAGCTCCAACCTGTGCACCGAGATCACCCTGAACACCAACGATTCCGAAATCGCGGTGTGCAACCTGGGTTCGGTCAACCTGCCGGCGCACCTGGTCAACGGCGAGCTGGACCATGCCAAGCTGCAGCGCACCATCCGCACCGCGATGCGCATGCTGGACAACGTCATCGACATCAACTACTACGCGGTCAAGAAGGCGCGCGATTCCAACCTGCGCCACCGTCCGGTGGGCATGGGCATCATGGGCTTCCAGGACTGCCTGCACATGAAGCGCATCCCGTACGCGTCGATGGACGCCGTCGAGTTCGCCGACCGTTCGATGGAAGCCGTCTGCTACTACGCCTACTGGGCCTCGACCGAGCTGGCCGAAGAGCGCGGCCGCTACACCTCCTACCGCGGCTCGCTGTGGGACCGCGGCATCCTGCCGCAGGATTCCCTGAAGCTGCTGGCCGAGGAACGCGGCGGCTACCTGGAAGCCGACACCAGCGAAACCATGGACTGGAGCGCCCTGCGCGGCCGCATCAAGGAACATGGCATGCGCAACTCGAATTGCGTGGCGATCGCCCCGACCGCCACCATTTCGAACATCATCGGCGTGTCGGCTTGCATCGAGCCGACCTACCAGAACCTGTACGTGAAGTCGAACCTGTCGGGCGAATTCACCGAAATCAACGAATACCTGGTGCGCGACCTGAAGGCGCGCGGCCTGTGGGACGAAGTCATGATCGCCGACCTGAAGTACTTCGACGGCAGCCTGGCCAAGATCGACCGCATCCCGCAAGACCTGCGCGACATCTACGCCACCGCTTTCGAAGTGGATCCGTCGTGGCTGGTGGAAGCCGCCTCGCGTCGCCAGAAATGGATCGACCAGGCGCAGTCGCTCAACATCTACATGGCCGGCGCCTCGGGCAAGCGCCTGGATGAGACCTACAAGCTGGCATGGCTGCGCGGCTTGAAGACCACTTACTACCTGCGCACCATCGGCGCGACCCATACCGAGAAGTCGACTTCCCGCACCGGCGCCCTGAACGCCGTGTCGGTGGACGGCGGCATGAGCAGTTCGGCAGCGGCTGCTGCGGCTGCAGCAGCGGCTCCGGCCGTCGCCGCAGCCTCGATCGCCTCGGCGAGCGCAGCTTCGACCGCCTACGTGATGCCCAATCCGGGCGCCGCCATCGACGCCGACGGTCCGGTTTGCACCATGCGTCCGGGCGACGCCGGCTTCGAAGAGTGCGAGGCCTGCCAGTAATACCAGCAAGAAGCCAGAATGCCGGCCGGGATCGCCAAGCTCATGAGGATGCGCAACGCCATCCTCGATAGTGGCCAGTCAGATTTCCGCGCCGGGTTTTCACAGCCGGCGCATCTCGGTGAACTTCACCGGATGCGCCGTTGTCACCTTCAATGATGCTGGATGGCCAGTCCATTCCCGGCATCACCGCAACACATAGTTAAAGAGGAATAACCATGCTTTCCTGGGATGACGAAGCAAGCGCAAAATCGGCGCAACCCCAACTGCAGCCGGCCGTGAGCGGCCACCCGCAATTCAATGACTCGGCGCTGAACCCGGCGCTGGTCACCCGCGACGCGCCGGTCGACACCACCCGCCGCGTCAACGCCGCCGACAAGCGCATCATCAACGGCCACACCGACGTCAACCAGCTGGTGCCGTTCAAGTACAAATGGGCCTGGGACAAATACCTGGCCGGTTGCGCCAACCACTGGATGCCGCAGGAAATCAACATGCAGCGCGACATCGAGCTGTGGAAGAATCCCAACGGCCTGACCGAAGACGAGCGCCGCCTGGTCAAGCGCAACCTCGGCTTCTTCGTGACCGCCGACTCGCTGGCCGCCAACAATATCGTGCTGGGCACCTACCGCCACATCACGGCGCCGGAATGCCGCCAGTACCTGTTGCGCCAGGCTTTCGAAGAGGCGATCCACACCCACGCCTACCAGTACATCGTCGAGTCGCTGGGCCTGGACGAAGCCGAGATCTTCAACGCCTACCATGAGGTGAAGTCGATCCGCGACAAGGATGAATTCCTGATCCCCTTCATCGACACGCTGACCAACCCGGAATTCAAGACCGGCACCGTCGAGAACGACCAGAAACTGCTGAAGTCGCTGATCGTTTTCGCCTGCATCATGGAAGGCCTGTTCTTCTACGTCGGCTTCACGCAGATCCTCGCGCTGGGCCGCCAGAACAAGATGATGGGCGCCGCCGAGCAGTACCAGTACATCCTGCGCGACGAGTCGATGCACTGCAATTTCGGGATCGATCTGATCAACACGGTGAAGATGGAGAACCCGCATCTGTGGACTCCGGAATTCCGCGAAGAGATCAAATCGTTGTTTTTAAGCGCGGTGGAGTTGGAATATCGTTACGCAGAGGATACAATGCCGCGAGGCGTGCTCGGGTTGAACGCTACCATGTTCAAGGGCTACCTCCGATTCATCGCTAATCGTCGCGCACAGCAAATCGGATTGGACCCGTTGTTCGCACAAGAAGAAAATCCGTTCCCCTGGATGAGCGAGATGATCGACTTGAAGAAGGAGCGCAACTTCTTTGAGACCCGCGTCATCGAATATCAAACCGGGGGTGCGTTGAGTTGGGAATGATGTGCAGTCTCGTCAGTGCTCTTCAGCGAGACACATTGCACAGCGGCAGTCGGGTAGCTTGCAAGATACCCGGCTGTTGAAACTGAAAGGCAATCGCCAAATTAATGAACAGTCAGAGACCGAACCGTTCTTCTCTGTTATCGCCGCTTAACCCCATCGTGTCGGGTAAGGCGGCTTTTCCTTTGAAAAACCTGATGGTTTTTCAAATGTGCTATTCCGACGCTGGCGTTTGAACACGCTGGCGTTTTTTTGGGCCTCGCGCCTGCTCCCGTAGTCGATCGTGGCCCGCCTGGTGTGCGGGACTGCCGGAGAGGTCCAGCCAAGATAGCTGAAGCGCTGCATAGGTGAGGGGATGCAGCAGTTCAGCTGGTGCCGAATTCATTAGCGCAAGCAGAGGCATGCTTGTGCCGATGAATAATCCGCCTGCGTACATCGCGATGTCGCAGGAGGGTTTCTTATATCAAGCTTGATTTTTTCCATCACGTGAAGAAGGAGAAACAAAATGGCAACAGCAGCAAAGAAGCCAGCAGCCAAGAAGCCTGCTGCAAAGAAGCCGGCAGCCGCCAAGGCAGCCGCAGCACCGAAGAAAGCCGTCGCAGCCAAGAAGCCAGTCGCTAAGGCAGCGGCCAAGCCGGCAGTGAAGAAGGCAGCACCGAAGAAGGCAGTCGCCGCCAAGAAGCCGGTAGCAGCCAAGAAGGCAGCAGCACCGAAGAAGGCAGTCGCCGCCAAGAAGCCGGTCGCCGCCAAGAAGGCAGCACCGAAGAAGGCAGTCGCCGCCAAGAAGCCGGTAGCAGCAGCCAAGAAGGCAGCACCGAAGAAGGCAGTCGCCGCCAAGAAGCCGGTAGCAGCCAAGAAGGCAGCACCGAAGAAGGCAGTCGCCGCCAAGAAGCCGGTAGCAGCCAAGAAGGCAGCACCGAAGAAGGCAGTCGCTGCCAAGAAGCCGGTAGCAGCCAAGAAGGCAGCACCGAAGAAGGCAGTCGCTGCCAAGAAACCGGTAGCAGCCAAGGCAGCAGCGCCGAAGAAGGCGGTCGCCGCCAAGAAGCCGGCAGCAGCCAAGGCAGCAGCGCCGAAGAAGGCGGTCGCAGCAAAAAAGCCGGCAGCTAAGCCGGCCGCAGCTCCGGCTGTGAAGACCGTGCTGAACCCGGCAGCGGCTTGGCCGTTCCCGACCGGCACCAGCCGTCCGTAATACGGGCGTCTTGGCCGCCTGATCTTTTCAGGCAAAATCCCGCTGTATGGCTTCGCCGCCATACAGCGGTTTTTTTTGTCCGTCCGATCCGGGGCGCAGTCGGGAATCTCGCCGGGAGTTGGGCCAGTGGCTGATCCGGGGCACTAGCAATGCGCGGGAATGGCACAATATAGAGGCAAGGAATGTTGCGTCCCCGGCAGGGGAGGCTTGGCGATTGCGCCAATGCGCTCCAGGGCCTGTTAATATTCAGGCCGTTCCGGCCGCCAGATTTGTCACTGATGGAGACCCCCGTGCTGCATAGTATTTTCATGTTGATCGTCGATGCCGTCGCCAGCATTCTGGCCGGCGTCATGTTGTTGCGCTTCTGGATGCAGGTGGTGCGTGTGCGTCCGCCGCAATCGGTCGGGCAGTTCGTCTATCAGCTGTCGGACTGGCTGGTCAAGCCGTTGCGCCGCGTGATGCCGGGCGGCGCATATGATTGGGCCAGCCTGCTGGGGGCGTTCCTGATCGTGCTGCTGTCGATTGTCGCCGCCGTCGGCATCGATTCCGGTTTCGACTTCAAGACCATCTTGCTGCTATCGCTGGTGCGCTTCCTCCAGTGGATCTGCTACGGCTTCATGGCGACGCTGATCATCGAAGCGGTCTTCAGCTGGGTCAACCCTTACGCACCGCTGGCGCCTTTCGTGCGCGCGCTCAACGAGCCGCTGCTGCGCCCGGTGCGCCGCATCATTCCGCTGATCGGCGGCGTCGACCTTTCCCCGCTGGCGGTGCTGATCCTGCTGCAGATTGCCGTGCGCGTGGTCAGCGCACTGTTATTGTCGCTGGCTTGAGGCGGTATTGATTACTCGTGCATATTCGATAAATTGCGAGTAACCGTCTCTGCGCAGATTCATCTAAAGGGCTGTTTGATTTCCTGGAGCCAGTGCAATGGCCAAGCGTATATGGTGGATGGTTGCAGGTGCAGCCGTCATTGTCGTACTGGTCGGGGGCACCAGCGTGGTGGTCAGCAAGGCCAAGCGTTTCGGCAAGCAGCAATACTTCACGCAAATCACGCAGCCGGGCCAGCCCAATGGCCAGGCGTCATGGGGATACACCTATGAACAGCCGGCGTTCGACCGGGAGGGCAAGGAGCGCCGGCTGACATTCCGTGCCGAGAAGTCCTTGCGCCTGCAGGCGTATTTGCGCGTTTATGTCGCCAGCCATGACCGCGTCACCGCCTGGGAAGAAGTGGACGGCGCCGCCGTGCCGGCCCTGGCCAAAGAACAATTGCGGCAGCGCGCGGCGGCATCGTCCGATTAAGCGATTAAGGCGCATGGCGCGCCCATCGGCGAGCCGGCGTTAAGGCCCTTTCCTGCTATTGACCCATTGCTGCAATGCGTGCAGCGTATTTTCGACGTGCTTGTCTGGATCCATGCTGCTGTATTCATACAGGATGGTGTGGTCCGGTGTGATCACGTAGGAGGTGCGGCTGGCGCGTTCGGCATCCTTGCTCAGTACGGCGTCGTAGGACTTCATGATCTTCCGGTCGACATCGGCGGCCACCGCGAACTTGCTGCGGCACTCGCTGACCGAGAACTTGTTGAGCGTGTCGATGTTGTCGGCAGAAACCCCGATCACCGTCGCCCCCAGCGCCTTGTAGCGCTCTGTCGCTTCGGCGAACAGGTGGGCTTCGATGGTGCAGCCGGTGGTAAAGGCGGCCGGATAGAAATACAGCACTACCGGCCCCTTCTTGAGCGCGGCATTGAGCGAAAACGTCGAGACCTGGCCGCCCAGCGAGGAAGGAGCGGAGAAATCCGGCGCCTTCTCGCCGGGTTTGAGTACGGCCAAGGCCGGCTGGGCCAGCAGGGTGGTGGCCAGCAACAGCGGAGTGGCGGCTCGCCGCAGGCGACGGAGGGCGGGGTGTTCGGACGAAGTCTTCAACATGGTGCATCTCCTTGAGGTGATGCGTCGCCCGCGCCCGCGGTATCGACGCTATTGCCGTGCCGGCATCAGGCGAAGCGGTAGCCGAAGGCCTTCTGGAAGCGGTCTTCGATCTCGGCCTTGGACGGCGCATGGTTTTGCGGGCCTTGCGAAGCGATCTTGATCGACCCCATCAGGCTGGCCAGGCGGCCGGTGGTTTCCCAGTCGAAGCCTTCGGTCAGGCCATGCAGCATGCCGGCGCGGAAAGCGTCGCCGCAGCCGGTCGGGTCTTCGATCTTTTCGGCCGGTACGCAGGGGATGTCGATCTTCTTGCCGCCGGTGAAGATTTCCGAGCCCAGTTCGCCGCGGGTGACGACCAGGGCCGACACGCGCTCGGCGATCTGCGCCAGCGACAGGCCGGTGCGCGCGGTCAGCATCTCGGCTTCGTAGTCGTTGACGGCGATGTAGGTCGCCAGGTCGATGAAGTGCTTGAGGTCGTCGCCGTCGAACATGGGCATGCCCTGGCCCGGATCGAAGATCAGCGGGATCTTCAGCTCAGCCGCCTGCTCCGCGTGCTGCAGCATGCCGTCGCGGCCGTCGGGAGCGACGATGGCGAATTTCACCGGGCCGGCATCGCTTACCCGGTTCTCGTGCGAGAAGGTCATGGCGCCCGGGTGGAAGGCGTTGATCTGGTTATTGTCGGCATCGGTGGTGACGAAGCATTGCGCGGTGAACGAGGAGTCGATCACGCGCACGCATTGGGTGGACATCCCCAGCTCGGCGAAGCGTTCCATGTAGGGCACGCTGTCCAGGCCGACGGTGGCCATCACTATCGGCACGCCGCCCAGCAGCTTGAGGTTGTAACCGATGTTGCCGGCGCAGCCGCCGAACTCGCGGCGCATGGTCGGCACCAGGAAGGACACGCTGATCTTGTGCAACTGGTCGGCCAGCAGGGCATCGGCGAAGCGGCCCGGGTATTGCATGAGGTTGTCGTAAGCAAGGGAACCGCAGATCAGTGAGCTCATTGGGAATGGAAAAGTGGTGGTGAATGCCGCATTGTAGAAGAAAGCGGCCGGAAGTTCAGCGTTGTCTTCCGGAGCAGGCCTGGACCGGCCGGATGGCAGTCAGCTTCAGGGATAGAACAGGTAGATGCGATAGCCCGATACCAGCGCATCGTTAAGCTCGAAAGTCAGCTTGACCGGCTGTTCGCTTTCGCCGGCGATGCCGTTGTCCAGCTGCTGCGGCCTGGCCAGGTATTCGCGCGGCCGGAACACGCGGCGCACCACCGGTTTTTCATCATCGTTGTTGAGCGTGAGCTCGATATGCGGCCACGCCTGCGGCGTGTCGCCGCGATTGCGCAGCACCAGCGACAGGGCGTAGATATTCTGGTTGGGCGGCACCACCTGCAGCTCGTTCGATTCCAGCGACAGGCGGTCGATCTCGGCCGGCAGGCCGATGGTGCAATGGAGGGCGGCACACATGCCGTTGAGCATGGGACGCAGCGGCGGCGCCGCAACCGCCAGCTGGTTGCGCCAATAATAAGCCGATTGCAGCAGCAGGATGGGAAGCATGATGCCGGCCAGCACCATCATCCCTATCTTCATGACGCGGCCCAGCCGTTCCCTGCGTTCGGCCTTTTTGACGAAAGCCGGCTGGTCGGCATCATCATGGGCTTCTTCCTGCGCTTGCCCGTCGTCTGCATCGTCTTCTTCGTCCGGCTGCATATCCGCGCTGGCGGCGGCGCCTGCAGCCCGCTCGTAAGCGGTAAACGGATTCTCGTCGGAAGTCTCTGCCTGCGAGCCGGCGCCGGAAAGCCGTTCCGTCCCGGCCCAGGCATCGGCCGCCGCATCGGCCGGCGCCGGCGCGCCATCGGAAAACGGGGCGCGCTCCCCTTGCAGGTCATCCTGACGCTGTGTATCGGATGGCGTTAGCGGCAACGGGAAGCGGTCCGCTTGCTCCGGGGCGCGCAGCGGCATGCCCAGGTCGGGGATATAACCCGGACTGTCGGGCGAGCGGAACACTTTAGGCTCGGCGATGGCGGGAACGGGGGGCGACGGTGGCGGTGGCGCAGCACCCGTCGGCGCTGGCGTATTGACCTCGGGAACCGGGTTGTGTGTTGGGCCAGGCAGGGCGTCGGTAACGGCTGTGGGCGCAGCCGTGGACCTGGCAACCGGCATGGCGGCCGGGGCCGCTTGTGCCTTGCTGCCCGGCGCAGGCTGGTAATAGCCGTCGCTGACGCTGGCTTCCACCAGGTAGTCGTTGCCGTTGAAGACTTGCTTGCAGCTACCGCAGCGGACCAGGCCGCCGCGCAGTTTGAGTTGGTCGCCGGCGACCCGGAAGATGGTGAAACAGTGCGGACATTGGGTCGCCAACGCCATGCGCCTACTCCGGCAAGCGGCCTGCCAGCGCCACCCAGCCTTCGTGCTCGGCCCACACCGTGAGCGCAATGTAGGGCGCGTAGGCGGCAATGACTTCCTGCGCCTGCCGGTCCAGCACGCCCGAAAGCACCAGCGCGCCGCCGGGGGCAACCCGCCCGGCCAGCATCGGCGCCATCAGTTGCAGCGGGCCGGCCAGGATGTTGGCCACCACCACGTCGAAGCGCTCGCCTTCCGGATGCGCCCGGGCAAATTCTTCCGGCAGGAAATAAGCGACTTCACACTGGTTGCGCGCCGAATTGTAGTTGGCCGCTTCCAGCGCCTGGGGATCGATGTCCACGCCGATCACCTGCGGCACGCCGACCTTGGCCGCCACCAGCGCCAGGATGCCGGAACCGCAGCCGTAATCCAGCAGGGTCCGGGTTTGCGTGGCATGGGTTTCCAGCCATTCCATGCACAAGCGGGTGGTGGGATGGCTGCCGGTGCCGAAGGCCAGGCCAGGGTCCAGTTCCAGCACCAGCGCGTCGCTGTCCTGCGGCGCGTCGTGCCAGCTCGGCACCACCCAGATGCGCTGGCCGATATGGATGGGCTCGAACTGCGATTGCGTCAGGCGCACCCAGTCCTGTTCTTCCACCTCGCGGGTGGCGAAGGGCAGGGCATAGCCCAGGCCGATGGCGGCGGTGGCGTCGGCCACGATGGTCGCCAGGTCGGCATCCTTGCCGGCCAGCGCCACCACGCGGCTGCGATCCCAGGCCGCCTCGTCGGGCTCCATGCCGGGCTCGCCGAACAGCGGACGCTCGGCAGCGGTGCCTTCATCCGCATCTTCGACCGACACCGACAAGGCGCCAGCCTCCATCAGGGCGTCGGACAATGCCTCCGCCTGCTCACGCGCCACTTCGATGACGATTTCAACCCAACCCATGGATCACTTCACTTTCACTTCTTGGCCTTGTCGGCGTCCGACGATGCCGGGCGTTCCGACAACTTGTGTTCCAGATAATGGATATTGGTTCCGCCTTCGAAGAAGCGCGCGTCCACCATCAGCTCGCGGTGCAGCGGGATGTTGGTCGAAATGCCTTCGACCACCATTTCCGACAGCGCGATCTGCATGCGGCGGATGGCTTGCTCGCGGGTGGTGCCGTAGGCGATCACCTTGCCGACCATGGAGTCGTAGTTGGGCGGGACGAAATAGCCGGAGTAGGCATGCGAATCGACGCGGATGCCAGGGCCGCCCGGCACGTGCCATGCCGTGATGCGGCCTGGCGAAGGGATGAACTTGAACGGATCCTCGGCGTTGATGCGGCACTCGATGGCGTGGCCCTTCAACTCGATGTCGCGCTGGCGGTAGCGCAGCTTCTCGCCGGCAGCGATACGGATCTGTTCCTGCACGATGTCCACGCCGGTGATCATTTCGGTCACCGGGTGTTCCACCTGCACGCGGGTGTTCATTTCGATGAAGTAGAACTCTTCGTTCTCATACAGGAACTCGAAGGTGCCGGCGCCGCGGTAATTCATCTTGCGGCAGGCCTCGGCGCAGCGTTCGCCGATCTTCTCGATGATCTTGCGCGGGATGCCCGGCGCCGGCGCTTCCTCGATCACCTTCTGGTGGCGGCGTTGCATCGAGCAGTCGCGCTCGCCCAGCCAGATGGCTTGCTTGTGCTCGTCGGCCAGGATCTGGATTTCCACGTGGCGCGGATTTTCCAGGTACTTCTCCATATAGACTTCCGGATTGCCGAACGCGGCGCCGGCTTCGGTCTTGGTCATGGTCACGGCGTTGATCAGCGCGGCCTCGGTATGCACCACGCGCATGCCGCGTCCGCCGCCGCCGCCGGCAGCCTTGATGATGACCGGATAGCCGATCCTGCGGGCGATCTGGACGATTTCCTTGGGGTTGTCAGGCAGCGCGCCTTCCGAACCCGGCACGCAAGGCACGCCGGCGCGGATCATCGCCTGCTTGGCCGACACCTTGTCGCCCATCATGCGGATGTTCTCGGCGCGCGGGCCGATGAAGACGAAGCCCGACTTTTCCACGCGCTCGGCGAAATCGGCGTTTTCCGACAGGAAACCGTAGCCGGGGTGGATCGCCTGGGCGTCGGTCACTTCGGCGGCGCTGATGATGGCCGGCATGTTCAGGTAGGACAGCGCCGACGGCGCCGGCCCGATACATACCGATTCATCCGCCAGCTTCACGTACTTGGCTTCGCGGTCGGCTTCGGAGTGCACGACCACGGTCTTGATGCCCAATTCGCGGCAGGCACGCTGGATACGCAGGGCAATTTCGCCACGATTGGCGATCAGGATTTTTTCAAACATAACTGGAATGAGGCGTCGCTAAGGTCAAGCGTTATAGGTTCCGGATGTCGGGGCTGCGGCGCGCCAACTTGGCGCAACGGCCTGCATCGACAGTACAGCATTTCCACTGCGATTGCCGCCCGGGGGCGGCGTCATCCGGCCAAATCGGGAATGCCACCAGGTCCGGTGCGTCGATCAGCCCAGCACGAACAGGGGTTGGCCGAATTCGACCGGTTGGCCGTTTTCCACCAGGATCTGCTTGACCACGCCACCCTTGTCGGCGTCGATTTCGTTCAACAGCTTCATGGCTTCGATGATGCACAGGGTATCGCCTTCCTTGACTTCCTTGCCGACTTCGACAAACGCCGGCGCGCCCGGAGCGGAGGAGCGGTAGAAGGTGCCGACCATGGGCGACTTCACGACATAGCCTTCAGGAGCGGCCGCAGCCGGCGCGGCCACCGGGGCAGCCGCAGGAGCGGCGGCTTGCGGCGCGGCGACAGGGGCGTAGGCTTGCTGCTGCGGCATCATCACGACCTGGTTTTGCGCATTCGGGGACGATTTGACGATCCTGACCTTGCTTTCGCCTTCAGTGACTTCAAGCTCTTCGATAGCCGACTCGGCAACCAGGTCGATCAGCGTCTTGAGTTTTCGTAAATCCATTTGAATCCCTCGGAATGTAGATGAGAAGTTAAATAATCGCCGGCAGTCGATCGCGGCCGGCGGTATCGGTGTATTGCTTGTTGCTGGTTTCTTGATGTGTCCGTTCGGGCGCGGATAAGCAAGCAGCTAGGCCCGCCGTCAGGACTGGCGCAGCCAGTAGTCGACCGCCAGGCGGTAGCCGTCGACTCCAAAGCCGCATATGACTGCCCGGGCAATGCCGGACAGGTATGAAAAATGACGAAATTCCTCGCGTTGATGAATATTGGAGATATGCACTTCCACGAACGGGATGGCCACGCCGGCCAGCGCATCGCGCAAGGCCACGCTGGTGTGGGTCAGGCCGCCGGGGTTGATCACGATGGCATCCACGCCCTCTGCGCGGGCTTGGTGGATGCGGTCGATCAGCGCGCCTTCGTGGTTGCTCTGGAACGCCTGCAAAGCGGCGCCGCCGGCGCGGGCTTGCTCCTGGGCCAGCCGTTCAACATCGGCCAGCCTGGTCGATCCATAGACTTCCGGCTCTCTGGTCCCGAGCAGATTCAGGTTCGGGCCATTGAGGAGAAGAAGGTGTTTTGCCATGGAGGTTAAGCCCCGTTTGACGACGATGCGCGCATTTTGCCGTCAAATGACACTATTTGGCAAGAAAAACTTTCTTTTCATGGATTTACAGCTGGGAGAGGTCTTGGCGCAGCTCGTCGAACTTCAAGCGGCCCAGATAGATCTTTTTGACTTTGCCGTCCTTGCCCACCAGAACGGTGAAGGGAAGACCGCCTGCCTGATTGCCGAATTGCCTGAGCAAGTCGGTGGCGCCGGTTCCGGCAACGAAGAGAGGATAGCGGATTTGGTATTTTTGTGCAAATTTGGCGATATTGTCCTGACTATCGACGCCAATTCCCAGAATTTGCACCGGGGCGATCTCTTGCTGCAGGGCCGTCAGTTCAGGCATTTCTTCCACGCAAGGGCCGCACCAGGTCGCCCAGAAGTTGACGACCAGCGGCTTGCCTTTCCATTGCGCCAGCGACTGCTGCTGTCCCGCCGCATCCGGCATCGATTGCGACAGCAGGCGGTTCAGGGCCTGGGTTTGCGGCGAGTCGGGCGGGGTGCTGCGGTGGCTGGCATACATGCCTGCGCCCACGCAAATGACGGCAACGATAATCAACAGGATGGCATTGCGCAGCTTCTTCATTGATTTTCTTTCTCGAAGGTTTCTATCAGGCGCGCCAGCGCAGCAGCGTCGCCGCGTTCCGGGCGTTTGCCCGCGGCGGCGCGCACGCTGCCGCGCAGGTCGTCTTCTTCATACAGGGCCAGGTGGGCCAGTTCCGGCGCCGCGCCTTTTTGCGGCAGCAGGAAGCTCAGCGTCTCCACCGGCTGGCCGGTGCGGAAGTGCGGCAGCTCGCCGACTTCGAAATTCACGTTCTTGTTCAACAGGAAGATTTCCACATCCTTGGCGCTGGAGGTAAACAGCTGCAGGTGGATGTCCGAATGCGCGCCGGCGGTGCCGTTGAACACCGCGCCGGTAATATAAGGGTTGAAGGCTTGCAGGTCCTGCATCAGTGTCAGCGCCACCCGGCGCAGGTGCTGCAGGCGCGCCGGTTGGGTGTCGGCGAAGAAAAGTTCGTTGTACAGGCGGACTTCTTCTTCGATCTGCTCATTATCGGGCATGATCTCGCCGCGCACTTTCTGGTTGCCCAGGATCTGCCGGGCCGCCTTGCGCTTGGCGCTGCCATAGTCGGCGCCGTCTTCGGCGATCATGCGCGCGGCCGCCGCGGCGATCTCGGCGCGCAGTTGTTCGGTCGGGGAGGTAAAGTCTGGCATGGGCGACATCATACCCGCTCGCGGCCGGAGCCGTCCGGGCCCGGCCGTCTTGCGCCGGTTTTGTGCGGCCGGGACTGGGGGCGGGAGCCCTGCCTCAGGTAAAATCCCGGGATTACACCCGAAGACTTGTTATGCATATCCACATTCTCGGCATTTGCGGCACCTTCATGGGCGGCCTGGCCGTCCTCGCCAAGGAGGCCGGCCACAAGGTGACCGGCTGCGACGCCAATGTCTACCCGCCGATGAGCACCCAGCTCGAGGCCCAGGGCATCGAGTTGATCCAGGGATTCGACCCGTCCCAGGTGGAACTGGCGCCCGACCTGTTCGTGATCGGCAATGTCGTCTCGCGCGGCAATGCGCTGATGGAAGAGATCCTCAACCGCGGCTTGCCTTATGCCTCCGGCCCGGAATGGATCGGCCGCCATATCCTGCAAGACAAATGGGTGCTGGCCGTGGCCGGCACCCATGGCAAGACCACCACCTCGGCCATGCTGGCCTGGATCCTGGAACATGCCGGCTACAACCCGGGCTTCCTGATCGGCGGCGTGCCGATGAATTTTGGCATTTCCGCGCGCCTGGGCAGCGATGGCCAGGGCAGCAAGGGCAGTCCCTCGCCGTTCTTCGTGATCGAAGCCGACGAATACGACACCGCCTTCTTCGACAAGCGCAGCAAGTTCGTGCACTACCGCGCGCGCACCGCGATCCTGAACAACCTCGAATACGACCACGCCGACATCTTCCCCGACCTGGCCGCCATCGAGACCCAATTCCATCATCTGGTGCGCACCGTGCCCGGCATCGGCCGGCTGGTCGTCAATGGCCGCGAACCGGCGCTGCAGCGCGTGATCGCGCGCGGCTGCTGGAGCGAACGCGAGGACTTCGGCGTGGCCCAGGGCGCCGGCTGGGCGCTGGCCAACCATGACGACGGCCGTTTCGATGTGCTGTTCAATGGCGAGTTGCAAGGCACGGTAGCCTGGGCCTTGAGCGGCGAGCACAACCGCATGAACGCGCTGGCGGCGATCGCCGCCGCGCGCCACGTCGGCGTGCCGCCGGCCCAGGCCATCGAGGCGCTGTGCGCGTTCCAGAACGTCAAGCGCCGCATGGAATTGCGCGGCACCGCCCATGGCGTGACCGTGTACGACGACTTCGCCCACCACCCGACCGCGATCGCCACCACCGTGGCCGGCCTGCGCAAGAAGGTCGGCGCGGCGCGCATCCTGGCCGTGCTGGAGCCGCGTTCCAACACCATGAAGCTGGGCACCATGAAGGATGCATTGCCGGCCAGCCTGGCCGAGGCCGACCTGGTGTTCGGTTACGGCGCCAGCGCCGGCAAGGACGCGCTCGGCTGGAACCTGGCCGAGGCGCTGGCCCCGCTGGGCGCCAAAGGCGCCGCCTTCGACGACCTCGGCGCGCTGGTGCAGGCGGTCCAGGCCGCCGCCAGGCCGGGCGACCATGTGCTGGTGATGAGCAACGGCGGCTTCGGCGGCGTGCACCAGAAAATCCTGGACGCGCTGGCATGATCCTTTATCTGCATGGCTTCCGCTCCTCGCCGCAATCGTTCAAGGCGCGGCTGATGGGGCAGCGCATGCGTGAACTGGGCTTGCAGGACCGTTATGCCTGCCCGCAACTGCCGGCGTCGCCGGCGGGCGCCATCGCGCTGGCCCGGTCCATCGTGGACGGCGCCGACCTCGGCCGGCTCACCATCGTCGGTTCCTCGCTGGGCGGCTTTTATGCCACCTGGCTGGCCGAGCAATACGGTTGCCGCGCGGTGCTGCTCAACCCAGCGGTCAAGCCGCCGCGCGAGCTGGAATCCTATGTCGGCGTCACCACCCACTATCATTCCGACGAACCCTTCGAGTTCAAGCGCGAATATGTCGATGAATTGCGCGCGCTGACGGTGGACCAGGTCAGCCGGCCCGAGCGCTATTTCCTGATCGCCGCCACCGGCGACGAAGTGCTGGACTGGCGTGAAATGGTTGCGCACTATCCGGGCGCGCGCCAGATCGTGATCGAAGGCAGCGACCACGGCATTGCCGAATTCGCCGACTATATCGACGACGTGCTGGCCTTTTGCGGCGTGGATGGCTCGGCCGAAGCCGGCGCCTCGGGCAAGGCGGTGTCCTGATGCCACATGCGTTGCGCAAGGCGGCATGGATGCCGCATCCGCAGGCGTTGGCGTCGCTGCTGGCGGCCGATGGCGAGTTGATGCGCCGCACCCGTTCGTGGCTGGCCGACCCCGGTTCGATGACCTTGAAGCTCAAGGCGCGCACCCGCGATTTCTCGGTGCGCCTGCTGCGCCAGCGGCCGGGCCCGATCCTGGCCGACGAATATGCGGCGCTGGGCGTGCCGGCGCGCAGCCGGGTAGTCGAGCGCGACGTGGTCCTGCATTGCGATGGCCGGCCGGTGGTGTTCGGCCACACCGTGCTGTCGACCTCGTCGGTGAAGTCCGACT
Organism: Herbaspirillum sp. SJZ106; assembly: GCF_006715495.1. Taxonomy (GTDB): domain Bacteria; phylum Pseudomonadota; class Gammaproteobacteria; order Burkholderiales; family Burkholderiaceae_D; genus Herbaspirillum. Next base: position 279,292 of record NZ_VFNI01000003.1, read on the forward strand.
GGCCGTTTTTCAGCAGGCTGGGCAACACGCCGCTGGGCGCCAACCTGTTTTTCGATCCATTGGTGGGGCGCAGCCCGATCGAGTACGCGCGGCTGCAAGCGAGCCACCCGCTGATGCGCCGCATCGCGGCCGCATTGCCCGGCGAGGCTATCCCCGCCGCCCTGTATGCCCGCCGCTCGCTGTTCTCGCGCCGCGGCGGCGTGCTGATGGTCACCGATGTTTTCCTCCCGGCACTGGCAGCTCTGATGCGCGCCGATGTCCGTTCCCTGTAAAGAGTTGAATCAGAAGCAAACGATGAATTTATTGTTCGAAGAATCCGGCGACTTCAAGGCCGGCGCCATCATGACCCAGCAGGGCGAGTCCTATCAGGTCGAGATGGCCTCCGGCAAGCGCACCAAGGTCAAGTCCAGAGACGCGCTGCTGCAGTTCGCCGCGCCTTCGCCGCAGGAGCTGATGCAGCAGGCCCAGGCCATCGCCGACGAGATCGACCTCGACTTCCTGTGGGAAGTGGCGGGCGAGGAAGAGTTCGGCTTCGCCGAGCTGGCCGCCGAATATTTCGGCCATGCGCCGTTGCCGCCGGAAGCGGCCGGCTTGCTCCTGCGTTTGCATACCGCGCCGGTCTATTTCTACAAGAAGGGCCGCGGCCGCTACAAGGCGGCGCCGCAGGCATCGCTGCAAGCCGCGCTGGCCGGCCTGGAAAAGAAGAAGCAGCAACTGGCGGTGCAAGCCGGGTATGTCGAGGAGCTCAAGGCCAACCGCCTGCCCGACGCGTTCAAGCCGATCGCGCTGCAACTGCTGTTCAAGCCCGACAAGAACGGCATCGAATTCAAGGCGCTCGACGCCGCCAGCAAGGAATTGCAGACCACGCCGCAGCGCCTGATGCTGGCCACCGGCGGCATCGCCTCGCCCAAGGACCTGCATTACGCCAGGTTCATGTATGAATACTTCCCGCGCGGCGCTGGCTTTGCCGCCATCGACATCCCGCTGCCGCCGACCGATCTGCCGACCGCCGAGGTGCAGGCCTTCTCGATCGACGACGTCACCACCACCGAGATCGACGATGCCTTGTCGGTCACCCGCCTGCCCGACGGCAAGCTGCGCGTGGGCATCCACATCGCCGCCCCGGGCCTGGCCATCAAGCGCAACGACGCCATCGACGCCATCGCCCGCGCGCGCATGTCGACCGTCTACATGCCCGGCGAAAAGATCACCATGCTGCCCGACGACCTGGTGGCGGCCTACACGCTGGACGCCGGCGCCGCCCGTCCGGCGCTGTCGCTGTACGCCACGCTGGACGCCCAGACCTGGGAAGTGCTGGCCACCGAGACCCGCGCCGAGCTGGTGCCGATCGCCGCCAACCTGCGCCACAACGATCTCGACGAACTGGTGACCGAAGAGGCGCTGGCCGAGGGCAGCGGCGACTATCCGCACAAGGACGAGATCGCGCTCTTGTGGCAATGGGTGCAGTTGCTGGAGCAGGGCCGCATGGCCAAGCGCGAAAGCTTCGGCCTGCGGCCCGAGCAGAACAACCGCGTCGACTTCAATTTCTACGTCGAGGACGGCGTGGTATCGATCGTGCGCCGCAAGCGCGGCGCGCCGCTGGACAAGATCGTGGCCGAGCTGATGATCTTCGCCAACAGCACCTGGGGCAAGCTGATGTCCGACCATGGCGTGCCGGGCATCTACCGCGCCCAGGGCGGCGGCGCCGGCGGCTGGGCGGCCAAGATGCAGGTGCGCATGGTGACCCACGCCGCGCCGCACCAGGGCCTGGGCGTGGACCAATACGCCTGGAGCACCTCGCCGCTGCGCCGCTATACCGACCTGGTCAACCAGTGGCAGATCCTGGCCTGTATCGAACACGGCGTGACTGCGCCGCTGGTGGCGCCCTTCAAGCCGCGCGACGCCGACCTGTTCGCCATCGTCTCGGGCTTTGACGCCGCTTATTCCGGCTACGCCGATTTCCAGTCGACCATGGAGCGTTACTGGTGCCTGCGCTGGCTGGCGCAGGAAAACGCGCGCACCGTCGACGCCGTGGTGCTCAAGGACGAGATCCTGCGCCTGACCGAGATCCCGCTGGTGCTGCGCATGCCGGGCCTGCCCGCGCTGGCGCGCGGGTTGCAGGTCAAGCTCGACCTACTGCGCTGGGACGAGGTCGACCTCACGGTCGAGGCGCGCCTGCTGGAGGTGCCGGCAGCAGCCGGCCAGGCGCTGGCCGACCTGGGCGATGAAGAGGACGACATACTCGACGGCTTGGACGGCGAGAGCGACGGGGAAGACGGAGCAGAAGGTGACGCCGGCGAGCAGGCCGCGGCGGATGCGGCGGACGACGCCGAAAACAAGCCCGCCGATGCCGCGCAATGAGCCGGTGCTGGCGTAGAATTGCTGCTTTGACCATTTCCGGCCATCCGTTCCTGCTGTGAACCTGTTTTTCCAACACCGTCTGCTGAGCCTGGCGCTCGGCATCTCGCTGCTGGTGCATGGCGCGCTGCTCGCCGTGCATTTCGTCGCGCCCGATGCCTTTCGCCTGAAGCCGTCCGACCCGGAACTGGAAGTGATCCTGGTCAACGCCAGGCATGACAAGAAGCCGCTCAACGCCGATGCGCTGGCGCAGGCCAACCTGGACGGCGGCGGCAACGTGGACCACGGGCGCGCCAAGTCGCCGCTGCCGGACATGAAGCGGCAGGAAAGCGGCGACAGCGTGAAGGCTGCCCAGCGCCGCGTCGCCGAACTGGAAGAGCAGCAGCGCAAGATGCTGGCGCAGATGAAGCCCGCGACGCCGCATGTGGCCAGCGCGGAAGAGCCCAAGCCCAGGGCAGAGCCGAAGCTCGACGCGCGCGACATGCTGGAGACGGTGCGCGCGATGGCGCGCATGGAAGCCGAGGTGGCCAGGAACATCGAGGAATACAACAAGCGCCCCAAGAAGACCCAGATCACGCCCAGCACGCGCGAGGTCGGCTATGCCCAGTACTACAAGACGCTGCAGGACAAGATCGAAAAGGTAGGCACGCTGAATTTCCCGACCAAGGATGGCAACAAGCTGTATGGCGAGCTGCTGGTGATCATCCCGGTATATCAGGACGGCACCATCTACGAGCGCGATGGCGGGGTAGTGGTCAAGACCAGTTCCGGCAATGCGGCGCTGGACCAGGCGGCGGTGGCCATCGTGCGGCGTTCGGCGCCGTTCGGCCGCTTCCCGGAAAACATGCGCACCACCGGCCGGGACGACGTCTGGGAAATCGTGACGCGTTTCCGTTTCACGCGCGACCAGGGATTGCAGGCGCAATTCGGCGCCGGCTGACCGGCAACAAGACAGGCAAACACGGAACAGGTGGATCAACATGGATGCATACGTCGTCATCGGCAACCCGATTGCCCATAGCAAGTCGCCCGAGATCCACGCGCAGTTCGCCGCCCAGACCGGACAGGCGCTGCAGTATGAGCGCTTGCTGGCGCCGTTGCATGGCTTCAAGGCCAGCGTGCAGGTGTTCCAGCGCAACGGCGGGCGCGGCGCCAACGTCACGGTGCCGTTCAAGCTGGAGGCGCACGCGCTGGCCGACAGCCTGTCGGAACGCGCGCGGTTGGCCGGCGCCGTCAACACGCTCAGGTTCGACGGCGATGCCATTTATGGCGACAACACCGACGGCGCCGGCCTGGTGACCGACATCACGGTCAATGCCGGCCAGTCGCTGGCGGGCCGTCGCATCCTCTTGCTGGGCGCCGGCGGCGCCGCGCGCGGCGCGCTGTTGCCGCTGCTGGAGCAGCGGCCGGCCGAGCTGGTGGTGGCCAACCGGACCCCGGCCAAGGCCGATGAGCTGGCCGCGCAGTTTGCCCAATACGGACCGGTCAGGAGCGCCGCCTATGCCGGCCTCGATGGCCCGTTCGACCTGATCGTCAACGCCACCTCGGCCAGCCTGGACGCCGACCTGCCGCCGCTGCCGGCGAGCGTGTACGGATCCGAGACGCTGGCCTACGACATGATGTACGGGCGCCAGCCCACGGTGTTCATGCACAGCGCACAGGAGCATGGCGCCGTCGCCCGCGACGGCCTGGGCATGCTGGTCGAGCAGGCTGCCGAAGCCTTCCTGCTGTGGCGCGGGGTGCGTCCCGACACGTCGGAGGTCTTCGCCAGCTTGCGCCGCCAGTTGGCCGAATAAATTCGAGGCAGCGACGCCAGCAGGCATTCCAACAAGAACAGGCACATGAAATCCGTACGCAAGCTGCTACTGTGGATCATCCTTTTACCCATCGCCTGCGTGCTGTTGCTGCAGGCGTATTTCTTCGTGCAGATATGGTGGTGGAGCACCGGCCATAACCCCGGCTCCACCAGTTTCATGCGCCAGCAGTTATCGATTTTGCGCGAGAAGAACCCCAATGCCCAGCTGCAATTCAAATGGGTGCCGTACAACCGCATATCCAACAACCTCAAGCGCGCCATCATCGCTTCCGAAGACTCCAATTTCTCGGAGCACGACGGCATCGACTGGGATGCCCTGCAAAAGGCCTACGAGAAAAACGAGAAGAAGGGCAAGGTGGTGGCCGGCGGCTCTACCATCACCCAGCAACTGGCCAAGAACCTGTTCCTCTCGGGCCAACGCAGTTACCTGCGCAAGGGCCAGGAATTCATCATCACCTACATGCTCGAATTCCTGATGGACAAGCAGCGAATTTTCGAGATTTACCTGAATGTGGTCGAGTGGGGCAATGGCGTATTCGGCGCCGAAGCCGCGGCCCAGCACTATTACCGCACCTCGGCCGCCGGGCTCGGCCCCGAGCAGGCCGCGCGCCTGGCGGTGATGCTGCCGCGCCCGCGCTTCTACGACAAGAACCGCGGCTCGGGCTACCTGGCCGCCCGCACCGCATTGATCCTGCGGCGCATGAACGCGGCTACCTTGCCCGCGGCCCATCCTTAGGCCTCATTGATGGCCTGCGCCGGGCCGGCCGGATGACAGGCGCATGACATCGTCACGCTGCCGTGTGCCGCGCTTGCCTGGCGCAATCGTTGAACGTACACTTGCGCACGTTCCGGGCGTCGCCGCTGGCGCGCCTTGCGGGGGCGGCGCATCTCGTAAATTTAATGTTAACTAGGCTCTGGTGAGACCCCATGATTAATGTATTCGTGTTGCAAAACGGACGACTCAACCAGGTCAACATCGACAGCCGTGCCGACCTGGAGCAGGTCGCGCCGGTCTGGGTCGACCTGACGGAGCCGAGCGACGAGGAGCGCGCCTGGATCAAAAGCATCTACGGGGTGACCTTGCCGGACGAAGACGAGTTCAGCGACATCGAAGCCTCGGCCCGCTATTTCGAGGCCGAAAATGGCGACCTGCACCTGCGCACCGACTTCCTGTTCGAAGGCGACGACGACGCTTCCTCCGCCATGACGGTGGCATTCATCCTGGCGCGCAACATCCTGTTTTCGGTGCATTCGGAAGACTTGCCGGTGTTTCGCCTGGTGCGCATGCGCGCGCGCTCCCGCCCCGGTTCCATCGGCGACTATCGGGATGTGCTGCTGGAACTGTACGAGACCGATGCCGAATACTCCGCCGATGCGCTCGAGGGCATCTACCAGAAGCTGGAAGCGGTCAGCGCCAGCGTGCTCAAGAAGAGCCTGTCCGACCAGGCCGCGGCCGATGTGCTCAACACCATCGCGCACGAAGAAGACTTGAACGGCCGCATCCGCCGCAACATGATGGATACCCGGCGCGCGGTCAGCTTCCTGATGCGCGGCCGGCTGCTCAGTTCCGAACAGTTCGAAGACGCGCGCCAGATCCTGCGCGACATCGAATCGCTGGACGGCCACACCGCCTTCCTGTTCGACAAGATCAACTTCCTGATGGACGCCACCGTCGGCTTCATCAACATCAACCAGAACAAGATCATCAAGATCTTCTCGGTGGCCTCGGTGGCGTTCCTGCCGCCCACGCTCATTGCCAGCATCTACGGCATGAACTTCAAGCTGATGCCGGAGCTGGACTGGGACGTGGGCTATCCGCTGGCGATCCTGATGATGATCGGCTCGGCCATCGCGCCGTTCTGGTACTTCCGCCGGCGCGGCTGGCTCAATTGAGCGCAGGCGCGCCGTCTGCCGATGGCGGCATTGCTGTTTTTCTGACGGCCATTTGCGCCGTTTTCCGATGCGATGCGCCATCCGGATGGTGCACACTCCTTCCATCGATTGGGACTGGCAGGAGGACTTCATGCGACACATGCGCCATCATTATTGCTCGCTGGCCATCGTCGGCTTGAGCTTTGCCGGCGTATTACCAGGCTGCTCGGGCCTGAACTCCAATAGCCCTCTGGCGCAGCCACGGCAGAACGATGAGCGTGTGGCTTCCTATTCCGGCGCCGGGGTGGTGGAATCCGTCGAAGTGATCCATCGGGAAGGTCGTGGCGTGGCCAGTGGCCTGCCGGGCAGCGATGCCGCCGCCCGGGACGTCTACAACATCCGCGTGCGCATGGAGGACGGCTCCCTGCAGACCTTCACGCAAAAAGATAATACAGAGTTTCGCGTAGGCGACCGCGCGCGCTTGGACAACGGCAGGATCTTGCGCTATTGATGGTCGGCGCAGCCTTGCCGCAATGTAATAAATCCCCGCTACGGGCAATGCCGTTCAGTTAAGCGCTGAACGGCATTTTTGTTTGTGGGATCCAGACTCCGTTCGCCCTGAGTAGCTGCGCAGCAGCGTATCGAAGGGCAGGCAAGAGCGCTAACCGGTGACACGCTGGCTTCGATACGGCCCTGGCGGGAGACATGGATTCCGATCACGGAAAGGTTTGCACGGCAGTCCAATGATCTTGTTCCACCCGGTACAGGCTGTAATTGGGCTCCCTCAGGCTGCCTTCAGCGTCGAACGATACCGGGCCGGACACGCCGGCGTAGTGCAGGCGGTGCAAGGCGGTGATGAGCTTTGCCGGATCCAGCGAATTGCTCTGGCGCACCGCCTCGGCCAGTACGCCCACGCAGTCATAGGTGAACAACGACTGCGGGATCAGGTTGGTCTTGAACTTGGCGGAATATGCCGCTTTCAGGGCTTTGAACCCGCGCAGTTTTTCCTCGGGCAGCCCATGTACGACGATCCACGTGTTGCTGCCATACTCGTCCGAGCTGCCAGGGAAGTTGTAATTGACCGCGCCGCCGGCCAGTAACAGCGTGAGGGCCGGATCCCGTTGTTGCAGCCGCTGCGCGAACGCCATGGCCTGCGGCACGATGGCGGCCAGGAAAATCATGTCGGCGCCGGCCTGCTGCGCCTGCGACAGCACGCCGTTGAAATCGGAGGTCTTCTGGTTGACCGAAGCGCGGGCGACCACCTGTAGCCCCTTCTCGCGCAGTTTCCTGGTGAAGCTGTTGGCCAGGGAATAGCCCAGTTCCGTGTCGTTGTCCACGACCATGATGCGTTTGGCGCCGATGGTCTGCGTGGCGACGCGGACCAGGTGGTCGGTCGTGATCTCGGTATGCCCCAGAAGCTGGAAGACGTTGGCGTATCCCTGCTGGGTAAATGCGCGGGCGGTAGCGGTTGGCGAGACCAGGGGTATCCCCGCCTTGTTGTAGATCCTGGCCCCGATCAGGCTGGCGTCGGTGGACAAGTGGCCTACCACGCCGATCACCTGTGCGTTGACCATGGTTTGGGCGCCCAGCGCGGCATGGTTGTTGTCGTTCTTGTCATCGACCTCGAACAGCTTGAAGACAATTTTCTTGCCGTCAACAACGATGTTGCGTTTGTTGGCGTCCTCTATGCCTTGCAGCGCGGCGTCGCGCAGGGCTTGTCCGCGCGGCGTGGACAAGGGCATTGCCAATCCGATCAGCGCGACCTGAGTATCGGCCTGGGCATGCGTCGCCGGCGCGATGGCTGCCGACATGCATGCGAACAACAGGATGGCTTTCCTCCAACGCAACTTGATGCTTACGTCCCATCTCATCTTTTCCCCCTCCCCCGAAAGAGCAGTGATGCCGGTTGATGTCGTCGTCGATTCTAGAACACACTCCGCCGATTGAGGAAATGGGTTCCGGTGGCAAACGTGGCGAGGCGTCGCGGGTCAGTGTGCCGGATACAGCGCGCCCAGTACGCGCAGCCCGCGCGCGCCGGTGACGGCCGGCAGGTTGCCCGGCAGGCGCAGGTCGAAGCGGCAGGCCAGCCAGGCGAAGGCCAGCGCCTCCACCTGATTGGGGGCGATGCCCAGCGCCGCCGTGGATTGCACGCTGGCGCGCTCTTGCAGCGCCTGCTGCAGCAGGCGCATCAGGAAGCCGTTCTCGGCGCCGCCGCCGCAGACGTACACCTTGCGCGCATCCGGCGCATAGGTGGCGATGGCGTCGGCGATGGTGCCGGCAGTGAGCATCGCCAGCGTGGCTTGCACGTCGGCCGGTGCCACCGCTGCGCCGGTTTTCAGCAGGGCAGCCTGCAGCCAGTCCAGGTGGAACAGGTCGCGGCCCGAACTCTTGGGCGGGGGCAGGAGGAAGAAATGCTCATCGCGCAAATGGCGCAGCAATCCGTCATGCACTTGTCCCGTTGCGCCCCAGTCGCCGTTGGCGTCGTAGCTTTGTCCCTTGTGCAGCTTGATCCAGGCATCCATCAGGGCGTTGCCGGGGCCGGTGTCGAAGCCGGAGGTGGCCTGGCCGGCGCCCGCCGGCAGGATGCTGATGTTGGCGATGCCGCCGATGTTGACCACCACGCGCGACTCCTGATCGTGACCGAACACGGCGCGGTGGAAGGCCGGCACCAGCGGCGCGCCCTGGCCGCCGGCGGCGACGTCGCGGCTGCGGAAGTCGGCCGCCACATCGATGCCGGACAGCTCGGCCAGCAGCGCCGGATTGTTGGTCTGGCGCGTGAAGCCCAGTTCCGGCCGGTGGCGTATGGTCTGGCCGTGCACGCCGACCATGCGGATATCGGCGGCGCCGTTGCCGGTTTGCCGCAGCAGTTGCGCCACGCAATCGGCGTAGTGCACGGCCAGCGCGTTGGCGGCCAGCGCCTCGCGCTCGATCTCGTTGGGCCCGGCCGCTTGCAGCGCCATGAGGTCGGCGCGCAGGTGCTCGGGGAAGGGTACGTAGGCCGCGGCCAGCGTGGCGGAGATGGTATCGCTGCCGGGAGCGAAGGCGGCCAGCACGCCGTCGACGCCGTCGAGGCTGGTGCCGGACATCAGGCCGATGTAGAGCGCAGGGGCGGAGGCTGGCATGGGCGGTAAGAACCTATTGGGTTCCAAGAAAAAGGGCGGTCGCTGATTCTACAGCGACCGCCCTTGCCGAGGGTAGACCGGCAGGCTTACTTCGCGGCCAGCTTCACGTCCGGCGCGCCGGGCACGCGCAGCATCGCCATGCGGTGCTGCATATCGGCGGCGACGGCGCGGAAGTTCTTCAACTGCTGGCCGGTCAGTGCCTGGTTGTTGGGCACGTCCACCGACAGCGGATTGCGCGGCTGGTTGTTGACGCGGAACTCGTAGTGCAGGTGCGGACCGGTGGCCCAGCCGGTCATGCCGACGTAACCGATCACATCGCTCTGGCTGACCTTCATGCCCTTCCTGAGGCCGGAGGCGAAGCGGCTCATGTGGCCATAGGCGGTGGAGTAGCCGCTCCAGTGCTTGATCACCACGATGTTGCCGTAGCCGTTCTGCTGGCCGACGAAATCGACCACGCCATCGGCCGCCGCATGGATGGGAGTGCCGGTGGGGGCGGCGAAATCGACGCCGGTGTGCTGCTTCCATTTGCCCAGGATCGGGTGCATGCGCATCGAGAAGCCCGAGGAGATGCGGGTGAAGGCCAGCGGCGACTTCAGGAAGGCTTTCTTGAGCGATTTGCCGTCGAAGGCGTAGTAACCGCCGCCGCCCTTGTTGCCGGGGTCGTTGAACCAGACCGCCTGGTAGCGGTTGCCGGCATTGTCGAACTCGCCGGCCAGCACGCGGCCGGTGCGCACCGGTTCGCCGTTCTGCCAGAAGGTTTCATAAATCACGTTGAAACGGTCGCCGCGGCGCAGGTCGGCGGCGAAGTTGATGTTGGTGGCGAACATGTCCACCAACTGCAGGGCCACGGCGTCGGGGATCTGGGCCGCATCGGTGGCGGCGAACAGGGACGAGAAGATGACCCCGGAACGCATTTCGACGCGGCGCTCCAGCGTGGCCGGCACGGCATCGGCCTTGAAGTATTCGCCTTCGCGCGAAATCACCAGGTTGCGCAAGGTATCGCTGCCGTCGTCGAGCATGGCGGAGAGCTTGACCAGGTCGCCGTTCTGGTCGGTCTGGGCTACCACGCGCTTGCCGGCGCGCAACTGCATGACCGAGCGCGCCAGGGTGTCGGACTTGATGAAGTTGGCGGCGTCCTGGTCGTCCACGCCCAGCCGGTTCAGCAGGGTGGCCAGCGTGTCGCCGGTGCGCACCTTCTCTTCATTGACGTAATACTGCGCGTTTTCTTCCAGCGCGCTGATCTGCTGTTGCAAATCAGGCAAGGCCAGTTCCTTGGTGATCGGGTTGACCGGCGCGTCCTTCAGGTCCGGCTCGGCCGGGGCGAAACCGGCGGCGCCGATGGTGAAGGCGGCCAGGAACAACGCGCTGGCGCCGATGATGCGGGCCTTGGGCGAGGAGCCGGAAATCTTATGGTGGCAGGACTGGAGGGCGGAGGTGCATCGGGACGTGACGCGCTTGAATTTATCTTGTGGGAACATGCAATACGTTAAAATCTGATGTTCTGTTCCGGATAACCGCGTCCAGCGGCTTGCGCGGCGTTACTGTCCCCCCGCCGCCTGAGCTGCCGTATTGTGCCGCGAAACATCCCGAACAGATGTGAATGCACTTTCTGCTGACTGAGCTCTGGGGCCGCGTCGAGGCGCTCAGCAGAAAAACGAAAACCGGATTATAGCAATACGATTTCGCAGCACTGTCCTACAAAGCCTATTTTTTAGTTATATCGATGAACGCAGACCAGTCTATCCCCGCCGCCCAAGCCGCTTCCAGCTCATCCTTGCCGCTCTCCGATCAAGTCCGCGAGGCGATGGCGATCGCCAGGCGCGGCGTGGACGAGTTGCTGATCGAAAGCGAATTCGCGCAGAAGCTGGCGCGTTCCGAGCAAACCGGCCAGCCGTTGCGCATCAAGCTGGGCCTTGATCCGACCGCGCCCGACCTGCACCTGGGCCACACGGTGGTGCTCAACAAGATGCGCCAGCTGCAGAACCTGGGCCACCAGGTGATCTTCCTGATCGGCGACTTCACCTCCATGATCGGCGACCCGTCCGGCCGCAATGCGACCCGCCCGCCGCTCACGCGCGAGCAGATCGAAGTCAACGCCAAGACCTATTTCGCCCAGGCCAGCCTGGTGCTGGACCCGGCTAAAACCGAGATCCGCTACAACTCCGAATGGTGCGACCCGCTGGGCAGCCGCGGCATGATCCAGCTGGCCTCGCGCTACACCGTGGCGCGCATGATGGAGCGCGACGACTTCACCAAGCGCTTCAAGGACGGCACGCCGATCTCGGTGCACGAGTTCCTCTACCCGCTGATGCAGGGCTACGACTCGGTGGCGCTCAAGTCCGACCTGGAGCTGGGCGGCACCGACCAGAAGTTCAACCTGCTGGTCGGCCGCGAGCTGCAGAAGGACTACGGCCAGGAGCCCCAGTGCATCCTGACCATGCCGCTGCTGGAAGGCCTGGATGGCGTGGAAAAGATGTCCAAGTCCAAGGGCAACTACATCGGCATCACCGAACCGGCCAACACCATGTTCGCCAAGGTGATGAGCATTTCCGACGTGATGATGTGGCGCTACTACGACCTGCTGTCGTTCCGCTCGATTGCGGAAATCGCGGCCTTCAAGGCCGAGGTCGAGGCCGGCAAGAACCCGCGCGACATCAAGGTTGCGCTGGCGCAAGAAATCGTGGCCCGTTTCCATTCGCAGCAGGCCGCCGTCGACGCGCTGGCCGACTTCGTCAACCGCTCCAAGGGCGGCATCCCGGACGACATCCCGGAAGTGTCCCTGACGGGCGCGCCGCTGGGCATCGGCCAGTTGCTCAAGCAAGCCAACCTGTGCGCCTCCACCTCGGAAGCCTTGCGCATGGTGGAGCAGGGCGGCGTGCGCATCGACGGCGCGGCGGTCAGCGACAAGGGCCTCAAGGTCGATGCCGGACAGTTCGTGGTGCAGGTCGGCAAGCGCAAGTTCGCGCGCGTCACGCTCGCTTGACATGATCGCCTTGCTGCAACGAGTCAGCCAGGCCGCTGTCGTAGTGGACGGGGAAACCATCGGCGCGATTGACGCCGGCCTGATGGTGCTGGTGTGCGCCGAGCGCAACGACACGGTGGCCGAAGCCGATGCGCTGTTGAGCAAGCTGCTGGCTTACCGGGTATTCGCCGATGAGGCCGGCAAGATGAACCGCAGTGTTGCCGACGTGCAAGGCGGCCTCTTGCTGGTGCCGCAGTTCACGCTGGCGGCCGACACCAACTCCGGCACGCGGCCGTCCTTCACGCCGGCCGCGGCGCCCGATGCCGGGCGACAATTGTTCTCGCATTTCGTCGGGCAGGCGCGCAGCCGGCATGGCGCCGACCGGGTCGGCACAGGCCGCTTCGGCGCCGACATGAAGGTGTCGCTGACCAATGACGGCCCGGTCACGTTCTGGTTGCAGATCAAGCCCAAGGTCAGGGATTGAAGCCGTCGTATCCATCCCCATCTCATCAAGGTATGGCGTTTGAACCCGGCTATTTTTTTCAGGAGGTCACATGAAATTCTGGAGCGATTCTTTCAAGGACGGCGCAACCATCCCCGGTGAATTCGCATTCGCCGTGGCCGATCCCAAGACCCATGTCGCGTTGTCTTCCAACCGCAATCCGCATTTGGCCTGGAGCGATCTGCCGGCCGGCACCAAGTCGCTGGCGCTGGTCATGCACGACCCCGACGTGCCGTCGCGCGGCGACGATGTCAACCAGGAAGGCAAGACCGTGCCGCTGGATCTGCCGCGGGTCGATTTCTACCATTGGATCCTGGTCGATATCCCTCCCGCCGTCACGCAGATCGCCGCCGGGCAGTTCAGCAACGGCGTGACCGCGCGCGGCAAGCCGGGGCCGGCGGTGCTGGGCGACACCATGCCCGGCGCCCGCCAGGGCATCAACGACTACACCGGCTGGTTCGCTGGCGATGGCGACATGCGCGGCGACTATTTCGGCTATGACGGCCCGTGCCCGCCGTGGAACGACGCGCTGGTGCACCGCTACATCTTCACGCTGTATGCGCTGGATGTGGCGCAACTGCCGCTGACCGGCAACCTGGAAGGGGCGGTGGTGCTCACCGCGCTGCGCGACCATGTGCTGGAACAGGCATCGATCCACGGCCTGTATTGGCTCAACCCATCCGCGGCCAGGTGAGCGCCGTTGCCCCAACAGACAAGGATGGCATTGCCGCATGACTGAGATATTGCTGATTCGCCACGGCGAAACCGACTGGAACGTCGACAAGCGCCTGCAAGGCCATATCGATATCCCCCTGAACGAAGCCGGCCGGCGCCAGGTATTGGCGTTGGGCGAAGTGTTGGCCGATGAGGGCATCGATGCCGTTTTCGCCAGCGACCTCCAGCGCGCGCGCGCCACGGCCCAGGCCGTGGCCGATGTGGCGGGGTTGCCGGTGGCCATCGACGCCGGCTTGCGCGAGCGCTGCTATGGCGCTTTCGAGGGGCTGCGCCATGCGGACATCGAAGAAAAATATCCGGAGGCCTACCGCGTCTGGAAGGCGCGCGAACCTGATGCCCGCTATCCGGCCGGCGAACGCGAGGCCGAGACCATGCGCGAGTTCTACCAGCGTTCGGTCAATGCCGTGCGGCGCATCGTTGCCGATGGCAAGTACCGCAAGGTCGCCATCGTCACCCATGGCGGCGTGCTCGAATGCCTTCACCACTGGGCCAGCGGCACCGGCTTCGCGCAGCCGCGCACCTTCGACATCTTCAACGCCAGCGTGAACCGCCTGCATTGGGACGGCGAACGCGCGCGCATCCGTTCCTGGGGCGAGATCGGCCACCTCAACCGCGAAACGCTGGACGAAGTCGACCGCTGAGTCCGGCGCCATCAAAAATACGGCGGCTTTGTCGCCATGCCGCTCACTGAAAGCTTTCCTCCGAAACGCGTCATCCCGGCGAAGGCCGGGATCCAGTGTCTTTTGTTGTGCTTCAAGGGCCGCTGAACGACGCTGGGTCCCGACTTTCGTCAGGGCGACGGATTTTGCTCGCTGTTTGCTTTCATTTGCCTGTTGAAAACTGCCGTTGCAGGAAATACGGGAATATCCGCAAACGATTTCCCTGGATGTAAATTGCCGTTTCGTCAATAGGTTGATGTTGCTTAATTATTGAACAGCTGCAAATCGCGCGCAGAGATGTAACGGTGCCCAAATCTAGTTGGGCATGGCCCGCAATCGCGCTAAAATAGCGCCCTTCCCCGTTTTTCCATAGAGCGGGTTCTGACCTATTTCCGCCCCCGCGCAGCCCCGGCAACGGGCCGAATGCAAGGCGCGACGACGCGTCGTGGTGGTGCCACGGCAAGGAGGCGCAACGCGGCAGGCGGCCCGTTGCCGGGACTGCCCGGAGGGTTCGAATGAGAAGGGCGAATTGCGGCGTTGCGGCGCTTGCACAGGGCACCACCCTGTGCGGTGCACCGCGCCTTGCACTCCGCCCTTCTCATTCGAACGCGGGGTGGAAATAGGTCAGAACCCGCTCTTCCAATTCGTGAACATTGGACCGTATTCCTTGCGAAACAACGTGTTCGTCGCTCCCATGGCGGGTGTGACCGACCGTCCTTTCCGCCAGCTGTGCAAGCAGCTGGGCGCGGGATATGCCGTGTCCGAGATGGCCGCCTCCGATCCGCGGCTGTGGCAAAGCGAGAAAACCTCGCGCCGCATCAACCACGATGGCGAGATGGAGCCCAAGGCGGTGCAGATCGCCGGCGCCGATCCCGCCATGCTGGCCGATTGCGCGAAGTACAACGTCGAGCGCGGCGCCCAGATCATCGATATCAACATGGGCTGCCCGGTCAAGAAGGTCTGCAACAGCTGGTGCGGTTCGGCCCTGTTGCAGGACGAAGAACTGGTGGCCCGTATCCTCGATGCGGTGGTGGGCGCGGTCGACGTGCCGGTGACGCTGAAGTTCCGCACCGGCTGGGATCGCGCCAACAAGAACGCGCTGAAGATCGCCGCGCGGGCCGAGCAAAGCGGCATCGCCATGCTGACGCTGCACGGCCGCACCCGCGCCGACGGCTACAGCGGCGCGGCGGAGTACGACACCATCGCGGCAGTCAAGGCGGCGGTGACGATTCCGGTGGTGGCCAACGGCGACATCACTTCGCCGGAAAAGGCGCGCGAAGTCCTGCGCGTCACCGGCGCCGACGCCGTCATGGTCGGCCGCGCCGCCCAGGGACGGCCGTGGATCTTCCGCGAGATCGCGCATTTCCTGGACACCGGCGACTACCTGCCGGCGCCGCTGGTGACCGAAGTCGAGCAATTGATGGACGAGCATTTGCAGGCGCATTACGCGTTCTACGGCGATTACCTCGGCGTGCGCACGGCGCGCAAGCATATCGGATGGTATGTGCGCGATTTGCCCGGCGGCGAGGATTTCCGGCGCGGCATGAACCGCATCGAGAATTGCGCCGAACAGCTCGAGGCGGTGCGCAATTTCTTCGCGGGGCAGGCGGCCTATGGCGAGCGGTTACAATACGGCTTGGCCGAAGAGCCGCTTGCCGCCTGATTTTCCGGGTGTCGAGGGAAGCGTTTTTCCTCGCGAAACAGTAAGAGAAACGAATCGGATGCGCAGGACGCGCAAATTGATCAACAGCACGGCATTGCTGCAAACAAACCAGTCCACGGGGAACGCAACGTCAGGTTGCGCGCGGCCGCGGCGGTGCCGATAAAAACAGAAGCACAAAACAATGAGCAAAGAAAGTATTGAGGATGTCGTCAAGAAGAGCCTGGAAAAATATTTCCGGGACCTGGGCGAACAACTGCCCACCAACGTCTACGACATGGTTCTGTCGACGGTCGAGAAGCCGGTCTTCGAGACCGTGATGGCGCGCGCCGAAGGTAACCAGTCGCAGGCCGCCGAAATCCTCGGCATCAACCGCAACACGCTGCGCAAGAAGTTGCAGCAGCACGGCCTGCTCTGAGCGCCGGCCGGTGTCGCGTGCGCCGGCCTGAGCCAACTGCTTCAACTTATTTCATCAACGGTTTTCAGGTTTCCATCTTCCTTTTCCAGTCTTGCCTACCATGATCAAACAAGCACTCATTTCCGTATCCGACAAGGCAGGCGTGCTCGAATTCGCGCGCGCGCTGTCCGCCATGGGCGTCAACCTCCTGTCCACCGGCGGCACCGCCAAGCTGCTGGCCGACAACGGCCTGAAGGTCACCGAAGTGGCCGACTACACCGGCTTCCCGGAAATGCTGGATGGCCGCGTCAAGACGCTGCATCCCAAGGTGCATGGCGGCATCCTGGCGCGCCGCGATTTCCCCGAGCATATGGCCGCGCTGGAACAGCACGCCATCTCGACCATCGACATGGTGGTGGTGAACCTGTATCCGTTCCAGCAGACCGTGGCCAAGGAAGAATGCTCGCTGGAAGACGCGATCGAGAACATCGACATCGGCGGCCCGGCCATGCTGCGTTCCTCGGCCAAGAACCACAAGGATGTGGTGGTGATCTGCGACCCGAGCGATTACGAAGGCGTGTTGGCCGACCTGAAGGCCGGCGGCGACCTCCCATACGAGAAACGTTTCGCGCTGGCCAAGAAGGTGTTCGCCCACACCGCGCAATACGACGGCGCCATCACCAACTACTTCACCTCGCTGGGCCAGGACAAGCAGCACGCCACCCGCAGCGCCTATCCGGACACCCTGAACCTGCACTTCGAAAAGGTGCAGGACATGCGCTACGGCGAGAACCCGCACCAGAGCGCGGCGTTCTACCGTGACATCAAGAAGGTCGACGGCGCGCTGGCCAACTACACCCAGCTGCAAGGCAAGGAACTGTCGTTCAACAACATCGCCGACGCCGACGCCGCCTGGGAATGTGTGAAGACCTTCGACGCCGCCGAAACGGCCGCCTGCGTCATCATCAAGCACGCCAACCCCTGCGGCGTGGCGGTCGGCGCCAACCCGCTGGAAGCCTACAGCAAGGCCCTGCAGACCGACCCGACTTCGGCCTTCGGCGGCATCATTGCCTTCAACCGCCCGCTGGACGGCGCGGCGGCCGAAGCGGTGGCCAAGCAGTTCGTCGAAGTGCTGATCGCGCCGGCGTTCTCGGACGAAGCCAAAAAGATCTTCGCCGCCAAGCAGAACGTGCGTCTGCTGGAAATCCCGCTGGGCAACGGCTTGAATGCCTACGACTTCAAGCGCGTCGGCGGCGGCCTGCTGGTGCAGTCGCCTGACGCCAAGAACGTGCTGCTGCCGGAAGTGAAGGTAGTCAGCAAGCTGCAGCCGACGCCGCAGCAACTGCAAGACCTGATGTTCGCCTGGCGCGTGGCCAAGTTCGTCAAGTCCAACGCCATCGTGTTCTGCGGCAACGGCATGACGCTCGGCGTGGGCGCCGGCCAGATGAGCCGCATCGATTCCGCGCGCATCGCCTCGATCAAGGCGGCCAACGCCGGCCTGACCCTGGCCGGTTCGGCCGTGGCCTCGGACGCCTTCTTCCCGTTCCGCGACGGCCTGGACGTGGTGGTCGATGCCGGCGCGACCTGCGTGATCCACCCGGGCGGCTCCATGCGCGACCAGGAAGTGATCGACGCCGCCAACGAGCGCGGCGTGGTGATGCTGCTGACCGGCACGCGCCACTTCCGCCACTGATCCGCTGGCAGTCATGTGATCGAAAACGCCCGGCATTGCCGGGCGTTTTGCTTTGTTTTGCCTTATTTTGCTTTAATGTGTCGATGGATCGAAAGCGCATGTGCGCAAGACCAGACCATCAAGGAGAAACCGCTTGAAGACGCCGCCATTGCAGTTGTACGTCGATGCCCAGTTCATCAGCCCTTACGCCATGTCGGCCTTCGTGACGCTGACCGAGAAGGGGTTGCCGTTCGAGTTGCTGACCATCGACCTGGCCGCGCGCCAGAACCAGGGCGCCGGTTACGCCAGCGTGTCGCTGACGCGGCGCGTGCCGACCTTGTCGGACGGCCAATTCCACCTGGCCGAATCGACCGCGATTGCCGAATACCTGGAAGAACGCTTTCCCGCGCCGGCACATCGGGCGGTGTATCCGGCCGATGTCCGCCAGCGGGCCAAGGCGCGCGAGGTGCAGGCCTGGCTGCGCAGCGACCTGATGCCGATACGCCAGGAGCGGCCGACCGAAGTGGTGTTCTATGGCGAGGGTTTCGCACCCTTGTCGGCGGCGGCCAAGGCGGCGGCCGACAAGCTTGCGGCCGCCGCGCAAACGCTGCTGGCCGGCAAGGACAACCTGTTCGGCGAATGGTGCATCGCCGACACCGACCTGGCGGTGATGCTCAACCGCCTGGCACTGCATGGCGACCCGTTGCCGCCGGCGTTGCAGCAGTACGCCAAGCGCCAATGGCAGCGTCCTTCGGTGCAGCAATGGGTGCGCCAGGCGCAGGCGCTGAAGGCGGCCACGCCGTGAAAATTCGTGAGAATGTGTGAGGATGCCCGAGCGTGCAATGCCGCAAATTGTCGGAAGGATGTTTGAGCGGCCTGAGGGGGGCGGACGCTGTTGTTTTGCGTATCGGCGATTGTGCCGTCATCGTGTCATATCGTTTTTTTCGATGGATAATGGCCTGCGATTTTTTATCCTTGGGAGGGGGGGGATGATGACTTGCTTATTTCGCTGCATGCGCGCCGGATTCCGGCGGGCGTTCCTGTTGTTGCTTGCCATTGGAGCCGGCATGTCTTGCGCTGCGGGACAGGCGCAGGAAGTCGCGGTTTCGATCGGCTTCCTGGCGCCGCAGAGCGGTTCCAATCAGGAACGCGGCATCAGCATGGTCAATGGCGCCCAGTTGGCAATCGACGAACTGAATCAGAAAAACATCAAGGTCAACAACGTCAAGGTCAATTTCCAGCTGCTTGTCCAGGATGACCGTTTCAACGCCAATACCGGCAGATTGGCTGCGCAATATTTGCTGAAGCGCAAAGTGCAGGCTGTGATCTGCCACAGTTCGACGGTATGCATCGCCACCGCCGATATTTTCCAGGCGGAGCATATTCCCCAGCTGTCGGTGGGCGCGACCAACCGCCAATTCACGCAGCTCGGATATGACAATGTGTTTCGCATGTTCGGTCACAGCGAGCAGGGCGGCATCCTGTTCGGGAAATACGCCTACCGCGATCTGAAGCTGCGCCGCATTGCCGTCATCGATGACAAAACGCCGTCCGGCGCCGCCATGGCAAGTCAGTTCAGCGATGGCTTCAAAACCGCCGGCGGCACGATTGCCGGCCATTATTCGGTGAGCGACAAGACGTCCGACTTCAACCAGGCGCTGATGGATATCAAGGAACGCAAAGCCGACGCGATTTTCTGGGGCGGCACGCATTTGCAGGCCGCCAACATGATCGTCAGCGCCAAGCGCCTGGGGTTGACCACCCGATTCCTGAATGCGATGAATGGGATGAACAACCAATATGTGCTGAGCCGGGTCAATGATGTCGGCAATATCCTGTCGCTGGAATCGGACCAGCCCAGGGACAGGATGGCCAGGTGGAAGTCTTTCGAAAAAGCCTACATCGAGAATTTCCAGGGATCCTATATCGATGTCAGCGCGTTGCGCGCTTACGATGCCGTCCAGGTACTGGGCGAGGCCATCAAGTCCGCTAATTCGCTCGATCCGCAGAAGCTGGCGGAGACCTTGCACAAGGAAAGGTTCAAGGGGCTGACGGGGCCCATTGAATTCGATCGCGAGGGGAATTTGAAGAACCCGGTATTTACCGTGTATGAGTCGCAGGGCGCCGAGTGGAAGGTAGTCGAGGTAGTGAAGGCCGATTAGGGCCGGCCAGGATCGATTATCATCAAGCCTGATCAAGGCTGCGCGCACGCGCGGTCATCAGGCGTTGTCTGCCCCGGCAGTCATCTCAAAGTTCGGGCTCATGAAAATTCTCGGTATCGACCCTGGTTTGCGCACCACCGGTTTCGGCGTGATCCGCAAGCAGGGCAACAAGCTGTCCTATATCGCCTCGGGCACCATCAAGACGCCCGACGGCGACCTGCCGCAACGGCTCAAGGTGATCCTGAACAGCGTTTCCGAAGTGGTGCGCGCTTATGCGCCCGACTGCGCGGCGATCGAAAAGGTGTTCGTCAACGTCAACCCGCAATCCACCTTGCTGCTGGGGCAGGCGCGCGGGGCGGCGATCTGCGCGCTGGTCGGCGCCGACCTGGCGGTGGCCGAATACACCGCGTTGCAGGTCAAGCAAGCCGTGGCCGGCCATGGCCGGGCGCAAAAGGCGCAGGTGCAGGAAATGGTGGCGCGGCTGCTGCAGTTGCCGGGCCTGCCCGGCACCGATGCCGCCGATGCGCTGGGCGTGGCGATCTGCCATGCGCACGGCGGCGATGTGCTGGCCAGCCTGGGGACGCTGGCGCCGGGATTGGCGAAGAAGGGCTTGCGCATGCGCGGCGGACGGCTGGTCGGATGAAGCCGTATTCCTGTCGCCGTCATCCCGGCGCAGGTCGGGATCCAGTGGCTTTCGTTGTGTATCGATGGTCGTTGAACGACGCTGGATCCTGACTTTCGTCAGGACGACGGCAATGGTTACTGTGCCGGTCTTTTCACCAGCGCAAGAACGCGCTTGACCGCTTCTACCGCAAGCAACACCACACCTCCCGCCACCACGCCGAACACGGCATCGAGTACCGACGGCGTCAGCGCCGCCAGTACGCTGCCGACGGCCGGCACGCCTGCGATGGCCGCGGCTGCCGCCGCGATGCCATGGTGCGCGAATGGCAAGCCGTGCGTGAGGATGCCGCCGCCCACCATGAACATGGCCACGGTGCCGATCACCGACAGGCTGCGCATCATGGCCGGCGCCGCCGCCAGGATGGCGCGCCCCAGTTTTTGCTTGATGCGGCCTATTGTGCCGGCGCCGGCCGTGCGCAGCAGGTAGAGTCCGCCATCGTCGAGTTTCACGATGGCCGCGACGATGCCGTACACCCCTACCGTCATGAGCAGCGCAATGCCGGCCAGCACCGTCACCTGTTGCTGCAGCGGCGCGCCGGCCACGGTGCCCAGGGTGATGGCGATGATTTCGGCCGAGAGGATGAAGTCGGTGCGCACGGCGCCCTTGATCTTGTCCTGTTCATAGGCCACGGGATCGATATCGGCGGGTATGCCGGCACCCTCGCGGTGTTGCTCGCCAGCTTCGTGCGGCAGGTATTTGTGCGCCAGCTTTTCGAAGCCCTCGAAGCACAGGAAGGCCCCGCCCAGCATCAGCAGCGGCGTCACCGCCCACGGGATGAAGGCGCTGATGGCCAGCGCCGCCGGCACCAGGATCGCCTTGTTCTTGAGCGAGCCCCGGGCCACCGCCCATACGACCGGCAGTTCGCGGTCGGCCTTTACCCCTGTCACCTGCTGGGCGTTCAGGGCGAGGTCGTCGCCCAGCACGCCGGCGGTTTTCTTGGCCGCGACCTTGGTCATCACGGAAACGTCGTCCAATACCGAGGCGATATCGTCGATCAGTGCGAAGAAGCTGCTGCCTGCCATGCTTGTCCTTTTTGTATGCGGTTCGGCGGGTGTCGGTGGATGCCGCCGGGTGAAGCAGGATACTGTTTATCCAAACAGTACTGTATCATTCTGGCTTATCGTTGATACCAACGCACAACACATCCATGCCATGATCGGTCGCCTTTCCGGAACCCTGTTCGAAAAAAATCCCCCGAATCTGCTGGTCGACTGCAATGGCGTCGGCTATGAGGTCGCGGTGCCGATGAGCACCTTCTACAACCTGCCCGGACTGGGCGACAAGGTGGTGTTGCTGACCCACCTCGCCATCCGCGAGGATGCGCACATCCTGTTCGGCTTCGGGACCGCCGAGGAACGCAACACCTTCAAGGAGCTGATCAAGATTTCCGGCGTCGGCGCGCGCACCGCGCTGGCGATCCTGTCGGGCATGTCGGTGGCCGACCTGGCGCAGGCGGTGACGCTGCAGGAAGCGGGGCGCCTGACCCGGGTGCCCGGCATCGGCAAGAAGACCGCCGAGCGCCTGCTGCTTGAGTTGAAGGGCAAGCTCGGCGCCGACCTCGGCGCGGCCGGCGGCGCCGCGCATGCCGATGCCTCGGCCGATATCCTCAACGCGCTCCTGGCGCTGGGCTATTCCGACAAGGAAGCGACGCTGGCGCTGAAGCAGGTACCCAAGGACGCCAGCGTGTCCGACGGCATCAAGCACGCGCTCAAGGCCTTGTCCAAGGCCTGATGGAGAGGGATAGGATTACCGCATGAGCATCCAGACCGACGATTTTTCCGAACAGCGCATCATCGCCGCCACCCCGGCCTCGGCCAACGAGGAGGCCATCGAGCGCGCCCTGCGCCCCAAGCAGCTCGACGAATACGTCGGCCAGGAAAAGGTGCGCAGCCAGCTGGAGATTTTCATCGCGGCCGCGCGCGGGCGCGGGGAGGCGCTCGACCACACCTTGCTGTTCGGCCCGCCGGGTTTGGGCAAGACCACCATGGCGCACATCATCGCGCGCGAGATGGGCGTGAACCTGCGCCAGACTTCCGGCCCGGTGCTGGAGCGCGCCGGCGACCTGGCGGCGCTCCTGACCAACCTCGAAGCCAACGATGTCCTGTTCATCGATGAGATCCACCGCCTGTCGCCGGTGGTGGAGGAAATCCTCTACCCGGCGCTGGAGGATTACCAGATCGACATCATGATCGGCGAAGGCCCGGCGGCGCGCTCGGTGCGCCTCGACCTGCAGCCGTTCACATTGGTCGGCGCCACCACCCGCGCCGGCATGCTGACCAACCCGCTGCGCGACCGCTTCGGCATCGTCGCCCGGCTGGAGTTCTATACCCCGCCCGAACTGGCGCGCATCGTCACGCGCAGCGCCGGACTGCTCAACGCGCCCATCGTCGAGGATGGCGCGCTGGAAATCGCCAAGCGCAGCCGCGGCACCCCGCGTATCGCCAACCGTCTGTTGCGCCGCGTGCGCGACTACGCCGAGGTCAAGGGCCGCGGCGAGATCACCCGCGCGATGGCCGACGCGGCGCTGGTGATGCTGGACGTCGATCCGGTCGGCTTCGACCTGATGGACCGCAAGCTGCTCGAAGCGGTGCTGTTCAAGTTCAGCGGCGGCCCGGTCGGGCTGGACAACCTGGCGGCCGCCATCGGCGAAGAGCGCGACACCATCGAGGATGTGCTGGAACCCTACCTGATCCAGCAAGGCTACCTGCAGCGCACCCCGCGCGGCCGCATCGCCACCCCGGCGGCCTACCAGCACTTCGGCGTCGCCGCGCCGCGCACCAGCCCCAACGGCGACCTGTGGGGCGGCTGAGCCGGCGGCAGGATGTTGCCGGCGCGCATCCAAAGCCGGCCATGGCGACGCATTGTTGCGCTGGCGCAAACAGCGTTTTACGTGCAATAGTGCAATCGTATGCAATTTTTGCCTGAATGCCTGCAAAGGCGAGTTTTTACTTGTGCAAAAACTAATCGTCATCGACAATGGATAGCTATTCACTATCTTTCGATGTGAGCCTGTCATGCTAATGTCGAGCCAAGCAAGCCGCTATGCGCATCAATTGCTCGATGCGCGGGCCAACTCGAAGCAAATTCCCCTGATCTCCAAGAACGAGCCGCTCTCGCTCGAGGACGCCTACGACATCGCCTACAGCATCCGCAACATCCGCGTGGCGCAAGGCGAGCAGCCGGTCGGGCGCAAGATCGGTTTTTCGGTGCGCAAGTCCTGGTCGCGCTATGGCGTCACCGACGACACCCGCACGCCGATCTGGGCCCCGGTGTTCGACACCACCGTGCGCTTCGCCGAAGACAACCACGGCACGCAATCGCTGGCCGGCGCGGTGCAGCCGCGCATCGAACCCGAGATCGTCTTCAAGCTGGGTAAGGCGCCGGCGCCCAACGCCACGCTGGACGAACTGGCCGACTGCCTGGAATGGATGGCGCACGGTTTCGAGATCGTCGTGTGCCCCTACGCCAACTGGGAATTCACGGTAGCCGATTCGATCGCCGCCTTCGGCCTGCACGGCACGCTGATCATCGGCGAGCCGCACGTGCTGTCCTCCGGCACGCGCCACCACCTGTCGCAGATCCTGGCTGGCGCCACCGTCTCGCTGTCGTGCAACACCGAGTCCTCCAGCGTGCTGCGCGCCGCCGGTTTCTGCAACGACGAGATGGACAGCCCGCTGCACGCCCTGTGGCACCTGCACCAGCTGCTGCAGAAGCAGTCGCAGTTCCGACAGCTGCAGGCCGGCGAGATCATCACCACCGGCACCTGGACCGATGCCCTGCCGATCGAACCGGGCCAGACCTGGGTCACCGCGTTTTCCGGCGTTACCCTGCCGGGGTTGACCGTCTCCTTCGTTTGAATACAGCGCCAAGGCCTCACACCGCCGCTTGCGCGGCAAGGTTTCTCCATGCAGATCTGGGTTGATGCCGACGCCTGTCCGGGCGTCATCAAGGACATGCTGTTCCGCGTGGCGGAGCGCACCGGCATCGTGGTGACCCTGGTCGCCAACCGGGGGCTGCGCACGTCGCCCTCGCGCTTCATCAAATCGGTGGTGGTGCCGGCCGGCTTCGACGTGGCCGACCGCGAGATCGTCAGGCTGGCGCAGGCCGGCGACCTGGTCGTCACCGCCGATATCCCGCTGGCGGCCGACGTCGTCGCCAAGGGCGGCGTCGCGCTCAATCCGCGCGGCGAGCTCTATACCGCCGACAACATCTGCCACCACCTGAGCATGCGCAATTTCATGGAAGAACTGCGCAGCAGCGGCATGGAAACCGGCGGCCCGGCCGCTTTCAGCCAAAGCGACGGCCGCGCGTTTGCACGCGAGCTTGACCGCTACGTGCAAAAATCCCAGGCGGGGCGTTAAGCAACGAACGCTCCCCCCTCCACACACACAAAGCAAAACGGCAACGAATCTTTCGTTGCCGTTTGCATTGGTATTGCCGTGGCAGACAGCGCGGCGCTTATTCCTCGCGCACCCAGGTCTGCGTGCGTCCCAGCATCGGCATGCCGATGTAGCCGCGCACGTTGAGCTTCTTGCCGTCTTCGACCACCGTCAGCTTGCTCTTGTAGAGCTTGCCGTTGGCCGGGTCGAGGATCTGGCCGCCGTTGTACTCGTCGCCATCTTTCTTCAGGCCGGAGAGGATGGTCATGCCGACGATGGGCTTGCCCTTCAGTTCGCCTTCGCACTTTTCGCAGACCGGGTTCTGGTCTTCTTCCGGCGCGCGGAACAGCTTCTCGATCTTGCCCGACAGTTCGCCATTGCTTTCGGTGATGCGGATCAGCGCCTTGGGCTTGCCGGTGGCGTCATCGATGTTCTTCCACAAGCCGACCGGGGAGCCGTCGGCAAAGGCGCAGGCCGATGCCAGCAGGCCGGCCAGCAGCACGCCGGCTGCGGCAAGACGGGGCAGGGCGGAAGGGGATGCCTTGGTATTCATGTTATCTCCAATTTTGATTAAAAGCACGGTTGTTCTAATTTTATCGACTCAGTGTAGTCAAGCCGGGCGCGCAGGGCAAGCGATAAAAACAAAGGATATTGTGTAGATGACTAAAGTCCAGATGCAGCTGAACGTAGTGGTCACTGCGAGAAATGTTGTAGCCTAGAGACTATGAGGGAAATAGAGCGTTTCGCTTAAGCTGGGGAGAAACGACGTTGTTTCCGAGGGGAGTCACTAGTGTGTGGCGAGTCAAAAATCATCTAAAAATCGGGGATCCACCATGCAGTTTGGGGAAATCGGGCCGGCGCAGCCGCCGGAAGAGGTAATGCGCGAAGTAAAAATCCAAGCAAGCGTATCTGGGCGGGTCAATCTTGCGGACTTTCAGAACGCTGTCCCAGTAATTCATGAGTTGGCGGTAATCAACGAAACTGAGAATTCGTATCGCGATTTGAAGCTTGTTGTCGCGTCAGAACCATCTTTCCTGAAGCCTAAGACTTGGCACCTTGACCACTTGGCTGCTGGCCAGACAATTCGTATCAACGACCTCGATATTGGCCTTGAGGGGGCGCTATTGGGGCGGCTGACCGAGTCTGAAAAGGCAATCCTGAAGTTAGATTTGGTCACAGCAGGAAGCGAGCCCCTGAGCATCGCTGCTTCTGAGCAAACAGTGGAGCTTTTGCCGCGGAATCAGTGGGGTGGGCTGTCGTCGCTACCGGACATGGTTGCCGCTTTCGTGCAACCTAACGAGCCGGCGGTTGAGCGCGTGCTCAAGCGGGCAGCAGAAGTCCTACGCAAAGCTGGGAAATCGGGTTCCCTCAATGGATATCAAGAAGGGGCCAAACGTGCATGGGAGCTTGTGTCCGCAATCTGGACGGCTATTGGCTCCATGGGTTTGGACTATGCACTGCCGCCAGCGAGCTTTGAGCGGGAAGGGCAGAAGGTACGTGGGCCTGGTCAGATTGAGGAATCTGGTCTCGGCACTTGCATGGATCTGACCCTCCTTCTATGCGCTGCGTTGGAACAGGCTGGCTTAAATCCACTCATCGTATTTCAGCGGGGACACGCGTTCCCTGGCGTCTGGCTGAAAAACGAGGAGTTCTCTTCCACCGTTATTGATGACATCACGGCGTTGCGTAAGAGAGTCAAACTGCGAGAGATGGTTCTGTTCGAGTCGACCCTCATCGTTCAGAGACCGCTGCCTGCCTTCAGCTTCACGGTAGTGAAAGGTGAAGAGCATATATCTGAAGCTGAAGAGGGCATTTTCGAACTGGCCATCGACATCCGGCGTGCCCGGTTGCAGCGAATCAAACCTCTTGCGAGCGAGAAGGCGATTGAGCGCGATACCTCAGACCAGAGGCATCCGCAAACGCAGGATGCACGCTGGGAAGAACCTCCAGAGCAGTTGGATAGCGTTGGTGCCGAGCCCGTCGTGGAAGACGAGCGTCCAGAGGACCGACTCTCTCGCTGGCAACGAAAGCTGCTCGACCTCTCTCTTCGTAACAATCTCCTGAGTTTCAAGGCTGGTAAAAAGTCTGTGAAGCTTGATGCTCCTGAGCCGGGATGGCTTGAGGATGTGCTGGCAGAAGGCCATGCCATCAAGCTCCTAAGCCGACCGGACTTGATGGATGGAGAAGATCCGCGCAATCGTGCAATTCATGAGGCTCGTGAGCGTGAACACGTACGGCGTCAGCATGCTCTGGACGCACTTCAGCGCAAAGAGGTCTTTGTCGGTCTGGCTCAAGATGAACTTGAGGGACGTCTGCTTGAGTTGTTCCGAAGCTCAAGGACGACAATGCAAGAAGGGGGCTCCAACACCTTGTTCTTGGCGCTCGGTTTCTTGTCTTGGACGAAAGACGCCAAGGACGACAAGAAATACCGTGCCCCGCTGATATTGCTACCTGTATCCCTGGAACGACGCAGCGCTCGTTCTGGTTTCAGTATTAAACTGCATGATGATGAGGCGCGCTTCAATCCAACGCTTATTCAGATGCTTCGACAGGACTATGAATTGGAGCTCGGCGTTCGCGATACAGGGCTCCCTCAGGATGATTCTGGACTTGATGTGGCTGGCATCTGGAAAACCGTCTCGTATGCCGTGAAGGACATTCCAGGGTGGGAAGTTGTTGACGACGTTGTCCTGGCATCGTTCTCCTTCGCAAAATATCTCATGTGGAGGGACTTGACCGAGCGCATTGAGCACCTGAAGAAGAACCCGGTGGTGCAGCATCTGTTGGATACACCGCGGGATTCCTATAAAAGTACGGTCGAATTCCCTGACGTTCGTCGGCTGGATAGTGAGTTACCAGTCAAAGAGACCTTCTGTCCGCTGCCAGCCGACTCATCGCAGTTGTCAGCAGTTGTCGCAGGAAGCAGGGGGAAAGATTTTGTTCTTATCGGTCCCCCTGGTACGGGGAAGAGCCAGACTATCTCGAATCTCATTGCGCAGTTCCTTGCCGAGCGCAAGCGTGTTCTATTTGTATCCGAGAAGATGGCTGCACTGGACGTCGTGTACCGGCGTTTAGCCGAGGTTGGCTTGGGTAATTTTTGCCTAGAGCTGCACTCCAATAAGGCGCGCAAGACTGACGTTCTGGAGCAGCTACGGACGTCTTGGGATGCTTCAGCGGCATTGAATCCGGAGGATTGGCATGCAGAAGCGGAGCGTCTGGAGGGCTTACGTGCCCAGCTCAATGGATATGTAGAACGTCTTCACACCAGGCACCCGAATGGTCTGAGCGTTTATGAAGCTATAGGCCGGGTTGTTGGTGGTCGAGACTTTCCGGTCCTCCGCTTGTCCTGGACTACGGCTGCTGCGCACGATGCCAGCGGTATTAGGGAACTGCGTCAAACTGCGGATCTGCTGGATGTGAATGCCAGGGCATTTGGTGGAGGTAATCTCCTGAGCAGCCCGCTGTCGTACGTCGTTCAAACGGAATGGTCGCCCCTTTGGGCCGAAGCGCTCGTCAATACAGCCAGGGACGTCCCTGATGTGGTAGCTCGCTTCGAAGCTGCCGCATCAACCCTTCGGAGCGCTATAGGCTTGCTGGAGTTGCCGTTGGATTCGCGCGTTCGTTCAGGGCTACATGCCCTGGCATCCGTACTTCCGCAAGCATCTGGGTACGACTGGCGCTTTGTCTTGCGCCCCGACGCCAAGGCTATTGCAGATAATCTGAGAAAGGCGGTTCCACTCGTTGAACGTTATCGCAAACTGCTCGGAGAGCTATCGGTGCCGACCAGTGCCCAGGTACTTGACGACCTGCGGGACGGCATCAGGCATCTTCAGCGTGACGTGGAGCTGCGCGCCAACTTGTCCCCGCCTTGGAGTGGGGCGTTAGTTGAGCGCCTCTACAGCGCCATCGAACTGCTGCGAACTAGGCAAGACGTAGTTAGCCAGCTGTCGCTGGCCTACAAGGATGGTATCTCCGGCAAGGTCGTTACCGAACTTCAGGACGCTTTGAAGGAGCTCAAGGCGTCTTCATGGCCAGTGAGCCTCCTTCGCAAGCGAAATTTGGTCAAGCAACTGAAGGGATTAGCGACCAGCGCCGGTGAGCCAGATATCGACGGAGACATTGAGCGTCTAGAGAGAATCGACCAGCTTACGCTAAAAATCAAGGAGTTCGATGACCTGTCGTTGCCGACGGCTGGCGCATGGGCAGGGCTGAAGACTGAGATTGATGTGGCACGTTCGATGCACGCATTCCAGCTTGCATTGGAGAGTTCGCGTGGGCGTAAGCCATGGGAAGATGTCGCCTTGGATCCGGTTGGGCGGGGGTTTTGCGGCGAAGGTGCGCGAGAAGACCTTCAACGCATGCGTGAGCTTCGTCAAATCGACCAGTCCGTAAGCTCTCTTGATAAGTTGGGGCAGGAAACAGCGCCGGTGTGGAAAGGCTTCGACACTGACGTGGTCATTGCAAAGGCTTATCTCGTTTTTCAGGCGGCGCTGGCTTCGGCACGTAGTGAGAATCGCTGGGCGGACGAAGGTTACTCTGTGATTGAGGCTGGGCGTGCTGGTACGTTGGCACGCAATGACCTAAACAGGATGCGTGAGCTGGTGACGCTGGCCGATGAAATCCAGGATTACAGTGATTTGGCAGGAAAAACAGATGGTTTGTGGAATGGCTTGCAAACGAAGATTCCCAACATTGAGCCGGCTCTGAAGTTCTTTGAGGCACTCACGACAGCTTTGGCAAGCCTTGCGAATACTCCTGAAATTCTTGCCCAAGTGAAGGGCCCAATTTCTCTTCTGCTCGGCGATAGTAACGTCCTCCTTGCGCCGGCGGGCGCTATTGCAGGTGCGAGTCGGAGCTATGACGGGGCCCTGAATGAGTTCGAGCGTGCAGTGAAGTTGTTTGCGGCTGCCAGTGGTATTCCTGCTAGCGATAACGGAAGCTTGCTGGCGCTACTCCCCAGCGAGGTAGGTGAGCGAGCTCATCAGGTTGCCAAAGAGGCTAACCGTCTCAAGAACTGGTGTGCGTGGCGTAAGGCCCGGACGCATGCACTGTCTCTCGGCCTCGGCCCACTGGTTGCCGGGATTGAGCAAGGAACAGTGGCTTTGGGGACGGTGCAGCAGGCCTTCGAGACGGATTATTGCCGTTGGTGGCTCAATGCCGTTGTCGATGGCGATGATGTCCTGCGCACTTTTGTCTCGGCCGAACATGAGAAGCGGATTCGAGATTTCCGAGAACTGGATCGTAAATTCATCGCGCTAACCCAGCAATGGGTGCGCGCACAGCTGTCTGCCGGCTTGCCTTCTCCGGCAAAGGTTTCGCAAGGTTCGGAGTGGGGTCTCTTGCGCTACGAGATGCAGAAGAAGACCAAGCACCTTCCGCTGCGTGACTTGATGTTCCGGGCATCGGAGGCGGTTCTACGTTTGACTCCTTGTCTTCTGATGAGCCCACTTTCGATTGCACAGTATCTCCCAGCTGAAACGGCAGATTTTGACGTGGTTGTCTTCGATGAGGCATCGCAGATTCCAGTATGGGATGCAATTGGCGCCATGGCACGTGGCCGCCAAGTCATTATGGTCGGCGACCCCAAGCAGCTTCCACCGACAAGCTTCTTTGATCGTGCTGAGTCTGATGTTGACGATTCTGACGTTGAAGTGGAACTCGAGAGCATTTTGGAAGAGTGCATCGGCGCAAACCTGCCAACCATGAAGCTCTCCTGGCACTATCGTAGCCGTCACGAAAGCTTGATTGCCTTCTCTAACTATCGCTACTACGACGGAGAGCTGGTCACGTTCCCGAGTCCCGTGACCAATGATAGGGCAGTGAGTTTCAATCTTGTCTCCAGCGGCCAGTACGAACGTGGAGCATCGCGGACCAATAAGCCAGAGGCCAAGGCGTTAGTGGCGGATCTGGTTGCACGTCTGAAGGAGCCTGATTTCAACGATGCAGGCTTGACTGTTGGTGTTGTAACCTTCAATTCGGAGCAGCAGCGACTCATCGAGGATTTGCTAGACGATGCGCGTCGCAAAGACTCCTCTATCGAACGGCACTTCGCTGATACAGCACTTGAGCCTGTGTTCGTGAAGAATCTGGAAAGCGTTCAGGGGGATGAGCGTGATGTTATGTATTTCTCTGTGACCTATGGGCCAGGTTTGGATGGTGTGATGCCCATGAACTTTGGACCTATGAACCAACAGGGCGGGGAGCGTCGTTTGAACGTGGCTATTACTCGGGCGAGGCAGGAGTTGCGTGTGTTTGGCAGCTTCCGCCCGGAGAAGATGGACCTCACTCGTACTCAAGCGCTGGGCGTTCGAGATTTGAAGCATTTCCTCGAGTTTGCTGAGAAGGGGGCGCGTGCTTTGGGCGAATTTGTTGCTGGCAGTATCGGTGACTTCGATAGTCCATTTGAGAAGGCCGTATGCAGTGCTCTTGCAGAACGAGGATGGGTTGTGCATCCACAGGTCGGCGTCTCTGCATTCCGTGTTGACCTGGGTGTGGTTGACCCAGATTCGCCAGGACGTTACTTGGCCGGAGTGGAGTGTGATGGTGCTACCTATCACCGTTCTGCAACCGCCCGCGACCGTGACAAGCTCCGCGAGCAAGTCCTTCGTGGGCTTGGTTGGGATATCGTCCGCATTTGGTCCACGGACTGGTGGGTCGATATGCCTGGGACTTTGGAAAAAATAGACGCTCAGCTTCGTCAGATTTTGGATGTCAAGCGTGAGACGGAAATGGTCGCTGCTGAGCAAGCTGCGGAAATGAAGGAGCAGGTCGTCGCTATGGCCAACGCCGCTGACGACGAGGAGATTTCATCTGGAGAAGCACCATCGCACGTGGCATCTGCGGTACCGGTTCCCGTGACTGCGCATTCAGTTGAAACCTCCGAGATGTACGCGCGTTCTGCGGCAGGTGAATTGATGCCTGAGCAAAACTACTTCGTCGAGGTGGATCTGGCGACGACCGACCATGTTGCTGATCCCGACCTTTTCTTTTCTGACAGCTACGATGAGCGGTTGCTCGGGATGATTGCCGAGGTTGTTGAGGCGGAGGGGCCCGTCCGAGATGAGGTTCTTGCACGTCGCATTGCTCGTGCCCACGGTTGGGTGCGCACGGGGGCTCGTATCGTTAGTCGTGTCGTAGACTTGACTTCGCAGCATTTCGAAACTGAGGCTGAGTCAGTCGGTTTGTTCATTTGGCCAAAACGGCTGAAGGACCGTTCGATGATTTCGTTCAGAAAACCGGTTGCGGGCAGTGCTCGGCAGGTTGACGAGGTATCTCTTGCAGAGCTGAACGTGTTGGCAGGCCGCTACTGCGCCGAAGGAGATGATGAGGAGACTGCTCTCATTGGCATGAGTCGCGATTTGGGGTTGCAGCGGCCTAGGGCTATGAGCCGGGAGCGATTGATGGAAGCTTGGCGTATGGCAGAAAGATCCCAAGTCAACTGAGGATTGGTGGTAGGGGGAAGAGGTTGTCTGGTACAGGCCTTTTCGATCGTTATGCCGCTGTTAGCCACAGTGAGTGTATGGGGTATTTTGTAAATAACCAAAGTCCAGATACTGTTTAAACACTTTAGTTATCTACGTAATATCCAAAACAAAAGCCGCCGTCCCTTGCGGAACGGCGGCTTGGCGATAGCCGGATGCGGCGAAACTTACTTCAGTTTCGCCAACTGCTCCTGCAGCTTCCCGACCGTGGCGGTGAAGGTGGCCAGGCGTTCCTTCTCCTGCGCCACCACCGCTTCCGGCGCGCGCGCCACGAAGCTTTCGTTGGACAGCTTGCCGTTGGCCTTGGCGATCTCGCCAGTCAGGCGGGCGATTTCCTTGCCCAGGCGCTCGCGCTCGGCGGCCACGTCGATTTCCACCTTCAGCATCAGCTTGACGTCGCCGACGATGGCCACCGGCGCCGGCGACTCCGGCAGCTGCGCTACCACCTGCGTTTCCGACAGGCGCACCAGGCCCTGCAGGTAAGGCAGGAAGGACTGCACCGCCGAAGCGTCGGCCGCTTCCACGATCAGCGGCACGCGCAGCGACGGCGCCAGCTGCATCTCGCCGCGCAGGTTGCGGCAGGCGTCGGTGAGCGACTTGAACTGCGCCATCCAGGCCTCGGCTTCGGCATCGACCTTGTCCAGGTCGGCTTGCGGATACGGCTGGCGCATGATCGAGTCGCCGGCCGGGTCGAGCTTCTTGTCGGTCATCGGCGCCACGGTCTGCCACAACTGCTCGGTGATGAACGGCAGCACCGGGTGCGCCAGGCGCAGGATCACTTCCAGCACGCGCAGCAGGGTGCGGCGGGTGGCGCGCTGCTGCGCCTCGTTGCCGGTCTGGATCTGGGCCTTGGCCATTTCCAGATACCAGTCGCAGTACTCGTCCCACACGAACTTGTAGATGGCGGTGGCGATGTTGTCGAAGCGGTAGTCGGCGAAACCCTTCGCCACCTCGGCTTCGGTACGCTGCAGCAGCGACACGATCCAGCGGTCGGCCTGCGAGAACTGCAGGTAGCTCTTGTCGCACACGCCCTTCTCATGGCCGTCGAAACCGCAGTCCTGGCCTTCGGTGTTCATCAGCACGAAGCGGGTGGCGTTCCACAGCTTGTTGCAGAAGTTGCGGTAGCCCTCGCAGCGGTTCAGGTCGAAGTTGATGTTGCGGCCCAGGGTCGCCAGCGAGGCGAAGGTGAAGCGCAGCGCATCGGTGCCGAAGGCCGGGATGCCATCGGCGAATTCGCGGCGGGTGGCCTTCTCGATGCTGGCCGCCTGCTTCGGGTTCATCAGGCCGGCCGTGCGCTTGGCCACCAGTGCATCCACGCCGATGCCGTCGATCAGGTCGATCGGGTCCAGCGTGTTGCCCTTGGACTTGGACATCTTCTGGCCGCTGCCGTCGCGCACCAGGCCGTGCACGTAGACGGTGTCGAACGGGACCTTACCGGTGAAATGCGTGGTCATCATGACCATGCGCGCCACCCAGAAGAAGATAATGTCGAAGCCGGTCACCAGCACCGACGACGGCAGGAACAGCTTGTAGTCCGGCGTTTCTTCCGGCCAGCCCAGCGTGGAGAACGGCACCAGCGCCGAGGAGAACCAGGTGTCCAGCACGTCCTCGTCGCGCTTGACGGCGCGGCCTCCGGCTTGCGCGCGGGCTTCTTCCTCGCTGCGCGCGACGTAGATGTTGCCTTCGTCGTCGTACCAGGCCGGGATCTGGTGGCCCCACCACAGCTGGCGCGAGATGCACCAGTCCTGGATGTTGTTGAGCCACTGGTTGTAGGTATTGGTCCAGTTTTCCGGCACGAACTTGATCTCGCCGGAAGCGACCTTCTCCAGCGCGGTCTCGGCGATCGACTTGCCGGGGAAGTAGGTGCCTTCCGGCGCCGGCTTGCTCATCGCCACGAACCACTGGTCGGTCAGCATCGGCTCGATCACCACGCCGGTACGGTCGCCGCGCGGCACCATCAGCTTGTGCGGCTTGACCAGTTCCAGCAGGCCCAGCGCGTCGAGATCGGCCACGATCTGCTTGCGCGCCTCGAAGCGGTCCAGGCCCTGGTACTTGGCGGGCGCGTTTTCGTTGATCCTGGCGTCCAGCGTGAACACGCTGATCTTGTCCAGGTTGTGGCGTGCGCCGACCTGGTAGTCGTTGAAGTCGTGCGCCGGGGTGATCTTCACGCAGCCGGTGCCGAATTCCTTGTCGACGTATTCATCCTTGATGATGGGGATCTCGCGGCCCACCAGCGGCAGCTTGAGCATCTTGCCCACCAGCGCGGCATAGCGCTCATCGGTCGGATCGACCGCCACGGCGACGTCGCCCAGCATGGTTTCAGGACGGGTGGTGGCGACCGTGATGGTGCCGCTGCCGTCGGCCAGCGGGTACTTGATGTGCCACATCGAGCCGTCTTCTTCCTCCGACACCACTTCCAGGTCGGACACCGCGGTGCCCAGCACCGGGTCCCAGTTGACCAGGCGCTTGCCGCGGTAGATCAGGCCCTGCTCGTACAGGCGCACGAACACTTCGGTGACGGCCTTGGACATCTTCGGGTCCATCGTGAAGTATTCGCGCTCCCAGTCGGTCGAGGCGCCCATGCGGCGCATCTGGCCGGTGATGGTGGAGCCGGATTTTTCCTTCCACTCCCACACCTTCTCGACGAACTTTTCGCGGCCGAGGTCGTGGCGCGACACCTTTTGCGCATCGAGTTGGCGCTCCACCACGATCTGGGTGGCGATGCCGGCGTGGTCGGTGCCGGGGATCCACGCGGTGTTGTAGCCGCGCATGCGGTGGTAGCGCGTCAGGCCGTCCATGATGGTCTGGTTGAACGCGTGGCCCATGTGCAGGGTGCCGGTCACGTTCGGCGGCGGCAGCTGGATGGAAAACGACGGTTTTTCGGCGTCGGTGGTGGCGGCGAAATAACCGCGCTTTTCCCATTCCTCGCGCCAGAATTTTTCAATCTCGGCAGGCTCGAACGACTTGGCTAATTCCATGATTTGACGTGTGTTTTTGCGAAACCGTCCATTATAAGGGAGGCGGGGCCGGCAGTGGCGGCCGGTGGAACTGGCGGGGGCCGGGAAGCGACTTATCCATTACCGCAGCCAAGTTTGTTGTTTGGCAGGCAAGGTTTCGCGGCATGCCTGGCCGCCGCGATGTGATTCCAGGCAATTTCATGATGAGTGGAGAACCGCAGATGTCGAAGGTGTCGGATCAAGGCGTAACCTGGCAGGATCTGGCGGACAGGTGGTTCCGCGATCCTGCTTTCCAGAAGGAATATGCGGTCATCAAGCCAACCCTGGACCGGCTCGGCATTACGCCGGGCGGTGGCGGCCACGGTTCGCCGCCGGTGGAGTCGGTCGATATCACGGTGGACATCACCACCACTTACCGACCGCCGGTGGTCTCCCGCAAGAGCGTCACGCCCGACGCCATCGGGGCCGACGCCGATGAGCCGTACCAGGGCAATGGTGACGGCTCCAGTCATCTGGGGCCGGGCCTGCCGCCGCAGGCCGAGCCCTACCGCGACATGATCGAGGAAGCGTCGCGTCGCAGCGGCGTCCCGGCCAGCCTGCTGGCCGGCCTGATCCATGACGAATCGCGCTGGGACCCGGGCGCCGCCACCAACAATCCGAACGGCAGGGGCGACACCGGACTGGTGCAGATGAACGACAACACCTTCGCCGCATTGCAGGCGCGCCATCCCGAGCTGCAAGGGCGCGACAAGAACGACCCGGCCACCAACATCCTGGCCGGTGCCTTCTACCTGGCCGACATGAAAGAGGAGATGAAACAGAAATACGGCAAGGACAGCTGGGAGATCGCGCTGCGCGCCTACAACTCCGGCGAGAACGGCGTCGATCCCAATAACCTGAGCAACTTGCCCGCCGGCACCGGCATCGCCAACTATGTCGAGAAGGTGATGCGCTACTGGAAGATCATCGACGAAGGCGGCACGCTGCCGGCTTGAACCTGTCGCCGACCACAGCCGGCGCTGCCCGGCGCGGATGAGTTCATGGCGGGCAGCGTTTCTGCTCGCCTGCTGCCACAAAGCGCCTTATAATGGCCGCTCGCCGGTGTTTGCACCGGCGTAAAACGCTAGGGGTCCTGCCGCAAGGTGGGTGAGAAATACCCTTGAACCTGATCTGGATAATGCCAGCGAAGGGAAGCAACCGGCAGCAAGACGCAGCACCTAACCGCCCAGGGCGGGCTGGCGTTCTTCTTCCGTCACCTCCTTTGCTGGCTCCGAGCCAACCGCAAAGGAGCCAAAATGAATGCCAATCCCAAGTTCCTGTCCGCCACCGCCACGGTGGATGAGGCAGCGATCCAGCCTCTCCCGAATTCCCGCAAGATCTACGTGACCGGTTCGCGTCCGGATATCCGCGTGCCCATGCGCGAAATCAGCCAGGCCGATACCCCGGCCATGTTCGGTTCCGAAAAGAACCCGCCGATCTATGTCTACGACACCTCCGGCCCCTATACCGATCCGGACGTGAAGATCGA
Organism: Herbaspirillum sp. SJZ106; assembly: GCF_006715495.1. Lineage (GTDB taxonomy): Bacteria > Pseudomonadota > Gammaproteobacteria > Burkholderiales > Burkholderiaceae_D > Herbaspirillum. The sequence continues at coordinate 316,239 of NZ_VFNI01000003.1, forward strand.
CATCCGCGCCGGCCTTCCCACGCCGCGCCTGCCCTGGATCCTGGAGCGCGACGACACCGAGGAGCTGGACGGCCCGACCTCCGAATACGGCCAACAGCGCCTGAACGATCCGGCGCTGGCCGAGCTGCGCTTCAACCTGCACCGCAAGCCGCGCCGCGCCAAGGCCGGCGGTAACGTCTCCCAAATGCACTACGCCCGGCGCGGCATCATCACGCCCGAGATGGAATTCATCGCCATCCGCGAAAACCTGCGCCGCCAGGAATACCTGGAACAGTTGAAAGCCTCCGGCCCGATGGGCGCCAAGCTGTCCGACCTGATGGGCCGCCAGCATCCCGGCCAGTCCTTCGGCGCCTCGATCCCGGCCGAGATCACGCCCGAGTTCGTGCGCGACGAAGTGGCGCGCGGGCGCGCCATCATCCCCGCCAACATCAACCACCCGGAAGTCGAGCCGATGATCATCGGCCGCAATTTCCTGGTCAAGATCAACGCCAACATCGGCAACTCGGCCGTGACCTCGTCCATTGGCGAGGAAGTCGAGAAAATGACCTGGGCCATCCGCTGGGGCGGCGACAACGTGATGGACCTGTCCACCGGCAAGAACATCCACGAGACGCGCGAGTGGATCATCCGCAACTCGCCGGTGCCGATCGGCACCGTGCCGATCTACCAGGCGCTGGAAAAGGTCAACGGCAAGGCCGAAGACCTGACCTGGGAAATCTTCCGCGACACCCTGATCGAGCAGGCCGAGCAGGGCGTGGACTATTTCACCATCCACGCCGGCGTGCGCCTGCAATACGTGCCGCTGACCGCCAAGCGCATGACCGGCATCGTCTCGCGCGGCGGCTCGATCATGGCCAAGTGGTGCCTGGCGCACCACCGCGAATCCTTCCTCTACGAGCACTTCGAAGACATCTGCGAGATCATGAAGGCCTACGACGTCAGCTTCAGCCTGGGCGATGGCCTGCGTCCCGGTTCGATCTATGATGCCAACGACGAGGCGCAACTGGGCGAACTGAAGACCCTGGGCGAGCTGACCCAGATCGCCTGGAAGCACGACGTGCAGGTGATGATCGAAGGCCCCGGCCACGTGCCGATGCACCTGATCAAGGAAAACATGGACCTGCAGCTGGAGCAGTGCCACGAGGCGCCGTTCTATACGCTGGGCCCGTTGACCACCGACATCGCCCCCGGCTACGACCACATCACCTCCGGCATCGGCGCCGCCCAGATCGGCTGGTACGGCACCGCCATGCTGTGCTACGTCACGCCGAAGGAACACCTGGGCCTGCCCAACAAGGTGGATGTGAAGGATGGCATCATCACCTACAAGATCGCCGCGCATGCGGCCGACCTGGCCAAGGGCCATCCGGGCGCGCAGATCCGCGACAACGCCTTGTCCAAGGCGCGCTTCGAGTTCCGCTGGGAAGACCAGTTCAACATCGGCCTGGACCCCGACAAGGCGCGCGAATTCCACGACGAAACCCTGCCCAAGGACTCGGCCAAGGTGGCGCACTTCTGCTCCATGTGCGGCCCGCACTTCTGCTCGATGAAGATCACCCAGGAAGTGCGCGACTACGCGGCCAAGGAAGGCATCTCGGAAATCGAGGCGCTCAAGCAGGGCATGGAAGTGAAGTCGGTCGAGTTCGTGAAGATGGGCGCCGAGATCTATTCGAAGCAATGAGCCTCGCCATGCAGATCGAACTGAACGGCAAGCCGCATTCCTTGCCGGATGGCTTTACGCTGGAGCAGTTGGTCGCTTCGCTGGAACTGTCCGGGAAGGCGGTGGCGGTGGCGGTCAACCGGCAGGTGGTGCCTGCGCAGCAGTGGGCGCAACGTTTGCTGGCGGAGACTGACAAGGTCGATGTGGTGCGGGCGATTGGTGGCGGGTGAGTTTTTTTATTAGGTAGTCTGGCCTTACTGCTGGTCGATGTACTGGCTCTATGCTTTTCTTTCTCCGGTCGGAGGTGAGCGCCGGGAGGCTGAAGCACTGCTTCAGCCGGCAGCCGCTCACTTTCTTTGCTCCGCCAAAGAAAGTAAGCAAAGAAAGGCGGCCCCTAAGTGCCAGCCCCTGCGGGGTTCCCGCCGAAGCGCGAGGAAAAATGGGAAAGGCAGAGTCGCTGCGCTCCGACTGCCTTTCTGATCCATTTTTCCCCGCGCTCCGGCGGCTGGCCCACAAGGGGAAAGCATGGCCGGCTCGCCTGCGGCATCGCGGTGCTTGTTACTCGCCTGCGGCTTCGGGGTGCAGGTTCGCTATCACCTAGTGCTGTCATTCCGATGATGTTTGTCGCGCTTCAAGTGATTCCGTTCGGACTGAGTAGCCGCAAAGCGGCGTATCGAAGTCTGCACACCAGCCGTATGCATTCCTTTTCGCACAATTGCAAGAGACATGAAAGGATTTGAAATGAACATGAACGACACACCCGCGCTGGTACAGGACACAGGCCTGACCATCGCTGGAAAAACCTACCGCTCGCGCCTCCTGGTGGGCAGCGGCAAGTACAAGGACCTGAACGAGACGCGCGCGGCGACTGTTGCCAGCGGCGCCGAGATCATCACCGTGGCGATCCGCCGCGTGAACATCGGCCAGGACCCCAATGCGCCCAGCCTGCTGGATGTGGTGCCGCCCTCGGAATTCACCATCCTGCCCAATACCGCCGGCTGCTACAACGCGGCCGATGCGGTCTACACGCTGCAACTGGCGCGCGAGCTGCTGGGCGGGCACAAGCTGGTGAAGCTGGAGGTGCTGGGCGACGAGAAGACGCTGTTCCCCAACATGCCGGAGACGCTCAAGGCCGCCGAGACCCTGGTCAAGGATGGTTTCGACGTGATGGTGTATTGCAGCGACGATCCGATCCAGGCGCGAATGCTGGAAGACCTGGGCGTGGCGGCGGTGATGCCGCTGGCTTCGCTGATCGGTTCCGGCATGGGCATCTTGAATCCGTGGAACCTGTCGCTGATCATCGAGCAGGCCAAGGTGCCGGTGCTGGTCGATGCCGGCGTGGGCACGGCGTCGGACGCGGCCATCGCGATGGAGCTGGGCTGCGACGGCGTGCTGATGAACAGCGCCATCGCCGGCGCGCGCGATCCCATCCGCATGGCGGGCGCGATGAAGCTGGCGGTGGAGGCGGGGCGCGAGGCTTTCCTCGCGGGCCGCATCCCGCGCAAGTTCCACGCATCGCCATCCTCGCCGATGGCCGGGCGCGTAGTGTGAACGCCAGCTATCGTCCCACGCCGCCTTGCGTGCTGGTGTTTTCCGGCTCCGACCCCAGCGGCGGCGCCGGCATGCAGGCCGATATCCCCGCCATCAGCGCGCTCGGCTGCCATCCGCTGTCGGTGCCGACCGCGCTGACGGTACAGGACAACGTCAGCGTGTTCGCGGTGCATGCGCTCGATCCGGAACTGGTGCGCCACCAGGCCCAGGTGCTGATCGACCGTTTCGACATCGCCGCAGTCAAGCTGGGCATCGCCGGCAGCCGCGACAACGCCGAGGCGATCGCGGCGCTGATCGGCCAGCTGCGCGCACGCAATCCGGCGCTGCCGGTGGTGCTGGACCCGGTGCTGGCCAATGGCAAAGGGGACAACCTCTCGAAGGACGACGCCGCGCGCGTGATCGAGCCCTTGTATGCGCTGGCCACCGTCATCACGCCCAACCTCAACGAGGCGCGGCGCCTGTGCGGCGACGTGCCGCCGGGGCGGCAGGCTGCGGCGCTGATGCGGCGCGGCTGCGGGCATGTGCTGCTCAAGGGCGGGCATGGCCCGCAGGAGTCCGACGTGGTCAACCGCTGGTACGGCCAGCCGCCGGACGCCGGGCAGGGCGAGGATGCCGACGCTGCCGAGGGAAGTGCGCGCTGGCGCTGGGCGCGCCTGCCCGATGAATTCCACGGCAGCGGCTGCACGCTGGCGGCGGCCTTGTCGGCCTTGTTGGCGCGAGGATTTGAGATGCACGATGCCATCGCAGGCGCGCAAGACTATTGCCAGCATGCGCTGGCGACGTCATATGCGATTGCGGCCGGGCAGCGCATTCCCAACCGCGTGCCGCCGTATCGGAAATAGAAACGCATTGAAGGGAGAACAGGAATGGACCACACAGACAAGCAATGGCATGTGCGCGGTTTGTATATCGTCACGCCCGACTGGGATGACACGGAACAACTGGTGAGCGCAACGGAGCAGGCGATCCGGGGCGGCGCGGCCTTGGTGCAATACCGCCACAAGAACGCGGACGAGGTTTTGCGCCGGGAGCAGGCGAGCGCGCTGCTGCATGTGTGCCGCCGCCACAACACGCCGTTCATCGTCAACGACCATGTCGAGCTGTGCCTCGCGCTGGATGCGGATGGCATCCATGTCGGCGGCACCGATGCCTCGGTCGCCGAGGTGCGCGCCAGGGTCGGTCGGGACAAGATCGTCGGCGCTTCGTGCTACGGCACGCTGCAACTGGCGCGCGACGCCCATGCGGCCGGAGCGAGCTATGTGGCTTTCGGCGGCTTCTATCCGTCGCGCGTGAAGAAATATGCATTCAAGACCGCGCCGGAAATCGTGGCCGAGTCGAAGCGGGAAATCCCGCTGCCGGTGGTGGTCATCGGCGGCATGACGCAAGAGAATTGCCTGCCGCTGATTGCGCAGGGCGCCGACATGGTGGCAGCGATCAGCAGCGTCTATATGGCGCCGCAGGATGCGCAGGCCGCCGCGCGCGGCTTTGCCGGCCTGTTCTGAGCGCACATGATGGCGGGGCCGGCGCGCTTGCCGGCGCCATCGTTCAAGGCTGGGACAGTGGCGGGTTGAATGGCCCGGTGTAAGGCGTGTGCACCACATAGATCCGCACTGGGGGATTGCCCTGCACCATGTTGCGAGGCACCTCGCGCGAATAAGTGAACTCGGCCGTGGTCAGCTTCTCCAGCCGCCGGGGGAGCACCCTGACAGCGCCCGCGTCAGGCACCAGAACGTGATGCTTGCCGTCGCCGGTGATGAAGAAGTAACCGCCACCGCCCGCTTTCAGGCGCGATGCGCCGGTGGCCGGATCGAAAAATTCATAACGGTTGCGCGCGCTATCCCACCTCGACAGGCCGACGACGCCCATGTAGTCGGCTTGCACGTCCTGCTCCGGCGCGCCTTCAAGGTAGACCTTGGTGGTCAGCCAGAGCGTGGAGGAGAGGGCCTTGGCGGCGGAAACCGAGTCAGGCGTTTGCGCCCGGGAGGGGCTGGCGGCGAGCAAGCCGATGGCAAGGCACAGGCCGCCAACAAGTTTTGCCGTGGATCGCATGGTAGGCATGGCCTTTCGCTTTCATGATCAACAGATGTCAACAGATGTCATTGGCCATCGCACGGGCGCGGCGGCCGCGCCCGTGCCGGTCGGTCACCGGCCATCAGCCTTCCAGCAGGCTGCGCAGCATCCATGCGTTCTTTTCGTGCAACTGCATGCGCTGGGTCAGCAGGTCGGCGGTCGGCTCGTCGGCGGCGGCATCGACCGCCGGGAAGATCGAGCGCGCGGTGCGGGTCACGGCTTCCTGGCCGGCCACCAACTGGGCGATCATCTCTTGCGCCGACGGCACGCCTTCGGCTTCCGGGATGGACGACAGCTTGGCGAAGTCCTTGTACGAACCCGGGGCCGGATAACCCAGCGCGCGGATGCGTTCGGCAATCAGGTCGACCGCGGTGGCCAGTTCGGTGTACTGGCCTTCGAACATCAGGTGCAGGGTGTTGAACATCGGGCCGGTGACGTTCCAGTGGAAGTTGTGGGTCTTCAGGTAGAGCGTGTAGCTGTCGGCCAGCAGCCTGGACAGGCCGTCGGCGATCTTCTTGCGATCCTTGTCGCTGATGCCGATGTTGATCGATGTTGCCGCAACATTCTTCTTTGCCATTTTTCGCTCCTTCAGGTGTTTGGTTTTTCGTCAGCGGGTGAAAACAACATGGCGATTCTATTGCAAATCACGCACGCAGACAGTGTTCGATGCGACTGTATTGATGGAAGAGATGGGGCAAGCGTTCCATATTTCAATAAAAATAGTGGATGAAAATGGCGATGGGGCCGATAGCGATCTTGCTATCGGCCCCATCGTGTTGCCGTATCCCTGCGTGCGGCTTGCGGCGGATCAGGTCGGGATCATTGCCCGTTGCGCTGCTGCGCGCTGCGGTACAGCGACAGCGACAAGGCTACCGCGCCGATGGCGGCAATGGCGGCGAACAGGAACACTTGCGGATAGCCGAGCTGGCCCACGATCAGGCCGGCCAGCGGTCCGGTGAAGCCCAACGCCAGGTCGAGGAATACCGAATAGGCCGCCAGCGCCGCGCCGCGGTTGGCCGCCGGCACCAGCTTGACCGCCTCCACGCCCAACGAAGGGAACACCAGCGCGAAGCCGAAGCCGGTCAGCGCCGCGCCCAGCATCGCCACCTCCGGCGCGCCGGCGACCCACAGCAGCAACAGGCCGACCGCTTCGGTGAGGAAGCTGACGATGGCTACGCGGTAGCCGCCGAAACGGTTGATGGCATTGGCGAACAGCAGGCGCGCGCCGACGAAGGCGGCGGAGAAGGCGGTCAACGCGAAGGCCGCGTTGCCCCATCGGTGGTCGGCGTAGTACAGCGTGATGAAGGTGGCAATCGAGCCGAAGCCGATGGTGCCGAACGCCAGGCCGAGGCCGTAGGCGAACACGCGGCGCAGCACCAGCTTGAACGACAGCTTTTCGCCGAGAACCACCGGCACGTTCGGGCCGCCGCGCGCCAGCAGGTAGCCGGTCGCGGTCAGCGCCGCGCCCGCCAGGCCGATCACGGCGAAGCCCAGCGAGCGGTCCAGCATCACGCCCAGCGGCGCGCCGATGGCCAGCGCGGCGTAGGTGGCGATGCCGTTCCAGGAAATCATCTTGGCGGTATTGTCGGCGCCGACGCGGCCGATGCCCCACATGATGGCGCCGGTGCCGACCAGGCTCTCGCCCAGGCCCAGCAAGGCACGGCTGGCGAACAGCAGCATCAGGCTGAGAAAGGGCAGCGATTGCGCCAGCGCCGCCAGCAACAGCAGGCCGCCGCTGGCGGTACACAGCAGCATGCCGCGCATCACGGTCTGCTTGGCGCCGACGGTGTCGATCATGCGGCCGGCGTTGGCGCGGCTGATGAAGGTGGCGAAATACTGGACGCTGATGCCCAGCCCGGCGATCACCGAGCTGTAACCGAGGTCGAGGTGGATGTAGCCCGGCAGCACCGCCATCGGGATGCCGATGGCCAGATAGACCAGGAACGTGAAGAAGGCGGTGGAAAGGATCTGCGTGGTGACCTTGGCCGGCGTCAGCGGACGCGCCGGCACAGGACTGGGACTACATGAATCGTCGGACATGATGGGGGAGTTCGGGATGTGGACGCTGCAGGCGCGGATGTGCGCGTGAACAGCTGTTCCGGATTTTACTCCTCCGGGGAAAATGCTGCAGGACAGCAAGCGTTTTCCTGTTTTTTAGTCGCTTTTGCGCGACGATAGCAATCTGGCAAGGTGCGATGCAGGCGGTTTACTGTCTGCAGCGCAGCGCTTGCGTGGCTTTTTCCTGCGCCGCCGGCGCATAGTCGGCGCCCAGGATTTGCGGCGCCAGCTCATCCAGCGCGCCCGCCACATCCGGCTCGCACCAGCGGTCGTTGAGGCGCGCCAGTGCCGCCAGCAGCTCCGGCGTGAGCCGGTCCAGCACCGGCCTTACCTCACGGGCGAGGTCGGGCGGGTTGGCGAAGGGCGGGCGCTGCTCCAGCTTCCATTGCCGATGCAGGTCGCGTTGCACGATCTTGCCGGCGTCGAACTGGTCCTGGAAGAAGCCGCGCGCCCATTGCGCATCGAGCCCGAGTTGTTGCGCCCGTGCGCCGACATCGTCGAGAATCGCCTGCTCGCGCGCCGGATCGTCGATCGGCGCGTGCGAATTCCACTTGCTGCGCGCCACCGGTGCGGCGACATCGAGGCGGGTCTTTTGCAGCGACAGCAGCTGGCTGACCTCGGTACGGGGCGAGAACGCCGGGGCGGTGGGGGCGAAGCCGCAGGCCATCAGCAAGGCGGCAGTCAGGGCGGAAATCAGTCGCGAACGGAGCATGGGGCACCATGATGCAGGGCTGGTTGGGAGGGATTCGCAGGCCTGGCCGGCGAACGCGCCCGGAAGTATAGCGCGCCGCCGGGCGGCTTTGCGCCGCGCCGGGGAGCGCGCCGCCTTATAATCTCGGGATGCAAAATCTTCTCCACAACCTCAACGAAGAACAACTGGCCGCCGTGACCCTGCCGGCCCAGTCCGCGCTGATCCTGGCCGGCGCCGGTTCCGGCAAGACCCGCGTGCTCACTACCCGCATCGCCTGGCTGATCCAGACCGGGCAGGTGTCGCCGGCCGGCATCCTGGCGGTGACCTTCACCAACAAGGCCGCCAAGGAAATGACCGCGCGCCTGTCGGCCATGCTGCCGATCAATACCCGCGGCATGTGGATCGGCACCTTCCACGGCCTGTGCAACCGCTTGCTGCGCGCGCACCACAAGGACGCCGGGCTGCCGCAGACGTTCCAGATCCTCGATTCGCAGGACCAGCTTTCGGCCATCAAGCGCCTTCTCAAGGCGATGAACGTGGACGATGAAAAATATCCGCCGCGCAACCTGATGTACTTCATCAACAGCGCCAAGGACCAGGGCCTGCGCGCGCAGGATGTGGAAGCGCATGACGACTACAACCGCAAGTTCGTCGAACTCTACGAGCTGTACGACCAGCAGTGCCAGCGCGAAGGCGTGGTCGATTTCGCCGAGCTGCTGCTGCGCACCTATGAGCTGCTGGTGCGCAACCAGCCGCTGCGCGAGCATTACCAGGCGCGTTTCCGCCACATCCTGGTGGACGAGTTCCAGGACACCAACGATCTGCAATACAAGTGGTTGAAGCTGATGGCCGGCCCGCACGGCGCGGTGTTCGCGGTGGGCGACGACGACCAGAGCATCTATGCCTTCCGCGGCGCCAACGTGGGCAACATGTCGGCCTTCGAGCGCGAGTTCCGGGTGGAGAATCTGATCAAGCTGGAGCAGAACTACCGCTCGCACGGCCACATCCTGGATACCGCCAATGAGCTGATCTCCAACAACAGCCGCCGCCTGGGCAAGAACCTGCGCACCGATGCCGGTCACGGCGAGCAGGTGCGCGTCTACGAGGCCAGCAGCGACCTGCAGGAAGCGCAATGGATCATCGAGCAGGTCAAGGACCTGATCGCCGAAGGCTGGGGCCGCAGCGAGATTGCGATCCTCTACCGCTCCAACGCGCAGTCGCGCGTGCTGGAGCATGCGCTGTTTTCCTCGGCGATTCCCTATCGCGTCTACGGCGGCCAGCGCTTCTTCGAGCGCGCCGAAATCAAGCACGCCATCGCCTACCTGCAACTGATGGACAACCTGCACAACGACTCGGCTTTCCTGCGCGTGGTGAATTTTCCCACGCGCGGCATCGGCGCCCGCGCGATGGAGTCGCTGCAGGATGCGGCGCGCCAGTACAACTGCTCGCTGTACGCGGCCGTGCCGTACGTGGCCGGCAAGGCCGGCTCGTCGCTCAACGCCTTCGTCAAGCTGATCGAAGGCGCGCGCTTCGAAACCCAGCACCTGCCCCTGCCGGAAACGGTCAAGGTGGTGCTGGAACTGTCGGGCCTGATCGCGCATTACCGTAACGAGAAGGAAGGCGCCGACCGCATCGAGAACCTGGAGCAGCTGGTCAGCGCCGCCACCTTGTTCGTCTCGGAAGAAGGGTATGGCCTGGACGCCCCGGCCTTCCTCGGCCCGCAGGCGCAGGCCACCGCCGGCACTGCGATCACTACCGCAGACGGCGTCGAAGTGATCGATGCCGACGCGCCGCTGGTGACCATCATGTCGCCGCTGTCGGCTTTCCTGTCGCACGCCTCGCTGGAAGCCGGCGACAACCAGGCGCAGGCCGGCCAGGATGCGCTGCAACTGATGACGGTGCACTCGGCCAAGGGTTTGGAATTCGACGCGGTGTTCATCACCGGTCTGGAAGAGGGCCTGTTCCCGCACGAGAACAGCGCCAAGGAAGAGGGCGGGGTGGAAGAGGAACGCCGCCTGATGTACGTGGCCATCACGCGCGCGCGCAAGCGCCTGTTCATGACTTTCTCGCAGACCCGCATGCTGCACGGCCAGACGCGCTACAACATGCGCTCGCGCTTCTTCGACGAGTTGCCCGAGGATGCCATCAAATGGCTCTCGCCCAAGGTGCAGAAGAACAGCTGGTTCGCGCATCCGAAGTCGGCCTGGGACGATGCGCCCGAGTCCGGCAACAACAAGATCGCGCAGAATTTCTCGCGTTCCGATTCGGGCTGGCGCATCGGCCAGAACGTGGCGCACGCCAAGTTCGGCGAGGGCGTGATCGTCAACATCGAAGGCGGCGGCGGGGCCACCCGCGCGCACATCAACTTCGGCAAGTTCGGCATGAAGCTGCTGGACCTGTCGGTGGCGAAGCTGGAGAAGATCTGAGGCCCGTTTGGGGTTAGGCAGCCTCGGCTGCGCACTGGCGGCCCGGCAAGTAGGGCGCCGTGCTGCTAATGCCGTTCAGTTAAGCGCTGAACGGCATTTGTATTTGTGGCGGTTTGTGGAGTCCAGACTCCGTTCGCCCTGAGTAGCTGCGCAGCAGCGTATCGAAGGGCAGGCGAGGCCGCTGATGCTGGCGCGCTGGCTTCGATACGGCCCTGGCGGGCCTGTTCAGCCCGAACGGGCTCGGGTGATGCGTGCTTCAGCATTAGTCTTAACTGAACGGCATTGGCGCCGTGCAGCCGGCTTTTATTGGCTGGCGCCGGCTATTGCGGCTCGAAGATGCAGCGCAGGTGAATCAACGGATAGGCGCGCCCCTGCCCGTCCAGCAAGGAGCGTCCGGTTTCGGTGAAGCCCATGCGTTCATAGAAGCGCACGGCTTGCGTGTTCTGTTCGTTGACATCCGTTTCCAGCATCGGGTGCAGCGCCAGCGCATGGGCTACCAGCGCGCGGCCGATGCCGCGGCCGTGATGCGAAGGATCGATGAACAGCGCTTCCATCTTCGCGCCATCGAGCAGCATGAAGCCTAGTGCGAAATCATTGTCATCGACGGCAAGCCAGAGCGGTGCTGCGGGGAGGAAACCGCGCACGTCGTCTTCGATCGCGGCGCGGTCGGCCGGCGAGAGGAAGTCGTGGGTGGCGTCTACCGCCAGGCGCCAGATCTCGACGACGCGCGGGCCGTCTTCAGCGCGGGAAGGGCGTATGTTTGGCATGGGCGCAAGGATACGTGCCGTTTTCAGGTTTGGCAATCGCGAGCCTCAATGATCGGGCATGGCGCCGGCCGTGAGCAGGAGGAGAAGCATGGTGAGCCCGCTTCAATAGCCGGTCATGCGGTCATGATCGACATCCGGTGTCGGGGCGGATACAAGAAAATCGTAAAAATGCGCCAGCGCCGATGCGTTCGCGGCAGGGTTGCCTCAACCGCGTTCTATCATCGCCTGCACCTCATCCCAGGTCGCGGCATAGGCGCCTGGCTTGGAGGCTGCGATCGCCGCACCGGCCGCCGCGCATTGCAGGTGGACTTGCGCCGGCGCGTCCGGCTGGCGCAACTGGCTGGCGATCCAGCCGCCCATGGAGGCGTCGCCGCAACCCACCGTATCGACCACCTCGACCTTGTAGGCCGGCTGTTGCACCACCTGTTCCCCCTTGATCCAGCGCATGCCCTGTGCGCCCAGCGTGAGCAGGATCTCGGCCTTCGGCGCCATGTCCTGCAGCGTGGCCAGCGCGTTGCCGTCGCCGGGAAACAGCCTTTCCAGGTCCTCGTCCGAGACCTTGACGTAATCCGACAGCGCCAGCAATTCGCGCAGCAGGATGCGGTAGGACGGGCTGTCCATCAGCTTGCGCCAGTTGGGGTCGAAGGCGATCTTCTTGCCGCGCATGGCGCCGGCCTTGGCCACTTGAAGCAGGCGCGAGGCCAGCGGTTCGCGGGCCAGGCTGATGCAGCCGAAGTGCAGCACGCGCACCTGATCCATCCAGCCGCTCGGCAGGCGTTCAGGATTGAAGTGGAGGTCGGCGCTGTCGTCGCCGATGAAGAAGTAATCGGGCGGGGTGGTGGAGGTGACCATCGCCAGCAGCGGCGCCTTGGCGTACTGCTGGGTGAAGCGCATGTCGAGCCCGGCTTCGCGCGTGAGCGCGTGCAGTTCCTGGCCGAACACATCGGTGCTGACGCTGCCGGCATAGCCGGTCGGCACGCCCAGGCGCGCAGCCGCGCGCGCCACGTTCCAGCAGGCGCCGCCGGGCATGGCGCGCCATTGGCCGTCGCTCTGGCGGATGAAGTCGGTCAGGGCTTCGCCGAATACGACGAATTGTGCGGGCTGGGTCATGCGGTGTCTCCGGAATGTAATGTGCGCGGGCGGGGTTCAGCCATCCTGCAAGGCATGGCGCGCGCACACCTCATCGGTCACCAGCCCGGTCAGCCAGCCGCCGCGCAGCGCCGCGCGCACCGCTTCGATTTTCTTGCTGCCGCCGGCGAAGGCGATCACCGGACGCTGCGGGCGCGCCGCCAGCGGCGGCGTGGTGATGCGGGCGGCCAGCGCCGAGGCCAGCATGCGGCCTTCGGCATCGAAGGCGTGGCAGATCATTTCGCCCACCGCGCCTTGCTGCTGCAACTGCGCGACCTCGGCGTCGTCGATGAAGCCGTCTTCGTGCATCGCACCCTGCAGGGCGATGGTGCCGATGCCGAGGAAGGTGACGTCGGCGCGTTCGGCCAGGCCGGTGACGATCTTGTAGGCGCGGTGGTTGCACCATTGCTTGCGGTCGCTTTCGCTCTCGGCCACGCGCGGCGCCGGCAGCAGGTAGAAGCGCGCCTGCAATTTCTCGGCCGCCTGCAGCGCCACGTCATAGCGGTTGGCCGAGCCGTCCGCGGCGAAGGCGCCGATCATGGACACGATCTGGTGCTGCGGGCGGTCGATCTCGGCGATCTTCTCGATGGCGGCCTTGAGCGTGCGGCCGGAACCGACGTTGACCACCAGCGGCGTGGCCGAGCTGAGGTATTGGTCCATCAGTTCGGCCCCGGCCACGGCCAGCATCTGCTGCACTTCCTGCGATTCGTTGGGATTGTCGCTGCCGCCGGCGCCCGGCACCACGCGGCATACCTGCAAGCCGTAACGCTCCTGCAGGCCTTGCGCCAGTTCCAGGCAGGACGAGACCGGATGGGTGATCTGCACCTTCACCAGGTTGGCGGCGCCGGCGTAGGCCACCATGCGCTGCGCCATCTGGCGCGAGATGCCCAGCCGTTCCGCGATTTCATTCTGGGTGTTGCCCGCCACGTAATACATCCAGGCGGCGCGTGCGGCCAGGTCGAGTTTGGATGCGCCAGATGACATATTCTCCTCGTGTACCGCGGCATGGGCGGCAGCTATGTTGGTGATGCGGTGGTGGTCTTGGATCCCGGGCAGGTTCCTGGAACAGTTTGTCCGGTGTCGCGGGCGCCATTTTACGGCGAGTCCCGGGATTCCATTATTCACAAGTTTGGGCATTTGCTCAATTAAATTGCAAATGCTTGACAAGTTTTGCCCGATGTCTGATTATTTGCTCACAAAAATAAAAAAAGCTCAAAACCAGCCGTTCGGAATACGCACGACAGCCAGGCGCGCAAGCTTGCCCGGCGCCCGGGGGAAGTGAGCCGGCGGCCCATAAAACTATGGAGACAAGCATGCATAGCATTGCCCGCTGTATCACTGCCCGTTGCGGCGTTCGCCTGAGCGCGGTCGCCGTCGTCGTTTCCGCGCTGTTCCTGTCCGTCGCGGCCCAGGCCGAACCGGTCACCCTGAACATCGCGTCGATCAACAATCCCGACATGATCGAGCTGCAGAAGCTGGCGCCGCAGTTCGAAAAAGCCAACCCCGACATCAAGCTGCGCTGGGTCACGATGGAAGAAAGCGTGCTGCGCCAGCGCCTGACCACCGACATCGCCACCAACAGCGGCCAGTTCGACCTGATGACCATCGGCGCATATGAAGCGCCGATCTGGGCCAAGAAGGGCTGGCTGGCGCCGATGACCGGCTTGCCGGCCGACTACGACGAGGCCGACCTGATCAAGCCGGTGCGCGAGGGCCTGACGGTGGACGGCAAGCTGTACGCGCTGCCGTTCTATGCCGAAAGCTCGATGACTTATTACCGCAAGGACCTGTTCGAGCAAAAGAAGCTGACCATGCCGAAGCAGCCGACCTGGGATGAAGTCGCCAAGCTGGCCGCGCAACTGCACGACCCGGCCAAGGGCGTCTATGGCATCTGCCTGCGCGGTCGAGCCGGCTGGGGCGAGAACATGGCGATCCTCACCACCATGGCCAACGCCTGGGGCGGCCGCTGGTTCGACGAGAAATGGCAGCCGCAGCTGTCGTCGCCGGAATGGAAGCAGGCGGTCGCCTTCTATGTCGACCTGATGCGCAAGTACGGTCCGCCGGGCGCCAGCTCCAACGGCTTCAATGAAAACCTGGTACTGTTCTCCAGCGGCAAGTGCGGCATGTGGGTGGACGCCACGGTGGCGGCCGGCATGCTCTACCACGGCAAGGATTCCAAGGTGTCCGACAAGACCGCTTTCGCGCCGGCGCCGATCGCCGCGACCGAGAAGGGTTCGCACTGGTTGTGGATCTGGTCGCTGGCGGTGCCGAAGTCCTCCAAGTCGCAGGATGCCGCCAGGAAGTTCGCCGCTTGGGCCACTTCCAGGGAATACATCAACCTGGTCGCCAAGGACAGCGGTTGGGCACTGGTGCCGCCGGGCACCCGCAGCTCGACCTACGCGTCGGCCGAGTACAAGAAAGTGTCGCCGTTCTCCGATTTCGTGCTCGATGCGATCCAGACCGCCGACGCCAACAACCCGACCGTCAAGCCGGTGCCCTATACCGGCGTGCAGTTCGCGACCATTCCCGAGTTCCAGTCGATCGGCACCGTGACCGGGCAGGCCATCGCCGGCGCGCTGGCCGGCAAGACCACCCCGGATGCCGCGCTGGACGCCGCGCAGGCCCAGGCCGTGCGCATGATGCGCCAGGGCCGCTACATCAAGTAATTCAGGTAACGCAAGCAATTCAACATCGTCATCAACGCAGTCCCTCGCAACGCGGCCCGTTCCTTCCGTACGCCTGAATGTCGAAGGAGCGGCCGCGCCGCCTTCCCGGCCGGCCTGGCGCACATGCGCCGCGCCAGACGGTCCCGATTGCTCCGATTCGCCGAGGCCGCCATGCCATCGATCCATCCCATCCATCCTCCCGCCATGCAGAGCCAACCGACCTCCGCACCCCGCACGCCGCCGCGCGCCACCAGGGCCGGCGGCCGCGCAAGCGCGCCGCAGCGCTTCAATCCCGTCCGCCTGCTGCAAACGCCGTCGGTGCTGATCCTGCTGGCCTGGATGATCGTGCCGCTGGCCATGACCATCTGGTTCTCGGTCAACCGCTACAACCTGATGGCGCCCGACCAGACCGGTTTCGTCGGCCTGGAGAACTACCAGTTCCTGCTGGAAGACCCGGCGTTCTGGCCCTCGATCGGCAATACCGCGCTGCTGATCGGTTCGGTGCTGGCCATCAGCGTGATCGGCGGCACCCTGCTGGCGGTGCTGTTCGACCAGCCATTCCGCGGCCGCGGCATCGCGCGCCTGCTGGTGATCGGGCCGTTCTTCGTGATGCCCACCGTGGCCGCGCTGATCTGGAAGAACATGATCATGCACCCGGTCTACGGCATGCTGGCGTTCGTCATGCGCCACCTCGGGCTGGAGCCGGTCGACTGGCTGGCCCAATACCCGATGCTGTCGGTGATCGTCATCGTCGCCTGGCAGTGGATACCGTTCGCCTTCCTGATTTTGCTGACCGCGCTGCAGTCGCTCGACAACGACCAGAAGGAAGCCGCCCAGCTCGACGGCGCCGGGCCGGTGCGCATCTTCTTCTACATCGTGCTGCCGCACTTGAAGCGCGCCATCACGGTGGTGATCATGATCGAGACCATCTTCCTGCTGTCGGTCTTCGCCGAGATCTTCACCACCACCGCCGGCGGTCCCGGCACCGCCACCACCAACCTGACCTACCTGGTTTATTCCATCGGCCTGCAGCAGTTCGACATCGGCATCGCTTCGGCCGGCGGCATCATCGCCGTGGTGCTGGCCAACATCGTGTCTTTCTTCCTGGTGCGCATGCTGGCCAGGAACCTCAAAGGAGCGAACGAGAAATGAGCGCGCAAAAGAAAAGCCCCTGGTGGGTCGGCATCCTGGCGTGGAGCTGCGCCATCGTCCTGTTCTTCCCGATCTTCTGGGTGGCGATCACCGCCTTCAAGACCGAGCACCAGGCCTATAGCCCGACATTGCTCTTCCTGCCCACGCTGGACACATTCCGCGAGGTCTTCAGCCGCAGCCATTACCTCGGCTTCGTGCAGAACTCGCTGATCGTGTCGCTGGGCTCGACCGTGCTGAGTTTGCTGCTGGCGGTGCCGGCCGCATACTCGATGGCTTTCTTCCCGACCGGGCGCACGCAGAAACTCTTGCTGTGGATGCTGTCGACCAAGATGATGCCGGCGGTGGGCGTGCTGATCCCGATCTACCTGCTGGCCAAGAACAGCGGCATGCTCGACACCGTCACCGGCCTGACCCTGATCTACACGCTGATCAACTTGCCCATCGCGGTGTGGATGGCCTTCACCTACTTCAACGACGTGCCCAAGGAGATCCTGGAAGCGGCGCGCATCGACGGCGCCAACGCCTGGCAGGAGATGGTCTACCTGCTGCTGCCGACCGCCATGCCGGGCCTGGCCTCGACGGCGCTGCTGCTGGTCATCCTGTCCTGGAACGAGGCCTTCTGGAGCCTCAACCTGACCAGTGTCAATGCCGCGCCGCTGACGGTGTTCATCGCCTCCTATTCCAATCCGGAAGGGCTGTTCTGGGCCAAGTTGTCGGCCGCTTCGCTGCTGGCGATCGCGCCCATCATGGCGCTCGGCTGGCTGGCGCAGAAACAGCTGGTGCGCGGCCTGACCTTCGGCGCGGTGAAGTGATGATGACGCGGCAAGCCATCACCCACCTGGTGTGCGATTGCGACGGCGTGCTGCTCGACAGCGAAAGCATCGCGCTGGGCGTACTGCACCGCGAACTGTTGCCGTTGCTGCCGGCTGCCGGCGCCCAGGCCGATGAGGAAAGCCGCAGCGCCGCCTTGCATGCGGCCATCGCCAACCGCCTCGGCATGTATACCGACCTGCTGCTGGCCGAGGTCGATGCCGAATTCGCATTGGGCTTGAGCGCGCAGCAGGTCGAGCGCCTGCATGAAAGCGTCGGCCGCGCCTGCGGCGAGGAAGCGCAACCGGTGCCGGGCATCGCCGAAGCCCTGCAGGCGATCCGCCTGCCGCGCGCGGTGGCCAGCAACAGCGACGCCCCGCGCATCGAGAGCGGGCTGCGCCGCTGCGGCCTGTACGCGCAGTTCGAGGGACGCATCTACAGCGCGCACGACGTTGGCCAGCCCAAGCCGGCGCCTGACGTCTACCTGGCGGCCGCGGCCGGCTTCGGCATCGAGCCGGCTCGCTGCGTGGCGGTCGACGACAGCGTCACCGGGGTGCGCGCGGCGGCGGCGGCCGGCATGCATGTGCTGGGGTTTACCGGCGTGGCGCACGACCGCAAGGCGATGGCGCGCCGGTTGCTGGAGGCTGGCGCCAGCAAGGTGTTCGACGACATGAAGCAGTTTCCGCAGTTGATCTGCGAACTGGTCTGGCTGCGCTGAGAGCCGCTAAAAACGCCGCTGGCGGCGTTGCGCCTCCTTGCCGGCGGCGTTTTGTTAGCGACTCTCATATGAAGCAAATATAGAAACAAAGGAGAACGACATGGCAGCAGTAAGCATCAGAAACCTGGCCAAGCGCTACGAAGACAACGAAGTCATGCGCGACATCAACCTGGAGATCGAGGACGGCGAGTTCGTGGTCTTTGTCGGCCCTTCGGGCTGCGGCAAGTCGACCCTGCTGCGCATGATCGCCGGCCTGGAAGACATCAGCGACGGCGACCTCGATATCGGCGCGCGCCGCATGAACGATGTGCCTGCCGCCAAGCGCGGGGTGGCGATGGTGTTCCAGTCGTATGCGCTGTACCCGCACATGAGCCTGTACGACAACATGGCCTTCGGCCTGAAGATCGCGGGCAAGTCCAGGGCAGAGATCGACGCCGCCGTGCAGCATGCCGCCAAGATCCTGCACATCGACCACCTGCTCGACCGCAAGCCGCGCGCGCTGTCCGGAGGCCAGCGCCAGCGCGTGGCGATCGGCCGCGCCATCACGCGCCAACCCAGCGTGTTCCTGTTCGACGAGCCGCTGTCGAACCTCGATGCCGCGCTGCGCGTGAAGATGCGCCTGGAGTTCGCCAGGCTGCACGACGACCTCAAGACCACCATGATCTACGTCACCCATGACCAGATCGAGGCGATGACGCTGGCCGACAAGATCGTGGTGCTGTCCGAGGGGCGCATCGAGCAGGTCGGCTCGCCCCAGCAGCTGTACCATCATCCGGCCAACCGTTTCGTGGCCGGCTTCATCGGCTCGCCCAAGATGAACTTCATCGACGGCACGGTCGTGTCGGTGCAGGCCGGCGGCGTGCTGCTGCAGTTGTCCGGCGGCGGCCAGCAACTGGCGATGGTCGACGGCGCCGGCTTGCAGCCCGGCGAGCAGGTGACGCTGGGCGTGCGCCCCGAACACCTCAGTATCGCCCAGGGGCAGGCGGCGCTGCAGGCGCGCTGCACGGCGCTGGAACTGCTGGGCGACTTCTCCTACTTGTACGCGGCCTATGACGGCGCCGACGAAGCGCTGATCCTGCGCGTGCCCGACAGCCTCAACCCGGCGCATGGCAGCATGCTCGGGCTGGCCGCCGACCCGGCGCGCTGCCACCTGTTCCGCCAGGATGGCAGCGCGCTGCCGCGCCTGGCCGCAGCGGCATCCGCAAGGCCGCACTGAACCATCGCAGCAACGAACAAGGACACGGCATGACAAGCACCGCCACCCCCATCCAGGACGAGCAAGCCGAAGACAGCCTGACCTGGCTGCACATCGGTGCCGGCTCCTTCCACCGCGCCCACCAGGCGGTCTACCTCAACGCCCTGCGCGAGAGCGGCGCCGACCGCCGCTGGCAACTGGCGCTGGCCAACATCCGGGCCGACATGGCGCCGCTGCTGGAGGCGCTGGCGCGCCAGCACGGGCGCTACACGCTGGAAACCGTCACCCCGCAGGGCGAGCGCAGCTACCAGACCATCGACGTCATCGGCCGCATCATCCCCTGGGATGAACAGCTCACGCAGCTGATCGCGGCCGGCGCCGAGGAGCGCACCCGCATCATCTCCTTTACCGTGACCGAGGGCGGCTACTATCTCGACCACCAGCACCGGCTCGATACCGCCAACATCGACTTGGCCGACGACCTGCGCTGCGCGCTCGACGGCAGCGGCCGTCCGCGCACCATCTATGGCGCCATCGCCGCGATCCTGCAGGCGCGCCGCGCCGCGCATGCGCAGGCCGGGCTGACGCTGCTCAACTGCGACAACCTGCGCCACAACGGCGAGCGCTTCCGCGACGGCCTGCTGCAGTTCCTAGCGCTGCGCGGCGAGGCGCAACTGGCCGCCTGGGTGGAGCGCTGCACCACCAGCCCCAACGCCATGGTCGACCGCATCACGCCGCGCCCGACCCCGGCCGTGGCCGAGCGCGTCAAGGCCGTCATCGGCATGGACGACCCCTGCGCACTGATGGGCGAATCCTTCATCCAGTGGGTGATCGAGGACGACTTCAAGGCCGGCCGCCCGCGCCTGGAGCGGGCCGGCGTCGAGATGGTGGCATCGGTGCTGCCCTATGAAGAGGCCAAGATCCGCATCCTCAACGCCAGCCATAGCTGCATCGCCTGGGCCGGCACGCTGGCCGGGTTACAGTACATCCACGAGGGCACGCTGCGCGACGACATCCGCCAGATGGCCTACGATTACGTCACGCAGGACGTGATCCCGTGCCTGACGCCCAGCCCGCTCGACCTGGCCGCCTATCGCGACACCACGCTGGCGCGCTTCGGCAATCCGGCCATCCAGGACACCAACCAGCGCGTCGCCGCCGACGGCTATTCCAAGATCCCGGGCTTCATCCGGCCGACGCTGCAGGAGAGCCTGGCGGCTGGCCGCGCGCCGCGCGCCACGGCCATGCTGCCGGCGCTGTTCTTCGTGTTCCTGCAGCGCTGGAACGCAGGGAAGTTGCCCTACGCATACCAGGACGGCATCTTCGATCCGGCGGCCGTGCGCGCCATGCTGTCGGCGGCCGATCCGGTCAGGGCCTTCTGCAACGATGCGGTACTGTGGGGCGAGCTGGCCGGCGACGAGCGCCTGCTGGCCCTGGTGCGCGAGGGCGTGGAGCGTGTCGGGCAGTGGCTGGCGCGAGGAAAAAAATAGGCCGTAATATGGCCCACGATAGAATCCCCCATCGCACAACGAAAAAAGAGGAGCGCCATGTATCTCGGTATCGACCTGGGTACGTCGGAAGTCAAGGCGGTAGTGATCGGCGCCGACGGTGCATTGCTGGCGCTGGCCGGCAGCGCGCTGAACGTGTCGCGCCCGCATCCGCGCTGGTCGGAACAGGCGCCGGCCGACTGGTGGCAGGCTGCCTGCGATACCGTGGCCAAGCTGCGTGCGCAGCTGGGGGAGGAGCGTTTTGCCGGCGTGCGCGCCATCGGCCTGTCGGGCCAGATGCACGGCGCCGTGCTGCTGGATGAAGACAACCATGTGCTGCGCCCGGCCATCCTGTGGAGCGATTCTCGCAGCGCGCCGGAATGCGCCGAGCTGAGCCGGCGCGCGCCGCGCCTGCACGGCATCGCCGGCAACCTGGCCATGCCCGGTTTTACCGCGCCCAAGCTGATGTGGGTGGCGCGCCATGAGCCGGCGCTGTTTGCCCGCATCGCCACCGTGCTGCTGCCCAAGGACTGGCTGCGGCTGCAGATGACCGGGCGCAAGGTGTCCGACCCGTCGGATGCGGCTGGCACCTTGTGGCTGGATGTGGAAGGGCGCAACTGGTCCGATGAACTGCTGGCCGCCAGCGGCATGCGGCGCGACCAGATGCCGGCGCTGGTGGATGGCAGCGCCGCATCCGGCACGTTGCTGCCGGCAGTAGCGCGGGCCTGGGGGCTGAAGGAGGGCGTGATCGTGGCTGGCGGCGCCGGCGACGGCGCCGCCAGCGCGGTGGGCATCGGCGCGGTCAATCCGGGCGATGGCTTCCTCTCGCTGGGCACGTCGGGGGTGCTGTTCGTGGTCAACGACCGCTTCCGTCCCAATCCCGCGCGCGCCATCCATGCCTTTTGCCACACGCTGCCGCAACGCTGGCACCAGATGAGCGTGATGCTGTCGGCCGCCAGTTGCCTGCGCTGGTTCTGCCGCTTGTGTTCGGTCGACGAGAAAAACCTGCTGGCCGAAATCGAGCAGCTCGATGCGGAGCAACTGGCCAACGCGCCCTTGTTCCTGCCGTACTTGTCGGGCGAGCGCACGCCGCACAATGATCCTTATGCGCTGGGCGTGTTCCACGGCCTGTCGCCGGACCACCAGCGCGCCGCGCTGGGCTACGCGGTACTGGAAGGCGTGGCCTTCGGCATGGTCGACGGCCTGGATGCGCTGCGCGCGGCCGGCACCGATGTCAGCCAGCTCTCGCTGGTGGGCGGCGGCGCGCGCAGCGCCTACTGGGCGCAACTGATTGCCGACGCGCTCAACGTGCGCATCGTCACCCATGTCGGCAGCGAAGCCGGCGGGGCATTGGGCGCGGCGCGCCTGGCCTGGCTGGCCGATGGCGGCGAAGAGGCGCAGGTCTGCCGCAAGCCGGAACAGTTGGCGTCGTTCGCGCCGGATGCGCGCCGGCATGTCGCGTTGCTGGTGAGGCTGCGGCGCTATCGCGACATCTACGCGCCGTATCCGCCCTTGCAGGGGGAAGCGGGCGGCTGAAATCCGTCGATACTTTGAATAGGTTCTAAAAACGCCACCGGTCCTGGCCGAAGTCAGGAGCCGGTGGCGTTGGTCTTGATGCCGTACCGGTTTACTTCTTGCTGAACTTGAATACCGATACCGCCTGCAGCAGCCGCATGGTCTGCTCTTCCAGGCTGGCCGCCGCTGCCGCCGCCTGTTCCACCAGCGCCGCGTTTTGCTGGGTGCCGGCATCCATCTGCGTCACCGCTTCGTGCACCTGGCCGATGCCAGCGCTTTGCTGCAGCGTGGCTTCGCTGATTTCGCCCATGATGCCGCACACGCGCTGCACCGAGTTGACGATCTCGCGCATGGTGTTGCCCGCGTCCTCGACCTGGCGGTTGCCCACCGCGACCTTTTCCACCGAATCGTCGATCAGCTTCTTGATCTCCTTGGCGGCGCCCGCCGAACGTTGCGCCAGGCTGCGCACCTCAGAGGCCACCACCGCGAAGCCGCGTCCTTGTTCCCCGGCGCGGGCCGCTTCCACCGCGGCGTTCAGGGCCAGGATGTTGGTCTGGAAGGCGATGCTGTCGATCAGGCCGATGATGTCGACGATCTTGTTGGAAGAGTCGCTGATCTCGTTCATCGTGGCGCCGGTGCTGGCCACCACGTCGCCGCCCTTGGTCGCGATCGACGAGGCCGAGCCGGCCAGCTGGTTGGCCTGCAGCGCGTGTTCGGCGTTTTGCTTCACGGTCGAGGCCAGTTGCTGCATGCTCGAGGCGGTTTCCTCGATGTTGGCCGCCTGCGCTTCGGTGCGGCGCGACAGATCCTGGTTGCCGGTTGCGATTTCATGCGTGGCGACATTGATGCTTTCCACGTTGGCGCGCACGTCGCCGATGATGGCCGTGAGGTTGACGTTCATCTGGCGCAGCGCGCCCAGCAGTTGGCCCAGTTCGTCATGCCGGCCGGTGTCGATGCGCGAGGACAGGTCGCCGCCGGTAATCGCATGGGTGACATCGAGCGCCTGGCGCAGCGGCTTGATCAGCGCGCCGCGCAGGGCCAGCCACAGCGCTATGCTGATCAAGCCGGACGCCGCGGCCAGGCCGCCGATCCACCATTGGCGCAGGGTTGCGAAGCTGGCGAACATCACCGCCAGCTGGATGGCCAGCATGGAAGCCATGCACAGGTTGATGCGAGTGCCGAGCCGGATGCGCGCCAGTTTGCCGATCCAGCCGGCCAGGCCGGTGCGCACCACTTCCCCGCGATGCAAGGCAATGCCTTTGGCCTTGCCGCGTCGGATCGACGCATAGAGTTGTTCGGCGGCAGCCACCGCGGCGCGCTCGGGCTTGGTGCGGACCGACATGTAGCCGACCGCCTGCCCGTTTTCACGGATGGGGGTGACGTTGGCGCATACCCAATAGTGGTCGCCGTTCTTGCTGCGGTTCTTCACCAGGCCGGTCCAGGGCGTGCCGCCCTTGATGGTGGCCCACATGTCGGCAAAGGCTGCGCCGGGCATATCGGGGTGGCGGATGAGGTTTTGCGGCGCGCCCAGCAATTCTTCTTCCTCGAAACCGCTGATCTCGATGAAGTAGGGGTTGACGTAGGTGATATTGCCCTTGAGGTCGGTCTTTGAAACGATCGCCTTGCCATCGACCAGCAGGCGTTCCACGCCGCTGACCGGCATGTTCATGCGCATCTGTTGCTCCCGTGCAGAGAAGTTCTGTTTTCTGGATGAAAACCGCCAAGCGCGGGTGGCGCATGCCGCTGGCGTTCACCTTCCCGGTGTGAACGCCAGAGGCTTAGTAGGGCTGGTCTGCTGCCTGTGCCGGGTCGTTGGACCCGTTCTGGGGTTTTCCGAAGACGGCAGTGTATGTCGGGTAGAAAGAGCAGTACATGACTACCGTCAATATTATCGAGATTGGCAGCAGGATAAAGATGACGGCGTTGATGCTGCCGGTCAGCAGGCTGATGACCAGGCTGATGAGCGTGGGCACCATGATCGCGATCACGATCCAGGCCAGCGCATACAGCAGGAAGGCGGCGCCGGCGCGGCGCACGGTGAAGAAGCTGTAGAACAGCGCCTTGCCCAGCGGCATCTTTTGCCACATGATCAGCGGCGCCGCGTACCAGAAGGCCATGGCGGCCGGCACGTACAGCGCGGCGGCAACCAGCATGGCCATGCGCATGCTGCCGGCGGCGCTCTCCAGGTCCTTGGCTTCCAGGCCGCCGCCCATCATGGCTTTCCAGAAGATGCCGCCGTCGGCCAGCGCGGATGCGGCGACCGCCAGCGTGGCGGCCAGCAGGTACAGCAGGCCCAGCTTGAGCAGGGTGTTGCGCGCCGGATCGCGGAAAGCGACCAGCAGCAGGTTGGGATAGACGCGCTGGCCCTTTTCGATCTGCACGCAGGCTTGCATGAACGGCATCGCAAACAGCGGGATCAGGATCAGCGGCAGGATCTGGCCGAACACCGGGATGAGGCCCAGCGCCAGCATCAGGAACATGTAGGTCAGGAACAGCGTGGACATCTCGGCCGGCTGCTTGCGAAACAGCGCGAAGCCTTGCTTGACCCAGAGCCAGCCGTCTTTTGCGGGAATTTTTTCCATATCGCTTGCTGAATCGCTCACTTGTCAGGGGAGCTGCAGGGGAGGCGGCGCCTCCCCGATGCGCAGCCGCAGGATGCGTTCGAAATGCGTCGGGTCATGCGGCGTGAGCATTTCGGCTTCACGCGGCATGTAGTAGTCGAACAGGCGCGACAGCCAGAAGCGCAGCGCGGCCGCGCGCAGCATCGGTTGCCAGGCCTGGCGCTCGGCCTCGGAGAACGGCCGCACCGCGCGGTAGGCCGCCAGCATGGCCTCGGTGCGTTCGAGATCGAGCGCGCCGCTGTCCAGGTCCACGCACCAGTCGTTGACCGTCACTGCCAGGTCGAACAGCCAGGTGTCGCAGCCGGCGAAGTAAAAGTCGAAGATGCCGGAGAGCCGGTCGCCGGTGAACATCGCATTGTTGCGGAACAGGTCGGCGTGCACCGGTCCGCGCGGCAGGGCGCGGTAGGCGGCGGTGGCGGCGAAGTCCTTCTGGTATTGCACCTCGTCGGCCAGCAGGCGTCCCAGTTCGGCCGGCAGGAAAGGCAGCACCGCCGGCGTGGTTTCCAGCCACCACGCCAGGCCGCGCAGGTTGGGTTGCATGATCTTGAAGTCCTGGGCCGCCATGTGCATGCGCGCCAGCATGTCGCCCAGCGAGGCGCAGTGCACCGGTTGCGGATCGAGTTGCGATTCGCCTTCCAGCTTGCTGACGATGGCCGCCGGTTTGCCGTTGAGCAGGTTGGCGATGGCGCCGCGGTCGTTGGGAACCGGCGCCGGCACCGGGATGCCGCGCTGCGCCAGGTGGCGCATCAGTTCCAGGTAGAACGGCAATTGCTCGATATGCAGTTTTTCAAACAGGGTCAGCACGTACTCGCCGCGCTCGGTGCCGATGAAGAAGTTGCTGTTCTCGATGCCGGAAGAGATGCCCTTGATCGAGGTGGCTTTGCCGAGCGGGAATTGCTTGATCCAGTCGGAGAGCTGTTCAAGACTGACCGGTGTAAAGACTGCCATGACGAAAGAGAAAGAAGTGGTGCTTTAAAGTCGTCGGCGCGCCTGCGATACGCGGCGTTGCCGTTGCTCAGTCCGAACGGTCGTCCATCAAAGCCGTTCGGGCTGGGCAGCCGCGTTGGCGGCGTAATCGAAGGCGCACCGGCTATCGATGCAGGAGGTGCTTACTTTGCGTTGGCGTCGCCGCTGTCGTTGCCGCTGCCGTCGGGCTTCTTCTTGACGCCCCAGTCGAACTCGCCGACCTTCCATTGGGCATTGGTCGGCGGGCCGCTCTGGGCATCGCCCGGCGTGGAGCTGCCGAGGTTCTGGTTGGGGCGCAGGTAATAGGTGCTGGGGCCGGACTTGACCTCGATTTCCTTGGTCTGGCCGTGGTCGCGGTGTTCCTTGATGCTGTTGCCGCTGCCCTTGCCATCATCGCCGGGCTTGCGGATGGTCACGGCCGGCGGCTCGCCTTCTTCCAGCTTTTCCAGTTCGGGCGGCGGCGCCGGCTGGGCGGAAGGCGCCTGCTGGGGCTGCTGCGCCACGGCCAGCGGGGCAGCCAGGCCGGCGGCGGCGCACAGCAAGGCGGCAGCCAGGGACTCTTTGGACCAGACGTTGGTTGGTTTCATGATCTTTTAGGAAAGGAGTGGTGTCGTTTCCGGCCATTGTAGCAAACCATCGTTGCAGGCTTGCCGCGTTTCAATGCGGAAATGGCCTTTGTTGCAGGATCTGGCATGAAAAAGCCCGCGGCTGGCCGTCGCGGGCTTTGGAGGGCAGCCTCCGAGGGGGCGCCGATTACAGGAACATGCCGCTTTGCCGTTCGATCTCCACATGGCTGTCGGCGGGTTTTTCCTTCTCTGCGTGGAATTTCTGGATGGCCCTGACGACCTCGGCCGGTTCGTCGATGACCTGCAGCAGGTTCAGGTCCTTGGGCGAGATCATGCCATCGTCGACCAGGCGGGTCTTGATCCAGTCGACCAGGCCGGCCCAGAACTGGCTGCCCACCAGGATCACCGGCATCAGGCGCGACTTGCCGGTCTGCATCAGGGTCAGCGCCTCGGTCAGCTCATCCAGCGTGCCGAAGCCGCCGGGCAGCACCACATAGGCGTCGGCATACTTGACGAAGGCCACCTTGCGCGCGAAGAAGTGGCGGAACGACAGCGAGATGTCCTGCCAGCCGTTGCCATGCTGCTCATGCGGCAGTTCGATGTTCAGGCCCACCGACGGCGAGGCGCCGTCGAAGGCGCCCTTGTTGGCCGCTTCCATGATGCCGGGGCCGCCGCCGGAGATCACGGCAAAGCCGGCGTCGGACAGGCGGCGCGCGATGTCGATGCACAGCGCGTAATGAGGATCGTCGGGTTTGGTGCGGGCGGAACCGAAGATGGAAACGGCGGGACGCAGCTCGGACAGGCGTTCGGTCGATTCGATGAATTCTGCCATAATCGTGAGTACATGCCACGACTCGCGCGCCTTCTTGGCCGTGGCGCGCTCAATGTCGTTCACTTCCCGCAGTCGCGGTACTTTTTTTCCTCTTTGTTCCATATGCAAAAAACCTTGTTGTTAGTTGATGGTTCCAGTTACCTGTATCGCGCGTTCCATGCCCTGCCCGATATGCGTAACGCGGAAGGCGCGCCCACCGGTGCGCTGTACGGCATCATCAATATGCTGCGCCGACTGCGCAACGATTATCCCGCAAGTTACGTCGCCTGTGTGTTCGATGCCAAGGGGAAGACCTTCCGCGACGATCTCTATGCCGACTACAAGGCCACCCGCAAGTCGATGCCGGAAGACCTGGCGCTGCAGATCGAACCCATCCATGCCGCGGTGCGCGCGCTGGGCTGGCCGATCCTGATGGTCGAAGGCATCGAGGCCGACGACGTCATCGGCACGCTGTCGGTGCAGGCCACCGCCGCCGGGCTCGACACCATCGTCTCCACCGGCGACAAGGACATGGCGCAACTGGTCAACGAGCATGTCACGCTGGTCAACACCATGAGCAACGAGATACTGGACGTCAAGGGCGTGACCGAGAAATTCGGCGTGCCGCCGGATCGTATCGTGGATTATCTCAGCCTCATCGGCGACACCGTCGATAACGTTCCCGGCGTCGAAAAATGTGGGCCCAAGACCGCGGTGAAATGGCTGACCGCCTACGGCTCGCTGGACGGCGTGATGGCCAACGCCGACAAGATCGGCGGCGTGGTCGGCGACAACCTGCGCCGTGCCCTGGACTGGCTGCCGCAGGGCAGGGTCCTGGTGACTGTCAAGACCGACTGCGACCTGTCGGCGCACATGTCGACCATCCTGGAGTCGCTGACCATGGCGCCGCAGGACAAGGCCGCGCTCAAGGAACTGTTCACCCGCTATAACTTCCGCACCTGGCTGCGCGAGATCAGCGAAGACGCCGCTCCGTCAGGCGCTGGTTCGGCGGCCGCGTCGCCTGCGGCCGGTTCCCCCGCTGCGGCCGGCGATCCGGCCCAAGGCGGCCTGTTCGCGCCGGTCGCGCCCGTCGAGTACGAGACCGTGCTGACCGACGCGCAACTGGATCAATGGATTGCCATCATCGATGCCGCCGCGTTGACCGCGGTCGATACCGAAACCACCTCGCTGGAAGCGATGCAGGCCACGCTGGTCGGCATCTCGCTGTGCTGCGAGCTGGGCCGCGCCGCCTATATCCCGGTCGGCCACAACTACCAGGACGCGCCGCCGCAGCTGGCGCGCGAGCATGTGCTGGCAAAGCTCAAGCCCTGGCTGGAAGACGCCGCCAAGCCCAAGCTCGGCCAGAACCTGAAATACGACAGCCACATCTTTGCCAACTACGGCATCCAGGTCGCCGGCATCCGGCACGACACGCTGCTGGAGTCCTACGTATTCGAGTCGCATCGCACGCACGACATGGACAGCCTGGCCGCGCGCCACCTCGACCGCAAGACCATCACCTACGCCGAGGTATGCGGCAAGGGCGTTTCGCAGATCGGCTTCAACGAAGTGGCGCTTGAGCGCGCCACCGCCTACGCGGCCGAAGACGCCGATGTCACGCTGGCGCTGCATCGCGCCATGTGGCCGCAGATCGAGCACGACGACAAGTTGCGCTTCATCTACGAACAGATCGAAGTGCCGACCTCGGTGGTGCTGCAGAAGATCGAACGCAACGGCGTGCTGATCGACAGCGAACGCCTGGCGCAGCAGTCGCACGACCTCGGCCGCCGCATGCTGGAAATCGAGCAGCAGGCCTACGACCTGGCCGGCCAGCCGTTCAACCTGAATTCGCCCAAGCAGCTGGGCGAGATCCTGTTCGGCAAGCTGGAGCTGCCGGTGGTGAAGAAGACCGCCTCCGGCGCGCCGTCCACCGACGAGGAAGTGCTGCAGAAGCTGGCCGAGGATTACCCGCTGCCCAAGGTGCTGCTGGACTACCGCGGCCTGGCCAAGCTGAAGTCGACCTACACCGACAAGCTGCCCAAGATGGTCAACCCGGACACCGGCCGCGTGCACACCAACTACGCGCAGGCGGTGGCGGTGACCGGCCGCCTGGCCTCCAACGATCCCAACCTGCAGAACATCCCGATCCGCACCGCCGAAGGCCGCCGCATCCGCGAAGCCTTCGTGGCGCCGGAGGGCAGCGTGATCGTCTCGGCCGACTATTCGCAGATCGAGTTGCGCATCATGGCGCACATCTCGGAAGACGAAAACATGTTGAAGGCCTTCGCCGACGGCGAAGACATCCACCGCGCCACCGCCGCCGAGATCTTCGGCATCGCGCCCGACAAGGTCGAGTCCGAGCAGCGCCGCTACGCCAAGGTGATCAACTTCGGCCTGATCTACGGCATGAGCGCCTTCGGCCTGGCCGGCAACCTCGGCATCGAGCGCTCCGCCGCGCAGATGTACATCGATAAATACTTCCAGCGTTTCTCGGGCGTGAAGCGCTACATGGACGAGACGCGCATGCAGGCCAAGGCGCGCGGTTATGTCGAAACCGTGTTCGGCCGCCGCCTGTGGCTGCCCGAGATCAACTCGCCCAACGGCCCGCGCCGCCAGGGCGCCGAACGGGCGGCGATCAACGCGCCGATGCAGGGTACCGCCGCCGATCTGATCAAACTGGCAATGATCGCCGTGCAAGGCTGGCTGGAGTCGGAGCGGCTGGCCACCCGCATGATCATGCAGGTGCATGACGAACTGGTGTTGGAAGTCCCGCAACAAGAACTCGATTTGGTGCGCGAAAAGCTGCCCGAACTGATGAAAAATGTTGCGGAGCTGAAAGTTCCCTTGCTTGCGGAGGTCGGAATCGGTAAGAATTGGGACGAGGCGCATTAATTTCCGCCTGGCACAAGCTGCGCAACAAAAAAGCATGTCATTCGGACAAGCCGGTTCCGTCAGTACCCGTGGCGCGCCGACAAGGACAAACGACAAGGCAGCGCAAGGCCGTAGCACCGCAACATCAATAACAATAAGTCAGACAATAAGTCAGGAAGCATCCGCCGCGACCGCCCCAATAACCACAAGACGGCGCGCACGGATGGAGGGAAGGCCGGATCGGATCCGGCACAGGAAGGAGGCTGCGGCGAAGGCGCCGGCAGGGGATAGGGACGCATCAAGGCAGGCAGGCGCGCAGGGATAGCGCGCGGCGCGTGCCGCATCTCCCCGGCTTTTCGTTCAATGCCCCCCGGTGATGACACTAGGAGGAGACGTAATGAAGTCAGGGATCAAAGTGGGTACGCGCCTGGGGCTCGGGTTTGCGTGGGTGGTGCTGCTGCTGGTGCTGGTGACCGCTTTCGGCATCTACAACATGCACCAGCTGCAGGCGCGCTTCAATAACGTGGTGGAGGTCAAGAACCCTGAAAGCGCGCTGGTCAAGGACATGATGGACACCGTGGCCGAGCGCTCCATCTCGCTGCGCAACCTGATGCTGCCGGCCGCGCCCGAGGATGTCGACATCGAGGCGCAATACATCGACGCCCAGACCCTCAAGTACAAGATGTCGGTGCAGAAGCTGCAGCAACTATTCGAGCAATCGCACGGCACCACCGACGAGGAAATGGCCGCCCTGCCCAAAATCAAGGCCCAGGCCGACAACGCTGAAAAACTGATCGTCCAGGCGGTGGAGTTCGGCCAGCGCCGCGAAGCCTATGAGCTGGCGCAGTTCCTGAAGGACCAATACCTGCCGGTGCAAAAGTCGTGGCAAGTCGAGCTGAAGTCGCTGGCCGTGCTGGAAGACCGGCTCAACAAGGAGGCCGCCGCCGCCAGCGCCGCCGCCTACGCCCAGGCGCGCCTGCTGATGCTCATCACCAGCGCCATCGGCGTGGTGACCGCCATCCTGGCCGCCATTTGGCTGACCCGCCACCTGCTGCGCAAGCTGGGCGGCGAACCCGACTATGCGGTGAAGATCGCCGGCCAGATCGCCGAGGGCGACCTGGCGGTGCGCATCAATACCCGTCCGGGCGATACCGACAGCCTCATGGTGGCCATGCGCGCCATGCGCGACAAGCTGGCGGCCATCGTGGCCGAGGTACGCAACGGTTCCGAAACCATCACCACTGCCTCCTCGGAAATCGCGCGCGGCAACCTCGACCTGTCCTCCCGCACCGAGCAGCAGGCGGGCGCCCTGGAAGAGACCGCCTCTTCGATGGAACAGCTCAATTCCACCGTCAAGCAGAATGCCGAGAACGCGCACCAGGCCAACGGCCTGGCCCTGGCGGCGTCCGACGTGGCGGTGCAGGGCGGCTCGATCGTCTCGCAGGTGGTGGAAACCATGCAGTCGATCAATGCCTCTTCGCAAAAGGTGGCCGACATTGTCAGCGTGATCGACGGCATCGCCTTCCAGACCAACATCCTGGCCTTGAACGCGGCGGTGGAAGCCGCGCGCGCCGGCGAGCAGGGGCGCGGCTTCGCGGTGGTGGCATCGGAAGTGCGTTCGCTGGCGCAGCGTTCGGCGGCGGCGGCCAAGGAGATCAAGGTATTGATCGGCGACTCGGTGGGCAAGGTGGAGAACGGCAGCAAGCTGGTCGAGCAGGCCGGCAGCACCATGAACGATATTGTCGCCAGCATCAAGCGCGTGACCGAAGTGATGACCGAGATCACCCACGCCAACAGCGAACAGAGCAGCGGCATCGAGCAGGTCAATGAAGCCATCATCCAGATCGACGACATGACCCAGCAGAATGCGGCGCTGGTGGAGCAGGCAGCGGCCGCCGCGCGCTCGCTGCAGGAGCAGGCTTCCGGCCTGCAGCAACTGGTCAGCGTGTTCCGCCTGGATGCCAGCCAGAGCTTGGCCGCGCAAACCTATGCCGGTGACGAGCGCACCATCGATGTCACGCCGGCGGCGCCGGAGCTGCCGGCCGGCGGCAAGGTGCTGGCGGTGCAGGCCTGAGGTTGACATCGTGCGTCCGTTTGCGGGTAGTATCCGGCTTGGGATGCAAGCCGGTCTGCCAGGAATGTGAGACGCCGTAGCAACTGAAGTCTCTCTTCCGCCAAAGCGGCCCGCATGCGGGCCGCTTTTTCATTGGCGCGGCCGCGATGCGCCGCCAGCCAGCATTTCCGCCATTGCCGGTTTTCAGCAGGCTGTTGGAACCGCCATCACAACCGATCCACCCCAGGACACTCGTCCGAACCATGGAGAACCCGATGAACGACTTTCGCAAAGACCTCGACAGTTTGCTGGGCCAGAGCAGCCTGTCCGGCGCCCCCGATCGCCGTACTTTCCTCAAGACCGCGCTGGGCACAGGGTTTGCCGCCGCGGTGCTGCCGGTGTGCGCGCAGACCATGATCAAGACCGACACCGCCGGCCTGACCGCGGGCGAGGTGGCGATCACCTTCAACGGCCAGCGCGTGCCGGCCTACCGCGCCCAGCCGGAAGGCAAGACCAACCTGCCGGTGGTGATCGTGGTATCGGAGATCTTCGGCGTGCACGAGCACATCGCCGACATCGCCCGCCGTTTCGCCAAGCTCGGCTACCTGGCCATCGCGCCGGACTTCTTCATCCGCCAGGGCAACCCGCTGGCCTACACCTCGATCGCCGAGCTGCAGAAGGACATCATCTCCAAGGTGCCTGACGAGCAAGTCATGGGCGACATCGACGCCTTTGTCGCGTGGGCCGGCGAAAACGGCGGCGACACCAGGCGCCTGGGCATCACCGGCTTTTGCTGGGGCGGACGCATCGTCTGGCTGTACAGCGCCCACAATCCCAAGGTCAAGGCCGGCGCGGCCTGGTACGGCCGCCTCGTCGGCGACAAGAGCGCGCTGTTCCCGCAGCAGCCGATCGATATCGCCCCTTCGCTGAAGGTGCCGGTGATCGGACTGTACGGCGCCAAGGACCAGGGTATCCCGGTGTCTACCGTCGAGCAGATGAAGGAGGCGCTGCAGAAGGCCGGCAACAAGTCGGAATTCCACGTCTACCCGAATTCCGGCCACGCCTTCAACGCCGACTACCGGCCGAGCTATGTCGAGGCCGATGCCAAGGATGCCTGGGCCCATGTGGTGGCCTGGTTCAAGAGCCATGGCGTGATTTGATGACGCACCGGCGCGCCGACGCCGGCATCGCATTGGTGCGGGTCTGATTCGCATCAATGCGGCGCGCACCAATTTGTGCCGGCAGCATGCGCAGGGGACGGAAATTTCCGTCCCCTTTTTTATTTTCCTGGGCAGTAAACACATGTGTTTGCCCCGCAAAGCAGCGTCGCCGAAGCTGGCACGCGGTTTGCATCATCGTTACCTGAGTAGAAGCGGCTAGCAGTCGGTTTCACCAGACTTGCGGGGCATTGCTCGTGATGCCATCGGATCCTTCCGATGGTCCTGTGCAATTCGATAGGACACGAGACCATGATCAGCGCCCATGCCCATCATCCCTTGTTTTTTTCCATGCAGCGGCAGCGTCCATCTGCCATGCACTCCCTTCTTTTAGTGCTGCGTTCCCGGCGAGGCGCGCGATGAATGCCGTCGCCGATGCTTCCGCCGATGTTTTCGTTTCCGCCGGGGCGGCGCCGGCACTGTTGCCTTTGCGCGTGGCTGCCGTGCGCGAGATCGCAGCCGATGTCCGGCTGTTCGAGCTGCATGCCGCCGATGGCGCGCCGCTGCCGCCGTGGACGCCGGGTGCGCATCTCCGGCTGCACCTGGCCGATGGCCTGGCGCGCAGCTATTCGCTGTGCAATACGCCGCATGAGCGCGGCTGCTATCGCATCGCCGTCAAGCGCGAAGAGGCTTCGCGCGGCGGTTCTTCCTATTTGCATGAGCGGGTCGGCGCAGGCGACGTCATCGTCGCGGCGCCGCCGGCCAATGCCTTCGCGCTGGCCGATGACGGACGCGCGCCGGTGCTGCTGGCCGCAGGCATCGGCATCACGCCGATCTATGCGATGGCCGCCGCGCTGGCCCATGCCGGGCGCAGCCATCGCCTGCACTATTTCGCGCGCAGCTTGCGGCACGCGGCCTTTTTCGATGAGCTGGCCGTGGCGCAGGCGGGCCTGAGCCTGCACCTGAGGCTGGATGCGGCCGAGACGCAGCTTGCCATCCGCGCCGCGCTGGCGGCTTTGCCGGCACCCGCGCCGCTGTATGTGTGCGGGCCGCCGCCCTTCATCGATGCCGCGCGCGACGCCGCCCGGCAGGGCGGCTGGCGCGATGCCGATGTGCATGCCGAATTGTTCGCCGCGCCGGTCGGCGTTGCTCCCACGGTTGCGGGGCATGCCGGGCAGGACAGCTTCGAGCTGGTGCTGCAGCGCTCCGGCGTGCGCTGCACCGTGCAGCCCGGACAGAGCATCGTGGACGCGGCGGCCGGGGCCGGCGTGCACATCGCCACCTCCTGCGGCGAAGGATTTTGCGGCAGTTGCGAGAGCATCGTCATCGAGGGCCAGCCGGTACACCGCGACAGCGTGCTGTCGGCCGCCGAGCGCGCGGCCGGGCGCAGCATCATGCCCTGCGTGTCGCGTTGCGGCGGGCCGCGGCTGGTGCTGGACCTCTGATTCCATCTTCGATCAACCCACCAAAAGAGGAAGGCTATGAAAAAGCAAGCGCAAGGCAGGCAAGCGATGGACCAGCGGACATTCATGATGCGCACCCTGCGCGCAGCCGGCGCCCTGTTGGGCGCGGCGGCGCTGCAGTTTGCGATGGCGGCCGGCGCGCATGCCGAGGACAAGGTCACGCTGCTGTCCAACTGGTACGCGCAGGCCGAGCACGGCGGCTTTTACCAGGCCGTGGCCAAGGGCATCTACAAGAAGTACGGCATGGATGTCACCATCAAGATGGGCGGCCCGCAGGTCAATAACATGCAGATCCTGGTGGCCGGGCAGGCCGACTTCAGCATGGGCTACGACTTCACCGTGATGAAGGGCGTCGAGCAGGGCTTGCCGCTGGTGACGGTCGGCACTTCGTTCCAGTCCGACCTGCAGGGCATGATGACGCATGACGATGTCGGCAGCCTGGGCGGGCTGAAGAACAAGACGATCCTGGTCGCCGGTTCCGGCCAGGCCAGCTGGTGGCCATGGCTGAAATCCAAGTACGGCTACACCGACGCGCAGTCCAAGGCCTATACCTTCAACCTGCAGCCGTTCTTCGCCGACCCCAATATCGCGCAGCAGGCTTATCCTTCATCGGAACTGTTCCAGGCCGACAAGGCCGGCGCCAAGAGCAAGTTCTTCCTGTTCGCCAATGACGGCTATCCGCCCTACGGCACCACCATCATCACGCTGCAGAAGACGGTCGCCGCCAGGCCCGACCTGGTGCAGCGCTTCGTCAAGGCCACCGCCGAGGGCTGGAAGAGCTACCTGGAAGATCCGGCGCCGGCCAATGCGCTGATCAAGCAAGACAACAAGAACATGAGCGACGAACAGCTGGCCTATGCGGTGGCCAAGCTCAAGGAATTGAAGGTGGTGACCGGCGGCGACGCCGCCAGGTACGGCATCGGCATCATGACCGACGAGCGCTGGAAGCAGACCTATGAAGTCATGGTCGCCACCGGTCTGCTCAAGCCCGGCACCGACTACCGCAAGGCCTACACCACCCAGTTCGTCAAGGACATGAAGGTCATGCCTTGATGTGAGAAGGGAGGCGGCGATGCCGCTCCCCGTTTCCCTGCCAGCGTGAGGACGCCATGATCCCCTATACCCCGCCCGGCACCGCGCGCACGATTCCGGTGATCGACTTTGCCGACGCCTTCTCTTCCGAGAAAGCCAAGCGCGAAGCGGTCGCCTGGGAAATCCACAAGATCTCGCGCGATGTCGGCTTCTTCTACATCGTCAACCATGGCGTGCCGCAAGCGCTCATCGACGGCCAGTTCGACTGGGCGTGCCGCTTCTTCGCATTGCCTCAGGCCAGCAAGTCGGCCATCGACATGCGGCATTCGCCCTCGGGCTACGGCTACGAGCGCATGGGCGCGCAGGCGCTGGACGACGGCGCGCCGGCCGACCTGAAGGAGGGCTTCCAGTTCGGCTTCGACATCGATCCGGCGCATCCCTATGTGCGGCGCGGCCTGCTGCGCTATGGCCACAATCTGTGGCCGGCCGGGCTGCCGGGATTCGAGCAGCATTCGCGCCGCTATTACGACGCCATGCGCGCGCTGTCGCACCGCCTGCTGTCGGTGATCGCGCTGTCGCTGCAGATGCCGGAGGACTTTTTCGAGCCGGTGCTGCAAACGCCGATCGCCACCCAGCGCATGCTGCATTACCCGCCGCAACCGGTGGACGCGCAAGCCAACCAGATCGGCGCCGGTGCGCATACCGACTGGGGCCTGGTCACCATCCTGGCGCAGGACGAGACCGGCGGCCTGGAAATCTGCAATGCCGATGGCCAATGGGTGCGCGCCACGCCGATTCGCGGCAGCTTCGTGGTCAACATCGGCGATTTGCTGCAGCGCTGGAGCAACGACCTCTACCACAGCAATCCGCACCGCGTGCTCAACGGCGGCTCGGCGCCGCGCTATTCGCTGCCGTTCTTCCAGGACGGCGACCAGGCAGCCACCGTGGCCTGCCTGCCGAGCTGTTGCTCGGCGCAACGGCCGGCGCGTTATGCGCCATGCACCATCGGCGACTATCTGGACATGAAGGTGCGCGAGACCCTCGGCGCCGCCGCGGTACAGGACTAGATTTTTTGCATCACCCGGCGAAGGCGACCGTATTGGCGCGCCGGCCGGAGCGCCGCGGCACCATGACATCCGCGGCCGACAAGGAAGGAGCAACACCATGCTGGTTACCCAACAAAAAGTCTTGCGCAGGTTCTGGTACGCACTGATGCCCATCTCGATGCTCAAGGACGGCCCGCAGCCGTTCACGCTGTTGGGCGAGAAGCTGGTCGTCTGGCTGAAGGAAGACGGCACGCCGGCCGCGCTGCAGGACCGCTGCTGCCACCGCACCGCCAGGCTGTCCAAAGGCTTCGTCGAGAACGGCAACATCGTCTGCGGCTACCACGGCTGGACTTTCAACGGCGCCGGCGCCTGCGTGCGCGTGCCGCAAAGCGTGGACGGCAGCGTGCCCTCGGGCGCCTGCGTCAAGTCCTACCATTGCAAGGAACGCTACGGCTACGTGTGGGTGGCGCTGGAAGACCCGCTGCGCGACATTCCCGACTTTCCCGAGGACGGCGCCCCCGGCTACCGCCGCATCTTCCAGTTCTACGAGCGCTGGGAGACCAGCCCGCTGCGCATGATGGAAAACTCTTTCGACAACTCGCACTTCAGCTATGTGCATCGCGCCACCTTCGGCCTGTACGACCAGCCCAAGCCGGAGAAGTACGAGATCAACGAGACCGATTACGGCTTCGAGGCCGAGACGCGGGTGCCGATCAAGAACGTGCCGGCCAGCTACCGCGTCACCGGCAGCCAGGCCGACACCACCGTGCGCCACATGTTCAACCGCTGGTACCTGCCGTTCGTGCGGCGCTTCGGCTGCGAGTATCCGGAAAGCGGCCGCCACCACATCATCTACAACTGCGCCACGCCGATCGACGATGGTTCCATCATGCTGGCGCAATGGCTGTACCGCAACGACACCGAGGAGGATTGCCCGGAAGCCGAGCTGGTGGCCTGGGATGCGCCCATCCTGGTGGAGGACCGCGAGATCCTGGAAGCCACCGATCCGGATGCCTGCGTCGACGTGCGGCGGCGCCAGGAATTCCACATGGCCTCCGACCGCCCCGGCCTGATCATGCGCCGCATGCTGCTGCAGCTGCTGGAGGAGCATGGCGAGCAGGAAGTCTTCCGCAGCAACGTCTGACACGGCAGGGAGCAATGATGCACAGAGACGATTACGCGATGTCGCAGGCCGCGGCATTGGACGACACGGGGAGCGGCGGCGAAGATGCGCCGGTGCTGTCGGCGCAGCGGGTGGAGAAAACCTACCGCAACGGCACGCGCGCGCTGGACGAGGTGAGGCTGGATATCCGGCGCGGCGAGTTCGTCTCGCTGCTCGGGCCTTCCGGCTGCGGCAAGAGCACCTTGCTGAAGATGTTCGCCGGGCTGGAAGAGCCTTCGCACGGGCATATCCGTTGGTGGGGCAAGAACCTGGCCACGGTCGGCACGCCCGGGCATACGCTGGCCATGGTGTTCCAGGAGGCCACGCTGATGCCCTGGGCCACGGTGGAACAGAATGCGCGCCTGCCGCTGGACTTGCGCCATATGCCGCGCGCGCAGAGCGAGCCGCGCGTGCGTGAGGCATTGCAGCTGGTTGGGCTGGAGAAATTCCACCAGGTGCTGCCGCGCGAACTCTCGGGCGGCATGCAGATGCGCGCCTCGATCGCCCGGGCGCTGGCTACGCAACCCAACCTGCTGCTGATGGACGAGCCCTTCGGCGCGCTCGACGAATTTACCCGCAACAAGCTCGACGCCGACCTGCGCGACATCTGGAGCAGGCAGGACCTGACGGTGGTGTTCGTCACCCACAGCATCTACGAGGCGGTGTTCCTGTCCTCGCGCGTGATCGTGATGGCGGCGCGCCCGGGACGGGTGATCGCGGACGTGGCGATCGACGCGCCCGGCCCGCGCGACGAGGCCTTCCGCATCTCGGCGCCGTTCATGCAGTACTGCAAGACCCTTTCCGATTACCTGACGCTGGCCAACCAGCAAGGAGGCGGCCATGCCGGCGAACATTAACCCCCTGGTCAACCGGCCCGGTTTCTGGCGCGTGGCCGCGCCGCTGGGCATCGGCGCGTGCCTGCTGCTGGCCTGGCAACTGGTGTGCATGTTGCTGGAGGTGCCGGATTACCTGGTGCCGACGCCGGCGGTGATCGCCAGGACGCTGGCGGCGGACTGGGGCATGCTGCTGGAGTCGCTGCTGGTGACGCTGAAGATCACTTTCCTGGCCTTCGCGTTCGCGGTGCTGCTGGGCGTGGCGATCGCTTTCCTGTTCGTGCAGAGTCGCTTCATCGAGATCAGCTTTTTTCCCTACGCGATCATCCTGCAGGTCACGCCCATCGTCGCCATCGCGCCGCTGATCATCATCTGGGTCAAGGACACCACGGCGGCGCTGACCGTGTGCGCCACCATCATGGCGCTGTTCCCGATCATCTCCAACACCACGCTGGGACTGCGCAGCGTCAACGCCGGCCTGCTCAACCTGTTCAGGCTGAACAAGGCCACGCGCTGGCAGACCCTGAGGCGCCTGCGCATCCCCAGCGCCTTGCCGTACTTCTTCGGCGGTTTGCGCATCTCCAGCGGCTTGGCGCTGATCGGCGCGGTGGTGGCCGAGTTCGTGGCCGGCACCGGCGGCACCGGTTCGGGGCTGGCCTACCAGATCCTGCAGGCGGGCTTCCAGCTCAATATTCCGCGGTTGTTTGCGGCCTTGTTCCTGATCACGCTGACCGGCATCCTGCTGTTCTGGATGATGAGCGCCTTGTCGCGCGCCGTGCTGGCGGGATGGCATGAGAGCGAAATGGGGTAGTGCGTGTTGCGCGACAACTTTAGCGCGACAACTTTACGCCGTCGTCCCGGCGAAGGCCGGGACCCAGCGTCGTGCGCGGCGTCCGATGTAAAAGCGAACCGCATCAACGCCGCTGGATCCTGACTTTCGTCAGGACGACGAAGCATCCATCTGGAGTGTCTTGAATGAGTGAATCCATCCTTATCCGCAACCTGCAAGCCATCATGACCGGCTTGCCCGGCGCCGCCTCGCGCCACGCCGGCCCGGATATCCGCATCGATGGCGGCACGGTGGCCGCCATCGGCAAGCTGGCGCCGCAGCCCGGCGAGCGCATCATCGATGCGACCGACTGCGTGGCCTACCCGGCCTGGGTCAACACCCACCACCATCTGTTCCAGTCGCTGTTGAAGGGCGACCCGATGGGCATCAACGCCAGCCTGACGCCGTGGCTGGCGGCCACGCCTTACCGCTACCGCGCGAAATTCGACGCCGAACTGTTCCGCCTGGCGGCGCGCATCGGCATGGTCGAACTGATGCGCTCGGGTTGCGGCACCATCGCCGACCACAATTACCTGTACTACCCCGGCATGCCTTTCGACACCTCGGAGATCCTGTTCGACGAAGCCGAAAAACTCGGCCTGCGCTTCGTCCTGTGCCGCGGCACCGCCACCCGCACGCGCCAGCTGGAGGCCGAGCTGCCGAGCGCGCTGCGGCCGGAGACGCTGGACGGTTTCCTGCAGGACATGGCGCGGCTGGCCAAGCGTTTCCACGATCCTTCGCCGGCGGCGCTGCGGCGTGTGGTGATGGCACCCACCACGCCGCTGTATTCGGCATCTCCCGAGGAATTGCGCGAGATGGCGCAAGCCGGGCGCGCACTCGGCCTGCGCCTGCACAGCCATTTGTCAGAAACCGTCGGCTACCAGGACAGCGCGTACAGCATGCATGGCTGCTCGCCGGTGGCGTTCTGCGAGCGCATCGGCTGGCTGGGCCAAGACGTGTGGTTCGCCCACCTGGTGCAGCTGGACGAGGAGGAGATCCGCCTGCTGGGCGTGACCGGCACCGGCATCGCCCATTGCCCGCAGAGCAACGGCCGGCTGGGCAGCGGCATTGCGCCGATCCGGGCGCTGGAGGCGGCCGGGGTGCCGGTGTCGATCGGGGTCGATGGCGCAGCTTCCAACGAAGCGGCCGACATGATCTCGGAAACCCATGCGGCCTGGCTGATGCAGCGCGCGCGGCGCGGCCAGCAGGCCATCCCGGCCTTTCGCGGCGGCGCCTACGAAGGCGGGGCGGACGAGGCCACGGTGGAAGACGTGGTGCGCTGGGGCAGCAGCGGCGGCGCCAGGGTGCTGGGATTGGGCGCACTGGACGGTTTGCGCATCGGGCAGCAGGCCGATATCGCGCTCTATCGGCTGGACGATCCGCGCTACTTCGGCTTGCACGACCCGGCCATCGGGCCGGTGGTTGCGGGCGGCCGGCCCGGGCTCAAGTCCCTGCTGGTCGCCGGCAGGGAAGTGGTGCGCGACGACGCCATTCCCGGCGTCGAACTGGCGGCGCTGGGACGCCAGGCGCGCGATGCCGTGCGGAAACTGTTGGGTAGTTGCTGAGCAGTCATTGACGTTTTGCTATTGCCGCTGCCCGGCCCGGTTGCATGGGGCGGCAGCCAAAACTGCTAAAATGCGGGGATGATCAAGAGACGTAACGTTCCCTTCAGTTTCTCTGCCGAGGATTTCGACGAATCCGCGGATTCCTTTGGCGGTTTCGATCCTTTCGGCCGCATCCAGGCCCGCCGCGCGGCCACAGCTGCAGCCGCGGCAAGCGAGGACGAGGCAGCCGGGGCCGGCGACGATGCCGCCGCCGAAGAGGCCAAGGCTCCGCTGGACCTGGACCTGACCAACCATTTCCTGATCGCCATGCCATCCATGCTGGACCCGATCTTCGGCGGCACCGTGGTCTACCTGTGCGAACACAACCACAACGGCGCGCTCGGCGTGGTCATCAACAAGCCGACCGACATGACCATGGACGTGCTGTTGGATCGCATCAACCTCAAGCTCGAAATCAAGCCCGACACGCCCGACGCCATGCCCGAGGTGTACCGCCGCCCGGTGATGTTCGGCGGCCCGGTGCAGGTCGAGCGCGGCTTCGTACTGCACTCGGTGCCGCATTCGGCGCCGGATTCCTTTTCTTCCACGCTGCAGGTGACCGACGGCATCGCCCTGACCACTTCCAAGGACGTGCTGGAAGCGGTGGCGCTGGGCAACGGCCCGGCGCAGGTGCTGGTCAGCCTGGGTTGCTCGGGCTGGAGCGCCGGCCAGCTGGAAGACGAACTCGGCCGCAACGGCTGGCTGACGGTGAAGGCCGACCCGGCCATCATCTTCGAGCTGCCGGTGGAAGAACGTTTCACCGCCGCGCTGGCCTTGCTGGGCATCGACCCGGTGATGCTGTCCGGCGACGCCGGACGCGCCTAGGTTCGGAGCGCGCCGCTTGGAGACTTTGCTTGCCTTCGACTTCGGCCTGAAACGCATCGGCGTGGCCGTGGGCAACACCGGCCTGAAGCAGGCGCAGCCGCTGGCGGTGATCAG
Source organism: Herbaspirillum sp. SJZ106 (assembly GCF_006715495.1). Lineage (GTDB taxonomy): Bacteria > Pseudomonadota > Gammaproteobacteria > Burkholderiales > Burkholderiaceae_D > Herbaspirillum. The sequence goes on from NZ_VFNI01000003.1 coordinate 358,086, forward strand.
CGAGCCGACCAACGACGGCAAGTTCGCCGCCGTCGGCCGGTTGATCGCAGAATGGCAGCCCAGCCGCTGCGTGGTCGGCCTGCCGCTGCATCCGGACGGCGCCGAGCACGAGATGAGCGTGCGCTGCCGGCGTTTCGCCAACCAATTGCATGGCCGCTTCGGCGTCGAGGTGGCGCTGGTCGATGAGCGCTACTCGTCGGCCGTGATCGCGCAGCAGCGCGGCGAGCAGATCGACGACCAGGCGGCCGCCATCATTTTGCAGCAATACTTTGACGAGTCCGACTCATGAGCACAACAACCTCTACGCCTTCCGCGCTCGATGCGGAAGCGCTGTACCTGAAGCTGGCGCAGCAGGTCAAGGCCGGCTTGCAGGGCGCGTCCGATGTCGCGCTGGTGGGCATCCATTCCGGCGGCGCCTGGCTGGCCGAGCGCCTGGCCGATGAGCTCAAGCTGGGCCAGCGCCTGGGTTTCATCGACGTTTCCTTTTACCGCGACGACTTCGCCGAGAAGGGCCTGCGCCCCGACGTCAAGCCCAGCCAGATCCCGTTCGATGTCGAAGGCGCCACCATCGTGCTGATCGACGACGTGCTCTATACCGGGCGCACCACGCGCGCGGCGATCAACGAGCTGTTCGACTATGGTCGCCCGGCGCGCGTGCTGCTGGCGGCGCTGGTCGACCGCGGCGGGCGCGAGCTGCCGATCGCCGCCGATTTCCTGGCCGGGACGGTCACGCTGTCCAAACAAGAAAACCTGCAATTGCAACGCGCCGACGATGGCCGATTCTCCCTGACGGTGGTCCATGCTTAATCCACAACTGAACAAAAACGGCGAACTGCAACACCTGCTGACCATCGAAGGTCTGCCCAAAGCGATCCTGAACCATATCCTCGACACCGCCTCGTCCTTCGTCAGCATCGGCGACCGTGAGGTGAAGAAGGTGCCGCTGATGCGGGGAAAAAGCGTGTTCAACCTGTTCTTCGAGAACTCCACGCGCACCCGCACCACCTTCGAGATCGCCTCCAAGCGCCTGTCGGCCGACGTGATCAACCTCAACATCCAGGCATCGAGCACCAGCAAGGGCGAGTCGCTGCTGGACACCATCGACAACCTGGCGGCGATGCACGCCGACATGTTCGTGGTGCGCCACGCGCAATCCGGCGCGCCGTTCCTGATCGCCAAGCACCTGATCGACACCAAGCAGTCGCATGTCCACGTGGTCAACGCCGGCGACGGTCGCCACGCGCACCCGACCCAGGGCTTGCTGGACATGTACACCATCCGCCACTACAAGAAGGATTTCACCAACTTGCGCGTGGCGATCGTGGGCGACATCCTGCACAGCCGCGTGGCGCGCTCCGACATCCACGCGCTGACCACGCTGGGCGTGCCCGAAGTGCGCGCCATCGGCCCGCGCACCTTGCTGCCCGGCGGCCTGGAGCAGATGGGCGTGCGCGTGTTCCACAACATGGAAGAAGGCCTGAAGGACGTCGACGTCATCATCATGCTGCGCCTGCAGAACGAGCGCATGAGCGGCGCCCTGCTGCCCTCGGCGCAGGAGTTCTTCAAGAGCTACGGCCTCACGCCCGAGCGCCTGGCGCTGGCCAAGCCGGACGCGATCGTGATGCACCCGGGCCCGATGAACCGCGGCGTGGAAATCGATTCGGCCGTGGCCGACGGCGCCCAGGCGGTGATTCTGCCGCAGGTGACCTTCGGCATCGCGGTGCGCATGGCGGTGATGAGCATCGTGGCGGGTAATTGAATTGCCGGAAACAGCAACACAAGCGAAATAACAGCGACGTTTTGGACGACCTCGTTAAGAAAATACTGAACTGATGAAACTGCATATCAAGAACGGCCGGCTGATCGACCCGGCCAACGGCATCGATGCGCAACAGGATGTGTATGTGGCGGCCGGCAAGATCGTCGGCATCGGCCAGGCGCCTGCCGACTTCACCGCCAACAAGACGCTCGACGCCACCGGCCTGGTGGTCGCGCCCGGCTTGGTCGACCTCTCGGCGCGCCTGCGCGAGCCGGGCTACGAATACAAGGCCACGCTGGAATCCGAAATGCAAGCCGCGATGCAGGGCGGCGTGACCAGCCTGGTGTGCCCGCCGGATACCGATCCGGTGCTGGACGAGCCGGGCCTGGTGGAGATGCTGAAACATCGCGCCAAGTCGCTCAACCAGGCGCACGTCTACCCGCTGGGCGCGCTGACCGCCGGCCTCAAGGGCCAGGCATTGACCGAAATGGCCGAGCTGACCGAAGCCGGCTGCATCGGCTTCTCGCAAGCCGAAGAGCCGATCACCGACACCACCGTGCTGATGAGCGCGCTGCAATACGCCAAGACCTTCAACTACACCGTCTGGCTGCGTCCGCAAGACCCGCACCTGGGGCGCTCCGGCATCGCCCACAGCGGCCCGGCGGCGTCGCGCCTGGGCCTGTCCGGCGTGCCGGTGATGTCGGAAACCATCGCGCTGTACACGTTGTTCGAGCTCATGCGCGCCACCGGCGCGCGCGTGCACCTGTGCCGCATGTCGTCCGCCGCCGGCCTGGAGCTGGTGCGCCAGGCCAAGAGCGAAGGCCTGCCGGTTACCTGCGACGTCGGCGTGCATCACATCCACCTGTGCGACCTGGACATCGGTTTCTTCGATTCCAACGCCCGCCTGACCCCGCCGCTGCGCTCGCAGCGCGACCGCGAGGCGATCCGCACGGCGCTGCTGGACGGCACCATCGACGCGGTCTGCTCCGACCATACCCCGGTCGACGACGACGAGAAGCTATTGCCTTTCGGCGAAGCCTCGCCCGGCGCCACCGGTTTGGAACTGCTGTTGTCGCTGTCGCTGAAATGGGCGCTGGAGTCAGACGGGCAGGGCAAGGATGTGCTGTCCAAGGCGATCGCCAAGGTCACCCACCGCGCCGCCAAGGTGGCTGGCCTGAAAGCCGGCAACCTGGCGCTGGGCAGCCCGGCCGACCTGTGCCTGTTCGACCCCAATGCGATGTGGAAGGTGGAAGGCGCGGCGCTGGCCAGCCAGGGCAAGCACACGCCTTTCCTCGGCTATGAACTGCCCGGCGTGGTCAAGGCCACCATCGTGTCCGGCCATATCGCGTTCGAGCGCTGATCCCAACCACAGCCGCCGAAGCCACGCCAGCCAGGATCTTCATGTTCGTCTTCCGTCTGCTGCGCCTGATTGCGCATTTGTTCCTCGGCATGGCGATCTGCGCCATCCTGTTCCCGTTCACCTCGGCCAAGGGGCAGGAGGCGCACATCCGCCGCTGGTCGCGCAAGCTGCTGCGCATCTGCGGCATCGCCGTGAAGATCGACAGCCCGCAGCCGATCCCGCGTGCGCTGCTGGTGTCCAACCACGTCAGCTGGCTGGACATCTTCGTGGTCAATTCGCTGCAGCCTTGCCGTTTCGTGGCCAAGTCGGATATCCGCGGCTGGCCGCTGATCGGCTGGCTGTGCGCCAAGACCGGCACCATCTTCATCTCGCGCGGCAAGGCCAGCGACGTGCGCCGCATCTTCAAGGGACTGGTGGAAAGCATCGAAAAGGGCGAGCGCGTGGCCTTCTTCCCGGAAGGCACGACGGCGCCGCAAGGCACGCTGCTGCCGTTCCACGCCAACCTGTTCGAGGCGGCGATCGACGCCAGGGCGCCGGTGCAGCCGTATGCGCTGCGTTACGTGGATCGCAAAGGCAAGCTGCACCCGGCCGCCGACTTCATCGGCGACATGAGCATCGTGGAGAGTATCCTGGCCATCCTGAAATCGCGCGGCATGACGGCCGAGCTGAAGCAGCTCCCCATCATCCCGACCGAAGGCGCGCACCGGCGCGACCTGGCGCGCGTTTCGCACGCCGCCATCGCCGCGGGCCTGGGCTATGCGGTGGAAGATCTCAGCCCGGCTTCTGCGCCTGCGGACATTGGACCTGGAACAGCGCCCGATCCTCAAGCCGTACCGCGGTAAGCTTGCCGCCCCAGACGCAGCCGGTATCCAGCGCGATCAGGTTGGGACGCAGCATCAGCCCCAGCGTCGACCAGTGACCGAACACCACGGTCACATCCTCGGTGCGCCGGCCCGGTACCTCGAACCACGGCACCAGCCCCTCCGGCGCCGAATCGGCCCCTTCCTTCACTGAAAAATCCATCGTGCCATCGGCCTGGCAGAAACGCACCCGCGTGAAGGCATTGATGATGCAGCGCAGGCGGTCGTAGCCGGCCAGGTCGTCGCTCCAGCGCGCCGGCTGGTTGCCGTACATGTGCGTGAGGAAGTCCACCCATTGGTCGCTCTGCAGCATGGCCTCCACTTCGCCGGCCAAGGCCAGGGCCTGTTCGAGATTCCATTGCGGCAACACGCCGGCATGCACGATCAGGTGACCCTGCTCATGGATCGCCAGCGGCCGGTGACGTAGCCAGTCGATCAATTCCTCGCGGTCAGGCGCGTCGAGGATGTCGTGCAGGGTGTCGTCCTTGTGCAGCGGGCGGATGCCTTGGGACACCGCCAGCAGGTGCAGGTCGTGGTTGCCCAGCACGGCCTGGGCACGATCGCCCATGGCCATGACGGTGCGCAGGGTTTGCAGGGATTGGGGGCCGCGGTTGATTAGGTCGCCGGCGAAGACAACTTGCTGATGCATATCTTGCTCGATGGTCGCCAGTAGTTTGCTGAACTGGCTGGCACATCCTTGGAGGTCGCCGATGGCATAGGTTGGCATAGTGTCGCTATGGCAATGGAGGGTATGTATCTGTTGACCTGTTATCGATGACAGAGAAAGACGGCTACGGGTAAGCGACATCTTGTCATCTTGTTAAATGGTGGGGGAATAAATGCAATATCGCTTATTGTAGCCGGGTAACCCTAGGGATTTTTCGCTCTTTGTCTGACACTTTGCTTGAATTTCCTGAGGTTATTTTTCGAATGGGAAAAGTAAAGTAATTTTACTGATCGGAAAATTTCAAGAAAAAACAGGTAAGAGGCCAAGAGCGTCGTTCGCAAGAATAGTAGCTCTGACGGATCAAAATAGCCCGGATTCCTGCATGTTGGCTGATAGTCTAAGGATATAATCGCTCTTTTTTGCAGACGATAGCGATATCTTCTAGGGGAAAGCGCTCGCCAAGGGCATTAACGATAACCATGTCATCTTTCATCATCAGTTTTGTTATTTCCGCTTTGCTCACATTGCTGGTTATCAGGCATTCCCATTTTCACGGAGCGGGTCTGGATGTCGACCTGCATGGAGTGCAAAAGGTGCATTCGCATGCCGTTCCGCGCATTGGAGGCTTGTGCATCTTTGCTACGGTAATTGTCAGTGCTGCCGTTTCGGTCATCCGTACCAATCAACTAAGTATCGGCACGGCTTATCTGCTGTTGTGCGCATCGGTGGCGTTTTTCGGGGGCTTGCTGGAAGATTTCACACGCAAGGTCAGTCCCACACGTCGCCTGGGGTTGACCCTAATCGCAGCGTTGATGGGATATTTCTTGCTCGATGCACGTATTAACCACATCCACCTGGGCTATATGGATTTGGTGATTACATCAATTTGGATTTCTTTGCCGATCACAATCGTTGCAGTCGCGGGTGTGGCCCATGCTGTCAATATCATTGATGGATTCAATGGACTTGCCGGAGCCGTGACGATCTGTATGCTGATGTCGCTCGGCTATGTTGCCTTGCAAGTCAATGACACATTCGTGCTGGTGATGGCTTTGATTGTGGCGGGCGCAACGGCCGGGTTTTTTATTTGGAACTTCCCGGCAGGGATGATCTTCTTAGGTGATGGTGGCGCTTATTTTCTTGGGTTTGTCTTGGCGGAATTGTCTATTCTTCTCGTCATGCGCAATCCCGAAGTGTCTTCTTGGTATGCCTTGTTATTGCTGATTTATCCGGTGTTCGAGACGCTGTTCTCTGCTTATCGGAGGTTGTTTCTTCGCGGAAAATCTCCCGGGATGCCGGATGGGATCCATTTGCACAGTCTGATTTTTCGGCGGATGGTGCTATGGGCTGTCGGAAGGGAAGATGCAAGGGCGCTAACCCGGCGCAATTCGATGACATCGCCTTATCTTTGGTTGCTGTCACTATTGGCCGTGGTTCCTGCTACGTTGTTCTGGAGGCAGACATGGATATTGATGTTCTGCTCTTTTGTCTTTATCTCAGTTTATTTGTGGCTGTATGCTCGTATCGTCCGCTTCAAGGCGCCGCGCTGGATGATCGTGAAAAAGAAAAAATAGGTGCTTAACGTTTGCGTTGCTACGATCACATCATTTCATGAGCGAGCTTTCTTTTTCCATCTTCAAAGCCTATGACATTCGTGGCATCGTCGGTAAGACCCTGAATGGCCATGTTGCCTTCCAGATCGGTCAGGCATTCGGTACGGCAGCACTGGCAAAAGGGCAAAAAAAGGTCGTAATCGGTCGTGATGGTCGCCTTTCCGGCCCCGAGTTGGCGGGTGAACTGGCCAAGGGCTTGCAGTCGGTTGGAGCAAGTGTGATCGACCTCGGCATGGTCGCCACACCGATGGTCTACTTCGGCACCAATGTGCTTGACACTCAATCCGGCATCATGGTCACCGGCAGCCACAACCCGCCAGATTACAACGGTTTCAAGATGGTGCTGGCCGGCGAGGCGATCCATGGCGAGACCATCCAGGCGCTGTACCACGCCATCGTCAAGGGCGAGTTTCCGCAGGGCGCCGGCACCTATTCGACGCATGACATCAAGGATGCCTACATCAAGCGCATGATCAGCGACGTCAAGCTGGCGCGTCCGCTGAAGATCGCGGTGGATTGCGGCAACGGCGTGGCAGGGGCCTTCGCCGGCGAGATTTACCGCGCGTTGGGCTGCGAAGTGACCGAGCTGTTCTGCGAAGTCGACGGCACCTTCCCCAACCACCATCCCGATCCGGCTCATCCGGAAAACCTGCAGGACCTGATCCGTTGCCTGCGGGAGACCGACAACGAGCTGGGCCTGGCTTTCGACGGCGATGGCGACCGCCTGGGCCTGGTGACCAAGGATGGCCAGATCATTTACCCCGACCGCCAACTGATGCTGTTCGCCGCCGATGTGCTGACCCGCAACCCGGGCAAGGAGATCCTGTACGACGTGAAGTGCACCCGCCATCTGGCGCCGTGGATTTCGGCGCGCGGCGGCAAGCCGTTGATGTGGAAGACCGGCCATTCGCTGGTCAAGGCCAAGCTGCGCGAGACCGGCGCCCCGCTGGGCGGCGAGATGAGCGGCCATATCTTCTTCAAGGATCGCTGGTTCGGTTTCGACGACGGCCTGTACGCCGGCGTGCGCATGCTGGAGTTGTTGGCGCGCGAGGCCGATCCGTCGGCGTTGCTCAATTCGCTGCCGCAATCGGTCAGCACGCCCGAGTTGCAGCTGAAGTTGCAGGAAGGCGAGAACTTCGCGCTGATCGGCAAGCTGCAAAGCGAGGCCAAGTTCGACGGTGCGCAGGACATCATCACTATCGACGGCCTGCGCGTGGAATATGCCGATGGTTTCGGCCTGGCGCGCTCGTCCAACACCACGCCGGTGGTGGTGCTGCGCTTCGAGGCCGAGACGCCGGAGGCGCTGGAACGCATCCAGGGCGAGTTCCGCAAGGTGATCCTGGCCGCGCGTCCGGACGTGGCATTGCCGTTTTGATGAGGTAAGATGCTGGCCCACAGAACAACGTAACCGTGGGCCAGCCTTGAAGATCCTGATCGTACGCGTTTCCTCGCTGGGAGACGTCGTCCATAACATGCCGATGGTGGCCGACATCCGCCGCCATTTTCCCGGCGCCCAGATCGACTGGGTGGTGGAAGAGGGCTATACCAGCCTGGTTCGCCTCAATCCCCACGTCCGCCATATCATTCCCATCGCGCTGCGGCGCTGGCGCAAGACGCTGTTCTCGGCGGCCACGCGCGTCGAGATTTCCGCCTTCTGGCACGCCTTGCGCGCAGACCAATACGACGTTGTGTTCGATACCCAGGGCCTGCTCAAGACCAGTGTCGTGATGCGCATGGCGCGCCTGGCGCCGGGCGGCAGGCGCGTCGGGCTGGCCAATGCCACCGAGGGTTCCGGTTATGAGCCTATCTCGCGCATCTTTCATGATCAAAGCATCAAGGTTGGACTGCATACGCATGCGGTAATGCGGGCGCGCCTGGTGGCGGCGGATGCGCTCGGCTATACGCTGGACGATGCCGCCGACTTCGCGCTGCAAGCCCCCATTCAGCAGCGTTTCCCCTGGATGCCGGAGCAGCCGTACGCGGTGTTCTTCCACGGCACCGCGCGCGCGGCCAAGCAGTGGCCGCAGGCCGAGTGGGTCAAGCTGGGGCAGGCCTTGGCCGCGCGCGGCTTGCCGGTGCTGCTGCCCTGGGGCAGCAAGAAAGAGCAGCAAGCCGCCCAGGTGCTTGCCGCGCAGATTCCCGGCGCCCAGGTACTGCCGGCGCTGCCGCTGATGGAAGCGGCCAGCCTGGTGCAGCAGGCGCGCCTGGTGGTCGGCCTGGACACCGGCCTGACCCATATCGCTGCCGCCTATTGCAAGCCGACCGTCGAGCTTTATTGCGACTCGCCGCGCTGGAAGACCGAGGGCAACTGGTCGTCCAATATCATCAACCTGGGCGAGACCGGTACCCCGCCAAGGGGTGAAGCGGTGCTCGACGCCGTGGAAAAATTGCTTTCCCGGTAACTGGAAAGTGCATCGCGCGCATGCGTTGAGGCACGTCAAAGTCCCGCTTCAAACCGCCGTCTTGGCCAGCCTGTCCGCCTGTGGCGGGCGTTTTCACTGCTTTTTACACGGCCGGACGGATACACGGCGGAGATGCTTGCGGGCATAATGTCGGGATGGAATCGCAAATCATCGAGATCGACTTGGCCAAGTGGCAAGTCGACACCCCCAACGACCAATGGATCGCCGCGCTCGAAGCCGGCAAGATACTGTATTTCCCGCACCTGGCCTTCGAATTGCTGGCGTCCGAACTCGATCTGCTCACTCCTGCCGTGCGCGATCCCAAGGCCCGCAACATCAGCCTGGATGCGCGCGGGCACCTCAAGGGCGCGGCTGGCGACGCCGAGCAGCAACTGGCGCTGGCGGCGATGGTCGGGCGCTTCCGTGAACAGGCCCTGTCGCTGGTGCATACGCTCTTGCCCAAGTACCGCGAGGCCTTGCGCGTGGCGCCCACCAGCTACCGCCCGATGCAGGTGGAGACGCGCAGCCAGTCCTGGCGCGCCGACGACCGCCGCATGCACGTCGACGCCTTTCCGTCGCGCCCCAATTACGGCGAGCGCATCTTGCGTGTATTTACCAACGTCAACCCGGATGGCGCGCCGCGCGTGTGGCGTGTAGGCGAGCCTTTCGAAACCGTGGCGCGGCGCTTCCTGCCGCGCGCCAAGCCTTATGTGCGCTGGCAGGCCAGCCTGCTCAAGGCGCTGCACATCACCAAGTCCTTTCGCAGCGAATACGATCACCTGATGCTGCAACTGCATGACGGCATGAAGGGCGACATGCAATACCAGCAAGATGCCGAGCAGGTCACCATGCCCTTTGCCGCCGGTTCGGTGTGGGTGTGTTTCTCCGACCAGGCCTCGCACGCGGTCATGTCCGGCCAGTACATGCTGGAGCAGACACTGCACTTGCCGCCGGAAAAACAATACGATCCGCAATCCAGTCCGCTGGCGATCCTGACGCGCCTGGTCGGCCACCCGCTGGTCTGACGCATGCGCCTGCTTTACTCCGCATTATGGTGGTTCGCCATGCCGCTGGTGCTGCTACGCCTGTGGCGGCGCGGGCGCAAGGAACCCGGTTACCGGCAGCATGTCGGCGAGCGCCTGGGTTTCTATCCGCGCCTGAGCGAGCCGGCGCCTCGCTTCATCTGGGTTCACGCCGTGTCGGTGGGCGAGACGCGCGCGGCCGAGCCGCTGATCGACGCCCTGCTGCGCGACTATCCGCAGCACGCCATTCTCCTCACCTGCATGACCGCCACCGGCCGCGCGACCGGCGCGCAGCTGTTCGGCAAGCATGGCGCGCACGTGGTGCAAAGCTTCCTGCCTTACGACACCGGCTGGATGTGCGCGCGTTTCCTGCGCCACTTTAAGCCTGATGTATGCGTGTTGATGGAAACCGAGGTTTGGCCCAACCTGGTGGCGCAGTGCAAGCGATACGGCGTTCCGGTCTTGCTAGCCAATGCGCGCCTGTCGGAACGGTCCCTGCGCCGTGGCAAGCGTTTTGCTTCTTTGCTGCGGCCGGCTGCCGAGGCCATTGATATGGTCGGCGCGCAGTCGGAGGCTGACGCAGCGCGCCTGCGTGAGTTTGGTGCGCGTCATGTGGAGGTAACCGGGAGCCTGAAGTTTGACGTGAAGCCGCCGGACGATATGGTAGAGCGTGGTTTGGCCTGGAAGCGCGAGATTGGTGCGCGCAAGGTGCTCTTGTGCGTCAGCACGCGCGAGGGGGAGGAAAAATTGATCCTTGACGCGCTAGCCAAGCAGGGCCAGGTGGAGTGGCTGACGGTGATCGTACCGCGCCATCCGCAGCGCTTCGACGAAGTGGCGGAGATGATATGCGCACATGGCTTATCGTTTGGACGCAGGTCGGAGTTGCGGGAGGATTTTCGCGTCGAGGGGGTTGACGTGATGCTGGGCGATTCGATGGGAGAGATGTTCGCCTACTACGCGGCCTGCGACGCAGCCTTTATCGGCGGTAGTTTGTTGCCCTTAGGCGGGCAGAATCTGATTGAGGCGTTTGCGCTCGGGAAACCGGTACTGATCGGGCCGCATACCTTTAATTTCCAGACAATCACCAATAGCGCCATCGAGAAGGGTGTTGCCATACGTGTGGCTGATGCACAAGAGCTGATTCAGGTTTGGGAGCGTCTGCAGGCCGATGGTGCGGCCAGGATAGGACTGGGTATTGCCGCTCAGGATTTTGCGCATGAGCAGCAGGGCGCTACCTCGCGCACGATAGATCTGCTGACCTCATTATCCGAACGACGCGCTGGAATCCACGGCACATGACCGAATCGTGGGCTCTGATTGTTCACTGGTTTGAGGCGTAGAGATGATCAAATAAGTATGTTTGTTAGTGAGCTTTCCTCACATTCCCAACTCCAGTGTCTGGGCCTCTGCTTCCTGCTCCAAGTACACCCAATCAACGATCTCGTCGCTGGATGTATAACCAATCACCAGCTCTTTCATCATCAGCCGGATTACGCCGACGTCATTGACATTGAGAGCAATTTCCAGCGCTTTCAACTTGTCCTCCAGTTCTACCCAAGGGATGAACGCCTCGTTGGCTTTCATGAGCTGCGGATGGGAGGTCGGCTTGGGGTCGTCGCCGATTAGCAATTCTTTGTAAAGCTTTTCGCCGGGTCGCAGTCCTGTCAGTTTGATTTCGATGTCTCCATCGGGATTTTGCCCATCTTTCAGTGTCAGGCCCGAGAGTTCGATCATCCGCCGGGCTAAATCCATGATTTTGACCGACTGGCCCATATCGAGGATGAATACATCGCCACCCTTGGCCATAGCGCCGGCTTGGATCACCAATTGAGAGGCTTCAGGGATTGTCATGAAGTAGCGCGTGATCTCCGGATGGGGCAGCGTGATCGGGCCTCCATCACGGATTTGCTGTCGAAACTTTGGCACTACCGAACCCGATGGGCCGAGCACATTGCCGAATCTCACCATGCTGAATTTAGTGCCTGGGGCAGTCGCGGCAAGCGCCTGCAGCACCATTTCCGCTAGCCGCTTGCTGGCTCCCATAATATTGGTCGGACGGACCGCCTTGTCAGTGCTGATCAGAACGAAGTTGGACACGCCGTTCTCGGCGGCCGCTTGGGCTGCGCGCAGTGTGCCCAGCACGTTGTTTTTGATGCCTTCGGCGGGGTTGTGTTCAACTAGTGGCACATGCTTGTAAGCGGCGGCGTGGTAGACGGTGTCCGGATGCCATGTCGACATGATCTCGCGCATGCGCTCTTCGTCTTGCACGGAGGCTAGTAAGGGCACCAGAACGACATTGCCGACAAGCCTTGTCTCAAGCTCCCGATGGATGCCGTAAAGAGCGAACTCACTCTGTTCGATTAACAGCAGTTTGCTCGGAGTAAGGGAAAGAATTTGGCGACAGAGTTCGCCGCCGACTGAGCCTCCAGCACCCGTTACCATTACAACCTTGTTGTGCACATTCATCGCCAGCAAGATGTGATTGGGCATGACAGGTTCACGGCCCAGCAGGTCATCAATGTCCAGTTCACGCAGGTCGGAAATACTAACCTTGCCTTGAGCTAAATCAGCCACGCTGGGGAGTGTGCGCACTGCCACGCGAGCGGTTCGGATCATGGCTAAAATTTCATTGCGGCGCTTGCGGTTCAGGTTCGGCATAGCCAGCAACACGTCGCTGACAGCCAGTGTTGCAGCAAGATTGGCCAGATCGGCGGGGTTATAAATGGGGTGGCCATTCAGTATATGGCCGTGCAGTCGATCATCGTCGTCCAGAAAGCCGATGACTTGCATCTCGTGGCTGTTGGCCGTAGCGGCGACTAATTGACGTCCGGTGCTTCCTGCGCCATAAATAAGCACCTTGGGACGGCTGGCGCGTTTCAAAATGTTCAGGTACTGGTCACTCAGCCAGACACGGGCCAACGCCCGCGACGCGCCAACGAACAATAGCAACAGGATAGGTTGGATGAGGCCGATGGTCCGAGGCACACCGGCCATGCCAATGGCGGTGAAGATGGAGGCAAACAGCAAGCCGTAAATGCTCACGGCACGAGCTACCGCTAGTAATGCTGGCCAGCCGCTGTAGCGGAAAATGGCGCGGTACAGGCCTGAGGCCATGAAGATGGGCAGAGCGAGTCCTATGGATACCGCTGCAGTCCACAACGTATTTCCTGAAAGGGGGGAGAATTCCCCTAGCCGCAAGTAGTGAGCAAGCCAGACGGTGAGGATGCAAAGCCCAAAATCGACTGACAATACAATCAAACGCTTCGCTGTTCTCGGCAAGGCCAGGATCGGAATTGCCAGTTTAAACAGTGGTTTATTCATGGAGTGCAGCTCCTTGAATTCGGAGTCTTCAAGATGCTCCGTGTTTCTCTTCAATGTAACACTCCGTCTCTAGCTAGAACCCTCAATGTCGTTATCCACATTATTTTCAGGTCAAACAACAAAGAGCACCGCTTCAGATACTCCACATCCAATTCCACCTTTTGAGGAATGGGTAATTCATCGCGCCCATTTATTTGCGCCCAACCAGTTAGACCAGGCACCAGTTCATGAACCCCTTGTTGTGTTCGCAAAGAGATCAGATCGTATTGATTGAACAATGCGGGACGGGGTCCCACAAAGCTCATGTCTCCCTTGAGGATGCTCCACAACTGCGGCAGTTCATCTATGCTGGATTTGCGCAGAAACGAGCCAATGGGAGTCAGGTGTTGGTTGGGGTTTTCCAGCAAATGAGTAGCCACTGTAGGCGTGTCGATCAGCATGCTACGGAACTTTGGCATTTTGAAAATAACGTTGTTGCGTCCCACCCGTTCGCTCCAATAGAATATTGCTCCTTGCGAAGTGAGCCAGACAGCTAGAGCCGCGATTAGAATGGGAAGCGCCAGAAGCGCTGTGGCTGCCAAGGCCAAAGTCAGGTCAAATAAGCGCTTCATTGACGAAACCTCTCTGCCGTACGATGCAAGCTTTCTTCAACTGAATCTGATGGGTTCCAGTTGAGCGGTTGCTGTGTTTTAGAATGCCCAGTTGCTGCGATCCGTGCAAGTGCCGATGTGGACAATAGATCACCCGCCTATATGGGCCTGGCGCCAACTGGCGAATTCGGGCCAAGTACTTTGCTGTTGCGCCAAGACCAATAGATTTATCAGCAGTAAGGCGTTTGGCTAAAGTATTGCCTGCAAAACCGGTGACTCTCGTCACCAAAATCATATTTGAGCTTTTTTCGCGTTTTCAGCTTTGCTGATCGTCATCGCCTCGTCTAACAATGCTTCTAGCCGGTCCATCAGTTGGTCACGCCCAAACTCTTTTTGGGCATACAGACGTCCATTAACGCCCAACTGCCGCCGCTCTTCTGGTGACATGGCGGCCAGCGCCAAAACCGCTTTGGCCAAACTGGCGCTATCGCCCGCATCGCAAGCCAGGCCGGCGTTGGCGTCGCGTATGACAGCGGCTCCCTCGCCGTCCAGCATACCTAGTAATGGAATCCCGGCCATGAGATACGATTGCACTTTGCCAGGTATGGTCATGCTGAATACGGGATCGCGTTTCAGTGACACCAGCAATGCGTCAGCATGAGCGTAAAAAGAAGGCATTCGCTCTACCGGGAAACGACCGGGCAGCAACACCCTATCGTGCAAGCCTCGCTTATCAACTTCTGCCTGCAGCCATTTCGACTTTCGTCCATCGCCTACGATGACCCAGCGGATAGCGGAATCGTCAATCAATTGCACGGCATCAAGCACCGCTGGCATATCCTGCGCTTCGCCGATGTTCCCGGCAAATAGCACGGTAAACCCTTCGTCTAGCCTGGTGAGCTCTGGTGCGGGCATCGCATTTTCATCCATGAACACATTTTCCGCCCAGCTGGGAAAGTAGCGAATCTTGCGCTTGTCGTTACAGTAGTTGGCAATGCTGCCCAAAAAACTTCGCGATTGGCCCAGTACCAAGGTACAGCGGTTGTATATGAAGCTCACCATGCGGCCCACCCAGTTCAACACGTGGGGCGACCGAACTACACCGACGGCTGCTAAAGTTTCCGGCCAAAGGTCAAGCACCCAGAACACAACGGGAGTCTTCTTAATCTTGCCTAGCCAAACTGCGGGTAAACCGACGGTGACAGGCGACGGCTCGAACACAAAAATGACGTCAGCCTCAATACCGCGCAGATACCACGGCCCCCAAATTATTCCGCCCACCAAGAAACTCAGGTAATTCAGGGCCAGGCGGATGGTACCGGAACCGCGTGGCAGCATGGGAACCCGTACCACCCGAGCTCCTTCGTAACGAGCAAAAGCCTCTGGCTGCTGACGATACGCCGCGAATACAGTGCCCGCAGGGTAATTAGGTATGCCGGTCAGTACAGTGACCTCGTGCCCGCGCTGTGCCCATTCTTTGACAAGGTCGTTGATTCGGAAATTTTCTGGCCAAAAGTATTGGCTGACAACGAGAATACGCAAGTCTTCCTCAGTACTTCTTCCACACTACGCGATTGATGTAATCGACGTAGCTGTGGATGATCCGGACAACTTTATGGCTGACGTTGGGCATACTGTAGTCAGCTACCAAGCGCAAGCTGCGGTCTGCACCGCGAGACTGGGTCTGCAAAATAGCTAACGTTTGGCGAACCCGCTCTATTTCCAATCCCACCATCATCACGGCAGCTTCTTCCATGCCTTCGGGGCGCTCATGTGCTTCACGCAGATTGAGCGCCGGGAAATTGAGGATGGACGATTCTTCATTGATGGTGCCGCTGTCGGACAATACAGCCTTTGCCTGCATCTGCAAGTTCACATAATCATGAAACCCCAAGGGTTTCATCATGCGTACTTGAGGATGAAACTTGGCGCCCGTGGCATCTATTCGCTTTTGCGTGCGAGGGTGGGTGCTCACAACTACCGGCAAGTCATGGTCTTCGGCGACGGCATTGAGCACTCCTATCAATTTGGTGAAGGATTTATCCGATTCGATATTTTCTTCGCGATGGGCGCTGACGACAAAGTATTGTCCTTGCTGCAAGCCAAGACGGTCCAATGCATCAGACGCTTTGATCTGGGGGAGGTAATGATGCAATACTTCGTACATTGGACTCCCCGTTTTGATGACTTGGTCAGGTGGTAACCCTTCGCGCAAAAGATAGTCGCGTGCAATAGTGCTATATGTCAGGTTGATGTCGGCCGTGTGGTCGACGATGCGGCGGTTGGTTTCTTCGGGGACGCGTTGGTCAAAACAGCGGTTCCCGGCTTCCATGTGGAAGATTGGCACCTTTCTGCGTTTGGCGGGAATTACCGACAGGCAGCTGTTCGTGTCGCCCAGCACCAGCATGGCATCCGGTTTGACCTCTGCTAAAACCTGATCAACAGACGAGATCAGATTGCCTATGGTATTTGCAGCACTTGCCGAGTTGGTGGCACTATCGAGAAAGTAATCCGGCTTGCGGATGCCTAGGTCGTCGAAAAAGACTTGATTTAGTTCGTAGTCGTAGTTCTGTCCGGTGTGCACTAGAATGTGCTCGCAATGTTCCTCAAGGCGAGCCAGTACGCGCGACAGGCGGATGATCTCTGGACGCGTTCCTACTACCGACATTACCCTGAGTTTTTTTAGCGACATATCTGATATTTTCAATAGAGTTAAACTGGGCAGTCGTAAGTATCCGGCCGAGCGCGGTCAAAGATTTCGTTGGCCCATAGCATGACGATTAACTCCTCCGCCCCGTTGTTTGTGATGTCGTGTGTCCAGCCTGGCACAGTCTCGACAATCTTTGGCGTTTCGCCGGAAGTTTGCAAATCGTGAGTCTCTCCCGTTTGCATATGGCGAAAACGGAATATCGCCTGGCCTTTAATTACCAAGAATTTTTCTGTCTTGCTGTGGTGGTAATGTCCGCCACGCGTCACTCCTGGGCGGGCAGTAAAAAAGGAGAACTGGCCGCAATCCGGCGTCTTTAGCATTTCCACAAACACGCCGCGCTGGTCTGCATACTGGGGGACGTTGTATGAGAATTCTTCTACTGGCAAGTAACTGACATAGGTCGCATAAAGTGCGCGTATCAAGCCGTTGCCCACAGGTTCAGTCACAAGGGAGTTCCTGCTGTAGCGAAAGGCTTGAAGTTGCCGGGCCAGTTCGCCAACCGTCGTCATGTACTGAGGCTGCACAATCTCAAAGCCATCGGTATCAGTCAGTCTTGCCGCCCCGTCCATGATCTGAACAAATCGCTGGACCACATCGTCAATGTAGACCAGTGTCAGGGGAGCATGCGGATCATTGATCTGGATCGGTAGATTATGGGCGATATTGTGGCAGAAAGTGGCCACAACAGAATTGTAGTTAGGCCGGCACCATTTGCCAAATACATTTGGCAGGCGAAATACATGCACTGGTACCAAAGGATCCTGCCCGGTTGCGGAGAGTGCTTCTTCAGCTGCGCGTTTGCTCTTTCCGTAGGCATTTTCCAACGCCGCTTGCGACGAGGATGCGTACAAAATCGGAATTCGTTTGGCAGCGAAGCGGGCTACGCTGGCAACGGTCTGGCATAAATCGCGCGTGAAATCGAAGTTCCCGGTTGTGAATTCGTTCGGATCCTGCGGCCGGTTGACTCCTGCGAGATGAAAGACGAAGTCCACGTTCTCCAGCAGTTCGGTCAGTTGATTTCCTTGCTGGTTGCGGATGTAGCATACTACTTGCACATCCTTGCGCTCCCGCAGATGCAACTGCAGGTTACGGCCAATGAAGCCATTGGCGCCGGTAATAAGCACCTTCATTGGTTAGTCCTCCGCTACAGCAACTTCTCCGCGAACAATGCGTTGCATGAAGTCCAGTTTGAGCAGGAGTGCCTTCATGCCCTCCACATCAAGACGGGTGGTGTTGTGCGAGTTGTAGTCTTCTCCATGCGTGTGTTGCGTCAAATTGCGTTCGCCCTGCTCGACAAACTTTGCATAGTTCAAGTCACGCCCATCAGGCGGCACTCGGTAGTAGGCGCCCAAGTCTTCGGCGCATGCCATTTCTTCTCGTCCGAGTAAGGCTTCATAAAGTTTTTCGCCGTGACGGGTGCCAATTTCATTCACCGGATGGTTTTGCTTG
The DNA here is from genome assembly GCF_006715495.1 of Herbaspirillum sp. SJZ106. Taxonomy (GTDB): domain Bacteria; phylum Pseudomonadota; class Gammaproteobacteria; order Burkholderiales; family Burkholderiaceae_D; genus Herbaspirillum. The sequence goes on from NZ_VFNI01000003.1 coordinate 375,839, forward strand.
CCCATCAATTCCAGGATCGCTCGTGTCAAAATCTGAACCGTCGCAGCAGGCGCTTTCTGTACGAATATGTCCCCGTTTTTTCCATTGTCGAACGCATAGAGAACCAGATCCACAGCATCATCCAGCGTCATCATGAAACGCGTCATGTTGGGGTCGGTGATGGTAATTGCCTTGCCAGCGCGTACCTGATCTACAAAGAGAGGGATAACAGAACCACGCGATGCCATGACGTTGCCATAGCGTGTACCACAGATAACGGTGCCTGTGCCCTCCAGATTGCGGCTGGTGGCTACCATTACCTTTTCCATCATGGCCTTCGATATGCCCATGGCGTTGATCGGGTATACGGCCTTATCTGTACTTAAGCAAACTACACGCTGAACTCTGGCTTCGATAGCCGCTGTCAGCACGTTTTCTGTTCCAAGTACATTTGTTCGCACTGCTTCCATAGGATGGAATTCACAGGAAGGAACCTGCTTGAGAGCCGCGGCATGGAACACGTAGTTCACTCCTCGCATTGCTGCAGCCATGCTTCGAGGGTCGCGCACATCGCCAATGTAGAATTTGAGCTTGGAATTTGCATAGCGCTTGCGCAAATCATCCTGCTTTTTTTCATCTCGGCTAAAAATGCGAATTTCACCAATCTCGGTATTTAGAAATCTGCGCAGAACAGCTCCTCCAAAGGAGCCGGTTCCACCAGTAATCAGTAAGGTTTTTTTCTCGAATTTATTCATTTCACACCGCATTCACAAATTTTTTCAGCCATTCTTTGACTATTCTGGGTAACAACGCCTGAGCAACACGCTGGGCGCCAATTCTGGTGACTGGCTTCAGGCCATTTCGGAAGTCGGGCACCAATTCGCGAATCTCGTGCAGGGCTGCGGAGATTGCAATTTCGTAATGCTTATAAACAGCTTCCGGTTCTTTCCCCAGCACCTTGTATGCGGCGGAGATCCGATCGAATCGGCCGTTGGATAACAATTGGAACTGATGGAAGTGATAAAAAACCAGGGGGTGGCCATCTACGGTCTGTACGCTGTCTTCCCGTTGTTCAAAACGATACTGACCGAAATTCCATGGCGCCACTCCTGCGCCGAGATGCTGGATGATATGCACCGAATTGAAGTCGCGGGGCCATGCGTCCAAGTATTTCTGATCGCCCATCCGGTTCTCTTCAAGGCGATAGAAGCACCATTCAATGCACTGGTCGCGCCAGTGCTTGAGGCAAGCCATGCCTTCTTCATCACGACGGAAGCCCACCCATTCCACACAGAATCGGCCTCGCACTTCCATGTGCTTGAATTGTTGAGGAAAGCGATGTTCAATGATGGCTACCGAGGCGTCGCCAATTTCATCGAACACCGGTTGCAACGATGAGTAGAAATAAAGGTCGGCGTCCAGATAGGTGATGGTGTCCACCTCAGGATAGTGCTGAAGAACATACCAAGGCAAGCAAGGTGACAATGTCCAGCAGTATTCGGCGACGCTGCGGTCAGGTTTGACTTCCAGCAGGTCCGGCGTTTCTATTTCGGTGAGGGAGATGCAGCGGATATGGGGCAACTGCAACTTTTCAAGTAACTCTCGTGTTTGAGTGTCCATACACAAAACATACACGACAGCATCATCGCAATGCGCTCGGAGCGAGCGCAGCATAGCCAACCCTTTGATCAGGTAGTTGGAGTCGAACAGGGTACAAAAATAACGCATGCTCAGGCGGCCTTTCTGCGACACACATAAGTTCTGGTAGCGTTGCCCACTCCCTGACTTACGGTTTCATCCAGCGTATGGGTGGACAGCAGTTCCAGCCCGCTATCGGCCAGCAGTTGAAGGAAGTGCGGCTCGTTAAAGTGGATTTCGATCGCCTCCACACCGTAGGCTTGCTTCCGGTAGTACTTGTTCTGTTGTCCGAGCACCACGGGTGTGCGGTGAAAGATTGCGTACTGGCTGGCAATCCGGGCCGTCTCGGCGACGGCGGCCTGGTACTCGGGGATATGCAGCAGGCAGCAGCCGGAGATGACGACATCATAGGCGTTGTCAGCATATTTGAGTGCCGTGGCATCCTGCACATCGAATTGCAACCCGGGATGGCGCTGCATGGCCATGGCAATGAAGGCGTCTGAATAGTCGCACCCGGTATAGATCACATCCAGCCCTGCAATTCTGAAGACCTCAGAATAGTAGCCGCTAGAGCATCCTATTTCCAGTACGCGCATTGCTCCCGTGCCGCCCTGCAACTCTCGCAGGCTTTTCACCAGAACGTCAAACACATCCACCGCCTCGCCTCGGCGATAGGCGGCCAACTGCTTGTCCACCAGTTCGCGCTGCCGTACGGGCAACTCGTCATCTTTCCAGGCCGCACGCAGCCGGACCGATTCGCTGCCCGCTTCTGCTTGTGTCACCTCCATGTAATGGGTCGAGACACCTTGTCCGGGCAGCAGGAATTGCATAGCTTGCTTAAGCAATTTTTTTAGTCTGGGAAAGCGGTTGATCAACTGACGTATCTGCCTTTTCATTGGCGTCCCTTTGCCAGATACTGCTCCAGCACTGGAACCAGCTCTTCCATGCGCCGTTGGTAAGTGTGCTCGCGCAGAGTACGGGCCTGACCGGCGCGGGCGATTTCCCTTGCCTCATCGGGATGGTCGATGTAGTAGCGAATCAGTTCTGCAGCCTCCGCCGGCGTGGAATACGCGACTACTTCCTTGCCGACCTCAAATAGTTCGCCCAGGTTGTCCTTGCGATCGGTGATCAGCAGAGTTCCTACGCCTGTCGCTTCGTACAGGCGCATGTTGTTTGCATTGTTTTCGGCAACGTTGATGTGCCGGTTCAAGGTGACGCGGCTACGCGCCAAGGCCCGGTACATTCCCATGCCCCATACTTCTCCGCGATGGCGGGCTGCGACTGGCGACGAACGGGCCAAGCTGTCGGCACCATAGCCGAAAAACTCGATCGGAGTGTTCTGGGCGAGGTATTCCAGCATGGGCAAGGCTTTTCCATGGTGGCGACTGATCCCCCCCACGAAACTCGCCGGTATATCTTGCTCCGTCTCGCCCAGCAGTTCCAGCACGCGTGTGTCAAAGCCGATTCGGAAATACTCGGACGCTATTCTCATGGCCCGCAGCCGAGGCACCAAATGGGGAAATGATGTCAGGATCAGGTCATATCCATCCAGATACGCCTTGGGCGGCAAGGGACTGGCAATTTGACCGACGATCAATTTTACAAAGGGGCGTAGCTCGGCCAACTGCTGTGGAGGAAGGAACCAGAGATCCTGGCAGTACAGGATCTCGGGGCGTATGGCCTTGATCTGTGCCATCGCAATCTCGACCAGGCCGGGCAGCGCGGAGAGCCAGGGGCCGATCAGTGGAAGCCGCAACAGCCGCTGGGGCAACTTCAATGCCAGTGCGCTGTACCTGATGTCATGAGCCTTTGCCCACGTTTTTTGGAGGGAAAGGCAGTTGACGACCAGGTCTTGGGCATCGTGGCCCATGGCCTGCAGGTGGCGCGAGTAGAAATCAGAAGTGCCGAACACCTGATCGAGAACGCTCTGCCGCTGGTCTGAAAAGGGCTGGTCAGCCAGTTCCGGGTGGGCCGCATAGTGGGCCGCCAGAAACCGGGGATAGTAGGTATCAAGCAGGGTGATGCGCATAGGTCAGTTCGTACGGCTTGTTGATGTGGCCATCGCAGCCAGTGGCTCACCGATCGGCAGCACTTCATCGGCGAGTGCGGCAATCTCTGGATCATGGGTGATGAAAATGATGATACCGTCGCGCATGCGTGCGCGCAGCTTGGCCACCACGTCGACGCGCGTAGAGGGGTCGAGCGCGCTGGTCGCCTCGTCAAGAATCAGGACGTCAGGCTGGCGGACAAGGGCGCGAGCAATGCCCAAGCGCTGGCGTTGACCGCCGGAGAAGTTTTCACCCAAATAAGTTAGCCTTGTTTCAAGACCTTGTGCGAGTTCTCTTACCATGCCGTCGAGGTTCACGGTTTCCAGAGCAAGGTATAGCGTAGCCTCGTCGGCGCGCATGCCCAGCAGCAAGTTTTCCTTGATGCTGGTTGAGAAGATTTTGGGTTGCTGCTCTACCAACATGAAGCGCGCACGAGCCGACGACAGGGTGGAATGGCCTTCGTTGATAGTCACCGTTCCTCTGTCCGGCAGGCTCAGGCCCAACAAAATGTCGGCGAGTGTGGATTTGCCTGCTCCCGACGGGCCAACGACTGCATAGGTGCGTCCAGATTCGAAGCGGAAGCTCAAGTTGTCCAGTACGTGCTTGCGATCACCGTAGCCGAACGAGACTCCTTGCAGATCGATGGTATGAACCGGCGTGGAAGCCGGGATTTGCGTGGCCGCATCGGCTTCTTGAATGACGGCGACAAGCGCGTCAATATCTTTGATGGAGCGCATGTCGGTCAGCAATTGGGAGCCCGCCGTTACCATTTGTCCCAGCGATGCGAACACTCGGATAATGATGATCGTGCCGGCGAACAGTGTGGCGTCTGACATTGCCACGGCAGCACCTGGGCGCAGTAGGATGGCCGCGAGGATCAGCAGCACAATTGCGGGAAATGCCTTGACGCCGCTTTTGATGGCATCCATTTCGACCAGCATGCGAATGTATCGGTGAATCTGCTCGGCGTAGGTCGCCATCACGAACCGTTCACTATGCAGCGATCGGATCGAGCGCAAGCTATTGAGCGCTTCCACGAAGGTGGTGCCGAGTTCTCGTGACAGATTGACACTACGATTGTTTACGCGTATTACCCGGCGCAGCAAGATTCCAATGAAGGCCAGACTGGCGAACAGGAACAGCACCACGCCAACAAAAACCTGGGAAGAAAACTGGTACAGCACCATCATCCCGACCAACGCAGTGAGGAGTCCAACGGCCGTCTGAAGCAGACTGCTTACGATGGTGCCGCTTCTGAAGGTATCGTCGCCTGCCATGGTGATGTAGTGCCCTACCGAGCGCGTATATACCCGCCCCATGGGTTCGGCCAGGAGGATGTGCCTAAAGACCTGACCGCTCAGCATCTGATGCACGCGTTTGCCTAGCCAGGTGGTCAATACTGCAAGCACATAACCCAGCAACAACCGGGCCATCATCACGATGAAAAACAGCCATAGCCATGTCCTTGACGTCGCCTCCAAGGCCAGATCAGTTGCAACCCGGCTCCATATCTGAATCACCTGCGAATTGGTCGCGGTTTGTCCAGGCGCCATGGGAATCATCAAGCTTGTTGCGAGGTACTCCAGCACCAACACTATGGCGGTCAATGCCACCACCGCATAGAACGCGCGGAAGCTACGCGCGACAAAGCCGGTATAACGGACGATCTGTCCTACGAGCGACGAGATCGAAGCCAATGCGTTTGTCATCAGATTGCTGTTCTCAGGATGGCGAGCAACGCGTTCACATTGCATCCTTGTGTCCCCAGGAAAGCAGCAACGTTATTATCGTGCTCCAGGAATGACATGGCTTCCTCGTAGAACAGATTGGTCAGGTAGAACGCCAGCAGGCTGGTGCGAAACTCCACCGGGAGTCCGGCGGCCACGTCCCGGCGCAGGGCAAAGACGGCATCACACTCGTTCACAAAGGTATTGCGGTGAGGTCGGCCTTTCGGGGAGCGCGCTACCGCTGCGATCGGCTTGATATGCAGCAGCTCGAAACCTTGCTCCTCAAGGTATTCGCTGGCTTGCCAGAATTTTCCTGAATTCTTCATCAGCGGTTGCGCCAACATGGTCGACTCCATCTCAATGCCGACAATGCGGTGGTTGTCGAACAAATGCTGCGCTCCCTGCAGGATGGACAACTCAGTACCCTGAGTATCAAGTTTGACAAAAACTGGCGCGTTTGCCGACAGCCCGTCTATTGCTTGGGCCAGGGTGAGTGTTTCGATCCTGCGTTCCGTTACCGGGAAAAAGTAATTCAGATCGATAATGCGATGCTGCATGGATGGTGTGATTTCTGGTGGCAGCAGGCTGGAGCCAGTGTCCACATTTGTCACATATAAGGTCTGGATGCCGCCGTCGCGGCTGAGGCCGGTGGTACATGCCGATACTTGGCTGGGCCAGATCCATGACTTAACGTAGCCGATGTTGGCCTCGTTCGGCTCTACCGCCAACCATTGCGTATTCGGGGCATTCAAGAACTGGAGCCACTTCGCATGTGGATAGTACGAAGCGCCGACATCCACGCAGACTACCGTCGGCAGGTGGGGGCTGAGCTGCCTTGAAATGCGTCGGGGCAGGGTGTTCTGGCGAAGGAAATGCTTCAGTGATTGCGGGGCCAAACGGCGCAAGGCTAAACCCAAACTCATTACAACATCCTTTTTAGCTTGTTCACGGCACGTTCCGTGAATGTCGAATTGGAAAAAATCACTTGCAGCGCCACGCGTTCACCTTCCTGCATCAAACCTCCGCGGTGCAGCAGGCGGGCGCCATCGAAGGTGATGAAAGTGCCTGCAGGACCGGTCATCTTGATCTCATCGGCCATCAGCGTACTTTCCAGCTCGCTGTCCGGCATTACATCCCAGCCCATGTGCGAATTGAAACGTAGGCAGGCGGGCAGACGCATGAAGTGCCGGCGGAAGTTCTCCGAGTTGACCGACTGGTGGTATTGCTTGGCGTAGTACTCTTTTAACGGGGAGTCACTCTGGGAGCCGACCGTACCTACTATCCGGCCAATTATCTCCTGCAAGGGATTGAGCTGCATAGCCTCATAGGCTCCGGGATAACAACTGGTTGGCCCGTTCTGTTCCGTCACGTCGGACAGGTAGACGATGGCTTTGGGGCAAGAGATCGTTTCGTCCAAGTGGGCATAGAGCGTTCGGGGAGGGCGTTCGAGATTCGCGATGGTGTTCTTCCACCAAGTGGCCTGCGGCACGCTCAATTCAAGCGCCAGGCCAGTCACGCGAATCTTGCATCCGGTATAGGCGCTGACCGCATCCAGTACGCCCAATGCCTTGAATTCCCGGTTGAGTACGTTCCTGATTGCGCGAACGGTGGGGCCGGCATTGATCGACAGGTCCTCGCGTCGCAGCCGGCCGGCTGCCGCGTTGGCGCGACACTGCGCCAGAGCACTTTCTGCCAGCTTCCTCATTTCGGCCACGGCAGGTGCGGGCAGGCAGCCAAAGTAGTGCCGGTTCTGTTGCAAGCGGATTGCATCCTGTCTTATTTGCTTATCGCTCAGGCTCACGAAGCGCGTGCGTGGCTGTCTTGCATACCATACCAGTTCTTCGCCGATCAGACGCAGGCACGCATTCTTTAGCTCGAGCAGAAAACGGGTCTCATATGCGTCGTCAGTTTGGGCTTCAAATGTTCTAAAGATGTCGCTGAGCAACTGCTCCAGGTCTTGCCGTATGTCCTGCCTGCTGCTGGTGTCGAGAGTTACACCCAGTTCCTGGGCGGCAGCATAGATGTCATTGAAAGCAGCCAGCTTTTCTGTCGGGGCGTTCCAACTTGGGAGGGCAAGATTGAATGCGGGATGGCATCGGTAATTGCCTTCAAGCAGTGTATTGATTTGTTTCATAGGTCATTGAGTGTTGGCTGGACGGGCGGATTGCAATAATCCGTAGTACATGCCCAGGAGCGCCATGAAGTAGCGCCATAAACCTTCGCTGAAAACATCCACCAAACCTCTTCCTGCACAGACGACGATTAACATGCAGAGTGTCATCAGGGGCACCGATGCGTAGCCTGCTTGTAGTGCACGACGCATTGAGTGAAGAACGCCCCATATCAGCAAAGCATAGAACAGGAGGCTGAACACGCCAAATGACACCACATGCTCGACCAGAAAACTATCGCCGCGCTGGAACTTGTCAGGCTCTCCCGCAACGCCCCACAAATGCCCAAGGTAGGCGTCGGAATATCCAATTCCAAACGGATGTGCAACGAGGCTTTTCATCCCGGTGAGTACCCAAGCCAAGCGAAGGTAAGCAGACTGATCAACTTTGCAACGGAAATGGCCTTCGAGATAACATTTGTCGACATCTTCTATTGGCGCGGTCCAGAAAGCTTCGTTCACGAAGGGGCGCTGGGACAGCTCTACATCGGAGTCAAATACGTCGTGAGCTGCGGCTTCAAGACTGTAGCTCATGGCTACCCAGCGCGACTTGCCGGCGCTATATCCCAATCCTGCGACTGCGATTAAAAAGCACACCAGCAGTAACCGACCCCGGCCCCTCGGCAGGTAAGGTTTAAGTTTCTGCCATGATCTGTTCGGACCGATTGCCACTATCAGGATCAGTGCACCGATTCCAATCGATGCGTATGCAGCGCGTGCGTCCAGCAGCGCCAGTGAAAGTATGCTGAGGCCTGCCAGTACCCAGCCTAGATACTTGAACGCCGTATTCCTGAAGTGCCATGCCGTCAACCAACCCGCACACAGCAAGTGCAAGAGTGCCCAGGAAAGATATCGGCGGCCTACACGAGGGGCATTCTTGATGTATTCAAGCAAACCTTGTCTGGACGATGACAGGAACGGTATATCGCCTTTCTGGATCGCTATAAAGATGTCCAGATACATGAAGGCCAGGTGGACTATCCCGGGGGTCAGAAACACGGCCAGCGTCAGTGTCGCAATATTCACTTGCGGCTGATTACGAAATATCACGTACAGCAATAAAAATGGGATGAATCCGAGCGCTAGTTCCTTTATGTACGATTGTGCTGCCTGTTCCGTCCCGTTTGAGAACGCGAGAATCGCCACATAGATCAACATGGCCAGTAATGGCGCAAGCGGCTTGCAACCATTCCCTAGGCCGGAGCGGAGAAAGCCGAGCATGCCAAGAACAACGATCAGGAGCAATGCCGCCAACAGGTCGGCAGTGAAATATTTTGACGGTGCTAGATAGAGCGTAAGAATCACGGCCAAGGCCGCACCGCTGATCACAGGAAATGCCCATGCCAGTCGTAGCCGTTTTTTGCCATCGTCAAAACCTGAGGAGTTTCTTTGCAGCATTTAATTCTCGTTTGTGGGTGGGGCATTATCTTCTTGCCCGTTCTCCATCGCCATGACAAAGCGGGAAAACGCCGGGAGGCTGACCAGGTTGATGAAAGCGGCTTTTATTCCGTCCTCTGTTATCTCGCCGATATTGCAGGCGCGCCAAAACGACACGAAGGCTTTTTGCAACTCCCGTTCACCGTCTTTGTCGTAGAGGTTATGCATGTAGTAAAAGGCCAGCGCCTGGCGCTGCATTTCTTCTTTCGGCACAGGCAGCACGTCATATGTCTTGAGCATGTGCCCGTACTCTTCGCTGGTACGCGCCGTGCGGCAAAAATCAAAGGTGTAGTGCGGATGGCGTGCGCTCCCGATACTGGGAACCCCCAGGTAAGCAAGTTCATGCGCCACGGTACCATAGACCGTGATACCGCAGGCAATGCCCGCCTGAGCCAGTTGTACATTGCTTGTGCTTGCCGGCAGCCATTGCAAGGCGGGGTACTTTGCACGCAGACCGACCATTGCTTCGTCGCTCAAGGCAATCTGGTTTGGGTGCGGCTTCAGGAAAAAGTTGACGGCCGCCGATTGCAGGGCTTCAATCGTGAAACAGATCCAGTGCCAGAAGTCATGGAAAACTAGTTCCGGGTAAATGTGAGGACTGTCGTAGAAGTCGTGCAGGAATACCACAACCGCACCATTCAGTCCGGTGGGAAGCTTTGTACTTGCTTGCCCATACGCCGATTGACGCATGTAGCTCGTTGCAGCATCTACGGTGCCCGACAGGCGGCTTTCCAATTGCTCCCGTGCCTGCTGCAGTCTTTCAGCCTGACGGTCCAGCGCCTCAAAGCCGCTTCGATAGCCTGAAAAGTCCTGTGTGTGATAACTGTCCTTTTGCGTCAGTCGTTTCCCGAACCCGTTGAGGTTGCCAAAGGACCAAACCGCAACGCCCTTTTGCAAGGCAACGCGAACCGGGATGCCATGTTCCAGATAAGTGGTGTACGAAGTCAGGTACCAGCGAGGGCGTGTTCGTCCAAAATAGGCCTGAGCCTGCCGGACATCGCGTAGGGCTTGCCATACTAGACGTCGAACAAACCTGTCAGACACGTCAAACTCAGGTGATGGTTTGAAGCGCAGGTAGGAGTCAATGATCAGATCCGCCACCTGGATCCCGTCAATTTGCAGGAAGTAGTTGTGCTCCTGCTGTTGCAGTTGGCGCCAAAGACGGCCAGCATTGATCCAATCGGCCAGATTGCTGTATGGATGGGACCAGGTTGAGCAACGATAAGCAACACTGTCGATGAATGCGCCATAGGCGCGTATCCAAGGCCCGCTCCACAGCCAGGTCACCGGTGCTGCTCGTTTTAGCTCCGCCCGCCAGCCGGTGCCGACTGCGCCGCTGACGGCCCTTACTATCACTAGCTCGGCACGTCCGTGCGAGCCAGCGCTCAATCGGGTTCGAATCGCACCGAACAGCAGAAAGTAAAACTTGTCAGGGACGGATTGAAACGCCAGTGTAGGAGCACTTGCTTGCGCCGGTGGGACAAAAGGCGCAGGAGGCATGTTGGCCAGAATGGCAGGGTGTACCCCGGGCTCTTTCGGATAATTGGTGACCAGACTGCCGATCTTCCCGAGTATCTTCTTAAACCTATCGAGCACTACTATCACCTGACTGGGAAAGCTCGTTTGCCGTGAAGAGATAGTCCTGACCGGAGAGCTGTTCGACGAATTGATATCCCTGCAATGTCAGATATGAATTCAAGCGCGCAAAGTCTCTGCATTCAATGAGAAGGTATTTAAAGCGGAATGCCTTGTGATCCACGCCTTTGAGCACTTCCAACTCCGCACCCTCTACATCCAGTGAGAGGAAGTCGATCATCTTGGGCGCCCTTGCATCGAGCAACAGAGAGTTTAGTGTGCGTGCCACCGCGCCAAATTCAAAGATGGTCTCGCCACGAGCCAGGAAACGATCCCCTTGTTGAGCATGCGCGAGCGGATCCGAGATGTCCGATTCCAAGCTGACCGGCGTTGACATCAGGTTGGAGTAGGCGATGCGGACGAACTCGCTGTCATATTCAAACGACACGCAGGCCGCGCAATAGATGCTGTCCTCTGGCGAGCGATTTTTCCGGCACTTGAGATAGTTCTGGGGGGCGGGTTCGACCAGCAAACCGCGCCAATTTCGGTATTTCTCAAAATACAGGCTGTTGGATTGGGTTACGCCATCATTGGCACCAAGCTCAACAAAATAGCCGTTGTTGTAATCTACATATTTTTCAAGCTTGCGATCCAGTTGATTCAGGCTGGAATACTTTCCTCGCAGCAGGCGTTTGGCAAGCAACTTAACTGTTTGCATATTTATCTAAGAACTCTCATCACCATGAATGCTTCGGCCGCAGCCGATCCTACGCAGAACCCACGATGTTCTGCAAGGCAGCGCATGTGTTCCAGGCTGCGTGAATGCGGCGAGGTGCGCATTTCTAGCATGTAGGCTTCTAGCGCCTGCATTTTGGATTCCAGCTGGGCGCTGATATCGACAAAGAAATTGGGTAGAAACGGAGCCAGGCCCGGGCTGGCCCACTCGGTACTGGACATTACTTCGAAGGCGAAAATTTCCCGAATCGTGCTGCCCGGCATGGGCCGACAAGCCGTCATGGCCGCCTGGTGAACTATCCGGTGATCGACATTCAAGTCTCCGTAGTGATGGGTGTACACGATGTCAGGCGCGAGCTTGCCGATGAGCGCTTCGAGCGGTTGAACGACGTCCAGCAGGGGGAGACCGTCAAGTCGATTATCCGGAAGGTTCAAGAAAGTAACGCTACTGATGCCGAGAATGCATCGCGCATTCTCGGTCGCGTGTTGCCGCTGAAGCAGATCCGCCGGTTCAGTACCATTCCTTGACGTGACCCCGTCAGCCACAAAGATGACGTGAACTTGGTCGCCTTCGGCAGCGTGTTTGGCAATGGTGCCCCCGCAACCAAGGGCTTCATCATCTGCATGTGCCGCTACTACCAGAACGGTTTTATTCATCAAACTGATCCCAGCTAGTGGCAGTGCCGCGAGCGACGCTTACCTTTAAACGCTTCCCGATCAGCGTGTCGAAATGTTTTGGCGCAAGCCCCATGCCGGGGCGGATGCGCCGAATGTCTTTTGCGTCTACAACAGCGCCTGCCGGAAGATCACGAACGAAATACACCGAACGGCGAAATACCTTGCTTCCTGCTTCGGCAGACTGTCGCTCGTACCCGACATTGCCAAGTGCCAGCCACGCATTGTGCGTCTCCGAGCACAAGCGCTCAAGCTCTGCAGGCTCGATCGAGAATTCGCTGTCTGGTCCCTTGTCGGTACGGCTCAGGGTGAAATGTTTTTCAATGACGCAGGCCCCCAGTGCCACGGCCGCGACGGATGCCGTAGTACCGATGGTATGGTCCGAAAGGCCGGGAATCGTGCCAAATCGTCTGGCCAGTTCCTGCATTTGCCTGATGTTTGCCTGATCCATCGGGGCCGGATAGCTACTGATGCAATGCAAGAGGACAAGATCTTTACAACCGGCACTACGCGCAGCATCCACCGCTTCGGCAATTTCAGCCTCGGTCGCCATGCCGGTCGACATGATCATGGGCTTGCCTGTTTTTGCAACGTACCGAATCAACGGAAGATCCGTGTTTTCGAAGGAGGCGATTTTATAGACCGGCGTGTCCAACTGTTCCAGCAGATCGACTGCGCTCTCGTCGAACGGTGTCGAGAAGACATCGATGCCGATTTTTCTGGCATGGGCGAACATGGCGTCATGCCATTCGAATGGCGTTTGCGCCCACTTGTACAGATCGTAGAGCTTGAACCCGTCCCATAATCCGCCTTTCACCATGAAGTCGGGACGATCGCAATCGATTGTCATGGTCTCCGCGGTATAGGTCTGCAGTTTGATTGCACTGGCGCCGCAGCGCTTTGCGGCATCGATCGTCTCGAGCGCACGCTCCAGAGAGCCGTTGTGGTTGGCTGAAAGTTCGGCAATGATGTACGGAGGATGATCTGCCCCGATCTTTCTGCCATTGATTTCAAATGTCATGGTTCAACCCTTCATTCAATGGGTTTTTTGCGGATTACGACCCTGGCGATGATTTCATCTTCCAGGTACTGAGCATCTGAAAACTCCAACCGGAAATTCCCGTGTTGAATAAATGCGTGGGGATAGGTCGGTGCATCCAGCATGCGAATATGATCATAGACCTGCTCCAGCCCCCCCTCCAGGGGCAACAGACTTTGCTCAGGCTTGCGGCGCCGGAAAATAACGGCTTCTCCTTGTTGGGGAACTGCTTCCGGTTCGGCCGCAATCATCCATCGGATGATGTCGAAACTGGCCACGCCCGCCCGCAGGTAGATGTCTTCGGCTCGCCCATCCAGTGACAGTTCCCGCTTGGCATAGACAGGCCCTGAATCCATTTCGCTGACCATCCGCAATGCAGAAAGCTTAGTGCTTTTGTGTCCTGCGACGATCAGGTTTTGCAGCGGACTTCCGCCCCGGCCATATGGGACATCGGTCATATGAAAACAAACGCACTCGAAGCGGGACCATATTTCAGTCGGGACGTGCCAATTCCAATGCAGGAAGAAGATGTAGCGTAATCCGGCGGTCTCTTTGACGCTTTGCAAAAGTTCATCAGGAGATTCGACCCAGGCCCACTGACCTTTTTCCTGCGTGCTCAACTTTGCAAATCCTGGCCGGTGCCAGGATTTGCAACTCGCAACGATGTAGCTGGTAGCCATTATTTATCTGTCCTGTCTTCGGCCGTGATGCTTATTTGATAGCGTCTGCCGCGTATCTCAAAAAAGGCCGGGTAGTTCTGATTGTCGACAACCCTGAGCAAGTCGAATTGTTCGGCCAAAGTCCTGGATGGGTCGAGTTTGCTGTCCTCTGCGCGGCGACGGGGATAGCTGCTCCCTGGTCCGGTCTGCTGACGCGCTTTTTTGACGATCGACGGGTAGGCTTGCAACCACTGCATACACAACTTCTGTGTGGCCCTGGCTTGCAACAATCGCCATTCGGGATTGAGTTCGGTACCATCGAGTTCAATCCATTCCTGAAGATAGATCTGTCCCGCGTCAACGGCATCGACTGCCTCGATCAGAGTGACAGGGATAAGATTCTTCCCTTCCAGGATTTGCCATGTCATGGGAGCCCAGCCACGTCCATCGGGAAGGTCACTCTCGTGAACCACCAGCGTATGTTTGTATTGCTGACGAACTGCTGCCGGCAGGATGCGACTAAAGCTCAGGCAAAAGCAGAAATCAGCCGGAAGGGCTTGATCCGGCAGGTGCGCAATCTGAACTGAGTGTCCGGCCGACTCCCATTCCTGCGTCAGCTCACCAACGTAGGGGGAGATCCAGGAGCCAGCATCCATGAGTACCTGAATCACATATTGCACGTTTTTGTCCTTTGATGGTTACGATGAACGATGCCGGGTTCAAATATTCCTCCGGCTGTGAAAATATCTTAATTTTTGTCTAGCTCAACAACAGCTCGCATACCTGTTTGGTGCCGGTTCCCGGCACCAAGTCCTGGCATAATCGGCTCATTTGCTTCAGTCTTTCGGGGGTCTGCAGGCATCGAGCAACAGCATCGGTAATCAACTTCGCGCTGACCTGGCGGCTTTCCCCCAAAAAGTCGATGTAGCCTGCTGCCCGCATTGCTGTATTGGTCACGGTCTGATTGGTGGCAATACTGATGACGATGGCTGGTAGGCCAAGACACATTCTCTCCCAGCTGGTGCTCCCCCCCGCACTGATCATTAGATCCGTTTGCGTCATCCGTTCCGCCAAGGAAGGGAGGTCGCTATATACCAGAGTTCCTGGTCGCGCTGCTGCTTGACGATGTATGCCTTCTGGGTCCGGGTGATTGATTCCAAGTACCACATCCACATCTAAATTTGCCAGTGCAGGATCGGTAAGGGCATCAATCACTTTTTGTGTTTCATTGGTCGGATCGCTGCCGCCCATGAATACAAGTACCCGTTTCACCCTCCCCGTGCGCGGGAGCATTTGCGCACGCAGCGAAGCATATTCCGGTCGCAGCAACGCATATCGGGGACCCAGCATGGTGATGCAGTGATCAGGAACCACTCCTTGATAACGATGAGCCATATCGACGCCAAACCAGTTCTGGTCCAGCAGGAAATCGCATTCGTGCTTGCGGTCAGCCAGATCGTCAATGACCATGATCCGTTTAGCGTACGGGCGAAGTGTCGTTTCCCAGCGGATGTCGAGGGCATAGTGGTCAATTACGCACAGATCTGGCTTGATGGCCTGCATTGCATGCCGTGTTTCGTCGGCATCTTGGGGCCACGTAGTCCCCAGCCAACTGGCGTGTGCCAGAGTGGGAAGGGAAACATCGTTCTCCTGTTGCAAGTGCTGCGACTGCGCAGGCAGTTCGATGACGTCATAGCCACGTTGTCGTATCGCAGCGATCATATTGCCGGGATGCATGCGGCAAATAAAGGAGGACGTCACCCCTTTGCCCTGCAATTCGTCAGCGAGGGAAAGGCAGCGCACTATATGCCCGGTTCCAATTTGCAAGGATGCATCTGCGCGGAAGACGGCTCTCACGGCAGCTCCGCTTCGTGTTGCATTGATTTGAACAGCCACTCAGCGCGCATCCAATCTTCGGCAGTGTCGATATCCTGAACACGATGGCGTGGCAATCGCACCGGCATTGATGCTGGTGTGAAGAAGGCTGGATCCTCCTTCCAGGCGCTTGTTCTTCCCCAATAGAATTGACCCGCATCGTGCCAGGCCTCCTCCAGATCCTGCGAACGGGTATTGAAGTGTTCGGGATAAAACATCTCAACGCGCTCAGTATTCAGGATGCGGATGGCTCGTTGAATGGGGAATGGATAGCTGGTTACCGAAAATGCATAGTTGCAGTCATTGGCCATCAGTACGTTCAGGCCACGGCGCAAATCGTCGGCCTGGACGAATGGTGCAGTAGCGTAGATACAACAAACCTGCGAAGGCTGCCTGTCTTGTCCAAACCACTCTATGGCATGACGGATTACGGGAATAGTCCCGGTATGATCGTCAGCAAGTGCTGCCGGCCGCATGAATGGCACGCTGGCCCCCCACTGCCTTGCGACATCAGCAATCTCGGCGTCATCGGTGGATACGATCACCTCGTCAAAGCAACCGCTCTGCAAAGCTGCCGAGATTGACCATGCAATCATGGGCTTGCCGCAGAATGACTTGATATTCTTGCGCGGAATACGTTTGCTGCCGCCTCGCGCGGGAATGACAGCCAGCCTCATGATGCTTTGGCCGTGTGAAAAAATTCACCAATGAGGGCGGCTACACGGGAGATATCGTCAGCAGTGTGTCCGACGGATATGGGCAGGCTGAGCTCGGTGGCATGCAGTTCCTCAGCAATTGAGTAGTCACCCGCCAGTATCCCTTGCATGGCTTCTTGACGATGTGGAGCGATGGGGTAGTGGATCTCGGTCTTGACCCCATGTTCCAGCAAATACTGGCGCAGAGCGTCGCGACGCGGATGACGGATGCCGTAGATGTGGAATACGTCATATTCATCAGAACGGCGCACGGGCTTGATCAGCTCTTCCGGCAGATTGGCGAAATAGACCTCGGCCAGTGAACGTTTGTGATCCGTCATGGCGTTCAGGTGGTGCAACTTGACGCGCAGCAGCGCTGCCTGAAGCTCATCCAGTCGGGAGTTTATGCCGACATAGCGGTTGACGTACTTTTGCTTGGAGCCATAGTTACGCGTATGGCGCAGCCGGTCGGCAATGGCATCGTCGTTGGTGGTGATGGCGCCGGCATCACCCATGGCGCCCAGATTCTTGGTCGGATAGAAGCTGAAGCAGCCGGCATCGCCAAACGTGCCGGTCATTTGTGCTCCCAGGCGGGAGCCGTGCGACTGCGCGCAGTCTTCGATCACCCTCAGACCATGTGCGCTCGCAAAGGCACCGATGGCATCCATGCGACAGGTCTTGCCGAACAAGTGGGTGACGCAAATGGCGCGCGTATTGCTGGTCATGGCTTGCTCCAGACGAGCCGGATCTATGTTGAAAGTGGCCGGATCGGGCTCTACCAGCACAGGCTTATGTCCAGCACGCACGATGGCGAGAATGGTGGCAATGTAGGTATTAGATGCAACCAGAATATCGCTGTGAGCCGGCAATTCCAGCGCTTCGATGGACAGGATGAGCGCATCCAGGCCATTGGCCACGCCGATGCAATGCTTGGCTCCTACATAGCTGGCGAATTCAGCCTCGAAGGCGCTGACCTCCTTGCCCAGTACGTACCAGCCGCTGCGGATGACGCGGGTTGCTGCCGCTTCCAGATCGGCCATAAAGCGCTGATTTGAAAACGCCAAGCTTTCGTATTCAATGATCGACGGTTCACTCATAGGGCGTATCAATATATTCGCTGCGGTCATATGGATGCGACGACATTACGAGCAGCACGGCTCCCGCCTCAAATGTCATGGTGTGCCAATCTTTCGGTTCAACCAGTAAGCATTTGCTTGGATGATCCAGTTCGATGGCTTCGTTGGTCACGCCGTCGTTCATGGAAACGACTATCTTGCCACTCACTGCCACCAGTGCCTGGCGTGTATGGACATGACGATGTCCGCCACGCGTTTTGCCATCCGCGCCATAGATCCAGTAAGTGCGGACCACCTCAAATGGTAGTGAGTTCTGCAGCACTGTGAGGGAGCCTCGGGAGTCAGCGAATGTGGGTAGATTCAGAACGGTGAAATGCGTCATGTAATGTCTTTCTTCGTGAGCAGGCTTCCCATCGTAGCAGACCCGGCAATCCTCAATTTCGTCGTTTTTCCGTCAATGCTGCGGTTGGATTCCGCCCGAATGGTGGCGTCACCGGTTCATTGCGACGTCTACACACACTTCAGAAGAGCGTCTGATAACCGGAAGGCGCGAGCAGTCGTCCAACTACTGTTTTTTGCTGCTCGGCCGTGAGCCCCGGGTAGATGGGGAGAGTGATGGCTTCTGCGTAATATTGTTCTGCCTGAGGGAAGTCTTCTGGTTTGAAGCCCATCTGCTCGTAATAGGGCTGGCGATACACCGGTATGTAGTGGAGATTGACGCCGATGCCGTCGGCACGCATGCGTTCGAACACTTCCCGGTGACTGGTTTTCATGGCGCCGGGACGCAGGCGCACTATATATAAATGTAGCCCGGAATAGGAGTCCGGATGTTGCCAGGGGCGCACCACTGGGGTGTCCTTGAGCAATTCTTCGTAGCGCTGGGCAAGCAGATGTCGTTCGGTGACGAATTCATCGAGTCGCCGCATCTGGCTCACACCTAGTGCAGCCTGAATGTCCGTCATGCGGTAATTGTACCCAAGCTCGATCTGTTGGTAATACCAGGGGCCATCAGGTGCACGTGTCATTTCGGATGGGTAACGCGTAATGCCATGACTCCGGGAGCGCGCCATGCGTTTGACCAGTTCGGGGTCGTTGGTGACCGCCATGCCTCCTTCGCCGGTAGTAATAATTTTGACTGGATGGAAGCTGAAGACGGTAATGTCGCTATAGCGGCAATTACCGATTTTCTCTCCCTTGTAGTGGCCCCCGATAGCGTGCGATGCGTCCTCAATGATGCGGAACCCATATTGGAGCGAAAGGGCATGAATGCTTTCCATTTCGCAAGATTGTCCTGAGAGGTGCACCGGGATCACCACCTTGGGTAACTTACCGTTGCGCTTGGCGTGTTCAAGCTTGTCTGCCAGGCAAGCAACGTTCATGTTGTAAGTCTTCGAGTCAATGTCGACAAAATCGACCTCGGCGCCGCAGTAAAGGGCGCAATTTGCGCTGGCCACGAAGGTGACTGGAGTGGTCCAGACCAAGTCGCCTGGCCCTACCTCCAAGGCCATACAGGCGATATGCAGGGCACTTGTAGCACTATTTGCTGCGACAGCGTGTTTGGCTCCGCAGTAGGTTGCAACAGCTTTTTCGAACTCAGGTACAACCGGGCCTTGCGTGATGAAATCTGAACGTAACACTTCCACCACGGCATCGATGTCTTCCTGGGAAATATTTTGGCGTCCGTATGGGATCATGGCTTTTGACTGTCTAGTGTAAAAACATGAGTGCGCTTTAAGCGCGGCTTACTTCAATCGACAACATCTCGCCTTGAGCGCTTCCTTGCGACCAAATCGCAATCAGCAATACTCGGGGGGCAACGAGGCCCATCTCGAACTAGACTTCGGGTAGAAGTCGACAAATTCCGGGAAGGTATAAGCGGATCAAAGTGATCGAGAATGATTTTGCAAGGCTACCGCTGCGCTGTCACACGATCAGCAAGCGCGGTTTGCAGAAATCATAGAAAGTCCGGAAGAGTAACATGCAAAAAATGCAATTATTGCACGTTCATCGGACAATGAAGATTGTGCCACATCACCAAGATTTGAGAAAGACTCATGATTATGGTGAAGCAGCGACAAATTGTCCGGGCAGCAATGGATCGCAGGTGGGGGGCGTGATAAGTGGATGGTGCCTGGAAGTGAGAATCGTTTCTCTGTCGCGGGTGTGCCATGATCAACTGAGCTTGCGCACGCTACCGGGGCGCATTGCAATGGAAACAGGCTTGCTCAACAGTTCAATGAGAATGATGACGCGGCGTTCGCCATCGGACATTTGATAAATGCCCTCAAGTCCGGCAAAAGGTCCATCTTCAAGCTGCACCTTTTCCCCAGGAAAGAACAGTTGCTGCGGTTTGGTCGTAGTGTGTGGGCGCTGTTGCTGCAACAGCTCGATCAGATGGTGATCGACTCTTGCCGGCTCCGTACCAAAGCAGACTAACCGGCTTACCCCTTTAGTTGAGCGGACTGGCGCCCAGCTTTTCGGCGAGTTGCCATGTCCAAGGCGAATGAATAGGTAGCGAGGGAACAGCGGTTCATCACTGACGATGACGGCACCCTGGCGAAGCTTCTCGACGAAGAGGGTTGGGAGATAGCACTGGTAGCCTTGCCTTACAAGGTTCTCTTCTGCGCACTTTTCCTGTCTGGGTTTGGTATGGACGAGATACCAGTGCATCGCAGCTCCCAAAGGTTATTTTTTGATTCAGGAGGCATTCTATCTTCAGGCATGGTGACGGGCAAATAAATCCTCCGTCGCTAGTTGCGATCAGGAAAGATATTGCCATTTTGAAGAAAACAAAGATATTGACGGCCGCCTTGAAAGCGGCCGTCAGCTTGGGACGTAAAGGGGGGGTTACTGCTTTACCGCCAAACTCACCGAATTCTCATTAAGCCCACCCCCCAACGCCTTGTACAAATCAATGGCATTGTTCAACCGCAACTGCCGCGCCTGAATCAACGCCTGCTGTGCCGAGAACAAATCGCGCTGCGCGTCGAGCTGGTCGAGCGAGGAGGCGATGCCGTTCTTGAAACGCAGGTCGGTCAGCTTCAGGCGTTCCTGCTGGGCGTTCAGGAAGGCTTCCTGGGCCTTGACCTGGTCGTCCAGGCTGCCGCGGGCGACCAGGGCGTCGGCCACTTCGCGGAAGGCGGTCTGGATGGTCTTTTCGTAGGTCACCACCGCCTTGTTCTTGCGCACTTCGGCCAGGTCCAGGTTGGCGCTGTTGCGGCCGAAGTCGAAGATCGGCAGCGACAGCGACGGGCCGAAACTCCAGGCGCCGGAGCCGGATTCGAACAGGCCGCCCAGCGTGCTGCTGGCGGTGCCGAAGTTGCCGGTCAGGCTGATGCTCGGGAAGAAGGCTGCGCGCGCGGCGCCGATGTTGGCGTTGGCGGCCAACAGGCTTTGCTCGGCCGAGCGGATGTCGGGACGATTGGTCAGCAGGTCCGAGGGCAGGCCGGCCGGGATGTCGGTGACGATCTTTTCATCCGACAGCAATTGCGCCGGCGGCAGGTCGGAGACTTTCTTGCCGACCAGCAGCGTCAACGCGTTCTCGGCCTGGGCGCGCTGGCGTTCCAGTTGGGCCTTGGCGATCCGCGCCGATTCCACCAGCGTTTGCGTCAGGCGGAAGTCCAGTGCCGAGGACGCGCCCACGTCGAAGCGCTTTTGCGCCAGCTGGATATCGTCCTCGCGCGACTTCAGCGTCTGTTCGGCCAGCAGCAGTTGCTCGGCGTAGGAACGCTCGGAGAGGTAGGCCTGCGCCACCTGGGCGACCAGGCTGATCTGGGCCGACTTCTTGGCTTCCTCGGTGGAGAGGTAAGTCGCCAGCGCGGCATCCTTCAGGTTGCGCACGCGGCCGAAGAAGTCCAGCTCGTACGCAGGTACCGCCAGGCCGACCTGGTAGCTGTTGCTGATGAAAGGCTGGCCGGTCAGCGACTGGCTGGCCGCGGTGCGGGTGCGCGCAGCCGAGCCCGATACGTTCAGGTTGGGCAGCAGGTCGGCGCGGGCGATCTGGTATTGCGCGCGCGCTTCTTCGATATTGAGTACCGCAGTGCGCAGGTCGCGGTTGTTCTCCAGCGCGGCCACGATCAGCGATTGCAGGCGCTGGTCCGGGAAGAACTGGCGCCAGCCCAGGTTGACTGCGTCCAGTTCCTTGTTGCCGGCGGCGTCGGCCGGGTAGGCCGTCTCGACCGGCGCGGCTGGACGCTCGTAGGTGGGAGCCAGCGAGCAGCCCCCCAGTACACCGGCGACCGCCAGCGCTGCGCAGAGTTGCAGCAAGCGAGGCGCGCGCGGCATCGACAGATTAGCCATTGTGATTCTCCACATTAATCTTGGGGGAGTGTTCGGCGTCGAACTTGTGTTGACGCTCGCTACCCTTGAACAGTTTGCGCACGACCACGAAGAAGATCGGCACCAGGAACACGGCCAGCACGGTGG
The DNA here is from genome assembly GCF_006715495.1 of Herbaspirillum sp. SJZ106. Classification (GTDB taxonomy): domain Bacteria; phylum Pseudomonadota; class Gammaproteobacteria; order Burkholderiales; family Burkholderiaceae_D; genus Herbaspirillum. Next base: position 397,592 of record NZ_VFNI01000003.1, read on the forward strand.
CGGTGATCATGCCGCCCATCACGCCGGTACCGATGGCGCGCTGGCTGGCCGAACCGGCGCCGGAGGCGATCGCCAGGGGCAGCACGCCCAGGATGAACGCCAGCGAGGTCATGATGATCGGGCGGAAGCGCAGGTGCACCGCTTCCAGCGTCGCTTCGATCAGGCCCATGCCTTGTGCCTGCAGGTCCTTGGCGAACTCGATGATCAGGATCGCGTTCTTGGCTGACAAGCCCACCACCGCGATCATGCCCACCTTGAAGTACACGTCGTTGGGCATGGCGCGCAGCGTCACGCCCAAGAGTGCGCCGAGGATACCCAGCGGCACCACCAGCATCACCGCCAGCGGGATCGAGGTGCTTTCATACAAGGCTGCCAGCACCAGGAACACGGCGATCAGCGACAGCGCATACAGCGCCGGCGCCTGGTTGCCGGAAGTCTTTTCTTCCAGCGACTGGCCGGTCCACTCAAAGCCGAAACCTTCCGGCAGCTTGGCCACGAACGATTCCATCTCGGCCATGGCTTCGCCGGTGCTGCGGCCCGGGGCTGCGCCGCCGGCGATCTTCATGGCCGGATAGCCGTTGTAGCGGATCAGCTGCACCGGGCCATTGATCCACTTCGCCGTCACGAAGGACGAGAACGGGACCATGGTGCCGGAGGAGTTCTTGGCATACAGGTTGACCAGGTCTTCCGGTTGCAGGCGGCGGTTGGCGTCGGCTTGCACGATCACGCGTTGCTGGCGGCCCTGGTTGGGGAAGTCGTTCACATACGACGAGCCCAGTGCGGTCGACAGCACGCTGTTGATCGTGGAGAACGGCACGCCCAGGGCATTGGCCTTGTCGCGGTCGATGTCCAGTTGCAGCTGCGGCGCATCTTCCAGACCTTCCGGACGCACGCCGGCCAGCACCTTGCTTTGCGACGCCATGCCCAGGATCTGGTTGCGGGCCTGTACCAGCGCCGCGTGGCCCAGGCCGGCGCGATCCTGCAGGCGGAAGGTGAAGCCGGTCGCGTTGCCCAGTTCGGGAATCGGCGGCGGGTTCAGCGGGAACACGATCGCATCCTTGATCTGCGAGAAGGCACCGAAGGCCTTGCCGGCGATGGCGTCGGCCGACTGCGCCTTGGTGCGTTCGCTCCAGTCCTTGAGCGGCGTGAACACCAGCGCGGCGTTCTGGCCATTACCCGAGAACGAGAAGCCCAGCACCGCGATGGCGTGCTCGACCGCCGGATCCTTCAGGTAATACTCTTCCACCTTCTTCACCACCTCGGTCGTACGCCCCGTGCTGGCGCCCGGCGGCAGCTGGATGTTGGTGATGATGTAGCCCTGGTCTTCGTTGGGCAGGAAGGAGGCCGGCAGGCGCACATACAGCAGCCCCACGCAGGCCACGATGAGCACGTACAGGATCATGTAGCGGCCGGTCTTGGTCAGCATCTTGCCGATGATGCCTTGGTAGCCGGAGGCAGTTGCGTTGAAGCGGCGGTTGAACCAGCCGAAGAAGCCCTTCTTCTCGTGATGATGGCCCTTCTCCACAGGCTTGAGGATGGTCGCGCACAGCGCCGGCGTCAGCGTGAATGCCATCAGCACCGAGAACACCATCGAGGCCACCATCGACAGCGAGAACTGGCGATAGATCGCGCCCACCGCGCCGCCGAAGAAGGCCATCGGGATGAACACCGCGATCAGCACCAGCGTGATGCCGATCAGCGCGCCGCTGATCTGGCCCATCGCCTTGCGCGTGGCTTCAGGCGGCGACAAGCCTTCCTCGCTCATGATGCGCTCGACGTTTTCCACCACCACGATCGCATCGTCGACCAGGATGCCGATGGCCAGCACCATGCCGAACATGGTCAGCACGTTGATCGAGAAGCCGAACAGCAGCAGTGTCGCGAAGGTGCCCAGCAGCGCCACCGGCACCACCACCGTCGGGATGATGGTGTAGCGGATGTTTTGCAGGAACAGGAACATCACCAGGAACACCAGCACGATTGCTTCGATCAGGGTCTTGACCACTTCCTCGATCGAGATCTTGACGAACTTGGAGGTGTCGTAAGGGATGGTGTATTTCACGCCGGCCGGGAAGTACTTGGACAGCTCTTCCATCTTCTTGTGCACGGCGGTGGCGGTGCCCAGCGCATTGGCGGTGGGCGAGAGCTGCACGCCGATGAACGAACTGGGCTTGCCGTCCAGGCGGCCCGAGGTGTCGTAGGTCTGGCCGCCGACTTCGATGCGGGCCACGTCGCGCATGCGCACTGACGAGCCGTTGGCATTGGCGCGCAGGACGATGTCGCCGAACTGTTCAGGCGTGGTCAGCTGGCCGTTGACCACCACGGTCGCGGCGATCTGCTGCGTGCCGGGGCTGGGCAGCGCGCCCAGCGTGCCGCCGGCCACCAGCGCGTTTTGCGCGGTGATGGCGGCCGTCACGTCGGCTGGCGTCAGGTTCAGGCCGATCAGCTTGTTCGGATCGATCCAGATGCGCATGGCGCGTTCGGTGCCGAACAGCTGTGCCTGGCCCACGCCTGGTACGCGCTTGACTTCGTTGAGGACGTTACGCGACAGGTAGTCGCCCAGCGCCACCGGATCCAGCTTGCCATCGCTCGACGACAGCGCGATGAACAGCAGGAAGTTGCTGCGCGACTTGGTCACCTGCACACCCTGTTGGGTGACGGCCGCCGGCAGGCGCGCTTCCACGCGCTTCAAGCGGTTTTGCACGTCCACCGCCGCCAGGTCGGGGTTGGTTTCCGGCGAGAAGGTGACGGTGATCTGCACCTGGCCGTTGGCCTGGCTTTGCGACTCCATGTACTGCAGGCCGTCGGCGCCGTTCATTTCCTGTTCGATCAGGCTGGTCACCGAATCGTCCAGGGTCTGGGCGGTCGCGCCCGGATAAGTCGCCGTCACCACGATGGTGGGCGGCGCGATGTTGGGGTACTGGGACACCGGCAAGCCGGTGATCGCCAATGCCCCGGCCAACATGATGAAGATGGCCAACACCCACGCAAAAACGGGGCGATCGATAAAGAACTTTCCCATCTGGCAGCCTCTTAGTTAGCTTTCTGTTGGGCGCCCGCTGCACCTTGTTGGGCCGCTTGGCCCGACTGGTTGGGAGCGGCGCCCGCGGGATTCCATTGCACCGGTTTGACGGCCGCACCCGGCCTGACCTTTTGCAGGCCTTCCACGATCACGCGGTCGCCTTCCTTGAGGCCATCGATGACCTGCCAGTTGTTGCCCTGGGCCGAGCCGGTCTTGACCACGCGCGGCGCGACCTTGTTGTCGGCATCCACCACGAACACGGACGAGCCGTTGAGGTCGCGCATGACGGCCTGTTGCGGCACCATCAGCGCCTGCTCGTCGATCGCCTGTTCAATCTTGGCGCGCACGTAGGTGCCCGGCAGCAGCACGCGCTTGGGATTGGGGAATTCGGCGCGCAGCGAGATCGAGCCGGTCGCTTCGTCGACCGTGATGTCGGAGAACAGCAGCTTGCCCGGCAGCGGGTAGGGCTGGCCGTTTTCCAGGAGCAGCGTCACGCTGGCCTTGCCGTCGCCCACGCTCTTCAACTGGCCGCTGGCCATGGCCTGCTGCAACTTCAACAGGTCGGCGCTGGACTGGGTCACGTTGACGTAGATCGGGTCGAGCTGTTGCACCAGCGCCATCTGGGTGGCGTCGCCGCCTTGGCCGACCAGCGCGCCCTCGGTCACCAGCGCGCGGCCGATGCGGCCGGAGATGGGCGAGGTCACCGAGGCGTAGCCCAGGTTCAGCTTGGCGATCCGGACTGCGGCTTCGGCTTGCTTCTGGGCCGAGACGGCATCGTCGTATTCCTGCTTGGAGACGGCGTTGACTTCCACCAGGGGCTTGTAGCGTTGCGCCTTGAGGGTGGTCTGGGTCAGATTGGCCTGGGCATTGTCATAGCTGGCCTGGTACTGGGCCGGATCGATCTGGAACAGCAGTTGGCCTTCCTTGACGTCGCTGCCCTCCTTGAAGACGCGCTTCTGGACGATGCCGGCCACGCGGGCGCGGACCTGGGCGACGCGGTAGGCCTCCAGGCGGCCCGGCAGTTCATTGGTGATGGCGATGCGTTGCGGGGCCACGGTGACCACCGATACTTCCGCCGGTGGCATGGCGCCGCCTTGAGCGGCTGGTTTTTGTCCGCAAGCGGCCAGGGCGGCAGCGATTGCGACGGTCATGGTGAGGCGCGTGAAACGACTGACTGAGCTCATAGATATCTCGCACGAAAGTAAAGTGGGGCCGCCGTGGCGGCAATGAAACGAATTCGGTAAAGCAGATGTTGCGATCTCGCCTGACTGCGAGATATAGGCTAAGACACGATTGTTGCGGAGCAAAAAAAGAAGCTGCCGACTTCCCGGGGGAAGCGGTTACTTTTTTGCGGTTGATTTACAGCAGGAACCTGGAACGGGTGCTATTATACATACATTCGTGTATGTATGTATTTGCATCATACTCCATATTAATTTATCAAACTTGTTGAAATAGGCGTAGAGAAATATGAGCGATTCCTTGCATTTTGTGAATAATGCTGCTCCTGCGCCATTTCTGCCAGTCAAAAACCGAGCCGGAATCCTCATGGCCGCGGCAATTTGCCGCGGCCAGTCCGGGCGGTCTCATGCCGTGCCATTGTGGCGGACATTGTCTTACGAAAACATGACTGCCGTGTTTCGGCCCACGCCGCGTTGCGTCGCGGCTTGCCGGGAACCGTTGTGCAAATGCAGCATGAGCCTCCGCTCGCGGGCGCTCGCCGGGAACGGCGGCGCCATGTCCTTGCGGTCTCCGGCATGGTTTTTTTCTTCATTCCCATCCAGCATGCAGGTCTTGTCATGATCCAGACTCCAACCCCGGTTTCCACTCGTGTTCCGGCTGCGGCCGGGGGGCGCTGATATGGCCCGCTCGACCAAGGAAGAGGCGCTCGAAACGCGCGCGCGCATCCTCGATGCCGCCGAGCATGTATTTCACGAACGCGGCGTTTCGCACACCTCGCTGGCCGACGTGGCCAAGGCGGCCGACGTCACGCGCGGCGCCATCTACTGGCATTTCAAGAACAAGAGCGACCTGTTCGACGCCATGTGCGAGCGGGTGCGCCTGCCCATGGAAGCGGTGCTGGAAGAAAGCGCCAGTCCGCAACTGGCCGACCCGCTCGGGCAGTTCCTGCGCAGCGGCGTGTACGTGCTGACCATGGCCGCCACCGATGAGCGATGCCGCAGGGTGTTCGATATCATCTTCAACAAGTGCGAATTTGCCGACCACGACGATCCTATCCTGGTGCGCCAGCGCGAGTGCCATGTCGATGGCATGCTGCGCCTGGAGCAGATCCTCACCAACGCCATTGCCCGCGGGCAGTTGCCCGGCACGCTGAACGTGCGGCTGGCTTGCCTGACGGCGCACGCCACGTTCAGCGGCCTGCTGACCGACTGGTTCTTCGCGCCGGACAGCTTCGACCTGGTCAAGGATGGCGAAAAGATGCTGGCAGCCTCGCTGCACGCCTTGAAGACCGCGCCCTCGCTGCAGAACGACGCCGCCTGAGGCGGCCCACCCTTACTGCGGCGGCGCCGTCAGCAGCACGTTGATCAGCGCCAGGTCTTGCTCGCGCAACGCGCCGGCCGCGGCCTTCAATTTCAAGCCGTTCATCAATGTATCGTAGCGCGCCTTGGACAGGTCGCGCCGGGTCGAATACAGCTGCTGTTGCGCGTTGAGCACGTCGATGTTGATGCGCACGCCGACCTGGTAGCCCAGCTTGTTGGAGTCCAGCGATGACTGGCTCGACACTTGCGCCGCCTCATACGCTTTCACCTGCGACAAGCCGTTGGCCACGCCCAGGTAGGCCTGGCGCGCATTGAGCACGGCCGTGCGGCGCGCATTGTCCAGGTCGGAACGCGCCTTGTCGGCCAGCGCCACCGCCTCGTCCACCTTGCTGCTGGTGGCAAAGCCCGAGAACAGCGGAATATTCCACTGCACCCCGATCGAATTGCTGTAGCCGCGTCCGTTCAGGTAGGGCGTGCGCACGCTCTTCTGGTCGCTGAAGTTGCGCGCCGCCACCAGATCCACCGTCGGCGCGTGGCCGGCGCGGTTGCGCTTGATTTCGCTTTGCGCGATCTCCAGCGCCACCTGCTGCGCCACCACGCCGTAGTTGTCCGATTGCGCGCTGGCGACCCAGGTATCGATCTGCGCCGGCTGCGGCGGCGCGAGCTTGACGTCGCTGCGCAAGACCGCCAGCGGCGTCGGCGGCTGGCCGATGATCTGCTGCAGCCTGGCCAGCGCCACCTCCAGGTCGTTTTGGGCGGCGATCTCCTGCGCGCTGGCCAGGTCGTAGCGGGCCTGGGCTTCGTTGGTGTCGGTGATGGTGGCGGTGCCGATCTCGAAATTGCGCCTGGCCGAGGCCAGTTGTTCAGAGATCGCGATCTTTTGCGCGCCCAGGAAGGACAGCGCATCCTGCGCCGACAGCACGTCGAAGTAGGCCTGGCCCACGCGCAGGATCAGGTCCTGCTGCGCCTGGGCGAACTGCGCCTCGCTGGCGGCGACCGAGAGCTTGCCCTGTTTGTAGTTTTCCCAGTTGGCCAGGCGAAACAGCGGCTGGGTCAGCTGCAGCGCATAGGTATTGGACGAACTGTCGAAGTTCTCGTCCGAGCGCGTATAGCTGCCGCCCACGCCGGCGCTCGGCAACAGGCCGGCGCGCCCCTGGGTTTCCTTCTCGCGGCCCGCCGTCAGCGCATAGCGCGCGCTGGTGTAGACCGGGTCATTGGCCAGCGCGAGCTGGTAGACCTGCAGCAGGTCGGCCGCGCCGGCGGCGGCGTGCAAGGAAAGGCCGGCGGCCATCAGGGAAGCGAGCAGGGTACGGCGCATGGACGGATTCTCCGGGCGGAACAAGGCTGGACAAACGATAGGAATGCAAGTGCATCGGCGCGGCCGGGACGGTATCGGGCGGAAGGCGTGCCTGCCGCGCTTGCGCGGGGCACAGGTAACAGGAAATGGGGAAATCCGCCGGAAGCTGTCTGCGGCTTGTTGCGCCCGCCTCCGGTGAGGGCGGCAGGCGCATCAGGCTCAGTAGGTCGGCATGGACGGGTCGACCTGGTTGGCCCAGGCGTGGACGCCGCCGGTCAGGTTGATGACCTTGGTGAAACCCTGGCGTTCGAGGAAGGCCGCGACTTGCATGCTGCGCCCGCCATGGTGGCAGATGCATACCACGGGCTGTTCCTCATCCAGCTCGGAAAAGCGCCCGGGAACGGTGTTCATCGGCACCAGCTGCGAGCCGGCGATGTTGCAGGTTTGGTGTTCCCAGGGTTCGCGCACATCCAGCAGCAGAGGGGTAGGGCGGTCGGGATCGGCGATCCAGGCGGCCAGGTCCGGGGCGGTGATGTGCTCCATAAGAAATCCTAGAAAGTGAAGGGTGAGGGCGTGGCGGCCGCGTGCAAGGGTTTGGCCAGCGTTTCCACCACGTTGACGGTATCGAAAGTGTGTTCGGAGGTGCGGGTGATGAGTTTCAACACCATCACCGGTTCGGCGCCGACGATGGCCAGCAGGCGGCCGCCGACCTTGAGTTGCTTGCCGAAGCCTTCCGGCAGGAACGGCAGCGAGCCGGAGATGACGATCACATCGTATTCGCCTGCGCGGCCATCGGCGCCGGTCCAGCCTTGCGCGCCGTTGCCCAGCTGGACGTCGACATTGGCCACGCCATAGTCGGACAGGTTCTGTTCGGCCAGCGATTTCAGTTCCGGCGAGATCTCGACGGTGGTCACATGGCGCGCCTTATGCGCCAGCAACGCCGCCATGTAGCCCGAACCGGCGCCGATTTCCAGGACGTATTCGTGTTTCTTGACGTTGGCTTCCTGCAGGATGCGCGCTTCGATCTTGGGCGCCAGCATGTTCTCGCCGCCCGGCAGCGGGATTTCGGTGTCGAAAAACGCCAGGCTGCGATGCGCGGCCGGGACGAAGTCTTCGCGCTTGACGACCGTCAGCAGGTCCAAAACATCCTGCGCCAGCACGTTCCAGGGGCGGATTTGCTGTTCGATCATGTTGAAGCGGGCTTGTTCGATATTCATGGCAGTAGGCTCAATAGCGACGGAAAGCCGCCATTTTATCAAACACCGCCCAGCTCAACAGCTCATGTATGCCCGGAAAATCCCCGCAGAATCCCGCCTGTTGCAGGATTTCCTCAGTGCAATCCGTCTCGGCGGCGGGCATGCGCTCAATCGTCATGGCGTTCTCCCGCGCCAGCTTGTTCCTGTGCCGGCCCGAACCACTTGCGCTTGACCCAGGCGCCCAGGTCGTCCAGGTAGGTATAGGCTACCGGCACCACCACCAGCGTCAGCAGCGACGAGGTGATGATGCCGCCGATTACCGCCTGCCCCATCGGCGCGCGCTGCTCGGAACCCTCGGCCACGCCGAAGGCCAGCGGCACCATGCCGAACACCATCGCCAGCGTGGTCATCAGGATCGGGCGCAGGCGTACATGCGCCGCTTCCAGCAGCGCCGCGCTGCGCTCCATGCCTTCGCGGCGCGCCTGGTTGGCGAAGTCCACCAGCAGGATGGCGTTCTTGGTCACCAGGCCCATCAACATGATGAAGCCGATGATGGAGAACATGTTGAGCGTGGAGCGGAACATCATCAGCGCCAGGAACACGCCGATGAGCGTGAGCGGCAGCGACGACATGATGGCCACCGGCTGCAGGAAGCTGGCGAACTGCGAGGCCAGGATCATGTAGATGAACACGATCGCCAGCGCCAGCGCGCCCACGGCGTAGCCGAAGGACTCGTTCATGCTCTTGGTCGAGCCGCCGATCTGGTAGCGGTAGCCCGGCGGCCAGTGCATGTCGTCCAGCATGGTCTTGATCTGGGCGTTGATCTGCCCGGCCGAGCGGCCCTGGGCATTGGCCGACAGCTCCACCTCGCGGTTCAGGTCGCGCCGGTTGATCTGGTTGGCGCCCAGCGTGTTCTTGATCTCGGCCACCTGGCGCAGCGGCACCATGCGCGGCGAGCCGTCCGCATTGGTCAGCGTGCTGGCCAGCATCAGGCGCGAGAGGTCGTCCACGGTGCTGCGGTCGCTCGGCGCCAGGCGCACGTTGACGTCGTAGTTCTCGTCGTCCGGCGCGCGCCAGCTGCTGGCGGCTTCGCCCGCCAGCAGCGGCGACAGCGCATTGCCCAGTCCGGCCACGCCGATGCCAAGATCGGAACCGATATCGCGCCGCGGTTCGACCGAGATGGTCGGTTTTTGCGCCTTCAGGCTGGAGTCGAGGTCGACCACGCCGGGAATCTGGCTGAGCTTTTGCTGCACCTGGTCCGACAGCCGCGCCAGTTGCTGCAAATCCGGCCCCAGCAGGCTGAAGCGGATCTGCTTGCTGTCGCCGCCCACGCCGTCCAGCGTGCCCACGTGGGTCACAGTGATGCCGGCCACCTGCGACAGTTTCTGGCGCAGCAGCGGCGCCATCTGGCCGGTAGTGAGCGTGCGTTCGGTGCGCGGCTTGAGGCGCACGAACACGGCCGCGTAGTTCTTGCCCTGCGAATTGCCGGTGTTGACGGTGCTGTAGATGTCGGTGATCTCGGGGAACTGCCGCAATATCGCCTCGACCTGGTGCACCTTGCTTTCGGTCAGCTCCAGCGAGGAACCCACCGGCGTGAAGAAGGTGACGCCGGTTTCGGAATAGTCCGCCTGCGGCACGAATTCGGAGCCGATCAGGCCCGCGGCCGGCAGCGCGAGGCCGCCGAAGAAGGCTGCCAAGGCAATAACCAGCGTAGCCACGCGGTGCTTCAACGACCAGCGCAGCATTTCCTGGTAGCGCGCCGACAGCCATTGCACCAGCCGGTCGAAGGCCTGCAGCACGCGGCCGATGGTCTTGTCATACCAGCCGGCTTTCTTGCCATGTTCGCCATGCGCATCCGGATCGGGCCAGATGGAAGACAGCATCGGGTCCAGCGTGAAGGAGACGAACATCGAGATCAGCACGGCGGCGGCCACGGTCACGCCGAACTGGTGGAAGAAGCGCCCGATGATGCCGCCCATGAAGCCCACCGGCAGGAACACCGCGACGATGGAGAAGGTGGTGGCCAGCACCGCCAGGCCGATTTCCTGCGTGCCTTCCAGCGCCGCCATGCGGTGCGACTTGAACTTGCCGTGCACCTTCATGCCGGCATGGCGCACGATGTTTTCCCGCACCACGATGGCGTCGTCGATCAGGAGGCCCACGCACAGCGACAGCGCCATGAGCGTGATCATGTTGATGGTGAAGCCGAACATGTACATGAACAGGAAGGTGCCGATCAGCGCCACCGGCAATGTCAGCCCGGTGATCACGGTGGAGCGCCAGGAGTTCAGGAACAGGAACACGATCACGATGGTCAGCACCGCGCCCTCGATCAACGTGCGGCGCACGTTCTCCACCCCGGTGCGGATCTGGCGCGAGCCGTCCTTGACCACCTGCAGCGTCACGCCCGGATACAACTGCTGCAGGCTGGGTTCCATTTCCTTGATGCTGCGCTTGAGGCCGTCGGCCACGTCGACGGTGTTCTGGCCCTGGGCTTTCAGGATGTCCAGCGCCAGCGTGCGTTGGCCGTTGTACAGGGCCAGCGTCTCTTGCTCTTCCTGGCCGTCGACCACGTTGGCGACCTGCGCCAGCGTCACCGGCTGGCCGCCGCGGCGCGCCACGATGATGCGCTTGAAGTCTTCCGGATTTTTCACGCGGCCCTGCACCTGCACGGTCTTTTCCGCGTCCAGCATGCGGATGGCGCCGGTCGGCAATTCCTGGTTTTCATTCCTGACCGCGTCGATCACCTGATTCACGCCGATGCCCAGCGCCTCCATCTCGGCCGGCTTGACGTAGATGTTGACCTGGCGCTTGACGCCGCCCACCAGCGTCACCGAACCCACGCCGCGCACATTCTCCAGTCGCTTCTTGATCACCTGGTCGGCGATGGTGGTCAGTTCGCGCAGCGTGCGCGGCTTGGCATCGGGCGCATTGGTGACCGAGATCGAGAAGATCGGCTGGTCGGCCGGATCGAAGCGGGTGATGCGCGGCTCGTCCACTTCCTTGCGGAAGGCCGACTTCACCAGCGCCACCTTTTCGCGCACGTCCTGCGCACCCTGGGCCGGATCGACGGTGAGGTCGAACTGCACGATCACTACCGACAGGCCTTCATACGAGTGCGACACCAGCGAATCGATGCCGTTGATGGTGTTGACCGACTCTTCGATCTTGCGCGTGACGTCGGATTCGACGTTCTCCGGCGAAGCGCCGGGATAGGTGGTCTGCACCACCACCACCGGAAAGGTGATGTCGGGGAACTGGTCGACCCGCATGCGCTGGTAGGAGAACAGGCCCAGCACCACGAAGGCCATCATCATCATGGTGGCCAGGACCGGGTTGCCGATCGAGATGCGCGTGAACCACATCGTTCAGCGCTCCTGCGGCCGGTAGGCGGGAGAACTGCCGGCCTGCGCCGATTGCGCGCCGGCGCCGCGCTGCAGGATGCGTACCGGCGTGCCGGCGCGCAGGATGCCCAGGTTGGCCTTGACCACCAGCGCGCCCTCGGCCAGGCCGCTGGCGATTTCCACCGCGCCGCCATCGGCATTGCGGCCTTGCAGGCCGGTCACCACCGGGCGCCGCGCCAGCACGTTGTTTTCGATGGCGTACACGTAGGCATTGCCATCCTCGACCTGGATCGCGGTGCCCGGCACGGCCAGCACGCGCTCCTTCTTCTCCAGCGTCAGGCCGGCATCGGCGAACATGCCTGCGCGCAACAGGCCCGCGGGATTGTCCACGCGCACGTAGACCATGATCGAGCGCGAACCCGACTGCGTGGCCGGATTGATGCGCACCACGCGGCCGACCACCTTCTGCGGCAGGCCCTCCACCGCGACCTGCACTTCCTGGCCGATCTGCACTTTCAGGATATCGTTGGTCGGCACCGGCGCTTCCAGTTCCATCTGCGACAGGTCGACCACGTCCAGCAGCTTGCCGTCGACCGCTACCTTCTCACCGGGCTGCACATTGCGGGCGCTGATCATGCCGGTAATCGGCGAGCGCACCACGGTATCGGCCAGCGCCTTCCTGGCCACGTCCAGCGCGCCGCGCGCAGTGTCGACATTGGCGCGGGCGATGTCGAACTGGCTGGATGCGGTATCGAAGGCGTTGCGCGAGATGAAGCCCTTGTCCAGCAGCACCAGGTTGTTGTTGCGGGTCTGGGTGGCGATCTCCAACTGGCCCTGGGCCGCCAGCAGCGAACCGCGCGCCTGGTCGACCTTGGCCTGGTAATCGGCGGTATCGATGCGGGCCAGCACCTGGCCTTCCTTGACCGCTTCGCCTTCGCGCACCAGCACCTGCTGTACCTCGCCGGCCACGCGCGCCTTCACCGACGCCTGGTTCAGCGCGCGCAACGCGCCCGACAACGGCAGCACGCGGCGCAGCTCGCCGGCCTGCACGGTGACCAGGTCGCCCGGGAGGAACTCCATCGCGCTGGGGAGCGCCGCCTGCGCGGCAGGCGGAACCGAGGCGGGCGCGCGTTTCTTCAGCAGCAGGCCGGCGGCTCCCAGCAGTACCAGGATCAGCAGGGTCCAGCGCAGCCAGCGGCGTTTGGGCAAGGGAAGCTTCATCGATATGTCTCTGTTTGGGCATGCAGACGTTTGCGCCCGCGATTTATTGTCGGCTATTGCGGCGTCAAGCCTTCAGGCCGTTGATGCACAGGTCGACCAGGCTGGCCAGGTAAGCGTGCGGATCGATCGGCGCGATCGCGCACAGGCCGAAGGACTGGTGCCACAGCATCAGCATCACCACCGGCGCGACGATCACCTTCTTCATCGATTCGGCGTCGATCTGGCGGAACTCGCCGCGCGCCATGCCGCGTTCCAGCATGCGCACGACCATGGCGTCGCTGCGCACGATGATTTCTTCATGGTAGAAACGCGCCAGCTCGGGGAAGTTGCCCGACTCCGCCATCATCAGCTTGGTGATGCCGTTCAGGCCGGAACGCGCGGCCGTCTCCCACCATCCCAGGATCAGCTCGCGCAACAGTTCGGCGCTGCTGCCGGGGTAGTTGTCCACCATCGTTTCGGCTTCATCCAGCAGCGGCAGCATGTGGGTGCGCACCACCGACTTGAACAGGCTTTCCTTGTTTTCGTAATAGAGATACAGCGTGCCCTTGGAGACGCCGGCGCGCGCGGCCACGTCTTCCAGTCGGGTGGCGGCGAAGCCGCGTTCCACGAATAATTGCATCGCCGCCGTCAGCAGTTCCTGCGGGCGGTCTTGTTTGCGGCGTTCCCAGCGAGGTTCTTTGGCGGCTTCTGACATAAACGAGCAAGACAAGGCGCACCGCATCGGCGGCCGGCAATATCCTGCGTGAAAATGGGGTTGCCGTCGGGCGGGAATACGAGTGCGCCAGTAAATTACCGGAGAGTCAGCAATGTAAGTGGCAAACGGCATGGCGTCAAGGATCAAGGTGGAAGCGGATGGCCAGACTACGGGCGCGCAGGTCAGGAGGCCAGCGTCATGCGACCGGAGGCGGCGCCTGCGCCGTGAAATGCGGCAAAGGCGAGGCGAATCGCTGTCGCAACGGCGTGCAGCATACCCAAGGCCGGATGAAGGAAGAATGAAGCGGCAGTCCTGGCCGGCGCAGGGCGTTAAGGGATTTACGTTAAGGGCTTTACAATAGCGCCTGCGCATTGCCGGCCGGCAGTGCGCGTCCTGCTTCCGATGATTTGCCATCCATGAACTGCCGTCCCCAATGCGGCGCCTGCTGTACGGCGCCTTCCATCACCAGCCCCTTGCCCGGCATGCCCAACGGCAAGCCGGCTGGCGTGCCGTGCGTGCAATTGGATGAGGCGATGCGCTGCAAAGTCTTCGGCCGGCCCGAGCGTCCGGCTTTCTGTGGCGGCCTGCAGCCGTCGGCCGAGATGTGCGGCGACAGCCGTGCCGCGGCCATGTTCTGGCTGGGGGCGTTGGAAGCCGCGACCGCGCCGGCCAGTTGATCCGCTGATCCCTTCATCCAGGGAAGATTTCTTCCAGCCGCTCCTTGGGGCGCACCAGCAACGCTCCCTTGGGCGTGACGACGATCGGGCGGTTGATCAGGATAGGGTGTTGGGCCATCGCATCGATCAGTTGGGTATCGGTCAGCGCCGGGTCGTCCAGGCCCAGCTCGGTGTAGATCGCTTCCTTGCTGCGGATGATGTCGCGCACCGGCACCCCCATGGCGGCGACCAATTTCTTTAGCGTGGCGCGGTCGGGCGGGGTCTTCAGGTATTCGATCACGGCCGGTTCGGCGCCGCCGTCGCGCAGCGCCTGCAGCACGTTGCGGGAGGTGCCGCATTTGGGGTTGTGATAAATGGTGATGTCGCTCATGGTGATCCTTTCGGGCGTGCGTGCCGCGGCTGTCGGTGGAAAAAACCGACATGGTAACGTTTCCGGCCGGCATGGTTGGGCGAGGCTTTCCGCTGCGGCACGCATAGAGCGCCAAGTCCCGTACTGTAGAATTTCGGTTTGTTGCGGCGCACCTTTATGCGCAAGCGTAGTCAAAAAGCCGTTTTGCCCGATCCACCCGCCGCTTTTCCTGTCAACCCCACCGAAAGAAGCCACCCTAGCCACGTATGGACACCATCCTCGCGCTCAAGGCGCTCATCATGGGCATCGTAGAAGGCCTGACCGAATTCCTGCCCATTTCTTCCACCGGACACCTGATCCTGGCTGGCAGCCTGCTGCAGTTCAGTAGCCCGGCCTTCCCCAAGGAAAAAGTCGATGTCTTTGAAATCGTCATCCAGGCCGGCGCCATCCTCGCCGTGTGCTGGGAATACCGGGCCCGCATCGCCTCGGTGCTGACCGGCCTGTTTACCGACCGCAAGGCGCAGCGGCTGGTGATCAACCTGATCGTCGCCTTCCTGCCGGCAGCCGTCCTCGGTTTCCTGTTCAGCAAGAAGATCAAGGAAGTGTTGTTCAACCCGCTGTCGGTGGCGATCGCCTTCATCGTCGGCGGCCTGGTCATCCTGTGGGTGGAACGCCGCAACAAGGACCGCATGAGCATGGCGTCGGCGCGTATCGAAACGGTGGACGACATGACCCCGATCGACGCCCTCAAGGTCGGCATCGCCCAGGCCTTCGCACTGATCCCCGGCACCAGCCGCTCCGGCGCCACCATCATCGGCGGCATGCTGTTCGGCCTGTCGCGCAAGGCGGCCACCGAGTTCTCGTTCTTCCTGGCCATTCCGACGCTGTTCGCCGCCACCATCTACTCGCTGTACAAGGACCGCGCGCTGCTCTCCGCGGCGGACGTGCCGCTGTTTACCGTGGGCACCGTGGCCGCCTTCGTCTCGGCTTTCCTGTGCGTGCGCTGGCTGTTGCGCTATATCAGCTCGCACGACTTCACCATCTTCGCCTGGTATCGGATCGTGTTCGGCATCATCGTGCTGGCCACGGCTTATAGCGGCGTGGTGGTCTGGGTGGAATGATTCCACGCGCCTCCCGCAGGTTTGACTAATGCAGTGCAGTATCGCCGTACCGGACCGGATGCCTCGATGCGTCCGGCCTCACAATTACCTTTCGCCAACCTCACTCTAAAGAGAACCTTATGGCCAATGTTTGCAGCGCCGGCCTCGATATCGGTTTCGCCTCGCTTAGCTATCTGCAGATCGGTTTGCTCGGCGTCGTCCAGGGCATCACCGAATTGTTGCCGATTTCTTCCACCGCCCATATGCGCGTCGTGCCGGCCTTCCTCGGCTGGCACGACCCCGGTTCGGCGTTTTCCGCGGCGATGCAGCTGGCGGCGCTGGCCGCGGTGGTCAGCTATTTTCGCCGCGACGTGGCGGCAGTGACCGGCGGCAGCGTGGCCGCCTGGCGCCGCCGCGATTTCAATGACCCCATGTTCAAGCTGGCGGTGGCCATCATCCTGGCCACCATTCCCATCGGCATCGCCGGGCTGGCGCTGTCGCATGTGCTCAATGCTTGCGGCTCGCCGCTGCGCAGCCTGAGCGTGATCGGCTATTCCTGCATCGCGATGGCGATCCTGCTGGCGATTGCCGAACTGGCGTGCCGCCATCGCCGCAGCGTCAGCCAGATGCGCCTGCGCGATGCGCTCATCGTCGGCATCGCCCAGGTCGGCGCGCTGATTCCGGGCGTATCGCGCGCCGGCTCCACGCTCACCGCCGCCCTGTTCCTCAATTTCCGCCGTGAAGAAGCGGCGCGCTTTTCCTTCCTGCTGGGGTTGCCGGCCATCGCCCTGGCCGGCTTGAAGGAACTGGCCGTGCTGCTGCACGCGCATATTCCACTGCAAGCCTGGGGCGTGCTGCTGTTCGGCCTGGTGGTGGCGAGTGTTTCGGCCTTTGCCGCGATCTGGGGCCTGATGAAGTTCCTGGAGAAATTCTCCACCTGGCCCTTCATCGTTTATCGCGCCGCGCTGGGGATATTCCTGCTGTTGGCGGTCGGCCAGGGCTGGCTGCAATAGAATAGCGTCTTTCCAGCGGCTTCCGTTTCCGCCAGTTCCGCCACACCCGCATAAAGATCCATGGTCGATTTCGATACCCTGCCTGCCGACACCCCTTTGCCGCAACGTGCCCTGCACGTGCTGGAGACCGTGTTCGGCTATTCGTCCTTCCGCGGGCACCAGGGCGAGATCGTCCAGCACGTCGCCGGCGGCGGCGATGCGCTGGTCCTGATGCCGACCGGCGGCGGCAAGTCGCTGTGCTACCAGGTGCCGGCCTTGCTGCGCGACGGCGTGGGGGTGGTGGTGTCGCCGCTGATCGCGCTGATGCAGGACCAGGTCGATGCGCTGGACGAAGTCGGCGTGCGCGCCGCCTTCCTCAACTCCACCCAGAGCTTCGACGAGGCGTTGCAGATCGAACGCCGCCTGCGCACCGGCGACCTCGACCTGCTCTACGTCGCGCCGGAACGGCTGATGACGCCGCGCTGCCTGGAACTGCTGCAATCGGCCAATATCTCGCTGTTCGCCATCGACGAGGCGCATTGCGTCTCGCAATGGGGACATGATTTCCGCCCCGAAT
The DNA here is from genome assembly GCF_006715495.1 of Herbaspirillum sp. SJZ106. GTDB lineage: Bacteria > Pseudomonadota > Gammaproteobacteria > Burkholderiales > Burkholderiaceae_D > Herbaspirillum. Next base: position 414,562 of record NZ_VFNI01000003.1, read on the forward strand.
ACATCAAGCTTTCGGTGCTGCATGAGCGCTTTCCGCAGGTGCCGCGCATTGCGCTGACCGCCACCGCGGACGCCCAGACCCGTGAAGAGATCATCCGCCGCCTGCAGCTGGAACAGGCGCGCCAGTTCGTCTCCTCCTTCGACCGTCCCAACATCCGCTACCAGATCGTGGAAAAGGCCAACGGCCGCAAGCAGTTGCTGGACTTCATCAAGAGCGAGCATCCTGAGGACGCCGGGATCGTCTATTGCCTGTCGCGCAAGAAGGTGGAAGAAACCGCCGAATTCCTGCGTAGCGAAGGCCTGAATGCGCTGGCCTACCACGCCGGCATGGACTATGCGCAGCGCACCGCCAACCAGGCGCGCTTCCTGCGCGAGGACAAGATCGTGATGGTCGCCACCATCGCCTTCGGCATGGGCATCGATAAACCGGACGTGCGTTTCGTCTGCCACCTCGACCTGCCCAAGAGCGTCGAAGGCTATTACCAGGAAACCGGCCGCGCCGGCCGCGACGGTTTGCCGGCCGACGCCTGGATGGCCTACGGCCTGCAAGACGTGGTGCAGCAGCGCCGCATGATCGGCGAATCGGAAGCCGACGAAAGCTTCAAGCGGGTGCAGGGCGCCAAGCTCGACGCCATGCTCGGCCTGTGCGAAACCCTGAACTGCCGGCGCGTGCGCCTGCTCAATTACTTCGGCCAGGAAGCCAGTCCCTGCAACAACTGCGACATCTGCATGACGCCGCCGGTATCCTTCGACGCCACGGTCGAAGTGCAGAAGCTGCTCTCCACCGTCTACCGCGTCGAACAGCGCTTCGCGCCCGGCCACGTGATCGAGGTATTGCGCGGCATCGACGGCGAGCGCGTCAAGCAGTGGCGCCATGACCAGCTTTCGGTATTCGGCATCGGCAGCGACCGCGGCGAGGCCGAATGGCGCGCCATCCTGCGCCAGGTGATCGCGCTGGGGCTGCTGACCGTCGACCATGAGAACTACAGCGCGCTCAAGCTCACCGACGCCGCCCGCCCGGTGCTGCGCGGCGAGCAGAAGATACAGCTGCGCCAGTACCAGAAACCCGTCAAGCCCAAACGCGGTTCGCAGCGTTCCAGCTTCGTCGAGACCGACCTGTCGAGCGAGGAACAGGCGCTGTTCGAGAAGCTGCGCTGGTGGCGCGTGGAAACCGCGCGCGAACACAACGTGCCGGCCTACGTCATCTTCCACGACGCCACCATGCGCGAAATCGCCAAGGCGCGCCCGCAATCGCTGGACGACCTGCGCCACGTCAACGGCGTTGGCGAAAAGAAACTGGAAACCTACGGCGCGCAAATCATCTCGCTGATCGCCGGCGTGGAGGAAGAGGCAGGCTGATGCCTGGCCTCACGACGGAGCGAAGCTTGCGCTGAACTTGCTCTTGTCGCCCAGTCTGGTTTAACACGTAAAATTAACGCGCAAAAAAAAACGGCATGCTGCAAACAGCATGCCGTTTTTCATGGCAGCGCCGAGGCGCCAGGAAGCCTCAGGCTTTCTTCTCGAATACCAGATCCCACACCCCATGCCCCAGCCGCAAGCCACGGTTCTCGAACTTGGTGGTAGGACGATAATCGGGGCGCGGCGCATAGCCGGACGGATCGGTAGAAGTATTCTTCAGCGTCGGTTCGGCGCCCAGCACTTCCAGCATCTGGATCGCATACTCTTCCCAGTCGGTAGCGCAGTGGAGATAACCGCCAATCGCCAGCCGCGAGCTCAGGAGCTGCACCAGCGGCCCCTGGATCAGGCGGCGCTTGTTGTGGCGCGCCTTGTGCCACGGATCGGGAAAGAACACATGCACCCCGGCCAGCGAACCTGGTGCGATCATATGGTTCAGCACCTCTACCGCATCGTGCTGCATGATGCGCACGTTGGCCAGTTTGCCTTCGTCCACCAGTTTCAGATAACTGCCCACGCCCGGCGTATGCACTTCCACGCCGATGAAATTCTTTTCCGGCATCAGAGCGGCGATCTTGGCGCTGGTCTCGCCCATGCCGAAACCGATCTCAAGCACCGTCGGCGCACTGCGGCCGAACGCGGCATCCAGATCCAGCGTTTCCTTGGCATAAGGCAGCAGGAATTTCGGCCCCAGCTCCTCCAGCGCACGCCCTTGCGCATTGGAAACGCGCCCGGTGCGGGTAACGAAGCTGCGGATGCGGCGCTCGCTGGGATCATAGAAAAGCGGCTTGCCGGATTTGTTCTCAGACATGGAATACTCGTGAATCGGTGAGGCGCGGCCCGGATATCCTGTTCGGAAGATTCCGGCACGAGCCGCATGGAATTGGAGCGGGTGAAGGGGATCGAACCCTCGTCTTAAGCTTGGGAAGCTCCTGCTCTACCATTGAGCTACACCCGCGTTGGGTGGGGATTATACCGGGTTACGGAGGGTCTTTTCCAACGTTGGAAATTGCTGGGGGCGTTACTGGTGCAACTGAGATGTTTGGGCTATCTTTAAAATAACTGCATTTAACGCTTCCAATTTTTTATCGAAAATTACTCTGACACTGCATCAGATAATTCATATGAATTTTTTACCGTGGGATCAGTTTTCTGCATCTCTTCTACTTAATGCCACGTCTATTTACCTCTCTTGAACCATCGATTGAGAATGCCCGACGCGTCTTTATTTTTCTCAAATATTCGTTCGCGCACAAGTTTCCCCGTCTTGTCATGTAAATCAAGATTCAATTCTGTGGACTCGAATATAACTTTCAAATCGATATCGTTTGAGTGACATACTTCAGAGAATTCCTCAATCGCTTGATGATATTTCGGATCGGATACTGCTATAAACTTTACTTCTGCGGCTTCCTTTTGTCTTGCGTGATGCCAGCCAATAACAATTTCTTTGAATACGCGCATTTCCTGCACAAGTTCGTCGGGGTTTTGAAGCTCAATGGAAAGAACAAGGACGAAAAGATCTTTTCCACGGCTGTCTTTTTTACTGAATTCCTTTTGATTCACTTCAATTTTCCCTATCGAGTGGTTTGCTCAGAATATAACTCAAATTGCCACCGGTTAATTTGAAAATGACTTTATTTGAAATAATCTACGTGACAATAAAAGTTAAAGAGCATAAATCCAAACATCTCAGTTGCACCAGTAACGCCCCCAGCAATTTCCAACGTCGGAAATAACCACCCGTAACCCGGTATAATCCGTACCCAACGCGGGTGTAGCTCAATGGTAGAGCAGAAGCTTCCCAAGCTTAAGACGAGGGTTTTTATCACTGCACCCACAAAAGAAAATGAGATTGGTAGACAGGCGTTTCTGACACTCCCTCCGCTGGAAATACTAATAAAAAAACCAGCCACAGAAATCCCGAAACTTATCTTTTTCTAATCATTAGGTTCGGCATCAATCACGAACCTTGCCCCGCATCGACTTGATTTCACCGTGCTGTTTCTTTGTTTGCAGGCGTCTGCGCTGTGAGCCACGGGTCGGTCGGGTCGGTCTGCGCATGATCGATACCTGGGTCACGAGCGCCACCATTTCCTGCAAGCGCTGCATGGCGTCGGCCTTGTTCTTTTCCTGGCTGCGGTGTGCCTGGGCCTTGATGATGACCACCCCTTCCTTGCTGATGCGATGGTCCCGCAATGCCAGCAGGCGTTGCTTTACCTCGTCCGGCAAGGACGATGCCCGGATATCGAAACGCAGGTGGATGGCGCTCGATACCTTGTTGACGTTCTGCCCGCCTGCGCCTTGTGCGCGAATGGCAGTCAGTTCGATTTCTTCGTCGGGGATGAAAGAGGGGGAAATGATGGCGGCCTACGATGGCAAAGCATCATTCTAGCGGCTGCGGGAGCGCACGTTGACCTGAGGGCGCAAAAGATTCCATCGCAAGCCAGCCTTGCCTGGCGCTTGCGAAACCGCCATGCCGCCGGCGCGGGAGGCCAGCGGCATGGCGCGGAGATTATCCGAACAGCTTGCCCTTGAGCAAGGCGAGGCCTTGTTCCAGCAGTGCGTTGTTATCGGTTATCTGGCCGTTCGGACTGAGGTGGTCGATGACTTGCGGCAGCAGTTGCGCCAGCCCGGCCGCGGCATGCTCCGGCGCCACGCCGGCTTGTTGCGCGACTTGCGCCAGCGAATCGTCGCCGAGCGCGCTGGCGATCTGGTCGCCGGAAACCGGCTGGTTCTGGCCCGCGCTCAGCCAGGATGCCACCTGCTCGCCGAGGCCGCCTTGCTGCAACTGGGCCAGCAATCCTTGTACGCCGCCGGCCTGGTTGACCAGCGACATCAGGCCGGACAACAGCGCCGAAGATTGCGTCTGATCCTGGGATTGGGTGCCGAGATTGCCCAGCACCTGCCCTGCGAGTTGATCGAGTAAGCCCATTATTTTCTCCTTCGGATGCGTCGCAACGGGAGCCGTTGCGAGCGGGTTGATAGTGATGAGACATCACAGGCGGGGTGAAGCGAAGGCATGACAAGCCAGTTGGCCGGAAACAAAGACATGAGGCATGAAAACGGCTGGCTCTCGCGCTGATTGTAAGGTGCGGCAAGACATGCCGCCGATTTTACGATGGCGGTGTGGCGATGGCGCAACGTCGTGGAATTCCCGTCGCGGCAAGGCCTGTTCGCCAATGCCGGCGCTTGCCTTGAGGATGTGTTTATTGTTGAGCTAATCGCACAAAAGGCAGGCTTTTTGTGCGGCGGGCCAAAACCGTGTATAATGTGTCCTGTACTTGCATCAAGTCGTATTCCTTGTTGGTTCAAATTCCGCCTGACTGTTGTTTCCCCTCCGGTCGTTCTGTTTTCTTTCCTTCGGTTTCATTTCTTGGTCTCAAGTGCCTTTCGGGCATGTTAGCCCTATTCAACCAAAGGAAATATCATGAGCACACAAACAGGCGTAGTTAAATGGTTCAACGATGCCAAGGGCTTCGGCTTCATCACTCCCGATGCAGGCGGCGCGGACTTGTTCGCCCACTTCCAGGACATCCAGTCCACCGGCTTCAAGAGCTTGTCCGAGAACCAGCGCGTGTCGTTTGAACGCAGCGTTGGCGCCAAGGGCGAGAAGGCCAGCAACATCAAGGTTATCGCCTGAATTTTATTGCGCTCAAGCCTGAACGCTATCGGATGTCCATACGCAACAGATAGCCAGGCAGGGTAGCAGCCAAGCGTCTTTACTTCCCCCGGTTGACGGATATCCGCAGACCGGCACCTTGCAGATAGCATGGGTCGGTAGATTGAACCGGGGATGTGACGACGCAAGCGCCTGGGCAAGTCCGGCATCAGCCTGGATTTGCCCAGGACCCGGCCGGCCTTCGCGGCCGCATGCCAGCGTGCAGATAGCACGGGCATGCAGGATGCGAAAGCCGGCCAAGCAAATAGTTTATTAAAGGTCGTTGCCAGGCGCTCAGCCAAGAGCGGGCGCACGGAATCAACGACCGGCTGTATTTGAAATGGCACCGATCGGATGGATCGGGCTGTTTGATCAGGCGGCACCATGCAGATGGCATGGGCTGCGGAAAATCCAGAATTAATCGATGAACGGCCCACTTTTTGGTGGGCTTTTTGCGTTTACGGGCGTCGAGCGCCGCTGCCGGCCGGGGATGGCCAATATTGTCCCGATGACAGTGGCTTCAGGCGTTACCGGCGCCGCCGAGCAGCAGGGCGATCCTGCTTCGCAAGTCCGGCAGCAGCTCCGTTTCAAACCAGGGATTGCGGCGTACCCATAGCTGGTTGCGCGGGCTCGGATGCGGCAGCACGATGACATCGGGCGAACGATTGCGCCAGTCCAGGACCGCTTCAGTGAGGGAGGGGTAGGCCGAAGGGTAATGGTAGGCCAGCGCATATTGGCCGATCACCAGGGTCAGCGCGATGTTGGGCAATTGCGCCAGGAGGGCGGCGCGCCATTTCGGCGCGCACTCGGGGCGGGGAGGCAAGTCCCCGGATTTTCCTGTGCCCGGATAACAGAAACCCATCGGCAAGATGGCGACCGCATGCGGATCGTAGAAAGTCGCGCGGTCGATGCCCAGCCAGAGGCGCAGCCTGTCGCCGCTGGCGTCATCGAAAGGAACGCCGGACATGTGCACCTTTTTGCCCGGCGCTTGCCCGGCGATCAGCACGCGCGCCTGCGGATGCGCCTGTATCACGGGGCGCGGGCCGAGCGGAAGGAACGCCGCACAGGTAGTGCATTGCCTTATGTCTGCCAGCAGCGAATTGAATGTGCGAGATGCCATGGGAAAATCATACCAAGAGATCCGCCTGGCCGCCCATGTTCACGTTCAGTGCGGGCCGCCGCGCCCGCCGCCGTCGTTCCAGCCGCCACGCCCGCCATCGGGGCCGCCGCCTCCCGGTCCGCAGAACCACGGCGCGCATACGCAGCCGCCCAGGGTTGCCAGCAGCAGCGTCGCCGCGACCGCCGTCGCAAGTTTCTTCATGAAGCCTCCTTGAATCATTCCGGTAAGGCTGCATTGGACACTGCGGGCTTGCTAAGCGCGGTCAGGCATTTGCAACAAATGGTTTCGGGTGGCAGGGCGCCGGGCTTCAATCGAAGCCGCGGATGCGATCCTTGTTCAGCCGCGGCAATTCCCAATGGAAGCGGATCGCCAGCAGCCGTACCGCGCAGCCCAGCAGCAATGAGCTCAGGGTGGCGATGTGCGGGGCGATGCCGAGATGCAGGATGCCGACGTACATGGCGCCGGTCAGCAGTGAGACGCTGGCATAGATTTCACGGCGCAGGACCAGCGGGATCTCGTTGCACAGCACATCGCGCAACAGGCCGCCGAAGACGCCGGTGACCATGCCCAGGAGCACCACGATGGCCGGGTGGAAACTGGAAAAGCCGCGCGCGATATCGCAGCCGATGATGGTGAAGGCGACCAGCCCCAGCGCATCGACCACCAGGAAGGCCGACTTGAAATGATGCAGGGCACGCGCGGCGACGGCCGCCACGACAGCCGCGCAGATGGTGAAGGCCAGGTATTCCGGATGCGCCACCCAGCCCAGCGGATAGTGCCCGATCAGGACATCGCGCACCGTTCCGCCACCCAGCGCCGCCACCGTGCCGATCAGGCAGATGCCGAAGATGTCCATGTCCTTGCGGATGCCCATCAAGGCGCCGGAGACGGCTTCGGCGCAGATGGCGAGCAGGTAGATGTAGTGCAGCAGCATAAAAGGCTTCCCTCATTCTGTGGCCGGGCATGCATCTGGCCGCGGGCCGGTGCCGAATTATAGGGCCGGCGAGGGTGATGCGCCTGTTCCCGTCGCATTGGGAGCAGGCGCCTGGCGCTGATGCCTATGCTTACCAGCTGCTCCTGATGCCCACCAGGAAGCCGAGATTGCTCTGCCGCGAATTGTATTGCACCTGCGCATCTGCGAAGAGCGACAGATGGCTGTTGGCCTGGCCCGACAGCGTCAATCCGCCAATGAGGGCGTCGCGCGGTATTTCTGCGCCATAGGTGGAGAACGTGATGCCGCTGTCCTGGAACTGGCTGGTCATCGGCGCGTTGGCATTGCCGAAATCGTGCGACCAGATCAGGCGCGGCTGCAGCAGGATGTTGTCGCCGACGGCCAATACCGCTTTCGTGCCCAGCAGGGTTTTGACGGAATGCTCGCTGCGTGGATTGACTTGCAGGTTCAGCCCCGGTGCGCCGCTTTCGGTGAAGCCGTCGGTCTTGCCATGCGTCCAGGAAAGGCCGGCGAGGGGGCGCAGTATCCAGTTCGACATGGGAATGTCGTAAGTGGCTTCGCCATACAGCGACAGGCTGCGGCTATGGAAGTCGGCAATCGCGGTCTGCTGCAGGCTGCCGAAGGCCATGCGGCGTTCGGTATGGTTGCTGTTGCGGGCGATGTTGAACGAGCCGCTGAGGTTCCAGTTGCCGGTGGCGTATCCCGCATAGAGCGCCGCGGCATTGCCGCGCGAGCGCCCGGTCACGGCATCGTCCGTGCTGAGGTCGCTGTTGCCGTGATTGAAGGCGATGCCAACCACCAGATCCCTGGCGACCTGCGCATCGAAGCCGATGCTGGTGCCGCCATCGCGCAGGCGCGAGGCCGCATTCTCGGCATCGCCGCCGGTATTTTGCTGGCTGCCATAGCGGCGCAGCCAGAGGCCGGCCTGATTGCCTTGCCCGTCGGGAACGCCGCCGTTCAGCGAGAATTTCGACTGTTTCTGCAAGGACTGCATCAGGTCATCGACGTTATCGTTGGCGGCCAGCATGATGGGGGCATCCTGTGCAGCGGTGCGATTGGTCCAGGGATTGGACACGATGCTCAGGCGGCCCCGCAACTGGTTGCCGAAACTATTGGAAAACGCCGCACCCGCCTGTTGCGCCGATACCAGGCCGGCGCCGTGGACAGCGGCCAATGCGGCGCGTGCTTGTGGAGCGGACAGGCTGTCGAGTTGCATCACTGCCGGATGGTCGGCATTGGCGGCGGAAGATGCGATCCGTTCCAAGGCTTTAGCCGCAGCTTGTTGATTCCGCGTGGCAGCAAGATTGCTGTATTTCATATCATTGCGTGAGAGTGTCAGCCGCACCTGTTTGCTGGTGTAGTCGAGCGTGGGCGTGAGAAAGGCAAGATTCGAGGTAACGTTCGAGAAAGTGCCGGTACGCGTATCGGCCTCAAGGATGGCGTATTGGGTATGGCGGTTATAGATGCCGCGATCGGCCAGGACTTGTACCGTCCCGCCGTTGATGGTGGCGTTGCCGGCCTTGACCTGATCCACCTGGCCTGAAGCATTGGCTTCTACGCGAAAGCGCGCGCCGGGATCCAGAACGAGGTTGTCGGTCACCGTCAGCCGCCCGATCGAATTGCCGGGCGAGAGGATACCGCCTTGGGCGATGCGCAGATTCTTGAGCGTGCCGTTGCCGCCCAGCGTGCCCGTGTTATTGACCGTGACGTTGGAGGTGAGCGAGCCGTTGACGATCAGGGCGCCGCCATTGACCGTGGTGGCGCCGGCGTAGGTGCTGTTGCCGGTCAGTACCAGCGTGCCGTCGCCGCGCTTGATCAGGCCGCCGGGGCCGGCGATATCGTTCTTCCAGATATCGAAGTCGCCGAATCCCGCGATATCGTATCGGCTGCCGGCTTGCTGGTTGACGTCAAGGTCGCGATAGAGATAGCTTGGGCCACGATATGCTGCGGGCAGGTTGATCAAGCCCCATGTCGAATTGGCCTGACCGGGCTGAATCAACCATCCTGCCAGCGAATCCTCGGGATAGGCGCTTCCGGCCAGGATATCGCGCCAATCATTTGGATTCAGATAGGGAAAGCGCATCCGCAGCAGGTAAGCGGCTTCCGCGGGGAGCCTGTCCGGTGCAAGCCGTGCGTCGGACGATCCGGTGCGCATACCGTAATACCCGATGCGGTCTTGTTGCGACCGGTGGAGATCGGCGACCGGGGTGTCCATGGCCAGCAGGCATTGAGACAGAGGTACATCGCAGGCGCCTTCCATGGATTGGCGCGCGGCCCTTGCGGCGGTGGCGATTTCGGATGCGATCGTGTCGTTGGCCATTACCTGCGCCATGGTGTAAAACATGGCCATGCGCGACGCGATGGTGTCGGTGGCGAAATGGGCATCCCGCACGAGACGGCTTTCTGCGTACTGAAGCGCTCTGGCATAGACCTCTTCGCCTCTTTCTGGAAACATCGTTGCCATCAAGAACGCTTGCCGATACCCGTTAAATGAGTGTCCGCTGGGGAAAGAACTTCCAGGTTCCTCTCTGGCACCGGGTATGAAGTTGCCGTTTTCATCCAACGCATCCCTGGGGCGCGCGCGTTTGTGTTGATCTTTGAGAATGAAATCGATACCAACGGTTGTTCTTCCGTCGGCGTGAGGAGGGTAATTGTAGGTTGTTCTGGAAAGGAATGTCGCTCTATTGTGTAACCTTTGCAGGTCGAGGAAGCCTTGGTGCGTATTTAATTGCAATCCCTGTGTTGAACCTGCCATCGTTTCTCCGAGCGCGCTCCTGAGGAAAGTTTTATACGGGTGGTTGCGGCGTTCTATAGCATCTTGTCTTGCTAATTGAGCGCGTTCAGGATCCTCCCTTCTAATGCGGCGATAGTTTATGGCCGTCAGGCGATCGATATTTTCGATATCCGAACCAGGTTGAGGGTAATGCGTCAGTATGTTGTCGCGCAAATTCACGAACCAGCTGTCGCGGTTGGCCTCGATGAGACTTAGCGCGGTAGCAGAAGAAGTGCCGGCCCAGGCGGAATGGGCAGCAAGCAGCCCGAACATGACAAGGGAATATGTCGCTTTCAGTTTTAATTTCGGTTTCATTGGCGGATAGCTTCACGGACTGGTGGAAAGGCCGGCCTGTTTCCTTATCGATGTTCGAACGGATGCATGCGGACAGGAAGACATCCCGGGCTTGAGGCGTGAAGAATGCGGACGGCTTATGAACGGAATATGAAAAAAACGGCAACAAGAAAAAGGTTCATCGGAACCGAAATTTATTCGCTCAACGCGTGAACGTTGTTCGTCTTTTTGTTGAGTGCATTTCGACATGGCGCATCGGATGCGCCTGAAATTTTTCTGCGAGGGAGGCGTCGCCCGCGGTATTTATCGGTGCTTCAACCTGGTATTGAAGTCGCGCATGCGGGCGAGGAGATGGCGGCGTTTGCGCCGGAAGTCAGGAGGGGGCATGCGCACAGAAAACGAACGCAGAGGCCGCGCATGCCCCGGCATGGCGGCCCAATGAAAAAGGGAGGCCATTGGCCTCCCTTGCATAGCGATATGGCGTATCAAGCAGGGAGCGGCGGCATTGCCCGCCCCCTGTTTGTTCAGGCGCTGGTATCGATGATGTTGCCGATCTTCTTGAAGCCTGCGGAGATGTCGTCGCCAACAGTGTTGGCGGCGGACTTCACGGTATCCACCGTGGTGTCGTAGGCATCGCCGATGTCGTCGCCGACTTCCTTGATCACGTTCTTGATCGGTTGGACGACGGTGTTGTAGAAGCTGCTGTTGCCGGAAGAAACGGATGACACGCTCATGATGGACTCCTTGTCGTATGGATGATGCCTGCCGCCGCGGCCGCCATGGCCGCGGCAGGGCATGGCTGCATCATAGCCATGCAAGGTGTCAGCGTGAATGCCGCCACGCCCGCCTTTCGGGTAAAGATGTGCAAGTCAATGTAAAGACCGGCGGCAGCCGGGCCGCCGTCCTTGTGCGCGCTACGGCCGCGCCAGCCGCGGTACGGCCATCGGCAGCGCCGGTACGGAGGTCGTCGCGATCTGGCGTTGCGGCGGCGCGCCGTCGCCGATCTTGAACACGGAAACCGCCTGGCTCAAGCGGTACGCCTGGTCGCGCAGGTTCTCGGCAGCGGCGGCGGCTTGCTCCACCAGCGCGGCGTTTTGCTGCGTGGTTTCATCGATGGAGTTGATCGACTGGTTGAGCTGTTCGATGCCGCCGCTCTGTTCGCGGCTGGCCATGGTGATCTCGTTCATGGTGACCGCCATGCCCTGCACCGCGCTGCGTATTTCATCCATCGCATGCGCCGTTTCGCGCACCAGCAGGTTGCCGCTTTCCACTTTGCTGCCGGAGTCGTCGATCAGGGTCTTGATGTCCTTGGCGGCCGCCGCCGAACGCTGCGCCAGCGTGCGCACTTCTGCCGCCACCACCGCGAAGCCGCGTCCCTGCTCGCCGGCGCGGGCGGCTTCCACCGCCGCATTGAGCGCCAGGATATTGGTCTGGAACGAGATGCCGTCGATCAGGCCGATGATGTCGACGATCTTGTTGGAGGCGGTGCTGATCTCTTCCATCGTCATGCCCATGCGCCGTACCGATTCGCTGCCGCGGTTGGCGATGTCCGAAGCCGATTGCGCCTGGCGGTCGGCATTGGCTGCCGAGTCGGCGTTCTGGCGTACCGTGGCGGCGAACTGTTCGACGCTGGAGGCGGTTTCTTCCAGGCTGGATGCCTGGGATTCGGTACGGCCGGAGAGGTCGAGGTTGCCGCTGGCGATTTCCTGCGTCGAGACCGCGATCGATTCCACATTGCGCCGCACGTCGCCAATGATGGAGCGCAGGTTGACGTTGAGTTGTTGCAGCGCTTGCAGCAGCAGCCCCATGTCGCCGCGCCGGCTGGTGTCGACCTGCAGGTTGAGGTCGCCGCCGGCCAGGCCGTGCACGGTGCTGATGGCTTGTTTCAGCGGCGCCACGATGGCGGCGTGCAGCATGGCCCAGGAACCCAGCAGCAGCGCGATGCCGGCGACGGTGCCGGCCCATACCGGATAAGGGTTGGCGCCGGCCGTTTGCACGGCATGGCCGGCGATGAGGCCGCCGGTGCCAAACATCAGCGCGAGCACGGCCATGACCAGGCCCAACCTGCGTGCGATGGAGATGTTGCGCAGGTTCAGCAGCCAGCCGGCGAAACCGCCGCGCACGGCGGCGCCGCGCCGGATCCGCAGGCCGCCTGCCTGGCCGGCGCTGAAACGGCGGTAGACGGCGTCGGTCGCCTGCACCTGTTCGCGCGAAGGGCGTGTGCGCACCGACATGTAACCGACCGTCTGGCCGTTTTCGCGCACCGGCGTGACGTTGGCCTGGACCCAGTAGAAGTCGCCGTTCTTGCAGCGGTTCTTGACCAAACCATTCCACGGCAGCCCCGCTTTGATCGTGGCCCACAAGTCGGCGAAGGCCTCGCGCGGCATGTCGGGATGGCGCACGATATTTTGCGGCGCGCCGATCAGCTCCTCTTCGGTGAAGCCGCTGATTTCAATGAAGTAAGGATTGACGTAGGTGATGTTGCCCTGGAGATCGGTCTTGGAGACGATGGATTTGCTGTCTTCCAGCAGACGTTCGACCGTGGTGACCGGCAGGTTCTTGCGCATGCGATTTCCCCCTTGCGTTAGTGCGCCGGGCCCGCGCCGTTGGCTGGGCCGATGCATATAGTTATGGATACGGCGGCACTATCCCCTAATGCCGCTGCCTGGCAAACTCAAACTATCGCTACTGCGTGCGGAACTGGATACGTTGGTAAGGCTTGGAATGGATCACGCCGGCAAGCAACGCGAGGTCGCTTGCCGAGTTGGGCCAGAAGGCCTTTTTTTGATTTGGCGCGAGTCGTCATTGTTGGCAGATTTTCTTCGGTTTTTCAAGCGGTACCGGCCGCCGGCGCGGCGTATTGGCCTGAAAGTTGATCAAACTGCAATGTAATGTGTTGTAAAAATATAAGTGATTAATGGTTACGTATCGCCACGTGGGAAATATGCCGCGCCGCCAGGCGCCTTAAGGTGTTGGCAGTAGCTGGAACACCAAGCCTGGCGGCGCTGCTTCCACCGGCGGCAGTTGGTTGACGGCCACTTTCGTCATGCGTTGCCGGGATGGTTGAGGGCGCGGCAGGAGAAGGCGTGGAGAGGGTCGCTACATGGGCGATGGTGATAAAGTGAGCGCTTTTCCCATAGCCTTGCGCATTAGCATCCCATGAGCACCCGACAGGAACCCATCTCCGACCTTATCGAACTGCGCGACATCATCCGCCAGTTTTCCGGCGAACGCGACTGGCTGCGTTTCCATACCCCGAAGAACCTTGCCATGGCGTTGTCGGTGGAGGCGGCGGAGCTGATGGAGCATTTCCAGTGGCTGCCCACTGGTGCCGACCATGAGCTCGACGCCGCCGGCCGCGAAGGCATACGGCACGAGATGGCCGATGTGCTGGTCTACCTGATCCAGTTGGCCGATCATGTCGGCGTCGACCTGCACAGCGCGGTGCTGGAGAAGATTGAGCTGAACCGCCGCAAGTATCCGGTCGAGCTGGCGCGCGGCAGTTCACGGAAATATACGGCTTACAGTGCCGACAGCGGCAAGGACGACACGACTAATCACAATGGCGGCGGCAGCGGCGGCTGATGCCGCCATCGTTACCGCTGCCGTCTGATAACGCCAATGCCATCCCCGCAGGGAGCCCCCCTTGAATAATTGGAACGACGGATACGTCTTCGACATCGCCTACACCTACGGTTACTACCCCGGCATGAACCCGGCACGCCTGCCGCTGGCGTTCGCCTTCCACGGCCTGCGGGCGCCCGTCGTGCAGACGGCTTGCGAACTGGGGTTCGGCCAGGGCTTGTCGACCAACTTCCATGCCGCGGCATCGGGTACGCGCTGGTGGGGCAACGATTTCAATCCAATGCAAGCCGCTTTCGCCCAGGAGCTGGCCGCGGCCAGCGGCAGCGGCGCGCAGCTGGAAGACTCGAGCTTTTCGCACTTCTGCCGCCGCGAGGACCTGCCGGATTTCGATTTCATCGCGCTGCACGGCGTCTGGAGCTGGGTCTCGGAAGAAAACCGCGCCATCATCTTCGATTTCATCGACCGCAAGCTCAAGCCCGGCGGCGTGCTTTACATCAGCTACAACACCCAGCCCGGCTGGTCCGCCTTCATGCCGTTGCGCGACCTGATGGTGCAGCATACGCAGCAAGCCGGAAACGACGAACAGGCGCTGCCGACCGAAGCGCGCATCGATGCCGCGCTGGATTTCGCCGCCCGCATGTTCGATGCCGACCCGGTGTACGCCCAGGCCAACCCGTTCATGCGCGACCGCCTGAAGATCCTGCAGCAGCAAGGCCGCGATTACCTGGCGCACGAATACTTCAACCGCGACTGGCACGCCGAATCCTTCGCCCGGATGCACCAGCGCCTGTCGCAGGCCGGCCTGCAGTTCGCCTGCCCGGCCCACTACGCCGACCATCTCGACATGGCCAACCTGACGCCGGCGCAGCGGCAGTTCATGCAGGGCGTGGATGACGCGGTGATGCAGCAGAGCGTGCGCGACTTCATGGTCAACCAGCAGTTCCGGCGCGACTACTGGGTGCGCGACGGGCAGCGGCTGGACGAGCGCCAGCGGGTGCAGGCGCTGGCGCTGCAAAGCATCGTCTTGCTGACCGAGCCGGACAAGGTGCCGCTGACCATCCAGAACGTGGCCTCCGAGATCACCCTGAACCGGCTGATCTACGAACCCATCCTGCAGGCACTGAGCGACTACCAGCCGCATACGCTGGTCGACCTGGCGGCGTCGCTGGCGCATCGCAACCTGAATTTGTCGCAAGTGCTCGACTCGGCGCTGATGCTGATCGGCACCGGCCATGCCGCGCCGCTGCCGGCCGAACCGGTCGAGCTGGCTGACGATGCGCGCGCGGAGATCGCGCGCCGTACCCGCGCGCTCAATGTGCATTTGCTGAACAAGGCGGCCCAGTCCGCGCCGTCGGCCATCGAAGGCGGCGTCGGCCACCTGTGCAGCCCGGTGACCGGCGGCGGGGTGGCGGTCGACCGCATCGGCCAGCTGTTCCTGCTGGCCTATCTGGAGCATGGCGAGCAGGTGGATGCATGGCCGGCGCTGGCATGGAAGCACATCAGTGCGCAAGGCAAGAAACTGGTGCGAGAGGGAGTACGGCTTGAAGGCGAGCAGGAAAACCTGGGCGAGCTGGCGACCCAGGCGCAGCTGTTCGCGCGTACCCGCCTGCCGCTGTTGCGCGCGCTGCAGGTCGTGTGACCGGCGCGCGAGCGGCGTGGATAAAGCGTTACACCGGCCGACAGGGGGTTACGCAGGCCAGCCATCTGCCTGAAGCCTGAATGTTGAAAAAGCCGCGCATCGGATGATGCGCGGCTTTTTTTGTCGGCAGGCTCAGAACCTGTTCAGGCTCAGGGCTGTTGCGGCGCCGGCACCAGGTACTTGGACTTGGCGCAGTACATCTTGGCGTTGGTATCGTTGTAGACGATCTTGCTGCCCGCCTGCGAATGGCGTACCGGATAAGCGGAATTGTCTTCCGGCGTGAAGCGTATGCCCACAGTCGAACTGATGGCGTCGGTCAGCCTGACCGGGGTGGCGTTGAAGAAGGCGCCGATGAAGTCGGCCTGGCTGTTGCTGTCGTTGACCAGCAGGTCGGTGACCTGCACCCCCCACAGGTTGACATTGGTGGCCTTGAACCAGTAGGCGCCGCCTTCGGTCTTGTACGGAGGGCCGAAGGCTTCGTAGAGGTAGTCGTAGAAATATTTGCTGTTGAGCTGGTTCAGGCACAGCAGGGCATTGCCGACTTCGATGCCGAAGCTGGGTTGCGGCGCGGCTTGCGCAACCGGGCCCACGCCGGCCGAACAGGCCAGCGCCAGCGCCGGCAGGCTTGCGGCCAGGCGACGTACGATTTTCAAACAAGCTCCCGAGGATGATGCCGGATCGGCTGGTTGTCACTTTGGAACCTGTTTCCGCTCCCGGCAGGGCGCGCGAACAGGTTCCTGACCATCGTGTATGGTCGTGGGAGTCGATTGTAGGTGGCTTTGCCGATTTTTTCCAATCGGCATGATCGGCAACAGGTTCTTGGCGCCTCAGCGTGCGCTTCTGAGCATGCGTTCGCCGCGCGCCGAGGGGCCGGTCGCCGTAGGGTGTCGCTGCGCCAGGCTGCCCAGGCCGTCGAGGAAGGAGGCGATGCCGGTTCCCTTGACCAGCACGCAAGGCTTGCCCAGCTTCTTGCAGGTGCTTTTGACCAGGTGATAGGCGTTGTGGCTGATGTTGCCGGAGGCGCAGATCACGATGTCGGCCGCGGCCAGCATCGGCGCCAGGCGGTGCAGGTTGTCTTCGCGGCCGCCGTCGTGGTGGATGAAGCGGCCGTCGCGCGTTTCGATCTCGGCGCGGTAGTGGTTGCGCGCCCCGGTCAAGCCGCCCACGCACAGCACACAGCGGTCGTCCAGTGAAATGCGCACGGCAGGCTGGGGAGCGAGGGCGGATGGCGCAGGCGCACGGCCTGCCTTGGTGCGGCGGTTTTCTTTTCGCATGGGGTGGCCCGGAAACGATAACGGCTCAAGCCTAACCCTGCGGCTACCCCGGACGAACGAATGAATTTGCATCTGCATATGCGGTTTGCGCCGCCATGCGCCGCGCGCTGCGTTATTGCAGCGTCGAGCCCTGTTCCTTGCGGTCGCGCCGCATGGCGCGCACGAAGTCGGCCAGGCGGCGGCCGTCGCGATCGGGATAGTGGCCTTGTTCGTTGAGCTGCTGCACACGGTCCAGGCGGAACGAGCGGAAGTCGTTGCGCGCTTCGCACCATGCGGCCAGCAGCCAGCTGCCGCCGAAGAAAGCCAGCGCCAGCGGCCAGACCACCCGCTGGCTGGCGCGTTGCTGGGCGTCCGAATAATCCAGGAGCAGCTTGTGGCGGCTGCTGATGGCCTGGCGTATCCGTTCCAGGCATTCGCCTTGCTGCGGATCCATTTGCGTGTCGGGCGCGAACAGCGGCGTGGCCTCGACGAAGTCGCGCTTGTCGCGCGGCAGCGCCAGCACCACCTTGGCCAGCGCGGAGGCGGCCGAGGCCGACAATTGCGGGCCGCCCCAGGCTTGCACCATGCGCATGCCGATCACCAGCGCATCGATTTCATCGGCATTGAACATCAGCGGCGGCAAGTCGTAACCGGGTTTGATGCGATAGCCGACGCCGGCCTCGCCATCCACCGGCACGCCCGACAGCGAGAGATCGCGAATGTCGCGGTAGACCGTGCGTTCCGAAACCGACAACCATTCGGCCAACTGGCGCGCGGTGGTGAGCCTGCGCCCGCGCAGGTATTGGGTGATCTGGAACAGTCGGTCGGCTCGGCGCATGGGAGGCAGGGAAAATGCGGTGCGCGCCATTCTGGCACGCACCGGCCGGCTTCGCCACCAGCTTCGATGTTGCTGTGCAATGCGGCCGCGATGGGGCGCGCATATCGTTGTCGTCCGCTTGCGCCGGCGATGCTCAGTTCATCGCGTGCAGTGCGACCCGGTTGCCTTCGGTGTCGATGAACTGGCAGATATAGCCCAGCTCCTTGGGCAGTTGGGTTTTCTCCATGGCGATCTTGCCGCCGGCGGCTTCGATGCGGTCGATCACGGCCTGGATCGACGGGCCGGCATCCAGATACACCAGCGTGCCCTGGGACGAAGGCTCGATCCAGTCGCCGCCGGTCAGGCAGCCGATGGACTGGCCGTCATCGCGGATGAAGATCGCCATGGGCGATTCTTCCTCCAGGCTTTCCAGGCGCAGCTTGGTGGCGAACACGGTTTCGTAGAAACGGGCGGCGCGGGTCAGGTCCTTGGTGGCGATTTCGAACCAGTTGACGTTGGTTTGCATGGTGTCTTCCTTTCGTTGTGCATGTGGTTGAGGATGCCGCCGATGGCGGGCGGCATGCGACGCATCATGCAGGCAGGCTCCTGACAGCGTGGTGTCAGGAGCCTGAGAACCTGTTTGTCGAAGAAAGGAAAAACCGGAGACGAAATTCAGCGGCCGGCGCCGGCTACGGCCGGGGCGCTGTCGGTCTGGTTCTGCTCCTGGCGCTCGTGTTGTTCGGCATAACGGCGCGCCAGCACGGCGCACAGCATCAGCTGCATCTGGTGGAACAGCATGATGGGCAAGAGCACGATGGCCGCGCCGCTGCCGGCAAACAGCACCGAGGCGATCGGAATGCCCGAGGCCAGCGACTTCTTGGAGCCGCAGAACACCAGCACGATCTCATCGCCGCGCGGCATCTTCAGGGCCCGCGCGCCATAGGTGGTGATCAGCAGCACCGCGCCCAGCAGCACCGCGTTGACCAGCAGCAGCAGCGCCAGCTGGCCGGGCGGGAACAGGTGCCAGATGCCTTGCGCCACGGCGGCGCTGAAGGCGGCGTATACCGACAGCAGGATGCCGCCGCGGTCGACCACGTTGACAATCACCTTGTGACGGTTGATCCAGGCGCCGATCCACGGACGCAGCAGGTTGCCCAGCACGAACGGCAGCAGCAATTGCAGCAGGATGCTGAGCACCTGCGACAAGCCGCTGCCTTCATGGTGGCGATGCAGCAGCAGGGTCACCAGCAGCGGCGTGACCACGATGCCCAGCAGGTTGGACGCGGTGGCGCCGCAGATCGCCGCCGGCACGTTGCCGCGCGCGATCGAGGTGAAGCCGATCGACGATTGGACCGTGGACGACAGGGTGCAGACGAACAGCACCCCCATCCACAATTGCGGCGTCAGCAGGTCCGGCGCCGCGGCTTTCAGCGCCAGCCCCAGCAATGGAAACAGGATGAAGGTCGAGGCCAGCGTCAGCAGGTGCAGCCTGGGTTGCTTGAGGCCGGAGATCGCCGCCTCGCGCGACAGCTTGGCGCCGTGCAGGAAGAACAGCAGCGAGATCGCCACGTTGCTGGCCACATGCATGAAGCCCTCGAAACGGCCGGTGGCCGGCAGCAGCGTGGCCAGCAGCACGGTGCCGATGAGCAGTTGGGTGAAGCGGTCGGGGAGGAAGCGTTTCATGGCAATGGACGGGGTTCGGCGGTTTTCCGCCATGATAGGAAATCGTATGGCTATCGGGAACCCCTTTGATCGCGTTGACTGTGATCGGAAAATTCGATGACAATGGCATCTCTTCCAACGTTGCCGATGGCGCCCCATCATGCTCAATCCCGTCTGGCTGCAGACCTTTACCACCGCCGCCGCTTCCCGCAGCTTCACCGAGGCCGGGCGCCAGCTCGGGCTGACGCAATCGAGCGTGAGCGACCATATCCGGCGGCTGGAAGAAAGCGTGGGGCGGCGCCTGTTCGTGCGCGACACCCATTCCCTGGCCCTGACCGCCGATGGCGAGAGCTTGCTGGTGCATGCGCGCCTGATCCTGCAAGCGTATGCCCGCGCCGAGGCCCAGTTCAGCGGCGAGCGCTTGCGCGGCCGGGTGCGCTTCGGCACTTCCGACGACCTTGCCATGGGGCCGCTGCCGGACATGCTGGCGGCTTTCCGCAGCCAGCATCCGGAAGTCGAGCTGGAGATCACCATTGGCCTCACCAGCGAGCTGTATGCCTTGCTCGACCAGGGCAAGCTGGATTTGCTGGTGGGCAAGCGGCGCAGCGGCGAATCGCGCGGGCACAGCATGTTTTCCACGCCGATGCAGTGGCTCACCCGGCCGGAGACGCAGGTCGACCTGTCGCAGCCGCTGCCGCTGATCCTGTTGCCCGAGCCCAGCATCACCCGTGCCGCCACGCTGCAGGCGCTGGGCAAGTCGGGCCACCATTGGCGCATCGTCTGCACCAGCGGCAGCCATGCCGGTTGCATGGCGGCAGCGCGCGGCGGCCTGGGGCTGTCGGCCTTGCCGCAGCATCTGGCCTCGCGCGACCTCACGGTACCGCTCAACAATGCCAGCCTGCCGCTGCTGCCCGATGTGGAATATGTGGCGCTGACGGCGCGCCGCTTGTCGCGGCCGGCGGATACGCTGTACCAGATCCTGATGTCCAGCCGCCTGAGCCGGGGTTGAATGGTCTGAGCTTGCGCCTGGCGGCGTTGATCGGCGCTTAGTTGGGGCGCTTGGTCGTGGCGTTTAGTCGGCGTCGACCACCAGCGCGGGCCGGTCCAGTGCGCGGATGCGGCGGTCGACGAAGTAGCCGCCGGCTTCGGTATAGCGCAGGTAATGGCGGCCGCACAGCGTACAGCGCGCCACGTTGCAGCGGTTATAGGGAAAGTAGCGCGGCGCCACCGGCGCTTGCGGCCAGTCGTAGCGTGTGCCGTCGGGGTGGTATTCGGCGAAGGTGGGTTCGTCGTAGGGATCGGCGACCAGCGTGCCGATGTCGGCCAGTTGCTGTTCCGGCAGCGCCAGCGGCAGGCTGATCCAGCCGGCGGCGTCGACGCCGCGGCAATTGCATGCCTGGGTCACGGCGGCGGAGATCTGCGCCAATGTGCGCAGCTCGGCCGCGCCGAGCCTGGGGAGGTCTGCCATAGGTAAAAGGATCTTACTTTTTCGGGTTGTAGCGGATATCGCCCTCGAACAGCTGCGCGGTGCCGCCGCTGAGGTCGGACTGCACCGGCCATACCTGGTGCCCGATGCGCAGTTCCGTGCCTTCATAGACCGCCTTGGCGACGACAATCCGGGCATCTTCGGCGGAGACCATGCCTTCCTTCATCTGCGCCACGTCTTCCAGCAGCGTCTTGACTTCGTAAGCCAGCGCCTTGCGCTTCTCGCTGGTTTCGAAAAGGATTTCCGGCGTGGCCTTCTCGGGGTTGAGCTTGTAGTAGCCCTGCTGCTTGATGGTGCGGTCCAGTTCGGCCACCTTGCGCGCGTATTCCTGTTCCTTGATGGCGATCTTTTCTTCGAGATAGGGATCCAGGCCCACCTGCACGCGGGTCAGGTTGCCGGTGGGGGCGCCGATGACGTTGGCGCGGATCATGTTGGTGGCCTCGACGCGGCCGCCGATGATCTGGCCGGTGCGCGGGTTGCCCTTGCCCACCGTGATCTGGTCGCCGGCCAGCAGTTCGCACTGGCGCGCGTTGCCCAGCACCAGGATGTTTTCGCCGGCTTCGATGTGGGCGCTTTCGGCGAACATCACCTGCACCGAGCCCTTGGCGCTGATGCGCGAGGCGATGGACGTGGTGCCGGCCGAGGCGGCCACGCCTTCGCTGTGGCCGATCACGCCGCCCTTGACGGTGACGTTGCCGCCGGCCACGATCTCGGCCGCCTCCACGGTCCCGTTCACCACCACGTCGCCGCCCACATGCAGCTTCATGCCGGTCATGACGTCGCCGGAGACGCGCACCGTGCCTTCGAAGGTCAGGTTGCCGGTGGACAGGTCGACGTTCTCGATGTCGATCACCGGATTGACCTTCACGCCGTTCTTGATCACCGTGGGCTGGCCCGGCACGATCGCCACCAGCAGGTTGGGATCGTCCGCGCTCGGTTCGGCGCCGACCGATTCCTTGGCGAACGGGACATCGGCGACCGGACGCGCCGGCACCTTGCCGCCGCGGATGTCGATGCCGTCCTGGCCGGGAACCGGCGGGATGCGGCGCATCAGCGGGTCGCCGGCGGACACCAGCAGCAGGTAACCCATGTCGGCATAGGAGATGACGGCGTCTTCCTCGATTTCGGCCAGCTCTTCCTGTTTTTCTTCCAGCAGGCTTTCGAAGCGCGCCGGTTCGGCCGGCGTGGGCATCAGGCCTTGCGCGATGACCAGCTTGTTGCAGTGGCCGGCGGCGAGGGCGCCGCGCAATTGTTCGTGCAGGATGCCGTAGGTGATGCCGGCGGCGCGGATCGCATTGACCACCTCCACGCTCTTGGCGCGGCCCCCGAACGGAGCCACCAGCGTGAGCGAGGCGCTCATCAGGTCGTCGGCCACCTCAAGTGCGAATTCGCCGTCGCGGCGCTGCGCGATGACCTGGCTTACCGCTTCCGTGGCGCCTTCGGCCTGGCGCACGAAACCGTTGAGGACAGAATCCTGGAAGAACAGCTTGGTCAGCCCATTGTCCGCCATGGCCTGCTTCAGGAAGGCCAGGGTCAGCGGCGGGAAGCCCGCCATCGGGGTGAAGGTTGCGCTCAGTTCGCCGCTGTCCCTGTCGAATGCGAACGACAGCGGTTGCGGAGTTGCTTGTGCCATGCTGTTCCTCGGATGAGTTGCTGCTCTTGGTCTGCCGGAGCGTTTTCGTCGGTTGCCGTGGCCGCGGCGCGATGACTCGCAACCGTTCTCCTTCGATGCGGCAGGAGACTGCCCATCCGGGACGAACCTTGCTGAAATTGATCTTGTACATGCAAGATCGCGCGTTTGGCGGAGCAATCGGCCACGGGCATTCCCTTGCCCGGCGGCTGACATTGTATTGTGGCAAGATGATCCTGCAATTTGATCGATAGCACAAGTTTTGCCGGTATTTGCGGATATTTAAAGCTCGTCCCAGGGTATATAGTTGACGATATGTTAAGCGCCGAAAAAGAAAACGCGCCCGATGCCGAAGCCCGCTACCGCGCCGGCAGGGTCAGCACGATGGTCAGCATCGTAGTCAACGTCGGCCTGACCGCGCTGCAGATCGCCGCGGGGATCCTGTCCGGTTCGCAAGCCCTGGTCGCCGACGGCGTGCATTCGCTGTCGGACCTGGTCTCCGATTTCGTGGTGCTGTTCGCCGCGCACCACAGCCGCAAGGAGGCCGACGCCGACCACCAGTACGGCCACCAGCGTTACGAGAATGCCGCTTCGCTGGCGCTGGGCAGCCTGCTGCTGGCGGTGGGCATCGGCATGCTGGTGTCGGCCGCGCACAAGATCCAGGATTACGGCCATACGCCGCCGGTGCACAGCGCCGCGTTGTGGGTGGCGCTGGCGGCGCTGCTGGCCAAGGAATTGCTGTTTCGCTACATGCTCCGGGTGGCCGAGCGGGTACGCTCGGGCATGCTGGTGGCCAATGCCTGGCATGCGCGCTCGGACGCCGCTTCTTCGCTGGTGGTGGCGCTCGGCATCGGCGGCAGCCTGCTCGGCTTCACCTTGCTCGATCCGGTGGCGGCCGCGGTGGTCGGCTTGCTGGTGGTGCGCATGGGCTGGCGTTTTTTCTGGGCGGCGTTGAACGACCTGATGGATCGCGCCGTCTCCGAGGAACAATCGCAGGCCATCCGCCGTACCCTGGAAGGAACGCCTGGCGTGCAGGGTTTGCACGACCTGCGCACACGCAAGATGGGCGACCTGACCCTGGTTGACGTCCACCTGGAAATCGATGGCGCGCTGACCGTGGCGCAAGGCCACGCCATCGCCGCGCTGGCGCGCCAGCGCGTGCTGGATGCGCACCATGTGCTGGACGTGATGACCCACGTCGACCCGGTGGTGGTTGAGGCGCCTCCGGCGCGGGCCGCATCGTGAACTTCCCCGCTCTTGTCCTTCTCGCATTCGCCATGTCGACCGATGCCTTTGCCGCGGCCATCGGCAAGGGCGCAGCCATGCGCCAGCCGAAATTCCTGCAAGCGCTGCGCATCGGCTTGCTGTTTGGCGTCATCGAAGCCATTACCCCGCTGATCGGCTGGCTCGCCGGTTCGGTCGCCACCCAATGGGTGGCGCAATGGGATCACTGGATCGCCTTCGTCCTGCTGCTGGTGCTGGGCGCGAGCATGATCCGCGAAGGCTGCAGCGGCGGCGATGAAGCGGCCCGGCCCGAACCGAGGAACCAGTCGGTGCCGATGCTGGCGCTGACCGCCGTGGCGACCAGCATCGATGCGATGGCGGTGGGCGTGGGCCTGGCTTTCGTCGACGTCAGTATCGTCGAAGCCGCGTTGCTGATCGGATTGGCCACCACCATCATGGTGACCATCGGCGTGATGCTGGGGCGCCTGCTGGGCAGCGTGGTCGGCAAGCGCGCCGAGATCGTCGGCGGCGTGGTGCTGATCGGCGTGGGCGCGGCGATCCTGTACGAACATTTCGGCGCCTGAGGCCATTGCTGCCGCGGCGGCGCACCGCGCCATGACAATGCCGGCGCCGGGCTAGCCGGGTTTGCGATAGTGGCTGGCCACCCAGCGTCCGGCGCTGTCTGCGTTCAGTTTGTAGTTGGGGGCGACCTGCACCCTGGCCAGCATTTCGCCCATCTCATCCCAGGCCGTCAGGTCGGCGTAGGGAAAGTCGTCGTCGGGCACGATATCCAGGGTCACCTTGATCGAAGCGCCGTCATCGCCATCGACGGTGACGTGCTTGTGCAATTGCGCATGCAATTGCTGCTCGCTGCGGCGGCGGAATTCCGATGCGGTTTTCACCAGCGTATTGAACGCGGACTTGTCCAGCGGCTTGGGATTCTTCTTGTCGCGGCCCATGGTCCAGGGGCCGATCAGCGTCGGTTCGCGTTCCCCGTCGCGCGTCATCTCGACGGCCCAGCCGTCGTCATCGTCATTCTTGATGATGCGGGCGGTCCAGCCGTCTTCACGCCACAGGCGCGCTTCATTGATGACGTCCAGGTCGGGGGCGGAATCGTCGGCGGAGGCGGTGGCGTCGAAGTCGGACATGCGGGAAAGGAAAGAGGTTGAAAAGGCCCGCCATGATAATGGAATGGCGGCGGGGATGCTGACAGCAATGCAGGCAGCGCAGCGCACATGCGCATGGCGTTGCAATGAAGGCCGCAACGGCAGCCGGCACGCTATGCTACGATGCCCCGAACAATCATTTGAATGGCAACGCACATGGCGCAATACGGCGCAGCTTATCGCGGCAGGCACATCACGGTCGACTACCAGGAAGACGCGCGCAGCGGCGATGTGCGCTGCGTGGTCAAGGTCGGCGATGTGGCCTATCCGAATATCCGCGGCAATCCTTTCCGCTCGGCCGCTGCGGCGCAGGCGACCGGCGCCGCGTTCGCGCGCGCCGTGATCGACGCCGAGCTCGACGGCGACGCGGTAGAGCATCGCGGCTACTTCATCCGCGTCAGCAGCATCGAACAGCGCGACGGCAGTTGGGTCGGCAGCTACCAATTCCACCGCAACGACAACCCGGTGCCGTTTCGCCGCGTCAGCTGCGACGGCTTCCGCGGCAATTCCCCGGTGGAAGCCGAAGAGTACGCGATCGGGATGGCGCAGAAGGCGATGGATGCCGATATCGCCGCGGGAAAACTCTGAATCTTTGCCGATGCGCCGGCGTCCAGCCGGTCCGGCATGCCCCTGAAAAGGAAAAAGCCCCGATCTGTCGGATCAGGGCTTTTCGCCTGCGTTTTCTTGCATGCGGTTTTCTATCGATACCCGACTTGAACAGACCGTCGCGGCATCCGGTCCTTCCGGACAGTGATGCCCGCCCGGCCCCGGGCGCCTTAACGGCGGCGGGGAGGCCTCGGTCCGCTGGATGTGCGGTTCTCGATATGACGGAAGATGATTCTTCCCTTGCTCAAGTCGTAAGGCGACAATTCAAGCGTCACTTTGTCGCCCGCCAGGATCTTGATGAAATTCTTCTTCATGCGTCCCGCGCTATAGGCGATCAGGGAATGTCCATTTTCCAGATCAACACGGAACCGCGAGTCAGGCAACACTTCAGTTACCTGGCCCTGCATTTCGATCAACTCTTCCTTCGCCATTCAGTCTCCGAAACAGGTGAGCCTGGTGCAGGCCGGCAAACCGTTGCACGCAACTCGTTAAAGGGTATTTCCCAGGTGAGAACTTCTTCGCGCCGGTTGCGCAAGAAGTTGCCGGTATTCCTCGTACAGGCGAAGCCAGACGGCTTCGTCGCCTTTCAGGCAATGTCATATCCTCGGCTGCGTGATCAAAAGAGCATCGGCTCCGGAAGCACGCCAAACAAGAAGAAATAGAAACGAGGGATCAGACAGGACTTGCCAGGGAGGCAAGACAGGTGAGAGGCCAGACTTTTACGTCACTTGGTGAGGAGTTGCGCCACTATACACATGATCGGCCTTTTCTTCCAGCTTTATTTTGGCGCGGCAGGCTGCGGCCGGATAGGTGCCGGGCCGCGCTAGCCGTCGTTCCCGTGGAGAAAAGGCCCGGCAGGAGGATTGCTTGCCCCAAGCGGCAAGAACAGATGAAAAAGGGCCCCGCAGGGCCCCTTGCCGAGCGTCGGGTCAGCCGTTGTCGCTGCCCTTGCCGCCGTGGCTGTGCTGGCCGCCCTTACGGCCGGCTTCGCGCGCTTCCTCCGAAGTGAATTCGTGCGCGGTTCCCTTTTCGTGGGAAGCCTTGCCGCCTTGGCTGGCGATCTCGCGCTGCTTGTCTTCATCCATCGAAGCGAAACCGCGGTTGCTGGTAGAGCCTTGCTGGTTTTGCTGATTTGCCATGGTGTTTCTCCTTTCGTTGGCGTTGATCGGAAATATCGCAGGGCATGCGTTACGGCGCGCATCTCCGCCCCACGCCTGTCATCTTAGGGAGGCCCGCACGGCTCCGATATCGGAGGATGGCTTGAGGCGACGCCCGAAGCGGCTGTCAGTCATGCCAGCGGCGATGAAGATGAGCTCGTTGCCGCCGCCGGCTGCCGGCATCGGGGCATCAGTCCATCAGTCGCGCGCCTTTGCTGGGCCGGCCAGCGGCAAGCGCCAGAGCGTGTAGCGTTCTTCCCCCGGATTGACTGCGCCGACGAAGTGCCGGTTCAGGTTGCTGGCGGTAAAGATCAGGTCGCCATTGTTCGCCATGGTCGGCGTATCCGGCCAGTACACCCGTTCATCGCTGGCGAGCAGCCGCATGGTGCGGCGCTTGGGATCATAGGCCGCGATGCCGTTGTGGGTGACATCGGTGATGTACAGCATGCCGTTGCGATCGGTGGCGATGCCGTCGGTGTTGCCGCCTACTTCGCCCAGTTCCCGTACTGCCGCCGCCACCTCGGCTTGGCTGGCGTTGCGTTGGCGCAGGACAGCGGTAGAGATGGCGTATGCCTTGGTTCCTGTGGTCACCGTCCAGTACAGCGTGCCCGCATCGGGGGACAGCGCGATGCCGTTGATGCCCAGGAGCAGCGGCTTGCCGGGCCAGACTTCTTCACCATGCGACATCACGCGGGCGCCCGGTTCCACGGCAAGGGCGGGGTGCCGGTCGAGCAGGCGGCGCGTGGCGGAAGACGCGTAATCCACCACGATGATGCCGACCTGGTTGGCCGGCGCGCTGCGCAGGCCGCTGTCCGAGATATAGGCGATCTTGCGCCGTTCGTCGACGACGATGTCGTTGAGGAAGCTGCCCTTGCGGTCGGCGACGGCATCCAGCCCGATGCGCTTGAGCAGCTTGCCGCTGGAGAGCTGGTACACCATCAGTTTCTGCGCGCCGGGCGGGGCTTCGCTCTGGCCGGCGACGAAGCCCTGGTCGAGCGCCCACAGCCAGCCGTTGCGGCGATCGATATAAAAGCCCAGCACATTGCGCAGATGCTGCTCGGGCGAGGCGTCGACGGCATTGCCGGCCTCCGATGGGAAGGCCGTGAGCCGGGCCGGGCCGCCATCGGCGGCGGTATCCAGGATGCTCAGCGTCGCCGGCGCGCCGGGCGAGATCAGGCGCGGCGTGCTGACGAAGGCGCGGTTGCGGGCATCGAAGTGGATGCCGGCGATCGGCGCGTTGGCCGAGTCGGCATAGGGCTGCACGCTGCCGTCGGCGGCCGGCTTGTGCCAGGTGACGCCGGTGTAGCTGCGCCATGGTTCGAGCGGCGCGGAAGGCTGGGCCGTGGCCGGGCCGGCCATCAATGCGGTTGCCAGAAAAGGCGCCAGAGCGGGGATGAGGTAACGGTGCATGACGACTCCCCGGGTCAGGCGGCCTGGCGCATCTGCAGCAGGTCGAATTCGCCGATCAGATGGCCGGCGCTGTCGCGGAACGCCTGCATGTATGGGCTTTGCATGTGCTGCTGCCAAAGCGCGGGAGATTCCCATTGCTCGACGAAGGCCACGCGGCCGCTGCCGTCTTCCGACAGGTTCAGCTCGTAGCGGATGCATCCGGGCGCTTTCCTGGTTTCCTGGACCAGTCGGGTTTGCGCAGCGAGCAGTTCGGCTTGCGCGCCGGGGCGTGCGCGCACCAGTGCGATGATGACGAGGGGGGCATTCATGCGAATCCTTTATCGTTGGTTCGGGAAATGGACGGCAGGGCGCCGTTTTCAGTGTCTTCATTGCCTTCAGTCCCGCTAGCCGCGCCGTGGATGGCGGCGGCGAGCGGGACGATGGGGCGCATTATGGCCTTGGGCGATCAGATTGATAATTGCACCCAATGGAATATCATCTGTGAATTGGATTCTCAGATAAGGTGGCGTACATGGATGCCCGCAGCAGCGAGATGGCGGTGTTTGTGAAGGTGGCGGATATGGCGAGCTTCAGCGCGGCCGCCCGGGCCCTGAAGCTGACGCCGTCGGCGGTGGGCAAGCTGGTGACCCGGATGGAGGAGCGGCTGGGCGTGCTGCTGTTCCAGCGGTCGACCCGGCACATGGCGCTCACGCCGGAAGGCAAGCTGTTTTATGAAAGCTGCGTGCGCATCCTCGACGACATCGAACGCGCCGAATCCGACATCACCCAGAAGAGCGTGGCTGCGCACGGGCATCTGCGGATAAGCGTGACCTTGCCTTTCGGGACGCACCAGGTGCTGCCGCTCATCCCCGAATTCCATGAGCGCTATCCCGGGATCATCCTCGACATCTCGCTCACGGATGCCCTGGTCGACCTGCAGAAAGACCAGGCCGACATCGCCATCCGCATGGGCCCGCTGGCCGACTCCAGCATCCATGCGCGCAAGCTGGGCCAATCGCGCCGGGCGGTGGTGGCATCGCCGGCTTATCTGAAACGCTTCGGCATTCCGCAAACGCCCGACGACCTGGCCGGGCACAAATGCTTCAACTTCAATTTCCGGCGCGCGATGGATGAGTGGCCGTTCAAGGTCGGCCGGAGCACGGTGCGGCTGCCGGTCACCGGCGGCATGCTGACCAACAACGGCGAGACCATGCGCGAGCTGACCCTGGCCGGACTGGGGATCGGCCGCCTGGGCATGTTCCACGTCGGGCCGGACATCCAGGCCGGCCGGCTGGTCGAGATCCTGAAGGAATACAACCCCGGCGATATCGAGGATATCCATGCCATCTACAACAGCCAGCGTTACATGCCCGCGCGGGTGCGGTTGTTCATCGATTTCCTGATCGAGAAACTGGCTGACCGGTTGCGGGCGGATGCCTTTGACCGCGTCGCGGCCGGCCGGACCCGACGGCCCGGTTGAGGGAAAAGGAAGGAAACGGAAGCGGCTGGCCCGGCATCAGGCGGCGTGACGACCCTGCGGAGCGGCGCTTTGCTTCATCACATCGACAAGCCATAGACCTTGGCTGAGGTTTCTCCCCAAAGCGCGTCTTGCTCGGTTGCCGATAAGCGCGTGCTGGCCCATTCCCGGGTGACCGACACCACCCTGGAATAGGACGCGGCGAGCAGGCAAACCGGCCAGTCGGAACCGAACATCAGCCGCTGCGGCCCGAACAGTTCCAGCGCGGTATTGAGGCACAGCAGGATATGGTCGAAGTCGCGCAGGCACAATCCGCGCATCCAGTCGGCTTCGGTGAGCAAGCCGGACAGCTTGCAGGCGACGTGCGGCATGGCGGCCAGTTCCCGCGCCTGCTCGCGCCAGCGTTCGAAGGCCCCTTTGTTCTTGCGGAATTCCTTGAGCGCCGGTTTTCCCAGATGGTTGAGCACCAGCCAATGCTTGTCGTGGCGGGCGCAGAAGGCCCGGATGGATGACAGCTGGCTTTCATGCACCAGCACGTCGTAGACGTAGTTGCGCTCTTGCAGCCAGCGGATTCCCTCGTTGAACTGCGGTTGCGCCAGGAATGCCGGCGGATCGCTCTCGTCCTGGATCTGGTGGCGAAATCCCAGCAGCTTGTCGCGGCCCCATTGCCCGACATGTTCGGCCAGTTCGGGCGAGGAAATATCTTCCCAGCCGATGACGCCCGCGATGCGGCGATCCTGCCGCGCCAGTCCCAGCAGGAATGCAGTTTCATCGCGACCGGGGCGCGCCTGCACCGTGATCGATGCATGCAGCCCGTGCGCTTCAAGCAGCGGCTGGAACTGGTACGGCAACCGATCCTGCGCCAGCAGATCCATCTCGGCGCCGATCCACGGATAGTCCTCCGAGCGATAGTGCCAGAAATGCTGGTGCGCATCGATCCGTAGCGGCTTTTTGGGGTTCATGGGGCGGGTTGCGCGCGATGGCTGGTGGGAAAACCGGGCTCGGAGATCGTCATTGGGATATCCGCCTCAGGCGCCGAGCCAGCCGGCATCGACGTAGTAGTTGCGCCCGCTGCACATGGCCGCGCTGTCGGAGGCCAGGAACAGCGCCATCGCCGCCACGTCGTGCGGCTCGATGCGCTTGGGCAGGCATTGCGAGGACAGGATGTTGGCTTCCTCCTCCGGGTTGTGCCACAGGCGCGTCTGGCGCGGCGTGCGGACTGCGCCGGGCAGGATGCAGTTGACGCGGATGTTGTGCGGGCCAAGGTCGCGCGCCAGTCCGTGGGTGAGGCCTTCGATGGCGGCCTTGGCGGTCATGTAGAGCGTCAGGTTGGGCAGGCCCAGGTGCCACGAAATGGAACCGAAGTTGATGATCGCCCCGCGCCCTTGTTCGCGCATGCCGGGCGCGACCGCTTGCGCGCAGAAGAACTGGTGGCGCAGGTTGACCGCCATGCGTTCGTCCCAATAGGCGGGGCTGACATCGTCCAGCGCATGGCGGTCGTCGTTGGCGGCGTTGTTGACCAGGATATCCACCGCGCCGACGGTTTCCCCGATGCGCGCAAAGGTGGCCGCCAGCGCGTCCAGGTCGCGCAGGTTGCAGTGCAGGAAGGTGGGCGCGAAGGCCGCATCTTTCAGCGCCGCTTCCAGCGCGCGGGATTCCTGGTCGGCAATGTCGAGGAAGAAAACGTTCGCGCCCTGTTCGACGAAGGCGGTGACCAGCGCGGCGCCGATGCCGGTGCCGCCGCCGGTGATGACCACACGCTTGCCGGCCAGGCTGGGATAAATGGCGTGCTCCATGGCGCCGGCGGAGGTCGATGCGGGTTGAGTTGATGCGGTCATGCTGAGGGACTCCGGAAATAGGGTGAAATACCGGCCGGGCCAAGCCCGGCGAAAAATGGATAATAAGATGAATATCGGATGCTCAGCGTCCCGAACGGGTACTGACGTCGACCCAGACGGCCAGCACCAGGATGCTGCCCTTGACGATCATCTGCCAGTAGGTGCCGACATCGAGCATCGACATGCCGTTGTCCAGGCTGGCCATCACCAGCGCGCCGATCAGCGCGCCGTAGATGGTGCCCGAGCCGCCGCGCATGGAGGTGCCGCCGATGAAGCAGGCCGCGATCGCATCGAGCTCGCCCATGTTGCCGGCCGAGGGCGAACCGGCGGCCAGGCGCGCGGTGTTGACCAGGCCGGCCAGCGCGCACATCACGCCCATGATGCCGAACACCCAGAGCTTGACCGCCTGCACGTTCACG
Source organism: Herbaspirillum sp. SJZ106 (assembly GCF_006715495.1). Taxonomy (GTDB): domain Bacteria; phylum Pseudomonadota; class Gammaproteobacteria; order Burkholderiales; family Burkholderiaceae_D; genus Herbaspirillum. Next base: position 446,125 of record NZ_VFNI01000003.1, read on the forward strand.
CCGGACAGGCGCGTGGCTTCCATGTTGCTGCCCACCGAATAGATGCGGCGGCCGAATACGGTTTGCGTGGTGATGTAGCTGAACAGGCCCAGCAGCGCCAGCAGCATCAGCACCGGCACCGGGATGCCGTCATAGCTGTTGAGCGTGCGCACGAAGGCCAGCAGTACGGCGCCGATGAGCAGCACCTTCACCGCATCGCGCCACAAGGCCGGCACCGGCAGCGCGTGGCGCGCGCGGTTGGCGCGCTGGCGCCAGGTCAGACCCAGCGTCAGGGCGAACAGGATCAGCATCAGCGCAATCCCCAGTTGCGGCGGCAGGTAGCCTTGCCCCAGATACACCAGGTGATCCGACACCGGCGCGATGGTCAGGCCGCCGGTCACGCCCAGCAGCACGCCGCGAAAGGCCAGCATGCCGCCCAGGCCGACGATGAACGAGGGAATCCGCTTGTAGGCGGTCAGGTAACCGCTGAACAGCCCGAACGCCAGGCCCAGCGCCAGCACCAGCGGCAGGCTGAGCGCCAGCGGCAGGTGGTAGGTCACATCCAGGATGGCGGCCACGCCGCCGAGCAGGCCGAGCAGCGAGCCGACCGACAAATCGATCTCGCCGGCAATGATGACCAGCACCATGCCGCAGGCCAGGATGCCGGTGACCGCCATCTGGCGCAGCAGGTTGGACAGGTTGCGGGGCGTGACGAAACCGCCCTCGGTCTGCCAGCTGAAGAAGGCCCAGATGATGGCGATGGCGATGAGCAATGCGATGATCTTGTAGCGGCCGAAAATCTGCTTGATGTTCGTTGTTCTCATACTCAATTCCAGGTTGTTTTATTTATGCGGCAGCGCTGTGCGTTGCCTGGTGTTGCGCCGATTGGTTGATGGCGGCCGCCAGCACCGTCTCCTGCGTCAGGTTTTCATTGACGAAGTCGCCGCGCAGCTTGCCTTCGCCGATGACCAGCACGCGGTCGGACACGCCCAGCACTTCGGCCAGTTCGGACGACACCATGATGATGGCCACCCCCTGTTTGGCCAGCGCCGCGATGAGCCGGTAGATTTCTGCCTTGGCGCCGACATCGACGCCGCGCGTAGGCTCGTCGAGGATGAGCACCTTGGGTTGCGCCAGCAGCATTTTCGCCAGCACGGCTTTTTGCTGGTTGCCGCCCGACAGGCCGGTGATCGGCAGGAAGGGGCTGGACGTCTTGAGCTGCATGCGTACGATTTCGTCCTGGATGGTCTTCAGTTCGGAACCGGCGTCGATGCGGGTGCGGTGCGAAAACCGGTCCAGCACCGTCAGCGTGATGTTCTGGCCGACCCCGAGATCGGGCACGATGCCGTGCTGCTTGCGGTCTTCCGGCACCATGCACAGGCCGAGGCGGATCGACTTGAGCGGCGTGCTGGTATCGACCTGCACGCCGTCCATGAAGACCTTGCCCTCGTGGCGGCCGGGATAAGCGCCGAACAGGGCCGACACCAGTTCGGTGCGGCCGGCGCCGACCAGCCCGGCAATACCGACGATCTCGCCGCGGCGCACCGCCAGCGACACGTCGTCGACGCGCTTGCGCCTGGGGTTGTCGACATCGAAGCAGGTGACGTTGCGGGCCTCGAACACCACTTCGCCGATCTCATGGTCGCGGGTCGGATACATCGCCGTGATTTCGCGCCCGACCATCTGCGTGATGATCTGATTGACATCCAGCGACTGCATCGGGGTGGTGGCGATATGCTTGCCGTCGCGGATCACCGAGATGGTGTCGCAGACTTCGGCCACCTCGTCGAGCTTGTGCGAGATGTATACGCAGGCCACGCCTTTGGCCTTGAGGTCCTTGATGATCTTGAGCAGGATCGCGATTTCCGACGAGGTCAGCGACGACGAGGGCTCGTCCAGGATCAGCAGGCGCGCCTTCTTGTTGAGCGCCTTGGCGATTTCCACCAGTTGCTGGTGGCCGCCGCCGTACTGCATCACCGGCAAGGCCACGTTGATGTCGGGCATGTTCAGTTCGCGCATCAGTTCTTCGGCGCGGCGATACATGGCCGGATAATTCATGCGGCCGCCGGGCAGGGTGATCTCGTGGCCCATGAAAATGTTTTCGGCCACCGACAGTTCCGGCACCAGCATCAGTTCCTGGTGGATGATGACGATGCCGGCCGCTTCGGTGTCGCGCACCGACTGGGCCGCGAGCGGCTTGCCATCCCAGCGGATCTCGCCGTCCCAGGTGCCGTGCGGATAGACGCCGGACAGGATCTTCATCAAGGTGGATTTGCCGGCGCCGTTTTCGCCGCACAGGCCGACGCATTCGCCGGCCTTGATCTTGAGGTCGATGCCATCCAGGGCGCGGACGCCGCCGAACTGCTTGACGATGCCCTTCATTTCTAACAAATACTCAGACATGCCTGCTCTCGTGGGATAAAAACGGCCGGAACTGGCCGGAACTTCATGGCGGTGCCATGGAAGTTCGGGGCGATAAAGCATGCGATGAGGCAGGCGACGGCCGGGCATCGCACCGGCATCGGCCATGTCCCGTCGCCCATCGCCCATCGCCATCAGGCGCATGGAACCAATAAAAAAATGAAGCGAACGCCGCGATCCGGAGCGGCGCTGTGCCGTTCCGGATCGTCGGGTTTATTTGCCGCCGATTTGCGCTTGCGTGTAGAAGCCGTCATCCACCAGGATGTTGACGTTGGCCTTGGTCAATGGGGTCGGCTTGAGCAGGACGGTGTCGACCTTCTTGAAACCGTTGTCATATTGCGAGTTGTAGGAAGGCTTCTCGTTGCGCGCCAGTTGCACCGACAGGTTGGCCGCTTCGGAGGCGATCAGCTTGAGCGGCTTGTACACCGTCATGGTCTGGGTGCCGGCGACGACGCGCTTGACCGCGGCCAGGTCGGCATCCTGGCCGGAAACCGGCACCTTGCCGGCCAGCTTTTGCGCCGCCAGCGCCTGGATGGCGCCGCCGGCGGTGCCGTCGTTGGACGCGACGATGGCATCGATCTTGTTGTTATTGGCGGTCAGCGCGTTTTCGACGATGGACAAGGCCTCGGTCGGGTTCCAGTCCTTCACCCACTGCTGGCCGACAATCTTGATGTCGCCCTTGTCGATGTATGGCTTGAGCACCTTCATCTGGCCTTCGCGCAGCATCTTGGCGTTGTTGTCGGTGGGCGAGCCGCCCAGCAGGTAGAAGTTGCCCTTGGGCTGGGCCTTGACCACGCCTTCGGCCTGCATTTCACCGACTTTTTCGTTGTCGAAGGAAATATAGGCATCGACATCGGCATTCAGGATCAGGCGGTCGTACGACAGGACCTTGATGCCGGCCTTCTTGGCTTCCTTGATGGTGTTGGTCAGCACGGTCGCGTTGAACGGCACGATGACGATGACATCGACGCCGCGCGAAATCAGGTTCTCGATCTGGGAGATCTGGCGCGCTTCGCTGGCGTCCGCCGACTGGACAAAGACTTTCGCGCCCAGTTTTTCCGCGGCCGCGGTAAAGAAATCGCGGTCGCGCGCCCAGCGTTCGACGCGCAGGTCGTCGATCGAAAAGCCGATCTTGGGGTTTTTGGCATCCGCCATGGCGCTGGTGCTGACCAGCGAGATGGTCGTCATCGCCATCAAGGCCAATACACTTTTTTTCAGAATTGCGTTCATTGCCTGATCTCCAATGTCATTATGATTTTTAAAGGGGCATCTTCAGGGGCATGGCTAGTGCCAGTCCCATGTGCAAGCTGGCGACCGGCCCCTTGTCATGAGGTCGATCCGCTTGCCGTTACCGTGTTGCCGGTTTGCCGCCTCGCTCCGTAAATTCACGGAGGAGAAGTCTCTTGCTATGCATCAAGGCCTTTTGAATAATTGCTATCGGTTTTGATGTGAGGCCGATACTAGCAACCGCCGATTCATGTCTACAATTACGAAATTCACCAACCGGGATAGCGATTCTTTCTGTTGCGGTTGCACAAAGCGGTGGTCCGACCAATGGGCCGCTACAATCCCTCTGCTGTAAGAAAAATGTCAGCCAGCAGAGCTGGGAGCGAAAAGACCGCGCGCACCGATGGCCGGAGACAGCGCTGGGAGGCCGGCGCCAAGAGGAGAGTGCAGAGTGGCAAGAGTGCCAACAGTGCATCGTATTGCATTGCTGTTCAATGCGAACAAGATATTCGACCGCGAGATCATTGCCGGCATCGGCGAATACCTCAGCAGTACGCGCGCCTCATGGGACCTGTACCTGGAGGAGGATTTCCGCACCCGCCTGCAAGGCATCGAGCGCTGGCAAGGGCACGGCATCATCGCCGAATACGACGACCCCGCCACCGCCGAGGCCTTGTCGCGGGTGCGCCTGCCGGTGGTCGCCATCGGCGGCTCGTATGCCGATGAGAGCTTCTATCCGGAAGGCCGGCCCTATGTCGCCACCGACAACTTCAAGCTGGTCAAGCTGGCCTACGACCACCTGATCGAGGCCGGCCTGCAGAACTTCGCCTTCTTCAGTCTGCCCGCGGCCGGCGGCAATCGCTGGGCGCAGGAGCGCGAGCGGATTTTCGACTCGCTCACGCAGCGCGACGGCATCCAGGGCTACATCTATCGCGGCGTCGGCACCAGCGCGCAGTCCTGGGACAGCGCCGTGGAGCAGCTGATCGCCTGGGTGCGCAGCCTGCCCAAGCCGATCGGCATCATCGCCGTCACCGATGCGCGCGCGCGCCAGCTGTTGCAGGCCTGCCTGTTCGCCGGCATTGCCGTGCCCGAGCAAGTAGCCCTGATCGGCATCGACAACGACCCGCTGGCGCGGGTGCTCACGCGCGTGCCGCTCAGTTCCGTGATCCAGGGGACGACCGAGATGGGCCGCACGGCGGCGCACTTGCTGCACCAGATGCTGCACGGCGCCCAGTTCCCCAACACCCGCATCCTGGTGCCGCCGGCCGGCATCAATGTACTGGCATCGAGCCGCCATGAAGTGCGCAATCATCCGCACGTGATGCAGGCGCTGCACTTCATCCGCCAATATGCCTGCCAGGGGATCAAGACCGAACAGGTGGCCGATTACGTCGGCATCTCGCGCTCCTCGCTGGAATGGTATTTCCGGCGCGAGCTGGGGCGCAGCGTGCACGATGAAATCCTGCGTTTCAAGCTCGATGCCGCCAAGAGCCTGTTGCAACAGGACGGCAGCAATGCCGCCGACATCGCCGTCACTTGCGGCTTCACGTCGGTGCAATACATGCACGCCGTCTTCAAGCGCGAACTGGGCTGCACGCCCAGGGAATACCAGGAACGCTTGGCCGGTGGCGGCGAGACGCCCAGGCAAGCGCCCCAGCGGCCGGGGAAAAAGCTTTCGGCGGCCGCATCGATACTGGCGCCGCCATCGGACGGCAGCGGCAACTGACAGGCATCAAGGACAAACGGGCGAATGAACATACCGATGGATCCGCAATTCAATCCATTGCCAAATTTTTAGACGATGACGCATTTCACAATTTCCAGCACATCTGCTGAACACGGTATCAACCTGTACACCTTGCGCAATGCCTATGGCATGCGCGTCATCATCAGCGACCGCGGCGCGGCGCTGGTTTCCTGGTGGGCACCGGACCGTTACGGCCGCGAAGCCGACGTGTTGCTCGGCTACAAGGACGTCGACGGCTACATCGCCAATCCGGATTACTTCGGCAGCATCATCGGCCGCTGGGGCAACCGCATCGCCGACGGCCGCTTCACGATGGATGGCGTCGCCTACCAGGTCCATCGAAATAACGGCGACAACCACTTGCATGGCGGCGAGGGCGGGTTCCATCTTATGCCGTGGCAAGTGCAGCCCGATCCGGAAGGCTTGCGGATGACGCTGGTATCGCCGCACGGCGCGGCCGGTTTCCCGGGCAATGTCCTGGCCTCGGTGCTGTACCGGCTGGACGACGAGGGCCGGTTGCGCATCGACTACACCGCCACGACCGATGCGCCAACGCCGCTCAACCTGACCTCGCACGGCTACTTCAACCTGAACGGCGGCGCCGACAACATCTGCGACCACATCCTGTCCATCGACGCCGATACCTATCTGCAGGTTGACCGCAAGCTCATCCCCGAGAGGGAAGCGGAAGTGGCCGGCAGCGCCTTCGACTTTCGCCAGCCGGCGCCGATCGGCCCCCGCTTGTCATGGCCCGACGAGCAACTGGGGATTGCCGGCGGCTTCGACCATTGCTACTGCCTGCGCCGGGAAGAGCCGGAAGCCGGCGATCCGGGAGGACGCAGCCAGGCATTGCGCGAGGTGGCGACGGTCTACGATCCGGGATCCGGGCGGCAATTGACCGTATCGACGACGGAAATCGGCCTGCAGTTCTACAGCGGCAATTTCCTGGCAAACATCCCGGGGCGGGGCGCGCAGCCCTATGTCCCGCATGACGGCTTTTGCCTGGAGGCGCAGGCTTATCCCAACCAGATCAACGGCCCGCAGCGCGAAGCCGTGATCCTGCGTCCCGGGCAGGTGTACCGCCAAACGACGGTGTATCGCCTGAGCGTGCGGGAATGACTCGCGTTCTGGAGGCTTGCTTTGGTGTTAGTGCAGATCACTCGCGCTGGAAGCTGATATCCGCCATTCCTGGAGCATCAACTGGGGAGTTAATGCTTTCGGGCCAGTAAATACTCGGCCAGCGCCTCGAAGGCGGGAATGGTAACCGGGTCATTGGCGGCGTTGCTCGCAACAGGATGCGAGGCATAGCGGACGATCACCATTTCGGCTTTCGGATCGATGTAAATCCGTTGGCCATGAACGCCGCGCGCGCTGTATGCGCCATGCGCATTGTGCGATACCCACCACATGTCGCGGTAACTCCATCCGGGGAGCTGCGCATAACCTGCCTTGGCAAAATCGGCCTTGTCGCCGCCGCGTCGAATGTCGGCCACCGCTGCTTCCGGCAGGATCTGCTGCCCATTGAAGCGGCCGTTATGGCGGAGCATTTCGGCAAAACGCGCGAGATCGCGTAGTCCGGTATTCAGGCCGCCGCCGGCGAAAGGCGTTCCGATGGAGTCGACCGTCATATAGGCATCCTGCTCCGCTCCGATGCGCCTCCAGATCCGTTCGGACAGCAGGTCTGCGACATTCTTCCCGGTCACGCGCGCGATGATCCAACCCAAGACATCGGTATTGACAGTCTTGTAGGCAAATTTTTCCCCGTGGCTTCCTTCGGGCTGAACCGTCTGGAGAAATTCGTAGTAACTGCGAGGCCCGGTGTAGCCGGCTGGCTTGGGCAGCGGATTGCCGGCTTGGGCGTGCGCCCACACCTGTGCATTCGGATCGGCGTAGTCTTCGCTGTATTGGAGGCCGGTGGTCATGTCCAGGATCTGGCGTATGGTTGCATTGCCGAATGCGGATGCGGCCAGCTCAGGCACGTAGTCGGCCACCCGTTTGCCGGCATCGAGTTTCCCTTCCGCCACCAGGGTTGCACCCAAGGTGCCGACCAGCGATTTGGTCACGGACATGGCGGCGTGCTGTCCATCTTCGGCAAGCGCGCCAAAATAACGCTCATAGACAATGCGGCCACGGTGCAGGACCACGATCCCGTCGGTGTAGGTGGCGCTTAGCGATTCTTTCCAGGTCATCGATGTGGCCGAACCGACTGGCGTAAAGCGCAACCGATCAATGTCCGCGCGTATTGCGCGCGGCAGCATCGCCGGGGCGCCCAGGCCGCGCGAGACATTCACGGTTGGCATCAGTTGCCGGAAGTGCGCCACGCTCCAGCGCAATGCAGGAAACTGGAAATAGCTCCCGTCTTCGAAGCGCAATATCTTTTGATCGGGCGGCGGCGCGCCAACCATCCATTCCAACTGGATAGGGTCGCTGTCTGCGGCATCAGGAAATATATGGATGGCCGGTGCTTGAGCATGCGCGCTGTGCAGTGAGAATGCCAACGCCAGCGAGATGATCGCGGCGCATCGAGCCTGCGACATGGAACCAAGACAGGTCGTCATTGGGGGATTCCTTTCCTTGAAGGCCGGGTGGCATGAGCGCAGTCAATGTTATCCGGATGAACGATAGGGATAAAGGGAATCGGATAAAAACCGTTCAACCGGCCTTTTTATCCCGCAAGTGTCCTATTGCATGTCGCATGTCGATACCGAAGACGTATCCCCGGCAGAGGCGTTGCCGTCATTTTCAGCGGTCCGAAAAATTCAGATCAGGTCACTTCCTCTCGTCAGAAAAGTGTCAACCTAGTTCAGGACGGGACACCTGATGCCGCCCCAACTTTCTCGCCGCGATCTTTACCGCACGCTGACTCCATCCAGGAACAGGTCGGTCAAATGCGCGACACGCGAATTCGTCGTACTACCTTGTTCGATGCTGAGGGAAATCGCGGTCACTATGCAGACGAGATCCTCAACGGAGACGTCCGGGCGAATGGCTCCCGCCTTTTGTGCGCGCAGGAGAAGGCGTCGCATCTCCTCGCCGCTAGCGTGGCAACCCGGCGTGCCGCTATTGAGGACGGTACCCAGCGCCGCAGCCAGCCCCCGATAGTGGGTTGCGTGCGCCACCAGATCCCTGACAAAAGCGCGTACGGAAGCATCCGGATCCAGCTTGTCGTCGCGCCCTCGGCTGGCCTCGGCCAGCGCCATGAGCCGCTCATCGTTCGTCGCGGCAAGCAGCGCCTCCCTTGTGGGAAAGCGGCGATACAGGGTGCCGATCCCGACTTTGGCTCGCTTGGCGATGTCGTCTAGCGAGGCGTCGGCCCCGCGTTCCAGAAACACTTCTTCGGCTGCCGCGAGGATGCGCTCGCGGTTGCGGGCTGCATCGGCCCTTAGCGATGGTTCTTCTGTCAGGGGGAATTTGTGCGCCATATTCAAATATGCTTGCAAAAGTGGATGATATCTCCACATAATAAGTGGAGCAATTCTCCACTTATGAAAGGGGTACATATGACAAAGCGATTCGAAGACAAGGTTGTGGCGGTCACCGGTGGCAGCGAAGGCATCGGGCTGGCCACGGCCAAGCTATTTGCTGCAGAGGGTGCGCGGGTCTATGTGACCGGCCGCAGGCCCGACAAACTTGACCAGGCAGTCCGGGAGATCGGAAATGGCGCCGTCGGCGTATCGGGTGACGCTGCCAATCTGGGCGATCTGGACCGCCTTTACGCACGCATCCATGACGACCACGGAAGACTCGATGTGCTATTCGCCAACGCCGGGATCGCCTCAACCGAGGCAAAGCCATTGGGGTTGATCGAAGAGGAAGACTTCGATTGGATCTTTAACCTGAATGTGCGCGGATTGCTGTTCACCGTGCAAAAAGCGCTGCCCTTGATGTCGCCAGGAGGTGCAATCGTCCTGAATGGCTCTGTGGCTGGCGTCAAGGGTTTTCCGGGACAGTCGCTCTATAACGCGAGCAAGGCGGCCGTGCGCTCGTTTGCGCGCAGCTGGACTGCAGATCTGAAGGACCGGCGCATCCGCGTGAATGTGGTAGCGCCTGGAGGAACCGAGACCCGCCTGATGCGTGATTACCTTGAAGCGCGTCCTGGGATGGAAGACGCGCTGAAGCAAATGCTACCTTTGGGGCGCCTGGGGGAACCGGATGAGGTTGGGCGCGCCGTGCTGTTCCTGGCATCGGCCGAGAGCAATTACATCGCGGGTGTCGAGTTGTTCGTGGATGGCGGCTCTGTCGCAGTCTGAGACACTGCACGGCAAGTATTTCATATCAGCCGTTACTTGGGATGGTTACTGACCGGGAATGCGCGGCAGTCTGCTTCTGGCCGATGGCCGGCATTCGCGACAATTGCACCCGAATATCGCAAAGGCCACCTTAAGAGGGTGTAATGCCGCTCGGTTAAGGCTAACTCTCGCTCAATCATCAGAATCCGTTCGGGCTGAGTAGGCCCGCCAGGGCCGTATCGAAGCCAGTGTGCCAGCGTTAGCAGTCTTGCCTGCCCTTCGATACGCTGCTGCGCAGCTACTCAGGGCGAACGGAATCTGGACTCCACAAGCAAAAATGCCGTTCAGCGCTTAACTGAGCGGCATTACACCTTAAGAGGTGGTCTTTGCATTGGCAGTCATCTTGTTGCGACCGTATTTTTTTTATTGATCAACGTCACCAACTGGTCTCGCGCTCCGCCGTCGACGAGATCTTGTGGATGGCCAGGTCGGCGCCTTCGAATTCCTGTTCGGGGTCGAGGCGGATGCCGATGGCGGCCTTGAGCAGGCCGTAGACGATCCAGCCGCCGATGACCGCGATGGCAATGCCCAGCATGCTGCCCAGCAGTTGCGACATGAAGGCCACGCCGCCGCGTCCGCCCAGCGCCTGCTGGCCGAAGATGCCGGCGGCCAGTCCGCCCCACAGGCCGCACAGGCCGTGCAGCGGCCATACGCCCAGCACGTCGTCGATCTTCCATTTGTTCTGGGTGCGGGTAAACATCCACACGAAGATGGCGCCGGCGATGCCGCCGGTGGCCAGGGCGCCGATCGGATGCATCAGGTCCGAGCCGGCGCATACGGCGACCAGCCCGGCCAGCGGGCCGTTGTAGGCGAAGCCGGGGTCGTTCTTGCCCATCAGCAGCGCCACCAGGGTGCCGCCGGCCATGGCCATGAGCGAATTCATGGCCACCAGGCCGTTCATCTTGTCCAGCGTCTGCGCGCTCATCACGTTGAAGCCGAACCAGCCCACCGTCAGGATCCAGGCGCCCAGCGCCAGGAACGGGATGTTCGACGGCGGGTGCGCGGCGACCGCGCCTTCCTTGCTGTAGCGTCCGCGCCGCGCGCCCAGCAGCAGCACCGCCGGCAGCGCGATCCAGCCGCCTACGGCATGCACGACGATGGAGCCGGCGAAATCATGGAAGCCGGCGCCGAAGGTCGCGGCCAGCCAGTCTTGCAGGCCCAGGTGTCCGTTCCAGGCGATGCCTTCGAAGAACGGGTAGACCAGCCCGACCAGCACGGCGGTGGCGATCAGTTGCGGATTGAATTTGGAGCGTTCGGCGATGCCGCCCGAGATGATGGCCGGGATGGCGGCGGCGAAGGTCAGCAGGAAGAAGAACTTGACCAGTTCGAAGCCGCTTCGTTGCGCCAGCGTTTCGGCGCCGGCGAAAAAGGAGACGCCATAGGCGACGTAGTAGCCGATGAAGAAGTAGACGATGGTCGAGACCGCGAAGTCGGCCAGGATCTTGACCAGCGCATTGACCTGGTTTTTCTTGCGCACGGTGCCCAGTTCGAGGAAAGCGAAGCCGGCATGCATGGCCAGGATCATGATGGCGCCGAGCAGGATGAACAGCGCGTCTGCGCCGTTTTTGTGATCTTCCACCTGAAAACTCCCAAAGATTGTGCAATAAACGAATTGAAGCCTCGTTTTAAAGCAAATTTCATTCCATTTTGGTGATTTTTCTTTAAGTGGCTGATCTGGAAGGGATTTTTTATTCTGTTTCTTTTGGATGGTTCTCTTTTTGCACGATGTTTGTGCGAAACCGGCCTGCTGGCGATGTGGGGAGCCATGTTTTGGTGCGAATCGGAAAAACAGGGAACCGGGAAAAGAAAAACCATGAAAAATCGGGCATGGCGGCATGGTTTCATCGGACGGTCATACGCGATTGCTAGATTGCAACGCTTCAAGCCACCTGCCACGAGGAGTTGCCATGCCAGACCATCAAGATCCAGCCGACCAGCAACGTCGCCGCTTCCTGCTCGATAGCGCCAGCCTGGGCGCCGGCGCGGTGCTGGGAACCGCCGCCATGCCGGCGCGCGCCCAGGGGCCCGCCATCGTCACCGCCGAGCGCCTGCGTCCGCAGATGCCGGGCGGCGTGATGAGCGGCGACGTCACGCGCGATTCGGCCATCGTCTGGAGCCGTACCGACCGTCCCGCGCGCATGCTGGTGGAGTATTCCGCCAATGCGGATTTCACCGGGGCCACGCGCATCGCCGGCCCGCTGGCGACGGTGCATAACGACTACACCGCGCGCCTGGACTTGCGCGGCCTGCCGGCGGGCCAGCGCCTGCACTACCGTGTGCGCTTCCAGGACCTGGCGCATGAATCGGCGCTGAGCGAGCCGGTCACCGGCAGCCTGATGGTGCCGGGCGGCGTGCACGGTGGCCGGGCCGACGACATCACGTTCGCCTTCTCCGGCGACGAGGCCGGGCAGGGCTGGGGCATCAACGAGGCCTGGGGGGGTTACCGCGTGTATGAGAGCATGCGCCGCTTCCGTCCGGATTTCTTCATCCACTCGGGCGACCAGATCTATGCCGACGGCCCGATCCAGGCCGAGGTGAAGCTGGACGACGGCAGCCTGTGGCGCAATGTCGTCACCGAAGCCAAGTCGAAGGTGGCGCAGACGCTGGACGACTACCGCGGCAACTTCGCCTACAACATGCTGGACGCCAGCAAGCGCCGCTTCTGCGCCGAGGTGCCGTTCCTGGTCCAGTGGGACGACCACGAGGTGCGCAACAACTGGTATCCGGGCCAGGTGATGGGCGAGGCGGAGAAGCGTTACAGCGAGCGCAACCTGGATGTGCTGGCGGCGCGGGCGCGCCAGGCGATGTTCGAGCACAATCCGTTCCGCATCGACGCTGCAGATCCCTTCCGCATCTATCGTTCCTTCCATTACGGCCCGCTGCTGGAGGTGTTCATGCTGGATGAACGCAGCTACCGCGGCGTCAATTCGCCCAACCGCCAGAAGGGCGGGCGCGATGCCGATTTCCTCGGGCCGCAGCAGATGCGCTGGATCAAGCAGGCGTTGTTGCGTTCGCGCTCGACCTGGAAGGTGATCGCCAGCGACATGCCGCTTTCCATCGTGGTGCCAGACCTCAATCCCGACGTGCCGCAAGGCACCTATGAAGCCTGGGCCAATGCCGACAACGGCAAGCCTTCCGGGCGCGAGCTGGAGGTGGCCGAGCTGCTGCGCTTCATCAAGCGGTACGACATCAAGAACGTGGTGTGGGTCACCGCCGACGTGCACTACGCGTCGGCCACTTACTATTCGCCGGAGCGCGCGCAGTTCACCGAGTTCAAGCCTTTCTGGGAATTCGTCGGCGGGCCGATCAATGCCGGCACTTTCGGCCCCGGCGAGATCGACCGCACCTTCGGGCCGGATGTGCGCTACGTCAGCATTCCGGCAGACATGAAGCAGAACCGCTCGCCGGCGGAATTGCTGCAGTTCTTCGGCATCGGCAAGATCGATGCGAAGACGAAGGCGATGACGGTGTCGCTGCACAACGCCGACGGCAACGAGCTCTACAAGGTCGAATTGCCGCCGGAGGCCTGATCCGCCGGAGCCCGTCGCGCCGAGGAGTGACGGCGCGCGCTTCAGCCCGGGCCGGCCAGCTTGCGCGAGATGGCGGCGCAGGTTTCCAGCAGGGGTTTGACATAGGCCTGCAGCGGCTCGTCGAGGCGCCGGAACAGCGGGATGCTGATGCTGATGCAGGCCGCCGGCAGCCCGTCCGGGCCCATGATGGCGGCGCCATAGCAGAAGATCTGCGCCTCGTTCTCTTCGCGGTCTTCGGCATAGCCGCGTGCGCGGGTTTCTTCGATCTCGGCGCGCAGGGTAGCGAGGTCGGTGATGGTGTGTTCGGTGAAGCGCTGCATGCGGATGCCTTGCATCAGCCGTTCGCGGCGGCCTTCGTCCAGCGCGGCCAGGTAGGACTTGCCGACAGAACTGGAGTAGAGCGTCACGCGGGTGCCGATGCGCGAGGTCATGCGCACCGCCTGCGGGCTTTCCAGTTTCTCGATGTAGACCATGCCGGCGTCGGAGGGCAGCGCCAGGTGCACGGTTTCGCGGGTGGCGTCGCGCAGCGCGCGCAGGTGCTCGATGGCGGTGGCGCGGATGTCGCTGCGGTCCCAGGCGCGGCTGGCCAGGTTGATCAGGCGCGGGCCGACCTCGAACTGCTTGGTGCGCGGATTTTCCAGCACCATGCCTTCGGCCATGAGCGCGCCCAGGATGCGGTAGACGGTCGGGCGCGGATAGCCGGAAAGGGCGGCCAGTTGCGCGATGGTCAATGGCGCATCCTGGTCGGCGATCAGTTGCAGCACGGCCATGAACTTGGAGAAGGCGGCGGTGCCGGCGATCTTGGTCTGGTCTTCCGTGGCTTTATCTTGGGCGGGCATGGACGATGGACGCTGGTTGGTGTGTGGTGGGACGGCGCCAGATTATAGCGAAGCGGTCGAGAACGCATCTCACGCCTATTGATGAAATGAGTTCTAGATAAAAAAGCCCGCGCCGGCATGGAGACGCTGACGCGGGCAAATGGCATGCAATCGAGATGGGTTGGCCGCTCAGGCAACCAGGTAGCCGCCGTCGACCGGCACGATGGTCCCGGTCATGAAAGAGGCGGCCGGCGTGCACAGGAAAGCCACGACATTGCCGATGTCTTGCGGCGTGCCCCAGCGGCCCAGCGGCGTGCGCGCCAGGATCGGGCCGGCGCGCGCCGGGTCGTCCTGCAGCGCTTGCGTCAGGGGCGTGGCGATCCAGCCCGGCGCCACCGCGTTGACGCGGATGCCGTCAGCCGCGTAGGCGATCGCCAGCGACTTGGTCAGTTGCGCCACGCCGCCCTTGCTGGCGCTGTAGCCCGGCACCAGGCCGCCGCCGAAAAAGCTCAGCATGGAAGCGGTGTTGACGATGCAGCCCTGGGACTGCTTGAGCAGTTCGCGCGCGGCGGCGCATACGCGCATGGTGCCGGTGAGGTTGACCGCGATCACCTGTTCGAAGACCTCGGTTTCCAGTTCGGCGCCGCGCTTGATGATGCCGGCGCAATTGACCACGATATCGAGCCGGTCGATCCTGGACAGCGCGCCGCGCACGCTGTCTTCGGAGGCCACGTTCATCTCGATGAGCGACACGCCGCTGTCCTTGAATTCGTCGGTGGCGAACGGCGGCAGGCCGGCGGCGATCACCTGGGCGCCCATCGATGCCAGCTGGCGCGCGATGGCGCCGCCGATGCCTTGGGTGCCGCCGGTGACCAGCGCGGTCTTGCCTTTGAAAAGATCGGCGGAGAAAGTCATGTGGTTTCCTTTGCTGTTTTCTATGGTGCGGGGGACTGGCTGGATGCCGCCGGCGGTATGTGCCGGCGGCATCGGGTCAGGCTCCTGCGTTGCGATGTTGCGGTTGACTCCGTTCGCCCTGCGGGCTACTCAGTCCGAACGGAGTCGGGATGCATAGACGATCAGGCGTGCGCATCAATCGGCTTGTTGACCACGAACATGTAGACCAGTGCGGCGGCAAAGGCCACGGCGGCGCTGATCAGCAGTGCGTTGACGAAGGAGTGGGTCTGGTCCACCACCACGCCGGTGATCACCGGGGCCAGCGAGCCGCCCAGGTAGCCGCCGAAGTTCTGCATGCTGCCCAGCGATGCCACCAGGCGGCGCGGAATCGCTACCGAGACCAGCGCCCATGCGCCGCCCGAGGCCATGTTCACGAATGCCATGGCCAGCGAGATGTAGACGATCGCCATGGTGGTGCTGGGGGTGTAGGCGGCGGGGATGGTGAAGGCGCCCGCGCCGATCAGGCCGGCGCAGATCGGCCACTTGCGGCTGCGGATGGCCGGCATGCCGCGCTTCATCAGGCCGTCGGCTATGTAGCCCGAAGACAGCATGCCCAGCGTGCCGAAGATGTAGGGAATCACCACCACCCAGCCGGTGCGCGCGATCGACAGGTGGCGCTCATGCTCCAGGTAGGCCGGCAGCCAGGTCAGGTACAGCCACACCATGTAGATCACGCCCATGAAGCCGAACAGCATGCCCCAGGTGGTGCGGTACTTGAACAGGCTCTTCCATTCGTTCCAGGTCAGCTTGGCGTTGGCGTTCGGGTCGTTGTCGCTGTCGTCGGCCAGGTACAGCACTTCGGACGGGGCCAGTTCGACTTCGTTGCGGTTGCGGTAGAACAGGTACCAGCCGACCGACACCGCGATGCCCAGCACGCCCATGATGATGAACATCATGCGCCAGCCGAAGGACAGCATCAGCACGGTGAGGATCGGCGGCGCCAGGGCCGGGCCGATGGTCGAGGAGGCGACGAAGATGCCGGTGGGGCCGCCGCGCTCGCGCGTGGCGAACCATTCCGACACCACCTTGGCGCCGGCCGGGAACTGCGGCGCTTCACCCAGGCCCAGGAATACGCGCGCCACCAGGAACTGCTGCAGGTTGGTGACGAAACCGCCGGCCAGCTGCGCCACCGACCAGATGAACATGCCCGCGCCCAGCATCACGCGCGCGCCGAACTTGTCGAGCATGGCGCCGATGGGCAGTTGCGAGAAGGCATAGGCCAGCGAGAAGGCCGACAGCAACAGGCCCATCTGCGAGGCCGACAGGCCCAGCTCCTGGCTCACGGAATGGTTGGCGATGGACAGGGTGCTGCGGTCAAGGTAGTTGACGATCCCGGCCAGCATCAGGAACGTCAGCGCGACGACCTGGATGCGTTTGAGCTTGGGGCTCTTTTGTTTCTGAACTTCCATGAAGTATGTCTCCAAAGTGAATGAGTAAGCCATTTGGTCGCTCCCTGCCAACATCGTCTTTGCGCGATGCTTGATGCGGAAAGCATTGGTTGGTTGGGCGGCACTGTCGTCGCCGGCGTTGTGGATGCCGCCGGCGCGTGTTTGGTCGGCCGTTGCCGGCCGGTCCGGCGCGGGATGCTGCTTGGCTGCATCTTCCCGCGACCGCCTCTTGTCCGGATCATTCTTTGCTGTGGCCCATTCCGGTCATGGGTCTCAAAATCCCTTAGTACGTCGCGCGGCCGCCGGAGAGGTCGAACACGGCGCCGGTATTGAAGGTGCACGATCCCGAGCACAGCCAGGCCACCATCTCGGCGACTTCGTCGACCGTGCCCAGGCGCGCCATCGGGCTCTTGTCGATCATGTTCTGCACGTGCGCGGGCGACATCTGTGCCAGGAGCTGGGTCTTCACCGCGGCCGGCGCCAGTGCGTTGACCAGCACGCCGGCATTGGCCAGTTCCTTGCCCAGCGACTTGGTCAGGGCCAGCACGCCGGCCTTGGAAGCGCTGTAGGCCGAGGCGTTGGGCGTGCCTTCCTTGCCCGCCAGCGAGGCGATGTTGACGATGCGCCCCCTGCCGGCGGCGCGCATGGCCGGCACCACGCTGCGGCAGGTGTGGAATACGCCCAGCAGGTTGACGTTGACGATGCGGTGCCATTCGGCCACGTCATATTCGTCCAGCGGCACGGTGGAGCCGGCATAGCCGGCGTTGTTGACCAGGAAATCGATGCGGCCGGCGTCGGCCAGCAGGCGTTGCGCGGCGGCATCGGTGGAAGCCGGGTCGGTGATGTCGACTTCCTCCTGCCGGAACGGCGAGGCCGGATCGGCCTTCAGGTCCCAGCACACCACTTGTGCGCCGGCGCGGGCCAGGCGCTGGCCGATGGCCGCGCCGATGCCGCCGTTGCCGCCGGTGACCACTGCCACGCAATCCTTGAAATCGTAGTTGGCGTTGTTGTAGGTCGTGCTCATGCTTATCTCACGAACTGGTTGACGTAATCGCCGCCCAGGCCGACCGCTTCGTAATGCTTGCGGCACATCTCGAGCTTGGTATAGACGTCTTCATAGCCCTCGAACTTGCCCCAGGGGTCGCAGTAGAACATCACGCCGGTGATGTGGAAGTAAGTGATCATTTCTTCCACGTCTTCGGGGACGAACAGGGTGTGCGTTTCACCCGGCGGTTCGAATACATAGCTGCCTTGCTCGGCGATCCAGTTGTGTTCCAGGTAGCGCCATTTGCCCTTGAGCACCATGCCGTGCACCGGCGCCGGATGGCGGTGGCGCGACAGCACGCCGGACTTGCGCACGCGCAGCAGGTTGGTCCAGTAGCCTTGCGAAACGTTCAGGCACAGCGGGCGGAACCAGACGTTCTCGGCCTGCGGCACCCAGATGCGCTCGTCTTCGGGAATGGCCGGGTTGACCACGATCTCCAGCGGGGCTTCCTTGGGATTGGGAAATTGGTAGGGCATCATCTTCGAGTCGGCTGGCATGGGGGCGCTGCTCATTGGGTTCTCCTCATTGGTGTGTTTTCCGGCACCATATGTTCACTATGTGGACATATGGTCTGCAATGTGGTCACTTTGCGCGATCGGCGAGAAGATGTCAAGCCAGGCGTCGGCGCGAATAGAGCCGTGAAAGCGAGTCATGGACATCCATGCAGATCGCTGCCTGTCCCGGGTTTGGAGAGTGATGGCGCATATGCCGGGGGAGGGCGCGTGCCGCAACGCGAGCCATATATGAAGGGCCATGCCCGTGAAGTCGCTTATCCGCGACAGAATCGCCGACCAATACAGTGGTCATACCAATTTCAGCGGGGCGCAGTGTAGTCCAGTCGCGCGGGGAAGTGCGCCGGATGAAGGATGAAAATTTTGCACTGCCGCATTCATCCCAAGCGACGGGAAGAATCCAGGCGAAGACGGACGGGAAGGTGAGGGAAGGGGCGCTCAGTCGTCCCAGTGCACTTGCTTGAAGGCTTCGGACAGGAAGTCCAGCATCGCTCGCACCTTGGGCGGCAGATGGGCGCGGCTGGGATAGACGGCATAGATGCCCAGTTCCGGCGCGCTGTATTCGGTGAGCAGCGGCACCAGCCGGCCGCTGCGCAGATGCTGGTCGATCATGAAGGTGGGTTGGCGCGTGATGCCGGCTCCGCCCAGCGCCGCCGCCACGCAGCTGTCGCCGTTGTTGACGTGCATGCGGGAGCGCACCTTGACGCTGACCGGGCCTTCGGGACCGTTGAACTGCCAGTCGTCCTTGCCGGTGTTATAGCTGTAGCTGATGGCCTGGTGCTGCGCCAGTTCGTGCGGGTGGGTCGGCGTGCCGTGCTTGTCGAGATAGTCCGGCGAAGCGCACACCAGCAGGCCGGTGCTGGCCAGCTTGCGGTGCACCAGCGTGGAGTCGGACAGACGGGCGATGCGGATGGCCATGTCGAAGCCTTCGTCGATGATGTCGACGATGCGGTCCGACAGCGTGATGTCCAGCGCCACGCCGGGATAGCGTTCCAGGAACATCGGCCACAGCGGCGCCAGGTGCAGCACGCCGAAGGTGTGCGGCGCGTTGATGCGCAGCAGTCCGCCGGGGTTGGCGGCGCCGGCCAGCAGCAGGTCGTCGGCCTCTTCCAGGGCGGCCACGATCTGCTTGCAGCGTTCCAGGTACAGCGTACCGGCTTCTGTGAGCGACAGGCGGCGCGTGGTTCGCTGCATCAGGCGCGAGCCCAGCCGCGCCTCCAGTTCAAGGACGGTGCGCGAGACCGCCGCCTTGGAGATGCCAAGCGCATCGGCGGCCTTCACGAAGCTGCCCAGCTCGGCCACGGCGATGAAGCATTCGATTTCGCGCAGTTTGTTCAAATCCCGTATCCCCGCAACGGCGCCGCGGGAGCACCGTTCCGCGGCTTGCGGAGACGGATGGCTCAGGCGGCTGCCGGTAGTTGTGCCAACAGCTTGGAGGCCGAGCCGAAGGCGAAGGCATCCATGCGCAGGCTATGATACGTCGAACCGCTGTCCAGGTGCACGAACTGCGTCCAGTCGTCGGCCGCGCCCATGGCGAAGAACAGCGTGAGCAAGTGTTCGTCGCTGGGATGGTTGCGCACCGCGTGCGGCGCGGTGGTACGGTAGCCGAACAGGCCTTGCAGGTCGCCGGCATGCATGCGCTCGAGGAACCAGCGCAGGAACTCCGTCGTGTGCGCAGCATCGTCGGTCGCGGCCGGATCGTTGCGGCGCAGTTCGCGCAGGTTATGCGTGAAGCTGCCGGAACCGACCAGCAGGATGCCTTCCCTGGCCAGCGGCGCCAGCAACTGGCCGACCCGATAATGATAGTCCGGCGGCATGTGCGACTGCAGCGACAGTTGGACCACCGGCACATCGGCTTGCGGATACAGGTAGCGCATCGGCACCCAGGCGCCATGGTCCAGGCCCCAACTGCCATCGGCGTCGGCCGGCACGCCGCCGTCGCGCAGCAGGCGCGCCACATGCCCGGCCAGCGCCGGCTGGCCGGGGGCCGGGTAATCCAGTTGGTAGAGCGCTTGCGGGAAGCCGCCGAAGTCGTGGATCACCGGCGGCTTGGGCTGGTTGCCCACGCGCGCGGTCGCGGTTTCCCAATGCGGCGAGACGATCACGATCGCCTTGGGCCGGGGCAGCGCCGCGCCGATGCTGGCGAGCAGCGGGCCGGTACGGCCGGGTTCCACGGCCAGCATGGGCGAGCCGTGCGAGACGAACAGCGAGGGCAGGGGTAGGGAATCGGACATGGCGCTCTCCGGTGGAATGGTTGGTAATGCTACTCCCCGTTCGTCCTGAGTAGCGGCTGCGCCGCGTATCGAAGGCGCGCCGTCTGCGTGTCTTCGATGCGGCCCTTGACGGGCCTGCCCAGTCCGAACGGTATTTGGGTACTTGGGATTTCTTAGTTGCGATGTTCGCGCTTGAGGGCGAAAGCGCCGTCACCCAGCAGGAAGACGGCAACCAGGCCGACGATCCACAGCGCCAGGTATTCCCAGCCGCCCTTCGGATTGGTGAAGAAGAAGCCGGCCGGGCCATGCACCAGCACGATCGCGCCCAGCAGGTCCAGCGCCAGCGGGATGGCCAGCCAGCGGCCGTAGTAGCCCAGCACCAGCGCCAGGCCGCCGACCACTTCCAGCAGCATCACCGGATAGGCCAGGAAACCGGGCACGCCCAGCGAGGCGAAGAAGCCCGCGGTGCCGGCCGGCGTGAAGACGAAAATCTTCAATCCGGCATGGACCAGGAAGAAGATGCCCATGGTGACGCGCAGCAGGAAGGCGGCGTAGTCGGCTTTGGTATTGGCGGTGACGGTAGTCATGATATTCCCCGGATAAGTGTGTGGATGAGGCAGCCGGATGATGCGCATTGCGTTGTGGAGCGGCTGCCCATGACGACACTTTAGGGAAAGATCGGGTGCAGATAAATCCGTTTGGGCGGGAAGGATTGTCTCGCCGAGGTTGACAATCGACTGGCAATCTCTTGGCTGGCAATCGCTTCCTGCCGGCGGGGCTGCGTTCAGTCTTCGCTGTTCTTGGCGTGCGGCTTGGCTTCCTCGCGGCGGTTGTAGCCGGCCACCATGTCGAAACGGAACAGGCGGCATTCCAGCGCACCGTTGAAGAACGGCGTCTTGCGCGACTCCTTCAGGCGCATCAGTTTGGGCAGGCCGAGGTCGGCCGAGAACAGGAACACGCTCCAGCCGGCGAAGCGTTGCTTGAGCGTCGTGCTGAAGGCGCTGAAGAACTGCGCGAACAATTCCTCGGTCGGCAAGGCGCGGTCGCCGCGCACGCCGATACGCTCGCCGTAGGGCGGATTGGT
Source organism: Herbaspirillum sp. SJZ106 (assembly GCF_006715495.1). Taxonomy (GTDB): domain Bacteria; phylum Pseudomonadota; class Gammaproteobacteria; order Burkholderiales; family Burkholderiaceae_D; genus Herbaspirillum. Next base: position 467,332 of record NZ_VFNI01000003.1, read on the forward strand.
GAGGATGATGCCGACCAGCGGCTTGCCGTCGGCGCCGACCGGCGGCTTCACTTCCTGCGCCTCGATCTGTTTCAGGGGAATCTCGAACTGGATGCCGGCGCGCGCCAGGTTATGGCGCGTCAGTTCGACCATGTCGCCCGAGATGTCGCTGCCGAACAGCGTCGGGGTAGTCGGCAGCGGATTGGGCTTGAAGTCGCCCTTGATGGCCAGCCAGGCTTCGGCATTGAAGTTGCTGAATTTCTCGAAGGCGAAGCGGCGGCGCGCGCCCGGCGGCACGCCGGCCACCATTTGCGCGGCTTCGGCCAGGATGGTGCCGGAACCGCACATGGGGTCGAACAGCGGCACGCCCGGCTTCCAGCCGGAAGTGCGCAGCAGGCCCGCGGCCAGGTTCTCGCGCAGCGGCGCGTCGCCGGTTTCCTCGCGCCAGCCGCGCTTGAACAGCGCTTCGCCGGAGGTGTCGAGGTAGACCGTGTAATTGTGCGCGTCGACGAAGCCGGCGATGCGCATGTCGGGCGTCTTGGTGTTGACCGAAGGGCGCAGCTTCATCAGGTCGAGGAAGCGATCGCAGATGGCGTCCTTGATCTTGAGCGTGGTGAACTCCAGGCTGCGCAGCGGCGACTTCACGGCCGTCATGTCCACGCGGATGGTGTGCGAGACCTTGAACCAGTCTTCCCACGGCTGCGCCAGGGTCAGGTCGTAGATGTCGTTTTCGTTCTTGTAGGAACCGTGCGCCATGCGCAGCAGCACGCGGCTGGCGATGCGCGAATGCAGGTTCAACTGGTAGGCCGCCAGCAGCGTGCCCGAGCAGTGCACGCCACCCGGCACCTGGTTGTGCACCTTCAACGCGGCGGCCGGGCCGGCATGCTGGGCGATTTCATCGAGTTCTTCGGCCAGGGCGGTTTCCAGCCCGCGCGGGCAGGGGCAGAAGTAGGAATAGGTGGTCTGGAAGGATTGCATGGGGGTACCTTTTGTCCGTTGTATGTCATGTCCAAATGAGGACGCCGGGCCGCGAATGCGCGCCCGGCGTCATTTTACCGCTGAAGTCCTCAGGACTTGGCGAATGCGCGCTCGACGAAGTCGAGGCGATCCTGGCCCCAGTAGCCTTCGCCCTCATAGATGAACCAGGGCGCGCCGAACACGTTGGCGGCATTGGCTTCATCGGTGAAACGGTCGAATTCGGCCTGGACGCTGGCGGTTTCCGACGACTTCAGCAGCGCCGCGCCATCGTGGCCCAGCGCGTTGGCGATGGCCGCCAGCGTGTCGTTGTCGGCGATGTTCTTCTGCTCTTCCCACACGCCGCGCATGACGGCGCCGGCCAGCTTGAGCGAGGCGGCGGTGCCGTGCGCCAGCTGGGCGGCGATGATCATGCGCGCGGCGGTGTCGCTGTTGACCGGGAAGTAGGTGGGTTGCAGGATCATCGGCTTGCCGAGGAATTCGCTCCAGCGCGCCAGTTCCTTCAAGCGGTAGGCCTGGCGCTGCGGGGCGCGCTTGGCCAGCGGCAGGCCGCCGGAGACGCCGAAGATCTTCGACAGGTCGAACGGCTTGGGCAGGATCTGCACATCGTATTTTTCGGCGAGGGCGACGAAGCGCTCGTGGCCCAGGTAGGCGAACGGGGAATGCGGCGCGAAGAAGTATTCACAGGTTTTGCTCATGACCGGCTCCGGTTGGCTGATGAGAGTGGATGATCTACGGCTTGAAAACGGAAGCGCTTGGAACGGCGGCGCGCTTAAAACGGCTTGACTACGACCAGGATCACGATGGCCAGCAGCAGCAGTACCGGCACTTCGTTGAACCAGCGGAACCAGACATGGCTGCGCGTGTTTTTCCCCAGTTCGAATTTCTTGAGCAGCGAACCGCAGGCATGGTGGTAACCGATCACCAGCAGCACCAGGAAGATCTTGGCGTGCAGCCAGCCGTTGCCCGGCCCGCGCCAGAATTGCCAGGTCAGCGCCAGCAGCCAGAGGCCGGAGCCCAGCGCCGCCAGCGCCGTGATGCCGGTGAAGCGGTACAAGCGGCGCGCCATGCCCAGCAGGCGCTCGCGCGCCACCAGTTCGGTCTCCTGCGCCAGGTTGACGAAGATGCGCGGCAAATAAAACAGGCCGGCGAACCAGGAGGCGATGAAGACGATGTGCAGCGCTTTGATCCAGAGCATGGTGTTCCTTGGCTGGTCGATGGGATGGACGGCCGCCGCCTGCCCCTGCCTGTCCTCGCATGGCGGGCTGTTCCAGCGACATGATGGCGGCGGCTTGTGTCCGCCTGATTACCTGATTGCTGCGGTGTTGCCGATAATGCTGATGTTGCCGCCGGGGCGGCTTACTGGCGCACCTGGCCCTGGCCCAGCACCACGTACTTGAGCGAGGTCAGGCCTTCCAGTCCGACCGGGCCGCGCGCGTGCAGCTTGTCGTTGGAAATGCCGATCTCGGCGCCCAGGCCGTATTCGAAGCCATCGGCGAAGCGGGTCGAGGCGTTGACCATGACCGAGGCCGAATCCACTTCGCGCAGGAAGCGCATGGCGCGCGTGTAGTCCTCGGTGATGATGCTCTCGGTGTGCTGCGACGAATGGCGGTTGATGTGCTCGATCGCCTCATCCAGGCCGGCCACCACCTTGATGGACAGGATCGGCGCCAGGTATTCGGTGTCCCAGTCCTCGGGCACGGCATCCTTGAGCAGCGGATAGCCGGCCAGGATGGCAGCGGCCTCGGGATCGCAGCGCAGCTCCACTTCCTTGGCGTGGTACAGTTCGGCCAGCGGCGGCAGGACGGCGGCGGCAATGTCGCGCGCCACCAGCAGGGTTTCCATGGTGTTGCAGGTGCCGTAGCGGTGGCACTTGGCGTTGAAGGCCACGTCCAGCGCCTTTTGGGCGTCGGCGCGGTCATCGATGTAGACGTGGCAGATGCCGTCCAGGTGCTTGATCATCGGCACTTTCGATTCCTTGATCAGGCGCTCGATCAGGCCCTTGCCGCCGCGCGGCACGATGACGTCGACGTATTCCTGCATGGTGATGAGCGCGCCCACCGCGGCGCGGTCGGTGGTTTCGACCACCTGCACCGCGTCTTCCGGCAGGCCGGCGCCGGCCAGGCCTTCCTTGACCAGCCTGGCCAGCGCCTGGTTGCAGTGGATCGCTTCCGAGCCGCCGCGCAGGATGGTGGCGTTGCCGCTCTTGATGCACAGGCCGGCGGCATCCACCGTCACGTTCGGGCGGGCTTCGTAGATGATGCCGATCACGCCCAGCGGCACGCGCATCTGGCCGACCTGGATGCCGGTGGGGCGGTATTTCATGTTGCTGATCTCGCCGATCGGGTCGGGCAATTGCGCGATCTGCTCCAGGCCTTCGGCCATGGTGGCGATGGCCTTGTCGGACAGCGTCAGGCGATCCAGCATGGCCTCGGCCAGGCCATTGGCGCGCGCCGCGTCCAAGTCCTTGGCATTGGCGGCGCGCAGCGCATCGGCGTCGCGCCGGATGGCGGCGGCGATCAGGACCAGCGCCCGGTTCTTGGCGGCGGTGTCGGCACGGGCCATGGCGCGCGAAGCTGCGCGCGCACGTTGGCCGATCTGGTTCATGTAGAGCTCGATGTTTTCCATGAGTGTGTTTCTTTCCGTGCCTGTGCGCTAATTAGAACATGTTCAAAATCTTGTTGCTGTGCCTTCGATACGCCGCTAAAGCGGCTACTCAGTCCGAACGGATACGTGATGAACTTTAAACCGTTCGGCCTGAGTAGCGGCGCCGCCGCGTATCGAAGGTTCTCCTGAGTTTGTCGATGGGGAGATCTAGCGTCCGCGCGCCAGTTTCAGCCCCAGCTGCGACAACGCATCCCACGGGTCGCCGGCGAAAGCCTTGGCGCGCAACCCTTTGACCATGCGGTCGATCTGCGCGGCTTCCTGCAGCGCGGTTTGCAGCGCCGGCAGGCTGATGCGGCGCAAGGCCGGTTCCATCAGCTTCTCGCGCGGGCCCCAGATGCGGTATTCCTTGAGCAGGGCGCCGACGGCCTTGCCTTGCGCCATGCCGGACTTCAGTTTGAGCAAGGTGCGGATCTCTTCGGTCACCGCCCACAGCACCAGCGGCAGCGCTTCGCCTTCGCCCTTGAGGCCGTCCATCATGCGCGTCAGGCGCGCCACGTCGCCCGACAGCATCGCTTCATTGAGCTTGAATACGTCGTAGCGCGCCACGTTGAGCACGGCATCCTGCACCTGTTCGAACGAGAGCTGGCCGGGCGGATGCAGCAAGGCCAGCTTCTGGATTTCCTGGTGCGCCGCCAGCAGGTTGCCTTCCACGCGGTCGGCGATGAAATCCAGGCAGGGGCGGTCGGCGCTTTGCTGCTGGGCCGCCAGGCGGTTGCCGATCCAGCCGGGCAACTGGGCGCGTTCGACCAGCGGGATGTCGATGTAGACCGCGGCCTGCTGCAAGGCGCCGACCCAGGCCGCTTTTTGCGTGGCCCAGTCGAGCTTGGGCAGGCTGATGATGGTCAGGTTGTCGGGGCTCAGGTTGGCCGCATATTCCTGCAGCGCGGCGCCGCCGTCCTTGCCGGGTTTGCCGGTGGGGATGCGCAGTTCGATCAGTTTCTTGTCGCCGAACAGCGATTGCGACTGGTTGGCCGCCAGCAGTTCGCCCCACTTGAAGCTGCGCTCGACCACCAGCACGTCGCGCTCGGTATACCCGTTGGCGCGCGCGCTGCGGCGGATCTTGTCGGCCGCCTCCAGCGCCAGCAGATGCTCGTCGCTGGCGATCACATACAGCGGCGCCAGCGTCTTGCCGAGATGGGTGTCGAGGGCATCGTGCCGTAGTTGCATGGAGCGGGTTCCGTCAGGCGCGGCTCAGGAGTCGCCGCCGGCCGCGGCCTTTTCGGTCGAAAGCGCCGATTTCGAGGCCGACAGGCGGCGCAGGATCTGCTGCACCAGGTCGGACTGCATGTCGCGGTACAGCAGCGCTTCTTCAGCCTGCTTGGCCAGTTCCTGGTTGGCGTCGTAGGTAATCACGCGGCGCAAGGTGATGGCCGTGGGCGGGATGGTCACGGCGCCCTTGGCGTCGGTCACCGAGAAGGTGAAGCGCTGGAACAGCGCGTATTCACGCACCCGGCCATCGGTGTTGAGGGTCAGGACCTGTTTGTCGCGGGTATCGGAAAGCACCTTCAGGATGGCTTCGGCCTCCTTCTGGTTGTCGACCACCGTGGTGCCGCTGGCCTGGATGTTGCGCTTGAGCTCCACGCCGACCGCCGAATTGGGCGCGAAGCCCAGGTAGATGGTCTTGAACGGCAGGTCGGCCGCGCCGCGCAGGTGGAAGCCGCAGGCCGTCAGCAGCAGGGCGGCGGCCAGCATGAGCAGCCATTGCCCGATGCGTGTTTGTTGTGCTTGAGCGTGCATGGATATCCGTTCGAAATCAGACCACGATGTTGACCAGCTTGCCCGGCACCACGATGACTTTCTTCGGGGTGCCGGCGACGAACTTCTGTACGTCTTCATTGCCCAGCGCGGCGGCTTCGATGGCGGCGCGGTCGGCATCCTTGGCGACCGTCACTTCGCCGCGCAGCTTGCCGTTGACCTGCACCACCAGCTTGATTTCGCTTTGCTCCAGCGCGCCGGCATCCACCTGCGGCCATGCCGCGTCGAGGATGTCGCCGAAGGCCTTGGCGTAACCCAGTTCCTGCCACAGCGCGTGGGTGATGTGCGGCGCCACCGGGTTGAGCACGCGCAGGAAGATCGAGAAGCCTTCGGCGACCACCGCGTTGGCGGCGGCGCTGTCTTCCAGCCTGGCGCCTTCGAGCGTGTTGAGCATCTTCATGCAGGCCGAGACCACGGTGTTGTACTGGATGCGCTTGAAGTCGTTGTCGGCTTGTTGCAGCACCTTGTGCACCTCGCGGCGCAGTTCCTTCTGCTTGTCGTCCAGGGCCGCGGCATCCAGCTTGCCGGCAGCCGCGATGCGCGCGGCATTGTTGTAGCCGAAGGCCCATACGCGACGCAGGAAGCGGTTGGCGCCTTCCACGCCGGCGCCCGACCATTCCAGCGTCTGCTCCGGCGGCGAGGCGAACATGGTGAACAGGCGCGCGGTGTCGGCGCCGTACTGGTCGATCTGCGCCTGCGGATCGATGCCGTTGTTCTTGGACTTGGACATCTTCTCGGTGCCGCCGATTTCCACCGGCTGGCCGTCGGCCTTGAGGATGGCCGACACCGGGCGTCCCTTGTCGTCGAAGGTCAGTTCCACGTCGGCCGGGTTGATCCAGGTCTTCTTGCCGGCGGCGTCTTCGCGGTAGTAGGTTTCGTTCAACACCATGCCCTGCGTGAGCAGGTTGGTGAACGGCTCGTCGAACTTGACCAGGCCGAAGTCGCGCATGACCTTGGTCCAGAAGCGCGCGTACAGCAGGTGCAGCACCGCGTGCTCGATGCCGCCGATGTACTGGTCCATCGGCATCCAGTAGTCGTTGCGGCTGTCGACCATGGCCTTGTCGCTGTGCGGCGAGGTATAGCGCATGTAATACCAGGACGAATCCACGAAGGTGTCCATGGTGTCGGTTTCGCGGCGCGCCGGCTTGCCGCAGCTGGGGCAGTCGACGTGCAGGAATTGCTCGTGCTTGTTGAGCGGGTTGCCGCTGCCGTCCGGCACGCAGTCTTCCGGCAGCACCACCGGCAGGTCTTTTTCGGGCACCGGCACGTCGCCGCAGTGCGGGCAGTGGATGATGGGGATCGGGGTGCCCCAGTAGCGCTGGCGCGAGATGCCCCAGTCGCGCAGGCGGAAGGTGACTTTCTTCTCGCCCAGGCCCTTGGCGGCCAGGTCGGCGGCGACTGCCTCGACCGCGGCCTGGTAACCCAGGCCGTCGTACTTGCCGGAGGCGATCGTTTTGCCGCTTTCCTTGTCGCCGTACCATTCTTGCCAGGCGTCGGTGGAGTAGGTCTTGCCTTCCACGCTGATCACCTGCCTGATCGGCAGGCTGTATTTTTTGGCGAAGGCGAAATCGCGCTCGTCGTGCGCCGGCACGCCCATCACGGCGCCATCGCCGTAGGTGATCAGCACATAGTTGCCGACCCACATTTCGACTTTCTCGCCGGTCAGCGGATGGGTGACGAACAGGCCGGTCGGCATGCCCTTCTTTTCCATCGTCGCCATGTCGGCTTCGATGACGCTGCCCTTCTTGCATTCGGCGATGAAGGCCTGCAGTTCCGGCTTGTTCTTGGCGGCGAAGGTGGCCAATGCGTGTTCCGGCGCCACGGCGCAGAAGGTCACGCCCATGATGGTGTCGGCGCGGGTAGTGAACACGTACAGCTTGCCGTCGTTGATCGGCGCGCCGTCGTCATCCTTGATGTCGTGCGGGAAGGCGAAGCGCACGCCGGTCGACTTGCCGATCCAGTTGGCTTGCATCAGGCGCACGCGTTCCGGCCAGCCGGGCAGCTTGGTTTCGACGTGTTCCAGCAGTTCGTCGGCGTAGTCGGTGATCTTGGCGTAGTACATCGGGATCTCGCGCTTTTCGATCAGCGCGCCCGAGCGCCAGCCGCGGCCGTCGATCACCTGCTCGTTGGCCAGCACGGTCTGGTCGATCGGGTCCCAGTTCACGGTGCCGGTCTTCTTGTAGATGATGCCCTTCTCCAGCATCTTCAGGAACATCCACTGGTTCCACTTGTAGTACTCGGGCGAGCAGGCGGTCATCTCGCGCGACCAGTCGATGGCCAGGCCCATCGAGGCCATCTGCTTCTTCATGTACTCGATGTTGGAATAGGTCCACTGCGCCGGCGGCACGCCGTTGGCCATCGCGGCGTTTTCGGCCGGCATGCCGAAGGCGTCCCAGCCCATGGGCATGAGCACGTTGTAACCGTTCATGCGCAGGTAGCGGTACATCACGTCATTGATGGTGTAGTTGCGCACGTGCCCCATGTGCAGCTTGCCGGACGGGTAGGGCAGCATCGAGCAGGCGTAGAACTTCTTCTTGTCGCGGCCTTGGGCGTCCTTGGCGTGTTCGACGGTCTTGTAGGCGTCGATGGCGTTCCAATGCTGCTGCGCGGACTGCTCGACTTCGGCGGGGCTGTATTTATCTTGCATGACGGGATGAAACGAATGGAAACGGTTGGAATTCGAAACCCTGCATTATACCGGCTCGTTCCAGGGGGAGGCAGTCTGGCGCGATGGCCGCACGCGGATGTAAAGACCGGCAGGTATTTCCTTTCCGGAAACAAAAAAGCCCGCTTCGCAGGCGAAGCGGGCAAAGTGGCCCCCAGGAGGGGCCAGGGAAGACTATCGCAGGATGGCGCAGGAAAACTGCTGGTGTCGCAGGCTTACAGGTACTTCACTTCGATCGTGGCCGAACCGTCCAGGTTGATGTCCTGGGTCAGGTCCAGGTTTTCAGGCTTGTTCAGGATGGCGACCACGGACAAGGTGCCGCTGACGACCCGGTAGGAACCCGGGGTGGTGCTGCCGGCCGGCGCCCAGGACAGCATGCGGCCCGTGGTCATGCCGCCGGCGCTGACTGTGCTCCAGCTCGGGGTGGCCGACACCGCCGAACCGATGGTGTTCACGGCAACGCCGTCGCCGGTGAAGGAACCTTGCTTCATCGAGAAGTGGAAGGCGCCGATGTTCTTGCCGGCGGCAGCGCCCAGGCCGAACATGCTGCTTTCGGTGGCATTGCGCGAGACCATCGCGGCCAGGCCGGTCACCTTGCTGGCGGCCTTGTTGTCGACCGCCGTCACGGCCATCTTGACCGGGGCTTCGCAAGTGATCGTGAACGGCACTTCCTTGGTGTCGAGAACCTTGTTGGCGCCCGGGGTCAGGGAACCGGCGGGGATGTTGCCATAGTCGATCACGGCCGAGCCGGTGCCGATGGTCGGGGTGCAGGCGACCGGCTTGATCACGCCGGTGACCTTCAGTTCTGCGCTGGGGCCGGCAAAGACGGCGGCCGAGGCCAAGGCGGCGATAGCGGTGAAAGCGGAGCGGGCGATAACGTTGTGCATGATGTTTCCTCGGTTGGGGATGGCGTTGGATTCATATGCATCGCGCTGTTTGCAGACTTCGTTTGCTTGATGCAGTGATGTCAGTTTGCCGATTCGTTCCTCGTGTTTATATGAGAAAAATCTCAAAAAACAGGTTGCATTAATATCAACATATTTCGTTTTTCTCTCCGTGGATATTGCGACATTGGCAATATGCTTCGACCTTCCTCCCGGGGCGGCATGGTCATGAGCCCGTCATAATCGGCTGGCACGATGTAATCGTTTTCATGCCATTGAGCGATTCCCGTGCGACCTTCCATCAAGCAAGTAGCCAATCTGGCCGGCGTTTCCATCGCCACCGTTTCGCGCCTGTTGAACAAGCCCGGTTCGGTGAGCGCCGAGACTGCCGAGAAGATCCAGCGCAGCATCGAGCAGCTGGGTTTTCGCCCCAACTTCAACGGACGCAACCTGCGCGCCGGCAATTCGCGCACCGTGGGCGTGGTGGTGCCGACGCTGTCGAACACGGTGTTCGCCCAATGCCTGCAAGGCATCGAGCTGGCCGCGCGCGAACTCGATTACTCGGTGATGTTCACCACCACCGAATACCAGCCCCATGACGAGTCGGCCGCGGTCGAGCTGCTGCTGAGCCATCGCGTCGACGGCGTCATCCTGACGGTGGCCGACGCCGGCGCCAATGCCACGCTCGACTTGCTGGAGCGCGAACAGATCCCCTTTGTGCTGACCTACAACCAACTGGCGCAACCGGCGCCGGGCGAGCTGCCGGGCGCGCGGGTATCGGTGTCGGTCGACAACCGGGTCGCCGCCTGCGACGCCGTGACGCACCTGATCCGGCTGGGGCACCGCCGCATCCGGATGCTGTCGGGCCGCTTCAATGCCTCGGACCGGGCGATCCAGCGCTATTACGGCTACCTGGATGCAATGCGCATGGCCGGGCTGGAGCCCATGTCGGCCATCGAAGTGGAGCGCCATACGCTGACCGCGGCGACCGACTACCAGCAGATGATGGCCGACCCGGCCCGGCGTCCCACGGCCTTGTTCTGCTCCAACGACCTGCTGGCCATGAGCGCCATGCGCGACCTGCGCGCGCTCGGCTTGCGCGTGCCGCAGGACATTTCGGTGATGGGCTTCGACGGCATTCCCGTGGGCGCCCTGATGGAGCCGGTGCTGGCCAGCGTGGTACAGCCGTCGGAGCAGATCGGCGACGTCGCCTTGCGCACGCTGGTGGCGTTGCTTGAGCGCGGCCCTGGCGCCGCCGGGGCCGCCAATGCAGCGCCTGCCGGCGGCATGCGGCATGTGTTGCTGCATGCGGTCAGGGCGGGCGGATCGGCCGCGCCGCCGAGCCAGTCCTGAGCTGTTGCCGTTTGTTTTTCGTAGCGTTTTTGCTTTTGTCGTTCAACCTATTGGAAAGGACCTGACATGTTCCTGAAACGTGTTGTTCAAACCGTCGCCGGCGCCCTGCTGCTGTCGGCTTCCGTCGCGGCCTCCGCCCAGACCGCGATCTGCTACAACTGTCCGCCGGAATGGGCCGACTGGGCCGCCCAGATCAAGGCCATCAAGGACAAGACCGGCATCACCGTGCCGCCGGACAACAAGAACAGCGGCCAGGCCCTGGCGCAACTGATGGCCGAGAAGGCCAGCCCGGTGGCCGACTTCACCTACCTCGGCGTTTCCTTCGGCATCGAAGCCAAGGCCAAGGATCTGGTGGCGCCCTACAAGCCGGCCAACTGGAATGACATTCCCAACGGCCTGAAGGACCCGGACGGCTACTGGTTCACCATCCACTCCGGCACCATGGGCATCATGGTCAACGTCGACGCCCTCAAGGGCAAGCCGGTGCCCAAGTCCTGGGCCGACCTGCAAAAGCCGGAATACAAGGGCCTGATCGGCTACCTCGATCCGGCCTCGGCCTTCGTCGGTTATGTCGGCGCGGTGGCGATCAACCAGGCGCTGGGCGGTTCGCTGGACGACTTCTCGCCGGCCATCGCCTATTTCAAGAAGCTGCAGCAGAACCAGCCCATCGTTCCCAAGCAGACTTCGTACGCGCGCCTGATCTCGGGCGAGATCCCGATCCTGCTGGGCTATGACTTCGACGCCTACCGCGCCAAGTACAAGGACCGCGCCAACGTGGCCTTCGTGATCCCGTCCGAAGGCACGGTGAGCGTGCCCTACGTGGTGTCGCTGGTGAAGAACGCGCCGCACCAGGCCGAAGCGAAGAAGGTGCTGGACTTCCTGCTGTCCGACCAGGGCCAGGCGATCTGGGCCAATGCCTACCTGCGTCCGGTGCGCGCCTCGGCCATGTCCAAGGAAGCCGAATCGCGCTTCCTGCCGGCGGAGCAATACGCCCGCGCCAAGTCGGTGGACTACGGCAAGATGGCTGAAGCGCAGCGCAAGTTCGGCGAGCGCTACATGGCGGAAGTGCGCTGATGCAAGCGGCAGGACAGGCAATGGCAGTGCCCGGCCGGACACGGCGCAACGGCAACGGCGTCTGGCTCTGGTTCGCGGCGCCGGGGATGGCCTTGTTCTGCGCCTTCTGGCTGCTGCCCATGGTGCGCCTGCTCGGCGTGGGCGCTTCCGGGCCGGATGGCGCGATGGCCTATCTCGCGGTGCTGACCAACCGCCATTACTTCGCCAGCCTGGTGTCGACGCTGGCGTTGTCGGCGGCGGTCACGGCCGCCACGTTGGCCATCTCGGTGTTGGTCGGCCTGTTCCTGCAGCGCAACCGTTTTCCCGGGCAATCCCTGCTGCTGGCCATGCTGACTTTCCCGCTGGCGTTTCCCGGCGTGGTGGTCGGCTTCATGGTGATCATGCTGGCCGGCCGCCAGGGCCTGATCGGCGCCTTCACCAACTGGCTGTTCGGCCAGTCGCTGGTGTTCGCGTATTCGCTGTCGGGGCTGTTCCTCGGTTACCTGTATTTCTCGATCCCGCGCGTGATCCTGACCGTGGTGGCCGGCGCCGAGAAGCTCGATCCCTCGCTGGAAGAGGCGGCCCGATCCCTGGGCGCCAAGCCCTGGCAAGTGCTGCTGCACGTGGTGCTGCCGGCGCTGTCGCCGGCCCTGATCTCGTCGGGCGCGATCTGTTTCGCCACCAGCGTCGGCGCCTTCGGCACCGCGTTTACGCTGGCGGCCAACATCGATGTGCTGCCGATGACCATCTATAACGAATTCACCGGCTATGCCAATTTCGCCGCCGCCGCGTCGCTGTCCATCGTGCTGGGGGCGATCACCTGGCTGGCGCTGGCATTGGCGCGCTCGCTGACCGGCAACGGCGTGGCCGCGGCGGCATGAGGCAATGACGATGAAACGTAATCTGCGTTTTTACCTGCAACTGGCCTTCACGCTGCTGGTGTGCGCCTTCCTGATCGTGCCGGTGCTGCTGTCGATGCTGGCCGGGGTGACCGAGAATTTCTTTGTCGGCCTCTCCAGCGGTCTCACGCTGCGCTGGGTGGCGCAGGTGTGGGAGATGTACCAGCCCACCATCTGGCGCTCCATCTTCATCGCGCTGGCCTGCCTGGCGGTGACGGTGCTGGCCGGCGTGCCGCTGGCCTACATGCTGGCGCGCTACAAGGGCGGCAACAGCCGCATCGCGCGCGCCATCGAAGAATTGCTGATGATGCCGGTGGCGGTGCCGGGGCTGGCCACCGCGCTGGCGCTGATCATGGCCTACGGCCAGTTCCGCGCCTTTCGCGGCAGCCTGGCCTTTATCCTGGCCGGGCATGTGCTGTTTACCCTGCCGTTCATGGTGCGACCGGTGCTGGCGGTGATGCAGTCCTCGCAACTGGCCCTGCTGGAAGAGGCGGCGGCCAGCCTCGGCGCCGGCATGATGCGGCGCTTCTTCGGTATCGTCATTCCCAATGTGATGTCCGGCATCCTGGCCGGCGCACTGATGGTGGTGACGCTGTCCATCGGCGAATTCAACATCACCTGGATGCTGCATACGCCGCTGACCCAGACCCTGCCGGTGGGCTTGGCCGATGCCTACGCCTCGATGCGGCTGGAAGTCGGTTCGGCCTATACCCTGATTTTCTTTTTCATGATCATCCCGCTGCTCATCGGCATGCAGTGGGTGACCCAGGCGACACGCAAGAGAGCAAGTCTATGAAGCAAGCTGTTTCGATCCGGCTGGCGCAATGCGCCAAGTCTTTTGAAAATGGTACGCGCGCGCTGCAGCCGCTCGACCTTGAAATCCGCGCCGGCGAGACGCTGGTGCTGCTGGGGCCTTCGGGCTGCGGCAAGACCACCACGCTGCGCATGATCGCCGGCCTGGAATTCCCCGACCAGGGCGGGCGCGTGATGTTCGGCGACGAGGACGTGACTGCCTTGCCCATCGAGAAGCGCGGCGTCGGCATGGTGTTCCAGAATTACGCACTGTTTCCCAATATGACGGTGGGCGAGAACATCGCCTACGGCATGAAGATCCGCAAGGTCGCCGCCCCGGAGCGTGCCGGGCGCGTGGAAAAGCTGCTGGAGATGGTGCACCTGCAGGGCTTGTCGCAGCGCCGCGTCGACCAGCTTTCCGGCGGCCAGAAGCAGCGCGTGGCGCTGGCGCGCGCCCTGGCGGTGGAACCCAGGGTGCTGCTGCTGGACGAACCGCTGACCGCGCTGGATGCCAAGTTGCGTGAAGCGGTGCGCAGCGACCTCAACCAGTTGCTGCGCAAACTCGGCATCACCGCCGTCTACGTCACCCACGACCAGGGCGAGGCGATGGCGCTGGGCGACCGCATCGTCGTGATGGAGCGCGGCAAGATCTCGCAGATCGGCAGCCCGCAGGATATCTATTACCGCCCGGCCAATGCCTTCGTGGCCGAGTTCATCGGCGCCATGAACCGGGTCGACGGCGTGGCCGGCGCTGGTCGCCTGCGACTGCCTGCGGGCAGCCTGCCGTTGCCGGATAATGTGGCAGACGGCCAGCCGGCGACGGCCATGTTCCGCCCGGAAGACGTGCAGTTGCTGGAGGCCGGGGAGGCCGCCGGCGATACCTTGCGCGGGGCTATTCTCAACAGTTTCTTCATGGGCGACCGCAGCCGTGTCGAGATCGATATCGGCGCCGGCCGGCCGGTGATCGTGGAAACCAGCAAGCGCGGGCTGTGGCAGCCGGGGCAGATGGTCGCGCTGAACGTGCCGGCCGAGGCTTTGGTGAAGGTGCCGGCCGGCAAGGAGGCAGCATGATTTTGGGGCAAATTTCCGACCTGCACATCAAGACCGATGGCAAGAAGTCTTATCGCGTGGTCGATACCGCCGAGAGTTTGCGCCGTTGCGTGGCGCAGGTGAACGGATTGCGGCAGAAGCCGGATGCGGTGGTGATCACCGGCGATCTGGTCGATTTCGGCAAGCCGTCCGAATACGATTTCCTGCGCAAGCTGCTGGCGCCGTTGAGCATGCCGTATTACCTGCTGCCGGGGAACCATGACGAACGCCAGGCCTTGCGCGCGGCGTTTCCCGATCATGCTTACCTGCAGCAGGGCGGGGAGCGCATCGAGTATGTGATCGACGAGCATCCTTTGCGCATCGTGGCGCTGGATACGGTGATTCCGCGTTCCAGCAGCGGGGCGCTGGCGCCGGCCAGCCTACTCTGGCTGGACGATGTGCTGGCGGCGCAGCCGGACAAGCCGACCGTGATCGTGATGCACCATCCGCCGTTTCGTACCGGCATCGGGCATATGGACGATATCGGGTTGGCTCAGCCTGATATCCAGGCGCTGGAGGCGGTGGTGCGCAAGCATGCGCAGGTTGAGCGGGTGCTGTGCGGGCATTTGCATCGCGCTATCCAGCGGCGCTTTGGCGGGACGGTGGCTTCTACTTGCCCCGGGGTGTCGCACCAGGTTTTGCTTGATCTGGATCCGCGGGCGGATTCATGTTTTGTAATGGAGCCGGCGGGGTTTCAGTTGCATTGGTGGGATGAGATGGCGTGCGGCCTGGTTAGCCATACTGCTTTTGTGGGGGAGTTTGAGGGGCCTTATCCGTTTTATGATGGGGATGGGTTGATTGATTGATTTGTGTTGTTGCGTTATTGGGGTAGTCTGGTCTTGCCGCGTGTTGATGTACTGGCTCTATGCTTTTCTTTCTCCGGTCGGAAGGGAGCGCCGGGGGCGGCCCGGCAGCCGCTCACTTTTCTTGTCTCGCCAAGAAAAGTAAGCAAAAGAAGGCGACGCAACTGCCCAGCCCCTTCGGGGTTCCCGCTGGAGTTGCCGAAAAAATGGGCAAGGCAGAGTCGCTTCGCTCCGACTGCCTTGCTGATCCATTTTTTCGGCAACTCCAGCGGCTGGTCAGAAGCGGACTTCGTGTCCGGCTCGCCTTCGGCATCGCGGTGCTTGCTTCTCGCCTGCGGCTTCGATGTGGCGGCTCGCTATCACCGTCATCCTGACGAAAGTCAGGACCCAGCGTCGTTCAGCGCCTCACATCACTTCCAGACCAACTCCAGCACCGGCTCTTCCCCATAATCCTCGCAACGGTCATTGATCGCCGTACAGCAAAACTCCACATCCTCTACCAGTTCCGGCAAGCGCTTGTGCAAATCGGCACTGCCGCTGATCTCAATGCGCAGCAGTTCCTTCGGTTTGAGCCTGAACTTGCACATGCCGTCGTCATCGCGCAGGTAAGAGAGGCAGTCGACCCAGGCGTCCATGTTGCGGCCGTAGAAGTCCGGGAAGCCGAAGGCTTGCGCGCTTTCGGTGTGGAAGCTGTCCCAGTCGGTGATGCGGTCGCCTGCGAGTTGTACGGTAGCCATGCTTATTTGGGTTTGGGATCGGTGACGAAGCCGAGCTTGGTCAGGCCGGCGCCTTGGGCGGCGGACATGACTTCGGCGATGGTTTCGTAGCGGGTGGATTTGTCGGCGCGCAGTTGCAGTTCGGGTTGCGGCTGGCGGGCCGAGGCGGTGGCGAGGCGGGTGTCGAGTTCTTGCGCGCTGACCGGCTGGTCGTTCCAGTACAGTTTGCCGGCGGCGTCGATGCCAACGGTGACGGTTTCCGGTTTTTCCGGCGCCGGGGCCGATTGCGCGGTGGGCAGGTCGAGCTTGAGCGCGTGCGTGAACAAGGGCGCCGAGATGATGAAGATCACCAGCAGGACCAGCATCACGTCGACCATGGGCGTGACGTTGATGTCGGCCATCGGGCCTGAATGCTGGTTGTCGTTGAAGCCGCCGAAACTCATCGGGTTCTCCTTCGCTGTTTATTTGCGTACGCCGCCGACGCGTTCGCCGGTGGTGAGGTAGGCGTGCAGGTCGTGGGCGAAGCCGTCCAGTTCGGCCAGCACCACGCGGTTGATGCGGGTGAAGGCGTTGTAGGCCAGCACTGCGGGGATCGCCACCACCAGGCCCAGCGCGGTCATGATCAGCGCTTCGCCGACCGGGCCTGCGACCTTGTCGATCTGCACCGTGCCGCTGGCCGAGACTGCCGCCAGCGCGTGGTAGATGCCCCAGACGGTGCCGAACAGGCCGACGAAGGGGGCGGTCGAGCCGACCGAAGCCAGCAGAGTCAGGCCGCGTTCCAGGCGCGCCGAGACGCGGTTGATCTCGCGCCGCAAGGTGCGGGTGATCAGTTCGTCGCGGCCCGTGGTGGCATTGAGCGACGGCGCCGACTGCTGGCGGGTGCCGATGTCGGCGGCGTCGGCGGCGCGTTCGGCCATCGGGGTGTAGATCAGTTCGCTGTCCGCGCCTTGCATCGCAGCGATGGCGTCGGGCAGCGTCGGCGCCTGCCAGAATTGCTCCAGCGCGTTGCTGCCGCGGCGGATGCGCCAGGCCGCCCAGGCCTTGGAGAGAATGTAGAACCAGCTGGCCACCGACATGATCAGCAGCAGGTAGGCCACGGTGTGCGAAACGGCATCGCCTTGCGCCCAGTAATGGGCAAATCCGACATTCGATTCCATAGGAGCAGTCTCTTGATCGTTAACAGGTTCTTGGATCGGTGTTCCAGAAAAAAATTCGCTGCCGGACCAGGCAGGCGCGGCAGCGAATTTCTGTCATGGCATCCTGGCGGGCTTACTTAAAGCCCAGCACATCTTGCATGTCGTACAAGCCGGTCTGCTTGCCGGCCAGGAAACGTGCGGCGCGCAGGCTGCCCATGGCGTACGAGACGCGGCTGGAGGACTTGTGCGAAATCTCGATGCGTTCGCCGATGCCGGCGAACAATACGGTGTGGTCGCCGATGATGTCGCCGCCGCGTACGGTGGCAAAGCCGATCGAGGACGGGTCGCGCTCGCCGGTCACGCCTTCGCGGGCGTAGACGGCGACGTCGTCGAGTTTCTTGCCCAGCGCGTCGGCGATCACTTCGCCCATCTTCAGCGCGGTGCCGGAGGGAGCGTCGACCTTGAAGCGGTGGTGCGCCTCGATGATCTCGATGTCGTAACCCTGCGAGAAATTCTTGGCGGCCATTTCCAGCAGCTTGAGCGTCACATTCACGCCCACGCTCATGTTGGGCGCGGCCATGATGGCGGTCTTTTGCGCGAAGGCGGCGATGGCGTCCTTGCCGGCCGCTTCGAAGCCGGTGGTGCCGACCACCACTTTCACGCCGTGCGCGGCGCAGTATTCGAGGTGTTTGAGCGTGCCTTCAGGGCGGGTGAAGTCGATCAGCACGTCGGCGTTGGCCAGGCCGCGGGCCAGGTCGGATTCGATTGTCACGCCGGTGGCCTTGCCCAGGAAGGCGCCGGGGTCGGTGCCCACGGCGGGCGAGGCCGGGGTGTCCAGCGCGCCGGCCAGGGCCAGGTCGTCGGCGTTGAGGACGGCTTCGATCAGCATGCGGCCCATGCGCCCGGAGGCGCCGGCTACCGCGATTTTCAGTGCAGTCATGAATCAGCTTCGGAGGTTATTCTTTGGAGGACGACGGGGCTTCAGGCGCGGCCGGTTTGACGTCGCTGCTGCTGGTGAATGCCGCCTTGGCGCCCGCTTTGGAATTGGTGATGAGGGTCAGGTATTCGCTTTCGGTGGGCAGGTCCTCGCCGCCGTCGACGTGCTCCACCAGGCCATCCTTGAAGAACACCGAGACGCGGCTGGACATGATTTCGCCATTGCCCTTGGCCAGGCGGAAGTCATAGTCCCAGCGGTTGGAGTGGAACATGTCGTTCAACAGCGGCGTGCCCAGCACGAAGCGCACCTGGTCGCGCGTCAGGCCGGGGCGCACCTGGGCGACCATTTCCCTGGAAACGAAGTTGCCTTGCTGGATGTCGATGCGATAGGGCTTGAGGAAGCCGAACAGGCTGTTGCTCTTGCCGGTCACCTTTACGCCCGATGCGTCGGTTGCGGCCGACTGTTCCGGCGCCTTGGTCGAGGAACAGCCGGACAGCGCCACGCTCAGCGCTGCAAACATGCCGATCACGGCAATCAGGGAATGGGACTTCATTCGGGAAAGCATTCGCATAAAGATGTCAACCGGGTTGAGCCATAGGCCTAAAACACTATATGATAAAGCAGATAACCGGGAAATTAACTAACCATGCCTAATAATCCATCCGAACTCAAAGCAAGCGGCCTGAAGGCGACCCTGCCCCGGCTGAAGATCCTGGAGATCTTCCAGAACACGTCCGTGCGCCACCTGAGCGCTGAAGACGTCTACAAACAGTTGCTGTCCGACAATCTGGATGTCGGCCTGGCCACCGTCTATCGCGTGCTGACCCAGTTCGAACAGGCGGGCCTGCTGCAGCGCAACCACTTCGAGACCGGCAAGGCCGTGTTCGAGCTCAACGAGGGCTCGCACCACGACCACCTGGTCTGCCTGGACTGCGGCAAGGTCGAAGAATTCTTCGATGCCGAAATCGAAAAGCGCCAGGTGAAGATCGCCCAGGAACACGGTTTCGAGATTGCCGACCATGCCTTGGCGCTGTACGGCCATTGCAAGAACTGCAAGAAGATCAAGAAGTAATCGAGGTATTCAGGGCAAAAGGCAGCAAGCTTTTTCCTGTTTTTACAGCGGCAATAAAATGCAAAAGCCACGTGGATCCACGTGGCTTTCTTGTTTTTGGCAGCCGAATGCCGGCGAATGGGCGAATGGGCGGATACGGTCAGCGTCAGTGTTCAGTGCTGGCTCAGCGCGCTGGAGAGCAGCTTGGCCGTGATGTCGACGATCGGGATCACGCGCTCGTAGGCCATGCGGGTGGGGCCGATCACGCCCAGCGTGCCGACGATGCGGCCGTTGACCTCGTAAGGCGCGGTGACGATGCTCATGTCGTCCATCGGCACCAGTTGCGATTCGCCGCCGATGAAGATCTGCACGCCGGTGGCCTTGCTGGAGACATCCAGCAACTGCAACAGGCCGGTTTTCTGTTCGAACATGTCGAACAGCTGGCGCAGCGAGTTCATGTTGGAAGACAGGTCGGTCACCGACAGCAGGTTGCGTTCGCCGGAGATCACCACGTTGCTGTCGGCATCCTCGCTCATGGCGTCGCTGCCGGCTTCGACGGCGGCCTGCATCAGCGCCGTCATGTCGTCGCGCAGCTGGCGCAGTTCGCTTTGCAGCAGCAGCCGCACCTGGTCGAAGGACTGGCCGGCGTAATGCTGGTTGATATAGTTGGCCGCCTGGACCAATTGGCTGGGCGTGTAGTCGACCTCGGTGAGCAGCATGCGGTTCTGCACGTCGCCGCCCTGGTCGACGATCACCAGCAGGATGCGTTTTTCCGACAGGCGCAGGAACTCGATCTGCTGGAATACCGATTCGCGCTTGGGCGTCATGACCACGCCGGCGAACTGCGACAGCGAGGACAGCACCTGGGCGGCGTTGGTGATGATCTTTTGCTGAGAGGAATTCTGCAGGCGATGCTGCAGGCGTCCCTCCAGCGCGCTTTCATTGATCGTTTCCACCGTCAGCAGGGTATCGACGAACATGCGGTAGCCGCGCGGCGTCGGCACGCGGCCGGCCGAGGTGTGCGGGCTGGCGACGAACCCCATCTCTTCGAGGTCTGCCATGATGTTGCGGATGGTGGCCGGCGACAGTTCCAGGCCGGACAATTTCGAGAGGGCGCGCGAGCCCACCGGCTGGCCGTCGGCGATGTACCGTTCGACCAGCGCCTTGAGCAGGGTACGGGCGCGGTTATCGAGTTGCATACGCCGTATTCTAACGATTTATCGGCATAAAAGTCCGTTCCGATATCGGCAATGGCGCAAATAGCTGCGCCGGATCATGCCTGCGATGCGGCCTGGGCGTCCAGCCACGCATGCAGTTCATGCAGGTCGCGGCAGATGGCGTCGGGCGCGATGCCGGCCGGCAGGTCGCGGCCGAAGCGGTTCATCCACACCGCCCGCAAGCCGGCCTGCTGGGCGCCTTGCACATCCAGCTGCAGGTCGTCGCCGACGTACACGGTCTCGGCCGGCGCCACGCCCAGTGCGTCGCAGGCGGCGTGGAAGATGGCGGCGTCCGGCTTGGCGCGGCCGAAGCGGTGCGCCGCGATGGAAACGCCGAAATGGCTCGCCAGCCCGATGCGCTCCAGGTCGGCGAAGCCGTTGGAGACCGTGCCCAGCGTCAGCCTGGCTTTCAAGCGCTGCAAGGCCGGCTCGACGTCGTCGAACAGCGCGACCGTGCTGCGCGCCTCGGAAAACAGCGCCATGGCCTCGTCCGCCAGCGCCGGGTCTTCGCCGTGCTCGCGCAGCACTTCCGTGAGCGCGGCATGGCGCAGCTTCCACAAGTCGATGCGGTACAGCGGATCGGTCTGCATCAGGGCCATGCGGCGTTCGCGCAGCGACGCCACGCTATGGCGGGCGGTCACCTTGGGCGCATGCCGGCGCAGCCATTCGTAGAGCAGGCCTTCGGCGCGCACCAGCACCGGCTCGATCGCCCACAAGGTGTCGTCGAGGTCGAACAGCACGGCCTTGACGGCGGCGCGGGAGGCGGAAGAGGGTGGTGTATTCATTACAAAGTCATCTCAAATTATGGTCTAATCCGCAGCATGTGGCCCATCAAATTACCCGTCCAGGCAGCCGTACCCAAAACCGTCGCGATCATCGGCAAGTACCAGGCCGTCGGCATCGCGCAGATACTGTCCGATATCGCCGTGTTCCTCGAATCGCACGGGCATACCGTGGTGTTCGAAGCGGAAACCGCGCAAAACGTCGCACTGGATGGGTACGGGGCCCTGACGCCGGAGCAGATCGGCCAGCAGGCCGATGTCGCCATCGTGATCGGCGGCGACGGCACCATGCTGGGCATCGCGCGCCAACTGGCGCCGTACAGCGTGCCGCTGATCGGCATCAACCAGGGGCGCCTGGGTTTCATCACGGATATTCCCCAGGACCGAATGATACCGGCTCTGGGCGATATGCTGGATGGCAAGGTCGAAGCCGAGTCGCGTTCGCTGCTGGAGGCCCGGGTCTACCGCGAAGGCCGGGAGATTTTCCATGCGCTGGCGCTGAATGACGTGGTGGTGGCGCGCGGCGCCACCTCCGGCATGGTCGAGCTGCATGTCGAGGTCGACGGCCATTTCATGTACAACCAGCGTTCCGACGGCCTGATCGTGGCCACGCCGACCGGCTCCACTGCCTATGCGCTGTCGGCCGGCGGTCCCATCCTGCATCCCAGCCTGCATGGCATCGTCCTGGTGCCGATCTCGCCGCATTCGCTGTCGAACCGCCCGATCACCATCTCGGACTCCTGCGAGATCGTGATCCAGGTGATTTCCGGGCGCGAGGTCAGCGCCAATTTCGACATGCAGTCGTTGACCAGCGTGCTGCACGGCGACCGCATCGTGATCCGCCGCTCGGCGCACAAGATCACTTTCCTGCATCCCGAGGGCTGGAGCTATTTCGACACCTTGCGGCAGAAGTTGCACTGGAATGAATATCCTTCGATAGAAGGCCGATTACAATAATCCGATGCCGGCGGCTGTCATCCTCGCGTCATGATGGCGGCCGACACTGCCTTCCTGCCCAATCTTCCACTGACCACCATGCTGCGTACCCTCACGATCCGCGACTTTGTGATTGTCGATGCCATCGAGCTCGAATTCGCGCGCGGATTTTCCGTCTTCACCGGCGAAACCGGCGCCGGCAAATCCATCCTGATCGACGCCCTGGCGCTGGCGCTGGGCGGGCGCGGTGACGCCAGCGTGGTGCGCGAAGGCGCGGCCAAGGCCGATATCACGGCGGATTTTGCCGCCCCGCCCGAGGTGCAGGCCTGGCTGGCCGAGCATGAATTTGCCGATGAAGACGGCGGCGTGCTGCTGCGCCGGGTGATCGACAACGCCGGGCGCTCCAAGGCCTACGTCAACGGCATTGCCGCCACTGCCGCGCAATTGCGCGAGCTGGGCGAGATGCTGGTCGATATCCATGGCCAGCATGCGCACCAGTCGCTGATGAAGGCCGATGCCCAGCGCCAGCTGCTCGACAGCCAGGCCGGTTTGCTGGACCAGGCACGCCAGGTGGCGGCGGCCTACAAGAGTTGGCGCGCGCTGGCGCGCCAGCGCGAGGAATTCGAACAGAATGCGCGCAACGTGCTGCTGGAGCGCGAGCGGCTGCAGTGGCAGGTGTCCGAGCTGGAGCAACTGGCGGTCAAGCCCGGCGAGTGGGCCGAGATCAGCGCCGAGCACAGCCGCCTGTCCCATGCCGCCTCCCTGATCGGCGGCGCCCAGGAGGCGCTGGAGGCGATCTCGGAATCGGAGTCGCCGATCCTGTCGCAACTGTCGTCGATCACGCAAAAGCTCAACAAGCTGGTCGATGTAGACACCGCCCTGAAGCCGGTGCTCGACGCCCTGGAGCCGGCCCAGATCCAGCTGCAGGAAGCGGTGTACGCGTTGAACGATTACCTGGGCCGCGTCGAACTCGACCCCGCGCGCCTGAAGACGGTCGAAGAACGGCTCGAAGCGGTGCATTCCACCGCGCGCAAATTCCATGTGCAGCCGGACGACCTGCCGCAGGAATACGCTGCCCTGTCCGAGCAGCTCAAGCAACTGGCAGACGCCAGCGACCTCGATGCGCTGCGCGCGCAGGAAGATAAGCTGAAGGCGGCCTATCTCGTCCTCGCGCAGCAGCTTTCCGGCGCGCGTGCCAAGGCCGCCGCGGCATTGGGCGAGGCGGTCACCGCCGCCATGCAGGATTTGTCGATGGCGGGCGGGCGTTTCTCGATCGCGCTCAATGCCTGCGAAGCGGCGGCCTACGGCCTGGAACAGGTGGAGTTCCTGGTCGCCGGGCATGCCGGCGTGGCGCCGCGGCCGTTGGCCAAGGTCGCCTCCGGCGGCGAGCTCGCCCGCATCTCGCTGGCGATCTCGGTGATCGCCTCGCATGCCACCGGCACGCCCACGCTGATCTTCGACGAGGTCGACAGCGGCATCGGCGGCGGCGTGGCCGAAGTGGTGGGGCGCCTGTTGAAGCGCCTGGGCCAGGAGCGCCAGGTATTGTGCGTGACCCACCTGCCGCAAGTGGCCAGCCAGGCCAACCAGCATTTCCAGGTCAGCAAGCGCAACGAGGGCGGCAAAACCCTGTCGCAGATCGATGGCCTGGACGCCAAGTCGCGCGTGGAAGAAATCGCGCGCATGCTGGGCGGCCTGGAAATCACCGCCACCACCCGCAAGCACGCGCGCGAGCTGCTGGCATCATAAGAAGAGCGTCACCGATGGCATTTCGCAAAGAACCGTCCCTGCCTCAGCGCCAGTCGCACGACCGCCTGCCGTCCGCCGCGCTGGTGCTGGTCAACCTCGGCACGCCGGACGCGCCCGATGCGCGCGCCGTGCGCCGCTACCTGAAACAATTCCTGTCCGACCCGCGCGTGGTGGAAATTCCGCGCGCCATCTGGTGGTGCATCCTCAACGGCATCATCCTGCCGTTCCGTTCGTCCCAGTCGGCCAAAAAATACGCCAGCATCTGGAGCGGGCAAGGTTCGCCGCTGAAAGTCCATACCGAACGCCAGGCCGCGGCGCTGGGCGCGGAGCTCGCCGCGCGCGGCCATCGCCAATTGCAGGCGGTCTATGCGATGCGCTACGGCAGCCCGGCGCTGCCGGATGTGCTGGACCGGCTCAAGGCCGAGGGCTGCGAGCGCATCCTGGTGTTGCCGGCGTATCCGCAATATTCCGGCACCACGACCGCCTCGATTTTCGATGCGGTCTTCGGCCATTACCGCAAGGTGCGCAACATCCCCGAGCTGCGCATGGTCCGCGACTATCATGACAACGACGGCTACATCCAGGCGCTGCGCCAGTCGGTGCTCGGCCATTGGGCGCGGCATGGCCGCCCGGACAAGCTGGTCATGAGCTTTCACGGCGTTCCCCGGCGCACGCTGCTGCTGGGCGATCCCTACCATGACGAATGCCAGCGTAGCGCGCACCTGCTGGGCCAGGCGCTGGGATTGGCGGCTGGCGAATATCTGGTCACCTTCCAGTCGCGCTTCGGCAGGGCCGAATGGTTGCAGCCCTATACCGCGCCGACGCTGCAGGAACTGGCGCGGCAAGGCGTGCGGCGCGTGGACGTGATGTGCCCCGGTTTCACCAGCGATTGCCTGGAAACCCTGGAAGAGATCGCCATGGAAGGCCGGGCCGAATTCCTGCATGCCGGCGGCAAGGAATTCCATTTCATCGATTGCCTCAACGAGTCGCCGGCCTGGATAGCCGGCATGGCCGACATCGCCGAACAGCACCTGGCCGGCTGGCCGACAATGGGCGCGCCGCGCTGAGGCGGGCGCCCGAAACCTGCGGAAAAGCCGTCTGCGGCCTGCTAGAATAGCGGGTTATCCCCTTCTTGCCGGCAGGCAAAGTCGGATGCGATGGCGCGACGATTGGTTGCGATGCGGAAAATCCGGCTTGAACGAAATTCCCTTCGGCCCGGGGAAGAAGGGCTGGCGAGAAGGCTGGCGGGGGCTGCGTGCTTTTTTACAATGCGTACAGGCCGACCAGATGCGAGTAGCTGATCCAGGCGGTGGCCAGGAGGCTATAGGCGGCAACGAGAAGGGCTGCCGCGATCAGTGGCAATTTCATGATGTCACCTCATGTGAGGATGGGATCCGGGGCCCGGAGGTTCCAATCCGGGCGACGCCGCGTCCAGCCTGCCTGAGCGGGCAAAAGGGAAAGCAGCTCAGGCTTGAATTCATATTAGGTCAAGGCCGTATTAACTTGAAGATGAGCCCGGTAATTTCTGTAACCACTGGTAACAATTTTCTTGTTGAAATGACAGGAAAAAGCAAAAACCCTTGAAATCCGAAGGGAATGCCTCATCTGGCGGACATCTTGTGTCGTCGCAGGCAATGCCGGCAAACGGCAATCACAGTTTGATTTGTTGGAGGTAATTCAGGAATGCAAGATATGGAAAAGCAAGAAGCGCAACACGAGCAGCAACCGGCGCCGGCCGACCAGGCAGCGGCAGCCGATACCGCGCAGGCGGCGCCCGCCGAACCGACGCTGGAAGACAAGCTGGCCGCAGCAGAAGCCCGCGCCACCGAAATGCAGGACGCATTCCTGCGCGCCCGTGCCGAAGGCGAAAACATCCGTCGCCGCGCCCAGGAAGACATCGCCAAGGCGCACAAATTCGCGATCGAAGGTTTCGCCGAATCGTTGCTGGCCGTCAAGGACAGCCTGGAAATGGCCCTGAAAATCGAAAACCCCTCGCTGGAGTCGTTGAAAGAAGGCGTCGACATGACCTTGAAGCAACTGTCCTCGGCCTTTGAAAAGAACAAGCTGCAGGAAGTGAACCCGCAAGCCGGCGAGAAGCTCGACCCGATGAAGCACCAGGCAATCTCGGCCGTGCCCGCCGAGCAGGACGCCAATACGGTCGTGGCCGTATTGCAGAAGGGCTATGTGATTTCCGACCGTTTGCTGCGCCCGGCGCTGGTGACGGTGGCGCAGGGAAAGTAAGCGGGCAGGCGCCGCAGGGGAAAAGGCATAAATATTGCTTTTGGGCCTGGTTCAGGCGCTTGAAAGTCCGCCTTCCCTCCATATATTAAAACCATTAAAAACTACTGTAGCCCGGCATCCAGGGCTGAAAGATCGAAGGAAAAATCATGGGAAAAATCATTGGCATCGACCTGGGCACGACCAACTCTTGCGTTTCCGTCATGGAAGGCAACCAGCCCAAGGTCATCGAGAACTCCGAAGGCGCGCGCACCACGCCGTCCATCATCGCTTACCAGGATGACGGCGAGATCCTCGTCGGCGCACCCGCCAAGCGCCAGGCCGTCACCAACCCGAAGAACACCATCTATGCCGCCAAGCGCCTGATCGGCCGCAAGTTCGACGAGAAGGAAGTGCAAAAGGACATCAACCTGATGCCTTACGAGATCGTCAAGGCCGACAACGGCGACGCCTGGATCGGCGTGCGCGACAAGAAGCTGGCGCCGCCGCAGATTTCGGCCGAAGTCCTGCGCAAGATGAAGAAGACCGCCGAAGACTACCTCGGCGAAGAAGTCACCGAAGCCGTCATCACGGTGCCGGCCTACTTCAACGACGCGCAGCGCCAGGCCACCAAGGACGCCGGCCGCATCGCCGGCCTGGACGTCAAGCGCATCATCAACGAGCCGACCGCGGCCGCGCTGGCTTTCGGCCTGGACAAGGCGGAAAAGGGCGACCGCAAGATCGCCGTCTATGACCTGGGCGGCGGCACCTTCGACGTGTCGATCATCGAGATCGCCGATGTCGACGGCGAAAAGCAGTTCGAAGTGCTGTCGACCAACGGCGACACCTTCCTGGGCGGCGAAGACTTCGACCAGCGCATGATCGATTACATCATCGAAGAGTTCAAGAAGATCAACGGTCTGGACCTGTCCAAGGACGCCATCGCCCTGCAGCGCATCAAGGCCTCGGCCGAGCGCGCCAAGATCGAGCTGTCGTCGTCGCAGCAGACCGAGATCAACGAGCCGTACATCGCCATGGCCAATGGCGCGCCGGTCCACCTGAACCTGAAGATCACCCGCGCCAAGCTGGAATCCCTGGTTGAGGAACTGATCAGCAAGACCATCGAACCGTGCCGCACCGCCATCAAGGATGCCGGCGTGAAAGTGTCCGACATCGACGACGTGATCCTGGTCGGCGGCATGACCCGCATGCCCAAGGTGATCGAGAAGGTCAAGGAATTCTTCGGCAAGGATCCGCGCCGCGACGTCAACCCGGACGAAGCCGTGGCCGTGGGCGCCGCGATCCAGGGCTCGGTGCTGTCGGGCGACCGCAAGGACGTGCTGCTGCTGGACGTGACCCCGCTGTCGCTGGGCATCGAAACCATGGGCGGCGTGATGACCAAGATGATCAAGAAGAACACCACCATCCCGACCAAGTTCAGCCAGGTGTTCTCCACTGCCGACGACAACCAGCCGGCCGTGACCATCAAGGTGTTCCAGGGCGAACGCGAAATGGCCGCCGGCAACAAGGGCCTGGGCGAATTCAACCTGGAAGGCATCCCGCCGGCGCCGCGCGGCACGCCGCAGATCGAAGTGACCTTCGACATCGACGCCAACGGCATCCTGCACGTGGGCGCCAAGGACAAGGCCACCGGCAAGGAAAACAAGATCACCATCAAGGCCAACTCGGGCTTGAATGAGGAAGAGATCGAAAAGATGGTGCGCGACGCCGAGGCCAACGCCGAGGAAGACAAGCGCCTGAAGGAACTGGCGGAAAGCCGCAACCAGGGCGATGCCCTGGTGCATTCGACCAAGAAGGCGCTGGGCGAATACGGCGACAAGCTGGCCGCCGGCGAGAAGGAAGTCATCGAAGCCGCCATCAAGGAGCTGGAAGACGTCCTCAAGGGCGACGACAAGGCCGCCATTGACGCCAAGACCGCCGCGCTGGGCACCGCCGCGCAAAAGCTGGGCGAGAAGATGTATGCCGACCAGCAGGCGCAAGCTGCTGCAGCAGGCGGCGCCGCGGGCGCAGCCGGTGCCGAAGGCGCAGCCGGCCAGGGCAAGGACGACAATGTCGTGGACGCCGACTTCAAGGAAGTGAAGTAATCCGAGCCCGGTCCCGGAGCCTGCCCGACCCGTGTCGGGAGATTGAAGGGCTCCAGAGATCGGACTTCGCGCCCGGGGGCGCAATGCACATGTTCAGGCATGCGCATTGCGCGGCCCGGGCGGATTTTTGAGATGCATCTCCCGGCTTGCACGGCAGTTTCGCAAGACAGGGCACGCCGAGTCCCGCAGCCAAAAGCTGCACTCGGCTTTTTCACATTGTTGGCTTCCGATCGGATGGGGCATTGCCGCATGCGGCGGACACAATAACAAAGTGGGTTAGAGAACATGGCAAAACGCGATTTTTACGAAATTCTCGGACTGGCGAAGAACGCCACCGACGACGAGATCAAGAAGGCTTATCGCAAGCTGGCGATGAAGTACCATCCTGACCGCAACCCTGACAGCAAGGGCGCGGAAGAGAAGTTCAAGGAGGTCAAGGAAGCCTACGAGATGCTGTCCGACCCGCAGAAGCGCGACGCCTACGACCGCTACGGCCATGCCGGCGTCGATCCCAACATGGGCGCTGGCGGCGGCGCCGGCGCGGGCGGCTTCGCCGATGCCTTCGGCGACATCTTCGGCGACATCTTCGGCGGGGGCGGCGGTGGCCGCGGCCGCGGCGCCGGCCCGCAGGTCTACCGCGGCGCCGACCTGCGCTACAACCTGGAAATCACGCTGGAACAGGCCGCGCACGGTTTCGACACCACCATCCGCGTGCCGTCCTGGGACGAGTGCGATACCTGCCACGGCAGCGGCGCCAAGCCCGGCACCTCGCCTGTGACCTGCTCGACTTGCGGCGGCCACGGCCAGGTGCGCATGCAGCAGGGCTTCTTCAGCATCCAGCAAACCTGCCCCAAGTGCCACGGCAGCGGCAAGGTGATCCCCGAGCCGTGCGCCACTTGCGCCGGCGCCGGTCGCATCAAGCGCAACAAGACGCTGGAAGTGAAGATTCCCGAAGGCATCGACGACGGCATGCGCATTCGCTCCTCGGGCAACGGCGAGCCGGGGGTCAACGGCGGGCCGCCGGGCGACCTGTATGTGGAAATCCATATCAAGGCGCACGACGTGTTCCAGCGCGACGGCGACGACCTGCATTGCGAAATGCCGATCTCGTTCGCCAAGGCGGCGCTGGGCGGCGAGATCGAAGCCCCGACCTTGAACGGCAAGGCCTCGTTCTCGATTCCCGAAGGCACGCAAAGCGGCAAGACTTTCCGCCTGCGCGGCAAGGGCATCAAGGGCGTGCGCTCCGGTTTCCCCGGCGACCTGTTCTGCCACGTGGTGGTCGAGACCCCGGTCAAGCTGACCGAGCGCCAGAAGGAACTGCTGCGCGAATTCGAGCAACTGACCACCGAAGGCGGCGCCAAGCACAGCCCGCAGACCAAGACCTGGAAGGACAAGGTCAAGGAATTCTTCGAGTAAGCGACATGGACCGGCATGCCAGTTGGCGTGCCGGTTTTTTTGTGCATTTTTCTATACAATGCACACGCGGCGATGTGCGCCGCCCGCAGCGTCGGGCGCGCACGGCATCAAAGGATTCGTCTTCGAATCCGCCTGATGATGCGCCGTGGCAATGCCGAAAGACAGGAGCCTGGACGGCTCCCGATAGCAGCGTCGCGCAGGGACCGCATCTTGCGAGCGCGACACCGGCAGCAGTACCGCGATCGTCGCCAGGGCATGTCAGGCCCTGGCCCGCGGAGGCCGCAAGCAGCACGTCTTTCGCCCATCCAACCTCATGCCCGCGGCTTCTTGCGCGCTTTTGCGCGCAGTGGACGCGTGTGCGTGAACAACCAGATCTTGCCGACCATGACAACACCAAACCCACAAGACATGATCCAGGAACAACTGCTCAAGGGGAACCGCCGCTGGGCCTCGGAAATCACCGCGCGCGACCCCGAATTCTTCAAGAAGCTGGGCGCGCAGCGCTCGCCCGAATACTTGTGGATCGGCTGTTCCGACAACCGCGTGCCGGCCAACGATTTGCTGGGCCTGTTGCCCGGCGAGTTGTTCGTCCACCGCAACATCGCCAACGTGGTGGTGCATACCGACCTGAATTGCCTGTCGGTGCTGCAGTTCGCCATCGATGTGCTCAAGGTCAAGCACGTCATCATCTGCGGCCACTACGGCTGCGCGGGCGTGGCGGCGGCGCTGACCAAGCGCCGCGTCGGCCTGGCCGACAACTGGCTGCAGCACGTGCAGGACGTGCACGAGAAGCACGCGCACTGCTTCCATGAGGGCATGACCCACACCGAGCAGCATGACCGCCTGTGCGAACTCAACGTGCTGGAGCAGATGGCCAACCTCTGCCGCACCACCATCGTCAGCGATGCCTGGGAGCGCGGCCAGGAGCTGAGCTTCTACGGCCTGGTGTACGGCGTGCACGACGGCTTGCTGCGCAACCTCACCAAGGCCATCAGCAATGGCGAGGAATGCCAGGCGCATTTGTCGGAAAGCCTGGCGCGGTATGCCGACGTCCAGGCCTGATGACGATATCGGCGCAACAATGAGAACAGCCCGGCATTGCCGGGCTGTTCTTTTATCCGCGCCAGATCCGGCCGCGGGATGGGCGCGCTGTCAGAAAGTCAGAAACAGTGTTCCGGCGCCGGGAACGCGCCATCCTTGACCGCGGCGACATAGGCTTTCAACGCGGCCTCGATGCTGGGCGCGCCTTCCATGAAATTGCGCACGAAGCGGCTCTTGTGGCCGGGGAACACGCCCAGCATGTCATGCATCACCAGCACCTGCCCCGAGCAATCGGGGCCGGCGCCGATGCCGATGGTGGGAATGGCAAGGCGCTCGGTGACTTCTTTGCCCAAGGCCGCCGGCACCGCCTCGATCACGATCAGCGAGGCGCCCGCCTGCTGCACCGCCAGCGCATCGGCATGCAATTGGGCGGCGCCATCGTGGGTCTTGCCTTGCACCTTGAAACCGCCCAACTGGTGCACCGATTGCGGCGTCAGGCCGATGTGGGCGCATACCGGGATGCCGCGTTCGGTCAGGAATCTGACCGTGTCGGCCAGCCAGACGCCGCCTTCCAGCTTGACCATGTGGGCGCCGGCCCGCATCAGTTGCGCGGCATTCCTGAAGGCCTCTTCGGGCGTGGGGTAGGTGCCGAAAGGCAGGTCGGCGATCACCAGCATGGTGCCGGCGCCGCGCGCCACGCTGGCGGTGTGGTAGGCGATGTCGGCCAGCGCCACCGGGAGGGTGGAATTGTGGCCCTGGCAGACCATGCCCAGCGAATCGCCGACCAGTACGGTTTCCACGCCGGCGCGCTCCATCAGCGTGGCGAAGCTGGCGTCGTAGCAGGTCAGCATGCTGATCTTGTCGCCCTTGCCGCGCATGGCTTGCAGCAGGTGGGTGGTGACGGGTTTGCTGCGCGCGGCCGCGCCGGTTTCCTGCAGATAGCCTGCCATGAGTTTCAACCTCCCTGATTAAGAAAGGCGCGCTTGCCGCGCATCGCTTCGATGTGCTGCAGCAGTACCTTGAGATCGGCATCGTTGTGGGCCGGATCCAGGTGTTCGGTGTTGACGGTCAACACCGGCGCCTCTTCGTAGTGATGGAAAAAATTGCCGTAGCTGTCGGACAGCTGCTGCAGATAGTCGGAAGAAATCGCCTCTTCCATGCCGATGCCGCGCCGGGCGATGCGCTCCAGCAGCACCTGCGGCGGCGCCTGCAGGCAGATCACCAGATCCGGCGGCCGCACTTGCGGGCGCAGTTGCGCATGCAGTTGCCGGTAAAGCTGCAGTTCCGCCTCGGACAAGGTCAGTTGCGAGAACAGCATGTTCTTTTCCAGCATGAAGTCGGCGACGAAGCGCCGCTCGCCCAGTGACGGATCCAGCGGCGCCTGCAGTTGCGTGATGCGCTGCAACAGGAAGAAGGTCTGGGTCTGGAAGGCATACCGTCCGGCATCGCGATAGAAGGCGGCCAGGAAAGGATTGTCGGCGGGTTGTTCGAGCACCGGCAAGGCATCGAACAGCATTGCCAGCCGCCGCGCCAGCGACGTCTTGCCGACCCCGATCGGGCCTTCGATTGCGATATAGCGGTAGCTGTCCAGTTCCATGGGCATTCTTCATCCAGATGATGCGCACCGGGTGCGGCATTGTAGATGATTTCGGCAGGCCTGCCATCGGCATCCGAAGGGAGCGGCGAAATCGGGAGCGGCGCCTGTTATTCGCCAAATTAATTGTCGATTCGATAATTTTTTACCCAAATTTGCGTGCTTGATTGATAACTCAGCAGGAATTAGGCCTTTATTCCTTGAAAAGCAGACATGCTTGAAGCGGCACAATAAACTCGTCTCTTCTTGTGCGCCGTCATGGTTGCATGGCCAACTCATGACAGGTCGCAGACCGGAAGCGCAGCCGGCAAAGGTTGTGCCGTTGCCGGGAGATGAGGCTTATCATCTGAAAAAAAGAAAAAACAATCAAAGAGTCGGGATGTTGCCAACAAGGCAGCGTCGGATTGCCGATAAATACTGGAGGGGCGCCGGAAGTGCAGCGGCGGGACAACAGAACAACAACATTTTTTGGGGTCGTATCCGTGAAATTGCTTCGCAATATCTTGCCGGTGCTGTGTATTGTGAACTTGCTCCTGTTCATGATGCTGGCGCAGCATTGGTGGCTCGGCGGCCTGGTCGGCGTGCTGATCGGCGGCGCTTTTTATCTGACCTGCCTGCCGGCGCCGGAAATGCCGCAGCGGGCTGCATCGAGCGAGGCGGCAGAACCTGCGCCGGCATCGCCCGCCGCTGTTGCCGCCGAGGCCGGCGATACCCCAGGACAGTTTCCGGATTTGCTCGTGCGGGTGCTGCCGGTATGGCAAGCCAACGTGCAACTGGCGCGCACCCAGACCCAGGGCGCCATCGACAACCTGACCGCGCGTTTCGTCGGCATCCATGAGCGCCTGGGCGATGCGCTGAACTTGTCCCAGGGCGGCAAGAATGCCGATGTGCTCAAGGTGATCCAGAACGCCGCCCAACAGTTGGGCGGCATCGCCACCGCGCTGGAAAGCGTGCTGGCCTCGCGCCAGGCGCTCATCGGCAAGCTCGATATCCTGGCCGCGGCCAACGACGAGATCCGCCACCTGGCGCAGGAAAACGAGCAACTGGCCGGCCGTACCGGCGTGACCGACTTGCTCAGCAGCGAGCAGAGCTGGCAGGAGCTGGCGCAGCGTTCAGCCGAAAACAGCCGCCAGATCGCCGCCCGCGCCAGGAGCGTGCGCCAGCAGATCCAGGGCGCGGTCGGCGTGGCCGGCGAGCTGTCGGCCGGCGCCGGCGGCCTGGTCGAGAATTCGCGTGCCGTGATCGACCAGGTGGTCTCGGATTTCCGCCAGTCGGCCATGAAGCTTTCGGCTACCGTCGAGCAACTGGAGGGCGATAACCGCGAGGTCGACCAGGAGGTTTGCGACATCCTGGTCAACCTGCAATTCCAGGACCGCATCGGCCAGATCCTCGACCATGTCCAGCGCGATATCGCGCGCCTGAAGGATGCGACCGGGAGCGGCCGCCTGCCTTCGCCCGAGCAGTGGCTCGCCGACCTTGAAAAGACGTACACCACACCCGAACAACGCCTGGTGCATGCGGGCCAGCAAGTGCCCGGCACGCTGCAGCCGCAAGTGGATTTCTTCTGACGGAACCGCCATGGAAAAAAGTATTTTGATTGTCGATGATTCTTTCAGCTTGCGGCAAACCATCTCGATCGCGCTCAAGGCGGCCGGCTATAACGTGGTCGAGGCGGCCGATGGTCAGGAGGCGCTCAAGAAGCTCGATGGCCGCAAGTTCAACCTGGTGATTTCCGATCTCAACATGCCCAATCTCGACGGCCTGAGTTTCGTGCGCGAGATGAAGCAGCTTCCCGCCTACAGGTTCACGCCCGTCATCATGCTCACCACGGAGAGCGGCGAGGCGCGCAAGCAGGAAGGCAAGGCGGCGGGCATCCGCGCCTGGGTGCACAAGCCTTTTCAGCCGCCGGTATTGCTCGATGCGGTGGCCAAGCTGGTGCTGCCGTAACCGAACGGCCGGGAGCCAAGGGGGGGAGACCATGGAGCTCAAACATACCGAACACAACGGAAACCTGCTGTTGAGCCTGAACGGCGGGTTGACGATCTTTCAGGCGGCTGAACGCAAGCCGGAATTGCTGCATGCCCTGGCGCAGGCAAGCCGGACGCTGTCGCTGGACCTGTCGAGAGTGGACGAGATCGATACCGCCGGTATCCAGTTGCTGCTGTTGCTCAAGCGCGAAGCCGCGCGCAATGGCCTGCAACTGGAGGTGGCGGCCTACAGCCCGGCGGTGCTGGCGGCATTCGACCTGCTGCAGTTGCATTCCCTGTTCGACGCGGAAACGGTGAGCCTGGCGGAGGGCGCATCATGAGAAAGGATTCGGCGCGCGACGCCGTGGTGCAAGAGGCCCGCGAACTGCTGGTGGCGATGGAAGCCGCGCTGTTGCAGATCGAAATGGAGGGGCCGGGCAAGGACACGGTCAATGCCATTTTTCGCGCCGCCCACACGATCAAGGGTTCGGCCGGACTGTTCGCTTTCGACAGCATCGTGCAGTTCACGCACCTGGTCGAACACGTGCTCGACAAGGTGCGCAATGACGAACTGCCATTGAACGACCAGCTGATGTCGTTGCTGCTGGAATGCGGCGACTACATCGGCGAACTGGTTGACGCCATCGAACGCCGCGAGGAAGACCAGGAGCCCGATCTTGCCAGGCGCCAGGCGCTGGAGGCCAAGCTGGATGCATTGTCCCGCGATGCCGGGCCGGCGCCCAGCCAGGCGCCGGAAGCGGCCGCGGCGCCGCAGCCGCAGCCGCAGCCTCAACCAGTTGCGGAAACCGCGCAGGCCTCTGGACCGGCGTTTGCCACCGATGATGCGCTCGCCTCGAACCCGTACTGGCACTTGTCGCTGCAGTTCAGCGACGATGTGATGCGCGACGGCCTGGACCCGATTTCCTTCCTGCACTATTTGCGCACCCTCGGGCGCATCGTCGCCATCATGCCGGTGCTGGAGCATATGCCCGACGCCGCGGCCATGGATCCGGAGAGCTGCTACATCGGCTTCGAAATCTGCCTGGCATCGGACTCGAGCAAGGAGACCCTGGAAGGCGTATTCGAATTCGTGCGCGAAGACAGCCGCATCGACATTTTGCCGCCGCACAGCCCGTTGTCCGACTACGCGGCGCTGCTGGCCCGCCTGGGCGAGGCGGAGGCGGGGCGGCTGGGCCGGATGTGGCACCAGCATGGCGCGTTGAATCAAGACGATTGGCGCGGGATGGCCGCCGATGCGGCCCATGATGCCGTGGCCATGCCATCCCTGGAGGAGGTGCCGTTGCCGGCGGCGGGCCCGGTCGATGCCTCTTTGGGCGGGGCGCGTTCCCGCGGCCTGGAGGATCGCCGCGCCCAGGAACAGAAATTCATCAAGATCGAAGTCTCCAAGCTGGACCAGCTGATCGACCTGGTGGGCGAGCTGGTCATCGCCGGCGCCAGTGCGCGCCTGGTCGCGCGCCGACGCAAGGACAGCCAGTTCGAAGAGGCTACCCAGGCCATCGACGCGCTGATGGAGCAGATCCGCGATGCCGCGCTGACGCTGCGCATGGTGCAGATCAACGAAGTGTTCCAGCGTTTCCCGCGCGTGGTGCGCGATTTCGCGCGCGACATGAACAAGGAAATCGAACTGGTCATGACCGGCTCGGAAACCGAGCTCGACAAATCGATGATCGAACGCATCGCCGACCCGCTGATGCATATCGTGCGCAACGCCATCGACCACGGCATCGAGCCGGCCGACGAGCGCATCGCCGCCGGCAAGGAGCCCAAGGCGACCTTGCGCCTCAATGCCACGCATGAATCCGGCAGCGTGGTGGTCGAGGTGATGGACGACGGTCGCGGCATGGATCGCGACCGCATCCTCGCCACGGCGATCAGCCGCGGCCTGACCACCGCCGATGCCGACCTGACCGATGCCGAGATCTACCGTTTCGTGTTCGAGCCGGGATTCTCGACGGCCCGGCAGATCACCGAGCTGTCCGGGCGGGGCGTGGGGATGGACGTGGTCAAGCGCAATGTCGATGCCCTGCACGGCGAGATCGCCATCGATACCGTGCGCGGGCGCGGCACCATCGTGCGCGTGCGCTTGCCGCTGACGCTGGCCATCATTTCAGGTTTCCAGGTGGTGGTGGGCAACGCGGTGTTCGTGATTCCGCTGGACATGGTGGTGGAGTGCATCGATATGCCCACACAGCAGCACGAACACAACATCATTTCGGTGCGCGACGAGCCGCTGCCCTTCGTGTACCTGCGCGAACTGTTCGAATTGCCGGCCAGGGAGCGCGGGCGCAAGAGCCTGGTGATCGTGCAATATGGGCACCAGCGCGCGGGGCTGCTGGTCGATGGCTTGCTGGGCGAGTGCCAGGCCGTGATCAAGCCGCTGGGCCGGCTGTTCGGCAAGGTCAAGGGGTTGTCGGGGTCGACCATCCTGGGAGACGGCCGGGTGGCGCTGATCCTGGATATTCCGCACCTGGTGCAGTACACGCAGTACCAGGAGCAATGCAACCCGATGGCGCAGGCAGAACGCGGCGTGGCGTCCACGCAATGAGACGTCGGCAGAGAGGGGATGAACCGTGCGAAACAAGATGACCCACCGAATGAGCATCAAACAGCTTTTTATCTGGCTGGCGGCGGTGCTGTCCATCCTGATGGCGGCCGTGATCGGCCTGATCGGCGCGCTCAGGGAAGCCAACATGGAGCTCGAGCGTGCGCATGAGGCGCGCTATTACTCGTCGGCGCTGGCCAACGAGCTGCGGCGAACCACCGAGGACATGACCAAGTTTGCGCGCGCCTACGTGACCACCGGCGATCCCAACGATGAGGAACGCTACTACATGATCATGGACATCCGCAACGGCAAGCGCGCGCGGCCCGACAATTACGACCGCTTCAACTGGGACCTGGTCAGTGCGCGCAAGCTGCAGGCCGATCCCGGCGCCAGGCCGATGCCATTGACCGAGTTGATGAAGCAATCCGGCTTCAGCGCGCAGGAGCTGGCCAAGATGCAGGAAGCCATCCAGCAGGCGGATCAGTTGTCCAGGATCGATGTCACCGCCTTCCATGCCGTCAAGGGAGAGTTCGACGACGGCGGCGGCAAGTTCACTGTGGTGGGCGCGCCCAACCAGGCGATGGCGCAGGAACTGGTGTTCGACCAGGCCTACCGTACCCTGTTCGGCAAAGTGATGGGGCCGATCAACGATTTCCTGCGGCTGGTCGACGAGCGCACCCGGGCCAATGTATCCAAGGCGCAGCAGGAGTACGCCAACCTTGGGCAGAAGATATTCTGGCTGTTGACGGCATCGGTGCTGTTGTCGTTCGGTTGCCTGTGGTTCGCCTACTACACGATCCGCTCGCAGATCGGCGGCGAGCCGCGCGACGCCATGGCCGTGTTGCGCCAGGTGGCGGAGGGCGATCTGACGGTGGCCGTTCCCCTGGGCAAGAAGGACAAGGTCAGCGTGCTGTACAGCACGCAGCAGATGATCCACAAATGGACCGGTGTGATCGGCGATGTCGGCGGCACCGCCAGCTCGCTGGCATCGGCGTCGGAGCAGATTTCCTCATCTTCCCAGGCGCTCTCCCACAGCGCTTCCCAACAGGCGTCCAATGTCGAGGAAACCAGCGCCTCGGTCGAGCAGATCACTTCCACCATCGCCCAGAACGCCCACAATGCGCGCACCACCGACGGCATTGCCAGCATGTCGGCCAGCGCCGCGACCGAAGGCGGCGAAGCGGTGCGCGAGACGGTGCTGGCCATGAAGCAGATCGCCAGCAAGATCGGCATCATCGACGACATCGCCTACCAGACCAACTTGCTGGCGCTCAATGCCGCCATCGAAGCGGCGCGCGCGGGAGAACACGGCAAGGGGTTCGCCGTGGTGGCGGCCGAAGTGCGCAAGCTGGCCGAACGGTCGCAGGCCGCGGCGCAGGAAATCATTGCCGTGGCCGAGCACAGCGTGGGCCTGGCGGAGAAGGCCGGCGGCCTGCTCAACCAGATGGTGCCGTCGATCCGCAAGACCGCCGACCTGGTCCAGGAGATCGCCGCCGCCTCGCAGGAACAATCGGCCGGGCTGGAGCAGATCAACAACGCCGTGCACCAGATGGCGCAGACCACGCAGATGACGGCATCGGCATCCGAGCAGCTGTCGGCGACGTCGGAAGAGATGAGCGCCCAGGCGATCCATCTGCAGGACCTGATGCGCTTTTTCCACGTGGGCGAACAGAAACGGGCGGCGCCGCATGCGGAAATCGCGGTCAACCAGAAGCCGGCCATCGGCGGGGACCTGCGCGCGCGCCGGGTATCGATGCTGGACGGCGCCGACCAGCAGCCGCCGATCGACGAATCATCATTCAAACGTTTTTGACATTGCGTGCAACGTCGCACCGTCGTTGCACCCGATAAGGGCTACATCATGAAACTTGCCAACAAACTTGCTCTGTTTTTCACCGCGGCGGCTTTGGTTACGCTGGCAGCCGGCATCCAGGGGGCCTACAACTTGTACAAGGTGAACAGCCTGCTGCAGGAGATCTATGTCTCCAACCTCAAGACGATCGTGAATCTAGACGGAGTCCGGAAAGGGACGCAGGACATTTACCTCAGCATGCTCATGGCGCAGAAGGCCGACAGCCCGGCCGAGGGGACGCGCATCGCCAATGAGCTGGAGTCGGCCGTGGCCGAAATGAACAAGTATTTCGACGATTACAAGGGAACCACGGTGCTTTCGTCGCTGGAGGGCGAGTTGCAACGGAAAATCGAGCCGGTGCTGCAAGAGTATGTGCGGACGGCCAGGGAGGCCAGCAAACAGATGCAGGAGGAACAGGCCGCCGCGGGAGCCGCCAATGCGTATGTGCAACTGCAGCGTGCGCGTTACGAGTTGGGATTGCTGATCCAGGAAAACGTGCGGCAGGCGGAAGGCAATAAGGCGCGCGCCGAAGAACTGGAGCGCAGCAACATGACCAGCGCGATCGGGAGTACCGTGCTGGCGGCGCTCATCGCGCTGCTCCTGGGCCTGTATACGCGCTACCTGTTTGCGCGCCAGATCGGCGGCGACCCGCGCGAGGCGATGGAGTCGCTCAGGCGCGCGGCTGCCGGCGACCTGACTACCCGTTTCAATGTTTCCCGCCTGGGTGGCGGCAGCATGCTCGACAGCGCGCAACAGATGGTGGACCGGCTCAACGGCGTGCTGCATGACGTCAGCCAGGCCATTTCCATGTTGGCCAGCGCCTCCGGCCAGCTGGCCGCCGCGGCCCAGCAGTTGAGCGACAACTCCTTGCGGCAGGCGAGCAACGCCGAAGAGACGGGATCCGTGGTGGAGGAAATCACCGCCACCGTCGGCCACAATACCGACAACGCCAACAAGACCAACGAGATCGCCGGGGAATCCGCGCGCACGGCAAAGGAAAGCGCGCAAGTGGTGCGCGACACCATCGATGCCATGCGGGCCATTGCGGGACAGATCGGCGTCATTGACGACATTGCCTACCAGACCAACCTGCTGGCGCTCAACGCCTCCATCGAAGCCGCGCGCGCCGGCGAGCATGGCCGGGGGTTCGGCGTGGTGGCGGGCGAGGTGCGCAAGCTGGCCGAACGCTCGCAAGCGGCGGCGCAGGAGATCGTCGGGGTCGCCAGGCGCAGCATGGAACTGGCCGAACGCGCCGGCGGCCTGCTCGACAACATGTTGCCGGCGATCCAGCGCACGGCCGATCTGGTCGACGACATTTCGTTCTCGGCGCGCGAACAGAATTCGGGCCTGGTGCAGATCAACGTGGCCATCGGGCAGATTTCCCAGGCTGCCCAGCTCAATGCGGCCGCCTCGGAAGAGCTGTCGGCGACATCGGAAGAGATGAGCGCCCAGGCGCAGAACCTGCGCGAACTGATGCGCTATTTTTCGCTGGGCGCGCGCCACGGCGCCGGCCATGCCGATGGCGCCCAGGCGTCCGGCAAGCCGCGTCTCGATTCCTCCCGCGCGCCGGCGCTGGAGGCCACATGAGTACCCGACTGGCAAGAGGAGATGAGCATGCCTAGCGTGTCGTTGAATGGCGCACCGGTCAAGAAAAGACATCCGGAAGAGGTGGTGGAGAGCCGCCAGTACCTGACGTTCCTGGTCGGCGCCGAAAGCTTCGCGATGCCCATCGGCAGCATTCGCGAAATCATCGAGTTCGGCGGCCTGACCGAAGTGCCGCTGATGCCGAGCTTCCTGCGCGGGGTGATCAATCTGCGCGGCTCGGTAGTGCCGGTGGTCGACCTGTCGGTGCGTTTCGGCCGCGCCCCGACCGAGATTGCCAAGCGCACCTGCATCATCATCATGGAGCTGGTGCAGGATGAGCAACAGCTGCTGCTGGGCGTGATGGTCGACGCGGTCAGCGCGGTGCTGAGCGTGCAGGAAGACCGCATCGAGATGCGGCCGTCTTTCGGCGCCGGCGTGCGGGCCGACTTCATCGAAGGCATGATCAACATCAACGAGCGTTTCCTGGTGGTGCTGGACGTGCAGAAGGTGCTTTCCGTGGATGAATTGTCCAGCCTGCTGGGCATGAGTTCAGACGACGTACTTGCAGGGGAAGAGCGTGACGAACGGGCCGGGCGGCAGCCAGAAATCCGGGAAGGCTGACGCCATGGACAGCGCCTTGGCGATGGCTCCGGAGGTCAGCGATTGCGACATGCTGCTGTTCCAGCAACTGTTCAAGCAGCATATCGGCCTGAACCTGCCCATCACGAAGAAGGCGTTGCTGCAAAGCCGCTTGAGCGGACGCATGCATGAACTGGGGCTAGCGCAGTTGAGCGATTACCATGCGCTCATTTCCGGCGCGCAGGGGAGCGAAGAGCGCCAGCGGGCGATCGACCTGATCACCACCAATGAAACCTATTTCTTCCGCGAACAGAGCCATTTCGATTTCCTCAGCGCCGAACTGCTCCCGGCCTGGTCCGGCATGAAAATGCTGCGCGCCTGGAGCGCGGCCAGCTCGACCGGCGAGGAAGCCTATACGCTGGCCATGCTGCTGGACCACCATCGTCCCGGCGGGTCGTGGTCGGTATTCGCTTCCGACATCAGCATGCGCGTGCTCGGTTTCGCGCGTCGGGCGCTGTACCCGATGGCGCGCGGCCAGAACATTCCGAAGGCTTATCTCAAACGTTATTGCCTGCGCGGGA
This sequence comes from Herbaspirillum sp. SJZ106, assembly GCF_006715495.1. Taxonomy (GTDB): domain Bacteria; phylum Pseudomonadota; class Gammaproteobacteria; order Burkholderiales; family Burkholderiaceae_D; genus Herbaspirillum. The sequence goes on from NZ_VFNI01000003.1 coordinate 508,269, forward strand.
CCGGCGAATACGAGGGGCATTTCCTGGTGGATGGAGAGCTGCGCCGCAAGGTGGAGTTCGCCCAGCGCAACCTGATGGACCTGGATGCCTTCGACGACGGCAGCTTCGACCTGATTTTCCTGCGCAACGTGATCATTTATTTCGACTTCCCCACCAAGACCAAGGTGCTCAATGACGTGATCAGGCGCTTGCGGCCCGGCGGTTACCTGGTGGTCGGGCACTCCGAATCGCTGCATGGGATGCTGCTGGGGCTGGAGATGCATTCGCCGTCCATTTACAGGAAGCCGCAATGACCCCCCGCAGCACCGCCATTGCTGCGGCGCACGGCGGCGGGCGGCAAGGGAGACGGCTATGATCAGGGTCATGGTGGTGGATGACTCGTCGGTGGTGCGCCAGCTGATGCAGGAATTGCTCAGCGCCACCAGCGACATCCAGGTCGTGGCCACGGCATCCGACCCCATCTTTGCCATGCGCAAGATGCGGCAGGATTGGCCGGATGTGATCGTGCTCGATATCGAGATGCCGCGCATGGACGGTATCACCTTCCTGAAGCAGATCATGGCGCTGCGCCCGACGCCGGTGATCATCTGTTCGGCGCGCACCGACAGCAGCGCCGAGATCACCATGGAGGCGCTGGCCGCCGGCGCGGTCAGCATCATTTCCAAGCCGGCGCTGGGCGTGCGCAATTTTTTGCACGACGCTTTCGACGACCTGGCCAATGCCATCCGCGCCGCGGCCCAGGCGCATCTGGGGCATCCCGCCGCGCAACCTGCCCAGCCTGCGCCGGCAACGGCGGCGGCCGTGGAAATCCGCAGGCCCAAGACGCCGCCTCGGGAAATGTTGCATGGCAAGGACTGGGACGGCGATCTGCAGAAATACAGCGCCGACGTGGTGCTCGATGCCCCGAGAGGGGGCGATGCGGCGTGTCCGGAGACGGCCAGGATCGTCGCCATCGGCGCCTCGACCGGCGGACCGCAAGCGCTGGAGCTGGTGCTGGGCGGGCTGTCGCAACACTGTCCGGGAGTGGTGGTGGTGCAGCACATGCCGGAGCGGTTCACGCATAGTTTTGCCGAGCGTCTGCACAAGATTTCGCAAGTCGATGTCAAGGAGGCCGTGCACCTGGATATGGTGATGCCGGGCCGCGTCCTGATCGCGCCGGGCGGCATGCATCTGGTAGTAAAGCGGGATGGCGTGCAGTACTATGTAGAAGTCATCAACGGCCCTCTCGTGAGCCGGCACAAGCCCTCGGTGGATGTGCTGTTCCGCTCGATGGCGAAGGCTGCCGGCAGCAACGGGGTCGGCATCATCATGACCGGCATGGGCGACGACGGCGCCCGCGGCATGAAGGAAATGGCCGATCGCGGCGCGAATACCTACGCCCAGGACGAACGCAGCAGCGTCGTCTTCGGCATGCCAAAAGAAGCAATACAGCTGGGTGGCGTCCACGATGTCATCTCCCTCGAAAACATCTCTGCCGTGATTGAACAATATGGCCTCCGAGAACTTAAGTGACCTGATCGAGTCGGCGCTGGTGGTCGACGACAGCGCGCTGCAGCGCCAGCATACCGTCGGCCTGCTGCAGGAACTGGGAATAGACATGATCTACGAGGCCGGCAACGGCAACGAGGCGCTGGACTTGCTGGCCTTGTTGAAGCTGCCGCCGGGGGTGGCCGTGATCGACCTTGAGATGCCGGGCATGGATGGCATCGAACTGATCCAGCAACTGCAGCAGAAGGGCGTGAACATGCCGCTCATCGTCGCCTCCAGCCGCGAGGCTGCGTTGCTGCAGTCGGTGGAGACCATGATCCAGGCGCTTGGCATGCATGTCCTCGGCGCGCTGCAAAAGCCGCTGAGCAACGAGAAGCTGGCGGCCGCGCTGCACACCTTCACGCCGTTGCACAGCAATGCGCGGCAGCATGCCGACCCCGGCCCGTCGATGTGCGAGGCCGACCTGGCGGCGGCCATCGCCAATGGCCAGATCGTTCCCTACTACCAGCCCAAGGTCGACGTGCAGACCGGGATCCTGAAAGGCGTCGAAGCGCTGGCGCGCTGGATCCATCCCGAGCGCGGCATGATCCCGCCGGACCGTTTCATCCCGCTGGCTGAAAACTGCGGCCTGATCCATGACCTCACCATCAGCATGATGGACCAGGCCACCGCGCAGGCGGCGGTCTGGCACAGCCGCGGGCTGGCGATCAAGGTGGCGGTGAACCTGTCGCCGCTGTCGCTGGAGCAGCCCGATTTCATGCAGCGGATCATGGGGCTGGTGGAGCGCCATGCGCTGCCGGCCGACCGCGTGGTGCTGGAAATTACCGAAGGTTCGGTGGTGGCGCACAAGGGCAATTCGCTGGGCATGCTGGCGCGCTTGCGGCTCAAAGGTTTTGGCCTGTCGATCGACGATTACGGCACCGGCTTTTCTTCGATGCAGCAGTTGGCGCGCATCCCGTTTACCGAGTTGAAGATCGACCGTTCCTTCGTGCATGGCGCGCATGAACGCAAGAACCTGCGCGTGATCTTGCAGTCCGCATTGGACATGGCGCGGCGCCTGGAGCTGGTGACGGTGGCCGAAGGCATCGAGAACATGGAGGACTGGCGCCTGCTGCAGGACTTCGGCTGCAATATCGGGCAAGGCTATCTGATCGCCAAGCCCATACAGGCCAATGAGCTGCCCTTGTGGCTCAAGGGGCACCATCGCCGCCTGCCGGAATTGCGACCCTTGCCGCGCGAGGGCGAAGCGCCCGGCAACGCGCAGGACGGCGCTGCCTGACGGGCGCGCTTTTGCGCAGCCTCAGAGCTTGCTGACGGGTTGGTTGGCGATGCCGGCAAGGCAGGCCTGGGCCGCGCCCACGCCGGGGATCGCGATGGCGGGATCGATTTCCAGCAGCGGCGCCAGAACGAAGGCGCGTTGCGCCATGCGCGGATGCGGCACGGTCAATTCGTCGCCGCCGATGATGCGGTCGCCATACAACAACACATCCAGATCGAGCGTGCGCGGCGCGTTGCGGTAGGGGCGCTCGCGGCCGTGTTCCAGCTCGATCTTCTGCAGCGCGTGCAGCAGCTCGAGCGGGGCCAGCGAGGTGGCAAGCTGCGCGACGGCGTTGATGTAGTCGTCGCCGCCGGCGTCGACCGGCGCCGTGCGATAGAGCGACGACGTGCGCAGCAACTGCGATTGCGGCAAGGCGGCCAGCCGCCTGATCGCCTCTTCGACCGTGCCGCGGGCATCGCCGAGATTGCCGCCGATGCCGATGTAGGCGATGGCTTGCTGCGCTTGCATTGATGCGTCAGTCGTTGTCGCCGGCGGGCGCGGCGTCGGCGCCGCCCGATGCGCCGCTGCGACTGCGGCTGCGACGACGGCGCCTGGGGGCCTGGGCGCTGCCGGCATCGGCGCTTTCCGGTGCGGCGGGGGCCGTCTTTTCAGGCGCCGGCGCCGCTTCCGCCGCGGTATCGTTGTCCGCTTCTCCTTGCGCGGCATCCTTTGAGCGGCTGCGGCCGCCGCGGCGCTTGCGTTTCTTGGGCGCGGGGCCGGAAGCGGTATCGGCTGGCTTGCGGGCGATCAGTTCTTCGCGCTCGGCGCCGCTGCCGCCGATGAAGGCGCTCCACCATTCGCCCAGCTCGGCGTCGAGCTCGCCCGATGCGCAACGCAGCATCAGGAAGTCGTAGCCGGCGCGCAGGCGCAGGTGCTCCAGCAGCTTGTAGGGCGCCTTGCCGACGCGGCGTTCGAAGCGCGGCTGCATGGCCCAGATGTCGCGCATGTCGGAGGCGATCTTGCGCTGCAGGGCCAGCTTTTCGGTCTGGGCATCGAGCACGTCGTCGGCGGCCAGGTGCAGCGCGGGGATCGGATATTCGCCGGCGGCCTGGTAGGCGCGCCATTTCTCCAGCACCTGGTGCCACAGCAGCGAGGCGAACAGGAAACCGGGCGACACCGGCTTGCCTTCTTTGACGCGGGCGTCGGTATTGGCCAGCGCCAGCGTCACGAACTTCTCTCCCAGCGGTTGTTCCAGCACCACGTCCAGCAGCGGCAACAACCCGTGGTGCAGGCCTTCCTTGCGCAGCTGCTGCAGGCAGGCCAGGGCGTGTCCGCTCATGAGCAGCTTGAGCATCTCGTCGAACACGCGCGCGGCCGGCACGTTGTCGATCAGCGGCGCCATCACGCGGATGGGTGCGCTGCTGGCGGGGGCGATGGTGAACTTGAGCTTGGCGGCGAAGCGCACCACGCGCAGCATGCGCACCGGGTCTTCGCGGTAGCGCGCTTCGGGCTCGCCGATGATGCGCAGCTTCCTGGCGCGGATGTCGGCGATGCCGCCGTGGTAATCCAGCACCGTCTGCGTGGCCGGATCGTAGTACATGGCGTTGATGGTGAAGTCGCGCCGCACCGCGTCCTCATGCTGTTCGCCGAAGGTGTTGTCGCGCAGCACGCGGCCGTGTTCGTCCTTGGGCGAGTTGTCGGCCGAGGCGCCGCGGAAGGTGGTGACTTCGATCAGTTCCTGGCCGAACATCACGTGCACGATCTGGAAGCGGCGGCCGATGATGAAGGCGCGGCGGAACAATTGCTTGACCTGTTCCGGAGTGGCGTTGGTGGCGACGTCGAAATCCTTGGGCTTGACCGACAGCAGCAGGTCACGCACCGCGCCGCCGACGATGAAAGCCTTGAAGCCGGCTTCCTGCAGCGTCTGGGTCACGCGCACCGCGTTGGGCGACACCAGCGAAGGATCGATGCCGTGCTGTTTGGGGCCGAGCACGTCCGGTTCGGTGGCGTCGGAGGCGGCGCCTTTCTTGCCCTTGCCCAGGATCGAGCGAATCAGTTTCTTGATCATTGCGCGTGGCCGTCGAAGAGATTGATCACCGGCCAGCCGCGCGCCTGGGCATGCGCCAGCAGCTTGGCGTTGGGGTTGGTGGCCACCGGATCGGTCACGCGTTCGAGCAGCGGGATGTCGTTTTGCGAGTCGCTGTAGAAGTAGCTGCGCTCGAACTTGGCCAGCGTGTGTCCGAGCCGGTCCAGCCAGGCTTCGGTGTGGACGATCTTGCCGGGACCGTAGGTCGGCGTGCCGCGCAGCTTGCCGGTGATGTTGCCGAGTTCGTCCAGCTCCGGCAGGGCGGCGATCAGGTGTTGCACGCCGAAGTGCGAGGCGATGGGCTCGGTCACGAAGTGGTTGGTGGCGGTGACGATGGCGACCAGGTCGCCGGCGTCCAGGTGTTTCTTCACCAGCGCCAGCGCCTGCGGCAGGATCGCCGGCTGGATCACTTCAGCCATGAACTGGCGATGCATCTCGTCCAGTTGCGCGCGCGGGAACCTGGCGAGGATGCCGAAGGCGAACTCCAGGTACTTGACCGGGTCCAGCGTGCCCGCCTGGTATTGGGCGAACCATTGGTCGTTGGCCTGCCTGAAGCTGGCGGCATCGACGGCGCCGGTGCGGGCCAGGAACTCGCCCCACTCGTGGTCGGAGTCGAGCGGAAGCAGCGTGTGGTCGAGGTCGAATAAGGCAAGGTTCATTGTTGTTCGGTTTCCTGTTGTAACAGATCGCGCAGCAGTGGCAGCGTAATGGCGCGCTTGGTCGCCAGCGAGTAGCGGTCCAGCGCATCGAGCATGCGCGACAGCGAAGGCATGTCGCGCCGGTAATGGGTCAGCAGGTAGGGCAGCATGCCGGGCGGCAGTTCCAGCCCGCGGCCTTGCGCGGCCTGCGCGAGGGCGGCGATTTTCTCGTCGTCCGACAGGCCGTGCACTTGGTAGATCAGGCCCCAGCCCAGGCGCGTGCGCAGGTCTTCGCGCAGTTCCAATTGGGTCGGCGGCAGCGCGCCGGTCGAGACCAGCCAGCCGCCTTGTTCGCGGATCTGGTTGAACAGGTTGAAGGCGGCGATCTGGGCTGGCGGACCGAGCTGGTCGGCGTCGTCGATCAGGTAGTGCGCGACCTGCGGGCTGTACTCGAAGGCCGATTCCGGCGCATCGGCGGCGATCAGGCGCGCTTGATCGCCGGCCTGGTGCGCGATGGCATGCAGCAGGTGGCTCTTGCCGGCGCCGGCTTCGGCCCAGAGGTAGAGGAAGCGGTCGGTGCTGGCGCTGGCGGTGTGGGCGGACTTGTCCGCGCCGGCCGTGGCGAGTTGCTGCAAGCGCTGCAGCAGTTCTTCATTGCGGCCAGTAACGAAAGTATCGAAGCTTTGCGGCTGGTCCGCGCTTAAATCGAGCGGAATCTGTTTCATCGGAATGTGTTATGTCCTATTCCAGCCCCGGAAACGGGCCGGATACAAGGCACGACGACATGCCGCAGCGGCGCTGCGGCAAGGAGAAATAAGGCGGCGGGCGGCCCGTTTCCGGGGCCGCCCGAAGGATTTCGGATGAGCGTGCGCCTTGCGCGGCATTGCTTCTCATTCGGACGCTGGGGCTGGAATAGGACATGGCGCACGTCAGTGGTTGTAAAAATTGCTGGCCAGATAGGCGCGCCGCACGTGCATGGCGATCACCGAGACGATGGCCGATGCCGGCAGCGCCAGCAGCACGCCCACGAAACCGAACAACTGGCCGAACGCCAGCAGCGCGAAGATCACGACCAGCGGATGCAGGCCGATGCGTTCGCCGACCAGCTTGGGCGTGAGGATAAAGCTTTCCAGCACCTGCCCGATGCCATAGATCAGCGCCACCCACAGCAAGCCCACGGCGCCGTCGAATTGCAGGATGGCGGCCAGGATCGCCAGCACCAGGCCCATGCCGAAGCCGACGTAGGGAATGAACACCAGCAGGCCGGTCAGCACGCCGACCGGCAGGGCGCTGTCGAAGCCGGCGACCGTGAGCGCCACCGAATAATAGACCGCCAGCGTCAGCATCACCAGCAACTGGCCGCGCAGGTACTGGCCCAGCAGGTCGTTGACTTCGGTCGCCATGAGGTTGATGCGCGGCGCCCAGCGGCGCGGGATCATGCTCTGCACGCGCTTGATGAAGGGATGCCAGTCCTGCAGCAGGTAGAACAGCACCATCGGCACAAACAGCAGATTGGCGGCCCAGGCCAGCAGCGCCGTGCCGCCCGCGCGCGCCGAGGCCAGCACGGAGGTCCACATTTCATCGCTGCTGGTGCTGATCTGCTGGGTCAGCAAGGCCTTGATGCCGGCCAGATCCAGGCGCACGTCGATGCCCAATAGGTGCAGGCGCGGCGACACGATGGCGTTGAGCTTGTCCAGCAACGGCGGTATTTGCGCCTGCAATTGCGGGATCTGGCGCAGCAGCAGCGGCACGACGATCAGCACCAGCGCCAACACGGCCAATATCAGCAGCAAAATCATGATGGTCACGGCCACGAAGCGCGGCACCCGCAGCGGGCCGATGCGGCGGCTGGCGATCCAGTCCACGCCCGGATTGAGCGCGTAGCCGATGATGCCGGCGGCGATGAATGGCGACAGCATGGGGCCGAGCGCGGCCAGCAGGGCCAGCAGCAGGATTCCGACGATCAGCCACACCAGATTTTGTTTTTGCTCTTCGGATAAAGAAAAAGGCATGGAATCGGGGTTTGGGGGTGTCGGTTTTGTTAAAATCACGGTTTAGCGGGGTTTATCAACCCCGGATTTCCTTATTTTACCGTCTTCACTGGCAATATCATCATGACTTCATCATCCAATGTCTCCCTTTCCTACCGCGACGCCGGCGTCGACATCGATGCCGGCGACGCCCTGGTGGAGGCAATCAAGCCTTTTGCCAAGCGCACCACCCGCGAAGGCGTGCTGGGAGGCATTGGCGGTTTCGGCGCCCTGTTCGAGATCAGCAAGAAATACAAGGAACCGGTGCTGGTGTCCGGCACCGACGGCGTGGGCACCAAGCTGAAGCTGGCGTTCTATCTTAACAGGCACGATACGGTCGGTATCGACCTGGTCGCCATGAGCGTCAACGACATCCTGGTGCAGGGCGCCGAGCCGCTGTTCTTCCTCGATTACTTTGCCTGCGGCAAGCTGGACGTGGCTTCGGCCACCGATGTCATCAAGGGCATCGCCGCCGGCTGCGAACAGGCCGGCTGCGCCCTGATCGGCGGCGAAACCGCCGAAATGCCCAGCATGTACCCCGATGGCGAGTACGACCTGGCCGGTTTCGCGGTCGGCGCGGTGGAAAAGTCCAAGATCATCGACGGCACCAAGATCGCACCGGGCGACGTAGTGCTGGGCCTGGCCTCGTCGGGCGCGCATTCCAACGGCTACTCGCTGGTGCGCAAGATCCTGGAAGTGGCCAAGCCCGACCTGAACGCCGATTTCCACGGCCGCAAGCTGGCCGACGTGCTGATGGCGCCGACCCGCATCTATGTCAAGCCGCTGCTGTCGCTGATGGAGAAGCTGGAAGTCAAGGGCATGGTCCACATCACCGGCGGCGGCCTGGTGGAAAACATTCCGCGCGTGCTGCAGGACAACCTGACCGCGGAACTGGACGCCAAGTCCTGGACCATGCCGCCGCTGTTTTCCTGGCTGCAGCAGCACGGCGGCGTGGCCGATGCCGAGATGCACCGCGTCTTCAACTGCGGCATCGGCATGACCGTGATCGTCTCCAGGGAAAACGCGGACGCCGCCGAAGCGCACCTGAAGGCGGCCGGCGAGACCGTGTTCCGCATCGGCCATATTCGCGCCCGCGCCGAAGGCGAAGCGCAGACGATTGTTGTCTGAAAGAAATTTTCCCTCCCTGGCTTTCCAGCGGAGGGAAAAAGATAAAAAAATGGCTGCGATAGCGATATCGCAGCCATTTTTATTTCCAGAAGGAAATTTTCTGGAATTTAATGGGCCTGTTCCTTATTGCCGTCCTGATGCGCCAGGATCTGGCGCGGCACGGTCGAGGCATTGCGCGCGACATTGGGCGGCGGCGGCACCCGCACCGGTTCGCTGTGGTCGGCGGAGGAAGACAGCACATTGAGCGTGGCTTCGGGCGCGGCATCCCAGACCGGATCGTCGATGGCTTCGAACACGCGCTTCAGTTGCGCGCCCCAGCTGCGGCGGATCATCTGGAAATACTGGTTGTGCTCGTCGATCGTCACGAAACGGCTCACGGCCAGCTCGTCGCTGTTGTAGAGCAGCAGGTCCAGCGGCAGGCCGACCGAGATATTCGACTTCAGCGTCGAGTCCATGGAAATCAGGGCGCACTTGGCGGCCTCGTCCAGCGTGGTCGAAGGCGTGACCACGCGGTCGATGATGGGCTTGCCGTATTTGGCTTCGCCGATCTGGAAATAGGTGTTCTCGTCGTGCGACTCGATGAAGTTGCCGGCCGAATACATCTGGAACAGGCGGCAACGTTCGCCCTTGATCTGGCCGCCGAAGATGATGGAAACGTTGAAGTCGATGCCGAACTTGCCCAGTTCGCCGGCTTCGCGCTCATGCACCGCGCGGATGGCGTCGCCCAGGATCTGGGCCGCCTCGTACATGGAGGTGGCGGTCCAGATGCTGCGCCCCTCGGCGTTGGTGCGCTCGCCCAGCATCTGGCGGATCGACTGCGAAATCGAGAGATTTCCTGCGGTCATCAGGACCATGACGCGATCGCCCGGATTCTCGTAAACACTCATTTTGCGGAAAGTGCCGATATGGTCGACCCCCGCATTGGTTCGCGAATCGGAGAGGAATACCAGGCCGCTGTTCAGGCGCATGGCAACGCAATAGGTCATGATGTGATCTGAAAATGTAAAAACCGGATTTTACAGGAAGCCTTGTCCACCCAAGTCGCGGACAAGGGCTTCTTGTCGCCGTGTGCCTACAGTAACGGCGCAATTCAGAATTTTCTTAGGTAATGGCGTTGGTTTTTTGAATATTCATGCTGCCAAAGGAACAAGAAAATCCCGGCTGATCCGGTTGCCCAGCTCGAAGATGCGCTCCAGGAATACCGTCAGGTAATCGTGCAGCCCGGCATCGAGCACTTCCTCGATGCGCGCGAACTTGAGGTCGGCGTGCAGCTTGCCGGCGAAGCGTTCGGTGTCGGACGAGACGTCGTTGTGCACGTTCTTCAGGTTGGACAGCACATGGCCCATGCAGGCCAGCAGCGAGCGCGGCATGTCGGCGCGCAGGATCAGCAGTTCGGCTACCCGCTCGGGCGTGATGACGTCGCGGTAGACCTTGCGGTAGATCTCGAAACCGGACACCGAGCGCAGGATCGCGGCCCAGTAGTAGAAGTCGATCTGGCCGTCGCCTTTCTCTCCGGATTGCGACTGCGATTGCGATTGGCCGTTGTGCTTTTGCGACTGGCTTTCCTTGGCGCCGTGGAACTTGACGTCGATGATGCGCGCCGTGTTGTCGGCGCGCTCCAGGAAGGTGCCCAGGCGGATGAAGTGGAACGCCTCGTCCTTGAGCATGGTGCCGATGGTGACGCCGCGCGAGAGGTGCGAGCGGTGCTTGACCCATTCGAAGAAATCGCTCGGGTTCTGCTCCAGCGCGTTGGTCTGCAGGTAGGACTGCATCTTGATCCAGGTGGCGTTCTGGATTTCCCAGGCTTCGGTGGTCAGCGCGCCGCGCACCGCGCGCGCGTTCTCGCGCGCCTGGCGCAGGCAGGAGGCGATCGACGAAGGGTTGTTCGGATCGCGCACCATGAAGTCGATCACATCCCTTTGCGTGAGCTGGTCGTACTTCTGGTTGTAGCCGTACAGCAGCTCGGAAATGCCGAGGACGGCGCGCCAGCCTTGCTCGGCGTCATCGGTCGATTGCGGCAGCAGCGCGGTCTGCACATGCACGTCGAGCATGCGCGCGGTGTTTTCGGCGCGCTCGGTGTAGCGGGCCATCCAGAACAGGTGATCGGCGGTACGGCTGAGCATCTTATTTCTCCAGAATCCAGGTGTCCTTGGTGCCGCCGCCCTGCGACGAGTTCACCACCAGCGAGCCTTCCTTGAGCGCTACGCGCGTCAGGCCGCCCTTGACCATCGTCACGTTCTTGCCGGACAGCACGAACGGGCGCAGGTCGAGGTGGCGCGGCGCGATGCCGGCCTCGACATAGGTCGGGCAGACCGACAGCGCCAGCGTGGGCTGGGCGATGTAGCCGTCGGGTTTGGCGATGACGCGGGCGCGGAAATCCTCGATTTCCTGCTTGGTCGAGGCCGGGCCGACCAGCATGCCGTAGCCGCCGGCGCCGTGCACTTCCTTGACCACCAGCTTCCCGAGGTTGGCCAGCGTGTAGTCGAGGTCTTCCTTCTTGCGGCACTGGTAGGTCGGCACGTTGTTGAGGATGGGTTCTTCCGAGAGATAGAAGCGCACCATGTCCGGCACATACGGATAGATCGACTTGTCGTCGGCCACGCCGGTGCCGATGGCGTTGGTCAGCGTCACCTTGCCGGCGCGGTAGGCCTGCAGCAGGCCCGGCACGCCCAGCGCGGAATCGGGACGGAACGCCAGCGGATCGAGGAAGTCGTCGTCGATGCGGCGGTAGATCACGTCGACCCGCCTGGGGCCGCGCGTGGTGCGCATGTAGACCACGTTGTCCTTGACGAACAGGTCCTGGCCCTCGACCAGCTCCACGCCCATCTGCTGGGCCAGGAAGGCATGTTCGAAATAGGCCGAGTTGTACATGCCCGGGGTCATCACCACCACCACCGGATCGGTCACGCCGGCCGGCGCCACCGAGCGCAGGTTGTCCAGCAGCAGGTCGGGGTAATGGTCGACCGGGGCGATCTTGTGGCGCGTGAACAGGTCGGGGAACAGCCGCATCATCATCTTGCGGTTCTCCAGCATGTACGACACGCCGGAGGGCACGCGCAGGTTGTCTTCGAGCACGTAGAACTCGCCCTCGCCGGCGCGCACGATATCGACGCCGGCGATGTGCGCGTAGATGTCGTTGACCACGTTCACGTCCTGCATCTCGCGGCGGTACTGCGCGTTCTGGAAGATCTGCTCGGGCGGAATGATGCCGGCCTTGACGATCTTCTGCTCGTGGTAGATGTCGTGGATGAACATGTTGAGCGTCTTGACGCGCTGCACGAGGCCGGCTTCCAGCTTGGCCCATTCGGCCTTGTGGATGATGCGCGGGATGATGTCGAAGGGGATCAGCCGCTCGGTGCCGGCGTCGTTGCCGTAGACCGCGAAGGTGATGCCGACGCGGCGGAAGATCAGGTCGGACTCGGCACGTTTGCGGGCGATGGTTTCAGCCGACTGCGCCGCCAGCCAGTGGGCGAATTCGGCGTAGTGCTGGCGCACTTGCGGGTTGTCGCTTGCGACGCTCCCCGAATACATCTCATCGAAAAAATGTGCCATAAATTTGATTCGTTTTCCTGGTGTGGACAGGAACTTTTCTAAGTTGAATGTGACGACAAACGAGACGTGGAGATCTTCTGCAAAGGCGCGCGCTTGCTAGCGTGTGCCGGATAAGCCTATCAGAGGCATATGTTTTTGGACAGTGGAAAGTTTCATGGTTTCGATCTTTGCTCCCGATCCGTTTTTCCTTCTTGCACACGTTCGAAAAATCCCGCAAAAGCATGCCCCGTTTCATCGAGACCGGTACGCCGATGAAACGGGAGGCCGGGCGGAAAGTGCGCGTCGCGCCCGGCTCAGTTCCACGGCGTGGGCGGCGGCACGGCGCATGGCGCCGGCATGTCGATGGTCTTGAAATCGGCCGGGCTGACGATCTCCAGGTACTCCATGTCGGGCGAATAATCGAACAGGAAATGCACGATGCCGGGGCGCTGGTGTACGCAGTCGCCGGCCTTCACCAGCGTCACCTGGTCTTCATACATGAAACGCGCCCAGCCCTTCAACATGATGACGATGTGGAAATTCGCCTCGTGCCGGTGCCATCCCGTGCCTTCTTCCGGCGCCATGTTGGCCTTGACCAGTTGTGCGACCACTTGCCCGCCCGTGGCGGCGGCGATGCCGAGGTCGCGGTAGAGGAAAAAGTCGCGCAACCCTCCCGATTCGTAGGGCGTATCGCCCTCGCATACATGCGAGAACGTGTTTCCTGCCAATACGCTTTCAGCTACCGTGTTCATCACATCCATCCTTTCTGCGGCGTCCCGCATTTGGCTTGCGACAAAAATAGCTGCGGCGGCCGCCGCACCCGCGGGCGCGTTCGATTTTCCAGCGAACGCGTCCTAAAACTCCACATCCAGCTCATCAATGTCTTCCGGCTCCTTCTTGGCGGCGGTGATCCATTCCTGCATCTCCGGCATGGCCATGATGCGCTTGCCATAGGCCGCGCACACCGGATCGAGCTTGACGTCGTAGGTGACGAAGCGCGTCACTACCGGCGCATACATGGCGTCGGCCATGGTGCGCTGCTCGCCGAACAGGAAGGGGCCGCCGTACTTGGCCAGGCATTCCTTCCAGATGGTGGTGATGCGGTGGATGTCGGCTTCGGCGCGCGACCATACCTTGAAGTTGGGGAAGTGCGCCTTGAGGTTCATCGGCAATGCCGCGCGCAGCGCCGAGAAGCCCGAATGCATTTCGCCGCATACCGCGCGGCAGTGCGCGCGGGCGGCCTGGTCGGCCGGCAGCAGCTGCGCCCCGGGACGGATTTCGTTGAGGTATTCGGCAATGGCCAGGGTGTCCCACACCAGCACGCCGCCATGCTTGAGGCTGGGCACCAGGATGGAGGAAGACAGCAGCAGGATCTCCGCGCGGGCGGTCGGATCGTCCGGCGGCACGATGTCTTCCTCGAAAGACAACCCGGCGAACTTGACCAGGAGCCAGCCGCGTAAGGACCAGGAAGAGTAGTTCTTGCTGGTGATGCGCAAAGTCGTCTTAGGCATGTCAGTCCTTTATCTGTTTTCTTGCAATGTTGACTTTGGGCACGACGTTGCCGGCGCGGATACGCTGGCGCAGGCACGACATCGTTGCCGCTTTTGTTCCCGTGTTTGTCCGGCCGGGATGGAAGGCGGCAGCTGGAGCATGTGCTTGCAAAGCGCGTGCCAGCCTGCGGATTTGTCGCGGCCCACGGTCGACAAAAAATGCCGCGATGGCGGCGCGCGGGCCGCGCCGCGAAAGGCATCGGTGGATATCAGTGGCATGCATATTGCATCGCAAGGAAGACTGCGAGCGAACACTATAAGAGACAGAAGGGCGGCGTCCTCATGATCAATACCTACCAGCTCTACCAGCAATATGCAGACGCCACCGATCCCCTGCGGACTTGCGCCAGGATGATGGCACCCGTGTTCGGGTACCAATGGCCGGGCTTGCCGGCGCATCCTGTCATGCGCAGGCTGGCGTCGGCCTGCGAAGTGTTCGCGCGTACCCAGCTCACCCACGTCCGCCCGGATTTCGGGATCACCGCCGTTGACGATGATGGGTGCACAGTTTCGGTGCGCGAGGAGGTCGTCGCCGGCACGCCTTTTTGCAGCCTGCTGCATTTTCGCAAGGAAATTCCGGATGCCCAGCCCAAGGTGCTGGTGGTGGCGCCGATGTCGGGCCACTTCGCCACCTTGCTGCGCGGCACGGTCAACACCCTGTTGCGCCATCACGATGTCTACATCACCGATTGGCACAATGCGCGCGACATCCCGCTCGGGCATGGCAAGTTCGGCATGGATGAATACGTTTCCCACATCATCTCCTTTCTCGAGATCCTGGGGCCGGGCGCCCATCTGCTGGCGGTTTGCCAGCCTACCGTGGCGGCCCTGACGGCGGCCGCCGTGATGGCCGACGACGGCAATGCGGCGCAGCCGCGCACCATGACGCTGATGGCCGGCCCGCTCGACACGCGGGTCAATCCCACTGCCGTCAATGCCCTGGCCAAGAGCAAACCGATCGCCTGGTTCGAAAAGAACATGGTCAGCACCGTGCCGGCCCGCCATGCGGGCGGCGGCCGGCGCGTGTATCCGGGTTTCATGCAACTGGCCGCGTTCATGAACATGAACCTGAACCGCCACGTCGACGCTTTCCGTAACCTGTACCGCCACTTGGCCGACGGGGATGACGAGAAGGCCTCGCAGATCAAGACCTTCTATGAAGAATACTTCGCCATGTCGGACTTGCCGGCCGAGTTTTACCTGGAGACGGTGCAACTGGTGTTCCAGGAGCATGCGCTGCCGCTGGGCGCGTTGCAATACCAGGGGCGCGCCGTCAATCCGCGCGCCATCCGCCGCACCGCGCTGTTGACCATCGAGGGCGAGAAGGACGACATCTGCGCCGTCGGCCAGACGGTGGCCGCACAGGAAATGTGCAGCAGCATCCGGCCTTACATGCGCTTGCACCACGTTCAGACGGCCGTGGGACATTACGGCGTCTTCAACGGCCGCCGCTGGGAAAACGAAATCTATCCACGCCTGCGGGATTTCATTAATATGCATCACAGGTAGGTACGGCGGCGTAGTCGCAGTTCCAGGGGAGGGGTAATGAACAGGTTTCACGCATAACCCGGTATGCATCACCGTCGCTGCGCCCGCCTTGCGCAACCGGAAAGGCGCATGGAGCGGATGACGGAAATGCAGATCGCAGTCAGGTATTCATCATTTGCTCGCCGTAAAGGATCTCCATGTCAATTCACGTGGCGCTGAACCATGTCACCTCGTACCGGTATGACCGTCCAATCAACCTCGGGCCGCAAGTCGTCCGCCTGCGTCCCGCCCCGCACAGCCGTACCCGCATCCTGAGCTATTCGCTGCGCATCCTGCCGGAGCCGCACTTCATCAACTGGCAGCAGGATCCCGAGGCCAATTACCTGGCGCGCCTGGTGTTCCCGGAGAAAACCACCGAATTCAAGATCGAGGTCGACCTGGTGGCCGAGATGTCGGTCATCAACCCGTTCGATTTCTTCCTCGAACCCTACGCCGAGCAATTCCCCTTCGAGTACGCCAAGGACTTGCAGAACGAACTGATGCCGTACCGGCAGAAGCTGCCGTTGTCACCCTTGTTCAAGAAATTCCTCGATGGGATTTCACGCGAGAAAATGGGCAGCGCCAATTTCCTGGTCGCGTTGAACCAGAAGCTGGCCAACCACATCGATTACACCATCCGCATGGAACCCGGCGTGCAGACCCCGGAGCAGACGCTGGAACTGAAGTCGGGCTCCTGCCGCGACTCGTCCTGGCTGCTGGTGCAACTGATGCGGCATCTGGGGCTGGCGGCGCGCTTTGTCTCCGGCTACCTGATCCAGCTGACGGCCGACCAGAAATCGCTGGACGGCCCCTCCGGCCCCGAGGCCGACTTCACCGACCTGCATGCCTGGTGCGAGGTCTACCTGCCGGGCGCCGGCTGGATCGGGTTGGACCCAACCTCGGGGCTGTTCGCCGGCGAAGGCCACATCCCGCTGTCATGCACGCCCGAGCCGGCTTCGGCGGCGCCGGTGTCGGGCCTGGTCGACCCCTGCGAAGTCGAGTTTGAGCATCTGATGAGCGTCAAGCGCATCTGGGAAGCGCCGCGCGTGACCAAGCCCTACAGCGAGGAGCAGTGGGCCGAGATCGAAGCGCTCGGCCACGCAATCGACCACGACCTGGTCGCCAACGATGTGCGCCTGACCATGGGCGGCGAGCCGACCTTCGTCTCGCTCGACCACCCGGACGAGCCGGAATGGAATACCGCCGCCATGGGGCCGACCAAGAAGCCGCTGGCGGCCGCGCTCTACCACCGCATGCGCGACAAGTACGCGGTGCAAGGCCTGCCGCATTTCGGCCAGGGCAAGTGGTACCCCGGCGAGCAGTTGCCGCGCTGGGCGCTGAACTGCTACTGGCGGCGCGACGGCGAACCGATCTGGCTCAATCCCGCGCTCATCGGCGACGAGACCCAGCCGAACGTGGCCGACAAGATCGTCACCAGCCACTTCCTGCACCGCGTGGCGCAGCGTCTGAAGCTGGATGGCAAGAACGTGTTCCCCGCCTACGAGGACGTGTTCTACTACATGTGGCGCGAGCGCCGCCTGCCCGGCAACGTCGACCCCTTCGATTCGCGCGTGGACGACAAGCAGGAGCGCGAACGCCTGATGCGGGTGTTCACGCAAGGCCTGCAAAGCGCGGCGGGCCACGTGCTGCCGCTGGCGCGCCGCTTCGACGGCCGCGGCTGGCAGAGCGGCAGCTGGTTCCTGCGCAGCGAGCGCTGCTACCTGTATCCGGGCGATTCGCCGCTGGGTTATCGCCTGCCGCTCGATTCGCTGCCCTGGGTGAGCGCCAGCGAATATCCGGCGGTATATCCGGCCGACCCGTCGCAGGCGTTCAAGGGGCTGCCCGGCGCGGCCGAGATCCGGCGCCAGGCTGGCGGCCCGCAACAGCCGCCGTTGCGCGTGGGGGCGCCCATCGGCGCCGCCGCGGCCAGGCCGGCGCGGCGGCAGATCGGTGAGGCTGCGGACAATGCCGGCAATGCCAGCAATGCCAGCAATGCCGCCAGCGTAACGCCGGCGCATGGCGAATCGGCCAACGGGATCACCCGCACCGCGCTGTCGGCTGAAGTGCGCAATGGCGTGCTCTACCTGTTCATGCCGCCGCTGGCGCAACTGGAGCATTACCTGGAGCTGGTGGCCGTTATCGAAGCGGTGGCGGAGGAACTCAAGCAGCCGGTGCTGCTGGAAGGCTACGAACCGCCCAACGACCCGCGCTTGCGCAAGTTCAGCGTGACGCCGGACCCCGGCGTGATCGAGGTCAACATCCAGCCGGCCAACAACTGGAGCGAACTGGTCGAACAGACCACCCACCTGTACGAGGCCGCGCGCGAGTCGCGCCTGACCACCGAGAAGTTCATGCTGGACGGCCATCACTCCGGCACCGGCGGCGGCAACCACATGGTGCTGGGCGGCATCACCACCGGCGATTCGCCCTTCCTGCGCCGGCCGGATCTGCTGCGCAGCCTGATTTCGTACTGGCACAACCATCCGTCGCTGTCCTACCTGTTCTCGGGCATGTTCATCGGCCCGACCTCGCAAGCGCCGCGCATCGACGAGGCGCGCAACGATTCGACGGTGGAGATCGAGCTGGCTTTCGTCGAGATGGACAAGCAGGTCGCCAAGGGCGAATGCCCGCCGTGGCTGGTGGATCGGTTGCTGCGCAACCTGCTGATCGACGTCACCGGCAACACCCACCGCGCCGAGTTCTGCATCGACAAGATGTATTCGCCCGACAGCGCCACCGGCCGCCTGGGCCTGCTGGAGCTGCGCGCCTTCGAGATGCCGCCGCATGCGCGCATGAGCCTGACCCAGCAGTTGCTGCTGCGCGGCCTGGTGGCGCGTTTCTGGCAGCAGCCGTACCAGCCGGCGCGGCTGGTGCGCTGGGGCACCGAACTGCACGACCGCTTCCTGCTGCCGCATTTCATCGCGCAGGATTTCCGCGACGTGATCGACGATATGAACGAGGCCGGCTACGCCATGAAGGCCGAGTGGTTCGCGCCGCACATGGAATTCCGCTGCCCCAAGATCGGCGACTATGCGGTCAAGGGCATGGAGATCGAATTGCGTACGGCGCTGGAGCCCTGGCATGTGCTGGGCGAGGAGAGCAGCGGCGGCGGCACCGCGCGCTATGTCGATTCCTCGCTGGAGCGCTTGCAGGTGAAGGTGTCCGGCATGGCTTCCGATCGTTATGTGCTCACCTGCAACGGCGTATCCGTGCCGCTGCAGCCTACCGGCACGGTCGGCCAGTTCGTGGCCGGCATCCGCTACCGCGCCTGGCAGCCGCCATCGGCGCTGCACCCGACCATCCCGGTGGATTCGCCGCTGACCTTCGACCTGGTCGATACCTGGAACGGCCGCAGCCTGGGCGGATGCCAGTACCACGTGGTGCATCCGGGCGGGCGCAATTACGAGACTTTCCCGGTCAACGCCTTCGAGGCCGAAAGCCGCCGGCTGGCGCGCTACTTCCGCCTCAACCACACGCCGGGGAAATTCGATGTGCAGCCGGCGCGGCCGTCTGTCGAGTTTCCTTTTACGTTAGACTTACGTTACTTCTAACTCATCCGGGCGCGGCGTTCGCGCCGCGCCGGTCCTCCCGCCCACGCAAGCCGGTTCGCCGGCGCCAACAGGCAGCGGCGGACCCGCCCGCATCGCGCCCGCCCAGCCCCATTTATGCATCAGCGTTTACTGGAAAGCTATTCGGCCAACAGCGATCGTTACGACGAAATGCTGTCAGCCGACGGCCGCCTGCGGCCGCATTGGCGGACGCTGATCGACCAGCTGGAAAACCTGTCGCCGGAGATGTTGCGCCGGCGCGCCAGCGAAGTGCGCGAGGCCATCGCTTCCGATGGCGTCACCTACAACGTCTACGCCGATCCCAAGGGCGCCAACCGCCCGTGGGAGCTGGACTTGCTGCCGCACATCGTGGCGGCCGACGAGTGGCAGTTCCTGGCCAAGGCGGTGGCCCAGCGCGCGCGCCTGATGAACGCGGTGCTGGCCGACCTGTACGGCGAGCAGGCCCTCCTCAGCGAAGGCCTGCTGCCGCCGGCGCTGGTGTTCGGCCAGCACGGCTACCTGATGCCGTGCCATGGCATCAGGCCGCCGGGCGGCGTGCATTTGCATGCTTATGCGATCGACCTGGCGCGCTCGGCCGATGGCACCTGGTGGGTGGTGTCGGACCGCACCCAGGGGCCGTCAGGCACCGGCTACGCCCTGCAGAACCGCCAGATCATGGCGCGCGCCATGCCCGAGGCGCTGCGCGACATGCACGTGCAATCGCCGCATGGCTACTTCCACACGCTGCGCGCCATGCTCACGCAACTGGCGCCGGCCAATGGCGAGATGCCGTTGATCGTGCTGCTCACGCCCGGCCCCTACAACGAAACCTATTCGGAGCATGTGTTCCTGGCGCATACGCTGGGCTTCCCGCTGGTTGAAGGTGTCGACCTGACGGTGCGCGGCGACCAGGTGTTCCTGAAGACCCTGAACGGCCTGCGCCGCGTGCATGCCATCCTGCGCCGCATGGACGACGATTATTGCGATCCGCTGGAATTGCGCGCCGATTCGGCGCTGGGAATTCCCGGCCTGACGCAGGCCGCGCGCCTGGGCAATGTACTGGTGGCCAATTCGCTGGGCAGCGGCGTGCTGGAATCGACCGCGTTGCACGGTTTCCTGCCGGCCATCAGCGAGCGCCTGCTGGGCGAGCCGCTGGCGCTGCCGGCGGTGGCGTCCTGGTGGTGCGGCGAGAAGCCTGCGCTGGATTACACGCTGGAGCATCTCGACGACCTGGTCATCGTGCCGGCCTTTTCTTCCATGCGCATGCAGCCGGTATTCGGCCATACCGTCACCGGCGCGGCGCGGCGCCGCCTGATCGAAAGCCTGCAACTGCAGCCGCACGCCTATGCGGCCCAGGAATGGGTGCGCCTGTCGCAGGCGCCGGTGATGTCGCGCAGCGGCGACTATGGCCTGATGGGGCGCACCATCAGCCTGCGCGTGTTTGCCGTGGCCGACGGCCGCGGCGGTTACCAGGTGATGCCGGGCGGCCTGACCCGCGTGGCGTCGCGCCAGCGCCGCGACGTGGTGTCGATGCAGCAGGGCGGCACCACCAAGGATGTCTGGGTGCTGCGTGAAAGCGAACCCGGTCCGGCCGAGCAACTGCCCGATGATATCGTCGATACGGTCAACGGCACGCTGATCCGCAGCACCGTCGACGTGTCTTCCCACTCCGGCGAAAACCTGTTCTGGATGGGGCGCTATTCGGAGCGCGTGAAGAACCTGGCGCGCCTGCTGCGCACCACCTTGCAATACACGATGGACGGCCAGAGCGAAAGCCGCGGCATCCTGGGCAGCGTGAGCTGGATTTGCAGCCAGCTTGGCGTGCTCATGCCCAAGTCCGATCCTCGCCCGACCATCACCGGCCTGCAGCAAAGCCTGCAGGCCGCCGTCATCGATTCGTCGGCGCCGGTCAGCGTGGCGACCCAGGTGCGCCAGCTGGCGCACGCGGCCTACCAGGTGCGCGAACACCTGTCGCTGGACAATTGGCATGCCCTGACCAAGATGCCGGCCATGGTGCAGGAGCGCATCAGTACGCCCACCGGCGCCCAGCATGTGCTGGGCAATGTGATCGACGCCTGTTCCGGCCTGGCCGGCCATGCCTTGGACGACATGACGCGCGACGCCGGCTGGCAGTTCCTGATGGTGGGGCGGCATATCGAGCGCATGGTCAACATGGCCACGCTGCTGGACAACTTCCTGCGCCTGCCGGCGGCGCGCCAGACCGCGGCGCTGTCGTGGCTGCTGGAGTCGGCCAGCAGCATCGTCACCTACCGCGTGCGCTATCGGCGCACGCCGGAGTGGCTGCCGGTGTTGCACTTGCTGGTGTTCGATACCAGCAATCCGCACGGCATGGCTTACCAGTTCCGCATGCTGCAGCAATACCTCGCCGACATCGCGCAGCAACTGGGCTTGCTGAGCATGACCATTCCGGCGCACCTGGCCGGCCAGCTGGAGGCGATGAACCTGGCCGATTTCGCGCACGGCTCGCCTACCATGGAAGAGGCCAACGCGCGCCTGGCGCAATTGATGCGCGACGCCGTCAGCGGCGGCTATATGCTGTCGGACGACTTGTCGCGCCATTACTTCACGCCGTTGACGGCGCCGGTCAGCCAGGGAGTATGAAATGACGGAAAAAGACACCGCCGGCCAGGCCGCCGACGAACGCGTCATCTACCAGATCCACCACCAGACCACTTACCAGTATTCGCTGCCGGTGCGCCTGTCGCACCAGATGCTGCATCTGACGCCGCGCGAGCTGGCCTGGCAGCGTTGCCTGTCGCACCAGGTCAATATCCAGCCGGCGCCGGCGCTGGTGCGCAGCTATGAAGACAATTTCGGCAACGTCATCAAGGCATTCTCGTTGGACATCGACCATACCAGTCTCGACGTGGTCGCCGAGTCCTGGGTCGAGTTGAGGCCGCGCCTGCTGCCGGTGCATTCCATGCCGTGGGAGGAGGCGGTCGCATTGCTGTCCTACCAGGGGGCGCGGCCTCTGCCGCCGGAGATGCTGGATGCGTCCAATTTCCTGTTCGAGTCTTCCCATGTGCGCATCAAGCGCGAGTTCATCCATTACGCCGAGCAATGCTTCACGCCGGGGTTGTCGTTGCTGGACGGGGTGCGCGCGCTGATGCTGCGCATCTTTGATGAATTCGCGTTCGACCCGGCCGCCACCACCGTTTCCACGCCGGTGACCGATGTGTTCGCCAACCGGCGCGGCGTGTGCCAGGACTTTGCGCACCTGATGTTGTCCTGCCTGCGTTCGGTCGGACTGGCCGCGCGCTACGTCAGCGGCTACCTGCTGACCCAGCCGCCGCCGGGCCAGCCGCGCCTGGTGGGGGCCGACGCCTCGCATGCCTGGGTTTCGGTGTATTGCCCCGGACGCGATGGCCAGGCCGGCGTGTGGATCGATGCCGATCCCACCAACGGCCTGTTTCCCGGCACCAGCCACATCACGCTGGGATGGGGGCGCGATTTCCTCGATGTCTCGCCTTTGCGCGGCGTACTGATTGGCGGCGGCCAGCAAACCATGCAGGTGGCGGTCACGGTGATGCCGGGCGAAGAGGCGGGCGAACTGGCGTTCGCGGTCTAGGTGTCTATGTAGGCAGGCGGGATGGCGCAACCCGGTTCTTGTCGGGTTGCTGCATGGAAATCCATGGCGGATACCGCCTTGCCAGGCGCGGCGGCGGCCCGGGATTTAAGCCTGCGGCTTGAGCATGAATACGCTGACGGCCTGCTGCAGGCGCTGCGCCTGGTCCTGCAGGGTCTGCGCGGCGGCGGCGGCCTGTTCCACCAGCGCCGCATTTTGCTGCGTGGTCTGGTCCATCTGCAGGATGGCGTCGTTGATTTGCTGGATGCCCGAGGCCTGTTCGCGCCCGGCTTCGGTAATCTCGGCGACCACGTCGCATACCTTGCGGATGCTCTCGACCACGCCATCCATGGTGCTGCCGGTCTGCTGCACCAGCTGGTAGCCGCTGTCGACGTTGCTGACCGATTCTTCGATCAGGGCCTTGATTTCCTTGGCCGCCGATGCGCTGCGCTGGGCCAGCGAGCGCACCTCCGAGGCGACCACGGCGAAGCCGCGTCCCTGTTCGCCGGCGCGCGCAGCTTCCACTGCGGCATTCAACGCCAGGATATTGGTCTGGAAGGAAATGCCGTCGATCACGTTGATGATGTTGACGATCTGCTTGGACGATGAATCGATCGCATTCATGGTGGCGATCATGCGTTGCACCGACTGGCCCGCATTCTCGGCGATCTCGGAAGCCGAGATCGCCAACTGGCTGGCCTGCGCCGCGTTATCGGCGTTTTGCCGCACGGTGGAGGTCAGTTCTTCGATGGCCGCCGCGGTTTCTTCCAGCGAGCCGGCCTGCTGCTCGGTGCGCGACGAGAGGTCGAAGTTCCCGGTGGCGATCTGGGTGGTGGCGACGGCGATGGCATCGCTGCCGGTGCGTACCTCGCTGACGATCTCCTGCAGGTTGCCGTTCATCGATTTCATGGCATGCAGCAAGCTGGTTTTCTTGCCGTCGACGGTGATCTGGCTGCTGAGGTCGCCGGCGGCGATGCGGTTGGCGATGTCGGCGGCATACGCCGGCTCGCCTCCCAGTTGGCCGACCAGCCCGCGCGAGATGGCCAGCGCCAGGACGATGCCGATGGCCAGCGCGATGACGCCCAGTACCAGTATGGTGTGTTTGGCGACCAGGTAGAACGAGGTCGCCTCCGCGCTGGCTTCGTTGTTGAGGCGGTCTTCCAGTGCGACCAGCTCACCCAGTTTCACGCGGCGTTCCGTTTGCTTGGCAGTCAGGCCACTGGCCAGCAACTGGCGCACGCCCTCGATGTCGTCGGCGTCCGCCAGTTCGGTCAGCTTTTGCAGCAACGGTGCGGCGGACGCTGAAAGTGCCTTGACCTGTGCCATGGCGGCTGTTTCGATGTCGGCCGTCTCTGCCAGGGTGCTGAACATCGTATCGAGTTCCTTTTCGATGCCCTGGTAATTGGCGATTTCCTTCCTGATGCGTTCGGTGAAGATTTTGCGCGCCGCAGCATCCGGCGCCAGCAGGAGGTCGCGCGTGGCCATCGACTGCTCATACAGCGAGGTGCGCAAGGCCACTGCCAGTCGCGCTTCGACATTGTTGACGTTGCTGATGGAGTTGAGACGGGCATTGATTTCGCCCATGAGGTTCACGCCAATGGCGATGACCAGCGCCAGCAACCCCAGCACGACGCCGAATCCCACGTTCAGGCGATTGGAGACTTTCATTTGAGACAGTTTCATCGGTGAGCCCTTTCTTGGTCTTGATTATTAGAGGGGGCGGGGATGATGGCCGATGTCGTCTTGCCCTTGCCGTCCCCCCGGACGTCAAGGATTTCCCCGTGAGTTGAAGATTGTAAGGCCCGAAAGGCTTGTCGCGGAACGGCGATCAGAGCGGGTTTTACCTCGCTTTTTGCGATCGAGCCGGACCGGCTCGCAATGTGTTGCCGCAGGAAATCATGGCGTGCGGATGTGGTCGATCAGCGCGATGGTAGCTTCGTCCGGCGGCGGCGTGAGCAGGCTGACGATGACCATGGCCGCAATGCCCACCGGCACGCCGAACACGCCGGCGGAGATCGGCGCGATGTGGAACCACTGGCCGGCGGCGCTGCCGCCGAAGGTCGGGTTGGTGTGCAGCATGTAGTACACGCACATCAAAAAGCCGCACACGATGCCGGCCACCGCGCCGGCCTGGTTGGCGCGTTTCCAGAACACGCCCAGCACCAGCGCCGGGAACAGGGTGGAACCGGCCAGCGAGAAGGCGGCGCCGACCATCGACAGGATATCGCCCGGTTTGAGCGAGGCGGCATAGGCCGCCAGCAGCGCCACCACCAGCAACAGCAGCTTGGAGATGGTCACGCGTTTCTGGGTCGAGGCGCTGGGGTCGACCACCTTGTAGTAGATGTCGTGCGAGAGCGCGTTGGAGATCGTCAGCAGCAGGCCGTCGGCGGTCGAGAGCGCCGCCGCCAGGCCGCCGGCGGCGACCAGTCCGGAAACGAAGTAGGGCAGTCCGGCGATTTCGGGCATGGCCAGCACGATGATGTCGCCATCCATCGAGATTTCGCCCAGTTGCACCAGGCCGTCGCGGTTGAGGTCGGTAATGGAGACCAGCGGATTGACCTTGTCGATGTTGGCCCAGTAATAGACCCAGTCGGGCAGGTGGTTGTAGCTGCTGCCGACCAGCGAGGTGTAGATGTCGTATTTCACCAGCACGGTCAGGGCCGGCACCGAGAGGTAGATCAGCATGATGAAAAACAGCGTCCAGAATACCGACTTGCGCGCGGCCGACACGGTGGGCGTGGTGTAGTAGCGCATCAGGATGTGCGGCAGCGCGGCGGTGCCCAGCATCAGGCAGAACACCAGCGCGAGGAAATTGTTGCGCTTGATGTCGGAACTCTCTTTGTCGCGGCCGGGGAAGGGTTCGGTCTGCGAGACCGGCGGCTGCGCCCGTATGAGGTTGGCGGCGCGCGCGTCGCTCCAGCGCCGCTCGGCTTCTCCTGCACTTTTCGGATAGGACGACAGGGCGCGGCTGGCGGCCTTGATTTCGGCCAGCGAGGCGTGCGTGTCGCGCTTGACTTCGTCGATGTGGCGCTGCGCTTCCAGGCGCCCTTCTTCCCAGGAGTGGGGCAGGTTCTTCAGTTTGTATTCGAGCTCGTCGGCGCGCGCCAGGAAGATCTTGCGGATCTCCTGTTCCTTGGGGGCGTCTTCGAGCTTGTGTTCGATCGCCTTGAGCTTGGGCAGCACCGCGCCGTAAGCCACCGGCGGCACCGGCACCGTGGTGTGCTTGGCCGACAGCCAGACCACCGGGATCAGGTAGGCGAACAGGATGATGATGTATTGGGCCACCTGGGTCCAGGTGATGGCGCGCATGCCGCCGAGGAAGGAGCACACCAGGATGCTGGCCAGGCCGAGGAAGATGCCGATCGAGAAATCGATGCCGGTGAAGCGCGAGGTGATCAGGCCCACGCCGTAGATCTGCGCCACCACGTAGGTGAAGGAAATCAGGATGGTGGCGGCCACGGCCAGGATACGGATCGGCGTGCCGCCGAATTTTCCGGGATAGCGCGCGGCCAGGAAGTCGGCGATGGTGTATTGGCCGAACTTGCGCAGGTAAGGGGCGATCAGCAGCGCCACCAGGCAGTAGCCGCCGGTCCAGCCGAGGATGTAGGCCAGGCCGTCGAAACCTTGCAGGTAGAGTCCGCCTGCCAGGCTGATGAAGGTGGCGGCCGAGATCCAGTCGGCGGCGGTGGCCATGCCGTTGAACAGGGGCGGCACGCGGCGCCCGGCGACGTAGTATTCGGGCACGTCCGAGGTGCGGCAGACCACGCCGATGGCGGCATACAGGCCGATGGTGACGAACAGGAACAGGTAGCCGATCCAGGAGCGCGGCATGCCCTCGTGCTCGAGGATGGCCAGTACGCACAAAAAGGCGATGAAGCCGACCGTGTAGAGGGAGTAGTAGCGGGTCAGCCGCCAGAAAAAATGCTTGTTACTCTCCATGTCCCTGCTCGCCGTGTACCTGTTGTTCGATGCGCTGCATGCGCCGGATGTAGATCACCACGATGGCCAGGTAGATCAGGATCATGCCCTGGGCCGCCATGTAGAAAGAGATGGGCCAGCCGAACAAATGGATCCGGTCCAGTTCGCGCGCGAAGAAGATGAAAAAGAACGTGGCCAGAAACCAGGCCGCCAGCAGCGCGGCGGTGTGCTTGCGGATCTTGTGCCAGTGGTGGCCGGCATCGCCGGGGCCGTGGTGGTGGGAGGGGCCTTGGTCCATGTCAGCCGATGTCGTCGATGAAAGACGTGCGCGGCACCAGGCGGAAGCTGACGCAAAACAGGCTGCCCGGCAGCTTGGGGTCGCCGCTGCGCGGATTATTGGAAATGTCCACCTTGGCGTCATGCTGCTGGGCGATCTCGCGTACGATCGCCAATCCCAGCCCGCTGCCGGTGCTGGGCGTGCCGAGGATGCGGTAGAAGCGTTCGAACACGTTTTTTCGTTCCGCGGGCGGGATGCCGGGGCCGGTGTCTTCCACTTCCAGGATCGCCAGCCCGGCTTGCTCGTCGCTGCGCGCGCGCACCGTCACGCTGCCCAGGCCGTCGTGCGGCGTGTAGTGCAGCGCGTTGTCGAGCAGGTTGGAGAGCAGTTCGCGCAGCATCAGCGGATTTCCGTGGATCATGATCGGGTGGCCGGGCTGTTCGAAGCCGAGGTCGATGCGCTGGGTGAACGACATCGGCACCCAATCCTGCACCACCGTGCGCGCCAGCTCCGAGAGTTCGATCGGCACCATGGCGCCGGCCTGCGAGACCTGGTTCTCGGCGCGGGCCAGCGACAGCAGCTGGTTGACCAGGCGGGTGGCCGATTCGGAGCTCTTGGCCAGCTGCTCCAGCGAGCGCCGCACATCGACCTGGTCGTCCTGGCGCAGGGCCAGTTCGGATTGCATGCGCATGCCGGCCAGCGGCGTCTTCATCTGGTGCGCGGCATCGGCGATGAAGCGCTTCTGGATCGCGATGGTCTGCGACAGCCGCTCCAGCATGTCGTTGAGCGAACGCACCAGCGGCGAGATTTCTTCGGGCACCTGGCCCGAGTCGATCGGGCTGAGGTCGTCGGGG
Organism: Herbaspirillum sp. SJZ106; assembly: GCF_006715495.1. Lineage (GTDB taxonomy): Bacteria > Pseudomonadota > Gammaproteobacteria > Burkholderiales > Burkholderiaceae_D > Herbaspirillum. Next base: position 535,688 of record NZ_VFNI01000003.1, read on the forward strand.
CGGCGCGCGCGGATGCGCTGCTGCAGTTCCGACAGCGGCGACAAGCCGCGCGAGAGCGCGAACCACACCAGCGCCAGCGCCACCGGCAAGATGATGAACTGCGGCAGGATCACGCCCTTGATGATTTCATTGGCGAGCTGGGCGCGCTTTTCCAGGGTTTCGCCGACCTGTACCGTGGCCAGCCGGGGTTCGCGGGCGGCCGCGCGTTGCGCCGCGCTGCGGCGCAGGTCGACTTGCACGTAGGCGATGCGCACGTCGCTGCCGTGCAGGATGTCGTTGCGGAATTGCACGGTGCCGATGTTCTGGCGGTCGTCTTCGGGCGGCGGTTGCGACATGTCGACGTCGCCTTCCACATACTCCCCGTTGGGGCCGCTGACCTTGTAATAGATATTGTCGATGTCGTCGGCGCGCAGCAGGTCGCGCGCCGAGACGGGCAGCCGCGCCACGACCTTGCCGTTGACCTCGGACACCTGCTGCGCGAGCACGGTGACGCTGTCCTCCAGCGCGCGGTCGAACGGCTGGTTGGCAATCGATTGCGCAATCAGGTAGGTGATGGCGATGCTCATGGGCCACAGCAGCAGCAGCGGGGCCAGCATCCAGTCGAGGATTTCGCCGAACAGCGAGCGCTGGATGCGCTCTACCGGCTGGGTGGCGATGGCGGCGCGGCGTTTCTTGCGCGGCGGCGGCGCCGGCGGGGGCTCGCCGCCGGGCGAGGCGGCCGGTTCGGCCGGCGCAGACGGAGGATCACGCCGCAGCATGGTGGCCGAAGGCATCAGGAGTGGAAGCGCGGCCGGCGCTGGCCGTCATCGCATCAGGCGGCGTTGCTGGCTGCGGTCTCGGGGAGTTTTTCGAGGCAATAGCCCAACCCGCGTACGGTAGCGATACGCACGCCGCCGACCTCGATTTTCTTGCGCAGGCGATGGACATAGACCTCGATGGCATTGTTGCTGACTTCCTCTCCCCATTCGCACAAATGGTCCACCAGCTGTTCTTTGGAAACCAGGCGTCCCGTGCGTTGCAATAATACTTCCAGAAGGCCCAGTTCACGCGCGGACAATTCCAGCATCTGTTCGCCGATGTAGGCGATGCGACCGACCTGGTCGTACGACAGCGGCCCATGCTTGATCACGGTCGGGCCGCCGCCGGCGCCGCGCCGGGTCAGGGCGCGCACGCGGGCTTCCAGTTCGGACAAGGCGAACGGCTTGGCCATGTAGTCGTCGGCGCCCAGGTCCAGCCCTTGCACGCGCTGTTCCACCGAATCGGCCGCCGTCAGGATCAGCACCGGCAGGCGCGAGTTGCGCGCGCGCAGCCGGCGCAGCACTTCCAGCCCGGACATCTTGGGCAGGCCCAGGTCCAGGATCAGCAAATCGAAATCCTGGGTGGAGAGGGCCGAATCGGCTTCCAGGCCATTCTTGACGCAATCGGCGGCGTATCCGGAATGGCGCAGGGAGCGCGTCAATCCATCGGCCAGAACACTGTCGTCTTCAGCTAAGAGGATGCGCATAGGAATCGATCAGAGAGGCGCCTCGTCTGATTTGTCTCGTAATATAGAATTATTGTGGTATTTTTACGCATAATCTACTAATTCAATCGTCAATGCAAATGAGGGCGACGATTGTGTTGAACATAAGCTCGCAATCCGACCAAAGGTCTTCACGGGGCTTGCGATTTATCCGGGAAGCTTGCGCAAGATCGGTATCGGGAGTGCAGGCTCCGTGAGATCATCCGGAAATAAATGTAACAACGGGCGGCCGGCACTTGAAATGGATGGCCTGGTCGCCATCTGGTTGCTGTATTTAATTTTTATCCGTGCTGTTGTCGACATTTTTGTTGTTATAATTTCTCGCATCTTTGCTGGAAAATCTGATGAAACGTTTGTGGGTTCTGTTGCTGATCTGTCTGTTCCCGGTGCAAGTATTTGCAGCGGTGCTGACTTATGCCAGCTCGGTCGCTGCAACCGATTTCTCGGCGCCGGTCCAGATCGAGCTCAACGTCGCCGCCAAGCACCTTGGCGCGCAGACCGTCGCGCTTGCCGATCATGCCGCCGCCGACCTCCCGCAGCCTGGCGCGGTGGCCGAGGCCGACAATGGCGGCGCCAATGACGACAGCAACGGCTACGCCGACAGCGGCGAAGATTTCTCTACCCATGCCGGCATCGGTGACGAACCGGTGCTGATCCAATCTCTGGCAGTCCTGCCGGAACCCTCAAGCCTGGCGCCCGCTCTTCGCAGCGACGACGCCAGTCAACCTCCGTTCTTGCCTCTCGCAGGCCGTCCTCCCCGCGCCTGATCCTGTCGCCTTGCGCGACATCCGTTGCCGCGTCCGCTGAACCGCTCCTGAAACTTGTGGCTTTGCGTCTTGCGACAGCGATGTCCGTACGCGCATGGCTCGCCAGCCGGCTTCGCCCGGCATCAATCAGGTACGCAACAGTTCAGTCAATACGGCCGGTGTGACCGCATCACACCAGATATCAATCTCAGGAGATAGCATGAAAAAAGCATTTGTCGCGCTGATCGTGGCGGCGATGACGCTGTCGGTTGGCATCACCAGCGTCGAAGCCAAGCGTCTGGGCGGCGGCGGTTCGTTCGGCAAGCAATCTTCGTCGGCCAGCCGCCAGGCGCAAAGCCCGGCCCCGATGCAGAACCAGGCCGCTGCCGCCAAGCCCGCCGCGCCGGCAGGCGCTGCGGCCGCCGCACCCAAGCCCAGCCCATGGAAGGGCATCCTGGGTGGCGCGTTGCTGGGCTTGGGCCTGGGCGCGCTGCTCTCGCACCTCGGCCTGGGCGGCGCCCTGGCCAGCATGATCAGCACCATCCTCACCATTGCGCTGATCGCAATGGCGGCAATGTTCATCTACCGCATGTTCCGCCGCAAATCGGAAGCATCGCAGCCGCGTCCGGCCTGGGCCGCGCCCAATGGCGGCCACCCGGCTGACAGCACCGCGACCCCGAAGATCGGTTCGCTGCTGGAACCGGCACAGCCGCCCGCGGCGCTGCAAGGTTCGGGTTTCGGCGGCGGTTTCGGCTCGGCTGAACCGGTGGCTGCCTATGGCATCCCGGCCGGTTTCGACACCGTCGGTTTCGTGCGCAATGCCAAGACCTATTTCATCCGCCTGCAAGCGGCATGGGACAAGGCCGACATCAACGATATCCGCGAATTCACCACGCCGGAAATGTTCGCCGAACTGCGCCTGCAGTTGCAGGAGCGCGGCGCTTCGGCCAACCAGACCGATGTGGTATCGCTGGATGCGGAAGTGCTGGGCGTGGAAACCGTGGGCAACGACTACATCGCCAGCGTGAAATTCTTCGGCTTCATCAAGGAAGACCCGAACAGCTCGCCGGCGCAGTTCGCCGAGATCTGGAACCTGTCCAAGCCGGTTTCGGGCCAAGGCGGCTGGTTGTTGGCAGGTATCCAGCAACTGGATCCCGTGGCGGCGTAAGCAAGCATGCATCAGTAAAAGTTTGGCGCGGAAGGCGGCGGTTAGTGGATGAGCGTCGCCAGTCCGTTTTACCGCCGGCTCTGCCGGCGGTTTTTTTATTTGCACTCCACGCGCCTGACCGTTTCCGTTCGGTCATTCTTTCTTCGCCACGCCCGGCAATTGCGTGACGCATCCCTTCCAGGCCGCTTCTGGCCGTATCCATTCGTAGTTTGTCTTTGCCATCGCCGTGCCATCGCTGTTTCTCGCGAAATCCTACGCGGCGACGCGCCGTTGTCCTATCGTCGCGTGCATGTCGCCGCTGCATGATGAAACACCCTGCGGGCAGCTTGCCGGATCGCAAGGCGGTTGCGCGCCTGTTTCAACCCTGAGCGAAGGAGGCTGTCATGAAACGCAAGGCATCGGCGGTATGGAGCGGCAATCTGAAGGACGGCAAGGGCGCACTCAGCACCGAGAGCAAGACGCTGTCCGATACCCAATACTCGTTTTCCACCCGTTTTGAAAACGGCGTGGGCACCAATCCGGAAGAATTGATTGCGGCAGCGCATGCCGGATGTTTTTCGATGGACTTGTCGGCGCGGCTGGAAAAGGCCGGTTTGGGCCCCAGGCGCATCGATACGGAAGCTACGCTGACGCTGGAAAAGACCGACCCCGGCTTTAGCATTACCGCCATCCAGCTGGCGGTCAAGGTCGACCTGGATGATCGCGATGAGCAGAAATTCAATGACGCGGTGGCTGCCGCCAAGGCCGGTTGTCCGGTGTCGAAGGTGCTGAAGGCGGATATCTCGGTGATGGCCTCGTTGGCCTAGCGATGCCTCTTCCGGTCTTTGGCGGGAGCGCCGTCGCCGTCTTTGCGGCCATCGCCACGGCTGCCCGATAGCGGAAACAGCAATGCCACCACGACCAGCAACACCATGAGCGCCAGCGTGATCTTGTCGAGCCCGTCCATGCCTTACCCCAGTCGCGCCGGCTTCCAGATCGCGACGTCGGCCGTGTTTACCTTTTTCGGCAGCAGGCTGGCGGAGAAGAACGCATCGGCGATGCGTTGCTGTTCGCCCAGCGCCTCCAGTTTTACCGCGCGCACTTCATAGCTGCGGCGGCTGTTGGCCAGCTCGACGGTGTCCGCATCCAGGCCCCACAGCGGCGCGAGGAAGACGGCGGCTTCCCTGGGATGTTGCTTGGCCCATTGCCCGGTCTTTTGCAGTTCGTCGAACACCGTGCGCAGCACATCGGGGTTGGCGTCGGCAAACGGCGTCGACGCCAGGTAGTAGCGCTGGTAGTCGGCAATGCCGCGGCCGTCCGAGAGCACGCGCACCTGGGATTGGCGCTGCACGCCCGACAGGAAGGGATCCCAGGTCACCCAGGCATCCACGCTGCCGCGCTCGAAGGCGGCGCGTCCGTCGGCCGGCGAGAGGTAGGCGGCGTCGACGTCGCTGAATTTCAGGCCGGCCTTTTCCAGGGTGGCGATCAGCAGATAGTGCACGCCGGCCGCCTTGGTCACGGCAATCTTCTTGCGCCTGAGTTCGGCCACGCTGCGGATCGGCGAATCGGCGCGGACCACGATGGCCTGCGCCGACGGCGAGGGCGACTCCTGCGCCAGATAAGTGAGCCTGGCGCCCGCCGCCTGGGCGAACACCGGTACGGTGTCGGCCACGTCGGCGCTGAGGTCGACGCCGCCGACATTGAGCGCTTCCAGCAGCGGCAGGCCGCTGGAGAATTCGTGCCAGGTGATCTTGGCGCCGCCGGGGGCCAGCAGTTTTTCCAGCGAACCGTTGGCCTTGATGATGGTCAGCAGGGTCGAGGATTTCTGGTAGCCGATGCGGATCGCGCGGCCGTTGTTTTGCGCCAGCAGGGACGGCGCCAGCGTGGCGGCGGCGATGGCGGCGCCGGCTTGCAGGAGATGGCGGCGGGTCAGGTCGGGAGAGATGTTCTTGCGCATGGGAATAGTCGGAAAGGGCTGGGTCAGGATTTCGCGGAAGAGGCGCGATGGGCGTCGCGCCAGCGCAGGCAGTGTTGTTCCAGCCGGCGCAGCAGGCCGTCGCTGAGCTTGCCCAGCAGCGCCAGGATCAGGATCGCCGCCAGCACCAGGTCGGGGCGGCTGCTTTCGCGGCCATCGGACAGCAGGTAGCCGACCCCGCGCGTGGTCGCGATCAGTTCGGCCGCCACCAGGAACATCCAGGCCAGGCTGAGGCCGCCGCGCAGGCCGGCGAACAGGTAGGGAAGCGCGGCCGGCAGCAGGATGTGGCGTATCAGTTGGGACGCGCCCAGGCCGGAACTGGTGCCGACTTCGATCAGCTTGTCGTCGATGTCGCGGATGCCAGCCACCAGGTTGAGGTAGACCGGGAAGAAGGCGCCGATGGCGATCAGCACGATCTTGGGCGTTTCGTCGATGCCCAGCCACAGCAGCAGCAGCGGGATCCAGGCCAGGCTGGGGATGGCGCGCAAGGCCTGGAAGCTGGGTTCCAGCAAGGCCTCGGCGCGCCGGCTGATGCCGACCAGCAAGCCCAGCGCGATCGCCAGCAGGCTGCCGATCGCAAAGCCCGCGAGCACCCGCGCCAGGCTGGCCCGGATATGCGGCAGCAGTTCGCCGCGCACGGCCAGCGACCACAGCGTTTGCGCCAGCTCGCTGGGCGGCGGCAGCAGGCGCGCCGGAATGATGTCCAGCCGCGCGCACGCTTCGGTCAGCAGCAGGAAGGCCAGGGGCAGAATCGCACCGGTGAAGCGGCCCGGACGATAACCGTCGTCGTGCGGCCAGCCCTTGCGGAGGGACTTGGCCGTAACGGATTTGGCCCGGACGATTTCCGTCCCTACCGATGCCTGCGCGGGCAGGCTGCCGGATCCCGTCTCGCTCATCGCCTCAGGCCTTCACCACGCCTTGCGCGTACGACGGATCGATCAGCGCGTTGATGGTGCGCGGCAGGTCGGTACCGCTCTTGACCAGGTCTTCCTCGGTCAGGATGGGGGCGGCGGCGCGCAGCGCGTCGATGTGCTCGCGGCCGATCTGCGGATGCGAGAAGTCGTTGCGCTTGAGTTGCAGGCGCGCCACGTCAGGCGACAGTTTGGATTCTTCGGCCAGCAGCTTGACGGTGTCTTCCGGATGCGCGGCGATCCATGCGCGCGCCTGTTCATAGGCGGCGATCACGCGCTTGACCTGGTCGGGATGGCGGGCGGCGAAGGCGTCGCTGACGTTGAGGAAACCGTAGGTGTTGAAGTTGACGTTGCGGTAGATCAGGCGCGAGCCGGCTTCCAGCTCGCTGGCCGCCAGGTGCGGATCGAGCCCGGCCCAGGCGTCGACCCGGCCTTGTTCGAGCGCGACGCGGCCATCGGGATGCTGCAGATGGACGATCTCGACATCGCTTTTCTGCAAGCCGTTTTCATGCAGCGCGCGCAGCAGGAAGAGGTAGGGATCGGTGCCCTTGGTGGCCGCCACCTTCTTGCCCTTGAGTTCGCGCACGGATTTGATCGGGGAATCCCTGGAGACTGCCAGCGCGGTCCATTCCGGGCGCGAATAGACGTACACCGCCTTGATCGGATTGCCGTTGGCGCGCGCTAGCAACGCCGCCAGGCCGGCCGTGCTGCCGAAGTCCACGCTGTCGCTGTTAAGGTATTCGAGCGCGCGGTTGCTGCCCTGGCTCAGCACCCATTTGACGTCGGTGCCCTGGGGCTTGAGCGCTTCTTCCAGCCAGCCGAACTTGCGCAGCACCAGGCTGGGCGGCGAGTAATAGGCGTAGTCCAGGCGGATGGTCTTGGGGGCTTGCGTGGCGCGCGCCATCAGCGGGGCGGCGCCCAACAGGCCGGCGCCGAGCGCGGCCGGGCCGATGCGGAGGAAGTGTCTGCGTTCCATGTGGTCCGTTCTTGTAATGTTGGGGAGTCTGCGGTGCAGACGAACACTCTAAGGACGAACGCGGTGCGGCAGAACGACTATTTTCAAGCTTGGATATGCGCTTTGCGCATGCTGGCGCGACGGTCGCCGCGACAGGCGCGCAGCGGGCTCAGGGCAGGAGGAGTTCGAACAATGCGCCGCCGTCCGGATGGTTGGACAAGCGCGCCTGGCCATGCCGGGTTTGTTTGTTATGGGCCGTGGCGATGGCATTGCACAGGTCCATGCCCAATCCGGTGGACTGTTTCTTTTCCTGGGTGCCGATGCCGGGGCCGTCGTCGCGCACGGTGAAGATCACGCCGCCGTCCGGATTCTTGCGGCAGCCGAGCTCGATGCGCGCACAGGCGAAGCGGCTGGCGTTTTGCAGCGCCGCCTCCAGCGCCAGGGCCACCAGGTGTTCGTCGAAGAAGCCGACCAGCGGCATGTCGGTCTCATCGATCCTGAGTTCGGCATGATGGCCATTGCGGCTCAGGGCGTGCTCGCGCAGCAGCGCCTCCAGGAAGTCCAGCGGCGAGACCGCTTCGACCTGCGCGCGCAGGCCTTGCGAATCGGCCTTGTAGAGCGTCAGGAAGGCGATCAGCTTTTCCTGCAGCGCCAGGCAGGTGACATGCGCCTGCTGCACGCGCGGCACATCGTCGCAAAGGCGGCGCAGTTCGCCCTCAAGGACGCCCAAGGAGTTCTTGATGTCGTGGATGATGATCGCGGCAAGCTTGGGATCCATGGTCAGCTCTTCGGGGCTACTTTGCTTAAGGTGTCGCGTAAAAACTTATGCATCTTGGCAACACGGTCATTGCCCGGAATCAGGCGATCGAGCGTGGCGAGATAGCGCCGCACGCGCCTGACGTATTCGTCGTTCCAGCCGCGCTGGCTCATCCACAGTAGGTGCAGCTGGGCCGACGCCAGCAGCACGCCGGTGTTTTCCGGCATGCTGGAGAGCGCTTCTTCCAGCTTGGCCAGCGACTCGTCGGGCTTGGCGTTGCGCATGAGCGCGTTGGCCTCGGCGATGATGCCCATGCAATGCTTGACGGCGCCGTCGATCAGTTCCTCGGCCAGCGCGGCCTTGCCGGTATCGGCCAATACCTTGCGCGCCAGCATCTGCAGCGTTTTGTTCTCATGGTCGGACTTGATGGCGTTGGCGATCAGCCTGGCGCCTTCGTCATCCTTGCCCATCGAGAAAGCGGCCTTGGCCAGGGCCAGCGTGGCGACCTCGGAAATATCCTCGCCGATGGCCTGCCTGGCCGCTTCGAAGGCCTGTTGCGCCGAGATGGTATCGCCCAGCTGCACATAGGCCTGGGCCTGCATCGCAGCCTGGGCCGCGGTGAACATCCTGGATTCCTCATAGCGGCGCGGGGCGCTTTCCAGCAAGCGCAGGGCCTGGTCGGGATCGCCGCTGTCGACATGCACCTGGGCCAGCGACAGCAGGTCGGTCGGCTGTGCGGTAAGCGAGCCCTTGGTGTGCTTGAGCACCTTGTCGTAGGCTTCCCTGGCCTGCTCCAGATGGCCGCTGCGGTAGGCCACATCCCCCACCAGCCGGCTGCGGCGGGCCGAGGGAATGATTTCGGAGGACATGGTCAGCGCCGCCAGCGCGCCGTCCTGGTTGCCCTGTGCCTCGTCGATCTGCGCCAGCAGGTCATAGGCGGCGATGAACTGCTTGTTCTGGGCGAGCACTTCCTCGACTGTCTTGCGCGCATCATCCAGCTGGCCGGCCACGATATTGCAGCGCGCCAGGCCGAGCTTGGCCCACACCAGGTCGTCGCGCATGGCCAGGGCCTGCGCATACACCTCGCGCGCTTCGTCGATGCGGCGCTGGTCGACCAGCAGCGTGCCCTTGGTCTTCATGATTTCGACGATCCACTTGGGCGCGGCCTTGAGCACGTTGTCGCATTCGGCAATAGCGCCGGCGAAATCCTTGCGCTTCATCTTTTCGGTCACCGGCAGCATGGCGTGTTGCTTTTCCAGCAGGCGATCGACGCGTTCGGCGATGCGGCTGGCGGTGAGCGGCTTGAGCATGTAGGCGTCGGGCTGGAACTCGGCGGCGCTGGCTACCAGGTTGTAGCCGCTTTCGGCGGTCACCATGATGAACATGGAGGTCGGCGAGAGCATGTTCTGGGTACGGAAGAACTCCAGCAATTGCTGGCCGTTGCTTTCCTTGTTCAGGTTGTAGTCGCAGATGATGAGGTCGTAAGTGCCGGCCTGGACGAAACGGATCGCCTCGTCAGGCGTGGCGGCTTGATCCACTTTGGTCACGCCGAGTTGGCCGAGGTGCATCCGGATGTTCTGGCGCATCGTCGGCATGTCGTCGATGATCAGGCAGCGCAAGGCGCTGATATGGCTAAAGGGCACTAAACTCATGACAACAATCTAAAACAGTCTCTATCTCGTTATATTGCAAGTCTGCAATGTATATCAAGCCGACATGCGCCCGTCGCAAGGTTAGGGGCGAAAACGGCATCCATTTCTGGAACACATGTCACTCCTGTTGTGAAATGTGTTCCAGGAAAAGCGCGAGTTTGACGGTTTTTGCTTTTGCTTGCAGTACTTGTGTCGCATTTCTGCGGCCGATCCTCCCGATCTTTTATAATCGGCCCCTCGACTGCGGGGATCGGCCTTCGTCCTCCGGGTGACAAAAAAGCTTGCGCGAATCACTGTTTTTTTATACAGTACTGCTTCATGAGTGCAGCGACACAGAATTGACCGGTGCGCAGTTTCCGGCGCACTGAAGAGATACATCCTGCAGTAGACACCTTCTTCACGACCTTTTGCCGAAAGAGATTTATGGACGACAAAAAAGCTGCAAACAACTCTGAAAAGGGCAAGGCGCTTGCCGCCGCATTGGCGCAGATCGAAAAGCAATTCGGCAAGGGCTCCGTGATGCGCATGGAAGACGGCGCCGTCGCCGAGGAAGTCCAGGTCTTTTCGACCGGCTCCCTGGGGCTGGACATCGCATTGGGCGTCGGCGGCCTGCCGCGCGGCCGTGTCGTCGAGATTTACGGCCCGGAATCCTCGGGTAAAACCACGCTGACGCTGCAAGCCATTGCCGAAATGCAAAAACTGGGCGGCACCTGCGCCTTCATCGATGCCGAACACGCGCTGGATGTCACCTACGCGCAAAAGCTGGGCGTCAACCTGCACGACTTGCTGATCTCGCAACCCGACACCGGCGAGCAGGCCCTTGAGATTACCGACGCACTGGTGCGCTCGGGCGCGGTCGACCTGATCGTGGTCGACTCCGTCGCGGCGCTGACCCCCAAGGCCGAAATCGAAGGCGACATGGGCGACTCCCTGCCCGGCCTGCAGGCCCGCCTGATGTCGCAGGCATTGCGCAAGCTGACCGGCAGCATCAACCGCACCAATACCACCGTCATCTTCATCAACCAGATCCGCATGAAGATCGGCGTCATGTTCGGCAATCCGGAAACCACCACCGGCGGCAATGCGCTCAAGTTCTATGCATCCGTGCGCCTGGATATCCGCCGCACCGGTTCGATCAAGTCCGGCGACGAAGTTATCGGCAGCGAAACCAAGGTCAAGGTCGTCAAGAACAAGGTGGCCCCGCCGTTCCGCGAAGCCCACTTCGATATCCTGTATGGCGAAGGCACCTCGCGCGAAGGCGAAATCCTCGATCTCGGTTCCGAGCACAAGGTGGTGGAAAAATCCGGCGCCTGGTACAGCTACAACGGCGAACGTATCGGCCAGGGCAAGGACAATGCGCGCAACTTCCTGAAGGAACACCCGGAACTGGCGCGTGAAATTGAAAACAAGGTGCGCATCGCGCTCGGCGTGCCGCAACTGGCCAACGGCGAGGCCGAAGTCCAGGCATCGTAATCCGCAAGAAGCTGCCGTCGTGGGCGCCATGCCCTTATTGGCGTACTAGTATGGCCGGGGCAGCGGCAAGGGATGCCTCTCCCGTCGTTGCTGTCCCGGTAGTTGTCGCCGTTGCCGGCGTTGTATGGTGTTATTTGCGATGCCGGCGATGGTTGGTGTTTCTGTCGTTGCTGTTTTGCAGTATCCGTTTTGCCTGCATGTCCGCATGCGTTCAGCGTTTTTGACGTATGCAGTCACCGTTTCATCCGCCTCATAGCCCGTGTAGTCGAACGTCATGCCTAGACCGCCGATCAGCCTGAAAGCACGGGCGCTCAAATATCTCTCTTCACGTGAGCATAGTCGCCTGGAACTTGCGCGTAAGCTGACCCCTTACGCGCAAGAGGGCGATGATGTCGAAGCCTTGCTCAACTGGCTCGAACAATCCCGTTTCCTTTCCGCAGAGCGTTTTTCCGAATCCCTGGTGCACCGGCGCGCGGCGCGTTATGGCAACAATCGCATCTTGTCCGAGCTGCAAAGTCACGGCATCGAAGGCGAGGCGCTGTCCGAGCTGAAATCCGGCCTGGCTGAAGACGAAGGGACCCGTGCGGCCCAGGTACTGCGGCGCAAATTCAGCGAGCCGCCGGTCGATGCCGAGTCTCGCGCCAAGCGTATGCGTTTTTTGCAGCAGCGGGGGTTTTCCCACCGCAGCATCCGTGAAGCGCTCAATACCGCCTGGTCGGATGACGACGGGCCGGATGACTGATTAAGGTGCGAGCGCCATGGCGTCGTTCGGCTGATACCTCCCCGGTAGCGATTGAAAGGCTCAGGCGCAGGTCTTTATCGGCAAGGTTAGCGCTACCATCCCTCAGCACCCCTGCCCTGTGCTAGAATTCGGAAGTTTTTGCTGCGGCGCGGTAGCCGATAAATGTCGATTATTGCTGTTTTCTTGAAAGCGGCGGGTCGATGTAAGGCTGGCGACAGCAGGGAAGACGGATAATGCGGATCGCTCCGGTGCATGCCGGCGAGATGCGAATATCAGAGACCAACTCATGCAGACGGCATGCACATGCCCAATTTTACGAATCCTTTCGCAACCCGCGCAGCTCATGTCTGCGCCAGTTCTCGTCCGGCAACGGATGCGACGCCCGCCTGCGGGTTGCGGTCTGCTTTCTCGTCAGCCGGCATTGCGCCGATGACGGAATTTCAATCCGGCAAGTTTTATTCAATTAGTGTCTAAAGGGAAGCTCCCATGAAAATCCATGAGTATCAGGGTAAAGAAATCCTGCGCCAGTTTGGCGTAACCGTTCCGCGCGGCGTTCCTTGCATGTCGGTCGACGAAGTCGAAGCGGCAGCCAAGAGCCTGGGCGGCTCGGTTTGGGTCGTGAAGGCACAGATCCACGCCGGCGGTCGCGGCAAGGGCGGCGGCGTGAAGGTGGCCAAGTCCATCGAACAGGTCAAGGAATACGCCAACCAGATCATGGGCATGCAGCTGGTCACGCACCAGACCGGTCCTGAAGGCCAGAAGGTTCGCCGCCTGCTGATCGAAGAAGGCGCCGACATCAAGAAGGAACTGTACGTTTCCCTGGTGACCGATCGCGTCAGCCAGAAGGTCGTGCTGATGGCTTCCAGCGAAGGCGGCATGGACATCGAGGAAGTTGCCCACAGCAACCCGGAAAAAATCCACAACGTGATCATCGATCCAGTCACCGGCCTGACCGATGCCGACGCCGATGACGTGGCCGCCAAGATCGGCGTGCCGGCCGCTTCCATCCCCGAAGCGCGCAAGAACCTGCAAGGCCTGTACAAGGCTTACTGGGAAACCGACGCTTCCCTGGCCGAAATCAACCCGCTGATCCTGACCGGCGACGGCAAGGTCATCGCCCTGGACGCCAAGTTCAACTTCGACTCCAACGCCCTGTTCCGCCATCCGGAAATCGTCGCCTACCGCGACCTGGACGAAGAAGATCCGGCTGAAGTCGAGGCTTCCAAGTTCGACCTGGCCTACATCTCGCTGGACGGCAACATCGGCTGCCTGGTCAACGGCGCCGGCCTGGCCATGGCGACCATGGACACCATCAAGCTGTTCGGTGGCGAACCGGCCAACTTCCTGGACGTGGGCGGCGGCGCCACCACCGAGAAGGTCACCGAAGCCTTCAAGATCATGCTGAAGAACCCGGGCCTGAAGGCCATCCTGGTCAACATCTTCGGCGGCATCATGCGCTGTGACGTGATCGCCGAAGGCGTGATCGCCGCATCCAAGGCGGTTTCGCTGAAGGTGCCTCTGGTGGTGCGCATGAAGGGCACCAACGAAGAGATCGGCAAGAAGCTGCTGGCTGACTCGGGCCTGCCGATCATCTCGGCCGACTCGATGGAAGAAGCCGCGCAAAAGGTCGTGGCTGCAGCCAAGTAAGTAACCCAACACGAAAGCCCGCGCCGGCAAAGTCCGGAGCCAGAAAACAGATTGCGCACCGACCGAAGCCGGGCGCGGGCATCACAGTCAAGGAAGAGAAATGTCGATCCTCATCAACAAAGACACCAAGGTCATTACCCAAGGCATCACTGGCAAGACCGGCCAGTTCCACACCCGCATGTGCCGCGACTACGCGAACGGCAAGAACGCGTTCGTCGCCGGCGTGAACCCGAAGAAGGCCGGTGAAGACTTCGAAGGCATCCCCATCTACGCCAACGTGACCGACGCCAAGAAGGCCACCGGCGCTACCGTCTCGGTGATCTACGTGCCGCCTGCCGGCGCCGCCGCCGCGATCTGGGAAGCGGTCGAAGCCGAACTGGACCTGGCCATCTGCATCACCGAAGGCATTCCCGTGCGCGACATGCTGGCCCTGAAGGATCGCATGGCCAAGGCCGGCTCCAAGACCCTGCTGCTGGGCCCGAACTGCCCCGGCCTGATCACCCCGGACGAAATCAAGATCGGCATCATGCCGGGCCACATCCACAAGAAGGGCCGCATCGGCGTGGTGTCGCGCTCGGGCACCCTGACCTATGAAGCCGTCGGCCAGCTGACCGCGCTGGGCCTGGGCCAATCGTCGGCAGTGGGCATCGGCGGCGACCCGATCAACGGTTTGAAGCACATCGACGTGATGAAGGCATTCAACGACGATCCGGACACCGACGCCGTCATCATGATCGGTGAAATCGGCGGTCCTGACGAAGCCAACGCTGCGCGCTGGATCAAGGACAACATGAAGAAGCCGGTGGTCGGCTTCATCGCCGGCGTGACCGCGCCTCCGGGCAAGCGCATGGGCCACGCAGGTGCGCTGATCTCCGGCGGCGCCGACACTGCCGAAGCCAAGCTGGCGATCATGGAAGAGTGCGGCATCAAGGTGACCCGCAACCCGTCCGAAATGGGCCGCCTGTTGAAGTCGGTGCTGTAATTTAGCGCCAACGCGGAACCAGCAAGACAAGCATGGGGAGCTTCGGCTCCCCATGTTCATTTATGGAGGCGGCGGCATCATCGGTTGCCGCCGCTGCGCGTTTGTGCCGATGCAGGCATTGCGGTGCGTCCGGCAAAGCAGGAGAATCGCGCTGGCGCATGATGCGTACAATGGCGCGATTTCTCATCACAAAGGAAACGAATGGAATTTCTGGCAAATCTGAACTGGATCGCGGTTGGGCAAATCATCCTGATCGACATCCTGCTCGGCGGCGACAACGCCATCGTGATCGCGCTGGCCTGCCGCAACCTGCCGGCCAAGCTGCGCATGAAGGGCATCGTCTGGGGCACCCTGGGCGCCATTGCGATCCGCATCGCCTTGATCGCTTTCGCCGTGACCATGCTGGAGCTGCCATACCTGAAACTGATCGGCGGCCTGTTGCTGCTGTGGATCGGCGTCAAGCTGCTCAACGAGGATGACGGCCATGCCGAAGTCAGCGGCAGCGACCGCCTGTGGGGCGCGGTCAAGACCGTGATCGTGGCCGACCTGGTGATGAGCCTGGATAACGTGATCGCCATCGCCAGCGCGGCCGAGCAAGCCGGCGAGCACCAGATGGCGCTGGTGGTATTCGGCATCGTCGTCAGCATTCCCATCATCGTCTGGGGCAGCACGCTGGTCTTGAAATTGATGGAGAAATTCCCAGTTATCATCACGCTGGGCGCCGCATTGCTCGGCTATATCGCCGGCGGCATGATTTTCAGCGATGTCGGCATCCAGCCGCACCTGCAGAGTTTCATCCCCGACAGCGAATTCGTCGTTCCCGGCGCGCAATTGCACCTGAGCCTGCCCGGCCTGATCGGCGCCATCGGCGTGGTGCTGGTCGGACTGAACCTGAAGCGCAGGACGCAGGAGAAGAGCGGCCAGCCCTGAGCCGGCCAGCCGGATCAGCCGCGCACGCTTGATCCAGGTCAGCGTGGCGGAGATTAAATTCTGCTAGTTTGGAAGTATTTCTCTTTGCAGCACCATGGGCGCTGCCGATACTGGCAACGTCTTCCATTTTTAAACAGGAACGCAATGAAAACCGCTGTCGGCAACAAGAAGCAACAAGGTTTCACCCTGATCGAACTGATGGTGACGCTGGCCATCATCGGCATCCTCGCCACCATCGGCGCTACACAGTTCCAGGACTACATCGCGCGTTCGCGCGTGGCCGAAGGGCTGAACCTGGCCGCACCTTACAAGCTGGCGGTGGCGGAGCAGGCCAATACCAACAATGGCGTCTTCACAGTGGCGCAGCTGGGATTGCCGGGCTTCGTAAAAACCGAGAATGTGGAAAACATCACTGTCACTCCCATGCAAACGCGCGGCGTGGGCGGCGTCATTACGATCACTTTCAGCAAGCGTGTCGGCAACGGCGGCACATTGACGTTGACCCCGACCCTGACCGCCTCTTCCATCCAATGGCAGTGCGCGGCAGCCGGTGTGGCGCAGGCAACGGCGCCGGAAGGCGCGCCGCGCAATAGCGGCTTTGCCGCCGGCACGCTGGAAGCGCGCTACGCGCCCGCCAACTGCCGTGAATGATTCGCCATCGGAAGGACTGCCTGAGCACCCATGAAAAAGCGCCCTGCGGGGCGCTTTTTCGCAAGGCCTATGGCCGCGCCATGCTGATATCGCTTTTCCCGCCGCGTTTTTCCGTCACGCAGATATCGGTCATCACCATGGTCTTGTCGACCGCCTTGCTCATGTCGTAGACGGTCAATAACCCGACCTGCACCGCCGTCAGCGCTTCCATTTCCACCCCGGTCTTGCCATGGGTTTCCACGCGCGCGGTGCATCGCACGCTGGCGTTGGCGGCGTCGGTTTCAAACTCCACCGCCACCCGCGTCAGCGCCAGCGGATGGCACAGCGGGATCAGGTCCGACGTGCGCTTGGCGGCCATGATGGCGGCGATGCGCGCAATGCCCAGGACATCGCCCTTCTTGGCGGTGCCGGATTCGATGATGGCCAGCGTCTCCGGTTTCATGCGGATCACGCCGCTGGCCACAGCCACGCGGTGCGATTCGCGCTTGCCGCCGACGTCGACCATGTGGGCCTGGCCGCCTTGGTCGAAATGGGTGAGGCCGTCGCTGGGAGGTTGCTGGTCGCTGGGTATGCTCATGTGCCGATCTGCCGGGGAAAATGATGAACGAAGAAACAGAGCAGGTATCATAGCAGGCGTGCCGGGCCTGTTCGCAGCGACTGCTGCGGGCATTCTCGTTTTCAGCACGACGGCAATCCTTTTCCGATTTTGTCCATGCAACAATCCGAGATTTCGTCTGTTAGCCCATCATTTCATCCGGCGCGCAGGATGCTGGCGCGCGCGCTGACGGCGGCGCTGCTGCTGTTGCCCACCGTGCCGCTGACGATCGCCCCGGTGGCGAGCGTGGCGCAGAACCTGCCGACCTTGGGCGATACCGAGCGCGAAGGACTGTCGCCGCTGATGGAGCGCAAGCTGGGCGAGCAGATCATGCACGACATCCGCAGCGACCGCGACTACATCGACGATGGCCCGGTGTCGGAATACCTCAACAATTTCGGCCTGAACCTGGTATCGATCCATCCCGAAGTCCGCGGCGAAGCCGGTTTCGATTTCCAGTTCTTCATGGTGCGCGACCCGACGCTCAACGCCTTCGCGTTGCCGGGCGGCTTCATCGGCGTCAACAGCGGCCTGATCCTGGCGGCGCAATCCGAATCCGAACTGGCCGGCGTGCTGTCGCACGAAATCGGCCACGTCGCGCAGCGCCACATCGCGCGCATGCTGGGGCAGCAGAAGCAGAATTCCATGATCCAGCTGGCCGCCATCGTGCTGGGCGCCCTGGCGGGCGTGTCCCGGGCCGGCGGCGATGCCGCCATGGCGACCATGATGGGCGGCACCGGCCTGGCCATCCAGCGCCAGCTCAATTTCAGTCGCGATGCCGAGCGCGAGGCCGACCGCATCGGATTGCAAATCATGCGCGATGGCGGTTTCGACCCGTCCGGCATGGTCACCTTCTTCGGCCGCTTGCAGACGGCTTCCCGCAATTTCACCGATGCCGTGCCGCCTTACCTGCTGACCCACCCGCTGACGACGGAACGCATCGCCGACATCGAGGCGCGCATCCGCGACCAGCGCTACAAGCAGCGTGTGGACAATCCCGAATTCCAGCTGGTGCGCGCGCGTACCCAGGTTCTGCAAAACGAATCGATACAAGGGCTGCGCGATGTGGCCGAGCGCTTCCAGAGCCAGATGAAGCAGAACACCAAGCTGCAGACGATGTCCGCCAAGTACGGCCTGGCGTACGTCTACTACCGGCAGAACAAGCTGGAGCAGGCCGAAGCCATGCTCAAGGAGGCGCAGGAGGCGTCGCAGCCGTTGCAGACCGGCATCATGCTCGCCAGCCTGGAGATCGACATCAAGATCGCCCGCAAGCAAGGCCAGCAGGCGCTGCAATTGGCCGAGGCGATGCGCAAGCAGTTTCCGATCTCGCGCGTGGCGGCGCGCCAGTATGGCGATGCCCTGATTGCGGCCCAGCGTCATGACCAGGCGGTGGCGTATCTGCGCGACCAGGCGCAGCTCTACCGTACCGATCCGCAGATCCAGAAACAACTGGCGAAAGTCTATGCGGCGCAGGGCAAGCAGGCGCTGCAGCATCTGGCGCTGGCCGAAGCCTATGCCTTGAATGGCAGCCTGCTGGCCGCCATCGAGCAGTTGGGGATCGCGCGCCGCGCGCCCGACGCTACCTTCTACGACCAGGCCATGATCGATGCGCGCGAGCGCGAGTGGAAGGAAAAATGGAAGGATGAATCCAAGGACATGAAGGATCGCGGTTAACGCAAATCTTCAGCCGGACTTCAGCAGGACTTCATTCCGGGCGGGGCATGGCGACAAAGCCGAAGTGCCGCGCCAGCTCGTTCGCATCCAGGCGCTGCACGGTGAGCGCGCGGCCGGCATGTTCAAGCTTGAGCACGGCGCCGGGGTTGCCGCCTTCCATCCAGCGTAGCAGCGCATCCTCGTCGGCGCTGCCGTCCACCCGCAAGGCGCCGAGCATGTGCGCCATGTCGCGGTCGTCCAGCGCGCCGGCTTTCTCCCCCTCCTTGAGGTACAAGCGCCCGTGCTGGTCGAGCCAGGCGGCATCGATTTTGTCCATGCGCTGGCCGGTGTGCAGGACGAGTTCGGGATGGCCATTGGCGCCCGGTTGGGTGCGCACGATGTAGGGCATCAGTTCGAGATCGACATACACGCGCTGCGGGCCGTTCTGGAAATACCAGCGGCCGGTTTCGTCGGCGGCGTAATTGCGTTCGATGAAGGCCAGCAAGGCCGGGTGCGCGATGCGGTCGCCGGGCAGGCCGAGATGCTGCGCGCGCTCGTCGCGCATGCGCCAGCCGCCGCGCGCATCCAGTCGCAGCCAGCCGAAGCAATGCGGCACGTTGGGCCATTTGGCCATGGCCTGGCGGACGATCTCATCCATGAATGCCTTCCTTTGGCTCCGTGAAGGCAGACTCGCTCTTGCCTTCCAGGAAATGCAGCAGCCGGCGCGGCAGCCAGTCCAGCCGCCCCGGCGGTCCGCCGGCGGCGAAGCCCACGTGCCCGCCTTGCTCAGGGTACTCCAGTACCACTTCGGGCGCAGCCGTGCGCGGCAGATGGCGGGCCGGCAGGAACGGGTCGTTTTGGGCATTCAAG
Source organism: Herbaspirillum sp. SJZ106 (assembly GCF_006715495.1). GTDB lineage: Bacteria > Pseudomonadota > Gammaproteobacteria > Burkholderiales > Burkholderiaceae_D > Herbaspirillum. The sequence goes on from NZ_VFNI01000003.1 coordinate 554,896, forward strand.
ACCAGCGTAGGCACCGTGATGTCGTGCAGGATGTGCCTGGCGCTGGCGCGGTCCCAGTAATCGTCGGTGTTGCGGTAGCCGTGCAGCGGCGCGGTGACCACGTTGTCGAAGGCATGCAGGTCGCGCGCGGCCAGCAGCGCTTCGCGGTCGAACAGGCCGGGGAACTGATCCAGTTTCACCAGGCACTTGGGCCGCATGGTGCGCAGGAATACCCAGGTGTAGAGGCGGTTGAAGCCGCGCGCCAGCGCCGCGCCGCCGCCGGCCAGGTCGAGCGGCGCCGACACCGCGCAAGCGGCGTCGACGATCTCTGCTTCATGCTGCGATTCGCCCAGCCAGCGCAACAATGCATTGGCGCCGAGCGAGACGCCGGCGGCATACAGGTGCGTGGCGCCCAGGTCCGACTGGCGCTGCTTGAGCCGCCGCAAGATCCAGTCCAGTTCCGCGGAATCCCCCGAATGGTAGAAGCGCGGCGCCAGGTTGATTTCGCCTGAACAGCCGCGAAAATGCGGCACTGCGCCGTGCCAGCCGCGCCGTTGCACTTCGGCCATCAGCGAGCGGCTGTAGTGGCTGTCCGATGAGCCTTCCAGGCCATGGAACAACACCACCAGCGGGCGGCCGGGTTTGCCGTCGACGAAATCGACATCGACGAAGTCGCCATCGGGCGCTTGCCAGCGTTCGCGCCGATAGGTCACCGGCGGCTTGGCGATGAAGGTCGACGGATAGATGGTTTGCAGGTGACCGCCGGGAAGCCAGCGGGGCGGGATGTAAAGCATGGTGCGGCCTTGTTGTGCCAATGGTGGCTAGTGGGCGGGTAGTGGGAATAGGGGCGTCAGTGCAGCATGGCGCCGCTGGTAATCGGTTCGGCCGGCGCCGCGCCCGGCGCCACCGAGGCATGGTGCATCACCATGCGCCAGCCCAGCGCGGTTTTCATGTAGACATTGGTGGCGATGACATGCACCTCGGATTGCGTATCGTTGCCGTGGTTGATCTCTTCGACCACGCTGTGCACCGCCGTCATCATGTTCTGCGTGGCGTGCAACTGGCGCGGCCGGATATGCAGGCCGCCATTGCCCAGGATGTCTTCCCACGCCGCGCGGATTTCGGCATGGCCCACCAGGCGCCGGGAGCCGGGGTGGATGCAGACGATCTCCTCGTCTTCGGCCCACAGGGCCATCAGCGCTTCCAGGTCGGCGCGGGCGAGGGCGTCGTAGTAGGCGGCTTCGATTTCATCGGGGGAGCCATGGATCATGCTGGCGCGGGGCATGGGAATCTCCGAAGCAGATGAGCCAGTTTAAACAGGCTCGGAAAAAGAGGGCCAGCGGCCCTCTTGGTTTTTGTTTCAGTGGCCCTTGACCACGGTGCCCGGCTTCAACTGGTACTGGGTGCCGCAGTACGGGCATTTGGCCGCGCCATGGTCGTCCAGTTCCAGGAACACGCGCGGGTGCGAGGACCAGCTGGTCATGTTGGGGTTGGGGCAGTGGGCCGGCAGGTCCTTGCCTTCGAGTTGGACGACTGCCTGGGATGCTTGAGCTTGGCTCATGTTTTTCTCCGTAGGTGATGCTGTTTGAGCGTTGAAACGTTGATGCGGTGAATGAATCCTGATGGCTTACACCAGCGTCAGCCAGTGCGCATATTGCGGCGCCTTGCCCGCGACCACGTCGAAGAACAGCGACTGCAGTTTCTCGGTGATGGGGCCGCGCGCGCCGTTGCCGATGGTGCGGCGGTCCAGTTCGCGGATCGGCGTGATCTCGGCGGCGGTGCCGGTGAAGAAGGCTTCGTCGGCGCAGTACATCTCGTCGCGCGTGATGCGTTTTTCGATGACCTCGATGCCGAGGTCGCGCGCCATGGTCAGCACCGCGTCGCGGGTGATGCCGTCCAGGCAGGAGGCCAGGTCGGGCGTGTACACGCGGCCGTTCTTGACGATGAAGACGTTCTCGCCGGAGCCTTCCGAAACGTAGCCGTCGGTGTCCAGCAGCAGCGCTTCGTCGTAGCCGTCGGCCAGCGCTTCCTGGTTGGCCAGGATGGAGTTGATGTAGTAGCCGCAGGCCTTGGCGCGCACCAGCGACACATTGACGTGGTGGCGCGAGAACGACGAGGTCTTCACGCGGATGCCTTTGGCGATGCCGTCTTCGCCCAGGTAGGCGCCCCAGGGCCAGGCGGCGATGGCGACATGGATCTTGTTGCCCTTGGCGGACACCCCCAGTTTTTCCGAACCGATCCACACCAGCGGGCGGATATAGCAGGACTCCAGCTGGTTCTCGCGCACTACCTGGCGCTGCGCTTCATAGATGGTTTCCTGGTCGAACGGCACTTCCATCTGGAAGATCTTGGCCGAGTTGAACAGGCGTTGCGTGTGTTCCTTGAGGCGGAAAATCGCCGTGCCTTGCGCTGTCTTGTAAGCGCGCACGCCTTCGAACACGCCCATGCCGTAATGCAGGGTGTGGGTGAGCACGTGGATGGTGGCGTCGCGCCAGTCGACCAGCTCGCCATCCTTCCAGATTTTGCCGTCGCGGTCTGCCATGGACATGATGGATGTCTCCTCGGGGAATAATCGGAAAACGGAACGAAAGAGCTCCATTTTAGCGGATTCAAGCGAGCAAAAACTTTCATCTGTAGAATGACTGGCTTGGGTAAAAATGCTGTGAGGCAAACTACACGGCCACCCATTTCATCAAGCGCAAAGCGGAAATAACAATGCAGAAGGAGACGGGCGCCGCCGCGCCATCGGACAGCGCCGCGCTGCCGGAGGCGCGCCGCGTCGAAAGAGAAGCGTTTCAGGAAGGCTGGCGGGCCAGTGCCTCGACCATACCGGCGGTGTTCGCCTGGGGGATCGTGTCGGGCATGGCCATGGTCAAGTCGGGCATGAGTATTTTCCAGTCGCTGGGCATGAGCCTGCTGGTGTATGCCGGTTCGGCGCAGTTCGCGGTGCTGCCGCTGCTGGCGGTGGGCACGCCGCTGCTGGTGGTGTTTTTCACGGCGATGATCGTCAATTTGCGCTTCGTCATCTTCTCCGCCGCCGTGGCCCCGCATTTCGAGCATTTGCCCTGGTACCGCCGGGTCTGGTACGGCTTTTTCAACGGCGATATCTCGATGGCATTTTTTCCGCAGCGCTTCCCTCACCACACCGTGGGCCAGCCGGCCGGCAAGATCGGCTTCTTCGCGGCCATCTGCTATCCCGGCTGGGTGGCATGGCAACTGGGCGCGACCATCGGCATCCTGCTGGCCAGCCAGATTCCGGAAAGCTGGAACATCGGCTTTGCCGGCACGCTGGCGCTGATTGCCATCATGATCCCGATGACCAACAACCTGCCCGCGCTGGCCGGCGTGGTGGTGTCGGGCGCCGTGGCGGTGCTGGCGCTGCATTTTCCCTATCGCCTGGGGTTGCTGGCGGCGATGGTCCTGGGCATGGCGGCGGCGCTGGCGGTGGACAAGTTCCTGCCGATGCGCGACAAGGATGATGAAGACGGGGCAACAGCCACATGAGCGACTGGTATATCTGGGCGGCCATCGCCCTCATGACATTGTCCACGCTGATCACCCGCAGCGGTTTCTTTCTGTTCGGCCACGCCGTCAAGCTGCCGCCCCGGCTCAAGCATGCCTTGAGCTACGCGCCGGCGGCGGCAATGGCGGCCATTGTCATTCCCGACCTGGTGGCGGCCGAAGGCATCGTCGACGTCAGCCTGGCCAATCCCAAGCTGCTGGCAGGCATCGGCGGCGCGATTTTCTTCATTGCAACGCGGCATCTGCTGGGAACTATTGTGGCAGGAATGGCACTCTTTACAATATTGAGATTGATATTGTGAGTGGTTGCCAGTCTGTAAACCTGAGCTCTTCCGCACCATAGCCTGCCTGCAGGCAGCGCAGGGCGAATTACCGCCCGAACGATCCCCAGAAACCGTCTGGAAGCAGGCAGGCTGGAGTAAAATACTGCATTTTTCGCCCCCACCTTCGAATTTGGACCTATGAAATTCAACCGACTGAGCGACCTGATTTCTGCCAACCAGTTGCAAGGAAAACGCGTCTTCATCCGCGCCGATCTCAACGTGCCGCAGGATGATGCCGGCAATATCACCGAAGACACGCGCATCCGCGCTTCGGTCCCGGCCATTCGCGATGCACAAAAGGCCGGCGCCGCGGTGATGGTCACGTCCCATCTGGGGCGTCCGGTGGAAGGCGAATTCAAGCCGGAAGATTCGCTGGCGCCGGTCGCCAGGCGCTTGTCCGAGCTGCTGGGTGTCGAGGTCAAGCTGGTTTCCAATTGGGTTGACGGCGTCGATGTGGCGCCGGGCCAGGTGGTGCTGCTGGAAAATTGCCGTTTGAACAAGGGCGAGAAGAAGAACAGCGACGAACTGGCGCAAAAGATCGCCAAGCTGTGCGACATCTATGTCAATGACGCCTTTGGCACCGCCCATCGCGCCGAAGCCACCACCCATGGCGTGGCCAAGTTCGCGCCGGTAGCCTGTGCCGGCCCGTTGCTGGCGGCCGAGCTGGATGCGCTGGGCAAGGCGCTGAACCAGCCGGCCCGCCCGCTGGTGGCGATCGTGGCCGGTTCCAAGGTGTCGACCAAGCTGACCATCCTCAAGACCCTGGCCGAAAAGGTCGACAACCTGATCGTCGGCGGCGGCATCGCCAACACCTTCATGCTGGCCGCCGGCCTGAAGATCGGCAAGTCGCTGGCCGAACCGGATCTGGTGGGCGACGCCCGCGCCATCATCGACATGATGGCCAAGCGCGGCGCTTCGGTGCCGATCCCGGTCGACGTGGTATGCGGCAAGGAGTTTTCGCCGACCGCCGTGGCGACCGTCAAGGATGCGCAGGATGTGGCCGACGACGACATGATTTTCGACATCGGCCCGAAAACCGCGGCGCTGTTGGCCGAGCAGCTCGGCAGTGCCGGCACCATCGTCTGGAACGGCCCGGTAGGCGTGTTCGAGTTCGACCAGTTCGGCAAGGGCACCGAAGCGCTGGCGCGCGCGATCGCCGCCTCCAAGGGCTTCTCGATCGCCGGCGGCGGCGACACCCTGGCTGCGATCGCCAAGTACAACATTGCCGACAAGGTCGGCTACATCTCGACCGGCGGCGGCGCTTTCCTGGAATTCCTGGAAGGCAAGCCGCTGCCGGCCGTCGACATCCTGCTGCAGCGCGCGCAATAGTCATCAACCAGCGGGTGCGCCGGAGACGCGCATCCCGGGGCAGGAAGCCATCCGCCAGGTCCCGATGCCTCTACCGGGATCTGGCGGGCTTCTTCACTAAGTCGAAACCAGAAAGTCCTCATGTCCAGAGCAACAAAAATCGTCGCAACCATCGGCCCAGCGTCCAGCGACCGTGAAACCCTGACCCGCATGATCCGTGCGGGCGTCGATGTCGTGCGCCTGAACTTCTCGCACGGCAAGCCGCAGGATCACATCGACCGCGCCACGCTGGTGCGCGAAGTGGCGGATGCATGCAACAAGAAGGTCGCCATCATGGCCGACCTGCAAGGGCCCAAGATCCGCGTCGGGAAGTTCGAGAATGGCAAGATCATGCTGGCCAACGGCGACAAGTTCATCCTCGACGCCGATTGCCAGCTGGGTAACCAGGAGCGCGTGGGGCTGGACTACAAGGCATTGCCGCGCGACCTCAAGGGCGAGGACGTACTGTTGTTGAATGACGGCCTGATCGTGTTGACCGTCGAGCGCGTGATCGGCAACGAGATCCACACCGAGGTCAAGATCGGCGGCGAACTGTCCAACAACAAGGGCATCAACCGCCAGGGCGGCGGCCTGTCCGCGCCGGCGCTGACCGCCAAGGACATGGACGACATCAAGACCGCGATGAGCTTCCAGGCCGATTATGTCGCCGTCTCCTTCCCCAAGAACGCCACCGACATGGAAATGGCGCGCCAGTTGGCCAACGTTGCGGCCGAGCCGTTCGGCCACAAGCCGATGATGATCGCCAAGATCGAGCGCGCCGAAGCGATCCCGCTGCTGCAGGAGATCCTCGACGCCTCCGACGGCATCATGGTGGCGCGCGGCGACCTGGCCGTCGAAGTCGGCAATGCCGCCGTGCCGGGCCTGCAAAAGCGCATGATCAAGATGGCGCGCGCGTCCAACAAGCTGACCATCACCGCGACCCAGATGATGGAGTCGATGATCGTCAACGCCGTGCCCACGCGCGCGGAAGTGTCCGACGTCGCCAACGCGGTGCTGGATGGTACCGATGCCGTGATGACTTCGGCCGAGACCGCCTCCGGCAAGTATCCGGTGGAAACCGTGGAAGCCATGTCGGCCATCTGCCTGGAAGCCGAGCGCTCCGAAGATGTGCGCCTGGATGCCGATTTCCTCAATCTGCGTTTCACCCGCATCGACCAGTCGATCGCCTACGGCGCGCTGTTTACCGCGCACCATCTGCGCGTCAAGGCCATCGCCGCGCTGACCGAGTCGGGCTCGACCGCGCTGTGGATGAGCCGGCACAATATCGATATTCCCATTTTTGCCATCACGCCCAATGTGGCCACCCGCCAGAAGGCGGCGCTGTTCCGCAATGTGCGCACCTTCGAACTGGCCCAGTCGACCGACACCGAAGTGGTCTTGAAGGGTGTGCAGGACCTGCTGCTGGCGCAAGGCGTCGTGCAGAAGGGCGACCTGATCGTCGTGACCTGGGGCGAGCCGATCGGCCAGGTCGGCGGCACCAACGCCCTGAAGATCCTGCGGGTTGGCGAGTACTGATTTTTTATCGTTCTGGAGTTCTTATCATGCCTCTCGTATCCATGCGCCAATTGCTGGACCACGCCGCCGAAAACGGTTACGGCCTGCCAGCGTTCAACGTCAACAACCTGGAGCAAGTTACCGCCATCATGCAGGCTGCCGATGAAGTCGGCGCGCCGGTCATCATGCAAGCCTCGGCGGGCGCCCGCAAGTATGCCGGCGAAGCTTTCCTGCGCCACCTGATCTCGGCGGCGGTGGAAGCCTATCCGCACATCCCGGTCGTCATGCACCAGGACCACGGCCAGTCGCCGGCGGTGTGCATGGCCGCGATCAAGTCGGGTTTCTCGTCGGTGATGATGGACGGCTCGCTGATGGAAGACGGCAAGTCGGTGGCCAGCTATGAATACAACATCGAAGTCTCGCGCAAGGTGGTCGAGTTTTCGCACGCCATCGGCGTGACCGTGGAAGCCGAACTGGGCGTGCTGGGTTCGCTGGAAACCATGATGGGCGACAAGGAAGACGGCCATGGCGCCGACGGCAAGATGACCCGCGAGCAACTGCTGACCGACGTCAACCAGGCCGCCGACTTCGTCAAGCAGACCCAGTGCGATGCGCTGGCTATCGCCATCGGCACCTCGCACGGCGCCTACAAGTTCTCGCGCAAGCCGACCGGCGACATCCTGGCCATCGACCGCATCAAGGAAATCCACGCCCGCATTCCCAACACCCACCTGGTGATGCACGGCTCCTCCTCGGTGCCGCAGGAACTGCTGGCCGAGATCCGCGAATTCGGCGGCGACATGAAGGAAACCTACGGCGTGCCGGTCGAAGAGATCCAGGAAGGCATCAAGCACGGCGTGCGCAAGATCAACATCGACACCGACATCCGCCTGGCGATGACCGGCGCGATCCGCCGCTACCTGTTCGAGAACCCGTCCAAGTTCGATCCGCGCGACTACCTGAAGCCGGCGCGCGAAGCGGCCAAGCTGGTCTGCAAGGCGCGCTACCTGTCGTTCGGCTGCGAAGGCCAGGCCGGCAAGATCAAGGCGCTGCCGCTGGAGAAGATGGCAGAGAAGTACAAGAAGGGCGAATTGGCGCAAATCGTTCAGTAATTTCAGTCATTCGACGCACGCGCACTAACCAACCGGGATCCGTTCACAGCGGTCCCGGTTTTTGACTTTACGAAAATACCACCATGAGCAGTCTGTACAAATCCTCGATCACTTCCCTGCCTCTCCTGGGCACCGGCAAGGTCCGCGAAAACTACGCCGTCGGCGACGACAAGTTGCTGATCGTGACCACCGATCGCCTGTCGGCCTTCGATGTCGTCATGAACGAGCCGATCCCGGGCAAGGGCAAAGTGCTGAACCAGATGAGCGACTTCTGGTTCGAGAAGCTGGGCCATATCGTGCCCAACCACCTGACCGGCGTCGATCCGGAATCGGTGGTGGCGCCCGGCGAAGTGGAGCAGGTGCGCGGACGCGCCGTGGTGGCCAAGCGCCTGAAGCCGATCCTGGTGGAAGCCGTGGTGCGCGGCTACATCATCGGTTCGGGCTGGAAGGATTACCAGGCCACCGGCGCGATCTGCGGCATCAAGCTGCCGGCCGGCCTGCAGCAGGCCTCCAAGCTGGAGCAGCCGATCTTCACCCCGGCCGCCAAGGCCGACCTCGGCGAGCACGACGAGAACATCAGCTTCGAAGAAACCGAACAGCGCATCGGCGCCGAACTGGCCAGCAAGATCCGCGACATCGCGATCAAGTTGTATGTGACCGCTGCCGATTATGCCGCCACCCGCGGCATCATCATCGCCGACACCAAGTTCGAGTTCGGCCTGGACGACAACGGCGTACTGCACCTGATGGACGAAGTGCTGACCGCCGACTCCTCGCGCTTCTGGCCGGCTGACAGCTACCGGGTCGGCATCTCGCCGCCGTCGTTCGACAAGCAGTTCGTGCGCGATTACCTGGAAACCGTGGACGGCTGGCAGAAGACCCCGCCGGCGCCGCCGCTGCCGGCCGACGTGATCGAGAAGACCGGCGCCAAGTACCGCGAAGCGCTGGAACGCCTGACCGGCAACACGCTGAAGGACTGAGCCATGAGCAACGTCGTCAAGCCGCTGGTCGGCGTCATCATGGGTTCCTCCTCGGACTGGGATGTGATGCAGAACGCCGTGGCCATCCTCAAGGATTTCGATGTGCCGTTCGAGGCGCAGGTGATTTCCGCGCACCGCATGCCGGACCAGATGTTCGACTACGCCGAGACCGCGCGCGCGCGCGGCCTGCGCGCCATCATCGCCGGCGCCGGCGGCGCCGCCCACCTGCCGGGCATGGTGGCGGCCAAGACCATCGTGCCGGTGCTGGGCGTGCCGGTGCCGTCCAAGTACCTGCGCGGTGAGGATTCGCTGCTGTCCATCGTGCAGATGCCCAAAGGCATTCCGGTGGCGACCTATGCCATCGGCGAAGCCGGCGCCGCCAATGCGGCGCTGTCGGCCATCGCGATCCTGGCGACCACCGACGATGCGCTGGCCGCCAAGCTGGAGGCCTTCCGCAAGACCCAGACGCAAGTCGCCCTCGACATGAAACTGCCCGTATGACCACGCAGTCCCCGAAACAAGCCCGGCCCGCCGTTCCCTCGACCACGCCTGCCACCTGGCTGGGCGTGATGGGCGGCGGCCAGCTGGGCCGGATGTTCGCCCATGCCGCACAGAGCATGGGCTTCAAGGTCGCCGTACTGGAAGCCGATGCCGATTGCCCGGCCGGCCAGGTGGCCGACCGCCTGCTGGCCGCACCTTATGACGACGCCCGCGCCCTGGCCGAGTTGGGAAGCCTGTGCGCCGCGGTTACTACCGAATTCGAGAACGTCTCGGCGCACAGCCTGGCGGCCCTGGCCGGCCAGACTTTCGTCGCGCCTGCCGCCAGCGGGGTTTCGATCGCCCAGGACCGTACCGCCGAGAAAGCCTTCTTCACCGAGTGCGGCAGCCGTTCCGGCGTATTGCCGGCGCCGCATCGCGTGATCGCTTCCGAGGCTGACATCGCCGCCATCGGCGAAGACCTGCTGCCGGGCATCCTGAAGACCGCCCGCATGGGCTACGACGGCAAGGGCCAGGCGCGCGTGCGCACGCTGGATGAAGTGCGCGCCGCCTTCGCCGACATGAAGGGCGTGACCTGCGTGCTGGAAAAGATGCTGCCGCTGGCCTATGAGGTCTCGGTGCTGGTGGCGCGCGGGGACGACGGCCAGGCCGTGGTCTATCCGATCGCTGAGAACGTGCATCGCGACGGCATCCTGTTCACCACGACCGTGCCCGGGCCCAACATCGGGCAAGACGCTGCCGCGCGCGCCCAGCAGGCGGCCTTGCAGATCATCGAAGGCATGCATTACGTCGGCGTGCTGTGCATCGAGTTCTTCGTGCTGCAGGACGGTTCTCTGGTGGTCAATGAAATGGCGCCGCGTCCGCATAACAGCGGCCATTACACCATCGATGCCTGCGTCACAAGCCAGTTCGAACAGCAGGCGCGCGCCATGGCCCGCCTGCCGCTGGGCGACACACGACAGCATTCGCCGGCGGTGATGCTGAACATCCTGGGGGATGTCTGGTACGACGGCGAGAACGTGCGCGAACCGGCATGGGAGCAAGTGCTGGCATTGCCCGGCGCCCATCTGCATTTGTATGGCAAGGCCGAGGCGCGCCGCGGCCGCAAGATGGGCCATGTGACCTTCACCGGCGCCACCATTGAAGAGGCGCAGAAGCAGCTTGCTGCCGCTTGCGCCATCCTCGGCATCGCGCCTTGAGCCAGCAGGAACCGAGCATGGGCGACGACAAGCACAATCCCACTACGCTGCAGATCGATGCGGCCGCAGTGATGTTGGCTGCGCGCAAGCTGGAGCAGGGCAAGCTGGTGGCTTTCCCGACCGAGACGGTCTACGGCCTCGGCGGCGATGCCGAGAATCCGGCCGCCATCGCGGCGATCTATGCCGCCAAGGGGCGTCCGGCCAACCATCCGGTGATCGTGCACGTGGCGCCCGAGGCCGACATCGGCTACTGGGCGGCGTCGGTGCCGGTAGAGGCGCGCCGTCTGATCGCCTCTTTCTGGCCGGGGCCGCTGACCTTGATCTTGAAGCGTGCCTCGCACATTCCCGACGCCGTTGCCGGCGGCCAGGATTCGGTCGGCTTGCGTTGCCCGTCGCACCCGGTGGCGCAGGCCTTGCTGCGCGAATTCCGCGGCGGCAAGGGCGGCATCGCCGGCCCGTCGGCCAACAAATTCGGACACGTCAGCCCCACCACCGCCGAGCATGTGCGCGAAGAGTTTGGCGGCGATGAAGACAGCCTGGTCGATTACGTGCTCGATGGCGGCCAAAGCGAGGTCGGCATCGAGTCGACTATCGTCGACCTCAGCCGTATCGATACCCACGGACCGGTGCTGTTGCGCCCGGGCCAGATCAGCGCCGAGCAGATTGCCGCAGTGCTGGGCGCCGCGCCCGCCGCGCCGGATGCCGCCGCGCCGCGCGCGTCTGGCACGCTGGATGCGCACTATGCGCCGCATACGCCGGTAGTGCAGGTCAACCCGGAAGAACTGCCGCAAGTGCTTGCCAAGCTGCATGCGCAGAACAAGACGGCGGCATTGATCCATCGCCTGCCGCAAGCGTCCCAGGTGTTTGCCGCGCGGCGCATGCCGCAAGACGCAGGCGCCTATGCGCATGACATCTATGCCGCCTTGCGCGACATGGACCACGCCGGCGCCGACATCATCGTCGTCGAGGCCCTCCCCGTGACGAGCCAGTGGCAAGGCGTTAACGACCGTTTGCGCCGCGCCGCCTTCGATTCCATCGGCATCCTGTCGCGTCTGACCGGCGCCTGAGCGCCGCCTTTCCTTCCCCTGAAGCTCTGCCGTCGTTGCTGGTACTGACCTGCGGGTCAGTTGCTGGTTGTCAAAACAAGACAACGGCCGACATCGTCTATACAAATTGTCACAAAGCTGGCATAGTATCTTCAAAGAATAGCACGCACGTTCTTTTTGTTTGGCAGATGTAAATATCGGGGGAAGTATCAGTCGCCCTGAGTGATGCAAAAAATCAAAAACGGCAAATTAACCGTTGAGAAACCACCTGCCGACACCAGCCGGCGGGAATAAAAAATCTGGGCACAGCCCTCAATTCTTGGAGACAGAAATGCAGAAACAATTTTCCCTTTTGCCCAAAATCGCCGCATTGTCCGTGATGGCGGCATTCGCTGCTCCGGCCATGGCGCAGACCGCCGGCAGCAATATCGTGAACTTGGGGTGGTTTCACCTGATGCCGCAGGATTCCAGCGAAACTCTGCGCAAGAACGATGGGCCGGGCGCCGGTCCGATTCCAGGTTCAGGAGCGACGATCACCAATGCCGATACGCTCGGTTTTGCTTTCACCCACTTTTTCACCGATAACTTCGCATTGACGACCGACCTCGGCATTCCTCCGACCTTCAAGCTGAACGGCACAGGCTCGCTGGCAGGCGTTGGCGAGATCGGCAAGGCCAAGCAATGGAGTCCGGCGATCGTGGCCAAGTGGTACTTCGGCGATGGCAACAGCAAATTCCGTCCATTCGTCGGCGCCGGTGTGAGTTATATCTGGTATGACAATATCGAACTGAGCCAAGGTTTCCAGCGGACCATCTCGAGCAAGTACAGCGGCGGGGCCGTCACTACGGCCAAGTCCAGCGCCAACCTGAGTTCGTCATGGGCGCCTGTGTTCAACATCGGCGCGGCCTATAATTTCGACAAGAACTGGTCGGTGTCTTTCTCGGTTTCTTACCTGCCGCTCAAGACCAATGCTGATATCACTACTGAACTGCCGGCGGCCGCAGGCGGCACCACGCACTCCAGCACCAGCCTGACGATCAACCCGATCGTGAGCTTCCTGTCTGTCGGCTACAAGTTCTGATTTAGCCGGAGCTGAATGAAAAAGCGCCCTCGGGCGCTTTTTTTATGCCGTGCCTGCGCCATCGAGGCCGAGGCAGCATGTCGGGCGGGTCAGATTTTCCCGGTTTTGATGAAGCCCCCATTGTGGAATACCAAGGCCGCCTGCGGATGGACCTCGCAGTGTTCGACCTCGCCGACGAAGATCACATGGTCGCCCTCAGGATACTGGCTGCGGTTATGGCATTCGAACCAGGCGGACACGCCGTCGAGCACGGGCTGGCCGGTGCGCGAGAGTGAATAGGAGATGCCTTCGAAGCGGTCTTCCTTCTTGCTGGCGAACTGCTGCGCCACATGCGCCTGGTCGGCGCCCAGGATGTTGATGACGTAATGCGAATTGCCCGAGAAAACCGGCAGGCTATTGGCCTTTGTCCCCAGGCTCCACAGCACCAGCGGCGGATCGAGCGAGACCGAATTGAAGGAGCTGGCGGTCAGGCCGAGCAGGCTGCCATCGGCCAGGCGCGTAGTGATCACGGTGACGCCGGTGGCGAATTGGGACAGGGCCTGGCGGAAATGGGCGGCGTCGAATTCGCGCGACTCGGCGCGCGGGAAGCGTGTGTGCATCGAAAGTATGGGGTTTGATTCGAAAGGGCGGCGCCTGGTAAGTGCGCAAGCCGGACATGCGCATGATAACGGATCGCGGCCGGTCCTGCCGCAGGCTGGCGCGAATACGTGGCCGCTCCGATATTGGCGTGCATCAACAAAATGCACGGTTGCTACCGTTTTGCGTTAGAGTTTTAACTGATGCAATGGCAATCAAGAACAGGGAGGTTTGTATGGCTAGCGAAATCGCAGTGCTGGGCGGCGGTTGTTTCTGGTGCCTGGAGGCGGTCTACCAGCAGGTCAAGGGCATCGATGCGGTGGAGTCCGGCTATACGGGAGGGACGGTCGTCAATCCCAATTATGAGCAGGTTTGCGCTGGCCAGACCGGCCATGCGGAAGTGGTGAAACTGAGTTTCGATCCGCAAACCATCAGCTACCGGGAAATCCTGGAAATATTCTTTACCATCCACGACCCGACCACATTGAACCGCCAGGGCAACGACATCGGCACCCAATACCGTTCGGTCATCTACTACCAGAACGAGCTCCAGCGCGATACCGCCAAGCACATCATTGCCGAGATGGCGCTGGTATGGGACGCGCCCATCGTCACCGAGCTGAGTCCGGCGCAGCCCTACTACAAGGCCGAGGATTACCACCAGAACTATTTCCAGCAGCACCCCTTCCAGGGGTATTGCGCTTTTGTGGTGGCGCCCAAGTTGGCGAAATTGCGCGAGGTATTCGCAGGCAAGAGCAAGCCTGAATAAGGAAAACGGCTCTCGCGGACGCGGGCGTATGGCGTGAGCCGTACGCCCGCTTTTATTTGCGCCTTGAGCTGCTTGAGTCGTTTGAGCCGCCTGCGCCTATCGGCGCCGGGCCGAAAAAGGGGAGGGCTACGGCTTCCTCATTTGCCGTAGATGTAGTTGCGTGACCAGGGCAAGCCTTGCGCGCTGGTATTGGCCTTGGTGCAAACGACCTGGTACAGCGAGATCCAGTCGCGCTCGAAACCGTAGGCGCTGCCGGCCAGATAGACGCGCCAGATGCGGTAGCGCTTCTCGTCGGTGACTTTGCGGATGGCGTCGGTGTTGGCTTCGAAATTGTCGGCCCACATGCTGCAGGTCCTGGCGTAGTGGCGGCGCAGGTTTTCCACATCGAACGCTTCCAGGCCGCCTTCCTGCATGGCCTTCAAGACCGCGCTGAGGTGCGGCAGTTCGCCCGCCGGGAACACGTACTTGTCGATGAATTCACCGGCGCCGTAAGGCGATTCGCCATTGTCGATGTCGGTGGTGGTGATGCCGTGATTCATCGCCATGCCGCCGTCAGCCAGCAGATTGTTGATCTGTCCGAAATAGAGCGGCAGGTTCTTGATGCCGACGTGTTCGAACATGCCCACGCTGGTGATGCGGTCGAAGACGCCGGTGACGTCGCGGTAGTCCTGCAGGCGGATTTCGACCTGGTCGGCGAGGCCGGCGCGTTCGACGCGTTCCCTGGCCAGCGCGTATTGGTTCTGCGACAGGGTGATGCCCACGCATTTTGCGCCGAATTTCTGCGCCGCCCGGATCACCAGCGCGCCCCAGCCGCAGCCGATGTCGAGCAGGGTCTGGCCGGGTTTGAGCTGGATCTTGTTCAGGATATGGTCGATTTTCTTGACCTGGGCGGTGGCGAGATCCTCGTCGCCGTTTTCGAAGTAGGCGCAGGAATACACCATGCGCTCATCGAGGAACAACTGGTAGAAGTCGTTGGAGACGTCGTAGTGGTACTGGATCGCCTCGGCATCCTTCTTCTTGGTGTGGGTCACGCTGCGCACCATGCGCCCCAGCTTGCCTTCAGCCTTGAGCGTGTTGGACGCCAGCGCGTTGGCGACGTTGATGATGCTCTTGACCGCGCCCTCGACCTCGATCTTGCCCTCGACATAGGCTTCGCCCAGGTTGGCGAGGGAAGGGTTGAGCAGCGAGGTGATGGCCGATGCCTGGGGCACTTTCAGCGTGACCTCGGGGGCTCCCTGGCTGAAGTCGTATTGCTGGCCGTTCCACAACACCAGCCGCAGCGGCAGGGCCGATGCGTTGCGGACATTCTCTACCCAGGCGTCAAGCTTCTTTTCCCAAAACACGATTTTCCTCCGCGTAGTGACGTGAATGCTTAAGAACCCGTTTCATTGTGAAACGGGTTCTGCAGCCCCGGTCAGGCAGCGATCAGGGCTGCAGGCGCTGCCGCTGCCATTCGCCGCTGTCTGTTCGGGTGTAGAGCACACGATCATGCAGGCGCGAGGGCCGGCCTTGCCAGAATTCAATGCGATCAGGGATGACCCGGTAGCCACCCCAATGGGCGGGGCGAACCGGATGGTCGCCGTATTGCCGTTTCGTCGTTTCGTATTGCTGTTCCAGCGTGTCGCGATCTGCGACTGCCTGGCTCTGCCGGGAAGCGATGGCTCCCAATTGGCTGGCCAGGGGGCGGCTGGAGAAGTACGCGTCGCTTTCTTCCTGGCTGACGCGTTCCAGCTTCCCTTCGATGCGAACCTGGCGTTCAAGTTCGACCCAGTGGAACAGCAAGGCAACGTACGGATTGGCCTGGGCTTCCTTTCCCTTGCGGCTGTCGTAGTTGGTAAACCAGGTAAAGCCATGTTGATCAAATTGCTTGATCAATACGATGCGCGAAGACGGTCTTCCATCGGGCCCGACGGTGGCAACGCTCATTGCGTTGGGTTCGGGGATCTGTGCTTTGGTCGCTTCGTCGAACCAGATTGCAAATTGGTCAACTGGGTCGGCGGCGACTTCGAGTTCGGACAAACTGGCGCGGCTGTAGTCTTTACGTAGGTCTGCTATCGACATGCTACTTGATCCTTTTGGAACAGCGCTAGATTAGCGCGTTTTAAAAAGTTCTGCAGAGATGCAAAACGGCGAATGCGAGCCATTGTGCGACATCCTGGCCATTGGCTCAATGATCCATTGCAAGGATTGCACATGTGCCGGGGACGTAAAAAAGCCGATGCGCAAGGCATCGGCTTTCTATGGGGGCAGGCCCGATGCTGATCAGTTGCTCTTGATCGCCTCGACCTGGATGGCCAGCTTGGTTTCCATGGAGAAGCCGTATTTCGCGCCGTAGTCGATGCCGAAGTCGGCGCGGTTGAAGCTGGCCGAGGCATCGCCGCCGCAGACTTCGCGCTTGAGCATCGGGTGCTGGATGCAGTTGAACTTGTTGATGGCCAGCGTCAGCGGCTTGGTCACGCCATGCAGGGTCAGCGTGCCTTCGACCGATACCGGCTTGTCGCCGTCGAACTTGATGGCGGTGCCCTTGTAGACGGCGGTCGGGTACTTGGCCACGTCGAATATCTCGGCGCCCTTGGCATGCTCGTTCATCTTGGCATGGCCGAAGTCGATCGAGGAAGTGTCGACGGTAATTTCCATGGTGCCGGTCTTGGCGGCGCGGTCGAGGTTCACGGTGCCGCTGGTCTTGGTGAATTTGCCGCGCCAGAACGACACGCCCATGTGGTCGGCTTCGAAGCTGGGATAGGTGTGGTTCGGATCGATGGTGTAGGTGTCGGCGGCGAAGGCGGAGCCGACGGTGCCGGCGGCGATCAGGGCGAGGAGGGCGTGGTTCAGTTTCATGTATCGGTTCCTTGTAGGTAATGTTGGCGCTTCAAACGCGATGCGTCTGGCGGGCGCGGACTGTTGCGTGGATGGCGCGGTTCTTCTGATGTGTTCTGCCGGCGAGGCGGGTTATGGCGTGGCGACGATATGGAACTTGATGCTCACTTCATCGGCCACCATGCCGGTATCTTTCCATTCGCCTTCGCCGATGTTGTAGGTCAGGCGCTTGATCGGCAGCGTGCCGTCGAAGACTTGGGCATTGCCTTCTTTCTTTACCGCCAGCGGGAAGCTGACATCGGTGCTTTTGCCCTTGATGGTCAGCTTGCCGGCGACATCGAATCGGGTGCCGGCCGGTGCGCCGGCGCTGGGCTTGATCGAGCTTGCCACGAACGTGGCCTTGGGAAATTGGGCCGCGTTGAACCATTCCTTCTTCTGCACTTCCTGGTTGTATTCGGCGGCGCCCAGGTCGAAGCTGGCAATGTCGATGTCAACGCTGGCACGGCCTTCGGCAGGCTTGGCCGGATCGAAATCGATGGCGGCGGTGAATTTCTTGAACTTGGCGTCAATCGGCACGTTCAGTTGCTTGAAGGTGGCGGTGACCGCGCTTTTGGCGGCATCGACCTTGAGCGGCGCGGCCTGGGCCGAAGCGGCCAGCGCGATCGTTCCGATGGCGATCAGGGAGGGGGAGAGGAAGCTTCGCAGTGTCATAGGGGGTTCCGGTAAAGACAAACTGAAACGAACTGAAACAAACAGTGGGCTTGGGGCAAATCGGCAGATGCCGGCGGGCCGCTTACGGCAGCATGCGCCGGAAGAGGTTGTCGCGGTCGATGAACTGGTGCTTGAGCGCGGCCAGCACATGCAGGCAGAAGGCCGCCAGCAGGACCATGTTCAGCGCATAGTGCATGTCCTTGAGCAGCGGCTTGAGTTCCGGATTGGGCGCCATCAGCACCGGCAGCGGCACGATGCCCAGGTAAACCACCGGCACGCCGGCCGACAGGCTGTAGAAATAACCGGAGAGCGGGACGGCGAACATGAGTACGTACAGGCCCACATGCATCCAATGCGCCATGCTCTGCTGCCAGCGCGGCATATGTGCCGGGTAGGCGGGCGCTTTATTGCTGAGGCGCCACAGCAGCCGCAGGCAGGCCAGGGCCAGTACGGTGACGCCTATCCATTTGTGCCAGGAGAAGTATTTGAGCTTGGTCGGGGTCAGTCCGGGGATGTCGACCATGGTCAGTCCCAGGCCGAAGGCGGAGATGATCAGCAGGGCGATCAGCCAGTGCAGCAGCACGGCGGGTTTGGTGTAGCGGTCCATAGCGTGTGAATTTTGTTGTTGCGGTTGGAACGGTGTGGCCTGAAATGGTTTCGTCACAGCAGGGAGCCAGGCCAGGAATTGCGCGATGGAGACGCTGCGGCAAATTCCTCAGTGCATTGCATCATGCCATTCTTTTGCCGGTATGTGAGTATAAAGAGGTTGGCAAGGGGCCATTACTGCTTGAAATGGAATTTCACCCATCCGGTTTTGCGAGCAATCCTGTCGGCGAGCGGAGGGCGTGGGCGGGGAAACAAAAATGGCGTGCAGGAAGCACGCCATGGGGCGGGGGGGATTGCCTGCCCGGCGGCAGGCGATCCGGGGCTCAGATCTGCTTGGCCAAGGCCACCGCGTTGCCGATGTAGTTGGCCGGGGTCATGGCCAGCAGGTGGTCGCGGGCTTCCTGCGGGATGGCCAGGCCATTGATGAAGTCGCGCAGCGCTTCCTTGGAAATGCCCTTGCCGCGGGTCAGTTCCTTCAACTGTTCATACGGGTTTTCGATGCCGTAGCGGCGCATGACGGTCTGCACCGGCTCGGCCAGTACTTCCCAGGTGGCGTCCAGGTCTTCGGCCAGGCGCGCCGGGTTGACCTCCAGCTTGTTCAGGCCGCGCAGGCAGCTGTCATAGGCCAGCAGCGAGTAACCGAAGCCGACGCCGATGTTGCGCAGCACGGTCGAATCGGTCAGGTCGCGCTGCCAGCGCGAGACCGGCAGTTTTTCGGACAAGTGCTTGAGTACGGCGTTGGCCATGCCCAGGTTGCCTTCGGAGTTTTCGAAGTCGATCGGATTGACCTTGTGCGGCATGGTCGACGAACCGATTTCGCCGGCCTTGGTGCGCTGCTTGAAGTAACCCAGCGAGATGTAGCCCCAGATATCACGGTTCAGGTCCAGCAGGATGGTGTTGGTGCGGGCGACGGCATCGAACAGCTCGGCCATGTAGTCGTGCGGCTCGATCTGGATGGTGTAGGGGTTGAAGGTCAGGCCCAGGCGCTGCTCGATCACGTTCTTCGAGAAGGCGGCCCAGTCGGTCTGCGGATAGGCGGACAGGTGGGCATTGTAGTTGCCCACGGCGCCATTCATCTTGCCCAGGATCTCGACGGCGGCGATGCGCTTGGCGGCGCGTTGCAGGCGCGCCACGACATTGGCGATTTCCTTGCCCAGGGTGGTCGGGCTGGCCGGCTGGCCGTGGGTGCGCGAGAGCATCGGGACGGCCGCGTGTTCATGCGCCAGTCCGGTCAGCTTGGCGATCACGTCGTGCAGGGCCGGCAGCATCACGCTGTCGCGCGCGGCCTTGAGCATCATGCCGTGCGAGGTGTTGTTGATGTCTTCCGAGGTGCAGGCGAAATGGATGAATTCGGACGCCGCAACCAGTTCCGGCACGTCTTTCACTTTTTCCTTGAGCCAGTATTCCACGGCCTTGACGTCGTGGTTGGTGACGGCTTCGATTTCCTTGATGCGGGCGGCATCGGCTTCGGTGAAGTCGGCCGCCAGCTTGTCCAGCAAGCGGCTGGCCGCGGCCGGGAACGGCTTGATTTCGGCAAAGCCGGCTTCCGACAAGGCTTGCAGCCAGGCAATCTCGACCTTCACGCGATGGTGCATGAAGCCTGCCTCGGACAGGATGGGACGCAGTTTGTCGGTTTTGGAAGCATAGCGCCCGTCCAGTGGGGACAGGGCCGAAAGAGCGGAGAGAGACATGATGGAAAACGGATGAGATGCGTTGACTGAAGATTGGCGGAAATTTGATATATGACTGACATCAATCCCGGAATCACCTGAAGGCAGGATTTTACCATCCGCCGGCTATCCGGCCCCAGTTTTGCGGGCTTGTTGCTTTCCGGCCGGCCGGGGCGGGCGCCTGAATTTGAGCCCAAGTCCGAATGCTATAATCGCTGCGGATAATTACACTAAAGACTATGCTGAAACTCATTGGCTCTTACGCCAGTCCGTTCGTGCGCAAGGTACGCGTCGTAATGGCTGAGAAAAAAATCGATTACGAACTCATCCTGGAAGATGTCTGGAGCGCATCGACCACCATCCAGCAAAGCAATCCGCTGGGCAAGGTGCCTTGCCTGCTGATGGACGACGGCGGCGCCATGTTCGATTCGCGCGTGATCGTCGAATACCTCGATACCCTGACCCCGGTCGGCAAGCTCTTGCCGACCAACGGCCGCGAGCGCGCCGAGATCAAGTGCTGGGAAGCGCTGGCCGATGGCTTGCTGGATGCCGCAGTGCTGGTGCGCCTGGAAAAGACCCAGCGCCCCACCAAGCAGCAGAGCCCGGAATGGATCAAGCGCCAGTGGAGCAAGGTGGAGGCGTCGCTCAAGGCGATGGCCGATGGCCTGGGGGACAAGCCGTTTTGCGTCGGCAACCACTACAGCCTGGCCGACGTCGCCGTCGGTTGCGCTTTGGGCTGGCTGGCTTTCCGTTTCCCCGATCTGACGTGGCGCGAAGACTATCCGGAGCTGGCCCGCCTGTTCGACAAGCTGTCGGAACGGCAGTCATTCAGGGATACGGTGCCGCAGGTCTGAACCCGGAGCGGCGCGCAGGCGCCGATGGATGTAAAAAAACGCGCTTCTGGAAGCGCGTTTTTTTATGGCAGGCCATCCGTCAGGCTTACTCGCTGGCCGGGGACATCTGGCTTTGCAGGTAATTCTGGATGCCGACTTTCTCGATCAGGTCCAGCTGGGTTTCCAGCCAGTCGATATGCTCTTCGGTATCGTCCAGGATCATCTGGAACAGTTCGCGGGAGACATAGTCGCCGTGCTGTTCGCAGGTGGCGATGCCTTCCTTGACGGTCTTGTGCGCAGCCTTTTCCAGCTTCAGGTCGCACTCGATCATTTCCTTGGTGTTCTCGCCGATCATCAGCTTGTGCAGCGCCTGCAGGTTGGGCAGGCCGTCCAGCATCAGGATGCGGTCGATCAGCTTGTCGGCATGCTTCATTTCGCCGATCGACTCGGCGTATTCCTTGGCGCCGATCTTGTCCAGGCCCCAGTGCTTGTACATGCGGGCATGCAGGAAATACTGATTGATTGCGGTGAGCTCGTTTGTCAGTTGCGCATTGAGCAACTTGATGACAGCTGGATCGCCTTTCATGGGAACCTCTGAATTCGTTGGTAGATGAAGAAGCCGCACACAGGAGCCGGGCCAATGGGCCGAGGACATGCGGCGGCAAGAACGGACGCATCATAGCGCAGGCCTTTTGTTTCTTCATCATTAATTAGCGCGAATCATTCTTGTCATAATTCTTCGTTGCTTTGCGCAAGCAGGCGAAGAGCGCCGGTCGCCGGGTTGGCGCGATGCGCCCGGAGCGGGAAAAAACAAAGCCTCCATCGCATCACGAGGGAGGCTTTGCCTGGTGTCGGCGATGGCCAGGCTGCAGGGCATCGCCGACTTGTCGCGCTTGTTTCTGCGCTTGCTGCCGTGTTTACTTCTTGTCCGGCTCCGTGACGAAACCGATCTTGGTCAGGCCGCCGGATTGCGCGGCGGACATCACCTGGGCCACCTTTTCATATTGCGTGGTGCGTTCGGCGCGCAGGTGCAGTTCGGGTTGCGGTTGCTTCTGGGCGGCGGCGGCGATACGCAAGCCCAACTGGTTGCTGTCGATCTTTTCTTCGTTCCAGAACACTGCGCCGCTGGCGTCGATGGAGAGGTTGATGCTTTCCGGCTTGACCTCATCCGGCTGGCTGCTGGCCTTGGGCAGGTCGATCTTCACCGCATGGTTCATCACCGGGATGGTGATGATGAAGATGATCAGCAGCACCAGCATCACGTCGACCAGCGGCGTGGTGTTGATCTCCGGGTTGAAATCGTCGTCCGAATCGGACAGGGAACCCATGGCCATTACGCTCTCCCGACGGCGGACAGTTTGGCCTTACCGCCGTTTTTTTCCGATTCTTCCGAAGCGGTGCGCGAACCGGTCACGAACAGGGCGTGCAGGTCGAAGCCGAACTTGTTCAACTTGGCGATGATGGTCTTGTTGCCGCGCACCAGGGCGTTGTAGCCGAAGGTGGCGGGAATCGCCACGGCCAGGCCCAGCGCGGTCATGATCAGCGCTTCGCCGACGGGGCCGGCGACCTTGTCGATGCTGGCCTGGCCGGTGGTGCCGATCGACACCAGCGCGTGGTAGATGCCCCAGACGGTGCCGAACAGGCCGACGAACGGGGCGGTCGAGCCGACCGACGCCAGCACGGCCATGCCGGCCTGCAGCTTGCCGGAGGCTTCATCGATGGCCTGGCGCAGCGACAGGGTGACCCAGTCGCTGACCGACAGCTGGTCGTGCAGGTGGCCCTTGTGGGCGGTGTGGTGGCTCATCGCGGTGACGCCGGCACGGGCGACATCGGCGAACGGATTGTCCTCGCCCAGCGTGGCCACGCCTTCGGGCAGGCTGGTGGTGTCCCAGAACTGATGGCCGGCGGCGTCCGATGCCTTGGACAGGCGCAGCAATTGGATCGCCTTGGTGACGATCACGTACCAGGATGCGATCGACATGGCCACCAACAGGACGGCAACGCCCTTGGTCACGAAATCTCCTTGAGCCCAAAGGCTTTCCAATCCGTACGGACTAACTTCCATGATGACTTCCTTTGCTACTGTTTGTGAGTTTATGAATTGAGTTTGAAGGCAATGCTGCCGGTGGTGGCAACGACGATGGCGCGGCCATCCTCGATATAGGGCTTATACACGGCGCGCATGACGGCGCGGCGCGCTTCCTCGTCCAGCCGGGGATAGCCGGAAGACTTGATGATTTCCACCTTTTCGGCGCGGCCGCCGGTATTGACGGTCACCTTGAACTGCACCACGCCTTCTTCGCCCATGCGTTTGGAGACGGCGGGGTAATTCACCCGCGGCGGCTCAATGTATTCGATGCCGGAGGTGATCTGCTTGGGCAAGACGGGGCCGGGCGGCGCCGCCGGCGCCGGGGCGGGCGCTGCTGCTGCCGGGGGGGAAGGTTCGGCCGGCTGCGGCGGTTGCGGGGGCGCGGTGATGGCGGTCGGGGCCGGCGCTTGCGTGACCGGTATCGGTGGTGGCGGGGTGATGTTTTTCTTGACCGTCTTGACGACCTTGGGCGGCGTCGGCTCTGCCTTGGGCGGGGCCGGTTCCGGCGCTTTTTCCGGGACGATGAAGGTGGCGATCACTTCTTTGGGGATGGCGCTGGCGACCTGGTGGACCAGGCCGCTTTGCAGGGCCCAGAAAAAGGCGATGTGCAAAAGGATGATCAGCCCGAGCGGGCCGATTTTTCGTGCCTGGCGCATCAATGTGCTGGGGGAGCTGCTATTCATAACAGGTGGCGAAATTGCGTTCATGAATTTGGCTTATGCCGCCGCCATCGATGCATGGAACATGATGGGACGCGCATTTTGATGTGTCTGGGAGGCATTGTTGAGACATTCGCGCAGGACGTGCTTGGCGCAAGAGTGACATTTGCCGCAGCACGTGCCAACGCCGAATTGCGCGCGCAACTCGGCCATGGATGTCAGCCCTGCATCGACTGCCTGGTGAATCTTGCCTTCTGAAACATTATTACAAACACATACGATCATTGTACGCCTTGCCGCCTGCTGTATCAGGCCTTATGCGGATCGCGCTCCTGCGACGATACGCGTGAAGAATTTGAACTTTTCCGGCTGAGGCATCGTACGTTCCACGACATTGCCCCATTGTTCCGAGAGCTGCTGGCAAGTCGCCCGCAGCACTGGCGCCAGGTTGGGCAAATCCGCCAGGGCTTTCAGGTGACGCTCAATGACTGACGCCAGTTTGACGCAGCTTTGGGTTTCCTGATGGTTGTTGGCGGTGTAGTGGGACATCAGATGCAAGACGGCTGATACCAGAAGTTCGGGCTGGGCCGGCGCACCGTTGGGTTCCATGAAAGCAGAATTCATTTTGTCGGTAACCATCAAACTCTCCTCACTTGGCTAGCTTTGCTGGCTGAACGTCAGAATGGCCTCAACGTTGGCTGGCTTGTTTGTCCACCTTGCGCTTCGATTGCAACGGCGTTACGCCGTCAGAATCAGCTTGTTCAATTGCGTCAGGCGCAATTTGTAAATTCGACCGCCATGGTCGATTTCCAGTTCGCGCATCTGACGGAACAGGTCCGTGCTCTTGATGCGGGTGATCGGAGTACCGTTGGCAGTCGTGCTTGGCTTGTTACGACGGTCCACGCCCTGTTCGTGCAGTTGGCTCATAACACCTCCTATTAAATGCGAACAATTCTTATTTAGATTATTTGTCATTTGCGGCCAGAATGCAAGTCCTTTTATCAATGAGATTGATTATTTTTATCGACTGGAGATTTCCTTGTGGCAATGCCGATGAATTTTCTTGTTGAAAAGAAACGCCCCGCTGGCGTTTCCGCTGCGGGGCGTGTTTTTGTTGGCTTTAAGTAATGTATCAGGGCGTGGCGTTGCCGCTTTCGATAATGCCGCCGCCCAGGCAGATGTCGCCGTCATACAGCACGGCGGATTGGCCGGGGGTGACCGCCCATTGCGGCGTGTCGAAGCTGAGCGAGAATTGCCCGGCGCCGGCGGAAAAGCCGCAGGGCACGTCGGCCTGGCGGTAGCGCGTCTTGGCCGACAGCGCTTCCTGCTGCGGGGCGCTGCCGGCGACCCAACTGACCTGGCCGGCCGACAGCGTGGGCGACAGCAGCCAGGGATGGTCGTGGCCTTGCACAATATATAAGGTGTTGTTTGCCACATCCTTGCGCGCCACGTACCAGGCGTCGCCGTGGCCATCGGCATTCTGGTGCGCCTTCAGGCCGCCGATGCCGATGCCCTTGCGCTGGCCCAGCGTATAGAAGGAGAGGCCGACGTGCTCGCCTACGGTGTCGCCGTCGGCGGTCTTGATCGGGCCGGGCTGGTACGACAGGTAGCGGTTGAGGAACTCGCGGAAAGGGCGCTCGCCGATGAAGCAGATGCCGGTCGAGTCTTTCTTTTTGGCATTGGGCAACTGCAATTGCTCGGCGATCTTGCGCACCTCGGTCTTGTGGATTTCACCCAACGGAAACACGGTGCGCGAGAGCTGCTCCTGGTTCAGACGATGCAGGAAGTAGCTCTGGTCCTTGCTGGCGTCGACGGCCTTGAGCAGTTCGAAGCTGCCGGCCTGGTTCTGGCGCACGCGCGCGTAGTGGCCGGTGGCGATCAGGTCGGCGCCCAGTTTCATGGCGTGGTCGAGGAAGGCCTTGAACTTGATCTCGGCATTGCACAGCACGTCCGGGTTGGGCGTGCGGCCGGCCTGGTATTCGCGCAGGAATTCGGCGAACACGCGATCCTTGTATTCGGAGGCGAAGTTGACCGCCTCGATGTCCACGCCGACCACGTCGGCCACGCTGACCGCGTCGATCCAGTCTTCGCGCGTCGAGCAGTATTCCGAATCGTCGTCATCTTCCCAGTTCTTCATGAACAGGCCGATGACTTCATAACCCTGCTGCTTCAGCAGCCATGCCGAAACCGACGAATCCACGCCGCCCGACATGCCGATGACTACTCTTTTCTTACTCATGATGATATTGCTCGCAAGTGGCGGGAATCAATGTCCATGGTCTGCCAGGCTGCCGATCGCGCTCGGATCGGCGTGCAGCAGTTCCAGCGGCGCCCGCTGGCCGCGCAGGTAGTCGTCCACGCAGCGCAGCACCAGCGGGCTGCGGTGGCGTTCGGCACAGGCCGCCAGTTCGTCGCGCGTCAGCCAGACGGTGCGCAGGATGCCTTCATCGAGTGCGCGATCCAGCGGCTCGCCCACGCTGCCGGCGAAGGCGAAGCGCAGGTAGGTCACGCTCATGCCGCCGCGCGAGGACGATACGTTGCGCGACAGATAGGCGCCCACCAGCGCCGTCGGCGCAAAGACCCGCGCGGACTCTTCCAGCGCTTCGCGCACGACCGCGTCCAGCAAGGATTCGCCCGGCTCCAGGTGCCCGGCCGGCTGGTTGATGCGAATGGCGCCGCCGCTTTGCTCTTCGACCATCAGGAAGCGGCCCTGCCGTTCGACGATGGCGGCGACGGTGACCGAAGGTTTCCAGACTTCAGACATTGATTACCTCGTGAATCCGACATTTTACCGCGTCGCGCCAGACTCTTCAGCGCAAAGCCCCGCCGCAAGCGGATTCCCTGCTTACCGTAATGTCCTAGTAAAGTTATTGGGTTTCAAATTTTGTCGTGTAAGATTCGGGTAAGAATCAACAAAACAGGAGCTTTGAATGAGGATAGGTATTCCCGCCGAAAGTCGGGATGGAGAAACGCGTGTCGCGGCAACTCCGGAAACCGTCAAGAAACTGGTGGCCGCCAAACACGAAGTCATGGTCCAGTCGGGCGCGGGCGTGAAGTCCAGCATTCCCGATGAAGCCTATGTCGCCGTCGGCGCCAGTATCGGCAGTGCCGACGCCGTCTATACCGCAGAAGTCATTCTCAAAGTGCGCGCCCCGAATCAACAGGAGCGCGCGCAGATCAAAGCTGGAACTGTTGTGGTCGGCATGTTGAATCCCTTCGATGCCGACAACATCGCGGCCATGGCCGGCGCGGGGCTGACCGCCTTCGCGCTGGAAGCCGCACCGCGCACCACCCGTGCGCAATCGATGGACGTCCTGTCCTCGCAAGCCAATATCGCCGGTTACAAAGCGGTGATCATGGCAGCCAACACGTACCAGCGTTTCATGCCCATGCTGATGACGGCCGCAGGCACCGTCAAGGCGGCGCGCATGCTGATCATGGGAGCCGGTGTGGCCGGCCTGCAGGCGATCGCCACCGCCAAGCGGCTGGGCGCGGTGATCGAGGCGTCCGACGTGCGTCCGGCGGTCAAGGAACAGATCGAGTCGCTGGGCGCCAAGTTCCTCGACGTGCCGTTCCTGACCGACGAGGAAAAGGAAATCGCCAAGGGCGTGGGCGGCTATGCGCGCCCGATGCCGCCCGACTGGATGAAGCGCCAGGCCGAACTGGTCCACGAGCGCGCCAGGCAGGCCGACATCATCATCACCACCGCGCTGATCCCGGGCCGCAAGGCGCCGGTGCTGATCAGCGAGGAAACGGTGAAGGCGATGAAGCCGGGTTCGGTGATCCTGGACATGGCGGTCGACCAGGGCGGCAACTGCCCGCTGTCGGAACCCGGCAAGACGGTCATCAAGCACGGCGTGCACATCATCGGCGAAGGCAACCTGGCGGCCCTGGTGGCGGCCGATGCATCGGCCCTGTATGCGCGCAACGTGCTCGACTTCCTGAAGCTGATCATTGACGGCGAAGGCAAGCTCACGATCAACCGCGAAGACGACATCGTCGCCGCCACGCTGTTGTGCAGCGGCGGGGAAGTCCTGCGCAAATAAAGGGCCCCGCGTGCGCGTTGCGGCGATGGTTGCCGCACGCGTGCGCGGTTTCCATTGCGTTACCTCGCTATTTCGCTATCCCGATTACGCGCCGGCACGACCGGCGCATGCATTACAAGGAAAGAAACACATGCAACGCATCATGCTGCGCGCCAAGATCCACCGCGCAACAGTCACCCAATGTGACCTCAACTACGAAGGCTCCTGCGGCATCGACGAAGACCTGCTGGAGGCCGCCGACATCCGCGAGTTCGAAAAAATCGAGCTGTACAACGTCAACAACGGCGAACGCTTCTCCACCTACGCTATCCGCGGCAAGCGTGGCAGCGGCGAGATCTCCCTCAACGGCGCGGCGGCACGCCTGGCCCACCTGGGCGATCTGCTGATCATCTGCACCTATGCACCCATGACCGATGATCAGGTTGCGCAGTACAAGCCCAAGGTCGTCTTCGTCGACGACAAGAACCGCATCACCAGCCTCAAGGCCATCTGACCCCAGCGATCTGACCCGCGATGCCAACATCGCGCAATAACGAGAGGAACAACAAATGGAAGTCAGCCATACCATCATCAACCTGATCATCTTCGTGCTGGCGATCTACGTCGGCTACCACGTCGTCTGGACCGTCACACCGGCGCTGCACACGCCGCTCATGGCGGTCACCAACGCCATTTCGGCGATCATCATCATCGGCGCCATGCTGGCCGCCGGCCTGACCGAAGGCCCGGTGGGCCGCATCGCCGGCACGCTGGCCGTGGCACTGGCCGCGGTCAACGTGTTCGGCGGTTTCATGGTGACCCAGCGCATGCTGGAAATGTTCAAGAAGAAAGAACCCAAGGCCAAGGCCGCGGCAGACAAGGCGGGAGCATCAGCATGAGCCTCAATCTCGTTACCCTGCTGTACCTGGTCGCTTCGATCTGCTTCATCCAGGCCCTGAAGGGCTTGTCCCACCCGGCTACCGCGCGCCGCGGCAATGCCTTCGGCATCGCCGGCATGACCATCGCCGTGCTGACCACGCTGGCCCTGATCGTCAGGCTCAAGGGCGAAGGCGCCAACGCCACCGGCGACATCGGCTATGTGCTGGTGGCCGCCGGCGTGATCGTGGGCGGCGGCATCGGCGCCTATCTGGCGCGCAGCGTCGAGATGACCAAGATGCCGGAACTGGTCGCGGCGATGCACTCGCTGATCGGCCTGGCCGCGGTATGTATCGCGGTCGCCGCCGTGGCCGAACCGTGGGCGCTGGGCATCTCGGCGCATGGCGCACTGATCCCGGTGGGCAACCGCGTCGAACTGTTCATCGGCACGTTCGTGGGCGCCATCACCTTCTCCGGTTCGGTGATCGCGTTCGGCAAGCTCTCGGGCAAGTACAAGTTCCGCCTGTTCCAGGGCGCGCCGGTCAACTTCTCGGGCCAGCATTTCCTGAACCTGTTGCTGGCGCTGGCCATGATCGGCTTTGGCATCATCTTCGTGCTCACCCAGAACTGGCTGCCCTTCATCATCATGGCCGCCATCGCCTTCGTGCTGGGCGTCCTGATCATCATCCCCATCGGCGGCGCCGACATGCCGGTGGTGGTCTCGATGCTGAACAGCTACTCGGGCTGGGCCGCGGCCGGCATCGGCTTCTCGCTGAACAACCCGATGCTCATCATCGCCGGTTCGCTGGTGGGCTCTTCCGGCGCGATCCTGTCCTACATCATGTGCAAGGCGATGAACCGTTCGTTCTTCAACGTGATCCTGGGCGGTTTCGGCGGCGAAGCGGCAGCGGCGGGTGGCGGCGAACAGCAGCAGCGTTCGGTGAAATCCGGTTCGGCCGACGACGCCGCCTTCCTCATGGGCAATGCCGAGACCGTGATCATCGTCCCCGGCTACGGCCTGGCGGTGGCGCGCGCGCAGCATGCGCTCAAGGAACTGACCGAGAAGCTGACCCACAAGGGCGTGATCGTGAAATATGCGATCCACCCGGTGGCGGGCCGCATGCCGGGCCACATGAACGTGCTGCTGGCCGAGGCCGAAGTGCCGTACGACCAGGTGTTCGAGATGGAAGACATCAACAGCGAGTTCGCGCAGGCCGACGTGGTGCTGGTGCTGGGCGCCAACGACGTGGTCAACCCGGCCGCCAAGGATCCGAAGTCGCCGATCGCCGGCATGCCGATCCTGGAAGCCTACAAGGCCAAGACGGTGATCGTGAACAAGCGCTCGATGGCGGCCGGCTACGCCGGCCTGGACAACGAACTGTTCTACATGGACAAGACCATGATGGTCTTCGGCGACGCCAAGAAGGTCATCGAGGATATGGTCAAGGCAGTGGACTGAGTTTTTTGTCCCGCGACGAGCGACGTCGTCGCGCATCAGGACGGCACGCCGCAATAGCCGATGGAAACGAAACAGGCGGGCGGAGCAGGGCAGCGCTTCGCCCGCCACCGCTCCACTTCGCCGCCTTGCTGCCGTGTGCGGCGCGGCGCCTGGGGCGGATTGCCGTCCGCTTCCCCTCCCCGATTTTCCCCTCCGCTTTTCCCCCTCCGCTTTCTCCGAAAAAACGCCAACATTCCCCCTGGCCGGGTTTGCCGTATTCGATGTCGATACGGATGAAAAAATGATTGTTTTGATAATAATTATCGAGCGTCAGCCACGCATTTTTTCAGAATGTGCAATAAAGCATTGCCAGCCGCCCGGTTTTTCTTGTGCGATTACCTGATTAAACTTCCAGCATGTGGATGAAGTTAGGTAAATGGATTCGCAATGAGCAGGATCCGCTTGCATTCACGGGGATAAATCATGAATACCATCACACTGGGAAAACTGGGACTGGCCATCGCGCTTCTGGGCGTAGCCGCCGGAGCGGGCGCAGCAGAAGACAAGGCCGCGGTGCCGGCCGAAGCCGCCGGGAAAACGCTGGTAAAGCAGGTTCAGCCGGGCGGGCAGGAAGCACGGGCCACTGCGGCCGCATCCGGGCTTACGCGCGAGCAGGTCATCGAAGAACTCAAACAGTACCAGCGCGAACACGCCAATCCCAGCTATAGCGAACTGGTGTTCCTGCGCTGACCGATCCGGCGATGGCTAGGGCGTCGGGGTGCGCCCATCGGGCATGAAGATCTTCTGCAGCAACGCGATCAGTTGCGCGCGTTCGGATTCGCTGAGCGCTTCGGTGGCTTTCAGCTCAAGTTCGCTGGCCGTTTTTTCCGCCTTTACGCACATGCGCATGCCGGCGGCGGTCAATACCAGCACCTGCGAGCGGCGATCCTGCGGATTGCGCTGGCGCATCACCAGGCCGCGCTGTTCCAGGCGATCCAGCAAGGTCGCCAGGTTGGGGGGCGAGACGTTGATGGCTTTGGAAAGGCGCTTCTGGTTGATGCTGGGATTGGCCTTGAGCAGGCTCAGCACCGTGAAGTCGACCGGACGCAGCTCGAACTTGGCCATGCGCTTTTCAAACAGCGGCATGATGGTGATGTAGGCGCGCCGGCAGTTGTAGCCGACCAGGTCCAACAGGACCTGTTGGTCCAGCGGAGCGCTTTCCGGCGATTCGTCGTCGGGGTCGAAGTCAGCCGGCTTCTTGGGCAGCATGATGATGTCGGTCGGAGAGAATAGCCGGAACGCCAGTTGACAGGCAGCCGTCGACGACGTCGAACAACTGCAGCACTTCCGGAAACACAAAGGCAAAATAATAGCATGCGGCATCCCGCTTGCCGTTGTAGTACGCAGGGTCGCAATCCAGCGCCGCAAGCGCCCGCAGCGCGGCGCGCAGCCACATCCAGCCCAATGCCAGATGTCCCGTCAGGCGCAGCATTTCATCAGCCAGGAAGTAAGGCAGCGACGGATTGCTTGCCATGCCGACGGCGATATCCGCTGCCGCTTGCCGCAGCTTTTGCGCGGCCTGCAGCAGCAGCGATGCCTGCTGTTCGAATGCGCCCCCGTCGGCGCGCCGCGCATCGGCTTGCACCAGCGCCACGAAATCCTCCAGCCGGCGGCCATCGTCGGCCAGCACTTTGCGCAGCAGGAAATCGATGCCCTGAATCTCGTTGCTGCCTTCGTAGATCATCGTGATGCGGGCGTCGCGCAGATATTGCTCGATGCCGCTCTCGACGATATAGCCATGCCCGCCGAACACTTGCAGCGCGCGGCTGGCGCATTGGAATCCCTGCTCGGTCAGGAAGGCCTTGACCACCGGCGTGATGAATTCCAGCCGATCGCGGTGGCGGCGTCTTGCGTCTGCATCCGTATCGTGTTCGGCCAGGTCCAGCAGCAATCCGGTCCAGCAAGCCAGCATGCGTCCGCCTTCGATGCGGCAGCGTTGCTCCATCAGCAGCTTGTGCACCGCCGGATGCAGCGCGATCGGATCGGCCGCCTGGGCGCCGGCCGGACGTACCGGCGCGCGCGACTGGCGCCGCTCGTGCGCATAGGCCAGCGAACGCTGCCATGCCGCTTCCGCCAATCCCAGCCCCTGGACGCCGACGTGCAGGCGCGCCGCATTCATCATCACGAACATCGCCGCCAGCCCGCGTCCGGCTTCGCCCACCAGCCAGGCTTGCGCCTGCTCGAAGCGCAGGCTGCAGGTGGCGCTGCCGCGGATGCCCATCTTGTGTTCGATGCCGGTGCACTGTATGCCGTTGCGGCTGCCGTCGGGCAGCAGCTTGGGCGCCAGGAACAGCGACAGGCCTTTGCTGCCCGGCGCGGCGTCGGGCAGGCGCGCCAGCACCAGGTGGACGATGTTGCCGGTGAGGTCGTGTTCCCCGCCGGAGATGAAGATCTTGTCGCCGCTGAGGCGGTAGCCGCCGTCGTCGCCCGGCGCGGCGCGCGTGCGCAGCAGGCCCAGGTCGCTGCCGGCATGCGCTTCGGTCAGGCACATGGTGGCCAGCCATTCGCCGCTGGCGATCTTGTCCAGGTAGGCCTCGCGCAGCGCCGGCGAACCGTGCGCGGCCAGGCAGGCATAGGCGCCGTGCAGCAGGCCCGGATACATGGTCCAGCCGTGGTTGGCTGCGCTCAGCATTTCATAGAGCGCGCAATCGAGCACCTGCGGCAAGCCCTGCCCGCCATGCTCGGGCGCGCAAGCCAGCGCCGGCCAGCCGCCTTCGCAGAAGCGCGCATAGGCGCCGGCGAAACCGGACGGCGTCGTCACCGCGCCTTGCTCGAAGCGGCAGCCCTCGCGGTCGCCGCTGGCATTGAGCGGCGCGACCACATTGGCGGCGAAGCGGCCCGCTTCTTCCAGTATCTGCATCATCAGCTCGCCATCGAACCCGGCGTGCGCAGGCAAGGCGCGCAAAGCCTGCGGAGCCTGCAGCACCTCATCGAGCACGAAAGCGAAGTCGCGCAGCGGGGGCACATAATTCATCGGCATTCCCCGGACGGCCAGGTTGGGCAGGCGGCGGGCGCCGCCGCTGGAAAACCGGGGGCGATCGGCGCCAGGAATGGTGTGGTCATGAGCGTCTCCTGAATGGATTGTTTATCTCTTGCGCGGCGGCGGATGCGCCGAACTCAGGAGGCCAGCGCATCCGGCGTGGCCTGCTTGCCGAAGCCGAGATAGGCCTGGATCACCTGGCTGTCGCCGGCCAGTTGCGCCGACTCGCCTTGCATGGTGACCTTGCCCAGTTCCAGCACGTAACCGTAGTCGGCGGTCTGCAGCGCCGCGCGCGCGTTCTGTTCGACCAGCAGCACCGAGATGCCGGCGCTGCGCAGTTCGGCCACGATCTGCAGGATTTCCTTGACGATGCGCGGGGCCAGCCCCAGGCTCGGTTCGTCCAGCATCAGCAGCTCCGGCTTGGCCATCAGCGCGCGGCCGATGGCCAGCATCTGGCGCTCGCCGCCCGAGAGCGTGCCGGCCAGCTGGCGCCGCCGTTCCTTCAGGCGCGGGAACATCTCGAATACCGTGGCCAGCTGATCCATCGGTTGCGCCTGGCGCAGCCGCAAGCGGCGGAATCCGCCCAGCAGCAGGTTGTCTTCCACGCTCATGGTGGAGAACAGTTCGCGCCGCTCAGGCACCAGGGCGATGCCTTCCAGCACGCGCTGTTCCAGGCTGCAGCGCTCGATGGCGCGGCCGCGGTAGCGGATCGTCCCCCGGGCCGGCAACACGCCCATGATGGCGTTGAGCAGGGTGGACTTGCCGGCGCCGTTGGGGCCGATCACGGTGGCGATGCTGCCGCGCTCCAGCCTGAGATTGATGTCGTGCAAGGCCGGCACCTTGCCGTAGCTGGCGCGCAGCTGCGTCACTTCCAATAAGGTTTCGCTCATTCGATTCCACCCAGGTAGGCTTCGATCACGGCGGGATGCCGCTGGATTTCCTGCGGCGTGCCTTCGGCGATCTTGGCGCCGAATTCCATCACCACGATATGGTCGGTCAATTGCATGACGAATTCCATGTCATGTTCCACCAGCAGGATGCTCATGCCGTCGGCGCGCAGCTCCTGCAGCACCTTGGCCAGCGCCTGCTTTTCCAGGTGGCGCAGGCCGGCGGCGGGTTCGTCCAGTAGCAGCAGCAGCGGATCGCAGCACAGCGCGCGGGCGATTTCCAGGATGCGCTGCTGGCCCAGCGCCAGGTTGCCGGCCTGCTCATGCATCAGGTGTTGCAGGCCGACGCGATGCAGCGCGCGCGCGGCCTCTTCCAGCAGCGCCTGTTCTTCGCGGCGCTCCAGGTGCAGCATGGCGTTGACGGTATTGCGCAGGAAACCCTGGCGGCTGCGCAGGTGCGCGCCCAGCGCCACATTCTCCAGCACCGACATGCCCGGCAGCAGGCGCACGTGCTGGAAGGTGCGGGCGATGCCCAGGCTGGCGATGGTGCGCGCCTGCAGGCCGGCGATGTCGCGACCGTTGAAGCTGACGCGTCCGCCGCTGGCATGCAGCAGGCCGGTGACCAGGTTGAAGGTGGTCGACTTGCCGGCGCCGTTGGGGCCGATCAGGCCGACGATCTCGCCGGCTTTCACATTGAAGGACACCTCATTGACCGCCACCAGTCCGCCGAAGCGCTTGGCGATCTGGTCCACCTGCAGCAGCGCCGCGCCGCGCGCCGGCGCCTGGCGCTTCGACATGGCCTGCGCGCCCGGCTGCAGCAATGGCCGCGGCGCCGGCGGAAAGACGCGCGTCCATAGCGCCCGCAGCCAGGGCCACAGGCCGCCGCGCGCATACTTGAGCAGCAGGATCAGGATCAGGCCGAAGACGATGCTTTCATAGCTGCCTTCGCCGCCCAGCAGCGCCGGCAGCAGCACCTGTAACTGGTCGGCCAGCAGCTTGAGCACGCCGGCGCCCAGCAGCGCGCCCCAGATATGCGCGATGCCGCCGACCACCACGATGAACAGGTATTCGATGCCCATCGCCAGGCTGAACGGCGACGGGTTGACGGTGCGCTGCATGTGCGCGAACAGCCAGCCCGACACCGAAGCCAGCAACGCCGCCAGCACGAAGATCAGGATCTTGTAGCGGCCGGTATCCACGCCCATCGCCTCGGCCATCGAGCGGCCGCCCTTGAGCGCGCGGATGGCGCGGCCGGCGCGCGAATCGAGCAGGTTCAGCGACAGCCAGGCGGCGCCCAGCACGATGGCCCAGATCAGGTAATAAAGATGGCGATCCTGCGTCAGGTCGATGCCCGGCAAATGCAGCGGCGGGATGCCGGCGATGCCGTCGTATTTGCCCAGCCATTCCACCTTGCCGAACAAGAAGTACAGGCTGATGCCCCAGGCGATGGTCGCCAGCGGCAGGTAGTGGCCCGACATGCGCAGCGTGATGCGTCCCAGCACATAGGCCGAGGCGCCGGTCAGCAGCAGGCCCAGCGGCAGCGTCAGCCAGGGCGAGATGCCGTGCGCGGTGCTCAGGTAGGACGTCGTGTAGGCGCCCAGCCCGACGAAGGCGGCCTGGCCGAACGAGGTCATGCCGCCGATGCCGGTCAGCAGCACCAGGCCGATGGCCACCAGCGCATACAGGCCGATGTAGTTGGCCTGGATGATCCAGAACTGCGGCGTGGGCAGCAGCGGGAAGAGCACCAGCAGCGCCAGCAGCGCCAGATGGGGAATGCGTCGCGTCGTCATGGTTTTCATTCCTCGTCCTCGTCATGCGCCGGCGTGACCAGCGAGCGCCACAGCAATATCGGCAGCAGGGCCATGAAGACGATCACCTCCTTGTAATCGCTGGCCCAGAACGAACTGAACGATTCCAGCAGGCCCACCAGCAGCGCCCCTCCGGCGGCCAGCGGGAAGCTGGCCAGTGCGCCGATGGTGGCGGCGACGAAGCCTTTGAGGCCGATCAGGAAGCCCGAGTCATAAAAAATGGTGCTCATCGGGCCAATCAACACGCCCGACAGAGCACCGATAAACGCCGCCACGGCAAAGGAGAGCTTGCCGGCCAGCGTCGTGGAAATTCCCATCAGGCGCGCGCCCAGGCGGTTGACCGCGGTCGCGCGCAAGGCCTTGCCGTACAGGGTGTAGCCGGAGAACAGCCACAACGCCAGCAGCAGGGCGCAGGCCGCGCCGACCACCACCAGCGTCTGCGCGCTCAGGGTCAGCGCCCCGATGTTCCAGCGCTCATCCCAGAATGCCGGCGTGCGGAACCCTTCGGCGCCGAAGAAAACCAGCCCCAGCCCGGTCATGGCCAGATGGATGCCGACCGAGACGATCAGCAGTTGCAGCACGCTGGCATCGGCCATCGATTCGAATACCACTTGATACAACAGCGGTCCCAGCGCGGTGATGAGCAGCAGCGTCAGCGCCACTTGCACCGGCAGCGGAAACTGCTGCGGCGCGGCCCACCAGACCAGCGCGGCGATGGCCAGCGGCAGGCCCAGCGTATTGGCCAGGACGCGCGGCAAGCGCGCCGCCTGGCCGGCGCGCAGCAGCGCCGTGGTTTGCATCGCGGCCGCGCAACATGCCAGGATCAGCAGCAGCCACAGCGGGCCGGGACGCTGGCCCTGCTGCAGCATGGCCAGCGTGAGCGCGCCGAAGGCGACGAATTCGCCTTGCGGAATGAAGAGGATGCGAGTGACCGTAAACACCAGCACCAGGGCGATGGCGATCAGCCCGTAGACGATGCCGTTGGTCAGGCCGTCCAGCAGCAGGATGGCGGCGATGGATGAGTCCATGTGTGGAAAATGGAAGAATCAGGAACAAGGGCGGCGCGGCCATGGACTTGCATATGGGCCGCGCCGCTGCGTTTGAGGAAGATCGCCGTCAGGGATTGGCGGCCTTCCAGTTGCCGTTCTGGATGGTCAGCATGATGCGCGCATCGTCGCCCAGGCCGAAGTGATCCTTGGCGCTGTAGTGCAGGGTGCCTTGCGAGATCTGGATATTGCCGGAGTTCTCCAGGGCATCCTTGAGCGCCGCGCGGAAGGCGGGCGTGCCGGGTTTGGCTTTCTTCAGCGCTTCCGGCACCACCTTCTGCAACACCAGCTGGGCGTCGTAGATGTGGGCCGCGAACAGGTTGCGGGTGCCGGCGCCGTACTGCTTTTCATAGCGCGTGACGAAATCGGTGGCCAGCTTCTTCGACGGGTTGCTGTCGGGCAGCGCTTCCGGTACCACCGCCGGGCCCGACACCACGAAGGAACCCTCGACATCCTTGCCGCCCAGGCGGATCAGGTCGCGCGAGGCGGCGCTGTGGGTCTGGTAGATCTTGCCCTTGTAGCCGCGTTCGACCAGGGCCTTGTGCGGCATTGCCGCGCCGCTGCCGGATGCCACCACCAGCACCGCGTCGGGGTTGGCGCTGACCACCCGCAAGGCTTGCGCGGTGACGCTGGTGTCGGCGCGCGAGAAGCGTTCTACCGTGCCGACCTTGATGCCGGCGGCCGGCGCCAGGCGCTGCACTTCCTTGAGCCAGTTTTCGCCGTAGGAGTCGGAGTAGCCGAGGAAACCGATGGTTTTCACGCCTTGCTTTTTCATCTGGTCCAC
Organism: Herbaspirillum sp. SJZ106; assembly: GCF_006715495.1. GTDB lineage: Bacteria > Pseudomonadota > Gammaproteobacteria > Burkholderiales > Burkholderiaceae_D > Herbaspirillum. The sequence goes on from NZ_VFNI01000003.1 coordinate 592,132, forward strand.
CACGCCGCCGGCCATGACCGCGGTCGATTGCGGCAGGCGGAAGGTCCAGGCATCCTTGCCTTCAGGGGTTTCGATGGGAGAGATGGCCAGTTGCACCGTCTGGGTTTCCAGCGCCACGTCGGCGATGGCCAGCGTCGGCGGCACCGCCGCCGAGCCGATGATCAGGTCGACCTTGTCCTCGGCCACCAGGCGGCGCGCGTTCTTGCTGGCCTGGGTCGGGTCGGTGGCGTCGTCCAGCACCACCAGCTTGACCTTCTCGCCGCCGATGCTGTCGGGCCACAGCGCGAAGCCGTTCTTGGCGGGAATGCCCAGGCCCGAACCGGGGCCGGTCAGAGACATGATCACGCCGATGGTCAGTTCGGCATGGGCCGCGCCCGCGCAAGCCAGCATCGACGCCAGCAGGCTGGCCTTGAATACCTGTTTTACCCTCATTTTCGTCTCCTTGTATTTTGTGGTGTGTTGTTCAGATTTGTCCTCTACATCTTTCCGTCCGGACTGCGCAGGCCCCTGGAGGCCATCCCGAAGGCGCTCGGACGGTGCGCCTTCGATACGCGGCGAGGCCGCTATTCAGTCCGAACGGTATTCCGGCATGTCGAAACGGCCTCCTGTCAGCTGCACATTGCCCGGATGTCGGCCGGGATGGCGATGGCCTTGATGCGGCCGGGATCGTCCGGATGCCGGATGGCGAATACCCGGGTGTCGCGCCCTTCGGCCAGCAGTTCGCCATCGCGCTTGAGTTCGTGCCGCATGACGAAGGTCTTGTCGTTCCACTCGACGATGGCCGAGTGCACTTCCACCCGGTCGCCATAAGTGGCCGGCCGCACGAAGCGCGAACTGATGTCGACCACCGGCGTGCCGATGATGCCGCGTGTCTTTTCCGTCTCGCGCCAGGGCGGCACGCCGCACTGGTGGAAGAAGTTGCGCGAGGCGGCGTCGTACCAGCGGAAGAAATTGGGGAAGAACACGATGCCGGCCGGATCGCAGTCGCCGAATTCGACATTGATGGGATAGATGACGGTTTTGCTCATGGCGTGCTTCCCTTTAACGCGGCGCCAGGCGCAATGCGCCGTCGAGGCGGATCACCTCGCCGTTGAGCGACAGGTTGCCGGCGATGTGCAGCGCCAGTTGCGCGAACTCTTCCGCCTTGCCCAGGCGCTTGGGGAAGGGAATGGACGCCGCCAGCGACTGCTGCACCTCTTCCGGCAGCTTGTAGAGCAGCGGCGTGAGGAACAGCCCCGGCGCGATGGTCGCCACGCGGATGCCGTATTGCGCCAGGTCGCGCGCCAGCGGCAGCGTCATCGAGGTGATGCCGCCCTTGGAGGCGGCATAGCCGGCCTGGCCCACCTGGCCGTCATAGGCGGCCACCGAGGCGGTGGCAATTATCACGCCGCGTTCGCCGTCTTCCAATGGACTGGCGGCGGCCATGCGCGCGGCGGCCAGGCGGATCATGTTGAACGTGCCGATCAGGTTGACGTTGACGATGCGGCTGAAGTCCTCCAGCGGCATCGGGCTGCCATCCTTGCCGACCATCCGCTTGGCGCCGCCGATGCCGGCGCAGTTGACCAGGATGCGCGGCGCGCCGTTGGCTGCCTGCGCGGCATCCAGCGCCGCTTCGACCGAAGCGCTGTCGGTGATGTCGCAGCGCGCGGCATGGCAACCCAGTTCGGCCGCCAGCGCTTGGGCGGCTTCGGCATTGACATCGAGAATCGAGACGCGGGCGCCGGCGCGCGCCAGCTGGCGTACGGTCTCGGCCCCCAGTCCTGATGCGCCGCCGGTCACCAGCGCGGCTTGTCCTTGCAATTGCATGTTTGCTTTCCTTGTCGGTTCAATGGGAGGCGGAAGGGTTTTCCAGCAGCAGCGCGATGCCCTGGCCGCCGCCGATGCAGGCCGAAGCCACGCTGTAGCGCGCGCCGCGGCGGCGCATCTCGCGCGCCGCGGTGATCGACAGGCGCACGCCGGTGGCGGCCAGCGGATGGCCCAGCGCGATGGCGCCGCCGTTGACGTTGAGCTTGCTCCGGTCCAGGCCCAGCTCGCGTTCCACGGCCACGATCTGCGCCCCCTGCGCTTCGTTGATTTCGAAGCAGCCGATATCGTCCAGCGTCAGGCCGCTGCGTTCCAGCAGCAGGCGGATCGCCGGCGCCGGGCCGATGCCCATGATTTCCGGCGGCACGCCGACCACGGCGGCGGCGGCCACGCGCGCCAGCGGCGCGCAATCGTTGCGGCGCAGGTAATCGCCCGAGGCCACCACCGTGGCGGCGGCGGCATCGACCAGCGCCGAGCTGTTGCCGCCGGTCTGCACGCCGTCCGGGTACAGCGTGCGCAGCCTGGCCAATACTTCCAGCGGCGACGGACGCGGGTGGGTATCCTGCGCGACCTGCTCGACCTTGCCTTGCAGCTTGATGTGGCGGTCGTGATAGCCGTCCAGGCGGAAGGTCTCGTTGCCGACCGCGACGATCTCGCCGGCGTGGAAACCGTCCTCCCGGGCGCGCAGCGCACGCTCGAACGACAGCGCAGCGTATTCGTCGACCGCGGCGCGCGCGATGCCGTATTTCTTGGCCAGGTTCTCGGCGGTCTGCGGCATGGTGATGCCGGGGGCGGGATCGACCAGCGCTTCCCACATGTAGTCCTGGAAATCCACCGGCGCGCCGAGCTTGAAGCCGGTGCGGTGCGAGAAGGAGGCGATCGGGTTGCGCGTCATCGATTCGCTGCCCACCACCAGCGCGGTCTCGGTATAGCCGCGCTCGATCTGGTCGCCGGCCTGGCGGATCAGTTCGAACCCGGTGCCGCAGATGCGCTGGACCATGATCGCCGGCACCGTCAGCGGCACGCCGGCATACAGGCCGATGTGGCGCGGCAGTATGTACTGGTAGGCATCGCCCGGCGCCATGTTGCCGGCGATGACCGAACCGATGTCGGCGGCCGGGATGCCGGTGCGCGCCAGTACTTCGCGCGCCACCTTGATGCCCATGTCGGTGGGCGAGAGCTGGCTGAAGGCGGTGCAGTAATCGACCATGGGCGTGCGTACGCCGCCGGCCATCCACACATCGTTGAAACTGGAATAGAAAGCGTGTTGTGCCATGTCCTGTCAGTCCTTAATGAGTGGCGGCGGCAGGCGCGCGCACCGTCAATACGGCCGCGTCGCTGCCCTGGTACAGGGTGTCGACCAGGGCTGCCCGGTGCGTCAGCACGGCGCGCTGGTTGATCGAGCCCTTGTCGGTGATTTCGCCCTTGTCGAAGGACGGCGGATCGACCAGCAGCAGCGCGCGCACGACGCGGTTGGAACTGCCGGTGGCGTGCTGCTGCAGGCGTTCCAGCATTTCCTGGAAGAACGCGCGCACCGGCGCCGCAGCGACCACCTCGGCGCGCGAGGCATCGGCGGGCAGCCGCGCAAGCTGGCGGCAGCGCTCGATGTTGGGCACGATCAGCATGCCGACCTCGTGGCGATCCTGGCCGGTGATGACGGCGTCCTGCAGGTAGGGCGCGCCTTCATGCGCGATCAGCGCGCGCAGCGGCCCGACGCTGACCCAGGTGCCGGTATAGAGCTTGAAGTCTTCCGCCACGCGGCCGTCGAACATGAAGCCGCGGTCGTGATGTTCCGGGTCCAGCCAGCGCACCGCGTCGCCGGAGCGGAAGAAGCCCTCGTCGTCGAAGGACTCGGCGGTCTGTTCCGGCGCCCGCCAGTAGCCCGGCGTCACGTTGGGGCCGCGATAGCGGATCTCCAGCTTGTCGCCGTCGGGCACCAGCTTGATTTCCATGCCCGGCGTGGGAATGCCGATCTGCCCCGCGCGCACCTGTTCATCGACCACGAACAGCGCCGAGGGCGCGGTCTCGGTCATGCCCAGTCCGCACGACATCACGATGCGTTCGCCGCAGGCCGCCTCGGCGGTGGCGTGCAGCTTGTCCCACACCGGCTGGGCCAGCGCGGCGCCGGCGTAGAACTGCATGCGCAGGCGGCTGTAGAAGGTCTTGCGCAGCGCTTCATCCTTTTCCAGCGCATGGGCCAGGCCTTCCCAGCCGACCGGGACGTTGAAATAGACCGTGGGCGCGATCTCGCGCAGGTTGTTCAGCGTCACGGCCAGGCCTTGCGGCGTCGGCTTGCCTTCGTCGATGTACATGGTGCCGCCGTTGTAGAGCACGATGCCGACGTTGTGGTTGCTGCCGAAGGTGTGGTTCCACGGCAGCCAGTCGACCAGCACCGGCGGCTCTTCGGTCAGGAAGGGGAAGGTCTGGGCGATCATCTGCAGGTTGCTGCAGATCATGCGCTGGGTGTTGATCACCGCCTTGGGCATCCTGGTCGAGCCCGAGGTGAACAGGAATTTGGCGATGGTGTCCGGGCCGGTGGCGGCGTGGGCGCGTTCGACTTCCTCGCCGGCGGCGGTGGCTTCCAGTTCGGAAAACAGGGTGCAGGCGCGTCCGGCGGGCGGCGCTTCGGTCACCACGAATTCGATATCGGGCGCCACCGCGGCGACGGCGGCGGCGAACTTCTCGCCATGCGCGGCGAAGATCAGGCCGGGCGTGAGCAGTTGCACCGCATGGCGCAGCTTGGCGTAATCCTTCGACAGCAGCGAATAAGCCGACGACACCGGCGCGTAAGGCACGCCGGCGTAATGGCACCCCAGCGCCAGCATGGCGTGTTCCAGGTCGTTTTCCGACAGGATCAGCAACGGCCGCTCGGCCGACAGGCCGCGCTGCAGCAGCGCCTGGCCGATGCGCCTGGCGCTTTGCAGCGCTTGCCCATAGCTGATGCGGCGCCAGCCGCCGGCGGCCTCTCGGCGCGCCATGAAGGTGCGCTCGGGATCGAGCGCGGCCCAGTGAAGCAGTTTGTCGGTCAGCCGCCGGGGGTAATCCTGCAGCGGTTGGCGGGTCTTGACGATGGTCTGGCCGTCAGCGGCGGGAAAGACGTCGACGCCGCCGATGCCGAACCTGACGCTGCGATAGCGAGGTGGAGTGTTCATACATGTCTCTGTTTATGTGATACGCACGGTCATTGCCGCGCGGTCGTATCTATTGTTATGTGCTGCTGTATTACTGACGCGTGATTATGCCGGCTTGACCTTGTTCTGCTTGTGGTCGAGGAACGCCGCCAGGCGCCGCTTGGTATCCGGATCGCTGCCGGCCACCGCGGCCATCAGCGACTCGGTCATCAGGCCGTCCTGGATCGACTGGTCATGGATGCGCGGCAGCACATGCATGACGCCGTAGTTGGTCATCGGCGCGTTGCCGGCGATGCGTTCGGCCAGTTCGCGCGCCTTGTCCAGGCCTTTCCCGGTGGCGGTGGCGTATTGCGAGATGCCGGCCTGGTGGCCTTCCTCGGCCGACAGCACGCGCCCGGTCAGCATCATGTCGGACATGCGCGCCACGCCGATCAGGCGCGAGATGCGCACCGAGCCGCCGCCGCCCACGAACAGTCCGCGCTGGCCTTCCGGCAATCCATAGAATGCGCTCTCTTCGGCCACGCGAATATGCGCCGCCGCCGCCAATTCCAGGCCGCCGCCGATCACCGCGCCATGCAGCACCGCGATCACCGGCACGCGGCCGAACTGGACCTGCTCGAAGGCGGCATGCCACATGCGCGAATGGTGCATCGATTCCGGCGTGCCGCGCTCGCGCAATTCCGCGAGGTCGAGGCCGGCGCAGAAGTGTTCTCCCTTGCCGTAGATGATGGCCGCCTTGACGCCTTCGGGCAGGGTTTCGAAACAATCGCGGATGGCGCGCACCAGCGGATCGCTGAGCGCGTTGCGCTTGGCTTCGCGGTTGATGGCGATTTCGGCGATGGCGCCGCGGTGGTGGATTTCCAGGAGTTCGCTGCTGTGGATGCTCATGCTTTCGCTCATCTTGCCGTTGTCGGTTTTTGAATTTAGTTATAAATTAGAACTGTTATTTAGTATAAATATGTGGGGAGTAAACGCAAGTGCCATGCCGATGCAAATTTGTTCGATATTCATAAAAGAGGGCGGTAACCGAACAAGCTGTCGATGCCAGGCGATGCATCGGAATGCTGCGTTGCGAAGGCCGGGCGGCTTGTTTTGCGGGGCGGCGCCGCGCAGCCGCCGCGCCATGCGGCGAAGGCAAGAAAAAACGCCGGTGTGCAATGCACACCGGCGTTTCATGGTTGCCTCGGACGGGAATTTACTTGCCGCTGTCCTTGACGTTCTCGAACTTGTCGAACTCGACGTTGTAGGCTTCGTTGCCGATCTTCTCCACCTTGCGCACGTACACCGTCTGCACAATGTCGCGCGTGGCCGGGTCGATGGCGATGGGGCCGCGCGGGCTGGTGAACTTCATGTTCTTGAGGATCGCCATGGCCTTGTCGCCGTCGATCTTGCCGTTGAGCTTTTTGGAAACATCGTAGATCGCAGCCATGCCGTCATATGCGGCCACCGCCATGAAGTTCGGGCGTCCGGCGCCCGGATTGGCGGCAGCGAAGCTCTTCAGGAATGCCTTGTTCTCCGGCGAATCGTGCGCGGCCGAATAGTGGAAGGTGGTGATCACGCCCAGCGTGGCGTCGCCCATGGCCGGCATCACATGGTCATCGGTGAGGTCGCCGGTGGCGATGACCTTGATGCCGGCTTCGGCCAGGCCGCGCTCGCGATAACCCTTCATGAAGGCGATGCTCTGCTCGCCGGCCGGCACGAAGATGAAGACCGCTTCGGGCTTGGCATCCTTGATGCGCTGGATGTAGGGGGCGAACTCGGGATTGCGCAGCGGCACCCGTATCGATTCGAGCACCTGGCCGCCGCCGCCCAGCAGGTTGGTCTTGAAGGCTGTCTCGGCATCGATGCCGGGGCCGTAGTCGGCCACCAGCGTGACCACGCGCCTGATGCCGTTCTTCAGCGCCCAGGTCGCCATGGGGCCGGAGACCTGCGGCAGCGTCATCGAGAAGCGCGCGATGTAGTTGGACTTGGTGGTGATCACCGAGGTCGCGGCATTCATGACGATCATCGGTTTCTTGGCCTGTTCGGCGATCGGCGCCACGGCCAGCGCTTCCGGGGTGAGGCCGAAGCCGGCCAGGAAGTCGACCTTGTCGCGCACCACCAGTTCCTGCGCCAGGCGCTTGGCGATTTCCGGCGCAGGCCCGGTGGTGTCCTTGATGATGATCTGTATCTTCTTGCCGGCGACTTGATCGCCGTGCTGCGCCATGTAGGCCTTGATGCCGCCTTCCATCTGCTTGCCGTAGTCGGCGAAGGGACCGGAGAAAGCGGCGACCAGGCCGACCTTGATGGTGTCTTCGGCCTGTGCGTGCGCGGCCGCGATGAAATTTGCCCCTGCCAGCAGCGCCAGCAAAGCGGTTTTCTTGAACGTCATTTTTTGTCTCCTGGTTACGCGTATTTCGTCGATGGGAAAACGCTTCTGTCGCGCCCGCCATTGTCGCATCGCGGACGTTTGCTGTTGCTTGAAGGCGACGCGCCGTCTTTTTTTCCGGTTCGCGTTTTGTTGACAAGCTCCGGCGAGGACAATAGTATCTCAACGAGTGTTCGGTTAACAACATATTGTTCGGTAATCGCACATCAAATAAAACAGCAAAAACAGAAGGGCGGAGACGGTTCTTCCTCAGGCATCGATCGGTGCCATTGACATGACATGACATGACATGACATGACTTGATACGGTGCGCGTAACGCATCGCATGCAGTATCAGCAGCAAGCCGACGGCACGCATTCCGCGGCAAGGGCTGCCCATGCCAGCGCAAGGTGCGGTTCGCAGGGCCAGGTATCGAAACATCGCAAATAAAGACCAAGGTATTCGCAACAAGGCAGGGAAAGCGGACGGCGAGCAGCGAATCGCCGGCACGCGCCGGATCATGGCGCGGCAGCCGGCAGCAGGCCGGCCAACAACAATCGTTCATACAACAACAGGAGGAGACAGCAATGAAAAGAAAAAAGGTATGCGGCGCAGTCGCACTGGCCGGCGCAATGTGCGCGGGATCGGCAATGGCCCAGAGTTCGGTCACCATCTACGGCATCATTGACACCGGCGTGGTGTACACCACCAACGCCAATGCCGCGGGAAATTCCAACTTCAAGATGCCCTCGCTGACGGGCTCGTTCCCTTCGCGCATCGGATTCAAGGGGACGGAAGATCTCGGTGGCGGCTTGCAGGCGATGTTCGTGCTGGAGTCGGGATTCGCGCCTGATACCGGCGCGATGGGGCAGGGCAATCGCCTGTTCGGCCGCCAGTCCTACGTCGGCTTGAAGGGCGACTGGGGCCAGATCATGTTGGGCCGCCAGGTCAACATGACTTACCTGTCCGGACTGAAGACCGACGTGATGGGACCCAACATCTTCGCCATCGGCAGCATCGACGCTTACCTGCCCAATGCGCGCAGCGACAATGCGATCGGCTATCTGGGCACGTTCAGCGGCTTCACCCTGGGCGCGACCTACAGCTTCGGCCGCGACACCTCGGGCACAGGCGGCCCGGCGGCGACCAACTGCCCCGGCGAAGTGGCCGGCAACAGCAAGGCCTGCCGCCAGGTTACCGGTATGCTGGGTTATGACGGCAAGGGTTTCGGCGTCACGACTTCCTATGACATCCTGTACGGCAATACCGGTGCATCGGGCGGGCTGAGCAGCAGCAGCAATTCGGACCAGCGCATCACCGTCAACGGCTACTTCATGCTGGGCGACACCAAGATCGGCGCCGGCGTGATCGACCGTCGCACTCGCGCGGCGGCCAATGTCAATACCGACTCCGACCTGTACTACCTGGGCGTGAGCTATCCGATCTCGACGGCATTGGTGCTGGATGCGCAGATCTCGCGCCTGGATGTCAAGAGCAGCCCCAACGACGTGAACCTGCTGGTGGCGCGCCTGACCTACAACCTGTCCAAGCGTACCGCGCTCTACACATCGGTAGGCCGCATCACCAACGGCGGCACATCGGCTGTCGCCATCGATGCGGGCGGCACGATCGGCGCCGGCAAGAACCAGGTCGGCGTGATGACGGGTATTCGCCACACCTTTTGAGCGGCAGTGGGAAAGTCTTGAGGAAAATGGCGAAGGCGGTTTCCGTCTTCGCCTTCGGCCCGGTCATCCAGCAGGATGTCCGGGCCGTTTTTTCGGGGAGCATCCGGCGGCGCGTCGCCGTCCGGGCGGAAAAGAAGCCGATGGCGTTCAGGGCAGCAGCACCGACAGCTCTTGCGCGCCGCGCAGCAGCACCGGCAGGATCTCTTCTTCCATCTGGCGCTGCGACACGCGCGCGGCTTGCGCGCCGACGTTGAGCGCGGCCAGCACGTTGCCGGAAGCGCCGCGTACCGGCACTGCGATGGAGCGCAGGCCCACTTCCAGTTCCTCATCGATGACGGCGTAGCCGGCTTCGCGCACGCGGGCCAGGATCTCGCGCAGGCGCTTTTGCGAGACCACGGTCTTGTCGGTCAGGGCGCGCAGCTTCACTTTCTCGAAATAGGCTTTCAGCTGGTCATCCGGAAGATGGGACAGCATCACGCGGCCCAGCGAGGTGCAGTAGGCCGGCAGGCGGCTGCCGGTGTTGAGCGCCACCGACATCACGCGCGAAGCGGCCGAGCGCGCCACGTACAGCACTTCGTTGTCGTCCAGCACGGCCAGCGAGCAGGATTCGCCCAGCGTGCGGCTGATGTTGTTCAGGTAGGGCTGGGCGGAAATCGTCAACGGCGTGGAGGACAGGTAGGAGTAACCCAGCGTCAGGATCTTCGGGCGCAGCGAAAAGTTGTTGACCTCGGAATCGGCGTACCCCAGCTGCTTGAGCGTATGCAGGCAGCGCCGCACGGCCGCGCGCGGGATGCCGGTCTTCTGGCTGATCTGGGCGATGGTCAGGCTGCGGCGCGAATCGCTGAAGGCGCGGATCACCGCCAGTCCGCGCGCCAGCGAAGTCATGAAACTGGGGTCGGTGAGGGCGTCGATTTCCTCGGCGATGGTCAGCTCGCGTTCCTGTTCGGCTTCCTGCTGCTTGGCCTTGGTCTTGCCGGCGTTTCCGGGAGTGGACTTGCGCGCTTTCGGAGCTGGGGTGGTAGGCATATTCGATCGGTCTGCGGTAACGGTCGGATGTTGGCGGTTCGGTATCGGCTGCGTATTGATTCTAAACGCATGTGCGGCAAACGAACACATCCGGATGGTTTTTCTTGACGGCGATCGGGCCGGATCGCTAAACTCTTTTTGTGCGAAAAACAAACATTAGTTCGTTTATCGAACATTATAAGGCAAGAAAAAAGCCTTGGAACGATAAGAAAAATCATCGGAGGCAATACCCGAGCGAGCCATGCAGGCGGCTGGGGCATCGGATTCATGCATAAGCCGCCCGAGCGGCGACAACAAAAGAGAGTGCAACGTGATCGATAAAACTTTTGAGTCTTTGGAGCAGGCGGTGGCCGATATCCACGACGGCGCCACCATCATGATCGGGGGATTCGGCAATGCCGGCATGCCGGCCGCACTGATCGACGCGCTCATCGCCCAGGGTGCGCGCGACCTCACCATCGTCAACAACAATGCCGGCAATGGCGATACCGGCCTGGCCGCGTTGCTCAAGTCCAGGCGGGTGAAGAAGATCATCTGTTCCTTCCCGCGCCAGGCTGACTCCCATGTATTCGACGCGCTCTACCGCGCCGGCGAGATCGAGCTGGAGCTCACGCCCCAGGGCAACCTGGCCGAGCGCATCCGCGCCGCCGGCGCCGGCATCGGCGGCTTCTTCAGCCCGACCGGCTATGGCACCATGCTGGCCGAAGGCAAGGAGACGCGCCTCATCGACGGCCGCCATTACGTGCTGGAGTCGCCGATCCACGCCGATTTCGCCCTGATCAAGGCGCTGCGCGGCGACCGCTGGGGCAACCTGGTGTACCGCAAGACCGCGCGCAACTTCGGTCCTGTCATGGCCATGGCCGCCAAGTGCACCATCGCCCAGGTCAGCGAAGTGGTGGAACTGGGGCAGATCGATCCGGAAGTCATCGTCACGCCGGGCATCTTCGTGCAGCGGATCGTGCAAACCAAGGAGGTGCAGCAATGAACCGTTTTTCCCGTGACCAGATCGCCGCGCGCGTGGCGCAGGACATTCCAGAGGGCGCCTATGTGAACCTCGGCATCGGCTTGCCGACCAAGGTCGCCAATTACCTGCCGGCCGACAAGGAAATCTTCCTGCACAGCGAAAACGGCCTGCTCGGCATGGGCCCGGCGCCGGCGCCGGGCCAGGAGGATGAAGACCTGATCAATGCCGGCAAGCAGCCGGTCACGCTGCTCACCGGCGGCGCCTACTTCCATCACGGCGACTCGTTTGCGATGATGCGCGGCGGCCACCTCGACATTTGCGTGCTGGGCGCGTTCCAGGTGTCGGCCGGCGGCGACCTGGCCAACTGGCACACCGGCGCGCCGGACGCCATTCCCGCCGTGGGCGGAGCGATGGACCTGGCCATCGGCGCCAAGCAGGTGTTCGTGATGATGGAGCACCAGACCAAGGGCGGCGAAAGCAAGATCGTCGAAAAATGCGCCTATCCGCTGACTGGCATCGGCTGCGTCAACCGCATCTATACCGACCTGGCCGTGATCGACGTCACGCCGCGGGGATTGCAGGTGCGCGAGATCGTCGAGGGCCTGTCCTTCGACGAATTGCAACAACTGACCGGTGCGCCGCTGCTGCCGGCGGCCTGAGTTGCATCGGAATTGCACCGGAACCATGAGGAAACCATGAAAGACGTATTTATCTGCGACGCCATCCGCACCCCGATCGGCCGTTTCGGCGGCGCCTTGAAGGATGTGCGCGCCGACGACCTCGGCGCCGTGCCGCTGCGCGCCCTGATGGAGCGCAACCCGCAGGTCGACTGGCGCGCGGTGGACGACGTGATCTACGGCTGCGCCAACCAGGCCGGTGAAGACAACCGCAACGTGGCGCGCATGTCGCTGCTGCTGGCCGGTTTGCCCAAGGAGGTTTCCGGCTCCACCATCAACCGCCTGTGCGGTTCGGGCATGGACGCGGTCGGCACCGCCGCGCGCGCCATCAAGGCGGGGGAGGCACAACTGATGATCGCCGGCGGCGTGGAGTCGATGACCCGCGCGCCGTTCGTGATGGGCAAGGCCGAGAGCGCCTTCTCCCGCAGCGCGACCATCTACGACACCACCATCGGCTGGCGCTTCGTCAACCGCCTGATGAAAGAACAGTACGGCGTCGACGCCATGCCGGAGACGGCGGAGAACGTGGCCGACGACTACAAGGTCAACCGCGCAGACCAGGACAAGTTCGCCGTGAACAGCCAGGCCAAGGCGGCTGCGGCCCAGAGTAACGGTATCCTGGCGCAGGAGATCGTGCCGGTGGTAATTGCGCAGAAGAAGGGCGATCCGGTGACCGTCTCGCAGGACGAGCATCCGCGCGCCACCAGCATGGAGGCATTGGCCAGGCTCAAGGGCGTAGTGCGTCCCGACGGCACGGTAACGGCCGGCAATGCCTCGGGCGTGAACGATGGCGCCTGCGCCTTGCTGCTGGCCAGCGCCGAGGCGGTGGAAAAATACGGCCTGAAACCGAAGGCGCGTATCCTCGGCATGGCCGCCGCCGGCGTGGCGCCGCGCATCATGGGCATCGGCCCGGCGCCGGCCAGCAAGAAACTGCTGGCGCAGCTGGGACTCGGCATCGACCAGATGGACGTGATCGAATTGAACGAAGCTTTCGCCTCGCAAGGCCTGGCGGTGTTGCGCGAGCTGGGCGTGGCCGACGACGACGCGCGCGTCAATCCCAACGGCGGCGCCATCGCGCTGGGCCATCCGCTGGGCATGAGCGGCGCGCGCCTGGTGACGACTGCAACCTACCAGCTGCAGCGCACCGGCGGCAGTTATGCGCTGTGCACCATGTGCATCGGCGTAGGGCAGGGCATCGCCATGGTGATCGAGCGGGTCTGAGGCAAGACGCAGGCGCCGCGCGTGGGCGGCGACTGCGGCAGGAAGCACAAGAATACGAAGAATACAACAAGCATTCAATCACAAGCCGCCGGTAAAAAAGAGCGGAGCAAGAGCAGAAGAGGAGAGCAGCCGCATCATGCACAAGCATTGTCATTTCACGCCCGTAACGGGCATACGACGGCCGCGCCGGGATAGGGGGCGGCCATGATCGGCAACCTCTTCGGCGTATTGTTCGACGGCATCGCCTACGGCAGCCTGCTGTTTTTGATCAGCGTCGGCCTGTCGGTGACGATGGGCATGATGAACTTCATCAACCTGGCACACGGCGCCTTCGCCATGCTGGGCGGCTATGTCTGCGTGACGTTGCTCAACCGCATGGGCGTGCCGTTCCTGGCGTCGTTGCCGCTGGCATTCCTGGCCGCCGCCGCGGTCGGCCTGGTGCTGGAGCGTTCGCTGTACCGCCGCTTGTACAAGTCCAGCCACCTGGACCAGGTGCTGTTTTCCATCGGCCTGACCTTCATGGCGGTGGCCGGAGCCACCTGGATATGGGGACCGACCCAGCAGCCGGTGGTATTGCCGGACTGGCTGCGCGGACAGATCTCCTTGCTCGGGCTGGACGTCGGCGCTTACCGCGTGTTCCTGATCTGCATCGTGGTGCTGGTGACGGCGGCGCTGGGCTTGCTGATCGAACGCACCCGCTTCGGCGCGCAGATCCGCGCCTCGGTCGACAACCAGGTGGCCGCGGCCGGCCTGGGCATCAACGTCAGCCGGGTATTCAGCCTGACCTTCGCGCTGGGCTCCGGCCTGGCCGGGCTGGGCGGGGGCCTGGGCATCGACGTGCTGGGGCTGGACCCGTCCTTCCCGGTCAAGTACATGGTGTACTTCCTGCTGGTGGTGGCGGTGGGCGGCGCCGGCACCATCAAGGGGCCGCTGCTGGCGGCAATCATCCTGGGCGTGTTCGACGTGGCCGGCAAATACTACGTGCCGCAGATCGGCGCCTTCGTCATCTACGGCCTGATGGTAGTGCTGCTGATCCTGTTCCCGGCCGGCCTGATCAGGAGGCGCGGATGAATACCGTCACTTCCACCCGACCGCGTCCAGAAGGCGCGGCCAGCCCCGCGGCAACTCACCAGGATACGACCATGAAGTCTTCGCTACGCCTGCCCAATGGCCGCTGGACCCCGCTGGAAATCATCTTCTGGCTGTTGCCGGTGGCCGCCTACTTCCTGTTCCCCGACTACCTGATCCTGATCAGCCAGATCATGATCATCGGCCTGTTCGCGCTGTCGCTGGACCTGATCCTGGGCTATGCCGGCATTGTCTCGCTCGGCCATGCCGCCTTCTTCGGCGTGGGCGCCTACACCGCCGGCCTGCTGGCCGCGCATGGCTGGGGCGAGCCGCTCACCGGCCTGCTGCTGGGGGCGGCGACGGCCGGCGTGGCCGGATTCCTGGTCAGCTTCCTGGTGGTGCGCGGCGGCGACCTGGCGCGCCTGATGGTGACGCTGGGCATCGGCCTGATGCTGTTCGAGGCGGCCAACAAGGCCGCCTTCATCACCGGCGGCGTGGATGGCCTGTCGGGCATGGCGATGGACAAGATCTTCGGCGTGTTCGAATTCGACCTCAACGGCAAGGTGGCCTACGTCTACAGTTTTGCGGTGCTGTTCATCCTGTTCGTGCTGTTGCGCCGCATGGTCGATTCGCCGTTCGGCCTGGGCCTCAAAGGCATCCGCGAAGGCGGCCGCCGCATGCCCGCCATCGGCGCCGACGTCAACCGCCGGCTGGTGGTCATCTTTACCGTCGCCGCTGCGGTCGCCGGCATCGCCGGCGCGCTGCTGGCGCAGACCACGCAATTTGTCGGCCTCGACGTGCTGGGCTTCCCGCGCTCGGCGGAGCTGCTCATCATCCTGGTGCTGGGCGGCACCGGCCGCCTGTACGGCGGTCTGGTTGGCGCCGTGGTCTACATGCTGGCGCAGGATTACCTGTCCGGCCTGAACCCGGCCTACTGGCAATTCTGGATCGGCCTGCTGCTGATCGTCATCGTGCTGTTCGCCCGCGGCGGCCTGCTGGGCGCAATGGCGGTGTTGCGCGACAAATTCTTCAAGGGAGGCCGGCCATGAGCGGCGCAATGCAAGGCGCGGATACCACGCTGCGCACCGAAGGCCTGACCAAGCGCTGGGGCGCCTTCGTGGCCAACAGCGAGGTGTCGCTGAGTTTCGCGCCGGGCGCGCGCCATGCGCTGATCGGCCCCAACGGCGCCGGCAAGACCACTTTCATCAACCTGCTCACCGGAGGCTTCGCGCCCAGCAGCGGCAAGGTCTGGTTCGGCGGCGACGACATCACCGCCTTGCCGCAGCACGAGCGCGTCAAGCGCGGCATGACGCGCACCTTCCAGATCAACACCCTGTTCGCCGGCCTCACCGTGCTGGAGTCGGTGGCGCTGGCGATCCAGGAACGGCGCGGCATGCAATACAAGTGGCACCAGACCGTGGCGCAGCAAAGCGACGTGATCGACGAGGCGATGGCGCTGCTGGCATCGCTCAAGCTGGAGGACGAAGCCAACAGCATCACCCGCAGCCTGGCCTACGGCAAGCAGCGCCTGGTCGAGATCGCGCTGGCGCTGGCCACCAAGCCCAAGGTGCTGCTGCTGGACGAGCCGGCCGCGGGCATTCCCTCGGCCGAGAGCAAGGAGCTGTTCGAGGTGATCGCGCAATTGCCGCGCGATGTGACCGTGGTCTTCATCGAACACGACATGGGGCTGGTGTTCCGCTTCGCCGAACGCATCACCGTGCTGGTGGGCGGCAAGGTGCTGGTGGAAGGCACGCCGGCCGAAATCGCCGCCGACAAGCGGGTCAGGGAAGTCTATCTGGGGGAGGCCGAACATGAGTGAGCTGCTGGCGCTCGACAAGGTGACCGCCGGTTACGGCGAGTCGATCGTGCTGGAAGACGTGTCCTTCTCCATGCGGGAAGGGGAAAGCCTGGCGCTGCTGGGGCGCAACGGCGTCGGCAAGACCAGCCTGCTGGTCACGCTGATGGGCCTGACCCGCCTGCATCGCGGCAGCATCCGCTGGCGCGGCGGCGACATCGTGCGCATGCCCACGCACAAGCGCGCCCATGCCGGCCTGGGCTGGGTGCCGCAGGAGCGCTTCATGTTCCCCTCGCTGAGCGTGGAGGAACACCTGAGCGTGGTTGCACGCGGCGGCCAGTGGGACCTGAAGAAGATCTACGATATCTTCCCGCGCCTGCAGGAACGCCGCAACAACATGGGCAACCAGCTTTCCGGCGGTGAACAGCAAATGCTGGCGATCGCCCGCGCGCTGATGGTGAGCCCGCGCATCCTGCTGCTGGACGAGCCGATGGAAGGCCTGGCGCCGATCATCGTGCAGGAACTGCTGCAGGTGATCCGCCGCCTGGTCAGCGAGGACGGCATGTCGGTGATCGTGGTGGAGCAGCATGCGCGCATGGCGCTGTCCCTGACCCAGCGCGCCATCGTGCTGGATCGCGGGCGCATCGTGCACGAGTCCGACAGCGAGAGCCTGATGGCCGACGGCGAGAAGCTCGACCGGTTGGTGGCGGTGGCTTGAGGCGTACTGTCATGCAGTAAGGAAAAACGGAGGCAGTGGCCTCCGTTTTTCTTTGTCATCGCTGGCGTTACAGATCGATTTCCAGCACCGCAGACTTGGCCCGAGACACGCAGGGCATGAACCATTTTCCCGACGCCTTTTCTTCTTCGCTCAAGAAGCTGTCCCGGTGATCGGCCTGTCCCGCCAGCAAGGCGGTCTGGCAGGTGCCGCATACGCCGACCTCGCAGGAGCAGGGCACATCCACGCCGGCTTCCTGCAAACAGGACAGGGCCGAGCGATCCGCAGCTACCGCGATTTCGCGCCCGTCTTTGAGCCGCAGTAGGAATGGCGCGTCGCCGGCCGACGGCTGCGGCGCGTTGAACGACTCCTGGTGGAAGCGAGCGGCGCCGAAACGGGCCGTCGCCTGTTGGGCGACGCTGGCCATGAAGGGCGCCGGGCCGCAGGTATAGACCTGGGCGTTGGCGAAACCGGACAGCAGGGCGGCGATGGCGGCGGCGGTCTGCGGGGCATCCAGTCCTGCATGCAGGCTGACGTGCGCTCTCAATATCGGATCCTGCAATTCGTGGCGAAAAGCCAATGACGCTGCATCGCGGGCGAAGCAAGCCAGGCGGAAATCCTCGTCCCGGCGCGCCAGCGCATGCGCCATGGACAGCAGCGGCGTGATGCCGATGCCGCCGGCCAGCAGCAGATGCGGGCCGGCGCCGGTGGCGAGCCCGAAGGCATTGCGCGGCGCGCCGATTTGCAAGATGTCGCCGGTTGCCGCCGTTTCATGCAGCCAGGCCGAGCCGCCGCGCGAAGCCGGTTCGCGCTTGACGGCGATGCGATAGGCGGCGGGCGAGGGTTGCCGGCAGCACAGGGAGTATTGGCGCACCAGGCCATTGCCCAGCGTGACGTCGATATGGGCGCCGGGCGCGTAAGGCGGCAGCGGTGCGCCGCCGGCGCCGGCCAGTTCGAAGATGCGGATGCCCGCGCCGTCGTCGGTAATGGAGGTGATGATGACGTTCATGGATGTGTGTGGCCGCCGGTCGCCTGGAGGCGGCCGGCGCGGTGAATGGGAAGAGAGCGGGAGGGCGGCCGCAGCATGCTGCCCCGGCCGGCAGCTCAGGCGGCTTGCTGCGCCTGTGCGTTGAGCGCGTCGATGATGCGGCGCGCGCGGTTGGCGCCGGCGTCGACGTGGATATCGATCATGCCCGCGCCGGGGAACTGGCGCATGTTGCGGTATTGCGACTCGATGATCACGCGGTCTTCCTCGAAAGTGGCGGCGGTTTGCTGGTAGACCGTTTCCAGGTTGTCCGGCGCATCCGGATGGGTGGAGCAGGCCATGGTCCAGAAGTAATGCGTGGTGGTTTCGGTCTCCGGCGTGATGCCGTGGAAGCCGCGCATATGGAAACCGCCGCGTTGCGGATCGTTGAGCGATTCCGTCCCGGCATCGACCGCGCCGGTGAAGATGTTGAGGTGGCTGACGTGAAAGTCGATTTCCTGCCAGCGGTCGATCAGCCCTTTGAACGGCCAGGCCGCGCTGTAGGTGGCCGGCGGCTGCGATGCCGGCATCCGGCGCACCACGCGCACGTGATGGCCGTCGCTGCTGACCTGGGTGGGAGCTTCCATGTGCGTCTTGGCATTGCCGCCGATGGTCCTGGTATGCACGTAGCCGACGTGGCTCAGGTCGAGCAGGTTGTCGTGGATCAACTGATAGGGCGCCTGGTAGTGGAAGGCGCCGCCCTTGTAGCGATAGCGCGGGTTGTCGTGGGCCGCGATTTCGGGCGGTTCGCCGGCGGCGTCCTGGCCCAGCCAGATCCAGATGACCTGGTTGCGTACTGCGACCTGGTAGGGCTTGACGCAGGCCTTGCCCGGGATCTTCAGTTGGCCCGGGATTTCGATGCACTGGCCGCTGGGCGCGTACAGCAGGCCGTGGTAGCCGCAGCGGATGCCGCCGCCTTCGAGCATGCCGCAGGACAGCGGCACGCTGCGGTGGCAGCAACGGTCTTCGAGCGCGGCCACGCCGCCGTCGGGGCCGCGGAACATGACCACGGGATGGTTGAGCAATGTGCGGGCCAATGGCTTGTCCTGCAATTCCCAGACGAAGCCGGCGACATACCATTGATTGAGCGGAAACATGATGGACTCCTTGCTTGGTTGATTCCTGGCGGGCTTACTTGGCCGGATCCTTGACCGCGTCGTAGCGGTCGATCTCGGTGGCGACGTATTGGCCGTCCTTCTTGTCGATGCGGCGGATGTAGATGGTCTGCACGATGTCGCGCGTGGCGGCGTCGATGGCGACGGTGCCGCGCGGACTGGCGGCGCTGTAGCCCTTGACCGCTTCCATGAAGGCGGCGCCGTCGGCCTTGCCGCCGGTCTTGGCCAGCGCGCCCGCGATCAGGCCCATGGCGTCATAGGACGAGACCGACAGGAAGTTCGGCTTGAAGCGCCCGCCCACCGTTTGCGCGAACGCGTCGAGGAACCTGGCGTTGTCGGCGCCGGGGCGCGAATAGGCATAGAAGCCGGCGGTGTAGATGCCCAGCATGGCATCGCCGCCCATGCCCAGCACATCCTCGTCGGCCCAGCCTTCGCCGCCAAGGAAGCGGATGCCGGCCTTGTCCAGGCCCTTTTCCTTGTAGGCCTTGATGAAGGACACCATGGGCTGGCCGTTGGGCAGGAACACATGGATGGCGTCGGGTTTCTCATCCTTGATGCGCTGGAGGTAGGCGCTGTAGTCGACCGTGTTCAGCGGCACCCGCACCGACGAAATCACGGCGCCGCCCAGGGCGGTGAAGGTCTTGCCGAACCAGGCGTCGGCATCCAGGCCCGGCGCATAGTCGGAGACGATGGAGAAGACCCGGCGCGAGCCGGTCTTGTAGGCCCACTCGGCCAGCGGCTTGACCGACTGCGCGATGGTGTACGAGGTGCGCGTGATGTACGGCGACTTGGTGGTGACGGCGGAAGAGGCGGCGTTCATCACCACCATCGGCTTCTTCGCCTTGTCGGCCACCGCGGCGGCGGCCATGGCGTTGGGCGTGAACACGAAACCGGCCACGATGTCGGCATTCTCGCGGCCCAGCAATTCGGTGGCCAGCCGCTTGGCGACGTCGGCTTGCGGGCCGGTGTCGTCCTTGTAGAGCACTTCCAGCTTCTTGCCGGCGACGGTGGCGCCATGCAGGCGCAGCCAGGTTTCCACGCCGGCCCTCATCTGTTCGCCGCTTTGCGCGGCCGGGCCGGTCAGCGAGGTGATCACGCCGATGCGGATGGTGTCGGGGGCATTGGCGGCCTGGGCGTCGGGCTGCCAGGCCAGCGTTGCCAGTGCGCTCAGCGCGGCGGCGCAGATGGTGGTGAAACGCAAGGCGATGCCTGGCCCTGCAAGCTTGGTATGTCGCATGGTGTCTCCTCTCTGATTGTCATGGCGGCCGGCTGCGGATGCCGTGCCGATGCGGGTGATTATTTTTCTGGTGGCGCTTCCCGATGGCGATCGATCATACCGAAGCGAAATTATTTGAAAATAGAATTTTCAGCATAATATTTATTCGAATTTCGAATTTACCCATTGCCCCGGGTATGGCAATCTGCGGCCTTGACGGCATCGCTGGGATGTACCGCGAAGACGTACGGAAAAAGGAGGAGGCATGGCATCGTTCGACCTGAACCTGTTGCCGGTGGCACTGGCGATCTTCGAGGAACGCAGCGTCAGCGGCGCAGCGCGCAAGCTCGACATGAGCCAGCCGGCGGTGAGCGTGGCGCTCAACAAGCTGCGGCTGGCGCTGGGCGATCCGTTGTTCGTGCGCACCGCGCACGGCATGGAGCCGACGCCGCGCGCGCTCACGCTGATCAGCCCCACGCGCGACATCATGCAGCGGCTCCATACCGACGTCCTGGCCAGCGAGACCTTCAATCCGGCCAGCACCACGCGGCGCTTTGCCATCGCGCTGTCGGACATCGGCGAGATGACCTTCCTGCCGAAATTGCTGGACCGTTTGCGGCGCGATGCGCCGCTGGCATCCATCCTGTCGCTGTCGATGTCGCCGCTGGAATTGTCGGCGGCGCTGGAAAATGGCGAGGTGGATCTGGCGGTGGGGTATTTCCCCGACCTGAAGAACCGCAATTTCTTCCAGCAACGCTTGTTCTCGCATGACTTCATCTGCCTGCTCAGCGCCGACCATCCGCATCGTTCGCGCAAGATCACCATCGATCAGTTCCTGCGGATGGGGCATGCGGTGATCAAGGCCGAAGGGCGCAGCCAGGAGTTGTTCGAACAGTTCCTGATACGCCAGAAGATACAGCGCCGCATCGTGCTGTCGACGCCGCACTTCATGTCGATACCGTTCCTGATCGCCTCATCCGACCTGATCGCGACCGTGCCGCGCGCGGTGGGCGAATCCTTCGCGCAATTCTCCAACATCAAGCTGGTGGAGCCGCCGTTCGAGATTCCCTCCTTCGATCTCCGGCAGCATTGGCACCGCAAGTATCACAAAGACGGCGGCAATGCCTGGCTGCGCGCCGTGATCGCCGAGATGTTCTCGGCCTGAGCCCGGCTTATTCTTCTTCGTGCTGGCCGTCCTTGAGCCTGGCCAGCGGCGCGCGGCTTTGCGGGTTGTTGAGGTGCACCAGCTTGTCGAGCAGGTACATGAATTGTTCCTTCTCGCCTTCGTCGAGCGGTTCGAGGATGCGCTTGCGCAGCCGCTGCAGCCCGGGTATCAGCTGTTCCAGCAATTGTTCGCCGGCGACGGTGATGCGCAGCGCGCGCTGGCGCCGGTTGTGCGGGATCACTTCGCGCACCAGCAAGCCTTTTTCTTCCAGCCGCGCGCATACGGTGGCGCCGGTCGAGGTATCGATCGCCACCAGTCCCGACAGCGTCACCTGGTCGATGCCGGGATGGTTGGAGAGCATGCGCAGGATGGCGTATTGCACCGGCGTGACCACGCCTTCGATTTCGTCATGGAACATCGAGACCGATATCTGCTGCGCCCGGCGCAGCAAGTGTCCGGGATGCTCGTACAGGTCGACCAGCTGGCTTTCGGTTTGCGGCGGGCTTTTCTTGGCGTTGTTTCTGGGCATGGTGGAAGTCGCTGGTGAGCGGGTTAAGTCGTCGGCCTCAGGTGCGGCGCAGTGTAGCGCGCGGTCTTGTGCCTGCGGCAATTTTGGTGCGCTGCGCAACAAAAAAGTTTGCCATCCGAGTTTACTTGCGGCGCGGATTGGCGGATACTTTTTCAAACATTCAGTGTACTGAATATTAAATTAAAAAGCAGAGACCCGACAGGCGCCGGATCAATCATGGCCCGCGGAACAAGAAAGACAGGCATGGCGCGCCGGCATCGGCAAGCGCCAGGCGCCAAGAGGCATCGGACGGGAGCCGGAACACGGCATCGCCGCCGCGCCGATTGAGGAATTCACCTAACGGAGGAGAAGGACATGTTCCCCAAAAATACCTGGTACGTCGCATGTACCCCCGATGAAATCGAAGGCAAGCCGCTGGGCCGCCAGATCTGCGGCGAGAAGATCGTGTTCTACCGCGGCGCCGAAGGCAAAGTGGCGGCGGTGGAAGACTTTTGCCCGCACCGCGGCGCGCCCCTGTCGCTGGGCTTCGTGCGCGACGGTCAGCTGGTGTGCGGATACCACGGCCTGGAGATGGGATGCGACGGCAAGCCGGCCGGCATGCCCGGCCAGCGCGTGCGCGGTTTTCCGTGCATCCGCAGTTTTCCGGTGGTGGAGCGTTACGGCTTCATCTGGGTCTGGACGGGCGACAAGGAGCTGGCCGATCCGGCGCAGATCCACCACTTCGAATGGGCCGTGAGCCCGGAGTGGGCCTACGGCGGCGGCCTCTACCACATCAATTGCGACTATCGCCTGATGATCGACAACCTGATGGACCTGACCCATGAGACCTATGTCCATGCGTCCAGCATCGGCCAGAAGGAGATCGACGAAGCGCCGGTCAACACCAAGACCGAGGGCGAGCAGGTGGTCACCAGCCGCTTCATGGAAAACATCATGGCGCCGCCGTTCTGGCGCATGGCCTTGCGCGGCAACGGCCTGGCCGACGACGTGCCGGTGGACCGCTGGCAGATCTGCCGCTTCTCGCCGCCCAGCCACGTGATGATCGAGGTCGGCGTGGCGCACGCCGGCAAGGGCGGCTATCACGCCGATCCGCAGCACAAGGCATCGAGCATCGTGGTCGATTTCATCACGCCCGAGACGGAAACCTCGCACTGGTATTTCTGGGGCATGGCGCGCAACTTCCGTCCGCAAGACAAGGAACTGACCGCCACCATCCGCGAAGGCCAGGGCAAGATCTTCGGCGAAGACCGCCAGATGCTGGAGATGCAGCAAGCCAACCTGCTGAAGCATCCGGAGCGTCGCCTGCTGGCCTTGAACATCGATGCCGGCGGCGTGCAGTCGCGCCGCGTTCTCGACAAATGGCTGGCCCGGGAGGCGCAAGCCTCGTCGGCTCCGGCTGCCTGAGGGAATGGGCATGAGCCAACTGCAAGTCAGGGTCACGGCGCGCCGGGAAGAGGCCGAAGGCATCGTCAGCCTGGAGCTGGCGGCGGCCGACGGCAAGCCGCTGCCGCCGTTCACGGCCGGTTCCCACATCGATGTCCACCTGCCCGGCGGGCTGGTGCGCCAGTATTCCTTGTGCAACCCCCCGCACGAAAGCCACCGTTACCAGATCGGCGTGCTGCGCGATCCCAATTCGCGCGGCGGATCGGCGGCGGTGCATGAGGCTGTGCGGCTGGGCGACGTCATTTCCATCAGCGAACCGCGCAACCATTTTCCGCTGGCGCAGGCGCGGCGCACGCTGCTGCTGGCCGGCGGCATCGGCGTCACGCCCATCCTGTGCATGGCCGAGCGGCTGGCTGCCGCCAATGCCGAATTCGAGATGCACTATTGCACGCGTTCGCCGGGGCGCACCGCGTTTCGCGAGCGCATCGCGCAATCGGCCTTCGCCGGCCGCGTGGTGTATCACCACGATGACGGAGAACCGGCGCAGAAACTCGATCTGGCGACGCTGATCGCGGTTCCCGATGCCGATACGCATATCTATGTCTGCGGGCCGTCCGGCTTTATCGGGCACGTGGTCGACACCGCCAAGGCCATTGGCTGGCCGGCCGCCAACGTACACCTCGAATATTTTGGCGCGGCGCCCGCGGCCGGCGACGGCGCGGGCGATACAGCGTTCGACGTCAAGCTGGCCAGCAGCGGGCAGGTATTCACGATCCCCGCCGGCCGCACCGTGATCCAGGTGCTGGCCGAGCATGGCGTCGAGTTGCCGGTGTCCTGCGAACAGGGCGTATGCGGCACGTGCCTCACGCGCGTGCTGGAAGGCCAGCCCGACCATCGCGACCTCTACCTCACCGACGAGGAGCGCGCCGCCAACGACCAGTTCACCCCTTGTTGTTCCCGCGCCAAGAGCGCATTGCTTGTGCTGGATGTCTGAACTTATAAAAACCGAGAGAGGAGATGCAATGAACGACACCATCAATTCGCGCCGCCGCCATCTGGTGCTGGCCGGCGCCGCCATGGCGGCCGGTGCGGCGCCGCTGGCCGCGCTGGCGGCCGACCCGGTGAAGGTCGGCCTGATCGTGCCGATGTCCGGCCCGTTCGCTTCCACCGGCCGCCAGATCGAGGCCGCCGTGAAGCTGTACCAGCAGAAGTACGGCGACAGCGTAGCCGGACGCAAGGTCGAGATCCTGCTCAAGGACGACGGCGGCGTCTCGCCCGACGTCACCAAGCGCCTGGCGCAGGAGCTGGTCGCGCGCGACAAGGCGCAGGTGCTGATGGGCTTCGGCCTGACGCCGCTGGCGCTGTCGACCGCACCCATCGCCACGCAAGCCAAGGTGCCGATGATCGTCACCGCGGCCGCGACTTCCATCATCCCCCAGCGTTCGCCCTACATCGTGCGCACCGGTTTCACGCTGGCCCAGGTCACCGCGCCGCTGGCCGGCTGGGCGGCGAAGAACGGCATCAAGAACGTGGTTACTTTCGTCAGCGACTACGGCCCGGGGCTGGATGCCGAGAAGGTATTCGCCAAGACTTTCGGCGAGGCCGGCGGCAAGGTGCTGGAAAGCCTGCGCGTGCCGTTGCGCAATCCCGATTACGCGCCTTTCCTGCAGCGCGTCAAGGATGCCAAGCCGGAAGCCCTGTTCGTCTTCGTGCCATCGGGCGAAGGCGCGGCCGTGCTCAAGCAATTCACCGAACGCGGCCTGGCCGCCGCCGGCATTCGCCTCATCTGTACCGGCGACGTGCTGGATGACGACCTGATGCCCAGCATCGGCGTCGCCGCCAAGGACGTGGTCAGCAGCCATCACTATTCGGCCGCGCATCCGTCGCCGGCCAACAAGGAATACGTGGAGGGCATCGCCAGGATGAACAAGGGCATGCGCGCCAACTTCCATTCGGTGGGCGCCTATGACGGCATGCACCTGCTGTACGAGGCGCTCAAGAAGACCAATGGCGACACCGACGGCGACAAGCTGCTGGCGGCGATGAAGGGCCTGAGTTGGGACAGCGTGCGCGGCCCGGTCAGCATCGATGCGGCCACGCGCGACATCGTGCAGACGGTGTATATGCGCCGCGCCGAGCAGAAGGGGGGCGAGTTCTACAACATCGAGTTCGACAAGGTGGAGAAGGTCAGGGACCCGGGCGTCTGAGGCCGGCAAGCGCGGCGTTCAAAAAAATCCCGGCCTCGCAGCCTGATGCCGTTCAGTTAAGAGCTGAACGGCATTTTTTATGAATCAATAGAAACCCGTTCAGGCAGTCCGAACGGGAGAAGAGATGCGTGAACGGCTTAACTGAACGGCATTAGGGCTCGCAGCCGGGCGTTTCAGATCTGCGCCAGGAAACGCGTGACCAGTTCGGCAAACGCCTGCGGCTGTTCCACCGCGCTGATGTGCGAAGCGCCGCTGATGATTTCCAGCTGCGCTCCCTCAATGCCATTGACCAGCGTTTGCGCCATCGCAATCGGCGTGCCCTGGTCCAGTTCGCCGGCGATCACCAGCGTGGGCGCCTTGATCTGGTCCAGGCGCGCCGTGGTGTCGACGCTGCCCACGGCATTGCAGCAGCCGATGTAGCCCAGCGCGTCGGTGCTGGTCAGGCGTTCGCGGAAACGCGCCACCGTGGCGGCATGGCCGGCGCGGAAGGCGTCGTGGAAGTAGCGCCCCATGACGGCATCGGCGATCGCTTCGATGCCCTGTTCGCGCACCGTGGCGATGCGCTGCTGCCAGGCATCGCGCGCGGCGTTGGGATAGGCGGAGGTGGTATTGGCCAGCACCAGCGCGCGCACCAGGTTGGGGTGGCGCAAGGCCAGCTCCTGGCCGGCCATGCCGCCCATCGACAGGCCGACCCAGACCACCGGGCCGGCATCGAGCTCGCGCAGCAGGCGCGCGACATCGTCGGCCAGATCGGCCATCGAATACAAGCCCTCCGCTTTTTCCGAACTGCCATGGCCGCGGTGGTCGTAGGCGATTACGCGGCAGTCGGCCGCCAGCAGGTTGGCCAGGCCGTCCCACATCATCAGGTCGGCGCCGATGGCGTGCGAGAGCACGACGGTGTGGCGCGGCGCGCGGCCGTTGCGCGGTTCGCGCACGCTGTAGTGCAGCGCAGGGGAAGACGCGGTGCGGCCTTCCTTGCCGATGCCGGGATGGTTGCTGTCGGCGGGACGTTGCGGCTCGATCTGGTAGCCGATCTGTTGGCCCACTTCGCGCAGGATCTGCTGGGCGTGGGTGAAGGCGGTATTGCCGGCCGGCACGCCGGCATAGATGGCGGACTGGATCAGCACTTCCTTCATCTCGTCGGGGGTCAGGCCGGTGCCTTCCTTGCTGGTCAGGGCGGCGCGCACATGCAGTTCGAACTCTTCCCAGCGGCCCAGCGCGATGGTGATGGCCAGCACGATGATGCGGCGGGTCTTGTGGTCCAGGCCGGGGCGGCCCCAGATCTCGTTCCAGGCGAAGCGGGTGATCAGGTTCTGGAAATCGGCGTTGAAATTGGTGGCGTTGGCCACCGAACGGTCGACCCATTGGTCGCCCAGCACGCTGCGGCGATTGCGCATGCCGCGTTCGAAATCGTGATCGAGGGGATCGTAGCTCATGCTTGTCTCTTGGTCGTTGTCGGGATGGATGTGAATTGGGTCTGTAATTGCCGCAACTGGTGCTCGGCCAGACGGCGCGCCGGCCGGGTCGCCAGCACAGGATCGAACAGGGCGCGCAGCGCCGCGATGTCGATTTGCTTGCGCAGGCCGCCATCGGCTTCCACCGCGTTGACCAGCACCTCGGCCAGATGTTTGCCTTGTTCGACCGTCTGGCGCGTCAGCTTCTCCAGCAGCGCATGCGCGGCGGGGCGGCCGATGGCGCCCGCCAGGTGGATCGAGGCCGATTCCGCGAACACCAGCCCTTGCAGCGCGTCGATGTTGCGCAGCATGCGGCCTGCATCCACCACCAGCCCGGCGAACGCTTCGTTGAGCGCGCGCAGGGCGCCGTGAACGCCGAGGAACAATGCCGGCCATTCGGCCAGTTCGGCTTGCCAGTTGCCCAGGCCGCGTTCGTGCTGCTGCGCCATCGCACCCAGCAGCGTCGCCGCCTGGTGCGGCGCGCGCGCGGCGGCGGCCAGGGCAATCATCGAGGACACCGGATTGCGCTTGTGCGGCATGGCCGAGGAACCGCCGCGGCCGTTGCCCGACGGTTCGGCCAGTTCGGCGATCTCGCCTTGCGCCATCAGCGACAGGTCGGTGGCGATCTTGCCCAGGCTGCCGGCCAGCACCGCCATTTCGGTGCCGAGCCGCACCCATTCGTCGCGCTGCGTATGCCAGGCGGCGTCGGGGGCTGCCAGGCCGAGCGCATCGGCCATGCGGCGGGCCACTGCCGGGCCGCGTTCGCCCAGTACCGACAGCGTGCCGACCGCGCCGCCCAGCTGCAGTTGCAGCGCGCGCTGGCCGCGCTCATGCAACTGCGCGCGCGAGCGCACCAGCGGCGCGGCCCAGCCGGCCAGCTTGAAGCCGAAGCTGGTGACCTGGGCCGGTTGCATCAGGGTGCGCGCCAGCACCGGCGTGTCGAGATGGCGTTGCGCCAGCTCCAGCAGTTGCTGCGCCAGTGTGGACAGCTCGGTGTCGACCAGCTGCATCGCCTCGCGCGTGGCCAGCACCATGGCGGTGTCGAGCACATCCTGGCTGGTGCTGCCCCAATGCACGTGGGTCGCGGCATCCTGGCTGTACAGCGCGACCGTGCGGGTCAGTTCCTTGACCAGCGGAATGGCCAGGGCGCCGGCGCGGCGTCCGGCCACGATGATGGCCGGGATGTCATACAGCTGCGCCTTGCAGACGCTGGCGATGGCGCGCGCGGCGGCTTCGGGGATCACGCCTTCGGCCGCCTCGGCCTCGGCCAGCGCTTGCTCGAAGCCGAACATGGCTTGCACGATGGCTTCGTCGTCGAAGACCTTGATCATCTCCGAGGTGGTGAGGAAGCTGTCGAATATCGAAACGCTCATGGAAACTCCACAGGGTTGAATGCGGGCTTGAAGCGCGAGCGGGATCGGGCAGGCATGCGCTTGCCGATCCCGTCGCTGCCGTCATGCGGCGATCAGACGTAGTCGAAGAATACCGTTTCGCGTTCGCCTTGCATGTAGATGTTCCACAGATAGCTGCCGTCGGCCTGCTTGCGCGCGATCAGCGTGCCGCGGCGTTCGGCCGGCACCTGTTCCAGCAGGGCCGATTGCGCCAGCGCCGGGTCGTCTTCCAGGAACACGGCGGTGAACTGGTGCTTGACCAGGCCGCGCGCGAATACCGTCACATATGCCGCCGGCTTGCCGGTCGGCGCTTGCGGCTGCGTGATCGAGAAAGCGAAAGCGCCGCTATCGTCGGTCGGCACGCGGCGGTAGCCGGGAATGGCGTGCGCGGATTCGGCCGCGGCGCTGCCGGGCAGCCAGGCTTCGGCCCAGGCGTCGTTGATGGGCGCGCCGTCGCCGTCGATGATGGCGCCGTGCACGCGTACCTGCGGCGCCGGGCTGTCGGTGCCGGCGGTCAGTTCCACGGCCCAGGCCCAGGCTTCATGCGGGAACGGGCCGATGGTTTGCGAGGTGGTGATGTCGAGCTTGCTCATGCTGTATCCCTTGTTGAGAGCGTGTTAGGACCTAGATGCCCATCGGCGTGGCGTTGCGGCCGCGCAGGACGATGTCGAATTCATAGCCGAGCATCTTGTCGTCCACCGTTTCTTCCAGCGAGAAGCGAGAGATCAGGCGCTGGCGGGCGGAGGCGTCGGGGATGCTCTGGAAGATCGGGTCGTAGTCGAACAGCGGGTCGCTGGGGAAGTACATCTGCGTGACCAGGCGCTGCGCGTAGACATTGCCGAACAGCGAGAAGTGGATGTGCGCCGGGCGCCATGCCTTGTGGTGGTTGCCCCAGGGGTACGGGCCGGGTTTGATGGTGACGAAGCGGTAGCGGCCGTCGCTGTCGGTGAGCATCTTGCCGAAGCCGGCAAAGTTCGGATCGAGCGGCGCGTCGTGCTGGTCTTTCTTGTGCCGGTAGCGGCCGGCGGCGTTGCATTGCCAGACTTCCAGCAGCGAGTCGCGCACCGGCTTGCCGTCTTCGTCGAGCACGCGGCCGGTGACGACGATCTTTTCGCCCAGCGGTTCGCCCGCGCCTTGTTTGGTCAGGTCCATGTCGTGCGGCAGGATCAGCCTGGGCGAGGCGAACAGGTTGGTGCCGGTGGCTGCTTCGTCGCGTACGCGCAGCGGGGCTTGCGTCGGGCCGCGCTTGACGGTGGATTTGTAGGGGGGATAGATCAGGTCCGGATAGACGCCGGGGGCGATGGCATCGAATTGCATGAGGTCTCCTCTTTGGGGCTGTTTGGCTATTCGGCGGATGGCGCCGCAGCGCTTGTGCGATCTGCGCGCCGTCTGTCGGGGTGACCTGATCTTAGGTAAGCGAAACCGGGCTCACAAGGCCGGAGCAGTGCACAATATTCGGTATTCGCCCATATTGTGCGAAAATCGCACAAATCCGCGTTTTTCTATGAGCCATGCATTCAATCGATGAAGATGCCGAGGCCGGCGAGCCGCTCAAGCGCGACCTGGTGGCAGGGCTGGAGAAGGGGTTGCAGGTGATCGAGGTGTTCGACCAGGAGCGCTCGCGCCTGACCATCGCCGAAGTCGCGCAGCTGACCGGCCTCACGCGCGCCGCCGCGCGCCGTTACCTGATTACGCTGACCCACCTGGGTTACATGCGGCACGACAACAAGACCTTTTCGCTCACGCCGATGGTGCTGCGGCTGGGCCAGTCCTACCTGCATTCGGCGCGTCTGCCGCGCATCGTGCAGCCGCTGCTGTACCGGCTGGCCTATTCGCTGGGCGAAGCGGCCTCTTGCGGCGTGCTCGATCATGAGCACCTGGTCTGCGTGGCCGCGGTCAGCGCCGGGCAACTGGTGTCGACCACATTGCAGCCGGGCACCCGGGTGCCGGCCTATTGCACGGCCAACGGACGCATGCTCCTGGCCAGCCTGCCGCCCGAAGAGATGCGGGACATCCTCTCCCGCACGCAAGCCGAAGCCATTACTTCCTACACCATTACCGACCGCGACCGGCTGGCGCTGGAAATCGCCCGCGCGCGCGAGCAGGGCTATGCGCTGGTGGACCAGGAGCTGGAGCTGGGGTTGCGCACCATGGCGGTACCGCTGCGTAATTTCCGCGGCGAGGTGGTGGCGGCGATGAACATCAGCGTGCATGCCGCGCGCATGAAGCTGGAAGACATGGTCGAGCGCTGCCTGCCGGCCATGCTGAAGATCCAGGTTGAATTGGGGGCGCTGCTGTAGCCGGGGCGTGCGGCCTTATTCGAGCATGTTGGTGCGCCGGTATTGCTTGGGCGTGATCCCCATGTGGCGCTTGAACAGGCGGCTGAAGTAGGCCGGATCCTGAAAGCCCAGTTCGTAGGCGATGGTCGCCACGCCCGACGGCACATAGGTCAGCTTGCGGCAGGCTTCCAGGATCAATCGCTGCTGGGCGAAGTCGAACGCCGACTGGCCGGACAGTTTCAGGCATAGCCGATTCAGCCTGCTGGACGTCACGCGCAGTTTGTCGGCATACACGCCGACCTGCCATTGTTCCTTGAAGTGCGCCTCCACCAGCGTGCGGAAACGGCTGAACAATTCGAATTCGCCGCGCCCCGACAGCTCGGCCGAACGGTGATCCGCTTCCAGTCTTGCCAGCAGCAGCATCACGCTGCGCGCCAGCCATTCCAGCATCAGCGCATGTCCGGTGCGCGGCGCGGCCGATTCGGCAATCAGCAGGCGCAGCATGGCTTCCATGCGCTCGCGCAACTCCGGCTCGCGCGCCAGGTCGATCGCCATCGGCCGCAGGAACAGCGGGGAAAAGATGTCGCTGTGGGCATCGCCCCCGCCCAGCGAAAACACGATGTGCGGATCCACCGTCAATACGAAGCCGACCGCTTCTTCCGAGAAATCGAAACCGTGCACCACCGACGGGTGGATGGTGATCACCACCGGCCCGTCGTGCTCCCAGAGCTCATCTTCCATCAAGGCATTGACGTGGCCGGATATTAAAAAAAGTACCTGAAACAGGCCGGCGTGCGTATGCGGGGAAATATGCCAGTCGTGTATGCGGCTGCGCGTCTCTATCAGTTCAATGTGTACGGATTCCGCATTATCCGGCCGGGAAGCCTCGCCGTAGAGCGAAAATTGTGGCACCTCGCGGGCCTTGGGTGTGCTTCTTGCCGTGCGCATAGGGTCTCCGTCGAAGCGGTTCTGCATTTTTATGGATGTGAAAATAGTACAAGTATTTTTCAGGATCATCCATTTTTTGTTTCCGATGCCGCGTCTACCATGCAGCCATACCAAGAACGATCAGACCAACATGGAGACCTCGCAATGCGCACCCAAGTAGCCATCATCGGCGCCGGCCCGGCCGGCCTTCTGCTTTCCCACCTGCTGCACCTCAAAGGTATCGAATCGGTCGTGCTGGAAAGCCGCAGCCGTGAAGAGATCGAAGCCACCATCCGCGCCGGCGTGCTGGAACAGGGCACGATGGACATCCTCACCGAAGCCGGCGTGGGCGAACGGATGAAGCGGGAGGGCGCGCTGCACCACGGCATCGAACTCTCCTTCGGCGGCCGCCGCCATCGCATCGACCTGAGCGAGCTGACCGGCAAGGCCATCACCGTCTACGCCCAGCATGAGGTGATCAAGGACCTGGTGGCGGCGCGGCTGGCGGCACAGGGCAGCATCCTGTTCGGCGTGAGCGAAGTCAGCCCGCAGGACATCGATACCGACAATCCGTCGGTGAGCTTCCTGCATGCCGGGGAAAAACACATGCTGCGGGCCGATTTCGTGGCCGGCTGCGACGGTTTCCACGGCGTCTCGCGTCCGGCCGTCCCGGAGTCGGTACGCCAGGACTACCAGCGCATCTACCCGTTCGGCTGGTTCGGCATCCTGGTGGAGTCGGCGCCGTCTTCCGACGAGCTGATCTATGCCCAGCACGAGCGCGGCTTCGCCCTGGTCAGCACGCGCTCGCCGACGGTGCAGCGCCTGTACTTCCAGTGCGACCCCAAGGACAGCGTCGACAATTGGTCGGACGACCGCATCTGGAACGAGCTGCATACCCGGCTGGAGAACAGCGACGGCTGGCGCGTGAAGGAGGGCAAGATCTTCCAGAAAGGCATCATCGGCATGCGCAGCTTCGTCTCGACGCCGATGCAGCACGGCCGCCTGTTCCTGGCCGGCGATGCGGCGCACATCGTGCCGCCTACCGGCGCCAAGGGCATGAATCTGGCGGTGGGCGATGTCAAGCTGTTGTCCCGGGCGATCGAGGCGTTCTATCGCAAATCGAGCGGGGAGCTGCTGGCGGCGTACACGGACCATGCCTTGAAACGCGTCTGGCGCGCCGAGTATTTCTCGTGGTGGATGACCAGCATGCTGCATACCTTCGCGGATGCTTCGCCGTTCCAGCAGCAGTTGCAGCGCGCCGAGCTGGAAAACGTGGTCAATTCGCGGGCGTTGTCGACCGCGCTGGCGGAAAACTATGTGGGGGCGTTTTAAGTGTTTGCGGGATTTCCTGCGCGCCGATGATGGATGTGCCGCAAGCGGCGGCCATGCGCGCGGCAGGGCCTCAACCTTGGCCCATGACGCCGATCGCACCGCCTGCCGCGCCAAGCGAAAGCACGACCAGCCAGGACGGCCATTTCCAGAACACCAGGGCCACCAGCGCCAGTATCGCCATGGCAAAGTCTGACGGCTGGCGAATCGCGCTGGTCCATACCGGCTGGTACAAGGCCGCCAGCAGCAGGCCGACCACGCCGGCGTTTATGCCGGCAAGCGCGGCCTGCATCCGGGCGTTGCCGCGCAGGCCGTCCCAGAACGGGATGGCGCCGCCCACCAGCAGGAACGACGGGGCGAATATGGCCAGCAGGCAAATCAGGCCGCCAGCCCATCCGGAAGGGCTGGAATTCATGGAGGCGCCCAGGAACGCGGCGAATGTGAACAACGGGCCGGGCATGGCCTGGGCGGCGCCATAGCCGGCCAGGAACGTATCGTTATCGACCAGCCCCGATGGCACCACTTCGGATTGGAGCAAGGGCAGAACGACATGGCCGCCGCCGAAAACCAGTGAGCCGGCGCGGAAAAACGAACTGATGTCGGCAATGGCGCCATGCGGGAATGAAGCGGCCAGGATCGGAAGGCCGATGAGCAGGCCGGCGAACAGCAGCAACAGGCAGGCGCCTGTCCGGCGGCTGACGCGCAGCGGCAAAGACTCATGGGCGTGCGCAGCGTCCGGCTTGAAGGCCAGCATGCCGACCAGTCCGGCCGCTGCGATGACGCTCAACTGGCCCAATGCGTTGGGCAGGAGCAGGGCGATACATGCCGCAACCGCCATGATGGAGATGCGGGCGGCATCGGTGCACAGGTTGCGCGCCATGGCCCACACGGCCTGCGCGACTATCGCCACGGCCACGACCTTCAAGCCATGTAATGCTTCTGCCGGAACGAGTGTCCCGAAATGGGCGATGCCAAGGGCAAACAGTATCAATGCAATGGCTGAGGGCAAGGTAAAGCCTGCCCAAGACGCTATTGCGCCAGGATAGCCATGCCGGAGCAGTCCAATGGCAATGCCGACCTGGCTGCTGGCAGGGCCGGGAAGGAATTGGCATAAGGCGACCAGATCCGCGTAACTCCGCTCGGAGAGGAAGCGCCGTTTGGTAACGAATTCGTTGTGGAAGTAGCCGAGGTGGGCAACCGGACCGCCAAACGAGGTCAGGCCCAGCCGAAGGAAGATGAGGAACAGGCCCCACAGGCTCTCTTGGCGCTGGGCCGATGCCGGCTGGTCTGGATGCATGTGGCGTCGCTTTTGGCAGTGCCGTTCAGCGCCTGGGTTTGATCTTGGGCGTGGGCAGCGCGGTCTTGTACTTGATCTGCTTGAGCGCGAAGCTGGAGCGGATGTTCTTGATGCCGGGGATCTTGGTCAGGTGGTCGACGATGAAGTGCTCCAGCGTCAGCAGGTCGGGCACGACGATGCGCAGCAGGTAATCCTCGTCGCCGGTCATCAGATAGACTTCCATGACTTCATCGAAAGCGCTCACCGCGCTTTCAAACTGGGCCAGCGCTTCGGCGCCCTGGCGCTCCAGGATCACCTTGACGAACACGTTGACCTTCAAGCCCAGCAGGTGCGGATCGGCCAGCGCCACGTAGCGCGAGATGATGCCCTCGGTTTCCAGGCGCTTGACGCGCGCCAGGGTCGGCGAGGGGGAAAGGTTGATGCGGCTGGCGAGTTCCAGATTGCTGATCGAGCTGTTCTCCTGGAGGATGTTCAGGATCCGCAAATCGGTGGTATCTAGTTCCATTATCGAAATTTAATTCTGTAAGTTTCAATTTTTCAGCATGTGGTGCTGAATATTGTATGACAACTTCCCATTTTAAGTGACTCATGCCGGTGCATCAGGCGTATCGTAAGCCCACCAATGAATAAAAACGCCGAATAAAGGCGTCCGGCGTGAGGAGACCAATGGCGCGGCCTGTGTTGTACCGGCTTTTTGGCTCTTTGCATAGATTTGCGTAGCAAAGGCCCGATTCGGCCTGCATTGCAACAACAGGAGATCAGGAAGTGGAGATGTCGTCAGCCAATGGTATTGCCCGCGATATTGATATCGACGCCCAGGAAACCCAGGAGTGGCTGGAGGCGCTGCAAAGCGTGCTGGCCGAAGCCGGCCCGGAGCGGGCGCGCTTCCTGCTCTCCCGGCTGTCGGCCGCCGCCCGGCAACACGGCATCAACTGGCGCGATGCGCGCAATACGCCTTATCTCAACACCATCCGTCCTGAACAGGAACCGCCGTTCCCCGGCGGCTCCGACGCGCAGGCCATCGAAGAGCGCATCGCCAGCATCATGCGCTGGAACGCGCTGGCCATGGTGGTGCGCGCCAACCGCTCCTATGGCGAACTGGGCGGCCACATCGCCAGCTTCGCCTCGGCGGCCGACCTGTTCGAAGTCGGCTTCAACCATTTCTTCCGCGCGCGCGACGACCGGTTCGCCGGCGACATCGTGTATTTCCAGCCGCATTCGGCGCCGGGCATCTATGCGCGCGCGTTCCTGGAAGGCGCGCTGTCCGAAGAGGACCTCGGCTACTACCGCCGCGAAATAGAAGCCAAGCGCGCCGGCAAGCAAGGCCTGTCGTCCTACCCGCATCCCTGGCTGATGCCCAACTTCTGGCAGTTCCCCACCGGCTCGATGGGCATCGGCCCGATCAACGCGATCTATCAGGCGCGCTTCCTGCGCTACATGGAGCATCGCGGCCTGCTGCAGGACCAGAACCGCAAGGTATGGGGCGTGTTCGGCGACGGCGAGATGGATGAGCCGGAATCCCTGGCGGCGCTGTCGCTGGCCTCGCGCGAGAAGCTGGACAACCTGATCTTCGTGGTCAACTGCAACCTGCAGCGCCTGGACGGCCCGGTGCGCGGCAACGGCCACATCGTCGATGAGCTGGAGACCTTGTTCGCCGGCGCCGGCTGGAATGTGATCAAGCTGCTGTGGGGCTCGGACTGGGATGCGCTGTTCGCGCGCGACAAGGACGGCGAGCTGGTCGATGCGCTCAACCGCACCGTCGATGGCCAGCTGCAGACCTTCGCCGCCAACGACGGCGCCTTCAACCGCGAACACTTCTTCGGCCAGACGCCCGGCACCCAGGCGATCGGCGCCACGCTGACCGATGAGGAGATCAACCGCCTGCGCCGCGGCGGCCACGATATGAAGAAGATCTTCTCGGCCTACCAGGCCGCCGCCAGCCATCGCGGCCAGCCGACCGTGATCCTGGCGCAGACCAAGAAGGGTTACGGCATGGGGGCGGCCGGCGAAGGCAAGATGACCACCCACCAGCAAAAGAAGCTGGATGAGGAAAGCCTGCTGCAATTCCGCGACCGCTTCAAGCTGCCGCTGTCGGATGAGCAATGCCGCTCGCTGGCCTTCTACAAGCCGGCTGACGACAGCGCCGAGATGAAGCACCTGCATGCGCGCCGCGCGGCGCTGGGAGGCTACATGCCGCGCCGCCAGGCCGGCGATGCCAGGCGCTCAGTGCCGCCGATGGCATCGCACAGCAAGTTCGCGCTGGAGGCCGAGGGCAAGGAAATGTCGTCGACCATGGCGCTGGTGCGCCAGCTCGGCAACCTGCTCAAGGACAAGGAATTCGGCCAGTACGTCGTGCCCATCGTGGCCGACGAGGCGCGCACCTTCGGCATGGCCAACCTGTTCCGCCAGGTCGGCATCTATTCTTCCCAGGGGCAGTTGTACGAGCCGGAAGACATCGGCTCCATCCTCTACTACCGCGAAGCCAAGGACGGCCAGATCCTGGAGGAGGGCATTACCGAGGCCGGCGCCATCTCATCCTGGACGGCGGCGGCGACCGCCTACTCGGTGCATGGCACGCCGATGCTGCCGTTCTACATCTACTACTCGATGTTCGGCTTCCAGCGCATCGGCGACCTGATCTGGGCCGCGGCCGACCAGCGCGCGCGCGGTTTCCTGATCGGCGCCACCTCGGGGCGCACCACGCTGGGCGGCGAGGGCTTGCAGCACCAGGACGGCAGCAGCCATGTGGTGGCGGCGTCGATCCCGAACTGCGTGTCTTACGATCCGGCCTATGCGTATGAGCTGGCGGTGATCGTCGACGACGGCATGCGCCGCATGCTGGAACGCAATGACGACGTGTTCTACTACGTCACCGTGACCAACGAGAACGAGGCGCAGCCGAGCATGCCGGCCGGGGTCGAGCAAGGCATCCTGCGCGGCATGTATTGCCTGGGCAGGAAGGCGAAGCCGCAGGCGCGCCTGCTGGGTTCCGGCCCGATCCTGAAGGAAACCGTGGCTGCCGCCGCGCTGCTCGAAAAGCATTGGCAGATCGACGCCGAGGTGTGGAGCGTGACCAGTTTCACCGAGCTGGCGCGCGACGGCGTGGCCGCGCAGCGCCAGCAACGCCTGGCCGGCGGCGATGCGCAAGCGTATGTGACGCAGCAACTGCAAGGCAGCGACGCGCCGGTGATCGCGGTGAGCGATTACATCCGCACGCTGCCTGAAAGCATTCGCGCCTTCGTGCCGGGCAGGTATGTCACGCTGGGCACAGATGGTTTTGGGCGCAGCGATACGCGGGTCAACCTGCGCGATTTCTTCGAGATCGATGCGCGCTGGATTGCCTATACCGCGCTGACCGAAGTGTTCGGCGGCGACCGCGCCAAATTGCAGGCTGCCGCATCGACGCTGGGGATCGATACCGGCAAGCCGCTGTCTTCCTCGGTGTGAGCGCATGCCGGCAGCGGCCATGCATGAATGCCGGCGCGGGGATTGAAAATCTCTCATCGAAGCGGCGCGCCGCGTTTGCTATAGTGAAAGCCGCCTGTGCGCAACAGGCGGCTTTTTTACGGCCGCGCTGGCGCAGCGACATTCACCCACAAGATCAGACAGGAGTAGACACGATGGCAGCACCGAAACGAATTGCGCTGGTAACCGGCGCCGGCTCCGGCATTGGCCGGCAGATCACCCTGGCGCTGTTGCGCGACGGCTATGGCGTGGCCCTGGCCGGCCGCCGCCAGGATGCGCTGGAAGAGACCGTGAAGCTGGCCGGCGAGCATGGCGCCAACGCACTGGTGGTAGCCGCCGACGTCACCGACCCGGCTTCGGTGAAGAACCTGTTCGTCAAGACCCGCGAACGTTTCGGCCGTCTCGACATGGTGTTCAACAACGCCGGCATCTTCGCGCCGCCGGTGTCGCTGGAAGAGCTGAGCGTGGAGCAGTGGAAGTCGGCGGTGGACATCAACCTGACCGGCGTGTTCCTGTGTACGCAGGAAGCCTTCCGCATCATGAAGGAGCAGTCGCCGCGCGGCGGCCGCATCATCAACAACGGCTCGATCTCGGCGCACGCGCCGCGCCCGTTCTCGGCGTCCTACACCGCGACCAAGCACGCCATCACCGGCCTGACCAAGGCCACCTCGCTGGACGGCCGCCAGTACGACATCGCCTGCGGCCAGATCGACATCGGCAACGCCGCCACCGACATGACCACGCTGATGAAGAAGGGCACGCTGCAGGCCGACATGTCGACCAAGGTCGAGCCGACCATGGATGCCGAGCATGTGGCCCGCGCCATCCTCTACATGGACAGCCTGCCGCTGGACGCCAACGTGCAGTTCATGACGGTGATGGCGACCAAGATGCCTTACATCGGCCGCGGCTGATCGCCGTTCGGCTGCAAAGAAAAACGCGCCGCAGGTTTTCCTGCGGCGCGTTTCGTTTGTGGCATGCGTTGCGCTGCCGGTTCAGTCCGATGCCGGTTTCATTCCTAGCCATTCCGGCGTGAGCTGGTGTTCAAGGCCGAACAGGTCGAGTACGCGCCCCAGCGTATGGTCGACCATCTGTTCCATCGAGGAGGGCCGGTGGTAGAAGCCGGGCAGCGGCGGGAAGATCACGCCGCCCATCTCGGTCACCGCCGTCATGTTGCGCAGGTGGGCCAGGTTGAAGGGCGTTTCGCGCACCATCAGCACCAGGCGGCGGCGTTCCTTCAGCACCACGTCGGCGGCGCGCGTGATCAGGTTGTCGGAAAGTCCATGGGCCACCGACGCCAGCGTTTTCATCGAGCACGGCGCCACCACCATGCCGGCCGACGCAAAGGAGCCGCTGGCGATAGCCGCGCCGACATCGCGTACGTTGTAGACCACGTCGGCCAGCGCTTCGACATCCTTGCGGCTGCGGTCGAGTTCCTGGTGGATATTGAGTACGCCGGCATCCGAGATCAGCAGGTGCGTTTCGACCTGCGCGTGGCCGCGCAGGTGTTCCAGCAGGCGCACGCCATAGACCGCGCCCGTCGCGCCGGTGATGGCGACGATCAGGCGCTGGCGCGGCATGCGGCGGGAACCAAGGGAATCCAGGCGGCGCGGCGAAGCAATCAGCCCTTGAGCAGGGTCTGCAGTTCGCCCGAGGTATACATTTCGTTCATGATGTCCGAGCCGCCGATGAATTCACCCTTGACGTACAGTTGTGGAATGGTCGGCCAGTTCGAATATTCCTTGATGCCCTGGCGCACGTCGGGGCTTTCCAGCACGTTGACGGTGACGATGTTCTCGGCGCCGCTGGCCTTGAGCAATTGGATCGCCTTGCCGGAGAAGCCGCATTGCGGGAATTGCGCGGTGCCTTTCATGAACAGCACGACAGGGTTTTGGGTCACGGTTTCCTTGATCCAGGATTGAACGTCGCTCATGGCTATGCCTTAAAAAAATGGTGATTGCCGACATTATATGAAAAAGCCGCCATCCGCGTTTGAAACACGGCGTGCCGGGGCAAGGTGTTGTGTGCGGCCACGTAAATTATTTGAATGGTTTGCAATGTTTCCTGCCGGCTATTTCCAATGGCGGTCCGGCGGCCGGGAAACCGGAGCGTCGGGAGAAATGCAAAAGGGCGCTTTCGCGCCCTCTCCTCTTTGAGGGGGCCTGGTGCGGCCCCGTCGTTGGCGGATCGTTATCCGCTATGCACTTGCGCTTGCCGCCGCGCCCGAAACGGTGTCTTCCGGCAACCTCTTGGCCATCGAATAATGGTCTTGCAGCCGATCCTTGTGCTTGATGACCTGGCGATCGAGCTTGTCGATCAATGCATCGATGGCCGCGTAGAGATCGTGGGCGATACTTTCCGCATGCAAATCCTTCCCTTTGATATGGACGTTGATTTCCGCCTTTTGCCTTTTTTCTTTTTCTGTCAGTTTGTCTACGCTCAGGATGACGCTGATGTCGATCACATTGTCGAAATGACGCTTGATCCGTGCCAGCTTGCTTTGCACGTATTCCCGGATGGCGGGGGTCAGTTCGAGATGGTGTCCACTAATGGTCAGATTCATACAACACTCCTATCGTGAAGTCACTGGAGGTTCGTGCATCTCATCCAATACACCCGGAGAGAGTACAGCGTTTGTGTCAGAGGGCATGGATGCTTGCCTGAACACAGCGACGGCTGCAAGTACTACAGAAAAACTGAGGAAAAACTCAGAGGGATTTGCGGAGATTGACTGGTGGAATCTTCAGCACTTCGCGGTATTTTGCGACAGTCCGTCGCGCGACCACCATGCCTTGTTCTGCCAGCATATCCGCAATCTTGCTATCGGATAATGGGGTCTGCGGGTTTTCGGCTCCTATCAGTTGTTTGATCAGTGCCCGTATCGCGGTGGAGGAGGCTTCACCTCCGGTTTCGGTCGCGACATGGCTACCGAAGAAGTATTTCAACTCGAACATGCCATGCGGCGTGAGCATGTATTTCTGAGTTGTCACACGCGAGATAGTGCTCTCGTGTAGACCCAGTGTATCAGCAATTTCGCGCAGCACAAGGGGGCGCATGGCAACTGCCCCATGGGAAAAGAAGTTTCTTTGACGTTCGACAATAGCTTGGGCAACTCGCAAAATTGTATCGAAGCGCTGGCGCATATTCTTGATCAGCCATTTCGCCTCTTGCAGCTGCGATGTGAGCGAAACCTCGCCTTTGGATTGCTTGAGCGCGCTCGCAT
Organism: Herbaspirillum sp. SJZ106; assembly: GCF_006715495.1. Lineage (GTDB taxonomy): Bacteria > Pseudomonadota > Gammaproteobacteria > Burkholderiales > Burkholderiaceae_D > Herbaspirillum. The sequence goes on from NZ_VFNI01000003.1 coordinate 632,569, forward strand.
ACATCGCGTTCACGCGCAGCTTGGGCATGACGTCATGATTGAGCGTGACTTGCCAGCCGTTCTTTGTTTGTTTGACAATCACATCCGGCACCACATAGTCGGAAGCGTCGCGGGCGAATTCGGCGCCCGGGTGCGGCCGGCATTGGCGGATGACGACCTGGGCTTCGCGCAGGTCTTCGTCGTCGCAGTCGAGCGCCTTCTTGATCTTGTTGAAGTCGCGCTGGGCGAACAGCGGCAGGTAATCCTCGACGATCTTCAGCGCCAGCTTGCGCGTGACGAAAGGCACGCCGGGCAGCCGGCGGATCTGCAACGCCAGGCATTCGCTGGGGCTGCGCGCGCCGACGCCGGCCGGGTCAAGGCTTTGCAGCAGCTTGAGCGCGATCGACAGTTCTTCGAGATCGATTCCCAGTTCTTCGGGCAGGTGCGCCAGGATGTCTTCCAGCGGCTCGTCCAGGTAGCCGTTGTCGTCCAGCGTATCGGCCAGCAGCTCCAGCAGCGCGCGGTCGCGCAGCGTGCGGGCGGTGACGCGGATCTGTTCCACCAGGTGTTCGCGCAGCGTGGTCTGGTGCGCCTCCAGTTGCGGCCGCGCATCTTCATCGTCGGATGATTTGCCGTTGCGCGCGACATCGTCGAAGCTCCATTCGGATTCGCCGCTGACGCTGCCTTCGGGCGTGTTGTCCTGGTAGTCGAGGCTGGATTCGCCGTCGCTTGCGGGCGCGGGCGCCTCGGCGCCGCTTTCGCTGGCGTTGTCGGCCACACCGCTGGAGGGCGAGGCGGAGAGGGCGCCGTCGGCCAGCAGCCGCACCGAATTGTCGAGCGCGTCGTCAAGCCGCTCGAGCAGCGGGTTGTCGGACAGGATCTGTTCCAGTTCCTGATGCAGTTCCAAGGTAGACAATTGCAGCAGCCTGATCGACTGCTGCAATTGCGGCGTCAATGCGAGGTGCTGCGATGTGCGTAACTGGAGGGACTGTTTCATCTGGCTTTCGGGCGCCGCGTGGCCGGCTTGTTACGTGCTGCTGTGCTGTCGTGCGTTGCATGTTGTTGCGTCGCGCCGGCGTGGCTTGGCGCAGGGCCGCTCACATGCGGAAATGTTCGCCCAGGTAGACGCGCCGCACCGATTCGTTGGCGATGATGTCGTCCGGGCTGCCGCTGGCCAGCACCGTCCCCTGGTTGATGATGTAGGCGCGGTCGCAGATGCCCAGCGTCTCGCGCACGTTGTGGTCGGTGATCAGCACGCCGATGCCGCGCTCCTTGAGGAAGCGCACGATGCGCTGGATCTCGATCACGGCGATCGGGTCGATGCCGGCGAACGGCTCGTCGAGCAGCACGAAGCGCGGATCGGTCGCCAGCGCGCGCGCGATTTCGACGCGGCGCCGTTCGCCGCCCGACAGCGAGAGCGCCTGGCTGTCGCGCAGCTTCTCGATCTGCAGTTCATGCAGCAGGTTGTTGAGGCGGCCTTCGATCTCGTCGCGCGAGAGCGGCTTGCCGTTCTCCTGGCGCAGTTCGAGCACGGCGCGGATATTGTCTTCCACCGTCAGCTTGCGAAATACCGAGGCTTCCTGCGGCAGGTAGGACAGGCCCAGCGTGGCGCGCTTGTGGATTGGCAGGCCTGAGATGGCGGCGCCATCCAGGTCGATTTCGCCGCCGTCGGACGGCACCAGGCCGACGATCATGTAGAACGAGGTGGTCTTGCCGGCGCCGTTGGGGCCCAGCAGGCCGACCACTTCGCCGCTCTGCACTTCCATCGACACATCGCGCACCACCTGGCGCGCGCCATAGCTTTTCTTCAGTCCGCGGACCACCAGCGAGCTCACCATGTTACTGGTCCTTTCCGGGTTGGGCCGGCTGTGTTGGCGGCGCCGGCTGGGCGGGCGGATTCTTGGGCTGGATCACGGCGGTGATCCGGCCCGCGCCCGGCTTGCTTTCGCCCGAAGCGGTATTGTTGACCGAATAGAATTCGGCGCGGCTGTCGTAGGAGATGAACTCGCCGTTGACCTCATCGGTAATGCGCTTGCCGTCCATGCGCTGGATGTGGGCGCGGTTGAACAGCTTGGAAATCTCGGTCTGCTCGGAATACTCGATGCGCTCGGCCTGGCCTTCGATCCACAGGTCGGGGCCGCCGTCGCGCTTTTGGCGGAAGCTGGCCAGCGAACCTGGCGCCGCATACAGCACCGCATATTCATAGCCGTACTGGTCGGTGGTCAGCACCACGCGGCCGGCCTTGATCAGCAGCGTGCCGCGCGTGAGCACCACATTGCCGGTGAAGGTCTTCACCTGGCGCACATCGTCGTAGACCATCTGGTCGGCTTCGATGTTGGTCGGCTTGGTCGAGTCGGCCTTTTCCGCGTGCGCCGCGCCGCAGATGGCGAGCAGCAGCAACCAGGGCAATAAGAGTGAGCGTTTCATAAGTTCCTGTCAGGTTGAGTCTTGGCTCAGCGTTTCTTTTGTGTCGGTTCGTAGTAGCCGCGCACGTTGCCCAGCAGTTGCACTTCCTGCGTGGCATTGTTGGCAATCATCCCCACGCCGTTCAATCTGGTGGTGCCCATCGTCATTGCAACCGGTTTGTCGGTCTTGACGATTTCATCGTCCGGCAGCAGCAACAGGTATTCGGAGACCAGGTGCATCGGGGCGCCGCCGTTGGTGCCGCCGCGCGTGGCGTTGGCGTTGCCGTACATGTGGATTTTGGTCTGCTCGTCGGTCACGCGCGCGGTGTCGGAATACAGCTCCATCGGCGGTTTTGCCTTGTCCAGGCTGTGTACCACCGGCTTGGTGATCTCGAAGGAATCGTCCGTCGGGAAGTGGACCATTTTGGCGCCCGATATGTCGTAGCGCGGCAGTCCGGTCGGGCCCAGTTTCACGTAGTTGAAGTTTTCCAGGTAGTAGTCGGGTTTGCCGGTCGGGCGGACATAAGGCTGCTGGTCGCCGCTGTTGCGCAACGTCTGCAGCACCCAGAAGCTGCCCAGCGCGAGCGCGACCAGCACCACCAGGAGCACGCCCAGGCGGATGCGTTGCGCCGCGCGTTCGCCGCTGTGGTTGCTCATGCCAGGTACGGCGCCAGCGCCGCCTCGTAGTTCCCTTGTGCGGCCAGCACCAGGTCGCACACTTCGCGCACGGCGCCGTTGCCGCCGATGGCGGCCGTCACGTAGTCGCAGCGCGATTTGACTTCACGGTGCCCGTTGGCCACGCAAGCCTTGAAGCCGACCTTGGTCAGCACCGGCAGGTCGATGATGTCGTCGCCCAGATAGCCGCAATCGGCGGCCTGCAGGCCGGTGTGCTGCAATAGCTCCCCGAATGCCAGCCGCTTGTCATGGACGCCCTGGAAGACGTGGGCGATGCCCAGGTCGTTGGCCCGGCGCAGCACGAAAGGCGACTGGCGCGCGGTGATGATCGCGGCGGCCACGCCGAACTGCTGCATCATCTTGATGCCGTGGCCGTCCAGCGCATTGAAGCGTTTCACCGATTCGCCGTCTTCGCCGTAGAACAGCCCGCCGTCGGTCAGCACGCCGTCGACGTCGAAGATCATCAGCCGCGTGGCGGCGGCCTTGGCGAGGATGGCGGGCGCAAAGGTGCTGGCGAAGGCTGACGTCATCAGATCACCTTGGCGCGGGTCAGGTCATGGATGTGCAGCGCGCCGGTCAGCACGCCTTGCGCATCGGTCACCAGCAGTTGGTTGATGCGGAATTCTTCCATCAATTGCACGGCGTCCACCGCCAGCTGGTCCTGGTTGACGGTGCGCGGATTGGCGTGCATGACGTCGGCGATGGCGAACTGGCTGAAATCCTGTCCGCGTTCCAGCAGGCGGCGCAAGTCGCCGTCGGTGAACACGCCGATCGGGCGGAAACGTTCGTCGACCACGGCGGTCATGGCCATGCCCTTGCGCGTGATTTCCATCAATGCCGCAGATAGCGAGACATCCGGCCGCACGGCGGGGATGGCGTCGCCGCTGCGCATGACGTCGCGCACATGGGTCAGCAGGCGGCGGCCCAGGGCGCCGCCCGGATGGGAGCGCGCGAAATCCTCTTCCATGAAGCCGCGCGCATCCAGCAGCGACACCGCCAGGGCGTCGCCCATGGCCAGCGTGGCGGTGGTGCTGGCCGTCGGCGCCAGGTTCAGGGTACAGGCTTCCTGGTCGACGCCTACGTTGAGGTGGACGGCGGCCAGCTCGGCCAGGCTGGATGCATCGTTGCCGGTCATGGCGATGATCACCGCTCCCATGCGCTTGACGATGGGCACGATGGCCAGCAGCTCGGCGGTTTCACCCGAGTTCGAGATGGCGATGAAGACGTCGTTGGGGGTGACCATGCCGAGGTCGCCGTGGGCGGCTTCGGCCGGATGCATGAAGAGCGCCGGGGTGCCGGTGGAGGCCAGCGTGGCAGCGATCTTGCGGCCGATATGGCCGGACTTGCCGATGCCGGACACGACCGCGCGGCCCTGGCAACCGAGCAAGAGATGCACGGCGCGGGCGAGCGGTTCGGAACTGTCGTCGGACAGGCGGTTTTTCAGCGCCAGGATGGCATCGGCTTCGATCTGAAAGGTCTGGCGCGCCAGTGCGATGGCGCGCCGCGCGTCCTCGGTCGAAAAAGATGCGGGCGTGGATTTATCATCGGTTACACTCATAACCGAAGTATAAACGAATTAGCAAAGCAAAAAACTTGCCAGATGTAAGGAGGAGATGCAATGACGGCCAGCGGGCCTTCATTGCGGTTGCGTTGCAGCATGTGCGCAACACCCCGAGAACCAGGCTGGCAAGCGCCAATATGCCAGATTTGCTGCGTCGGCAGAACGGTCGGCAGCGCCGGGAATTTCCATGATGACATGCCTGCCATTGCTGTTGCCGGGGATCGTTTTCACACATGCCCGCACCGAATTGGTGGGACTCGTATTGTGCGCTGCGTTACGCGGATGCGCATGGCGGCGCGGGAGGCTCCGTCCGGGCATGTTTCTCGCTTGGCCGGTTCGCATAGTTCAGCTCATATAAAAGATCTAACAAGCAAATCATCCACACATGTTTTCCGGACTGGAACTGACCTTATTCCTGCTCGCCGCGGCTGTGCTCGGGGTGGTGGCTTTCCGCATGATGCATCTGCCGCCGATGCTGGGATACCTGGTGGTCGGCATCGTGATCGGGCCGCATGGCCTGGGCTTTGCCGAAGACAATGAAACCACCCACGCGCTGGCCGAGTTCGGGGTGGTGTTCCTGATGTTTTCCATCGGGCTGGAGTTCTCGCTCAACAAGCTCTCGGCGATGCGCCACATCGTGTTCGGCCTGGGCGTGGCGCAGGTGGCCGCCACCATCGCCGTGACCATGGTGTTCGGCTGGGCGGTCGCCTATTTCCTGCCGCAGCTTACTTCCATCAGCTGGCAGGCCGCGTTCGCCCTGGGCGGCGCGCTCACCATGTCGTCCACCGCCATCGTCTCCAAGCTGCTCACCGAAAGGCTGGAGCTGGAGACCGAACACGGCCGCCGCATCCTCGGCGTGCTGCTGTTCCAGGATCTGGCGCTGGTGCCGCTCCTGATCGTGGTGCCGGCGCTGGCCAAGGATTCCGGCAACCTGGTGGTGACGCTGGGCTGGGCGGTGGCCAAGGCGATGGTGGTGCTGGCCCTGCTGCTGTTCTTCGGCCACAAGCTCATGCGCAGCTGGTTCAAGGTAGTGGTCAAGCGCCGTTCGCAGGAGCTGTTCATGCTCAACCTCTTGCTGATCACGCTGGGGGCGGCCTGGATTACCGAGAAAGCGGGGCTGTCGCTGGCGCTGGGCGCGTTCATCGCCGGCATGCTCATTTCCGAGACCGAGTTCAAGCACCAGGTGGAGGAAGATATCAAGTCCTTCCGCGACGTGCTGCTGGGCCTGTTCTTCATCACCATCGGCATGCTGCTCAATGTGCATACGCTGATCGAGCACTGGTTCCTGGTGCTGCTCTTGCTGATCGGGCCGGTGCTGTTGAAATTCGGCCTGATCGCGGCGCTGGCGCGCCTGTTCGGTTCCAGCACCGGCGTTGCCTTGCGCACCGGGCTGGCGCTGGCGCAGGCGGGCGAATTCGGCTTCGTGCTGCTGAACCAGGCCGGCGGCCTGAAGCTGATCGATCCCTTGCTGATCCAGGTGATCCTGGCCTCGATGGTGCTGTCCATGCTGGCCGCGCCGTTCATCCTGGCCAAGTCCGACGCCATCGTGATGAAGTTGTCGGCCAACGAATGGATGCTGCAATCGCTGGCGCTGACGCAGTTGGCCACGCGCACCATGAATGCGCAGAAGCACGTGATCATTGCCGGCTTCGGCCGCAGCGGACAAAGCCTGGCGCGCCTGCTGGAGGAGGAGGGCATCACCTACCACGCGCTGGAGATGGACCCGGAACTGGTGCAGGACGCCCGCAGCGGCGGCGCCAATGTCTCCTACGGCGACGCCGCCCGGCGCGAGAGCCTGGTGGCGGCCGGCATCCACCGCGCCGCGGCGCTGGTGGTGACCTACGCCAGCACGCCGTCGGCCCTGAAGGTGCTGCACCATGCGGCCGAACTGGCGCCGGAGCTGCCGGTGATCGTGCGCAGCTACGACGATGCCGACCTCGACAAGCTGCTCGCCGCCGGCGCCACCGAGGTCGTGCCGGAGTCGCTCGAAGGCAGCCTGATGCTGGCTTCGCATGCGCTGGTGATGCTGGGCATACCGCTGCGCCGGGTGGTGCACCGGGTGCAGGATGCGCGCGATGAGCGCTATGCCTCGCTGCGCGGTTATTTCCATGGCGCCGCCGATATCGATGACGGCAGCGAAGGGCTCAATGTGCGCCTGCAGTCGGTGACGCTGATCGACGGCGCGCGCGCCATCGGCAAGACCCTGGCCGAGATCGACCTGCCCGGCCAGTGCGGCGCCGAAGTCACCATGCTCAGGCGCGGCAAGCAGCGCGTCGAGGCGGCCCAGGACACGATCCTGCTGGGCGGCGACATCGTGGTGCTGCGCGGCAGCTCGGAAAACATCCTGCGGGCCGAAAAGCGCCTGCTCAGCAAATAACTCCCCCATCAGCCCCCATCCCCGCATGGCACTCATCGAACGCATCTGCAGCATCATCCTTCCGGTCTTCGTCATCATCGGCATGGGCTATGGCTACGCCCGCTGGCGCGGCGAAGTGGTGCGCATGGACATGGCGTCGGTCAATCGCGTCTCGATGGAGGCATTGGCGCCGCTGATGATCTTCAGCGCGCTCTCCTCCAAGTCGTTCGACCTTTACCACAACGGCTGGCTGATCCTGGCCAGCGTACTGATCTCGCTTGGTTCCGGGTTGCTGGCATGGCCGGTGGCGCGGGCGCTGGGCTATGACAAGCGCACTTTCCTGCCGCCCATGATGTACAACAACGGCGGCAACATGGGGCTGCCGCTGCTGCTGCTGGCGTTCGGCCAGGATGCCTTGCCGGCGGCGGTGGCGTTGTTTACCGCCTCTACCTTCGTTTATTTCTCGCTGTGCGTGAAGATGATCCAGTCCGGCCGCGAGCAGCGTCCGGGTTCGCTGCTGCGGCTGGTGTCGAGCCCGATCATGCTGGCGATGATCCTGGGCGTCTTGTTCGCGGTCTTGCACATCAGCCTGCCGGCACCGCTGTTTTCGGCCATGAAACTGCTGGGCGAGGCCAGCATCCCCATCATGCTGTTTTCGCTGGGCGTGCGCATGATGGACATCAGCTTCAAGAGCTGGCATATCGGCCTGGTGGGCGCCGTGGTGTGTCCGGTGGCGGGGCTGGTTTGCGCGCTGGCGCTGGATCAACTGCTGCCGCTGACGGCGGTGCAGCGCGGCGAGATGTACCTGTTCGCCGCCTTGCCGCCGGCGGTGCTGTGTTTCATGGTCGCCGAGCAATATCGGCAGGAACCGGACAAGGTCGCCTCCATTGTGCTGCTGGGGAATCTGGCGGCGATCGTGTTCGTTCCCTTCGGGCTTTGGCTGGGCTTGCCCGAGCACTGAATTCCTTCCCGGAAATGAAAGCTGCCGCCAGGCAATGCCTGGTACGGGAAATGCTTGGCCTTAGCTGCGGTATTCCGCGATATCGCCGGCTTTGCGCCGCGGTATAAATCGGGGAGCGGTCGCAACATCATCGTGTTGCTGCGGCGCCAATAGCCATGATGCAAGGGGATGTATATGTTCAGCAAATTGACGATCAAGGCGCGCCTGATCTTCGTAATCGGTTTTCTCGCAGTCCTGCTGGCCGCCTCGGGCGTGCTCGGGTTGGCCAGCCTCCATTCGACCAATGCGCAGATGCGCTCCCTCTATGAAGACCGGCTGGTCGCGCTGTCGCAGCTGGGAGAGATCGCGGCGGCCCTGGACACCGGACGTTACGGCATTTCCACCGCCATCGTTGGCGACTCCGGCGACATCGACAAAGGCATGGACAAGCTGGAGAAGACCGTCAAGGACAGCGATAAGATCCTGCAGGAATACCTCGGCACCTACCTTACCCCCGAAGAAAAAATGCTGGTCGACAAGCTTGTCCCGCAGCGCCAGAAGTTCATCGCCGAAGGCGTCAAGCCGGCCGCCGAGGCGTTGCGCAACCGCGACTTCCAGGGCGCCAGCGACCTGTACAACGGCGTGATGCTGCAGCTCTTCAATGAGGCGCATGCCAGCATGACCCAACTGATGAACCTGCAGCGCCGTGTCGGCGGTGAGCTGTACGAGAATGCGCAACGCCGCTACCAGACGCTGGTTGGCGTGATGCTCGCCGCCATCGGGATCGGCCTGGCGGTGGCCGTGTTCATGGGTTTCATCCTGGTGCGCGCCATCTCGCGCCCGCTGGAGCAGGCGGTGAAGGTGGCCCAGGGCGTGGCCGCCGGCGACCTGACGCAAGACATCGAAGTGCGCAGCCGCGACGAAACCGGCCAACTGATGCAGGCGTTGAAGGAGATGAACGGCAACCTGCTGCGCATCGTCGGCGAAGTGCGCACCGGCACCGACACCATCAACACGGCCGCGGCCGAGATTGCCAGCGGCAACCTCGACTTGTCCTCGCGCACCGAGCAGCAGGCCGGCTCGCTGGAGGAGACCGCCTCGGCCATGGAAGAGCTGACCTCCACCGTCAAGCAAAACGCCGACAATGCCCGCCAGGCCAACCAACTGGCCGCCTCGGCTTCGGATGTGGCCTCGCGCGGCGGCGACGTGGTGCGCCAGGTGGTCGACACCATGAGTTCGATCAACGACTCTTCGCGCAAGATCGTCGACATCATCAGCGTGATCGACGGCATCGCCTTCCAGACCAATATCCTGGCGCTCAATGCGGCGGTGGAGGCCGCGCGCGCCGGCGAGCAGGGCCGCGGCTTCGCGGTGGTGGCATCGGAAGTGCGCTCGCTGGCCCAGCGCTCGGCGTCGGCCGCCAAGGAAATCAAGGCGCTGATCGACGATTCGGTCAGCAAGGTCGGCAACGGCAGCACGCTGGTGGCGCAGGCCGGCGCCACCATGGACGAGGTGGTGGCCAGCGTGCGGCGCGTGACCGACGTGATGGGCGAGATCACCGCGGCCAGCCAGGAGCAGAGCTCGGGCATCGAGGAGATCAACCGCGCCGTCACGCAGATGGACGAGACCACGCAGCAGAACGCCGCGCTGGTCGAGGAGGCGGCCGCTGCCGCGCAGTCGCTGCAAGAGCAGGCGTCGCGCCTGTCGACTGCGGTCAGCGTGTTCCGCCTGCACGGCATGCAGGCCGCGCCTGCGGTATCCGTGGCACCGGTGGTGGCATCAGCAGCTTCCGCCGCGCCTGCGGCCAAGCCGCTTGCAGCGCTCAAGGCAACTGCCCCCAAGGCGGCCGCCGCACCCAGGAGACCGTCCCCCAAATTGACGGCGCCGGCTTCGACTTCGCCCAAATCGGCAGCAGGGGCGGGTGATGATTGGGAACAGTTCTGACGCCGTTTCGGCGCCAATGAAAAAGCGCAACCTGGGCTGTAATGCCGTTCAGTTAAGACTAATTCTGAAACACTCATCACAGCCCTCCGTTCGGGCTGAGTAGGCCCGCCAGGGCCGTATCGAAGCCAGCGTGTCAGCGTATCATTGTTAGCGGTCTTGCCTGCCCTTCGATACGCTGCTGCGCAGCTACTCAGGGCGAACGGAGTCTGGACTCCGTAATTACAAAAAAAATGCCGTTCAGTACTTAACTGAACGGCATTTCAGCCTGGGCTGCGCTTTTTTCTTTCCGGCGTTCGCGGCCGAAGGGGTCAGGCATCCAGCGGGATATCTTCCGCCGCCGCCGAGCGCGTGCCCGGCACCGGCGGATTGCTGCGGCCATGATAGGCGAACACCACCGAGCATTTGACCTGTTCGCTGTCGTTGCGGCCGGCGGCGTGGAACAGGCCGCTGTGGAACAGCACCACGTCGCCTGGATCCAGGCTGAGGGCGATGCCCTGGGCGAACAGGGCCTGGTTGGCGGGGACTTCGGGGCGCAGGAAGTCGAGCGCATCCATCTGCTCCGGCCGCAGTTGCAGCAGGTGCGAGCCTGGGATGAATTTGAGTGCGCCGTTGTGCGGCGTCTCCGCGCCCAGCGCCAGCCATACCGAGATCAGCTCATTGCGCGGGAACGACCAGTAGCGGATATCGCGGTGCCAGCCGGTGGCGGTGCCGAAGGCCGGATGTTTGGTCATCACGCAGTTGTGGTGCGCCAGCGTGACGCAGGCCGGCTCGCCGAACAGCTGCTGCAGTATGGCGACCAGATGCGGATCGGATGCCCACTGGCGGTACACCGGATCGCGCTGCCAGGCCGCGCGCAGGCGCCGGGCGGTGCGGCCGCCTTCGGCCTCCAGCGAGGTCGGGGCGCCTTCGTAGCCGACTTCGGCTTCGTATTCGAGCGGCGCCACGGCGCGCCTGAGGTGGTCCTGCGTCACGGCCAGCATCTGTTCGCGCTGGGCGGCGGGGACCAGCCCCTTCAACAACAGATAGCCTTCCTTGCGGAAAGACTCGACCTGGGCGGGGGACAGCGGGTTTTGCATGGCGATTTTTCTCGATTCCAGCGGCAAGATATACACAGTCTGCCGATATTGTGCGCCTGACGGCGGCCGGATGCATGACGATCAGAACCCGCTCAGGTTCCAACGCATCGGGCCGGCGCGCAAGATACAGTTGCTGCTTTTATCTGTATCGTTTGCGCGCCCTCAAGCCGGCGTCACTTTTTCTTCTTGAGCAAGGGGGCGAGATACTTGCCGGTAACGCTGGCCGGGTTCCTGGCCACGTCTTCCGGGGTGCCGGCGGCCACGATCTTGCCGCCGCCGGCGCCGCCCTCGGGGCCGAGGTCGATGACCCAGTCGGCGGTCTTGATCACGTCCAGGTTGTGCTCGATGATGGTCACCGTATTGCCCTGGTCGCGCAGGCGGTGGATTACCTTGAGCAGCAGGTCGATATCGTGGAAGTGCAGGCCGGTGGTCGGCTCGTCCAGGATATACAGCGTGCGGCCGGTATCGCGCTTGGACAGCTCCAGCGACAGCTTGACGCGCTGCGCCTCGCCGCCGGAAAGCGTGGTCGCGCTCTGGCCCAGCTTGATGTAGCCCAGGCCGACGTCGAGCAAGGTCTGCAGCTTGCGCGCGATCAGCGGCACCGGCTTGAAGAACTCGTGCGCATCTTCCACCGTCAGGTCGAGGATCTCGGTGATGTTCTTGCCCTTGTACTGCACTTCCAGCGTTTCGCGGTTGTAGCGCTTGCCGTGGCAGACGTCGCACGGCACGTACACGTCCGGCAGGAAGTGCATCTCGACCTTGATCACGCCGTCGCCCTGGCAGGCCTCGCAGCGGCCGCCCTTGACGTTGAACGAGAAACGGCCGGCGCTGTAGCCGCGTTCCTTGGCCATCGGCACGGTGGAAAACAGGTCGCGGATCGGCGTGAACAGGCCGGTATAGGTGGCCGGGTTGGAGCGCGGCGTGCGCCCGATCGGCGCCTGGTCGACCGCGATCACCTTGTCGAAATGCTCCAGTCCGCCGATCGCCTCGTGGGCGGCCGGCTCGGTTTGCGAGCCGTACAGGTGACGCGCCGCCGACAGGTAGAGGGTGTCGTTGACCAGCGTCGACTTGCCCGAGCCGGATACGCCGGTCACGCAGGTCAGCAGGCCCACCGGCAGTTCCAGGTCGACGTTCTTGAGGTTGTTGCCGGTGGCGCCGGTAATGATCAGCTGGCGCTCGGGATCGGCCGGAGTGCGTTTCTTGGGTACGGCGATTTCCAGCGAACCGTTGAGGTACTTGGCGGTCAGCGACTTCTTGTTCTTCAGGATATCTTCCAGCGTGCCCTGGGCGATCACGTCGCCGCCATGCACGCCGGCGCCGATGCCCATGTCGACCACGAAATCGGCGGTGCGGATGGCGTCTTCGTCATGCTCCACCACCAGCACCGTGTTGCCGATGTCGCGCAGGTGCTTCAGGGTGGCGATCAGGCGGTCGTTGTCGCGCTGGTGCAGGCCGATGGACGGTTCGTCCAGCACGTACATCACGCCGGTCAGGCCGGAGCCGATCTGCGATGCCAGCCGGATGCGCTGCGCTTCGCCGCCGGAGAGCGTGTCGGCGCTGCGTTCCAGCGACAGGTAATCGAGGCCGACGTTGTTGAGGAATTTCAGGCGCGAGATGATTTCCTTGATGATGCGGTCGGCGATTTCTTTCTTGGCGCCGGTCAGCTTCAAGGTCTCGAAGAAGTGCAGCGTGTCGCGCAGCGGGGTTGCGGCGACTTCATAGATGGCGCGCTGTTGCTTGCCTGCGCCGACCTTCACATAGCGCGCTTCCACGCGCAGGCGGGCGCCGTGGCAGGACGGGCATTGCTTCTCGTTGATGAACTTGGCCAGCTCTTCCTTGACCGCCATCGAATCGGTTTCGCGGTAGCGGCGCTGCAGGTTGTTGACCACGCCTTCGAAGGGGTGCTCCTTGACCACGGTACGGCCGCGCTCGTTGACGTAGGCGAACGGGATGGTTTGGCGGCCGGAGCCGAACAGTACCGCCTGCTGTGCCTTGTCGTCCAATTGCTCGAAGGGCACGTCGAGGTCGAAGTTGTAGTAGGCGGCGATGCTGGTGAGCATCTGGAAATAGAACTGGTTGCGGCGATCCCAGCCCTTGATGGCGCCGGAGGCCAGCGAAAGGTTGGGGAAGGCGACGATGCGCTTGGGATCGAAGAACTCGATATGGCCCAGGCCGTCGCATTCGGGGCAGGCGCCCATCGGGTTGTTGAACGAGAACAGGCGCGGCTCCAGCTCCTGCAGCGAATAGCCGCAGATCGGGCAGGCGAACTTGTTGGAGTACAGGTGCTCGCGGCCGCTATCCATTTCCAGTGCGATGGCGCGGCCCTCGGCCAGGCGCAGCGCGGTCTCGAAACTTTCGGCCAGGCGCTGCTTGATGTCGGCCTTGACCTTGACGCGGTCAATGACGACGTCGATGGTGTGCTTCTCGGTCTTTTTCAGCTTGGGCAGTTCGTCGACCTCGTAGACCTTGGCCGCGCCGGTGCCGCTCTGGATGCGGAAGCGGATGAAGCCCTGGGCCTGCATTTCCTCGAACAGGTCGGCGTGCTCGCCCTTGCGGTTGGCCACCACCGGCGCCATGATCATCAGCTTGGTGTCTTCCGGCAGCGCCAGCACGGCGTCCACCATTTGCGACACCGATTGCGCCTCCAGCGGATGTTCGGGATGGTCCGGGCAGTACGGCGTGCCCACGCGCGCATACAGCAGACGCAGGTAGTCGTGGATTTCGGTCACCGTCCCGACGGTGGAGCGCGGGTTGTGCGAGGTCGCCTTCTGCTCGATCGAGATCGCCGGCGACAGGCCTTCGATCATGTCGACATCGGGTTTTTCCATGAGCTGAAGGAACTGGCGCGCATAGGCCGACAGCGACTCGACGTAACGGCGCTGGCCTTCCGCATACAAGGTATCGAAAGCCAGCGACGACTTGCCCGAGCCGGACAGGCCGGTGATCACGATCAGCTTGTTGCGGGGGAGGTCTAGGTTGATATTCTTCAGATTGTGCGTGCGTGCGCCGCGAATGCGAATTTCTTCCATGGATGCCTTCAGCAAAGTTTTCCTGCCGCCGCGCGGACCAAGGCCAGGCGCGGGAGAATTAGGGGAGACAACATGTAACTATAACAGGACTGTCAATCGCCGGCAGGGCTGGCTGGCGGGGTGAAGCCGATGGGGGAAGCGAGTGGAAAAATGACAGTAGCGCAATGGGAAAAGCCGGCTTGGAACCGGCTTTTGTTGTATTGACATTCATTTCCGGTGTTTATTCCGGGGCTGTTTCGCTGCGGCGATAGACTTTCAGCAACTGGTCATCGTCGCCATCTCGGCGGCCTTCCCAGAACAGCGTCCAGTCGCCTTCAGGCAGCGGCGCCAGGCCTGGGGTTTGCAGAATCACCCAGTTGCATCCGGTCTTGTTGATGCCATCGATCGGCTGGTGCAGGATGCCGGTGTAGTAATACAGCATGGGCGCTTCGGATTCGCCGAGGTTTTCGCTGGCCATGCAGTCGCTGGCGGTCCAGGCAGGGCCAATCTTCTTGTTCAGGTCGCCGTATACATATTCGTAGCTCTTGCCGTAATCGCCCCATGGCAGCAGCAGGGTATAGGCCACGCCCCACATCAGCGTGATGCCGGCGAACCAGCTGAAGGCGCCGCGCCATTTACCTGCCTGCTTCATTTTGTTGAGCCCCCATAGCCAGCCGAGCGTCATGGCGATGGCCGCTGCCACCGCCAGCGGCTGGAACGGCGTGATGAAGCCCAGCGGCAGCCATCTGCCGAAGTAGGTAATCCAATGGTGATATTCAGTCGACAACGTGGAGATCACGTAAGTGGCCCAGACCACGCTGGCGACAAAGCCGAAAAAGATGCGGGAAAACCAATCCCATGCGAAATGAAACCAGTCCGGCAGGCGCGGTATTGCGGCGGTGCCGAGCATGATCAGGGGGAGCAGCACCGGCAGCAGGTAGAGCTGGCGGGCGGTGGCGGAACTTTGCAGCACGGCGATGCTGATGGCGGCGAACGACAGCGGCAGCGCCACGCGCGGAGATAAGGTATTACGCCACCCGCCAACGGCCAGGGCCAGCAGTGCGAGTACCGAACCCGGCAGGGCGAAGCCGGTCAGCGCCCGCAGGATGACGGCCTGGTCATTATCGGAACCCAGCCTGGCGACCGAAAAGCCGAAGAAGCGCCCGACGTTGTTGTCCCAGAACCATTCCATGAACAGCGGCACCGAATGTTGCGCCAGCAGCGCCGGCCATACTACGAAGAAAGGCAGCGACACCAGCACGGCAATGCCGACCATCTTCCAGTACGAGCGGGAGCGGCATTCTCGCACCAGCACTCCCATGCACATGGCGGTCGCCGCGAAGGTCAGCGGCACAAACAGCCCCTTGGTCATTTCGGTGATGCCCACGCCCAGGCCGAACCATACCGCAGCCGCGAGGCGTGGCGCCTTGTTCTGTTCGTTCAGGGCGATGGCCAGCAGGCCGTAGGTGGCGATGGCGCCGCCGCATACCAGGGCGACGTCGGTGAACATGTCGTGGGCATGCTTGATCATGCCCGGCGAACCGGCGAACAACGCCAGCGTGCCAAGCACCGGCAGGCTGAACAGCGTGCGTTTGTCCCAGAGCATCATCGCAATCCTGGCGACGAATGCCAGGGTGACGATGTTGTAGAGCACACTGGCCAGGCGCGCGCCATCGTGGTAGTCCAGCAGCGGATAAAAGGCCTTGGCCAGCAGCAGCGCCGTCCAGTAATACAGCGGCGGCTTTTCCATGAACGGTTCGCCGGCGTTGGTGGGGACGAGGTAATCGCCCGAAACCAGCATGTGGTGGATGATGCCGAAGGTATAGGTCTCATCCTGTTTCCACGGGCCATGGCCGAAGATTCCCGGCAGCAGCCAGGCGCAGGCGATGAGGGCCAGCAACAGCCAGGCGACGCGGGGCGACGATGCGCCTTGGTCATGGCCGGCTGCAAAACGGGTGGGATGCGATGGGTCAGACTTGGCGTCAGGGGCCGGAGAGAAGAAAAACATGCTGATATGAGCGAGCCAGCGGATTGGTCGCGGGCAAGAAAAAAACAGAAATCAAAACCAAAGCGTGGAGATAGGCGCAGATGGGCAATGGCCACTGTCGTTATCCGCCCAGGCTTTCCCCCTGAACAACCGAACGATTGCTTCTTTTTCCTGGCGATGGCCATTGCTTTTTGGAAATGCGAGTCTTGATCGCATATCAGCGGCTTTTATATGAGTAATGCGGGAAAATGAGCAACCCCGCATTCTTGCATAAAGCTCATGAAGAATCCTGAATTCAGGCGCGCCAGGATGAATTTTCCGTGAAGAGAAAATGAAGTGTTGGATGAATGCCGCACATGGGCGAGCCCAGATCCAAAGAAATGCTATCGGTTCCCATTGGTTGGGGCATGCGCCGATGCTGTTACCATAACGTTTTCGTCTCATAGCAAGCGCGCAGCCGAAACGACGCGCAGCCGCCATTTTCGCCATGATCCAGTCCGCCACCTCATCCGCACAGCCCGAAAAATCCGGCATGTCGCGCGCGGAAGTGCGCGCCAGCGCATCGCTGGCGTCCATTTTCGCCCTGCGCATGCTGGGCTTGTTCCTGATCCTGCCGGTGTTCGCCGTCTATGCCCATGGCTTGCCCGGCGGCGACAATGCCGCCCTGGTCGGCCTGGCGATGGGGATCTATGGGCTGGCGCAGTCGTTCGGGCAAATCCCGTTCGGTATCGCCTCGGACAAATACGGACGCAAGCGCATCATCGTGATCGGTTTGCTGCTGTTCGCGCTGGGTTCCTTCATCGCGGCGGCGGCCGATAGCGTGGCCTGGGTGATCGCCGGCCGCGCGATCCAGGGCGCCGGCGCGATCTCGGCCGCCATTACCGCCTTTATCGCCGACTCCACGCGTGAAGAACACCGTACCAAGGCCATGGCCATGGTCGGCGCCTCGATCGGGCTGACCTTTGCCGTCTCGCTGGTGGCCTCGCCGGTGCTTTACCGGCTTATCGGCATGGGCGGAATCTTCGGGCTGACCGGGGTGCTGTCGCTGCTGGCCATTGCTGTGGTGCTATGGATAGTGCCGGATGCGCCCATGGTCAAGGCCAGGCGCGTGCCGTTCAGGGAGGTGTTGCGCCATGGCGAACTGATGCGCCTGAACTTTGGCGTGTTCACGCTGCACATGACCCAACTGGCCATGTTCGTGGTGTTGCCGGGGGCGCTGGTGCAGTATTCGGGCATCCCGGTCGACGAGCATTGGAAAATCTACCTGCCGGTGGTGCTGGCTTCCTTCGTGCTGATGCTGCCGCCGGTCTTCGTGGCCGAGAAGCATGGCCGCATGAAACTGGTTTTCGTCGCCTCCATCGCGCTGTTGCTACTGGTCCAGCTGGGTTTCTGGGCAGCGCTGTCGCATCCGGTGACGCACTGGTGGGTGCTGGTGGCGCTGTTGTTCCTGTTTTTTGTCGCGTTCAACATTCTGGAGGCTTCCCAGCCTTCGCTGGTATCGCGCATCGCGCCGCCGGCGGCCAAAGGCGCGGCGCTGGGCGTCTACAATACCTTGCAGGCGCTGGGACTGTTTTGCGGCGGCGCCCTGGGCGGCTGGCTCAAACAAAATGTAAGTACATCGGCAGTATTCCTGTTGTCGGCTGCGGCAACCCTGTCCTGGCTTATAATCGCGGCTAACATGAAAAACCTGCCGCGGCGCGGTGCGCATGCGGCAAGTGCAACTGCCTAACTGTAATTAGCAATCCAGGAGAAATAATGGCCTCGGTCAATAAAGTCATCATCGTCGGCAACCTCGGGCGCGATCCGGAAACTCGCTATATGCCGAACGGCGAAGCCGTCACCAATATCGCCGTCGCTACGACCGAAAGCTGGAAGGACAAGAACTCCGGCGAGAAGAAAGAGCTCACCGAATGGCACCGCATCACTTTCTACCGCAAGCTGGCGGAAATCGCCGGCCAGTACCTGAAGAAAGGGTCGCAGATCTACGTCGAAGGACGCCTGCAGACCCGCAAGTGGCAAGACAAGGAAGGCGTCGAGCGCTATACCACTGAAATCATCGCCGATACCATGCAGATGCTGGGCAGCCGCCAAGGCGGCGGTGGCGCCTCGATGGACGATGGCGGCGGCTATGGCGGCGGCAGTCCGGCGCCGCGCCAGAGCGCGGGAGCCGGCGGCGGCGCGAGTGCGCCGCGCCAGCAGCCGGCTTCGCGTCCGGCATCGAATTTCTCGGACATGGATGACGATATTCCGTTCTGACGCGGATCAAAACAAGGCCGTAAAACAGATCGGGCGGAGCTGCCATGTAGCTCCGCTTTTTTTATTTGCCCCGCGTTTTCCAGGCGGCCGGGGCAGCAATGCCGGTTCGTCGGCAGAACGGGCCTTCTTCCTTTGCATCGCCGCCAGTCTTTGCCCCGGAGCATCTCTGCTACAGTGAAGCCTGCGGCGATTCATCCCGATTCAACCTGGCCCGATGCGGACATGGGCCACGTATCACAGGAGTCCTAAACATGAATGAGTTGAAGCAATCATCCAGGGCGGGAGCGGCGGCAAGGCTGCTGCTGGCAACAGACCTGGGCCCCGGATGCGACCGCGCCATGGACCGCGCGGCGCAGTTGACGGGAGAGTGGGGCGGAGAGCTGACCGCGCTCATCGTCGGCAACCTGTTGTCCTCCCCCGAGCGCATCCTGGCGTGGGCCGAGGGCGCCGACGAGAAGGCGTTGACCGAGGCCGTCAGGCAGCAGCTCATGCGCGAACTGAAGGCCGCCGGCGTCGACGCCCAAGCCAGGGTGGTCAACCATGCCGACAAGGCGGCGGCGATCCGCGAAACCGCGCAAGCCGTCGGCGCCGATGTCATCGTGTGCGGCGCTTCCGGCCGGGGGCTGCTGGAACGCGTGCTGGGATCGACGGTGGAGCGCCTGGCCGGAACCGCGGCGCAGCCGCTGCTGCTGGTTCGCCGCCGTCCCGCCGGGCCTTACCGCAAGATTGCGGTGGCGACCGATTGCTCGGCATCCTCGCGCCAGGCGCTGCTGTCGGCGGCCGGCCTTTTCCCTCAGCGCGAGCTGGACCTCTGCCACGTGGTGACCCCGTTGATGTCGGGGCTGGCCGCTCCGCGGCATGGCGGCGACAGCGTCGACATGGCGCAGACCGAGCTGCCGGAATTCATTGCCGCCACACAGCTGCCCGCAGGCAGCCGCATCAAGCCCTCGGTGCAACGCGGTTCGGTGGAGACGGCGTTGACGAACTACGTCCGCAGGCATGACGTCGAGCTGGTGGTGCTGGGCTCGCACGGACGCAGCGGCCTGCTCGACTTGCTCATCGGCAGTACGGCGATGAAGCTGCTTGAATGGCTGCCTTGCGATGTGTTGCTGGTGCCGGATTCCCGCGCGCGCGGAACCTGACCGTATCCGCCCCTTGCCCTGCCGCGCCCAAGCCTTCCTGGATGAGCGCGGCGCGGATATCGGCCGGCGTTCGTCGTTCGACCCCAACGACCTTCTGGAGCATTGGTAATGGCACTATTGGCCATCGTGGCCGCCCTGGCATTGCTCATGTGGGCAGCCTACCGCGGCTGGAGCATCCTGGTCCTGGCGCAGTTGGCGGCACTGCTGGCGGTGCTGCTCTCCGGCCAGCCGCTGATGGCGAATTGGACCATCACTTTCATGGGCGGCGCGGCCTCCTTCATTTCCCATTACTTCCTGCTGTTCTTGCTGGGCGCGCTGTTTGGCAAGCTGATGGACGACAGCGGCTCGCTCAAGACCATCGCCGATTTCATGACGGCCAGGCTTGGCCCCGGACGTGCGGTGCTGGCGGTGGTCCTGGCCGGCGCGCTGGTGACCTATGGCGGGGTCAGCCTGTTCGTGGCCTTCTTCGTGCTGGCGCCGATGGCGCATGCGCTGTTCCGGGCCGGCAACGTGCCGCCGCACCTGATGCCGGCGGCGATCCTGCTCGGCACCTCGACGTTCACCATGACCGCCTTGCCCGGCACGCCGGCCATCCAGAACGCGATTCCCATGCCATTTTTCAAGACCACGCCATTTGCCGCGCCCGGACTGAGCCTGTTGGCCGCGGGCGTGATGCTGGTGTTCGGGCTGTGGTGGCTGGGCATGGCCGAGCGGCGTGCACGCCGGCGCGGGCTGGCGTATGCCGCCGATCGTAACGACCCCCACGACAGCGCCGTCGAGACCCCGCTGGTGCGGGAGCGGGCCACCGCCGCGCGCGAATTCGACCCGGCGGAACTGCACCGCGGCAGCCATGCCTGCCAGCCGCCGGGCATTGGCGCCGCAGTATTGCCGCTGTGTGTGGTCGTGGCGGGAAATTTGCTGATCAGCCTCGTGGTGCTGCCGCGCCTGGACGGGAGCTATCTGGCCGCGCCGCGCTGGGGCGGTACGACGCTGGCCGAAGCAGGCGGCGTATGGGCCGTGCTGATCGCACTGGCCGCCGCCATTTCCTGCCTGCTGCTATTGCATTGGCGGCGCATCGGTTCGGTGCGGGACAGTGTGGCCGCCGGCGCCAATGCTGCCGCGCTGCCGGTGTTGAGCGTGGCCAGCCTGGTCGGTTTCGGATCGGTGGTGGCGGCCTTGCCGGCGTTCGCCATGGTGCGCGACTGGGTGCTGGGAATCGATGGCGGGCCGCTGGTGTCGCTGGCGGTGGCGACCAATGTACTGGCGGCATTGACCGGTTCGGCTTCCGGCGGACTGACGATCGCGCTGGACGCTCTCTCGGGGGCCTACCTGAACCTTGCGCATGCGACCGGCCTGGATCCTGCGCTGTTGCATCGCATCTCGGTGATGTCGGCCGGCACGCTGGACAGCTTGCCGCACAACGGCGCCGTGGTGAGCCTGTTGGCGGTGTGCGGCGTCACGCACAAGGAAGGCTATCCCGACATGGTGATGGTGGGTATCGTCGGTCCCGTCCTGGCGCTGGTGGTCACGATCTTCCTCGGCAGCGTATGGGGCGCGTTCTGAACGCGCATGCGGCCGGCCTGCGGCGCGGCATCATCCGCCAACGATAGTCAGCCCGGGCGGGCGGCCGGATCGGGCAGTTTCAGCACCGACACCAGGATGCGATGGCTCCACGGCAGCACCAGCAGGAATACCGTGGAGAGCAGGATATTGAAGCTCAGGTGCGCCAGCGCCACCGCCATGGTCGGCTCGCTGAGCCGCAGCATCAACTGCGCAAACGGCCGCAGCCACGGGAAGAGGAGGACGATGCTGATGATGTTGAAGCTGAAGTTGGCCACGGCGGTGGCCTTGGCCGTCTGGTTCATGGACAGGCACGCAATCAGGGCGGTGGAGGTGGAACCCAGGTTGGAGCCGATGACGAAGAAGATGGCGGCATCCGGCTGCATCATTCCCTGCTGGACCAGGATCACCGCCAGGCCGATGGCAACGGTGCTCGACTGGATCGCTGCCGTAAACACTGTCCCGATCAGCAAGCCCGTCATCGGCGAACTCACATAGCTGACGACCTCGTTCCACCACGGCTGCTGCTGCAGCGGGCGCAGTTCGACCGAGATCAGGTCCAGCGTGAAGAAGATCAGGCCGAAATAGAAGCAGGTCTTGCCGAACAGCTTGGCCCGCGTGGGCAGGATGGAGAGCAGGGTGCCGAGGACGATGAAGTAGGGGCCGATGCCGGTCAGCTTGAACGACACCAGCCAGGCCGTGGTCGTGGTGCCGAGATTGGCGCCGAGCAGGATGCCCAGGCTGCTGCGAAAACTGAGCACGGCGGCGTCCACCAGGGAGGCCGTCAGCGAGATCACCGCTGCGCTCGACTGGATCAGCACGGTGGCGCTGGCGCCGATGAAGAACCCCACAAAGCGATTGGCCGTGACCCGCGCCAGCCAGGATTGCAGTTTCTCGCCGCCGACCGTGCGCAACTCCCGGCTGAAGCCTTCCAGCCCGTATAAAAAGAGAACGATGGCCGAGATGACTGCGACGATGATCTGTAATTGCGACATGGCTCGATGGCGTGAGGTAGTTGAGGGCTTGTTTTAATCAGGAGCCATGCAGGCGCCAGGACGGAAGCGGGCGCTGACTTCAGCGCATGGCCGCGGTGCCGAATTCCGGCATTGCGCATTCCAGCCGGGGAAGATATTTACATATTTCGGCCGGTGTCGCCATTCCGGTTGTTCCGGCCGGTTGATCATTGCGGCCCTGCTTGTGGCTCCAATTGTGACCCCGATGGCGGCTCCGATCAGGCAAAGAAAAAGGGCCCATCTGACGATGGACCCTTTTGCATTTGGTGCGGCTGGCAGGAATCGAACCCACGACCCCTTGGTTCGTAGCCAAGTACTCTATCCAGCTGAGCTACAGCCGCAAGAGGCGAGATTATAAAGGCAATTCAAAAGAATGGGCAACTTTTTTATCGCGCGCCTCATCCGTACACCGGGCTGGTCTTGAAAGGGTGGTACTGGAACAGCCAGGTTTCGGTGAGCGCTTGGCCTTTGTCGCGCAAGAACAGGCGCATGTCGACCGGTTCATCGCCGTCCACGGCCAGGTCGAACTGCGCGCGCCAGTGGCCGGCGACGCCATCGGGCACCGGTTCGGCAAAGACATAGGAGAAACTGCCGCGCGAGGCGCCGAGCACCACTTCCGGCCTGGCGCCGAAGGGCAGCTTTTCCAGCGGCGCGCCTTGGAACTCCACCATGAACTTGCGCACATTGGACGGACGCGGCTGGCCCGGCTGGCCGCCGTTGCCCAAGCGGGTGGCCACGCAGCGCGCCAGCGGCGAAGGAAAGGGCTCGTCCTTCTGCCAATACAGGCGATAGCGCAGGCGATAACTGCTGCCCGCGGTTGCCGCCGCCTTGGGCACCCACATGGCGACGATGTTGTCGTGGATCTCGTCGTCGGTCTTGATTTCGATCAGTTGCACCGCGCCGTCGCCCCAGTTGTCCAGCGGCTCCACCCACAGGCTGGGCCGGCGCTGGTACATGACGCCATCCTGGTAATGGTCGAAGTCGCGGTCGCGCTGGGACAGGCCGAAACCGCGCAGGCCGCTGTCGGCGAAGGACGAGGCCATGGTGCGCGGCGGGTTGTTGAGCGGGCGCCAGATGTGTTCGCCATTGCCGTTCCAGATGGCCAGCCCGTCCGAGTCATGCACTTCGGGGCGCCAGTCGACGCCGGCGCCTTTGACGGTTTCCGAGAACCAGTACATCGAGGTGGCAGGCGCCAGCCCCAGGCGGGCGACATCGCGCCGCAGGAACAGGGATTTGTCGATCTCCATGGTCACGCCTTGGGCGCGGCGCATGGTGAATTTGTAGGCCCCGGTGACGCTGGGGCCTTCCAGCAGCGCATAGGCCACCACGGTGTCGCTGCCCGGGGCGGAAGGCTCGAAGAAGAAATGGGTGAAGTCGGGGAATTCCTCTTTCCGGTCGGCCTCGGCGACGTCGATGGCGATGCCGCGCGCCGACAGTCCGTATTGATAGAGGTCGCCGATGGCGCGGAAATAGGAGGCGCCGAGGAAGGCCACCCAATCGTTCTTGCGCCAGTCCTTTTCCTGCTGGTCGGCCAGGCGGCTTTCCTGGAAGCGGAAGCCGGCGAAGCCGCTGCCTGCCGGCAATTGGTGGGCAGGGCTGTCGGCCGGCATGTCGAAGTAGTTGTCGTCGTACAGGATCTCGCGCGCCCGGGTGGGGGCGCTGCCGGAACCGTCCAGGACGTACATGTGCACCGGCGCCGGAAAGAATTTGCCGAGGTGGAAAAAGGTCAGCGGAAACTGGCCGGGGCCATTGGCGAACAGCGCGTAATCGGTATTGAATCTGATCTTGCCGTGCGCTTCATAGTCGATGCGGTCGAGTATGTCGCGCGGGACCTTGTTATGCGGGTTGTAGGGCGTCTTTGCCATGTCGCGCGCGCGGGCGATCAGCGCGTCGAAGGAGAACCGCTCGGCCGGTCCGGTCTTGATGCGTCCGGCGGCTATGGTTTCCGGCGCGATGCCCAGCGCGGCCAGTGCGGCGGCGGCGGTGGCGGAGGTCAGGAAGCGGCGTCGGGTCAGCATGGGCATGGATTTTACTGTTTGTTGTCCGGAAGTATGGCGGCGCAAGGCCGCGGTGCACGGCCAGGCTCAGCCATGCCATTAAAGAGTTGCCGTCCAAGGCGATGGTTCCGCCGCGGGTGGGGCAAGCCGGCAAGTTCAGGCATTGTCTGACGCGCCGCGTGGGAAAGGGGGATGGGGGGAAAGGGAAGGCGATGCCATCATTGCAACGCGAAAAAATCCGCCCGCGCATGGACGCGGCGCTTCAAAATCAGTAAAATGCGCCGGTCATTGGGGAGTAGTCGCCTTCCATCCTGAGGAGGGGCCCGCGTCAACATGCTTGATCCACAGATCATGGCGCTGGCGGTTCCTGAGAACGCATGCCCCTGGCGGGATGCGTTCTTCGCTTGACAAGACCTTTGACCACGTAGCCTCCGACAATGGCCGGGGAGCGCGCGTGGTCATGTGTGTTTGTCCGGCCATGGAGAGAGAAACCCAATTGGATGCATTCCTTGTTTCCACAGGCATCGTCGCACTCGCTGAAATCGGCGACAAAACCCAGCTGCTGGCCTTCATCCTGGCGGCCAAGTTCCGCAAGCCCCTTCCCATCATCTTCGGCGTTTTGGTCGCGACCATCGCCAACCATGCTTTTGCCGGCGCGCTGGGCGCGTGGATCACTTCGCTGCTGTCGCCCGAAACCCTGCGCTGGGTGCTGGGCGTTTCCTTCATCGCCATGGCGGTGTGGACGCTGATTCCCGACAAGTTCGATGAGAGCGAGGCCAAGTTCGGCCGCTTCGGCGTGTTCGGCACCACGTTGCTGACCTTCTTCCTGGCCGAGATGGGCGACAAGACCCAGGTCGCCACCGTGGCCCTGGCGGCGCAGTACCATGCCTTCGTGCCGGTGGTGGCCGGCACCACGCTGGGCATGATGATCGCCAACGTGCCGGCCGTGCTGTTGGGCGACCGCATCGCCGGCAGGATGCCGGTGCGCGTGGTGCATGCCATCGCCGCCGCGATATTCGCCATCCTTGGCGTGGCTACCTTGCTGGGCGCGGGCAAGTCGCTGGGATTCTGATCCCGCGCTCGCCGCAAAGACAAAGCCCGCCGCATGCGAATGCGGCGGGCTTTTTGATGCCGATTGCCGGCGGCGCGCTGGCGGGCGCCGCCGTGCCGGGCGATCAGTATTCCCAGAACATCTTCTGGATTTCCTTGGTGTCGGTGGTCCTGGTCAGTGCCAGCATCAGCAGGATGCGGGCCTTTTGCGCATTGAGCGTGTCGGAGACCACGAAATCCAGCTTGTCGTCGTCGGCTTCGCCGTTGCGCGCCACGATGCCCTGGCCGACGCGGCTTGCGCGCACAATGACGACGCCCTTCTTGCGGGCTTCGGTCAGCGACGGCACGACGGTGTTGTTCAGGCTGCCGTCGCCCACGCCGGCGTGGATGATGCCTTGCGCGCCGGACGCCACGAAGGCGTTGAGCGCAATCGGGTTCATGTTGGCGTAGCCGTAGACGATGTCGACTTGCGGCAGCTTGTCCAGATTGCTGATGTCGAATGGGGTGTCAACGGTGTTCTTGCGGGTCGACTGGCGATAGAAGAACGGCTTGCTGCCCTGGATGTAGCCCAGGAAGCCCAGTTCCGGGGTCTTGAAGGTGTCCAGCGTCGAGGTATTGGTCTTGGTCACTTCGCGGGCGGCGTTGATCTGGTCGTTCAGCGTTACCAGCACGCCCTTGCCGATGGCTTCCTTGCTGCCTGCCAGCAGGACTGCGTTATACAGGTTGATCGGGCCGTCGGCGCTGATCGCGGTCGACGGGCGCATGGCACCGACGATCACCACCGGCTTCTTGCTCTTGACCACCAGGTCGAGGAAGTAAGCGGTTTCTTCGATGGTGTCGGTGCCGTGGGTGATCACGATGCCGTCAACGTCGTTCTGCGCCAGCAGGGTGTTGACGCGCTTGGCCAGTTTCAGCCAATAGTCGTTGTTCATGTTTTCGCTGGCGATCTGGAAAACCTGTTCGCCTTTGACGTTGGCCACCTTTTGCAATTCGGGCACGGCGGCGATGAGCGCATCCACGCCGACCTTGGCGGCGGTGTAGCCGACGGTGGTGGTGCTGGTGGCGCCGGTGCCGGCGATGGTGCCGCCGGTGGCCAGGATCATGACGTTGGGGAGATTCTGCGCTTGCGCGGCTGCGGCTGCGGCCAGGCAGAGCAGAACCAGGATTTGGCTGATGAATTTTCTAGCGAGCATGTGTGCCTCTGTATGTGTGATTGGATGTTTTTATGCCCCCGATAAGCCGGCATGGATCGGTTTGCCGGCGAGCCTGATGGGCTTCGGAGAACGGCCAAGATAGCACCCGCTCGTGTTGCGATCAAAGGTTTTTTTAACCCGTGGGAAGATGCACCGGCGCTGGGAATGGATGCACCCGGATGAGCTTGCGAAAGCACCATTGCGGAGCGCGGCATCCGCGATTTTGCAGCGGCCTTCGGGATTGCGCGGGCAGGATGTACGGCGTCCGGGAAGCTTCCGACGATAGCATCGAACCCGTGCCGCGCAAAGGGAGGGAAGCCGGATATTGCGATGCCTGATCCGACGATGATGGTGAGGCGGCGACTCGGGTAATATCGCAGATGCACACAAGGATTTTCAACGTCCGGCAATGGCCGGTAAAAAGCCGCACACCGGTTGTGCTGCGTGCGGCAATGATGGAGAAAGACGATGTTTGCCACCGAAAAATTCACCGACCCCGATGCCGCCTACGCGCGCGTGCTTGAGATCTATGAACGCAACACTGCCATCCTG
The DNA here is from genome assembly GCF_006715495.1 of Herbaspirillum sp. SJZ106. GTDB lineage: Bacteria > Pseudomonadota > Gammaproteobacteria > Burkholderiales > Burkholderiaceae_D > Herbaspirillum. Next base: position 659,263 of record NZ_VFNI01000003.1, read on the forward strand.
CGCGATGCCTTTCGCAAGTTCTCGGCCGGGGAAGTCCTGGAGCAGCGCGTGCGCGCCTGCTATCCCTTCGTGCGCATTACCACCGAGAAGGCGACCCATACCGATACCCGCCAGTCGTTCGGCTTCGTCGCCGGCCCCGGTTGTTACGAAACGACGCTGACCCGGCCGGCGCTGTTCCACAATTACCTGCTGAGCCAGTTCAAGCTGGTGCTGCAAAACCACCAGGTGCCGCTGGAGATCGGCGTGAGCGATTTGCCGATTCCAGTGCATTTCGCCTTCCCGGAAGGCATCCACGTCGAAGGCAGCCTCGATCCGGAGCATCTGCGCTCGCTGCCGGACGTATTCGACCTGCCCGACCTGGCGGCCATGGATGACCGCATCGTCAATGGCACCTATGAAGTCGACAATGGCGCCTGGCGCGACGGCGTGCATCCTCTGGCGCTGTTTACCGGGCCGCGCATCGATTATTCGCTGCACCGGCTGCGCCACTACACGGCCACCTCGCCGGACCAGTTCCAGCGCTATGTGCTGTTCACCAACTATGCGTTTTACGTGGACGAGTTCGTGCGCCTCGGGCGCAAGCTGATGGAGCCTACGGACGATCCGCAAGAGCGCGCCTATCGCCAGCAATATGTAGCCTTTGTCGAGCCCGGCAACGTCACCACCTGGAGCGCCAACCAGGAGGAAGGAACGGCCCCGCCGGCATCGGGCGCGGCGCCGGCGCGCCAGCCGCAAATGCCGGCCTACCACCTGCAGCGCGCCGACGGCAGCGGCATCACGCTGATCAATATCGGCGTCGGGCCATCCAATGCCAAGACCGTGACCGACCACGTCGCCGTGCTGCGCCCGCACGGTTGGCTGATGCTGGGGCACTGCGCCGGCTTGTCAGCTTCGCAGCGCATGGGCGACTACGTGCTGGCGCATGCCTATGTGCGCGACGACCATGTGCTGGACGACGACCTGCCGCTGTGGGTGCCGATCCCGGCGCTGGCCGAAGTGCAACTGGCGCTGCAGGACGCGGTGGCCAGCATCACGCAGCTCAAGGGATATGAGCTCAAACGCATCATGCGCACCGGCACGGTGGCTTCGGTGGATGACCGCAACTGGGAGCTGCGCGACCATCGCATGCCGCTGCTGCGGTTTTCCCAGAGCCGGGCCATCGCGCTCGACATGGAAAGCGCCACGGTGGCGGCCAACGGTTTCCGTTTCCGGGTGCCTTACGGCACGTTGCTGTGCGTGTCGGACAAGCCGTTGCACGGCGAGATCAAGCTGCCCGGCATGGCCAACAGCTTTTATGAGCAGCGGGTGGCGCAGCACTTGCAGATCGGCATCCGTGCGCTGGAGCTGTTGCGCAACAACGGGATCGAGCAACTGCACAGCCGCAAGCTGCGCAGCTTCTCCGAACCGGCGTTCCGCTGACCCGCCTTTTCCGGGACTGGCTTCCGGAGGCGAAAACGCCCGCTGCAGCTACTGCAGCGGGCGTTTTTTTGCGGGGTCGTTGCGCGCCGGAGTCAGGCCGCCTTGTGTTCCAGTTTGTGGCTCAGCGTCAGCCTGTAATAGAGGACGGCGCCGACCAGCAGGGCCGCCACCGCCACGCACAGCGATGGCGTAAACGAGCCGCTGCTGTGCACCAGCGCGGTCGCCAGCGGCGGGCCGGCGATCTGGCCGATGCCGTAGGCGGCCGTCATCAACCCCATCAGGCTGCTGGCATGCGATTGGCGCAGGCGTCGCGCCTCGCGCATCGCAAACAGCGTGATGGCAGTGAAGGGCAGGCCCAGCAGCAGGCAGCTCAATGCGAAGCCGATGGCATTGGGCAGCAAGATGGAGAGCGCAACGCCTGCGGCTTGCATGATGTAACTGCAGGCCAGCAGCAGGCGCTGGTCGCCATGCACCGGCAGGCGCGTCGCGCCGAAGGCGCCCAGCGCCACGCCGAAGCCGAAGATGGGCCAGAAGAAGTCCGGCCAGTTCGATCCCGGCAAGGCCTGGCGGGCGATCACCGGCAGGAAGGTGGCGGTGATGATGTAGCCGAAACCGGCCATGCCATAGGCGATCACCTGCTGGCGCACTTCGCGCTTTTGCGCGGGAGATTCCTGCTGGGCGTCCTGGGTTTGCGCGGCGGCGGGGCCGGTTTGCGCCTGGCCGGCATCGAAGTTGAACGTCTTCCAGACCAGGGCCGTCAAGGCCAGCGAGATGAGCGCGAATAAGATCCAGCCGGAAGCGGCCAGCCAGCCTGCCGTCACCATGGCGCCGGTGAGCAGGCCGCTCAATGCGATGCCGATGCCGGGACCGCAGAAGATCACGCCGCCCAGTTCGGGATGCTTCAGTTGCGTCAGCTGCTGCAGGCACCAGCCGGCGGTATAGACGAACACATAGGCGCTGGCCACGCCTGACAGCAGCCGCAACCCCAGCCACATCGCATCCTCGTGCAGCAAGCCCATGCCCAGCGTGAGCAGGATGGTGGCGGCCAGGCCGCCGCGTATCAGCGGCACCGGCTTGTTGCTGCGATGGAAGGCGCAGAGCATGGCGCCGATGAAGTAGCCCAGGTAATTGGCGGTGGCCAGCCAGCCGCCCATCTGCAGGTTGAGGCTGCCTTCATGCAGCATCATCGGCAGCAGCGGCGTGAAGGCGAAACGGCCGATGCCCATCGCCACCGACAGGGTCAGCATGCCGGCCAGGCAGACTTTCCAGGCCGTGGCGCGGCTGGCCTGCGCCGGAGCGTGCGCGGCGGCACTCATGCGCCGGCTCCTTGCACGGCGGTGCTGGGGAATGAGGCAGGGGTGCTGCATAAGATGGGGAAGCGCTGGCGCGGATGCCTGCGGCTGCAATGGCAAATCATGGCGGATGCATATTCTTATTGACGAGGATGTCTATGCTATCTTGTTTCATGCATTCGAAAAAATGAATAATAAGAATGACTTCATCTTCAATGGAGATTGAAATGGAACTGGCCGAACTGGAAATCTTCCGCGCCGTGGTGGCCGAAGGCGGCATCACGCGCGCCGCCGAAAGGCTCAACCGGGTGCAATCCAACGTCACCACGCGTATCAAGCAATTGGAGGAATCGATCGGCGTGCCGCTGTTCGTGCGCGACCGCCGCCGCATGGTGTTGACGGCGGCCGGGCAATCCATGCTGGATTACGCCGAGCGCATTCTCGACCTGGTGCAGGAGGCGCGCCAGGCGGTCGCGCCGCAAAGTCCGCGCGGGCGCTTGCGGATCGGTTCGATGGAGAGCGCCGCGGCCAGCAGGTTGCCGGCGCCGCTGGCCGAATTCCATAGCCGCTGGCCGGAGGTGAGGCTGGAGCTTTCTACCGCCCCCACCGAAACGCTGGTGGCCCAGGTGCGCGATTTCAAGCTCGACGCCGCGCTGGTGGCCGGGCCGATCGATGATCCCGCCTTCGACGCCACGCCCCTGTTCAAGGAAGAGCTGCTGCTGGTGGCGCCGAAGAGCCATCGCCGGGTGCGCTCGCCGGACGATGTCATGCTCGACACGCTGATCGTCTTCGAACAGGGGTGCGCCTATCGCCGCCATGCGGAAAATTGGTTTTCCTCTTCCTGCAAGGGGCGGCGGCCTGGCCGTACGCTGGAGTTGGCGTCTTATCATGCCATTCTGGCATGTGTGGCCGCCGGCGCCGGTGTGGCGGTGGTGCCGCGCTCGGTGATCGATATGCAGAATGAGCCGCGCGGTTATTCGACCTATTCGCTCGGCAAGGATGGGCGTATCACCACTTATCTGATCAGTAGACGAGAACAATATTCGTCGTCTTTTCTGGCATTGCGTTCTTTACTTATGGCGTGCGTTTGATATATTGAACCCAACCATGGCGGCGACAATTTTTCTTGCTTGCGTCATATGAAGATGGCGTAACAATTTGTAAAAAACGCTGCGCCACAACATCGATTTTCATATATTGAAGTTCCCCCTCCATTCTCCCCCCCGAGAATGGGATTTACCCCACGGACTGCAAAGTACGTGGGGTTTTTCTTTTGTACTTTTCGTTTTCCTTGCCTTGGGTGTCCGCGCCAGGACTACCTTTGCGGCTGGCATGGAAATGTGTGCGGGAACATCGAAGGAGAAGGCGTCGGCGCGATATCGTTTTCATCGGCAAGCGGGTTATGCGTGCGAACTGCCGACGACGAGGTTGTCACGGGCCGCCGACTGGATGGCGAGCACCGCCGGATGCGTGAGCTTGCGTTCTACCGAGATGGCGTAGAACTGTTCCCTGACGGCATCGGTCTTGCCTATTTGCACGAGGCCATATTGCTTCCTGACTTGCGCGGCGATGGCTGTCGGCGCGGCAAAGATGCCGGTGCCGGCGTCACCGAAGGCCAGCAGCAGGGCGCCGTCATCGAATTCGCCGGCAATTCTGGGGCGGATCTTTTCCTTCTCGAACCAGCGCAAGAGGCGCGGGCGTACCGCCGCATCTTCGCCTGGCATCAGGAACGGCGCGCCGTCCAGGCTGTGCGGAAAGCCCTTCTTGTAGCGCCTGGCCAGCTCGGGCGTGGCGAAGAAGCTGGTATCGCATTCACCCAACAGGTGGTGGTAGCCGCGCACATCGACATTGGCGGGCATGGGGCTGTCGGCGATGATGATGTCGAGACGATGAATGGCCAGTTCGGCCAGCAGCGCATCCAGCTTGCCTTCGCGGCAGACGATACGGATCGGTTCCTCCATCGACAACGCGGTTTCCAGCAGCAGGTAGGCGATCGCCTTGGGCACCGCGTCGGCCACCCCCACGCGCAGTTGCAGCGCGCGGCCGCCGGGGCGGAAGCGCAAGGCTTCTTCCAGCTCTTCGCCCACGGTAAAGATGCGCTCGGCGTAATCGAACACCATTCTTCCTTCGTCATTCAATTCCAGCCTGCGTCCGACGCGGTTGAACAACTTGTATCCTATGTTTTCTTCGAACAGCGTTAGCTGGCCGCTGATGGTTTGCGCGGTCAGGTGCAAGCGTTCGCCGGCGCGCGCTACGCTGCCGGTCTTGGCGACGGTCCAGAAATAATGAAGATGTTTGTAGTTGAGCGAGGGCATCTTGGTATCATCGGTTTTCTCGATCAATTATCTCAGAATATTCGAATTTTCATTCGCATCGTTTTCTCCTAAAGTGGCGTGTCATCGGCGGCGTCCACAGCGGACGCCGGCCATATTGTGGTTGCCATGAAGGAGCGACGAATGAAATGTCCTGTGTGTACAACGACTAATCTGCTGATTTCGGAGCGGCAAGGCATCGAGATCGATTATTGTCCGCAATGCCGCGGCGTGTGGCTGGATCGCGGCGAGCTCGACAAGCTGATCGAGCGTTCCGCAGCCAGCGCCATGCCGGTCGCAGCCCCGGCGGCGGCGCAGCGCCAGGCGCCGCCGCAGCAAGCCTATGACCCGCGTTTCGGGCATGGCGGCCAGCCGCATCGCGATGGTTATGGCTCTGGACAGCAAGGCTATGACCACCGGCGCAAGAAAAAGGGGTTCCTTGGCGAGATCTTCGATTTCGACTGATGCACGCCTGGAATCCGCAATCCAATGAAAAGGGGTAAAAAGTGAGCGGCGTAGAGAGTTTCGCAAGCGGCCCGATGTGGCTGGGTTTCATCGTATTTGTGCTGGGCATGCTGGCGCTTGACATGTTTGCGCTGGGCGGACGCCGCGCGCACCGTGTCTCGCCCAGGGAGGCGCTGGGGTGGTCGCTGGCATGGGTATCGCTGGCGCTGTTGTTCGCCGGCCTGATGTGGTGGTACCTGGATGCGAACGTGGGGCGCGAGTTCGCCAACCAGAAGGGGGCTGAATTCCTCTCCGGTTACCTGATCGAAAAGGCGCTGTCGGTCGACAACATCTTCGTGTTCCTGATGATCTTCAGCTACTTCGCGGTGCCGCCCGAGATGCAGCGTCGCGTGCTGCTGTACGGCGTGCTCGGTGCGATCGTGATGCGGGCGGTGATGATCCTGCTGGGCGCCTGGCTGATCGCGCAGTTCAGCTGGATTCTTTACCTGTTCGGCGCTTTCCTGGTGTTTACCGGCGTGAAGATGCTGGTGTTCGCCGACAAGGAACCCGATCTTGGCGATAATCCGTTGCTGCGCTGGCTGCGCGGCCACCTGAAGATCAGCAAGGAATACGACGGCGAGAAGTTTTTCACCGTGCAAAACGGCGTCAAATATTTCACGCCGCTGATGCTGGTCTTGTTGCTGATCGAACTTTCCGACCTGATTTTCGCGGTGGACAGCATCCCGGCCATCTTTGCGATCACCAAGGATCCGTTCATCGTCTTCACCTCGAACATGTTTGCCATCATGGGCCTGCGCGCGCTGTACTTTTTGCTGGCCGACTCGGCAGAGCGCTTCCATTTGCTCAAATATGGCCTGGCGCTGGTGCTGCTGTTTGTCGGCGTGAAGATGCTGGCGGCTTACTGGTTCCACATTCCAGTGGTATGGTCGCTGGCGGTGGTGGGGGCGATCCTGCTGGTGTCGATCATCCTGAGCCTGCTGCTGTCGCGCGACAAGAGAGAGGCCTGAAGCCTTACTGTCGTCAAACCAATCAAGCCATTGAACCGGCCGGAGCGATCCGGCCGGTTTTTTTATTTCACGATGACCCTGACTCCAGCGCCCCGCGCCGGATCAGGTGGCCGACGCTTCATTGTCGAAATTCTGAAGCGGGATGAGAGTATCGGTTCCTGGACGCATACTGCACTGCCGTGCTGCAATTCGACGCGGTGTTCGTTGGGGCCGTAGCGCCACAGAGTGCAGCAGAGTGCGGCGGTGTCGCGCTGGAATACGGGCCAAGCGGAGAGGACTCAGAGCATGACCCGGCCACCGCAATTTAACGACGATTGTCGATCGAACTGCCGTCGAGGTTTTCCGCACATTGTTTGCAATAGGCGGAAAAGTCGCTGAGAAATGCTTCGGCCTTGGTGCGATTGGCCTCGGACCTGAGGATCTCGGCGACTCGCTCGGGCTCTTCATTCATCACTGGAACCCGCAACAAGAGATCATTGTTGAAACAGGTGCTGATCGTGGACAGCACAGTTCGCAATGCCGCGAGCATGTCATCCCCGCGGGGAGATGCGTGGACCAATGCGATCGGTTTTCCGATAATCTGTTCGCCTGAAACAAGCCAGTCAATGGCGTTCTTCAGGCCGCCCGGTATGCCGCGAATGTACTCTGGGCTGGATATGAGCACCCCATCGCTCTTCGCAATGTGCGCTATGAATTGTTTGACGCTGTCAGGATGTTCCAGGCCGTCAAAGTCAGGCGAAAAGATCGGTAATTCGCCAATGCTGGCGTACACATCTATCGCTACATCTGACGGTGCAATGGCCTGAAGAGACATCAGTAGCGCCGTATTTGTCGACCTGCGGCGAACGCTACCTGAGATGGCAAGAATTTTCATCGGGGCAGGCTACCATGGGCAGCTCAGAGTGAAACCATCATTTTTGCCGTTCCGGCAGGGTTTATCCTGTCGCAGGCCGTGTCTTCTTTGCCACCGCCTGCAGATGCCGAATGGCCGAACCGGGGCCGGCTATTCAGGCTTCGCCCATCCGGCGTCCAGGCCGTGGCAGACAGGTTGACAGCGCGATCAGGCCGAGCACCAGCACCGCGCCGCCAAGCACGCCAAGGCCGGTGCCGAAGGCCGCACTGATGCCCATCGCCGCCAGCGCGGCGCTGCCGATCTGGCAGAACCCTACCAGTCCCGATGCAGTGGCCGCATGTCCGTGCTCGCTCGCAATGGCTCCGGATACCGCCAGAGACAATGACGAACCATTGGCGAGACTGACCAGGCACATCGGCAGCACCACGGCTGCCGCGCCATGCAGCCCCAATGCGAACACGGCCAAAAATGCCACGCCGCCAAGCATGAAACACATGACGCCGGCGGCGAGGATGCGGTCGTAGGGCCAGCGATCAAGCAACCGCTTGGTCAGCAGGTTGGCGCCGATGATGCCGGCCGTCAGCGGCAGGTACAGCCAGCCGCTTTGTTCCTCGCTCAAGCCTTGGCGCGCGAAAAGAAACGGCGATTGGGTCAAGTAGACGAACCAGGCGCAATAGATCGCACAGACCACCAATGTATAGCGGCGAAAAGTTCGGTCGCGCAGGACATGGCTGAAGCCGTTAAAGGGAGACGTTTGGGTGCGGGCATGGCGGGGGAGCGTTTCCGGCAGCAGCATTATCGCCATCAGTAGCGCCACGACACCGAACGCGGCCACGAACAGGAAATCGGCGCGCCAGCCGAAGGCTGCTGCCAAGTGCCCGCCGATGGCCGGCGCCAGGGCCGGCGACAGCGACACCAGCGGATAGATCACCGCATAGACCTTGGCGGAGGTGCGCTTGTCGCAGGTGTCGGCGATCAGGGCGCGTCCAACGACAAGTCCGGCGGCCGCGCTCACTGCTTCAAGCATGCGCCATGCCAGTAATCCGTTGTAGGTGGCTGAGGTCGCACACCCCACCGAGCCGATGATGTAGAGGATGATGCCGGCAAGCAGTACGGGCTTGCGGCCATTGCGATCCGATAGTGGCCCGTAGGCCAACTGTGCCATTGCCAGCGCCAGGAGGTAGAACGAGATTGTCTGCGGCATCTGCCAGTCGGCGACGCCGAACTCGGTGGTCATGCTTGGCATGGCGGGCAGATAAACGTCCGAAGCAATCAGGCCGAAGGCGCTCAGCATGGCGACAGTCAGGATGAACGGTAAGCGAGGCATGGCAGCTCCCCGCAGCTAGGCGGGCTGGCTGCGCGTCAAAGGGTCAAAAGGAAGAGTGCCATGTTACGGAGATACCTTTCATGTGAAAATGCATAAAATGGCAACCTGTAGCTGCATATTTGCAGCATTGGAAAATGGAGCGGTATGAACTGGGACGACGTGCGGATATTCTTGGCAATTCAGCGTGCCGGCACCTTGCGCGGGGCGGCGCAGCAGCTGGCGATCGACCAGACTACAGTGGGCCGGCGTCTGGCCGGATTGGAGCGGGCGCTGGGCAGCCGGCTGTTCCTGCGCACCACTGGCGGCTTGGTGCTGACCGACACCGGCCTGGAAGTGTTGCGCATGGCCGAGGAAATGGAGCACATGGCTGTCTCCTTTGAGCGCCGCGGCGAGGGGGCCGACGCGCGCGTGGCCGGAGAGGTGCGCGTGACCACCACGGACGCGTTAGCGGTGGACTTCGTGGTTCCGGCCATTGAACGCCTGCGAGCCAGCCATCCTGAGGTGCGGGTGATCCTGAGCACCACGACGCGGCTGCTCGACCTGGCGCGGCGAGAGGCCGACATTGCCGTACGTACCTTGCGGCCAGAGCAACCTGACTTGATTGTTCGCCAACTCGGTTGTTGGGATGTGGGCCTGTACGCAACCCGGACTTATCTGGCTAAGCATGGTGAACCGCAGCCCGGAGATGGCTTTGCGAGCCACGACATTGCGCTCTACCAGGATGGGGTAACCGGCCGGCAGGACAACACGCTGGCAGGTGAATCCAGGGCGCAGGGGCGCGTGGTTGCCGAACTGGATTCGAGTCTGATGCTCACGACCTTCGTGCGCGCCGGCCTGGCCATAGGCGAGTTACCCGAGTATCTGGCCCAGCGCGATCCCGCGCTGGTACGGCTATGGCCGGAGCGCCGGCGGGCCAAGCCCTACGAGGCGTGGCTGGTGTTGCACCAGGACTTGGCGCGCACGGCCAGGGTGCGTGTCGTCGTTGAGGCGATCACATCGGTTTTCGGCGATTAAAGGGCAGGCAATATTCCCCCATACAGTGCGACCCGGTTGTCTTTTGCAAAGCTTGTGACAAATCCTTGATAATAATTGGGGACGGAGTGCATTAGAATGTCGACTTCGCCACCCGGCTCCGAGTGAGTAGTCCCATGGCCCGCCTTCCGCGTCTCGTCGTTCCCCATCAGCCCCATCACATCATCCAGCGCGGCCATGACGGCTTGGCGGTCTTTCGCGACACCGAAGACCATCTGGCCTTTCTGGGCTGGCTGAAGGAGGCCTCGCGCCAGTTCAAGGTCGCTGTCCACGCCTATGTGCTGATGCCGGACCACTTGCATCTGCTGGCCACGCCAGTCGATGAGCAGGGGTTGGCACGAATGATGCAGTGGATAGGGCGCCACTACGTCCCTTATTTCAACCAGAAGCACGGGCGCAGCGGAACGCTGTGGCAGGGGCGTTATCGCGCCACCGTCGTGGATGCCGAGCAGTATCTGCTGGCCATTTGCCGCTACATCGAGCTCAATCCGGTGCGCAATGGGTTGGCCAGCGGCCCCGGCGAGTATCCCTGGTCCAGTTACATGCATCACATTGGCGCAAAGCAGGATGGCCTGATCACCGACCATCCGGTGTATTGGTCGATTGGCAACACCCCGTTCGACCGTGAGATCGCCTATCGGCAACTGACGGAAGAGGGGTTGGCGCAGGACGACATCGTGCGTATCACCGATGCCACGCTCAAGGGCTGGGCGCTGGGATCCGACGAGTTCAAGCTGGCGCTGGAGCGCCAGACGCATCGCCGCGTCAGTCCCGCCAAGCGCGGCCGGCCGGCAAGCGCCAAGCCGCAGGCCGGCGAGGAATCGGCGCATCAGGAACAGGAAAAGCAGCGGTCTTAAAAATAATCCTTACAGATCAATGGCTTGGTTCTTATTTAATTACTGTGTCCCTAATTAAAAATTCCTAAAATCTTTGTGGAATTTAATTTTACTCAGACCCCTTTTATTCTTGTTGAAGTATTGGGTGCACTGCACTATTCTTCAATTCCTTACTGTCAATGTGGTGGAGTACCGATATGCACGCGCAAGGCCTTTACGACCCAGCAAATGAACATGACGCCTGTGGCGTCGGATTCATCGCCCATATCAAGGGCAAGAAAACCCATTCCATCGTTGACCAGGGATTGCTGATTCTGAAGAACCTGGACCACCGGGGCGCCGTGGGCGCCGACCCGTTGATGGGTGACGGCGCCGGTATCCTGATCCAGATTCCCGACCAGTACTACCGTGAAGAAATGGCCAAGCAGGGCGTGGACCTGCCGCCGCCGGGCGAATATGGCGTGGGCATGGTGTTCCTGCCCAAGGAAAACGCCTCGCGTATCGCCTGCGAGCAGGAAATCGAACGCGCCGTGCTGGCCGAAGGCCAGATCGTGCTGGGCTGGCGCGACGTGCCGGTCGACCGCGACATGCCGATGTCGCCCACCGTGCGCGAAAAAGAGCCGGTGATCCGCCAGATCTTCATCGGCCGCGGCCCGGACGTGATGGTGACCGACGCGCTGGAGCGCAAGCTGTACGTGATCCGCAAGTCGTCCGGCCACGCCATCCAGGCGCTGAACCTGCTGCACGGCAAGGAATTCTTCGTGCCCTCGATGTCGGCCCGCACCGTGGTCTACAAGGGCCTGCTGCTGGCCGACCAGGTCGGCGTGTACTACAAGGACCTGCAGGACGAGCGTTGCGTCTCCGCGCTGGCGCTGGTGCACCAGCGCTTCTCCACCAACACCTTCCCCGAGTGGCCGCTGGCCCACCCGTACCGCCTGATCGCCCACAACGGCGAAATCAACACCGTCAAGGGCAACTTCAACTGGATGCGCGCGCGCGAAGGCGTGATGCAGTCGGCCGTGCTGGGCGCGGACCTGAAGAAGCTGTTCCCGCTGATCTATGAAGGCCAGTCCGACACCGCCAGCTTCGACAACGCGCTGGAGCTGCTGGTCATGGCCGGCTATCCGCTGCCGCAGGCGATGATGATGATGGTGCCCGAAGCCTGGGAAAACCACACCGCGATGGACGACAACCGCCGCGCCTTCTACGAATACCACGCCGCCATGATGGAGCCGTGGGACGGCCCGGCCGCGCTGGCCTTCACCGATGGCCGCCACATCGGCGGCACGCTGGACCGCAACGGCCTGCGCCCGGCGCGCTACATCGTCACCGACGACGACCTGGTGGTGATGGCGTCCGAATCGGGCGTGCTGCCGATCCCTGAATCCAAGATCATCCAGAAATGGCGCCTGCAACCGGGCAAGATGTTCCTGATCGACCTTGACGCCGGCCGCATCATCGACGACAAGGAACTCAAGGACACCTACGCCAACGCCAAGCCCTACAAGCAATGGATCAACTCGGTGCGCATCAAGCTCGACGAGCTCAAGAACGAGCCGCGCGAGCCGTCCTCCAAGCTGCCGCTGCTGGACCTGCAGCAGGTGTTCGGCTACACCCAGGAAGACACCAAGTTCCTGATGGCGCCGATGGCCACCGGCGGCGAAGAGGCGATCGGCTCCATGGGCAACGACTCGCCGCTGGCGGTCATGTCCAACAAGAACAAGACGCTGTACAACTACTTCCGCCAGCTGTTCGCGCAGGTGACCAACCCGCCGATCGACCCGATCCGCGAAGCGCTGGTCATGTCGCTGGTGTCGTTCATCGGCCCCAAGCCCAACCTGCTCGACACCAACAACATCAACCCGCCGATGCGCCTGGAAGTGTCGCAGCCGGTGCTGGACTACGACGACATCGCCAAGCTGCGCAACATCAGCGCGCACAGCGGCGGCAAGTTCAAGTCCTATGAACTGAACATCTGCTATCCGGTCGCCTGGGGCAAGGAAGGCATCGAGGCGCGCCTGGCATCGCTGTGCGCCAAGGCGGTCGACGCCGTCAAGTCGGGCCACAACATCCTGATCATCTCGGACCGCAAGGTCGACGCCGACCAATTGCCGATCCCGGCGCTGCTGGCCACCTCCGCGATCCACCAGCACCTGGTCAGCAAGGGCCTGCGCACCTCCACCGGCCTGGTGGTGGAAACCGGCTCGGCCCGCGAAACGCACCACTTCGCGCTGCTGGCGGGCTATGGCGCCGAAGCCATTCACCCGTACCTGGCGATGGATACCCTGTCCGAAATGGCGCGCGGCCTGCCGGGCGACCTGTCGCCGGAAAAGGCCATCTACAACTTCCAGAAGGCGGTTGGCAAGGGCCTCCTGAAGGTCATGTCCAAGATGGGTATCTCGACCTACATGTCCTACTGCGGCGCGCAGATCTTCGAAGCCATCGGCCTGTCGAAGTCGCTGGTGGACAAGTACTTCAAGGGCACCTCGTCCAACGTCGAAGGCATCGGCGTGTTCGAAGTGGCCGAGGAAGCGCTGCGCCTGCATACCGCCGCCTTCAGCAACGACCCGGTACTGGCCAATGCCCTGGACGCCGGCGGCGAATATGCCTTCCGCATCCGCGGCGAAGAGCACATGTGGACGCCGGACGCGATCGCCAAGCTGCAGCATTCGACCCGCTCCAACAGCTACAACACCTACAAGGAATACGCCCAGCTCATCAACGACCAGTCCAAGCGCCACATGACGCTGCGCGGCCTGTTCGAGTTCAAGATCGACCCGTCCAAGGCGATCTCGATCGATGAAGTGGAGCCGGCCAAGGAAATCGTCAAGCGCTTCGCCACCGGCGCCATGTCGCTCGGATCGATCTCGACCGAAGCGCACGCCACGCTGGCCATCGCGATGAACCGCATCGGCGGCAAGTCCAACACCGGCGAAGGCGGCGAAGACGTCAACCGTTACCGCAACGAACTGAAGGGCATCCCCATCAAGCAGGGCGCGACCCTGGCGTCGGAAATCGGCAAGGACGTGATCGAAGTCGACATTCCCCTGCAGGAAGGCGATTCGCTGCGTTCGCGCATCAAGCAGGTGGCATCGGGCCGCTTCGGCGTCTCGGCCGAGTACCTGATCTCGGCCGACCAGATCCAGATCAAGATGGCGCAGGGCGCCAAGCCCGGCGAAGGCGGCCAGCTGCCGGGCCACAAGGTGTCCGACTACATCGCCAAGCTGCGCGTGTCGGTGCCGGGCGTGGGCCTGATCTCGCCGCCGCCGCACCACGACATCTACTCGATCGAAGACCTGGCGCAACTGATCCACGACCTCAAGAACGTCAACCCGCGCGCTTCGATCTCGGTCAAGCTGGTTTCGGAAGTGGGCGTGGGCACCGTGGCCGCGGGCGTGGCCAAGGCCAAGTCCGACCACGTCGTGATCGCCGGCCATGACGGCGGCACCGGCGCATCGCCGCTGTCCTCGATCAAGCACGCCGGCTCGCCATGGGAACTGGGCCTGGCGGAAACCCAGCAGACCTTGGTGCTCAACGGCCTGCGCAACCGCATCCGCGTGCAGGCCGACGGCCAGATGAAGACCGGCCGCGACGTCGTCATCGGCGCCATGCTGGGCGCCGACGAATTCGGTTTCGCCACCGCGCCGCTGGTGGTCGAGGGCTGCATCATGATGCGCAAGTGCCACCTCAACACCTGCCCGGTGGGCGTAGCCACGCAAGACCCGGTGCTGCGCGCCAAGTTCTCCGGCAAGCCGGAGCACGTGGTCAACTTCTTCTTCTTCATTGCCGAAGAAGCGCGCCAGATCATGGCCCAGCTGGGCATCCGCAAGTTCGACGAGCTGATCGGCCGCGCCGACCTGCTGGACCGCAGCAAGGCGATCGCGCACTGGAAGGCCCGCGGCCTGGACTTCACCCGCATCTTCCACCAGCCGCAATCCTCGATGCCGGTGTACCACACCGAGGACCAGGACCACGGCCTGGACAAGGCGCTGGACCACAAGCTGATCGCGCAAGCGAAGATCGCTTTGGAAAAGGGCGAGAAGGTTTCCTTCATCTCCCCGATCAAGAACCTGAACCGCACCGTCGGCGCCATGCTGTCGGGCGAAGTGGCCAAGCGCTACGGCCATGAAGGTTTGCCGGATGACACCATCCACATCCAGCTGCAAGGCACCGCAGGCCAGTCGGCCGGCGCCTTCCTGGCGCACGGCGTGACGCTGGACCTGGTGGGCGAAGGCAACGACTACGTCGGCAAGGGCTTGTCGGGCGGGCGTATCATCGTGCGTCCCAACACCGAGTTCCGCGGCCGCGCCGTGGACAACATGATCTCCGGCAATACCGTGCTGTACGGTGCGATCAATGGCGAAGCCTTCATCAACGGCGTGGCCGGCGAACGTTTCGCGGTGCGCAACTCCGGCGCCATCGCCGTGGTGGAAGGCACGGGCGACCACGGTTGCGAATACATGACCGGCGGCACCGTGGTGGTGCTGGGCAACACCGGCCGCAACTTCGCAGCCGGCATGTCGGGCGGCATCGCCTACGTCTACGATCCGGACGGCGACTTCGCCGGCAAGTGCAATACCGCGATGGTGACGCTGGAGAAGGTCTTGTCCGACACCGAACAGGAAGCGTCGCTGGACCGCAGCGTGTGGCACAGCCTGGAACGCGGCGGCGTGCGCCAGACCGACGAGGCCATCCTGCGCGGCTTGATTGAACGGCACTTCAAGTACACCGGCAGCACGCGCGCGCGCTACCTGCTGGACAACTGGGCGGCATCGCGCACCAAGTTTGTGAAGGTTTTCCCGACCGAATACAAGCGTGCGCTGGCCGAACTGGCCGTTGCTGCCGAAGCCAAGAAGGAAAAGGTCGCCGCCTGAGCGGCGGTCTTTTCGGATCAATCAAGTACACAAGCACGTCGGCGGGCGCTGCGGCATTGAATCGCCGCCCGTCGCATCCTTAGCGAGAAATGTGAGAGGAAAATGGGAAAAGCAACCGGTTTCATGGAGTACCAGCGCCTGAAAGAGGCGAGCGAAGCGCCGTCGGCGCGCACCAAGCATTACAAGGAATTCGTCCTGCACCTGACCGAAGGCGACGCCAAGATCCAGGGCGCGCGCTGCATGGACTGCGGCATTCCGTTCTGCAATAACGGCTGCCCGGTCAACAACATCATTCCGGACTGGAACGACCTGGTCTACCGCGGCAACTACAAGGAAGCGCTGGACACGCTGCACTCGACCAACAATTTCCCCGAGTTCACCGGCCGCATCTGCCCGGCGCCGTGCGAAGCCGCCTGCACGCTGGGCATCAACAACGACGCCGTGGGCATCAAGTCGATCGAGCATTTCATCATCGACAAGGGCTGGGAAAACGGCTGGGTGGTGCCGCAACCGGCCGCCGTCAAGACCGGCAAGAAAGTCGCCGTGGTCGGCAGCGGTCCTGCCGGCATGGCAGCGGCGCAACAGCTGGCGCGCGCCGGCCATGACGTGACCGTGTTCGAGAAGAGCGACCGCGTCGGCGGCCTGCTGCGTTACGGCATTCCCGACTTCAAGATGGAAAAGTCGCACATCGACCTGCGCGTCGAGCAGATGAAGGCAGAAGGCGTGACCTTCCGCACCGGCGTGTTCGTCGGCAAGGATTTCCCGGAGACGGTCAATAACTGGTCCAAGGAAACCGTGTCGCCGGACGAGCTGAAGAAGGAGTTCGATGCCATCGTCATCGCCGGCGGCGCCGAGCAGCCGCGCGACCTGCCGGTTCCCGGCCGCGAGCTCAAGGGCGTGCACTTCGCCATGGATTTCCTGCCGCTGCAAAACAAGGTCAATGCCGGCGACAAGCTGAAAAACCAGATCATGGCCACCGGCAAGCACGTGGTGGTGATCGGCGGCGGCGATACCGGTTCGGACTGCGTGGGCACCTCCAACCGCCACGGCGCCGAATCGGTGGCCCAGTTCGAACTGATGCCGCAACCGCCGGAAACCGAGAACAAGCCGATGGTGTGGCCGTACTGGCCGACCAAGCTGCGCACTTCTTCCTCGCACGAAGAAGGCTGCAACCGCGACTGGGCGGTGGCCACCAAGCGCCTGGAAGGCAAGAACGGCAAGGTCGAGAAGCTGATCGCCGCCCGCGTCGAATGGAAGGACGGCAAGATGCAGGAAGTGCCGGATTCGGAATTCGAAATGAAGGCCGACCTGGTGCTGTTGGCAATGGGCTTCGTCTCGCCGGTGCAGCAGGTGCTGGACGCCTTCGGCGTCGAGAAGGATGCGCGCGGCAATGCCAAGGCGACTACCGATGGCGAAGGCTGCTACAAGACATCGGTCGACAAGGTGTTTGCCGCCGGCGACATGCGCCGCGGCCAGTCGCTGGTCGTTTGGGCGATCCGTGAAGGCCGCCAATGCGCCCGTGCAGTCGACGAGTTCTTGATGGGCGCTTCCCTGTTGCCACGTTAATGGATCGCCCGGCGATGGCTTGCAAGCCATCGCAGCGCTCGCCGGGCGAAACAGACGCAGGTCTGTTTCGCTTTATCCGGCTCCCGTCCGTGAAGGCCGCCAATGCGCCCGCGCAGTCGACGAGTTCTTGATGGGCGCATCGCTGCTGCCGCGCTGATGCCGGCCCGATAACAAGTTTGCTTCATTTGACCCTGGGCCCGGACAGACGCAAGTCTGTCCGGTTTTTTTTCGTCCGTGCGGGCAAAGCCGCGGAGGCGCCACGCAGTCCCGCAGAGGCGGGCGCTCAAGTAAAATAATCCCATTCACCGCACAGGCGCATGCGCAATGTCGCGCAGGCTTACAGGACCCACATGGCTACTCCTATCCGCTACACCATTACCTCCAACGATCCGGCATCCCACGTCTATGACGTCACCGTCACGGTCGATCGGCCTGCGGCCGAGGGCCAGGTCTTTACGCTGCCGGCATGGATCCCGGGCAGCTACATGGTGCGCGAGTTCGCCAAAAACATCGTGCGGCTGCGCGCCGAGTCCGGCGGCAGGAAGGTCGCCGTCAGGAAGCTCGACAAGCACACCTGGCAAGCCGCCGCCTGCACATCGGCATTGACGCTGAGCTACCAGGTCTATGCCTGGGACTTGTCGGTGCGCACCGCGCACCTGGACCGGACCCACGGCTTCTTCAACGGCACCAGCGTGTTCCTGGCCGCGCGGGGTTTCGAGCAGGGCCGGCACGTGGTCGACATCCGCCGCCCGGAAGGCGATGCCTTCAAGCGCTGGCGCGTGGCCACCGCGATGCCGGAACTGAAAGCCAGGCGCTATGGCTTCGGCACCTATGTGGCGCAAAACTATGATGAACTGATCGATCATCCGGTCGAGATTGGCGACTTCGCGCTGGCCAGTTTCAAGGCGCATGGCGTGCCGCACGATGTGGTGATCACCGGCCAGGCGCCCAATCTCGACATGGTCCGCCTGTGCGACGATCTCAAGAAGATCTGCGAGGCGCAGATCGCGTTCTTCGAGCCCAAGAGCAAGCGCGCGCCGATGTCGCGCTACGTCTTCATGACGCTGGCGGTGGGCGACGGCTACGGCGGCCTGGAGCACCGCGCATCGACCGCGCTGATCTGCGCGCGCGCCGATTTGCCGGTCAAGGGCCGGCCGGAGCAGACCGACGGCTACCGCACCTATCTCGGCCTGTGCAGCCATGAGTACTTCCATACCTGGAACGTCAAGCGCATCAAGCCGGCGGTGTTCGCGCCGTACGACCTGCGCCAGGAAAACTACACCTCGCTGCTGTGGCTGTTCGAAGGTTTCACCAGCTATTACGATGACTTGTTCCTGGTGCGCACCGGTGTGATCGATACCGATGCCTACCTCAATATGCTCTCCAAGACCGTCACCGGCGTGCTGCGCGGCAGCGGCCGCAAGAAGCAGAGTGTGTCCGAATCCAGTTTCGACGCCTGGGTAAAGTATTACCGCCAGGACGAGAATGCGCCCAATGCCATCGTCAGCTATTACACCAAGGGCTCGCTGGTGGCGCTGGGGATGGACCTGACGATACGCAAGCAAACGCGCGGCCGCCGTACCCTGGATGATGTCATGCGCGGTTTGTGGGGCCGTTACGGGCGCGATTTTTATGAAGGCGGCGCGCGCGGGCAGGGCGTGCCGGAGGATGACATCCTTGCGCTGTTGGAAGAATTCAGTGGCGCCGACCTGGGGCGCTTCTTTGAACGCTGTATCCGGGGCACGGAAGACGTGCCGCTGGCCGAGCTGTTGCCGGACTTCGGCGTCAGCTACGACGATGCGCCGCCGAAGGACGCCAAGCCCTGGCTGGGCGCGCGCATCGCCAAGGACGGCGGCGACGCCAAGCTGGCCAGCGTGTACGAAGGCAGTCCGGCCGCGCAGGCAGGCTTGTCAGCCGGCGACAAGCTGGTGGCGCTGGATGGTTTGCGCGTGCCGGCCTCCGGTCCGGACGGTTTGTTGTCGCGCTATCGCATCAACGATACCGTGCGCGTGCATGCCTTCCGCCGCGATGAGCTGATGGAGTTTGTCGTGCGCCTGAAAGCCGACGCAGCGCCGCAGGTAAAGCTGGCCGCGCTGGGCAAGCCGGCGGCAGTGGTGCGCCAGCGTCAATCCTGGCTGAAATGACCGCTTATGGCCGGTTCCTGGGCGAGTTCAATCCGGGATTGGCAGGCATAAAAAAACCCGCTTCGACCGAAGCGGGTTTTTCTTGAAACGCAAGCGGATTACTTGGCTTCTGCGGCGTCGCCAGCGGCAGCTTCGCCTTCAGCGGACACTTGACCGGCCGGCACGGTAGCGGTGGCGATGGTCAGGTTTTCCTGGGTCACGGCGGTCACGCCGTTGGGCAGCTTCAGGTCAGCCAGGTGGATCGACTGGCCGACGTCCAGCTTGGACAGGTCGACTTCGATGAATTCCGGCAGGTTCTTCGGCAGGCAGGAAACGTCCAGTTCCGATTGCACGTGGGAGATGATACCTGCGTGCAGCTTCACGGCTGGCGAGATTTCAGCGTTCACGAAGTGCAGGGGCACCTTGGTGTGCAGCTTTTGCGATGCGTCGACGCGTTGGAAGTCGACGTGCAGGACCAGTTGCTTGTACGCGTGGACTTGGAAGTCGCGCAGCAGGACTTGCTCGACCTTGCCTTCGATTTCCAGGTCGAGGATCGACGAGTGGAAGGTTTCCTTCTTCAGCGCGTGGTACAGCGCGTTGTGGTCCAGGGCGATGTTGACCGGTGCGCTGGTGCCGCCGTAGACGATACCGGGGGTTTGGCCAGCAATACGCAGGCGGCGGCTCGCTCCGGTCCCCTGCAGAGTGCGTGGAAATGCGATAACTTTCATGATAAAGCTCCAATGTTGGCAAAGCGCGTCGTTGTATTGGCGACGGATGCCTTGCGTTGAAAATATTCCCCGCGACCAGGGAATATGAAAAACCCCGCTGCATTGCTGCAGCGAGGCGAATCCTGTTTCTTACTCCGCGAACAGCGACATCACCGAGTCGCCCTTCGTAATACGCTTGAAGGTTTCCGCCAGCAGGTCCGCGCAGGTCAGCTGGCGGATCTTCGGGCAGGCGCGGGCGGCGGGCGACAGCGGGATGGTATCGGTCACGACCAGCTCGTCCAGCGGCGAATTGCTGATGCGGTCGATGGCCGGGCCCGACAGCACCGGGTGCGTACAATAAGCGACCACCTTCTTGGCACCGCGCTCCTTGAGCACTTCGGCAGCCTTGGTCAGGGTGCCGGCGGTGTCGACCATGTCGTCCATGATCACGCAGTTGCGGCCCTCGACCTCGCCGATGATGTTCATCACTTCCGACACGTTGGCCTTCGGGCGGCGCTTGTCGATGATGGCCAGGTCGCAGCCCAGGCGCTTGGCCAGCGCGCGGGCGCGCACCACGCCGCCGACGTCGGGCGAGACCACCAGCAGGTCGTCGTAGCTCTTGGCCACCAGGTCGCCCAGCAGGATCGGCGAAGCGTAGATGTTGTCCACCGGGATGTCGAAGAAACCCTGGATCTGGTCTGCATGCAGATCCATGATCAGGACGCGCTCGACGCCGGCTTCCTGCAGCATGTTGGCGACCACCTTGGCCGAAATCGCAACGCGCGCCGAACGCGGGCGGCGATCCTGGCGGGCATAGCCGAAATAGGGGATGGCAGCGGTAATGCGGCCGGCCGATGCGCGCTTCAGTGCATCGACCATGATCATGATTTCCATCAGGTTGTCATTGGTCGGCGCGCAGGTGGACTGCAGCACGAAAACATCCTTGCCGCGAACGTTTTCATTGATCTCGACCATGACCTCGCCGTCCGAGAACTTGGAGACGTTGGCCTTGCCCAGCGGGATACCGAGTTTGTCAGCGACGCCTCGCGCCAGTTCCGGGTTGGCGTTGCCGGTAAAAACCATCAGGTTCTCAAGTGCCATGTGGGTATCCCCGAATGCAATCGTTAAAAAGTCGAAAAGCCGACAATGCTTGACTGGTCGGTCTCACATTGACGGCTTATTTTTCTGACTGGACGCTGAGTCAAAGACCGGTCCTGAATTAATGGCAGGGGAACAAGGATTCGAACCTTGGAATGCCGGAATCAAAATCCGGTGCCTTAACCAACTTGGCGATTCCCCTACACAATCTGCTGTTTTTCGTTCCATCGCGCCTGCTTCGTGTTGCATGCGGCGCCGATGATCGTCAAACCAATTCTTTTCACGACTGCAATAAATGGGCGAGAGGGTGTTCCTGCATCGCTTTGGCTTTCCAGCCGTTCCAGCGCGAAGGCAATTGTTTCAGCACTTCGTCTGCCTGTTGTTCGTGGTCGAATGCACAAAACACGCAGGCGCCGGATCCGGTCATTCTGGCTTTTCCGAACTTGCCGAGCCAGTCGATGGCCTCTGCAATTTGCGGGAAATGCCGGGTTGCCACCATTTCCAGATCGTTTCTCCCGAAGTTCGAAGCGATTTGATTCGTCGCATCAGGAAAGTCCGTTATTCTGACGACTTTTGTATCCCGTGTCAATTCAGAAGAAGAAAAAATTATCGCGGTTGGCACCGAAACGCCCGGTTCGATCACCACATACCAGCAGTTGGCCGTTTCCAGCGGCGAAAGCGCCTCGCCAACCCCTTCGGCGAAGGCATTGCGGCCGAACAGGAAAAACGGGACATCGGCGCCCAGTTTCAGGCCGATATCCATCAATTCCTGGCGCCTGAAGCCGGTTTGCCACAAATGGTTCAGGACCAACAGGGTCGTGGCGGCGTCGGAAGAGCCGCCGCCCAGACCGCCGCCCATGGGCAGACGCTTTTCCACGGTAATCGAGGCGCCCAGTTCCGGCCGCCCGGCGGTTTGACGCAGCAGGTGCGCGGCGCGCACCACCAGGTCGGATTCGGCCGGCACGCCGGGGATGTCATTGGTGCGCACGATGCGACTGTCTGCGCGCACGGCGAAATCCAGGCTGTCGCAGCGGTCGATCAATTGAAATGCCGATTGCAGCAGGTGATAGCCGTCGGCGCGCCGGCCGGTGACGTGCAGGAACAGGTTGAGCTTGGCAGGCGCCGGGCAGGCGTTGAGGGTGGCGGTCATGGTCGGGCTTGATGCTCAGGGTTTTTTCCAGCTGTCGACCGCGATGCGGATCGATACCTTGCCGGCTTGTTCGGTATCCCGGGTCAGGTCGATGCGTTTGGGGCGGGTTTGGCCGCTGTCCGGATCGCTTTGCCAGTTGGCATAGACCACACGCCAGCCATCCTTGGTAGAGAAGCTGGCGTAATTCTCGCCCGGCTTGGCCTGGAACGGCTTGCCGGCGCTGTCGGTGCCGTTGCCCTGCAGCCACTGGCGCATGCCCGAAACCGGCAGGGGCCAGCCCAGCGATTGCGCGGCCAGTTCATCCACGTCAGGCGCCACTTGCGGCGGCCGGCCCGATTGCACCAGCGTGGCGATGCCCGGCTTGACGCTGATGGTGGCCACGGTCTGGCCCAGCGGCGAGAGCAGTTCCAGGTCGGTTTGCCTTGCCGTTTGCGACCAGATGAAGCTGCCGTGCAGCGACTGCGGGCTGTTGCCTTGTTCGTATTGCACCGAGATGCGGCCGCTGATATCGATGCTTTCCTGATAGGCCGGGGTTGTCGCCGTAGGCGAAGCCGCCTGTTGCGCCGACATCCCGGCGCAGCCGCCCAGCAGGAGCGCGACCGAAGCCGCGCCCAGCGCGGCAGCGCGGCGCAGGCCGGGGCAGCCTGCGAAGATGCCCGGCTTTGCCATCATGGCTTGACGTTGAGCCGCGTCAGCGTGCTTTTCAGGACGTCGTTGTCGGGGTCCTTGGCCTGCACTTCGCGCCAGACCTGCCGGGCTTCTTCCTGCTTGCCGCGCGTCCACAGCACTTCGCCCAGGTGCACGCCGATTTCCGGATCGGGGCGCAGCGAATAGGCCAGGCGCATCTGGGTTTCGGCTTGTTCCAGGCGGCCCATGCGGAACTGGATCCAGCCCAGGCTATCGGCGATGAAGGGATCCTGCGGCGCCATGTCGGCCGCCTTCTGGATCAGTTCCAGCGCCTCCGGCAGGCGGATGTTGCGGTCGGCCAGCGAATACCCCAGCGCGTTGTAGGCGTGCTGGTTGCCGGGCGCCAGTTTCATTACCCGGCGCAGCGAGCTTTCCATTTCCTTATAGTTGCCCAGCTTCTCGCACACCATCGCGTAGTCGTACAGCAGGTCGGTGTTGTTGGGGAAGCGTTCCAGGCCGCCCTTGAGCACCTCGGCCGCTTCCTGGTTGCGGTTGGCATCGCGCAGCAGCAGCGATTCGGCCTGGAGCAGTTGCAGTTGCTCGGTATCGTTGGTAGATTCGGCCTGGGCCGTTTCCAGCGCCTTGCGGGCGCCGTCGATGTCGTTCTTGCGCGCCAGCAATTGGGCGCGGCGCACCTGGATGTTGATGTAGCCGTCAGTGCCGGGTTCGGCCTGGTCCAGATAGCGCAATGCGCCGTCGAGGTCCTTGCGCTCTTCGGCGATGCGCGAGAGCAGCAGGATGGCCTGGCTGGGATCGCGGTCGTCTTCAGGTTGCGCGGCCAGCACCTGCAGGTAGCGTTTCAGGTAGTTTTCCGCATCCGTCAACTGGTCGGTCTGGGCCGACAGCACGCCCAGCGCGAACAGCGTGGTCGGGTCGTCGCCGTCTTCCTTGAGCAGCGCCTCGAACTGCCCGCGGGCGTCCTTGTAGTTCTTCTGCTCCACCAGGCTGCGCGCATAGGCCACGCGCACTTCGCGCGAATTCGGATACTTGCGCAGGAAGTCGGACACCAGCTTGGTGGCATCGCTGGTATTGGATGCCACTTGCGCCGCGGTCAGGACCGCCAGCTCGGAGTCGGGCTTGATCTTCAGCGCGGCGCGCGCTTCGCGCTGCGCATAGGCGGCGTCGCCGACATTGAAGGCGCCTTGCGCCAGCGCCAGGTGGGTTTCCAGCAGGTCGCCATAAGGCTGCGTCACTTTTTGCAGGATCGCGAAGCTGGCCTGCTTGTCCTTGGCGCGCGCCAGCAGGCGCTGGATTTGCAGGATCATCGGGCCGCGCGCCTGCGGGGCGGCATCGGCCAGGCGCTGGGTCAGCAGCGGCTCGATTTCGTCGACGCTGTCGGAGAGCATGATCAGGCCGAGGTAGTTTTGCAGCGCTTCATCCGAATGCGGCGCCAGCTCGGTCCACAGGCGCACCGCCACCAGCGCTTCGCTGGGCTGGCGGGCGGCCACGGCGATCTCGGCCGCGCGCTTGGCCAGGCGCGGGTCGCGCGTCTGCTGGGCCGCGGCCAGGATGGTGACGTAGGCCGATTGCCATTGGCCGCGCTGGAAAGCGATCTCGGCTGTCAGAACCTTATAGAGGATGTCCTGGCTCAACTCGACCGCCGGCAGCGCGTCTTCCTGCTGCTGGGCGCGGGCCTTGGGAGATTTCTTGCGGTTGGCCGCAGCGGATTTCGCGGATGCGGTTTGCTTGTCTTGTGCCGCTTCGGCATTCGCCTTGTCGCCGGACTGCTGGAAGCTTGCGCATGCGGTCAGCAGCAGGGAACTGGTGAGGAGGGCGAGAGTTTTTTTCAAGGTTGCATCCTGAATATTCGGGAAGTTTCGATTTTACGCCCAACATCAAAGGGTTTGCTGTATAGAACGCGTCTCTCGCCTATTGATGAAGTGGGTTCTAGAGTGTAATGCATCCTTGCCGACGGCATGGCAGCGGCGGCAGTCTTGTTTTCGGCATCTGGATTATCATATGCAGCTTCCTATCCGCCGCCTCACTGACGTAGCCAGATGCCAGAATTGCCAGAAGTTGAAGTCACCCGACGCGGTGTCGCCCCTTATTTGGAGGGAAAGACGGTCACCGGCGTCGTTACTCGCCACAGCGGGCTGCGCTGGCCTTTCCCCGCCGGGCTCGATGCGCTGCTGGCCGGGCGCAAGGTGCAGGGCACCGGCCGCCGCGGCAAATACCTGCTGATCAACTTTGACCATGGCACCTTGATCGTGCACCTGGGGATGTCCGGCCACCTGCGCATTTTGCCGCCTGGTATTCCCCCGCAGAAGCACGACCATTTCGACCTGCTGGTCGGCGGCCAGGTGATGCGTATGACAGATCCGCGGCGGTTTGGTGCGATTCTCTGGCATGACAAGGCCGATGGCGGCGTTGAAGAGCATATGTTGCTGCGTAGCCTGGGCCTGGAGCCGCTGGAAGACAAGTTCTCGGCGCGCGAACTGTGGCGCCAGACGCGGGCGCGTTCGGCGCCGATCAAGCAGGTGCTGCTGGCCGGCGATATCGTGGTCGGCGTGGGCAATATCTATGCCTCCGAAAGCCTGTTCAAGGCGCGCATCAACCCCAAGACGCCGGCCTACAAGATCAGCCTGGCGCGTTACGAGCGCCTGGTCGAGGCCATCCGCGAGACGCTGGCGGCGGCCATCGAGCAGGGCGGCAGCACGCTGCGCGACTTCATCGCCGTCAACGGCCAGTCCGGCTACTTCCAGCAAAGCTATTTCGTCTACAACCGCACGGGCCAGCAATGCCGCGTGTGCGCCACGCCGATCCGCCAGATCAAGCAGGGCCAGCGTTCCACCTTCTACTGCGTGAGCTGCCAGAAATGAAGGGGCTGGTCACGAAAGGACAAGCCCGGCCGCGGCGCAAGGGGGCGCCGGTCGATGGCGAGCGTTATGCGGACCCGTCGTTCTCGGCGGCGGTGATCGGCTGGCAAAAGCAGCATGGCCGCCACGCGCTGCCCTGGCAGAACACGCGCGACGCCTATCGGGTGTGGCTGTCGGAGATCATGCTGCAGCAGACTCAGGTGGCTGCGGTCATTCCGTATTACCAGCGCTTTCTGGAACGCTGCCCGGATGTGTTCAGCCTGGCGGCCGCGCCTTCCGAAGACGTAATGGCGCTGTGGAGCGGCCTCGGCTATTACACCCGCGCGCGCAACCTGCACAAATGCGCGCAGCGCGTGGTCAATGAATATGGCGGGCGCTTCCCCGACGATCCCGACTTGCTGGCCGATCTGCCTGGCATCGGCCGTTCCACCGCGGCGGCCATTGCGGCATTTTCCTACGGCCGGCGCGCCGCCATCCTGGACGGCAACGTCAAGCGGGTGTTTGCGCGCGTGTTCGGCATCGACGGCTACCCCGGCGCCAAGCCGATTGAAGACCAACTGTGGCTGCGCGCGGTGGCGCTGCTGCCGGACGAGGGAATCGAGGCCTATACGCAGGGCCTGATGGATCTTGGCGCCACGCTATGCGTGCGCGGCACCCCTTCATGCAAGAAGTGCCCGCTGGCCGAACGCTGCGTGGCGCTGGCGCAGGACCGCGTGGGGGAGCTGCCGGTCAGCAAGCCGAAGAAAGCCGTGCCGGAAAAGGAAACCGTGATGCTGGTGGTGACGCACGGCGGCGATGTGCTGCTGGAGCAGCGCCCAGACAGCGGCATCTGGGGCGGATTGCTGTCGCTGCCGGAAATCGCGGTGGGCAATGCCGGGCAGTTCGAGTCCGCGGTGCAGGCGCTGGTCGCCCCTTATGGCGAACTTGAAGCTTGCCGCAAGCTGCAGCCGTTCTCGCACGTCTTCACGCATTTCAAGCTGCACATCGCGCCTTTCCAGGTCGCGCTGAAAAGTCGCTCGCAGCGCATCGCGCAACATGCGCTGGTCTGGTATCCGGTGGAAAAGCTGGCTGAAGCGCCATTGCCGGCGCCGGTGAAGAAGTTATTGCTGGGCGTATTGCGCAGCGACGATCTGCTGGCCGCGGTGTAGGCTGCGCAGGCCGGGATCAATCCAGCTGGCGATGCCGGCATACGACCTGTTCGGTCGCGCGGAAGTGCCGCGCCAGTTGCTCGGCGATGTAGACCGAGCGATGCTGGCCGCCGGTGCAGCCGATGGCGACGGTGAGGTAGCTCCGGTTGTCGTCCTTGAAGGACGGCAGCCATTTTTCCACGAAGCTCCGGATATCGCCCAGCATGTCGGCCACTTCCTGATAGCCCGAGAGGAACTCGATGACGGGATCGTCGCGCCCGGTCAGCGGACGCAGCGCCGCGTCGTAGTGCGGATTGGGCAGCATGCGCACGTCGAACACCAGGTCGGCGTCCAGCGGCAGCCCGTGCTTGAAGGCGAAGGATTCGAACAGGATGGTCAGCGGCGAGCGTTCGATATCCACCAGGCCCTTGATCCAGCGGCGCAGCTTGTTCGAACTCAATTGCGAAGTATCGATCACGTGCGCGATTGCCTGCATCTCGCCCAGCATCTCGCGCTCGATGTCGATGCACTCGGTCAGCGTCAGGCGGTCGGCCGGGTTGCGGCCGGGCAGCAGGCGGTGCGACAGCGGATGGCTGCGGCGGGTTTCGGAGAAGCGGGTGATCAGCGCCTCGTTGGAGGCGGTCAGGAAGAAGACCTTGACGTCATGGCCGTCGGCCTTGAGCTTGTCGATATCGGTGCGCAGCGTCGCCAGCGAATCGGCGCTGCGCGCGTCGGTGGCCACCGCCAGCACGCTGGCGCCTTCCCGGATGCGGGTATCGACCAGGTCGCACAGCAGCGCCGGAGGCAGGTTGTCGACGCAGAAATAGCCGGCGTCCTCGAGCACATGCAGTGCCACCGATTTGCCGGAGCCGGAGATGCCGGTGATCAGAACGATTCTCATGCCGTCAATGATAACGCAAGCCTTATGAAGGCCGCGTGACAGGAGTGCCGGTTCCCGGCAAATGGGATTATTCCCCGTTCATCGCGCGCCGCTGGCGCTCGATGAACTCCTTGAGCGTATCGATGCCGCGCAACTGCAGGATGGTGTTGCGCACCGCCGCTTCCAGCAGCACCGCGATGTTGCGGCCGGCCGCCACGGGAATGACCACCTTGCGGATTGGCAAGCCCAGCACTTCCTCGTATTGCGCGTCCAGCGGCAGGCGCTCGTAGTTCTCTTCCAGCGTGCTGCGGCGGACCAGGTGCACGATCAGCTTCAGGCGCATCTTGCGGCGCACCGCGGTCTCGCCGAAGATGGCCTTGATGTCCAGCAGGCCCAGGCCGCGCACTTCCAGCAGGTTCTGCAGCAGCGGCGGGCAGCGGCCCTCGATCATGTTGGGGGCGATGCGCGCGAACTCCACCGCGTCGTCGGCCACCAGGCCGTGGCTACGCGAAATCAGTTCCAGGCCCAGCTCGCTCTTGCCCAGGCCGGATTCGCCGGTGATCAGCACGCCCACGCCCAGCACATCCATGAACACGCCATGCATGGTGATCTGCTGCGCCAGTTTCTTGGACAGGTACACGCGCAGGTAGTCGATCACCTGTGCCGCGGGCAATGGCGTGGAAAACAGCGGGATGTTCTTTTCATCGCACACCGCCAGGATATCGGGCGGCGTCGACAGGCCTTGCGCGATGATGAAGGCGGGCGGCTCGCCGGCCACCAGCTCGGCGGTCTGGTAGGCGCGCGAGGTGTTGGACAGGCGCTGGTAGTACTCGATTTCCTGGTGGCCGAATACCTGGATGCGGCCGGGGTGGATCAGGTTCAGGTGGCCCACCTGGTCGGCGGCCGAGACGGCGTCGCCGGAGATCAGCCGCTCGCCGCCGGGAAAGCCGGCGAACCAGCCCAATTGTAGGGATTCACGATTTTCTTCGTAGAGCTGCTGTATCGACAACGCGGAATAAGTGGGCATGTAGATCCGATTCTGCTGGCAAATGTGAGCGAGGAAAACGTGAATGCCGTGTCCGTGTCATGCGGCGGGCCGGATGCGGCAACTCAAACTGATACAGGGTACCGAATTTGGCGGGATACGCAAACCGGGAGGCGGCCCGTTGCCGTTCTGGCGGCAGGCGCTCAGCCGGCCTTTTCCAGTGACGGTTGCCAAGTCACGATGCGCGAATGCACCGCAGCGCTGTCGGGTTCGGCGGTCAGTTCGTTGCGGAAGGCGTCGTCGGAAAACATCTCGGCGATCTCCGAGAGGATCTCCAGGTGTTGTTGCGTCACATGATCCGGGATCAGCAGGAAGACCAGCAGCTTGACCGGTTGCCCGTCCGGGGATTCGAACGGGATCGGATCGGCCAGCCGCATGAACAAGGCCAGCGGGGCCTTGAGGCCCTTGATCCGTCCGTGCGGGACGGCCACGCCATGACCCAGCCCGGTCGAGCCGAGGCGCTCCCTGGCAAACAGGTTTTCGGAAACGGTAGAGCGGGCGATGCCGCAGTTGTTTTCGAATGTCAGGCCGGCTTGTTCGAAAGCTCTTTTTTTGCTGGAGACTTCCAGGTCCAGAACGACATTTTCTGGAGGCAGGATTTTTGCAAGATTAGTCATGACGCTCAAAGAATTACTACAGAGATGATGCTTTGAGCAGGATTATAGGCTGGTTTGTGCGCCCCGCAACGCCCTGAAAGCGTGAAACAAGAGGGGAATTCGAGCCGACCGGCGGGATTTGAAGCGTTAGCGGGATTCTTCGCGGAAACCGGCGAAAGTTGTTGAGAATCAAGTCTTTCCCGCCGTCATTCCCACCCCGCCAGGCGGGGCGGCGCCGCGATAGCGTCGGCCTTTACGCTGGCTTGCGTCCGGGCCGCGCATAGTTACGCATTTACATTTTTACGCATTTACATTTCGATGCGGCCGAAAATCAGCAAGACATCGCCGTTGTTCTTGTTGCTGCTCAGGCGCGGCACGTAGGCGAACATCACCTTGGCTTTCTTGGTGCCGATGGAAGCCAGCGGCAGCGGCACCGGGAAGGGGAAGCCGCCGAAGTAGTCCTGGCGGCTCATGAGCATGGCGGTGCCGCCCAGGCCGACTTCCAGTCCGGTACGCGCCACCGGGAATACCCACTCATAGGCATAGCCGGCCATGTATTGCGGATGGCGATGGGAATCCTTGATCACGAAACCGTACAGCGATTCGTCGTCGCCTTTCTCGTTGCGCAAGGTCTTGCCATAACCCAGGCCCCAGGCATGCTCGTTGAGTTCGTCGAGCTTGTCCTTGGTGTAAGTGCTGCGCCCGTGGTGCGCCACGCCGGACAGGTAAATGGCGCCATCGCCCTTGTCCCAGATGTTGGACATGTGGTCTTTGGTGCTCTGCCACAAACTGTACTTGTTGTCGTCATCGGCATGTGCGGCAAGGGGCATGCCCAAGGCGCAGGCGGCGGTCACTGCGGCCAGCAGGCCTGCCTTGTTGCGGTTGCCGGAATGGGAAAAAAAGGCGCGCAGGCGCGAGATGTTTTTTGTCATATTGTTTGTCTGGTGTGCCAGGCATTCGCAGGCAGAGGCTGGGAATCCGGCGGCATGTTGCTGATGGATATTGATTAACGCCCGGTGTCGCCAGGAGCTGCCAAGATGCGGCGAATCCCCTGAAGACAGGCATTTTCGGGAAAAAATTCCCGAAGCGTCCTGTTTTTTCGTGAGCGATTTGTTACGAAAGTGCCGGTTGCGGCACGCGTCCGTCGGAGCCGGTGCCTGGATGCAGCCATGCCCGAGGTGGACAGTGGCGGTAGTTTACCGTTTGGCGAAAGAAGAATCTGTAACAATTTATTGACAGATCTTCTTGGCGCGACGAAGCGTATCGCCAGCGTGCGGTCATGGCGGTGATCGGGGGCGCGCTTATTGGCGCGCGTTGCGCAATTGCGAAGGCGCGTGGCCGCTGGAAAAGTTGCTGCGCCACGGATTGATGTCGAGCCCCCCGCGCCGCGTATAGCGCGCGTAGACCGCCAGTTTCTGCGGTTTGCAGCGGCGCATGATGTCGACGAAGATGCGCTCCACGCACTGCTCGTGGAATTCGTTGTGCTCGCGGAAACCGATGATGTATTTCAGCAGCATTTCCTGGTCGATCGGCGCGCCCACGTAGTGGATCTGTACGCTGCCCCAGTCGGGCTGGCCGGTCACCGGGCAGTTCGATTTGAGCAGGTGCGAAACGAAGGTTTCTTCCACCACGGCTTCATCCTGGGCGGCGCGCAGGATGCTGGCGTCGGGATGGGCCGAAGCCTCGATTTCGACATCCAGCCGGTCCAGCGGCAAGCCGCCCAGTTCGCCGAATTGCAACTGGCCGAATTGCGCGGGTTCGGTCAATGCCGCCTGCACCGCGGCGCCGGCGGCGGCGGACAGGTCGGTGCGCAGCTTTTCCAGCAATTGCGCCGAACTTTCCAGCCGTTCCTGGTTGAACGAATTCAAATACAGCTTGAACGATTTCGACTCGATGATGTTGGGCGAATCGGCCGGCACGGTGAAGGTGGCGATGGCGATCTGCGGTTTGCCGCGCAGGTTCAGCCACGAGATTTCGTAGGCGGTCCAGATGTCCACGCCGAAAAAGGGCAGGGTGCCGGCGATCTGCAGTTCGGCGCGCTTGGGCGCGCGCGCAATGGGAAACAGCAGTCCCGGATCGTAGGCGCCCGGATAGGCCGAGCTCTTGCCCAGCGGCGAGGTTTCCGGCGAGTGGCCGGCGGCGGATGGGGATGGGATAGGCTTGTCCATGGTATTTCTCCTGCGGTGCTGCGTGCTGCGTTGCTGTTGCGACGCCCCATGCGGGGCGCCGTGGCTTAGCCGAGGAACAGCTTGTACAGCGGGTTCTTGGTTTCGTCCCAGTGGCGGTAGCCCAGTTGCGCGAGGAAGGTGCGGAATTCCTTCATGTCCTTCTTCGGTACCTGTACGCCGACCAGGATGCGGCCGACGTCGCCGCCCTGGTTGCGGTAATGGAACAGGCTGATGTTCCAGTTGGGATTCATGCTGGAGAGGAATTTCATCAGCGCGCCGGGGCGCTCCGGGAATTCGAAGCGATACAGAAGCTCATCGCCGGCCAGTTCGCTTTTCCCGCCGACCAGGTGGCGGATGTGCACCTTGGCCAGTTCATCGTGCGTCAGGTCCAGCACGCCGAAGCCGGCCTTCTCAAAATTGCGCGCGATCTTGCCGGACTCGTCGGCGCTGCCGATCTGGATGCCGACGAACACGTGCGCCGCCTTCGCATCGCTGATGCGGTAGTTGAATTCGGTCACGTTGCGCGGGCCGACGGTTTCGCAGAAGCGGCGGAAGCTGCCGCGCTCTTCGGGAATGGTGACGGCGAACACGGCTTCGCGCGCCTCGCCGACGTCGGCCATTTCAGCCACGAAGCGCAGGCGGTCGAAGTTCATGTTGGCGCCGCAGGCGATGGTCACCAGCGACTGTCCCTTGATCGGATGCTTGCTGTTCTTGGCGCGTTCCACATAGGCCTTGGCGCCGGCCACGGCCAGTGCGCCCGCGGGCTCGACGATGCTGCGCGTGTCCTGGAAGATGTCCTTGATGGCGGTGCACACGGCGTCGGTATCGACGATGATGATGTCGTCGACATACTTCCGGGTCAGGCGGAAGGTTTCCTCGCCCACCAGCTTGACGGCGGTGCCGTCCGAGAACAGGCCGACGTCGGGCAGGGTGATGCGGCGCCCTGCCTTGAGGCTGCGCGCCATGGCGTCGGAGTCGGCGGTCTGCACGCCGATGATCTTGATGTCGGGACGCACCGCCTTGACGTAAGCCGCCACGCCCGAGATCAGGCCGCCGCCGCCGATGGCGACGAAGATGGCGTGGATCGGGTCGGAATGCTGGCGCAGGATTTCCATGCCGACGGTGCCCTGGCCGGCGATCACGTAAGGGTCGTCGAACGGATGGACGAAGGTCAGCTTGTGCTTTTTCTCCAGCGTCAGCGCGTGGTTGTAGGCATCGGTGAAGGAGTCGCCGAACAGTACCACTTCGCCGCCGCGCGCCTTGACGGCTTCGATCTTCACCTGCGGCGTGGTGGTCGGCATCACGATCACGGCGCGGCAGCCCAGCTTGGCTGCCGACAGCGCCACGCCCTGCGCGTGGTTGCCGGCCGAGGCGCAGATCACGCCGCGCTTCAATTGCGCTGGCGTCAGGTGCGCCATCTTGTTGTAGGCGCCGCGCAGCTTGAAGCTGAACACGCTCTGCATGTCTTCGCGCTTGAAGTAAATTCGATTATCAATCCGTTGCGACAGCGTGTTGGCCAGCTCCAGTGGCGTTTCTTGGGCGACGTCGTAGACCCGTGCGGTCAGGATTTTTTGCAGATAATCGTTACTCATTTTGGTCATGAAGAATGGCGTTTCAGCGCAGTCATATAGTGAGAATGTAAGGAGGAAAACGGCTCGGTAAGCCGGTGTCGGATTCCGCCCGCATCCGCCAGGCGATAGCCGTCCGGGCGCGGGAGAACTGGTCATTATAATGGAGCCGGGCCGTGTGCCGGCATTGTTGGCCGATAGCGGGCATGCCGCCGGCATATAGCATGCATCGGCACAATCGCCCGCGCGGCATGCGCAGCCGCATCTTGATATCCGGCGTCGCGGCATCAACTAGAATGCTGGTTTTGCCCATCTTGCCGCCGTATTCCTGGCGGCAGGATTTTCGCCTGCCTTCGGTAGCCTTCCCATTACCTGTTCCCGCGCATGATTGAATCCGCCGTCCTCTGGCTATTGAATGCCCTTGCCGTTCCCACGGTCGGGCTGACCTCGGTTTTCCTTATCAGCTTTATTTCCGCGACCTTGCTGCCGCTGGGGTCGGAGCCGGCGGTATTTGCCGTGATCAAGATGAACCCCGAGATGTTTTGGCCGGTGATCCTGGTGGCCACGGCAGGCAATACGCTGGGGGGGATGGTGGACTACTGGATGGGATACGGCGCCAAGCAGGCGTTCTCGAAGGAGCGTTCGACGCGCTGGTTCCACTGGCTGGAGCGCTTCGGGCCCAAGACCATGCTGCTGGCCTGGCTGCCCGGCATCGGCGACCCGATCTGCACGCTGGCCGGCTGGCTGCGCCTGCCGTTCTGGCCATCGGTCGCCTACATGGCGATCGGCAAGTTGCTGCGCTACATTGTGATGACCTGGCTGCTGCTCAATGTGCCGGACGGTTTCTGGCGCAGCGTGGCCGATTGGCTGGCCTGAGCGCCTGTTCTGTGCGGCCGGCGCCAGGCGGCCTCAACCCAGCATCACATCCAGCAGCATCATCGTCACGAAGCCGGCCAGGAGCCCCAGCGTAGCCTGGGTTTCATGGCCCTGGCGGTGCGACTCGGGGATCACTTCGTGGCTGATCACGAACAGCATGGCGCCGCCCGCGCCGGCCAGCGCCCAGGGCAGGGCGCTGGCCGAAACCCCGGTGGCCATCGCGCCGAGTACCCCGCCGATCGGTTCGACCAGGCCCGAGAGTATGCCGGCCGCGGCCGCCTTCATCGGGGAATAACCCAAGGTGCGCAAGGCCAGCGCCACCACCAGTCCTTCCGGAATGTCCTGGATGCCGATGCCGGTCGCCAGCGCCACGGCTTTGCCCATGTCTTGGCCGCCGAAACCCACGCCAATGGCCAGCCCCTCGGGGAAGTTGTGGATGGTGACAGCCATCACGAACAGCCAGATGCGCGTGGTGCGCGCCGGGTTGCTCTGGTCGTTGGCCATGGCCAGGAAATGCTGGTGCGGGATCACGTGGTTCAGCGCCAGCACGAACAAGCCGCCCAGCATGATGCCGGTGGCCGCCAGCAATACCGAGGCGTTTTTGGCGTAACCGATGGCTTGCGCCGCGTCCATGGCCGGAATGATGAGCGAAAAGACGCTCGCCGCCAGCATCACGCCGCCGCCATAGCCAAGCATCACGTCTTGCGCCTTGACCGAAATGCGGCGCGTGACCAGCACGCCCAAGGCGCCCAGCGCCGTCAGGCCGGCAGCGGCGCCGGAGCCCAGCAGCGCATGCCATACATGCGGGTTGGCCATGAAGTAGGCGTGCAGGCCCTCATAGGATTTGATCGCCAGGAATACCAGCGCCACCAGCAGCATGGCGATCTGGCGCGGTTTGAGGTTGAGCGTGAGGCTGTCGCCGAGATCCGGTGTGGCGCCGGCTGGCGGCTGCTGCGCATGCTGGTCCGCAGCGGAGGATGACGCCGCGGCATCGTCGGAAGCACTTGTCTGGAAAGGAAAATTTTTGTTCAACGGCACCGTTATCATGGCAGTCTCCCTGGCTGGCGGGTTTGTTGGGCGTCCCTGCAATCCATCCATGCGGACAGGCGCAAGCGAAACAGGCGGGACGTTCCTTCGGGCTATGCCTTGCATTGGGCATAGTCGGCCAAGGTGATGGCTAGATTTTCCAAGAATTCGGTTATCAGATTCTGCAACATAACATCCTCCGTGTTTTTTAGGGACAGCATCCACAGTACATGGAGGGATTATAGATTTTAAGAATCAAAAATAATAAATTGATTGTTTTTATAAATTGAATTGCCTGTAGCTATTGGCCCGGCATTCAAGGCCGCCTGGCGCCGCCATCCCATGATTTTGTTGCGTTGCAAGAAATGCGCACATGCCAATTTCGGCCGGCGCTTTATTGCTAAAGAATAATCATTTGCATTGCAGCCGCAAAACCGGCTCCATCCCGTCGCGACTTTTGGCAATAGGCTAGAATGCACATCCGGCAGCAGATTTATTTTTTTACATTGATGAACGCCCCCGCCCACATCCAAGCCTTGCTCTCAGACGCGCCCCATGGCGCCACGCCCACGCGCTTGCGCGAAATTCCGTACAACTACACCTCGTTCTCCGATCGCGAGATCGTGATCCGGTTGTTGGGCGAAGAGTCTTGGTCCCTGCTGGACGAGCTGCGCGCCAAGCGCCAGACCGGCCGTTCGGCGCGCATGCTGTACGAGGTGCTGGGCGACATCTGGGTCGTGCGCCGCAATCCCTACCTGCAGGACGACCTGCTGGATAATCCCAAGCGCCGCGCCGCGCTGATCGATGCGTTGAACCATCGCCTGCACGAAGTCGACAAGCGCCGCATCGACGTCGGCCAGGCCGATGCCGGCGATGCGACTGCCGCCTCCGATGCCGCGCGCCGCAGCGCCAGCGTGGAAGCGCTGATCAAGGCGGCCAAGAAGGCCGTTGCCGATTTCGCCGAGGAATTCCGCCACACCTATGACCTGCGCCGTCGCGCCACCAAGGTGCTGGGCCGCTACACCGCAAAGGACAACATCAAGTTCGACGGCCTGTCGCGCGTGTCGCACGTGACCGACGCCACCGACTGGCGCGTCGAGTATCCGTTCGTGGTGCTGACCCCGGACAGCGAAGACGAGATGGCCGGACTGGTCAAGGCCTGTATCGAACTCGGCCTGACCATCATCCCGCGCGGCGGCGGCACCGGCTACACCGGCGGCGCCATTCCGCTGACGCCGATGTCGGCCGTCATCAACACCGAAAAGCTGGAACAGCTGGGCCCGGTCGAGATGGAAGTGCTGCCCGGCCTGGACAGGCCCTACGCCACCATCTACTCGGGCGCCGGCGTGGTCACCAAGCGCGTCTCCGATGCCGCCGAGAAGGCCGGCTTCGTGTTCGCGGTCGACCCGACCTCGGCCGAGGCCTCGTGCATCGGCGGCAACGTCGCCATGAACGCCGGCGGCAAGAAGGCCGTGCTGTGGGGCACCGCGCTGGACAACCTGGCCAGCTGGCGCATGGTCGATCCGCAAGGCGACTGGCTGGAAGTCACGCGCCTGGACCACAACCTGGGCAAGATCCATGACGTCGAAGTGGCGCGCTTCAAGCTGGAGTGGTCGCACCCCGGCGAGAAGGGCCAGAAGACCGAAGTCTTCAAGACCGAGATCCTGGAAATCGCCGGCCGCAAATTCCGCAAGGAAGGCCTGGGCAAGGACGTGACCGACAAGTTCCTGTCGGGTCTGCCGGGCGTGCAGAAGGAAGGTTGCGATGGCCTGATCACCTCGGCGCGCTGGATCCTGCACAAGATGCCCAAGCAGACCCGCACCGTCTGCCTGGAGTTCTTCGGCCAGGCGCGCGATGCGATTCCTTCGATCGTCGAGATCAAGGACTTCCTCGACGCCGAAACCAAAAAGGGCGGCGCCATCCTGGCCGGCCTGGAGCACCTGGACGAGCGCTACCTGCGCGCGGTCGGCTATGCCACCAAGTCCAAGCGCGGCGTGCTGCCGAAGATGGTGCTGATCGGCGACATCGTCGGCGATGACGAGAACGCCGTGGCCGCGGCCGCCTCGGAAGTGATCCGCATGGCCAACAACCGCGTCGGCGAAGGCTTTGTCGCGGTCAGCCCGGAAACTCGCAAGAAATTCTGGCTGGACCGTTCGCGCACCGCCGCCATCGCCAAGCACACCAACGCCTTCAAGATCAACGAAGACGTGGTGATTCCGCTCAACCGCATGGGCGAATACACCGACGGCATCGAGCGCATCAACATCGAGCTGTCGATCAAGAACAAGCTGCAGCTGCTGGCCGAACTGGACAGCTTCTTCGTCAAGGGCAACCTGCCGCTGGGCAAGAGCGACGACGCCGAAGGCGAGGACATCCCCGCTTCCGAAATGCTGGAAGACCGCGTGCACCAGGCCGAAGCGCTGCTGGAGCAGACCCATGGGCGCTGGTCCTACCTGCTGGCCAACCTCGACAAGCCGCTGCGCGTGGCCAAGGGCGAGCTGGCCGCGCTGGGCCTGGACAAGATGATGCCGGTGTTCGACCAGCGCCTGCTGGAGCAGCCTGAAGCCAACGTCTTCCACGTGGTGCAGGACCGCACCGTGCGCATCTCCTGGAAGCAGGAAGTGCGCGCGCAGTTGCGCCAGATCTTCAGCGGCGGCGCCTTCAAGCTGATCCTGGAGGAATGCCAGGCGATCCACAAGCGCGTGCTGCGCGGCCGCGTGTTCGTGGCGCTGCACATGCACGCCGGCGACGGCAATGTGCACACCAACCTGCCGGTCAACTCCGACCACTACGAAATGCTGCAAGACGCGCACGTCGCCGTGGCGCGCATCATGGAGCTGGCCCGTTCGCTGGACGGCGTGATCTCTGGCGAACACGGCATCGGCATCACCAAGCTGGAGTTCCTGACCGAGGACGAAATCGGCGAATTCCGCGAATACAAGAAGCGCGTCGATCCCGAAGGCCGTTTCAACAAGGGCAAGCTGTTGAACCTGCCGGGTTTCGAAGCCGACCTGTCCAACGCCTACACGCCTTCGTTCGGCCTGATGGGCCACGAATCGCTGATCATGCAGCAAAGCGACATCGGCGCCATCGCCAACAGCGTCAAGGACTGCCTGCGCTGCGGCAAGTGCAAGCCGGTCTGCTCGACCCACGTGCCGCGCGCCAACCTGCTGTACTCGCCGCGCAACAAGATCCTGGCGACCTCGCTGTTGGTCGAGGCCTTCCTGTATGAAGAGCAGACCCGCCGCGGCGTCTCGATCAAGCATTGGGAAGAGTTCGAGGATGTGGCCGACCACTGCACGGTGTGCCACAAGTGCGTCACGCCTTGCCCGGTCGATATCGACTTCGGCGACGTCTCGATGAACATGCGCAACTTGCTGCGCAAGATGGGCAAGAAGTCCTTCAACGCCGGCACCAGCGCGGCGATGTTCTTCCTCAACGCGACCGACCCGGCCACCATCAACGCCACCCGCAAGGTGATGACCGATTGGGGCTTCAAGGCGCAGCGCCTGGGCAACGACATCCTGAAGAAGTTCGCCAGGAAGCAAACCGCCAAGCCCGCGGCCACGGTCGGCAAGCCGCCGGTCAAGGAGCAGGTGATCCACTTCATCAACAAGAAGATGCCGGGCAACCTGCCCAAGAAGACCGCGCGCGCGCTGCTCGATATCGAGGACGACAAGATCGTGCCGATCATCCGCAACCCCAAGACCACCACGGCCGAGACCGAAGCGGTGTTTTACTTCCCCGGTTGCGGTTCGGAACGCCTGTTCTCTCAGGTCGGTCTGGCCACGCAGGCAATGCTGTGGAATGTCGGCGTGCAGACGGTGTTGCCGCCAGGTTATCTGTGTTGCGGTTATCCGCAACGCGGCAGCGGCGACTTCGACAAGGCCGAGAAGATCATCACCGACAACCGCGTGCTGTTCCATCGCATGGCCAACACGCTGAACTACCTCGACATCAAGACCGTCGTGGTGTCCTGCGGCACGTGCTACGACCAGTTGCAGGGGTATGAATTCGAGAAGATCTTCCCCGGCTGCCGCATCATCGACATCCACGAATACCTGCTGGAGAAGGGCGTCAAGCTGGAAGGCGTGACCGGTACCCGCTACATGTACCACGATCCCTGCCACACCCCGATGAAGCTGCAGGACCCGCTGAAGACGGTCAACTCGCTCATCACCACGGTGGACGCGCAGAAGATCGAGAAGAACGACCGCTGCTGCGGCGAGTCGGGCACCTTCGGCGTATCGCGCCCGGACGTGTCGACCCAGGTGCGCTTCCGCAAGGAAGAAGAAATGCGCAAGGGCGCCGACAAGGTGCGCGCCGACGGTTTCACCGGCGACGTCAAGATCCTGACCTCGTGCCCGTCCTGCTTCCAGGGACTGTCGCGCTACAACGAAGACTCGGGCACCACCGCCGACTACATCGTGGTGGAGATGGCCAGGCACTTGCTGGGCGAGAACTGGATGCCGGAATACGTCGAGCGCGCCAACAACGGCGGCATCGAACGGGTCCTGGTGTAAATGATGAGCCAATGCGAACTGTGCGCCGGCGACGGCGGGGAGCTGGTCTGGCGCCATCCGGATTTCCGGGTGGTGCTGGTCGATGAAGCAGGTTACCCCGGTTTCTGCCGCGTGATCTGGAACGGCCACGTCAAGGAAATGACCGACCTCGCGCCGGCCGAGCGCACCCGGCTCGCCGATGCGGTCTGGGCGGTGGAAGCGGCGCTGCGCGAAGTCATGCAGCCGGAGAAGGTCAACCTGGCTACGCTGGGCAACATGACGCCGCATGTCCATTGGCACGTGATTCCGCGCTACCTGGACGACCAGCATTTCCCCACCCCGGTGTGGGCAACCGCGCGCCGCGAGGCCGACCAGCCCTCGCTGGAGGCGCGCCGCGCCAAATTGCCGCAATTGCGCGAGGCCATCCGCCAGCAACTGTCGGCGGCCGGCCTGGGCGCCGCCTGAACCGGTCCGCTGCCGACGGCGGCCATACTGTCGCCGCTCCGGTCGTTTTTCGCAGCACCAGTCTTCTTCAAAGTTCAAAGCGAGTATCTGCATGAGCTCCAATTCCTCTCCGGTTCCCGTGTCGTTCAAGGTGCGCAAGGTCTCGCGCGTGGTGGAAATCGAATTCGACGACGGCGCCACGTTTTCACTGCCCTTCGAACTGATGCGCGTGTATTCGCCCTCGGCCGAGGTGCGCGGCCACGGCCCCGGACAGGAAGTGCTGCAGACCGGCAAGCGCAACGTCGGCATCGACGGCATCGAGCCGGTCGGCAACTACGGCGTCAAGCCGCTGTTTTCGGATGGCCACGTCAGCGGCATTTACACCTGGGATTATCTCTACCAGCTCGGCCGCGACCAGGGCACGATGTGGGCGGCCTACCTGCAGAAGCTGGAGGATGCCGGTTTCACGCGTGAAAGCGGGCGCGACCATGAAGCCGGCAGCGATGCCGGCGGGCATGCCTGCGGCCACCACCACTGAGCGATAGCGGCCGGCCGGGTTCGCCCACCGGCATATAATGTGCAATCGGGCAGCCAAGCTGCGCCAACCATATTGACTGAGCCATGACCAACACCACCCATTTCGGTTACGAAACCGTCGCAGAAGAAGACAAGGTCCGCAAGGTCGCGGAAGTGTTCCACTCCGTGGCCGCCAAGTACGATGTGATGAACGACTTCATGTCGGCAGGCCTGCATCGGGTCTGGAAGGCATTCACCATCGCCCAGGCCGGTGTCCGTCCGGGCTTCAAGGTGCTCGATATCGCCGGCGGCACGGGCGATTTGTCCAAGGCATTCGCCAAGCAGGCCGGGCCGAGCGGCGAGGTCTGGCTGACCGACATCAACGAATCGATGCTGGGCGTGGGCCGCGACCGTTTGCTCAACAAGGGCATCGTCACGCCGACCGCCTTGTGCGACGCCGAGAAGCTGCCGTTTCCCGACAACTACTTCGACCGCGTGTCGGTGGCTTTCGGGCTGCGCAACATGACCCACAAGGATGTCGCGCTGGGCGAAATGCGCCGCGTGCTCAAGCCCGGCGGCAAGCTGCTGGTACTGGAGTTTTCCAAGGTGTGGGAGCCGCTGAAGAAGCCTTACGACGTGTATTCCTTCTCGGTGCTGCCGTGGCTGGGCAAGAAAGTCGCCAACGACGCCGACAGCTATCGTTACCTGGCCGAATCGATCCGCATGCATCCCGACCAGGAAACGCTGAAGCAGATGATGGAACAGGCGGGGCTGGAGCGTGTCCAGTATTTCAACCTGACGGCCGGCGTGGCGGCATTGCATACCGGCATCAAGATGTAAGAGCGTGTTTATGATCTCCTTCGGGGCCGTTCAAATGCCCTTTCAGGCGGTCTGCGGCGTTGCAAAGCCTCGCCGGGCCAACCGGCCCGTCTACGTTTTGCGCCTTGCATCCCATCCTGACATGACATTTGACCGACTCCCGACGAGATCATAAACACGCTCTAAGGCATATGCGGTGCATGCTCGCACGGGCGCGCCGCATTGTTGGCAGCGCCGGACGCGGGTGAAGCCATCGACGATTAAGGATGGCTTAAGTTTGCCCCGCGACAATGGCGCAAGCCGGAACGGATGGAGCGGTTTTCCCTGCGGTTCGCTTCCGGTTCCGGCATCTTCGACAAGAGGTCATCGTATGAAAAAATTCCTGCTCGTATTGATGCTGGCGTTGACGTCCCTGACGCTGGTCATGTCGCCGGCCGACGCCAGGCGCCTGGGCGGCGGCGGGTCGTTCGGCAAGCAATCGTCCAATTATTCGCGCCAGGCCGCGCCTGCATCGCCTTCCTACAACGCGGCGCCGAGCGCCGCGCCATCCCGTCCGGCGACACCGGCGGCCACTCCGCAAGGCGTTCCCGCCAAGCCGTCCAGCCCGTGGGGGAATATCCTCGGCGGCGCCTTGCTGGGTTTCGGGCTGGGCGCGCTGATGTCGCACTTCGGCATTGGCGGTGCGGCCGGCGGCATGCTGGGTTCGCTGCTGACTATCGTGCTGCTGGCCGGCGCGGCCTTCTTCCTGATCCGCCTGTTCACGCGCAACCGCTATGAGCAGAGCAACAACCCGGTCTACGCCACCCCGATGCCGGGCGTGAGCCCGATCGGCAGCGCCGCCGGCGCCACCCCCGAGATCGGCTCCGGCCTGAAGGACATCAACCCGCCGCCCGGCCATGCGCCCGTGGCGCTGCAAGGCAACGGTTTCGGCAGCACGGCGGCCCAGCCGGCCGCACCGACCCGGATCGAGAAGTGGGGCATTCCGGATGACTTCGACACGGCCGGTTTCGTGCGCAACGCCAAGACCTATTTCATCCGCTTGCAGGCGGCGTGGGATCGGGCCGACATCAACGATATCCGCGAATTCACCACGCCTGAAATGTTCGCCGAGCTGCGCATGCAACTCACCGAGCGCGGCGCTTCGCCCAACGCCACCGACGTGGTCCAGTTGGATGCCGAACTGCTGGGCATCGAAACCATGGCCTACGACTACATGGCCACGGTGCGTTTCCAGGGGTTGATCAAGGAAGCGCCGGAGCTGTCCGCCGAGCCTTTCGCCGAAATCTGGAACCTGTCCAAGCCGCAAAGCGGCGGCGGCTGGGTGCTGGCGGGTATCCAGCAGGTCTGAGAACCTGGCGGTGCGGGATCAAGCGCCGCGCATGTTGCCATCGGAGCTTGGCCGGCAAACTGTTAAACTTGAAACCGCCCGGCTTTTCGGGCGGTTTTGTTTTTGTCTGGCGGATTTTCATTGAACCCTGTCGCTTCCCTCACAACACTGGCCCAGTCCTTGTCCGAATCCATGCCCGAGATGCCGTCCCTGTCCGCGATCAACCCCATGAAACCCGCTGCCGCCGCGGTCAACCACCTGCTGGCGCAAGAGGCATGGGCGCGCCAGGCGCTGGCCGCGCATGCGGGCAAGGTGGCCTGCATCGACACCGGCGCCGCGCAATTGCGCCTGCAAGTGGCCGCCGATGGTTATGTGCAGGATGTGCCGGCGGAGGCGGCGGCCGACGTCACCATCCGCGTCAAGCTGGCCGACCTGCCCCTGATCGCGGCCAACCGCGAGCGCGCCGTGTCTTATGTGAAGCTGGAAGGCGATGCCGATTTCGCCAACGCGATCTCGCAACTGAGCCAGAACCTGCGCTGGGATGCCGAGGACGACCTGGCGCGCGTGTTCGGCGATATCGCCGCCACCCGCATGGTTTCCGGCGCGCGCGGCCTGTTCGAGACAATCCGCAGCACGCACAAAAAGCTTACCGAGAACGTGGCCGAGTATTTTCTGGAAGAACAACCGATGCTGATACGCCCCCGCATGCTGCAGGATTTCTCCGCTGACGTGGTGCGCCTGCGCGATGACCTGGAACGCCTTTCCAAGCGCATCGAGAAACTGGAGCGCCGCTGATGTTCCTGCGTTCCCTGCGCCTGTTCAAGATCATCCGCGTGGCCATCCGCTACGGCCTGGATGAAATCATCGCCTCCGAGTTCGCGCCGCCGCGCATCGCCCGCATCACCAATGCCATCTTTTTCTGGCGCGACCTGACGCGGCCGCGCGGCGAACGCCTGCGGCGCGCGCTGGAGGATCTCGGCCCCATCTTCGTCAAGTTCGGCCAGGTGCTCTCGACCCGGCGCGACCTGATGCCGCCGGACATCGCCAATGAACTCACGCGCCTGCAGGACCGTGTGCCGCCGTTCGATTCCGACCTGGCCGTGCTGCAGATCCAGAAGTCGCTGGGCGCGCACCCGGACGAATTGTTCGCCAGCTTCGAGCGCCAGCCGGTGGCCTCGGCCTCGATCGCGCAGGTCCACTTCGCCACGCTCAAGGACGGCAAGGAAGTGGCGGTCAAGGTGCTGCGTCCCGGCATGCGCGACGTGATCGACCATGACATCGGCCTGATGCATGTCGCTGCCGACTGGCTGGAGCGTTTGTGGGCCGATGGTCGCCGCCTCAAGGCCAAGGAAGTCGTGGCCGAGTTCGACAAGTACCTGCACGACGAGCTCGACCTGATGCGCGAAGCCGCCAACGCCAGCCAGTTGCGTCGCAACTTCGCCGAATCGACCTTGCTGATCGTGCCCGAG
Organism: Herbaspirillum sp. SJZ106; assembly: GCF_006715495.1. Classification (GTDB taxonomy): domain Bacteria; phylum Pseudomonadota; class Gammaproteobacteria; order Burkholderiales; family Burkholderiaceae_D; genus Herbaspirillum. The sequence continues at coordinate 703,190 of NZ_VFNI01000003.1, forward strand.
ATGTATTGGGACTATTGCTCCTCGTCGGTGATCGTGATGGAGCGCATGCACGGCATCCCGATCTCGCAGACCGAGCGCCTGCGCGAAGAGGGCGTGGACCTGTCCAAGCTGTCGCGCGACGGCGTCGAGATCTTCTTCACCCAGGTGTTCCGCGATGGCTTCTTCCATGCCGACATGCACCCCGGCAACATCCTGGTATCGGTGGCGCCGGAGACTTTCGGCCGCTATATCGCGCTGGATTTCGGCATCGTCGGCACACTCAACGATTTCGACAAGGATTACCTGTCGCAGAACTTCCTGGCCTTCTTCCGCCGCGACTACAAGCGCGTGGCCGAGGCCCACATCGAGTCCGGCTGGGCGCCGAAGGACACCCGCGTCGATGAGCTGGAGGCGGCGGTGCGGGCATGCTGCGAACCGATCTTCGACCGGCCGCTGAAGGACATCTCCTTCGGCCAGGTGCTGCTGCGCCTGTTCCAGACTTCGCGCCGCTTCAATGTCGAGGTGCAGCCGCAACTGGTGCTGCTGCAAAAGACGCTGTTGAACGTCGAAGGCCTGGGGCGCCAGCTCGACCCCGACCTCGATTTGTGGAAGACCGCCAAGCCGTACCTGGAACGCTGGATGAGCGAGCAGATCGGCTGGCGCGGTTTCGTGGAACAGTTGAAGGTCGAGGTGCCGCGCTACAGCCGCCTGCTGCCGCAGATCCCGCGCCTGGTGCAGCAGGCCCTGACCAAGTACAACGACGGCGATGGCCAGCCGCAGAGCGGCGAACTGCTCAAGAAGCTGCTGGCCGAGCAGCGCCGCACCAACATGCTGCTGGGGGTGATCGTGTATTTCGGCGGCGGCCTGATCGGCGGCATCGTCGTGGTCCAGGTGCTGATGCGCCTGCTGCGCTTCTGAGCGACATCGGCCAGCCGTCGGGCCTGCAGCAAAAAACGCCGGCGCATGCCGGCGTTTCGCATCGCCGCCATCGAACAGGAAAAGGGAAGGAACGCCAATTGGGAAATGAAGACCAGCTCCAGCCGGATACGGATACGCGCGTGCGCATGCTGCCCTACATCGTGGCGGCAACCTTTTTCATGGAGTACCTCGATACCACCATCATCGCCACCGCCTTGCCGCAGATGGCGCAGTCCTTCGGCGTCGGCCCCAATGAGCTGAGCCTGGGCATGACGGCCTACATGCTGACGCTGGCGGTGTTCATCCCGATCAGCGGATGGGTGGCCGACCGCCTGGGTTCGCGCACCGTGTTCGGCGCGGCGATCGTCATCTTCACGCTGGCTTCCATCCTGTGCGGCTTCTCGCAAAACGTGGTGGAGTTCACCGCGGCGCGTGTGCTGCAAGGCCTGGGCGGCGCGATGATGGTGCCGGTCGGGCGCATGATCGTGGTGCGCAGCACCGGCAAGGCCAACCTGATGAAGGCGATTGCCACCATCACCTGGCCGGCCATCGTGGCGCCGGTGGTGGGGCCGTCCATCGGCGGGTTCATCACCACTTATGCGTCGTGGCACTGGATCTTCCTGATGAACGTGCCGTTCGGTATCGCCGCGTTCGCCGCCGTGATGCTGATCGTGCGCAACGACCACGGCGCCAGCAAGCGTCCGCTGGACCTGGTCGGCTTCGTGCTCTCGGGCGCTGCGCTGACCTCGCTGCTGTACGGCACCGAGATCGCCAGCCACATGGAATCCAACCTCAAGGTCGCGCTCGGTTTCATCGCCGGCGGCATCGTGCTGGGCTGGTTCGCGTATCGCCACGCCCAGCGTGCCGAACATCCGCTGCTGGATTTTTCCAACCTGAAGATTCCGACCTATTCGGTCACCGTCGTCACCGGCTCGTTCACGCGCATCGGCATCGATTCCGTGCCTTACCTGATGCCGCTGATGTTCCAGATCGGCTTCGGCCTGTCGGCTTTCCAGTCGGGATTGCTGCTGCTGGCGACCGCCCTCGGCAACCTCGGCATGAAAGCGTTCACCACGCGGGTATTGCAACGTTTCGGTTTCCGCCGGGTGGCCGTCAGCAATGCCGCCATCGCCGGCTGCCTGATCGTCGCATGCGGGCTGTTGACGCCGGATGCGCCATTGCCGATGACGCTGGCCGTGATCTTTTGTTACGGCCTGTCGCGTTCGATGCAGTTCTCGACCCTGGCCACGCTGGCCTACGCCGACATCAGCGATGCGCGCAAGTCATCGGCCAGCACCTTGTGGAGCGTGGCGCAGCAGATGACCATCGGTATGGGGATCGCCTTCGGCGCGCTGGCGCTGCGTATCGCGGCCTACTTCCGCGGCGAGTCTATCGATGCGGCCGGCGCGCATTTCACCTTGGGCGATTTCCAATGGGCATTTGCCATGGCCGGTGCGGTCACGCTGGTTTCGCTGCAGGGGTATCGCGGCCTGGCGCGTGATGCCGGCAGCAACATCGGCGGCGGCATGCGTGCGGCGCAGCCCAAGGGCTGAGGTTCAGCGTATTGCCGAGAAGCGCTCCGCCAGCTTTTGCGCGCGGAAACGCTCCACCATGAAATCCACGAACACCCGCGTCTTGGCCGGCAGCAGCCGCGCCGCGGTGAAGTACAGCGACAGTATGCCGCTGTCCACGTACCAGTCCGGCAATACCCGCACCAGCGCGCCGCTGTCCATGTAGACCACCGCGTGCGGCATCGAGACCAGCGTCACGCCCAGGCCCATTGCGGCAATCTCGCAGGCGGCGTTGGGATCGTTCACCGTCATTTTTACCTTCAGGGCCACCGGGGCTTGCGTACCGTCGCGGTCGCGTAGCGTCCATGGGCGTATGCGCCCGGTTTGCGGGGAGCGGATCAGGATGCCGTCGTGCTGCGGCAGGTCTTGCGGGGAACGCAGCGGTGCATGGCTGGCGAGATAGGTCGGGGAAGCCAGCAACACGCGATGCGCCGGCCCCAGCTCGCGCGCCACCACGCCGGGCGAGAGTTCGGTGCCGCCGGCGATGGCGGCATCGAAGCCTTCGGCGATCAGGTCCACCGGGCGGTTGTCGAAATGCCAGTCGGGCGAGATGGCGGGATAGCGCTGCAGGAAGTCGCCCAAGAGCGGCACGACGTATTCGCGCCCGAACCCGCTGCCCATGCTGACCTTGAGCGTGCCGGCCGGCTGCCCGCCAGCGCTGGCCAGGTTGGCCACTGCGTTGCGTATGGTCTCCAGGCCGCCGCCGACTTCCTGCAAGAACCGCTCGCCGGCTTCGGTCAGCGTCAGCTTGCGCGTGCTGCGCTGGAACAGGCGTACGCCGAGATTGGATTCAAGCCGGGCGACATTCTTGCCCACCGCCGCCGAAGTCAGGCCAAGGCGGCGGGCGGCAGCTGAAAAGCTGCCGGCATCGGCCGAGGCGACGAAGCACTCGATGCTGTTCATGGTTTCCATTTTTTGATTTTAAACCTTTGGTTTAAAAAGAAGATAGTGATTGCCATCTAGTGTTGACATAATCTGACGGCGATACTTGCTTCAACCCAGCAGGGTTTAACGCTTAACCACACTGAACCAGGAGCAAGATCATGTCGAACCAACAATCCAATCCATCCCTCGTGTCCAAGGTCGCTTTCGTGCAAGGCGGCTCGCGCGGCATCGGCGCCGCAATCGTCCGGCGCCTGGCGGCGGAGGGCGCTACCGTCGCCTTTACCTATGTCACCTCGCCGGACAAGGCGCAGGCGCTGGTCAGCGAAGTCGAAGCCGGCGGCGGCCGTGCGCTGGCGATCCAGGCCGACAGCGCGGACGCCGTCGCGCTCAAGCAGGCCATCAGCATCGCGGCCGAAACCTTCGGCCGCCTGGATATCCTGGTCAACAACGCCGGCGTGCTGGCGCTGGGCCCGGTCGAGGAGTTCAAGCTGGACGACTTCGACCGTACGCTGGCGGTGAACGTGCGCAGCGTGTTCGTGGCCACGCAGGAGGCGGTGCGTTATATGAAAGAAGGGGGCCGAGTGATCACCATTGGCAGCACCAATGCCGAACGCATGCCGTTCGCCGGCGGCGCGGCCTACGCGATGAGCAAGTCGGCGCTGGTCGGTCTGACCAAGGGCTTGTCGCGCGATCTCGGTGCGCGCGGCATCACCGTGAACAATGTACAGCCCGGCCCGGTGGATACCGACATGAATCCGGACAGCGGCGATTTCGCCGAGACGCTCAAGGGGTTGATGGCATTGCCGCGTTACGGCAAGGTGGAAGAGGTCGCCAGCTTCGTGGCGTATCTGGCGGGGCCGGAGGCGGGATATATCACTGGCGCCAGCTTGTCGATTGATGGCGGTTTCTCTGCCTGAAAAAGCCGTTTCCCCTGTTGCCAGGGGAACGGCTTGATCGTTATACGTCGGTACGCCTTCGATACGCGGCGTTGCCGCTACTCAGTCCGAACGGGCAATCAGGACATTTCCGTTCGGACTGAGTAGCCGCTCTGCGGCGTATCGAGGGCGCGTCGGTGTCGATTCAGGCGAACAAACGCGCCAGCTCCACGCCCGGCTCAGGCGCGCGCATGAAGGCTTCGCCGACCAGGAAGGCATGCACGTTAGCGTCGCGCATGCGCTTGACGTCGTCCGGCGTGGCGATGGCCGATTCGGTGATCACCAGCTTTTCCGGCGGGATGCGCGGCAACAGGCCCAGCGTGGTGTCCAGCGTGGTCTCGAAGGTGCGCAGGTTGCGGTTGTTGATGCCCAGCAGGCGGGTCTTGAGCTTCAGCGCGGCGTCCAGTTCGGCGGCGTCGTGCACTTCCACCAGCACGCTCATCCCCAATTCATGGGCACAGGCTTCCAGCTCGGCCATCAGGCCGTGGTCCAGGGCGGCCACGATCAGCAGGATGGCGTCGGCGCCCCAGGAGCGGGCCTGGTAAACCTGGTAGAGGTCGACCATGAAGTCCTTGCGGATCACCGGCAGCGCGCAGGCGGCGCGCGCCTGCTTCAGATAGTCCGGCGCGCCCTGGAAGAATTGCTCGTCGGTCAGCACCGACAGGCAGGCTGCGCCGTGCTGTGCATAGCTGACGGCAATATCGGCCGGGCGGAAGTCGGGGCGGATCACGCCCTTGGATGGCGAAGCCTTCTTCACTTCGGCGATCACGCCGGCATGGCCGGCGGCGATCTTGTCGCGCAAGCCGCCTTCGAAGCTGCGCAGTTCGGAACGCAGTTCGCTGTCGGATTCGACGTCGCGGCGCAGGCTGGCGAAGTCGCGCTGCTTCTTGGCCGCGCGGATTTCCTCGGCCTTGACGTCGAGGATCTTGTTGAGGATGTCGGACATGATGTTCCTGGAAATTATTTACGTTCGTCCAGCGCCAGGCGCACCGCCAGCGCGCCCAGCATGGAACCCATGATGTAGCGTTGCGCGCGCAGCCAGCCCTGGTTGCGGGCGAAAAAGCCGGAGATGCCGGCGGCCGAGAACACGATCACGGAGTTGACCGAGAAGCTGATGGCGATCTGCGTCACGCCCAGCATCACGCTTTGCAGCAGCACGTTGCCGTGTTCGGGATGGATGAATTGCGGGAACAGCGACATGTAGAACACCGCCACCTTGGGATTCAGGACGTTGGTCAAAAAACCCATGCGAAACAGCGTGGCAGGCGAGTCCGGCGGCAGTTCACGGGTCTGGAATGGCGAGCTGCCGCCCGGCTTGACCGCATTCCATGCCAGCCACAGCAGGTAGGCGGCGCCGGCCAGCTTGACGATGTCGTAGGCCATTGGAATGGCCAGAAACAGCGCGGTCAGGCCGAAGGCGGCCGCCGCCATGTGCACCAGGAAGCCGACCGCCACCCCGCACAGCGAGATGATGCCGGCCGCGCGCCCCTGGCAGATCGAGCGCGATACGCAATAGACCATGTTGGGGCCGGGCGTGAGCACCATCACCAGCGAGGCGAGGGCGAAGAGCAGAAGGTCGTGGGGGGCGATCATGATGATTCTCCGGAGGGTCGGGTCAGTGCTTGTCGCCCAGTTGGCGGGTGACTTGTACGAACTGGTCGAGCTTGGCGCGCGCGGCGCCGGAGGCGATGGTGGCGCGCGCCTTGTCCAGGCCCGCGGCGATGGACGGTACAGCGCCTGCCGCGTACAGGGCGGTGGCCGAGTTGAGCAGCACGATGTCGTGCACCGGGCCGGGTTTGCCTGCCAGCGCTTCGAAGATTTTTTCCTTGGACTCGGCGGCGTTGGCAACTTGCAGGTTGCGGCTGGCGAACATCGACAGGCCGAAGTCTTCCGGATGGATCTCGTATTCGCGGATCTCGCCGTTGACCAGTTCGCCCACCATGGTGGCGCCGCCCAGCGTGACTTCGTCGAGGTTGTCGCGGCCCCAGACCACGATCGCATGCTGCGCGCCCAGGCGCTGCAGCACGCGTACCTGGATGCCGACCAGGTCGGCATGGAATACGCCCATCAGGATGTTGGGAGCGCCGGCCGGGTTGGTCAACGGCCCCAGGATGTTGAAGATGGTGCGCACGCCCAGTTCCTTGCGCACCGGCGCCGCGTGCTTCATGGCGGCGTGGTGGTTGGGCGCGAACATGAAGCCGATGCCGGTCTGGGCGATCGACTGCGCCACCTGTTCCGGTTGCAGGTTGATGTCGGCGCCCAGCGCCTCCAGCACGTCGGCGCTGCCCGACGAGGACGACACGCTGCGTCCGCCGTGCTTGGCCACGCGCGCGCCGGCGGCGGCGGCCACGAACATCGACGCGGTGGAAATGTTGAAGGTGTGCGCGCCATCGCCGCCGGTGCCGACGATGTCGAGCAGGCCGGTGGTGTCGGCCATCGGCACCTTGGTGGCGAATTCGCGCATGACCTGGGCGGCGGCGGCGATCTCGCCGATGCTTTCCTTCTTCACGCGCAGGCCCATGGTGAGGGCGGCGATCATGACCGGCGACATCTCGCCGCCCATGATCTGGCGGAATAGCGTCAGCATCTCGTCGTGGAAGATCTCGCGATGTTCGATACAGCGCAGCAGCGCTTCTTGCGGGGTGATGGGCATTTGTCTTTTCCGTTGGAGTCGATGGGACCGTGCGCGGCTTACGCGTGCGCGCTGCCGGTCAGGAAATTCTTCAGCAGCGCGTGTCCGTGTTCGGACAGGATCGACTCGGGGTGGAACTGCACCCCCTGCAAGTCGAACTCCTTGTGGCGCACGCCCATGATTTCGCCATCGTCGGTCCAGGCCGTCACCTCCAGGCAATCGGGCAGCGTGGCGCGCTCGATGGCCAGCGAGTGGTAGCGGATCACCGTATAAGGGCTGGGCAAATCCTTGAATACGCCTACGCCGGTATGCGCGATCCTGGAGGTCTTGCCATGCATGACCTGCTTGGCGCGGATGATGTTGCCGCCGAAGGCTTCGCCGATGGCCTGGTGGCCCAGGCATACGCCGAGGATGGGCAGCTTGCCGCTGAATTGCTTCAACAGGTCGACGCAGATGCCGGCTTCCTTGGGGCTGCAGGGGCCGGGGGAGAGGCAGATGCGCGCCGGGTTCAGCTTCCTGATCTCATCCAGCGTGATCTCGTCGTTGCGGATGGTCAGCACTTCCTCGCCCAGCTCGCCGAAATATTGCACCAGGTTGTAGGTGAAGGAGTCGTAGTTGTCGATCATCAGCAGCATTTAGATTTCTCCGTCCAGGCCGTCTTGCACTTGTTCCGCGGCACGCAGCACGGCGCGCGCCTTGTTTTCGGTTTCTTCCCATTCCATTTCCGGCACCGAGTCGGCGACGATGCCGGCCGCGGCCTGCACGTAGAGCGTGCCGTCCTTGATGACGCCGGTGCGGATCGCGATGGCCACGTCCATCTCGCCGCCGAAGGAGAGGTAGCCGCAGGCGCCGCCGTAGATGCCGCGCTTGGTCGGCTCCAGCTCGTCGATGATTTCCATCGCGCGCACCTTGGGCGCGCCCGACAGCGTGCCGGCCGGGAAGGTGGCCTTGAGCACGTCGAGGTTGGACATGCCGGGCTTGAGGATGCCTTCGACGTTGGAGACGATGTGCTGCACGTGCGAATATTTCTCGATCACCATCTGGTCGGTGACCTTGACGCTGCCGGTGGCGGCGATGCGGCCGATGTCGTTGCGCGCCAGGTCGATCAGCATCACGTGCTCGGCGATTTCCTTGGGATCGGCCAGCAGTTCGCGGGCCAGTTGCTCGTCGCGTTCGATGGTGGAGCCGCGCGGGCGGGTGCCGGCCAGCGGGCGGATGGTGATCTTCTTCTGGCCGTCGCCGATGGATTCGTTGCGCACCAGGATCTCGGGCGAGGCGCCGACGATCTGCATGTCGCCGAAGTTGTAGAAGTACATGTAGGGCGACGGGTTCAGCGAACGCAGCGCGCGGTACAGCATCAGCGGCGAATCCACATAGGACTTCTTCAGGCGCTGGCCGATCTGCACCTGCATCAGGTCGCCGGCCATCACGTATTCCTTGGCGCGGACCACGGCTTTCAGGTATTCGTCCTTGGGGAATTCGCGGACGGTTTCGGTGCGCACCGATCCGGTGGTCACCGGGGCGTCGGCCGGGCGACGCAGCATGGCGCGCAGGTCCTTGAGGCGCTGGCGCGCCTTCGAATAGGCTTCCGGGCGGGTCGGGTCGGCGTAGACGATCAGGTAGAGCTTGCCGGAGAGGTTGTCGATCACCGCCAGCTCTTCGGTCAGCAGCAGCTGGATGTCGGGCAGGCCGAGGGTGTCCTTCGGCGCGCTGCCTTCGAGGCGCTTTTCGATGTAGCGCACGGCGTCGTAGCCGAAATAGCCGGCCAGGCCGCCGCAGAAGCGCGGCATGCCGGGGCGGATCGCCACCTTGAAGCGCGCCTGGTATTGCGCGATGAATTCCAGCGCATTGCCTTCGGCGGTCTCGACCACGGTTTCGTCCTTCAAGACTTCGATCTTGCTGCCGCGGCAGCGGATCTTGGTCGAGGCCGGCAGGCCGATGAAGGAATAGCGCCCGAAGCGCTCGCCGCCGACCACCGACTCCAGCAGGAACGTGTTCTTGCCGGTGTTCTGGCTCTGCGCCAGCTTGAGATACAGCGTGAGCGGCGTCTCCAGGTCGGCAAAGGCCTCGGTGATGAGGGGGATGCGGTTGTAGCCTTCGGTGGCCAGCGATTTGAATTCGAGTTCGGTCATATTCACTCCAGACCGCTATTGTAGAACACGCAGCGTGGGCCTCGACGCAGGCTGCGCGCAGGATATGCGCGCATACAGCGGGGGCCGGAAGCGGACTCTCGTCAGCGGTTTCGTTAAAGAAATGCGGGAAATGCAGTGTTGCAACAACGTCCTGGCAGCAGGCGCGGCCAAGGGCAAGGCATCAGTCAATGTGCCTGGAATTGCCAGCGTCGCCACAGCCAGGCCTCAGGGGCGGCTGTATGTTGGGCGGTGCGTTTGTTGTTGCGAAACATTGATGTGCTGGTCGCGGTTTGGTGTGTTGGCCGGAGATTGACAGGGTGTCAATCCGCCGAGATTTGCTGCGCTGCTTCGAAAAGCGTTTGAACTATACCATCGGAATCGACATCGTGTATAGATTCGCCGTGGTTGTAGCCATACGGCACGTTGAGCACGCGGCAACCGGCCGCGCGCGCGGCCTGGGCGTCGTTGGAGGAGTCGCCGATGGCCACCACCTGCGCCGGTTCCAGGCCAAAATCCTGGCATACCTGCAGCAGCGGCATCGGATCCGGTTTCTTTTTTGGGAAGGAGTCGCCGCCGTAGACCACGTCGAAAAAGCCGCGCAGGCCTTTCTTGTCCAGCAGCGGCAGCGTGAACGAGAGCGGCTTGTTGGTCACGCAGGCCAGCCGCAGTCCCTTGTCCTTCATCGCCTGCAGGCCTTCCTTGACGCCCGGGTAGAGCGCCGAGAAGTCGCCGTTGATGGCGAGGTAATGCTCGGTGTAGGAATCCAGCGCCTGCTGGAAGTACTGTTCGGCCTCGTCTTCGGCGTAGTCCACGGCCAGCACGCGGCGCATCAGGTTTTCGGTGCCCTTGCCGACGAAGTTGACGATCGTTTCCTGCGCCAGCGGTTGCAGTCCCAGCTCGGCGCGCATGCGGTTGACGGCGACGTGGAAGTCGCCGGCGGTATCGAGCATGGTGCCGTCAAGGTCGATGATGGCGGCTTTGATGTGGTTCAGCTGGCTCATGGCGTGGGGCGGGAAGTCGAATGGAGACGGATCAGACCTGTGCCAGTTCGGCGCGCATGGCGTCGATCACGGCCTTGTAGTCCGGCTTGCCGAAGATGGCCGAGCCGGCCACGAAGGTGTCGGCGCCGGCGCGGGCCGCCGCGGCGATGTTGTCGATCTTGATGCCGCCGTCCACTTCCAGCAGGATGTCGCGGCCGGATTCATCGATGCGGCGGCGCACTTCGGCGATTTTCTTCAAGGCCTCGGGAATGAAGGACTGGCCGCCGAAACCGGGGTTGACCGACATGATCAGCACCATGTCGATCTTGTCCATCACGTGGTCGAGGTAATGCAGCGGCGTGCCCGGGTTGAACACCAGGCCGGACTTGCAGCCGTTGTCGCGGATCAGTTGCAGCGAACGGTCGATGTGTTCCGAGGCTTCCGGGTGGAAGGTGATCAGGTTGGCGCCGGCTTTGGCGAAGTCGGGGATGATGCGGTCCACCGGCTTGACCATCAGGTGCACGTCGATGGGCACCTGCACGTGCGGGCGGATCGCTTCGCACACCAGGGGGCCGATGGTCAGGTTGGGCACATAATGGTTGTCCATCACGTCGAAGTGGATGAAGTCGGCGCCGGCGGCGACGACATTGCGCACTTCCTCGCCCAGGCGGGCGAAATCGGCGGACAGGATGCTGGGGGCGATACGGTAGGTCGGCATGGCTGAAATGAAGTGATGGCTTGATCGACGGCGGCTTCCGGGGCGGGCCGGCCCTTGCGTTGGCGGGCCGGCGGACGAGGGGCCGCAAAAGGCGTTATTTTACTCCTATGGCTCCGCCTTTGATGAGCTGGCGCAACCCTGCGGCTTGCGCTGCATGCTGAATTCGTGTGCAATCTGGGGTGTTTGCGCCAAGGCGCGAATTTCCGCCCGGCACACATCATCACAACAAAACAGGACACCCACATGGCAGCGTATGAGTTTACGGTGACGGTCAAGACGCAGTATCTTGAGGAGCAGTCCGATCCCTCGCGCTCGCACTATGTGTTCGCTTATGCGATCACCATCGTCAATACAGGCACCGTGCCGGCGCAACTGATCTCGCGCCACTGGGTGATCACCGATGCCAACAATCATGTGGAGGAAGTGCGCGGCCTGGGGGTGGTGGGTCACCAGCCCTTCCTGCAGCCGGGGGAGCGGTTCGAGTACACCAGCGGCACCGCAATGAAGACGCCGCAGGGCAGCATGCATGGGGAATATTTCTGTGTCGCGGAGGATGGCGAGCAGTTCGATGTGCGCATCCCCGAATTCGTGCTTTCGCTGCCGCGCACGCTGCATTGATGCGGGCTGTCCCGTTCATCCGCATAAAGGCATGCGGATTTTTTATTCCTTGCCGTTGTCTTCCTTCTCTCGCGCATCCGGCCTGGCTGCCGGCGGGCCGGATTTCTCCTTGCGGCCTGAAAACATGGTCCACCAGACGATGAAGACCAGGACAAAAAGGGCGGCGCAGGCCTCCAGAATCAACCACAACATGAATTCGTCTCCGATGTTATTGAACCGTCTTGCTACTTTTTCCGTGTTTCCCGTGCTGAAGCGCCTCAGTGTACCTGCATTGGCGGTATCGACTGCCATGCTGCTGGCGGCCTGCCAGACCACGCCGCCGGCGACTACTACCGCACCGTCCACGACCAAGCCATCCGTGCGGCCCGGGCCGGCCATGCGCGCGGCCAGCTTCTCGCAACTGCCGGGCTGGAACAACGATGACCTGCGCGAGGCCTGGCCGGCGCTGCAGTCGTCCTGTTCGGTGCTGATCCGCAGGCCCGAATGGCGCGCGGCCTGCGGCGCGGCGCAGCAGGTCGATGCTTCCGACCAGGGTTTCCTGCGCGCTTATTTTGAAACCTATTTCACGCCTTACCAGTTGTTCAATCCGGACGGCACCGATTCCGGCCTGGTCACCGGCTATTACGAGCCCTTGCTGCGCGGCTCGCGCCGCCGCGCCGGCCCGTACCAAACGCCGCTGTATCAGGTGCCCGACGATTTGCTGACGATCGACATGGCCAGCGTCTATCCCGAGCTGAAGAACCTGCGCCTGCGCGGCAAGGTGGTCGGCCGCAAGGTGGTGCCCTATCCCAGCCGCGCCGAGTTGACGCAGTCTAATGCGCTGGACGGCAAGGAGCTGGTGTGGGTGGATGACCCGGTTGAGGCCTTCTTCCTGCAGGTGCAGGGCTCGGGCCGGGTCTACCTGCCGGAATCCAGGGAAACCATCCGTCTGGCCTATGGCGACCAGAATGGCCGGCCCTACAAATCCATCGGCCGTTACCTGGTCGACAAGGGCGAGATGACGCTGTCGCAGGCCTCCGCCCAGAATATCAAGGCCTGGGTGCAGGCCAATCCGGCGCGCAAGGAGGAACTGCTCAACGCCAACCCTAGCTATGTCTTCTTCCGTGAAGAAAAGCTGCCTGACCCGTCCAAGGGGCCCAAGGGCGCGCAAGGCATTCCGTTGACGCCGCAGCGCTCGATCGCCATTGACCCGCAGCATGTGCCGCTGGGGGCGCCGGTATTTTTGTCGACGACCCAGCCCAACAGCGACCGGCCGCTGCAGCGCCTGGTGGTGGCGCAGGATACCGGAGGCGCCATCCGCGGCGTGGTGCGGGCGGACTACTTCTGGGGCTTTGGCGATGAGGCGGAAGATAAGGCGGGCTCGATGAAGCAGCGGGGGATGATGTGGGTACTGCTGCCCAAGGGAATGAATCCGCCGAGCGGCAATTAAGTTTCTTTTATGCAATCAAAACCTGCCCCTGTATATATAGGGGCAGGTTTTTTTGTTTCCTGTATTCCTATTTATATAAGGGAATAGGGAAAAGACTAGCGCAGGACCAGAACCGGAACGCTTGAATGCGCCAGCACCTTCTGGGTCTTGCTGCCGAGAAAGATACGTGAAAGCCCGCTGCGGCCATGCGAAGCCATGAAGATGACGTCGCATTGGTAGGTTTTGGCGGCATTGACGATTTCCTCGTCTGGCGCAAACGACAGCATCGTCGCGGTCTGGCAGGGGACGCCGGCAGCCTGGGCGGCGTCGGCGATCTTTTTGACGTGCTGCTCAGCCAGCGAGCGGACGTTGTCCTCATACAGGCCGGGGTCGATCGCCATCGAGCTCTCGGCCAGGGGGGAGAAGGGGTAAGGCTCGGCGACCGAGATGCCGACGATCTTGGCGCCGCAATGTTTGGCGTAGTCGATGGCATTGACGATGGCCTTGTCGGACCGTTCGGAACCGTCGGTAGGAACAAGTATGGTCTTGAACATGAGAGCCTCCTTATATGATGTGTGTTGAAGAGGTACTTCCACTATAGTCTTTGATGTCCTTGCCCGCCTGAAATTCCGGTGTGCGATTGCGCCAAGTCAGATTTGTTGATTATTCTGGCGCATGCCATTTACCAATCATCAACAAGAAGGAGACTTGCATGAGCTATGAAAACATCCTGGTGGAAACCCAGGATAAGGTCGGCCTGATCCGCCTGAATCGCCCCAAGGCGCTCAATGCCCTGAACGATGCGCTCATGAGCGAGCTGGGGGAGGCGTTGCTGGCCTTCGATGCCAACCCCGATATTGGCTGCATCATCATTACCGGCAGTGAAAAGGCCTTCGCCGCTGGCGCCGACATCGTCGGCATGGCCAACTACAGCTATATGGATGTATTCAAGGGGGAGTTCATCACCCGCAACTGGGAAACCATCCGCCGCGTGCGCAAGCCGGTGATCGCGGCGGTCGCCGGCTTCGCCCTGGGCGGCGGTTGCGAACTGGCGATGATGTGCGACTTCATCCTTGCCGCCGACACCGCCAAATTCGGCCAGCCAGAGATCAAGCTGGGCATCATCCCCGGCGCCGGCGGCACGCAGCGCCTGCCGCGGGCCATTTCCAAGGCCAAGGCCATGGAAATGGCCCTGACCGGCCGCATGATGGGGGCCGAAGAGGCCGAACGCGCCGGACTGGTCTCGCGTGTCGTCGCTGCCGACCAGCTGCTGGACGAGGCGCTGGCGACGGCCAGGACGATTGCGGAGATGTCGCAGCCGGTGGCGATGATGGTCAAGGACTCGATCAACCGCGCTTATGAATCCACGCTGGCTGACGGCATGAAATACGAACGGGCGTTGTTCTATAGCTGTTTTGCTACCGATGACCAGAAAGAAGGGATGAAGGCTTTCATTGAGAAGCGTGCGCCGGTCTTCAAGAACGCCTGATTGAGATTATTCTCGGGCCTCAGACGCAAGGCCCGGATAGCGAAAATGCCCACCCTGTTAGGGGCGGGCATTTTTTTTGAATTATTTCCGTACAACGGGGAATGCCGCAACGCCAGTGCTGGCGCGGGTTTGGCGGTGGAGGTTGGGTGCGGTGGAGGTGATTGGATAAATTATTTTTCATTATTTTTAAAAAAGTACTTGCGCGGGATGTGGTGGGTTGCTATAGTTCGCCCCCTGCTGACGCGACACACGAAGCGACGAGAAAAACGAAGCGGAAATAGTGCGCGAAGCAGAGGGAAGTTGAAGGGAAAGTTGGGGTTTGAGCGGTAAGAAACTTCAGCAAAAATTTTTAAGAAAGCGTTAAAAAAGTAGTTGACGCAAATTAAAAATGACCTCATAATCTCGTTTCTCTGCTGCTGACAAACAAAACGATTTGCCAGCGACGCGAACGAAGCGAAAGCGACGGACGCGACAGACAAGATCTTTAAAAATTAACAGCCGATAAGCGTGGGCGTTTAATGAAGTGCGACAGACCTTCGGGTCTGGAAACTTTAAACATTAAATGCTCACAAGAAATATAGGTAAGATCGCAAGAAATTACCTGTCAGTATTTTGAGAGAGCGACACCTTTCGGGGTGGCCAGAAATGGCACAAAACAGAGATTAAACTAAAGAGTTTGATCCTGGCTCAGATTGAACGCTGGCGGCATGCCTTACACATGCAA
>NZ_VFNI01000004.1:0-66914 GCF_006715495.1 Herbaspirillum sp. SJZ106
TCTTCGGATGTGAATCGCTTTTTCGGCATGGTCTGACTCTCCTTTTCAATAGCATATGAAATTTCAAGTCGGACCAGTTTTTTCAGGTCAGGTCAAGCGTAGATCTCAATAAAATAATTCAGGATCAAGCTAAGAGTAAGAAAAAATAGACGGACTGACCGGAGGCACTTATAAGCGTGTTCAATACCGAAGTTGAGGGTCGGCCGGGATTACGGTTTTTTCGCAGGAATAGGCTTAACTCATTGAATTCAAGATTGATTCTCGAATTTGAAGCCGCGTTAAATACTTCAGTTTCAGACGTGCCGGCTAGAAGATGATCAGACACGTGCGCCCGGTTGACATCGGCTCCCTGTACAATTTTTATCAATTTCTTATTTTCATCAACTTCTCGTGTGTAGGGCTGGCCACAATGTCCAAATATTTTGCTATTTACGGCGGCTTCGGTTTTTACTGCCTGGCCGTCTGGACCTTCCCCAAATTCCTGATAGCCCTCAGCGGTTTATTGGTGGCCATCTTTTTGGGCTTTATCGGGTTCTCGCTCCTATCCAGCTCTTCGGGCGGCAACAAAGGCGGGTGGGAAGCGAAAGACAGTGACGGACGCGATTGATCGGTTAGTTGCTCGTCCCGATTGCCCCCTCGATGGCAGCCTCACGCTCTTTCACCAACGTCGCAAATTCCTCCGCCGTGTCGCTGCACAGACTGAAGAATAGCTCGGTGCTATCCACCCCAATCGCTGAGGCTTTTTTTCGGATGTGTTCCATAGTGGCGATCCGCTGGTGTTCCTCAAGTGGAATGCCAAGGATGTCCGCCTCTTGCTGCGTCAGGCTGGCTACGTGCCGCGCGGCATCCGCATTTTCAGGACTCTGTAGAAAACGCTTACGGCCCTTGGCCTGCTGTTCTTCGGTGAGCTTGGGCATCATGATCCAGTCAGTTATAAATCAGCTATTTTTGCCCATACCCCCAAAAAGTAAAATTAGCTGAAAGATCGGTCCACACCTGCTCGTCTTTCATTCAATAAGTTACGTTCATTCCTGCCACAATTTCCGCAATCCCGGTCGACCCTCAAGTTTGTGCGCAGCGCAGCTTTATTGAGGATTGATCAAAAGCGAGGCAGCGCTTACGTCTAGTGCGGTGGCGATGCGCTCGATGTTGTAAATGGTGACATTTTTCTCACCGCGTTCAATCATACCAACGTAGGTTCGATGAACGCCTGCGGCCTCCGCCAACGCTTCTTGAGATATGCCTAAAGCCAAGCGACGCTCTCGCACATTTCGAGCGAACGTTTGAACTAATCGACAATTCTTCGGCGGTACAGGCATTGCCGAAGTTTCATGCCATTGCATACTATAGTTCTACATACTATGATTAGCATAATATGTTGAGGGCATGTTCGTTGTTATTGCCTACGGGTGAATAGAGACCAATGAAATAGTTATAGGCAAAAATGGAAATAAGCCAGATTCGTCCTCATTCGACTTACATAGGTGACGATGGCCTTGTTAGGGAGGTGAGGTCTGTGGTGATGGCCGTGGACGGGCGGCTATATGTCGAGTGGCGCCTAGTCAAACTTACTCTTCCAGAAGCATGGGCAAAACGGAAGAACTACGAGCCTATTGATCAATTTGCTGCTTGGGCGACGACCATGACTGCGACGTTATCAGCGGATCTTCAACATCATTTGAATAGCGCGCCGCTACACCCATCTGTTTAACTATCTATCTGGGACCGTTGGTGTATTGTCGTCGGAGCCAATGAATTTTGCCTTCAGTGGATGAGGCCTGTGTGTGGATGGTGCCCTCAACGAATACTGTATCTATTCAGAAATTGCGACCATTTTTCCAACTACAATCGACACTGTGGCTGCCGACTTCAAAGAGTTCTAACGTTAGGCTCGCTATCTCACTTCTTCCCAGGTAACCAGATCGTGGCTCCAGATTTCGAAATCTCAAAATCAATCTTATTTAATTTTTTCGGCAATGAAGCGAAGGCTATCAGTTGGTTATTTTCAGCCGATGACTTCTGAAAGATTTCACGTCTTCGTGCCGGATTCTTCAGAGCGGATTCAATCTTCGCTAAATAAAACTTCAGCCCCGGGCTCGCGGCCTTTTCAATGGTTAATTTTGCATCAGCAACCACTTCGGCGGCCCAGTCGCATCCATGGATAACAGCCTCCCTTGCGTGAAACACCTTTGCCGCTGCCGCAGATAGCTCGTTATGATGGCTGTCTAACGTTGACGTTGCTTTGTCATAGAGCATGCGTCCTTCAATCGCCATTCCACGGCGATAATACAGAAGACCCAAATTGGCCAGAGCGTGCTGAGATTCCAATCGGTTCTGAATGAGGGTTCGCAACTCACGCTCTATTCGCTCCTGTTCCTCAAACACCTTTTCCTCTGGCAAGCCAGTCCAATTGGACGAAATCTCGGCAAAATACTTATTGAGTCGCAGAGTAATATCGTCTGGATTTGCACGCAGTCCCCAGTTGGCGGCTTCCAAACCTAGGTCATGGTCATCCAGTAACTCAAAGACGAAAGAGAGCATTGTTGCCGGCCTTTTTGAAAACGGCTCTTGCGCCAACCATTGACTGGCGAACTGTCTCGCACCAAGCAAATCGACACGGTAGTAGCTTGCCCAAAAATTTGCCTCAAATGCGCCATGACTCTGATCAAGATGTTGATCAGTTTCAAAGTCGGCTTTTAGATGGCGTTCGGCCCATTTCAATTGCGCCAGCGAGTTTTCAGTTGGACTCAAAAGGGCCTGGGCAAAATACTTACGGGCCCGACGATTACTGCCGCTTTCAATTTCTATTGTGCCGACGGCACAGGCTAATTCAGATAAATGAACCGGTGGAAGCCTACCTTCCAGAAGATTTTTAGCTCTCTTCCAATGCGTTGGAGATTTTCCGTTAGCTTGGGCAATAGCGATTTCCGCCGCGAGCATCCACGGATCACTTCTGGTCAGTGGATGATTAGCAATCAGATGGTGCGCCTTATCTTTCATCCCGCTGTGAACATAGAAACGCGCGGCCATTCTGCTTATCCATCTATTTTTCCCACCGTAGGCCAAAGCAGTTTGAATTGAACGATCAGCCTCTTTAAGTTTTCCTACGCTGGCATATTCGCGTGCTAAGTCCACCAAAAGCACTGAACTTTTAGGATCAATTGTTAAAAGGTGTCGAAGCCTTTTTATATTTGGGCGGCTCTTCTTAGAAAGATCTAAATCCAGTTGTTGCTCAGGCACCTCGCCCAAGATTTTTTTTGCGAGTCTACGTAAGGGGGCTGGCACATGATCGTGTTTTAAAACGAATGATGCAGCATCTATTGCTTTGTCTTTTTGACCACTGAGCACGGCGTTATTAATTGCATCGGCCGCGAGACCTATACTCGGTTTGGCCGAAAAATCCTCGAGGAGATCATTCAAATCATTGACTGCTGGCCCTAGATGCGCCCTCTGAACCTCCGTACTTGGCAAGGGCTGGATCTCAGAGCTTTTGGCGGCAGCTGCAGCTGCACGCCACAAAGGCAGTACTCTCCGTTCTGAATTTTCACTGAATCCGCTCATGACGCCTTCTTAATTTTCACCTGTGCTTGCTTAGCCAGTAAGTCGAATCTGGAGACATATCGTTCCATTCCTAGGGGATTATTTGCTTGGCGTCGTGATTCAGGGGCGCCGCGTTTCGTGAAATCCGGGGCGCACATTTGCTGAAGCATTACGGTCAGATCTTCTCTAGCCCACACAGGAAACATTGGATTAACCTCGGCTACAACCTTGGCAAAGGCGGCTTCCAAATGAGGTAACACGTCAGCGTACCTACCGTGCCAATTCATGAAATGAAATTCAGGGGCCAGATGTTGTTCGTACAACAGAGTGTTTGTAGACATGCCCGTGAAGAGATATGTCATGAGAGAGCCGAGGTGATACAGATCAGAGGCCTCCCGCCTATCTACCCAACTTGTAGGTACCTCTCCATAGGACAGTTCTGGCGGCGCATATCGGCTATCACCTGGGATGCTCACATTATCATGCGGCGCGGGAGCTTGTTTGCTTGACGCTCTGCCTAAATCACCGATCTTCGCGCCGTTATCCTTGAAAATAAGAACGTTCGCGGGTTTAAGATCTTGATGACAAATTTGATTTGTGTGAAGTTGCTGGAGACCAACGGTCACAGAGTGAAGGTGTGTGAGGCGCCAATAATCGTCTGCGATTTCCGTTTTCAAAATAAAATTGCGAATATCACCATCGTCTGCAAGCTCGAACATCAGGTAGGGCACAGGAAAAGGGGCTGCGGAAGCCACGCCTGGTGGCGGCGAGGCGTAACCGACCTGTAGAACTTTAACAATCTTGTCGAGATTGCTATTTTTGCAAAACTCAAGCAACGAGTTTTCGGACAGAAATGCGCCCGAGAGATCTGCGACCGCTAGCATCATCGTTGTTGGATCTTTACGATTTCCATTTCGCATAGTTATCGCGGCTTCGAGATCAAACGCTTTTAGGAAAGCGCGCTCCTTACCTTTTACTGCACGATAACCGACGCTAAAGAAACCAGGTGTCAATTCCTCGTTGGCTGCCTTCGGCTTTGTAAGCTTTTCAACGATTTCCCAGCCGTCTTCGACCGTTACTCCTACAAGAAGGTGAGCTGGAAAACTAGGTTCTGTTGCAGGAGTGGCCCCATTTGCTTGCGACACGGTCATTCGATCCCCTTATTTGGCAATCATTTTTTTGTCAATTAACCAAGAATTACGCTAGAGCTAGCATAGCATCTACTTTGGAAAAAATAATTGCAAAATTGGCAAATCTAATTTGATTGTCCACAGCGGTCTGCAAACTCAATATTGCATAGCTGACTTGGAGATCTCCTTTGCGGTGGGATTAGAGGCAGATCAGCGCGGATATTGAAGCTGCCGAGCTTCCGGTTTCAGTACTCCACAGTTAATAAGTCCTTCGATGTCATTGGGGCGGCCGGAAAGCGCTTGGGTAGCAGCCGCCAAGTGAACTTCTTGCCATCGCGCCAACTCAACTGGGTTATCTGCAAAATCAGTTGGAGTTTTTATGGAACGACTGCTCCAAACCTTGACTGCGGAAATAGTGAAGGGTTGTTTCAGATCCGGTGATACATAGTCCCTGCGTTCTTTGAGAATGCTAGCCAATTCATTTGCCTGTCTTTGCAGGTCGGCTGGAATGGGCTCTCCCGCCAACTGTCTCGCGTGTACCAAAGCACGTGCCTTCATCGATGTCAACCCCGGCAATATGAAGTCTCGAAGCACGAAGTAATATTTCAATTGCTCTAGCATCGCGACTTGTGCTGCTTGATAGGTCGCTTTTTCGTCATCCCTGTGTGATCTAGCCATTCCCTTGCAATAGCCGGATAGTTCAGTTATTAGCCGGTCTTCAAAATGGCGTGTCATTTCAGCGGCGATCATCGATTGGCGAAAGTCTTCGCTCATCAACTTTGAGAGACTATTTATTTCGCTCCAAGCATTTGAGTCTAGGAGTACCTCAACCTTTTCGATCTGCTTCTCGATCTTTTCCAGATTCACGCCGGCGGGCTCAATACAAGAACTCTTCAGCTTCGCCGAGAATGTGAAAATATTGTCGACGAGGAGGTTGTTGCAAGCAACATAATTGCTCCGCAGATCATCGGTGAGCTTAACGAAGGTTTGAAGCTCCTGAATTGATACGCTTGTCCGTTTGTTTTTAAGGCTCGTCTCCTGATGGAATACATAGACGCATGTAGCCCCCAGCGTCAAAGCAAGTACCCCGACCATCGCACGTATCGACCATTGCCGAAGGGAGAGTTGGCGGAACCAGTCCTTGTAAAACGAGTGCTGAATTCTTTCGTGTAGACCAATTTGGTCGGAGATTCTGTCCCATCCCCAGACATCAACCTTACATTTTCCTTCTACAGAGCGTTTCTGTGAGATGTCGATCACGTACTCGTGGAGCGATATATCGTCGCTTGCAGTCGTCAGTATGATCATCTCGTGGATGGGTACTGGCAGCGTCTCGATGCTTTTAAGCGCGTCGTCCACGTCAGATTTGGTGAGTTTCCGTCCCAGGGCGGTACTGCGCCCTTTACATTGAAGTCCAATAGTTCTGCCATCTCTGCGCATCAATATCGCATCTAGGCCGTTCTGCCGCTGACCACCTCGTCCCCATCGTTGGAATTGTTCGCCAAACACTTCGCTAAGCAACGCACGGCACAGGCGCTCAAAATGCTGCCAGTCTTTCGGTCTGAGATAGTCTACGGATTGCGGTGAAGTCATATAGATGCGAGCTAATTTCCATTGGGAAATAACATGTTGCCACTATCTCATGACAAATGGAACCTTGTGGACTTTTCATTGATGCTCTGTACGCGGGCTGATGAAGGTGAAGGTCAGCAATCGTCTAAAAATCAAAAATGGTGGCAGGCGCAGATATTCAGTCGTCTAGGACTGCCTTTTTAAGTGCTTGTAACGACCGATCAGAGACTTGGTAAGTGAAGATTGCTCGTCGTTGGCTTTGAGCTCAAGCCAACGACGATGTATATCTCAATGATTGACAGATGAATACGGGTGCCGGGCCCGGAAATATGGATGAGACTCGGGTTCGATGAGTGGCGGAAGTGCATCTGGGCAGCCATTTTGAAGCGCTAAGCCATGTCGAACCAGCCTGAGACGTGACATTAAGCGATAGCGTTCGTCTGTTAACGCAGAGGAAGAGTCAAACCATTGTTCTTCGACTGAGTTGATTGCTTGTTGAAGTCGATTCTCTTCTATGTCGAGGAATTCTTTAGTTTGGCACGCATAGTAAACTGCAACCGGAAAGTCGAAGGCGCAAGCGGCGGGCGAAAACAAGTGCGATTGATGCTCACTGTCCCTGTAGTTCCATTCGTTCCAAATCTGATATGCCAAACGAGACATTTTTGCAAGAGATTCATCGCCGCCAGCCGCTCTGAAATCAATCATCATTTGGGCGAAAGGGGCAGCGCACTTACCGAAATGGCTTAGCATTGGGGCACGGAGAAATGCTAGCCACTGCGATTCATCCATCGATGATAACTCCAGTGCTAAGGCGTTTTCAATGAGTGAATAGCCACCGGGATACCTTAAGAAGGCACGCATCCAGCTCTCCCAGTCTTTCTTCGAATTATCCGCGACTTGGTGCAAAATCTCCCCCAGCGGTGCATCCCAGCCTGCCGGTATTTGTTGTCTGTGCTCATGGACAAATGACGCCAAGCAAGCGAATTTGAATCCATTGTTTTGGACGTCTACTGCGAACCGGAGTGCTTTTTCCCGAAGAATGTAGTTCACCACGCCGGATAGATTGATGTCGTTTTTCGTCTCAATGACCCGGGCCAGGGTATCTGGAAATGACGCGTGAAGAAGTGTCACAATGGCTGAGATATCACCGCCTGGACCGAAGAAAAGATGGTGAAATCGAGGCAGAAGCATTTCGTACCTACTTTGCTGCGCATAGTCTCTTGCATCGTCATGAGCCTCGCGATGTCGCTTGTCATCTAGAAAGGGCCTAAACATAAATTCCGACAGGAGGGTTTCCAGTCCCGAGCGAACAACTTCTGTGACAATCGCAGTCGCTACATGTGCCAGGCCTCTCCCTTGGACGTCAAGTACATACGCCGCCGTGACAAGGGTACGTAGCCCTTCGTTGCTATGAGAGTTCCCGTCTGCACCCCAGCTCTTGATCTGGTTTAAGATCCCCCGAACTGCGCCCACCCATGCCTGATGAATAGACTTATTTGGAGCATAGCCGCGCTGAAGTGCTTCGGGATACGGCACTTCTACGCGAAGTTCGTCTCCCATTGAGTTCAGATCTGGAGTGAATGAAAGATCCTCCTTGAGCGCGTCTAGCACTTGAGCTGGCGCAATGAGAGGAGTGATTTCGCCATGTTCCAGTGCACACTGAAATCCATGAATTGCAGCGCTTTCTGCTTCAAGACTCATTTGCTTTTCCAAACAAGATATTCGTCGGAATCAAGAGCTTCCCACAGGTCTAGGAACGCTTGGCGGATCAACTCGCCATCCTGAACTTTCTGAAGGATATGGTGCTTGCGGCCAAGACTATTAATTGATGTGCCTAAGGACCAAGCTATGGCGCCTCCCGTGGCGCTAGGAAAAATTAAGAATCGGTCATGGAAATCCCATCCAGCGTGGCCTTTGCGAACCCGGAACTCGAGGCTTAACCCATTTTCGTTTCCTTTGGCATCTTCCAGTCTTTCATGCTGATCGTTCTTCCAGGTGCTATCTGCGTCGATATCACCTTTTTCGCATTTGCAAGTCGGGAGCGGCTTACCTGCTGAAAGTGCTCTTAAGTCTGAGTTGGCATGTTCATTGTAGAAAAGTGTTTCAAGGATATCGTCGGCGTCCAGGTAAGGGTCCCATAACCAAGCGCCGTGCTGGCCATGCACTCGGAATAAAAAGCGAATGTCTTTAATGGCCTGCTCTCTGTTCGCACCAGACTGCCCTCCGTATTGAACAAACTCTTTGCGTTCCTTCAATTCATGCAGGCTGTTACTAAAGATTCGACGTGAACGCCAAGGCTCGTGGGGCTTGAACGGGGAGCTGCCAATCTCGGATGAATGCGGTGCAGTGGTGATGGGTATCCAAGTCTCTTCCAGCTCCCCCTGTTTGGATGGAATCGAAAATTTTCTTACGTTTGATCCAAGTGTGGAGGAGTTGAAGTGGATGCCAAATGACGTGAAGAAAAAAGTCTTTGCCGATGCTCCAAGTATGAGCTTATTAGTATCGTCCCACATGACATAGCGAGGACCTTCACCAGGAGCTGTGACGGAGAATCGTGCCATACCTTCAATAACATCCTTGGAGTCGAATCCCTCAATTACGCTGTCCTCATATTTTTCGCAGGAGATGCGCAACACTCGTGGATTTACATCGGGATGCCAAACAGGCTGAACACCATACGCTCCGTCTTCGTCACGGCTATTTACTACTGAGGTGATGACGGTAACTGGAAGCTGAATAACGATATTGCCTAGCCGGTCAGAAAGGCCATCGATACTCATTTTGGCTATAGGACGAACATACTCCGCCAAGCGGCGGAGATGTCGTGGCTCTTTGAGTAGAAACTGTACATCTATTTTTGTGCGGTCGAAAAGTTCAAGTAAATGTGAGCCTTCCCAGAAATTATTCTTCAAAAGTGAATTCCACGGATGTGGATCAATGCCATCGCTCGGAACGAACTGGGGTGGAATGGCGGCCAATTCTCCAATGCCAAGAGATACGCCCTTCGGACTCCATTCGGAGCTTGAATCCAACGCCCGCAGCGCATCAAGCAACTGGTCGGGAGAAATTCGGTATCGTGCAACTCCAAAGCTCCATGGAGTGTCCCGAAGTTTCAACCTTTTAGCGAGAAATGAGAAACCTGTTTCACTAGGTGCTGCAACCGCCTCGGCGACGAGCAATGAGAAGAAATTTACCGGTGTCTTTGGGGAATCTGCGTGGAAGCCCAGAAGTTCCGTGACCTCGAAGCTACGATAAAGGCCAATGACCGTAGGTTCTAGAAGTTTCTGCAACCGTTCGATATGCTGCGCCACTCCCCAGACTGGTGGGGCGACTCCTCCATGTCGCATCACTATGCTCTCCTTATTTTAACTCCCGGATGCTATGGTAACCGGGAGTTCATACTTCTGTGACAACACGGGCCGAGAATGTATTTATAAGACATGAGATGGTCTGAAGAGCTTTTGTGGCCGTGCTACCATCTCCTGATGGCCCCAAACGAACGTACCAATGACACTTCTCGCTATGAATTGAAGGTCGCTGACTCACTCAGCGAAGTTGATAGCGAAGCCTGGCAACGATTGACTCAAGGCAACCCATTCGTAGGCTACGGGTTCCTAGATGGTCTCCAGCGAACCGGCTGTGTAGACCCTACCACTGGGTGGTATCCCAAATTCCTATTGCTGTACCGTGACGGTTCTCTCGTCGGTGGGGCGCCGTGCTATTTCAAGACTCACTCACGAGGTGAATTCGTCTTCGACCACAGCTGGGCGGAAGCCTTTCAGCGTCATGGGGTGCAGTATTACCCCAAGCTTGTAGTCGCAGCACCATTCACGCCTGTACAGGGACCACGTCTACTTGCGCTCGACGGCGAGGCCCGTGCGGCACTGGCGCAGGGAGTCCTCGCACTGACCAGGTCCGGCTCTGCGTCTTCAGCGCACGTGTTGTTTGTGGAGGATGAGGATAGGGACGCCCTGCTAGAGGCTGGCTTTATGGTGCGCGAGGCCGTCCAGTTTCACTGGACAAACGCGGGCTATGAGACGATGGAGGCTTTTCTCGCTAGTTTGAACCAAGATAAACGCAAGAAGATTCGTCAGGATAGTCGATACGTGGCTGAAGCGAATATTCAATTCAAATGGCTGGAGGACGAGGCCTTGACCAGAGAAGATATTGAGTTCTTCTACGAATGCTACTGCAATACCTATAAAGAGCACTGGTCGTCGCCGTATCTGAGTCTGGAATTCTTCCTGGAGATGCACGAGACTCGTTCGCTGCATTTCGTATTAGTGTTGGCGCAAAGGGACGGGATCCGGGTCGCTTGTGCTCTAAATATCCTGGGCACCGACGCTCTTTACGGTCGCTATTGGGGCACAACCGAGTTCTCGAAGGGACTTCACTTTGAGACGTGCTACTTGCAGGCAATCGCCTACTGCATCAAGAATGGCGTGGCAGCGTTTGAGGGCGGCGCCCAGGGCGAACACAAAATGGCCCGCGGCCTGTTGCCGACAAAGACGTATTCAGCCCACTGGATTGCGGACAAACGCTTCGCCGACGCCATCGAGGACTTCCTCGGCCGGGAGGCGGAGGCTATAGACGGGTTCGTCGACCAACTTGAAGATAGTTCGCCTTTCAGGAAATAGTGGGTATGTCCTTTTTCTTTCTGCTCGTCGTGAGACTCGGTGCTGACTGCGCTAGCTCAATGGCTTTTCTCATTTGAGAAATTACCTCTCGTTCAGCCTTCAATTGTGCACGCAGATTTGCATTCGCAGTAAGTAGTTCGTGTTTTTCAACCTTCATCTGCTGAACTTGTCGGGAAAGCTTCTCACCTTGAGAACCATTGCGCACACGAGTGATTGCGCGAAGATAGGATTTTTGCGACCCCATGCTCAAATGCCCCGCCTTTTCTTGTACAGCAGCAGCAACTTCTTGGTATGTGATAGGAAAATTTATGGCAAGACGATACTCGAGCTCCGCCACAAACTGATCATCTAAAAATTTTCGCCGAATTGAATGGGATGCTGCTCCTATTGGAGCTCCAGCCGCCTTGAACGCTTTGGAAAAAATGCGTACCCAAGTGTGTGTGCTTAACGGTGCGCCGGTTTTTAAGCTTAAGAACACAGCATGTTTTGCAATCGATTCGTTGGCGCCAGTTTTCCGCAAAATAGCCTTTCTGCCGGATGAATCATCCTCGCAGTACGCACGAATGGCATGAGCAAGCTCCCACGGCACTGGAAACGGGAAGTCGAGCTCGCCTTTTTGAAAAGGAGGGACAACTATATAAGTGTCAGAATCTTCCCGCCTAGCCAGGGCTTCTGCCGAAAACTGATTTGTGGTGAGAGAATTCGTGCTACTTATTCTTAAGCCTAGAGTATCCATGATCGTCAACATCATCGAGTTTCTCGTTGAGATGGTGACGTTTTCTCTTGACCAGAAGTGATCATCAATGGCAATCAGCTCATCATCCGTAGCCCAATGCTGAAGGGCTTTTGTCTTTCCTGCAGCTTTTCTTTTGTATCTAAGTGGGTATTTTCTGACGGCTGTGTTATCAGTATTAGTGCCGCCTGTGATCAATCTGGGTAGCGTACTAGTTATTAGGGCGACGTCGGCATTGCCAATCGTGTACGGTGGCAGCAGTGCTTCTGATTGGCTCCAGTTGAGGAATTCGTAAATGATAGTAAGCTGTCGATTGACCGTTTGGTACCAACTTGTTTGTTGAGCACGGCTTCTAGGATTGTTCTTAACCACCTCAAACTGGTTGTCTCTGAATCGCTCCAAAGCCGAGTCATTGAATTTCGCGAGCGGCAATTTTTCTTCAAATAAAAACTGAGCAAGGGCGTTTAGGACGTAGACGCACGGTTCCATTTCAGATTTTGATGCGGAGGTAGATTTGCGCCCTTTGAAGTGTGTCTCGACAAGGTAGTCAAGATAATCAGTGAATACGGGAATTGTCTTGCCGGCACCATCTCGAACCGTCGCCGTAAGGTAGCCCTGATATTTTCCCCAATGGACAGTGGTTAAGCTCATGGTTGTTATTTTTTTCTTTGAACGGTTTTCAACGGCGAAACTTTATTTAGGCTTTTCGTTAGATTGATATTATCTTCAACAACAGCCTCAAAGTCCCTACGTAACTGTTCTTCATTGTTTTTATATCGCCGTTCATCTCTCTTTATTTCACTATTTAGGTGTCTCACTTGCATCCGCAATTCCCGAATTTCTTCTTCCTGAATTGAATTGATGCTTTCTAAGTGAGAAAGCCTCTGCATGAGTTTGGCAATGTTGTTACTTTTGTTGGTCTCTGCTAATTGGAACTGAGCCTTTTCCTTAAGTTTGTCAATAAGGAGTAAGCAGATGTTGCGCGTCGTAACGTGATATGCCTTATCTTGCGTAGAACGGCTCACTTTCTTTAGGTCAGAGAGAAGGAAAGAATCTTTTTCAAACTCAAACTTCGTGTCGGCCAACGCAGCGCCATACTCTGTGCCAGTCCATTCAGCCAATGCCTTGGTATCTTTAGGAAAGTAAACTAACGATATTTCTCCATCAGAATCGCGTATTAGCTCGCCATCATCCGTTGTGTTCCAAGGTATACCGTCACGCAGCCACGATTTAAGAATCGCTTCTCGTGCCTGCATCTGTCTTGTGGCTGGCAGGGTCATTCCGTTTCTCCCAAATCTTTATTAAAGTACTGCGAGTACGATTCAATAAGCTTTTGAGTTTCTTCAGAAATCAAACAATCTTTCCTATAAAGCTCCTCATATTCTTCAGCCTCGCGCAAAAGTTCCAGAGCTAATGCTGGAGGGGTGGTGTCAGAGGCAGCCTCGGTCCGCATGTTTGCTGCTTCGTCGAGGATGTTTTTTTGATAGTTAGCGGTGGTCCATGAGTGAATGCATCCGTGGCAGACATGAGGTGTCGCATCTTGTCTTCGAAGTTTCCCATGTCTTGCACAATTAGCGGAGGACACAGTCTGTTTGGCGTCGCCAGCGGCGCAGGCGACATGCGGTAGCGGTGTAATAGCGTACCCGTCTTTTTCCAATTTCTCAGCAAGCCGATGCGATTGACGCTCTAGGGAAAGGGCCGAAAAGCTGGCTCTTGAGGACAATCGTTGCGCTAATTTAATCACTGTCCTCGGGAATAGGCCACCTACGCTTTTCCCTCTAAATAGGTCTTCAATTAGTTCGGCGAGATACCTTGTCCCTTCATTTTTTATGTTTTTCAAGAGACCGGTGGCGTCGACGTCCAAATTGCGAGGATGAATCTCGATGACTGATTCTCCAGGCGTCCGCGAATGCTTGTCGGTGCCGTAGTGAAGTAGCTGCGCGAAGCCTTGATGGCCTAATTGACGAGCTGCTGCCGGAAGCTCAGGCATGTCGTAGCGACGTAAGAAGACCTGCACGTACATTCTACGAAAAGGACTGCTCTTTCCATCAAATTTTGTGGGATGGACACCGGCACGCGAAAACAAATGTTTGGAGTATTCCGAATATGGAACGGTTATACGAGTATTGGCTTGAAGACCCGTGGACGTGAGGTGACGACGGGTAAATAGTTGCATTTTGCGAAGTTTGTTTTTCTCATCGATAGAAGGAGGGAATTCTTCTCCGATAGCGCTGAAGATTCTATAGAACCTCTCTAGCAACGAAACCGCGTCAGCTACAAGACCATTAGCAGGAAAATTCCTCCAGGTTCGAATGCCTTTTTCCACCCAGAACTCAGAACTATAGGCTATAGCCTCGTCGTCAATAACACGAACACATCCATAATATGCGCCATACGGAAGGCGATTTCCGCCATAAATTTCTTTTGCTCGACGAGCGTGGTTGATTCCAATCAACTGACCACAGGAGACCATGGAGAAAAAGACATATGACATATAGTCGGCTTCCTCAAGTCCCGGGCCTCCGCTAGGAATTACTCCTTCAGCGACAAGCGCCTGTATGCGGTCGCTGCGGATCTGCCTTATTTTTGTGTCGCCATGTTCTCGATCATAATGGCCGGTCTCAATAAGTTCGCGTACTTCTTCAAGAACAGTTGCAATTTTTGGCCCATAGTCAAACAACCAAGCAAAGCATTCACGGATTATCAGGATAGTATCTCGTGGCTCAATGTTCGGAGTCTGCTCGTGGCGGTTGTCGATGCGGCTTGATGTTGAGGCAGACGCGCTTGCAAATGGCTTGAAGTGGAGGCCATCAATTTCACCTCTTGGATTTGCCATCAAATTTAGGGTGGTGGCAGTTTGCAGCGTCTCCGTACTGGATGGATGACGTCCCTTTGTGACTATCTGGCCTGTCGACCTTTTGTCACCTGCTCGGAGAGCAATTTCATTTCTGAACCAATCAGGAATAAATTGAGGATTTATGGGAATTACAAGCGCTTTGTTAAGTTCTTCTAGATTCAGGCAAAAGGTCTTGCTCAAGCCAGTGCCGACGAATTTGGTCGCAAGCGTTGGATAAGTGTCAATTTGCTGAAGAATTCCTCGAAGCTTTTCTTCTACTTTGTTAATTTTGAACCAAGAATGTTGAGCGACGTCGTCAAGCAATTGGGCTGCGTCTGATTTTTCTATGTCTCGAAGCCAATAGATTCCGCTGTTGACTAGCCAATTCAAAATGTTGTGTGAACTCCGCCAAATGGCGCCAAGATTCTGCGATAGTTGACCAGTGTGGTATCTCTCGCAGCAGAGATTGAGGTTTCGCTTTAATGCACCAACTAAATTTGGAAAATGGGTGAGCGGAGTTGGGCCTTGGTAAATTCCGCCTAGTTCTTTGGTGCAGTCTAGTTTGATTCTATCAATGTCAAATGTTCGGAAAAATTTTCCGGGTTCGGAAAAATTCCCAGTGTCAATTACGACTTGATTCGAAGCCCACGAGGATATATACCGTGCATGACGATTAAGCTCACGCGGAAAATCATCGACTAGCGTGATCGTCGGTAATGCGTTATTGGGAGGTGAGATCTGAATTTCAACATTGGAGTGATGAAGACGTTCCGAATTTCTCACGCAAGTTTCCTTTCGTATTTCTCAAGCAGTCGACCGTGGGGGCTGGCTAAGATGACATTTCGAAGTGCGCTGCAAAATGCAAGGCGTGGAAAGTGAACTCGCAGAAAACGCAGCGGATTCTCTTGCAAGAGTTTCTGGTAATTTTTCCTGTAAAAGCGATATTGGTAGGCGCAAAACTGGAGTTCGGCTACGCCTACCTCAAACTTTTCGATGGTTTCTTCGAGCCATTGATCGGCAACAGAAGGTGCATTTGAATTGGGGGATGCGGGGAATAACGCTGCTTGGACATCCTTTTCAGATAGGCCGCGGTTAGCTAATTCGCTGCCTCGGCCGCACACGAAGAGCGCCGTGGCCTCCAATTTTTTCATAAAGCGCCGAGTGTTAGCTTCCAACAGTTCGACAAAGTGCGCGCTTTCTAAGTAAATTCTAGTAATTTCAGGCGATGAGTGGTCAAGCAGTGCTTGCACAGTGAAGATATTTCCGCCTTCAGATAGATAGTCGATTC
Source organism: Herbaspirillum sp. SJZ106 (assembly GCF_006715495.1). Classification (GTDB taxonomy): domain Bacteria; phylum Pseudomonadota; class Gammaproteobacteria; order Burkholderiales; family Burkholderiaceae_D; genus Herbaspirillum. The sequence continues at coordinate 15,737 of NZ_VFNI01000004.1, forward strand.
GGGCCCCAAGCTTTCGCAATGCTGATAACTGAAAACGCTCGTAATGGAACTTTTTAAAAAATGCTATTAAGGTCTTGGCAATGGGAAGTCTTTTGACTTCTGTTTTGCCAACTTTCTTTCTGTGTACCACAGAAAATAGCGGGTTATCGGGAATGCCCGAGGTGAGTGATATTTGCACATCATTTGCGAGCAGCAGCTTGATAGCGGTTACCGCAGTTTTGTCCTTAATACAAATATCCTTGGAAACACCACTTATTTGGGCCTCATTCTTAGAGTTATATGTGGAGGTATCATCGTCAATTTCTGCTTTCATCAATGAATCAGTTTTTCGCTTTACACCGACAAGGTAATATTTGTGGCCGCGCACGACGATATTCCGGGCTGTCAAGCTAAGGGCTGTTTCAGAATTCCAAGAAGTCTCAGCCAGAATGGAAAATAAGCATGTGAGTACCACCATGCTGGGTAAGTAGTGTGTAGAAATCAGAATTTCGTACATGCATTCCAGCGTCTCTCTTTCCGCATTTGTGCGGAGGAGTGGAATTCCGGTTACATCAACGCCCTCGGGCTTCGAAAATGCAAATTCCTCTTTTCGACTGAGCGTGGCAAAAATCCGAAGTTGCTCTTCTGTGGACAACTTTCGCAAGTCTCGGCTAAAGCGAACAAGGGTATTTACTGTAAGCGGTCGTCGAACCATCTGGTGTAGTCGACTATCGGTTAGGTCTGGAAAGCCAAGATCTGCTGCGGCATTTATGGCATTCTTCGTGTTCTCATAGTCTGCAAAAATTTTGTCGCATACTGCGTTAAAACCCTCCCGTGTTTCGAGCAAATTTTTCAGAATTTCCCCATTACGTTCTCTGAACGAATCAAAGTTTTTCAAAAAAGGCTTGTCCAACAGGTTTTCCTTGCCCTTGTCTGCAAGTTTCATCGACTCCCTGTTATCGTCAGTTGGACGGGAAGGGAATCGGCTGTTGAAGCCAAGGACGGCTATGGGTGTTCCATTTGGATATAGCGCCTGCGTTTGGATGAAGGCAGTTCTGGCGATGAAGGATATTGCGCCCTTCCACTTTGCAGGTAATGAGGCCACATAGTCCTCGATAAGATACATAAGCTTTGGAATTTCCCAGCCTTTGCAATCATGAACCGACATCCGAACAATTTCCAAAACCTCCGGATGTTGCTCGCGCAATTTGAGAAACCTTCGCAGACCTGCCGCGCATGCATAGGTGAATGGACAGGGTAGGCCGTCTAAAACATGAAGCAAGAGCGAGTCCGTATTAATGTTGAACGGCACAAGGTCAAACTCGACAACGCTAATCCATTCCTCCGCGTGAACTTGTCTTGTTGTTATTAATGCAGCACTTGTACATGTGCAAGCATGCGATTGGTGACTTTTGAGTTTTTTCTTCCGTTCTAACAGGCCACTTGGTGATTTGGAAAGCCTCTTAAAGTCCCTTTTAATCGACTCTAAAATCAATTTCTTGTTTTCTTCTGTATTCACTCAATTACCTATCAAAACTCATACAATATTTTTGATGGTACATAACTTCACGTATTCGCCGTAGGAGTGCGATTTCAGGTACAGGGGCAGGGCGCCGGCCAATTGCTCTTCATGCCAGACGGTCAGGAAATGCGGTTGCCAGCCGGTTTCGGCGCAGGCTGCGCCACTTTCGTGCAGCGCGTGCAGGAAAGCGTAGGAAAGGAAGGGATTGGCTTCATCCTGGACGGCAACCAGGCCGTCCCATGCCGCTTGGCCGATCTCGGCCAGAGAAGAAACGATTCGCGTGCGATAATCCATTGACTGCAATTGAGGTAGCGTTGCCTGTTTCTTCGGTTGCCATTTGCGCTTGCCGCAGCAAGGCATCGAACAGGCATTCTACGCAAAATGAAAAAACGCGTCGCAGGCGCGGCAAACGGATGCCATCAGGCAGCGGAAAATACGACATGCAAAGCGAATTCTTCAATCTGTACAGCCACGGCTTCGCCCGCGTCGCGGTGGCAGTGCCCCAGTGCAAGGTGGCCGATCCCGGCTACAACGCCGCGCGCACCATCGAGCTGGCCGAGCAGGCCGCCGCCGCAGGGGCGGTGCTGGTTTCCTTCCCGGAGCTTGGGCTGTCGGCCTATAGCTGCGAAGACCTGTTCCAGCAGCGCGCCTTGCTGGACGCCTCGCTGCAGGCCTTGCAATCGGTGCTGGACGCCTCGCTGCGCGTGCCGGCCGTGCTGATTGTGGGCATGCCGCTGAAGGTCGACCACCAGTTGTACAACTGCGCGGTGGTGGTGGCGGCCGGCCGTATCCAGGGCGTGGTGCCCAAGAGTTACCTGCCCAACTACAGCGAATTTTACGAGGCGCGCCAGTTCAGCAGCGCCGATTGCGCCATTACCCGTCGCGTGCACCTGCTGGGCCAGGACGTCGCATTCGGCAGCCAGTTGCTGTTCGACATCCGCAATATCCCCGATTTCCGCTTCCATATCGAAATCTGCGAAGACGTCTGGGTGCCGATCCCGCCGTCTTCCTTTGCCGCGCTGGCGGGCGCGACGGTGCTGGTGAACCTGTCGGCGTCGAACATCGTGGTCGGCAAGTCCGGCTATCGCCACCAATTGGTTTCGCAGCAGTCGGCGCGTTGCCTGGCGGCTTACCTGTATTCCTCGGCCGGCAACGGCGAATCGACCACCGACCTGGCCTGGGACGGCCAGGCGCTGATTTATGAAAACGGCGAACTGCAGGCCGAGTCCGAGCGGTTTGCCGAGCAGGCCCACGTGATCTATGCCGACATCGACCTGGAACGCCTGTCGCGCGAGCGCTTCCACCAGACCACGTTCGGCCAGTCGGTGCGCCGCCATGCCGATGAAGTGCGCAAGTTCGAGGTGGTCGGTTTCGAGGTTGACGTGCCGCAACAGAAGTCCCTGCCGCTCAAGCGCCGCGTGGCGCGCTTCCCCTACGTGCCGGCCAATAATGCGCAGCGCGACGAGCGTTGCCGCGAGGTCTACAGCATCCAGGTGCAGGCGCTGGTGCAGCGCTTGTCTTCCAGCAATATCAAGAAGGTGGTGATCGGCGTGTCCGGCGGGCTCGACTCCACCCATGCGTTGCTGGTGTGCGCCAAGGCGATGGACAAGCTGGGCCTGCCGCGCACCCATATCCTGGCCTATACCATGCCCGGCTTCGCCACCAGCAGCCGCACGCTGGTGCAGGCGCACAAGCTGATGGAGCAGGTCGGCTGCACGGCGCAGGAAATCGACATCCGCCCCAGTTGCGAACAGATGCTGAAAGACCTGGACCATCCGTATTCGCGCGGCGAGCCGGTGTACGACATCACCTTCGAAAACGTGCAGGCGGGCGAGCGCACCAACCACCTGTTCCGGCTGGCCAACCATAATGGCGCCATTGTGATCGGCACCGGCGACCTGTCCGAGCTGGCGCTGGGCTGGTGCACCTATGGCGTGGGCGACCACATGTCGCATTACAACGTCAACGCCAGCGTACCCAAGACCCTGATCACCCATCTGGTGCGCTGGGTGGCCGAATCGGCGTCGCTGGGGTTGAAGCACCCGGAAGTGCTGATGCAGATCCTGGAAACCGAGATCAGCCCCGAACTGGTGCCGGGCGCCTCGGCCGGCGAGCCCGGCCAGCGCACCCAGGATTTCATCGGCCCCTATGAGCTGCAGGACTTCAACCTGTACTACATCCTGCGCTACGGTTTCACCCCGGCGAAGGTTGCCTTCCTGGCGCATACGGCCTGGCGGGATCGCGAGGCAGGGCACTGGCCTGACGGGCTGCATGGCGCGCACAACGAATACACGCTGGCGCAGATCAAGAAAAACCTGGGCATCTTCCTGTTCCGGTTCTTCAAGACCAGCCAGTTCAAGCGCTCTTGCGTGCCCAACGCGCCCAAGGTCGGCACCGGCGGCTCGCTCTCGCCGCGCGGCGACTGGCGCGCTCCCAGCGATTCCGAGGCAACGGTCTGGATGGATGGACTGGAGCGGATACCGGACGCGGACGCCTGAGCGCCGGTTGCCGCGCATCGGGGGCGCGAGCGATTTTCAGGCGGCCTCCTGCCACCGGAGGTTGAAAGCCGGATGCTCCTGATTGACAATGCAAATGGATGCTGGCCGCCCGCGGTTGCCGGCAGGATGCATGGGGCAGGCATCGGTCAATTAAGCAGAATGTGCGTGCCGCGCAGGTAAGTGCCGATAAAAGTTAACCATCTACTTATAGTTTTTTAGTTAACAATCGATTTTTTTGGACATGTCAAGAGAGGAAATTATCATGAAACAAGTGACCGCTATTATCAAACCGTTCAAGCTGGACGAGGTTCGGGAGTCTCTGGCCGAGGTGGGAGTCACGGGGTTGACGGTCACCGAAGTCAAGGGTTTCGGCCGCCAGAAGGGCCATACCGAGCTTTACCGCGGCGCAGAGTACGTGGTGGACTTCCTCCCCAAGGTGAAGATCGAAGTGGTGGTCGACGATGGCGTGGTCGAACCGGCAGTGGATGCCATCATCAAGGCCGCCCGCACCGGCAAGATCGGCGACGGCAAGATTTTCGTACAGGAAGTCGAGCAGGTGATCCGCATCCGGACCGGGGAAACCGGCGCTGACGCCGTCTGACCGAAACCGGCCGCAGGCCGGTTTTTTCTTGCCTCCCTCCCGTTCCGGCATGAGGACTGGCTGCTGATGCAGCGATTCTTGTAATAGGAGGGATCATGCCGGGTGCGGCCATTCATGTTGTCGGCATTGCCATCGCAGCGCTTTGGCGGCGGCCGGCATCCGGGCGCGAGGCTGCGCCGGGGCGCCGCTGGCGCATCCTGCTGCTGTGGCTGGCGGCAGCGGCCTGTTGGCCGGCGCAGGCCGAACCGGGCGTCTATCCAAACCGCATCGTCATTGGCCAATCCATCGGCATGACAGGGCCGTTGTCGTCATTGGCAAGGCAATGTGCGATTGGCGCCAAGGCTTATTTTTCCGAGATCAATGCCCAGGGCGGCATATACGGCCGCAAGATAGAAATGGTGAGCCGCGATGACGGTTACCAGGCCGATGTCGCGCGGGCCAATACCGAACGGCTGCTCAATGTGGATCGGGTGTTTGCGCTGTTCGGCCATGCCGGCTGGCCGGGGATCGACGCTTCCTTGCCGGCGATCACCCGGGCGCGCGTGCCGTTCCTGTTTCCCTGCACCGGCGCTCCTTCCTTGTACCGCAATGTCAATCGCTACGTTTTCACGATGCGGGCCAGTTATACCCGCGAATACCGTTACCTGCTGGAGCGCTTCGGCCGCTTCGGCGTCAAGAGCGTGGCGCTGGTCTACCAGAACAATAGTTTCGGCCGGCAACTGTTGTCCGGGTTGGAAGAAGAGGCCGCAGCGCGCTCGATTGCCCTGTCCCCGATCGAAGGCAGCACCGAGGGAAATTTCCCGGCCCTGATACGGCGCATGATGGCCTTGCGTCCCGATGCCGTGCTGCTGGTCAACGGCGACCCGGCGATCAATTCCGCCGTGGTGCGCGGCATGCAGGAAGCCGGCTACCAAGGCCGTTTCTTCGGCGCATCCGTCATTGGGGTGCGGGCGCTGGCCGATGCGCTGGGACCGTTGTCGCGCGGCGTGATCATCGCGCAGGTCGTGCCTTCGCCGTGGCAGGTATCCATGCCGCTGGTGGCCGACTATCGCAAGACGATGCTGGGCAGCGGCGTATCTGAATTCTCTTTCGGCAGTATGGAAGGTTTCATCTCGGCGCGCGTATTCGTCGAGGCCTTGCGCCGCGCCGGCCGCAATCCGACGCGCGAGAAGCTCATCAATGCGCTGGAAAGCATCAACGAGTACAACTTCGACCACCGCGGTTTTCCGCTCAATTTTTCCCCCAACCGGCACGGCGGGTCGGACTATGTCGATACCACCGTCATGGCCGGCGACGCCGTTTTCGTCAATTGAATCCATGTTGAATCCGTCAGGAGTGTTGCAGACTTGTTCCAGATTGGAACAAGTCTGGCACACGGCTGCAACACAGCTGCAACATGCGGCGCAAATGGCGCCACATGCCGCCATGGCGCAGGCCCGATGCCAAGAGGGTTTGGCCGGTGGGCGGGCAATGCCGGCGCTGCGGCATCGCGCTGGCATGCGGTTTGCCCCATGTCCGCTTGAACCCCAGGCTGGGCGCTTGTCCGGTCATCCGCGCACCTGCGCGGCAAGCGATCCCGTCCGGGCTTTCATTCCTATAAACCCATGGAGACAACATGAATCTGGCAGACATCAGCAAGCTCGGCGTACGCGACCCGTTCAAGCAACGCTACGACAATTTCATCGGCGGCAAATTCGTGCCGCCGGTCAAGGGCGAATACTTCGAGAACATCAGCCCCGTGATTGGCCGCGCCTTCTGCGAAGTGGCGCGCTCCAGCGCGGAAGACATCGAACTGGCGCTGGATGCCGCGCATGCGGCCAGGAAAGCCTGGGGCAAGACTTCCCCCGCCGAGCGCGCCAACCTGCTGCTCAAAATCGCCGACCGCATGGAGGCCAACCTGGAGTTGCTGGCCACGGCCGAGACGATCGACAACGGCAAGCCCATCCGTGAAACCCTGGCCGCCGACATCCCGCTGGCGATCGACCACTTCCGCTACTTCGCCGGCGCCATCCGCGCCCAGGAAGGCGGCATTTCACCCATCGACAACGACACCTACGCCTACCACTTCCATGAGCCGCTGGGCGTGGTCGGGCAGATCATCCCGTGGAATTTCCCGATCCTGATGGCGGTGTGGAAACTGGCGCCGGCGCTGGCTGCCGGCAACTGCGTGGTATTGAAGCCGGCCGAACAGACGCCGGCCTCGATCATGGTGCTGCTGGAACTGATACAGGACCTGATCCCGCCGGGCGTGCTCAACGTGGTGCAGGGCTTCGGCGTGGAAGCCGGCAAGCCGCTGGCCTCCAGCAAGCGCATCGCCAAGATCGCCTTCACCGGCGAAACCACCACCGGCCGCCTGATCATGCAATACGCTTCGCAAAACCTGATCCCGGTGACGCTGGAACTGGGCGGCAAGTCGCCCAATATCTTCTTCGCCGACGTGCTGGACAAGGACGACGAGTTCTTCGACAAGGCGCTGGAAGGTTTCGCCATGTTCGCGTTGAACCAGGGCGAAGTCTGCACCTGCCCCTCGCGCGTGCTGGTGCAGGAGTCGATCTATGAGCGCTTCATCGAACGGGCCCTCAAACGCGTGGCCGCCATCAAGCAGGGCAATCCGCTCGACAAGGGCACCATGATCGGCGCGCAGGCGTCGCAAGAGCAACTGGAGAAGATCCTTTCCTATATCGACATCGGCAAACAAGAAGGCGCCAAGGTGCTGGCCGGCGGCGGGCGCGAAGAACTGGGCGGGGACCTGGGCGCGGGCTATTACGTCAAGCCCACCGTGTTCCAGGGCCATAACAAGATGCGCATCTTCCAGGAAGAGATCTTCGGCCCGGTGGTGTCGGTGACGACCTTCAAGGACGAGGAGGAGGCGCTGGCGATCGCCAACGACACGCTCTATGGCCTGGGCGCCGGCCTGTGGACGCGCGACGGTACGCGCGCTTTCCGTATGGGCCGCGAGATCCAGGCCGGCCGCGTGTGGACCAATTGCTACCACCTGTACCCGGCGCATGCCGCGTTCGGCGGCTACAAGCAGTCCGGCATCGGCCGCGAGAACCACAAGATGATGCTCGACCATTACCAGCAAACCAAGAACCTGCTGGTGAGCTACAGCCCGAAGGCGCTCGGCTTCTTCTGACGCGGACGATATGGGCGACGGCGCCGGGCTGAGGCCGGCGCCGTTTTTCACGGCAGGGACAAGAACATGGAGACGGCCATGCAGGTACCGGAACGCGTGAAGGCGACCGAGGCGGCGATCGGGTTGCTGCGCGACCTGAAGCGGCGCCACGGCGAGCTGATTTTTTTCCAGTCCGGCGGCTGCTGCGACGGCAGCGCGCCGATGTGCTACCCCGCCGGCGAGTTCACGCTGGGCGACACCGACGTGCATCTGGGCGAGCTTGACGGCGTGCCGTTCTACATCGGCGCCGACCAGTACGAATATTGGAAGCACACCCAACTGATCATCGACGTGGTCAACGGCAACGGCGGCATGTTCTCGCTGGACAATGGCAGCGGCAAGCGCTTCCTGACCCGCTCGCGGCTATTTACCGACGAGGAGTTCGACGCCTTGCCGCCGTTGGCCAGCCGTTGACCGATTCAACCGCCGCGCGCCTTGATGCGCCGGTAGATGGTGTTGCGCGAGATGCCCAGCGCCTTGGCCGCGGCGCTGACGTTGCCGGCATGCGCCTGCAGGGCGCGCTCGATGGCCGACCATTCGTTGTCTTGCAATGACAAGGCAGCCGGCGCCGACATGGGCATTGGCGTGGCGCGGCCGGGAAGGGCGCCGGCCTCTTCGAGGAAGTCGTCAGGCAGGTGCTGCAGCGTGATGCATCGTTCGCCGTCTGCCATGGCCAGTGCGGTGCGGATCAGGTTGCTCAATTGGCGCAGGTTGCCCGGCCACCGGTGGGACAGCAGCAGATGCCGCACCTCGGTAGCCAGTTGCGGCGCTTGCCCTGCGGATTCGCGCGCGAGGATATGGTCGACGAGCTGCGCCAGGTCGCTGCGCTCGCGCAAGGCCGGTAACCGCACCTGCAAGCCGTTGATGCGGTAGTACAGGTCTTCGCGGAAGGCATGGCTGGCCGCCATGTCGCGCAAGGGGCGGTTGGTGGCGCAGACCAGCGCGAACGCCACCGGAATCAGGCGGCTGCTGCCCAGCGGCATCACCGCGCGTTCCTGCAGCACGCGCAGCAGGCGTGCCTGCAGCGCCAGCGGCATGTCGCCGATCTCATCCAGGAACAGCGTGCCGCCATGCGCCTGCGCGATCTTGCCCACGGCCCCTTTGCGCCGCGCGCCGGTGAAGGCGCCGTCGTCGTAGCCGAACAGCTCGGCCTCGATCAGGTGCTCGGGGATGGCCGAACAGTTCACCGCCACGAAGGGGGCGATGCCCGCATGCGCGCCATGCGCCGGTTGCCGGCGCAGCATCTCCTGATGGATGGCCTGGGCCAGCCATTCCTTGCCGGTGCCGGTCTGGCCGGTAATGAGGATGGGGATGTCGCGGCCGATCGCCTTGCGCAGCTTGTCGATGACATTGCGCATCTGCGCGTCGCCGGTGTCGAGCGACTGCAAGTCCGGCCCCGGCGCGGCCGGCGTTATCCGTTGCGCAGGCGGCGCGGATGTTGCCGTTCGCGCCGGCTCGGCGAGCGCATCGCGCGCGCTCTGGAAGTGCTGTTCCTGCAGCCGCATCTCGGCGCGCGCATGGATCTGGATGCCGTTGTGCAGATACAGCGCCAACAAGCCCGGCATGGCCTTGCGGTAGTGGTCGGAGAGCATCGACACCGGCACGCCGAACAGCGAGCTGAAGGTATGCGATTGCAACGCCCCCAGCGGCAGCCCGAGCTGGAACAGCGCGCTGCGGTTGGCCGCCAGGAAGCGCCCGCCCGGGGTGAAGCTGGCGATGCCTTCGACCAGCGTGCCGACGAATTCCGGGCGGCTGTGGAAATGCACGGTGATGCAATCGGGGAAGCTGCCGGTCAGCAGGTGGTTTTCGATCATCTGCGCCGACATGCGCACCAGTGCCATGGTGTGCTTGTGGAAGCTGCCGCATTCGCCGGAGACGTCCAGTACGCCCAGCACCTTGCCCTGGTGGTCGAAGATAGGCGCTGCCGAGCAGGTCAGGAAGCGGTTGGCGTCGAGGTAATGCTCTTGCGCATGCACGGTGGTCGGCTTCTGTTCGAACAAGGCGGTGCCGATGGCATTGGTGCCGCGCAACTGTTCCGACCAGCGTCCGCCGGCGCCCAGCGCCACCCGGTCGGCCTTGGCCAGGAAGTCGCTGTCGCCCAGCGTATGAAGGATGGTGCCGCTGGCATCCGAGAGGATCACCATGCTGTGGGTATTGCGGATCTGGTCGTAGAGCGTTTCCATCACCGGCCGCGCATGGCCGAACAGGGTATGGTTGGACTCCAGCGTGAGCGCCAGGTCGGGGCGCGAGAGCGTCTCCAGGTCGGGGCGCTGCTGGCGGGTGATGCCATAAGCGGAACTGCGCTGGTGCGAACGCGCGATGGTTTGCAGGTCGAGAAATTGATTGTCGGCCGCAGGCTGCAGCACAGGGGTATTGCTCAGCAGGGACGTGCCGGCATCCGGCCGGTTTGCCTGGTGTTGCATCGTTGTCTCCTTTGGGACCCGAGGTCCTGATCCTCCCTGTTCGATTTCTTATGGATTGGGAAGCGAGGTGGGCCAAGCATAACCGATTAATTCGCGCTTGCCTCCCCCCTTGCGGCGCCGATATGGCCGGCCGGCAAGGGAAAATTGAAACAGGGTTTGCAGGCCGGGATGGCAGGGTGCAAAATACTGTATATAAACACAGTATCTCATGCCTCCATCATGTCCAAATCCTCCAGGTTTCCCAGGTTTCCAGAAGGCATCGCCGCTCCCTTCCCGGAACAACCCCAGGCGCCGGCCGACGACGATCCGACGTTGACGCCCGAGTCCTACATCCACCCCAGCCAGGTTGCGCGCAAGGGCCGCGGCGCCGTGACCAATTTGCGCGGGCGCTATGAATCGGTCAGCCGGGAGGCGTTCGACGACGGCTGGCAGGCGCTGGCGCAGGCAAGGGAGCGGGAAGGGGCTGACGATATGGACGACGCGGACGAACCTGCGCCCCTGAAAACCATTGTCACCGAAGAAACGGCGAAGTCCATCATCAGCCGCAACAGCTCGCCCGATTTGCCGTTCAGCCTGTCGCTCAATCCCTATCGCGGCTGCGAGCACGGCTGCATCTATTGCTTCGCGCGCCCGTCGCACAGCTATCTGGGCCTGTCGCCGGGGCTGGACTTCGAAAGCCGCCTGTTTGCCAAGACCAACGCGCCGGAGCTGCTGCTGCGCGAACTGGCGCGGCCATCCTATGTACCCGACACCATCACGGTCGGCATCAATACCGACGCCTACCAGCCGATCGAGCGTGAACTGAAACTGACGCGGCGCGTGCTGCAGGTGCTGCATGACTGCGGCAATCCGGTGGCGCTGATCACCAAGTCTTCGCTCATCGAGCGCGACATCGACTTGCTGGCCGCGATGGCGGCCAAGCGCCAGGCCATCGCCGCCGTCACCATCACCACGCTGGACCCGGCCATCGCGCGCACGCTGGAACCGCGGGCGGCTAGCCCCATGCGGCGCCTGCGGGTGATCCGGACGCTGGCCGCGGCGGGCATTCCGGTCAGCGTCTCGATCGCGCCGGTGATCCCGTTCATTACCGAACCGGACCTTGAACGCGTGATGGAAGCGGCCATCGAGGCCGGCGCCGGGCAGGCCGGCTACATCGTGCTGCGCCTGCCGTGGGAGGTGAGCCCGTTGTTCCGGCAATGGTTGCAGGCGCACTTCCCGGAGCGCGCCGCGCGCGTGATGAACCGTATCCAGGACATGCGCGGCGGCAAGGATTATGACGCCAATTTCGCCACCCGCATGCGCGGCGTCGGCGCCTGGGCCGACCTGCTGCAACAACGTTTCGAGAAAGCCAGCCGGCGGCTGGGTTTGACGCACCGTAACCGCGCCTTCGCCACGCTCGACGCCAGCCAGTTCCGGCGGCCGCTGGTGGCGCCGACGGCGCGGCAGCAGGCCGCTACAGGTTCGGGGCAGTTGGATTTGTTCTAGCGCGCATTTCGCTTCTATTGGCCTATTGGTCCATTGGCTGATTGACCTGGTGATGGCATGCGTTCCAAGGACCTGCATGGCCCGGGGGCCGGGATGTTCGCCGTCCCTGATACACTGCGCGCTTTCTTTTGGCGGGCAGGCGGCATGCATACCCTTGAACAATTACGCAGCGGGGCGCTGGCCGGCATCAAACGGCTTTCGCTGTCTTGCGGGCTGCGCGAATTTCCGCGCGAGATTTTCAATCTCGCCGATACGCTTGAGATTCTCGACCTCAGCGGCAACCAGCTCAGTGCCTTGCCGGACGACTTGCCGCGCTTGCATCAGCTGCGCATCATCTTTTGCTCCGACAATGCGTTCACCGAACTGCCTGCCGTGCTGGGCCGCTGCGCGCGCCTGGAGATGATCGGTTTCAAGGCCAACCGCATCGGCCGCGTGCCGGGAGCGGCGTTGCCCGCGGCGTTGCGCTGGCTGGTGCTGACCGACAATCGCATCGAGGCCTTGCCCCCTGAAATCGGCCATTGCACGCGGCTGCAGAAGTTGATGCTGGCGGGCAATCGCCTGCGTTCTCTGCCATCGGAGATGGCGAACTGCCGCCGCCTTGAACTGCTGCGCCTGGCGGTCAACCGGTTCGAGGCGTTTCCCGAGGTGCTGGCGGCATTGCCGCGATTGAGCTGGCTTGCCGTGGCCGGCAATCCATTTTGCGCGGAGTTTGAGGCCGCCGTGGATGGCGCCGCCCAGGCGCCTCCGGTTGAGTGGCGCGATCTTGAATTGCTGCGCAAGCTGGGCGAAGGGGCTTCCGGCGTGATCCACGAGGCGCGTTGGCGCACCGGGAGCGAGGCGCGCGCGGTTGCCGTGAAACTGTTCAAGGGGGAAGTCACCAGCGATGGTTTGCCCCGGCGAGAGATGGCTGCGGCCATCGCGGCCGGCGATCATCAAGGGCTGATTCCCGTGCTGGGGCGGTTGCGGGGGCATCCGGACAGCGCTCACGGTCTGGTGATGCCATTGATTGCGCCCAGCTTCGTCAATCTTGCCGGCCCGCCCAGCCTCGTATCGTGCACGCGCGACGTGTACGCCGAGGAGACCGTCTTTGAATGGCGCCACGCCTTGGGGGTAGCCCGCGATGTGGCCGCCGCAGTGGCCCATCTGCACCGCCGCGGCGTGGTGCACGGCGACCTGTACGCGCACAACATTTTGCATCGGGCGCCGGGCAGCGCATTGCTGGGCGACTTCGGCGCCGCATCCTTGTGCGACCCGGCCGCTCCTTATGCGGCGGCCTTGCAGGCGATGGAGGCAAGGGCGTTCGGCTGTCTGCTGGAAGAATTGCTGCAGCGTTGCGCGCTGCCCGGCCTGGAACCCGTTATTGAGCGGCTGGGCCGCTTGCGCGACCGATGCCGTTCCGAAGCGCCTGGCGATCGGCCGGATTTCGACGGCATCGCACGGGAACTGGCGGCGGCGGTGGCCTCACTCGAGCGCTCCAGCTGCGCGGCTTAGCCGGAGACGCGCTCGCTGGACTTGAGCAGCACCACCAGTGCGCCGGCGCCGCCGTCGGCCGCGCGCGCCTGGCAGAAGGCCATCACTTCATCCTTTTGCGCCAGCCAGTTGCGCACCTTGTGCTTCAGCACCGGCTCCTTGTTGACCGAACCCAGGCCCTTGCCGTGGATCACGCGCACGCAGCGCAGGCCGCGTTTCCTGGATTGGCGCAGGAATTCGCCCAGGGCCTCGCGCGCCTGGTCGCGCCGGTAGCCGTGCAGGTCGAGCTGGGCCTGGATCACCCAGTTGCCGCGCCGCAGCTTGCTGAGTACGTCGGGGCCGATGCCGGGACGGGCGAAGCTGAGGTTTTCATCGCTGTCCATCAGGGTGTCGACGGTGAATTCGTCGGACAGCGACTCCAGCAGCGCGGCCTGCTCGTCGGCCAGATGCTGGCGTGGAATGGGCGGCGGCAGCTCCGGCAGATGGTGCGTTTTGTCGGCCGCCTTGGCGCGCAGCGGCGCCACCTGGCCGATGCTGTTGCGGAAGATATCGGTGTCTTCCCTGAGTTTAGCCTCGTTGCGCAGGCGTTCTGCCTGCGCTTCGGCGCGCGCCTGCTCCTGGGCCTGCAATTGCTTGCGCAGCCCCTTGAGTGCGGAAAAATCCTTGATTGTTGCCATGATGCAGCCCGGTCAAACTTCCCAGCGGGCTACTTTATCAGAACCTGAACAGGTTCTCGGAACGACACCCGCGGTTCAGCCGCAGGCCAGCTTGATGATGACCTTGCCGGGGTCGGTGTGGATATTGAGACGCCTGGGGTTGAAGTCCATGGTGGCGGCGTCGCCGGGACGCAGGACACGCACATCGGATGCGCCCGACTCTTGCATGGCTTGGCGTTCGATATAGCCGCTGATATTCTGGCCGATCAGATAGTCGACCTTGGCGGCATCGCAGCCGGCACTGCTGTCGGCGTCATGCGGCTTGGGCTCCTGGGAGGCGCTGCAGGCAGCCAGCAAGGCGGCCAGCGCGAGCGGGGAAAGCAGGGAAAGCAGGGAAAGCAGGAAAAGCCGGGCGGCACGGGGAAAGGCCATGTTTTTCCTTTCTGTTGATAAAAAGCAAAGCCGGTAGAAGCACTGGGCTCCTACCGGCTTTTGGATGAGCGGCCGCTCCGCTAGTTCAGCGCTGGCGAAAGTTTATTCCAGGCCTTCGAGATAACGCTGGGCATCGAGCGCGGCCATGCAGCCGGTGCCGGCGCTGGTGATGGCCTGGCGATAGACGTGGTCTTGCACGTCGCCGGCGGCGAACACGCCTTCGACGCTGGTGGCGGTGGCAAAGCCTTCGGTGCCGGTGCGGGTCTTGAGGTAGCCGTTATGCATCTCCAGCTGGCCTTCGAAGATGCTGGTGTTGGGCTTGTGGCCGATGGCGATGAACAGGCCATGCACCGGGATATCGGTGATGGCGCCGTCCTGGGTGGACTTGATCCTGATGCCGGTCACGCCGCTGTCGTCGCCGACCACTTCATCGAGCGTATGGTGCCACTGGATGACGATCTTGCCTTCGGTGACCTTGTGCAGCAGGCGGTCGATCAGGATCGGTTCGGCGCGGAACTTGTCGCGGCGGTGGATGATGGTGACCTTGCTGGCGATGTTGGACAGGTACAGCGCTTCCTCGACCGCGGTATTGCCGCCGCCGACCACGGCCACTTCGCGGCCGCGATAGAAGAAGCCGTCGCAGGTGGCGCAGGCGGAAACGCCCTTGCCCATGAACGCCTGCTCGGACGGCAAGCCCAGGTACTGGGCCGAGGCGCCGGTGGCGATGATGAGCGAGTCGCAGGTGTATTCGCCGGAGTCGCCGATCAGGCGGAACGGGCGTTCGGACAGCTTGGTGGTGTGAATGTGGTCGAAGATGATTTCCGTGTTGAAACGTTCGGCGTGCTGCAGCAGGCGCTGCATCAGTTCCGGACCTTGTACGCCCAGCGGGTCGCCCGGCCAGTTCTCGACGTCGGTGGTGGTCATCAGCTGGCCGCCTTGCTCGACCCCGGTGATCATCACCGGATTGAGGTTGGCGCGTGCGGCATACACGGCGGCGCTGTAGCCGGCGGGGCCGGAACCGAGGATCAGGACCTTGGCATGTTTGGGCGTGCTCATAAGATACTCTTTGTCTGTTTAATGGGATCGCTCAACCTAGCTTGAGACGAATTCCGGGATTTCAATTCAGGGCCGCAGGGCGGCGGTGCGAACGCGCGAGCGGGAGGCTCGTCAATACTGCGCTGCAAAACGGGTAAGATTATAGACGAAGGCCCCTGTCCAGCTGATGGAATTACGCTATTCATCCGATAGGCCGCGCGAGCCCGGCCGCACCTGCCGTTTGCCGCGCGGGAACTTGTAGAAACGATAATGCCGCCGCGCCCGGAATCCTGTGCGCGAGCCCCCAAAAGCGCATGACGCCAATCTAATGCCGTTACAATGACGGCTACGCTTTTTTTGCACGGAAGTTATGTCGAAGACGAGTCAAGCCCATATCCGCAACACCAAAGCGCCGGCCCCGCCGATGCCCAACCGCCTGGTGCGGCTGATTTCCGAAGCGCGCTGGCTGGCGCTGACCGCGCTGCTGGTCTATCTGGTCTTGATCCTCCTGACGTACTCCAAGACCGATCCGGGCTGGTCGGTGGCCAGTTCGGTGCCGCGCGCGGCCAACTGGGGCGGCCGCGTGGGCGCCTGGGTGGCCGACCTGATGCTGTACATCTTCGGCCTGTCGGCCTGGTGGTGGTGCGTGCTCCTGGGGCGCTCGGTCTGGAGCGGCTATCGCCGCCTGTCCAACCGCTTCCTGGTGGAAAAGGAAGCCGAGCCCGAACACCGGCAGGAACCGCTGATCCGCGCTATCGGCTTCGTCTTCATGATGACCGGCAGCCTCGGCATCGAATTCACCCGCATGCATCGCCTGGCGCCCAAGCTGCCGCATTCCCCCGGCGGCGTGCTGGGCGAGATGATCGGCACGGCGGTGCAGCCGACCTTCGGCTTCACCGGCGCCACCTTGCTGCTGCTGTTGCTGTTCGGGCTGGGCTTTTCCCTGTTCTTCCATGTGTCGTGGCTGGCGGCGGTGGAGCGCATCGGCGGCGCCATCGAGGATGGCTTGCTATGGGTGCGCAATTTCTTCGCCGCGCGGGCCGACCGCAAGGCCGGCGCCGAAGCCGCCGTCAAGCGCGAGGAAGTGGTGGTGCAGGAGCGCGCCAAGATCGTCGAGGCGCCGCCGATCCGCATCGAGCCGCAGATCGTCGAGGTGCAGAAATCGGATCGCGTGCAGAAGGAAAAGCAGACCAGCCTGTTCGACGACAGCAATACCGACCTGCCGCCGCTCTCCCTGCTGGATGAAGCGCCGCCGGCGCAGCAGACAGTGTCGGTCGAGACGCTGGAATTCACTAGCCGCCTGATCGAGAAGAAGCTCTCGGACTTTGGCGTCGAGGTCAAGGTGGTCGCGGCCTATCCGGGCCCGGTGATCACCCGCTACGAGATCGAACCGGCCACCGGCGTCAAGGGCAGCCAGATCGTCAACCTGGCGCGCGACCTGGCGCGTTCGCTGTCGCTGACCTCGATTCGCGTGGTGGAAGTCATCCAGGGCAAGAATTACATGGGCCTGGAGCTGCCCAATCCCAAGCGCCAGATCGTGCGCCTGACCGAGATCCTCGGCTCCAAGGTCTACAACGACAGCCACTCCAGCCTGACCGTGGCGCTGGGCAAGGACATCGCCGGCAACCCGGTGGTGGCCGACCTGGCCAAGATGCCGCACTTGCTGGTGGCCGGCACCACCGGCTCGGGCAAGTCGGTGGGCATCAACGCCACCATCCTGTCGCTGCTGTACAAGTCCACGCCCAAGCAGGTGCGCCTGATCCTGATCGACCCCAAGATGCTGGAACTGTCGATCTACGAAGGCATCCCGCACCTGCTGGCGCCGGTGGTGACCGACATGCGCCAGGCCGGCCACGCACTGAACTGGGCGGTGGAGGAAATGGAGCGCCGCTACAAGAAGATGTCCAAGCTGGGCGTGCGCAACCTGGCCGGCTACAACCAGAAGATCATCGATGCCGACAAGCGCGGCGAGAAGATCCCCAATCCGTTCAGCCTGACCCCGGACGCGCCGGAGCCGCTGGAGCAGCTGGAAACCATCGTCATCATCATCGACGAACTGGCCGACCTGATGATGGTGGTGGGCAAGAAGGTGGAAGAACTGATCGCCCGCATTGCACAGAAGGCGCGCGCGGCCGGCATCCACCTGATCCTGGCCACCCAGCGCCCGTCGGTGGACGTGATCACCGGCCTGATCAAGGCCAACGTGCCGACCCGCATCGCCTTCCAGGTATCGTCCAAGATCGACTCGCGCACAATCCTCGACCAGATGGGCGCGGAAACCCTGCTGGGCATGGGCGACATGCTGTACATGCCGCCCGGCACCGGTTTGCCGGTGCGCGTGCACGGCGCTTTCGTTTCCGACGATGAAGTCCACCGCGTGGTGGATCACCTCAAGGCCCAGGGGGAACCGAATTACATCGAAGGCATCCTAGAGGGCGGCGTGCTGGAAGATGCCGAGGGCGGCAGCGGCGCCGGAGCGGGCGCCGGCGGCGGCGAGAGCGATGAACTCTACGACCAGGCCGTGGCGGTGGTGCTGAAGAACCGCCGCGCCTCGATCTCGCTGGTGCAGCGCCACTTGCGCATCGGCTACAACCGCGCCGCGCGCCTGCTGGAGCAGATGGAGCAAAGCGGCGTGGTATCGACCATGCAGTCCAACGGCAACCGCGAGATCCTGGTGCCGGCGGGCAATGACGCCGACTAAGCGGGGACAAGGCGGCGGGCCAAGAGTGGCCGCCTACCTTGTTGCGCAACTGTAAGAACGGAAACGATATGAACAATCCCAGGCATCCCTTGTTTGAAGGAATCGAACGCCGCGGCCGGGCACCAGCCCGGGCGCGCGCCATCAACCTGCGCCGCATCCTCGTGGCGGTTTCGCTGTCGGCGCTGGCCGTGGCCGGCGCCATCGTCTTTACCGCGCTGACGCCGGGCCGGGCCTCGGCGGCCGCGCTGGAGCAGTTCAAGCAATTCGTCGCCAGCACCCAATCGGCCAAGGGCGATTTCACCCAGCGCCTGGTGCGGAACGACAATGGCGCGGCCAAGGTGGTGAACACGTCCAGCGGCGCTTTCGTGTTCTCGCGCCCGGGGAAATTCATCTGGACTTACCAGAAGCCCTATGAGCAGGTGATCCAGGCCGACGGCGAAAAGCTGTTCATCTACGACAAGGACCTGAACCAGGTCACCACCAAGAAACTGGGCAATGCGCTGGGCTCTTCGCCGGCGGCGATCCTGTTCGGCAGCAACGACCTGGAAAAGAATTTCACCCTGAAGGAATCGGGCGTCAAGGATGGCGTGGAGTGGCTGGAGGCGGTGCCCAAGAGCCGCGACACCACTTTCGACCGCATCGGCATCGGCTTCAGGAACGGCATGCCGGTGGCGATGGAGCTGCACGACTCCTTTGGGCAAGTCTCGGTGCTCAGTTTCGACAGCTTCGAGAAGAATCCGCCGCTGAAGGTCAACAGCTTCACCTTCACCATCCCCAAGGGGGCGGACGTATTCAACAACTGAGCAACGACCGGATTGTCGCAGCTCCATGAAAAAGCCCCGCAAGTGTGAACTTGCGGGGCTTTTCCGTGCATGGCCGGGAGGCTTAGTCGCCGTCGGCCATTTTCAGCAGCGGCAGCTTGTCCTTCACGTCCTTCCACTGCGCGTGGTCGGCCATCGGCGCCTGTACCTTGGTAATGGGCTTCCAGCCGGGATGCTTGGCCAGCCTAGCATTGAGGTCTTCGAAATGCGCCAGCGCCACCGGCAGGTCGGTGGCGTTATAGATGGCGCCGACCGGGCATTCCGGCACGCACATCGAGCAGTCGATGCAGCCATCCGGGTCGATGGCCAGGAAGTTCGGCCCTTCGACGAAGCAGTCCATCGGGCAGACGCTGACGCAATCGGTGTACTTGCACTGGATGCAGGAATCGGTAACGACAAAAGGCATGGGATTCTGGAGCGGGCAGGGTGACAACTTGCGCGGACCGGCCGCGCGGCGAACCGGTATTTTAACCGCTAAGCGGAAACGCGCGCCCGGCGCCTGTCGGGGCCACGTCGCGGTGCGCGTACTTGACTCTGCGTTAGACTACTGCCTTTGGCGGCCGATCTACCTGCCGCCGCACCGACTGATTTCAAGATGAACCTGATCCCCCTGGCCGAGCGCATGCGGCCGCAATCCTTCGATGACGTGATCGGCCAGCAGCATGTGCTGGGGCCGGGCAAGCCCTTGCGCGTGGCGTTCGAATCGGGCGAGCCGCATTCGATGATCCTGTGGGGGCCGCCGGGCGTGGGCAAGACGACGCTGGCGCGGCTCATGGCGGACTCCTTCAACGCCGAATTCATGGCGTTGTCGGCAGTGCTGTCGGGCGTGAAGGACATCCGCGAGGCGGTTGAACGGGCCCAGTTGATCCGCGCCAATTCCGGCCGCCGCACCATCCTCTTCGTCGACGAGGTGCACCGTTTCAACAAGAGCCAGCAGGATGCCTTCCTGCCGCACGTGGAAAGCGGGCTGTTCACCTTCATCGGCGCCACCACCGAGAATCCCTCGTTCGAGGTCAACAGTGCGCTGCTCTCGCGCGCTGCCGTGTACGTGCTCAAGTCGCTGACCGAGGACGACCTCGGCGCCATGGTCGAACGCGCCTGCCACGAGGAGCTGGACGGCTTGCAGTTCCAGCCGGAAGCCAGGGAGATGCTGGTCGCCAGCGCCGATGGCGACGGCCGCAAGCTGCTCAATAATCTGGAAATCGTGGCCCGCTCGGCGCAGGCCAAAGGGCTGGCCACGGTGACCGCCGAAGTCCTGGCCGAATGCCTGGGCGATGCGCTGCGCCGCTTCGACAAGGGCGGCGACGCCTTCTACGACCAGATCTCGGCGTTGCACAAGTCGGTGCGCGGTTCCAACCCCGATGGCGCCTTGTACTGGCTCACGCGCATGCTCGACGGCGGCACCGACCCGCGTTACCTGGCGCGCCGCATCGTGCGCATGGCATGGGAAGACATCGGCCTGGCCGATCCGCGCGCGATGACCATCGCCAATGACGCCGCCGCTACCTATGAGCGCCTGGGCTCGCCCGAAGGCGAACTGGCGCTGGCGCAGGCGGTGATCTATCTGGCGGTGGCGGCCAAGAGCAACGCCGGCTACATGGCCTACAACCAGGCGCGCGCCTTCGTCGCCAAGGACAAGTCGCGCCCGGTGCCGGAACACCTGCGCAACGCGCCGACCAAGCTGATGAAGGAACTGGGCTACGGCAAGCTGTACCGCTACGCCCATGACGAACCGGAAGGCTATGCCGCCGGCGAGACCTACCTGCCGGACGGCATTCGCGAACCCAACTGGTACCAGCCGGTGCCGCGCGGGCTGGAAGCCAAGATCGGCGACAAGCTGGCGTACTTGCGCGAGCTGGATCGCCAGGCGCGCAAGAGTTCCAAGTAAGTCCCTAGGCCGGCTTCCTGTTCCAAACCGGGAAATGGCCTTCGATGGTCGCCATGGCGGAAATGATGGCCTGGTAGGTGGCGTCGTTGTCGAAGCCCGGCAGGCGCGCCTTCATGGCGTCCATCAATGCATCCAGCCCTTCGGCGTCATTGGGGACGATGATGCCCTTGGCGCCTGCGCCGCCGTCGCCGCCGATGATCCATTGCGGCAGCGGCAGGAATTCGTCGCTGATGACGATATCGACCCGGTTGACAGCGCTCCAGGCCACGCCTTCGCGCTTGAGGCCATTGACGGTGGTGCGGATTTCCTCGTCGTCGAACTCCACGCTGATCTTGCGCGCCTGCTGCGCGGCCAGCTTGGCCGGGCTGAGTTCGGCCGCTCCTGGCGCGTGCACTTTCCAGCCGGTCTTGCGCTGTTTCGACGGCGCGACGCGATGCTTGATCTGCTGGCCGAACGCGAAGGCGGCGCCGAACGACAGGCCGGCCAGCAAGCCGTAGAACAGGCTGGCGTCATGCGTCATGTAGTGGATACCGGCCCACAGGGCCAGGCCGAAGGCGGCTACCAGGCCGAGGATGGAAAGCGGCAGGGGCGTGGTTTTGGGGGCGTCGTCGGCGTCGGACATGATTGGAATCGGCAAGAGTGGCGGGAAATGGGGCGAATGGTAACCCGTCCCGGCCGCTGTGCGCCATGCGGCGATGCGCATTTATTCCCGGAAACGTTCGGGGAAGCCCCCGGTAAAGCCGCCTGGCTTGGTACAATCCCGTTTTTGAGCGCCAATCCTTATTTGCTATTTGTTCCCATGATCGACATCCAACTTCTCCGTAAAGACATCGACAATGTGGCTGCCCGTCTGGCGGCACGCAAGTTCGTCCTCGACGTCGCCGGTTTTAACGCGCTGGAGGCCGAGCGCAAGCAGATCCAGACCCGCACTGAAGAATTGCAGGGCAAGCGTAACAGCCTGTCCAAGCAGATCGGCATGTTGAAGGGCAAGGGCGAAGACGCCTCGGCGGTGATGGCGGAAGTCAACGGCATCGGCGACGAACTGAAGGCTTCGGCGGCGCGCCTGGACGAGGTGCAGCAGCAGATGAACGCCTTCTTGCAAGCCGTGCCCAACCTGCCGCACGAGTCGGTGCCGGTGGGCAATGACGAATCCGGCAACGTGGAGGTGCGCAAGGTCGGAACGCCGCGCGCCTTCGACTTCGAGGTCAAGGACCATGTCGATGTCGGCGCGCCGCTGGGCCTGGATTTCGATACCGCGGTCAAGCTGACCGGTTCGCGCTTCTCGGTGATGAAGGGCGGCATCGCGCGCCTGCATCGTGCGCTGGCGCAGTTCATGCTCAACACCCACACCGGCGAGCACGGCTACACCGAGTGCTATACGCCTTACATCGTCAATGCCGATTCGCTGCGCGGCACCGGCCAGTTGCCCAAGTTCGAGGCCGACCTGTTCGCCGTCAAGAAGGGCGGCCAGGAAGGCGAGGCGGAAAACGCCGCGCTGTACCTGATCCCGACCGCCGAAGTGCCGCTGACCAACCTGGTGCGCGAGGAGATCGTGGCCGGCGACACGCTGCCGCTGAAGTTCACCGCGCATTCGCCATGCTTCCGTTCCGAGGCCGGCTCCTACGGCCGCGACACCCGCGGCATGATCCGCCAGCACCAGTTCGACAAGGTGGAAATGGTGCAGATCGTGCATCCGGAGAAGTCGTACGAGGCGCTGGAAGAGATGCTGGGCCATGCCGAGGCCATCCTCAAGAAGCTCGGCCTGCCGTACCGCGTGATCACGCTGTGCACCGGCGACATGGGCTTTGGCGCGGCCAAGACCTATGACATCGAAGTCTGGCTGCCGGCGCAGAATACCTATCGGGAGATCTCGTCGGTGTCGAACTGCGAGGCTTTCCAGGCGCGCCGTATGCAAGCCCGTTTCCGCAATGCCCAGGGCAAGCCTGAGCTGCTGCACACCTTGAACGGCTCCGGCCTGGCGGTCGGCCGTACCCTGGTGGCGGTGCTGGAGAACTACCAGCAAGCCGACGGCAGTGTGGAGATTCCGGAGGCGCTGCAGCCTTACATGGGCGGCATCACCAGGCTGGCGCCGGGCGCCTGACCGGGACTGGTGGGATATCGATGGAGCACGGCCGACCTGTAATGGGTCGGCCGTTTTTACATTGGCGTTGCCGTCATGGCGGGTGCAGGGCCGGTGAAAACGTTCTCGCCGGCGGCGTGGCTAGCCGCCGTCATTGAGTGCCCAGGAGAACGCCATCGGGATGCGGCGTTCGATGAACAGGCTGTTGCCGGGCGTCTTCTTGGCCTGTTTCTTGGCCCGGGTCGCTGCCGAGGCGATCTGGTGCGGCGAGGAGTACTGGGCGGGTTCGATCTTCACCGCCCCCAGGGAAATGCTCACCAGCGGATGCAGCACGCGGTTGCCCTGGCGGTCTTCGCTGAAATAGCCGCCGCGTTCGCGGTCTTCGTCGTAATAGAAGGCGCCGGATTCGGCGGTGAAGTTGTCCAGCATGGCGCGGCAGCGCCTTTCCCAGTCCTCGCTTTGGAACATGATCAGGAAGTCGTCGCCGCCGATATGGCCGATGAAGTCATGCTGCGGGTCGCAGCCTTGCTGCAGGATGCGGCCGGTGAGCTGGATCATGTCGTCGCCCTTGCGATAGCCGTAGACGTCGTTGAAGGGCTTGAAGTGGTCCAGGTCGCAATAGCAGATGCAGAACTCGACCCCGCTTTGCAGCAGGTATTCGATGTGGTCGTTGATCGGCACGTTGCCCGGCAACTGGGTCAGCGGGTTGGCGTGGCGTGCGGCGTCGATCTGCATCTGGGTGATTTCGCGCAGCAGGTCGTGGCCGGTGCCCAGGCCCACGTACTGGCCGCGGTCGGTGATGATGAAGCCGTTGGACAGGTGGTGCGACTCGGCCTGCACCAGCAGGTTGGACAGGTCCTGCAGGCTGGTGTCCTGCTCGGTCAGGATGGGGTTGGGATCCATGAAGAAGGCGCAGGACTTCTTGCCGTAGAGCTCGCGGCCGTACAGGCGGGCGAAGCGCTCGACCATGCTGTAGCGGTTGATCAGGCCGATCGGCAGGCCGTTGCTGACCACCGGCAGCGCCTGCAGTTGCGGATCGTTGACGAACATGTCGTAGGCGTGGTCGTTGGTGATTTCCGGCGTGACGTAGCGGGTTTCGCGCAGCAGCTTGAAGACGGTGGCGCTGCGCTTGCCGGGACCGTATTTGTTGGCCGCCAGCGGCACCTTGTCGCGGCGCAGGGTCTTGGTGACATCTTCCGAGATCGATACCGGCGGCTCGGCCATCGGGCGGGCAATGTGGTAGCCCTGGCCGCAGGCGATGCCGAGGTCGCGGATGGTCAGCAATTCGGCCTGCGACTCGATGCCTTCGGCGATGACGATGGAGCCGGATTTCTCGGCGATCTCCTGGATCGAGCGCACGAATTGCAGCTTCATCGGGTCGTGGTTGATGCCTTGCACGAAGTGCATGTCGATTTTGACGTACTCGGGCTGCAGCTCGGACCACAAGCGCAGGCTGGAGAATCCTTCTCCGAGATCGTCGATGGCGATCTGGAATCCCATGTCGCGGTAATGCATGGCGGCATTGCGCAGCAGGGCGTAGTCATAGGTCGGTTCGTTTTCGGTCAGCTCGATGATGATGCGCTGCGGGTTGACGCCCAGGTTCTCGAGGTAGCGCAGGGTTTCGCCCTGGATCGCCTCGGGCTGCATCAAAGCCCCGGGGGTGACGTTGAGGAACAGGTTGCCGGGCAGGCCGGATTGGGCGAAGCGGGTCAGCACGATATGCCGGCACAGGTATTCCATCTGTACCGAGAGGTTGTGCGTGCGCGCCACCTTGAACAGGGCCAGCGGGGAGTGCAGCGGGGTGTTCGAGGGCCCGCGGATCAGGCCTTCGTAGCCGAGGATCTCGCCATTGCGCATGCGTACGATCGGCTGGAACAAGGCCGTCAGCTTGCGCTGGGCGATGATTTCATGCAGCAGCGACAGCATCTGGTCGTCGGCGTTCGGCGGCAGGCTGCCGGCGGCGCGGGCGATCAGCTCGGCCGCTTCGGCGTCGAGCGGAAAAGAGGCATTGGAAAGAGGCGCCATTTGGC
Organism: Herbaspirillum sp. SJZ106; assembly: GCF_006715495.1. Taxonomy (GTDB): domain Bacteria; phylum Pseudomonadota; class Gammaproteobacteria; order Burkholderiales; family Burkholderiaceae_D; genus Herbaspirillum. The sequence goes on from NZ_VFNI01000004.1 coordinate 40,533, forward strand.
TGATCCCGGTATGAAATTGTTCCTGAGAACCTGTCCGGAACCTCGTCGGCTGCCGCAATGCCCCCTCAGGCGGTTTGCGGCGCCGCAAAGCCGCGCCGTGCCGCCGGCCGGGCTGGGTTTTGCGCCTTGCCCCCCATCCTGACACGGCATCGGTTCGACTTCCGTGAGATCCCGAAAAATTTCTAGTTGTGGAAAATAATTTACGGATGCTAGAAGCGATTTATGACAAGACGATGATATGGAAGCGCAAGGGCAACGTTTTTGCATGAAAAAAACTGAGGCTTGGCGTTTGACGCGGCGCTAGTCCTGCGCGCCGGGAGAAGGTGGGGCGAAAATGACGGAGCGGCAATACGCTGGGGGAAATAATTTTAGAGGGATGTTCCTTTCTTAAAAAACTTCTGCTATAGTTGCGAGCTTTGCTGCTTCACGCAGTAAATCGACCGAAGTTAACCGGAGAGGTGGCAGAGTGGTCGAATGTACCTGACTCGAAATCAGGCGTACGGTTTCCCGTACCGTGGGTTCGAATCCCACCCTCTCCGCCAGTTAGCTTGCAGGTTGGAAGCAAAAGTAAGGCCCTGACATCCTCAGGGCTTTATTTTTATGTGCGCCGGTTGCGCTGTTGCCGCCGTCGGCGCGATGGCATTCCGATATGCCGGTATCGCAGCCCTCAAGGGGGATGGACTGCGGCGCCGGCTTTCAGCATCGCCTCCGGTGCGCCGGCGTCTCGAATCGGGCTCCATGCATCGGCGCCTGCCTGCGATGTGTTTTTATCCCCGCTCATACGATCTTTTGTTTATTGCTTGATCGGCCTTGTTGTATTCCTGAAAAATCGCAAGCCTTTGAAGCAGGCCAAAGAAATGTCCTTGACTCGACTGTTCCGGCTGATCTCCATCGCGTTGCTGATGTTGTTTTTGGCGTTGGCGGTATCGCTGGTATGGATTGAGTGGAACATCTACCGGAGCAGCACCAATACCATCCCGGCCTTGAAGCGGTTTCGTCTGGGCCTGATTGCGATGGAGCAGGTATCGATCGAGCGCGGGCCCTCCAATGCCTTCATGGGCGCACGGGACGACGAGCGCGCGTTGCTTTACCGGCGCCTGCAGGCGGCACGGTCGGCCAGCGATGCGGCCCTGGCCGATCTGCGCACCGCCCTGGAAAAGGATCCGGCGCAACATAATTCCAGCATTCTGAAGAAGATCGGGAGGGTGCAGCAGGCCATGGGCCCGGCCCGCGCCGCAGTCGACCGCATCGGCCGGCAACCGCAGGAAAGGCGCAGCCATCCCGAGATCGTGTCCGCAGTCAAGGGCATGGTGGATGTGATCCCGATGCTGGTGCGGATAACGGGGGAACTGGTCGATACCGTCGACCTGGCCGATCCCGATTTGCGCGACGGCCTGTCGGGGGTACGCGCGGCAGCCAGCTTGCGCGAATATGCCGGGCAGGTGGGGTCTTGTTTCACTGCTGCGCTGATCACCCATCGCAGGCTCAACCCGGATGAGGTCATCGAGATCGGCCGGCTTTACGGGCGGATCGAATTGCTGCGTTCGCTGCTGGGCGCGCGGCTGGCTTCTTATTCGTCGCAGCCGCAATTCGTGCAGGGACTGGCCAATCTGGACAGGCAATATTTCGACGACGGCTTCCAGTTCATCGACCACCTTTTGCAGGTGGGCCTGAAGTCCGGGGATTACGGCATTACGCCGGCCGAACTGGCGGCGCGCTACGTGCCGCGGATGAAGGCCATCTTCGATTTGCGCGATATCATCCTGGACGACCTGATGGCCCGGGCCGAGCACCGCAACCTGCAAGCGCGTAATTTGCTGGCCCTGGTCATCGGATTGACCATCGTTGCCTGCCTGTTCTTCCAGTTATTGATGTACATGATCCGCAAGCGCGTGGTGAGCCCGTTGGTCGCTGCCACCGACCTGGTGGTGGGGCTGGCCGATGGCAAGCTGGGGCTGGAGATTCCCGCTGCCAGGCATGATGACGAGATCGGCGGCATGATGCGGGCATTGCGCGTGCTGAAAGAACGTATTCTTGAGCGCAACAGCCTGGCGCGCGAACGCGAAGCGCTGATCAGCCAGTTGCAGACGTCATCCAACACCGATTTCTTGACCGGTCTGTTGAACCGGCGCGCCTTTTTTTCCGATGGCGAGCAGCAGATGCGCGCGGCGCAACGTTATCGGCGCAACTTGTCGGTGGTGCTGTTCGATATCGACCATTTCAAGCGCATCAACGACAGCTACGGTCATTTGTCCGGCGACGCCGTCTTGCGTGGTGTGGCGCAAATCGCCGCGCAATTGCTGCGCAAGGTGGATGTGCTGGCGCGTTATGGCGGAGAAGAGTTCATCGTGCTGTTGCCGGAGGCGGATATCGGCAAGGCTGAAACGGTGGCGCAGAAGTTGCGCGCGGCGCTGGAGGCGAAGGAGTTCGATCTCGATGGCGGCCAGCGCATCAGCATCAGCGCCAGTTTCGGCGTGGCGGCATTGGGTGCGGGACATAGCCTGGAGCAATTGATCAAGCTGGCCGATACCGCGCTGTATTTGGCCAAGGAGCGCGGCCGCAACCGGGTGGAAGTCAGTATTTGATGGCGGACCGGGACGCGGGCGGCCACGGGCGCTGATCTCACGAGGGGCGCAAAATATTTGGCGGGCCGGAGTTGACTCCGGTTTTTTTGCGGCATATTATGTTCGCGCGAACATTGATTTTGGACGGCAGGGCGCAAGCATTCAAGAAAACCCCGCCGCGGCGGGTAGAACACGATTCCGATCAAAGGAGACAGCCATGATCACGCTAGGGCAGGTTTCGCAATATCAGGACGAAGGTTGGCTGGTGGTGCCCGGCCTTCTCAACGACATCATGCGGCAGCGGATGAAGGATGCGCTGGCGCAGTGGGTGGAGCAATCGCGCAAGGTCAGCGACCATACCGACGTATTCGATCTGGAGCGAGGCCATACCGCCGCCGATCCGCGTTTGCGCCGCATCAAGCAGCCGCACAAGAACCATCCGGTGTTTGAGGAGTTCATCCGTTCCAAGCCGGTGCTGGAAGTGCTGGAAGCCTTGTTGGGGCCGGCTTTCCGGCTGCAAAACTCCAAGCTCAACCTGAAGTCGCCGCGTTTTGGCTCGCCGGTGGAGTGGCATCAGGACTGGGCTTTTTATCCGGCCACCAACGATGACATCCTGGCCGTGGGCGTGATGCTGGACGATACCTCGCTGGAAAACGGCGCCATGTTGGTGGTGCCGGGGTCGCACAAGGGGCCGACCTACGACCACCATGATGCCGATGGCCGTTTCTGCGGCGCGCTCGACCCTAACCAACCCGGGCTGAATCTCGACCGGGCGGTGCCTATCGTCGGCAAGGCGGGTTCGGTCTCTTTCCACCATGTGCGGGCGATACACGGTTCGGCGCAGAATCGTTCGTCCATGTCGCGCAATTTCCTGCTCTATGAAGTTTGCGCGGCCGATGCCTTTCCGCTGATGGGCGTGCCCGATTTCGACGATTTCAACAGCCGGCTGCTGCAGGGCGAGCCGACCATCGTGCCGCGCTTTCGCGATGTGCCGGTGCGCATGCCGTTGCCGCCGGCACTGAACCAGGGGTCGATCTACGAAAACCAGTCGGCCAGCGGCAAGCGTTTCTTCGAACAGGTGGAGGTGCCGCAGCAGGCGGCCGGTACCTGAACCGGCCCTTGCGTTTCATTCCGGGGCGGCACATCGTCCCGGCACGAACCTGGCGCAGCCGATCCAAGCCGGCTGCGCCGGAGGGACGAACTTTTTTGCAGAGGCAAACACCCATGCAAACGTTTCGCGTGTACCAATCGTTATGGGCCATGGAGCGCCGTCGCCCGGATGGGCAGGAATGGACGCTGGAACAAAAGCTGTCCATGATCCGCGACGCCGGTTTCGACGGCGCCGGCGTGCGCTTTGCCGATATCCAATACGCCCGCACCGTCACCGCGTTCCTGCGCGAACATGGCATGAGCTGGCAGGCCCAATGCTATCCGCGCACGGTCGATGAATTGAAGCCCATCATCGAACATGTGCAGGAGCTGGGCGCCGACCACATCAACCTGCAGGCCGATGTGCGGCCCTACACGCTGCAGGAATGCATTCCCTACATCGAAGGCTGGCGCCGGCTGGCCGAGGACGCCGGTATCGCGCTGCATATCGAGACGCACCGCGACCGCATGACCACCGACCTGCTGTTCACCCTGCATCTGCTGGACCGCTTCCCGGACCTGCGGTTGACGGCGGATCTTTCCCACTATGTGGTGGGGCGCGAGTTCGCCTGGCCGATTTCCGCGGAAAACCATGCGCTGATGCACCGGATCATCGATAACGCCTGGGGCTTCCACGGCCGCGTCGCCAGCCGCGAGCAAATCCAGTTGCAGCTGGAATTCAAGCAGCACCGGCAATGGCTGGAGTTGTTCATGGGCTGGTGGGAATACGGTTTCAGGAGCTGGATGGCGCGCGCCGGCGACGACGCGGTACTGACCTTCCTGTGCGAACTCGGCCCGCCCGAATATGCGATGACCGGCGCCGACGGCTATGAGCTGTCGGACCGTTGGGAAGAGGCGCAATTGATGATGCGCATGGTGCGCGAACGATGGGCGCGCTGCGTTTCGGAGCAGGCCAGCGCGCCAGCCATGAACATGCGCAGGCGCGCCTGACGCGCCACTGAGCAAAGCGAATTTACCCAGGAAGCAGCAGGAAGGAGCAACGACGGCGCAGTACATCCCATCGCAGGAAAGACAGGGCCAGTGCCGGACACACGATAAAACAGCCGGCCGGCGCGTCAAGCGCCGCATGCGCCCGTCACCCAACAGGAGACAGACACATGAATACAATCGCAGGTACCCGGGCGCACCCGGTGAACCCCGGCCATGCGCAGGCGCCCGGCCAGGCCTCGACATCGGCGGAGAACCTGAGCGCGGCAGAGATCCGGCAACGCAAGATGGCGCTGCGTTCGTCGGTCATCGGCACCGCGCTCGAGTGGTACGACTTTTTCCTTTACGGCACGGCGGCGGCGATCGTCTTCAATGTGCTGTTTTTCACCAAGCTGGATCCGATGATCGGCACGCTGGCCGCTTTCGGCTCTTACGCGCTGGGGTTCGTGGTGCGCCCGCTGGGCGGATTCGTGTTCGGCCACATCGGCGACAAGATAGGACGCAAGAACGTATTGGTGGTCACGCTCATGATGATGGGCTTGTCCACCACGCTCATCGGCATCCTGCCGACCTATGCCAGCATCGGCATCGCCGCGCCGATTCTGCTGACCTTGCTGCGGCTGGTGCAGGGCTTCGCCGCAGGCGCCGAGTTCGGCGGGGCGGTGACCATGTCGGCCGAATATGCCCCGCCCGACAAGCGCGGCTATTACGCCAGCTGGCCGGGCGTCGGCGTGGCGCTGGGCGTGGTGCTCTCGGCGGGTGCCTTCGCGCTGGTGCGCATGATGCCGGAGGCCGACTTCATGAGCTACGGATGGCGCATTCCTTTCCTGCTTTCCGCGGTCGGCCTGGCGGTGGGGATCTATATCCGCCTGTTCGTGCAGGAGTCGCCCACCTTCGAAAAGATGAAGCAGCGCAAGGCGGTGGCGAAGGCGCCCATCAAGGCGGTCTGGCAGGAGCAGAAGCGCAGCCTGCTGATTGCCATCGGCGCGCGCTTTTCGGAGAACACGGCGGGCTATATCTTCCAGGTGTGGGCCTTGTCGTATCTCACCGCCCAGCTCAAGGTCGAGGCCAGCGTCGGCCTGATGGCGGTGCTGATCGGCGCGGGCATCGGAGCCTTGCTCAATCCGTTTTGGGGAGCGCTGTCGGACCGTGTCGGCCGGCGACCAGTGTATATCCTCGGTATCCTCGTGATGATACTGGGCGCCTTCCCGTTTTTCTGGATGCTGGAGACGCGGGAAACCCCGATGATCATCGGCGCTTTCGTGATGATGATCGTGTTCGGGCTGTATCCGATGTTTTCGGTGCAGGCGGCTTTCTTCGCCGAGTTGTTCCCGCCGCGCATGCGCATGAGCGGCATCTGCTGCGCGCGCGAGCTGTCTTCGGTCATCACCGGCGGCATGGCGCCGGTGATCGCCACGGGCCTGCTGGCGTATTACGGCGGCAGCTATTACCCGATCATCGGCTACATCATGTTCATGGGCGGGGTGGCGCTGGTGGCCTTGCTGGTCGCGCCGGAGACGCGCGGCATCGTGTATGACGAGGAGCAATAGCGCGCGCAAACCGGCAGGGCAATGGAAGCGGCCGGTGCGGTCAAACGTTGGCCGCACCGGCCGTTTTGCCTGAATGGCAATGGCACTGGCAGTGGATCAGGCGCTTTCGCGTTCGACGATGGAATAGCCCAGATCGCATATCGGCTGGGCTACGCCCTGGCCGTTCAAGCGCGCCAGCAGCATTTGTCCTGTGGTCAGGCCGATCTGGTGGCCGCTGATTTGTACCGTAGTCAGCGCCGGCGTGACTTCGGGGGCGATCTCAAGATTGGCGAAGCCGGCCAGCGCAATCTGCCCGGGCACCTGGATGCCGCGCCGGATGCATTCCATCGCGGCGCCGGCGGCGATGACGTCGTTGCTGAAGAAGACAGCATCGACATCGGGGTGCTCCCTCAGCAGCAAGCCGATCGCTTCGCGCCCGGCATGGAGGAAGGAGCCCAGCGGGATCTTGATATGTATCGGCTCCTGCGCGCCCTGCGCCAGCACGGCCTCGCGCATTCCCGAAAAGCGCGCCATGCCGCGCGGATCTTCGCCGCCGATGAAGGCCATGCGGCGGTATCCCTTGCCGGTGAGGTAGTCGCCCATGGCGCGCCCGGCGGCATGGTTGTCGAAGCCGACCAGCATGTCGATGGGGCGTTTGGTCAGGTCCCAGGTTTCCACTACCGGGATGCCGGCTGCCTTCAGGCGCTGGCGCGTACGGGCGGTATGCTGCACACCGGTCAGCACCAGGCCGTCGACGCGGCGGCCGATGAAGGCTTCCACCAGGGCCGTCTCGGCCGTTTCAGAATAATTGGTCTGCCCCAGCAGCAACTGGTAACCCTGTTCGCTGAGCTTTTCCGACAGTCCGCGCACGGTCTCCGCGAAGATCGAGTGGCTGATGGTGGGGACGATGGCGGCGACGATGCGGGTGCGGCGCGAGGCCAGTCCGCCGGCCAGCATGTTGGGGATGTAGCCCATGCTGGCGATGAAGGATTCGACCTTGGCGCGAGTCTCGGGAGAAACCTTTTCCGGCGTATTGATCACGCGCGATACCGTGATGTGCGACACGCCGGCGGCGCGGGCAACGTCTTCCTTGGTGATGGCGCGCACTGGCGCGGGGGCGGCTGTCTCGGTATTCGGTTTTCTTGTCATTGGCTGGATTCGATTGCAGATCCGGATGGCGGGATATCACGCCTCTTTACACACCTTGTTGTCACGCCTATTTGTCGCGTCTGTCTTGCGCCTATCGATGAAACGGATTCCAGCATAACAGCATGGCTTGCCGGAATCAGTTGCGGAAAACCGCAGTTTGCCGCCAGCCGCAATGTCAGTCGCGGTCGTTGAAGGCCGAGATGTGCGACACCTGGAACACGCCGGACAGCGATTGCAGTTCGTTGCGGTGCAACTGCGCCAGCCGTTGCAGGTATTGCTCTCCCAGGTCGGTCAGGCGCACCTGCACCAGGCGTTTGTCGCGGTCATCCGGCGCGCGCGTGACCAGGCCGGCTTTCACGCAACGGGTCACCAGCGCCACCACGCCATGATGCTGGGCCTGCAACCGTTCTGCCAGCTCGCTGATGCTGGCCCATTCGCGGCCGGGGAATCCTTTGATGTGCAGCAGCAGCAGGTATTGCAGCGGCGTGAGGCCTTCGCTTTGGGCGGCATCTTCGGAAAATCGCAGGAAGCGGCGCAATTGGTAGCGGAAGTCGGAGAGCGCTTCGAAGTCTTCCTTCTGCAGGCGGGATGCGCTTTTCATCGGCGGCGCCCATGTCCTGCGGGCATGGAGTCTGTGGTGCGCATGCGCGGCAAGGTAGCCGCATGGCAGGTAGGATCAGACATAAATATCATCTTATGATGTAATTGCGGTTTGGCTGCGCTTCGCCGGTGCGCCGCCGTTGAATGTATGAAAAGACAAAAGACGCCGAAAATCAGATATGCCCGATTCTATCTTGCTGTGGCTTAAAAGTTTCATTCCTCCCAGAAACAACGTTGACCGCTTCGAACGCATGCGCTCCTGCGCGGGGAGCCTGTTCGGCATCCTGCTGGTGGGCTTGGCGAGTTATGCCATCCTGCCGCATGAAGCGCGGACCATTTGGCTGATCGCGCCCATGGGGGCATCGGCGGTGCTGCTGTTTGCGGTGCCATCCAGCCCGCTGGCGCAGCCGTGGTCCATCATCGGCGGCAATCTCAGCGCCGCGCTCATTGGGATCAGTTGCGCCAAATTGGTCCAGGAGCCGGCATTGGCTGCAGCGCTGGCCATTTCGTTGGCCATCGGCGCGATGTTTTTGTTGCGCTGCCTGCATCCGCCCAGCGGCGCCGTCGCCCTGACTGCGGTGCTGGGCGGGCCGGTGGTGCACGAGATGGGCTATCAGTTCGTATTGGCGCCGGTCGGTTTGAATTCGGTGCTGCTGTTGCTGGCGGCATTGTTCTTCAACAACGCCAGCGGCCGCCGCTATCCGCATGCCCAGCAGAGTGCCGCGCCGCATCCGCACCAGACCAGGGACGAATTGCCGATCACCCGGCTGGGTTTTTCGCATGAGGACCTGGACGAGGTGCTCAAGAGCTATAACCAGGTGATCGACATCGGCCGCGACGACCTGGAAGAGATTTTCATGCAAACCGAGATGCGCGCCTATCACCGCCGTTTCGGCGAGACGCGCTGCGCGGCGGTGATGTCGCGCGATGTCGTGGCGGTGGAGTTCGCCACCAGCCTGGACAACGCCTGGCGACTGTTGCAGAAGCATCGTCTGCGGGCGTTGCCCGTGATCGACCGGGGGCGGCATGTGATCGGCATCGTCAGCCGCAGCGATTTTCTTGAGCACGCCGGCGCGCAAGTGCATACCGGCCTGGCTGAGCAATTGCGCAAGCTGTTGCATCGCGTGCCGTTTTCCCATTCGGACAAGCCGGAAGTGGTCGGCCAGATCATGAGCCGGCCGGTGATTTCCGCCGGGGTGGATACGCCGCTGCTGGAGCTGGTGCCGCGCATGGCCGATGGCTTGCACCAGATCCCGGTGCTCGACGCCGAAGGCAAGCTGGCGGGCATGCTGACCCAGTCCGACATGATCGCCGCGTTGTATGAGAAGAATCTGGCGGCCGCGCGTGCGGCATCTGCCGGCGCCGGCTTGCGCAGTGCGGCTTGACAGGGTGGCCGGGGAGGGCGATTCTGCCCGGAACGGTTCCCAGCGATGCGTTGTTGTCGATGCGATATTCTTGAGGGAGGTGTGGTGAGAAAGTGTGCTTTGGCGGTTGCTATCGCCACGATGCTGGTTCTATCCGCTTGCGAGCGTAAGGGGGTTAATCCGCCCAAGCCGACGACATCGACGTACGTCATGCCTGTGACGGCCTGAAAGGCGCGCCTGGCGGGAGTTATTGGAAAGGTGAATATCTGCTATTGCCACAATAAAGCAGACTCGACGGTGGCGCATCGCTATAGTTGCACCTGTCTCCTCCAATCTCCTCCTTAAGAAATTGGATTCAAGCCCGCAGCCGATTGGTTCGCGGGCTTTTTTTTGCCCGTTTCCCTTGGCGCGGACAGGCGATTTGATGGCGTCCGCGGCGAGCGGGCGCTTCTTGGTAAGATGGCGGCTGTTGCGCGGTCAGTCTGACGCGCTGCGCGCCGACCGGCTGCGCCTTGTGTTTTTCGTTTCAGAACCGTCCAATGTCCCCAACATCTCCGTCTTCCCCGCTTCCTGAGCGGCCCGATACGCCTTGTGTGGCGGTCTGTTCCACCACCTTTGACGACGTCTGCCGCGGTTGCGGGCGCACGGTCGATGAGGTGGCGCAATGGGTTTTCATGAATCCCGAGGAGCGCGAAGTGGTGTGGCAACGCATCCTGGCGCAGGGATATCCGCGCCGCAATTATTAAGTTGCCGGATTGAGTGCCGCGGGGTGGCCGAAAAAGCCGACGCCGGCCTGGCGCAGCATGTCGGTCAGCGCGATCAGCGGCAGCCCGGTAAGGGCGGTGGGGTCGTCGCTTTGTATGCTTTGCAGGATGGCAATGCCCAGGCCTTCGTTTTTTGCGCTGCCGGCGCAATCGTAGGGTTGCTCGATGCGCAGGTAGGCGTCGAGTTCGGCGTCCGGCAAGTCGCGGAATGTCACCAGGGTTTGCACGTTGCGTACTTGCGCGGCGGAGGCGGCATCGGATTGGCGGCCATCCCACAGGCACAATGCGGTGTGGAAGATGACCTGGCGGCCGCGCATTTTCTGCAGTTGTTTCAGTGCGTTGGCATGGTTGCCGGGCTTGCCGATCTGTTCGCCGTCCAGGGTCGCCACCTGGTCCGACCCGATCACCAGCGCCGCGCCGGCCCTGGCCGCGACCGCCGCCGCTTTTTCACGCGCCAGGCGCAAGGCGGTGGCATCGGGCGTTTCACCGGGATGCGGCGTTTCGTCGATATCCGGCACCATGGTGTCGAAGGGCAGGCCGAGGCGGCTGAGCAATTCTTTGCGATAGATCGAGCTGGATCCGAGGATCAGGCGTGTCGGTGTGGCGATAGGGGTGTCTTGCGGCATGGCGGCGGTGTTGTTGTGCGGATATTGATGTGGTCGGAAAGGCAAGATTGCCATCCAAATCCGGCCGAAAAGACGTTGCGCGGCGACAGCCAGGCGACAAATTCGCAGAAAGCGCGCTAACGCTTTGACTGGTAAGGAAATTTTCTGTTATTATCGCAGGTTTTCCGGATTGCAGCTTTGGATATGAATGCACTTGTGATCGACGCGTTCGAGTTTTGCCGGCTGAAACAGCAGGCCCAGGGCGAGATTCCGGTGGCTGAATTAGGTCGTCTGGCGCAAGAGACGGTTGACCGTTCCGGCACGATAAAGTGGGCTCTGGCCGGCGATATCGACAAGCTGGGACAGGCTCGACTTAGTCTGGCAGTGTCGGGTGCGGTTAATCTGATCTGTCAGCGTTGCCTGACGGCATTGCATTTCGAGATTGATTCGAAGTCGCTGCTGGTACTGGCAAAAGATGAGGCACAGGCCGACGCGATCGAGGAACTGGTCGACGATGACGAGATTGATGTCATCGTCGGTTCGGCAACCTTCGACGTAGCCAACCTGGTCGAGGATGAGGCGTTGCTTGCGCTGCCTGTGGCGCCCAAGCACGATGCCTGTCCCGGGGATGGTGTGGCGGCTGAAGCCAAAGGTACTGAGCGGGCCTCCCCGTTTGCAGTGCTGAAGAAGTTGAAGCAGTAATTGTTAGGGGATGTCCGGCAGGTGCCGGGCAGCAGCAGCCGGGTTGATGGAAACCTGAACCCGGTGTGTTAAAATTTTCAATCTTAAGGTTTAGGAGTAATCATGGCCGTTCAACAGAACAAAAAGACCCCGTCCAAGCGCGGTATGCATCGTGCACACGACTTTCTGACTGCACCCCCGCTGGCTGTCGAGCCGACGACTGGTGAAACCCACCTGCGTCACCACATCAGCCCGAACGGTTTCTACCGCGGTCGCAAAGTGCTGAAGACCAAGAACGACGAGTAATCTCATTTATTGAGCTTGCTGTTTTTGGAGAAAAGCGGCGCAATGAGCTTCCATTCCAGGAGGTTCATTTTGCGCCGCTTTTTTATGCCTGCGGCATTCGTGTTTGCGGGCAGGCCTGTCTGCTTGCCGGTACGTCAATTGCGTCCTGGCTTATGCGCGCCATTTTGAATGGTGCCCGATCTTGCCTCATAATGTGGGCTGGCAAGGCTCAGAATCAAATCGATGACCATCAAAATTTCAATTGACTGCATGGGTGGCGATCATGGCCCGTCAGTCACTCTCCCAGCCGCTGCCTCTTTCATCCGTCGTCAATCCGATGCGGAATTGATCCTGGTTGGCCAGGAAAGCGTACTGCAACCGCTGTTGAAAAAGTACAAGCTGGCCGGTGAGCCGCGCGTACAAATCCGCAATGCTTCCGAGGTGGTCACGATGGAAGACCCGATCGAAGTGGCTTTGCGCCGCAAAAAGGATTCTTCCATGCGCGTGGCAGTGACCCTGGTCAAGGAAGGCCAGGCGCATGCCGCGGTGTCGGCCGGCAATACCGGCGCGCTGATGGCGGTATCCCGCTACGTACTCAAAACCCTGCCGGGCGTGGACCGGCCCGCCATCTGCACCATCCTGCCGAACCAGAAGGATGGCCCTACCTACATGCTCGACCTGGGCGCCAACGTCGATTGCGAGCCCCAGCATTTACATCAATTTGCCTTGATGGGTTCGGCCCTGGTGTCGGTGATGGAGGGCAAGCCCAAGCCGACGATCGGCTTGCTCAATGTCGGCGAAGAGGACATCAAGGGCAATGAACTGGTCAAGGAAACCGCAGGATTGCTGCGGGCGGATCATGAGAAGGGTATCCTCAACTTCTACGGCAACGTGGAAGGCAATGACATTTTCGAAGGCACGACCGACCTGGTCGTCTGCGACGGTTTCGTCGGCAACGTCACGCTGAAGGCTTCGGAAGGCCTGGGGCGTTTCGTCAAGTCCGTGCTGACATCTGAATTCAAGAAGGGCCTGATCAACAAGCTCGGCGCGCTTATCGCCTATGGCGCGATCAAGGCGCTGTCGCGCCGCCTCAATCCTTCCCGTTACAATGGCGCCAGCCTGCTGGGACTGAGGGGGCTGGTGTTCAAGAGTCATGGCGGCGCCGACGTGTATGCCTTTGAATGGGCCATCCGCCGCGCGTATGATGCCGCCAAGTACGACGTGCTCTCGCGCATCGGCGCGAGCATGGCGGAATTGATGCCCCAGGGACAGGGGCTCCCGGCCGGGACGGCCGTCGCGGCTGCGGAGCCCGCGGTGGTGCAGGCCTCGCTGCAACAACCGAACTAACAGAGCAAAAAACGGTATGACTATTTATAGCAAAATCGTCGGGACAGGAAGTTACCTGCCGGCCAAGCGCGTGACCAACAACGAACTGGCCGCGCAACTGGCGCAGCAGGGCATCGAGACTTCGGATGAATGGATCGTCACGCGCAGCGGCATTTCCGCGCGCCACTATGCGGAGCCAACCCAGCTTTCCAGCGACCTTGCGCTGGCGGCGGCGCAGCGTGCGCTGGAAGCGGCCGGCATGCAGGCCAACGACATCGACCTGATCATCCTGGCGACATCGACGCCGGACCACCTGGGCGGTTTCCCCAGCACGGCCTGTGTGGTGCAGCACAAGCTCGGCATCACCAACGGCTCGCCGGCGATGGACGTGCAGGCGGTGTGCAGCGGCTTCGTCTACGCGATGTCGGTGGCCGACAGCTTCATCAAGTCCGGCGCGCACAAGAACGTGCTGGTGATCGGCACGGAAGTGTTTTCGCGCATCCTCGACTTCAAGGACCGCACCACCTGCGTGCTGTTCGGCGACGGCGCCGGCGCGGTAGTGATGAGCGCATCGGGCGAGCTGGGCGTGCTGGCATCCAAGTTGCATGCCGATGGCAGCCATGGCCACATCCTGTGCGTGCCGGGCAGCGTCGACAATGGCGCCGTGGCCGGCAGCGCTTACCTGTACATGGACGGCCCGGCGGTGTTCAAGCTGGCGGTGTCGGTGCTGGACAAGGTCGCCCGCGAGACGCTGGCGGCTGCCAAGGTCGATGCTTCCGAGATCGACTGGCTGATTCCGCACCAGGCCAATATCCGCATCATGCAAGGCACCGCCAAGAAACTGGGGCTGCCGCTTGAGAAGATGGTGGTCACCGTCGGCGAGCACGGGAACACCTCGGCCGCTTCGATCCCGCTGGCGCTGGACCAGGCGGTGCGCGATGGCCGCATCAAGCCGGGCCATACCGTCATGATGGAAGGCGTGGGCGGCGGTTTCACCTGGGGCGCCGTGCTTGCCCGAATGTAAGGCGGAAGCGCTGCCCGGGCCGTCGCATGGCGGTTTCATGGGTGGCGTTTCGTTTTCTGTTTCATCCAACCTCAATCAAATCCAAGCATGACAAAATTTGCTTTTGTTTTCCCGGGGCAAGGTTCTCAGGCGATCGGGATGCTCAATGGTTTCGCCGATAACGAAGCCGTTCGCCAGACCGTGGCCGAAGCGTCCGATGCATTGCAGTTCGACCTGGGCAAGCTGATCGCCGAAGGTCCCAAGGAAGACCTCGACCTGACCACCAATACGCAGCCGGTCATGCTGACCGCCGCCGTGGCGTTCTACCGCGCCTGGCTGGCCGCCGGCGGCCAGGCCCCGGCGCTGGTGGCCGGCCACAGCCTGGGCGAATACTCCGCGCTGGTAGCCGCTGGCGTGATCCAGTTCAAGGATGCGGTGCCGCTGGTGCGCTTTCGCGCCCAGGCCATGCAGGAAGCCGTGCCGGTCGGGCAGGGCGGCATGGCGGCCATTCTCGGCTTGTCCGACGACGACGTGCGCGCCGCCTGTGCGGAAGCGGCGCAGTCGGAGGTGGTCGAGGCCGTCAACTTCAACGCGCCGGCGCAAGTCGTGATCGCCGGCCACAAGGGCGCTGTCGAGCGCGCCTGCGAGATTGCCAAGGCCAAAGGCGCCAAGCGTGCGCTGGCGTTGCCGGTGTCGGCGCCGTTCCACTCGTCGCTGCTCAAGCCGGCATCGGATCGGCTGCAGGCCTACCTGGCCAATGTGGTATTCGCCGCGCCGCAGATTCCGGTCATCAACAACGTCGACGTGGCGGTGCTCAATGAGCCCACCGCCATCAAGGATGCGCTGGTGCGCCAGGCGGCCAGCGCGGTGCGCTGGGTCGAGACCATCCAGAAGATGGGCTCCGACGGCATCACCCATGTCATCGAATGCGGTCCGGGCAAGGTGCTGACCGGCCTGACCAAGCGTATCAACGGCGAACTGATCGGCGAAGCCATCGTCGACCGGGCGTCCCTCGAAAAAGTATTGGAGCTGCTCAAGTGAGTGCACAGAATCTGCAAGGACAAGTCGCGCTGGTCACCGGCGCATCGCGCGGCATCGGCCGCGCCATCGCGGTGGAGTTGGCACGGCAGGGCGCCAAGGTGGTGGGTACCGCCACGTCGGAAGCCGGCGCTGCGGCCATCAGCGAATATCTCAACGCCCTGCAGCCGGAGTGCGGCAAGGGTTTGGTGCTCAATGTCAACGATGCCGCCGCTTGTACCGCCATCGTCGAGCAGGTGCAGAAGGATTACGGTTCGCTGTCGATCCTGGTCAACAATGCCGGCATTACCCAGGACCAGTTGGCCATGCGCATGAAAGACGAGGAGTGGGACAGCGTGATCGCCACCAACCTGACCGCCGTGGGCCGCCTGTCGCGCGCGGTGCTGCGCGGTATGATGAAGGCCAGGCACGGCCGCATCATCAGCATCACTTCGGTGGTGGGCGAGGCCGGCAACCCCGGCCAGATGAATTATGCCGCCGCCAAGGCCGGCGTGGCGGGCATGAGCCGTGCATTGGCGCGCGAGATCGGCAGTCGTAACATCACCGTCAACTGCGTGGCGCCCGGTTTTATCGATACCGACATGACCAAGGCGCTGAACGAGCAACAGTCGGCCGCGATCCTGCAGCAGATCCCGCTGGGCCGCCTGGGCGCTGCCGAAGAAGTGGCGGCGGCGGTGGCCTTCCTGGCTTCGCCGCAGGCTGGCTACATCACCGGCAGCACGCTGAATGTGAATGGCGGTATGTACATGGGTTAATCCTGTGCCAAGGGATTGATCTGAATCCTTTTGGCGCATTTTGTTTGAAGTTAAGCTGGACTTGGCGCAATCTTGCCGAGAATAGTTAAAAGTAAATTTTCCCCGCGCAAACCTGCTAAAATGCGCGCACTTTTGTAACCTATCTATCCCTCTGGAGGAACAATATGTCCGATATCGAACAACGCGTTAAGAAGATCGTCGCTGAGCAACTGGGCGTCGCTGAAGCCGACATCAAGAACGAATCGTCGTTCGTTGACGACCTGGGCGCTGACTCCCTCGACACCGTCGAGCTGGTCATGGCCCTGGAAGATGAGTTCGAAATGGAAATCCCTGACGAGCAGGCAGAGAAGATCACCACCGTGCAACAGGCGATCGACTACGCCAAGTCGCAAGTCAAGGCCTGATAAGGGCTTTGGACCCAGTTTGTAGGAGAATTGCTTGAGCCGCACTCGTGAACGTCGTGTAGTCATTACCGGCCTGGGGTGCATTTCACCTGTCGGCAACAATATCGCCGATACGTGGAGTGCCATCAAGGAAGGCAAGTCCGGCATCGCCACCATCACCAAGTTCGACGCTTCGCCATTCACCACGCACTTTGCGGGTGAGGTGAAGGGCTTCAATATCGAGGATTACATCCCCGCCAAAGAAGCGCGTCACATGGATACATTCATCCATTATGGGATGGCAGCCGGTATCCAGGCCATTGAAAACAGTGGTTTGACGGTAACGGACGAGAATGCCGAGCGTATCGGCGTCATGATCGGTTCCGGTATCGGTGGCCTGCCCCTGATCGAAGAAACCCATGCGGAGCTGACCAACCGCGGCCCGCGCCGCATCAGCCCGTTCTTCATCCCGGCCTCGATCATCAACATGATCTCCGGCAACCTGTCGATCAAGTACGGCATGAAGGGCCCCAACCTGGCCATCGTGACCGCTTGCACCACCGGTTTGCATTGCATCGGCGCATCCGCGCGCATGATCATGTACGGCGATGCCGACGTGATGATCGCCGGCGGCGCCGAGTCCAGCGTTTCGCCGCTGGGCATCGGCGGCTTTGCCTCGGCGCGCGCGCTGTCGACCCGCAACGATGATCCCGCCACCGCGTCCCGCCCGTGGGACAAGGATCGCGACGGCTTCGTGCTGGGCGAAGGCGCCGGCGTGATGGTGCTCGAAGAGTATGAGCATGCCAAGGCGCGCGGCGCGACGATCTATGCCGAGCTGCTGGGCTTCGGCATGAGCGGCGATGCCTACCATATGACCGCGCCGAACCTGGATGGCCCGCGCCGTTGCGTGCTCAACGCGCTGCGCGACGCCGGCGTCAATCCGGATGAGGTGCAGTACCTGAATGCGCACGGTACCTCGACCCCGCTGGGCGACAAGAATGAAACCGAGGCGATCAAGGCCGCGTTCGGTGACCACGCCTACAAGATGGTGGTCAATTCGACCAAGTCGATGACCGGCCACCTGCTGGGCGGCGCCGGCGGCCTGGAAACGGTGCTGACGGTCCTGGCTGTGCATCACCAGATCTCGCCGCCGACGATGAACATCGTCAATCAGGATCCGGAGTGCGATCTTGATTATTGTGCGAATCAGGCGCGTGATCTGAAAATCGATATTGCTGTAAAGAACTCTTTCGGCTTCGGTGGCACCAACGGTACACTGGTTATCGGCAAGATGTAAAATGCTGTGCCCGGCTTTCAGGTGAAAGCCGGGTTTGTCATTTTGATGGCGTCTTATGTCGACCATAGCAGTCTCTGCGGATATCAAACCTTCCCGTTTGCTTTTGCTGGTCATGGCCTTCGCCTGCCTGTGCGTGGCGTTGATCGGCGTTGCGGTGTGCCTATTGCTGCCGGGACAACTTTCCTGGCCGCTGCGCGGCATGCTGGCGGCAGTTTGTCTTATCGCTGCGGCCGTTGCACTGTATCTTGTCTTGCGTGGCCGCAAGACCATCTGGCTGCATATATCCGCTACCGGCCAGATCCGCGTTGTGGAACATCTCATCAGCAGCAGTAGTGCCCGGGCCAAGCCGCAGGTAATGAAGGCCGGCCTGGCCCAGCTGCTGGCTGGCACCACGGTTTGGCCTGGCATGCTGTTTTTGCGCCTGCGCCTGGAAAATGGCAAGACCCGCACCATCCCGATCTTGTCGGACTCTGTCTCCGAGGATACATTCAGGGCGCTGTCCGTGGCATGTCGCTGGTTGATCAGCCACAATATGGCCAAAGCCCAGATGCTGGAAAAATAGGTCGATAAAGCTTGAAAATTGCCAAATCGGAATCATCTGATTGAGGGCAATAGCCACAGAAAAACAAGGCGATAAAAGAACAAGGAATCCGGTTTGACGACAGAACGCGAAATAGACCAGCTGCTTGTTGAGCGCGTCCAGCGTGGCGACAAGAAGGCGTTCGAGCTATTGGTGGTCAAGTATCAACGCAAGCTGATGCGCCTGGTGTCGCGGCTCGTGCGCGACCAGGCGGAGGCCGAGGACGTAGTGCAGGAAGCTTTTATCAAGGCTTACCGCGCGCTGCCGCAATTTCGCGGCGACTCGGCCTTTTATACCTGGCTTTATCGCATCGGCATCAATACCGCGAAAAATTATCTCGTCACTTTGGGAAGGCGAGCTCCAACTTCTACGGAAGCGGACGCTGAAGAAGCGGAAACTTTTGACGATGGAGATCACCTAAGGGACATCAACACTCCTGAGTCGATGTTGGCCACCAAGCAGATTGCGCAGACGGTCAACGTGGCGATGGAGGCATTGCCGGAAGAATTACGTACTGCCATCACGCTGCGCGAGATCGAGGGGTTGAGCTACGACGAGATTGCAGATGCGATGAATTGTCTGATCGGCACCGTGCGCAGCCGGATTTTTCGTGCGCGCGAGGCAATCGCCGAGAAGTTGCGTCCGTTGCTGGATACGGCAGCAGACAAGCGCTGGTGACGCTGCTGGCAATGTTGTTGATAAGAAGCAAAATAATAAAGCGGGTATGGAACTAAGATTTTTGCCGGGTGACTGCTTATGGATGCCAAAGTAACAACCAGAGAACAGATCTCTACGCTTGCCGATGGCGAGCTGAGTTCTGAAGAGATGACTATTGCCCTCGCGGCTTTGCGTTCGTCGCAAGATGGACGTGAAGCCTGGGAGGTCTACCACCAGATCGGGGATGTCCTGCGCTCCGAAGAAATGGACATCTCGTTGAGTGCCGGCTTTTCGGCCAAAATGAGCGCCTTGCTGGACGCGGAACCTGCGATCGTGGCGCCCCAGGCGTCTGCGGACGTGACGAGGGCGGTTGCGGCAGTGTCGTCCGTGGCTGCCAACGGCGATCACCAAGCGGTGCGCCCGCGTGGCCGGAACCGCTTTTTCCTGCCGGGCGCCGCCGCGGCTGCCGCTGTCGTGGCTGCCGTATTCGTGGCGATGCCGCAGCAGGCTGTCGTGACTGCCGATTCCGGGGCTTCCCCGGTGCAGGTCGCCGTCGCGCCGGTCATCGTGCCGTCGGCGCTTTCTACTGTGTCGGCTGGCGGCGCGGCGGCGGACGGTGCGCAAAACGTCACCCAGTTGAGCACGCTGGCCCAGCAAGGTGAAGTCAAGCGCGATCCGCGCATCGACGATTACCTCTTCGCCCACCAGCGCTTCTCGCCATCGTACAGTTCGGCGCAATATGCACGTTCTGCCGCCTTCTCGGTTGGCGCCGATAAATAATATGCGGCGAACAGGGCGTTTGCTCAGGCTACTTCCATTTCTCTCCGCCTTACTCGTACTGTCCGCCCAAGCTGCGGACAGTACGCCACCACCGGCCACGGCGCCATCGGCTTCCTCGGAGGCAGCCCGGGCACAGCTGAAGAAGATCCAGTCCGCGGCGCAGCGCCTCAGTTACTCGGGGACTTTCGTCTATCAGCAAGCCAGCCAGATGCGTACTTCACGCATTACGCACATCCTGGCCGGCAAGAGCGAACTGGAAAAGCTCGAAGTGCTGGACGGCAAGCCGCGTGAATATCTCCGCAACAACGATGATGTCGCCTGCTATATTCCGGACGCCAAGACGGTCCTGGTCGAAAAACGCGTCACGCGCGATGTTTTCCCCGCCATTTTGGGCGCCAACCCGGAAGACCTGGTCAACCATTACAATCTGAGCATGGGCGGGGATGAGCGGGTGGCCGGCCGGGATTGCCAGGCGATCGTGCTGGAGCCCAAGGACAAGCTGCGTTATGGTTACCGCTTCTGGGCCGACAAGAGTTCCGGCCTGCTGCTGCGGGCGCAGACGCTGGACGGCAAGGGGGACGTGGTCGAGCAGATTTCCTTTACCCAGATTGAAATCGGCCCCATCGACCGTGCGCGGATACGTCCCAGCTATGCCGATACGCGTGGCTGGCGCATTGAGAAGGCCGCGATGAGTTCGGTTGACCTGTCGGGCTGGAACGTCACGCCGCCGCCGGGATTTCGCAAGATCCAGGAAGTGCGCAGGCTGATTTCCGATACGGCTGGCGAGGGTGCGTCGCCGGCCCAGAGCCGGGCGGCCGAGCGTGAAGTATCGCAGATCGTGTTTTCCGACGGACTGGCAGCCATTTCGGTGTTTATCGAAGCTGGCGGCCAGAATCGTAATGAGGGGGCAATCCAGCAAGGAGCGCTGAATATCGTCGGCCGGCGCCAAGGCGATTACTGGCTGACTGTGGTGGGGGAAGTACCTGCTGCCGCGATCCGCCAGGTTTCTGATTCGATCGAGCTAAAAACCAAATAGAAGAGAACGTTGCAATGACATCACTGAAGAAAACCATCGTCGGTTGCTCACTGCTGGCAGCCTCTGTTTTTGTGGCCGTTCCCGCAATATCCGCGCCGCCGGCCGTGGTGGCGCCAAGCGTGGCGGCGTTGCCCGATTTTGCCGATATCGTCGACCGCACCGGTCCAGGCGTGGTCAACATTCGCACCACCGAACGTGTGCGTAATGGCGGCCAGGCGCAAGGGGGCATCGACGACCCCGAGATGCAGGAATTTTTCCGCCGTTTCTTCGGTATTCCCATTCCGCGCCAGCAGCAACCGGGCACACCCCGCGGCAATGGCAGGCAGGGTGGCCAAGGCCAGCAGGAAGAGGTGCCGCGTGGCGTAGGATCCGGTTTCATCATTTCGGCGGACGGTTTTATCCTGACCAACGCCCACGTAGTGGATGGCGCCAGCGACGTTTATGTGACGCTGACCGACAAGCGTGAATTCAAGGCCAAGATCGTTGGCGCCGATACCCGCACCGACGTTGCCGTGCTGAAGATCGACGGCAGCAACCTGCCGCGCCTGGCGATGGGCGACTCCGACAAGATCCGCGCCGGCGAGTGGGTGCTGGCGATCGGTTCGCCGTTCGGCCTGGAAAACACCGTGACGGCCGGCATCGTTTCGGCCAAGGCGCGCGATACCGGCGATTACCTGCCGCTGATCCAGACCGACGTGGCGGTCAATCCCGGCAACTCGGGCGGCCCGTTGATCAACCTCAAGGGCGAGGTGATCGGCATCAATTCGCAGATCTACAGCCGCTCGGGCGGCTTCATGGGCATCTCGTTCGCGGTGCCCATCGATGAGGCGCTGCGTGTGGCCGAGCAATTGAAAGCCAGCGGCCGCGTCACGCGCGGACGCATCGGCGTGCAAATTGGCGAAGTCACCAAGGATGTGGCCGAGTCGCTCGGCCTGGCGCGTGCGCAAGGCGCGCTGGTGCAGCGCGTCGAGCCGGATGGCCCGGCCGCGAAGGCCGGCCTGGAAGCCGGTGACATCATCCTGAAATACAACGGCGCCGCCATCGAGCGGCCGAGCGACCTGCCGCGCATGGTCGGCGCCACCAAGCCGGGCGCCAAGGCGACCGTGAATATCTGGCGCAAGGGCAGCGCGCGCGACGTCAGCGTGACCGTGGTGGAGCTGGAGGCCGACAAGCCGGCCAAGTCGGCTGACGAGAAGAAGGCCAAGCCGGACAACACCCCGAATGCGCTGGGCCTGGTCGTCAGCGATCTCTCCGAGGCGCAGAAGAAGGAACTCAAGGCGGACAACGGCGTGCTGGTTGAAGCGGCAAGCGGCGCCGCCGCTGCCGCGGGTATCCGTCCCGGCGATGTCGTGCAGCGCCTCAACGACGTCGATATCAGGGACGCCAAGCAATTCAACCAATTGGTGGCCAAGCTGGATCCCAAGAAGCGCGCGGCGGTATTGATCCGTCGTGGAGATTCATCGCAATTCGTGCCGCTGCGGCCTAACGGCGGCAACTAAGGCCGACAGGCAAAAGCGCGCCGTCGGCGCAAGGGCTGCACAGCGTGGTTTGCAGCCCTTTTTTATTGTCTGAACCGGGTGGGCAAGAGGCAAGATGGCCGATACGCTTCGTTTCGTGATTTATTCCCGCAGTTATTGCCATCTGTGCGATGACTTGCGCCAAGCCTTGCAGGCCAGGCTTTGCGGCCGTGCGGCCGATATCGAGATGGTGGATGTCGATGCGGATGCTAGCTTGGTGGCGCGCTATGACGAACTGGTGCCGGTGCTGATGGCGCAGCAGCGTGATGGTCAATGGTTGCAACTTTGCCATTATTTTCTGGATGAATCTCGCTTGCAGGCCTTTATCGATGGTTTCGACGCCCCAGGCGCCGATGCGCGATAGGATTTTTCATCCGCAAAGAGCACAGGCAGCGCTGGCGGGAATGTCCGGGGCGACCAGGAAAGACGCGATTCTCCCTCTGAAATCCGGTAAAATGCCGGGTCGAACAAGCTGTTGCAAAGGCGCTCGGCTGGGACTGCTCCCGCTACAGAGCGCCTTTTTTTATCGTTACCTGTCTGTTAATGAACAATATTCGTAATTTCTCGATCATCGCCCACATCGACCACGGCAAATCCACCTTGGCCGATCGCATCATCCAGCTGTGTGGAGGCCTCTCCAACCGTGAAATGGAAGCGCAGGTGCTGGATTCGATGGATATCGAGCGCGAGCGCGGCATCACCATCAAGGCGCAGACCGCCGCATTGTCGTACAAGGCCAAGGATGGGCAGGTCTACAACCTCAACCTGATCGATACCCCGGGACACGTCGACTTCAGCTACGAAGTCAGCCGTTCGCTGTCCGCCTGCGAGGGCGCGTTGCTGGTGGTGGATGCCTCGCAGGGCGTGGAAGCGCAGACGGTTGCCAACTGCTACACCGCGCTGGATCTCGGCGTGGAAGTGGTGCCGGTGTTGAACAAGATCGACCTGCCGTCGGCCGATCCGGACAACGCCAAGAGCGAGATCGAGGAAGTCATCGGCATCGACGCTTCCGACGCCACGCCGTGCTCGGCCAAGACCGGCCTGGGCGTGGAAGACGTGCTCGAAGCCATCGTCGCCAAGGTGCCGGCGCCCAAGGGCGACGCCGATGCGCCGTTGCAGGCCTTGATCATCGATTCCTGGTTCGACAATTACGTCGGTGTGGTGATGCTGGTGCGCATCGTCAACGGCACCTTGCGTCCCAAGGACAAGATCCTGTTCATGGCCACCGGCGCCCAGCACCTGACCGAAAGCATCGGCGTGTTCACGCCCAAGTCGCAATCGCGCGATGCGCTCACAGCAGGGCAGGTGGGCTTCGTCATCGCCGGCATCAAGGAACTCAAGTCGGCCAAGGTGGGCGATACCGTGACGCTGGCAGGCAAGCCGGCCGCGGCGCCGTTGCCTGGCTTCAAGGAAGTGCAGCCGCAGGTGTTCGCCGGCCTGTTCCCGGTCGAGGCCAACCAATACGACGCGCTGCGCGACTCGCTGGAAAAGTTGAAGCTCAACGACGCCGCCCTGATGTACGAGCCGGAAGTCTCGCAGGCGCTCGGCTTCGGTTTCCGCTGCGGCTTCCTGGGCTTGCTGCACATGGAAATCGTGCAGGAGCGCCTGGAGCGCGAATTCGACATGGACCTGATCACCACCGCGCCGACCGTGGTGTACGAGGTGCAGCAGCGCGACGGCACTTTGCTGATGGTGGACAACCCGTCGAAGATGCCGGAAGTCTCCAAGATCGAGGAAGTGCGCGAGCCGATCGTCACGGTCAACCTGTACATGCCGCAGGAGTATGTCGGCTCGGTCATCACGCTATGCACGCAAAAGCGCGGCGTCCAGACCAACATGAGCTACCACGGCAAGCAGGTGCAGCTGACCTACGAAATGCCGATGGCCGAGATCGTGCTCGACTTCTTCGACCGCCTCAAGTCGACTTCGCGCGGCTACGCCTCGATGGACTACGAGTTCAAGGAATACCGCGCGGCCGATGTGGTCAAGGTCGACATGCTGATCAACAGCGAGAAGGTCGATGCGCTGGCCATCATCGTGCACCGCGCCGCCGCCCAGCACCGCGGCCGCCAAGTGGCGGCCAAGATGCGCGAGCTGATTCCGCGCCAGATGTTCGATGTGGCGATCCAGGCCGCCATCGGCGCCACCATCATCTCGCGCGAGAACGTCAAGGCGATGCGCAAGAACGTGCTGGCCAAGTGCTACGGCGGCGACATCTCGCGCAAGCGCAAGCTGCTGGAAAAGCAGAAGGCCGGCAAGAAGCGGATGAAGCAAGTCGGCTCGGTGGAAATTCCGCAGGAAGCGTTCCTGGCAATCTTACAAGTGGATGAGAAATAACATGCAGGCATTGTTGGGTAACTTCGCACTGATTCTGTTCGTCTTGATGTTGGTGACCGGCGTGGTCTGGTTTGCCGACGTGTTCTTCCTTTCCAAGCAGCGCCGCGCCCGCGCCGATGCGGCATTGGCCGAGTTCGACGCCCGCGTGGCGCGCGACAACGCCGAAGGCATCAAGCGCGAAGGCAATGTGGCCAGCGGCCGCGCCGACCTCCAGGCCAAGCTGCTCAAGCAGCCGGCATGGATCGAATATTCCGGCAGCTTCTTCCCGGTGATCGCACTGGTGTTTTGCCTGCGCTCGTTCCTGTACGAGCCGTTCAAGATTCCATCCAGCTCGATGGTGCCGACGCTGCTGGTGGGCGACCTGATCCTGGTGAACAAATACACCTACGGCATCCGCCTGCCGATCATCAACAAAAAGATCATCGAGATCAACGATCCCCAGCGCGGCGACGTCATGGTCTTTAAATATCCGAAGGACACAACGGTCGATTACATCAAACGTGTTGTAGGCGTGCCTGGTGACAAAATAGTCTATAAAAACAAGCGCTTAACGGTGAATGGTGAAGAAATTTCTTATAAACCGCTGCCGGATTATCTGGATGAAGAAAATCTGACGTACTATAAGCAGTGGCAGGAAAACCTGACCGGCGTGGAGCACAAGATCCTGACGGATGAGCGTGCCCCGAATTTCGTACCCAACCCGGATGCCTTCCCGCATCACGAGCTGTGCACCTATAACGCCGAAGGCTTTGCCTGCACGGTGCCGCAGGGCGAATACTTCATGATGGGCGACAACCGGGACAACAGCCTGGACAGCCGTTACTGGGGGTTTGTCCCCGACCGGAACATTGTCGGAAAAGCATTCTTCGTCTGGATGAATCTGGGCGACTTAAAGCGGATCGGCAGCTTCAAGTAAGGCGCGCCGCATCCTGGTAAGAACCTGCTCGCTCTCCCAAGTGGAGAGCGGGCAGGTTCTAAGCAGTTTCCATTGGGCATTTTTGCATTGTGGAGGCAGACCGGAGCAGTTTTCAGCTTTGCTTTGAACCGATCCCGCTGACTAATCAGGCTGGGCCGATGTGCGCAGCGCCTTGCGCGCCACACGGACGGCGAGCCTGAATGACGGATGAGAAAATGGATCCTCAACTCTTGCAACATCGGCTAGGCCACAACTTCAAGGACGCTTCTTTGCTGCAGCAGGCCTTGACGCACCGTAGCCATAGCGCTTTGCATAATGAGCGGCTGGAATTCCTTGGCGATTCGGTGCTGAACTGCGTGGTGGCCTCACTGTTGTTCGATCGTTATGAAAAGATCGACGAAGGCGATCTGTCGCGCTTGCGCGCCAACCTGGTCAAGCAGCAATCCCTCTATGAAATCGCCCAGCGGCTTGAGCTGTCGCAGTTCCTGCGCCTGGGCGAGGGCGAGCTCAAATCGGGCGGTTTCCGCCGCCCGTCGATTTTGGCCGACACGCTGGAAGCGCTGTTCGGCGCGATCTTCCTTGATTCCGGTTTCGACGCGGCATGCGCGGTGATCCGCGCACTGTACCTGCCGGTACTGGAACACGTCGACCCGCGAACCCTGGGCAAGGATGCCAAGACTCTGCTGCAGGAGTTCCTGCAAGGCAAGAAGATCCCGCTGCCGCAATACAACGTCATCGCCACCCACGGTGCGGCCCATAACCAGGAGTTCGAGATCGAATGCCTGGTGCCCAAGCTGGAGATCCAGGTCTTCGGCACCGGCGGCAGCCGCCGTGCCGGCGAACAGGCAGCCGCCAAGCTGGCGCTGGAAGCGGTCCAGCAGGCATTGGTCAAGACTCCGTCGGCCAGCCGCAAGCCGCGCGCGCGCACGACCCAGCTCAAGCTGGCCGGCATCGCCACCATCCAGCCGGATGCCCCGGAGCGGGCAGAACCGCCGGCCAAGGGCCAGCGCCCGGATGCCGCCGAGCGCGGCGCCAGCGCCAAGCCGCTCAAGGGCGACCTGCTCGACAAGGCCGAGCGCCCGGAGAAACCGGAAAGGGTCGAGAAAGCCGAAAAGGCAG
>NZ_VFNI01000004.1:67012-530814 GCF_006715495.1 Herbaspirillum sp. SJZ106
CGACAAGGCAGACAAGGCAGACAAGGCAGACAAGGCAGACAAGGCAGACAAGGCAGACAAGGCAGACAAGGCAGACAAGGCAGACAAGGCAGACAAGGCAGACAAAGGCGAGAAACAGGACAAGGCCGCGAAAGAGCCGAAAGATGCCAAGGAGGCCCGTCATCTGGCCGCCAGAGGCGACGGCAAGACCGGCGGCGACCGCAACGAAGCGGTGGCAGAACCCATATCGGCAGCCCCGGCTGCCACGCAATCCAAGACAGCATGACAGACACTCCAATGCCCGGCACTGAGCCGGCACCGGCGCCGGGCGATTACCGCTGCGGCTATATCGCCATCGTGGGCCGTCCCAACGTCGGGAAATCGACCCTGATGAACGTCCTGGTCGGCGCCAAGGTCAGCATTACCTCGCGCAAGGCCCAGACCACGCGCCATCGCATCACCGGCATCCAGACCATCGGCGATACCCAATACGTCTACGTCGATACGCCGGGCTTCCAGACCCGCCACAGCAATGCGCTGAACAAGACGCTCAACCGCACCGTCACCAACACGCTGACGGCGGCCGATGTGATCCTGTTCGTGATCGAGGCCGGCACGTTCGGCCCGGCCGACAAGCAGGTGCTGGATCTGCTGCCGGCCAATGTGCCGTGCATCCTGGTACTGAACAAGTCGGACCGCAGCAAGGACAAGGCCACACTGATGCCGTTCGCGCAGGAAGTCGCCTCCCATCGCGATTTCGCCGCCGTGGTGCCGGTCTCGGCCAAGCAGCGTTTCCAGCTGGATCGCCTGCAGGAAGAGATCCGCAAGCTGCTGCCGCACAATCCGCCGATGTTCGACGAAGACGACATCACCGACCGCAGCGAGAAATTCCTGGCCTCCGAGATCGTGCGCGAGAAGGTATTCCGCTTCGTCGGGGAAGAGCTGCCCTACACCAGCACCGTGCTGGTCGAGAAGTTCGAGCAGGAAGGCAACCTGCGCCGCGTGTTCGCCGCCATCCTGGTCGAGCGCGACACCCACAAGGCCATGGTGATCGGCCAGAAGGGCGCGCGCCTGAAGGAAATCTCGACCCAGGCCCGGCTCGACATGGAGCGCCTGTTCGGCGGCCCGGTCTATCTGGAAATCTGGGTCAAGGTCAAATCCGGCTGGGCCGACAACGAAGCCGGTTTGCGCGCCTACGGCTACGAGTGACCTGGCCGGCAGGCGCAGCAGCGCATTCAATGGCATACCGCCGCCCAGCTTGACGCGGCACAACGCATTCAGGACGGATATTTGATGACTACCGTGCTTTCCGAATCCCAGCTTGCCGCCCAGGTTGACGGCGTCGCCGAACAGGCGCTCCATGTTGCGCCGGCCAGGGCCGAAGCCAAAAAGCCCGCGCGCGCACCGGCGCGCAGCCGCGCCGTGCCGGAGAAGGAGCACCGGATCCAGGCGCAGCCGGGCTTCATCCTGCACAGCTACCCCTATAAGGAAACCAGCCTGATCGTCGACGTGTTTTCACGCGACCATGGCCGGGTGGCGCTGGTGGCCAAGGGCGCCAAGCGCCCGCATTCCAAGCTGCGCGGCGCGCTGCAGACGTTCCAGCCGCTCTCGCTGTCGTGGAGCGGCAAGTCCGAAGTGCGCACGCTGACCGACGCGGAATGGGTAGGCGGCCTGCTGCCGCTGGAGAAGTCGGCGCTGCTGTGCGGCTTCTACCTCAACGAATTGCTGGTCAAGCTGCTGGCGCGCGAAGATGCGCACCCGGCGCTGTTCGACCATTACGTGGCCACCCTGAACAAGCTGGCACATGGCGAGAATGCCCCCATCGTGCTGCGCCAGTTCGAACGCTTCCTCCTCAAGCAAACCGGCGTGGCCGGCAACTGGAGCCTGTGCACCGTCAGCGGCAAGACGGTACGGCCGGATGGCGTCTATGTGGTCGATCCGGAGCAGGGCACCCGCCCCGAGCGCCTGTCCGACCGGGCGCCCAAGGTGTCCGGCAAGACCCTGCTGGACATGGAGCGCGAAGACTACAGCGACCCGACTACCCAACTGCAAAGCAAATTCCTGATGCGCTACCTGCTGGCCCACCATCTCGGCGGCGCCCAGCTCAATACGCGCCAGATCCTGATTGACCTGATGCAGCTTTGATCCGGCTGGCACAGGCAAGCCGTTCGCATCCCGGATTGGCGCATGGTTTGATGCGGCCCCACCGGGCATGCGCCGATATGGATAAAATCACCGGTTTCCCGGCGCCGTGCAGGCGCCACTTTGACAGAACCAAGCACACACGATTCCAGACGCCATGAGTTTCCTGCAGCCGGCCGGCCCATCCATTGAACTGGGCATCAATATCGACCACGTCGCCACCTTGCGCAATGCCCGCGGCACGGCCTATCCCGATCCGCTCAAGGCCGCGCTGGAAGCGGAAGAAGCCGGCGCCGACGCCATCACGCTGCACCTGCGCGAAGACCGCCGCCACATCCGCGACGCCGACGTCAAGGCGATCCGTCCGCTGCTGACGACTCGCATGAACCTGGAAGCGGCGGTGACGCGCGAGATGATCGATTTCGCCTGCGTCATCAAGCCGCAGGACGTCTGCCTGGTGCCGGAAAAACGCACCGAGGTGACTACCGAAGGCGGCCTCGACGTGATCGGCCATTTTGCCGAGGTGCAGGCGGCGATCCGCCAGTTGCAACAGGAGGGCGTGCGCGTTTCCCTGTTCATCGATCCCGATCCGCAGCAGATCAGGGCCGCGGCCGAAGCAGGCGCGCCGGTCATCGAACTGCATACCGGCCGCTATGCCGACGCCGCCAGCCAGAAGGAACAGCAGGACGAGCTGGAGCGTATCCAGAGCAGCGTGCTGGAAGGCATCAAGCTGGGCCTGAAGGTCAATGCCGGGCACGGCTTGCATTACACCAACGTGCAGGCGATCGCCGCCATCCCGCAAATCGCCGAGCTCAATATCGGCCATGCGGTGGTGGCGCATGCGGTGTTCGCCGGCTGGCGCAATGCCGTCTCCGAGATGAAGGCGATCATGGTCAAGGCGCGCCTGGCCGCCATCGGCAAGGCCTGAAGGCGGCGCACGCATGATTTACGGCATCGGTACCGACATCCTGCAGATCTCGCGCGTGCAGGCCGCATTGGGCCGCCACGGCGACCGCTTCGCCGAGAAGATCCTGGGGCCGGAAGAAATGCAGAAATACCTGCGCCGCAAGGCCAAGGTCGAAGCGCGCGGCATCCGTTTCCTCGCCACGCGCTTTGCCGCCAAGGAAGCCTTTTCCAAGGCGATTGGCATGGGCATGCGCATGCCCATGACCTGGCGCGCCATGCAGGTGCTGAACGCGCCCAGCGGCAAACCGGTAGCGGTATGCAGCGGCGCCCTGAAGGCGTGGATGGAGCAGCAGGGCCTGTCCGCCCAGGTATCGATTACCGACGAGGCGGAATACGCCGTCGCATTTGTCATTGTGGAGAAGTCATGAGTAAAGCAGGCAAGGCCCTGGGGCCGGTCATGCTGGATGTGGTCGGCACGCGCCTGGAGGCGGACGATATCAAGCGCCTCCAGCACCCGCTGACCGGCGGCGTGATCCTGTTCACCCGCAATTATGAGAATCGCGCCCAATTGGTCGAATTGACCGCGGCCATCCGCCGCGCGCGTCCCGGCATACTGATCGCGGTCGACCATGAGGGCGGCCGCGTGCAGCGCTTCCGCACCGACGGTTTCACCGTGCTGCCGGCCATGGGCAAGCTGGGCCAGGCCTGGGACCGGGACGTGCTGCATGCCGCCAAGCTGGCCACGGCCACCGGCTTCGTGCTGGCCTCCGAACTGCGCGCCTGCGGCATCGACCTGTCGTTCACGCCGGTACTGGACCTCGATTATGGCGAGTCCACGGTCATCGGCGCGCGCGCTTTCCACCGCGACCCGCGTGTGGTCACGCTGCTGGCCAAGAGCCTGAACCACGGCCTGGCGCTAGCGGGCATGGCCAATTGCGGCAAGCATTTCCCCGGCCATGGCTTTGTCGCGGCCGATTCGCATGTGGCTATTCCCGTGGACCAGCGCGAGCTCGACGCTATCCTCGGCGAAGATGCGATGCCCTACGACTGGTTGGGCATGAGCCTGGCGGCAGTGATGCCGGCGCACGTGATCTACCCCAAGGTGGACAAGCATCCCGCCGGTTTTTCGAAGAAGTGGCTGGGCCTGCTGCGCCAGCGTTTCGCCTTCCAGGGCGCCATCTTCAGCGACGACCTCAGCATGCACGGCGCCAGCGTCGCCGGCAGCGCGCTCGATGCGGCGCAGGCCGCCATCGACGCCGGCTGCGATGTCGCGCTGATCTGCAATTCGCCGGACAAGGCCTGGAAGATCCTCAACGGCCTCAAGGGCGGCGCCGATGCCGCCTCGGCGGCGCGCCGCGCGGCGCTGGCGCCGACCTCCGCCGCATTGGACTGGGATGCATTGCAGGCCGATGCGCGCTACCGGGCCGCGCGCGAGCTGGTGCTGTCGCTGTAGTCGCGCCATACGTTTCGCCGTCCAGCCGCCATGCCAGAATCCACCGTTACCCCGCCCGATCCGCGCGAACTCGTGCTGGAGACGGTCGCCCGGCTGCCGCACCTGCCGGGCGTCTACCGCTATTTCGATGCGCAGGACAACGTGCTGTACGTCGGCAAGGCGCGCGACCTGAAGAAGCGCGTTTCCAGCTACTTCCAGAAGACCCTGACCAGTCCGCGCATCGCCATGATGGTCGAGCGCATCGCGCGCCTCGAGACCACCGTCACGCGCAGCGAAGCCGAGGCGCTGCTGCTGGAAAACAACCTGATCAAGACCTTGCGTCCGCGCTTCAACATCCTGTTTCGCGACGACAAGTCCTACCCCTACCTGAAACTCACCGGCCATGCTTACCCCCGCATGGCCTACTACCGCGGCGCGGTCGACAAGCGCAACCAGTACTTCGGACCTTTTCCCAACGCCGGCGCGGTGAAGGAGTCGATCCAGATCCTGCAGAAGGTATTCTTGCTGCGCACCTGTGAAGACACCGTGTTCGCCAACCGCACACGGCCCTGCCTGCTGCACCAGATCCACCGTTGCAGCGGGCCGTGCGTGAAGCTGATCAGCGCCGAGGACTACGCCATCGATGTCGAGAACGCCGCCAAATTCCTGCGCGGACGCCAGGGCGAGGTAATGGAAGCGCTGGAGCAAAAGATGCACGCCTTCGCGGCAGACCTCAAGTTCGAACAGGCGGCCGCGGTGCGCGACCAGATCTCGTCGCTGTCGTCCGTGTTGCACCAGCAGAGCATGGAGACGGTGAGCGACGCCGACATCGACATCATCGCCGTGGTGGTGCAGGGCGGGCGCGCCTGCGTCAACCTGGCGATGGTGCGCGGCGGGCGCCATCTGGGCGACCGCGCCTATTTCCCGACGCAGGTGGACGATGCGCTGGCCACCGGCGAAGAGAGCATCGAAGTGGAAGTGCTCAAGGCCTTCCTGGCGCAGCATTACATCGACAAGTTCATTCCCGCCTCGCTGATCGTCAGCGCCGAGTTCGACGATCCGGCACTGATGGTGGCGCTGATGGAGCAATGCGGCCATCGCATCGCGCTGACCTTCCAGCCCCAGGGCCAGCGTCGCCAATGGCTGGAGATGGCGATCAAGGGCGCGGAGCTGTCGCTGGCGCGGCTGCTGTCGGAGCAGGGCTCGCAGCAAGCGCGCACGCGCGCGCTGGCCGAAGTGCTGGGACTGGAAGGCGAAGACCTGGAAAACCTGCGCGCCGAATGCTTCGACATCAGCCACACCCAGGGCGAAGCGACCCAGGCATCGTGCGTGGTGTTCCACCACCATGCGATGCAGAACGGCGAATACCGCCGCTACAACATCAACGACATCACGCCCGGCGACGACTACGCGGCCATGCGCCAGGTATTGATGCGCCGCTACGAGAAGGTCGCCAACGGCGAAGGCGTGATGCCGGATATCGTCCTTATCGATGGCGGCCGCGGCCAGGTGGAAATGGCGCGCCAGGTGCTGACCGAACTCGGCCTGAACATCAGCCTGATCGTCGGGGTGGCCAAGGGGGAAGGGCGCCGCGTCGGCCTGGAAACGCTGGTGTTCGCCGATGGCCGTCCCTCCCGGGAACTGGGCAAGGAATCGGCTGCGCTGATGCTCATTGCGCAAATCCGCGATGAAGCCCACCGCTTCGCCATCACCGGCATGCGCGCCAAACGCGCCAAGGCGCGCCAGACTTCGCGCCTGGAAGAAATCGAAGGCATCGGCGCCAAGCGGCGGCAGCGTTTGCTGGCGCGCTTCGGCGGCTTGCGCGGCGTGGCCGATGCCAGCGTGGATGAGTTGGCGTCGGTGGAGGGCATCTCGCGCCAGCTGGCCGAAGAGATCTACCGCCAGCTGCATTGAGCTTGCCAAGCGAGGCTTTGCATTGCCCCATGCGCCGCGGACGGGGCGACTCTGCTACTATTCGGTAAAATTTTTTGTGTACGCCGACCCAACACCAACAAGACGTATGCCTTTCAATATTCCCATTTTGCTGACCTGGCTGCGGGTTGCGCTGATTCCGCTGGTCGTCGGCGTGTTCTACCTGCCGGAAATCGGCCTGAACCGCTTTGAGCAAGGCATCGCCTCCACCATCGTGTTCATCGTTGCCGCGCTGACCGACTGGTTCGATGGTTTTCTCGCGCGCCGCTGGAACCAGACTTCGGCGTTCGGCGCCTTCCTCGATCCGGTGGCCGACAAGCTGATGGTGACCGGCGCCTTGCTGGTGCTGGTGCATCTGGGCCGGGTCCATCCCATCATCGCTTTCATCATCATCGGCCGCGAGATCGCGATTTCGGCGCTGCGCGAATGGATGGCCCAGATCGGCGCCTCCAAGTCGGTGGCGGTGAGTTCGCTGGGCAAGATCAAGACCACCGCGCAGATGCTCGCCATCCCCATGCTGCTCTACTACGATACGCTGCTGGGGGTGGTCGACACGCGGCTGTGGGGCGCCATCCTGCTGTTCATCGCGGCGGTGCTGACGGTGTGGTCGATGCTCTACTATTTGCGCAAGGCGATGCCGCTCATCAAGAAGGTGCATGAAAATAGTAATTGATAGTTGACAATTTCAGAGCGCGTCCTATAATAGCGTTCTGTTGTCGATGCGGGAGTAGCTCAGTTGGTAGAGCGATACCTTGCCAAGGTATAGGTCGAGAGTTCGAGACTCTTCTCCCGCTCCAGGTTACTTGGAAAAAAGGAAGCCTAAAAAAGCTTCCTTTTTTTATTGTACGAGGCGCGCACGCATCAGCGATGTGGTCGCAATGAAGGTTGGATCAGTCGATAAGATGTTTGCAAAGAAGTCGTTTGCAAACAACGCGCGTTTTAGGTAGTATGCGTGTCCCCAAGGCGGGGTAGCAAAGTGGTTATGCAGCGGCCTGCAAAGCCGTCTACGCCGGTTCGATCCCGACCCCCGCCTCCAAAACTCCATGCGGGAGTAGCTCAGTTGGTAGAGCGATACCTTGCCAAGGTATAGGTCGAGAGTTCGAGACTCTTCTCCCGCTCCAGATTTCAAGGAGGAAGCCCGCTTCCTCTGGTTGTGCAAACGCAGTACGGTTCCATGCGGGAGTAGCTCAGTTGGTAGAGCGATACCTTGCCAAGGTATAGGTCGAGAGTTCGAGACTCTTCTCCCGCTCCAAATTGTAAAAGAGGAAGCCTGATGGCTTCCTCTTTTCACATCTGCTTCCGGAGTTTCCGGTTTCATCCCCCAGGTTGTCACGCATCCATGCCGCCCCGTCCAGCGGCAGAAAATTGTTTATAGGAAATGTCACGTCGCATAGCATCATTTTTTGAGTGCGGACAACGAAAAGCAACATATCCCCTCCTGCGCGGATGCCCCGGATTGCCAGCGCAGGGTTTCCCATCTACATTGGCAAGTTCAGGCTTGTTGCCTGTCTATCCATATCATTCGGGGGAAACATGGACAGTTTTCAAAAAGAGATTGATGAAAGAACCAATCTCACTGCATCCAACAAGTTCGAGCTTCTGCTGTTCCGTTTGGGGTCGGATGCCTATGGGGAGCGTTCCGAACTGTTCGGCATCAATGTGTTCAAGATCCGCGAAATCGTTCCGATGCCGCCTGTCACCACGGCGGCGGGGACGCAATCGCCGATGCTGGGGATGGTCAACATACGCGGCCAGATCATATCGGTGATCGACCTGCCGGCCGTGGTCGGCTGTGTGCCCAAGACCGGCCTCAACATCCTGCTGGTGACCGAATACGCGCGCAGCACGCAAGCCTTCGCGGTGGAGTCGGTGGATGAGATCGTGCGCCTGGAATGGAGCCAGGTGCTGTCGGCCGAATCCAAGACCGGCGGCAACTTCGTCACCAGCATCGCACGCCTGGACGCCGATAAAGACGCCGGCAGGCTGGCCCAGGTGCTCGATGTCGAACAGATCCTGCACGAGATCATGCCGACCGACCGCAACATGAAAATGGAAAACCTGGGCAAGGGCAGCAAGCATGGCATAAAGGCCGGCACCGTTGCCATCGCCGCGGACGATTCCAAGGTCGCGCGTTCTTTGATCGAGCAGGGGCTGCGCGCCATGGAGATCCCTTTCGAGATGCACATTACCGGCGCCGAGGCCTGGGCCAAGATACAGAAGATGGCGCAGGAAGCGCGCAGCGAAGGGCGGCCGATCACGGACAAGATTTCCTTCGTGCTGACCGATCTGGAAATGCCGGAGATGGACGGCTTTACCTTGACCCGCAACATCAAGCGCGACGAATTCCTGAAAAGTCTTCCTGTGATCATCCATTCTTCGCTGTCGGGTTCGACCAATGAAGACCACGTCAAGAGCGTGGGCGCGGATGCGTATGTCGGCAAGTTCGAGGCCAATGAACTGGCCGCCACGATTTTCGGTGTGCTGGAGCGCGCGTCGGGCTGAGCGGCGAACCTCGCCGGAGGCCGCGGCGGCCATCCAAGGGAGCCCGGGATGGGCTCTTTTGCCAGATGGGAGCGATGTCTTGCCGGCCGCCGCCAGGCGGGCAGGTTGTCCGGCCGGCCGCTGAAAGGGGCCGGCAACGATTGGCCGGGCGCCGGCAATCCTCGCCGGCCGTTGCTCCACCGAATCGAGCCGATCTCTTATACTGTCGCTCTTTCGACTACGCCATGTCGCGCAGCAAGCCGCGACAGGCCCCGCATCCCATGCAGATTCCCGCCATTCCATCGATCCACGATCCCGAGTTGGCGGCGCGGCTCGACCATCGTATCGACGACAAGACCAAGCCGCAAGGCAGCCTGGGCGTGCTGGAGCGGTTGGCGCGCCAGATCGGGCTGATCCAGCGCAGTGAGCGTCCGGCGCTCGCTAGGCCGGCCATCGTGGTTTGCGCCGGCGACCATGGCGTGACTGCGGAAGGAATTTCCGCCTATCCCCAAAGCGTGACCTGGCAGATGGTCGAGAATTTCCTGGCCGGCGGCGCGGCTATCAACGTGTTCGCTCGGCAGAATGACTGCGCATTGCATATCGTCGATGCCGGGGTGAACCATGACTTTGGCGAGCGCCTCGGCCTGGTTGACTGCAAGGTGGCGCCTGGCACCAGAAATTTCTGCGAACAAGCGGCGATGAGCGATCAGGATTGTGCACGCGCGCTGCAGGCCGGCATGCGCTTCGTCGACGGCCTGGACTGCGACGCGCTCGGGTTCGGCGAGATGGGCATCGGCAATACCACCTCGGCGGCGGCGTTGATGGCTGCCTTCACGGGGATTGCGGCCGCCGATTGCGTGGGCGCCGGTACCGGCTTGGATGCCAAGGGCATCGCGCACAAGCGCGACGTCGTCGAGCGCGCCCTGCGCCGGCATGCCGATGCCAGGGCGCCATTGGAGGTGCTGGCGGCATTGGGCGGCTTTGAAATCGCCTTCATTGCCGGCGCCATGCTGCGTGGCGCGCAAAGGCGCATGGTATTGCTGGTCGATGGCTTCATCGTCACCTCGGCCCTGCTGGCCGCGGCGGCTTTGCAGCCCGAGGTGCTGGACTATTGCGTGTTTTCGCATTGCTCCGGCGAAGCCGGCCATCGCCGTATGCTGGACTACCTCAAGGCCCGACCGCTGATGCAACTCGACCTGCGCCTGGGCGAGGGTACCGGCAGCGCGCTGGCATTGCCGCTGTTGCGCGCTGCGGTGAATTTCCTGGAAAGCATGGCGACCTTTTCCGCGGCCGGCGTCAATGGCAAAAATGGCTGAGCATCCGCTGTCCGGGCAACCATATCCTGCGCCCGCCAGCCGTGGCCTGGCGCATCAGCTGCGGCTGTTTTTCATCGCGCTGCAGTTTTTCACGCGCTTGCCGATCCCGCGCTGGGTCGGTTTCCATCCGGACTGGCTGCAGCGCTGCACGCGTTATTTCCCGCTGGTCGGCTGGATCGTCGCCTGGGTGACGGCACTGGTATATGTGCTGGCGGCCCAGTTCTGGCCGCAGGCGGTGGCGGTGCTTTTATCTGTCGCGGCGGGCATCTGGCTGACCGGCGCTTTCCATGAGGACGGCTTTGCCGATGTCTGCGATGGCCTGGGCGGCGGCATCAGCCGGGAGCGTGCGCTGGACATCATGCGCGATTCGCGCGTGGGCGCCTATGGCGCGATCGGCATCGCCATGCTGCTGGCATTGAAGCTGGTGGCGCTCAACGCCATGCTGCCGTTGCAGCTGCTGGCCGCGCTGGGCATCGCCCATCCGCTGTCGCGCTGGCTGGCGACTTGCCTGATCTGGCGGATGGATTACGTGCGCGAAGAGGGCAAGGCCAAGCCGCTGGCGCAGCACATGAAGGGCGGCGAATTCCTGCTCGCGACCGTGTTCGCCGTGTTGCCGGTGATCGGCGTGGCGTATTGGGGACTGATGTCCTGGCAGCGCATCGCCGCCGGCCTCATCTTGGCCGTGGTCGCTACGGCGTGGCTGGCGCGCAAGTTCAGCCGGCGCCTGGGCGGATATACCGGCGACTGCCTGGGCGCCGTCCAGCAATTGAGCGAGACCGCTTTCTACCTGGGTGCGCTGGCCGTGGCTCCCGGCTTTATCGGGAACTGAGCCATGCAACTCCATCTGGTCCGCCATCCGGCGCCCATCCTCGACAAAAGTTATTGCTACGGCAGCAGCGACGTCGCCGTGGCGCCCGACACGCTGGCGTCGTGCTGTGAACGCGTCAGCCTGTTGCTGCCTCGCGCAGCGCCGATTATCTCCAGCCCCTTGCAGCGCTGCGCCGACCTGGCGCTGGCCCTGGCGCAGGCGCTGGATATCGAGAGCATCACCCTCGATCGCGGCTTGCAGGAAATGCATTTCGGCACGTGGGAGCTGCGCGCCTGGGACGATATCGCCTGGGCCGAAGTCGAGGCCTGGAACCGCGATCTGCTGCACCATGCGCCCGGCGGCGGCGAGACGCTGCTGGCGGTGGCCCGGCGCGTATGGGATGTTTTCGATGCGCTGCGTCGCGCTGGCGATGCACAAGCCATCGCGGTATGCCACGGCGGTTCGATCCGCATGCTGCGCGCCTGCGCGGCATGGCATGCCGAACACGGCGCCGATGCCGCGCCCGATGCCGGCGCGATGGAGGCGATCGCCCTGCGGGCCGCGGCTGACAAGCGCGATATCGGATTCGGCGAACTGATTACGCTCGAGATCGACGCCTTGGCGCCGGGCTGATTCCGGCCGCCGCCGATCTCAGATATTTCCTTCTCAGATCTTTCCTTCCAGGCGCAGCGACTCCACCGCGAACTTGATCAGTTCGGCCTGGCCGTCGATATTGAGCTTGCGCTTGATGTTGAGCCGGTGGGTTTCGACGGTGCGCACGCTCAGGTCGAGTTCGCGCGCAATCTGCTTGTTGGATTCGCCGTTGGCGATATGCTTGAGCACCTCGCGCTCGCGCAGCGTCAACAGGTCGCGTTCCGGCAGCGGTTGGGTCAGCTGGCGCAGCAGTGCGGCGCTGTAATAGATCCCGCCCGATTTCACGGTTTCGATGGCTTGCACGATATCCTGGCTGGGGGCGTCCTTGAGCACGTAGCCGCGGGCGCCGGCCTGGATCGACTGCATCACGTATTCGCCCTTGTCATGCATGCTCAGGATCAGCACCGCGATCTCCGGATGGCGGGCGTGGAACTGCGCCGTCAGTTCGATGCCGTTGGTGCCGCGCATGTTGATGTCCATCAGCGCGAGGTCGATATTGCACTGGGCCGCGGCCGCCAGCGCTTCTTCCGCATTGCCGGCTTCGGCCACTACCGCCAGGCCGGGCACCGCTTCCAGCCGGGCGCGCAAGCCGTCGCGCACCAGCGGGTGGTCATCGATCAGCATCACGCGGGTGGTGGCGCAAGGAACGGGCGCTTGGATGTCAGGCATGGGAGCGTTCAAAAGGAGAGTGGCGGGGAACCAGGGCGGTGACCTGCGTGCCGGCCGGGGATGAGTCCAGGGCGAGTTCGCCGCCCACGGCTTCCATGCGTTCCTGCATGTTGCGTAGGCCGATGCCGCGCCGCGGGTGGTCGTCGACCTGGTCGACATTGAAGCCGGCACCGTTGTCGCGCACCTGCAGCATCACGAAGGTTTTCCCGCCGTGCAGGCGCACCGTGATCTCGGTGGCGCCGGCATGGCGCGCGATATTGGTCAACGCTTCCTGCGTCACGCGAAACAGCACGGTATTGACGACGTCCGGCAGCGGGCCGGTGTCGCCCTCGGCGTCGAAATGGATCGTCGTGCCAGCGTCGGCGCCGGTGGTTCCGCGCCATTCCCCGCACAGGTGTTCCAGCGCGGCCGCCAGCCCCAGGTCGTCCAGGATGGCCGGGCGCAGGTCGTGCGAGATGCGCCGCACTTCGGCCAGCACGCCGTTGATTTGCCCGGCGGTTTTTTCAAACGCCCCGCGCGCGGCCTGCACCTGTTCCGGCGTGCCGTTGAGGCGGATCAGCGCGGCTTCGATCTGCAGCTTGATCGATACCAGCCACTGGCTGATGCCGTCATGCAGGTCGCGCGAGAGGCGCGCGCGCTCGTCTTCCTGGGAACGCACTACCCGTTGCGCCAGTTGCCGCAGCTTGGCATCGGCGACGCGGTGTTCGCTGATGTTGAGCAGCAGTCCCGACAAGGCCACCGCCAGCGCGCTCAAGACCGCGATGATGGCGATCATCAGCATGGTCTGGTGGACGTGGCCGGAAATCTGGTTGTCGATCTCCGACAGCGCCGCGTCGACATCGTCGAGATAGATGCCCGTGCCGATCACCCAGCCCCAGCGCGGCAAGCCCGCCACGTAACCGAGCTTGGGCGCGACGTTCTTGCTCGATGGTTTTTGCCACAGGTAGCGTTCGTAGCCGCCGCCCTGGTTGGCGCGCTCGATGAGGTGCTGGATGGTCGGGCTGCCCGAGGCGTCGTGCCAGTCCCACATTGCGGTGCCGACCAATTCAGGTTGGCGCGGGTGCATCACGTTGCGGCCGTTCTGGTCGTAGACGAAAAAATAGCCATCGTCGCTGAACTCCAGGTCGGCCAGGATGCGCTTGGCTTCGTTGCGGATCGCCTCATCGCTGCGGCCGGTGCTGTAAAGGTGGCTGACCGCGTGGATGGCCAGATCCACATAGTGCTTGAGCTCTGCATTCTTGCTGGCCAGATAGGCGGCTTCGATCGAAGCGCGCTGCTGGCGCCCCAGTTCCACTGCCTGGTGCCGCACCACCAGTGCGATGGCGGCAATGGCCAGGCACAGCGGGACAATGGCGAGGAAGATGATTTTCTGGCGCAGTTTCATGACGCGATTCTACCGAATGCTTTTTCACATTCGTCGAAAAGAAGGCGCATTTGCAACGCCGGAGCGGCCCCGGCGCCACGTTTTCCACAGGAATGGAGGTCGATTCGATGCCGTTCTCGGTAATTCTACGTAGAGGCTCTGCGTAGTCCTGCGCTTGTGGGGCCGGCCATCGATATCGAATACTACTGCCCGTTTCTCGAATATTTTTTACGCCGCAGAACGAGGACAAAACGGTGGCATCCACCGCGTTCCCGCCAGTGCGAGAAACGCCCGTTCGAGGACGGGACGCGCCAAGGCAAACACACAATAAAACATTCCTATCACCAAGATCCCCTTCGCGGGAGGAGAACAATGAACCGGACTATTTCCAGGCTGGGCTGGCTCGCGCTGGCCCTGGCAGGCGCATGTGCATGCGCCTACGTTGCGTTGCAGCGCGGCGAATCGATCAACGCGGTATGGCTGGTGGTGGCCTCGGTGTGCGTCTACCTGATCGCCTACCGCTTCTACAGCAAGTTCATCGCCGAGCGGGTACTCGGGCTGGACGGCCAGCGCATGACGCCGGCCTACAAGTTCAACGACGGCCTGGATTACGTGCCGACCAACAAATACGTGCTGTTCGGCCATCATTTCGCCGCCATTGCCGGCGCCGGCCCGCTGGTGGGACCGGTGCTGGCCGCACAGATGGGTTACCTGCCGGGCATGTTGTGGATTTTGGCCGGCGTGGTGTTCGCCGGCGCGGTGCAGGATTTCATGGTGCTGTTCATCTCCAGCCGCCGCGACGGCCGCTCGCTGGGCGACCTGATCAAGTCCGAGCTGGGCCAGGTGCCGGGCGTGATCGCGCTGTTCGGCGCCTTCATGATCATGGTGATCATCCTGGCGGTGCTGGCGCTGATCGTGGTCAAGGCGCTGGCCGAGTCGCCCTGGGGCACCTTCACCGTGGCGGCGACCATTCCCATCGCGCTGTTCATGGGCGTGTATTCGCGCTACATCCGTCCGGGCCGCATCGGCGAGGTGTCGTGGATCGGCTTCGTGCTGCTGATGCTGGCCATCGTCGGCGGCCAGTATGTGCAGGAGCATCCGGCGCTGGGCCACATGTTCACCTTCGACGGCAAGCAACTGACCTGGATGCTGATCGGCTACGGTTTCGTCGCCTCGGTGCTGCCGGTGTGGCTGCTGCTGGCGCCGCGCGATTATCTCTCGACCTTCCTCAAGATCGGCACCATCGCGGCGCTGGCGCTGGGCATCGTGTTCATCGCCCCGCACCTGAAGATGCACGCGGTCACGCGCTTCATCGATGGCAGCGGCCCGGTGTGGTCGGGCTCGCTGTTCCCGTTCCTGTTCATCACCATCGCCTGCGGCGCCGTCTCCGGTTTCCATGCGCTGATCTCCTCGGGCACCACGCCCAAGCTGCTGGAAAATGAAAAGCACGCGCGCTTCATCGGCTATGGCGCGATGCTGATGGAATCCTTCGTCGCCATCATGGCGCTGATCGCCGCTTCCTGCATCGAGCCGGGCATCTACTTCGCCATGAACAGCCCGGCCGCGCTGATCGGCACCACGCCGGAGAATGTGGCCCAGGTGATTTCGCAATGGGGCTTCCACATCACGCCCGAGATGCTGACCCACACCGCGCAGGCGGTCGGCGAGCACACCATCATCTCGCGCGCCGGCGGCGCGCCGACGCTGGCGGTCGGCATGGCGCAGATCCTCTCCGGCGTGACCGGCGAGGCGATGATGGCGTTCTGGTACCACTTCGCCATCCTGTTCGAAGCGCTGTTCATCCTGACCGCGGTGGATGCGGGCACGCGCGCCGGCCGCTTCATGCTGCAGGACCTGCTGGGTGCCTTCATCCCGCCGATGAAGCGCACCGACTCGTGGGCCGCCAGCCTGATCGCCACCGGCCTGTGCGTGGCCGGCTGGGGTTACTTCCTGTACCAGGGCGTGGTCGATCCGCTGGGCGGCATCAATACCCTGTGGCCGCTGTTCGGCATCTCGAACCAGATGCTGGCAGGCATCGCGCTGGTCCTGGCCACCTGCGTGCTGTTCAAGATGAAGCGCGACCGCTTCGCCTGGGTGACGGTGGCGCCGACCGTGTGGCTGCTGGCATGCACCCTGACGGCCGGCTGGCAGAAGGTGTTCGACGACAATCCGCGCGTCGGTTTCCTGGCGCATGCCGCCAAGTACCAGGCCGCGCTGGACGAAGGCAAGCTGCTGGCGCCGGCCAAGTCGATCGAACAGATGCGCCAGGTGATCTTCAACGATTACATCGATGCCGGCCTGGCGGCGATGTTCATGCTGGTGATGGTGAGCGTGCTGGTGTTCGGCATCCGCACTGTGCTCAAGGCGCGTGCGGCCAGTCAGCCCAGCGTGCGGGAAGCGCCGTATGAATCCCTGCCGGCAGCTGCCGTGCAACCGTGACAGGAGCCCGGCCATGAAAATCTCGGGAGCGCTCGCGCAACTGCTGGCCTGGCGTCGCCAGGCCGGCCGCACGCTGAACCTGATGGTCGGCATGCCGGAGTACGACAATTACGTTGCCCACGTGAAGCATGCCCATCCCGACCAATGCGCGATGAGTTATGAGGAGTTCTTCCGCGAAAGGCAGGAAGCGCGCTACGGCGGGAAAGGGCGGGTGGGGCGCTGCTGCTGACCAGGCGCGCATCTGGCCGCACAAGCAAGGAGGCTTCGGGCCTCCTTTTTTGTGGGCCGGCGCCGACGCTTGCGCCATGCCGCGCCGAGGAGAGGGGGCTGGCATGACAAAATGGCATCTTTTGCGGCGCCGCAGTTTTATCCGCCGGCGTGTCCAAATTACGGGCAAATTATTGGAAACCCTTGCCGTGAAAGGATGTCCGATACCCGATAACTGCTTGTCCACAGACTTGTTCACAGCTTCTGTGAGTAACTTTTCATCCGGGGGACAGGCCCGCTCAGGATCGGCGCGCATTTGCGTATAATGCCGGGCTGCCGCAGGCCTGTTGATAGCCTGGCATGATTCCTTTTCCAACAACGAAACGATGCGACGATTGCTGTTACTGCTGCTGACCTTCCTGCTCCCGCTGCAATTGCTGGCGGCGACGGTTGGCGACCTGCCGCCGGCAATTGCCGGCGGGCAGGAGCAACGTTGCGCGTGGGAACCGGGGGCGGCGGCATTGCCCGGCTCCCACGGTTCCTCCGGTTCTATTGCGGACGGCATCGCCCCGGCGGCCGATGCGGTACAGGACATGCTCGCCGTTGCCATGGGGGCCGTGCTGGCGGCGGAATTGCCGCAACCGGCTGTCTCCGTCTCTGCCGCCGACCAGCCGGGCCTCGGCGACGAGGACGGCGATTTCCCCGCCCCCCAGGCGGAGAGCGAAGACCATACCATGCCGGCGCGCATTGCCACGCCGGACGCCTCCTGGCAACCGTTCCCCCATCTCTTCACGGCCCCGTCGGGCTGGCTGTCCTTCCTGCGCGACCAGTTGCGTCCGCCCCCATTAGCCTGATTTCATTTTTCGTGCGCTGACGGCGTGCGCGGCGGCTGTGCCGCCGGCGCGCCTGCGCATGGTTTCGTCTGCCGCCCATTCCGCACGGGAGCGGGCGCATCATCATTCAATCGGGAAAAACCATGAAACGCATCATCCTGTTCCTCGTCACCAACCTTGCCGTGATGCTGGTGTTGAGCTTTACCGCCAGCCTGCTCGGCATCAATCGCTACCTGACCGCCAATGGCATGAATTTCGGCATGCTGCTGGCGTTCTGTGCGCTGATCGGCTTTGGCGGCTCCTTTATCTCGCTGCTCATGTCCAAGACGATCGCCAAGTGGTCGACCGGCGCGCGCGTGATCGAGCAGCCGCAAAATTCCACTGAACTGTGGCTGGTCAATACCGTCCAAAGCCTGGCCACCCGCGCCCGGTTGCCGATGCCGGAAGTCGCTGTCTATGACGGCCCGCCGAATGCCTTCGCCACCGGCGCCAGCAAAAGCAATTCACTGGTGGCGGTGTCCAGCGGCCTGCTGCAGGGGATGACCAAGGAGGAGGTCGAGGCGGTGCTGGCGCACGAAGTGGCGCACATCGCCAATGGCGACATGGTCACGCTCACGCTGATCCAGGGCGTGGTCAATACCTTCGTCATGTTCATCGCCCGCGTGGTCGGGTATTTCGTCGACTCGGCCTTGCGCCGCAACAGCGA
Source organism: Herbaspirillum sp. SJZ106 (assembly GCF_006715495.1). Taxonomy (GTDB): domain Bacteria; phylum Pseudomonadota; class Gammaproteobacteria; order Burkholderiales; family Burkholderiaceae_D; genus Herbaspirillum. The sequence continues at coordinate 84,880 of NZ_VFNI01000004.1, forward strand.
GCAGTCCGGGCCGGGCATCGGCTACATGGTGACCGTGATCGTCTGCGAGATTGTGTTCGGCATCCTGGCCAGCGTCATCGTCATGTATTTTTCGCGCCAGCGCGAATTCCGCGCCGACGCCGGCGCCGCTGCCCTGATGGGTTCCAATGCGCCGATGATCAATGCCTTGCGCCGCCTGGGCGGCATGCAGCCTGACGGCTTGCCGCAGAACCTGCAGGCATCCGGCATTTCCGGCCGCGAGTCGTGGCTGGGCCTGTTCTCCAGCCACCCGCCGCTGGCATCGCGCATCGCCGCGTTGCAGGCGCGCCGTTGATCGGCGCTGCCGTCCGCACGGCGTCGCGCCATGCGCCGTGCGGAGGGCCGGAGGCGTCCGTGATAGTCTTTAGGCCGTCGCCGGTGCAGTCTCTGCCGTCTTTTGTGCTGCCGTTCCAAAAAACAATTCAAATCATCCACCTCGAAAGGACCATTGACTGATGCCTCATCACACCCCGCTGATCGCCACCATTGTCGGTGGCCTGGTGCTGGCGTTCATTTTCGGCACCCTGGCCAATCGTTTCAAGATGCCGCCGCTGATCGGCTACCTGGTCGCCGGTATCGCGATCGGCCCGTTCACGCCGGGTTTCGTCGGCGACGCCGACCTGGCGCAGGAGCTGGCCGAGATCGGCGTGATCCTGCTGATGTTCGGCGTCGGCCTGCATTTTTCGCTCAAGGACCTGCTCTCGGTAAAGAACATCGCCATTCCCGGCGCCGTGGCGCAGATCGCCATCGCCACCTTGCTTGGCATGGGGTTGGGATGGGCGCTGGGATGGCCGGTCGGGGAGGGATTCCTGTTCGGCCTGGCCTTGTCGGTGGCCAGCACGGTGGTGTTGCTGACGGCGCTGCAGGAGCGGCGCCTGGTGGAAACCAAGCGCGGGCGCATTGCCGTGGGCTGGCTGATCGTGGAAGACATCGCGATGGTGCTGGCGCTGGTGCTGATCCCGGCGTTGAGCGGCATCCTCGGCGGCAAGGGCGAGGCCATGAGCGGCAATGCCTTGCTGCTGACGCTGGGCATGACGCTGGGCAAGGTGGTGGCCTTCGTGGCGGTGATGCTGATCGTGGGGCGCCGGGTGATTCCGTGGGTTCTGGAGCGGATTGCCGATACCGGCTCGCGTGAGCTGTTTCGCCTGGCGGTGCTGGCGATCGCGCTCGGGTTTGCATTGGGTTCGGCGTATGTGTTCGGGGTATCGTTCGCTCTGGGCGCTTTCTTCGCCGGCATGATCTTGTCGGAGTCCGAACTCAGCCACCGCGCCGCGGAGGAGTCATTGCCGTTGCGCGACGCTTTCGCGGTGCTGTTCTTCGTCTCGGTGGGCATGCTGTTCGACCCGTCGATATTGCTGCGCGAACCGTTGCTGGTGTTGGCCACCGTGCTGATCATCGTGGTCGGCAAATCGCTGGCGGCATTGCTGATCGTGCGTATTTTCGGCCACCCGATGTCGACTGCGCTGACCATCTCCGCCAGTCTGGCGCAGATCGGCGAATTCTCCTTCATCCTGGCGACGCTGGGCATCTCGCTGGACCTGCTGTCGCCGATGGCGCGCGACCTGATCCTGGGCGGCGCGATTCTTTCCATCCTTATCAACCCGCTGCTGTTTTCGCTGCTGGACCGCCTCAAGGCGCGTCTGGAAGCCCGCGAGGGCGTCGAGGCGCCGGCCGAAGCGGCACAGCAGGCAGTCGATCTCGAAGGCCATGTGGTGCTGGTCGGTTACGGCCGCGTCGGACGTGGCATTGGCGAGCAATTGCGGGCCCAGGGCAGGCCCTTCGTGGTGATCGAGGCGCAGATCGAGAATGTCGAAGCCTTGCGCGCCGAAGGCATCCCGGTGTTGTATGGCAATGGCGCGCAGGCCGATCTGCTGGAGCCGGCCGCTATCGAACGCGCGCGCTGGCTGCTGGTAGCCATTCCCGATGTATTCGAAGCCGGCCAGTTGATCGAGCATGCGCGTGCCGCCAATCCTAGCCTGCAGGTGGTGGCGCGGGCCCATTCCGATGCCGAAATCGAGCATCTTGAGAAGCACGGCGCCAACCAGGTAATCATGGGCGAGCGCGAGATTGCCCGCGGCATGCTGGGGGCGCTGGGGCAGGGCGCCTGAGTCCGGCGGACTGGCGGGCGCGCAGGAGCCGGTGGCCAAGATCCATGGCGCTCTGCAGCATTCGCCAGGCCATGATAAAGTCCCGTTTGCCGCGCCGATAGGGTTTGCGCCCGAGGCGCGGCAACAAGTTCTCGGGGCGGGGTGTAATTCCCCACCGGCGGTGATCATGCGACGCCTGTACGGCGCTGGCATGTAGCCCGCGAGCGCCCGGCATGCCGATTCCTTTCGGCGCCGGGGTCAGCAGACCTGGTGCGATCCCGGGGCCGACGGTCACAGTCCGGATGAAAGAGAACGGGATGCGCGATACCGCGCACGCGCGCAGCGCGTGCGGCCGCGCATTCCCACGCCCTGTTTATTCATCGAACAGGAGTCCTGAACCGTGTCTCAAGCCACATCTCAAGCCGCACCTCAAGCAGTATCGCAAACCGCGTCCCACGCCATCCCCCATCCGCGTTTTTCTTTCGGCCATGCCGACCACGGCAAGCGCATCGCCTTTGTCCAGGCCAGCTGGCACAAGGAGATCGTCGACCAGTGCCGCATTGCCTTCACCGAGGAAATCGCCAGGCTGGGCTGGCCCGCCGACAGCATCGATTTCTTCGAGCTGCCGGGGGCTTTTGAAATCCCGTTGCATGCCAAGGTCCTGGCCAAGAGCGGCAAGTATGCGGGCGTAGTTGCCAGCGCCCTGGTCGTCGACGGCGGTATTTATCGCCATGATTTCGTCGCCCAGTCGGTGGTCTCGGCGCTGATGCAAGTCCAGCTGGAAACCGAAGTGCCGGTTTTCTCGGCGGTATTGACGCCGCATCATTTCCATTCGCATGGCGAGCATCAAACCTTCTTCCATGAGCATTTCCTGGTCAAGGGACGCGAAGCGGCCCATGCTTGCGCGACGACTGTCGCCAAACTGGCAGAAATCAGGGCTGCCGAAGGCGCCAAGCCGTCGTTGAACGCGGCCTGATTGGGCCACGATCCGGCGCGCAGCGGCCAACCAGCCCGCTGCGCGCCGGATCGGATTGCCTGGTGTTAATTTTCCTGATGCTTGTGAAGCATTTGCTTACAAACATTACGCCTTTTCTCTAGCAGGGCATCGCGCCGGAGCATATATTCTGGATACGTATTTCAGAATGGATAAAGGAGCTATCGTGAAAAAGTCGATTCCCATGATTGCCGGCATGTTTGCCATCGCGGCAGTGGCCGGCCTGTCCGCCGCGCCGGCCATGGCCGGGCATGTCTCGATCGGCGTGAATATCGGCGTTCCGGGCGCCTATTACGCAGCTCCGCAGCCGGTATATGTCCAGCCTGCGCCGGTGTATGTCGAGCGCGACTACTATCGCCGCCATCGTCATTGGCACCGTCCGCCGCCGCCTCCGTACTGGCATCGTTGATGTGCGGCAGGACGGCTGGGTCTGCAATGATCCAGCCTATCAAAAATGGCGGCCCGGGCCGCCATTTTTATTGTCTTCATCACCTGATTTTACCGATGCCGGCCGCCTGAGCGGCTATTTTTTCGGTTGCGCCTGATCGTCTTCTTCGGTATCGACCAGCAGGTAACGCTCGGCCGCACCGAAGAAACGGTCATAGAAATCGGGGGAGCGAATGGTTTCGCTGGAGACCCGCACCAGGGAATCGTCGCTGGAGCCGAAAGGCATCGAGACCGACCCTAGCACGCCCACGCCAAGACTGGCGGAGGTGTTGCTCTTCTTTAAGGCGAACCCATCCTGGGTGGCGCTGACGAACATGGTCGAGCTTTTGCCGTTGCCATTGGAGGCGCACACGACATGGAACGCGATTTCCATATGTTTGTCGCTGGCCGGCTGGAAGCTCTTGTTGCCATCCATGGTGTTTTCGGTGGTCTTGCTGATGACATAGCCCTGGCCCAGCAACGCCCGGCGCGCCGCTTCGCAGACCGCCTTTTCGGTGCCGGGGAAACTGCGCGAGAAGGCGCTGGTGTCGCTGAATTCTTCCTGGTGGTAGAACGCGGCCTTGTCGGTGGAACAGGCCGACAGGCCCAAAGAGAACACGGCAATCAGGAGCAGGGGATAAGGAAAGCGCGGGCGGGGCATGCAACAAATCTCCGACAACAGGTGGCCTGAATTGTAAGGGATTCGATGCGCGACGGGTTCGAAGAGTTCGTAAATATCGGTAACGGAGCCGTAAGCGCCAGAAACGATGGCGATCTGCCGTGCATGTGCGCGCTTTCCACTTGTTTGCAGCGTTTTGCCGCCGCGCCGGATGCTGCGATTGCGCGCCAGGCCTGCTATCCTGTTTGGCATCATGTCTGTCGGCGCGCCGGATAAGCGCTTCTCAAGCGCTTTTTCTGCAGAGCTCGCCAAACAATCCTCGGGCGCATCCTATGAATTCATTGCAAACTCTCTTCGGCATCGAACATCCATTGATCCAGGCGCCGATGGCCGGCGTTCAACTGCATGGGCTGGCGGCGGCCGTATCCAACGCCGGCGCGCTCGGCTCCCTGCCTGGCGCCATGCTGGCGCCAGCGGCGCTGGCCGAGGAGCTCGGCAAGCTGCGCGCGGCCACGGATAAGCCCTACAACGTCAATTTTTTCGCCCACACCAATCCTGAGCCCGATGCCGTCCACGAGGAGCGTTGGCGCAGGGCCTTGTCTCCATATTATGAAGAGTTCGGCATCGATGCCTCGTCCATTGCCGCAGGCCCCGGCCGCCAGCCGTTCAGCCCGGCGGTGGCCGATTTGCTGGAGGCATTCAAGCCCAAGGTGGTCAGTTTCCATTTCGGGCTGCCGGCGCCGGAGCTGATGCAGCGGCTGCGCAGCTGGGGTGCGCGCATCATCGCTTCGGCCACCACGGTGGAAGAGGCGAAGTGGCTGGCCGAACGCGGCGTCGATGCCATCATTGCCCAAGGCGTGGAGGCAGGCGGCCATCGCGGCATTTTTCTTTCCGACGACCTGACGACCCAGGTCGGGACATTTTGCCTGGTGCCGCAGATCGCCCGCGCCGTGAAACTGCCCGTGATTGCCGCCGGCGGCATTGCTGACGCCAACGGCGTGGCGGCGGCCATGGCGCTGGGCGCGGCCGGCGTGCAAGTCGGCACTGCCTACATGCTGTGTCCGGAAGCGATTACCGGCGCACTGCATCGCGCCGCGTTGAAGAGCGAACGCGCGCGCCATACGGCCTTGACCAATTTGTTTACCGGACGTCCCGCGCGCGGCATCGTCAACCGTGCGATGCGCGAGCTGGGGCCGATCAGTGCGGAAGCGCCGGCATTCCCGTTGGCGACGTCGGGCATCGCTCCTTTGCGCGCCAAGGCCGAGGCTGCCGGGCGCGACGATTTCACTTCGATGTGGGCGGGACAGAACGCAGACGGATGTAAAGAGATCCCGGCAGCAGAGCTGACGCGAGAGCTGGTGGCGGGGCTGCAAACGGCAGGGCATTGATGTGTTCCGGCGCTGCATTTTAGGCATCGGAGGCGCACGGAAATCAGAACGCATCTCATGCCTGTTGTTGCAATGAGTTCTGCCATTTGGCGGGAATGTCGAAATGCCTCGCCAAATTCCGGCTTGCATGCGTAAAATCGCTTATGAAATTACCGTGCTGTTAGTAAGGCCTAATAATTCAATGGTATCGTTTTCCATCAGAACTATCGTGAATCTGCCCGCGACCCGGACGGATTCGAATAACTTCCTTGTTAAAGATAGCAATGGATAAAAATCAGAAAGTGGAATTGGAGCGCATCCAGAAGGAATTGATTGATGCGCACAACAAGGCTGCCTGGCAAATGGCAGCCACCATCATCAAGGCATCCCTTGTCAAGAACGGCATGGATCAGCCACCTACGGCGGCCGAGCTGGCCGCCCTCAATGCCACCATTACCAATTTGCGCAGCGTGGCCGAAGATGCGCTGGAATTGCTCAAGCGCTGACGGGCGTGTCTCCATGATTCCCGATAACCGGGTTCTTCATCGGCTACCTCTTTCTTGATCGTCCTGCTCGCTTGCCTCGCATCCGGCGGCCAAGCCGGTGTCAGGCAGCCGTCTTTGCCGACGGGCGGTTTTATTCGTGGTCCGGCAAAACAATCAGCGGAACTGCGGCGACTCGCTGCTATAATGCGATCCTTTTTCGGCGGCCAGCGCCGTTTCCACACGCCTGAGTGGTGAAATTGGTAGACACAGCGGACTTAAAATCCGCCGCTTACCCGCGAGGGGGCGTACCGGTTCGATTCCGGTCTCAGGCACCAATGCGGCACTGTTCCGCAACCCGGTCAGCGGGATTCCAGACTTCCATTTCCTCCTTTGTCAGCCGGCGCCATCGAGCGCGGAGGCGCGAGCCGTTTCCGATCCGCTTCCATCGGGCCTCGCATCCGGCAAGCCGCGGCGAGAGAGTAAAATGGAGCCTTCATTGATCATGAGGGCCGCGACGATGACAGAAGCAGTAGTGAAGACGGTGCAGTGCATTTCTCCCGGCGGGCTGCACACGATGGCCTACAAGGAATGGGGAGATCCCCGCAACCCCAACGTGCTGGTGTGCGTGCATGGCGTCACGCGCGTGTCGGACGACTTCGACCGCATGGCGCGCGAGCTGTGCGACACCTACCGGGTCGTCTGTCCCGACGTGGTCGGACGCGGCCGTTCCGGGCGCTTGCGCGATCCGCAGTATTACACGGTGCCGCAATACATCAGCGACATGGTGACCTTGCTGGCGCGCCTGGATGCGGAGATTGTCGACTGGTTCGGCACTTCCATGGGCGGCCTGATCGGCATGGGCCTGGCGTCGTTGCCGGACAATCCCATCCGCCGCCTGGTGCTCAATGACATCGGCCCCTCCATCAACGGTTCCGCGCTGGCGCGCATCGGCGAGTACATCGGCCAGGATGTGCGTTTCGACAGCTTCGGCGAAGCCGCGCAATACATCCGCACCATCTCGGCCAGCTTCGGCGCGCACAGCGAGGAGGAATGGCACAAGCTGGCCAGCGACGTGCTGCGCCAGAACGACGACGGCAAGTGGATTCGCCACTACGACCTGTCGCTGGCGGTACCGTTCAAGCTGACCACGCCCGAAGCCGCCACCGTGGCCGAGCAGATGCTGTGGGCCGCATACGATGCCATCCGCTGCCCAACCTTGCTGGTGCGCGGCGCGCATTCCGACCTGTTGCTGCCTGATGTAGCGCAAGCCATGACGCAGCGCGGACCAAGGGCCCGTCTGGTCGAATTGCCTGATGTGGGCCATGCGCCCACCTTCATGCATGCGGACCAGATCGAGATCGCCAAACAGTTCCTGCTGGGCTGAGTTCTCCGCTTTTCCCGGCACGATTCATCTTTACCTGTAACAGCAATAACGCATAAAGGAAGTCACATGTCTGTACAACGCCTGCATGTCGGAAAGCGCCTTTCCGAAGTCGCCATCCATAACGGCACCGTGTATCTGGCCGGCCAGATCGCCGAAGACACGGCCCAGAATATCGAAGGGCAGACCCGCGAGGTGCTGGGCCACATCGACCGCCTGCTGGCCGAAGCCGGCAGCGACAAGAGCAAGATCCTGTCGTGCCAGATCTACCTGGCCGACGTGAAGGACTTCGCCGGCATGAACGCGGTGTGGGACGAGTGGGTCGCGCAAGGCAATGCGCCCCCGCGCGCCACGGTTGAAGCCAAGCTGGCCCGTCCCGAACTGCTGGTGGAAATCATCATCGTCGCGGCCCAGAAGTAAGCAGCCATGGTTTCAGTGGCAACCATACCGGGCGAAGGCCTGGCAGCGATCACCGCCGGTCTGGGGGCCGACGATGCCGCGCGCGTGGCGCAGGCGCTGGCCGAGGTCGAGCCCCTGTATGCGGATAAGCAGATCCTGTCGGGCCAGAACGCACTGCAGTTCGTGTTCTCGGTGGCGTCGGTGCTGACCGCCTTGAATGCGGACGCGCAGACGCGCATTGCCGGGCTGCTGTTCGAAGCGCAGATGCTGCATCCCGGGCTGGAAGAAAAGTGGGAAGAGCGCTTCGGCAAGGAAACTGCCGACCTGGTCGGCAGCGTGCGCCAGCTGATGCGTTTCCATAGCCTGACCTTCCAGCCGCCGCAGCAGGAAGTCCTGCGCGGGAAGAATGCCGCGCAGCAGGCCGCCGCCCAGGTCGAAACGCTGCGCAAGATGCTGCTGGCGATGGCTTCCGACATGCGTGCCGTACTGGTGCGCCTGGCTTCCCGCGTGGCGACCTTGCGCTATTTTGCCGAGACCAAGCAGGAAAACGAGAGCAGCCGCCAATACGCGCGCCAAACCTTCGATCTCTATGCGCCGCTGGCCAACCGGCTTGGCATCTGGCAGCTCAAGTGGGAGCTGGAAGACTTGTCTTTCCGCTTCCTGGAGCCGGCCACCTACAAGCGCATCGCCAAGATGCTGGAAGAGAAGCGGCTAGAGCGCGAACAGTTCGTGGCCAGCGCGATCGCCCGTTTGCGCTCGGAGCTCGCATCGCAGGATATCAAGGCCGAAGTCAGCGGCCGGCCCAAGCACATTTACAGCATCTGGAACAAGATGCGCGGCAAGGCGATCGACTTTTCGGAGCTCTATGATGTGCGCGCGTTCCGGGTGATCGTCGACGACGTCAAGACCTGCTATACGGTGCTGGGCATCGTGCACGATATCTGGACGCCGATTCCCGAGGAGTTCGACGACTATATTTCCCGCCCCAAGCAAAACGGCTACCAGTCCTTGCACACGGTCGTGGTGGCCGAGGACGGCCGGGCGCTGGAAGTGCAGATCCGTACCCATGAGATGCACCATTTTGCCGAATACGGCGTGGCGGCGCACTGGCGTTACAAGGAAAGCGGCGGTTCAAATTTCTCCGCGCAAAAGTACGACGAGAAAATCGCGTGGCTGCGCCAGCTGCTGGCCTGGAAATCCGAGGTCACCGACGCCGTGGTGGACCAGGATGAGGTACGCCGCGACTGGGTGGAAAAACTCAAGGCGACCACGCTTGACGAACGCATCTATGTGTTGACGCCGCAGGCGCGGGTGATCGAGCTGCCCAACGGCGCCACGCCGATCGATTTCGCCTACCACTTGCACAGCGATGTCGGCCACCGTTGCCGCGGCGCGCGGGTGGATGGCGTGATGGTGCCGCTGAACACGCCGTTGAAGAACGGCCAGACGGTGGAGATCATTACCGTCAAGAGCGGCCCGGGCGTCGGGCCGTCGCGCGACTGGTTGAGTCCGGGTTATGCGGCGAGCTCGCGCACCCGTTCCAAGGTGCGCGCCTGGTTCAATGCGATCGAGCAGCAAGAGACCTTGTCGGTGGGCCGCGGCCTGCTGGAAAAGACCTTGCAGCGCGAGGGCAAGACCGCGGTCAACCTGGAAGAACTGGCCCAGAAACTGGGCTTCGCCAAGGTGGATGACCTGTGCCTGTCGCTGGGCAAGGATGAGTTCAGCCTGCGCCACGTCGAGCAGGCGCTGCACGACGCCGAAGCCAAGAAGCCGGAGATCGACGACGAGGCTGCGATTACCCGCAAGAGCCGCGCATCGAGCATCGTGCAAGGCGCCAAGTCCGGCGTGCTGGTGGTTGGCACGGATGGTTTGCTGACCCAACTGGCACGCTGCTGCAAGCCGGCGCCGCCGGATCCGATCGCCGGTTTCGTCACGCGCGGCAAGGGCGTGTCGATCCACCGCGCGAGCTGCAAGAACTTCGCCGAGATGAGTTCCCATGCGCCTGAGCGCGTGATCCAGACGACCTGGGGAGCGCCGGCCAAGGATACGGTCTATCCGGTCGATATCTTTGTGCTGGCCAATGACCGGCAGGGCTTGCTGCGCGATATTTCGGATATCTTCCTGCGCGACAAAATCAATGTGATCGGCGTGAGCACGCAAAGCGCGCGCGGCCATGCGCGCATGGCCTTTACCGCCGAAATCGCTTCGACCGAACAACTGCAGAAGGCCTTGGCGGTGATTCGGGAGGTAAAGGGCGTCATTGAGGTGAAGCGGCAATAGATGTGTGCAGGGAAGTGGGCCGGAACTGCCCGCGCGCATGCATGCGCGTTGGCAGTTCCGTCGCCGTGGTGCGCAAAGGCATGGCCGGATGAGAAAAATATTTCAGGTTTTTTCTTTTACCCCTTTGCAAATTTTAAAAAGCCACCTATAATCTCGCTTCTTCGTTAGGCGCGTAGCTCAGCTGGTTAGAGCACTACCTTGACATGGTAGGGGTCGTTGGTTCGAGTCCAATCGTGCCTACCAATTCTTCTGATGGTTCAGTCGAGTTGGGCAGCGAAGTCAAACTGAAATGGAAGCGCGTTCGCGGCTTCCATTTTTGTTTTCCGCCCTCCGTTTTTACTTTTCCCTGGTTTTTGATTCGGCGTGTATGTTTGCTTCGCGTGGGATGCGTGCGGCCGGAGGGGTGCAAGGCCGGCTTGGGTATTGGCCTGGCGCATGAGATTGGCTGCCGGATGGCGCGCTTGCAGTTCATGCTGATGTAAATATTGGTGATTATTATTTTGCTGTATTGCGGAAACTTTTTAAAAATGTTTTAAACTTGAGGCTAAGTTTTTTCTTGCTCTTTCTCTTCAGGTTTTATCTTTATTACAGGCGTTCGATTACCTATGGCTGCAGATGATCAGTATTTCCTCGTGGTTGATGACTTTTCAACAATGCGGCGCATCGTTAGCGGATTGCTGAAAGAGTTGGAGTACAGCAAGATTGTCGAGGCCGATGACGGTTCTTCTGCCATGAAGGTGCTGGAGGCGGGCGCCTTGCCGGTGACTTTTGTGCTTACCGACTGGAACATGCCGGTAATGGACGGCTTGACGCTGCTCAAGAAGATCCGTTCGACGCCGTCGCTGAGCCATCTGCCGGTGCTGATGATTACCGCGGAGGCCAAGAAGGAGAATATCGTCGAGGCCGCGCAGTCGGGCGCCGATGGTTATATCGTCAAGCCTTTTAATGCGGCGACTTTGAAGGAAAAGATCGAAAAGATTCTGGCGCGGCGCGCCAATCTGGAAAAGACATAAGCGGAAAAGGTATTTCCCCTTGAATGAAAAACGGCATCCTGATGGATGCCGTTTTTCATGTGCGCGCCGGTTCGGTGTGTCGAAAGGGCGGCGTTAATCCTGTTTGAGCCCGAAATAGGGGAGGATGTCGCCGCGCGTCCACGATTTGATTTCGTCGCCGTTGAGCAGCACCCGGTATTCCTGGTGGCGCATGCCGTCGTCCAGTTCCACGGTGCGGCTTTGCAGCGTGTATTCAACGTTGTTGATGACGGTAGGGTGTTCGATGCAATTGCGTTCGTTTGCCATGATGCGATTCTCCATAATCCATCGAAATCCTAGCATGAGGATGGGGATAAATTGATGACACGTGGCTCGTTGGCGGCATATTTGCATTTGTAAGGCGAGTCAGGCGGCCGGTTTTTTGCGTGATCCTCCTGCCGGGAGGCGGCGTGATCGATAGTTTCGTCTGCATGTGACTGCGCGTACTTGGAAACAGTGTTGTTTTTCTGTTATCCATGTTGACCGCGGCAAAAGGAAGATCCGGTGGGGCGGATAAATTAATTTGCTATAATTTCGGCTTGCGCTGGCTGTCGTCCTGGAAAGTTGAAAAGGCGGCAATGCGGCATGGCGATGGATCCACAACATTCTGTAAGAGCGAGAAAGGCAAACCGGTTATGACACCGCGAACTACCACCGAGTTTTTTGCGCGACGCTAGTCGGGTTCTTTTTCGTTTTCTGAAAAAGCGCGGCTGGTCCGCGTTTTTTTTCGTCCGTCATTTCGACATCAATACCCTAATCAGGCAAGGCAGCGCGGCTGCCGACATGGAGTGCTAAATGGTTTCAGTTCGTCTTCCCGATGGTTCGCAACGCCAATTCGATGGCCCGGTGACAGTGGCACAGGTCGCCGCCAATATCGGCGCCGGCCTGGCCAAGGCCGCGCTGGCCGGCCGTATCGACGGCAAGCTGGTCGATACCTCGTATCTGATCGACAAGGATTCCGACCTCGCCATCGTGACCGACAAGGATGCGGACGGCCTGGAAGTGATCCGCCACTCGACCGCCCACTTGCTGGCCTACGCGGTCAAGGAGTTGTTTCCCGACGCGCAGGTGACCATCGGCCCGGTGATCGACAACGGGTTCTACTACGACTTCTCGTACAAGCGTCCTTTCACGCCGGACGACCTGGCCGCCATCGAAAAGAAGATGGCCGAGCTGGCCAAGAAGGATGAGCCGGTGACCCGCAAGGTATTGCCGCGCGACGAAGCGGTGGCTTACTTCAAGTCGATCGGCGAGGACTACAAGGCGGAAATCATCGCGTCCATTCCGCAAAACGAGGATGTGTCGCTATACACCGAAGGCAGCTTCACCGACCTGTGCCGGGGCCCGCACGTGCCCTCTACCGGCAAGCTCAAGGTATTCAAGCTGATGAAGCTGGCCGGCGCTTACTGGCGCGGCGACTCCAACAACGAGATGCTGCAGCGTGTCTACGGCACCGCCTGGGCCAAGAAGGAAGACCAGGAAGCCTACCTGCACATGCTGGAAGAGGCCGAGAAGCGCGACCACCGCAAACTCGGTCGCGCCCTGGACCTGTTCCATTTCCAGGACGAGGCGCCGGGCCTGATCTTCTGGCACCCCAAGGGCTGGTCGATCTGGCAACAGGTCGAGCAATACATGCGCCGGGTCTACCAGGATAGCGGCTACCAGGAAGTGAAGGCGCCGCAGATCCTGGATCGCTCGCTGTGGGAAAAGACCGGTCACTGGGATAACTACCGTGAAAACATGTTCACCACCGAGTCGGAGAACCGCGCCTATGCGCTGAAGCCGATGAATTGCCCGGGCCATATCCAGATCTTCAACTCTGGCCTGCACAGCTACCGCGATTTGCCGCTGCGTTACGGCGAATTCGGTCAATGCCACCGCAACGAGCCTTCCGGCGCGCTGCACGGCATGATGCGCGTGCGCGGCTTTACCCAGGATGACGGCCACATCTTCTGTACCGAAGACCAGGTGCAGGAAGAGGTAGCGGCCTTCAACCAGGTGGTGCGCGAGGTGTATGACAACTTCGGTTTCAAGGAGGTGGCGGTCAAGCTGGCCCTGCGCCCGGAAAAGCGCATCGGCGCCGAAGAGGTCTGGGACAAGGCGGAAAACGCGCTGCGTGAAGCCATCCGCGCATCCGGTTCGGAGTGGGAAGAGCTGCCGGGCGAGGGGGCTTTCTATGGCCCCAAGATCGAATACCACCTGAAGGACTCGATCGGCCGTTCCTGGCAGTGCGGCACCATGCAGGTCGATTTCTCGATGCCGGCGCGCCTGGGCGCGGAATATGTCACGGAAGACAACGGTCGCAAGGTGCCGGTCATGCTGCATCGGGCGATCGTCGGTTCGCTGGAGCGTTTCATCGCGATCCTGATCGAAAACCACGCCGGCGCCATGCCGCTGTGGCTCGCTCCGGTGCAGGTTGTTGTCCTGAATATTTCCGACGCGCAAGCCGATTACGTGAAGAACGTTGCACAAACGCTGAAAAAACAAGGGTTTAGGGTAGAGACCGATTTGCGTAACGAAAAGATTACCTATAAAATACGGCAGCATTCTATTCAGAAGCCGCCCTATATTCTGGTTGTCGGCGATAAAGAACGGGATGCAAACACAGTGGCCGTGCGTGCGCGGGGCAATGTCGATCTGGGCGTAATGTCCATCGACACCTTGGTGGAGCGCCTCAAGACTGAGGTCGACACCAAAGCCTGAACGGGGAAGCGGAAGCTTCCCTCCCAGCGCAACCGCACGGCTTAATTTATTGGATTTGAAAAGGATACTGCAATAGCTACTGACAAGTCGCATCGCCTGAATCGCGAAATCACAGCGCCGGAAGTGCGCTTATCGGGCGTCAATAACGAGCCGCTGGGCATCGTCAGTTTGGCTGAAGCCTTGCGTTTGTCGGAAGAGGCTGAAGTGGATCTGGTGGAAATCGCACCGACTGCGCAACCCCCGGTTTGCCGCCTGATGGATTACGGCAAGTTCAAGTACCAGGAGCAGAAGAAGGCCCACGAAGCCAAGCTCAAGCAGAAGGTCATCCAGGTCAAGGAAGTCAAGTTCCGCCCGGGTACCGATGATGGCGATTACAACATCAAGCTGCGTAACCTGACCAAGTTTCTGGAAGAAGGCGACAAGACCAAGATCACGCTGCGTTTCCGCGGCCGTGAGATGGCGCACCAGGAAATCGGCATGCGCATGCTGGAGCGCTTGAAGGCAGACCTGGAGCCGTACGGCCAGGTCGAGCAGTTCCCCAAGATGGAAGGCCGCCAGATGATCATGGTGCTGGCGCCCAAGAAAAAGAAGTAAGTCGAGGTTTGCCGTATCCGGATGGCGTCTGCCGATGCCATCCGCGCTGTGAAAGCAGCGCAGTGCAGGGCCGACAAAGGATTTGCCTGTTGCAGTCAAATGCGATGGGCAAAAGCAGCGGCGGGTGGAATACCCTCCGCTGTCAAATAAGTGAGAGCAGGCATCAAAGAGCAGCGAGCATTGCTGCCACCTGCAATCATCAAAAAATGGAGCTGTCCGCAAGGACAGAGTTGCTATGCCTAAGATGAAATCGAAGAGCAGCGCGAAGAAGCGTTTTCGCGTGCGCCCGGGCGGTACCGTCAAGCGCGGTCAAGCCTTCAAGCGTCACATCCTGACCAAGAAGACCACCAAGAACAAGCGTCAACTGCGCGGTACCGAGGGCGTCCATGAGACGAACCTGAATTCCGTTCGCGCAATGCTGCCGTTCGCTTAACCTCACACTCAATTAAGGAGCTACTATGCCTAGAGTCAAACGTGGGGTAACAGCGCGTGCCCGTCACAAGAAAGTCCTCGCCCTGGCCAAGGGTTACCGCGGTCGCCGCAAAAACGTCTACCGTATCGCCAAGCAAGCAGTCATGCGCGCTGGCCAATACGCGTACCGTGACCGCCGTAACAAGAAGCGCGTGTTCCGCGCCCTGTGGATCGCCCGTATCAACGCCGCTGCCCGTCAGCATGGCGTGACCTACAGCGTGTTCATGAACGGCCTGAAGAAAGCCTCGATCGAACTGGACCGCAAGGTTCTGGCCGACATGGCTGTCACCGACAAGGCAGCATTCGCCGCCATCGTCAACCAGGTGAAGGCCAACATCGCTGCCGCCTAAATCGTCAGCGTGTTTGCGGCCGCCGGCCGCTTCTACGTCAAGTACAGCAGCCGGCGCTGCAATCCTGCGGGGCAAAGGTGAAATACCGATGCCCCGTATGTTTTTGATCCGCCGCTTGGTGGATCTTCTTCTTTTCGACTTCGTCGTCGGATTTTCGATTGGAGCGAGACTTACCGCATGAATCCCCTAGACCAACTTGTGGCACAGGCGCAGAGCGATTTTGCCGCCGCGACCGACGCTGCCGCACTGGAAAACGCCAAGGCAAAATATCTGGGCAAGACCGGCCAGATCACCGAGCAGATGAAGGGGCTGGGCAAGCTGGCCCCTGAGGAACGCAAGGCGCAGGGGGCGATCATCAATGTCGCCAAGGAACAGATCGAAAACGCGCTGACCGCACGCCGTGACGAACTGTCCAACGCGCAGATGCAGGCGCGCCTGAATGCGGAAGCCATCGACGTCACGCTGCCGGGCCGCGGCCGCGGCGTGGGCGGGATCCACCCGGTGATGCGCTCGTGGCAGCGCGTCGAGGAAATCTTCCGCTCGATCGGCTTCGACGTGGCCGACGGTCCCGAGATCGAAACCGACTGGACCAATTTCACCGCACTGAACAGCCCGGAAAACCATCCCGCGCGTTCGATGCAGGATACCTTCTACATCGAAGGCAACGACACGCAGGGCAAGCCCTTGCTGCTGCGTACCCACACCAGCCCGATGCAAGTGCGCTACGCGCGCATGAACAAGCCGCCGATCAAGGTGATCGCGCCGGGCCGGACCTACCGCGTCGACAGCGATGCCACCCACTCGCCGATGTTCCACCAGGTCGAAGGCCTGTGGATCGCCGAGGACATCAGCTTCGCCGACCTGAAGGGCGTCTACCTCAACTTCGTCAAGGCCTTCTTTGAGACCGACGACCTGCAGGTGCGTTTCCGCCCGTCCTATTTCCCGTTCACCGAACCCTCGGCCGAAATCGACATCGCCTTCGGCAGCGGTCCGTTGAAGGGCCGCTGGCTGGAAGTCTCCGGCGCCGGCCAGGTACACCCGACCGTGGTGCGCAACATGGGCCTGGATCCCGAGCAATACATCGGTTTCGCGTTCGGCTCCGGCCTTGAGCGCCTGACCATGCTGCGCTATGGGATCAACGACCTGCGCCTGTTCTACGAAGGCGACCTGCGTTTCCTCAAGCAATTCAATTAAACCGATAACGAGCGGCGCCGCCTGCGTGGGCGGCGCGCGTCCGGCTGATAGCTGAAAGTCTGAATCATGCAATTCTCCGAAAACTGGTTGCGCACGATGGTCAATCCGAACATGACGTCGGATGAACTCTCGCATTTGCTGACGATGTCCGGCCTGGAAGTGGAAGAGGTGGAGCCGGTCGCGCCGCCGTTCACCAACGTGGTGGTGGGCGAAGTGCTGGAAGTGACCAAGCATCCCGATGCCGACCGCTTGAACGTGTGCCGCGTCAACGTGCATACCGGCACCATCCTCAACATCGTGTGCGGCGCGCCCAACGTGCGCCCCGGATTGAAGGTGCCATGCGCCATGGTCGGCGCCGTGCTGCCGCCGGGCGCCGATGGCAAGCCCTTCGAGATCAAGGTCGGCAAGCTGCGCGGCGTGGAGTCGCAGGGCATGCTGTGCTCGGCGCGCGAACTGAAGCTGTCGGAAGACCATGGCGGCCTGATGGAGCTGCCCGACGACGCGCCGGTCGGCCAGAACTTCCGTGACTACCTGCAACTGAACGACCTCAAGTTCACCATCAAGCTCACCCCCAACAAGGCCGACTGCCTGTCGGTGCTGGGCGTGGCGCGCGAAGTGTCGGCCCTGACCGGCACGCCGCTGAAGGCGCCGGCATTCCAGCCGGTGGCCGCCAACCTGGATGAGAAGCTGCCGGTACGCATTTCCGCGCCCGACCTGTGCGGCCGCTTCGCCGGCCGCGTGATCCGCGGCCTCAACGCCAAGGCGCCGACCCCGCAATGGATGAAGCAGCGCCTGGAGCGCAGCGGCCAGCGCCCGATCTCGGCGCTGGTGGATATCTCCAACTACGTGATGCTGGAACTGGGCCGTCCGTCGCACGTGTTCGACCTGGACAAGATCCACGGCAGCCTGGATGTGCGCTGGGGCAAGCAGGGCGAATCGCTCAAGCTCCTCAACGGCAATACCGTGGAAGTCGACGAATGGGTCGGCGTGATCTCCGACGACCGCGAGCTCGAATCGCTGGCCGGCATCATGGGTGGCGACGCCACCGCCGTGTCGCTGGACACCGCCAATATCTACCTGGAAGCCGCCTTCTGGTTCCCGCAGTCGATCCAGGGTCGCGCCCGTCGCTACAATTTCTCGACCGATGCCGCGCACCGTTTCGAACGGGGCGTCGACTTCGCCACCGTGGTCGAACATATCGAGCGCATCACCGCGCTGCTGGTCGAGATCTGCGGCACGCCCGATACCAAGATCGGTCCGGTCGACGACCAGGTCGTCAACCTGCCCAAGCGCAATCCGGTGCAATTGCGCACCGCGCGCGCGGCCAAGGTGATCGGGGTTGACATCACCGACGCGATGGTGGCCGACATCTTCACGCGCCTGGGCTTGCAATTCACGCAAGAGCCCGGCCTGTTCTCGGTGACGCCGCCGTCCTACCGTTTCGACCTCGAGATCGAGGAAGACCTGATCGAAGAGGTCGCGCGCGTCTACGGCTTCGAGAACATTCCGGCGTTGCCGCCGGTAGCGGCCAACGCCATGCGCATCGCGCCGGAAGCGTCGCGTTCCCTGTTTGCGATCCGCCGCCTGCTGGCCGACCAGGATTATCAGGAAGTGGTCAATTTCAGTTTCGTCGAAACGGCATGGGAAGCGGATTTCGCCGGCAATGCCGATCCGATCAGGCTGCTCAATCCTATCGCCAGCCAGATGGGCGTCATGCGCTCATCGCTCATCGCCGGCCTGGTGGCCAATGCGCGCTACAACATCAATCGCAAGGCCGGGCGCATTCGCGTGTTTGAAGTCGGTGCGGTATTTGCCAGGAACCCGGCCATCGCCGACGGCCCGCTGTCGGTGGCCGGCTTCGAGCAGCCCAAGCGCGTCGGCGCGCTGGCCTATGGGCCGGTGGCTGAAGAGCAGTGGGGCCAGCCCAGCCGCAATGTGGATTTCTTCGACGTCAAGGCCGATCTGGAAGCCTTGTTTGCGCCGCGCACGCTGCGTTTTTCCAAGGTTGAGCATCCGGCCCTGCATCCGGGCCGTTCGGCCAGCGTGATGCTGGGCGAAGAAGTGATCGGCGTGATCGGCGAATTGCACCCCAAGTGGCAGCAGAAGTACGACCTGCCATTGCCGCCGGTGGTGTTCGAAGTGAGTGCTGATGCACTGCAGCAGCGCGACTTGCCGTCCTATGCCGACATCTCCAAATTCCCGGCCGTCAGCCGCGACCTCGCGCTGGTCGTCAAGCAGCCGGTGGCAGCCCAGCAACTGCTGGATATTTTCGCCGCGGAGAAGCAGGCCAATCCGGCATGCGCTATCATCCAAGCCATTGTTTTATTTGATGAATATCAAGGCAAGGGACTGGAAAATGACGAAAAAAGCCTTGCGTTCCGATTCACCATGCAAGATACTCAAAACACCCTTCAGGATGACAAAGTCGACGTTGCGATGAGTGCACTGGTGACAGCTGCAAGCGCAAAGCTTGGCGCCAGATTGCGTGCCTGATGTGAGTCCCCGAAAAATAATTACGGACCGGAACCGGTAACACGGACCAAGCCATTCATCGCCATGAACAACGTGAATTCAAACGAATTTCAATCCGTGCTGGATGCCGACCTGCAACGCGCCGTGCTGGAATCCCAGGCGCGCTCGCAGGCCGAGAAAAACCTGCCGACCCTGACCAAGGCCGAACTGGCCGAACTTTTATTTGAACAGGTCGGTCTGAACAAGCGCGAAGCAAAAGACATGGTGGAAACCTTTTTCGATGAGATTCGCAACGCGCTTGAGCGCGGCGAGGCGGTCAAGCTGTCCGGATTCGGCAACTTCCAGTTGCGCGACAAGCCCCAGCGCCCGGGCCGCAACCCCAAGACCGGCGAAGAAATTCCCATTACGGCAAGGCGCGTGGTCACGTTCCACGCCAGCCAGAAATTGAAGGAAATGGTGGAGCTCTCCAGCGGCAACTCCGTTGAACTGTCCGTCTAATCTATGAACGATCGTGTCAACAAACCTGCGGCAATCGTCTTGCCGCCGATTCCCGCCAAGCGCTATTTCACGATCGGCGAAGTCAGCGAATTGTGCGGCGTCAAGCCGCACGTGCTGCGCTACTGGGAGCAGGAATTCACCCAGTTGAAGCCGGTCAAGCGCCGCGGCAACCGCCGCTATTACCAGCATCATGAAGTGCTGCTGATCCGCCGCATCCGCGAGCTGCTGTACGAGCAGGGCTTTACCATCAGCGGCGCGCGCAACAAACTGGACGGAAGCAATGAAGCTGAGCAGGCCGACCTTTCCGGCAAGCCGACCGTCAGCCTGGATGAGGCGGGCATCGAGAAGATGCGCGAAGAACTGCGCGCGGTGCTGCATATCCTGAAACCCGGGATGCTTGCCTGATTTTCGCCGATCTGGTGGCGAACAAGAAGACGCTGCATGATGCAGCGTTTTTTTATGGAGACGCCGCTTGCGAGGGCGCGATGCCGACGTCGCGAAAGGATAAACATATGAAATATCAATGGCGGCCCATGGCGGCCGCGGACCTGCCGGCGGTCATGGCCATGGCTGCTGTCGTGCATGCAGGCTATTTCGAAGAGCAACGGGTGTTTGCCGAACGCCTGGCATTGTTCGCGCCAGGATGCTGGATCGCCCAATGCGTGGATGGCGTGCTGCCGGCGCAAGCGGTCGGCTATGCGGTGATGCACCCGGCGCGCTTGGGGCAGCCGCCGGCGCTCAATTCCCTCCTGCAAGCGCTGGACGATCGTGCCGATTGCCTCTACCTGCATGATGTGGCCCTGCTTGCCGATGCGCGCGGAGCGGGGCTTGGCCGTGCCTTGTTGCAGATCCTGCGCGAGCAGATGCGGCGCGCCGGCCTCAAGCAGGCGGCGCTGGTCGCCGTGCACAATTCCAGGCCGTATTGGGAAGCGGCGGGCTTCGCCGTCCTGCCGCAGGCGCCGGCAGCATTGCTGGAAAAACTGGCGAGCTACGATGCGCAGGCCGCCTACATGGTCATGGCGCCGGACGACCTCATCGGGTAAGCGCGCAGGGTAACGGTGTACAACGCCAGGCCATCTGCAATGCCGGAGCCGACATTGCCGGTTGCCTGCCGCTTTAAAGCGGCTCGGTGCGGATAAACGCCTGCTCGCGGCCCGACAACTTCATCGCCACCTCCTCAAGCAGGTCATGGGTCGGAGCAGGTTTGCCGAGCACGCCCAGCAACAGTGCAGCAACGAGCACGGCGGGTGTCCATTTCGCCGAGAGCGGGCCTGGCGCAAAATCGTAACCCCGGCAAAAAAACCATGCGGCCGCCGCACCGGTCAGCAGGCCGGCAATGACTTCCGATTCCGAGTGCATGTGCAGCAGCAGGCGCGATACGCCGACGGTCAGCGCCAGCGCGGTGGCAATGCCCAGCAGCGCCAGGTGCAGGTGCGATGCGCGATCCCGGCCGAGCAGGAATGCCGATGCCAGGTAGACTGCCGTCGCCGAGGCGGTATGGCCGCTGATGCCGGTGAAATTGAAGAGGGGCGGGCGGATATTCCAGCCCATGAACAGGAGCTTGCTGACGACCACCAGCAGCATCGCGCAAAAGAAATAAAAAAGCCATCGGGCAGCCTGTTTCCAGGCGCCGTTCAATGCGAGCCAGGCTGAAAGAACCAGGGCGCCGGGGACAGTGACGGCACTGTCGCCAAAGAAAGTGACTGCATTCCAGATCATCATCGATAAGTCAAAAGAGAAGCGAAGTTGTTCAAGCGCGGCCAGCGTTATCGTCGCCGGCGCCGCAGGTTGGCGCGCCATGCATTGGCCCCGTGGCAAGTGTGCCAGTTACGGCAGACCTGGGGGCGTGCGGGATGGAGTGTTTTGGCGCGCAAGAATTCACCGCAATCTCATCGGGCGTGCTCATGCAGGAGTAATTTTCGGCATCTCGTCGCATTGTCCTACAGCGCATGTGGGTATCTGCTGATTGACTTTTTTTCGCCAATTTTCCTACCACATTAATTTTCATATTGCAATAATTTTTCAACATTTTTTTTGCTTAAATGTAGAAAATGATGCATGATGACATCTGACTTTTTTCTGTTGCGATGCAGCAATGAGGCTGTTTGAAAAATCTCATTTATTGCGATACTCACAACAAAAAGGAATATTAGCAGAATGATTTTGCGGTTTTCATCCGTTTTTCCCGGCCGTTCAGGCAGCCCCTTGATCGCTCTCGCAGCCTTGGGGATGCTGCATCCGGCCTGCGCGGCCGATGCCGACGGCAAGGTTGTCACGCCTTATGTGCAGTACTCGATTCTCTATGACGATAATTTGCTGCGTCTGCGCAATGAAAGTGCCGCGCTGTCCGCAGTCGGCACTACGCAGATGTCCGATTATGCGCGCACTGCCGTCGGCGGGATCAAGATCGACAAGTCGATCAGCCGCCAGCGCATCATGCTCGATGCGAGCTTGAATCGGACCGATTTCGATTATTTCAGGCAGTTCGATAACAGCGGCAAGGACTTGAAGGCGGATTGGGGTTGGACGGCCGGCAACTATCTGTCCGGCGATGTCGGCTATGTCTATTCCGAGGCGCTGACCCCATTCCAGAATTTCCGGGTGTTCGAGAAGAACATGCGGACCCAGAAAACAAGCTATGCGACGGCTGCATGGCGCATGCATCCGGACTGGACCCTGCGCACGCAATTTACGCGCTTCAGCCTGGATTACGACTTGGCGTCGCAACTGTCCAATACGCTGGAGCAGAACTCGGCCGAGCTGGGCCTGGACTACACCGCGCGCAGCGGCAGTGTGGCGGGCATCCAATTGCGCCATTCGCGCGGTACTTTCCCGTACTCCACCGTCATCAGCGGCACCGAAATCAACAACTCGTTCAAGCAGGATGAGATCAAGGCGAAGGTCCTGTGGCTGTTCAGCGGCAAGACGCGCTTGCAGTTCCTGGGCGGCTGGGTTGACCGCAAGCGCGACATGTCCGGCGCGGCCGATTATTCGGGCTTCAATGCGCGCGCGATTGCAGACTGGGCAGTCACCGGCCAGACCCTGTTGACCGTCAACCTGTGGCGTGAAATCGGCGGCTTGAGCGATGTCGATGCGAACTATGCGCTGACCAACGGCGTCAGCCTCGGCGCGAAACTGCAATCTTCCGACAAGCTGCGTTTCGACGGTTTCCTGGATGTTGAAAAGCGCAATTACAACGGTGCGGCAGTCATTACCGGCGTGACGCCATCGTCCCGCCGCGACAAGTATGAAAGGGCCAGCCTGAGCGTGACTTACTCGCCGACAACATCGTTGTCACTGATCGGCTCGATCTTTCGAGAACATCTGCAGTCGAACATCGATAGTCTGGGTTACGTCTCCAATGGTGTGGCGGTCACAACACGCTATGAGTTCTGAGGTCCGAAATGAATGAGATCCATGACCACTTGCCCTTGCCGAACATCAAGCCGAATTCGGTGGCGTTGCTTTTCAAGCGTTTCCTGGAACCCTCGCTTGTCGTTTCCTGCCTGTGGCTGATCGCCAAGATCGAACGGCAACCTTTCAGCGGCGATTATTGGGTGCTGGCCATCATGGCGTTTTTCGCCAGTTCCTACATCTTCGGGGAAATGCACGGGCGGCGCTTGCGGCACAACCCCAAAAGCGTGCGATGGATTGCGCCGATTTTCATCGACTGGCTGCTGGTCGTGGCGGTGCTCGCGGTGCTGGGTTATGTCTGCGAACTGTACAGCTTGTTCACTCTCAAGATCCTGGCGCCGTGGGTGATCGGCACGCCGTTCGGACTGGTAGTGAGCCAGCATGTGCAGTCGCGCGTCATGAAGGACATGCGCACCAAGGGCGATATCGAAAAGGCCATCATTATCGGCGTCAACCCCGCATCGCTGAAACTGGCCGAGCGCCTGGCCGACTACCCGGCGCTGATGCTCAACCTGATGGGCTACTTCGACGACCGGGCAGTGGGCCGCCAGCCCGAAGGCACCTACACGCCCCTGCTGGGGAAGATGTCCGACGTGGCGGCCTATGTACGCGAGCACGGCATCAACCGGGTCTACATCAGCATGCCGATCTCGGCGCAGCCGCGGGTGCTGCAGGTCATCGACGAATTGCAGGACACGACTGCGTCGGTCTACTTCATCCCCGACATCTACATCTTCAACCTGATCCAGGCCCGCTTCGACTATGTCGGCGGCATGGCGGTGATGGCCATCTGCGAGACGCCCTTTACCGGCATCAACAAATTCGTCAAGCGCGCCAGCGATGTCGTGCTGGCGTCGATCATCCAGCTGATGCTGCTGCCGGTGATGCTGGTGATCGCGGTCTGCGTCAAGGCGACCTCGCCCGGGCCGGTGATCTTCAAGCAACGTCGTTACGGCCTGGACGGCGAGGAAATCGTGGTCTACAAGTTCCGCTCGATGACGGTGATGGAGGATGGCGGCAGCGTGCAGCAGGCCACCAAGGGCGACATGCGCCTGACCAGGATCGGCGGTTTCCTGCGCAAGACGTCGCTGGACGAACTGCCCCAGTTCTTCAACGTCCTCCAGGGGCGCATGAGCATCGTCGGCCCGCGCCCGCATGCGGTGGCCCACAACGAGCTCTACCGCAAGCAGATCAAGGGTTACATGCTGCGCCACAAGGTCAAGCCCGGCATCACCGGCTGGGCGCAGGTCAACGGCCTGCGCGGCGAGACCGAGACGCTGGACAAGATGCGGGCGCGTATCGAATTCGACCTCGAATACCTGCGCCGCTGGTCGCTGGCATTCGACCTGTGGATCATCATGCAGACCGTGCGCATGGTGCTCAAGAAAGAGAACGCGTACTAAGAAGAAAAATAGCGCGCGGCTCACGTTCGTTCGAATGGCCATGAGATCGCCATCTGCCAATTCGAGGCGAGTTGGCCAAGACTGGCGCGCAGAACCCGCTGGAGTCAGCGCCATCGCCGTCATTCCCAGAGGCGGCCGGCAGCGCTGCTGTTGTCCACGATGCCGCAGGGCTGGGGCCGGCGCAACGAATGCCGTGGCAAGCCAGAGCCAGAATGAAAAAGATGCACAAACCGGAAAATTGGAGTCGAAAAATGATGAAAAGAGTTTTGCTGTTGTTGCTCGGATTGATGATTGCAGGCTGGGGCCCGGCCTCGACTGCAGCCGACATCCCGCTGGGACCGGGCGATGTGATCAAGGTCAGTGTCTTCGGCAGCGACGACCTCACGTTGGAAACCCGCGTCAGCGAAGCCGGCAGCATCAGCTATCCGATGATCGGCGACGTCCAGGTGGCCGGCCTGTCGCCCGCGCAGGCATCGCGCAAGATGGCCGACCTGCTGCAGAAGGGCGGTTTTCTGGTCAACCCGCAAGTCAATATCCTGGTGACGGTTCCGCAAAGCCAGATGATTTCAGTACTGGGGCAGGTGATCAAGCCTGGCCGCTATCCGCTGGACGGGCAGCGCAACGTGGCCGATGTGATCGCGCTGGCAGGCGGTGTCTCGCCCGATGGCGGCGACAGCGTGACCATCGTGCATACCGAGAATGGCCAGGTGACCAAGAAGCAGGTCGATATCTACGACCTGACCCACAACGGCGACGGCACGGCCTTGCCTTTCGTCGGGTCTAACGACGTGGTCTATGTCGAGCGTTCGCAGAAGTTCTATATCTACGGCGAAGTGCAGCGCCCCGGCATGTACCGCCTGGAGCGCGGCACTACCTTGCTGCAGGCCTTGTCGATCGGCGGCGGCCTGACCCTGCGCGGCACCGAGCGCGGCCTGCTGGTCAAGCGCAAGACCGAAAGCGGCGAGACGCAAGAGCTCTCGCTGAAGAAGGACGACCTGTTGAAGCCGGACGATGTCGTCTACGTCAAGGAAAGCTGGTTCTGACAGCGCGGTTTCCCACCATTACCAAGTAACCCTGGCCGAACCGGCCGCGAAGAGGTAGCAATATGAATCTGTCACAATTTCTGCTGATACTGCGGGCCCACCTGAAGATCATCCTGGCGATCTTCGGCGTCACCGTGCTCACCACCATCGTCGTCAGCCTGCTGCTGCCCAAGCAATACAAAGCGACTTCATCGGTAGTGCTCAACTACAAGGCCAACGATCCGGTCACCGGCCTGGTGGTGACGGCGCAGGCGCTGCCGGGCTATATGCCGACCCAGGTCGACATCATCAACAGCCGCAGCGTCGCCCTGCGCGTCATCGACGACCTGAAGCTGGCCGAGCAGCCGGCGATCAAGCAGAGCTTCGCCAACGACAACGGCGGCAATAGCGACATCCGCAACTGGCTGACCGATGTCTTGCTGAAGAACCTGGATGCCGTCGCCTCCAAGGACAGCAGCGTGATCGACATCACCTACAAGGGCGCCGATCCGCAATTGGCCGCGACCCTGGCCAACGCCTTCGCCGAAGCCTACCAGCAGGTGAGCGTGCAACTGAAGCTGGAGCCGACCCGCAAGGCGTCCCAATACTTCAACGACCAGATCAAGGTGCTGCGCGACAACTTCGAAAAGGCGCAAGCCAAGCTGTCGGCGTACCAGCAGGAGCATGGCATCACCAACATGGACAACCGCCTGGATGTGGAGAACAACCGCCTCAATGACCTCTCGACCCAACTGGTGCTGACCCAGGCCGCAGTGTCGGAAGCCACTTCGCGCCGCAACCAGGCCAACGGTTCCGCGGCCGACTCGCCGGACGTCAACTCCAATCCGCTGATCCAGACCCTCAAGGCCAACCTGGCCGGCGCCCAAGCGCGCTTTGAACAGGCGGCGCGCCGCCTGGGCGTCAACCACCCCGGCTACCAGACCGCCAAGGCGGAAGTGGATGGCTTGCGGGCCCAGCTCAACTCGGCGATCGCCTCCACCTCGGCCAGCGTGGGCACCAATGCCACCATCCTGCAAAAGCGCGAATCCGAAATCCGCGCCGAATTCAACGCGCAAAAGATCAAGGTGCTGGAACTGAACCGCACCCGCGATGAAATGTCGGTGCTGCAACGCGACCTCGACAGCGCCCAGCGCGCCTTCGAGCTGACCTCCCAGCGCTTTACGCAAACCAACCTGGAAGGGCAGTCCAACCAGTCCGACGTCGCCATCCTGGCCAGCGCCGTGCCGCCGACCAAGCCATCCAGCCCGCGCATCCTGATCAACACGCTGCTGTCGATCTTCGTCGGCGCCATCCTGGGCGTGGCCGCTGCGCTGGGCCTGGAGCTGCTCAACCGCCGCGTGCGCTCCGAGGAAGACCTGATCGAAGGCCTGGGCATCCAGGTGCTCGGCCAGCTGGCGCGGCCGGCGCAAGGCAAGACGCGCGTGCAGCGCCTGGGGTTGAGGAACGGCCCCAGGGCCTTGGGCGCATAGCCGCCTTTTTAGCCGATTTTTTCCGGCGAGTTTCGTCACGCTTGGCTGCGCCACCGTGCACCACCAACCCCCAACAGGACTTGACGAATATGGACACTGTAACTTTGATCAATGACAAGAATGTCGGCGGCGTGCTGCCGAACCAATCGATTGGCGCAATCCTGGTCGACAGCGGCAAGCTCACTGCCGACAAGGCCGAGCGCATCATGCGGCTGCAGCGCGAACGCGGCATGCGGTTTGGCGATGCCGCCATCGAACTGGGGTTCCTGGCGCCGGCCGATATCGAGCAGGCGCTGTCGCGCCAGTTCGACTATCCCTATCTGCTCAAGGGCGAAAGCCATGTCAGCGAAGAAGTCGTCGCCGCCTACAACCCTTTCAGCCCGCAAGTCGAAGAGCTGCGGGCGCTGCGCAGCCAGCTGATGCTGCGCTGGTTCGACGCCAGCGCCGGCCGCAAGGCGTTGACCATCATTAGCGCCGACAAGGGCGAAGGGCGCAGCTTCATCGCCGCCAACCTGGCGGTGGTGTTCTCGCAGTTGGGCGAACGCACCCTGCTGATCGACGCCGACATGCGGCAACCGCGCCAGCACAAGCTGTTTGGCCTGGATAACCGCAACGGCCTGTCGGCCATCCTGGCCGGCCGCGGCGCGCGCGAGGCGGCGATCCATCGCGTGCCTTCGCTGATCGACCTGTCGGTGCTGACCGCCGGCCCCACGCCGCCCAACCCGCAAGAGCTGCTGGGCCGCACCGCGTTCCAGCAATTGCTGCAACAGGTGGCGCCGCTGTTCGACGTGATCCTGATCGACACGCCGGCCCATTCCGAATGCGCCGACAGCCAGATGGTGGCCGGCCGCAGCGGCGCCTCGCTGATCGTGGTGCGCAAGAACGTCAGCCATATTTCCTCGGTGCGCGAGCTGGTCGACAGTTCGGCCAACGCCAGCGTGGCAGTGGTCGGCAGCGTGCTCAACGAGTTCTGAACGGACTGCGGCAGGAGCTGCCCTGGATCGCGATCGCGCCGGGCGTGCAACGGGAAGGCTGTTGAGGAAAACGGATGATGGAAAAAAATAATGGAAGCAAATAATGGAAGCAAATGATGGCTGACGGCTTTTTCAGCGCCAACCAGCGCAGCAAGATCGCCGCGGCATTGTTCAACCTGGCGTTCAACTGCCTGCCGGGTTTCGGCCTCAGGCGCGGGTTCCTCAGGATGCTGGGTTTTCGCATCGGGGAAAAGGTATCGATCCATTCCTGGGTGACGTTTTTCGAGGCCAGGCGGAATGTGCGGATCGGCTCCAACGTCACTATCAACGGCGGCTGCTATCTCGACAACCGCCTGGGCATCGACATCGGCAACAACGTGAACATTTCGCACGACGTGAAGATCTATACGCTGGGTCACGACATCGACGATCCGCAATGCGCGGCTGTCGGCGGCAAGGTCACCATCCATGACGACGCATGGATCTTTCCCAACGTGCTGATCATGCCCAAGGTGGTGATCGGACGCGGCGCCGTGGTGTACCCGGGCAGCGTCGTGACCCGCGACGTCGGCGAGCTGGAAGTGGTCGGCGGCAACCCGGCGCGCAAGATCCGCATGCGCCGCGACGACATCCAATACCGGATCGATTATCCGGTCTGGTTCGCCAAGTGAATTGCAGCCCAAGGGCGGCGCCGGTCCGGGCGCGCCCTGTCAACCGCCAACGCCAAGAACCCCGATGCACAAGACCATGAACCCGCCAGACCCACATGCCGGCCGCGCCAAGATTGCCTATATCCCGATGGAGGATGTGGGCAATGAATACACGACGCGCATGCGCGAGCTGCTGGCCGGCTATGGCGATGTAGTGCGCTACGAAGGCACCAGGGCCTGGGCCCTGCGCTTGCTCAAGGGGCGTTTCTGGCGCTATGACTACGCGGTGCTGAACTGGATGGAGAACGAGTTCGTCGACCTGCGCAGCGGCCGCATCTCATGGAAGGGATTCGCCAAGGTGCTGGCCAAGACCATGGTCATCAAGGCCGGCGTGCGGCGCCTGGTCTACGTGCGCCACAACAATTATCCGCATGCTGCGCAAGGGCCGGCGATGGAGCGTTCGCGCAAGCTGGTGGACTGGTACTGCCGCCTGTTCGCCAATGTGGTGTCGCATTCCGGCGCGCTGACCGCAGCGGGCGCCGTCTATTGCCCGCATCCACTGTACCGCCTCGCCGAACAGCGCGACGCCGACTTGCCGCGCGCCTTGCCGGAGGAGTACTTCGTGGTGTTCGGGCGCATTTCGCGCTACAAGAAGATCGAACAGCTGATCGCCGCTTTTCCCGCCAACCGCAACCTGGTGGTGGCCGGCGCCGTCGCCGACGAAGCCTATGCGCAGAGCCTGCTGGCGCTGCGGCGGGACAATGTCATCGTCATGCCCGGCAAACTGAGCGAGGCGCAGGCGCAAAAGCTGGTGTCCGGGGCGCGCGGCGTGGTGATTTCGCATGCCGATGCCGATGTGGTGGTCAGCGGCACCTTTTTTTACGCAATGTCGGTGCGCCGCCCGGTGTTCGCCATCGAAACGCCGTTCCTGCGCTGGGTGGCGCCGCGCGTGGGCGATGAGCTGGTGCGCCTGGGCCGCGACATGCGCGAGCTGTGCGCGGCCATTGCCGCGGCCGCGCCGGTTGAGCTCGCGCAGGAGCTGTCGGCGCGTATCGAGGAACAGTTCGGCGACGAAGCCGTGCGCCGCGCGCTCGGCCTGGCGCTGGGAAGGGGAGCCTGACATGTCGGCCATTTCCAACGCGCGCTGGGTCTCGCTTTCGCAGGGCACCCGCATCCTGACCCAGGTGATCGGCATGACGGTGCTGGCGCGGCTGCTGCAACCGCATGCCTATGGCCTCATGGCCATGGCCGCCATCGTCACCAACCTGGCCTATCTGTTCAAGGACATGGGCACCTCGGCGGCCGTGATCCAGGCCAAGGAGATTTCACGCGAGACCGCCAGCACCATCCACTGGGCCAACCTCGGCCTGGGCGTGCTGATCTGCATCCTGATCCTGTTGGCGGCGCCGGTGATGGCGACCGTGTTTCGCGAGCCGGGCCTGGCCGATGTGCTGTATATGCTGGCCTGGGTGTTTCCCATCGTCAGTTTCAGCGTGGTGCACCAGGCCTTGCTGGAGCGCGAATCGAAGTTCGCCGTAGTGGCCAAGGCCGAAGCGCTGGCCGCCTTGATCGGCCTGGCCGTCGCGCTGGGGCTGGCGTGGCAGGGCGCCGGCGTGTTCAGCCTGGTGCTGCAGATGATCGTGTCCACCGTGGTTTCCACCGCCATCATCCTGTGGAACTCGGAATTCAAGGCCTTGCGCCACTGGCGCCGCGAGGAATTCAAATCCATCGCCGGTTTCAGCGGCAACCTGTCGTTGTTCAACGTGGTGCTGTACCTCTCGCGCAATGCCGACAGCATGATCGTCGGCCGCCTGCTGGGCGCGCAGGTGCTGGGCGCCTACTCGATCGCCTATCGGGTGATGCTGTTCCCCGTGCAGAACATGAGCTACGTGGTTTCGCGCGCGCTATATCCGGTGATGAGCCGCCAGCAGGACAACCAGGGCGAGCTGGCCAGGCTGTACCTGAAGTCGGTCAGCTTCATCGCCTTCCTCACGGCGCCGCTGATGGGGGGGCTGTTCGCGTTGCGCGAACCGTTCGTGGACGTGGTGCTGGGGCCGAAATGGTCGGCCGCGGCGGTGGTGATCGCCTGGCTGGCGCCGGTCGGGTTCATCCAGTCGGTGATCAGCACTACCGGCGCCATCTTCATGACCAGCAACCGCACCGATCTGTTGCTGCGTATCGGCGTGCTTTCTACCGTGGTACAGATCGCGGCCTTCTTCGTCGGCGCGCACTGGGGCGTGGAAGGCGTCGCCATCGCCTACCTGGCTGCCAGCGTCGTCAATGCCTGGCCTGCGTTGCATTACAGCGGACGTCTCATCGGCGTGGGTTTCGGCGACTTGCTGCGGGTGCTGTACCGCTCGCTGCTGCTGACGCTGGCAATGTGCGCGGCGGTGCGTTACGTGCACATGGGCCTGATGGCGGCCGGCTGGTCCGAACTGGACAGCCTGGCCATCAACGTGATCCTCGGCGCCGGCGTCTACCTGGTCGGCAGCCTGCTGGCCAACCGGCCGCAGGTCGGGCATTTCATCTCGTTCTTCCGCCGGAGGCCGGCGGCATGAGCCATTCCCGGACAACCCGCCGCCGTGCCGCCAGGCAAGGCATGGCCCAGCACAAGACAGGAGCATGAATGGCTATCGTCAGCGTGGTGATTCCATCCTATAACCGCGGACATTGCATCCGCGAGTCGATCGACAGCGTCCTGCAACAAACCGTGCAGGACATTGAAATCATCGTGGTCGATGACGCCTCCAAGGACGACACGCGCGCCCAGGTCGAGTCCATCGCCGATCCGCGCGTGCGCTACCTTGCACACGCCACCAACCGCGGCGGCGGCGCCGCGCGCAATACCGGCATCCAGGCCGCCAGCGCCGACTTCATCGCCTTTCTCGACAGCGACGATACCTGGGCCGTCGACAAGCTCGAACTGCAACTGGCCGAACTGGAACGCAGGGGCCCCGACTATGGCTTCGTCTACACCTGGCTGATCGGCGTCGATCCGCAAGGCAAGGAGCTGTGGCGATTCAACGATGTGCTCGACGGCGCCAGGGTCGCCGCGCTGTTCATGCGCAATGCGGTAGGCACCTTCTCCAGCGTGATGGTCCGCCGCAGCGCCCTGGTCGCCGCCGGCGGTATGGATGAACAGATGCGCAGCTGCCAGGACTGGGACCTGTTCGTGCGCATCAACCAGGTCACCAAGATCTGCTGCGTGCAGCAATACCTGGTGCGCTACCTGCAGAACTCGGGCGACCGGCATCGCATCTCGGCCAATCCGGCCAAGATCATCGCCGGCCACCAGCGCATGCTGTCCAAGCTGCGCCCGCAACTGGAAGAAATGGGCGCGGCGGTCAAGGTCGCGACCTTCAAGGAGTTTGCCAAGGTATTCGTGTCGGCGGCCTCGCTGGGCAACGTCGCCCGCATGATCGCCGAAGTGCTCAGGCTGATGCCCACTCCGTCCAACCTGGTGTGGGCATTGTTGACGCTGGCGCGCGTGTGCAAGCGCAAGATCACCCGCAATGTCGGATATTGAAAATGAACAACGCAACGGGCCGGCGGCCAGGGCGGGAGGAAAGCCAACCATGAACAGAAAAGATTTCCAGACATCGCAGTGGGCCCTCCTGGGAGGCATGCTGTTGCTGGCGCTGCTGATCGGGATGGTCGTGCCGGTCTTCGCCGGCATGGTGGGCGACAGCTACGCCCGCCTGGTGGCGCTGCCGGCGTTGTTCATCCTGGGCGGGCTGATGATCTTCAACCGCACGCTGCTGCTGCTGATCATCGTGCTGCTGCGCTCGGCCGGGGACATCGTCCTGGAAGCCAC
Organism: Herbaspirillum sp. SJZ106; assembly: GCF_006715495.1. Lineage (GTDB taxonomy): Bacteria > Pseudomonadota > Gammaproteobacteria > Burkholderiales > Burkholderiaceae_D > Herbaspirillum. The sequence goes on from NZ_VFNI01000004.1 coordinate 117,016, forward strand.
GCGCGCGACCAATGCTACCGGCTTCTCGCCCGGCCTGGGCGGCGCCATCAATGCGCTGATCATCCTCATCGCCTTCCTGTTCGTGGTGGAAAAACCGCAGCGCCTGCCGCGCGCGGTCATGGTGCCGTGGATCATCCTGCTGGGCGTGTCGTTCTACGGCCTGGCGGTGTCGCCGGAACTGGGCGCGGCCCTCAAGATCGTGCTGTCGCTGCTGTCGTACTGCGCCATGTTCATCTGCGCGTTCTACATCGTGCGCACGCCCGAGGATTTCCGTTCGCTGGTGAAGCTGGTGATCTGGTCGTCGGTGCTGCCGGCCCTGTATGGCGTGGTGACCGTGGCGCTCAATGCGCGCGGCGGCCTGAGCGGTTTCCGCCTGCAAAGCACTTTCGGCCATGCCAACATCCTGGCCTTCTACCTCACGCTGGTGCTGTCCATGGGTCTGTATGTGCTGAAGAGCCCGGATTTCCGCCTGACGCAATTGAAGCGGATCGGCCTGATGTCGTGGATGTTCTTCCTGATGGGCCTGCTGCTGCTGACGCAGACCCGCAGCGCGTGGATCGCCTGCTTCCTGATGTTCTTCCTGTACGGCACATTGTTCGAACGGCGCTATCTGCTGTACCTGATGGTGCTGCCGCTTATCGCGCTGATGATCCCCAGCGTGCATGAGCGCATCGCGCAGCTCGACAGCGGCAACACGGTCGAGACATATGCCAAGCTCAATTCCTTCGCCTGGCGCGTGCTGCTGTGGAAATCGGGGCTGAACTGGATGTCGCCGTCGCATTACCTGCAGGGCTACGGCGTCGAATCCTTCCTGCATTATTCGGTGGTGTTCTTCCCGCTGGCCGGCGGCATGCCGTGGGGGGCGCACAGCGTCTACGTCCAGTGGTTCTTCGATACCGGACTGGTCGGCATCGCGGCATATTTTTTCGTGTTCTATGCCGTCATCCGCATGCTGGCCAAACTCTATCCGACCGACAAGCTGGCGGCATGCATGCTGATCTTCATTGCGGTCGAGCATCTGGTGGTGTCGGCTTCCGACAACGTGCTGGCCTACCTCGCCTTCAACTGGTACTTCTGGCTGCTGTGCGGCGCCGGTTGTGCGCTGTACTACAACAGCGACGCCTACCGGGCGGAGCAGGAGCGGCGGCGCCAGAAAAAGCTCCCAGGCCACCGCCTGTCCACTGCCGCGCGCGTGCGCTGAGCGACAACCTGCGCTACGTCCCACTTTCACATTCAGATAACGACGGTGCCCATGAAAATCGCCTACCTGGTGAACCAGTATCCCAAAGTCAGTCACAGCTTCATCCGGCGCGAGATCGCCGCGATGGAAAGGCAAGGTTTCGAGGTGCAGCGCATCGCGCTGCGCGGCTGGGACGCCGAGGTGGTCGACCGGGATGACAAGGCCGAGCGCGAGCGCACCGAGTATGTGCTGCGCGATGGCATGGGCGCCTTGCTCAAGGATGTCGTGGGCGCGGCGCTCGAGCGGCCGCAGGCTTTTCTCAAGTCGCTGGTGCTGGCCATGCGCATGGCGCGCAATGGCGAACGCGCGTTGCCTTACCACCTGGCCTACCTGGCCGAGGCGGCGAGGGTGGTGCGGATGATGCGGCGCAGCGGCGCCTTGCATCTGCATGCGCACTTCGGCACCAATTCGGCCGAGATCGCGATGCTGGCGCAATGCCTGGGCGGCGCCCAGTACAGTTTCACCGTGCACGGCCCGGAGGAGTTCGACAAACCGGTGCAGCTTGGCCTGGGCGAGAAGATCCATCGCTCCGCCTTTACCGTGGCCATCAGTTCCTACGGCCGCAGCCAGTTGTTCCGCTGGGCCGGTCACCGCGACTGGCGCAAGGTCGGCATCGTGCATTGCGGGCTGGAGCCGGCTTTTTATGCCGGCGAGCAAAGCGCGCCGTCCGCCGCGCCGCGCCTGGTGTGCGTGGGCCGCCTGTGCGAGCAGAAGGGGCAGTTGCTGCTGGTGGAAGCCGCGCATCTGCTGGAGCAGGCCGGTGTCGGTTTCGAGCTGGTCCTGGCCGGCGACGGCGAAATGCGCCGGGAAATCGAGGGCGTCATCGCGCAGTACGGCCTGCAGGAGAAAATCCGCATCACCGGCTGGATCGGCAGCGAGCAGGTGCGCGCCGAGCTGCTGGCTGCGCGCGCGCTGGTGCTGCCCAGTTTCGCCGAGGGCTTGCCGGTGGTGCTGATGGAGGCGATGTCCTTGCATCGCCCGGTGCTGACCACCTATGTGGCCGGCATCCCGGAGCTGGTGAAAGACGATGAGAACGGCTGGCTGTTCCCCGCCGGCGATATCGAGGAACTGGCGCGCGCCATGCGCGCTTGCCTGGAAAGTTCGCCCGCCCGGCTGGAACAGATGGGGCGCGCGGCCTATGCGCGCGTGGTGGAACGGCACTCGGTCGATACCGAGGCCGGCAAGCTGGCCGCCATGATTCGCGGTTCTCTGCCTGCGCCAGCGGGGGCGGCGCTTTGAACCTGGCGCATACACAGCACAAGGAAATTCCATCCCTGGATGGGTGGCGGGCGGTAGCCATCGCCATCGTCTTCCTGAGCCATGCGGGGCTGGGCGAACTGGTGCCGGGCGGGCTCGGCGTCACCATCTTCTTCTTTCTCAGCGGCTACCTGATTACCACGCTGCTGCTGCGGGAGTACGGCGCGACCCGCACCATTCACATCCGCAATTTCTATATCCGCCGCGCCCTGCGCCTGACGCCGCCCCTGGTGCTGGTGCTGGTGGGCGCCTACCTGCTGACGGCCGCCGGGCTGCTGCAGGGGACTGCCACCTGGCGCGGCTTCTTCGCCCAGTTGTTCTACTTCGCGAATTACTACGTGCTGTTCTTCGATCCCGGGCACACGGTTCCGGCGGGTACCGGCATCTTCTGGTCGCTGGCGGTGGAAGAACATTTCTACTTTGTCTTTCCGGCCTTGTTGCTGCTGCTGTTGGGGCGTATCCGCCACGCGCTCATTCCGCTGTTCCTGGCGCTGCTGTGCGTGCTGGTGCTGGCGTGGCGCCTGCATCTGGTGGCGCTGCCGGATGTCTCGATGTCGCGCACTTACTATGCGACCGATACCCGCATCGACTCGATCCTGTACGGCTGCATCCTGGCCACGGTCAGTTTGCCGCAGCGCTGGCAGGCAGCATTGCGCAGCAAGACCGCCAGCCGCCTGGGCATCGCCGGCGGCGCCCTGGTGATCCTGCTGACCTTGCTGGTGCGCGAGGAATCGTTCCGCGAGGGACTGCGCTATTCGCTGCAGGGGCTGGCGCTCATTCCATTGTTTTATTACTCGATCGGCGACCGCACGAGCTTGCTCCACCGGCTGTTGAACTTGCCGCTGGTGCGCAAGATCGGCGTCTATTCGTATTCGATCTATCTGATCCACCACATCCTGTTGGAGAACCTGGATGCAATGAGTTCATCGCCGCTGCTCAACGGCCTGGCGGCAGCCGCAGTGGCGCTGTTGTTCGCGTTCCTGATCGACCGTTACCTCGACACGTATCTGCGGCAACTGCGCGTGCGCTTCCGCTAGGGCGTCCACCACCCGTTACCGTTACCCGGAAAACATTTTCAACAAGACCGACATGGCAATCGCAAAAGCTCACGAACACGGCACCTCGCTGCATCCGCAATATCGTCCTGATATCGACGGCCTGCGCGCGATCGCCGTTCTGTCGGTGCTGGTATTCCACGCCTTTCCGGAGGTCTTGCCGGGCGGCTTCATCGGCGTCGACATCTTTTTTGTCATCTCGGGTTTCCTGATTTCGCTGATCATCTTCAAGAACCTGGAGCAGGGGCGTTTTGGCATCGTCGAGTTCTACATCCGCCGCATCCGCCGCATCTTCCCGGCGCTGATGACGGTGATGCTGCTATGCATCGCCGGCGGCTGGATGCTGTTGTACGCCGACGAGTACAAGCAACTGGGCAAGCATTTGTTCGGCGGCTCCAGTTTCATCTCCAACTTCCTGTTCTGGAAAGAGAGCAACTACTTCGACAACGCGGCCGAGACCAAGCCGCTGCTGCACCTGTGGAGCCTGGCCATCGAGGAGCAGTTCTACTTGTTCTGGCCGCTGCTGCTGGCGTTCGTGTGGCGGCGCAAGTGGGGTTTCCTGCGCATCATGGGCGCGATCGGGCTGGTGTCGTTCGCGGTCAACCTCTACCTGGTCGGGCATGACCAGACCGCGGCCTTCTATTCGCCGCTGTCGCGCTTCTGGGAACTGATGGTCGGCGGCGCGCTGGCCTACATCAACCTGCACCGGCCGCAACTGAACCGCATCCATCGCGACCTGCAGTCGGTGCTGGGCCTGGCGCTGCTGGTGATCGGCTTTGCGGCAATCAACAACACCAGGGCATTCCCTGGCGTGTGGGCCTTGCTGCCGACCGTGGGCGCCTTCCTGATCCTGTCGGCGGGGCCGGGGGCATGGTGCAACCGCAAGTTGCTGGCCAGCCGCGTGCCGGTATGGTTCGGCCTGATCAGCTATCCCCTGTACCTGTGGCATTGGCCGCTGCTGGCCTTCGCCACCATCATCGAAGGCGCCACGCCGAACCCCGCCCTCCGCCTGGGCGCGGCGCTGGCGGCCATTGTGCTGGCCTGGTTCACTTACCGTTTCATCGAACGTCCGCTGCGCAGCGCCAACAGCCTGCGCCCTGTGTGGGCGCTGGCGGCGGCCAATGTGGCGGTCGGCGTGGTCGGGCTGGGGATCTACTTCAACGGCGGCTTCGTGCAGCGGCCGTTGAATGAGCGGCTCGACTTCATCGCCGCCGGCGATGTCTTCCTTGGATCGCGCAATTCCGACGCCAGCTGTCCCAAATTCAACCAGAGCAAGATCCTGCCGGAAGAGGTCTGCCTGTCCAACTCCGCCACGCCCAGGGTCATGTTCGTCGGCGACAGCCACATGATGGCTTTGCATTCGGCGGTCTATTCGCATGCGGTCAAGGCCAGTTCCATCATGGTGGCCGGACATTCCTGTTACCTCTACCCGAACCTGCCCTACAAGGCCGGCGGCGCGCATGACTGGGGCAACAACTGCACCGCGATTGCGCAGGAGGCGCTGGCCGTGGCCGCGCGCACGCCCTCCATCGATACGGTGGTGATCAGCAATACCTATCCGCGCGGCGACCTGGCCAAGGCTTCGCGCTATGAACTGGCCGGCAAGCCGCTGTCGCAGCGCGAAGCTTTCCTGGCCGGCAACGCCAGCCTGATCGGACAGTTCCAGAAGATGGGCAAGAAGGTGGTGTACGTGATGGACGTGCCGCACCTCAAGCGCGATCCGCATGCCTGCGTGAGCCGCTTCGATGCCGCGGCCGAGCGTGACTGCGCCTACACGCCGCAAGAGAACGCGGCCTTGCGCGCGCAATACAACGATGCCGTGAAGGCATTGCAGGCCAGCTTGCCGGGGCTGGCGGTGTACGACCCGACGCCGGTGTTCTGCGGCGACGGCAAGTGCATGGCCAAGGTCCAGGGCAAGTATTTGTACAACGATAACCAGCATATCAGCGTGACCGCGTCGCAGATGGTGCTGGAGCGGATGGCGCAGCAGGGCCTGCTGCAGTTGCAGCAGCCATGACCAGGCGGCCGGCGCGAGCCGGCGGAAAAAAGCCCGCGGCCGGGATGGCCGCGGGCAATGCCGGGAAGCGGGTGCTTCAGTTGGCGCGCAGCAGTTGGCCGCCGACCTTGGAGCCGGCGCCGATGCCGCTCTGGGCGTAGACGATCGCCAGCGGGTTGACGCCGCCCCATTGGAAGGTGGCGCTCTGGCCGTTGTCCAGGAAGCCGGTATCGACCAGGGTCTTGTTGCCGTTGCCCTTGTCGACCACGGTCAGGCGCAGCTTGCCGCCGCCGGTGGTCCTGGCGGTGAGCTTGTAGCTCACGCCGGCGGTGGGCAAGGCCCATGACACCGGGTGCAGGTTGTTGCTGTTGTAGTTCACCACCTGCGATGGCGTGGTAGTAGCCGGAAACACCACGGCCTGCTCCCACGACTGGTAGGCGCCGGCCACGGTGCCCGACTGCAGCGTCCAGTTGCCGCGCATGGAGAGCAGGTTGAGGTTCTTCTCCGGCGTGAAGGCGTTGCCGTTGCCGTCGATCCAGCCCTTGGCGCCGGTCACCCGGCGCAGGTTGGCGCGGATCAGCTGCAGCTGGTTGGCGTTATCGGTGTTCCAGCCGTTGCGGTGCAGGTTGATGTCCGAACCGATCTCGGCATAGATGGAAAACGGCGTGCCGACGTTGGTGTCGACCACATAGGCGCCGAAGCGCTTGAGCGTTTCGGCCACCTTGCGCAAGTCGGCATCGGTGATCTGGGCGGTATCGAAGGACGGCGGCAGCATCAGCAGCGAGCCTTCCGGGAAGGCGCCGGTGTTGACGGTGGCGGCGTTCCAGTCGGCGGTAGTGGCCGGGAACACATAGGTCGGATTGGCCGACAGGCCGTTGGTGGTGAGCGACAGGCACAACGCATGCGGATAGTAAGGCGCGCTTCGGTCGGCCACTTCGTGGATGCGCATGAGCCCGCCCGCGGCCGGCACGCCGGTGGCGCGGGCGCCCTGGTAGTAATGGCCGGGCTCGGGCCAGCCGCTGCCGTCGAGCCTGGTCCAGGCGTATTGGGTGGCGACCCATTGCGTGCCTTCCTTCTTCAGTTGCCAGAAGGAATGGATGATCCCGGTGACCGGGTCGACGATGTCGGCGTGGCCATCGCTGCCGGAGGCCGGCGCGGCCGAGGCGGGCCAGCGCGGAATGGTGACGTCGTGGTAGGTCTCGTCGTCGGCGTTGAGCAGGCCTTTCTTGCCGCTGGGGCCCTTGACGGTCACCGGGCCGTCATTGGCCACGGCGAGGAAGATGCCGGTGGAATAGGCGCCGGTGCTGATGGAAGGGTAGTAGGACGAAGTGGGAATGACGTCGCCGGCGAAGGTCGGTTCGACCGGGCGGCTGTTCCACAAAGAGTTGGCGGCAAAGGGTTGTTGGTAAGTGCCGAATTCGGCCGCCTTTGCCTGCATCGGAAGCGTCATGGAAAAGCTCAGCAGTAGTGCGGTAGCCATGGCGCTTCGTAAGCGGATTCGTTTTTTCATGCGGACTCCTTGTGATGGGATGGGACGAGGGATTACTGCAGAGCTGGACAGGGAAGGATGGTGCTTGGATTTTTGTTTTTCAGCATAGGGATGAGGGAGTGAATTCATACCGAGACAAGTAAAGAATTGGTGTGGGCGACTGGTATGCGAGTGCACTTGTCGGAGATCGTTCAGTTGCACTGTGCAGTAATGAAGATTCGCATGCTGTGATGCCGCATTTTTTATTCAAATTTTTCTTCCGGGTGAATTTATTTTCCCATCATGCTGGTCAAAGAAGTGGTTTTCCTGAGGGGGATAACGATTTTTGAATGACAACCTCAACAAGGGAAGACATATGGAAATGAATTTTGCGGTGCAGCTAATTTTGCTCCTTGGCCTGAGCTTGCTGGCTATTCCCGTTTGCGTGCTGCTGGTGCAGGCGATGGCGGCAATCATTGCGCAGCATCATGCGACCCGCTTGAGGGTGCAGCGACCGCGCATCGCGGTCTTGATGCCGGCCCACAATGAGGCGGGCGGCATCGTCAAGGTGATCGCCAGCGTGCGCGCACAACTGCAAGCCGGCGACCGCTTGCTGGTGGTGGCCGACAACTGTTCCGACAATACTGCCGAGCTTGCGCGCAGCGCGGGCGCCCAGGTGACCGAGCGCTTTCATGACCAGAAACGCGGCAAGGGTTACGCGCTTGACCACGGCATCGCCCACCTGGCCGCCGATGTGCCGGAGGTGGTGATCATCGTCGACGCCGATTGCATTCCCGAGCCCGGTGCGCTGGATATGGTGGCGCGCGCCGCCGCCCACAGCGGCCGTCCGGTGCAGGCGCTTTACCTGATGTATTCGCCGGCCGGGGCCGGGCCGATGCGCAAGATCGCGGAGTTTGCGTGGCTGGTGAAGAACCTGGTGCGTCCGCTCGGCTTCCAGCACCTCGGCTTGCCATGCCAGTTGATGGGTACCGGCATGGCCTTCCCCTGGAAGCTCATCAGTAAGGCCGAGCTGGCGACCGGACATATCGTCGAAGACATGAAGCTGGGCGTGGACCTTGCGCGCGCGGGGCGGGCGCCGCTGTTTTGCCCGGAAGCGCTGGTGTACAGCTATTTTCCCAGCAGCGAGGCCGGTTCCCGTACGCAGCGCACCCGCTGGGAGCACGGCCATATGAGCGTGATCCTGACGCAGGTGCCGCGTTTGCTGGCCGCCGGCGTCGGCTCCGGCAACGGGGCGTTGCTGGGGCTGGCGCTGGACCTGTGCGTGCCGCCGCTGGCATTGCTGGTGTTGCTATGCGCGGGAGCGTTGACGGTGTCGCTGCTGGCGTGGGCGGTGTTCTCGCTGTGGGCGCCGGCATTCGTGGCGGCCTTGCTGGTGCTGGCCATCGGCGTGTCCATTGTGGCAGCCTGGATGCAGTACGGCAGGAAGGTGATCTCCTTCGGCGAACTGATGATGGCGGCGCTCTACGTGCTGGGCAAGCTGCCGCTCTATCTGAAATTCCTGGTCAGTCGCCAGGTGGAATGGGTGAGGTCGAAACGTGATACAGAATAATCAGGCACAGGCCGCGCAGGAGGAACAGGTTCCGGCGGCGGTTCCGGCGGTGTCGGCCGATTTCGACCGTGACGTCCATTGCATCCTCGGGCTGCCGTTTGACCGGGTGAGCGTTGAGCAGGCGGCCGACCGGCTGCGTATTGCCGCCCGTGACGGGCACCGCTGCTTCTTCTCCACTCCCAACCTGAATTTCGCGATCGCTTGCATGCACGATCCGGCGTTCCGCCATTCGGTCATCCAGAGCGATCTCTCCATTGCCGACGGCATGCCGTTGATATGGATCGCCAGGGCGCTGGGCATTCCATTGCATGAGCGCGTGGCCGGTTCCAGCCTGTTCCAGGCCTTGCGCCTGGCGGATGCGCGTCGGCCTGCGGCGCGCCTGGAGCGCCCGCTCAAGGTGTACTTCTTTGGCGGGCCGCCGGGGGTGGCCGAAGCCGCCAGCATCAGGCTCAATGCAGAGCAGTCGCAGATGCGGTGCGTGGGTTTCAATTCGCCGGGATTCGGTAGTGTGGCGCAGATGAGCGACGCCAAATCCATCGAACAGATCAACCGCAGCGGCGCCGATTTCCTGGTGGTGGCGCTGGGCGCCAAGAAGGGCCAGGAGTGGATCAGGTACAACCTGCCGGCGCTTCAAGTGCCACTGGTGAGCCATCTCGGCGCGGTGATCAATTTCGTGGCGGGAACGGTCTCGCGCGCGCCCGGGTGGCTGCAGAAATGCGGCCTCGAATGGGTCTGGCGTATCAAGGAAGAGCCCAAACTGTGGCGCCGTTATTGGGACGATGGCGCGGCGCTGCTGCAGTTGTTGGCCACGCGCGTGGTGCCGGCCATGCTGGCCAGGCGCAAGCGGCCAGCCAAGCCTGAATTCGACCGTGCCGCCCTGACGGTGCGCGATGAGGGGGACCGCATTGTCCTGGTGTTGTCCGGCGCCTGGGGCGAAGAAAACATCGACCGTTTGCGTCCCGCCCTCAAGCAACTGGCCGCGTCGCCGGCCATTCTGGCCTATATCGATCTGGCCGCAACGGATTTCGTCGACAGCGCGGTACTGGCGCTGCTGATGCTGCTGCAAGGAGACTGCATGGACAAGGCCCGCTCGCTGCAACTGGCCAACCTGTCGCCGGCCTTGCGCCGCCTGTTGCGCTGGCATTGCGCCGAGTACCTGGTCGAACCGGCCGGCCGTGCGGATTGAGGTTGCGGCCACACGATCGACCAGTATCAGTTTCTTTTTTTTGCATACTTCCCGAGGAAAGCGCGCTATGAAAATTACAGTTATTGGCACCGGCTACGTCGGCCTGGTCACAGGCACCTGCCTGGCGGAAATGGGCAACGATGTCTTGTGCCTGGACCTGGACGCGAACAAGATCAAGGTGCTCAACGAGGGCGGCATCCCGATCCATGAGCCCGGCCTGCAGGACATGGTGCAGCGGAACAAGGCGGCTAACCGCCTGAACTTCACCACCAGCATCGAGGAGAGCGTGGCATTCGGCGAGCTGCAGTTCATCGCGGTCGGCACGCCGCCCGACGAGGACGGTTCGGCCGACTTGCAATACGTGCTGGCGGCGGCGCGCAATATCGGCAAGTACATGACCGGCTACAAAGTGGTCATCGACAAGTCGACCGTGCCGGTGGGCACCGCCGATAAGGTGCGCGAGGCGATCGGCGCCGAGCTGGCAGCGCGCGGCGTGCAGCAGGAGTTCGCGGTGGTCTCCAATCCCGAGTTCCTCAAGGAGGGCGCGGCGGTGGAAGATTTCATGCGGCCGGACCGCATCGTCATCGGCGCCGACGACCAGCGCGCCATCACCGCCATGCGCGACCTGTACGCGCCGTTCATCCGCAACCATGACCGCGTGATCGTCATGGATGTGCGTTCGGCCGAACTGACCAAGTACGCCGCCAACGCCATGCTGGCGACCCGCATCTCGTTCATGAACGAACTGGCCAACCTGGCCGACAAGCTGGGGGCCGACATCGAACAGATCCGGGTGGGCATCGGTTCGGATCCGCGCATCGGCTTCCATTTCCTTTACCCCGGCTGCGGCTATGGCGGCTCCTGCTTTCCCAAGGATGTGCAGGCGCTGATCAGTACCGCCGATGAAAACGGCATCGGTCTGAAGGTGCTGCGCGCGGTGGAAGACGCCAACGACGACCAGAAGCATGTGCTGCTCAACAAGATCCGCAGCCGTTTCGGTTCGGACCTGCGCGGCATGACCTTTGCGCTGTGGGGCCTGGCGTTCAAGCCCAATACCGACGACATGCGCGCGGCATCGAGTCGCGTGGTGATCGAAGGCCTGTGGGAAATGGGCGCCGTCGTGCGCGCCTACGACCCGGTGGCGATGAACGAGGCGCGCCGCATCTACGGCAACGACGACCGCCTGGCCTATGCCGATTCGCCGTCGGGCGCCGTGGCCGGCGCCGATGCCCTGGTCATCGTGACCGAGTGGAAGGAATTCCGTGCGCCCAACTTCGACGCCATCAGGCAGGCGCTGAAGCATCCGGTGATCTTCGACGGCCGCAATCTCTATTCGCCGGAGCAACTGCGCAGGAAGGATTTCGAATACTTCGCCATTGGCCGCCGCTGATCTCCCTTGCCGCTTCCGGCATGGCGTTAAAGATCGAATTCAACCAGCATGAGGACACTATGAAAGCGATGATTCTGGCGGCAGGCAAGGGAACGCGGGTAAGGCCGCTGACCTACGAGTTGCCCAAACCGATGATTCCCATCCTGGGCAAGCCGGTGATGGAATACCTGGTCGAACACCTGGTGAAGTATGGCATCCATGACATCATGGTCAATGTCAGCTACCTGCACGAAAAGATCGAGGATTACTTCGGCGATGGCCAGCGCTTCGGCGCGCGCATCGGTTATTCCTTTGAGGGCTACGTGGACGATGCCGGCACGGTGCATCCCCATCCAATCGGTTCCGCCGGCGGCATGAAGAAGATCCAGGAATTCGGCGGTTTCTTCGACGAAACCACCCTGGTCATCTGCGGCGATGCGCTGATCGACCTGGATATCCAGTCCGCGCTGTTCGAACACCGCAGCAAGGGCGCAATGGTCAGCGTGATCACCAGGGAGGTGCCGCTGGAACAGGTTTCCAGCTACGGCGTGGTGGTGGCCGACCAGGATGGCCGCGTGCAGTCCTTCCAGGAAAAGCCTAAACGCGAAGAGGCCTTGTCCAACCTGGCCAGCACCGGCATCTACATCATGGAACCGGAAGTGCTGGCGCTGATCCCGCGCGATACCGTGTTCGACATCGGCTCGGACCTGTTCCCGTTGCTGGTGGAGAAGAAACTGCCGTTTTTCGCGCAGAAGCGCTTTTTCAACTGGATCGACATCGGCAACGTCACCGATTTCTGGGCCGTGCTGCAAGGCGTGCTCAGCGGCAAGGTGGCGCAGATGTATGTGCCTGGAACGCAGGTGCGGCAAGGCTTGTGGGTCGGCCTGAATACCCGCATCGATTGGGAGGGCTCGACCATCGAAGGGCCGGTGTATATTGGCGCCGGCACCCATGTCGAAGCCGGCTGCAAGATCGTCGGCCCTTCCTGGATCGGCCATGGCAGCCACATTTGCGCAGGATCCGAGATCATCAGGAGCGTGTTGTTCGAGTACACTCGCACCGCGCCTGGCACCAAGGTGGAAGAATCGGTCGTTTGCGGCCAATACAGCGTGACGCGCGAGGGCGACATGAAGCATATTTCCGAATACGCCGACAACCATTGGAATGACGCCCGGGACCGGCGCGTCAAGCCACGAAAACAAGCCTGAAACACCTGATTTGCGAGGAAACCATGAAAATTTATCCCGTCATCCTTTCCGGCGGTTCCGGCACCCGTTTGTGGCCTCTGTCGCGCGCTGCGTTGCCCAAGCAGCTGATCTCGGTCGTGGGCCAGCGCACCATGCTGCAAGACACGGTGGCCCGCGTGAACAACTGGCCGCAGATCATGCCGCCCTTGTTCGTGTGCGGCAACGACCATCGCTTCATGGTGGCCGAGCAGATGCGCGAGATCGGCGTCAAGCCGCTGGCGATCATGCTCGAGCCGGTGGGGCGAAACACCGCTCCGGCGGTGGCGGCCGCGGCCCATCTGCTGGCCAGGCGCGACCCGGAGGCGGTCATGCTGGTGCTGCCGGCCGATCATGTGATCGATGATGTGGACGCCTTCAGGGATGCCGTGTCGCGCGCGTCCGAAGCGGTCGCCGGCGGCGCCCTGGCGACGTTCGGCATCTTGCCCTCGGCGCCCGAGACCGGTTACGGCTATATCCGCCGCGGCAAGCCGGTTGCCGGCGTCGGCAATGCCTTTGTGGTGGACAAGTTCGTCGAAAAGCCGGATCTCGCCACCGCCAAGGTATTCCTTGAAGAAGGCAACTATTCCTGGAACAGCGGCATGTTCCTCTTCAAGGCCGCCGATTATCTGGAAGAGCTGAACACGCACCGCCCGGACATCGCCGCGCCGGTCGGGCAAGCGGTCGCCAACGGTTATGATGATCTCGATTTCTGCCGGCTGGAGCAGGCCAGCTTCGAGGCCACGCCTGCCGAATCGATCGATTACGCGGTCATGGAAAAGACCCGGAAGGCGGTGGTGGTGCTGGCCGATATCGGCTGGAGCGATGTCGGCTCATGGAGCGCCTTGTGGGCGGTGCAGGAAAGCGATGCCAATGGCAACGTGGCGCGCGGCGACGTGCTGCTGCAGGATGTCTCGGATACCCTGGTGCGCGCCGAGAGCCGCATGGTGGCGGCCTTGGGCGTCGAGAACCTGATCATCGTCGAAACCGACGACGCGGTGCTGGTCGCGCACAAGGACAAGGTGCAGGACGTCAAGAAGATCGTCGATGCCCTGAAGTCGTCCGGACGCAGCGAGCACCTGTACCACAAGCGCGTATTCCGTCCGTGGGGCAGCTATGAGAGCGTCGCCGAGGGCGAGCGTTTCCAGGTCAAGCGCATCATCGTCAAGCCGGGCGAAAAGCTCTCGCTGCAGATGCACCACCACCGCGCCGAACACTGGGTGGTGGTCAGCGGCACCGCCCTGGTGACGCGCGGGGAGGAGGTCAAGCTGCTGAGCGAGAACGAATCGATCTATCTGCCCATCGGCGTGACGCACCGCCTGGAGAACCCGGGCAAGCTGCCGCTGCACTTGATTGAGGTGCAGTCGGGAAGTTATCTCGGCGAAGACGACATCGTGCGCTTTGAGGACATCTACAAGCGCGTCTAGCAATCGTTACCGGGACGACTGCGGCAGTGAATGCATGCCATGCATTCACTGCGTGCAGAATAAGAAAAATTATTTATATCAATGGCTTAAGCCGCTCTTCCCAGGGTTTTCCACAGGCTTGCCCCCATTTTCCGGGGATAAGTGGGAGCGCGCGGCGACCGGCGAAGATGAAACGCGGGAAATGCTGCAATGCGTTGGCCGGAAGGTCTTTTTCTACGGCGCAAGATGAAAAAGCAGGCGCGTTGCACGCCTTTGCACCGTTTTTGGAAAACGGTTTTCAATCAATGGCTTGGATGAGTTTTCCTCAGCTTTTCCACAGGCCTGTCCCCGAATTGTGTGAACAACTTTGGTAGAAGCGGCAGGGGGGGCCGCCTGTGGAAAAGGTTGCGTGCCGGCGCCGGCTGGCGCTTGCTAGTGCTTATTTCTTGGCGCCGGCGGCGGTGTGCCATAGCCGCGCCATTTGTTCCGCGCTGCTGCGCAGCAAATCAGGCGCGTCGGCGATGGCATCTTGCAAGCTGCCGGGGCCGAATACGATGGAGAAGCAACCCGAGAAGCTGCCTTGCAGTTCGCCCAGCGATTTGCGGTCGATGCCGCCGGAGAGCAGCGTGGTCGGCACGCCGGCGCGGCGCGCCCGTTGGCTGGCGATGAAGGGTGCTTTGCCATGCAAGGTTTGAGCGTCGCTGCGCCCTTCGCCGGTGATGAGCCAGTCGGCGCCGGCCAGCGCCCCGTCCAGGTCGATATGGTCGGCCACCGTTTCGGCGCCGGAGCGGAACTCCGCCCCCAGCATCAGCAATGCGTAACCCAGCCCGCCCGCCGCGCCGGCGCCGGGTTTGCCGCAAGCGGAATGTCCCAGTTCCTTTTCCAGCACTGCGGCGAAGTGAGCCAGCGAACGGTCCAGCAATCCGACTTGTTCGGGCGTGACGCCTTTTTGCGGGCCGAATACCGCGGTGGCGCCCTCATCGCCGCACAGGGGATTGTTGACGTCGGACATGGCCACGATCCTGGCGTCCCTGATGCGGGCGTCGATGCCGGAGGCGTCGATGCGCGTCACCTTGTGCAATTGCGCGGGCAGCGGCGGTACGGCTTCGCCGGCCGCATCGTAGAGTTTCAGGCCGAGCGCGCACAGCAGGCCGGCGCCGCCGTCATTGGTGCTGCTGCCGCCCAGTCCGACCAGGAAATGGCGTGCGCCGCGATCCAGCAGCTTGAGCATGGCGTCGCCCACGCCCAGGGTACTGCGCTGCTCCACCGGCACGGCGATGCCGGCGGCATCGGTCAGGCCGACGATGGCGGCCGATTCGATCACCGCGCTGCCGTCCTTGAGGATGCCGACCGGACAGTCGGCGAGTTGCCCCGCAGCGTTGCGGCAGGTCAGGGCAAGGCGTTCGCCGCCGGCATGCATCAGCGCATCCAGCGTGCCTTCGCCGCCGTCGGCGATCGGCCGCAGGCGTATCTGCGCGCCGGGAATGGCGGCTTGTATGCCGGCGCCGATGGCGGCGGCGACTTCTTCAGCGGTCAGCGAGCCTTTGAAGGAGTCGGGGGCGATGACGACGATGGGCGGGCGTGGCGATGTGCTGGTGTTGGTCATGGATATGGTTTGGAAAAGGCGCCGTGGCGGCATTGCCGTGCGGTTGCCAGGGATTGCGGGAGTCTCTCTGCTTGTTCTGGGTGCGAGTCGCAACGGAATCCTTGATGGGGACCCGCTGCAACCAGGCAATTATATAAGCAGAGCTTTATCCGGTTATTGAAGCGAAAGTATAGGGACTAGAGAATGTTGACGCAGGTTTCTCGCGGGCAAGGCTGGACGGCGCACGCGGCGCGTAACAAAAGGTAAGGGCGGTGGATGCGCGCGCGCGGCTGCGGCATATTCAATCCATTACCGGCCTTGCGCGCCGGAGGAGCAACAACCATGAAGCGTTTTCTGTATCTGCTTGCGGCGCCCGCAGTGTTGCTGCTGAGCGGCTGCGTGGCGGTGCCATACGATCCTTATTACGGAGGGCCGGTGGCCTATCCGGCGCAGCCGGTATATGCGGCCCCTTATCCCTATTATTCCTATCCGTCGACCTCGATTTACTTCGGCTACGGTGGCGGATGGGGCGGCGGCCGGGGGCATTGGCGCCGCTAAAGGGCGGTTCAAGGTACGGCAGGATCGCCGCGATGGCGGCATCCTGCGGTTTCGGCGTTGAAAAAAGCATGGAACCCGGGCGCGTCGAGGCGTACAAAACCGTTAAAATATCGCGTCCTCGACATGGCACATGGCTGACGGCGCGTGGGGCGCTGCGGTAGCTGTCGGTGCTGTTGCCTCTTTTTCCTCCATTGCGCTGAATATCAGGAACCGCTGCCGTACGGTATGAGTTTTTTCAGTTCGTTCACCCGATCAGACATTGTTTCCCGAGCACGACGCCGAACCGTGCTGGGCCTCGTGCTGTCGGTACTGATCCACGCCGGCATGTTCATGGTGTTGCGGGCCAAGCTGAGCGAGCCGCCCCGCGTCGAAACTTCCGGCAAGCCGGATGCGCCGCTGCAAGTGACCTTTATCAAGCCGCCACCCCGGCCCGAACCGTCGGCGGCTCCTCCTCCCCCGAAAACCCCGGCGCCGCCGAAGAAACAGGCGGCCAAGGCGCCGCCCAAACGCAGCGCCGCCGCTCCCCGCAAGACCGAAACGGCGCGGGCCGCGCCGGCGCCGGTCGCTCCCGAGGGAACCGTGCCGCCGGTGACGCAAGCATCGCCGGAGATGGACTTCAGTTCCATGATCAATCGTAACCGCGAGCGCCGGCAAGCGCTGGAAGATGCCGCGGCGCGGGAGAACGCGGCTGCGCGTGCGGCGGAAAATCCCTCCGCCAATGACATCGCAAAGGCCAATATCGCGTTCCAGGAGCAGCGCGGACGCGGCACCAACGGCGTATTCGAGATCGTCAGCAAGGGGCCCCGCGTGGCCCAGTATTCTTTCCGCGGCTGGACCAGCGACCAGCGGCGCAGCCAGAGGCAATTGATCGAGGTCGATGCCGGCCCGGGCGGCAATGTCGAACTGGCGGTGGTGGACAGCATGATTGCGCTGATCCGGAAATACTATTCCGGCGATTTCAACTGGGATTCGCAACGTTTGGGACGGATAGTGGTGCTGTCGGCCCGCCAGAGCGACACCAAGGGGTTGCAGGCCTTCCTGTTGAAGGAATTCTTCGGTACCGGCGGCTGATGCCGTTGCGGCGGCATCGGGTTGGATTGCCTTCCTGACATGCCTTCATGGAAAATTCCCGCGGAATTCCAACGTTCCATTGATCTATTGATCTATTGATGCCCAGTCAGGCGTTGCCGGGGATTTGGCATGGAATAAGATTTCCGTGCGGAAAATCAAAATATTTCGTGCTAGGATGCATATTGTTTCTGCATGGCAAATGGGCATTCCAATGGACATCGAATTGACCGGTGAAGAATTGCGCTGGATGTACAGCGTATTCAAGGGCGAATTTCGCATCGTCCCGCCGCGCATCGTCAAGAGCGTCATCTCCAAGGGACTGGGCATTCCCAACCTCGGCGGCGCGTTCAACCTGACGCGCGCCGGCAGGGATGTGTTCCGCCGGACGCCACAAGGCCAGGGTGATGAGCCGGCGGATGAGGAAATGCATATCATCCGCTCCAAGGCCCGTTCGCGCAGTAACTGGCGCCTGGGATGAGTGTTGCTCCGGATTTCCAGCGGCGCCGGCGAGAATATTGATGGCGCCGAGAAATAGTTGAGCAAAAAACACATGTCCTGTTATAATTGCGAGCTCAGTCGGGGCGTAGCGCAGCCTGGTAGCGTACTTGCATGGGGTGCAAGGGGTCGAGTGTTCGAATCACTCCGTCCCGACCAAAAAACAAGCGTTCGCAGTTGATGCGGACAAAGAAAACCGCCGTCAGAACTTGTTCTGGCGGCGGTTTTTTTTCATGTGACCGCCGCTGCTTCCGCTCCCGGCGTCCGGGATTTTAGGCGGGCGAGGCCGGCCCGGGCGTTACACAAATACACAATTTCAGGTCTACATCGCGCTTGCTTCGGGCGTTATCTGATCACCACGAACGGCATGTGGAGATCCGGGGGCGACTTTCGATCCTCCGGGGAACAATTCGCCAAACAAGATCAGGAGCGCAAGAATGAAAATCCATTTATTGATTCCGGCTGTTGCCGCAACACTCGTCCTGGGTGGCTGCGTGGTGACGCCGCCTACGGTGCGGCCGGCTTATGTCGCGCCTCCCGGAGTGGTCTACGTTGAACCCACCTATGTATCGCCAGGGCCCGGTTATGTCTGGGAATACCATGCCCATTATGGCTGGGGCTGGCATCACCCGCAGTATGGCTGGCATCGGGGGTGGCGTTGAGGCTGCAAGCCCGGCCAGTGGCAGTGACGTAAAAAAACAGCGGTCGATCCGCTGTTTTTTTTATGGTCTTGCCGTCATGACGCCGGTTTCATGCAATCCGGTGTTCCAGCGTGAGGTGTTTCAGTTCGGCGATCGCCGCCAGTTTTTCGCGCAAGGCGGTTTGGCTGACGCGCGCCGGAGCTGAGACGCTGACGATAGCCGCGTGCGCGGCCGGACCGATGCGCCATACATGCAAATCGTCGATGCGGGTTCCGTCGCCGTCGAGCGCATGGCGGATCCGGCGCGCAAGGCGGTCGTCGGTGACGTCGAGCAATACGGCGGAAGTTTCGCGCAGCAGCGAATAAGACCAGCGCGCGATCACCGCCGCACCCACCACCCCCATCAGCGGGTCGAGCCAGGTCCAGCCCAGGTAAAGGCCGGCCAGCAAGGCGCCGATGGCCAGCACCGAGGTCAGCGCATCGGCCAGGACATGGATATAGGCCGAGCGCAGATTGTTGTCATGGTCATCGGCATGGCGATGGTCGCCGCCGTGGGAGTGCTGGTGCGCATGCTCATCGCCATGATGCGCGTGCCCGTGTCCGTGCCTGGCCAGCAGCAGCGCGCTGGCGATGTTGACTGCCAGGCCGATGGCAGCGATGGCGATGGCTTCGCCGAACTGCACCGTGGTCGGCCGCGCAAGCCGCCAGAGGGATTCGGCGCCGATGCCGATGGATACCCCGGCCAGCGCCAGGGCCGAGGCAAAGCCGGCCAGGTCCCCGACCTTGCCGGTGCCGAAGCTAAAGCGCGTATCGCGCGCATGGCGTCGCGCGAACACATAGGCGCCAACCGAGATCGCCAGCGCCCCGGCATGGGTGGCCATGTGAAAGCCATCGGCCAGCAGCGCCATCGATCCGGTGAG
The DNA here is from genome assembly GCF_006715495.1 of Herbaspirillum sp. SJZ106. GTDB lineage: Bacteria > Pseudomonadota > Gammaproteobacteria > Burkholderiales > Burkholderiaceae_D > Herbaspirillum. The sequence goes on from NZ_VFNI01000004.1 coordinate 136,055, forward strand.
GTAGCCGGCGATGATTTCCGCCGCCATCATCGCGGCGGTCAGCAGGACGACCCACAGCGTGCGTCTGGTATTGCGGTCATGGTCGGCGCCGAGGTAGATGTGTTCATGCGCGGAGGAGGTCGGTTGCATAGGCGTTCCTATTTTGAATAGCGGCGAATTGCCTGCAGTACTTCTTCCAATCCCTGGCTGCGTTCATGGTCGGACAGGCCGGGGCGGGCGACATGTTCGCGCGCATGGGCCTGGATCAATTCATCCATCAGGCCGTTGAGCGCGCCCCGGATGGCGGCCGCCAGATGCAAGGTTTTGCTGCAATCGGCATCGGCTTCCAGCGCGCGATCCAAGGCTTGCAACTGGCCGCCGATGCGGCGCACGCGCTTGAGCAGCTGGTTCTTGTGCTGCGCAATGTGGCTCATACCATACCCCCCTATCCTATATGAGGCGGATTGTATCGCCATATCCGGCGTTTGTGCCGCTTCCGGCGGGCGATGTCATTGAGACAATCCCGCACGGAAAACAGGCGAACAGATGTGCGTTCATAAGCTATGCGTAAGTTATCCGCTCTACATTGTGGACAATGCGGCTCTTTATGCACGCAGCCATGCCTGCCTTGAAGCAGGCGCTGATAAGCGGAATATCCGCAGGGAGACAAGCGATGGCAAAGTTGAAGGCAAACTCCAAGGGTTGCATGAGGGCTTGGAGCATCAGGCTGTTGCCCTGGGTAGTTGGCGTGCTGGCAGGAGTCGGCCTGGCTTTCGCGCTGGAGGCGTTGCATGCCGGTGCGGCGCTGGGCGCGCCCTTACCGGCTTGCCTGGCGGTGCTGGCCGCGCTGGCGTGCTCCGCCCTGGCGCAACGCCGGCGCAATCCGGGCGGCGCGCAACTGGTCGAGAAGGTCGGCAACGAGATCGACCACATCATGATCGGCGCCGCCGAAACCTCCTTCTTCGTCGATTCCATCAAGGGCAAGATCAGCAAGGACGTCGACGCGGCCAATAACATCGCGGCCAGTGCCGAGCAAAGCGCGGCCAGCACCGAACAGATTGCCGTCAATGCCGAACGCGCTTCGGCCATCGCCTCCAAGGTGCGTTCGGAAAGCATCAGCGGCCGCACCGAGGTCGACCACGGCTTGCAGCAGATCGGCCAGGCGCGCACCGATGCGCAGGCGGCTTCCGGCATGATGGCTCAGCTGCAGGAAAAATCGCGCCGCATCCATGGCATCACCGAAGTCATCAGCGAGATTGCGGCCCGCACCAATCTGCTGGCGCTCAATGCCGCCATCGAGGCCGCGCGCGCGGGAGAGCAGGGCCGCGGGTTTGCCGTGGTGGCCGGAGAGGTGCGCCAGCTGGCGCAACGCACCAAGGAGGCCACGGACGATATCGGCGTGATGGTGCGCGCCATCAATGAAGAGGCCGAGCGTGCCGCATCGGGCATGAATGCGCTCAGCGGCCGCGTGCTGGAAGCGGCCCAGAATGTCGAGAAGGTGCATGCGCTGCTCAATGGCATCGAGCGTTCGGCCAGCCAGTCCCAAGAGCAGATCGAGGAGATCGCCCTGGCTTCGCGCGAACATGTGCAGACCACGCAAAACATCGCCGAATCCATATCGGCCATTCGCAACGGAATGCTGCAGACCGACGCCGAACTGCCGCGCGTGGCGGCGTCGGCGATGGCCTTGTCGGAGCGCGCCGAAATCGTGTTCGAGGCGATCGCCGAAAGCGGCGCGGGCACGGCGCACGATGCGATCCGCGCGGCGGCGGCCGAAGGCGCGCATCGGGTCGGCCGGCTGTTTGAGGAGTCGATCGCCGCTGGGCGCATCACCGAAGCGGCGCTGTTCGACCGCACTTACAAGCCTATCCCGAATACCTCGCCGCAAAAACATGCGACGCTGTTCGACGGTTTTACCGACCGTGTGCTGCCGCAGATCCAGGAGGCCCTGCTTGAGCGGATGCCGCAACTGGCGTATGCCGGCGCGGTCGACAATAACGGCTATTTCCCCACGCATAACAAGAAGTTTTCGCAGCCGTTGACGGGCAACTATGACGTCGATCTGGTCAACAACCGGACCAAGCGCATCTTCAGCGACCGCACCGGCAAGCGTTGCGGCGCAAATACCAAGCCTTTCCTGTTGCAAACGTATAAGCGCGATACCGGAGAGGTGATGCACGACCTGTCGGTGCCGATCTATGTCAACGGCAAACACTGGGGCGGTTTCCGTGTCGGCTACCGTTCAAGCCATGCGCCGGCGCCGTCCGCGGCGGCGGCCAGGGCGCAGCCAGCCGGCCGCCCCGGTATCGCAAAAGCGTAGGCCGGCTTGGCAAGCCTGCTTGACGTGGCGCAATAGGGGGGTAATTCCGCTTCATTTCCAAGGTTGATTCGCTTGACCCCGTTCAGCGACTGATAGATTATTCGACAAGGGGGAACCCCGCCCGCGAGGAGCAGGGAAAGCAGAAATCATATGCATTCGCGCCGTTGGCGCGATGTGCCAGAGAAGGAAAATCAGTGAAGCCTACTGTGCCAAGCAAGGGGGAGACCGGGAAGGAGTTCGATTTCACCGGCCGCGATTTCGAGCGTGTCAGGGGACTTATCTATCAGCGTGCGGGCATCGCCTTGGCCGACAGCAAGCAGGAGATGGTCTACAGCCGCCTGGCGCGCCGCCTGCGCGCGACCGGCATCACCTCGTTCAATCAGTACCTCGATATGCTCGAGCGTACCCATGATTCCGATGAGTGGGAGGCATTTACCAATGCGCTGACCACCAACCTGACTTCATTTTTCCGGGAGTCGCACCATTTCCCGATTCTCGCCGATTTTGTCAAGACGCTAAAGGAGCCCGCTTCCATCTGGTGCTCGGCGGCATCGACCGGCGAGGAACCCTATACCATTGCCATGACGGTGTGCGAGGCTTATGGAACGCTGACGCCGCCGGTGCAGATCATCGCGACCGACATCGATACCAATGTATTGGCGACCGGCGCCAATGGCATTTATCCGATGGAGCGCATCGAGAAGCTGGCGCCGGAGCGGGTGAAAAAGTTCTTCCTGCGCGGCAAGGGCAACCATGAGGGCTATGTGCGCGTGCGGCCGGAGTTGCGCAAGCTGATCACCTTCAAGCAATTGAACCTGCTGGCAGACGGCTGGCCGATCAGCGGCCAGTTCGACGTCATCTTCTGCCGCAACGTGATGATTTACTTCGACAAGCCGACCCAGAGCAAGATCTTGTCGCGATTCGTGCCCCTGATGAAACCCCATGCCTTGCTGTTTGCCGGGCATTCGGAAAACTTCCTGTACGTTTCCGACGCCCTCAAACTCAAGGGGAAGACGGTCTACGAACTGAATGCGGCGCAGCGTGGCGCAAGGAACAAGACATGAGTCAAGCACCCGAGCAGTTTGCCACCAACCTTTACTACGATCGCACGTTCGACTGCGATGCGGCGAAGATCCTGCCGGGGGAGTATTACTTTACCCATAAGGACATGATGATCGTCACGGTCCTGGGGTCTTGCGTCTCGGCCTGTATCCGCGACCGGGTATCGGGCATCGGCGGCATGAACCACTTCATGCTGCCAGACGGCGGCGGCGATGACGGCAGCCCGGTGTCGGCATCGGCGCGCTACGGCACCTATGCCATGGAAATCCTGATCAACGACGTGCTCAAGGCCGGCGCGCGCCGCGATAACCTGGAGGCCAAGGTGTTCGGTGGCGGCAATGTGCTGCGCGGGTTTTCCGCCATCAACGTCGGCGAACGCAATGCCGAATTCGTCCGGCGCTATCTCAAGGCGGAAAGCATCCGCGTCGTGGCCGAGGATCTGAACGACATCTGGCCGCGCAAGGTGTATTTTTTTCCGCGAACCGGCAAGGTCCTGGTCAAGAAACTGAAGCAACTGCACAACGATACGCTGGCGGTGCGGGAAAAGGCTTATGCAAGCAAACTGGTTACCAAGCCGGTGGGCGGCGAAGTCGACCTGTTCTGAGCGTGGCCGCCCCTGCAGCAGGCAGGCGCGGCAAGCAATACGGAAAGCATGGTTATGAAAATAAAAGTACTCATCGTTGACGACTCCGCGCTGATTCGCAGCGTGATGCGTGAAATTATCGGCAGCCAGCCGGACATGGAAGTGGTAGGCGTGGCGCCCGACCCGATCATTGCCCGCGAACTGATCAAGCAGACCAACCCGGACGTGCTGACGCTGGACGTCGAAATGCCGCGCATGGACGGCCTGGATTTCCTGGAAAAGCTGATGCGCCTGCGCCCCATGCCGGTGGTGATGGTGTCTTCGCTGACCGAGCGCGGCTCGGAAATCACCTTGCGCGCGCTCGAACTGGGGGCGATCGATTTCGTCACCAAGCCCAAGATATCGATCCAGAGCGGCATGCAGGAATATGCCGATATGATCGCCGACAAGATCCGGGCCGCCTCCAAGGCGCGGGTAAAGGCCCGCGCGCCGCGCGCGGCCGAGCAGGGGCATGTGCCGGGCGAGGCCTTACCGCAGATCCGCAATCCGCTCACCAGCAGCGAAAAGCTGATCATCATCGGCGCTTCCACCGGCGGCACCGAAGCCATCAAGGAGTTCCTCATCCGCATGCCCTCGGACTGCCCCGGCATCCTGATCACCCAGCACATGCCGGAAGGCTTTACCCGTTCCTTTGCGCAGCGCCTCAACAACCTGTGCAAGATATCGGTGACCGAATCGGCCGGCAACGAACGCGTACTGCCCGGCCATGCCTACATCGCCCCCGGCCACTCGCACCTGAAGCTGGTGCGCAGCGGCGCCAACTACATGACCCAGCTCGACCAGGGGCCGCCGGTCAACCGTCACCGGCCATCGGTGGACGTGCTGTTCCAGTCGGCCGCGGCCTGCGCCGGCAAGAACGCCGTCGGCGTGATCCTGACCGGCATGGGCAAGGACGGCGCCCAGGGCATGCTGGAGATGAAGGGGGCCGGCGCCTACAATTTCGCCCAGGATGAAGCCTCCTGCGTGGTGTTCGGCATGCCGCGCGAAGCCATCGCAATCGGCGCCGCGCACGAGGTGCTGTCGCTGCAGGCGATGCCGGGCAGGGTGCTGGCATGGCTGGCCGAGCACGGCAGCCGGGCGTTGCGCGTATAAAACACGGCGGCAGCGCCGATTCCACTGCCATTTTCGTGGTTGCTGCACTACAATGCCGTGGCGCAGAAGAGGGGCGCATGGACGGAATGTCGCGTGCGTACGGAATAAGAAAGAGGGACGGTTCAAGTTCGCATGCGGGCTTGCCGTTAACCAAGAAATCAATTGATCAGATGGAGTCTTAGCATGTCGGGTCCCAATACCAAGTTCTTAGTCGTCGATGACTTTTCGACCATGCGCCGCATCGTGCGCAACCTGCTCAAGGAATTGGGCTACACCAACGTGGACGAGGCCGAGGATGGCGTGCAGGCGCTGCAAAAGTTGCGCAGCGACCAATTCGACTTCGTCGTCTCCGACTGGAACATGCCCAACATGGACGGCCTGACCATGCTGCAGGAAATCCGCAAGGACCCGTCGCTGTCCAAGCTGCCGGTGTTGATGGTCACGGCCGAAGCCAAGAAGGAAAACATCGTGGCCGCCGCCCAGGCCGGTGCCAACGGCTACGTGGTCAAGCCCTTCACCGCGGCGACGCTGGACGAGAAGCTGGCCAAGATTTTCGAAAAGATGGCCGCAGGTGGCTGAGGTGAGCGAGGACGCAAACGCCCCAGCCACGGGCGTGCTCAACGAGGAGGTACTCTCCCGCATCGGGCACATGACGCGCAACCTGCACGACAGCCTGCGCGGCCTGGGTTTCGACCGCTTGCTGGAAAGGGCCGCCAGCGACATGCCGGACGCGCGCGACCGCCTCGAATACGTGGCGCGCATGACCGAACAGGCGGCGCAGCGCGTACTCACGGCCACCGAGCTGGCCAGCCCGCTGCAAGAGCGCATCAAGGATGGCGCCGCCGAACTCAAGGCGCAGTGGGATGCGGCGGGGGCATCGGGCCTGTCCGAAGCGGGTTATCTGGCGCTGGGAACGAAGACATCGGCATTCCTGGCCCAGGCAGTCGAGGACAGCAGCGTCACCAAGCAGCAATTGCTCGATATCATGATGGCCCAGGATTTCCAGGACCTGACCGGGCAGGTGATCAAGCGCGTCACCCAATTGGCGCACGATCTGGAGTCGCAATTGGTGCAACTGCTGGTGGATTATTCGCCCGGCGAGGCGAAGAAGGAAGACACCGGCCTCCTGAACGGGCCTCAGATCGACCCGGCCGGCAAGGATGTGATCGCCAACCAGGGGCAGGTCGACGACCTGCTGGAAAGCCTGGGCTTCTGAGAAAGCGCGGCAGGCCGTTGTCGCAATGGCAATGGCCTGGTCTTGCGGGATGCAGCGACGTGCGAAACGCGCGAAACGCACGATGCGCCGGGGCGCATCCCTGGCGATGCGGCATTCCCGGCGAAAATCCGGCCGGAGCAGGTCGGATGTTGTCGTTCCAGCCTTTTTTCTTTCCTTTTCGATACGATCCGTTTTGCCACAGGCAGAGACTTGTGTTTTTGCCTAGTCCGAAATGGGGGACCTTTTTGCCCCTATTCCCCTGATGATACCGATGCCGGCTCCCCAATAATTCTGGCTATCGTTCTCGAAATCCGTCTATCAATCGGGAATGCAGTTTATGCAGGGGGATTCGGCAAATGGCCGACGACAGCGACATGGAGCGGACCGAGCCCGCCACGAGCAAACGTCTTGAGCGTGCTCGTGAGCAGGGCGATGTGCCACGTTCGCGTGAAATGGCGACGTGCGTGCTGCTGCTCATCGGCGGTTGCTGCGTATGGATGTTCAGCGGGCCGCTGGTGACCAGCCTGGACCGCATCATGGTCGCCGCCTTCACCTTCGAGCGTGCCGCGGCGTATGACCATATCGTGCTGTTCGACATGCTCAGCGCGCACTTCGTCGATGTCGCCATCGCCATCATCCCGATCGCATTCCTGATGACCCTGGCCGCGGTGGCTTCGCCGTTGATTCTCGGGGGCTGGCTGTTCAACACCGAGTCGCTGCTCCCCAAATTCAGCAAGCTCAACCCGGTCAAGGGCTTCACCAACATGTTTTCCCTCAATTCGCTGGCCGAATTGCTCAAGGCCGTGCTCAAGACCTTGCTGGTCGGCACGATCGCCTGGCTGGCGATCAAGAGCCAGATCGACGCGGTGATGGGGCTGGGCGTCGAGTCGATCAAGACCAGCAGCCAGCATTCGGCGCACCTGCTGTGGGTCAGCTTCATCATCATCGTGTCGTCGCTCATTTTCATCGCCATCCTGGACGTGCCGTACCAGATCTGGAACTACGGCAAGAAGCTGCGCATGACGCGCCAAGAAGTCAAGCAGGAACACAAGGAAGCCGAAGGCGACCCGCATATCAAGGGCAAGATCCGCGCGATGCAGCGCGCCATGGCCCGTCGCCGGATGATGGCCGAGGTGCCGACCGCCGACGTCGTGGTGACCAACCCGACCCACTACGCGGTCGCGCTGAAATACACCGAGGGCAAGATGGGCGCGCCCAAGGTGGTGGCCAAGGGCGCCGACGACATCGCCGCCAAGATCCGCGAACTGGCGCGCGAGCACAAAGTGCCGTTGCTGGAGGCGCCGCCGCTGGCGCGTGCGCTGCACACCCATACCGAAATCGGCGACGAGATTCCGGAAGCCCTTTATACCGCCGTGGCCGAAGTGCTGGCCTATGTCTTCCAATTGCGCACCTACGGCCAGTTTGGCGGCCACCGGCCGACCGAGCCGACCGAGCTTCAGGTGCCCAGTGAACTCGATCCGGCCACGGCGACCAAGTCGCGGGCGGCGCGGCGTAGAACGATGCAATGACTATGGCCAAACTCAATACCATGAAACTGCCGGCCTGGGTGCCGGTGAAAAGCTCGCGGGCGATGGCCGCGCCCATCCTGATCGTCATGATGCTGGCGATGATGGTGTTGCCGTTGCCGGCCTTCATGCTGGACCTGCTGTTCAGCTTCAACATCTCGTTGTCGGTCATCGTGCTGATGACGGCGCTGTACACCGTCAAGCCGCTGGACTTCATCGCCTTCCCGGCCGTGCTGCTGGTATCCACCATGCTGCGCCTGTCGCTCAACGTCGCCTCGACCCGGGTGGTCCTGACCGAGGGGCATACAGGGCCTGACGCGGCCGGCAAGGTGATCGAAGCCTTCGGCCACTTCCTGATCGGCGGCAATTACACGGTCGGCATCGTCGTGTTCGTGATCCTGACCATCATCAACTTCATGGTGGTGACCAAGGGCGCTGGCCGTATCGCCGAAGTGGGCGCGCGTTTCACCCTGGATGCGATGCCGGGCAAGCAGATGGCGATCGACGCCGACCTCAACGCCGGCCTGATCGGCGAGCCCGAAGCCCGGGCCCGCCGCAAGGAAGTGGCACAGGAGTCCGAGTTCTACGGCGCCATGGACGGCGCCAGTAAATACGTGCGGGGCGACGCCGTGGCCGGCATCATCGTGACGGTGGTCAACATCGTCGGCGGCCTGGTGGTCGGCATGGTGCAGCACGACCTGGCATTCGACACCGCACTGAAGAACTACACCTTGCTGGCCATCGGCGACGGCCTCGTGGCGCAGATCCCTTCCCTGATCATCTCGACCGCGGCCGGCGTGGTGGTCTCGCGCGTGGCCAACGACCAGGACGTGGGCGGGCAACTGATCAACCAATTGTTCGCCAAGCCGGAAGTGCTCTACATCACCGCCGTCATCATCGGCGGCATGGGCCTGATTCCGGGAATGCCGCACTTCGCGTTCATTGTCCTGGCCGCCGCCATGGCCGGCAGCGCCTACGTCATCGGCAACCGCAAGGAACTGGCCAAGACCGCCGCTGCGCAACCGGAATCGGTCACCGCCGCGCCGACCCAGGAAACGGAAGAAGCCACCTGGCAAGACGTCATGCCGGTCGATACGCTGGGCCTGGAGGTCGGTTACCGCTTGATTCCCCTGGTCGACAAGGCGCAAGGGGGCGAGCTGCTCAAGCGCATCAAGGGCATCCGCAAGAAATTCGCGCAGGAGGTCGGCTTCCTGTCGCCGCCCATCCATATCCGCGATAACCTGGAGCTGAAACCGTCGGCCTACCGCATCACCCTCAAGGGCGTGGAAGTGGGCAAGGGCGAAGCGCATGCCGGGCAGTATCTGGCCATCAATCCAGGCATGGTCACCGGGCCGTTGCCGGGCATGATGACCAGCGATCCAGCGTTCGGCCTGCCGGCGGTGTGGATCGACAACAGCCTGCGCGAACAGGCTTCCACGATGGGCTATACCGTGGTCGATGCCGGCACCGTGGTGGCGACCCACCTGAACCACCTGATCACCACCCATGCGGCCGAGCTGCTGGGGCGCCAGGAAGTGCAAAGCCTGCTGGACCACCTGGCCAAGGAAGCGCCCAAGCTGGTCGAGGACCTGGTGCCGAAGATGCTGCCGCTGGGCACGCTGCAGAAGGTGCTGCAGAACCTGCTGCTGGAAGGCGTGCACATCCGCGACATGCGTACCGTCATCGAAACGCTGGCCGAGCATGCGGCGCGCATCCAGGAGCCCAACGAGCTCACCGCGATCGTGCGTATCGCGCTGGGCCGCGCGATCGTGCAACAGATTTTCCCGGGCGACAGCGAACTGTCCGTCATGACCCTGGATGTCAAGCTCGAGCGATTGCTGCTGCAGGCCTTGCAGGCCGGCGGCGACAGCGGCGGCATCGAACCCGGCCTGGCCGATTCGCTGGTTGCGCAAACCGAACAGGCGGCGCAGCGCCAGGAGCAACTGGGCCTGACGCCGGTATTGCTGGTTCCCGCGCCGTTGCGCGCATTGCTGTCGCGCTTCCTGCGGCGCGCCATGCCGCAGTTGCGGGTGCTGTCCCATTCTGAAATACCAGATTCGAAAACGATTAAAGTTACCAGCCTAGTTGGAGGGCAAGCATGAACGTCAAGAAATTTATCGCCAATTCGTCTCGCGAAGCGTGGCGCCAGGTACGTGAAGCGCTCGGCCCGGATGCCGTCATCCTCTCCAACCGCAACATTCCCGACGGGGTGGAAATCCTGGCGATGGCCAATGAGGACATGACCACGCTGGTGGCTCCCGGAGCCGCGCGCGAAGCGGTGACCCGGCCCCAGGCAGCATCGCTGCAGCAGCAGTCGGGCTTGCCGCCGGCGCCGCCATCCAGGCGCCCGGCCTTGCTGTCCTCGCCGCTGGCGCAGCAGCCGCCGCGGGCGCCGCGCGCCGAATCCGGGCCGTTGCTGGACCAGCCGCCGCTCGGCCTGATCGCTCCCAGGCCGGCCGAGCCAGCCGCGCCTGCCGACGCCCGTGTCTGGCGCAGCCGCAGCAGCGACCAGCGCCGTGCGCGCGATGCGGCGCAGCAAGGCGGGCAGGAGCAGGCCCCGCGCTCCTCGCTACCTGAATTCGACGGCAAGGATTATGATGAAATCCTGTCGGAAGTGATGAGCGAGATCCGTTCCATGCGCGGCGTGCTGGAAACGCAACTGGCGGAGATTTCCTGGGGCGGCACGCAAAAGCGCGAGCCCCTGAAGGCCCTGGTCATGAAGGAAATGCTGGCGGCCGGTTTCAGCGCCAGCCTGTCGCGCCTGATCACCGAAAACCTGCCCAACAACTCCAAGTCGCAGGACATCATGTTCTGGGTCAAGTCGGTGCTGGCGCGCAACCTCAATACGCTGGCCAGCGAAAGCGAATTGCTGGAAAACGGCGGCGTGTTCGCCATGGTTGGGCCGACCGGCGTGGGCAAGACCACGACGACCGCGAAACTGGCGGCGCGTTGCGTGATGCGCCACGGCTCCGGCAAGCTGGCGCTGATCACAACCGACGGCTACCGTATCGGCGGCTACGAGCAACTGCGCATCTACGGCAAGATCCTGGGAGTGATGGTGCACTCGGTCAAGGATGAAACCGACCTGCGCATTGCGCTGGAAGAACTCAAGGGCAAGCATACCGTGCTTATCGATACCGCCGGCGTGGGCCAGCGCGACCAGATGGTGGCCGAGCAGGAGGCGATGCTGGCCGGCGCCGGCGTCGACATCAAGCGCTTGCTGTGCCTGAACGCCACCGCCACCGGTGGCACCCTCAACGAGGTGGTGCATGCCTACTCGGGCTCGGGCCTGGCCGGCTGCATCGTCACTAAACTGGACGAGGCGGCCACCATCGGCAATGTGCTCGACGTGGTGATCCGCCACAAGCTCAACCTGCACTATGTGGCCAACGGCCAGCGGGTGCCGGAAGACCTGCATGTGGCCAACAAGCTCTACCTGGCCGACCGCGCCTTCAAGCAAAAGCGCGAAACCGCGCCGTTCGAATTCCAGGAGGGCGAGTTGCCGGTGGTGGTGGGGCCGACCGCGCTTTCCATGAATGACAAAGGCTTGCGAGAGGTGACCTTTGGCTAGTTACGACATCGACCAGGCGGCAGGACTGCGCCGGATGCTGGAGCGTCCGGTGCCGCGCCTGTTTACCTTTTTGTCGGTACTGGGCGAGGAAGAGAAGAGCGCGATGCTGATCAACCTGGCGGCATCGCTGAGCCAGGCCGGCCATCAGGTGCTGCTGGTTGACGGCGGCGTTGCGTCATCGGGCTTGCTGACGCGCATCGGCCTGCGCCACGATGTCGCCACGCTGCAGGAAGTCGCCCGCATGGAGCGGCCCTTGCATGAAGCGGTGCGCCTGCTTCCTGAGGGTTTTTCGATGGCCCGCATCGCGCGCCGCGCGGTGCCCGCGGCCGGCCATCCGCAAGCGGGCCGGCTGGTCTCGATCTTCGATACGCTCATTGAGCAGGCCGAAATCACGCTGGTCAACGGCGTATTGGCGGAGGATGACTCGTTTCCGGTATCGACCATGGAAATGGGGGAGATCGTCATCCAGCTCTCCACCAGCGCATCGTCGATCAAGGCCGCCTATGTGCTTTTGAAGAGCTTGACCGACAGGATCGGGCGCCGTCCGTTCAGCCTCATCATCAACGATGCGACCGAAGCGGAAGCGCAGACCGTCTATGCCAACATGGCGCAGGCGGCCAGTCGTTACCTGGCGGCGCAATTGAATTTCCTCGGATCGGTTCCGGCTGACGATCATATCCGGCGCGCCTGCGGGCAAGGCAGGGCGGTGATGGACGTGTTCCCGTTCGCGGGCGCGTCGATCGCCTTCCATCGCTTGGCCAAGCAACTGGCAGGGCAGGATGCGGCAAAAAGCGCTTACGGCATGGCAACCGACGGTGCAAGTCTCGGAGTGTGACGTGCATGTATAACGTCAAGGGAAAAACAGGCAAGAACGATTTGCTGGAGCTGCATGCGCCGCTGGTCAAGAAGCTGGCGCATCAGCTCAAGGCGAAGTTGCCCCCTAGCGTCGAGGTGGACGACCTGATCCAGGCCGGCATGATAGGCCTGCTGGACGCGGTCAACCGTTATGAGGAAACGCACGGCGCACAGTTCGAGACCTATGCCGTGCAGCGCATCCGCGGCGCCATGCTGGACGAGTTGCGCAGCAGCGACTGGCTGCCGCGCAGCATCCGCCAGAACGCGCGCAAGGTGGAAGATGCGATGCAGGCGCTGCTGCAGAAACTGGGGCGCCAACCGCAAGAGAACGAAGTGGCGCAGCACATGAAGCTCAGCCTGGCCGAATATCAGGCCATGCTCACCGATTGCGGCGGCCACCAGTTGATCTACTATGAAGACTTCCACGATGACGACAGCGGCCATGAGCATTTCCTCGATCGCTACCAATCGGCCGAAACCGACAATCCGCTGCAGAACCTGATCAACGGGGGCTTTCGCGAGGCCGTGGTCGAGTCGATCCGGGCCTTGCCGGAGCGCGAGCAAATCCTGATGGGTTTGTATTACGAGCAGGAGATGAACCTGAAGGAAATTGGCGCCGTCATGGGCGTGTCCGAATCGCGCGTATGCCAGCTGCACAGCCAGGCGATATCGCGCATGCGTTCCTACCTGCGCGAGCATGCCTGGTCCGGGGTGGCCTGAATCCCGCTGCTGATGCGCCCCATGGCGTGGTCAGGGCACGGCAATCACAGAAAAACGGCATGTACTACCGTAACGCCGCTTAGTTAAGGCTAACTCTCTCGCGCAATCATCAAGAATCCGTTCGGGCTGAGTAGACCCGCCAGGGCCGTATCGAAGCCAGCGTGCCGGCGTCAGCGGGTCTTGCCTGCCCTTCGATACGCTGCTACGCAGCTACTCAGGGCGAACGGGGTCTGAAGTGCACAAACACAAATGCCGTTCCGTTAAGGCTCATTCTGAGCTACTCACCACAGAATCCGTTCGGGCTGAGTAGGCCCGCCAGGGCCGTATCGAAGCCAGCGCGCCAGCGTTAGCGGTCTTGCCTGCCCTTCGATACGCTGATGCGCAGCTACTCAGGGCGAACGGAGTCTGGATCCCACAAACAAAAATGCCGTTCAGCGCTTAACTGAACGGCATTACGGTATGCACCGGGCTTTTTTATATGGCTTGCGCCGATTCCCGGTCGAGGAACCTGCGGTCGGATTTACACCACGCCAAGGCGGCGGCCGACCGATTTGATGCTGCTTTGGCCATCCGGGCCATAGAAGTTGCCCGCGTTGGACTTGCCTTGCAGGATGGTCAGCGCGCTTTGGTTGATCGACAGTTTCTTGCCGATCAGGAGGCCGTTGACGCGGTTCAGTTCCTTGGCGTCTTGCGCCAGGTCGAACAGGGCAGCCCAGATTTCCTTGTCGTCATCCGAACCTTGTTCATTCATCCACTGTTGCATGCCGCTTTCATCGTCGGCATAGCCAAGGCTGGCCAGGAGCTGGTGGCGCTGGCCGGCGAGGGTGGTCATTTCGGCAACGATGGTGGCCTTTTCGCCGATGAGGTCGGTCATGCCTTCGGACGCGGTCTCGGAGAGCAATGCTTGCTCCTGGCGCAGTTTTTCAACCAGCCGGGCCAGTGCCGTTTTTTCCTGTGTCAGGCTGTGTGCCGGGTTGCTCATGGTCTGTGATGGTTCGTGCGAATCCGGGTTAGGCCTTGCGCGCGTTGATCAGCGTCTGGACGGTATCGAACAGGCCGCTGGCGACCTTGTCCGGGTCGACCTGGAAAGTGCCGTTGGCGATGGCCGCCTTGATTTCCGCGACCTTCTTCGCATCGAAGCTGCCGTTGGCCTTGGTTTCCAGTGACTGGTAAGTGGCCGACAGGCGCACGTTGTCCGAGGCGGCGGCCGTCGAGGCTGCGCTGTTGCCGGTTTGCGCTCCCGGACGCGGCTGGGCCTGGGTTTGCTCGGTGGTGCGTCCGGCGGTGGATTTCAGGGCGTCATTAACATTCACGGCAGTATTCCTTGTAGGGTGAGGGTGCTTCGCACCGCCTGTCGCTTTGATTATCGGCTATTTTTCCGCAAACTTTAACAACTGGCGCCGCAATTTGAACCCTGTCGCCATCTTTCCTGGCATCCGTTCGATGCGGGTTCCTGGAAGAAACATGTTGCCCTGTATTAATAGTTGATTTCCAGAATGCCGCCTGCCTTGGCAATGCCGCTGACCACCTGTCCGGCCGCTGTCCGCGCTTGCGCCATTTGCCCCTCGGAGGCGTTGGACAGGGCGCGCGCCTCGGTTGAGATCTGGAAGCCGGGACCATTGGAGACGACGCGTACCGGCTGGCCTTGCTGCACCACGCGCTGGTTGCGCACGGTATCCATGCGCAGGGGAGTGCCGGCGCGCACCGACATGGAGGCGACCCGCCCGACGGCCTGGGATTCGTCGGTAATGATGCCGTTAGGCAATCCCGACAAATCGCCGCGCATGCGCGTGACGTCGGCGGCGCTGATGGTTTGTCCCTGGACCAGCGGCACGGCCGCCACCAGGTAATCCGATACCACCCGGACGTTGGCACGCACATAAACAGTCCACGGGGAGGGCGCCACGCATTTGATGCCGATGGTGGTCCTGCCCCACAGGCGCGCGCCATTCGGCATGAAGGCTTGCGGTTCGATGCAGGCGTTCAGGTTCAGGCGGGGATCCACCGGATCGACATCGACGGTGACGCTGCCCGGCAAGCCGGAGGTCTGCGTCTTGAGGAATTGCTCGGCGACCTGCTGCAGCGCCGGCAAGTCCTGGCGCTGGGGGGCATTCGGGTCTGCTTGGGCGAACGCGCCTTGGAAGCCGCAAGCCAGCAGGGCGAGGACGGCCGCGGCATGGCGCAATACGCGGGAAGGCTGTTTCATTTTGTGCAACTCGCCCCGGACGGGGCATTGGCGAATCTTGGCAGCAATGTTACTTCGCGCGCGCGAGGTCAAAAGCAGGAACAAGGGAGGCTTTTCTCTGCTTATCGCCCATTAAACTTCCGGGGGCAACCGTATGATCGAGCTTATGTAATTCCATCATCGGCGCAGTCCGCGATAACTTGAGCGGCGCCGGCATTCCAGGAGGGCCAGATGGTCTCAAAGCTCGACGACTATTTCCGCTTCAACGAACTGGCGCTGAACCTGCGGGCCCAGCGCCAGCAGGTGCTGGCATCCAATATCGCCAACGCCGATACCCCGAACTACAAGGCGCGCGACGTCAATTTCGCCGATGCGCTCAAGAATGCGCTGGACAATAAATCGACCGCGTTGCCTCCGCTGCGGTTGGCGCGTACCGCAGCGGCGCACGTCGCCGGCGAGGCAGCCGGTTCGGGCGAGGGCAGCATTGGCGGTTCGCCGCTGCTGTACCGCACCGCGACCCAGGGCAGCGTCGACGGCAATACCGTCGACATGGACGTCGAGCGCAATGAGTTCGTCGACAACGGCATTCGTTACGAAGCCGGCGTCACCGCAGTCAACGGCCAGATCAAGGCCATGATTAACGCCATCCAACCGGGTTGATAAGCCATGTCCCTCTCTAATATCTTCAATGTTGCCGGCTCGGCCATGAGCGCCCAGGCGCAGCGCCTGAATGCCGTGGCGAGCAATATCGCCAACGCCGACAGCGCCACCAGCCCCGACGGCACGCCCTACAAAGCCAAGCAGGTGGTGTTCCAGGCGATCCCGGTCGGCGACGTCAAGGACAGCGGCGTGAAGGTCGCGGCAGTGGTCGAAGATCAGGCGCCGCCCAAGCTGGTCTACGATCCCAAGCACCCGATGGCCGACGCCAACGGCTACGTGGCGATGCCCAATGTCAATCCGGTCGAGGAAATGGTCAACATGATCTCCGCCTCGCGCTCTTACCAGACCAACGTGGAAACGATGAACACCGCCAAGTCCATGCTGGTTAAAACCCTCACCATCGGCCAATAGGACTCTAGCCCATGACCACCGTATCTTCCGACCTGCTGACGGCCATGAACGGCACCGGCGGCACGAGCTCCTCCAGCGGCTCGGGCGGCCTCAACGACAATAGCGCAGATGCGATCCAGAACCGCTTCCTGACGCTCTTGATCGCCCAGATGAAGAACCAGGATCCCAGCAACCCGATGGACAACTCGCAGCTGACCACGCAAATGGCGCAACTGTCGACCGTCTCGGGCATCAGCCAGCTCAATACTACGCTGTCGACCCTGATGGGCAACCTGAGCTCCTCGCAGGCGCTGCAGTCGGCCAACATGATCGGCCACAGCGTGCTGGCGCCGGGCAACAGCATCCAACTGACCTCGGACACGACCAAGGCCGAGGACGGCACCGAAACCACGACGCAAAAGGCGGTGTTCGGCGTGCAGCTGGATTCGACGGCGTCTTCGGTCATCGTCACCGTCAAGGATTCCACCGGCGCCGTGGTGCGCACGATGGACCTGGGGCCGCAGGCGGCCGGCACGATGCCGGTGATCTGGGATGGCACCAACGACGTCGGCAGCAAGGCCGCGGACGGCAATTACACCTTTACCGTGACGGCCGCCAACAACGGCGTCGGCGTGAATGCGACCGCGCTCGCATTCGGCACCGTCGCCAGCGTGACCACGGCCGCCGATGGCAGCATCAAGCTCAACGTCTCGAACATCGGCACCATCAAGCCGACCGACGTCGTGCAAATTCTTTAATCGTCATTACCGACAGGGAGCAACAAATGGGTTTTCAACAAGGTTTGAGCGGACTGAACGGCGCGGCAAAGAGCCTGGATGTCATCGGTAATAACGTGGCCAACGCCAGCACCGTCGGCTTCAAGGAAGCGCAGGCGCAGTTCGCCGACATGTACGCCAATTCGATGAACCGTTCCGGCAATTCGCCGGTAGGTATCGGTGTGATGGTGGCCAATGTGGCTCAGGCGTTTACTCAGGGCAATATCTCCACGACGAACAATCCGCTGGACATCGCCATCAACGGCGACGGATTTTTCCAACTGGCATCCAGCCCGGACAGCAAGGCGCCGATGTATGGCCGCAATGGCCAGTTTGAACTGGACAAGAACGGCTACATCATCAATCCAAGCATGAATGGGGCTTACCTGATGGGGTATGCCGCAGGCGTGTCCGGCGGCGACCCGGTCGCGCTGAAGATCGATACCTCGGCGATGCCGGCCACGGCTACCACCAAAGTCAGCACCAAGGTGAACCTGGATTCGCGCCAGAGCGTGCCGACCGTGACCCCTTTCGATCCGGCCCAGCCGAATTCGTACAATAACTCGACCGGTGTGACGATGTACGACAGCCTCGGCAATCCGTACAGCGTGCAGACTTACTATGTGAAGAATGCGACCACAGGCACCCCGCCGACCACCACCTGGGATATTTACGCGACCATCGACGGCACAACCGTGACCAACGGCGCAACGCCGCCGGCTCCCTTGGCCATCGGCACGATGACCTTCGACTCTACCGGCGCGATGACCGCGACCACCGGCATGACGCTGGACATGACCAATTACACCAAGGCTGGCGGCACCTTCCCGGGAACCATCGCTTTGTCGTACACCGGTTCGACCCAGACCGGTTCGGCTTTCGTCAACCTGGCGCAAAGCCAGGATGGCATGATGCCGGGTACGCTCTCGAGCTTCTCGATCGCCAAGGATGGCAGCATCATCGGCTCCTACAGCAACCAGCAAACCAAGACTCTGGGGCAGGTGGTCCTGGTGAATTTTGCCAACCCGAACGGCTTGCAGCCGATCGGCAACAACCTGTACCAGGCAACTGCAGAAGCCGGCTCCCCGCTGGTCGGTACGCCTACGAGCGGCAGCTTCGGCACGTTGCAATCGCGCGCGGTGGAAGACTCCAACGTCGACCTGACCGCCGAACTGGTCAACATGATCGTGGCCCAGCGCGTCTACCAGGCCAACTCGCAAACCATCAAGGTGCAGGATACCGTCTTGCAGACCCTGGTCAGCATGCGCTGATCGGGTGATGGGCGCGCCTTCCGGGGCGCATATGCTTCACAGCCGCCGGCCGCGCCGGCGGCCGGTTTCAATCAGCGGCAGAGCCAGGCTTTGCCGCGCAGAGGGGTTCTATGGATCGTCTGGTCTACACAGCGATGTCGGGCGCCAAGCACACGCTCGAGCAACAGGCCACCGCCAGCAACAACCTGGCCAATGCCACCACCACGGGTTTTCGCGCCCAGCTCAATACGTTCCGTTCGGCGCCGGTGGTGGGCGACGGCTTGCCCACGCGCGCCTTCGTGGTGGACTCCACGGCGGGCAACGATTTCTCGCAAGGCCCGATCCAGGACACCGGCCGCGCGCTCGACGTAGCGGTGCAGGGCCGCGGCTGGATCGCCGTGCAAACGGCCGATGGCGGCGAGGCCTATACCCGCAACGGCAGCTTCAAGACCACCGAGAACGGTATCCTGCAGACCCAGTCCGGACAGCCTGTGCTGGGCGACGGCGGCCCGATCACCATCCCGCCCGATGTGACGGTGGCGATCGCTGCCGACGGCACCGTGTCCACCATCCCGACCGACGGCATTCCGAATGCGGTCAACATCCTGGGCCGCATCAAGCTGGTCAATCCTGACGACAAGAACCTCAAGCGCGGCGACGACGGCATGTTCCGCACCATCAACGGCGGCGCCGCCCAGCCCGATGCCAATGTGCGGCTGGCCAGCGGCGCGCTGGAAGGCAGCAACGTGAACGTGGTGGAGGCGATGGTCAATATGATCAACCTCTCGCGCCAGTTCGAGATGAACATGAAGATGATCCAGACCGCCGAAAGCGATGCGACCAAGGCGACCCAGATCCTGTCCTTGACCTGACTATCCTGATTGCCTCGGTGTAATCGCCGATTACCGGAGAAATAAATGATTCGTTCCCTTTGGATTTCCAAGACTGGCCTGGATGCGCAGCAGACGCAGCTGGACGTGATTTCGAACAACCTGGCCAACGTCAGCACCAACGGTTTCAAGCGTTCGCGCGCCGTGTTCGAAGACCTGCTGTACCAGACCGTGCGCCAGCCCGGCGCGCAATCGTCGCAACAGACCCAGCTGCCGTCGGGTTTGCAGATCGGTACCGGCGTGCGTCCGGTGGCGACCGAGCGCATCTTCACGCAGGGCAACGTCAACCAGACCAACAACGACAAGGACCTGGCCATCCAGGGCGCGGGTTTCTTCCAGATCCTGCTGCCGGACGGCACCACCGCCTATACCCGCGACGGCTCCTTCCAGACCGACAACCAGGGCCAGCTGGTGACCTCCAGCGGCTACACATTGCAGCCGCCGATCACCATTCCCCTCAATACCACCAAGCTGTCGGTCGGCCGCGACGGCACCGTCTCGATCATGCAGGCCGGTTCGACTGCCAGCACGCAGATCGGCACCATCCAGGTGGCGACCTTCATCAACCCGGCCGGCCTGGAAAGCCGCGGCGAGAACCTGTATGTGGAAACCTCCGCATCGGGCACGCCCAACCCCAATACGCCGGGCACCAATGGCGCCGGCGCGCTGTGGCAAGGCTATGTGGAAACCTCGAACGTCAACGTGGTGGAAGAACTGGTCAACATGATCCAGACCCAGCGTGCCTATGAAATCAACAGCAAGGCGATCACCACCTCGGATCAGATGCTGGCCAAGATTTCGCAGTTGTAATCGTCACGCAGTTGAATGGGTAGTTAGCAGTTTGAAGAAGGAAGAGGCAAATATGAATCGCTTGCTGAAGTTCGCCGCCGTAGTGGGCACATTTGCCGTCGCCGGCTGCAACACCGTGCCCGAATCGATCGTCAAGGGGCCGATGACGGCGCGCCCCCAGCCAGCGTCGTATGCGCCAGCCACGTCCGGCGCGATCTTCCAGTCGGCAGTCTATCGGCCGTTGCTGGAAGACCGCCGTGCGCGCCTGGTGGGCGATACGCTGACCATTGTGATCAATGAAAGAACCAGCGCAGGCAAGACCGCCGGCAGTTCGGCCAGCAAGACCGGCACGGTCGCATCGCCGGCACCGACCATCTTCGGCACCACCATCAAGGAACTGTCGGCCAGCGGCACGTCTTCCAACAAGTTTGAAGACAAGGGGGCAGTCAGCTCCAGCAATACCTTTACCGGCACCATCGGCGTGACCGTCACGGAGGTGCTCCCCAACGGCAACCTGGTGGTGAGCGGGGAAAAGCAGGTGGCCCTCGACAAGGGAGTGGAATACGTACGCTTTTCGGGCACCGTGAGTCCGGACAATATCCAGACCGGCAATACCGTTTCCTCGACCGTGGTGTCCGACGCCAAGGTCGAATACCGCACCAATACCCGCGTCGACATGGCGGAGTTCATGTCGTCGCTGGGACGTTTCTTCTTTAGCGTGTCTCCTTTCTGATGTGGGGTTTTGTCATGTTCGTGGAAAGGTTTTCCGCTGTTAACCTGGTTCGCAAGGGGCTGCTGGCCGTTGCGGCGGGGCTGTGCGTGGCCGCAGCCATGCCGGCGCATGCCGAGCGCCTCAAGGATCTTGCCAGCATCCAGGGCGTGCGCCAGAACCAGCTGGTCGGCTACGGTCTCGTGGTCGGCCTTGACGGTAGCGGCGACCAGACCACCCAGACCCCGTTTACCGTGCAAAGCGTGATCAGCATGCTGCAGCAGCTGGGCGTGAACGTGCCGACCGGCACCAGCAACAACATGCAGTTGAAGAACGTGGCGGCGGCAATGGTGACGGCGACCTTGCCGGCCTTTGCGCAGCCGGGGCAACTGATCGACGTCACGGTTTCTTCCATCGGCAACGCCAAGAGCATCCGCGGCGGCACGTTGCTGATGGCGCCCCTGAAAGGCGCCGACGGCCAGATCTACGCAATCGCCCAGGGCAACGTCGTGGTCGGCGGTGCGGGCGCCTCGGCCGCGGGCAGCAGTACCACCATCAACCATCTGAGCGCCGGGCGCATCTCGGGCGGGGCCACCGTGGAGCGCGCGGTTCCCAGCGCGCTGGGCGGCGGGGACGTGGTCATGCTGGAGCTCAACGACAACGACTTTTCCACCGCCAGCCGCGTGGTGGATGCGCTCAACAAGCGTTTCGGTTCGGATACCGCGGTGGCGCAGGACGGACGGGTGATCCGCGTGCGCGCGCCGATTTCCAGCGGCGACCGCGTGGCCTTCCTGGGCGCGCTGGAAAACATCGATGTGACGCCCGGCAAGCTGTCGGCCAAGGTCATCCTGAACGCCCGCACCGGCTCGGTGGTGATGAACCAGAGCGTGATGCTGGAGACTTGCGCAGTGTCGCACGGCAACCTGTCGGTGGTGATCCAGGCCGACAATGCGGTGAGCCAGCCCAACGCTTTTGCAGGCGGGCAGACCGCAGGCGTCCAGAACGCGCAGATCTCGATCAACAAGGAGCCCGGCAAGGTCATGCTGCTCAAGGGCGGCGCTTCGCTGGCCGATGTGGTCAAGGCGCTCAACGCCATCGGAGCGACGCCGCAGGATCTGCTGGCGATCTTGCAAGCCATGAAGGCGGCCGGTTCGCTGCGCGCCGAGCTTGAAGTGATTTGATCGCCAGGACGGCGCTGATGCAACAAGGCAGCAAGGACGAAGCCGCACTCGGCTTTGCCAACAGATAACTGATCGCCAATCAAGGTACTTCATGCTCAACAAGATCAACCCATCCAATCCGACCGACAATCTGGCTGTCGATGCGAATGGGCTGAACAGCCTGCGCGAGGCGGCGCGGCAGAATGGAAATTCGCCGGAGGCGATCAAGGGCGCGGCCAAGCAGTTCGAGGCGCTGTTCCTGAACATGATGATGAAAAGCATGCGCGACGCCACGCCGCAGAATGGCCCGTTCGATAACGAACAGACCAAGATGTTCACCTCCATGCTGGACCAGCAGATGAGCCAGAACCTGGCGCAGCGCGGCATCGGCCTGGCCGATGTGCTCACGCGCCAGCTGTCGGCCGCATTGCCGAAGAAGTTGCCGGATGCGCAAGACCTGGAGCAACAGCAACTGGACGACGGTTTGCCGATGAACATCCCGCTGGCCAAGGACATGAGCGAGGCCGACCGTGCCAGGTTCGTCCAGAGCTTTGCCAGCCAACAAGCCGCCGATGGCGCCGACCGCGACGGGCAGGGGCGCAACAAGCGCCGTTCCAACAAGCCCGCCCACGTCGAGGCCTTCCAGAGTCGCCTGCAGGCAGATGCCGAAATAGCCAGCCGCATGACCGGCATTCCGGCCAAGTTCATGCTGGCCCAGGCGGCGCTGGAAACCGGCTGGGGCAAAAAGGAAATCATCTCCCGCGACGGGCGCTCGGCGCACAACCTGTTCGGCATCAAGGCCACCGGCAATTGGAAGGGCAAGGTTGTCGAAGCGACCACGATCGAATACATCAACGGCAAGCCGCAAAAGCGCGTGGAAAAATTCCGTGCTTACGATTCGTATGCCGACGCTTTCCGCGACTACGCCAATTTGCTGCGCAGTAACCCGCGTTACGAGAAGGTGCTCGCCAGTGCGCAAGACGCGCACGGATTCGCCTATGGCCTGCAACGCGCAGGTTACGCGACCGATCCGCACTATGCCGAGAAGCTCTCCCGCATCATCCGCCAATCCTTGTCGGCATAAGAACCGGCTCATACGCTTATCGGGAGTGGTTCGATGGCCCGATGGCATGGTGAATACAGGTTTTTAGCACGCGTACAATGCCGATCGGGTGCCGTCCGGCAACAAAAACGGACGGCCCGATCTAAAGTTTTTGTAAAGCGTGCCGTAGACTTGGTTATTCCGTTAAAGAAGATCCAGCATGGCAACCAATATCTTTAGCATCGGTCAGAGCGCGTTGCAGGCAGCGATGGCGGCGCAAGCCACGACCAGCCACAACATCTCGAATGCGACCACCCCCGGCTACAACCGCCAGGTTGTCGTGCAAAGCACGGCCGGCGGCATCAACTATGGTTATGGCTTTGTCGGGCAGGGTACCCAGGTTGCCGAGATCAAGCGCGTCTATAACGATTTCCTGGTCAAGCAGCAGCTGGCATCGCAGACCACGGCCAGTTCGCTGGACTCCTACTATTCGCAGATCTCCCAGCTCGACAACTTGCTGGCCGACAGTGACGCCGGCTTGTCGCCCGCGCTGCAGGATTTCTTCAAGGCTGTCCAGAACCTGGCCTCCAATCCGAATACCGATGCCTCGCGCCAATCCGTGCTGTCGATGGCTTCCACCCTGGTGGCGCGCTTCCAGAGCCTGAACGACCAGATGGCGCAAAGCCGCACCAGCGTCAATAACCAGATCACTTCGACTGTGAGCACGGTCAACTCGTATGCAGCCCAGCTGTCCGAGCTCAACAAGGCCATCGTCAAGGCGCAAGGCGCCGGCGGCGGCCAGGCGCCGAACGACCTGCTGGACCAGCGCGACCAGGTGATCGCCGAGATCAACAAGTATGTCAAGGTCAGCATCGTGCCGCAGGACAGCGGCGCGGTCAGCGTGTTCATCGGTTCCGGCCAGCCGCTGGTGATGGGCGACCAGGTGACCACGCTGGTGGCCACGCCTTCGGTGGATGACGTCTCGCGCCTGCAGATCGGCTATCCGGTGGCCGGCGGTAAAACCGCCATCATTCCCGACAGTTTCTTCTACGACGGCGGCAGCCTGGGCGGTTTGCTCAAATACCGCACGGAAACGCTCGACCCGGCGCAGAATTCCCTGGGCCGCATCGCCACCATCCTCGGTTCCACCTTCAACGACCAGCAAAAGCTGGGCCTGGACCAGAACGGCGTGGCCGGCACCGACTTTTTCAACATCGCCAAGCCGGCGGTGTCGGGCAAGTCGACCAATAGCGCCACCGCGTCCATGACGGCGACCATTACCAACGCCTCGGCGCTGACGACCAGCGACTACACGCTGTCTTATGACGGCACCAACTACACCGTCACCCGCTTGTCCGACAATACCCAGACCGTGATCAACCCGGCTGCCGTGCCGGCGCCGGTGGTGGATGGAGTGTCATATTCCGGGGTGACCATGGCCGCTGGCGACAGCTTCAGGATCAAGCCCACCGTCGATGGCGCCGCGCAACTGTCGCTGGCGCTGAACAATACCCAATTGATCGCGGCTGCGGCGCCCATCGTCACCGGCGGCAATGCCGCCAGCAGCGTAGGCCTGACGACGGCCGGCAATACCGGCAGCGGCGTCACATCCAACACGGCGCTGGATACCTCGGTGTTCGTGCAAGGCTCGACACTGGGTTTTGCCGTCACTACCGGTGGCGGCGGTCAACTGCAACTTACCGGCACTTGGGCGGGGGTGACTCCCGCGCCATCCATCATCGTCACCGCCCCCGACGGCACATCGTCCACGGTAGCGGCGGGTACGGCATTCGATTATGTCCCGGGCTCGACCCTGAGCAGCGGCGGGGTCAGTTTCACGCTGTCGGGCACGCCGGCTACCGGCGACAATTTCAATTTCGCGCCGGTGGCGGGCAACAAGGGAACGGCCTCCATCAGCGCCGGCTCGGTCGACTCCAGTTATCTGGCATCGCCGCTGACCGCGCCGGTGAAGATGACCTATTCGACCACCGCGCCGGTCGGTTTTGCGATTTCCCCGGCGGTGCCGGCGGCCGGCGGCGTCATTACCCACAAGGATGGCACGACTACGCCCATCGCCGGCGGCGCGACCTCCTTGCCGTATGTCCCCGGCGATTCCTATACCTTCGGCGGCATGACGTTCGCCATCAGCGGGCAACCGGCCAACGGCGACCAGTTCACCATCTCGCCCAATACCAACGGCACCGCCGACAACCGTAACGCGCTGTTGCTGGCAGGCTTGCAGACCAAGAACACCATCGGCAATACCACCTATCAGGGCTCGTATTCGCAACTGGTGGCCACCATTGGCAACAAGACCAACGAAATCAACGTGACCAACACCGCCGAGAAGGCGCGTCTGGCATCGATTACGGCGGAACAGCAATCCGAGTCCGGCGTCAACCAGGATGAGGAACTGGCCAACATGATCAAGAACCAGCAGCAGTACCAGGCTGCGGCCAAGATCATCCAGGCGGCCAGCGATATGCTCAACGTGCTGTTCACGTTGGGTAATTGATCGAGGATTTGAAGGAATACCGACATGCGTATCAGTACCCAGATGTTGTATCAGATGAGCAATAACGATCTGACAAACATGCAAAGCCAGCTCCTCAAGCTGAACCAGCAGGTCTCGGCCGGCCAGAAGGTATTGGTGCCGTCGGACGACCCGGTAGCATCCGCCCGCGCGCTGGACTTGAAGCAGAGCCAGGATCTCAACGCCCAGTACAAGATCAACCGCCAGAACGCCAACAGTTCGCTGGCGCAGGTTGCCAGTACGCTCTCCAGCTTCACCGACATGCTGACCAAGCTGAAGTCGGACGTGATCAAGGCTGGCAACCAGTCGTTCAGCAATGCCGAACGCACCAACCTGGCCGCCGAGCTCAAGGGCAACTTCCAGGAAGTGCTGGGCTATGCCAATGTCACCGATGGCCAGGGCAATTATCTGTTCTCCGGCTTCAAGAGCACCACCCAGCCGTTCACGCTGGATGGCAACGGCAACGCGGTGTACAACGGCGACCAGGGCGCGATGAGCTTGCAGGTCGATTCGTCGCGCCAGATGGAGATCAGCACTTCCGGGCAATCCATCTTCCAGGGCAATGGCCAGGATATCTTCCAGACCATGAACAACCTGATCAACGTGTTGTCGATGCCGGTGACCGAGGCCGCCAACCAGGCTGACGAAACGGCGGCCAATACCTTTGAATATCCGGCCGGCTCGGGGCAGTTTCCGATCCAGGCTTACAAGACCGCGCAGGCGACGCTGGATGCGACCGATCCCAATGATCCAGCATATGCCGCTAATTTTTCCGCTGCTGCCGCCGCCAAGCTCAAGGCCGACGCCGCCGAGGCGGCGCGCACTCCGGTGACCGGCAGCCAGGCTTACCTGACGAAGCAGCTGGCCAAGTTCAATACGCAATTCGACGGCATGATCAACAACGTCGGCACCGCCACCGCATCGGTCGGCGCGCGCCAGAATGAACTCGACAGCCTGGACGCCGCTGGCGAGACCAAGAATGTGAACTACACGGCGACGATCAACGACCTGCTGGGCCGCAATACCTCCGACATGTCTGAACTGATCAGCGATTTGACGCTGAAGCAGACTTACCTGGCGGCGGCGCAAAAGGTGTTCGTGTCGACCAGTAGCCTGACGTTGCTGAACTACCTGAAGTAAGAAGCGAGAAGCGGCATCGCGCGCATCGGGTGCGCAGGCGCAAGAAAAGAAAAAGGCGAACGATGTTCGCCTTTTTTCATTCCGGCGACCCGTCCTGAATCAGGTTGGCACTTTCCGGCGAGGGGAGGGAGTGTCAAATGGCGCAACGGATACGGCGTGGCCAGCGGGATTACAGCCTGCTGGGCCGGTGCGGCCGGGCACCTGGGGTCAGGGTTTGGGGGCGGCGCCGATAGGCGGCACGCTGCCCAGCAGGCGCACCATTTCGATACCGTCGGAGAGGAAGTGCTGCAGCGGCGTGAGCATGTAAGGCAGGCCCATGCCGATCAGGATGAAGCCGGCCAGCATGGTGATCGAAAAACCGATGCCGAACAGGTTCAGCTGCGGCGCCGCGCGCGTCAGGATGCCCAGCGCAAAGTTGGTGATCAGCAGCGCGATGAGCAGCGGCAGCGACAATTGCAGCCCCATGCTGAACACCCGCGCGCCCCACAGGGCCAGGCTGTGGAAGCCTTCGGCGGTGATCGGCTGGGCGCCGATGGGCAGGGTATGGAAACTGTCTGCCATGACCGAGAGCAGGATCAGGTGGCCGTTCAGGCTCAGGAACACCATGGTCGCCAGCAGCGAATACACCTGGCTGACCACCGAGGTGCGGCCCTGGGTCTGCGGATCGAAGAAGGCGGCGAAGGACAGGCCCATGGTGGCGCTGGTGAGTTCGCCCGCGGCTTCGACGGCGGCGAACACGATACGCATGGCAAAGCCCATGGACAGGCCGATGACCAGTTGCTGGGCCAGGATCAGCAAGCCGCCCATCGACATCGGGTCCAGCGCGGACGGCACCGGCACGTCGGGGGCGATCACCAGCGCGATCGCGATTCCCAGCATCACCTTGACCAGCATGGGGACGCTGGCGCTGCCGAACGGCGGTGCGATCGCCAGCAGGCCCAGGATACGGGTAGTCGGCCAGATGAACATGGCGATCCACGTATAGAGTTGCTGGCTGGTGAAATTGATCATCTGACGCTGTGCCGCGGGCCGGCTGAGATGCCGGCCTGCAAAGGAGGATGGACGCGCGCTGCGCGGCCTTATTGGACCATGGCGGGGATGCCGCTGAACATGGTGCGCATGTAGTCCAGTATGACGGTGAGGATCCACGGGCCGGCGATGATGAGCGCCAGGAACACGCCGACCAGCTTGGGAATGAACGACAGGGTCTGTTCGTTGATCTGGGTGGCAGCCTGGAAAATGCTGACCAGCAAGCCGATGATGAGCGCCGTCAGCAGCATCGGCGCGGCGATCATCAGGGTGACTTCCATGGCCTGGCGGCCCATGCTCATGACGCTTTCAGGAGTCATCTGGCTCTCCGGAGGGGGTGATGGTGAAGCTGGTCATGGCGCCCTCTAATAAAAACTTTGGGCAAGGGAGCCGATCAACAATTGCCAACCGTCGACCAGCACGAACAGCATCAGTTTGAACGGCAGCGAAACGATGGCCGGCGACATCATCATCATCCCCATGGACATCAGGATACTGGCCACCACCATGTCGATGATGAGGAAAGGGATGAAGATGGCAAAGCCGATCTGGAACGCGGTCTTGAGCTCGCTGGTGACGAAGGCCGGGATCAGGAGGCGCAGCGGCACGTCTTCCGGCCCTTGCAGCTCGGGGCCGCGCGAGAGCTTGACGTACAGCGCCAGGTCGGACTGGCGGGTCTGCTTGAGCATGAACTCCTTGAGCGGCGCGGCGCCTTTGTCGAGCGCCTCCATCATCTGGATCTTGTTTTCCGAAAAGGGCTGGTAGGCGTCGGTGTAGATGCGGTCGAACACCGGCCCCATCACGAAGAAGGTCAGGAACAGCGACAAGCCCACCAGCACCTGGGTGGGCGGCGTCGATTGCGTGCCCAGGGCCTGGCGCAGCAGCGACAGCACGATCACGATGCGGGTGAAACACGTCATCATCAGCAGCGCCGCCGGAATGAACGACAGCGATGTCAGCAGCAGCATCGTCTGGATCGGCAGCGTGTAATTCGTGCCGCCGCCAGGCGCTGGCGTGCTGTTCAGTGCGGGGATGCCTTGCTGGGCCGATGCCGCCAGCGGCAGGCACAGCAGGAGGAGCAGCCAGAAACGGCCGGAGCGCAGCAGCGATGCCGCGCCGGCGGTCCATGGGCGAAGTCGGGAAGCGTGTCCGAAGCGGGTCCCTTGCGGGTTAGGTTGTGCTGCCATCATTGCCTGCGCGACCGCCGCTGGCGGGGTCGCTGTTACGTTTGTCCATGGTGTGCCGCAGCCAGGAAGAAAATGCCGGCCCGTTTGTTTTGGCGGACTGGGCCGCCACGTTTTCCTGGCGCGGCATGGTGGCCAGCGCATTGACGCGGCCGGGGGCGACGCCGACCACGATCCACTGGTCGCCCACCTCGATCACCATCACGCGCTCGCGCGTGCCTACGCTGACGCCGCCGATCACCTTGGCCGCGGCATTGCCGGCCTGGTTCTGCGCCAGGCCGAAACGCTTGAACAGCCAGGCGATGCCGGCCATCAGCGCCAATACCGCAGTCAGGCCGAGCAGCATGGTAAGCACGCTGCCGCCGGATGAGGACAGGGGCGACCCCGCCGGCGCGGACGCGCTTGCGTTGTCCGCCCAGGCCAGGTTGAGGTGGAACATGCAGCCGGCGCCCAGGAGGAGCAGGGCGGCCATGAGCCTGGAAGCTGATGGCGCGGGCCGTGAGCTGCGTGAAGGGGATGTGGCGAAGAGGCGATTCATCGAATGGCGGTCGCGGCGCTCAGCGGTTGAGCTTGCGGATGCGTTCTGCCGGCGTGATGATGTCGGTCAGGCGGATGCCGAATTTGTCGTTGACCACCACCACTTCGCCCTGGGCGATCAGGCAGCCGTTGACCAGCACGTCCATCGGTTCGCCGGCCATGCCGTCAAGCTCGACCACCGAGCCTTGCGCCAGTTGCAGCAGGTTCTTGATGGCGATCTTGGTGCGGCCCAGTTCGACTGTCAGCTGAACCGGGATGTCGAGGATGAAATCGATGTCGTTAGGCGTGTTGGTCTGGATGTCGCTCGAGCTCAGGTCTTTGAACACGGTGGCAGCCGCCGGCTGGGCGGCGATGCCTTGTTCGTCTTCCATCTGGCCTTTTTTCTGCTCTGCCTCGGCTTGCGTCTGTTCGGCCATGGCCGCGCCCCACGGATCATCCTCCGCCGCGGTTTGACCTTCTACGTTCTCATCAGCCATTGCTACTCTCCTTGAAAGCTTTCCGGTGGTTCATTTTGGGTGATGGAAAGCAGCTTTTCGACGCGCAGGGCGTATTGGCCATTGAACTGGCCGTAGCTGCATTCCATCACTGGCACGCCATCGACCTGTGCATTGACGGTCTGCGCGGTTTGCAGCGGGATCACATCGCCGACCTTCATGTTGAGCAGGTCGGTAAAGGTAACGCGGGCGGTGCCGAAATTGACGATCAGTTCGACTTCGGCGGTCTGGATCTGCTGCTTCATCAGGCGGATCCAGCGCTTGTCGACTTCCAGCGCCTCGCCCTGCATGCTGCTGGTGAGGCGGTCGCGCACCGGTTCGATCATCGAGTAGGGCGTGCAGATGTGGATTTCTCCGCTGACCGGGCCCAGCTCGATGGTGAAGGTGGTGGCCACGACCACTTCGTTGGGCGTGGCGATGTTGGCGAACTGGGTGTTCATTTCCGAGCGGATGAATTCGAATTCGATCGGATAGATCGGTTCCCAGGACTTGGAATAGGTCTCGAAGGTGATTTCCAGCACGCGCATGATGATGCGCTGCTCGGTGGGCGTGAATTCGCGGCCTTCGATGCGGGTATGGAAGCGGCCGTCGCCGCCGAACATGTTGTCCACCAGCATGAACACGAACTGCGGGTCGAACACCACCAGGCCGATCCCGCGGAAGGGCTTGATGTGGACCAGGTTCAGGTTGGTCGGCACCACCAGGTTGCGGATGAACTCGCTGTACTTGGACACCTTCACCGGGCCGACCGAGATCTCGGCGGTGCGGTGGATGAAGTTGAACAGGCCGATGCGGAACAGGCGGGCGAAACGCTCGTTGATGATTTCAAGCGTGGGCATGCGCCCGCGGACGATGCGCTCCTGCGTTGCCAGGTTATAGGTACGTACCGTACCGGGAGCTTCTTCGACGGTCTTTTCGTCGTCTTCATCTCCCGTCACGCCCTTCAATAGGGCATCGACTTCTTCCTGCGATAGAAAGTGCTCGGCCATGGTCTCTGACTTCTCTTACGCTCTTACTGCTGTTGGATCACGAAGGACGTATAGAACACGTCGGTGATCACGGGGCCCTTGCCGCTGCCGGAGAAGGGTTCGCCCAACTGGTCGATGATCTCGTCGGTCAATTTGCGCTTGCCTTCGCTGGTCAGCAGCTCGGATGCTTTCTTGCTCGACAGTACCATCAGCAGGCGGCTGCGCACTTGCGGCATGTACAGCTTGAGCGCTTCGGCGGTCGCGCCGTTGGGCACTTGCAGGGTCATGGCCACTTGCAGGTAGTGGTCGCCGGTTTCCTGCTGCAGGTTGACGACGAACGGCTCGATGACCACGAAGGTCGGCGCCTTGGCTTCGACCTTCTCGTCGGCGCGCTCGTCGTCCTTCTTGTTCTTGCCGCCCATCATGAAAAACGCTGCCCCGCCGATCGCCAGCACCAGCACCACGCCGACGATGATGAACAGCATCTTCTTGCTGGACTTCGCCGGAGCCGTATCCGCTTCGGCGCCTTTGGCCGGGGCCTTTCCTTTTGTTGCCATCTACTTTCCTTTCTGTTCGTCAGCGCGTGTAGCCTGATGTGTGCTTATCGGCAAAGAATTCTTATTGTTGAGTCCGGCGCGGACGATAATTCGATTCCCCGGTGTTGCCTGTGCGCTTGTTGCCTGTTTTCCTGATCTCTCCGGATTCAAGCGAAGGTGTCGACCAGGCCCAGGCCGCCGCCGGTGACGGCGGCATTGCCCGTGGCGGCTGCGATATCGCCATCCTCGCCCTTGCCGCCGAAGCTGCCGGAAGAGGAGGGAGCGCGCGCCTGCTGGCCGTTGGCGCCTTGTTGCTGGTTGGGCATGCCGGTATTGACGGTGGCCTGGCCCAGCTGGATGCCGGCCTGGTCCATCATTTCGCGCAGTTTGGGCATGGCCGCTTCCAGCGCCTGCTTGACTTCGGGCTGGGCCGTGGTGAAGGTGGCGTCGGCCTGCGAGTTGTTCACGCTGAGCACCACCTGCAGCGGGCCCAGGTCGGGGGGATTCAGCGTCAGCGAGGCGCTTTGGATGCCGCCGCTGACCATCCAGGTGATTTTCTGGCCGACCGCCTGGTCCCAGCCGGCGCTGCCGACGTTGGGCTGGATCTTGTCGGTATAGGCCGCGAACACGGCTCGCGGCTGGTTGGCCGCCATGGCCTGCTGCATCGCCGGCATGACTGCCGGGGCCGGGGTGGCCTGCGGAGCATCCTGCTTCAACGCGGCCAGTTCCGGCGCGGCTTTGGCGGTTTGGGCGCGGGACGCCAGCGCGCTGGCATCTTCCTTCGGTGCAGCCTTGGCATCGGCGCTGCTCAAATCGATGGCGGGTTTGGCGTCCTTGGCCGGGCGTGCCGCGGCATCGGCATGCTGCTGTGCGGATTCGGGGACGGCTTCCGTCTTGCCGCCGTTGGCGTTGTTGACGTTGTTGGCATTGACGCTGCCTTGCAGGGCCGCGAAGTCGATTTTCTTGTCCTTGCCGCCCAGTGCCTGGGGTTGTTCATCGCTATCGCCACGCAGCGACGACTGCTTCGATACGCCGCGCTTGGCTTGCGCCAGCAGGTCGGCATCGGCGTTTTCGCCCTTGCTGTCGGTTGCCGGCTTGACCGCGTTCTGCCCGAGGTTGGCGACCAGGGCCAGCAGTTCGGCAGAAGCCTGGGCGGTGCTGTCGTCGGCCTGGTCTTCGTCTTTGTCGTCGCTTTGCTTCTTGTCGGCCGAGGCGGTCGACGAGGCGGTGGAGGAAGAGGATGTGGCGGCCTTGTTGGCGGTGGCCGCGGGTTGCGCAGGCTGGCTGGGCTGCGCTGGCGCTTCGGCCGCGCGCGGCTTGTCCTGCGACCTGTTTTCGGCGTTGCGGTTGCTGACCTGGCTGTTGAGCACCTGGTTGAACGGGGCGTCGGCAGTGAAGCTGTCGGCCGGATTGGACGAGCGCGAACCGGTGGCGGCGCTTTGCGAGCCGGTGATCACATTCAACAGCGGCAGGGATGTGTTCATGGGATAGTCCTGTCCAGTAACTTGCTGATCGTTGTTGCGTCGGTCGTTCGTTTATCGTTTGTAGAAGGTAATGCGCGAGGCATGTTCATCCGTTGTCTTCTGGTCGCGGCGGTTTTCCTGCTGCAATTGCTTTTCCCTGGCGCGCGTGGCCAGCGTGTCATAGGACATGCGCTTGCGTTCGCAGGCTTGCCATGCCAGCCGCGCATCGGCCACTTTCTGCTGGGTGCTGTACACCACATCCTGCTGGCCGGTGATGGCGGTATCGATCTTTTCAATGAAGAGCTGGAAGTTGCGGTAGCTCAGCGCCGTCAGGCCGGTGGTCAGTGTTTCCTGGAAGCGTGCGGCGTAATCGTCGCGATATTGTTGCAAAATGGCAAGTTTCTGCTGCGCCTCTTCGCCCACGCGGATCGCCCGGCCGAGACGCTTGGTTGCTTCGTCGGTCTCTTTCGTCGCCAGGTCGATCAGCGTCTCGAGTGCAGAGGGGGTAGCCATGATAGCTTTGATTATATTTTTGGGGGCCGGCGCTCAATCAACCGAATAGAGCGGTAAGTTGCCTCAAGCTCTCTGATACATCGGCCCGCTCCTGGATTGCCTGCTGCAAAAACGCCTCGATTCTTGGCAATAAGGCAATGGCCTCGTCCAGGACGGGGTCGCTGCCGGCGGCATAGGCGCCCACGCTGATGAGGTCGCGATTGCGCTGATAGCGGGAATACAGCTGTTTCAGATGGCGCGCGCGGCGCTGGTGTTCTTCGTCGGTGATGCTGTGCATAGCCCGGCTGATCGATTGTTCGATATCGATGGCGGGATAATGCCCGGCTTCGGCCAGTTGCCGGTTGAGCACGATGTGGCCGTCCAGGATCGCGCGCGCGGCGTCGGCGATCGGATCCTGCTGGTCGTCGCCTTCGGTCAGCACGGTGTAGAAGGCGGTGATGGAGCCGCCGCCTTCTTCGCCGTTGCCGGCGCGTTCGACCAGGGCTGGCAGTTTGGCAAATACCGAGGGCGGGTAACCCTTGGTGGCCGGCGGTT
Source organism: Herbaspirillum sp. SJZ106 (assembly GCF_006715495.1). Taxonomy (GTDB): domain Bacteria; phylum Pseudomonadota; class Gammaproteobacteria; order Burkholderiales; family Burkholderiaceae_D; genus Herbaspirillum. The sequence continues at coordinate 169,821 of NZ_VFNI01000004.1, forward strand.
CGCCGATGGCCAGGGCGATTTCGCGCTGGGCCATGGCGTAACGCGTGAGCGAGTCCATGATCAGCAGCACATCCTTGCCCTGGTCGCGGAAGTGTTCGGCGATGGCGGTGCAATAGGCGGCGCCTTGCAGGCGCATCAGCGGCGGGGTATCGGCCGGGGCGGCGACCACCACCGAGCGCGCCAGGCCTTCGGGGCCGAGGATCTGTTCGATGAATTCCTTGACTTCGCGGCCGCGTTCGCCGATCAGCCCGACCACGATCACGTCGGCGCTGGTATAGCGCGCCATCATCCCCAGCAAGACGCTCTTGCCCACGCCTGAACCTGCGAACAAGCCCATGCGCTGGCCACGGCCGACGGTGAGCATGGTGTTGATGGCGCGCACGCCGGTGTCCAGGATGTCGCGGATGGGCGCGCGGTTGAGCGGGTTGGCGGCGCGCACGGCCAGCGGCGCCGAGCGTTCGGTATGCAGGGGGCCGAGGTTGTCGAGCGGGCGGCCGGCGCCGTCGAGCACGCGGCCGAGCAATTCGTCGCCGACCGGCAGGCGGCGGCTGTGTTCGTCGGCGCGGCGCGGCGTGAAGCTGATGGGGCCGGTGCGCGGCGGCGGCTTGACCGGCTCGACAGGAAACACGCGGGTTCCGGGCACGATGCCTTCGACATCGCTTTGCGGCATGAGGAACAGGCGTTCGTCCTGGAACCCGACCACTTCGGCTTCGATCATGGTGCCGTTGGGCAGGGGCACGTTGCAGGGGCTGCCGACCGGCAGTTTCAGGCCGACCGCTTCCATCACCAAGCCGGCCACGCGCGTGATGCGCCCGGCGGTCTGGGTGGCTTCGGTCATGTCTATCAGGCTGCGGCAGTTATGCAGATAAGCTTGCCACAGGCTGCTGTGGGAGGGCATCGGGGAGTTCATGCGGCGCCCCCCAGGCAGCGGTCGAATCGGGCCGGACGAACGGGCGGCATGGCGTCAGTCCAGCCAGTCAAGTTGTTTGGAGAGCGATTCGGCCAGGCGTTTCCAGCGTGTCTGCGTCGTGGCGTCGATCTGGTTGCTGCGGGTTTCGACGCGGCAGCCGCCGCGTTCGATCTGCGCATCTTCTTCGATCTTCCAGTGATGCTTGGCCAGCTCGTCGCCCATGTGTTCGCGCACCAGCGCGGCATCCTCGGGGTGAAGCGAGAGGATGGCCGGCAATTGCAACACCGGCAGCGAATGGATGGCGGCGCTGACGGTGGGCAGGACCAGTTCCGGGCGGGCGTTGAGCGCGGTCTTGAGCATGGCCTTGGACAGGTCCAGCGCGAGGTCGAGCAGTTCCGGCGCCATGGTCTCGCTGCATTGCGCGACTTCGGCGCCGAAGTTGGCGGCGATCTGGCGGAAGTGCTGGATGACTTCGTTGATTTCTTTCTGGCCTTGCTGCAACCCGGCCATGTAGCCTTCGGCGCGGCCCGCCTCCAGGCCGTGCTGGCGGCCTTCGGCAAAACCTTCCTGGCGGGCGGCTTCGCGGATGGCGTCGAGTTGCTCGGCAGTCAGCTGCGGCGGCGGTGGCGGCTCTTCGTCGAGCGGATCTTCGTAGGCTGCGGGCTCAGGTTCCGGCTCAGGTTCCGGCTCGTTGAAAGACGCCAGCTCCCAGCGCTGGTAGGGCGTCATTTCTTCCTTGGGGATGATCTTCGCACGCATGGCTTTAGATTAACTCCAACCGGACTGCATCAGATGAAGGCATCTTCGCCCTTGGCGCCCAGCACGATCTGCCCTTCGTCGGCCAGGCGGCGCACGATCTGCAGGATCGCCTTTTGCTGCGCATCGACTTCGGACAGGCGGACCGGGCCCTTGGACTCCAGGTCTTCCTTCATCATTTCCGCCGCGCGCTGCGACATGTTCGCAAAAATCTTGTCGCGCAGGCCCTGCGAGGCGCCCTTGAGCGCGACGATGAGCGATTCGGACTGGACTTCGCGCAGCAGCAGCTGGATGCCGCGGCCGTCGATGTCGATGATGTTCTCGAAGACGAACATCTCGTCCATGATCTTCTGCGCCATGTCCTCGTCGTAGGAGCGCAGGTTGTTCATGACCGAGGTTTCGTTCTCGCCGGACATGAAGTTGAGGATCTCGGCCGCGGTGCGGATGCCGCCCATCTGCTGTTTCTTCAGGCTTTCGTTGCCGGTCAGCAGCTTGGTCAGGACGTCGTTCAACTCCCGCAACGCGGCCGGCTGCACGCCGTCGAGGGTGGCAATGCGCAGGATCACGTCGTTGCGCAGGCGTTCCGTGAAATTGTTGATGATGCCGCAGGCATGGTCGCGCTCCAGGTGGACCAGGATGGTGGCGATGATCTGCGGGTGTTCGTTGCGGATGAGTTCGGCCACCGACTGCGCGTCCATCCACTTGAGGCTTTCGATGCCGCTGGCATCGCGCCCGCCCAGGATGCGGTTGAGCAGGGAGGTCGCCTTGTCGTCGCCCAGCGCCTTGGTGAGCACGCTGCGGATGTATTCGTCCGAATCCAGGCCCAGCGAGGAGGCCTGGCCGGTTTCGGCCACGAACGCTTCCAGCACGACATTGATTTCTTCGAAGCTGACGTTTTTGAGTGCCGACATGGCGGCGCCGAGCTTCTGGACTTCGCGCGGGCCGAGGTATTTCATGACCTCGGCGGCCTCGTCCTCGCCCAGTGCCAACATCAGGATGGCACCTTTTTGAACGCCGTCGTTACTCATTATTCACCCATGCCTTAATGATGCTTGCCACCAGTTTGGGATCGTTCTTGGCCCACTGCTTGGCGATTTCGAGGTTGGCCTTGTACTGGGCGCGCTCATCGATTTCGGCTTCGCCGCCGGACAGGTTGACGATGGCGTCCGGATCGTCGGGATCGAAGCCGGCGGCGACCGCGGCAGCCGCTGCGGCGGCTTCGGCCTCGGCCTTTTCCTTCTCCAGGCGCTCGCGTTCTTCGCGTCCCGACAGTTTCCAGATGATCGGGCGCAGCACGCCGAAGTAGAGGTACAGCAGCACGGCGGCCAGCAGCACATACTTGCCGATTTCCTTGGCCAGTTCGATCATGTTCGGCTGCTTCCACAGCGGCAGTTCCGGCTCGAGATCGGTGCTGAACTGGGTGTTGACCACGTTGAGCGAATCGCCGCGATCCTTGTTGTAGCCCATCGCTTCCTTGACCAGGTCGGTGATCTGGTTGCGTTCGGCTTCGGTCAGCGCACGCATGACGATCTTGCCGGTGTTGTCGACGGTGCGCTTGTAGTTCACCACCACGGCCACCGTCAGGCGGCGCACGCCGCCCATGGGCTGCTGCGTATAACGGACGGTCTTGTCGACCTCGTAGTTGATCGTTTCGTCCTTGCGCGAATTGCCGCTGGCGGTGGGGGCGGGAGCCGCGCCATTAGGCGTGCCGGCTGCGCCGGCCTGGCCCGGCGGCGCCGGATTGACGATCTGGGCGGTGGCCGGTGCCGGGGGCTGGTTGGTCAGCGCGCCCGGAACGCCGGAGGTGCCGGTCGACGAATTGGACGCTTCGCTGCTTTGCTTGCTGCGCACCGCGGCAGTGTCCTGCGTCTGGTTCGGCTTGTAGGTTTCGGCGGCTTGCTCGGTGCGCGAGAAGTCGACGTCTGCCGTCGCTTCGGCGCGCACGTTGCCATTGCCGACGATGGGGGCAATGATCGATTCGACGCGCTTGACGATGTCTTGCTGCAGGTCCTGGACGTACTTGAGCTGGGTCGGATCCAGAGTATTGGTCTGGGCTTGCTTGGTGGTGTCGGAGAGCAGGTTGCCGTTCTGGTCGACGATGGTGACGGCCTTGGGCGAGAGTTCGGGCACGCTGCTGGCTACCAGGTGGACGATGGCGCTGACTTGCTGCCCATCCAGGAAGCGGCCGGGGTAGAGGCTCAGCACCACGGAGGCGGTCGGCTTTTGCTGGTCGCGCACGAAGACCGAGGCCTTGGGCAGGGCCAGGTGCACGCGGGCGGTCTGCACCGACGACAGCGATTGCACTGAGCGCGCCAGTTCGCCCTCGAGCGCGCGCTGGAAGTTGACCTGTTCAAGGAACTGGGAAATGCCGAGTTTCTGGTTTTCCATCAGCTCGAAGCCGACGTTGCCGCCCTTGGGCAGGCCTTGCGCCGCCAGTTTCAGGCGCGCGTCATGCACCATGTTCTCGGGCACGAGGATGGCCGTGCCGCCGTCCGAGTACTTGTAGGGCACGTTCATCTGCTGCAGCGAGGCCACGATGGCGCCGCCGTCGCGGTCATTGAAGTTGGAGAACAGAACCCGGTACTCGACCTTCTGGCTCCACATCCAGATGCCGATCATCAGGGCGACGGTGGCCGCCGCGGCGACGATGAGCAAGATGCGCCGGCCTTGTTGCGAGCGGGCATAGCCGAGCACGCCCCCCTGGTTGGCGCTCATTTGATCGGATGCAGCATTTCCCGCAGTGCCGTGTTCGTCTGCGGGAGAGTTTGGGTCGCTGGTCATCGTACCATCGGCTGCTACCGCCATGATTTCCCCTCTGGCGTACCCTCGGTTGCCAGGTTGATAATGACTTTGTTCACTGCTTATTTGTCCTTGAATAGGATTTTTGCTTAGTGTGGATTGTCCGTGCAGCGGGGGAATTTGATCGGCCGAACAGAATGGCAAATTCCCCGCTTATTGTTGCGAGTTGTAAATGCAATGATGTTAAGGTGCTGATGTAGAAAGCGGCATTGCGGGTAGCGTGCCCAGGGCAATGGCGAAGACTGAAATCGCGAGGTGGAATATGGCAGTTGAGAGTGCAATCGATACCAGCAGGATTGAGGCGATGGTGGCGCAGCTGAAGGCCGCGGCGGCCCGCGCGCAGGGCGCGGCAGTGCCGGTGGTGCCTGCTTCGGCAGTCGAGAAGGCCGCGCCGCGGGTGGACTTTTCCGACGTGCTCAAAGGTGCGATCGACCAGGTCAACGATTCGCAGAAGCAGGCCGCCAGGATGTCCCAGGCGTTTGCGTTGGGCGACGATAACATCAACCTTTCCGATGTCATGGTCGCGTCGCAGAAGGCCAGTATTTCATTCCAGACCAGCATCCAGGTGCGCAACAAACTGGTGTCGGCTTACCGCGATATCATGACGATGCAGGTGTGACGGAATTGTGTTGACGTTTGTCAGTTTTTCCGGCGATCAAGTTTGTTGCTGGAGCAGCAATAAAAAACCCGCATCGGCGGGTTTTTTATTGGGCAGGCGGGATCGTAAACAGGTTCTTAAAGCATGCCTGAGGCTTTGGCGTTCTGTTCGCGTTCCAGCTTGGTGATGAAGCGTTGGACGGCGGATTCGACTGCGCGCGAGAGATTGACGAATTCGCAGCCAAAGCGGTTGACCGTCTTGCCGGTGGCCATCTTGAATTCCTTGCAGTCACGGATCTGCAGCTTGACCGAAACGAGGGTGTTATCGGCCAGTTCCAGTTGGCAGTCTTCGTAGATCACGCCGGTGGTGGTCGGCAGGATCTTTTTTTCATCCGTAATGCCGACGCCGCCACCGCTGATATTGTTGAGCTGCGTGATGACGGTAGCGAAAGAGCCGTCCGGCTGGGTGATGCGGAAGGTGCAGCGCAGCGGTTTGGCGATCGGCGTGGCGATGCGGAAATATTCGCGGCGCTGCAGGCGCACCAGGCTGGCGGGAATGCCGACCTTCAGCGCCGGCCGGTTCTGGTATTGGACGTGGTACGCCTTGTCGGCGGTAAAGGTGATGCGGATGTTGTTGTACAGCGCCTCGAAACCGATGCGGTTGCTGGTAACGATATTCTCATTGAGCGACGCGCTGGGGGCGGCATCGATGATCAGGGCATCGGCATCTTCATCGATTTCCAGTATCGACGTGATGATGGACTCGTCGCCACCCTTGATCAGCAGGCTCAGCAGCTGGTTTTTCTCCAGCATGTTGTTGAGAAGGGAAATGATTTCCCTCCGTGAGTGAACCCGGTATGGGCTGTCGTCATCGATCTCGTCGTGGTTAGCCATCTGCGTTTCTTGTACGTCTGAATTCAGCGAATGGGATCGCCTTCCCCTGAAGTATTTGTAGTGGTAATTGACCCTATATCATACATCACGGGCTCGCTTAATTGCATATTTTCAATACGATATAACCAGGCCAGCAATTCGGCGACAGTGCGATATAAGGCGGGCGGGATCTGCTGGTCCAGTTCGACTTGCATCAGCAGCGAAACCAGTTCTTTGGATTCGTGGATATAGACGCCGCTTTCCTGGGCGCGGGCAATGATGGCCTCGGCCACCAATCCGCTGCCTTTGGCGACGACCGTAGGGGCAGCCTGGCTGGCGTTATAGGCGAGCGCAACCGCGTTCTGCAGGGGGATATTAGGTTTCTCCATCTTGCTTGACGATCAGCGAGTCCAGAGAAGTGCCGGCGGCCGACATGGCGTCGGCGAACATGGCGCTGTTGCTGCGCAGGGCGGCGGCGGTTTTTTCATTGTCGGTCTTGACCTGGACGTGGATCTGCTGGCCGATCAGCCGGATCGACGCCGAGATGCCGCCAAGGTGCTCGAAATTGAAGCGCACCAGGCTATGCCAGGCCGGGGGCGCGGCCTCTTCATCCTGTTGCTGGGAATTGCCGTCCTGGTGTTCCTGGCTGATTTCCCATTCCATATGCTGTCCTAGCCAGACTTCGCCGTGCCAGACGAGGCGCTGCTGTTCCAGGGCGTTGAGCTGCAGGTTGATGATCTGTCCCAGCTGGCTTTGGGCCGGGTCGTTCTGGTTCAGCAGGTTGATGTCGCCGGCATGTTGGCGGGCGACCTGGGCCTGCGGTTCCTTCATCAGTTCTTCCAGCGGCCGCTTGCCTTCCGCCCAGGCTGCGACATGGGACTCGTAAAATACGCCGCTGTTGGCGATGGCGTCGTGCAGCGCTGTGGCGACCTGGGCGGCCGGTGCGCCGGCTTGCGATACCAGTGCGGCAGGAGAGGATGCGTGGTTGGCGACGCTGCCTTGCTGGGATGCCTGCAGCAAGCTGTCGATCAGCTTGCCGGCGTTGCTGAGGGTCGTGGTGGTGCTGGCGGGGGCATTGGATTGCGCTTGCCTGTTGCCTTTGGCGCCGGGATCGAGCGGGATTTCTTCGTTTTCGGCGACCTGGTCGGCGCCTTCGCGGGTGACTGCCCGCAGCGACTGCAGGTCTTTCTGCATGGCGCGCCCGGCGGTGCTGAGCGACACCGCGGCGCTTTCCTCGTCGGCCTGGAGGTTGCTTTCCTTGATGGAAAAGGTAGGGCGGGGATCCTTGGAGACGAGCGTCAATACCAGCGAGTCGCCGGTGCGCGCGTTGGCCGGCAGTACCATGCGTGCCGCGGTATTGGCGATGCGCACCAGGTAGGTGCCGTCATTGAAATTGGAGAGGATGCGCCCAGGCATCTGCTGCCCGATGGCGATTTGCGCCAGGCGGCTGAAGGCCTCCTGCCTGGTATCGGCGACCGAAACGATCGCGGTCGCGGCCACGGCGGCGTTGACGGGCTGGACGGCGCTGGCGATGTCGGCCCGCGGCAGCATGGTCAGTTACCTGTGCCGTAGGTATTGAGCAGTTTTTGTTCTGTCTGGTTGCTTTGGATAAGCGCCGACAGGCGGCGCAGGCCCGGCTCCGTCAAGTTGCGGATATCGCGGTCATCCTCCAGGATTTTCCGGATGATGTCGACCTTGCGATGGCGGTGCTGCTCGGAAAGGGAAACGTTATCTTCAAAGTTCTTGAGGGTGGCGATATGCTTGCCGCACTGGATTTCCAGCGAGGCCAGCAATTCCCAGTCGCTGGCGCGTGCGGCGGACAGCATCTCGTCGGTCAATGTGGCAATCGACTCATAAATGGCGATGACGTGATCACCGTTCATATTCACGCTTTCGCAAAGCTGTTTTGGGGATGGCCGGCGCCGCTGGCGACCGGCATTTGCGGTGCCGCATGTTCCGCCACGCTCGGCCCGATTTGTTCCCAGGCTGAACGGATGTCGTCGAGCAGTCCATGGATCTCGGTCAGGATGGCCGGGTTGTTGCTGGCATTGGCTTCGAACAGGCGGCGGCTCATGTATTCGTACAGCGCGTCCAGGTTCAGCGCCAGGTCGCCGCCGACATCCTTGTTGAGGCTGGCGCGCAGGCCGTTGTCGATGATCAGGATGGCCTTGGTGATGGACTCGCCCTTGTTCTTGATATCGCCTTCGGCCATGTACTTCTTCGCCAGCGAAATGGCGACCAATGCGCCATCGAACAGCATGGTAATGAGTTTGTGCGGGCTGGCGGCAAGCACGCCGGTTTCCATGCCGATATTGGCGTAGGCGTTTGCCCCGCGTTTCATGCTTCCGAACATGACGTTCTCCTATGTTCGCCGTATCAGCGTCAGCTGCTTGCCTTGGGCAGGTTGGCCAATTGCTGGGTCAGGTAGCTTTGCGTCGCCGCCATGCTGGCCAGGGTGATGTTGAGCTGGTTGAACTGGTTGGTGTAGGCATCCTTCATGTTCGACAGGCGGGCTTGCACCGCCGTCTGGCGATCCTGGTTGATTTTCAGGCTGGCTTGCAGGCCATTGGTCTTGGAGGCAATGATGCCGTTGTCGCTCAGGATGCCGGTCAAGAGGGATTGCAACTTGGTGACGATACCATTTTTGGACGAGGTGGTGTTGGTGGTATCGGGGTCGGTGGCGTTGAACAGGTTGGCGATGCCGGCAAAATTGCTGCTGGCCGCCGTCGACAGTTTGGTTGCGTCAAGCGCAAGCGTGCCGTCTTTTTGGAAAGAAATGCCAATATCGGACAGCGTTCTGATGCCGTTGCCGCCATCCACCGAGCTGAACAGCGTGCTGCGCAACTGGGTCATGATGTTTTGCACCGACGATTCGCTGGCCAGCGGCGAGGACGTCGAGGCTTCCCCGAGCTTGGTCGACGGCGTCTGCTTGGTCATGTCGGCGATGGCCTTGGCCAGCGTGTTGTATGCCGAAACGAAGCTGTTGGCCGCCGAGGTGACGCCGGTAGTGTCGTTGGAAATATTCAGGGTGAAGTTGTCGGCCGAGGTGGTGACCTTGGCCAGGTTCAGCGTGACGCCGGAAATGACGTTTTCGACCTTGTTGCTGGGGCTGGTGACGGTCACGCCGTCAATCGACAGCTTGGCATCCTGCGCCTTGAGCAACTGGCCCATGCCGCTCATGGTGAGGCCTGAATAGTCGCCGGTGCCGGTCAACGAGACCGCGCTGGTCGCCGCCGAGCCGGTTGGGGTCAGCACCAGGTGGTCGTTGCTGCCGTCGTTGCTGATGCTGGCCGTGACGTTGGCGCCGGCGGCATTGATCGAAGCCATCACTTCGCTCAGGCTGATCGAACCGTCGTTGTCGGCGTCATTGAGCGTGATGGCCGTGGTCGTGTCGCCGACTTTCAGGCTCAGGGTGCCGTTGGTGGGGCTGTATGGCTGGCCCGGCGTCACATTGGGCGAGGTGAGCGTGCCGCTTGGGTCGAACGAGAAGGCGGCGTAATTGTCGGTGCCGGTGATCTTGATGGTGTTGGCGGCGCCGCTGTCCTTGGCCGTGATCACCAGATGGTCGTTGGTGCCGTCGCTGACGATGGTGGCATTGACGCCGGCGTCGCTGGCGTTGATGGCATCGCGCACGCCCTGCAGGGTGTTGGTGGTCGGCTTGATGATGGTGGTCGAGCCGGTGCCCGTCTTGATCGCCAGCAGGCCCTTCTCGAATGTGGCGCCGGGAGCGAATCCGGTCGAACTCAGCTTTTGCGTCTGCGCCAGTTGGGAGACGGACACGCTGTAGCTGCCCGAGGTGGCCTGCGATGCATCGCGCGGCGCCTGGGTCTGGGTCATCCTGCTCGGGGTCGAGCTGGATGCGTCATAGGCAAAACGGGACAGGGTGTTGTTGGCCGTGACCTTGATGGTGTTGGCCGTGCCGCCGGTATTGGATTCCAGTACCAGGTGGTCGCCGGTGCTGTCGGTAACGATGGACGCGGTCACGCCTGCCTTGGAGGCATTGATCGCATCGCGCACGCCGGCCAGGGTCGCGTCGGCCTTGAGCGTGATGAACGTGGGCGAGTTGGTGCCGACCTTGATGGCGAGCGAGTCGCCGGCATTGAATATTGTGCCGCTGGAAACGCCGTCAGACTTGATTTTCTGCGCGAGGACCTTGGTCGACGCGTCGGTGTTGACGTCGGCGGTGAATGGGTCGGTGGTGAGGCTGGTGCCGGTGCCGGCATTGTTGACGGTGCTTTTTTGCGAGCTGAAGCTGGCCGAAGTCAGGGCCTTGATCGCGCTTTGATAAGTCGACAGCGCGCTCTTGAGGTTGCCATAGGCGGAGATGAGGGTGTTGTAGCTGCTGGCCTGGGTGGTCAGCGGCGTCAGTTGGGACTGGCTTTCGGCCGAGATCAGCTGGCTGACCAGCGTTGCTACGTCGAGAGGGCCCGCCGAGGTGGAGATGGTGCCGGTGGAAGTCGCCATTGTTCACTCCTGAATCTATGCGTTGCGCACGGCGTCATGCAGGCTACGGCGCAGTCAAGAGTGACGATTGTTGGCTCTTAAGTACGGCGTCGGTGCAATGGGTTGACGCTGTGCGAAATAAATACTCGAATCCGTTATGAACTGTGGTGCATGAGACCAACATGCCACTGCAGTTCGTACCAGACTCAAACCTTGTGGTTGATCAGCAAGCCTTGCATCTTATCAATCGATTTTGCAATTGCAATGGCTTCTTCGCTGGGAATCTGGCGAATGACGGTATCGGTGGCCGTATCGACAACCTTGATAATCGTTTTGCCGGTGTCCTCATCTTTCGAGAAGTTCAGGGCCGATGCGTTGGCGGCGGCGAAATCATTCAGCTTGCCGACTGCATCATTGACGTCGCTTTCAGCAGTGCGGCGGGCTTCAGGCGCCGCAGCCGGTGCAACGGTCGATACCACTGGATCGGGCTTTGCGGCAGTCTGCGGCAGCGCGTATGCGGTGCCCGAGTCGCCTGCAGTTGTTATATTAAGTGGGGCAATCGACATGGTGTTACTCCCTTCCTTAAAGGAACGTGCGGAGAATATCAACTATCCTCCGCACGCCATCCTACCTAGCTCTCAGGCTTATTTCAACAGCGAGAGAACCGACTGTGGCGAGGAGTTCGCTTGCGACAGCATTGCGGTACCGGCTTGTTGCAGGATCTGCGCACGGCTCAAGTTCGAGGTTTCCGCCGCATAGTCGGTATCCATGATACGGCTGCGCGACGCGGTGATGTTCTCGCTCGACACTTGCAAGTTGCTGATAACCGCGGTGAAGCGGTTCTGCACCGCACCGAATTCCGCACGCTTGGACGAAATCAGGTTGATTGCCTTGTCCAGGTTCTTGATCGCGTTTTGCGCATCGCTTTGCGCGCTCGGAGCGGCAACTGCGGCATCCAGGCTCAGCTTGGCGCTGTCGATGGAGGCTTGCAGGGTCACAGCCGAAGAGGCCAGTGCTTCGGCGGTCAGGGTCGAGCCGGTGGCGAACAGGTCGTCCAGGGCAGCCTTGGCCGAAGTATAGGTGGCTTGGGCAGTGCTCACGCCGCTGGTGTCGCCCAGGCCGATCAGGCCCTTGGCGCTGGTGCCGATGACGCTGGCGATGGTGCCATTGTTCGACAGGTCGTCCAGGGTGATGGTGATCTGGTCGTTCAGCTTGTTGTCAACGACGTTGGCGCCGACCTGGAACGACAGGGTCAGCGAAGCCGAAACGCTGTTGGAATCGGAACCGATGCCAGCCGAAGCGCCTTGGCCGACGCCGGTGAACAGGTTCTGGCCGTTGAAGGAGGTGCCGTTCAGCACGCGGAAGACTTCTTGCGACAGTTGCGTGTATTCGTCGTTCAGGGTCTTGCGGTCCTGGGCGCCGTTGGTGCCGTTGGCTGCTTGCACAGCCAGTTCACGCATACGTTGCAGGTTGTCGGTCACGGTGGACAGAGCGCCTTCAGCGGTCTGGGCCATCGAGATACCGTCGTTGGCGTTACGTTGCGCCACTGCCAGGCCCTTGACCTGGGCGTTCATGCGGTCGGCAATTGCCAGGCCGGCGGCATCGTCCTTGGCGCTGTTGACGCGCAGGCCGGAGGACAGGCGTTGGATGGAGGTGTTCAGCGACGACTGCGACGCGCTCAGGTTGCGTTGCGTGTTGAGCGACGGGATATTGGTGTTGATGATTGATGCCATGCTAATTCTCCTAAGATTTGAGACCGATGATCCGAGTTTCAGTGCTTAACTTTGGTCTTCTACCCATGAGTCCCAGGCGTTTCAACCTCTGTTGTATGCGTTATCGGGCAGCCTTGGAAAAAGTTTAGGGCTATTCGCAAAAAATCTTTTCAGGGCTTTCCGAACCAAAACTACGTGCTTAAAAAGTAACCAAGCAAATCCCTTTTCGGCGTCTTCATCCAAAACTTTAGGTTTAATTGCACAGCGGGAAGATGGAATGGCAAAAAAACTGTATCACGAGGGGAGGGGATGCCCTTTTGTTTTCAGATTGGCATCATCAGGATGTTTTGCAAACGCCCTGGGATGAGTCAATGAAAGGGGGCTTGTGTCCGTTTTTTGAGGGCGGGCGGCGCGCAAAATATCGATCCGGCTCTGCTTTTGCGCGCCAACGGTTCTTTATCGATTGCGCATGGCAGTCAATTCGGTTGCCATTTTTGCAATGACGGCCTCCCAGTTGCCTTCTTCCGGCTGGCGGAAGAGCCGGGTGTTCGGGTACCACACGCAGTCGTCGCGGTCGAGCAGCCAGCGCCAGTCAGGCGTATGCGGCAGCATTACCCAAGTGGGGCCGCCGAGTGCGCCGGCCAGGTGCGCGACCGAGGTGTCGACGCTGATGACGACGTCGAGATTGGCGATGGCGGCCGCCGTATCGGCAAAATCCGTGCAATCGTCGCCCAGGTTGAACACAGGGAGGCCGGGTTGCAGATTGTTCAGATCCGCCGTGGGTTTGCCTTTTTGCAACGAAAAATAGTCGATGCCCGGAAGATTGAACAGGGGCAGCAGCTTGGTCAACGGGATGGAGCGGCGGCGATCGTTGCCGTGCTCCGGGTTGCCGCCCCAGACAAAACCGACGCGCAGATTGCCCGGTTTGGACAGTCTTTCGATCTTGTCTTTCCAGATGGCCTTGCTGCTCTCTTCGGCCGACAAATAGGAGGGCAGGACGGGGATGTCGTCGATGGTATCGGTGCCTAATGCGTGAGGCAGGCTCATCAGCATGTAGGCGTAATCGCAGCGGGGTATCGGGTCGCTCTCGCGCACCAGCATGATGTCCGGCGAATAACTCTGGAACAAGCGATACAGGGGATTCTTGACGTGTACGGCAACCTCTGCCCCCAGTTCCTGGACCAGCTTGGCATAGCGCAGGAACTGGATACTGTCGCCAAAGCCTTGTTCGTGCATCAAGAAGATGCGCTTGCCCTTGAGCGAGGAGACGCCATCCCATTTGGGGATGATCTTGAACAGCTTGTGCACCACGCGATAGACATCGGCCCGTTCGCGCGTGACCAGGCGGCTTTCGTGGTTTGCCCAGCCTTCTTTCAGGTTGCCTTGCAAGAGCTGGCTGAGTGCCAGGTTGTGCATGGCGGTCGAGTAATTCGGCTTGAGTTCCAGTGCCTTCCTGAAGTACGGGATGGCTTCTTCGCGGCGTCCATGGTCATGCATGATGGCGCCGATGTTGTTGTAAGTCAGGGCATGGCGCGGATCGAGTTCGAGCGCTTTGTTGAACAGGGCCAGTGCCTCCTCGACGCGATCTTGTGTATTTGCGAGGCTGACGGCTAATTTGGCATAACTGTTGGCATCGTTGGGCAGCAGTTCGATGACGCGCCGGTAATGCTCATGCGCCTTGTCGACCTCATCGAGCTTCAGATAGGCATCTGCGATCTTGTAATGCGCGTAGCTGTCCGTTGGGTCCAGCAGCAAGGAGGTCTTGTGCGACTCGACAGCCTCCTTGTACATGTTCATGGCATAGAAGGCTTCGCCCAGTGCGGTATGTGCGGGGGCGAAACTGATCTGCAGTTCGAGCGACTTCATGATCGTCGATACTGCTTCGTTCAAGCGTTTGGCGTCAATCAGCGCCCGTCCCAAGTGGCTCAGGGGCCCCGGCGCGCTGGGTTCGCGCGCTACTGCATCTTCAAAATAGGCAATTGTCGCTTCGGGGTCGTTCTTTTCATGCAGGGCATTGGCCAGGCCGATGCGGGCATCGCGATTGTCAGGGTCGCAGGCGATGGCGCGTTCGAAAAGCTCGATCGCCTCATCGACGCGCTCCTGTTTGAGGACGCAATTTGCCAGGCTGGTGGCATATTCCGCGTTGCTTGGATCTCCCTCCATGGCCTTTCTCAGCCATTTTTCTCCCAGCGCGTAATCGTATTCTTGTATGGCAATCAATCCGCGGGCATTGTGGGCGAAGATCAGATTGGGCGCGCGCTTGAGCACTGCATCGCATTTTTGCCGGGCTTCGCCAGGCTTGCGCGCTTCCAGCAGGTCAAGGCTGGCGCGAACGTCAAGCAGGTCTTGCAACTGATATTTCGATGGTGGTGGGGAGGCTTTTGAGTGGCCCTTGCGCGTAGACATCAAATTTCCTTGCTAGATGGATCAGTACCGTTCGCGAAGACGAAGGCGGAATGCGACAGCTAGGCATGATATGTGGCTACGCAGCTGGATGAAAGTGCGAACAGAAAGCGAAACAGGGCGTTTTTGCTCAGACTCAAGCTTCGTTTTGCCTGGCCGGCGTGGCAGGCAAAACGAAGCGATAGCGATGGGCGGGGTGGCGGGAATGAATGGCTTACCAGCTGCGCAGCAATCCTACGGCGAGCCCTTCAAGCGCGAAGTCTTCATCGTTCTGGTCGATGAGGATGGGGGCGAAGTCGGGATTCTCGGGCAGCAAGGTAATGGTGTTGCCGGATTTCTGGTAGCGCTTGACGGTGACGTCGTCGGCCAGGCGGGCAACGACGATTTGGCCGTTGCGCGCCTGGTCGGCCTTCTTGACTGCGAGCAGGTCGCCGTCGAGGATGCCGGCATCGCGCATGGACATGCCGCGCACCTTCAACAGGTAGTCGGGTTTGCCTGAAAACAGGGCGGGATCTACCTGGTAGGTTTTTTCCACATGCTCTTGCGCGAGGATGGGCGAACCGGCTGCGACGCGACCCACCAGCGGCAGGCTCAATTGCATCAGGGCCGGATGGGGCAGCGCCATCTGGCGGTTGCCTGGCAGGCCGGCTGCGACCCCGGACTCCCGCAGCCGGATGCCGCGGGAGGTGCCGGGGGAGATTTCAATGGCGCCCTTGCGGGCCAGGGCCTGCAGGTGTTCTTCGGCCGCATTGGCGGAGCGAAAGCCCAGTTCCGAGGCAATCTCGGCGCGCGTGGGGGGGAAGCCGGTGTTTTCGATGGCGTTCTTGATCAGGTTGAGGATCTGTTCCTGGCGCGCGGTGAGCTTGAGCATGTGGAGTGCCTTTCCGGGGAGGAAGGCTGTTTGTATGAACAGTCTGTATTTTTATACAGTTACCATCTTTGTGTCAACGGCAACATGGGACAATGCGGCCGATATCGCTTCGCATGCGCATATATATAGAAGGAAGGCGGGGCGGCGGAGCCGGGTTGTCGCCGCCAGGCCTCGCCCAATCCTTGTCTGGATTGCTGTTTGGCCGGATATCTTGTATGATTGCCGACTTTCCTCTTCCCACACTCGTCTTGACGCCGGGGTGGGCGTTTTGTCAATAGTCCAAAAGGAGTCTACATGCGTCATTATGAAATCGTATTTATCGTCCACCCGGACCAAAGCGAGCAAGTGCCTGCGATGATCGAGCGTTACAAGGGCATCGTCACCACCCGCGGCGGCAAGGTGCACCGTGTCGAAGATTGGGGCCGTCGTCAACTGGCCTACCAGATCCAGAAGCTGGCCAAGGCACACTACGTCTGCCTGAACATCGAAGTCGACAGCGAAACGCTGGCCGAAATCGAAACCGGCTTCAAGTTCAACGATGCCGTCCTGCGCCACCTGACCGTCAAGATGAAGAAGGCCGAAACCGGTCCTTCCCCGATCCTGAAGGCAGTGCAAAAGGAAGACGCAGCCAAGAGCCGCACCGAAGCACCCGCAGCCTGATTGCGCAGCGATTCATAGCGGAGAGTGAACCAGCTTCAAGTCATCGCCAGCCTGGCCGAACGTGATGTGTTGCGTTATACGCCGGCCGGCATCCCGATTGTGACTGCCAGGTTGCAGCACCAGTCGGAGCAGATGGAAGCGGGGATCAAGCGCTTGGTGGAGTTCGACATCGCGGCCATGGCCGCCGGGGAAATCTCCGGTCGACTCAACAAGGCAGCGCTGGGAGCCATGTTCCAATTCACCGGCTTTCTGGCCCGCAGGAATCGCAACAGCAAGAGCGTCGTGTTTCACATCGTTGATTTTGATCCCGTCGGTTAATCCGACACAGACATTACCCAATTTAGATACAGGAGCCAAACCATGGCATTCGGTAAAAAGTTCGATAAAAGCAAACTGAAAAACAAGCGCCAACAGCAAAACCCGCTGTTCAAGCGCAAGAAATTCTGCCGTTTCACCGCCGCTGGCGTTGAACAGGTCGATTACAAGGACGTGGACACCCTGAAGGACTTCGTTCAGGAAAACGGCAAGATCATGCCGGCACGCCTGACCGGCACCAAGGCCCACTACCAGCGTCAGGTGGATACCGCGATCAAGCGTGCCCGCTACCTGGCCCTGCTGCCGTACACCGATCTGCACAACGCGTAATCGCCGCCGAGAAATAGGAGAAAAACATGCAAGTCATTCTGTTGGAAAAAATCGTTAATCTCGGTGGTCTGGGCGATGTCGTGCGCGTCAAGGACGGTTTCGCGCGCAACTTCCTGATCCCGCAACGCAAGGCCCGCCGCGCTACCGATGCAGCCATCGCTGAATTCGAAGCCAAGCGCGCCGACCTGGAAAAGGCCGCCGCTGAAAAGCTGGCAGCAGCCCAAGCCCAAGGTGAAAAGCTCAACGGCGCCACCATCGAAATCTCGCAAAAGGCGGGCGTCGATGGCCGTCTGTTCGGTTCGGTCACCAACTTCGACATCGCCGAAGCGCTGGGCAAGCAAGGCTTCGCCGTCGAAAAGGCGCAGGTTCGCCTGCCTAACGGTCCGTTGAAGATCGTTGGCGAGCACCCGGTTGCAGTTGCCCTGCACACCGACGTGGTGGTCGATGTGACCATCAACGTGAAGGGCGAGCAAGCGTAAGCATTGCATTCGCTGCAATTCAATTTGCAATAAGAAAGCCGGGTTCGCCTGGCTTTTTTATTGCCGCCCGGCATCAGGGCGCAAGCGTTGCCGGCCTTATCCCGAGGCCGGAGCGGTCCAGCCCGGGAAACGGAAATGACCGCGCAAGATATGGGCTGCGATTTGCCTCCAGCCTGAAACGGCCAACTCCCATAGCAGGTTATAATGCGCGCCATGAAAGAATCATCCCGCGCCAAGAAAGACTCCTTTCCATCATTCCGCGGCCCCAGAGATTCCTCTGATCCCGAGGTCGATTCGCTACGCGTGCCGCCGCATTCGATCGAGTCCGAACAATCGGTGCTCGGCGGTTTGCTGCTGGACAACGCGGCGTGGGACCGTATCGCCGATTTCGTCAGCGCTGACGATTTCTATCGTTACGACCACCGCATCATCTTCGAACATATCGTCAAGCTGATCAACAGCACCAAGCCGGCTGACGTCATTACCGTCTACGAAGCCTTGTCGACCAGCGGCAAGGCAGAAGAAGTGGGCGGCCTGGTCTACCTCAATGCGCTGGCGCAGAACACGCCGTCGGCAGCCAATATCCGCCGCTACGCCGAGATCGTGCGCGACCGCGGCATCCTGCGCAAACTCATCACGGTGGCCGACGAGATTTCCGGCAATGCCTTCAATCCGCAGGGCAAGGACGTCAAGCAGATGCTGGACGAGGCCGAATCCAAGATTTTCGCCATCGCTGAAGAAGGTTCGCGCGGCTCGCAGGGTTTCATGGAAATCCAGCCCTTGCTGACGCAAGTGGTCGAGCGCATCGATGAACTGTACAACCGCGACAATTCCAGCGACATCACCGGGGTGCCGACCGGCTTCATCGACCTCGACAAGATGACCTCCGGCCTGCAGCCGGGCGACCTGATCATCGTCGCGGGACGTCCTTCGATGGGCAAGACGGCATTTTCTATCAACATCGGCGAAAACGTTGCCATCGACAGCGGCCTGCCGGTGGCGGTGTTCTCGATGGAAATGGGCGGCGCCCAGCTGGCCATGCGTATGCTGGGCTCGGTCGGCCGCCTGGACCAGCACCGCCTGCGTACCGGCCGCCTGCTGGACGAGGACTGGCCCCGCCTGACGCACGCCATCCAGAAGATGAACGATGCCCAGTTCTACATCGACGAAACGCCGGCCCTGAGCCCGATCGAATTGCGCGCGCGTTCGCGCCGCCTGGCGCGCCAGTGCGGCAAGCTGGGCCTGATCATCATCGACTACCTGCAACTGATGTCCGGCAATGGCGGCAGCTCCTCGGAGAACCGCGCATCGGAAATCTCGGAAATCTCGCGTAGCCTGAAGGGCCTGGCCAAGGAACTCAATTGCCCGGTGATCGCGCTGTCGCAGTTGAACCGTTCGCTGGAGCAACGCCCCAACAAGCGCCCCGTGATGTCCGACTTGCGCGAATCCGGCGCCATCGAGCAGGATGCCGACGTGATTTTGTTCATTTACCGGGATGAGGTTTACAATCCGGACTCGCCCGACAAGGGGACGGCGGAAATCATCATCGGCAAGCAGCGTAACGGGCCCATCGGCAGTATCCGCCTGTCATTCCTGGGCATGTATACCAAGTACGACAATTACATCGGTAATCTGGCCCAGCCTTACGGCGGCGATTGATGGACCATTTTTCGGCCGCGCGCAATGTCTGTGGCCATGAGGGAACCACGAGCGGCTTTTTTGCCGCTCGTGTCGTGTAAGTAAGGCGCGGAGCCGGTCGGTTCGGCGCGCAAGACGGGCAGGGCGGTTTTTCGCAAGCAATGGGAGCGGAGTCCCGTATCGCCGGTCCGAAACAGCGCTTCATGCAAGCGCGAATCATTGACGAGAGAGTGAAACATGTTTGGACGATTGATGCCGACTGAAGGCAAATTCTTTGACCTTTTCAATCAGCATGCCGAATTGGGGGTCAAGGGGGCAAAGGAAATGGTCGCGCTGATGACCAATTTCGATGACCTCGAAATTCGCGTGCACGCGATTGAAACCGTCGAGAAGCAAGCCGACAAGGTGACCCACACCACCATCGACCTGCTGCACAAAACCTTCATCACCCCGCTCGACCGCGACGACATCCACCAACTGATCACCCGCATGGACGACATCCTCGACCTGCTCGAGGATGCGGCCCAGACTATCTCCCTGTACGACATCAAGTCCATCACGCCCGAAGCCAAGCGCCTGGCGGAGCTGTGCCTGGCCTGTGCGGAGAAGGTGCAGGCCGCCGTGGCCCTGCTGCACAACATGGACAATTCGCGCCAGATCCTGGCGATCTGCCAGGAAATCGACCGTCTCGAATCCGATGCCGACCATGTGATGCGCGCGGCCATGTCCAAGCTGTTCCGTGACGAGCCCGACGTGCGCACGCTGATCAAGCTCAAGGCCATCTACGAGATCCTGGAAACCGTCACCGACCGCTGCGAAGACGTGGCCAACATCATTGAAGGCATCATCGTCGAAAACGCCTGACGCCAAGTTGCCCGGCAGTTGCGGCAACCGCCGCCTGCCAGTGTGACCTGGCCACGGCTGCGGGTCGGCCTCAAATAACGGTTTATCCATGCATACAGTTCAAATCAGCTTACATATCCTCGCATTCCTGATCGTCTTGGCCTTGCTGTTCGATTTCATGAACGGTTTCCACGATGCGGCCAATGCCATCGCCACCGTGGTGTCCACCGGTGTGCTGCGTCCGCAGACGGCGGTGGCCATGGCGGCGTTCTTCAACCTGGCCGCCGTCTTCGTGTTCCACCAGCTGCATGTGGCGGCCTCGGTGGGCAAGGGCACGATCGAGCCGGCCGTGGTCGACCATTACGTGGTCTTCGGCGCGCTGATCGGCGCCATTTTCTGGAACCTGGTCACGTGGTACTACGGCATCCCATCGTCGTCCTCGCATGCGCTGATCGGCGGCCTGGTCGGTTCGGCCGTGGCCAAGGCCGGCACCGGCGCGCTGATCTCCTCGGGCCTGCTCAAGACGATCCTGTTCATCGTGCTCTCGCCTTTGCTGGGCTTGCTGTTCGGTTCGATCATGATGCTCATGGTGTCATGGATCTTCTTCCGCTCCACGCCGCGCAAGATCGATGGCTGGTTCCGCCGCCTGCAGCTGTTGTCGGCCTCGATGTACAGCCTGGGCCACGGCGGCAATGATGCGCAAAAGACCATCGGCATCATCTGGATGCTGCTCATCGCGGCAGGCTATTCCAGCGCCGGCGCCGAAGCGCCGCCGATGTGGGTGATCATTTCCTGCTATTGCGCGATCAGCCTGGGCACGCTGTTCGGCGGCTGGCGCATCGTCAAGACCATGGGGCAGAAGATCACCAAGCTGAAGCCGGTGGGCGGCTTCTGCGCTGAAACCGGCGGCGCGATCACGCTGTTCATCGCCACCGCGCTTGGCATTCCCGTTTCGACCACCCATACCATTACCGGCGCCATCGTCGGCGTCGGCGCTTCGCAGAAGATGTCGGCGGTGCGCTGGGGCGTGGCCGGCAATATCGTCTGGGCATGGATTTTCACGATCCCCGCCTCGGCGTTCGTCGCCGCGATCGCATGGTGGGTCGGCGTGCGCATCCTCTGATTCCGCACATGTCTTGATTCCGGCGATCTCAACAAAAAAACCACCTTGCGGTGGTTTTTTTGTTGGAGCCGATCGCGCTTACATCACAGCGCGCTTACATCACAGCACATCGCTGGCATGATCCGCCAGGCGCGAGCGTTCGCCGCGCGCCAGGGTCACATGGCCGCTGTGCGACCAGCCCTTGAAGCGGTCGACCACATAGGTCAGGCCGCTGGAGCCTTCGGTCAGGTAGGGCGTATCGATCTGCGCGATATTGCCCAGGCAGATGATCTTGGTGCCGGGGCCGGCCCGGGTGACCAGCGTCTTCATTTGCTTGGGCGTGAGGTTCTGCGCTTCGTCGATGATCAGGAACTTGTTGACGAAGGTGCGGCCGCGCATGAAGTTGAGCGACTTGATCTTGATGCGCGAGCGGATCAGGTCCTGGGTCGCGGCGCGGCCCCATTCGCCGGCATCGCCATCGGACTTGTTGAGCACCTCGAGGTTGTCGTCGAAGGCGCCCATCCATGGCCCCATCTTCTCTTCTTCCGTACCCGGCAGGAAACCGATATCTTCCCCCACCGGCACCGTCACGCGGGTGACGATGATCTCGTTATAGAGCTTGGTTTCCAGCACCTGCGCCAGGCCTGCCGCTAGCGCCAGCAGGGTCTTGCCGGTACCGGCCTGGCCCAGCAGCGTGACGAAATCGCACTCGGGGTTCATCAGCAGGTTCAGCGCGAAGTTCTGCTCGCGGTTGCGCGCGGTGATGCCCCACACGCTGTTCTTGGCGTGGCCGTAGTCGCGCAGGGTCTGCAGCACGGCGGTCTTGCCGTTGATCTGCGTGACCTGGCCGTAGAAGGCCGGTTCGCCGTTCTTGGGCTCGATGAACACGAACTGGTTGACCAGCAGCGACGGCACATAAGGGCCGGTCACGCGATAGTAGGTGAGGCTGCTGCCGTGCTTGCTTTCCTGCCAGGACTCCATGCCCTTGGCGTGCTTGGTCCAGAAGTCGTCTGGCAGTTGCTGGATGCCCGAGTACAGCAGGTCGGTGTCTTCCAGCACATGGTCGTTGAAATAGTCTTCGGCGGGCAGGCCGATGGCGCGCGCCTTGAGGCGCATGTTGATGTCCTTGGACACCAGCACCACCGGGCGCTCCGGATATTGCTGGTCCAGCGCGCGCACCACGCCCAGGATCTGGTTGTCGGCCTTGCCTTCGGGCAGGCCTTCCGGCAGCGCGGCATTCTGCAGCTTGGTCTGGAAGAACAAGCGGCCCTTGGCATCCTTGTTGCCCAGCTTGGCCAGCGGGATGCCGAGGTCGATCGCATCCTCGGCGATGTCGGACACCAGCGCATCCAGCGAGCGTGAGATCTGGCGCGCGTTGCGGGCGACTTCCGACATGCCTTTCTTATGGTTGTCCAGCTCTTCCAGCGTGATCATCGGCAGGTAGATGTCATGCTCTTCGAAGCGGAACAGCGAGGTCGGGTCGTGCATCAGCACGTTGGTGTCGAGCACGAACAGTTTGGACACGCCCAGCTTGTCGGCCGTGCGGCTGGTGGGGGATTTGGCGCGCGATTCCAGGTTCCTGGGGGCGCTCTTCGGCTTTTCCGCGACCGGAGCCTTGCCGCCGATGCGCGCGCGCGGTTCTGCAATCTTTGCTTCAGGGGCGACGAGTGCTGCAACAGCTGGTTTTGGGGCGGGTGCTTCGACGAGAGTGATGTTCGGTTTGACAGGTTTATTGCGATCAGCCTTGGGGTAGTCCTCGGGAGACAACAACGCAGCTGGCTTGCTCGGCATTTTGGGCAGGGGCATCAGAACCTCGGTAGTAAATGAAGAAAACACCGCTTTGTCAGAGCGAACAGGTATTGCGGTACGGCTAACAGCGAAGGGAACATCGACTGAGCAATGGCACCGCAGGATCTAATGAAGCCCTTCTGATGGCCCGCCATGCCGAAAAACGGCATCGTGGCATGGGCAAAACCATGGGGCAGGAGGGCTTGATTAGCGTCAGCGGCGATTTGAAAAGTAAAAAAGCCGTTTCGGCAGGCCTTCGGCCTAAACCAGAAACGGCTTTCAAAAAACGTTTTTCTATTTGAATTCAATGGCTTGTATCGATTGACCGCATATTCGTCGAACGCGGCAGCATCGCTTGCCAGGCGACCCTGACACGGCCTGCAAACATCGTTCGGGCAGATTCGCACTGCACGGTTCCGGTAGTGCCGGCAGATGGCGCTACAAGATTTCCGATGGTTGTTCAGGCAATGGTTTTGATGAAGGCCAGCACTTCATCCACGTGGGCTGGAACCTTGACTCCACGCCATTCTTTCACCACTTTGCCCGATCCGTCAATCACAAACGTGCTGCGTTCGACGCCGCGAACTTGCTTGCCATACATATTTTTCATCTTCATGACATCGAACATGGCGCACAGCGTTTCGTCAGGATCAGAGATCAGCTCAAAGGGCATCTCCAGCTTGGCTTTGAAATTCTCGTGCGATTTCAGGCTGTCGCGGCTGATGCCGAAGATGTCGGTGTTGTGCTGCTGGAATTGCGGGTGCAGGTCCCTGAATTGCATCCCCTCGGTGGTGCAGCCGGGGGTGTTGTCCTTCGGGTAAAAGTACAGCACCAGGTTGCGGCCCTTGTAGTCGGCAAGGTTGAAGTCCTTGCCGCCGGTCATGCTGGCCGAGAATTCCGGCACGGTCTTGTTCAGGATGGTTGGTCTGTCGGTCAAAATGGCGCCCCGTATATCGGTTGTCGTTGGTGTGGTCGGTTATTGCGTATGCCTGCAATTCTGGAAGTGGTGGCGAGCCTGCAAACCGGCTCCTACATCGCCTGTACGATCATGTCGCCCGAGCGGCCCGGCAATTCGCCCCAGCTGATCGGCAGGATGGGCAGTACATCGTTTTTCACGCTCTGGTAATAATCGCCCATGGAAACCAGTTCATAGCCTTGCGTACGCCAGCCTGCCAGCAATTGCTCGAAAATGGGGGCGAGTTTCTGGCCTTCAAGTTCGGCATGCAAGGTGAAGACGTGGTCGCGCGGTTGCCGGGTCAGTTCCAGCAGGAGCTCGGCGGCATTGCCGGCATCGATCAGCTTGCCGCGGATGGTGCGGCCCAGGATTTCATCCAGCGTCGGCAGCGTGGTCGGCAATTGCACGCAGGACAGCGGGCGGCCGAAGGCCGACAGGCGATGCGGCCCGGCATCCGGATCGGCCAGCCGGCCGTCTTCGCGCAACTGCGAGCGGCCGTCGGAGGAGTAGGCGATGCCGAACTGGTCGAGCTGCACGAAGGCATGGTCGTTCATCTGCCAGCCGGCCGCGCCGTGGGTGACCGGCGCGCGCCCGAAGATATCGTGGTAGCGGCCGTAGGATTGCTGCATGGTTTCCTGCGTCCATTGCGCATCGGCGGTGCGGACGTTGTCTTGCCAGACGCGGTGGTCCCAGGTGTGGATGCCGCACTCAAAGCCGGCGTCGTAGGCTTCGCGCATGAAGTCGGCGCAGGTCTTGCCGATATCCGGCGCCGGCAGCAGCGTGCCGTACATCAGCGTCTTGAGGCCATAGTGCTCGACTACCGAGGTGCGCGATACCTTGCTGAAGAAGCCCGGGCGGAAGATCTGCTTCAGGGCCCAGCCGGTATGGTCGGGACCGAGCGAGAACAGGAAGGTGGCGCCGGCGCCGTGTCGGCGCAACTGGGCGATGAGGTTGGGAACGCCCACGCGGGTGCCGCGGTAGGTATCGGCGTCGATCTTGAGTGTAAGTTTGGGCAATGTCGGCGAATCGGAAAGGTGACAGGGAATACGAGCAACCCGGGAATTGCTGCAATGCGGCTCAGATAGGGAGACTAGCACCGCATGCCGCACAGAACAATACACAGACGGCAAATGCCGTGGCGAAAAAAGAAAACCGCGCCGTAGCGCGGTTTCCTGGCAAGGCGGATATTTGCGGATCAGTCGACCAGCGCACGCGCTTCGGCCACCTGGCTGCGATAGGCGTCGAAGATGTTGCGCAGGGTGTCGGCCATGGTGGTCTGCGGCTTCCAGTTCAGTTCGTCGCAGGTATTGGTGATCTTGGGCACGCGGTTCTGCACGTCCTGGTAGCCCTTGCCATAGTAGGCTGCCGAGGTCGTTTCGACCAGCTTCACCTGCTTGGCGGTCTCGGCGTACTCGGGGTATTCGGCGGCCAGTTTCAGCATCATGTCGGCCAGTTCCTTGATCGAGTAGTTGTTGACCGGATTGCCGATGTTGTAGATCTTGCCCGAGGCCACGCCGCCTTCGTTGGCGATGATCTTCATCAGCGCGTCGATGCCGTCGTCGATATAGGTGAAGGCGCGCTTCTGCTGGCCGCCGTCGACCAGCGAGATGTTCTCGCCGCGCACGATGTGGCCGAAGAACTGGGTCACCACGCGCGAGCTGCCTTCCTTCGGGGTATGGATCGAATCCAGGCCGGCGCCGATCCAGTTGAACGGGCGGAACAGCGTGAAGTTGAGGTTGTCTTCCATGCCGTAGCCCCAGATCACGCGGTCCATCAGCTGCTTGGCGCAGGAGTAGATCCAGCGCGGCTTGTTGATCGGGCCGCAGATCAGTTCGGACTCTTCCGGATCGAATTCCTCGTCATGGCACATGCCATAGACTTCCGAGGTCGACGGGAACACCAGGTGCTTGCCGTACTTGGCGGCCGAACGCACGATCGGCAGGTTGGCTTCGAAGTCCAGCTCGAACACGCGCAGCGGCTTGTTGACGTAGGTCGACGGCGTGGCGATGGCTACCAACGGCAGGATCACGTCGCACTTCTTGACGTGGTACTCGACCCATTCCTTGTTGATGGTGATGTCGCCTTCGAAGAAGTGCATGCGCGACTTGTAGGCCTCGTTTTCCAGAATGTCGGTGATGCGGTCGGTCATCATGTCCATGCCGTAGACATGCCAATCCGTGGTTTCCAGGATGCGCTTGGACAGGTGGTGGCCGATAAAGCCGTTGACGCCGAGAATGAGGACTTTTTTCATAATGAGAGCAGTGTGAATGGCCGGACTTCAGGAGGCCATGTATTTCAGGTAATTGTTGAGCGACGCATCCCGGTCATTGATCTGGATGCCCAGGATCTGGAGGAAGTTGCCGTCGCCGCAGCGTGCGTACAGTTTGCCTCCTTCAAAGAACTTGTCTTGCATGCCATGCGCCTTCTGCAGGGCCGGATGGGCCGATGGCGGAACCAGCCGGGTTTTGGTGACCGTAATTTTATCACCCGCGATTTCTTCGAAGGCGCCGGGATAGGGCGGGGCCACCGCACGCACCAGGTTATGCACCTCGCGCGCGGTGCTGCGCCAGTGGATGCGGCCGTCTTCCGGCTTGCGGCCGCCGAAGTAGCTGCCCTTGGTCAGGTCGTTGGGCAGGCGCGGGGTATGGCCCGACAGCATTGCCGGCAGCACTCCCCACAGGGTTTGTTCGGCCGCCACGACGACCTTGCCGAAGACCTCGTAGGCCGTGTCGTCCGGCAGGATCGGCACGGCGGTCTGGGCCACGATGGCGCCGGCGTCGGGCTTGACCGTCATCTCGTGCAGGGTGGCGCCGGTTTCGGTCTCGCCATGCAGCACCGCCCAGTTGATCGGCACGCGGCCGCGGTACTTGGGCAGCAGCGAGCCGTGCATGTTGTAGGCGCCGTGCCTGGCCGCGGCCAGCAGCTCCACCGGCAGCATGTGGCGATAGTAGAAGCTGAAGATGAAGTCCGGTTGTGCCGCCTGCACCTGGGCCAGCAATTGGGGCGATTTCGCGTCGGCCGGCGTGATGAACGGGATGCCGTTGTCGCGGCATACGCCGGCCACCGAACCGAACCAGATGTTCTCGGTCGCGCTGTCTTCGTGCGTGACCACCAGCGACACCTGCACGCCGCGTGCGAGCAGCACCTTCAGGCAACGCACGCCCACGTCATGGTAAGCGAATACGACGGCATTCATGATGTCTGCTTGTCCTCGTCGGAGGATTGTTCAAGGATGGCCTGCACCACATAGCGCGGTCGCGCGCGCACCTGCATGTAGATGCGGCCGATGTATTCGCCCAGCAGGCCGATGGAAAACAGGATCACGCCCATCAGGAAGAAGGTGATCGCAAACAGGGTGAACACGCCGCCCACTTCCGCCCCGATCAAGAAGCGCCGCACCACGATCAGGATGAACAGCGCCGCCGAGGCGAACGACAGGAAGATGCCCAGCAGCGAGAAGAACTGCAGCGGCACCAGCGAGAAGCCGGTGACCAGGTCGAAGTTCAGGCGGATCAGGCTGTAGAACGAATACTTGGATTCGCCGGCCGAGCGCTCTTCGTGCTCGACCGTGATTTCGGTCGGCTTGCGGGCGAAGGTGTAGGCCAGCGCGGGCACGAAGGTGTTGACTTCGCGGCATTGGTTGACCAGGTCGATCACGTTGCGGCCGTAGGCGCGCAGCATGTTGCCCTGGTCGGTCATCTTGATGCGGGTGATTTTCTCGCGCAGGCGGTTCATGGCCTTGGAGGCGATGGTGCGCCAGGCCGAATCCTGGCGTTTGCGGCGGATCGAGCCGACGTAGTCGTAGCCTTCGCGCATCTTGGCGACCAGGTTGCCGATTTCCTCGGGCGGGTTCTGCAGGTCGGCATCCAGCGTCACCACGATATCGCCGCGGGTGGCTTCAAAGCCGGCCATGATGGCCATGTGCTGGCCGTAGTTGCCATTGAACAGCACCACGCGGGTGACGTCGGGACGGATGCGGTACTGCTCGGCCAGGATGCCGGCCGAGCGGTCGCGGCTGCCATCGTTGACGAAGATGACTTCATAGCTGTAGCCCAAGGCGTCCAACGCCGGGTAGAGGCGTTCGAACAGCTTGGCGAGGCCGGATTCCTCGTTGTAAACCGGGATGACGACGGACAGTTCTGGTTTCATCAATGGCGGGTACTGGAATATGTCAAAGGCCCGAAGCCGCAGCGACCGTCAGGCGTCGCGGCATTCAGGCCCGCTTGGAGCTGAAATTGCAAGTGGTGCGGAATTTAAACGGAAAATTGCCGCAAAATCAACGCAAGACCGATTTTACCGTTTCGACTGCGCGTTCCACGTCATCTTTACTCATTGCATTGAACATCGGCAAGGAGACGATGCGCCGGCCCACGCGCTCGGCCACCGGGAACATGCCTTCCTTGAAACCGCGCTCGCGGTACAGCTGCAGCAGGTGGATGGCCGGGTAGTGGTAGCCGATGCCGACTTGCTTTTCCATCATCTTTTCCATGAAGGCGGCGCGCGTGATGCGCTCGGGCAGCACCAGCTGGAACATGTGCCAGTTGGAGTTCTCGAAGTCGGCCACCGGCAGCTGGGCGCCGTACTCGGCTTCGAAACGGTCGCCGAAGGCGGCGAAGTAATGCCTGGCCAGCGCCTTGCGGTGGGCGGTGATGGCATCGATATGGGCGAACTGGCCCAGGCCGATGGCGGCGGCCACATCGGTCATGTTGAACTTGCCGCCCAGCACATCCACTTCCAGGCCGTCGAAGCCGCTGCGGGTCACGCCCTGCAGGCGGTACTTCTCGGCCAGCCTGGCTTCGTCGGCGTTGTTGAGCACGAGGAAGCCGCCTTCGGAGCTGGTGATGTTCTTGTTGGCCTGCAGGCTGAACGAGACGAAGTCGCCGAAGGCGCCGATGCGTTTACCGTTCCAGGTCGAACCCAGCGCCTGGGCGGCGTCTTCCACCACGCGCAGATTGTGTTTCCGGGCGATCGCGTACAGGCGATCCATGTCCACCGGCAGGCCCGACAGGTAGACCGGGATCACGGCCTTGGTGCGCGGGGTAATGGCGGCTTCCAGCTGGTCCAGGTCGATGTTGCGGGTGACCGGGTCGATGTCGGCGAACACCGGCGTGGCGCCGGTTTCGATGATCACGTTGGCGGTCGCCACCCACGAGATCGGGGTGGTGATGACTTCATCGCCCGGACCCACGCCGGCGATGCGCAGCGCGATTTCCATCGTGCAGGTGCCGGAGTTGAAGGTGCGCACGATGCGCCCGCCCAGGTACTCGGACAGCGCCTTCTCGAAGGCCTGCACCTTGGGGCCGCTGGTGATCCAGCCGGAACGCAGCACGTCGGCGACGGCGGCGATGGTGGGTTCGTCGATGGTGGGTTTGGCGAACGGCAGGAAAGGCAGGCTCATGAGTGTGTTTCTCGGTCAGGCTATAACGTAGAACGTAGATAGATGCCAGGCGCAGGGCAGCGCGCTATTGTAAATCAGCTTCTGGTCAGCAAAACCACGCCGATGATGATCACCCCGATGGCCAGCAGGCGCTGGGCGGACACCGCTTCCCCGAGGAAATACCAGGCGCCGACGGCATTGATGATATAGCCCAGCGACAGCATCGGGTAGGCGATGGTCACGTCCACGCGCGACAGGCCGATGATCCACACCACCACCGAAATCACATAGCAGGTCAGGCCGCCGATGATCGGCAATTGCGTGGCAAGCTTGATACCCGTGGCAAACCAGTTCTCCGCGCTCAGGTGGATCGCGCCCACGGCGTTGGTGCCTGCCTTGAGCAGCAATTGCGCCACGGCGTTGAGGCAGATGCCGGCGAAGATGAAACCGAACGTGGCCAGGTTCATGGCGCCGCTTTCTTGCCGTCGCCGGTCGTGGCCGCGTCCGGGGCCGGATCATTGGCCACAATCACGCGGCGCGGATCCTGGCCGATCAGGCGCATCGGCAGCTTGCGTTCCTGCAACTGCTTGTAGAGGGTGGGATCGACGATGGCGATGTCCTTCTTGCCGGCCGCATGGTCGGCCACCCATTGGGCGACGAAGGCGTCCATGGTGGGCAGCCACAACTGCGGTTCCTGCTTCAGGCCGAATGCCATTTCGTCGGCGTGCTGGACCAAGGTCATCGTGCGGCGCAGGTAGAAAGGCAGCGCCTGCTCATAGCGGCCCACCAGGTAAATCGGGGTTTCGGGCTTCAATTCCGCCTGCAGCACGGGAACATAGTCGACGCCGGCGGAGTAGCGGCCCTGCGGATCGTGCCCCAGCATCAGCACCTGGCCGGCGAGGAAAGCGGTGGCGGCCAGCGCGGTCACCGCCACATCCTTGTGCTGGCGAGCCAGGCGGATGGCGGCGATGCCGCCGATGAAAAACAGCAGCGTGGCGGCATAGATATACGGCACATGCGCCTCGACCAGCGGACGCGAGAAGGCGTCCTTGGCCAGCGACGGGACGCGCGGAATGAACGCCAGCCCAACCGCGCACGGCACCGCCACCAGCGAGCCGGCCAGGGCCAGCGCCTTGTAGTCGGCCTTCTCCAGGTAACAGGCGATCAGCAGCGCCAGGGCCGGGAAGATCGGCAGGATGTAGGAGGGCAGCTTCGAGTCCGAGATGCTGAAGAAGACGAAGATGAAGACGGCCCAGATCAGCAGCAGTTTCTTCGGCTGGAAGCGTCCGCCGTTGAGGCTGTTGTAGGCGGCGGTGTCGCGCTGTTCGCGCATGCCTTGCCACAGCCCCTGGAAGAACACGCCCAGCCACGGGACGATGCCCAGCAGCAGGATGGGAATGAAGTAGTACCACGGGCCGGTGCGGCTGTGGATCTTGGAGGTGAAGCGCTGGAAGTGCTCGTGGATGAAGAAGAACTGCGGGAATTCCGGGTTCTTCAGCGACACGGCCACGAACCACGGCGTGGTAATGGCGAAGAACAGGAGCAGGCCCTTGAGCAGGTGCAGCCGCTTCCAGATCGCCCAGTCGCGCGAGAACAGCGTGTACAGCACCAGTACCGCGCCAGGCAGCACGACGCCGATCAGTCCCTTGGACAGCACCGCCAGCGCCATCCCGGCCCAGCACAGCAGCATCCAGTTGCGCTGGCTTTCACGCGAGGCGTCGTTGCGCTGGGCCATGAGCAGCGCGCACAGCGCGATGGTCATCATGCCCGACAGGCCCATGTCCAGCGTGTTGATATGGCCCATGCCGGCCCAGAAGAAACTCGACGCCAGCACCAGCGCGGCATAGAAGCCGACGCGGCCGTTGAACACGCGAACGCCGGTGTAGGCTGCCAGGCCGATGCCGAGCAGGCCGCACAGGCCGGTCCACAGGCGCGCCTGCCATTCACCCAGGCCGAACAGCTCGAAGGTGAGGGCATTCATCCAGGTTTGCAGCGGCGGCTTTTCGAAATACTTGATGCCGTTCAGGCGGGTGGTGATCCAGTCCTGGGTGGCGACCATTTCGCGCGCCATTTCCGCATAGCGGCCCTCATCGGTGGGTACCAGGGTGCGGGCGCCCAGCATCCAGAACCACACCAGCAAAAACAGGATAAGCAGCGTCCAGACGAACGCTTTCGATTTGTACAGTTCGCGCATTGACGGCGGTTCCTTGTGCGTGTCTTGGGTTTTTTGTCGCGGCAGGCCGAAGCCGTTCAGCTCTTGGGAGGGATGATCAGCGCCAGCGCCACCTTGCGGCCTTCGGCCATCAGGATATTGTAGGTGCGGCAGGCAGCCTGGTTGTCCATGCACTCGACGCCGATGCGGCGCGCGGTCAGGGCGGCGATCAGCTTGGGATGGATAAAGCGCTGGCGCTCGCCGGTGCCGAGGATGACCACGTCGGGCTGGGTGGCGTCGATCTGGGCGAAGTCGGCCACGGTAAGCGCCTCGAAGCTTGCCACGGGCCACGGAGCCGGTTCGGTTTCGGGCAGCACGACCAGGCTGTGGGTGAAGCGGATGGCATTGAGCTCAACGCCGTCTTCATCGTAAGCGGTGACAGTCTGGTATTGCTTGGTTTCGGTTGAATGAAGCTTCATCGCAAGATGGGCTGGAAGGCGTGCGGATCATCGGCCGGCGGGGGCGCCGGGATGTCATTCCGACATGCGTTGCAGCAATCTGGTCGTAAAGTGCTGCATTGTAGCCGTTTCCTTATCCGGCGCACGCCTATTTGATTGATAAAATGAACAGCTTTGGGCAAAATGGCCGGTTCCCGGCCGCTGGGCGATGGGCGCGCGCAAGCGTGTTTTGCGCCGCTTTCGTTGCGCTGCGCGCATGCGCGCCAAGCGAAGCCGCCGCGCGAGTTGCCGCAAGGAACCGGAGATAAACCAAGGGATGCGCCGTGATGGAGAGGCAGGAACCTGAAAGGTTCCTTGCCCGCCCGGCGCCAAGAGAAACGGACCAGCCCCGCATGCCGCGGCGCCCCCGCTTCAGAACAAGTAGAGGAATGGCTGTGCGACCGATTCAGAAATCCAAGAAACTGGCAGATGTTTGTTACGACATTCGTGGTCCCGTGCTGGAAAAAGCGCGTCAGATGGAGGAAGAGGGCCACAAGATCATCAAGCTCAACATCGGCAACCTGGCCGCCTTTGGCTTCGACGCCCCGGACGAGATCGTCCAGGACATGATCCGCAACATGGGCAACGCCTCCGGCTATACCGATTCCAAGGGTCTGTTCGCGCCGCGCAAGTCGGTCATGCACTACACCCAGCAAAAGAAGATCGAGGGCGTGACCATCGATGACATCTACCTGGGCAACGGCGCTTCCGAGCTGATCGTCATGAGCGTGAACGCCTTGCTCAACACCGGCGACGAAGTGCTGGTGCCGTCGCCCGACTATCCGCTGTGGACCGCCGCGGTGAGTCTCTCGGGCGGCACCCCGGTGCATTACGTGTGCGACGAGCAGCAAGGCTGGCAGCCCGACATCGCCGACATCAAGAAGAAGATCACGCCCAACACCCGTGCGATCGTGGTCATCAACCCCAACAACCCGACCGGCGCGCTGTACTCGGTCGAGGTGCTGAAGGAAATCATCGAGCTGGCGCGCCAGCACCAGCTGATCATCCTGGCCGACGAGATCTACGACAAGGTGCTCTACGACGGCAATACCCATACCTCGCTGGCTTCGCTGGCCGACGACGTGCTGTTCATCACCTTCAACGGCCTGTCCAAGAACTACCGCTCGTGCGGCTATCGTGCCGGCTGGATGGTGGTCTCGGGCGAGAAGAAGCATGCCAGGGACTATATCGAAGGCCTCAACATGCTGGCCTCGATGCGCCTGTGCGCCAACGCGCCGGGACAGTTTGCGATCCAGACCGCGCTGGGCGGCTACCAGAGCATCAACGACCTGGTCGGCCCGAACGGCCGCCTGACCAAGCAGCGCGACCTGGCGCACAAGCTGCTGACCGACATCCCGGGCGTGAGCTGCGTCAAGCCGAAGTCGGCGTTGTACATGTTCCCGCGCCTGGATCCGGAAATCTATCCGATCAAGGATGACCAGGAGTTCGCCTACGAACTGCTGGCCGAAGAGAAGGTGCTGATCGTGCAGGGCACCGGCTTCAACTGCCCGACGCCGGACCACTTCCGCGTGGTGTTCCTGCCCAATACCGACGACCTGACCGAATCCATGGGCCGCATCGCCCATTTCCTGGAAGGTTATCGCCGTCGGCACGGCACCGCCTGAACTGTCGGCAACGCATCCGGCATCACCGCGCGGCAACGTGGCAAGGCCGCGCAGCGATTACCGTTTTACTTGCAGTACCCGTCCTGTTCCGTGAGCAGGGCGGCAATTTTTCACCAACCACGAAGACAATATGAAATCCATCAAAGTAGGTTTGCTCGGCATCGGCACCGTGGGTTCCGGTACTTTCAATGTTCTCAAGCGCAACCAGGAAGAGATTGCGGGCCGCGCCGGCCGGGGCATTGAAATTACCATGGTGGCCGATCTCAACACCGAGCGCGCCACCGAACTGACCAATGGAGAAGTCAAGGTTGTCAACGACGCCAACCTGGTGGTGAACGACCCTGACATCGACATCGTCATCGAGCTGATCGGCGGCTACGGCATCGCCAAGGATCTGGTCTTGAAGGCCATCGCCAACGGCAAGCACGTGGTCACTGCCAACAAGGCGCTGATCGCCACGCACGGCAACGAGATCTTCAAGGCGGCGCAGGAAAAGGGCGTGATGGTCGCATTCGAAGCGGCGGTCGCCGGCGGCATCCCCATCATCAAGGCGCTGCGCGAAGGCCTGACCGCCAACCGCATCCAGTGGATCGCCGGCATCATCAACGGCACCACCAACTTCATCCTCTCCGAGATGCGCGACAAGGGCCTGGACTTCGACGTGGTGCTCAAGGAAGCGCAGCGCCTGGGCTATGCCGAAGCCGATCCGACCTTCGACATCGAAGGCGTGGACGCCGCCCACAAGCTGACCATCATGGCCTCGATCGCCTTCGGCATCCCGGTGCAATTCGACAAAGCCCACGTGGAAGGCATCACCAAACTGCAGGCCAGCGACATCACCTACGCCGAGCAACTGGGCTACCGCATCAAGCTGCTGGGCATCACGCGCCAGACCGAGAAGGGCATCGAACTGCGCGTGCACCCGACGCTGATCCCGGCGCAGCGACTGATCGCCAATGTCGAAGGCGCGATGAATGCGGTGGTAGTACGCGGCGACGCCGTCGGCGAGACCCTGTACTACGGCAAGGGCGCCGGCTCCGAGCCGACCGCCTCGGCCGTGATCGCCGACCTGGTCGACATCACCCGCCTGGCCACCGCCGATCCGGAGCACCGCGTGCCGTACCTGGCGTTCCAGCCCGGCGCCATGGCCGATACGCCGGTGCTGCCGATGGCCGAGGTCACCACCAGCTATTACCTGCGCATGCGCGTGGCCGACAAGCCGGGCGTGCTGGCCGACGTTACCCGCATCCTGGCGGATTCGTCGATCTCGATCGATGCCATGCTGCAGAAGGAGCCTGCCGAAGGCGAGCAGCAGACCGACATCATCATGCTGACCCACCAGACCCAGGAAAAGAACATCGAGGCGGCCATCGCCAAGATCGAAGCGCTGCAGACGGTGGTCGGCAAGGTTACCAAGATCCGCCTGGAAGAGTTGAACTGAACGGTGGGGCCAATGGCAATGGCCCGCCAATGAAAAACGGAGCCGTATGGCTCCGTTTTTTTATGCCTGACGCAGGGGGGGCGGGGGCTTACTTCTTCTTGAGCTCGTAGCCGCACACCGCCTGCAGCATGGCGTCGCCGACTGACATCGGCTTGGGCTTGGTGAATTCCATGCCCTTGAGGGCGCTGGTATGGTCGCGCTTGTCGCCCTTGCCGTCGTTCTCGGCGAAGATGATCTCGCTGACCAGCTTCATGGTGCCGGCCTTGCAGTTGTACTGGTGCAAATCCTTGTAGGACTTCAGGCTGGGGAAGCTGGCGTCGCCGGTGTTGGGGCGGGCTTCCTTGAAATTCCACAGCGACCATGCCTCGCGGATGCCGCCGCTTTCGACGATGGAGTCGGTATCGACCAGCAGCGAGGACTGGTCCGTGCCGCCCAGGGCCTGCCAATTCTCCGCATGCGCCGGCGCGCCAGCCAGCAAGGCGCCGAATGCGCCGGAGATCGCCA
The DNA here is from genome assembly GCF_006715495.1 of Herbaspirillum sp. SJZ106. Lineage (GTDB taxonomy): Bacteria > Pseudomonadota > Gammaproteobacteria > Burkholderiales > Burkholderiaceae_D > Herbaspirillum. Next base: position 204,891 of record NZ_VFNI01000004.1, read on the forward strand.
GCAAGGTCTTGATCTTTTGTTTCATGCCATTTCCATCCTTCTTGAGTTGAATGCCGTCTTTGATGTGGCTGTCGCGCGGGAGTTTCCGCCATGGCGGACGCACGAAGTGCCGCAGCATAGCCCGGCGTTGCCGGGCTTTCAAGGGTGGTAACGTTTTATTTCATCTGGCCGGGCGGGATTTGTTTCTTTATGGAAACAAATTGGGCCATCCCGGATGCCTGGTCACTTGAAGACCACGGTGCGCTCTTCCTGTGCAGGCGCATTGGCCGGTCCGGCATTGCGCGCGGCGCGGGAGGCGCGGGTGGATGCGGCAGGGTTGAATTGCGCCTCCATTTCGCTGGCCACGGCATCGCCCAGCGAGCGCGAGACTTCCTGCATGACCTTGCTCTTGTTGAGCGCGATCCGGGTTCCGGCGGCATTGGCCAGGCGCGTGTCCGAACCTTCGCCCATGGCCGAGAAGGCCGCCTTGATCTCATAGGTCCTGGTATTGATCAGCGAGAACTCGCCCACCAGTTCCAGCGCCAGCGAGAACGACACCGCATTCGATCCCTGGATGGGATGGGTCTCCTGGCGGAAGTCGACGTTGTTGATGCTGCCGAACAGCACATAGTCGGCCCCGAGGTAATAGCCTTGCTTGATGCGGGCGATGATGTCGTACAGCTTTTCCGTGTTTTGCTGGGTCCACGGCTTGCCTTGCACCAGGCGGTATGAGCCGGACTTGAGCAGTTCGCCCTTGATGTCGGCGGTAAATTTGCGCAGTTCGCCGCGGCTGATCACGGTGACGCTGCCCGAGGCCGCCACCACCGAACTTTCGCCGCGGCTCGACGAGCGTTCGGACGCCGAGCCCGACGAGCTGTTGGCCGAATCGCGGAACTGCCCGCTGGACGAGGAGCGGTTGTCATGCTTCTCGCGCGCTTCGAAGTATTGGAAATACTCCTTCACCTGCTCTTCATACGACAGGTCGGTGACGGCGATCTTGGGCAGGTTTTGCGCGCCGGCCGTGGGAGCGTCCAGCACGATGCAGGCCAGGCCGCCGATTGCGCAGGCCGCGCGCAAGATGCGCAGGAGGGAGGATGGGTACATGAGCGTTTCCTGAAGCGCCGTTCAGCGGCGCGAAGTCTTGCGGATTTCCTTTTCGTCGGCCCATTCGATGGTGCCGGCCTCGATGTCGGTCATGATCAGGCTGAACTTGTAGTAGACGTCCTTGACGTCGCCGCCGCGCTTGACGATGGAAGTGATGTTGCCTTCGATGCGGTATTGCGCGCCTTGCATCTTGCCGACCTTGGCGGTGGCCGATTTCTTGTACAGGCCGCTGTTGTTCTGGCGGGTCAGCTCGTCGGTCTGGTTCTGCATGGCGTCGATGTCGGTGGCGAAGCGCATGGTGCCGCTCTTGACCAGCTGGGTGCGGATCGAGTCGCTGATGGAACGCGTATCGATGTATTCGCTGGTCTTGTTCTTGACGTCGGCGAAGGTGACCAGCGGCTTGCTCTTGTAACCGCTGGCCGATTGCGCCAGCGAGCGCGCCATCGATTCGGCGATGGTCTGCAGGTCGGTCGAGCCGAATTCGTTGGTCACCTGTTCCACCGCCTTGGCGTCGCCGTACTGGACGTTGCCGCCGACGGTCGGCGTGCCGGGCGTGGCGCAGCCGAACAGGGCGGCGCACAAGGCGCACAGGGCCGTATGGCGAAGCTGGCGGGAGTGGGGGATGGCGTACATGGCGTTTCCTTTTTTGGATGGCGGATAAGAATTCAGCGGGTCATGGGCTGTTGCCGGAAGCGCTGGGCCGGCTCAGCGAACGGTTATCGGTGGCGCTGAACTGGATCTTGAAGTCGCGCGCCCTGGTGGTCGGCGCGACGATCTGCAGCGTCAGTTTTTGCGCGCCGTGCAGCAGCACCGGTTTCCAGGCTTCGTCGTCCCATACCTGGAAGCCGGCGTCATCGAGCCACTGCACCCGGTAATAGGCGCTTTGCGGGGCGGTGTCCTGGTTGGTCAATTCGGCCTGCACCCGCAGCAGACCGTTCTGTTCGCGCATGCGCAAACCGGTGAATTGCAGCGAGGCCGGTTCGCCCATGGTTTCGATCTTGGAGGCGATGGTCTGGCCTGCGGCCGGGGAGCCGAAAAACAGTGCGCAGGATGCTGCCAGCACGATGTTGCGTAAAAAAACTTGCATCTGGATTCTCCGATGTGTCGATGTCGTGATGGCGCTGGCGCAGAGCAGTTATTGGCCGGCCGTGGCCGAGACCGGCACGATCGCCTTCTTCCTGTCGGCGGCGCTGGCCAGGGCCTTTTCCTTGGCCGCCGCCGCGGCTTTGGCGGCATTGTTGGGGGCGGCTTTCTTGCCGGCCTTGGCGACCTTGGCTGGCGGCGTATCCGGGGCGGCCAGGGCCAATGCGGCCTGTTGTTCGTTGAACGGCGTCTGTGCCAGATACAACGCCGGTCCGGAAGTGCGCATGGTCACCACGGCGTAATTGCCGGAGAGCTTCACTTCCCGTGTCAGTTGGCTGGTGCCGGAGAGCAGGCTGATGGTGTGCGCCCCGACCGGCAGCTTGACCCGCGCCACCGAGAAGAAGCCCGGCAGGGTGCGCCAGGTGCGTTCATCGGCCACTTCCGCCACCACCGAGCCGACCTTGGCCGCCAGGCTCAGCAGCGAGCCGAAGGCTCCCATCGAGCCGGCGTTGTCGTCGATGGCTTTCTGGGCGACGCCGCGCGTGATGGCGCGCACCGAGGAGCGCGCAATGATGCCGGGCATCTCGTCGGAGAGCGCCTTGCGCGCCATCTGGTCGACGCTGGTGAGCAGGGCGACCGGCGCGGACTTGCCATCGATGTTGATGGCCGCGGGCACCATCGAGCTATCCGCGGCGCGGATCACCGGCCAGGAAATCGGCGTGGCGATGATGGACAGGCCGCTGCGTCCCGGGATCGGCAGCATGATGGGCAGGGTCATGGAGGAGATGGCCGGGGCGCTGCCCGATTCGATCACGATCAGGGTATCGACCAGCTTGGGCGAGCGGGCGCGCACGCGGCCGTCGAGCCCCTTGAGCCCGTCTTCCAGCACCGGCTCGCCCGGGCGCATCTCGATTGCCTTGCGGTAACCTGCCGCAGCCAGCGAAGGTTCGCCCAGGCTTTCGTAGACGAAGCCGGCCAGGTAGTTGGCGATCGCGGATTCATAGGAATTCTTCAGCGCCTGCACTTGCGGATCGACCAGGGTCTCGACCGGATAACCGCTGAGTTCCTTGAACGAGGTCGTCTTCAGTCCCTTGGACTCGGCGCTGCTTTTGGCTTGTTCCAGCTCCTTGCTGCGGAACTCGGCAATGATGGCCTCGCGTTCATGCATCTTCTTGATCTCGGTGCGCGCCGAATCCCAGTCGCCGATGGCCAGGTGGTCCAGCGCCAGCCGCAGGTTGATGAAGGTCTTTTCGTAGTCGCGGCCATCGTAGCGGCGGGTCGTGTCGTTGAGCACGAAGGAGCCGATGTCGCCGAACAGCTTGGACGGATCGCTCTTGGCCTGTTCTTCCCAGCCGCGCACCTTCTCGTCGGCGGCCAGCCAGCTTTCCTTGCTGGCCTCGTAGGCGCCTTTCATGCGCAGCAGCTCGCCCTTTTCCATGAAGTAGAGCAAGTCCTTGTCCTTGTCGGGATTTTGCTGTTCAAGCGTTTGCAGCGCGAGGTCGGGATTGCCGCCCTGCATGGCGCCGACGGTGCTGCTGGCCTTGTTGTCGTAGCCCTGGGTAGCGCACCCGGCGATGAGTCCGGCTGCCATGGCCCCCGCGCACAGGCGTTTGCCCAAGAACAGGGCCGCCATTGTCCTTTGGCCGTTCGGCTTGATTTGCATGATGAGTTTCTCCCCGGAATTGCCAGCATCCCAGTCGTGCATGTCCCCTGACAGTTGCTCCTGTGAAAAAGCGAGCCGACTGACTGTTTGGCAAGAAAAATTCTAGAGAAATGCAACACAAAAAGCCTCATCCGTTTGAATGAGAAAGTGAAATGTTCTATGCTCGGAAGCGGGAAGGCCAATCAAGTCGCCACAGTGAGCGACATGGGGATAAAACAATGAAAACCGCCAATCAGGAACAGCGGTTCGACCAACTGGTCGGGCTGATTTACGAGTCGGTGCAACATCCCGGGCAGCTGGCGCCGCTCATGGAATCGATATGCGATGAGATCGGCGCGGTCGCCGGGCATTACCTCCACATGGATATGTCGACCCGGGAGGTGTTCAGCTCCGTCATCAGCAATCCCATCTTCAACGCCGCCGATGTCGAATACCGGACTTACTACAACAGCGTCGACGAGCGCCTGCAGTGGGTTGCCGCCGGCGCCGTCGGCGAGTGGCGCGCGGACTACGAGCGCTTCGACGAAAGCTTCGTGCGCCGTAGCGAGATCTATAACGATTTCCTGTTCAAGCACGGCGCGCGCCACATGGTTCTCGGCCGTGTCGGCGGCGAGGGCCTGGACAATGAAGTGCTGTCGTTCCTGCGCCCGGTCGGCGCCGGGCATTACGACGCCGACGATCTCCAGCTGCTGGAACGCATCACCGGGCACATGATCCGTTCCTCCGTGCTGCGGCGGCGCCTGCGCGCCCTGGAAAGCCAGCAGCAGGCCGACCAGGCCCTGCTGAAATACTTTCCCTACGGTACGGTGTGGGTCGATGCCGCCTGCCGCGTGGCGTCGTTCAACAACGTGGCGGCAGACATGCTGGCCGGCGCCGACGGCATCTGCGTGAAGGCGCAACGCTTGCGCCTGGCCGACCCCGGCGCCGATGCCATGCTGGTTGCCGCCGTCAGCCAGGCCACCGGCGCTGAAGGCCGGCGCGGGCAATGGTTTGCCGCCCGCCGCGAGCGGGGCGGGCAGCCGCTGGTGGTGTCGGTCATTCCGGCGCAACCGGACCGCCAGGCCGGTTTTGCCGATGACAGCGGGCCGCTGGCCCTGGTGATCCTGCAGGACATGGGCCGGCAGCAGCTGCCGCGCAGCGCCATATTGCGCAAGATGTTCGGCCTGACCCCGGCCGAAGCCCGCCTGGCCGAAGCGCTGCTCGATAACGACACCATCGAGAGCTATGCGCAAAAAGCCGATGTCAGCCGCAATACGGTGCGCACCCATATGGCCAGCCTGTTCTCCAAGACCGGCACGCGGCGCCAGGCGGAACTCCTGCGCATCCTGATGATGGCCGAACCGCCGATCCGTATCTGATGGCCTGCCGGCGGCAAAAGTGAGCGCGGCAGTGGCGGGACGCTATAATGAGCGACTTCTCCGATTCCCCCGCATTCACGCATCCTGCAGCCATCACACGTCATGCAATACGTCTCTACCCGCGGTCACTCTGCCACTCCTTCCTTTTCCGAAATCCTGCTGGGCGGCCTGGCGCCGGACGGCGGCCTGTACCTGCCGTCGCAATACCCGCAGGTAAGCGGCGCCGAGCTGGACCAATGGCGCAAGCTGTCCTATGCCGACCTGGCCTTCGAGGTGCTGAAGAAGTTCGCCACCGACATTCCCGAGGCCGACCTCAAGGCCCTGGCGCACAAGACCTATACCGCCGACGTCTACCGCAATACCCGCGCCGGCGAAGACGCATCGCAGATCACCCCGCTGCGCACGCTGGAAGACCAGGACGGCAAGAAGCTGGTGCTGCAAGGCTTGTCCAACGGCCCGACCCTGGCCTTCAAGGACATGGCCATGCAATTGCTGGGCAACCTGTTCGAATACGCGCTGGCCAGGAAGGGCGCCGAACTCAACATCGTCGGCGCCACCTCGGGCGACACCGGCAGCGCCGCTGAATACGCCATGCGCGGCAAGCGCGGCATCCGCGTGTTCATGCTGTCGCCGCACAGGAAGATGAGCGCCTTCCAGGCCGCGCAGATGTTCAGCCTGCAGGACCCCAACATCTTCAACATCGCCATCGAAGGCGTGTTCGACGACTGCCAGGACATCGTCAAGGCGATTTCCAACGACCTGGAATACAAGGCCGCCAAGAAGATCGGCACCGTCAATTCGATCAACTGGGCGCGCGTGGTCGCGCAGGTGGTGTACTACTTCCGCGGCTACCTAGCGGCGACCGCCTCCAATGAGCAGAAGGTCTCGTTCACGGTGCCGTCGGGCAACTTCGGCAACATCTGCGCCGGCCACATCGCGCGCATGATGGGGCTGCCGATCGACAAGCTGGTGGTGGCCACCAACGAGAACGACGTGCTCGACGAGTTCTTCCGCACCGGCGTCTACCGCGTGCGCAAGTCGGCCGAGACTTACCACACCAGCAGCCCCAGCATGGACATCAGCAAGGCCTCGAACTTCGAGCGCTTCATCTACGACCTGCTGGGCCGCGACAGCGACCGCGTCAAGGCGCTGTTCCACAAGGTCGAGAGCGCCGGCGGCTTCGACCTGACCGGCAAGCCGGGCAGCGACGGCAACGAATTCGCCAGCGTGATCAAGTACGGTTTCGCCTCCGGGAAATCGACCCACGCCGACCGCCTGGACACCATCCGTTTCGCCGAAAAGAATTACGGCATCACGGTCGACACCCACACCGCCGACGGCATCAAGGTGGCGCGCGAGAACCTCGCGCCGGGAGTGACCATGATCGTGCTGGAAACCGCGCTGCCGGCCAAGTTCAACGAAACCATCCGCGAAGCGCTGGGCCGCGACGCCGACCGTCCGGCCGGGTTCGAGAACATCGAGGCGCTGCCGCAGCGTTTCGAAGTGATGCCGGCCGACGCCGTCAAGGTCAAGAGTTTCGTGGCGCAGCACACCGGCCTGTAAGTTGCATCGATATGCCGGACGCCGCCCGGACCCTCAAGTCCGTGCGGCGTTTTTCATGCGCAAGGTGTAATACTGATTCGCTGTGCCGATTGCATTAAAATGGCAGATCGCTATATCCGCACGGAATCAGCGAAAACCAGATAACAGGCCAGACATGCAAGCCAATACTTCTCTACCGAATCCAAGCGACAAAGCGGCGGCGCCGTCGCGCCCACCGCTACAAAGCGTGGCGCAGGCATTGAATACCTTGCTCGACGCCGCCGTGCCGGTGCAAGGCAGCCAGACCATCTCCACGCTCGACGCCTGCGGCCGTGTGCTGGCGGCCCCGGTACAGGCGCACATCAACGTGCCGGGCATGGACAATTCGCAGATGGACGGCTATGCCGTGCGCGCCGCCGACTGCGCTTCGGGCCAGGCCCGCTTGCGCGTGTCGCAACGCATTCCCGCCGGCCATGTCGGCCAGCCGCTGCAAGCCGGCACCGCCGCACGCATCTTCACCGGCGCGATGATGCCCGCAGGCGCGGATGCGGTGGTCATGCAGGAGGCCTGTGACACCGAGGGCGAATACGTCATCGTGCGCCACGTCCCGCAGCAGGGCGAATGGGTGCGCACCATCGGTGAAGATATCCGCCAGGGCAGCACCATCCTTGAAGCCGGCACCCGCTTGCGCCCGCAGGAGCTGGGTTTGGCGGCCTCGGTGGGGCAGGCCGAACTCTCCGTGCGGCGCCGCTTGCGCGTGGCGGTATTTTTCACCGGCGATGAGTTGGCCATGCCGGGCCAGCCGCTGAAGCCCGGCGCCATCTATAACTCCAACCGTTTCCTGCTGCGCGGCCTGCTGGAGAAACTGGGCTGCGAGATCACCGACTACGGCATCGTCCCGGACAACCTCGACGCCACCCGCAAGACGCTGCGCGAGGCGGCGCAGCAGCATGACCTGATCATCACCAGCGGCGGCGTGTCGGTGGGCGAGGAAGACCACGTCAGGCCGGCGGTGGAAGCGGAAGGCCGCATCAACATGTGGCAGATCGCCATGAAGCCGGGCAAGCCGCTGGCCTTTGGCGAAGTGAACCGCCAGACGGCGCAAGAGGGGCGCGCCTTCTTCATCGGCCTGCCGGGCAACCCGGTATCGTCCTTTGTCACCTTCCTGGTCTTTGTGCGGCCCTTCCTGTTGTGCTTGCAGGGTTTGCCGCGCGCAGCCGTGCTGCCGCAGGCGCTGGCCATGCGCGCCGATTTCGCCTGGCCCAAGGCCGACCGCCGCCAGGAATTCCTGCGCGTGCGCCGCAACGCCAATGGCGGGCTCGACCTGTTTCCCAGCCAGGGCTCCAACGTGCTGACCTCGACCGTGTGGGCCGATGGCGTGGTCGACAATCCTGCCGGCAAGACCATTGCCGTGGGGGACATGGTCTCCTTCATTTCTTTCCAGGATTTGCTGTCATGAAAATCGAACTGCGTTTCTTCGCCAGCGTGCGCGAAGCACTCCAGACCACGCAGGAAGTCATCGAACTGCCGGCCAGCGTCAAGACCATCGGCGACGTGCGCGCCTTCCTGATCGGGCGTGGCGGTATCTGGGCCGAAGTGCTGGGGCCGGAAAAGAATTTGCGCATGGCTTACGACCATGTGATGGCCGAAGCCGATACCGAGATCGTCGATGGCGGCGAGGTGGCCTTCTTCCCGCCGGTCACGGGGGGCTGACATGCCCGCGAAGGACGATGCCTCGGCCGGCACGCTCGAACATTACAGCCGTAATGCCGAGGGGTTTCGCGCAGGCACCTGGGAGCACGACGTCAGCCAGAACATCGGCGCCTTGCTGGATGCGCTGGCGATGCGCCCCGGCATCGCCGGCCATGGGCCGTTCTCCATCCTCGACTTCGGTTGCGGCCCGGGGCGCGATTTGCTCACCTTGTCGAAGCTGGGGCATGAAGCGGTAGGCCTGGACGGCACGGAGGAATTCGTGTGCATGGCGCGCCAGGCTTCCGGCTGCGAGGTCTTGTGCCAGGATTTCGTGAAGCTCGATTTGCCGGCGCAGCGCTTCGACGGCATTTTCGCCAATGCTTCGCTGTTTCATGTGCCATCGGCCGACCTGCCGCGTGTGCTGGCGCAACTGCGCGAAACGCTGAAGGAAGGGGGCATTTTGTTCAGTTCCAATCCGCGCGGCGACGATGAGGAAGGCTGGAGCGGCGAACGCTATGGCGTGTGGCATAGCCTGGAGGGCTGGCGCCGCTACCTGCTGGCTGCAGGATTTGCCGAATTGCGGCATTATTACCGCCCTGACGGTTTGCCGCGCGAGCAGCAACCGTGGCTGGCCAGCGTCTGGCAAAAGACCTGATCTGACCGGCGATCCGCTGCAAGCGGGCCACGATCCGTTTTTTGGGAGGAGACAGGGCATGCGCCAAACATGCCTGTTCGAGGGGATGCACAAGACATCGTCCAGCGATGCGCATTCATCCACACCTGAAGAAGGAACCCGTCGTGATATCAACCCAATTGGCCGCCTGGGCGGCCCAGGATACCCAGCTGTTGCTGGTCACCCTGCTGGCGCTGGTCGCCATCGTGGTGCTGATCAGTTTTCTCAGCATCGCTCCCTTTCTCTCCATCCTGATCGGCACCTTCGTGGCCGGCATCGGCGCCGGCCTGCCGCTGGAAGACATTGCCAAGGCATTCAGCAAGGGCGCCGGCAGCATCCTCGGTGAAGCCGGCATCATCATTGCGCTGGGCGCCATGCTGGGCGCGCTGATGGCCGATTCCGGCGCGGCCGACAAGATCGTCACTACCTTGCTGCGCTACGCGCGCGGCCGCACCATCCCCTGGATGATGGCGGCGGTGGCGCTGGTGATCGGCTTGCCGCTGTTCTTCGAAGTGGGCCTGGTGATGATGGCGCCGATCATCTTCGTGATGGCGCGCCGCTCCGGCCTGCCGATCATGCGCGTGGCCATTCCCGCGCTGGCCGGCATGACCACGCTGCACGCCTTGTTGCCCCCGCACCCGGGGCCGTTGATCGCGGTGAGCGCGCTGCATGCCGACCTTGGCACCACCATGTTGCTGGGCTTGCTGGTGGCGATACCGGCGGTGATCATCGCCGGCCCCCTGTATGGCAACTTCCTGGCGCCGCGCCTGAACGTGGTCGAGCCGGACCAGATCGGCAAGCTGTTCGCCGGGCGCGAGCAGAAATCGCAGCCCGGTTTCGTGCCGGCGCTGGTCACCATCCTGTTGCCGGTGGCGCTGATGCTGGGCCGCACCGTGGCGCGCATCTGGGTCACGCCCAAGACCGGGCTGTATGAGATGCTGAACTTCTTCGGTGAGCCCATCATTGCGCTGACCGTCACGGTCCTGTTCGCCGTGGTGGTGCTGGGCTGGGGCCAGGGCACCAGCCGCTTCGATGTCGGCGCCACCTTGCGCAAGGCGCTGCCGCCGATCGCCGGCCTGCTGCTGACCATCGGCGCCGGCGGCGGCCTGAAGCAGGCGCTGCTGAGCGCTGGCATCAGCGACACCATCACCAAGATCGCAACCGGCACCCATGTGCCGCTGATCCTGCTGGCCTGGATCATCGCCGTGGCGCTGCGCCAGGCGACCGGCTCGGCCACGGTGGCCACCACCGCCACCGCCGGCATCGTGGCGCCGCTGGTGGCGGGCCTCTCGGCTACCCACAATTCGCTGATGGCGCTGGCCATCGGCGCCGGTTCGGTATTCTTCTGCCACGTCAATGACGCCGGTTTCTGGATGGTCAAGGAATACTTCGGCCTGAACCTGAAGCAGACGCTGGCGACCTGGTCGGTGATCCAGACCCTGGTGTCGGTGATCGGCCTGGGCATGACGTTGCTGTTGTGGGGCATACTGGTCTAAGCCGGTTCGGCCGGGGCCTGGCGCAAGCCGGGCTCCGCGTCGTTTGCGTCGCTTTCGCGCCCGCCGGCGCTGTTAGAATCTGTCGCTGCACTTCACTTTATTTCCGCTGCCATGCCCGTTCGCGTCCAGACCGCCGATTTCGATCTTTCCACCGAAGTGGCGCAACTGCGCCTGGCCAATCCCAAGGTCGGCGCGGTGGTGAGCTTCGTCGGTACCGTGCGCGACCTGAATGAGGGCGCGGAAGTGTCCGGGATGGAGCTGGAACATTACCCCGAGATGACTGGGCGCGCGCTGGAGCAGATCGTGGCACAAGCCAGGGAGCGCTGGCCGATCTTCGATGCGCTGGTGATCCATCGCGTCGGCCCCATGCAGCCGCTGGAGCAGATCGTGCTGGTGGCCGTGACTGCGCGCCATCGGGGCGAAGCTTTCGCCGCCTGTGAATTCATCATGGATTACCTCAAGACCCGGGCGCCGTTCTGGAAGAAGGAGCAGACGCCGGACGGCGCGCGCTGGGTCGACGCGCGCGAAAGCGATGACGCCGCATTGGGCAAGTGGGATAACTGACGCCGGGATAACGCGCCATCATTGGCGCCGCCGTGATGGCGCACAAGCTTTATCCTCATCCTCCATTTAGAGGCCGAGACGCGCACGGTGCGGTGACCGGGCTTGGTTTTTGTCCGCGTGCTCGGAAGGAAGTAATCTACAATATTTACACATTAAACCATCATTATTAATAAGAATTTATTTTTATTAATGATATTATGATGTGTATATGGATACTTCCTGCACACTCCAGCTCTTCCTCGCCGGACGCTGGCACGATGCTGCCGCACTGTCGCTGATAGGGGAGCCCGCTCGTGGAATGGCCTGCGCGACTTATCTTGCCTACACCACCGAGCACGCCATGGCTTATCAGCAGCGGGTGGATGCGGCCGCCTTGTCGGTCAATCTGCCGGTGGATTTCACCGACCATAGCGGCGACGCCTGGCCGCCTTTCCTGATCGACCTGTTGCCCCAGGGGCATGGCAGGGGGGAGTTGCTCAAGCAACTGGGTTTGGATGGACGAGCCGAGGCCTCGGCCGACTGGCCGCTGCTGTGCGCCGGCGCAGGCAATCCGATCGGCAATCTGCGCGTGCTGGAAGCCCATGAGTGGGTGCAAGCGCGCAGTGGCAACAAGTTGCGCGGTTTCACCGCAGATGAGATCGCCTCCCGTTCGGAAGACTTCAACGAATACCTGGCGCAGCATGGGTTGTTCCTCGCCGGCTCGTCCGGCGTCCAGGGCGAATGGCCGAAGATCCTGCTCACGCGCGGCGACGACGGGTTGTATTACCTTGACCATGCGTTACCCGACGAGCTGGCACGGCAGCATTTCATCGTCAAGTTCGGCCGCGGCCAGGATGAGGCCCTGGCCGACATCTTGCGTTTGGAGGCGCCCTATATGCATCTGGCACGCAGGCTGGGGCTTAAAGTACATGGCGAACTCGTCTTGCGTGGGCGGGCATTGTTCATTCCGCGCTTCGACCGTGAAGTGGTTGCTGGAGCAGTGCTGCGCCATGCGCAGGAAAGCATCGCTGCGCTATGCGGTGTCAGCGGCTTCGGCGCCATTCCTTCGCACAATACCGTGTGCACGCGGCTGGGGCAGGTGGCGACCGATCCGCTGAGCGAGGTGGCCGAGTACATCAGGCGCGATATTGCCAATATCGTCTTGCGCAACAAGGACAATCACGCACGCAATACCGCCATCTGGCGCAAGGCCGATGGCAGCATAGGCCTGACGCCGCTGTTCGACTTCGCCCCGATGTGGCTGCACCCGGACGGCATCGCCCGGCGCATGCGCTGGGAGGCAGATGACGGCGGTTCGCCGCAATGGGCCAGCGCGATTGATCAAGCGGCACAAGCCGCGCAGCTTGACCGCGATCTGCTGGTGCAGCGTGTGCGGCCGATGGCGGCGCCGCTGGCAAGTTTGCTCGATGACGCCCGCGCCCTCGGTATTGAGGAAAAATTTTTGACTCCGCTGGCGGCGACCGTCAACCAGGTCGTGCTGCAATTGGAGGCGCTGTAATGGACAAGCGATTCAAACCGCTGACGCCAGTCGAGCAATTAGCTGAGCGCAAGGCATTGGCCGATGAGTTGGCGGCCGACCCGACGCTACCGGTGCCGGCCGTCATCCGCAAGATCCGCGCTGCGCTGCGGCTGACGATTGCCGAATATGCCCGCTTGTGCGGCGTATCGGCACGTACCTTGCAAGATATCGAAAGAGGCGAGTCCAGCCCCACATTGGCCACGGCGGAAAAGCTGCTTAAACCGATGGGCTTGACGGTCGGGGCGGTGAGTCAAAAACGCTCCGCTTGAAGGGGTAATGCCGTTCAGTTAATCCGAAATTTCCCCGTCGCCCTGACGAAGGTCAGGGTCCAGCGTCGCGTCATTCGTCATTCAACGGCCATTGAGGCACAACGAAAGACACAGGATCCCGGCCTTCGCCGGGATGACGATTTGCAGATGGAAGGCTTAACTGAACAGCATTACGCTTGAAGGGGGGATGCCTGCGATGCAGGGCGTACGAAAAAAGCGGGCGGATGAGAAATCATCCGCCCGCTTTTTATTGCCCGGACATGCCGGAACTCAGCTCTTGGGCGCCGGCGCAGCCTGTTCCTGCTGCTTGCCGCTGCCCGGTTCCAGCACCACGGTGCAAGTCAGGCCGGAAGCCAGCAGCACGTCTTTCGGCACTTCGTCCAGATGGATGCGCACCGGAATGCGCTGGGCCAGGCGCACCCAGTTGAAGGTCGGATTGACGTCGGCGATCAGCTCGCGGCTTTGCGGATTGTCGCGGTCGTAGATACCGCGCGCGATGCTGTCGACGTGGCCGGAGAGGGTGGCGCCGTTGATCAGCTGGATTTTGGCCTTGTCGCCCACCGACAGCAGCGGCAGCTTGGTTTCTTCAAAGTAGGCGTAGACCCAGAAGGAATGGCTGTCGATCACCGCGATCTTGGCCGCGCCGGCGGTGGCATAGTCGCCGCGGCGCACGTTCAGGTTGGTGATGTAGCCGTCTACCGGCGAGAACACCTTGGTGCGTTCCAGGTTCAGCCTGGCGGTGTCGCGCTGGGCGATGGCCGCCTGGTACTGCGCCTGGGCCGACTGGAATTGCGCTTGCGCGGCCTGGAACTGGGCTTCGGATGCGGCGACCTGGGTGCCGGCGTCTTCGCGCGCCTCGCGCGAGACTACCAGCGCATCCATGTCGGCGCGGCGGCGGGCCTGGGCGCGGCGCATGTTCAGCTCGGCGCGGCGCGCGTCGACATCGGCGCGGCGCACGTCGAGGTCGGACTTGCGCGCGGCCACGGCGGCATCGGCCTGCTGGAGCGCCAACTGGTAGCGCGCCGGGTCGATTTCCATCAGCAGGTCGCCTTTCTTGACCAGCTGGTTGTCGCGCACCGGCAGCCCGACCACCTGGCCGGAGACGTCCGGCGCGATGTTGACCACATCGGCGCGCACGCGGCCGTCGCGGGTCCACGGCGAGACCATGTAATGCTGCCATAGCGTCCAGGCGAGGAAGATGGCCAGCAGGAAAATCAGCAGGGTGATGGCGAGGCGAAAAATCGATTTGACCGACATGATGAACTACTCCTGAATGTTTCTTTATCTTTTCGTATTGCGTGTTTGTTATTGATTGGCGCGGCAGGCGTTGGATACGCAGCTAGGCATACACGTATAGCCCCATCAACGCGGCGAAGCAGACGAACATGCTCACGCGGAACAGCGCCGGATGCCAGACCAGGTTGTACAGGCCGATGCGTACCAGGATGCGGTCGACCACGAAGGCCACGGCGCCGGCCGCAATCGCCAGCAGCAACAGCGTGGGGATGTAGGCGTCGAAAAAGGAAATCTCACGTGGCATGGCGGGCTCCGGAATGCGAGGTGTTGGCCGCGCCGTCGCGCATGGTGTGCAGCGGCGATTGCTGGTCCAGCAGGGCGGTGCGGATGAAATGCAGGTAGCTCAGCGTACGCTGCAGGCGGTGGCGTTCGCTGCGTTCGCGGTAGTGCGGGCCGATGGCTTGCTGGACCTGGGCGATGGCGTGGTCGTTGGCGGCCAGGGCGTTGGCGAAGGTATCGGGGTCGGGGCTGCCGAACAGCGCCGGGATGGTTTCGCGCAGGCGGTTCAGCGCGGCATAGGCCTGGGCCGACAGCAGGTCGGGGCGCTCGGTGCGGATGCCGTTGAGTTCGGTGCGCAGCTCGATGATGGCGTGGCCCACTTCCAGCGTGGCGAACATCCAGCCGAATGCATTCTGGCGCAGCGCCGGGCGGCTGCTGGTGAGCATGGTGATCTGGTGCATCAGGTCGCGGGTGCCGCTTTCGAATTTCAGCGCCAGGTGGCCGAGCTTGCCGAAACAGGCATCCACGACTTGCTTGCGCAGCTGTTTTTCCAGCACGCGCACGGTCCAGTCGGTGGTCGGCGGCAGCAGCAGCATGAAGGAGACGGCGGTGACGATGAGCGACACCAGCAAGGCGACCGATTCGTTGAGATAGCCGGCGGCGTTGAAGCGCGCGAAATTGTCCGGCACCGCGAGGAAGGGGAAGAAAATGCAGATCCCCAGGCCATAGCCGGCCCATTTCGGTTTGGTGGTCAGCCACACGGCCAGCATCAGCACGGGGGTGAGCATCGCCGCCAGCATCCAGTAGCCGTCGGCGCGCGGCAGCAGGTGGAAGGTATAGACGTAGCCGGCAATGGCCGCGAACACCACGCCGATGGTGACCGTGCGCGTGGCCTTGGCCGGGTCGGGCGCGGCCGAGGTGATGGCGCAGAAGGCGGCGGCATTGAGCGCGGCCACGTCGCCGCTGGGCCAGCCGCTGGCGAGCCAGAAGGCCGACAGCAGCAGCAGCGTGACGGCGGCGCGGGCGCCGGCGATCAGCGCGGTGGTCATGCTGGTCTTGGAGGCGTAGGCATGCTCCCATTGCTCGCGCTCATGGCGGCGCGGGTTGAGCGACGCATAGGTCAGGGTGTAGGCGTGCAGTTCTTCGATGACGCGGTACAGCAGTTCCGAAGCGGTGTCGAAGTCCAGCATGGTGCTATCGCTGTCGATTTGCAGCGCATTGCGGGTGGCGCGCACGCGGCGCGGCAGTTCGCGCTTGTAGGTTTCCAGCTTCAGTGCGGCGTCGGCGGCGTCCACCGCGCTCATCACCGGTTCGCCGCCGGTGCGGGTCAGCAGCGGCTGCACCTCCTTGAAATAGGGGGAAATGGCGTCGATGACGACTTGCGCGCTGGGGGCGGTATTGGCATGCAAGCGGTTCATCAACTGGTGCAGCGCATGCACGCGGGTCGACAGCGCCATGAACTCGCTGTTCATGCGCGTGAGGCGGCCGCTGCGCAGGCGGATTTCGGGATCTTCGAAGATGGCCGAGCTGCGCAGCGCTTCCAGTCCGATGATGTCGCCCACGAAGCGGGCATTGGCGGCTTCCAACTGCTTGCGCTCGCTGGTGCCGCCCAGGGTGGCGCCGATCAGGTCGACGAAGGCGGTGAAGCGGCCGCGGATGATGCGCACTAGCCCCGGGGCGCTGGCTTGCGGAAACACCAGCGCGCTGACCAGGCCGGCGCACACGATGCCCACGGTAATTTCGGTGACGCGGGTCATGACCGAATCGAAAGTGATGCCGGGATTGAGCGCGGCCGGCAGGCCGATCAGGGCCACCGTATAGCCCGACAGCACAAAGCCGTAGGAGCGGAAATTGCGATTGTGCGCCGAGCCCACGGTGCACAGGCCGATCCATAAGGCGGAGGCGATCAGGAACAGCTCAGGCGTCTGCGCGAACAGGCCCACGAGCACCACCACGGCGACCGAGCCGACCAGGGTGCCGATCACGCGGTAGAAGCTCTTGGCCAGGATCATGCCGCTTTGCGGCTGCATCACGATGAACACCGTGATCAGCGCCGAGCGCGGCGATTCGAGGTCGAGCCCATAGCCGATGCCCAGCGCCAGCAGGCCGGCGAACACCATCTTGAAGACGTAGATCCAGGTCGGCCGCTCGTTGTGCCACCAGTCGCTGGCGGCTTCGCGCAGTTGCGCCCTGAAGGACGGGCGTGGTGTTGCGGCTGCGGCCGCGTTGGCGGGCTGGTTCATTTTGCGGCGGCCTTGAGGGTGCGGCTGCTGGCGATCCCGGCAGCGGCTTCGGTTTCAGTTCCAGGCGCGGCCGCCGGTTCCAGGCCGCCGCCCAGGGCTGCGGTCAGCGCGGCATAGGCGGCCAGGTGCCGGGCCTGCAACTGTTGCACGATCTGTTGCTGGCGCAGCCATTGGGTCTGCGCTTGCAGCACGTTGAGGTAATCGGTCAGGCCGCGCTGGTAGGCGCGGGTGGCGATGTCGACATTCTTTTGCGCGGCGGCGACCGATTCGCCCGCCTGCTGTTGCTGGCGGGCCACCGATTGCAGCGTCACGACCTGGTCGGAGATCGACTTCAAGGCCTGCGACAGCAGGGCGTTGTAATGCTCGACTTCGATGTCGTAGCCGGCGGTGGTGGCGCCCAGTTGGCCGCGCAGGCGGCCGCCTTCGAAGATCGGCAGCGAGATCGCCGGCCCGTAGGTGGTTTGCCAGTTTTTCATGCTGAGGAAAGACAGCATGCCGCCGCCGGCAGCGGCCGGGCCGATGCCGGCCAACAGGTTGAGGTTGGGGTAGAAGGCGGCCTTGGCCACCGCGATGCCGCGGACCGCGGCTTCCACGCGCCAGCGCGCGGCGCTGATGTCGGGACGGCGGCCGACCAGTTCTGCCGGCAGCGCGCTGGGCAGGCCGATGGCCGTGTGCAGCGCCAGCACCGGCCGGGCGATGCGGTCGCCGGCGCCCGGGCCTTCGCCCAGCAGGGCGGCCAGCTGGTTGCGCACCAGCGCAATGCTCTCATGCAAGGCTTCGATCTGGCGGCGGGTTTCCGGCAGCGGGGATTCGGCCTGGGTGATTTCCAGTTGGGTGCCGATGCCGCCGGTGAAGCGGCGATGCGCCAGGTCGAGGATCTTCTGTTCTTCCTTGAGCATGGCTTCGGTGTTGTCCAGCAAGCCGTATTGCAGCGCCAACTGGACATAGGTGCGCACCACGTTGCTTTCCAGGTCGAGCTGGGCGGCGCGGGCATCGGCGGCGACCGCGTGCAGTTCATCCTGGGCGCGCTCGGTGGCGTTCTTGTTGCGATCCCACAGGTCGACGTTGTAGGTCAGGCCCAGGGTGGCGGTGTTGTTCCAGGTCAGCTTGTCGCGGAAGCTGGCGCCGTAATAGACGTTGTCGGACCAGTCCTTGCGGCCGATGGCGGCATCCAGTTGCGCGCTGGGCAATTCGCCGGCATGCGCTACCATCGCCATCGACTGTGCCTGGCGTACGCGGGCCGCGGCAATGGCCATGCTGGGGTTGCCGGCGACGGCTTTTTGCACCAGGGCGTCGAGTTGCGGGTCGTTATAGGCCTGCCACCATGCGTGTTGCGGCCAGCCGGCTTCGGCGCCGGCCTGGCCGATGGCCTGTCCGGCGTCGAAGGTGGCGGTGTCGCGGACTTGCGCTTGCGGCCTGATGCCTCCCTGGTCGGCGCAGCCGGCGATTGTCAACGCTAGCGCAATGACGGTCAGGGCAGGCAAATGATGGTGGAAGAGGCGGCGCATGAAATTACCCCAAAATATGCAAATATCAGATGATATGTATTATATTTTGTAATTATCTTGGGAAAAATTCGACAATTCGCAATTATTTGTCTTATAAATTGAAATAATTGACTAACTGTTTTAGGTAACAATGCTGTCATCCGCCAGTCCGGAAAAGCGAGTTTGCTGAGTGGACGACTCCGATGAGCTTATCCGAGAACTGGCCACAGCATAGAGAAAGAGTATGGATACCCTGCAAAACATGCGCGTGTTCGTGCGCGTGGTCGATGCCGGCAGTTTTACCGCTGCGGCCCAGCAGATGGAGTTGACCACTGCCCATGTGTCGCGCGCCGTGGCAGACCTGGAGCGGCACCTGCGCACCCGCCTGCTGAACCGCACTACCCGCCGCATTGCCTTGACCGAGGCCGGGGAGCGCTATCTGCTGCGTTGCCAGCAGATCATCTCCTATGTCGAGGAAGCCGAAGCCGAGGCCGGCGCCGCCTATGTGAAGCCGTCCGGGCGTTTGCGCATCCATGCGATGACCAGTTTCGGCCAGCGTTATGTGATCCCGGCCATTTCCGGCTACCAGAAGCGCTATCCCGACGTGGCGGTGGAGCTGACCCTGGCCCAGCGCATTCCCGACATGCTGGAAGAGGGCTATGACGTCTCGCTGGTGCTGGCGCGCGAGTTGCCGGATTCGGGCCTGATTTTCCGCCAGTTGGGCAGCACCTTCAGCATGTTGTGCGCCTCGCCTGCCTATATCGACAAGCATGGCATGCCGCAAAAGCCGGCCGATCTGCTGAATTACACCTGCCTGCAACTGGTCAGCCCGGTCTCGCCGCTGGATGAGTGGATCATCGAAGGGCCGGAAGGCCAGGACATGATCGCCGTCAAGAGCAAGTTCCAGGTCAACGTGGCCGAGGCCATGCTGGCAAGCGTCCGCGAAGGCATGGGCATCGGCGTGCTGCCGATCTATTCGGCGGTGGATCCGCTGCGCGCCGGCACCATCGTGCGCGTGCTGCCGCAGCATCGCATGCAGCACATGGGCGTCTATGCGTTGTACCCGTCGCGCCAGTACCTCGATGCCAAGATCAGTACCTGGGTCGACTGGATGCACGAGAGCGTGGACAAGGCCTTGCAGGAAGACCATCAGGCGCTCGAGCGCATCGGTTCGCTGCGTGAAGAAATGCAGGGGATCGCTACCGCCCGGGAACATACCCCCTGAGAGGGGCGGAGGACAGGGATGGAATGGCCGGGACGATTGCAGTTTCTGGCATCATCGCAGCGACGGACAAGACAAGGAGGCAGCATGGGATGGTTGGCGGTAGGCGCGGGAGCGACATTGGGGGCATGGCTGCGCTGGCGGCTCTCGGCGGTGTATAACGTGGGCGGCCATCTGGTGCCGATCGGCACGCTGGCGGTCAACTGGATCGGCGGTTATGCGATCGGCTTTTTGGTCGCCTGTTTCGAGCAGCATCCCGGCCTGTCGCCGGAATGGCGCCTGTTCGCCATTACGGGCTTCCTCGGCGGCCTGACCACCTTTTCGACGTTCTCGGCAGAGGCCATGATCCTGCTGCAGCGGGGCGACTATCTCTGGGCCATCGGCCATTCGGCGCTGCACTTGCTCGGCTCCATCGCGTTGTGCGTTGCCGGCTTTGCAACTTATCGCGCGTTGGCCGGATAACGCGCGACGGGAGGGCATCGGGTGTGGCGGGCATGATGCAAATCAAATTTCCGTGCCGGGCACTTTGCTTGAAAATCAAATGTCCGGCCCAATTTTCATTACATTGAAAAATTGGAGCGAACCATGCGTCTCGACAAACTCACCACAAAATTGCAGGAAGCGCTGGCCGACGCGCAATCCCAGGCGGTCGGCCACGATAACCAATACATTGAACCGGTGCACCTCGTCATCGCCCTGCTGAGCCAGGACGACGGCGGCGCGCGCTCGCTGTTGCAGCGCGCGGGCGTGAACGTGAACGGCCTGTCCGCCGCCTTGCAGGGCGCCTTGCAGCGCCTGCCGCAAGTCTCGGGCAACGGCGGCGAAGTGCAGATCGGCCGCGAACTGGTGGCCTTGCTGAACCTGGCCGACAAGGAAGCGCAAAAGCATGGCGACCAGTTCGTCGCCAGCGAAATGGTGCTGCTCGGCCTGGTGGACGACAAGTCCGATGCCGGCCGCGCCGCGCGCGAGAACGGCCTCACCCGCAAGTCGCTGGAAGCCGCCATCAAGGCCGTGCGCGGCGGCGCTTCGGTGTCGTCGCAGCAGGACGAGGGCCAGCGCGAAGCGTTGAAGAAATACACGCTGGACCTGACCGAGCGCGCCCGCGCCGGCAAGCTCGACCCGGTGATCGGCCGCGACGACGAGATCCGCCGCGCCATCCAGGTGCTGCAGCGGCGCAGCAAGAACAACCCGGTGCTGATCGGCGAGCCGGGCGTGGGCAAGACCGCCATCGTCGAAGGCCTGGCGCAACGTATCGTCAACGGCGAAGTGCCGGACAGCCTGAAGTCCAAGCGCGTGCTGTCGCTGGACATGGCGGCGCTGCTGGCCGGCGCCAAGTACCGCGGCGAATTCGAGGAACGCTTGAAAGCGGTCCTGAAAGAGATCGCCCAGGACGAAGGCCAGACCATCGTCTTCATCGACGAGCTGCACACCATGGTCGGCGCCGGCAAGGCCGAAGGCGCGATGGATGCCGGCAACATGTTGAAGCCGGCATTGGCGCGCGGCGAGCTGCATTGCGTGGGCGCCACCACGCTGGACGAATACCGCCAGTACATCGAGAAGGATGCCGCGCTGGAGCGCCGCTTCCAGAAGATACTGGTCGACGAGCCGAGCGTGGAGGCGACCATCGCCATCCTGCGCGGCCTGCAGGAAAAGTACGAGGTGCACCACGGCGTGGACATCACCGACCCGGCTATCGTGGCCGCGGCCGAATTGTCGCACCGCTACATCACCGACCGTTTCCTGCCGGACAAGGCGATCGACCTGATCGACGAAGCCGCCGCCAAGATCAAGATCGAGATCGACTCCAAGCCGGAAGTCATGGACAAGCTCGACCGCCGCCTGATCCAGTTGAAGATCGAGCGCGAAGCGGTCAAGCGCGAGAAGGACGAGGCTTCGCAGAAGCGCCTGCAACTGATCGAGGAAGAGATCGAAAAGCTGGAGCGCGAGTACGCCGACCTGGAAGAGACCTGGAAGGCCGAGAAGTCGACCGCCCAGGGCGGCCAGCAACTCAAGGAAGAGATCGAGAAGGTTCGCCTGCAGATGGAAGAGGCCACCCGCAAGAGCGACTGGCAGCGGGTGTCCGAGCTGAAGTACGGCAAGCTGGCCGAACTGGAAGCGGCGCTGGAAGTGCAGAACAAGAAGGATGCCGCGGGCGTCGCGGCCGAAAAGCCGAAGCTGGTGCGTACGCAAGTGGGCGCCGAGGAAATCGCCGAGATCGTGGCGCGCGCCACCGGCATCCCGGTGTCGCGCATGATGCAAGGCGAGCGCGAGAAACTGCTGCACATGGAAGACGTGCTGCATGAGCGCGTGGTGGGCCAGGACGAGGCGATCGTGGCCGTGTCCGATGCCATCCGCCGTTCGCGCGCCGGCCTGGGCGACCCCGGCAAGCCGTATGGTTCGTTCATGTTCCTGGGCCCCACCGGCGTGGGCAAGACCGAGCTGTGCAAGGCGCTGGCGTCTTACCTGTTCGACACCGAAGAGGCGATGATCCGCATCGACATGAGCGAGTTCATGGAGAAGCATTCGGTGGCCCGCCTGATCGGCGCGCCGCCGGGCTACGTGGGTTACGAGGAAGGCGGCTACCTGACCGAGGCCGTGCGCCGCAAACCGTACAGCGTGATCTTGCTCGACGAGATCGAGAAGGCCCATCCGGACGTCTTCAACGTGCTGCTGCAGGTGCTGGACGACGGCCGCATGACCGATGGCCAGGGCCGTACCGTGGACTTCAAGAACACGGTGATCGTGATGACCTCGAACCTGGGTTCGCACCGGATCCAATCGATGGAAGAGAGCGACCCGGCGCTGGTGAAGCTGGCGGTGATGGCCGAGGTGCGCACGCACTTCCGTCCGGAGTTCATCAACCGGGTGGACGAGATCGTGGTGTTCCATGCGCTCGACGAGAAGAACATCGGCGCCATCGCCAAGATCCAGTTGCGCATCCTGGAAGAGCGCCTGGCCAAGCTGGAGATCGGCTTGCAGATCAGCGATGCCGGCCTGCAGAAGATCGCCGAGGCCGGGTTCGATCCGGTGTATGGCGCGCGGCCGCTGAAGCGGGCGATCCAGCAGGAGATCGAAAACCCGCTGTCCAGGGAAATCCTGGCCGGCAAGTTCGGCCCGAAGGACGTGGTGCACGTGGACGCGCGCAACGGCCAACTGGTGTTCGCCAAGTAATTCCGCAAGCGGGGCGAGGCGCGGCGGCAGCGTTTTGCGCCGCCGTGCCGGTCCGGTTGGAAGCCGATTGCGCTTTGGGGCGCAATCGGCTTTTTTCGTGGTTTTTTGGAGGGGCGCCGCCGCCATTCTTGCTGTTGTTTCCGGGGAAACCCCGGCCGGATACGCAATGCATCCATTCGGCAATGCCTGTTGCCGGGCTTTTGGCATACAATGGTTGCTCAATCGAAAGAACTGGTGCAGTGCGCCGCAATGCCGGCCACAGCAGTTGGCAATGCGTACCAGCGGGGGAATTATGCGAAAGATAATTGGCGGCCAGAGTCCGCGAAGGGATCGATCCTGAGGCAATCGTCTTTGCAGCGGCTTTTCATCTTGCCGTTCATCTTCCTGATGGTTTGCCTGGCGCTGACGATAGGCTGGTTCCTGTATCGCGCCGGGAACGATGCCACCGAAGTCCTCGCGCGCAATGCGCTGATGGAGGTGATGGGACGCGTCGGCCAGGCCATCGACCGCCAGACCCTGAGCGCGCGCGAGAGCCTCAATATGGTGGCGCCGCCGCCGGTGCCGCCCGTCAACCCCGGCGACCAGCCGGCCGTATTGCCATTTCCGAAAGACCGCAAGCAGCTGGAAGAACGGCTGTGGCTGGCCAATTTCCTGTTCAGCGATCCCAGCTACGTTTATTTCGGCGGCGTCGACGGCAGCTTCCTCGGCATCAAGCAGGAAAGCGCCAGCGTGTTCAGGTACAGCATCCGCGAGCCGGAAGGGAAGGATTACGTCTATTACCTGCGCGGTCCCGGCACCGAGATGAAGCTGGCCGCGGTGCAGGATTACGAGCCGCGCAAGCGGCCCTGGTACATCCAGACGGTGGCGCGCGGACGCGAGACCTGGTCTTCGGTGTATGCCGATTTCCGCGAGAAGTTTTTGGGCATCAATCTCTCCAAGCCGGTTTTCGATACCGACGGCACTTTCCTGGGCGTGGCCAACAGCAGCATCGGCTTGAGCCAGCTCACCACCTTTTTGCAGCAGTTGCCCTTGAGCGCCAATGGCGTGGCTTTCGTCGCCGAGCTTAAAGGCGACATGGTCGCCACTTCCCTCAACGAAACGCTGCACGAGATCAAGGGCAACGCCGGCGAGATGGTGCGCCTGAACGCCCGGCAAAGCCAGTCGCCGCTGGTGCAGCAGGCTTTCGATGAGGTACGGAAGTACATGGAGGTGCATCGCCTCGTGCCGGGTCAACTGGTGTTTCTGGGCGCGCACAGCCAGGGCAGCAAGATCGAGGTAGCCGTCCGCTTGCATCACGACGATGCCGGCCTGGACTGGTTGGCCATCAGCGCTGCGCCGCGTTCGGATTTCCTCGGTTCGGTGACCGGCGGCGTCTATCAGACCCTGCTGTTGGGACTGGTGGCGGTGTGCCTGACTTTCGTGATCGGCTTCGCGTTGTTGCGCTGGGTGTTGCGCGACATCCGCAAACTGACGCTGGCGGCCAAGAGCATCGGCAACGGCAGCCCGTTCCCCCCTCTTAACATCAATCGCGACGACGAGATCGGGCAACTGGCGCTCAGTTTCCAGGAAATGGAGCGCAACCTGCGCACCGACCGCCTCACCAACGTGCTCAACCGCGACTCGCTGATCGCGCAGATCGAGTTCCGCCGCCGTAATTCGTCGGAGGCCAATCCGCTGCATTTTGCGATGCTGTTCATCGACCTCGACCGCTTCAAGGCGGTCAATGACGAATATGGCCACGACGAGGGCGACAAGGTGCTGGTCGTGATCGCCGAGCGCCTGCAGCATGCCTTGCGCCATGACGACTCGGTGGCCCGTTTTGGCGGCGACGAGTTCGTGGTGTATTTGCACGGCGTCAGCGAGATCGAGGTGGCGCGCACGATTGCCGACAAGATCCGCCATGCCGTCAACCGCCCCATCGAAGGGCGGGACGGCAACCAGTACACGGTGGACGCATCGGTGGGCGTGTCGTTGTATCCCGAAGACGGCCTGGATGTGGAAACTCTGCTGCGCATGGCCGACTCGCGCATGTTCGACCAGAAGCGCCTGCATCGCATGCTGTCGGTATGATGCCGTATTGCCCGTAACACACACCATCACGGAGACCACCATGAGCTTTGCCACCTGCGACCTGTGCGATAACAATGAAGACAAGCTGGCGGCTGGCGCCTTGCATGTGCTGCCGCCCATCTTCGCTTCGTTCGGCAAGCAACATGCCTTTGCCGGCCCGGCCAGGACGCTCAAGGTGTTCGAAGACAACGTGCTGGTGCGCGCCGCGCTGGAAACGCCGGGGGATGGCCATGTCCTGGTGGTGGATGGCGGCGGCAGCTTGCGCTGCGCGCTGGTGGGCGGCAACCTCGGCATGCTGGCGCAGAAGAACGGCTGGGCCGGCATCCTGGTCAATGGTTGCGTGCGCGACGCCGCCGAGCTCAACGCCTGCGATATCGGCATCCGGGCGCTGGCCACGCATCCGCAACGCAGCTTCCGCAAAGGGGCAGGCGACGCCGGCCTCAAGGTCAGCATCGCCGGCGTGGCGGTGTATCCGGGCGACTGGATTTATGCGGACGTGGATGGCGTACTGGTGTCGCGCACCCAACTGTGACGCGGGCATGGCATCGGCGGCCGGCGGCAGCGGCCTGCCGGATGCGGCGCAAGGGTTCAGTTCTGCTGGCGCAGGATATGGTCGATGGCGGCGGTCTGGACGACGATTTCGCGCAAATCCTGATTGAGCAGGCTGGTGCGGCGCTGCAAGGTATTCCAGCCAGACCACGCGCTGGCGTCGGCCGGCACCGGTTCCGGGGTGACAGGCCCGATCAGTTCGATCTTGGCCGATAGCGCCTTGTCTTGCGGCGCTTGCGGCGAGACGGTCACCGCGCCGCTGCGTTTCTTCGACTTCGGCGCCAGGATGCGCTGAGCCTCCGCCAATTGCTGGCTGGCTTCCAGGTAAGTGCTTTCGATCAACTGGTTGACCGCGCCTTGCGGGGTATTTTCCTGATGGCGCCGCAACATCAGGCGCAGGGCGGCAATGTGCGCCGCCACCAGGTAGTTTTGCACGATGAAGCGGTTGAGCTCCTTGACTGCGCGGTGCTTGGTCACCGGCTCATCCATCATGCGCACCAGCGCCGAGATCAGCGCCGCCAGGCTATCCATGAAGCCCTTGCGGCATACCCGATAGAAAAAATCGTCCTTGACCTTGCCTTCCAGCATGTCGCGGCTGGCGGTCAGATAACGCTGGCTGGCCTTCAATACGTTGCGCAGCAGCTTGGGCAGGTCGCGGTATTCCCAGGCCGGCAGCACGTAGCTGAAGATAGTGGCGATCACCACCCCGATCACGGTGTCGATCAGGCGCTCGCTGACCACGCCCTGGTGGCCGGCCGGCAGCAGCAGGTTGAGCAGCATCAGGATCTGCACCGAGGCGGCGATGGCGGTGTAGCGGTATTTCACGTAGGTGAACGCGGGCGCGGCGACGCTGGCGGCGAACAGCACCGCCATCAGGCCCATCGGGTTATGGACGAAGCGCAGGATCAGCGCCGTGATCAGGCAGCCGATGATGGTGCCGATCAGGCGGTCGGCCATGCGTTGCTTGGTGGCGCTGAAATTGGGTTTGAGGATGATGACGATGGTCAGCACGATCCAGTAGCCGTGCGCCATGTAGGGCAGGTGGCTGGAGATCCACAGGCCTGTGGTCACCGCCAGCGCGACGCGGATGGCGAAGCGGAAGATCGGCGACTGCCAGCGCAGGTTGACCAGCAGCATGTTGAACTTGAACTTCTGCTGGGTCAGGAACGGCGTCATGTCCGAACCGGGCAGGATCGGGATGGGGTCGACCGGGTTCTGCGTGGCCTGGTGCAGCTGGCCGATCAGTTCGATGATGTCGCGGATCTTGTTGTAGGTCACGCGGAGGATGGTCAGGGCTTCTTCGGAGGCCCGGTTCGGCCCCGGCTGGGCCATCTGCTGCATCTCGTACTGGATGGCGCGCAGCTCGGCCTTGTAGTTGACGGTGGGGGAGGAGGCTTTCTTGCGGGTGATGGCGTAGGCGATCGATTCGATGTCTTCGGCGGTCTTGTTGGCCAGGTCGCGCAGGAAGATCATCACATCCTTGTCGCCGAAGTGGTCGCGCAGGAAGGCGTAGTCGGCGTGGGTGGACAATACCTGCTCATAGAGCTCCAGCATCGACAGGTGCACTTGCACCAGCAGGCCGTCCTGCTTGGTATAGAGGTCGCGCAGGATCAGGTCGCGCGAGGCTTGCTGCTTGTCGGCCACCACGATCTGCTGGCGCACCAGCTGGTTGAACTGGGCGGCGAGGTCGTGCCGCACATCGTAGAAATCGGCCTTGATGCGCAGGTAGCGCGCCAGTTCGAACAGGGCTTCGGCCAGCACCTGCTGCTTGATGCGGCGGCGCAGGAACCATGACACCACCATCGAATAGGCCAGGTAGCCGAGGCCGCCGCCCAGAAACAGCACGCAGTTCGCCAGCGCGGCCGAGATCGGCACCTGGTTTTCCATCGACAGCGTCATCACCATCAGCGCGGCGAACTGCAGCGGCATGGTCTTCTTGCCATAGACCACCATCATGCTGGCGAAGAAGCTGACCACCACCATCATTGCGCCGACCAGCCAGGGCACCGGCGCGCACAGGCTGATGAGCAGCATCACCAGCGTACACAGCAGCACGCCGGCCAGCATCTCGTTGAACTTGTGCCGCAAGGGGCTGGGCAGGTCCATCAGGCTGGTGCACAGGGCGCCGAGGAAGACCGTCATGGTGGTCGGCATGTCGGCCACGTTGTACACCAGCATGGTGAGGCCGACCACCCCGATCGCGATTCGCACCCCAGTATAGAAATAATGACTGAATAGAAATGTGCGGATGTCCAGGGCGTAATGCATGAAGACTATCGACGTTGGATCGCCGTTCAATTTTAGTAGGCGTTCATTTTGTGCCTTCTTCGTCGATTAAACAACCGAGCGGTGGCGTTGCCGCAAAAAGAAATTGGTGGAACGAAAGACGGCCGGCCCGGTCGGCGCGCTCCGGAGCGCAGGCGCGCGGCTATTACCCCGGCGCTTTCGGTACGCGGAAGATCGGGAGGGGGAATACTGCGTGAAGTTTTTTCACTTCCGGCGCTTCAGGGCAGGGGAAAGACCAGGCAGGTCGTGGTCGCGTGGGCATACAGGCGGCCTTCGGCATCGATGATGCGCCCCTCGGCGATGCCGACCTGCTTGCCGACTTGCACCACGCGGCCTTCGGCGCGCACCGGGCCGGTCTTCTCGGTCAGCGCCCGCACCAGGTTCACTTTCAGTTCGAGCGTGGTGTAGCCCATGCCTTGCGGCAGCACCGAATGCACCGCGCAGCCGACGGCCGAATCCAGCAGGGTGCAGAAATAGCCGCCATGCACGCTGCCCAGCGGGTTGTAGTGGCGCTTGTCGGGCGTGCCCTGGAATACGATGCGGCCCGGTTCGCCTTCCACCGGGATGAAGTCCATGGTCTGGCCGATGGGCACCGAGGGCAGCAAGCCGTCCCAGATCTTCTGCAGGAAATCCATGCCGCTGCCGGCCTTGAGGTCGGCCATGGTGGCTACGCCGGGCGGCGCCAGCTTGGCGCGCACTGCCTCTTCCTGTTTGCGCCACAGCGCAAGCGTCTCTTCTTTGGTCGTCATGTTTCCTCCGGGCTGGCGCCCTCGATGTGAATGGAATGCCTTGTCTGGGTAGGTGACTTTTATTATGCAAGAGGTGGATGTGAACGTCAAAAATTTTCGAACGATCGTCTTAATCCTCAATGGATCGCCTGTGCCGCAACGGCAAAACCTGTGCAAGGCGGCCATATTTCACGATGAGAATTTTTCATTTCGTATTGTGAAAAGTGCGGGTGCGAAGCATCAAAATGATTTTTCATTTCCAGAAATTTCGTTCCGTATCGCAAAAAACAAAAAATAAGTATTTGATTTTATTGGTATAAAAAAATTACCTATGTCTTATACAAGACATTGTTGCTCTGCACATGGCGGGACTACTATGAAGTCATGGAATTCGCGATTTCATCCGATTTTTAAACACTTCAACATTGACGAAAAAGGAGATCACCATGAGCACACGTGAACAGCAAATCCAGGCACTGGAAAAGGATTGGGCAGAAAATCCCCGCTGGAAGGGCATCAAGCGCAACTATACGGCCGAGGACGTGGTCCGCCTGCGCGGCTCGGTGCAGATCGAGCATTCGCTGGCCAAGCGCGGCGCCGACAAGCTGTGGCACCTGGTCAACAACGAACCCTTCGTCAACGCGCTGGGCGCCCTGACCGGCAACCAGGCCATGCAGCAGGTCAAGGCCGGCCTGAAGGCGATCTACCTGTCCGGCTGGCAAGTGGCGGGCGATGCCAACCTGGCCGGCGAAATGTATCCCGACCAGTCGCTGTATCCGGCCAACTCGGTGCCGATGGTGGTCAAGCGCATCAACAATACCTTTGCCCGCGCCGACCAGATCCAGTGGTCCGAAGGCAAGAACGACATCGATTTCTTCGCGCCCATCGTGGCTGATGCCGAGGCCGGTTTCGGCGGCGTGCTCAATGCCTTCGAACTGATGAAGTCGATGATCGAAGCGGGCGCCGCCGGCGTGCACTTCGAAGACCAGCTGGCTTCCGTGAAGAAGTGCGGCCACATGGGCGGCAAGGTGCTGGTGCCGACTCGCGAAGCGGTCGAGAAGCTCAACGCCGCACGCCTGGCGGCCGACGTCATGGGCACCAGGACCCTGGTGATCGCCCGTACCGATGCCGAAGCGGCCGACCTGCTGACCTCCGACGTGGATGCCAACGACAAGGCCTTCCTGTCGGGCGAGCGTACCGTCGAAGGTTTCTTCAAGACCCATCCCGGCATCGACCAGGCCATCTCGCGCGGCCTGGCCTATGCGGAGTACGCCGACATGGTCTGGTGTGAAACCGGCAAGCCCGACCTGGCGTTCGCCAAGACCTTCGCCGAAGCCATCCACGCCAAGTTCCCGGGCAAGCTGCTGGCCTACAACTGCTCGCCGTCGTTCAACTGGAAGAAGAACCTGGACGACGCCACCATCGCCAGGTTCCAGCGCGAGCTGGGCGCAATGGGCTACAAGTTCCAGTTCATCACGCTGGCCGGCTTCCATGCGCTGAACTACTCGATGTTCAACCTGGCGCATGGTTATGCCCGCAACCAGATGTCGGCCTTCGTGGAATTGCAGGAAGCCGAATTCGCCGCCGCCGCCAAGGGCTTTACCGCGGTCAAGCACCAGCGCGAAGTCGGCACCGGCTACTTCGATGCTGTGACCCAGGCGATCCAGCAGGGCCAGTCGTCGACCACTGCGCTGCACGGTTCGACCGAGGATGAGCAGTTCTTTGAAGAACAGATCGAAAAGAAGGTTGCCTGATCGCCTGAACAGATTTGAGTTGGTTGTATGTTGTGCTGTGTGAAACCGGCTTGACTCCAGCGCAAGCCGGTCGGGGTATCCCCCATCCTGGAACCGCACCTCAAAAGGGTGCGGTTTTTTTTCATGGTGGAGTCAGGGTGAACGCTGTGCCTGGATGCGCCCGTCGCGTATTTCGAACACTTCGTCGCCCAATGCCTCGACATCGGCCGGATCATGCGTGATCAGGAGCATGTGCACGCCTAGGCGCTGCTGCAGTTCGGCCAGTTCGCGCCGCATGCGCTCGCGCAACGACGGGTCCAGCGCGGAGAAGGGTTCATCCAGCAGCAGGATGTCGGGTTCCGACGCCAGCGCGCGCGCCAGCGCCACGCGCTGCCGCTGGCCGCCGGAAATCTGCGCCGGACGGCTGCCGGCGATCGCCTGCAACTCAAATGCCGTAATCCATTGTTGTACCGCGGGATGCGCAGCGGGCCGGCGCAGGTTGAAGCAGCCGCGCGCCAGGCCGAAGGCGATGTTCTGCGCCACCGTCAGGTGTGGAAACAGCGCGTAATCCTGGAACAGGTAAGCCACGTTGCGCTCCTGCGCGCGCACGTTGATTTGCTGCCGCGCATCGAACAGCGTGCGGCCGTCCAGCCGGATGTGGCCGGCGTCGGGCGTCAGGAGCCCGGCCATGGCCTTCAGGGTCAGGCTCTTGCCGGAGCCGGACGGGCCGTACAGCACGATGCGCTCGCTGTCGGAGGCGAAGGCGATGTCGAGTTCGAACAC
Organism: Herbaspirillum sp. SJZ106; assembly: GCF_006715495.1. Classification (GTDB taxonomy): domain Bacteria; phylum Pseudomonadota; class Gammaproteobacteria; order Burkholderiales; family Burkholderiaceae_D; genus Herbaspirillum. The sequence continues at coordinate 235,620 of NZ_VFNI01000004.1, forward strand.
GCGGTCGCCGGCGCGCAGTGTCTTCTGGATCTGGAGTTCGACGCTCACGGCAGCTCGGGATGGGGTTGGAAAGTGGGGCGCATGGCGGGATAGGCGGAAATCAGCGCAACGTAAACCGGGCGCGGTCCGGCACCAGCCGGCCGGCCAGCATGAGGATGACCACGCAAGTGATGGAGGTGATCACCACCAGCATGGTGGCGGCGCCGTCGTCGCCCGCCTGTACCGCTTCATAGATGGCCACCGACAAGGTCTGGGTGCGGCCGGGCAGGTTGCCGGCGACCATCAGCGTGGCGCCGAATTCGCCCAATGCGCGGGCGAAGGCCAGCAGCACGCCGGCGGCGATGCCCTTGGTCGCCAGCGGCAGGCTGACGCGGAAGAACACGCCGGCTTCCGACACGCCCAGTACGCGGGCGGCGTTTTCGAGCTGGTGGTCGACGTTGTCGAACGCGGCGCGGGAGGCCTTCATCACCAGCGGGAAGGCGACGATGGTGGAGGCGAGCACCGCGCCTTGCCAGGTGAACACCAACTGGATGCCGAGGCTTTCAAGCCAGGCGCCGAATGTGCCGCGGCGGCCGAACAGCACCAGCAGGTAATAGCCCAGCACGGTGGGCGGCAGCACCAGCGGCAAGGTCAGGATGGAATCGACCAAGTCGCGCAGCGGCGAGCGCCAGCGCGACAAGCCGTAAGCCGCGGCCACGCCCAGCACCATGTTGAGCAGGCTCGCCAGCCCGGCGACCTTGAGCGAGAGCAGCAGCGGCGTCCAGACGGGATGCATGGCCTTGGGTCAGCGAGCGCCGGTCGTTAAGGTTGCAGGAAGCCGTAGCGCGCCAGCACGGCCTGGCCGGCGGGCGAGAGCACATGAGCGATGAACTTGTCGGCCAGTTCCTGGTGCCGGCTGCCGGCGGTGGCGGCGATCGGATAGGTGGCCGGCGAATCCGACGGGATGCGGATGGCGACCCTGACCTTGTCCGGCATCACGGCGGCATCGGTGGCGAACACGAAGCCGGCATCGACTTCGCCGCGCGCCACATAGTCCAGGCTGGTGCGCACATTCTCGGCCATCACGGCTTTGGCCTGGAGCTGCTGCCACAGGCCGGCGCTTTCCAGGGCGGTCTTGGTGTAGCGGCCGAACGGCACGGAAGCCGGATTGCCCAGGGCGATGCGCTGGTAGCCGGGCTGGCTCAGGTCGGCCAGCGCAGCCGGCTGCAATTTGCTGTCATGCGGCACGATCAGCACGATCTGGTTGGCGGCGAAGTTCTTGCGGGTCGCCGGATTGACGGCTTTTTCGGCAACCGCCTTGTCCATCGCCGCCTGGTCGGCCGAGGCGAACACGTCGGCCGGGGCGCCGCGCACGATCTGTCGCATCAGGATGTCGGAAGCGCCGAAGTTGGTGATCACCTTCACGCCGGGGTTCTGTTGCTCGAACGACTGCGCCAGCTCCTTGAAGGCATTGGTCAGGCTGGCCGCGGCCGATACCACCAGGTCGGTGGCATGGGCGACGCTGGCGGCAAACATCAGGGCGGCGGCAAAGGCGAGTTTCAGGCGGGGGCGCTTGAACATCGGTAATCCTCTCGGTTCCGGTATGAGATGGCCTGCCATCGGCATCCGGCCGTGCCGCAGGCAAGTAAAAGCGCGCGGGCCGATGGCCGACGCGCGCTTGTTGGATGCCTCGAAATATACGCAAGGATATAGCGCTCGTCAACTGCGGGCAGCGCGGCGGCGTCCCGGGAGCGCGGCTGTCCAACCGGCGCTTGTCGCCGCATCGTTGCTGTCGCAGCACGGCGATGTTGGATGTGCCGGGAGGCCCTTGTACAATCACGCGCATGACTTATTCCAAGACCATCAGATTGCGCGTGATGCAGGGCGACACCATCGCCTTCGGCCCGGGGAAGGCCGATCTCTTGCAAGCCATCGAGCGTACCGGGTCGATCTCCGGCGCCGCGCGCGAGATGGACATGTCGTACCGGCGCGCCTGGTTGCTGGTCGAGGAAATGAACCGCTGCTTCTCCAGCACGCTGGTGACGACCGCCACCGGCGGCGCCCGCGGAGGCGGGGCGGCGGTGACCGGGCTGGGTCGCGAAGTGCTGGCGCGTTACCAGCGCATGCAGAAGAAGGCCGAGGCCAGCATCGCCGCCGACCTCGGTTACCTGCATTCGCTGATGAACGATCACCGATAGGCGCGGACGATGCGGGAAATCTGGCTCAAATATCGTCTGCGGGTGCTCAATGCCTGCCGCGTTTCGGAAAACCATTCGATGTTGCTGTGGGGCGCCCTGGCTGGTTTCGTCGGCGCGCTGGCAACTGTCGCCTTTCGCGAGAGCATCGCGCTGCTGCAATTGCTGCTGACCGGCCATAGCGGCAGTTTCGTCGAAATCGCCAAGGGGCTGCCCTGGTATATGCGCATGCTGCTGCCGGCCGCCGGCGGCATCGTGGCCGGCTTGTTCCTGGTGTGGGCCCGGCGCGTGCCGGCCGGTGGCGGCGGCGACTACATGGAGGCGGTGGCCATCGGCGATGGCGCCATTCCCGTGCGGCACACCCTGTTGCGCAGCATGTCGTCGCTGGCGACCATCGCATCAGGCGGCTCCATCGGCCGCGAAGGTCCGATGGTGCAAATGGCGGCGCTGTGCGCTTCGCTGGTGGGCAAGTTTTCGCATTTCCCCGCATCGCGGCTGCGCCTGCTGGTGGCCTGCGGCGCCGCCGCCGGCATTACCTCGGCCTATAACGCGCCGATTGCCGGCGCATTCTTCATTACCGAGATCGTGCTCGGCTCGCTGGTGATGGAGAGTTTCGGCCCGGTGGTGGTGGCTTCGGTGGTGGCCAACATCACCATGCGCGAGCTGCCGGGCTACAAGCCGGCCTATGAAATGCCCTTCTTCCCGGATGTGGCGGGTTGGGAAATCCTGTTGTTCGTGATGCTGGGTGTGCTGGCGGGCTTGCTGGCCCCGCAATTCCTGCGCACATTGGAGTTGGGGCGTGCGGCCTTCGGCAAGTTGCGCCTGCCGTTGCCGGCGCGCCTGGGCGTGGGCGGTTTGCTGGTGGGCCTGATTTCGGTACAGGTGCCGGAAGTCTGGGGCAACGGCTATAGCCTGGTCAATTCGCTGCTGCATACCGACTGGATGTGGCAGGCGGTGCTGATGGTCTTGCTGATGAAGATACTGGCGACCACGATCACGGTCGGATCGGGGGCGGTGGGCGGCATCTTCACGCCGGTGCTGTTCGTCGGGGCGGCGGTCGGTTTCCTGTTCGGCGGTGCGGCGCAGGCGCTGATGCCGTTTCATATGTCGCAGCCTTTCGCCTATGCGATGGTGGGGATGGGGGCTTTCCTGGCGGCGGCGTCGAATGCGCCGTTGATGGCGATCCTGATGATTTTCGAGATGACCCTGAGCTACCAGGTGGTTCTGCCGCTGATGCTGTCTTGCGTGGTGGCCTATGTCGTCGCCCGCGGCCTGGATGGTCGCTCGATGTATGACATCACGCTCAAGCGCCATCGCGATGCCGAAGAGCGCCTGCGGCTGCGCGGCACCCACATGAGCGAACTGATCCGTCCCGCCGAAACGGTGCTCAAGGAAGACGCCAGCATGAAAGACATGAGCGCGATGTTCCTCAAATACCCGGTCAAATATATCTACATCGTCGATGACGACGGGCGTTACCAGGGCGTGGTGGCGCTGCAGGATCTGACTTCCTGGCTGCTGGACAAGAAAGACGACACCGGCCGCAAGGCCAGGGATTTCCTGCGCCGCCATTTCCTGCATGAGGTGACGCCGGACATGTCGCTGGGCGAGGCGTTGCAGCTGTTCCTGGATCATCAGGGGGAGCGTTTGCCGGTCATCGCCAATGCCGACGATCCCAGGTTATTGGGGGTTGTCTACAAGACATCCTTGCTTGACGCCTATTTCCGGCTCGACCGCGCGGGTAATTGAGCCGCGTAAATTTTTGTTAAGCATTAACATGGCCATGCCAGCCGCGAATACCTTGTGCGCCGCCTGTCCGGGCGAGATACCGGCATGGATGCCAAGGCGGCGGGGTGTTATCCTGATGCGCTGTTTCTTTGTAACAATTGCAGCCTGTGCGGTTTACTGGCATCGTATCCTTGCTAGAATGCCAAACGTTTCTTCTGTCGTACGATAGTCATTTGCCAACTCGTACGACTTCCACCTTTTTATAAAGAGCACAATTTCCCATGCTGAGTTATCGCCACGCTTTTCATGCCGGCAACCACGCCGACGTCTTGAAGCACATGGTGGCGATTCAGCTGATGCGCTACCTCGGGCAGAAAGATGCTGCCTACATGGTCATCGACACGCATGCCGGCGCCGGCGTATACGCTCTCGACAGCGACTATGCCAGCAAGAATGCCGAATACGAGACCGGTATCGCCCAATTGTGGGGCCGCAAGGATCTGCCGCCGGCGGTCCAGGAATATGTCGATCTGGTGCGCTCGCTCAATCCCAGCGGCAAGATGCGCTACTACCCCGGTTCGCCTTATTGCGCCGAGAAGGTCATGCGCGAACAGGATCGGTTGCGCCTGTTCGAATTGCATCCGTCCGAAGGCAAGGTGCTCGAAGATAATTTCCGCAAGCTGGAAGCCCACGCGCTGGCGCAAGGCCAGCGTCCCTCCGCGCGCGGCAAGCGCGTGATGGTGTATCGCGCCGACGGTTTCGCCGGACTCAAGGCGCTGCTGCCGCCACCTTCGCGCCGCGGCCTGGTGCTGATCGATCCCCCTTATGAAGACAAGCGCGACTACACGCACGTGGCGCAGGTGCTGGCCGATGCGCTGACGCGTTTCCCGACGGGGATGTATGCCGTCTGGTATCCGGTCTTGCAGCGTAATGAGTCGCGCCAGTTGCCGGAGCGGCTCAAGCGCCTGGGCGCCAAGAGCTGGCTGAATGTGACGCTGGCCATCCATGGCCCGGCGCCCGACGGCTTCGGCCTGCACAACAGCGGGATGTTCATCCTCAATCCGCCATGGACGCTCGAGCCGATGCTCAGGGAGGTCATGCCTTACCTGGCCGATGTGCTGGGCACCGACGACAGCGCCGGCTTTGTCTTGGAAGCGGGGGAGGCGTGATATGCTGGAACGCTGCCTGTTTTGTGATTTTTTGTGATTTTCTTCCGGTGACATTATTTCAGGTGGCCGAAGCGATGCCGAATCGGCATACAATGTGCGGCATTGCCGAAAATGAAGAATCGTTACCAAGCTTGGGGCTCCTAAAATAAGAACCATGTCAGACCAGCCATCCGACCAGTCCAGCCCTGCGCACCACGCTCTGGATTTCTTCCTGGCCCGCCAGCCTATCCTGAACCGTGAGCAGGACCTGATCGGCTACGAACTGCTGTTTCGCAGCGCCGCTTTCGGCCCCGCCAACGTGAAGGACGACGTCACCGCAACAGCCGCGGTGATCGCGCATGCCTCGGAGCTGGGCCTGTCCAACGTCATCGGCAACCTGCAAGGCTTCATCAACGTCGATGCAGCGGTGCTGATGAGCGACTTCATCTATTTCCTGCCGACCGACAAGGTGGTGCTGGAGATCCTCGAAACCGTCAAGGTCACGCCGCAGCTGGTGGAGCGCGTGCGGGAGCTGGTCAAGGCCGGTTACGTGTTTGCGCTGGATGACGTGGTGGCCGAATCGGAAGAAATCGAAGAGCTGCTGCCCTTGGTCAAGATCATCAAGATCGACGTCATGGAGGTCGATCCCAGCAAGCTGCTCAAGCTTTCCGTACACTTCAAGCGCGCCGGCAAGGAACTGCTGGCGGAGAAGGTCGAGACCCTGCAGCAGTTCAACGATTGCGTCACGTTCGGTTTCGATTACTTCCAGGGCTATTACTTCGCCAAGCCCATGATCCTCCAGGGCAAGAAGCTGGAAGCCTCGAAGGTGGTGATCATGCACCTCCTGACGCTTCTGGTGCGCAATGTCGACAATGGCGAGATCGTGCGCTACATCAAGCGCGACGTCGCCTTGAGCCTGACGCTGCTGCGCCTGGTCAACACCCCCGTCTACGGTTTCCAGAAGTTCATCGATTCGCTGGGGCAGGCGCTGATCGTGCTTGGCCGTCGCCAGCTCAAGCGCTGGCTGCAGATCCTGTTGTTCGCCAATACCGACAAGAACAAGGCGCATACCCTGTCGCCCCTGATGATCCTGGCGGCCACCCGCGGCAAGATGCTCGAACTGGTCACCGCGAAGATCCGTCCGGGACGCCGCAAGATGTCGGAAATGGCGTTCACGGTCGGCATCATGTCGCTGGTGGATGCGCTGTTTGGCATGAGCATGGAAAGCGTGTTGCGCCAGATCACGGTCAGCACCGAGATCCGAGAGGCGCTGCTGCGCCGCACCGGCTTTTACGGAACCGCCTTGAAGCTGGTCGAGTGCACCGAACAGCGCGAGCAGAACCAGGAAGAAATGCAGCAACTGCTCGATGAACTGGGCCTGTCCGCCGACGACTTTTTCGAGGCCGAAAAATACGCCTTCGAGTGGGGCAACAGCATCTCGACCAATAACATCGGCCAGGCGCCCGGCGGCTCGATGGCGCCGCCGCCGGACGGCTATGTCGACGACGATGACGACGATTGAGGATTAGGCGCCGGGCCGCACCCGGAGCAAAGACAAGGCCGCCGTGCAGATGCATTGGCGGCCTTGTCTTTATGGCCGGCCGCTGGCGGGGGGCCGGCACCCGGCATTCCGGATCCGATGACGCGCCATGCCAATGGCGGTTTCAGTTGGAGCGGAATTTACGCCATTTCCTCATGCGTGCGGCCAGGCGCCGGAACAGGCGCAGCAAACGTGCGCCCCCGGAGCGCGGCGAACCGCTCAAGCGCGATTTGGCGGTTTCGATGGCGCCGCGCACCGTGCGCTGCAGGCTTGCGATCGATTTCTGTATCTGCTGCCAACCGGGGCTGGCGTACAGGTGGGCAATCATCCTGTCCTTGAACGCGAGGATATTGTCATGGGCGCGTTGAAACCATGCCAGCGACAGCATGCTGCGGCGCGTGAGCGCGTAGATGCGGGCCACCAGCGCCGTGCCCAGCACCTTGGCGGCGAGGATGATGCCAACGCCCAGCGTCGGGTGGCCGTGGGTGATGGAGAGCAGGGCGAGGATCTTGACCGGCAACAGCAGCAGGGTCGGCGCCAGGAACACCAGCAACGCCGCATAGGGCGAGAGCCGTTGCACCCAGTGCTGCAATTTCACCAGGAAAGGCCAGGCGGGAATGCGCGCCAACAGCGCCTGGGTGACTTCCCACAGCCATTCTTCCAATATCAGCAGCAAGGCCGCCAGGTAGATCAGCGGCGCCAGCAAGCGCCGCCGCCATCTTGACGGACGGCGGGGAGGAAGAGGTGGGGGAGTCGACATGGCAGCGTCGGCGCAGGCCGGGGCTCAGACCTGGCGCGCTCCGATCAGCGACAGCCAGCGGTCGCCCCATTTGACGTCGCTCATGCAGGAGGCGTAGTCGGTCACGGTGCGCGCGGCGCGTTCCAGCAACTGGATGTCGGCCTCGTGCTGGCGCGCCACATGCGGGTCTTCCAGGAACAGCACGCGCCGGCACTGGTGTTCCAGGATCAGCTCGGCGATCTGCGCATCGCCTCCCAGCGGGCCGGAGAGGAAGGGCTTGACCCAATGGCGGCCGGCTTCGCCCTTGATCTTCATGGCCAACTGGTTGAGCTGGCCGCCGGTGGTGCCGGTGGCGCAGCGGAAGGCGAACTTGTCGAGCACGTCGAAATGCTTTTCGGCCAATTCCAGCATGCGCGGCTTCATCGCATCGTGGGCGATCAGCGCGATGCCTTCCTGCTCCAGTTTGAATCGGCTGTCCAGCGCCGGGTCGGCGATGCCGCCGTTGGCGATGGACTCCAGCTCCAGCCATTCCTGGGCGCCGGCCAGCGTCGACAGGAAAGGCTTGCCGTGGATCACGCACTGGCGCTTGAGCGCCACCGCCTCGGGGAAGGTGGAGGAGGGATCGACCGGGTCGATCAGATAGATCACCGCATCCAGCGTGCGTTCGGGATCGGCATCCACCGTGCGCGAGACCAGCTTCATCAGGCCGCCGTTGCGCCCGTAGGGAAAGCGCACCAGATGCGGGTAGCCGGGCAGCAGATCCATCTGGCCGATGGCGTCGAGGGTGCGGCCGACCACGATCAGTTCCGGCTGCAGCGCTTCGATGCGATGGCGCGAGCCGGCCAGCAGCCGGACCAGCGCGGAGTCGGGGGCGTCCTGGTGGGCGCGGTTGGCAATCAGGCCGATGCGGTAACGGGGAGCAATGGAGGACATGGATGGTCGCTTGATGGAAACGGACAAGAGGAATGGCGTTACCCGGAATTATCGCCGAGGGCGCGGCAAAGGGCGAGGGGCCAGGCAAGAAAAGCCGGCAAAGGCCATGCGGCACGGTAGCACAGTACAGCAAAGGGGGCGTTTGCCCCCGCAACTGTACCCTCGCTGCTTCCCGCATCCGGCTACAATGGCATGTAAGCCATGCGCTGCGCGGCTGCAGCCCAATTGAACCGAATATTGCAGATGAACAAGGCCTTTGTAAAAGAATCCGACGGCGATGACGATGATGAAATCGCCTTGCCCGCCATTCCCGCAGGGTCCAAGAATTACATGACGCCCCAGGGGCATCGGCGCATCAAGGACGAGCTGCTGCAACTGATCGACGTCGAGCGCCCGGAGGTGGTGCGCATCGTCTCCTGGGCCGCGTCCAACGGCGACCGTTCCGAGAATGGCGATTACCTGTACGGCAAGAAGCGCCTGCGCGAGATCGACCGCCGCATCCGCTTCCTGACCAAGCGCCTGGACCTGGCCGAGGTGGTCGACCCCACGGTGCACCATGGCAGCGACCAGGTTTTCTTCGGCGCCACCGTCACGTATGAAAACCAGCGGGGGGAATCCCATACGGTGACCATCGTCGGCATCGACGAGCTCGATCCGCTCAACGGCAAGATCAGCTGGGTTTCGCCGGTGGCGCGCGCGCTGACCAAGGCGCGCGAAGGCGACGAGATCGTGTTGCAGACGCCGTCGGGCATCGAACAGCTGGTTATCCTGGAAGTGAGTTATCCGGCGCCGCAATAAGCGCGGCGATTACGCTCGGACAGGTACCCATCACCGGAAAGAAATAATGCGCGCCGTTCCCGGCATGCTTTTCGCATGCGTGCAACGGCGCCAAGCCAGTTCAACATCATCTGCGGAAAACCCATGTCTATCGTCTATGCCAGCCTGAACCATTCCCAGCGCGTCGTCCTGGCGGCCGAGGTGCATTCGCGCCCGTTCCTGCAACTGACCCTGTCCGAGACGCTCACGCATCTGGCCGTCTACGTGCGCGAGGAGGGCAACGGCAACCGGCACGCCAAGACCCAGCACGCGCTGCTCGAAGCGCTGTGCGCCCATTTCGGGGTGGTGGCGCCCGGCGCCGAAGCCAAGCATTTTTATCATGACTTCGGGCGCTTCCGCCTGAAGTGGGAGTGCCATACCGAATTCGCCACTTACACTTTCGCGCAAGCCCATGAGGAGCCGTTGTCGACTGCCGAAGCGTTCGCCCGCGCGCCGCTGTCGCACATTCCCCAGCAATGGCTGCTGTCGTTGCAGGGCAAGCTGATGGTGGCTGCGCATGTGGTGGTCGAACCCGGCGCCGACGACCTTGCCGATACCGCGCGCAGCATGCAGCGCATCTTCGAAGGCAAGTTGATGAGTTCCAGCAAGGTCTTGCAGGGCGGCGAGATCTGGACCGATTTCCAGATCCAGTCCGACGGCTTTTCGCGTTTCGTGGTGCGCGACATCGGCTTGCGCGAACTGCAGGGCGGCCGCCTCGCGCAGCGCATCCTGGAGATCGAGACCTATCGCATGATGGCCTTGCTGGGCCTGCCGCACGCCCAGCAATCCGGGCCGCTGCTGAACCAGGTCGAAGGTGACCTGGCGGCCTTGACCGCGACCATGGTGCAGTCCGAGCAATCCATGGGCGGCACCCCCGAGGAGCATGCCGAGGATGAACGGATGCTGCGCAAGATCACCGGGCTGGCCGCGCGCATCGAAAAGCTGTCGCTGGAAAACAGCTACCGTTTCTCGGCCTCGCAAGCCTACTTCCAGCTGGTGCAGGCGCGTATCGAGGAGTTGCGCGAGCAGCGCATCGAAGGCGTGCCGACCATCGGCGAGTTCATGGAACGCCGGCTGGCGCCGGCCATGAATACCTGCCAGGCCGTTGCGCGCCGGCAGGAAGCGCTGGCCGAGCGCATCGCCCACACCAACGACTTGCTGCGCACCCGTATCGGCATCGTCCAGGAGCAGCAAAACCGCCAGATCCTGCAATCGATGAATGCGCGCGCCGCGCAGCAGTTGAAGCTGCAGCAGGCGGTCGAAGGCTTGTCGGTGGCGGCGATCTCGTATTACGTGATCGGCCTGATCGGCTACGCCGGCAAGGCCGCCAAGGCGGCCGGCCTGGCGGTCAATCCCGACCTTGCCACGGGCCTTGCGGTGCCGCTGGTGGCGGCTTGCGTGTGGCTGGGATTGCGCCGCATGCACCGGGGGCTGGACCGCCATTGACGCCGCTGCGGCGGCCCTGAACCTGGCCTTTATTCCCCCGCCAGGCCGGGCAGGCTGGCCAGTTGGGCGACCCGTTCCAGTTTGCGTGTGGAGACGATGATCGAACCGCTCGCGTTGCGGGCCAGGGCCTGGGTCAGCTTGACCGGCGCCGGCACCGCGCGCGTGGCGGCATCGGTCATATAGCCGTAGGTGAATTGCAACGGGCGCTGGTGCGCCTGGAGCAAGTCGGCCTGATGCAGGCTCAGGCTGTCGCGTACCTGCACCAATTGCGTCAGCCCCGGGCTTTGCTCCAGCATGGCGGCAATGGCCGCGGCTTCCCCCGCGATGCCCCAATAGCGGATTTTCCCGGCCAACACCAGGCTCTCCAGCCAGCGCTGCCATTCATCGGAGGCGATCAGTTCAGCCACCGGCTCATGCAGGTAAAGGATATCGACATGGCCGCGCCGCAGCCGGCGCAGGCTTTGCTCCAGGCTGGCCCGGGCGCGCGCCAGCGACCAGTCCACGACCGGCTGGTTGAGGCTCTTGATGAACTTGCCGGCGACCTTGCGCAGCAGGATGTCCGGCACCTGGGGACTGGAGCCGGATGGGCCGTAGAGGCCGACCTTGGTGGCGATCGTGATGCCTTGCAGCTCGCTGGCGGAAAGCTGGCCGAGGCTTTGTTCGGCCAGTCCGAAGCCGTAGTAAGGCGAGGTATCGAAATGCGTGAAGCCGGCGTCGATCGCCGCGCGCAGCAAGGCCAGGCGCTGTTCCTGCCTGAACAGGTGGTGCAGGCTGGCGGTGCCGAAGGAAAAGCGGCTGACAGCCAGGACGGTGCCGGGGATGGTGATTTTCTTCATGGGCGGAATGGGGGGATTGTCCTGGCCCGATGTCGGTAGCGGGAACGGATAAAACGAAGGGATGGCGCTGCGCTCCTGCGCTCCGCCGGCCAGGCGCGCGGCCAGGCGCACGCCCATCGCCACCGCGAGGAAGGTCGGGTTGGCTTCGCCGGTGGTGGGGAAATTGCTGCTCGATGCCACATGCAAATGCGCCACGCCATGCACCGCGCCATTGCGGTCGACCACGCCGGCGCCGGGATCGGCGCTCATGCGCGTGGTGCCGGTCTGGTGGAAGCCATCGGAGGCCTGTTCCAGGATATGGTCGAGGCGTTGTTCGGGCGGCCGGTGATAGGCGACATGACCCATGCCCGCCGCGCGCAGGTTCTGGTCCAGCACTTCGTGCGCCCGCAGCACCGATTCGGCATCGGCCGGCAGGTAGCGGAAGTCGATGTGCAGGCGCGGCCTGCCATAGGCATCCTGTTGCTTGGCCAAGGTAACCCGGCTATCCGGATTGGGCAATTGTTCGGCGTGATAATTCAGTGCATAGGTGCCGCCCTCGTTGCGCAGCACGAAGCCCGGCTTGCGGGTCGGCGACAGGTAGCGCAGGTGCAGGATGTCGAATACGTCGGCGACGGCGCGCCAGGGCCGTCGCAGCACGTTCAGCATATGCGCGCCATAGCGGTATGGCGGAGGGCCGATGTGTTTCAGGCGGATCGCTTCGCTGAGCAGGCGGCGGCCGAGCAGCGGGACGGAGAGCGCGAGGAACACCAGCGACAAGGTCGGGTTGCGGTGGCGCTCGTCGTAGAACGGCGGGTTGTCGGCGAAGAACGAGGTATTGAGCAGTTGCCGTTCGCGCTGCACGCGTTCGGTCAGCGTGAAGCGGCGGCGCACATAGGTGCCGGTCTGGTCGAGTGAGAAGTCCAGCGCCGTGAAGGATTTCGGCTTGGTCAGCACCAGGCTGCCGATGCTGCCGAAAATATGCCCCATGTAATAGCCGCCGAGCGGTCCGCCCTGGCCGCCGAACAGTCCGGGCATGTCTTGTGCCCGGCGCGCCTGTTCGGCCAGTAGCAGGCGGGTCGTCTCCAGCCCGCCGCAGGCCAGCACGTAATCGCCGGCATGGACTTCGATGGCTTGGTCGACATGCCGCACTTGCAGGCCGCGCAGGTGGATGCCGCCGTCGGCTTGCGGTATCAGGTCCAGGCCGGTGACCGTCGCATCGCACAGGATATCGATGCCCGGCGTGGCCAGTGCCCAGCCGCCAAGCTTGGGCGCCAGCTTGGGCTGCTGCGACCAGCGCTCCAGCTGCGAGAGCTCGATTTCCGGCATTGCGGGCCAGTCGGATGGAGAGCGGAACAGCGCCTTGCTGCAATCGAGGAATTGCGCCGCCGCCGGATACCAGGGCAGCAGTTCGTCGAGCCCAATCGGCCACCCGCTGCCGGGCACGAAATCGCGCGGGGCGAAATCGATCGGCTCGAACGGCACGCAACGGCCACCCCATAACCAGGAGCCGCCACCCAGGCCGCGCTGTGTGGCAATTTCCATCGGCGCATGGCGTTGCGCATCGGCGATGTGGGCCCTGACATGTTCTTGTCCGGTGTCGTCGCACTCACTCGTTCCCGATTCCAGGAGCAGTACGCGCGCGCCGCGCGCCCGCGCTTCCAGCGCCATTGACAGGCCGACCGGGCCGGTGCCGACAATGCATAGGTCGTAACAATGGTCGGCGCTCAGGCCGGACAGAATTGCCATAAAGGCCCCCCGATTAATTCTTTTTACCGAAAAAATGCTGCTTCAGACGCTTCATTTGCCATGCACGCAGGTAGCGCCGGAATTCGGGGTTGTCGTAACGCGGCAGGCCCCGCAGCGCCGACAGGAAATAGCTGTAGATCATCAGCAGGCCGCCGATGACGACAGGCTTTTCGCGCATGCGATTGATGCCGGTGGCGATCGCGTAGAGCGGGTGGTACCCCATATACCAGTTGCCGCGCCCCCAGCGCAGGCGTCCCTCGTAGATATGCTTGTCGGACGAGCCCATGATCCGGTGGTGCCACAGCCAGGCTTGCGGATCGTAGTAGCAGAAGGTTTTCCAGCCCTTCATCCAGGCCGTATGCACATCGATGCCATCCCATGACAGATGCTGCACAAAGCCGCCGATGTCCTCGAAGGCATCGCGTCGGTACAGTTTGAACTGGCCGGCGACTTGTTCATCGATATGGCTTTCCTCGATGTACTTGCCGTCTTCGTAGCGATAGACCTTGCCCGATACCGCGGCCAGTTTTGGGTCTTCGCTGAATTTTTGGAACATGCGTTCCAGGTAGCGCGGGCCGAACGACATGTCGCCATCCAGCTTGGCGATGTATTGGTAATCCTTGTTGAGGATGTGTTCGACGCCGAAGTTGAAGGCCGCCACAACGCCGCCGCCCAACTTGCGGAAGCCGCGATCCTGCCGGGGAACCAGCCGGATGAAGGGAAACTTCGCGGCATATTCGCGCACGATGTCGGGCGTCTGGTCGGTCGAACCGTCGTCCACCAGGATCCATTCCAGCGGCCGGCATGTCTGCGCGACCATCGAATCCATGGTCAAGCGGAGATATTGGGCCTCGTCCCTCACCGGCGAAATGATGACCAGCGGAACGACACGCGGGTCATCCGCCGGGGGCGCGGCGACCGGCTGCAACGCTTCTGCCTGTTGGAGAGCGTTCATGCGCGGGCAGCGGAAAGAGGACGTGGAGACATGACAGCTTGCTATCGGGACGGTTTCAAGTTTTCTTAAAGTCCTGAAAATCGCGTTTTTGTCGGCATTTCCAAGAATTACCGACGAAAAGCATCATAAATTTATTTAACGAGCTATCGCTAGAATTGTTAAAATAATGTCAATTTTATACCATTTTATCGCCCGATGAGCTTTGGGGAAAGCGATCCGATCAATGGAAGGCATCAGTGCAATGCAGACACAAGCGGCGCCAGCGAGGCTGAACGCGACGGCATTTCCGACTGTGCCCTTGTTTGGGCTGGATATTTGCGCGGTCCGCTTCGATGAGGCGGCCGACGCCTTGTTTGCCTGCGCCAGCGCCGGCGCGCGTCCCGCCCGTGTGATCGTCACGCCCAATGTCGACCATCTGGTACGGCTGCAGGATGCGCCCGCCGAATTCACCGAGACGTATCGCGGTGCGGATTACATTTTCGCCGATGGCATGCCCGTGGTGTGGGCCAGCCGGCTCCTGGGCCGGCCCTTGCCGGAGCGCGTTACCGGCGCAGACCTGTTCGTGGCGCTGGCGCAACAGGCGAGCCAGGCCGGGATGCCGGTCACCGTCATCGGCGGCATGCCGGGGCAGGAAGAGATGCTGCGCGCAGCGTTCACACGCGTTTATCCGGGGATGCCGCTGGAGCTGTTCTGCCCATCGATGCAATTCGACCCGCTGGGTGCGGAGGGGATCGAAGCCCGGGACCGGATCAATCGCCAGCGGCCCGGGATCGTGTTCGTTTGCCTGGGCATGCCCAAGCAGGAACGCTGGGCGTTCGCCTGGCAGCAGCAACTGGATGCGTCGCTGGTGCTGTGCGTCGGGGCCGCAATGGACTTTGCGCTCGGCTTCAAGCGGCGGGCGCCGCTGTGGATGCAGAAAGCCGGACTAGAGTGGTTCTGGCGGCTGGCATCGGAGCCGCACCGCTTGTGGCGGCGCTACATCATGCGGGGATCGCGTTTCGTTGGCTTGCTGGCGCGGGAGCTGAGAAAAAACCGCAAAGGCAAGGCCGGCCGCTGAACGGCATTCGAACCGACCCGGAAGGTCATTACGACAGGAGTGGAACGTGGGTTTTTATCGCGATACCAACAATCACCATATTGCCTTGTTTGGATTTATCGTCGGTGCCATTTATGCCGCCGTCATCGTGCTCAGCCTGATGCTGTGCGCGACGTTCTATGAGCCGGCACAGTTCACGACATTCCGTTACATCGGCTTGCTCGGCATGATCGGCGGGTTCCTCGTATTCAGCGATACGCGCCGTTTCGAAATCAACAATGACGCCTGGGCGATCCACGGCATCGGCAGCATTTTCAAATCCTGGCTGACGGTGTATTTCTCCATCGTGCTGCTGGTCTACCTGTCCAAGACGGGCGAAAACTACTCCCGTATCGTCATGCTTGCCTGGCTGATCGTCACGCCGGTGGCGCTGGTGCTGGCCTCGATTCTCACCCGTTACTGGGCATTGCGGCTCTACAACTCCAAAGAGCAGCGCCGCTCGGCGGTTTTCGTCGGCTTCAGCGAGGACTCCCAGCAACTGGCAAGTTCCTTCAAGAGCGCCAGGATCCTTGGCATCAAGCCGGTCGGATTCTTCGACAACCGCCAGGGAGTGCAGCGCATCGGCGATGCCCTGCCGCGCCTGGGGGCGCTGAGCGATGCCTCGGAATGGCTGCGCAAGAATCCGGTGGATGTCGTGTTCATCGGCCTGGTGCATGTGCGCGCGGCCGACATCCTCCCCATTATCGATTCCCTGCACGACTCGGTGGCTTCGTTCTATTTCGTGCCGGAGTCCAAGCTGTTCGGCCTGGGCCATATCAAGTACGAAGAGTTTGCCGGTGCGCCGGTGCTGTGCGCTTACGAAACCCCGTTCATCGGGCTGGCGCGCATTTTCAAGCGATTGTTCGACGTGGTGCTGGCGGCGCTGATCCTGATCCTGCTGAGCCCGCTGATGTTTTTGATCGCCATCGGCGTCAAGCTGTCATCGCCGGGGCCGGTGATTTTCAAGCAAAAACGCTATGGCGTGGGCGGACAGGAAATCGTGGTGTCCAAATTCCGCACCATGCGCAGCGACCTGCCGCCCGAAACCGGCGAGGTCAAGCAGGCGACCGTGGACGATGTGCGCGTGACGCCGCTGGGCCGCATCTTGCGCAAGACTTCGCTGGATGAGTTGCCGCAGTTTCTCAACGTGCTGGAAGGCTCGATGAGCATCGTCGGCCCGCGCCCGCACGCGGTCCAGCATAACGAGCTCTATCGCCGCCAGGTGAAAGGCTATATGCTGCGCCACAAGGTCAAGCCGGGCATTACCGGATGGGCGCAGATCAATGGCTTGCGCGGCGAAACCGATACCTTGGAGAAGATGCAAAAACGCATCGAATGCGACCTGTACTACATGCGGCACTGGTCGCTGTCGCTTGACCTGAAGATCATCCTGAGGACAGTCCTGGTGGTATTCAAAGGCCAAAATGCGTATTGAACCGGCCGCCATGCCGGTTGTCGTGCCTGGCCTGGCCCCGGGCGCGTTGCAGGTACGCGTGTTCACTTCGCTGGAAGCGGCGCAGGCGCGCTGGGAGGCGGCCGGGCAGGCATGCGCCGGCTACGGCTTTCAGCGTTTCGCCTGGCTGGCCCACTGGCAGCGCCAGTTGGGGCAGCGGCAGGGATGGCGACCGGCCCTGACCGAAGTCTGCGACGCCGGCGGCCGCACGCTGATGTTCATCCCTTTCGGCCTGCTCCCTCAGGCCGGCTTGCGCGTGCTGGGGCTGCTCGGCGGCGAAGTGACCGACTACAACGCCTGCCTGGTGCATCCCGACTTCGCGCGGCAGGTTCCGGCCGATCGCTGGGAAGCGTTTTGGCAGGCGCTGCAACCTGCGCTGCCGCCGTTCGACCTGGTGCGCATCAGGCGTTCTCCATTGCAGATCGAGCATCCCGCCAGCGGCGAAATGTTCGACAATCCGTTGACCTATTGGCCGCAGGCCCGGGCCGCCTGGCAACTCGAACGCGCCCATATCGCGACGCTGGGCGAGAGTTTCGGGGCCTTCCAGAAAACGCGCAGCGCCAGGATGTTTGCCGATACCCGCCGCCAGCGGCGGCGCCTGGAAGAACTGTGTCCGGGCGGCGTGCGCATCGTACTGCGGGCGCAAGGCACGGAACAGGATGCCATCGTGGCGGCCATGGCGCGCCAGAAGGCGCGGCGCTGGCGCGAAACCGGCAGCCGCGACTTATTCGCCGAACCCGGCTATCTGGACTTCTACCGCGGCCTTGCCACCGATTGTGGCGGCGCACAGGGCTGGGTGCAGGTATCGGCCCTGTTCGTCGGCGACGAGATCGTCGCCACCCATTGGGGCATTGGGCACGGGCGGCGCTTCTACTGGATCATGCCCGGTTATGAAGACGGCCAATGGGGACGCTACTCGGTCGGCCGGGTATTGATGGAGGCGGTGCTGCAGGATTGCATCGCCCGCGGTTTCGCCTTGTTCGACCTGACCGTGGGCGACGAGGCCTACAAGGCGCAATGGGCCGACCATGAACTGGCGCTCGCCAGTTTCGAAGCCGGCGTCAGTTGGCGCGGCAAAGGCGTGGTGGCGCTGCGTCGCCTCTGGCACGCCGCCAGGGAGAAGGCGCGCGGTCATCGGGGGTTGCGCAACCTGGTGCGCCGCCTGAGCGGCAAGGTGCCGTTGTAGTTCCTTATCCCACCTGGGACTCCCAATAATCGATCGCCGCCCCAACCGGCAAGACCTTGCAGCCGGCCTCGAGCGCCGCCTTCACCGCCTGCTCCAAACGTTCGGGAGGATAGCCGAAACGGCTGGGCGGATCTTCCACATCGTGCGTGTTGAGCACCAGCCAGCCTTTGCGGGCGGCGGTTTGATCTACCAATTCTTCGTAGGAAGGCGTCCCGATCGTTTCTGCATACAGGCGGTAGGTCTGGATCGCGTTCAGGTCGACCTCGCCGTAATGCGGGCCGCCGCCGGTGATGCGGCTGGAGCGGAAGCGCCGGCGGCAGATCCGTTTGGCGCCCAGCGCGTAGGCGCCGAACGGGTAAGCGAAATCCAGCCGCTGCAAATCCACGCCCAGATGTTCAAGAAAACGCGCATTGCGGTCCAGTTCCGCCGTGAGCTTATCGGCGCCGAGGGTGTC
The DNA here is from genome assembly GCF_006715495.1 of Herbaspirillum sp. SJZ106. GTDB lineage: Bacteria > Pseudomonadota > Gammaproteobacteria > Burkholderiales > Burkholderiaceae_D > Herbaspirillum. The sequence continues at coordinate 253,828 of NZ_VFNI01000004.1, forward strand.
GCAGCGGATGTGCGAATAGCTGTGGCAGCCGACTTCATGCCCGCTGGCCAGCAGCCGGCGCAGTTGTTCTTCTGAGTGGCAGGGTTTGCCTTCCTCCAGTTGGCCGGTCAGGCCGCCGGCGACGTAGAAGGTGCCGCGTGCTCCATGCCGTTCCAATGCTGCGGCTCCAGCTTCGCAGGCTGAGGCCGGCACGTCGTCGAAGGTGAAGCTGACCACGCCGGCCGGCCCGCGCAGGGGCAGCATATTGCGCTGGGTATGGCGGGCGAGCAGGCGGCTCAGGCGCAGTGCAATAGAGGGAAGCATGGTGATGGGATCGCGTCAGTCGTTGACGATATGCGCGCCGAAGCGCTTGCGCAAGTTCATGAAGGGTTGCTCCAGGCCATAGTATGACGCCGTCGCCAACGCGAATGATAGTACCAGCGCCGTCAGCGCGAAACCGAGGTAGTGCGGCAGGCCGATCCGGCCGATGCCGAGGCTGCCAGGGCCCCAGAGTATTTCGCTCAAGACGATGGCGATAGGGTGGTAGAGGTAGAGTGAATAGGACCATGCCCCCAGCTTGCGGCCCGGCCTCGACTCCAGCACTGCCGTTACCGGCTGCATCGCACGGGTGAAGCAGATCGCGGTGATCAGCGGCATCAGCGCCAGTCCTTGCAGCGAATAGCGCAGCGTGTCGCGGAAATGGTCGTTGCGGATCAGGAAAGAGGCCAGCAGCATCAGCACGCAAACTACCTGCACCAGCTTGCCCGAGGAGAAACGCACCCAGCGCTGCTGCGTGTCATTGGCCAGGATCAGCGTCAGCCAGGCGCCGTAGAGGATGGAGTCGATGCGGGTGTCGGTGCCCATGTAGATGCGGTCGCTGCTGGCGCCGCTGAAATGCAGGCCGCTGCGCCACAGCAGCACCGCCAGCACGCCCAGCCCCAGCGTCAGGGAAAACGCGCGCAGCCGGGGCGCCAGCGCGGCGCACAGCAGGGGGAACAGCAGGTAGTACTGCTCTTCGATCGACAGCGACCAGAGGATGCTGAACGGGTCGAAACCGTCGCGCCCCTGGCCGAAGTGGAGGTAGATGCCGTAGTAGTTGGCGTAGTAGAACAGGGCCGAGGCGATCTTGCCCCAGGGCGTGATGCCGCCGTCGGCGTTGAAGGCCAGCGTGCCCAGCACGATCGCCATCAGCAGCGCCGGATAGAGCCGGAACGCCCGGCGCGCGTAGAAGTTGGCGATGCCGATCTGGCCCTTGGCCTGATGCTCGGCCAGCAGCAGCCGGGTGATCAGCATGCCGCTGATGAAGAAGAACAGCGTCACGCCGAAGCCGCCCGGAATCACGTGGTTGAACCCCAGGTGAGCCACCAGCACCAGCAGCACCGCGCAGGCGCGCAGGCCGTCCAGGCCGGGAATGTAGCCGTAGGCGGGCGTCGCGCCGGCCGGCGGCCTCACCGGAGATCCTCGATCTGTTGCCGGGCGCGGTTATAGCCCATCGGGTTGGCGTCGGTATAGGCGCCGCTGATGTTGTCGAAGGTGTAGTTCAGGCTTATCTGGAAATAGCTGCGGGTATAGTCGGCGCCGCCGCTGGCGCGGGTCTGCTCGCGCGAGGCGTCGGCGCGGAAGGCCAGGCGCCGGGTGATGTCGTAGTCGTAGCGCAGGCCGAGGCGCAGCAGCTTGTCCTGGCCGCTGCCGGTTCCCTGGAATGCCGTGACGCCGTTGTTGACCGTGAAGCTGTCGTATTTCTGGGATTCCAGCGACAGCAGCAGGGTGACGCGCGATTTCGGCGTGGCCTGCCAGACGTTGCGGCCCTGGATGCCGGTATTGATCACGTACAGGCGGTTATCCGCTTCCACGTTGGATTGCGGGGAATGCCAGACGCGCCCGTAGAAGGTGCTCTTGCTGGTGTAGTGCCAGTCGATCCCGAGTTCGGTCGACAGCAGTTTGCTGTTGCGCTCGGCATGGGTATTGAACTGGCGCGAGATGGTGCCGAGATGGCCGATGAAAATGGTGTTCTCGGTGTAGCGCCAGCCGGCATCGACGAAGATTTCCGAATCGGTGTAGCCGGAATCGAAATCGGCCACCTGGTTCAGGAAGGGCGTGGCGACAGCGGCGACGGGATCCGGATTGGCGACGATGCCGCGTTCCGGGAATTTCACCTTGCTTTGGCGAAAGCCGCCCGAGTAAATCGATTTCGTGCCGGAGGTATAACGCAAGGCAGCCTGCCAGGTGTTGCTGTTCATGTTGTACATCCTGGCCCGGTCCGGCACTTCATAGCTCAGCGTCTGCTGGGTGAAGGTGACCGGGAGATCGAAGCGGTCCGAGAAGCGGTAGGCGACTTCGGCCACATCTTCCCGGACGTGCGGATGTTCCGGCTCCACGTTCGAGACCAGAGCCGGATAGGAAATGGCCGTGCGGCCGCCGAAATAGTTGTACAGGCGGTCGTCGATGCGATGGCGGATGCGGCCCTTGAGCCAATTGCTGAATTCCATGGTGTATTGGGCATCCACCTGCTTCTTCGTGTAGTTCAGGCTGCTGCCGCCGCTGCCGGGAATATCGTTCGGGCTGCTGCCGTAGTCGGAAAAGCTGCTGCCATAGTGCATCTTGGAGGCCGATGCGGTCAGCTGGAAGTTGGTGCGCTGGGTCGGCAGCGGCAGGAACAGCCCGAAGCGCAGGTCGCTGGACCATGCCGTATCGGTTGTTTTAAGCGAATCGGGACTGTTGCCGGGAAACAGGAACGGGTTGTCGATCCGGTACCAGCTCACGCCCGTCTGCAATGCATATTCGGCCGTCGCATGCGCCGGCAGCGCGCCCGTTGCGGCGACCAGCGCGGCCAGCAGGCGCAGGCCGCCGGCGAGGCGGCCCGCGCGAAGCCATCCCCGTTGTTCACTCATCGGCGACCACCTCATACCAGGGGGATGCTTCGGCGGCATCGGCTTCCATCAGGACCGTCAATACCCCGCCGGCCAGCGAGACCCGGTTGGCGCCCAGCGCCGCCATGCGCTTGCCGCTGCCATCCAGCGGGTAGACGCTGGCGCGGCGCGCCTGGGTGCGCAGGCTGAGCTGTACCTGGCTGCGCTCCATCCAGACCGGACCCTCGACATCGCGGGCGCCGGAGGGACGGCCGGTGATGCCGGGGTCGGCTTCCAGCGTCATCCATTGGCTGTCGTTCTTGTAGCGCACGATTTCTTTCGGCCGCTGCGGCGCGGAGCCGGCCTGGGTGCCGGTGACGGCGGCGGCCAGGCTGACCAGCACATGGCGCGAGGCTTCCAGCTTGCGGTTGTCCAGCGAAGTGATGACGATGCTGGCAAAGCCGCGGCCCTTGCCGACCAGCGAGGCCGACACGGCGGCATCGCCGGCCTTGCGGGTTTGCAGGAAGCCGATGAAGGCGCGCATCTGGTCGGTGCGCAGTTCGATCATGCGCTGCAGCGGCGCATAGTCGAATTGGCCGTTGGGCGAGTGCAGCGTGGCGTTGGCGGCGATCGGCGTTTGTTTGCCCTGGGGCGTGCCGTTGACATCGATGGCGACCCGGGCCTGCGAGGCAAGTTCGGGAGTGACGCCGCTGGCCACGGCAAGGTGCGTGTCGAAGGCGCCGATGTCGCGCACCGAGGCGATCGCCAGCCGGGCCTGCTGCTGCAGCGGAACATTGATCTGGGTAGGCAGCGGCGCCACCAGGCCGCGGCGGAAGATCAGCGCGCTTTGGCCGGTCTGGGCGAATTTGCCCCAATCGCCGGAAAGGGTGAAGGCCGACGGCGTGTCGGACCAGTTGTCGCCGTCCATGTAATCGAAGAAGAACAGGCCGTCCCAATCCTGGGCGGCGGCGATGGCCGCCATCAGCGGTTGGATTTCGCTGCTCTGGCGGTTGGGGAAGGGCTGGTTGAATTCGGAGACGACAAACGGCTTGCGCGCATCGCGCCGCAACGACAGGCCGAGGATGCGCAGGATTTCGCCGCCGCTGGCGGCGCTGTCGCGCAAGCGCCAGTCGTAGCGATCCCAAGCCTTGCCGGGATAGTCGGGATGGTCGATGTAGAAGTGCTCGTCGATGTAGTCCATGCCGGCCTGCGAATCGAAATTGAGCACGCCGCCATAGCCCATCTGGGTGCCGGTGACCGGCACCAGCGGATCGGTCTCCTCATGCACTACGCGGCGTATGCGTTCGAAATAGGCGCGGTCGGTGTCGGCCAGGAATTGCAGGAAATCGCGCAGGCGAACGGCTTCCCCGGCATTGCTGGGGATGCCGGGATCGGTCGGGCCGAGCAGGCGGGTGGCCAGCGCGCGCAGCTTGCCGTCGAGCTTGTCGCGCCACTGGACGATCTTGCTGGCGGCATAGTCGGCATCGGTGGGTGTGAGCAGCGGCGGCGCCGCGTCGCCGGAGCAGGTTTGCCAGGCACCGCAGGCCTTGGCATAAGAGCCGTAGCGGCGCATGACCCAGGCCTGCCACTGCTTTTTCAGTTCCGGCTCATAGGCCTTGGGCACTGCGGCGCTCCATTCACGCCGCTGCCAGGCGGCCAGCAGGGAGGACTCGTTGTTGATTTCGACCATCGCCAGCGCCGGGTTGCCGCGCAGGTCCAGCGCGCGGATCAGTTGGCGCGCAAAGTCTTCCTGCAAGGCCACCATGCGCGGATAGTAGACGTGCACCGGCGCGCCCAGTTCGGTCTCTTGCGCCTTGTTGTCCAGCGGCGGCAACTGGTCGATGGCCGGGCGGAAACGATAGCCGACGTGCAGGTTCAGGTTGACATAGATGCCTTCCTGCCTGAGTACGCCGATGAAGTTGCGCAGGCGCGCCAGCGCGGTTGGGTTGAAGCTGGGATAGGGGCCGGGCGTGAGCAGGCTGCGCGGCGGATTGTCCTGGGTGCCGGGGCTGGTGTCCATGTGGTGCAGGCGCACCGCATTGAAGCCGAGCTTGCGCAGGCGCTTGGCCAGCCTGACGGCGTCGGCGTCCGACGGGAAATTGGTGGCGAAGCTCAGGTTGATGCCATACAGCCGCACGCGGGTGTCGTCGCCGCTATTGGCGCGGCCGTCGGGGCCGGCGCGGTAGAAGTGGCTGCCGCGCACGAACAGGCGCGCGGCGTTGTCCAGCGGCTGGTTCAGGGCCGACTGGTCGGGCGCACCGGACAGCGCATCCTGGTCGATACCGAAACGGTAGAACTGGATGCCGGCGTCGTTGCGCCGGAATTCCGGCATCTCGGCGGCCTGCGTATCGGCGCCGATCATGCTGGTCGGCGCCGCCACCGCCGTCATCGATGTTGTCGCCACGGTGTGCCATACCCATGCAACCAGGGCCAGCCTGGCCAGGCGTTCGATATGCGCGCGTTTCATCGGGCGGGGCCTTTCATTTCCGGATGTTTTTCTGGGGCCTGTTCCAACAGCGCCTGCTGCCGCTGCTGCGCCAGTCGCTGCCGCTCTTGTTCGGCCTGCCGGGCCAACTGCATCCGCTGCACCGTCAGGCGCGCCGAAATGGAGGTGGACGAATAGAGGAAGAAGATATTCTGGAACAGCACCCCGCGGAACACTTCGCTTTCCGAGAGGTTGCTGATCAGGATCAGGATCAGCATGGCCCAGTGGATGGCGGCTTCTTCGCGGTCGAAGGTGGTCAGCCGGATCAGGCTGATGATGTGATAGACGAACACCAGCGCCAGCAGGCACAGGCCGACGATGCCCAGTTCGTTGAAGATGTCGAGGTAGCCGTTGTGCGCCTGCAGCGGGATCCAGTGCAGGATATCGATGATCGATTGCGACGGGCTGCCTTCGCCCAGCCAGAAGGCGCCGTAGCCGATGCCGAAGATCGGATGCTTGTTGATTTCCAGCACCACCAGGCGCCAGATGTCGGTGCGGCCGGTGAGGTCGGTTGATTTGTTGAAGATCGCCGTGATCGGGGACAGCAGTTCGTCGCTGTCGGGCAGGCGGCTCTCCAGGGTATAAAACACCAACAGGGCCAGCATCGCCGCCATCGCCAGCACCAGCACGATGCGGCGGCTTTCGAACTGGCCGGTCAGGTAGCGCTTGCGCACCACCATGTAGATGGCGCTGCCCAGCGTGGCTACCAGGATGGCGGTACTGCTCTTGGCCATGATCAGGATGAAGGACGCAAACAGCATGCCGGCATAGCACAGGGCGCGCGGGAACACCTGGCCCAGGCTTTCCTTGAGCCAGAACACCACGCACAGGCCGGCGATCGCACCCAGCGTGTTCTTCTGCGTCATGATGCCGCGCCAGGCGGCGCCCAGTTCGTAATCGACGCCGATGCTGGGGATGGCCAGCGCCACCACGAAGGAGATCGCCATGAGCACCATCAGCGTGCCCAGCATGGTACGGATCAGTTGCTGCCTGCCGCCTACCGGCGGCGAAATGGCAATACCCACCAGCACCAGGCCGACGAGCTGGATGACGCGTTTGAACGTGACGACCGGGTAGGGCGACCAGAGCATCGTCAAGGCGCAATAGGCGATCATCAGGATCAGGAAGGGATTGAGATGGAGCATGTGCCGCCAGGTCCATTCCCGGTTGCGCCAGGCCAGCATGGCGCCAATGGCGAACAGCGAGCCGAACTCGATCTGGAAGATCAGGGAGCCTTCCACATAGCTGCCCGAGGGATCGGTATTGCCCCAGTTGAAGCCGGGCGGCAGCAGCGCGAACGTCATGCTCAGGACGATCAGCAGCCGCACCACGAACGGGTCGATGTTGCCGAAGGCGGAGGGGCGCGCCGTGTAGAGGGGGTCAATTGCCGTATTCATGGTAGCGGTGCCCGATCAGGGCGCTGAGTTTGCCGCACTGGGCGGATGCGGCGCGCAGCCAGCGCACGGCCTTGATCCGGGAGAACGGCAGGCAGGCAAGGCAGAGCCCGGCCGCGACAACCAACTGGACGGCGGCGCGCAGCCCCAGCCAGCCGCCGCGCCTGAAGCGCCCGAGCGGGGACAGGCGGGCGATTTCCGACAGCACATAGGTTTGCCCGAGCCGGTAGGAGCGGCGCAGCAGCCAGGGAAGATTGGCGCGCTGTAGCGGCACTTCCTCGCTGACGGTGGCTTCGTCGCACCAGACGAACACGGCGCCGTGCGCCAGCATGTCGCGAAACAGCATGGTGTCTTCCGCGCCGGTGCGGCCGAACGCCGTGTCGAATGGGCCGGCTTCCGGGGCCGGGCTGACGGCCAGCATCTTGCTGCGGCGGATCAGCACATTGCCGGTGCGGGCGTCATGCGAGGTGATGGGCGCGCCGGTGGCAAAGCGCGGGCGGTTGAAAAAACCGCCCCGGCGAATCCAGGCCGGGGTGCCCTCCAGGTAGCGCGGCAGCACCGGCGCGAACACGGCATCGGCGCCGAAGGCGCGTTGCGCCTGCACCAGTTTGCGGATCCAGCCTTCGCCGGGGGCCTCGTCGTCATCGATGAACAGGATCCATTCACCGCGTGCGGCATGGACCGCGGCATTGCGCGCGGCGGCGATGTTCGGCACCGGGACGTGCAGCGCGCGCAACGGCAGCGGCAAGCGGGCCTGCCACGCGTCCAGCACCGGGCGCGCGGATGCCTCGGGGTCGTTGTCGGCCACCACCACTTCCAGCGCCAGGCCGTCGCGGTCCTGTTCGCACAAGGCTTGCAGCAGCAGCTCCAGCAGCTGCGGCCGGCGGAAGGTGCAGATGCAGATGCTGATGTCGATCGGGGCGTTTGCCGTCATGTCCATGGCTTAAGTCCCCGCGAGGCTGGCGTTGCGGCGCACGCGCGGCAGGAAGAAGGCCCAGATCAGGATGCCATCGAAGACCTCGACCACGATCAGCGCCAGGATAGCCCCCCAGGCGCCATACAGCGGGATGAACAGCGCGGCGCACGCCAGCATGACTGCCAGGCAGGCGACGCCGCTGGCCAACAGCAGGCGATACTGGTCGTTGCTGGTGAGCAGGGAGGAGCCGATCGAGCGGGCGGCGTTGATGGCGAAATAGGCGCCCCATGCCAGCACCATGGCTTCCACGCCCTGGTATTTCGCGCCCAGCACGTGCGCCTCCAGCCAGGGAAGCGCCAGCCACAGCAGGCTGACGTACAGTATGGTCACGATTTCGATGCCGGCTACCGAGACCCAGGCCAGGCGGTCCAGGCGTTTCCAGTCGCGTGCGCAGAACAGGCGGCTGGCCATCGGCCGGGCGATGCGCGACCAGGCCATGACCGACAGCGCGATCGGCATCAGCAGCAGCCGCGAAGCATTGAGTTCGGCCGAGGCGGCCAGGCCCAGCGAGGCGGCGGCAAGATAGAGGTAGCTGTAGTTGGTGGCCCAGGCGACCAGCGCGCCGGGCAGGGCCCAGCGACCGCGCCGCCACATGTCGGCAATCGCCGCGCGCTGTTCCTGGATGGATGGCGGTGCGGCTGTAGGGCGGTTTCCGGCGTTGCGCCAGAAACCGACCGCATTGGCCAGCCCCAGCACCAGCAGGATGCCGGGCACGGTGAAGTGGCCGCTTGCCAGCAGTAGCGCCACGCCGGCTGCCACCGCCAGCGCGTAGGCCAGGTCGATGCGCAGCACGCGGCGCGGCAGGCCTTCGATGAAGTTCAGGCTGCGCTGGTATTCGCGCAGGGCGTTGGCGAAGACATAGACGGCGAAGGCGAGGCCCAGCGCGGGCAAGGATTCCGGCACGCCGGCGTAATGGCCGACAGCAATGCTGGCGAGGCCGAACAGGATGGCCAGCAGGGCGCTCAATTGCCATTGGAAACGGTGCAGGCAGGCAATCAAGTGCGCCCTCTGCGACTCGGTCTTGCCGGGGGCGATGGTTGTCAGCGGCCCGGTGATCAGCGATTCGAGGACGGTGGAAGCGAAAATGCCGGCGACGTACATTTGCGAGTACAGGCCGTAGGATTCCTTGGTCGCCAGACGGATCAGGACCAGCCCAAGGGCGAAGTTGAGGCCGCTCAGCAGCGCCTGGTCGACCAGCGACGCCAGCGAATGCCGCAGCAGCCGCTTGCCGCTTACTTCTGGCGCGGTCCGCTCAGCCATTTTTTCAGGTAATGCCAGTATTTGTTGCCATTGGCCGGTACCGTCTCGTCGGAGAACTGGTTGTAGATGGTGCCGATCACTTGCGCCCCGGCGGTGCCGATCTGGGTTTCGGCCTGGCGCAACTCCTCCAGCTGGGTGAAGTGCTGGCGGCCGACCAGCAGGCAGGCGCCGACCTGCTGGACGATGGTTTGCGCATCCGACGAAGCGGCGGCGGCCGGGGTGTCGACGATGATGACGTCGATATCCGCTGCCAGCTTGTCGATCAGGTTGCCCAGGGCCGGCTGCAGCAGGATTTCCAGCGGATTGGGCGGCGTCGGGCCGGCGCAGAGGACGCGCAGGTGCGGAAATCCCGGCGCATTCTGGCCATGGCTCAGTTGGGAGCGGCCCGCCAGGACGGTCGAGAGTCCATCCTTGTTGTCCAGGCAGAACAGTTCGTGCTGGCGTGGCGCGCGCAGGTTGGCGTCGATCAGCAAGGTGCGCTTGCCCATTTGCGAGAACGCCAGGGCCAGGCTGGCGGCCAGGTAGCTTTTGCCTTCCTTTTCGTTCGGGCTGACCAGCGCGAAGGCGATCTTTTCCTTGCCATCCGGACCGGCCAGGCGGATCGACAATTCGGCGCGGATCTGGCGGATGGCTTCGGCTTCCATGCCGAAGGGAGCGTGGGCGATCGCCAGCGACTTGTCGAGGTTGTCGCGCGGCAGCAGGGCGGTGGCGTAGTTGAACTGTTCCGACAGCACCATCTGCACGTTCTGTTCGGTCAGGTAGTTCAGGCGCACGGCCGCTTCGCCGAAGCGGATGCCGGCCGAGTTTTGCAGCTCGACCACGCGGGCGACCTGTTCCTCGGTGAGCAGGCCGGCGGTGATGAAGCGCGCGCCCATCTTGTCGCTCGGTCCCGTGGTTTGTTGCGCGGCTTGAGAGGTATCGTTCATGGAAGACCTTCTTATTGGAAGCCGATATGGCCGATGACCGGAACGCGCAGGCTGCGGGCCAGGTCGTCGCGGCAGCGCAGGCGGCGGGTGCTCAATTCGAGCAGCAGGGCCAGGCATAGCCCGATGCCCAGGCCGGCCACGATGCTGGCGGCGATATTTTTGAGCAGCAGGGGTTTTGAGTGGGTGCTGGGCGCTTCCGCCACGCGCAGCACATTCAGGTCCGGCGTGCTGATATTGCTGGCCATGAGGATCTCATCGTATTTCTGCAAGGCGGTGTTGTAGACGCGTTCGACGCTCTCCAGCTGGCGCTGGTACGAGGTGATGGTGTCGCGGTGCTGCTTTTGCTCCAGCAGTTTGGCTTTCTGCGCTTCCACCTGGGCCTTGAGCGTTTGCTCTTGCATTTGCAGGCGGCGCGTGTCGATCTGCTGAGCTTCTACCGCGCCCCTGGATTCGCGGTTGATGCGGGCCATCAGCTCATTGCGTTCGGCCAGCAGCGCCAGCGTCTTGGGGTGCTTGCCGCCCAGGACTTCCTGCACTTCGGCCAGGCGGCGGTCGGCGTCGCTCAGCTTGGATTTCATATCGTTGATGTTGGTGCGCTCGGCGACCTCGGGCAGGTCGTCGACCTTGACGCCGCTCTTGAGCAGGCCTTGCGTTGCCTTGTTGCGCGCCGCGGCTTCCTGCTGCGCATTCTGGACCGCGATCAGCGACGTCATCAGGTCGCCGAGCTGGCGCGATTCGAGGTCGTTGCGCTCATTGGGATCGATGATGCCGACTTCCTGCTGGTACTTGGTCAGCTTTTGCTGGATGGAATCGGCTTCTTTGCGCAAGTGTTCAAGCTGGGCGTTGTATTGCTCGCGGCGCGAGCGCGCCGAGCTGGAGGCGATTTGCTGGCTCAGTTCGATATAGGCGTTGACCACGGCGTTGGCCAGGTCGCGGGCCTGTTCGGGGGTGCCGGCGGAGTAGTCGACTTCGATCACGCGGCTGGAGCGGCGCGTCACCACCTGGGTATCTTCGTTGATGCGCTTGACCAGTTGGGAATGCGCGCGCGCGTCGCCATGCTGCTTTGCTCTTTCCTGGTACTGGGCGGTACGCTCCAGACCCAGCGAGTCGATCACCTTTTCGGCGACCGCCTGGCTGCGGATCATGTCGAATTGCGTCTGCATGTAGCTCTCGTCCATGATGGGCGAGAACAAGCGGCCATTGATCGGATCGTTGGTCTTGTAGTCGATGAAGACGTCCGAGGAGGCGGTATACGTCTTGGGCATCATCAGCGTGATGGCCGTGGTGGCGATGACCACCACGGCCAGCGTCTTGAAAATGGTACCGCGTGCGGCGGAGATCATCGCGGCAAGCTGGTTTGAGCTTAAGCCGGTTTCAGGTGTCTGCGCGTTCACAGTGAAGCCTTGTCGTTGTGATAGGTGGGGCGGGTGGTCATGCGCTATTGCGTCGTGTGCTAGAACAGGCTCTCGTCGACAAAGACAACGTCGCCCGGTTGTACCGGATCGGTCAGCGCGGCCTTGGTCGATTGGATGCCCTTGTCAGGGACTTCCCGGTTGATAAAGATACGGCGCTTGGAGGCGCGCTGGGTCATGCCGCCGCCAAGGGAGATGGCGCGCATGACGTTCATCTCCGGTTCCATGGGATAGGCGCCGGGGCGGTTGACCTCGCCATGGATGTAGAACTGTTTTTTCTTGTTGACGTAGATGACGTCGCCGGGCCGCATCTCGACATCCAGCGTCTTGCGGTCGGTGACGCCGGTTTCGCCCAGGAGGATGGGAATGCGCAGGTCGGATTCGCTTTTCTTGGGATCGTTGTCGCGGCGCAGCAGGGTGACGGTCTGGTCGGCATTCTGCGTCAGGCCGCCGGCGATGGCGATCAGCTCAAGCACACTGAGATGGCCCGGAATAGGATAACGGCCGGGACGGCTGACTTCACCCAGAACGGAAACCATCTGGCTGCGCATCTGGACGATTTCCACCGACACTTCCGGGTTCTTCAGGAAGTCGCCGTCGCGCAAGGCGCGGGCGATCTTCTTTCCGATCTCGCTGGTGGTCAGGCCGTTGACGTCAACGCCGCCGATCAGCGGCAAGGTCAGGATGCCCTTGTCATTGACGCCGACTTCAGCAGACAGGTCGGGTTGGCCGAATACGGTCACGCGCAGCACGTCGCCGGGGCCGGTACGGGCATCGGTGACGGTCGAGGAGGGAAGCCCCAGTGTGGAAAGCGTGCCAGGCGGCGCCGACATGAGTTCCCCGGTTTTGGTGGGATCGGAGGGAACCTGGGCAAAGCTGGCAAAGCTGAGAGAGAACAGCAGAAGCGTTGCGATTAGCCATTGGATGAAGTGATGGCGCAAATTGAACTCCCGTGAGTGAATTCTGAATAATTGGAGGCTATTTTCTCGCGATTTTTCTTGTTCTCATCTCAGTCAATACCAGATGGCTGTTCATGAGCGAAGACGAAAATACTTAAATGCCCAATAGAAAATTTTGTAAAGGCGGCGCTTATATTAATCTAATTGCAACATTTTGGAAAACCTCGGTGTGGCGTGAATGATGAATCAGGCTGCCATTGAACCGCATTTGGAGGATTGTTGATGAGGGATGAAGACGCCGAGAAGGCCGTCAGTTTGTCTTTTTTATTGTTATTCGGCAAATTTTTCTGGTTTTGTAGGGGAGCAGGTGTTGTTGTCCGGCCAGATGCGCAAAGGATAGGGTGCCATTGCCCGGAACCGGCATGGCGGAGGGAGAAATGAAACCGGGGTGAACCGTTGTAAACGGCTCACCCCGGTACCGACCCGGCCAATGATGGCGGGAGGGAAAATCAGACAGTCGCGGCGATCTTTTCCTGTGCGCTGGCCAGGGCTTTTTTGACCGACTCGTCACCCATCGACACGCCTTCGGCGATGACCAGCTCGACGTCGGTGATGCCGATGAAAGCCAGCGCGCTCTTGATGTACTTGCCCTGGAAATCCAGCGCTTCCATCGGGCCTTCGGAATACATGCCGCCGCGCGACAGGATCACGATGGCCTTCTTGCCGGTGGCCAGTCCGACCGGGCCGTTCTCGGTGTAGCGGAAAGTGCGGCCGGCGCGGAATACGTGGTCGATCCAGGCCTTGAGCGTGGAGGGCGGCGCGAAGTTGTACATCGGCACGCCGATGACCAGGGTGTCGGCCGCCAGCAGCTCGTCGACCAGCTGGTCGGATTGCTTGATCAGCTCGGCTTGCTGCGCATTGCGGTTCTCGGCCGGGGTGAAGTAGGCGCCCAGCAGCGCTTCGGTGATATGCGGCAGCGCGTCGCTGGCCAGGTCGCGATGGATGATGCGGCCGGCGGGGTTCTTCGCCAGCCATTGCTGGGCAAAGGAGGCGCTCAGTTGGCGCGAGATGGAGCCGCTGGCGCGGGCGCTGGAGTCGATATGCAACAAGGTGCTCATGGTCTTTCCTTTCGGTGGCATGCTGTTGCGCTTATCTGGATGGCAACGGCATCGGTTGTCTTCATTGCCCAAGGGGATGCCTTGGGAAGGGGGCAATGCGGCGCCGGCAGCGGGAGAAGCGGTTTGACGGTATCGTTGCTTCCTGCCAGGGGTGGTCCCTGGCTTTGCTGGCGGCGATGAAAGAAGCTTATCCAGTTTTCATTCGCATCAGTAGATGCGAGAATGTCATTTCACTGATCCATTTTTATGGGTAATGATGATGGTTGATCTGAACGATATCTGGCTTTTCGTCCACGTGGTGCGGGCCGGCAGCTTTGCCGCGGCCGGGCGCCGGCTGGCCATGCCCTCCAATACCATCAGCCGCCGCTTGCAGGCGCTGGAGGCCGAACTGGGCGTGCGCCTGCTGCAGCGTTCCACGCGCCAGCTCAATATGACCGCCGCCGGGCGCGAGTTCTTCGAGCGCTGCGCTCCCGGCCTGGAAGACATCGAATACGCCAGCGCCAGCCTGAGCGAGAGCAGCGGGGAGCCGTCCGGCAGCCTGCGCGTGGCGGCGCCGGTCGACTTCTTCGATAATTTTTCCATTGAGTGGATGCATGAGTTCATGCGCTTGTATCCCAAGGTACAGCTTGAATTCGTGCTCAGCGACAGCCGCGCCGACCTGATCGCCGAAGGCATCGACCTGGCTTTTCGCGGCGGCATCCTGCCGGATTCGAGCCTGGTGGCGCGCAAGCTGGTGGACAGCCATCGCGGCCTGGTGGCCAGCCCGCGTTACCTGGAGCACTTCGGCACGCCGCATACGCTGGCCGACCTGATCGGCCATACCTGCCTGGCGGCATCGCCGGCGCCGCATCACACCACCTGGAAACTGGAAGGGCCGCAAGGGATGGAAAGCGTGCGCGTCAATCCGCGGCTCTGCGTCAACACCGCGCAAGGGCAGTTGCGCGCGGCGCGCGCCGGCCATGGCATCGCCTTGTTGCCGACTATGCTGACTTCAGAAGACCTGCGCAACGGTACGCTGGTGCATATCCTGCCGGACTACCAGCGCGATGCGATGGGGCTGTATGCCGTGTATGTCCACCGCCGCCAGCTTCCCACCGCGGTCAGCGCCTTGATCGAATTCTTTGCCGACAAGCTGGCGCGCGGGATTGCCGATAAGGGGGAGCAGGTATGCCAGGAGCATTTCGCGCGGGAGGATGCAGCCAAGAAGGGGCAGGCTGGCGGCGCAGAGGCTGTATCGGAATTGCAAAGACGCGAGGGCGTGGAAAAGGCGGTGATCTGATACCGGCCTTAAGCGGTTCGCTCGGCAAAACGCCCGCAAATGCGGTAATGCAGTTCAGTTAAGGCTTATTCTGAAGCACTCATCACAGACCCCGTTCGGGCTGAGTAGGCCCGCCAGGGCCGTATCGAAGCCAGCGTGTCAGCGTCAGCGCTCTTGACTGCCCTTCGATACGCTGCTGCGCAGCTACTCAGGGCGAACGGAGTCTGGACTGCGCAAACCTCCACAAACACAAATGCCGTTCAGTGCTTAACTGAACGGCATTACCGCATTTGCGGGCGTTTTTCGGTCTTGGGGGGGGCAAGCAGCCTTAAGGGCCTAGCCCCGCTCACGCAGGATGCGGGCCACGCTGTCGATCTTGCGGATGCCGCGCATGGTGCGCGCCAGATGCACGCGATCTTCGACCTGGATGGTGAAGCGCAGGTATTTCATCGAGGCGCCGCCATCGTCGTCCATGCTGACCGACACGATGTTGGCGTCCGATTCCCCGATTTCGGCGGCGATGCGCGCGAGCGTGCCGCGCCGGTTATGGATCAGGATGGTGATGCGGCAATCGAAGCGGCGGTTGAGGTCATGGCCCCAGACCAGCTCGATCCAGCGATCGGGTTCCTTCTCGTGCAGGCGCTTGGCGGTCTCGCATTCCTGCGTATGGACGATCAATGTCTGGTCGGCCTTGAGATAGCCGGTCAGGCGGTCGCCCGGGATCGGCATGCAACAGGGGGAGAGCTGGGCCGAGGCGCCTTCGCTGCCGGTGATGACCACCGGATCGGGTTTGTTGGGCAGCATCTGGCCTTCGGGGTCGAGCTGCGGAACGTTGGTGCCGGCATCCATCATGCCCATGATATGGCGCGCCACCAGCGGCGCCATGCGGGTGCCGATGCCGATTTCGGCATACAGGTCATCCATGGTCTTGGCGCTGGACTCGTTGAGCAGCCGTTCGACGATATGCGTCGGCAGTTCGGGATCGATGCCCAGCGTGTGCAGGGCGTTGCCCAGCAGGCGGCGTCCGACCGACTGCGATTCAGCCATGTTGGCGGTGCGCAGGCGATGGCGGATGGCCGAGCGCGCCTTGCCGGTACGGACGTAGCCGAGCCAGTTCGGGCTGGGGCGCGAAGTCGGCGAAGTGATGACCTCGACGATGTCGCCGTTATGCAGCTCGGTGCGCAACGGGGCCGGTTCGTGGTTGATGATGACCGACGTGGTCTGGTCGCCGATGTCGGTGTGGATGCTGTAGGCGAAATCCAGCGCCGTGGCGCCGCGCGGCAGCGCGATGATCTTGGATTTGGGCGTGAAGACGTAGACCGAATCCGGGAACAGGTCGACCTTGACGTGCTCCAGGAACTCGGCCGAATCGCCGGTCTGCTTCTGGATATCCAGGAGCGATTGCAGCCAGGCATGGGTGCGCTGCTGCAGGTCGGTCAGGCTGCCTTCGTCGTCCTTGTACAGCCAGTGCGCGGCCACGCCCGACTCGGCCACGCGGTGCATTTCCCTGGTGCGGATCTGGAACTCGACGGGCGTGCCGTAGGGGCCGATCAGCGTGGTGTGTAGCGACTGGTAGCCGTTGAGCTTGGGAATGGCGATGTAGTCCTTGAACTTGCCCGGCATCGGCTTGAACAGCGAATGCAGGGTGCCCAGCGCCACGTAGCAGTTGGCGAAGCTGTCCACCACCACGCGAAAGCCATACACGTCCAGCACCTGGGAAAACGACAGGTGCTTGTTGCGCATCTTGCGGTAGATGCCGTACAGGGTCTTTTCGCGGCCGTCGACCTGGGCCGGGATGCCGGCGGCGATCAGCGTGCTGGTGACCGATTCCATGATCTTGGTCACGACTTCGCGGCGGTTGCCGCGCGCGGCTTTGACCGCCTTGTGCAGGGTGCGGTGGCGCAGCGGATACAGGTGGGCGAACGACAGTTCCTGCAGTTCGCGATAGATGTTGTTCAGGCCCAGGCGGTGCGCGATGGGCACGTAGACTTCCATGGTTTCGCGCGAGATGCGGCGCTTCTTCTCGGGCGGCATCGAACCCAGCGTGCGCATGTTGTGCAGGCGGTCGGCCAGCTTGACCAGGATCACGCGCACGTCGCGCGCCATGGCCAGCAACATCTTGCGGAAGTTTTCCGCCTGCGCTTCGACCTGGCTTTGGAATTCGATCTTGTCCAGCTTGGACAGGCCGTCCACCAGCGAGGCCACCGGCGCGCCGAAGCGTTCGATCAGTTCTTCCTTCTTGACGCCCTGGTCTTCCATGACGTCGTGCAGGAAGGCCGCCATCATGGCCTGCGCATCGAGCTTCCACTCTGCGCAGATTTCGGCCACCGCCAGCGGATGCGAGATATAAGGCTCGCCCGACTTGCGCATCTGGCCCAGGTGCATCTCATCGGCAAAGCGATAGGCTTCCTTGACCTTCTTCAATTCGGAAGGCGTCAGGTACTCTTCGAGCTTGGGCGTGAGGTGGGCGAACGTCGCCACGCCGCTATGGGCGGCGGGGGGCGCTTCGTTCGGGGAATGCGAGCGGCCGGAACCGGCTGCTCGTTTAGTGCTGGTGCTGGGAGTTGCTGATAACGTGGATTCGGTGGGGGTGAGGCTCATGCTTTACCGTTATCAGCTTCATGGACGGACAAGGATCAGGCCGGAACCTTTTTCAGCATTTCCAGGCCGACCTTGCCGGCGGCGATTTCGCGCAGCGCGGTGACGGTCGGCTTGTCCTTGGCGTCAACCTTGGGGGTATGGCCTTGCAGCAACTGGCGGGCGCGGTAGGTCGCGGCCAGGGTCAGTTGGAAACGGTTCGGGATTTGCTTGAGGCAATCTTCGATGGTGATGCGGGCCATGTAAAACTCCTGTGTGACGGTCTTGCTTGGAATGGGTGGAATGTCCTGGCAGCGATGCCGGCGCCGGTTTGTTCGGGACGCCGTTCAGGTGGCGTGGATGCCTAGCTGGGTAAACAAATAAGCATTGCGGGCGGCTTGCTGCGGAAAACGGCAGCGGGCTGCTTGGACAATCGCCGTCAGCTCTGACAAAGCGACGGCAAACTCTTGATTGATAATAACATATTCGAACTCTGGAGAGTGCGCGATTTCGCCGCCGGCGGCCAGGATGCGGCGGGTGATGACATGCGGTTCGTCCTGGCCGCGCTTCTTGAGGCGCTCTTCCAGGGCCGCGATCGAGGGCGGCAGGATGAAGATGCCGATGGCGTTGCTGAACTGCTTCTTGACCTGCTGGGCGCCTTGCCAGTCGATTTCCAGCAGCACGTCGGTGCCGTTGGCGATCTGGTCGGCGATCATCAGGCGCGAAGTGCCGTAATAGTTGCCGTGGACTTCGGCCCATTCCAGGAATTCGCCTTCGGCCTGGCGCTTGAGGAAGTCTTCGGCATTGGTGAAATAGTATTCGCGGCCATGCTCCTCGCCCGGACGGGGCGCGCGGGTGGTGTAGGAAACCGACAGCTTGATGGCCGGTTCCTGCTTCAGCAGGGCGTTGACGAGGGTCGATTTGCCGGCGCCGGAGGGGGCGACCACCATGAACAGGCTGCCGGAAGTAGGGGTTTTAGCTGGCATGTGATTCTCAGTGTTTTTTGTTGTGTCGGTCGGCGCCTGGCGCTGGCGCGGATACTCTGTTACCGGGTATCCGGCGATTCAGGCCAATGCTTCGATAACGGCTTGCGGGTTGCGCTCTATCACGTTGAGCAACACCAGCGCAGGGCCGTGCGGGGTACGGTCGCCGCGCTCCCAGTGTCGCAGGGTCGCGGTGGAAAAGCCGAAGCGGGCGGCGAATTGTTCCTGGGTCATGCCCACCTTGGCGCGCACGGCCTTCACGTCGATTGCGCGGGGGCGATGTACGCGTACGTTCTGCTCGTCGCCCTTGGCGTGAACGATGGCTTCTTGCAGTCCTTGCCTGATGCTGTCGAATGCGCTGCTCATGATGTTGCCCTTCCTTTCCAGATATCCACCAGCACGTTCACCAGGCCAGCCAGTTCGTTGCGCTCGGCCTTGCTCAAGTTGGCTTTGTCGCCCTTGGCAAAGAGCGTCAGCAGGTATAGAGGCATGAGGTCGTCGTGGTAATAGTAGATGACTCGCGTGCCGCGCTCTTGCCTTGCGCGCCACGACGCCAGCGTAGCTTGCGCACGCCGCCGGTGCTTTCCATGAGGTCGCCGGCCTTGGGATGTTGGGCCAGGTAGCTGATTAAATCCTGACGTTCTTGCGCACTCAGGAGCTTGTCGGCCAGGCGGATGTAGGTGGGCAGTTCGGCGATGCTGTGTGGAACTTCGTGCATGATGTATTCTAATCCAATGGATTAGAGGCATCAAGAGGCGCCAAGGCGTTTTGCTGCCATTGCACTTACTCCAGATTCTGCACTTGCTCGCGCATCTGGTCGATCAGCAGCTTCAATTCCATCGAGGCGTCGGCCAGTTCCTTCATGGCCGCCTTCGAACCGACGGTATTGGCTTCGCGATTGAGCTCCTGCATCATGAAATCCAGGCGCTTGCCGACCTGGCCGCCTTTTTTCAGGATATGGCGCGTCTCGGCCAGGTGGGCCGACAGGCGCGCCAGTTCTTCGGCGATGTCGATGCGGATGCCATACAGGGTGACTTCCTGGCGGATGCGCTCCAGCGATTCTTCGCGCGTGAGCAGCGGCGCCGATGCGCCGTTGGACTGCAATGCCAGGCCCAGCGCCTCGCTCATGCGCTCGGTCGCCTTTTGCTGGAATTGCTCGATCAGTTGCGGTACCAGCGGCGTGATGCGGGCCACGATGGCTTCCATCGCGTCGACGCGGGCCAGGATCACCGCCTGCAGCGCCGCGC
Organism: Herbaspirillum sp. SJZ106; assembly: GCF_006715495.1. Classification (GTDB taxonomy): domain Bacteria; phylum Pseudomonadota; class Gammaproteobacteria; order Burkholderiales; family Burkholderiaceae_D; genus Herbaspirillum. The sequence goes on from NZ_VFNI01000004.1 coordinate 273,191, forward strand.
CTTCGCGCGCGCGGGTGTCGATGAAAGCCGCCAGCGTCTGCTGCATGGCGGCCAGGATGTCGGCCTGCAGGGTTTCCTGGCTGATTTCGGCTTCTTCCATGACGCCCGGCCAGCGCAGCAGCTCGTTGATCGACAGCGGCGCGGCGTCAGGGAACTGGGCGCGCAACTGGTCTTGCAGGATAGACAAGCTGCCTACCACGCCGGCATTGAGCGCCTGGGTGTTGCCGGTCGCCACCTTGCGGCCGAAGCTCAGCCGGCATTCCACCTTGCCGCGCACCAGGCGGCTCATGATGGCTTCGCGCAGCATCGGTTCGACCGCGCGCAGGTCGTCATTGATGCGGAACTGCAGGTCGAGGAAGCGCGAGTTGACGCTCTTGATTTCGACGGTGACCGTGCCGGCAGCGGTTTCACGGGTGGTGACGGCATAGCCGGTCATGCTGTAGATGGTCAAATTCTGGCTCCGGTGTGTTTGCCCTTGCCGCAGTCGGCGGCGGCCGTGCGTTGGCGGGTGATGGTGATGAGCGGCGATGCCGCGCAGGCGGCCCGCCATCCTTTACAATGCCGGTTTTGCAAAATGCGGTTGCGGCGGTTGCTGTTGCCGCGCCGGCGGACCGGGCGGCATCGCCTCATCGGATCCCGCATTTTAAAGAAGATTGGCAGCCCAGCGCTATCAAAACATCGACATTGGCGGTTTTACGATTGCCGCCATCCCTCCGGTAGACAAGACAAGGACCGAGCATGACATCATCCCATCGCCCCAGCGCCCGCGCCGTTTCGCAACTGCGCGAGGTGCGCTTGACGCGCCATTACACCAAGCATGCCGAAGGTTCGGTGCTGGTCGAGTTCGGCGACACCCGCGTGCTGTGCACCGCCAGCATCGAAGAAAAGGTGCCAGGTTTCCTCAAGGGGAAAGGCCAGGGCTGGCTGACCGCCGAGTACGGCATGCTGCCGCGCTCGACGCATACGCGCATGGACCGTGAAGCCGCCAAGGGCAAGCAGTCCGGCCGCACGCAGGAGATCCAGCGCCTGATCGGCCGCGCATTGCGCGCCGCGTTCGACCTGGAAGCCTTCGGCGAACGCACGCTGCACCTGGATTGCGACGTGCTGCAGGCCGACGGCGGCACCCGCACCGCCGCCATCACCGGCGCCATGGTGGCGGCTTACGATGCGTTTTCGGTGCTCAAGTCGCGCGGGCTGGTGGAATCGATCCCGCTCAAGCATTTCGTGGCCGCCATCTCGGTGGGCGTCTACCAGGGCGTGCCGGTACTGGATCTGGACTACCTGGAAGATTCCGACTGCGACACCGACATGAATGTGGTGATGACCGATGCCGGCCATTTCGTCGAAGTGCAGGGCACGGCCGAAGGCGCGGCATTCGACCGCGCTACCCTGAACAGCCTGCTGGACCTGGCCCAGCAGGGCATCGCCACGCTCAATACCTTGCAAAAGCAGGCGCTGGGCCTCTGATTGCCGGCTATCCTGCGATGGCGCGTGAATCGTTTTACAATGCGCACATCGCATAAGAACCTGTTAACGCCATGTTGCACCGACGACATGGCGTTTTTCATTGCACCGGCGCAATGCCATGCCAATACCACCCAATCAAAGTATGAATACCAAGCAAAAGATCGTGATGGCGTCGAACAACGCCGGCAAGCTCAAGGAGTTCGCCAGCCTGCTGGGCGACATCGGTTTCGACGTGCGCGCGCAGGGCGAATTCGACGTGCCGGAAGCGGAAGAGCCGTTCGGCACCTTTGTCGAGAATGCGCTCGCCAAGGCCCGCCACGCGGCCCGCCTGACCGGCCTGCCGGCGCTGGCCGACGATTCCGGCGTATGCGTCAACGCCCTGGGCGGCGCCCCCGGCGTGTATTCGGCGCGCTATGCGGGCGAGCCGAAATCGGACGCCGCCAATAACGCCAAGCTGGTCAAGGATCTGGCCGCGCATGCCGACAAGTCGGCTTATTATTATTGCGTGCTGGTCTATGTGCGCCACGCCGACGATCCCCAGCCAGTGATCGCCGATGGCGTATGGAAGGGCGAAATCGTGGCCGACGCGCGCGGCGAGGGCGGTTTCGGTTACGACCCGTATTTCCTGTTGCCGCAATTGGGCAAGACCGCCGCGCAATTGAGCGCGGCCGAGAAGAACGCCGTCTCCCACCGGGGGCAGGCATTGCGTGCATTGGTAGAGAAGCTGAAATGATCCCGATCAAACCGGTTGCCGCCAAGCTACCCGCCGGGCCGGCGCAGGGCGGCCCGGCCCAGGCCGCGCTGGCGTTCCTGAAGCCGGGCAGCCTGCAGCTGACGGCTTTGCCGCCGCTGTCGCTGTATGTGCACTTTCCGTGGTGCGTGCGCAAATGCCCGTATTGCGACTTCAATTCGCATGAAGTGAAGGGCAGTTTCCCGGAGCAGGAATACCTGGACGCCTTGCGCACCGATCTCGAAATGGCGCTGCCGCTGATCTGGGGCCGCAAGATCGCCACCATCTTCATCGGCGGCGGCACGCCCAGCCTGTTGTCGGCGGCCGGACTGGATCGTCTGCTGTCGGATGTGCGCACCTTGTTGCCGTTCGACAGCGACATCGAGATCACGATGGAAGCCAATCCCGGCACCTTCGAAGCCGAGAAATTCCGCGCCTACCGCGCCAGCGGCATCAATCGCCTGTCGATCGGCATCCAGAGTTTCAATGCCGGCCATCTGGCGGCGCTGGGCCGTATCCACGACGGCGCGCAGGCCTTGAAGGCGGTGGAGATTGCGCACGCCAACTTCGATAACTTCAACCTCGACCTGATGTACGCCTTGCCGTCGCAGACGCTGGCCGAAGCCCGCGCCGATGTCGAGACCGCGCTCGCCTTCGCGCCGCCGCACCTGTCGCTGTACCACCTGACGCTGGAGCCGAATACGCTGTTCGCCAAGTTCCCGCCGGCGGTGCCGGACGACGACGCCAGCGCCGACATGCAAGACATGATCGCGCAACTGACCTCGGCGGCCGGTTATGCCAACTACGAGGTATCGGCCTATGCCCAGCCCAAGCGGCGCGCCAGGCACAATCTCAATTACTGGCAATTCGGCGATTACCTGGGCATCGGCGCCGGCGCCCATTCGAAATTGTCCTTCCCGCACCGCATCGTGCGCCAGGCGCGCTACAAGCATCCCCAGACCTATCTGGAACAGATCCGCGCCGGCGCGCCGATCCAGGAAGAAGCCGAGATCGGGCGCAACGCCCTGGGATTCGAATTCATGCTCAATGCGCTGCGCCTGACCGAAGGGTTTGCGCCGAACCTGTTTGCCGAACGCACCGGCATGGGCCTGAACCAGATCCAGCCGCAGCTGGACCTGGCCGAACAAAAAGGGATGTTGTATCGCGATCACGCCTTGATTCGCCCAACGGAACTGGGCCGGCGTTTTCTTAATGATTTGCAAGAAATTTTCCTGTCGGATTAAAGCTTGCTTGCAAGGCTATTTTTATCAGGTATATTTGAGAAAGTTTGAATTTCATTAAGAATTCTGTTGGGAAACTTTTAAGGGTTTTTCATCATGGATGAGTGCCCCAAACAATAAGAAGAGGGGCGCCAACGATAAAAGAATATGGCTGTCCAGGATAAAAGCGTCTCTTTTCCTCTCGTGTTTTTACAGCCTGTAGCCGACGTTCATCACGTATGGACTGCGCTGTCTCTGCACATCTCACCCATTGACGAGGATGGCAGTGCGCTGCTGTCCCGTCTATTCAACGAGTTCAAGCTGCATGATGCGCTGGGCGGGCTGGCATGCATCATCCCGGTCCGGGATCCTGCGGTATTCGCGCCCGAGTTCGCCCATCCCATTCCCCAGGGGCAGATTGCCTTGCGCGTACCGGTCGAGCATTGCGTCGATCCCGGCAAGATCGATGCTTTGGACTGGCTTTACAGCCGCGGCTTTTCGATCATCGCCGATGGCTTGCCCGCGCAGGGCGCGGCCATGTTTCCTTTTGTCGAGTCGCTCGCGCTTGACGCCAGCGTAGGCCGCTTGCCGGATGCGGCGCAATGGCTGCACCGCCTGCGCGGACCGCACCTGGCGGAAAACATCGGCGATGCGATCCAGTTCGATCGCTGCCGCACGGAAGGTTTTCGCTGGTTTGCCGGCGACTATGCGCTGCATCCCGACAGCCGCCTCTCGCAAAAGAATTCGATCTCCCGCGCACGCCTTTTGAAGCTGCTGGGGCTGGTCGCGCGCGATGCCGATGCGGGCGAACTGGAGTCGCTGCTCAAGCAGGATCCCGCGTTGTCCTACCAGCTCTTCAAGCTGGTCAGCTCGGCCGCTTTCGGCTTTTCGGCGCACATCACCAATTTCACCCAGGCCATCAACCTGCTGGGGCGGCGCCAGTTGCAGCGCTGGCTGCAACTGCTGCTGTATGCGCGCTTCCCGGGCGACGAGTCGGCCAATCCCCTGTTGCCGCGCGCGGCAGCGCGCGCGGCGATGATGGAGTCGATGGCGCAGCGGGTCGATTGCACCCGCGAGGAGCTCGACCGCGCCTTCATCACCGGCATGTTTTCGCTGCTCGACATCCTGCTGGGCATGCCGTTGCAAGACATCATCGAGCCGCTCAAGCTGCCGGCGGATATCGTCAATGCGCTGACCGCCCGCACCGGGAGGCTGGGCAAGCTGCTCGATGTGGTGGAACGTTCCGAATACAGCCGCATTCCCCTGCGGCATGCCGACCTGGAGGCCGCCGGCCTCGACGCCAGGATATATTGCGAATGCCTGCTGGAGGCCTTTGGCTGGGCAACCAGAGTCAGCACAGAGGCCTGAATCGATGATCTCCTCCGTTAGCACCGACGATCTGGCATGTTGTTCGGCATTGCTGGACGCGCTGCAGAACCTGCATGGGCCGGCGCTGTCCGCGGCGCTGGGAGGGATCGCTTCCGGCTTCCTGAAGCGTCCCGGCGGTAAATACCTGTCAGGCCAGGCGCCGGAAGGGGATATGCTCAAGCAGGCAGTCGGGCATGACAGCGAACATTTCGGCTATTACCTCTTTCCCGATCCGGCCGCGACTTACAGCACGCAGGAATGCCAGCGCCTGGCGATGCTGGCGGGCTTTACCGGCCGCCTGTTGCAGCGCCAGGCCGATACCGAACGACGGGCGCGTTCGCTCGACCAGATCGAAGCCAAGCTGGAACAGCAGGCGCAGATCCTGAACCAGATGCACGAGTCGGTGATCACCATGGATCCGGCCGGTTTCATCACCAGCTGGAACCGCGGCGCCGAGCAACTGTTCGGCTATACCGCGCTGGAAGCCATCGGCCGCAACGTATTGTTCCTCTACGAGAATGAGGATGAAGAGGATTCGCTGGCCGATATGTTCCTGGCGCAGGGCGGGCGGGAGATGGAAGTGCGCCGCCGCAAGAAGTCGGGCGAGACCTTCTGGGCCAGCCTGTCGCTATCGGTCATGCGCGACCAGCACGGCAATCCGATCGGCCTGATCGGCTACCTCAACGACATTACCGAACGCAAGAACGCAGAGAAGCTGATCCACCATCTGGCCTATTACGATTCGCTCACCGGCCTGCCCAACCGCACGCTGCTCACGCGCACCGTCGACCAAGCCTTGCAGGAAGCCCGGCAGGACAGCATGCACGGCTGCGTGATGTTCATCGACCTGAACCGCTTCAAGCCCATCAACGACACGCTGGGCCATGTGGCCGGCGATATGCTGTTGGTGGAGGTGGCGATCCGCCTGCGCCGCGCGCTGCGCGAACAGGATGTGGTGGCGCGCCTGGGTGCCGACGAGTTCGCGGTGGCGCTGTTCGACATCGACAAGGATTACCACCCCGGCTTCGTCGCGCAGAAGCTGCTGGCGCTGTTCGACGAGCCGTTCTTCATCGACGGCCATGAGTTGCGGGTAGGGGCCAGCATCGGCGTGAGCATGTATCCGGAAGATGCCTGCGATACCGAAACCCTGCTGCGCCTGGCCGACATCGCCATGTATCGCGCCAAGCAGGGCGGCGAGAACAACGAAGGCGGTTACGCGTACTACAGCGAGGAGATGAACCGCAACACGCTGGACCTGCTGCGCATCGAGACCGGCCTTTTGCATGCCTTCGAATACAACGAACTGCTGTTGTACTACCAGCCGAAGGTGGACATGCTGACCGGCGGCATCACCGGCGCCGAAGCGCTGGTGCGCTGGCGGCATCCGGAGCGCGGCCTGCTGCTGCCGGGCGAATTCATCCCCATCGCCGAAGAGACCGGCCTGATCGTGCAATTGAGCGACTGGGTGCTGGATGCGGTCTGCAAGCAGGCGCGCTCATGGAAGGATGCCGGCCTGGTGCCGATGCGCATCGCCCTGAACGTGACCGCGCGCGAATTCACCCGTTCGCTGCCGGATCGCATCCGCGCGGCGCTGAGCCGGCACCAGCTCGGCGGCGAATGGCTGGAACTGGAAATCACGGAAAGCATGCTGATGCACAGCACCGACCGCGTGATTTCCATCATGGAAAAGATTTGCAGCCTGGGCATCACGATTTCCCTCGACGATTTCGGCACCGGTTATTCCAGCCTGTCCTACCTCAAGCGCTTCCCTATCCATACGCTGAAGATCGACCGCTCGTTCACCATGGGCATCCCGGAAGACACCAACGATTGCGCGATCGCCAGCGCCATCATCGGCATCGCCAAGCAGTTGCGCCACAAGGTGATCGCCGAAGGCGTGGAAACCGAAAAGCAGTTCAACTTCCTCAAGGAAGCCGGCTGCAACGAGCTGCAGGGTTATATTTTCTCGCGCCCGGTGCCGGCCGGCGATTTCCATCGCATGCTGCTGGAAGGCCGGCGGCTCAAGATCATCGGCGAACATCCTTCATTGCCGCTGGACGATATCGGCTTCTGAGCGCGTGCCTGGTCAATTGAATGCGAATTGAATGTGGCCGGTGGCGATGCCATCGGCCATTTTCTTTTGTCGGTCGGATTCCAACGGAGTATCCCGCGGCAACGCATGCCTAGGCAGCCGTTATGGCCGGTATGCGTAGTAATGATTGTTTTCGTGTTGCGCTGGAGCTTTGACCGGAAGAGAGGTGCGGGACAGGCTCTTTCGGAGAAAGAGCGCGCCCCAGGAAGGACGCCGGCATCGAAGATGCCAATAAAAAAGCCCCTGTAAAACAGGGGCTTAGTAATGCTTGGGACGGAGTCATTCACATATAGAGCTCGAAGCCTTTTAAATACTGGGTTTATCGAATTAGCGGCGAATGAATACCGTCAAAAATACCGTCAAATTTACTTGGCTGCCCCAAGCGACGTTTGCCGCCTACATCACTCTACTGGTCTACATTCTCGCGGGCGAGCGGCTTCAAAATTGCTGACAATTGCTTACTTTTTTACCGACTTTCGTAGGCTGGATGCAACATTGTTAATTGCTGGTGGTTCAAGCAAATTCTGCACGTCCACTCCTAAGGCTGATGCAAGGCGCTCCAATCCATCAACTGAAATGTTTGTGACGCATCGCTCCAATTGCGAAATATAGGTGCGGTGAAAATCGGCCAACTCCGCCAGAGCCTCCTGGCTGATGTGCCGTTCAGCTCTGTAGCGCTTTATATTCATCGAAATCCGGTATCGAGCATTAACAGGCGGAGTGGTAGACGGCGTTTTCATGCCGTATAGGTTCGCTTATACCCATCTATAGCTCTACAGAGTTAAAATCTACTGCTTTTAAATCTCAATCAGAATAGGTAGGAGGGGTGATGAGAATATTGGGGACGCTAATGTTCGCGGTGTTGATGCTGTCAGGGTGCGGTACTACTTGGTACAACTCTCGTTTGCCTGATCCAATTGCAAGAGAGCGGCAGCTTGGGGTGGATAAGGCATATTGCGTACAGGTGGCTGCCGGTATTGCACCAATCCCCGCACTGCGCACCTATTCTCAAGAAAGTCAGAGCTACACAGTCCAAGGACAGTTTTCTGTGCAAGGTTCAAATGGTCCTCAAACAGGAACTTATCGAGCTCAGGTCGCACCCATCCCCAATCCAGGCGCAGCGTTTGAGAATGGCGTGTCTAACGGTGTGGCAATTGGTGCGGCGCTTCGAGCAAAGCGTCAACAAGACGAGATCCTGAAACACTGCATGTACCGGTTGGGGTGGACTGACACCGCGAGTGATCCTTCTTCATCAGGCTCGAAAGTTCAGGCGACTGGCACTGACTCCCCAATGGTATCGCTCTCTCAGCAGATGTTAGTCCCACCATCAGACCGTGACGAGGCAAAAAGCCTTTCCTGCGAGGACTGGGGCCGTGACATAGCAGTAGCGGTCGACTCAGCTCGCCGCGTTGGTGTACCTCGCGACGAAATGAATAAGGCTGCGCAAAGCTATATTCGGAAATCCGGGAGGACGTCACGGGATTTGCTTATCTTCATGTCCATTATTTCTATTCGGTACGGGACATCGGAGGCGGATCTGTCAGCCAGCGACTTCCCGCGTTATGTTGCGTGGGAGTGCCGACAGGGATGGAAAGGATATGGTCTAAGCACAGAGCAATGACAGCGAAAGGCTATCCGCCTTGTCGCATGTCATCAAAATGTATTACCTATGCGTAGATCATGCCTTAAGCAACTTGCCGTTCCGGGAGATGGCTTATCTAGATAGGTGCCCCGTGGCGGAACAAACGATAGCTAAAAAAGTGGCAGGTTTGTTCCTGGCCGGAACAAAGTTGATGTTTTCCCCTAGCACCTCTCCAACGTTTGTTCCGCTATGGAACGACTATTAATAGTTTTGTTTCCTGGCGGGGCTTCAATCTTCATTTTCCGAACGCGGTTCCATCGTGCGGGACTTTCATCGGTGGGAGGGCTATCCAATCCTTCGGTGATTGTTGTCCAATCGTTGGTGCTGTAGCTGCCCGGGCGTACATCGAGCTTGCGTAAATCGCAGTTCAGCGGATAAAGCGTCAGGGCGAAAAGACTACAGTCCAGCCGTGTACCCTGCCGAGTTTTCGAGAGTAACTTGGCGGCCTCCAACTCTTTCACGGCTTCTCCGAGGGTCTTGCGGCTGGTCCATCCGCGTGGCTCCATGATCTTAGGGGCCAAACAAATATCGCCATTTCTGGTTGCATTTGGACCTAGTATTGCTAAGCAATCCAGCAGTAATTTCGCCGCGTGCGGGGACAAAGAGGAACATGCTCGGCTTCGCAAAAAACTCAGAGGGACGGGTTGCCAAGGACCAGAAACAGAGACGGAATGCTTGCGGTCTTTTCCCTGTCTAGACATCCTCTATGCTCCAATTTTCAAGACGCCCGCATCAACCAACGGTGATACTTTTAGGCGATCTTCGAACGAAAGACTGTAGCGACCTGGATGAGAAATCTTGCCATCACGGTCGTGAATGGTGATGATTTCACAAGGTATCTCCAACCCTTTTTTGCGCAGGGCTGCGATGAGGTCAGGAGTGTTGCTGCACCCCGCGATTTGATCCAAGGCTTCGCGGCTAACTGCTCCTTCCCAAAGAGCTTTCAATACCCGCTCCTGACGTGGGCTGCGGATGACAATGGAAGTCAACCGTGCCGCTTCATCGGCTAAATCAATATGCTTCTTGCTATCCATTTCTAGCCCTCCATACGCGCCTGTTGCTTTGCCTGCCAAGCGACTGGGTCAGCTAGCCATGCATGAAGATCTTCCACGCGCCATGCGGACATGCGTGCCGAAAGTTTGGTGGGTGCTGGAAAGCGTTTCTGGCGAACCCAAGCCCAGATTGTGGAGCGGGCTAGACCAGTAACAGCACAGACTCGCGGAAGGCGGACGTAGCCGACTTGCGGAATATGGGAGATAGCGACCTCAGCGGGAGTGTTCGGGCGTCCTAGAGCGTTATTCATTGTGTCGAATCCTTATAAAGACGGTTCGGCACTATCTTGGCTGCATTTCCCGTGTCACACCGAGCGAGATGACAAACTTTCGCTCAAACATTATTGAGATATCTACATTGAATATGTGCAGCTACCGCGCCAGGCCATTGCGTTCTAACCACCCCACGAAGTAGCGCTTCAATCGCGCCATCTACTTGCAACCGAAACGCGCCGCCTAAGGGCGTGTAAATGCACCACAAAATTGAATATCAGATGCGCCACCCGTTCTCGCTTATTGCGCCGGCCATGGTGCCGATGGCGGATTCCGCACGTTTGAGGCATTTGATGATGTCGGGGTGAGATGTGTGTACTCATCTATATGCATCCTATGCGGGGATATCATATTCAATAATATGACCTTAAAATCGAGAAGATTGACCATTTAATAATTCAATAAAAATGAACAAAAAAATCTCTCCATTCTTACTAGCCATAGCAATCTTCTTTTGCGTTTCCGGGTGCGGACAAAAGCCGGAGGCTGTACGTCGGTTTTCTATGCTCAATTTCGATGGGTACAAGCTTCCGGGGCGTATTGAACAAGCGAAAGAAATGGGATTTAAGGACTGTAAGTCAGGCTACGACAGCTTTGAATGCGCTCGGACAGGCGACTCTACGTTCATGGGCGTGAAAACGCTGAGGGCAACATTGCGGCTGGAATATAAGGACTATTTCCTAGACGACGGCAGCTACAAAACGGATCTGTCACCAGATCAAAGAGCCCCTGAGAAATTAACCTATGAAAGCATTTCGTTTCTTCTTCCTGAAACTCAATACGACGCGCGGTGTGTAGCGAAAAAGAAGGTGGATTCTTGGGACAAACCGATTGAATGCCGTAAGGATGATGCGGGAACAGATTATTTAAAATATAAATTGTCGGAGGGGGGCTGGCTGGTGAGAGACTCAAAGATGCACCGCTATTATTTTAAAGAGGATCAACTAGTGACGATCCATATTGATCGCGATGGCCGGACCGTCAATATTAAGCAAATTTCTCAAAAAGAGCGGGACCTAGCAGTACAGAGTATCAAACAAAAGATCAGCGATATCCAGGCGAGACAGGCTGCTCGAGATGATGTATTAAAAAAACTGAAGGACTAATGGGGTAGCCAACTTGGAGAATCTTATGGATGCCATCCAGCAGAACTTGGCGGATTGGAAGGAATCACTTGTCCAATCGATTCCGGTAAGTGGATTACTGAATCGCAATCCTGTCGTATATAAGTGGCGCAGCTGCTTTCGCATCTGGATGCTTCGAGAGGCCGCTGCATGGCGTCTTCAGGATTTGTTGGCCCAATCCTACCAACTGCTTGGACAAGGGCACTGTCTGGGGGCACGAATTCTTCTCCGCAGCGGATTTGAGTCGCTTGCTGTCCTGATTTACTTGAATCAGCTAATGCAACAGGTATTGGACGGCAAGCTGGATTTTCACCTTTTTGGGCAAAAAACAGGAGCTCTACTGCTCGGCTCGCGGGATGGTTCTACGGAACTGCAGTCGATCAATATCATGACCATTCTGACCAAATGTGAAGAGCGGTATCCTGGTCTGATGGCAATTTATGCCGGCCTGTGCGAGAGCGCTCATCCCAACTATGAAGGAATGGTCGCCGGCTATTCAAAGATCGACCACGCTGACTATAGGACGGACTTTTCAAATCGCTGGATGGAACTATACGGCCGTCGTCACCCTGATTCCTTAGTTCTTTGCATGGATACTTTCCACATTGAATACAACATCCAGTGGACGGATTTGATGGGGCGCCTCGAAGCATGGATTGAATCTAATGACCAAATGCTGGAGCTGACGAAGGATTTATGACGTGAATAATCTTGGGAAGAGCGCCACTCATTATCCTGTCTTTGGAGGCGCATTCGGATCCATTGAAAGCACCAGAGCCGACTCAATATATAGATGTTTCTCTCGGAATCGAATGTTCTTCAAACAAGGGCTGCAATACGGCTCCGTGATTGTTAAATCACTTTTTCCAGTTCAATCCCTTGGATTTTTCTGAAAGCACAGCGAATGCGTCTTTCTCTTCCTCTTCCTCATATACGACGTTTGAGGCGTAGGGAAAACGAAGTAGGAAGATTTTTTGCTCGTATTGGTCGGAAACGACTACTGATTCAATAGTCTCAGCAGTCGCATGCCAAATCCCTGGTGCTACACGGCGTGGAATCCGTCGATCAGCGGTATTTGTTTGCAGATATTCGACTACTGAAGGAGGGATCATCTCACCAGGAGCTTTATAGCAGCCTAGACGCTTTGCTAGTTGACTGCAGAACGTCCAGCATATGAAGTCGTCGCTGTCCGCAACAACCAGCATCGCGGCCTCATGAGTAAATTCGAGCCATTTCAATGCAGTCGCTGTCAACGAAGTCTTATAACGCTCAGCACAATTTCCCAATAAATCAAACGTCACTTCCTGTCCGGTGATCTGTTGCTCAAAGTCAGTTCTTGGCATCAACAAATAAGAGGCGAAGACGTTGGCTTGCGATTCAATCCTTTTAGACTCCAGACTGTCGTAGTCCATCATCTCTGCCTGGCTGCATTTAAAGTCGTCACGTAACGTTCGATGTAATAAATAATGCCCAAATTCGTGAGCTATCGTAAAATTAATTCGCCCTGGGATAGCGACATTTTCGTCGAACGAGATACACCAATCCTTGTGCTTTTTTCTCTTAGAAAGCATTCCGTCGATGCCGTCAATCCCATGGTTGACAACAACTCCAATGGGATCCTCAAACTTTTGCTTTGTGAAGTCGAGGGCCAGAGTTTTAACGTCTACTGGAAAACTCTGTCCGGCTTGCAACCAGAGTTTAGACAATCGGATACCCCATGCGACTGGGGTAGTTGGATCAGTCATCGTCGTCAATCGCTTTCAGAAATTTTTCTAACTGCGCACGTTTATTTGAATCCAGTTGGCTGACACGACGAAAAAAAACCTCGTCGGCATCAGATTTTGCGAATTCCTGTTTGGCATCGTCTAGTAGAAACTCAACTGTCACTCCAAAGACCTCTGCCAATCGGGCAATTTTATCGGCTGACGGCCTCACTACCGGGCGATTCTCCAGCTCCCATATATAGCTTTTGCTTGATTCGGTTTTCTCCGCCAACTGATCAAGCGTCAGTTTTAAGAGCTTGCGTTGCGCCCGTATTTTTTCACCCAAGACGGTTGTTGCTTTTGTTGCCACTTTGAAACCTCTACGTTTAAAAGTTCAGAGTAGACGCATTTATTTTGCTTGACAAGTGAATTCTAGATCGCGATACTAAATATACGCCTACACCGAACTTATGCGTGAGGCGCTTCTATAAAGGGCTTTGTCATGGCAACAACGATTAAATGCGTAGCACGCCGTATGGCTGGTGGTAAGGGGCATGAACACATCAGCCATCTTTGGTGGGAACAGGTTGATAGTTCGCAAAAAGTGATTAGTACCGGCGTCAACACGCGAGCAGAGATGGTTGCTTTTATCGAAAAAAATGGCAACACGTCAGTCTGGTGTCCGGACCGCAATCCCGCTCTCCAAGGGGCCTGGGTGCATGTTCAGAACAACGGCTATACCAAATATGTGCAAACTTTCGCCGACGGGCGTACGACCGACAATCTGCTCTCTTTGCCTGAGAAGTGATGAAAATGGTGTGCTCATGAGTCTACTTGAGCACACCATTTTTATTTCCTTGCCTTCCAATAAATCCTGCCTATAGTAGTTAATGACACATTTCTAACTATATCTAGCATTTACCTTCTTCGGAGAACTATGATGACTGATAAGCGAATTTATGTTGAACAGCGACCTCAGGGCGACTATGCGGTTAGGCGCGCAAATTCGGAACGCGCCAGTGATGTCAAGCCGACGCAGAAGGAAGCCATTGAACGTGCACGCGAATTAAATGACGGAGTTGCACCGCACGTAGAACGTGTACGCCACACATCAAAAGGAAAACCGGATCAGTGGCGGAAACCTTAATAAAGACTTCCCCGTAGGAATTTTTCACCATCGCCTTGGAGTTCGTACAATTGTGCATATTCCAGTGAATTGGGTCACACAGTTCAGCAAGCTGGACACCAAGTGTTCAGTGACAAGGACATCAGATCGAGCGTTTTTTTAAAATCGTGTATCCTATGCCCCAGCATAGGATACTAAACATGAGCACACATACCTCTCACCCCGACATCATCAAGCGCCTCAAGCGTGCCGAAGGCCACCTCAAGGGCATCATCACGATGCTGGAGACAGAGCGAAGCTGCCTGGAAATCGCCCAGCAACTGCAAGCGGTCGAAAGTGCCGTTGGCAATGCCAAGAAAGCACTTGTTCACGACCACATCGAACATTGCCTCGAGCATGCAATCGGCGATAACTCCAAGGATTCCGCTGAAGCTATCCGCGAATTCAAAGAGATCACCAAGTATTTGTAAGGGATGCCGGCATGACTGATTTCGCTACCCTCTTGCAACAAGGGGCTGGTAACGCTTGGCTTTTCATTCCAAGCGCCATTTTGCTTGGAGCTTTGCACGGCCTCGAACCAGGGCACTCCAAGACCATGATGGCCGCTTTCATTGTGGCTATTCGCGGCACTGTCAGGCAGGCGGTGATGCTTGGACTTGCCGCAACTATCTCCCACACGGCGGTAGTCTGGCTCGTCGCAGTCGTTGGTATGTACTTCGGCAGTCAATGGAACGCGGAGACCACTGAGCCGTATTTTCAGCTTGCGTCGAGCGTCCTGATCATCGGTATTGCATTGTGGATGGCCTGGCGCACTTGGCGCCAGTCTCTGGCACAAACATCCCACGATCATGCTCAGCATACGCACGGTCATGAAGAAACCAAATGGGTGGATACTGGCCATGGCACTGTCCGAGTGGAGATATTCGAGACAGGTGTACCACCGCGCTTCCGTCTTTATGAAGAAGGAAATCAAGGACAAAGCTGGCAAGCTGGCGATGTTCTTGTGCAAACGACGCGCGACGATGGCACGGTGCAGCAGTTCATCTTTGCGCAGCGCGAAGGCTTCCTGGAGTCAATCGACGCAATCCCCGAACCGCATGCATTCACTGCGCGCTTGTCCCTCGCCCACGGCGGGCATGGGCATCACTATGACCTTGTGTATGAAGAGGATGCACATCATCATGGCCACCACGCCCCTGCGACAAACGGGCTGGATATCAGCAGTCCAGAGTATCAGGACCCACACGAACTGGCACACGCCAACGACATCAAGCAGCGCTTTCAGAATCGTGAAGTCACCAATAGTCAGATCGTCATGTTTGGTATAACCGGAGGTTTGATTCCGTGTCCGGCAGCGATTACGGTGCTACTGCTCTGCTTGCAGCTCAAGAAGGTGGCGTTGGGTGCAACCCTGGTGCTATGTTTCAGCATCGGCTTGGCGTTAACGATGGTTTTCTCAGGCGTCATTGCGGCCATTAGTGTGCGCCATGCCTCAAAGCGCTGGTCAGGTTTCGGTGAGTTCGCTCGTAAAGCACCTTACTTTTCGAGCGGCCTCATCGTCCTGGTTGGTCTTTACGTTGGTTATCATGGCTGGATTGCTTTGCCATAGGGATACCACCATGTGGGTAAGAATATTGATCCTGGCCTTCACGCTGGCCGTTCTGGCGGCCATTGCCTACGCCATGTTGCAATATTCCATCCTAGACTAGCCTCCCTAGGTTTGAGGTGGCCAGTTATGCTCTTCTTTCTGGCAAGTCCGGCACCATGTGTAGAGGGCTTCGTAGATGAGCATCCCATGCTTCAGCATTTCGTGGTCGTCCGTGAATAAAGCCGATAACCCGAGGGAAATGGCATAAAGACCCGCAGCCTGTGGTGCCAATTCCAGGCGTGACGTGTCGGCGCCCCGCACAATCGTCGCCAACTGATCAAGCGCAGGATCTTTGATCTGATATTTCGCAATGACGGCATCAAAGCTACACAATTCGCCGTCGTGGGTCAGTTCCGCGCCTACGACGTCATAAGGTATGGCGCCGGTTTTACGTGCGATCTCCAGCACGTCCTTGGCCGGCACGTACAAAAACTCAGCCTCTTTGTCGATGAATCGCAATATTAGCCAAGGACAAGCAATGCTTCGCTGGCCGCATGCACCGCCTGTGCATAACGCAAACTCACCACCGACCAAGCTATGTTCTGCATGAAGCAATCAACATAAGCCGAAGCATTGGAACCGTAATCAATGTGATAGGCATGTTCATACATATCGAGCGCCAGAATTGGCGTTCCCAGTGCGACGCATTGCGTATGATCGGAAGCCCATTGATTGACCAGCCTGCCATCGCGTGGCAAATAACTCAATATCACCCAACCCGAGCCGCCACCCAAGGCTTTACCCATCGCAACGAATTCGTCGCGCCAACGCTCGACACTGCCGAAGCTTGCAGCCAGCGCGAGCGCCATCGGAGGCGGTAATTTCCCGTCGCCGCCCAGACTGTCGAAATAGAGTTCGTGCAGCAGCATCGAATTGGTGGCGACCAGTTCTTCTCGTTTTATGCCGTTAATGGAGAATCCGGCTGTCGCCGAAAAATCCAACGGCGCGAGTTGTGTGCGGATGGCGTTCAGTCGTTTGACTGCGCCACCGTAATTGTTTTCGTAGTGACTGATGATAAGTTTTTCAGACAGTCCGGTGAGTTTGGACGGTTCACAGGTTAACAGTTGCATCTGGTAAGTCATGGTGGTGTCCTTGTGATGAAGCGTAGAAACTACGTATGAAAAGTCTCAGTGATGCATCAGCGGATAGACGACTAAGCCAAGGATGGCCGCTGCTGCAACGACGACAGGCTCTTGCAGTTTTTTGAATTTCCATAACAACGCAATCGTCACGAGGGCAATCAATATCGTCGGAAGATCGATGATCGACCGCCGGGCAATGACGATGACCGAGCCAGTAATGGCACCGATCGCCGCGGCCGTGATGCCATCCACAAAGGCAACGACGCCCGGCAACTTGCCGTATTTCTTAAAATAAGGCGCCGGCAAGACGGTGAACAGATAGCACGGCAGAAAGGTCCCCAGTGCAGCGACCGTGGCGCCAGGCAGTCCGGCCACCAGATACCCGATGAAGCCAACGGTAATGACCACAGGGCCAGGGGTGATCATGGCGACGGCGACAGCGTCGACAAATTGCTTGTCGGTGAGCCAGTGAAGCTCAGTCACCACGCCGCCGTAGAGAAAAGGCACGATGGCCAGACCGGAGCCAAAGACGAAAGCGCCAGCCTTGGTAAAGAAAATCCCGATCTGAGTCAGCAACGACACGTCCATGGAGCCGAACAGGCTACCTGCCACCGGCAATTGGGTCAGCGCGACCGCATTCAGATTGTTCTTTGCCAGCCACTTCGGCGGCGCGCGCAGAAACCAAACCAGCACGCCCGCGGCGATGAACAACCAGGCGATTTCCGACTCGGTTACGACGGTCACCGTCGCCAGCAGCAAATAAATTACCCAGAGCAACTTGTCCTTGCCAATACTTTTTTGCGTCAGCTTCTTGGCGCTCATGGCGATGATGCCGATGACAGCTGCACCGACGCCATAAAATACCGCCTGCATCCACGATAGGCCGCCGTAGCGCACATACGTCCAGCCAAGGGCCACCACCATAAAGAAAGATGGAATGACGAACGCAATGCCGGCAAGCGTCGCACCCAGTAACCGGTAATGGACATAACCCATATAAATTCCGAGCTGTGCGGCCAGCGGTCCCGGTGCCAGCTGCGCTAACGCCAGTCCTTCCTTGTAGTCTTCTTCAGAGATCCAATTGCGTCTTTCGACCAGATCGCGGTACATATAGCCCACCAACGCGACCGGGCCGCCGAAGCCCAAGGTACCGAGTCGCAGCATGTAGAGGACAAGTTGCCACATTGTGTAGCCTGGTGCCTCGGCCGAGGCCTGATTGACTGTTTTTGCTTCCGTTTCCATGGGATGTCCTCTTCAATGCGTTGGTTTAGTTTTTCTTCTGCTCGCTGAAGTGGGAATACAGCGCATCCAGCACCGATCCCATTTCGACCAATAATTCATCGTCGTTCGCGATGCGCTGGCGCATGCCAGTCATGATCGCTTCAAAGCCAACGGCTTCCGGTACCGGATCGCCGCCAAGATCGAGTGCGTGGATGATGGCTGCCAGTCGTTTGAGGCCGGTGTTTTCTGTTAAAGCAAAGCTGGCGAGCAACACCTCAAATGTCACCAGTTCACCAATATGGGTAAATGTCGCGCCATCAAAATCGAAACCGAGCGCATCGTCGGGGCAATCCGCAGGCGACGTAAGCCACAAGAACTCCGGCTTCTTGTCGATGAAACGCTGGATGAGCCAGGCGCTCGCCACGCGATCAACCCACAAGTGGCGGCGTGTCGCCCAGCGTTTGCCCTGATAAAGCGCGGGATCTAACAACGTGATTGCTCTTGCTTCCGATTGGGGCTCGTTCGGTGACATCGCGAGAGTCGCTGCTGCTTTGAAATCGGCCCAGTTGGCTTCCGCATCAACACTTGCTTCGTTGGGAAAATAGTCGATGCTGCGCAACGCCTCGTAGTCTCTTCCGAGCTTACGCAGCAAACGTGTCAATTCTTGAGGGGACGTTGTACTCAGGGTCTTACGTGCTTCCCGCAAGACGGCTGTGAATTCTGTGTACTCACCATTTCGCTCAAAAAGTCCACGAAACAGATCGTTTTCCTCAGGTGAGCGAGCGGTCACATCTAGCAACCAGGCAGCGCCGCCCTCAGCAATCGTGTCAGCGGCGAGTTCGTCTAAAGGTGCTGCGACCGACAGCGGCAACAAGTAGGCGCCGTCGCGCAAAGCGCCGCAGCCGAGCGCCTTCAAAGCGCGCCAGATGCGCATACGCGGTGTGGCGCTGGAGGCTGGAAGCGTCAGCACCAGGAGGCGCCAAGCAAGGAGATTTGTCGTATTCATATCGTTATTGTAGATATAAATACATAAATGTAAACATATTTACAAATTCTGTTGCCCCCCCCTTGCACTGATTGCAAGAGGCGGCGCAACTCACGCATGCTTAATCGTGACTATGGCGCCGCGACGCCAGAAGCCCATGGCAATCAAGATGGCGCCGACCCGCCGCAGCGGACCATAGGAGGCGCTTTCGTTGCGCGCGCGCAGACGAACAGTCGTCCCCTGGTAGGGCAGTGAAAACACGGGTTTCTCCTGAATAGATGAAGGGTGGCCGCTGCTAGCGGCCAGATAGATCAGGTCTAGATTAGGGGCTTAGGCGGTCGCTCGGGGGAATCTGAGGAATGGAATGCAACTGCGCGGGAGATCGAAGCTCCCAAATGGCTGCAAAGGTTGATGTAGCGCGTTCGAGCGCTATATGCAGAGGAATATCGTGAATGTAATCGCTGGGATCGTGCTTATGAGAGTGTTCTTGTCCCATGTCGCTGAGCAAAACCAAAACGCTGTCGCTTTCGGCGTCGCTGGTATCTGCGTGGTGATTGCCGTCCGCATGCTCCGTGTGGGCATCGAGCTCATGCGACCTGGATTTGGCGCTGACAAACTGTAGGCCAATCACGAAGAAGAACAAGAATGCCGCAACTAGTCGGCTGGTGGAGGGAGAGAATTTCACGGACGTATTTTAACTAAAGGTCCGTTGATAGCCAGCACCGACAGAAGGTGCCGGCTAGTCAAAATTAATGACAGTGGCGAACACCGGTCTTATGGTCGACATGGCAGCCTTGGCTGTCAGTGCCGCCGCTATGTGCAAACGATAAGGCAGAAACAAGCAATAGACTCAACGCTAGACAGCGATACTTGAATTTCATTATCTTCTCCCAAGTGGACTTGCGGTTGTTGTAATACTTATATGGCGAAGTCTGCACGGCTTCCGATGCACATCTATCGGGGAAACATGCATGCCGATCACTTTCCTTTGTCGAAAAGGTGTCTCGAATACGGCTCGGTCCATCATACATCCAAACGCGGTTTTTCATTTGTCTGACGAGCAATCCACTTTGCTATCCATCGAACATACCGTTTAGGGCAACGTGTTTTAGGATTGGGCAACACTTGATGTTGCGAGCGAAATAATAGTGGTGGCATCCGTGAACTGCCTGGCCGTTGATATCAGCAACTAGCTTAAAGTCGATATGCTGGTCCGGATGTCCTTCCATAAGCGTGATCATTGGCGATAGCGGAAGAATGGAATATGCTGAAAAATTATCCGGAACCAGAAATTCTGCCTCCGTGGATTTAACAATTCCCCATGTTTTTCCTGCCATTCGTTGCCGTTCCCGGTCCATATCGATAACGAAACGTACTCCAGTCATAAAACGGCTCGGGATCGTATTGTCCGGCAATGCGAAGATATATCCGTTCGCTTCCAGTATTTCCTGCGTATCCACTGACAGTTCGCGCTCTGGCTGAACCATGCTCAATTTGACGTCTGGAAGCGGACTTACGAAACGCTCGTGCCGAAGCGTCCAGAGTAGGTACATATCGGTAACAGCGGCGTTCATTTCAGTGTCAAGCGTCACAATGGCACCTGCGACAATTTTCTTTGCAATGTTCTGAAACCTGTCTTCAATGCTCTTCATAAACATCGCTTCGGCCTTCTGGTCCCATAGACGGCGTGCGCAAAAATACGAGTTGCTCGGAGTTAGCCACAGATCTTGGTCTCCGTTAATTCGGCGCACTTGCACCGTTCCCTGTCCATCAGTGAAGCGGGATATACACGC
This sequence comes from Herbaspirillum sp. SJZ106, assembly GCF_006715495.1. Classification (GTDB taxonomy): domain Bacteria; phylum Pseudomonadota; class Gammaproteobacteria; order Burkholderiales; family Burkholderiaceae_D; genus Herbaspirillum. Next base: position 293,717 of record NZ_VFNI01000004.1, read on the forward strand.
CTTTGGAAAAATATGCTGATCGATCGTCAGTTTGTGTGGATTGCCTTTTTGCGGCTTCGGATGACGCATGTTGTGAATGTCCGGGCAGTAGTCTTAAAAGGGTGTATCTCTCCTGAGAATCGACCGCCAAGTCAGCTCTGCCAATAAGGATCGAGTAACTTTCGAAGTGCCTGCTCGGTGCGTACGCTAAAGCCAACATTCGTGTCAACGAGAATCAGGTTCTGACAGTTCGGTGAGAACAGCCATGGGCTGTCATCTAAGGCCAGCCATGCTTCATATTCGCGGCCGGTTTCTCGCAACCAAGACAGTATCTCGATTTCACGCACATGTGGTTTGCCGGCGGACGCGACGATAGGTGTGACATCGACAAGGCGGCTCCGGAAATCTTCGGAAAATACAGAGCGCAACTCTTCAATTGAATACGCCTCTCTCCAGGTGCTTGATACCACGATATCTACGCCGGGATAGTCGCGCATGACTTGCTCGAAATGTGGCAATAGCGAGAACACCCCAGATGCCCGATTCATGGGGTGAAGTACTCCGTCAAAGTCTAAGAACAAGATCATGTTTAGATGGCCAGTGAAAAATAGAACATAAGATTGCCGGAGTGGACTTCATATTCTGACGTTGCGTCCTGATCAAGGTAGGACCGAAGTTCACTGAACAGCACTTCCGAACTTCACCTGCAACATAGTCAACTCTATTTTGGCAATTCTCTAAACGCGTAACAGTTGGCCCGTGCGTCGTTTAGTGCATGGTGCTCAGGTAGTCGATTCTTCTGATGGTATTCATAGCGCAGAAGCTCATTGATCCGATCAGCCACGAGACGACGCTTACACCAAGGCGGGACCCGGCCAGCTAGGATGTCATAGAACAAGTCCCAATCAGTCTGGTAGTCGTAGCAAATTTCGATGTCGTCACCGGTGAGCTTAACCATACGCAGCCACTGCGTCATCTTGGCGTAGAGAGCGTCTTTCGTCACCTCGGCATCAGGTGCATAGCCGAGGAGTGGCAGAACAGCTTCTTTCACAAATGCGCTACAAGCTTTGGCGTCGTACGGCAGCTCGGCGTAAAACTCTTCACCAGTTTCTGCCACCAGGCCAATACTAATCAACTGGGGATCCAGAAAGTCTGTGAATTCGGTGTCGATAAATACTTTGAGCGGCATAATCAGAACTTTCACTTAAGGGACCGGGCGTTGACCACCAAGAAACGAAGTTCCCAAAATCCATGGAATCAAGCGCGCGATATTGACTGCGTCATCCAGGCCACGGTGGTGCTGCCCTTCGCGCACAATGTTGGCGAGCTCACATGCTTTCGCCATACCCACTTCCTTACCGATGCGCTGCACTTTGGCAAACGCTTTCTTGGCATTTTGATGAGGCATGGTTAATGGGGAGGCGATACCATGACGTTGAGAATCTCTAACCATTTGCTTCATATCGTATGCGCCCCAACTCATCCAAATCGCGCCGGGATCAGGAAGTTCTGACACAAATTCACTGAGCGCTTTCGCAGCAACGGGAAACAATGGAGCCTGGTCAACATCTTGTTGACGAATACCAGTCAATGCCGTGCAAAACGGCGTCAACACGGGCTTGGCCAATGGTTTAACAAAATGCTGAAAGCGCTGGAGAACAACGCCACGTTCAGTGGCCCAGCAAGCCCCGATCTCGATGATTTCCATATCATCGGGGAGAATACTTCCGTCGTTCGAGCAAGTCGCTTCAAGGTCAACTACCAAAAACCGTTTCATCATTTCTACCAGTCACCCGAGCATGCTAAAAAAGCAGCATAACCGATTCATATCAGCGTAATCAATCTATGGACATCCGCTGGCACACGAACGCAGTACCAGCGGATCCTTCAAACGTCCAAGATCCAATTAATCTTTTTCTTCACGTTTGGATCGTTTCCCTCCAGGGGCTTTGGATTTTCGCATCGATTCTCCAGAAAGCTGGATTTGATATGAGCTGTGGACAATCCTATCCATGAGTGCGTCTGCCACAGTCTTGTTATCGAAAGTCGCATGCCATGACGTCATTGGAATCTGACTGGTAATCAGTACTGAACTTGACTCAAATCGATGCTCAATGAGTTCAAGCAAGTCGCTTTGAGCTCGCTTGTTGAAAGAGTCGATGCCCCAATCGTCCAGGATCAACAGATCATATTTCCCCAGTAAACGGATTCGATTGACGAACGAAGCAGTACCTCTTGCCACCACGAAGCTCTCGATGAGGTCTGGCACTCGGATGAAGTGGCATGCCAACCCCTCGCGGCACGCCTGCTGCGCTAATGCGCAAGCAAGCCACGATTTTCCGGTACCGGTTGGCCCCGTGATGACCAAATTATTGTGGTGCCGGATCCAATCTAAGGTTCCAAGAGATAGGAACAGCGATTTGTCCAATCCCCGCACCGTCCGATAGTCAACATTTTCTAAAGAGGCGTTTTGCGGAAGTGCTGCTTTTCGGAGTAATAACTGCAGGCGCCGATTGTCACGTAGCGTCAATTCATGATCGACCAAGCTGCGAATCCTGTGCTCGAATGGAACATCACTAGCACTTGGTGTGGCGAGCTGGCGTTCGAATTCAGCGGCCATACCAGGCATTTTCAACTGCATCAGTTTCTCGATAGTCAGGTTATTCATCATCAATCTTCTCCTTGTTCGTTCTTCAATGCATCTTGATAATAAAGTTCGCCACGGATGTTCTCGTGGTCGACAATCGGTGCCGCGTTGTCCTCAACCTCTTGCTTAAAAAGCTGATCAAGGTTTTTGTGCAAGATGGTTCGCAACTTATCGGTGCCGGTGATATTTCGCGCCGTGGCATATTCGCAGGCATCTTCCAGGCGCGTATTGCCGTACCTTTTGGCCAATGCCTTCATAGCCTGCATGGTGCGATAGCCTGAGTGAGGGCCACGCCCTCGATCAAGCAGTGGAGACAATTGTCCACAAGTGTAGGGGCCAACCTCTGCGGCCCATTCCATCGCCACATCCTTGGTCCAACCTTGAACTGCCTTATGAGCTGGCGGACGATGGTCATTCACAGTGGTGACACCTTCTTTGACCAAGCTCCTGACATGAGTGGCAATCAGTTTTCCCAGTTGCAGAAGCTCGAGCGACGTACGAGTCAGCCTGAAATCAAATTCGGTACCACGCTTTTCGTAGGGCACGCTATATCGGTGATGATCGACGGTGACGTGATAGTCCGGTCCGGCGCGGACTTTCCCCCATTCCGCCAGCTCGTACTGTGAGGCTGGAAGTGGCATTAAGATGGGCTGCTCGTGAGCGAGCCAATTGCTGAAACGCGAACCTTCTCGTTTTTGGAATGGACGATGATTCAACCTCTCCAGAAGAACGCGTATTGCTCGATTGGCCTCGTCCAGAGAATAGAACTTGTTATTTCGTAGGAAAAATAGGATGACTCGCTGCACAAATCCCACACTCCCTTCAGCGCGAGCTTTATCCTTTGGCTTCCGGACCCGTGCCGGCATGGGGATCGTGTTGTAGTGACGGCAGAACTGCTTGTAAGTCTCATTGATCACCGGATCGTGCCGGTCGGCTTTAGTCACCCCTGCCTTGAGATTATCGGGGACGATTGATTGAGGGACGCCACCGAAGTATTCAAGCATGTGGATGTGGCTTGCAATCCAATCCATGGATGATTGGGAGTGCGAGACTTCGGCATAGACATAACCGGAGCCACCCAAGACGCCCACGAAAACCTGAGCTTTCCAAGGCTCCCCGCCACGCTCGTAGATGGTGAATGTCATCCCTGAATAGTCGACATATGCAGCCTGCCCATACTCCACGACGCTGAGCATGGATAATTTTGAGGCCTTTTTCCACCTTACGTATCGTCTCGTAAATGCCGAATAACTTAAACGATTTTCCTCTGGATTTCTGTTACTCCATTCTTCGTATAAAGCGGAAAGAGTTGCGCCTCGCTTCCTCATTTCCTCCGCTATTTCCTCGAAATTTACCTCCACCGATGACAGTGTCGTTTTGCTGGGCGGATAAATCAGAGAATCTAGCTTCTCGTCATCAATATCTACCGGCAATGGCCAAGGCAACTGCAATTCTTGAAAGCGAGAAAGGATGCGTCCAATGGATCTCCGGTTGACTCCAGTAATGGACTCAACACGCCGTTGAGACAGCTTCTTCTCGAACGAATATTTAAGTACGTCACGTATAGTGCGCACGTCGGCACTCCTTCTAACCATAGTCGTGTGGTAGCGCTACAAAATGCAGGCTTTAAGGGAGCCAAAGACGAGGCCATCAAATGGACGGACGAACAACATCCTCCTCGACTAAGACAGGTATTGACATGGAAAATGGGAAGAGAGATACTTGAGCGCGGAGGAAGTCACTTCCACGCTGTATAAAGGGCCTGTGAGCTGCAACTCACCGGCCTTTTTTGTTTCTCCTTCGCCTGATTTTGGTTCAGGTCATAGGATCCTTTCCTTTTTCAAAGTTGTTGAGCTGTTGTGTAGCCTTGGCGCGTTGCGCTGCCAACCAGTTCGCAACATCTATCGTGAGCGCAAATTTCCCTCGCCTGTTCTCAAGGGGAAATACAGGAACCGGCAAGGTTTTTCTCACTAGTGCTTGGCGAAACGCTTCTTTAGTCAATATCCCAAGCGCGTTCCTTAGATCGTCGCCAGACATCAGTGGGCCATAAAGACGTGTCATGTCCCTGGCCAGCACTGTTTCCAGTTCTTCGCAATCGTGTTTTATCGACAGATCTGTCACGCTCAGTCACTTATCAGAATTCAGTTCTAAGTATCGCCTCGCGATCTTATATGCCTTAGGCCAATAAGAAAACCGACGTTTTGGCTGGTCTTTGCGCTAAAACGAGCGGAAGTATATATTTCCTAAGGCACTGATTTATTGGCTAAATGTGGCATCTCTCCTTGCGACCGTACTACCTCAAAATGTCGGATAAAAATCTCTCGCGCCGGAACAAGGAAATTGACGGAATCCGTTCAATTTTCTGGTATCACTGGATTGCAAACATCATCGATTCTGAGCATCCAGAGGACGTTCGCAGAGCGGTGGAGCCCAATAAATCGACGTTGAGTGCGGACGGCGGGCCAGACAAGAATGGAAAGTTTTCGCACTATCGCAAAGGAATGCGTATGCCAAATGCATCCCTGATCAACCAGGCGGAACTCTTGATTCCCGGTTCTAGTGCAGTTATTACCCATCCTCTATGGAAAATCTTGCGGCAGGAAGGTGATGTCGAGTCGATATCAACCAGCTTGGTATGGAGCTTGAACGGACGTGTGCGGGAACTGATGCTTACCGGGAAAAATCAAGTTCGGTCAAAGGTCACGGATGCCTACCTGGCGCATCTCATCAAAATCGGGTCGATGGACAGCCTCGCAGGATTGACTCTTATATTCCTACTAAACGTCGAAAAAAATAACTCTGAAGGACTACTGGATTGTGCCGACGCGATTACCCAGACATTAGTACTGCTTGCGCCGCTTTTCAGGGCTGTCGCAGTCGACGAGCTGCTCTATAAAGCATACGTAGAGCGAATTTTTATGCTTGCGTCGCATGATGGCTATACCCGTGACTGGAAAGACTATCACTACACCTCGATCTGCGAATTCTTATGGAGATTGGCGTCGACCATAAAAGCGCGGGAGACCGGCCGGTCCTACAATCGCCAGTACTATGTCCTCGCCGCATTAAGAGGGAGGTTTCGTTGGCAAAAAGGAGAAGACCTTATGCCACGGAAGATTCCAGACGAACGTATCGGACCTCCGACAGAAATCGGAATGCAGATCCTGGCCAACATCAAAAAGCTCCGGCAAGGGCTAGATTCAGATTCTTCATAGAAAGTGGAGCAACCCGTGCAACTGGCAGCGCGTTTGATTTGCAATTTACTGGTGACGTGAGTTGCGAATCACTGGCGCATTAGAAATGCAATTGGGTGGCGCATCTGGCTTGCAATTAGGCGGAGCACTCAAAGTAAGAATTGGTGGCGCTGGCGCTGCAAATAATCACTACATCTCACAGCGGTTCGTTGTTTGGCTCCTTCACAGCCCGAATAATGGTGCTCTTCGAAACCTTGACATCAGGTCTTTCGCGTTCATAAAAAGCGACCAGCTTATCCGCGATAGCGCTCTGCGATTGGCGGGGATTCTTTTCTTTGAGTGAACGATAGTCCCTGCGTATATCTTTATAGCGAGCAATCTTGGTTTCCTTCCGGGCGCTACTTGAATTGGCCTTTTGTATGCCCAAAGCTGAAGCTTTGCCCCGACGAACGTCGTCACGATAGCGCTCTGCTTGAGCAAGTGAGATGAATGTTGCGGCATGAGCAATCAGTCTCTGAGCTTGAGTACTTACTGCCTCACGTGGACCGTTCAAACCTGCCATGGAATTCACGACCGAGCGACGCAGCCCATTGAGAGAAAATGCTGCAACCAGCTCCCAAGGCCGCGCGTCGGTATGTTCTTTCAAGGACTTTTCTTCCGCCTCAACAAGACGCCAAAGAGGCTCCCCATGCAATGGCCAGTTGTACCCCGGGTCGGGCAGCTCCCATTTATTGTTGGTTATATCCGGACGGCGTTTTGCTGCTTCATTTAGTGCCTGCAACATGATCAGAACTTCGGGTAAGGTCCGTGCAGATAGTAGAAATGCCGCATCCGCCACAAGCCTTGAAAAGCCAAGAGGGGCAAGTAGGGGTGAACTACCGACCCAGCTCCGCAACTCTCGGATATTTGCCGCCCGATCAATCTTTCGCTCTTTTGGGGGCATCACACCCCCTCACGCCTGACGGGACAGCGGAATGACTTCGGCCCCAAACCGCATTCTGTCGAGATAGTCCGCCCAATCCTGCATCATTCGTGCTCGTTGTGGCAGGTACAAAGCATGGTTATAAGCCGCACTTACCTCGTTTCGCTCGGTGTGTGCCAATTGCAGTTCAATGTGTTCGTGCTGGTATCCCTGCTCATGAAGGATTGTACTGGCTACCCCTCGGAATCCGTGTCCAGTCATTCGTCCCCGATAGCCAAGGCGGTACAGGGCATACAAGATTGTATTGTTGCTCATGGACTTATTTTGATCACGCTCTCCTGGGAAAAGGTAGTCACTACCAAAAGAGACCTTCTTTATTTCTTCAAGAAGTGCCAGCGCTTGACGCGACAGCGGAACTACGTGCGGCGTATCCATCTTCATGCGTTCAGCAGGGATGTTCCAGCGCTTTGCCTGCATGTCGAATTCGGCCCAGGTTGCCCCTATTAGCTCGCTCGTGCGCACAAAGGTCAAGGCCATGAGTTGTAGCGCGAGACGCGTATGGATTCCGCCTACGTAACCATCAATGGCTCGCAGCAGTATGGGTAACTCCTTCGCATCGACGCGGGCATAATTCCGCTTTTTCCTCGGTTTCAGAACATCGGCTGGCCGCACATCAGCGACAGGATTTCGCTCGGCAAGGTCGTTGGCAACGGCGTAACGCATGATTTGGCCGCATGTTTGTAGCGCGCGTCGGGCGATATCTAGAGCACCTCTTTTTTCGATTTTTTGAGCCATGTCACGAAAAGAGGATGCAGTCAGTTCATCCATGAGCTTGCGGCCCAAATCAGGAAAAACATCTATCTCCAATCGACGGAGGGTTTGTGCTGCATGACCTAGGCTGCGCGCTGGTGCCCAATGGGCATGCCACCGACGTGCAATGGTCTCGAAGGTACGACTCCCATCCTTTTTCACTTTTCGGTCCGCCATAGGGTCTACTCCGCCAATCAATATCTTGCGCGCGGCTTGGTGTTTTTCACGAGCTTGCGCTAGAGATACGTCAGGGTAGACGCCGAGGGCCATAGTTTTGCGTTTCCCCTCAAAGCGATAGTCCCATCTCCAGTATTTTCCTGTTTTATTGACCAGTAGGTACATACCGGTACCGTCAACTAGTTTTTGGGGTTTGTCTTGGGCTTTGGCTTGGCGACATGCGGTATCGGTGAGTGGCATCTGACGGTATCCAAGGTGATGGTGTGGATTGATACCGTCAAAAATACCGCACTGAGACGGTAGATGACAATAGAGGATGCTGGACTACTTTGGACAATAAAAAACCCGCATAGCTAAGAGCTGTGCGGGTTTGGTAGATTTTTAGAGTCTATCCTAGACTAATCTTTGGCGGAGACGGAGGGATTCGAACCCTCGATACAGGTTTAAGCCCATATGCTTCCTTAGCAGGGAAGTGCCTTCGACCACTCGGCCACGTCTCCACACTGCAGGCAGTTACTGCGCTGCCTCAGCGAAGTCACGCATAATAGCTTCTCAACTGCGTTTGGTCAATCGGCGGTTTGCAAAAAACCGCCGATTTGTCCGCGGAACTTCGGTATGACGATTACTTGGCGCTGTCCAGGTCGAATGCCTTGTGCAGGGCGCGCACAGCCAGTTCCATGTACTTCTCGTCGATCAGCACCGAGATCTTGATTTCCGAGGTGGAGATCATCTGGATGTTGACGCCTTCTTCCGACAGCGTGCGGAACATTTGCGAGGCGATGCCGACGTGGCTGCGCATGCCCACGCCCACCACCGAGACCTTCGAGACCTTGGTGTCGCCGTTGATGGCGGCGGCGCCGATGTGGGCCTTGACGCTGCTGTCGAGCACTTGCACCGCCTTGGCGTATTCGGCGCGCGGCACGGTGAAGGTGAAGTCGGTCTTGCCTTCGACAGATTGGTTCTGGATGATCATGTCGACTTCGATGTTGGCGTCGGCGACCGGGCCCAGGATCTGGTAGGCGATGCCCGGACGATCTGGCACGCCGAGCACGGTGATCTTGGCTTCGTCGCGGGAAAATGCGATGCCGGTGATGGTTGCTTGTTCCATGTTGGTGTCTTCCTCAAACGAAATCAGGGTGCCGGAGACGGTTTCTTCGGCGAGCGGCATGAGCGGGTCGGTCAGCGACGACAGTACGCGGGTCGGCATCTTGTAGTTGCCGGCGAATTCCACGGAGCGGATCTGCAGCACCTTGGAGCCCAGCGATGCCATTTCCAGCATTTCCTCGAACGTGACGGTGTTGAGGCGGCGCGCTTCGCTGACCACGCGCGGGTCGGTGGTGTAGACGCCGTCGACGTCGGTGTAGATCAGGCATTCGGCGGCCTTGATGGCGGCGGCTACTGCCACGGCCGAGGTGTCGGAACCGCCGCGTCCCAGCGTGGTGATGTTGCCGTCGGCGTCGACGCCCTGGAAGCCGGTGATGATGACGATCTTGCCGGCGTTCAGGTCGCGCCGTACCTTGGCGTCGTCGATCGAGCGGATGCGCGCCTTGGTGAAGGAGGAATCGGTCTTGATCGGCACTTGCCAGCCGGCGTAGGACACAGCCTCTTTGCCCAGCGCCTGCAGCGCGATGGCCAGCAATGCCACCGAAGCCTGTTCGCCGGTAGAGGCCAGCATATCCAGTTCGCGGCCGTCGGGCTGGGCCATGATTTCTTTGGCCAAGCCGAGCAAGCGGTTGGTTTCACCAGACATCGCCGAAGGGACGACGACGATCTGGTGGCCTGCGTCGTGCCATTTGGCAACGCGCTTTGCGACATTCTTGATGCGCTCTGTCGAGCCCATCGAAGTGCCGCCGTATTTGTGAACGTATAAAGCCATAGGGATAAAGATAGGTGGCCGACTTTGACGAACAACCGCTAGCTAGGCCGGAGGGAACAAACCCTTGACTTTACATCCGGTGGGCCAAAATCTCAAGGAAAAGCTTGTCCGGCAAGGCTTTCTGATGAAGTTTCGGATGTCGCGGCGCAGCAAAACATGCCGTGGGCAAGGTTCGTGGCGCGCAATTTGGCGGGATCGGCCCCAGGCAACGCAAATTGCGTGCAAAAGTACGATGCAAAGCGGGAAACGAGGGGGGAGGAGCGGGAGGGGCACCAGCTGTCATGCGCTGCAGGCTCAGGTCTGGCAGGCGGCATGGCAGTTGGTGCTGCTGTACTGATATGAAGCTTCGGTACTGCGTACTTCTGTTACCCGATCTTCAGCCCGGTGCCGGTGGTTCGGACGCGCGATGGCGGAACGCTGCCGTCGGGCTGGATGGCGGTCGTGCAAGAAAACTGATCAGGCGCCGCTGTACAGGCTGTCGGCCTTGTTGCTGCTGGCTTGCTGCACTTCGTTTTGCACTTGCTGGCGGCTCAGGTGAGCGCTGGCCTGGCGAACGATAGGGTACTCGTTGCGCACGGCGATCTCACCGTTGGCGCGGGCGCGTTGCAGTTCTGCCTTGACGTCGGCGCGGGTCTGGGTCGACACGAAAGCGGTTTCAGGGGGATACGGTGCTTCTGCCAGGGCGGCGCCAGCGGCGACCAGGAGAGCGGCGGCAACGGTAATGTTCTTGATGCTCATGATCTTGTCCTTCTTGGTAAGTTGATAATAATCCGCAGGCACCTTGGCCGATAAGAGGTTCCGGTCAACATGCGCTGTTCCTTCGGAATCGGCTGGAAGCGTTTGCTGTTGCATTCGCCCAACCGATGAATGCAGTCTAAATGTTGCCTATGCAAAGAAAAATGGGTTTAATCGGAATTAACTATTTCTCTATCTGGAACAATCGGGGGCTTGAAAAATATGGACCGGCTGCAATCGATGCGGGTGTTCGCCAAGGTGGTGGAGCAGGGGAGTTTCGTGCGTGCGGCGGAAATCATGGGGATTTCCAATGCAGTGGCCACGCGGTTTATCGCCGATCTGGAGGCGCACCTGGGCACGCGGCTGCTGAACCGCTCGACGCGCCGCCTGTCGCTGACGGAATCCGGGCAGGCGTATCTGGAGCGTGTGCGGCTGATCCTGGCCGAGATCGACGATGCAGAAGCGCTGGTTTCGCTCGATACCAAGATGCCGGGCGGGACCCTGGCCATCTACTCGCATGCGGGATTCGGGCAGTCGCAGCTGGGCGGACTGCTGTCCGGCTATTCCCAGGCCTACCCGGAAGTGGTGCTGGACGTGACCCTGTCCGACCGCACCATCGACTTGGTGGAAGAAGGGATCGACATCGGGTTTTTCAGCAGCATGCAAAAGGTTGACGCCAGCATGATCGTGCGCCAGGTGGGCATTGCCAAGGTGGTGCTGTGCGCGTCAACGGACTACATCGCCAAACATGGCGCCCCGCAGAACCCGGAAGACCTGTCGCGCCATAGCTGCCTGAATTTTTCGCATGAATACCTGCGCCACCATTGGCATGTCAATACGATCAACGGTGTACTGGATGTGCCCATCGTCAGCAAAGTGGTGTCCAACAGCGGCGTATTGCTGCGGGAGTTCGCGTTGACCGGCATGGGTATCGTGCTGCGGCCGTCGTTTTCGCTGGGCGACGATTTGCGCTGCGGCAAGCTGGTGCGGGTGCTGCCGGACTTCGATACCGGCCAGGTGATCATTTCGATGGCCTATCCCAGCCGGCGCCTGTTGTCGGCCAAGGTGCGCAGTTTCGTGGAGTATGTCAGCGCGCGTTATCCGCATCCGGAGAGCGACCCCTGGCTGGCTTGAGCCGGCGGCCGATCAGATGACGTCGGCCAGCTTGGCCAGCAGGTTGCACTCTTCCTGCCAGGTGCGGCGTTCCGCGGTGCTGATGGCTTCGCGCTGCAAGTCGGCATCGCTTTTTTCCAGTTGCGAAAGCAGGATGCGTTCCGCCAGCCGGGTATCGGGCTCCATCGGGCCGAAGAAGGCGACAGTGGCGCCGCGTTCGATGAGCAGGGTGGGGAAATTGTCGATGTCGAGGTCGCCGACCAGGTCGGCCTGGTCTTCGATGTCGATCCAGACGAAATGATGTTGCGGATAACGCGCCGCCCAGGCGCTGAAGGCGATGTCGTAATCGCGGCAACTGCCGCACCAGGCCGCGCACAGGCAGGCGACGACCCAGGTGTCGTTGCGCAGGGCGTCTGCCAGTTGGCGGCGGTTGGTCTGGTCTAATTTCTGGTAGGACATGGCGCCGCTATTTTACCCGCTTCGGCAGCCGTGGTTTGGCTCTGGAATAAACTGGGCGCCGGCGCTTGCCAACAGCGCAGGGAAAAGCCTGCCTCACGGTAAAATAGCGGGATGTCCACGATCTTAGCCATTGAAACATCCACCGAGCTCGCATCGGCAGCGCTGCTGCACCAGGGCGAGCTGATCTCGCGCGAATCCGCCGGCGCGCAGACCCATTCCGATTCGATTCTCCCGATGATCCAGCAATTGCTGGCCGAAGCCGGCATCCCCCTTTCCCGGTGCGATGCGCTGGCCTTCGGCGTGGGACCTGGCTCTTTCACCGGCGTGCGCACGGCCTGCGGCGTAGTGCAGGGGCTGGCCTTCGGCATTGACCGGCCGGTGGTGCCGGTCGTCACGCTGGAAGCGGCGGCCCAGGCGTGCCGGGCCGCGCATCCCGATGTCGTTGAAGTCTTGCCCATCCTCGACGCCCGCATGGGGGAGGTGTATTGGGCGCGCTATCGCGCAGGCGATGACGGCGGTTGGGATATGCTGGCCGAGCCGGCATTGTCGGCGGCCGGGCAGGTCGGCACCGCAGGCAAGCCGGTGGCCTGCGGTAACGGCCTTGCCGTGTATGCCGCGCACTTCACGCCGGATTTCTGCGCCGGCGAATTCGCGGCCGCTTATCCGCAGTTCATGCCGCATGCCCGCCATGTGGCGAGCCTGGGGCTGTTTCATTTTGCCCAGGGGCGCGCCTTGCCGGCGCAGGAGGCGCAACCGCTCTACCTGCGCAACAAGGTCGCGCTGACCACCGCCGAACGCGAGCAGCGCGATGCCTTGAAGGGAGCGGCATGACCTCGGCGGTCGAGAACGGCGCCGAGCTGTTGTCCGGATTGGAGGCGCGCTTCGGGCCGCTGAGGTTCGCGCCGATGACGACAGACGACATCGATGCCGTGGTCGAGATTGAAAACGCCGTCTATTCGCATCCGTGGACCCGCGGCAATTTCCTCGATTCGCTATACAGCGGTTACCAGGCGCAGACGCTGCGCGACGGCGCGCATGCCTTGCTGGGCTATTTCCTGGTCATGCTGGCGGTGGACGAAGCGCACTTGCTCAACATCAGTGTCGCTGCCGCGCACCAGCATCAGGGGCTGGGCCAATTGCTGCTCAACCAGGCTACCGCGCTTGGCCGCAGCAACCGGATGCGCACCATGCTGCTGGAAGTGCGCGAGTCCAATACGCATGCGATCAAGGTATATAAACGCTATGGCTTTTCCGAAATCGGTCGGCGCAAGAACTATTATCCGGCCGGGAACAATGCCCGCGAAGGGGCGATCGTCATGAGTCTCGCGCTATGAGTGAAGAATTGAACAACGAGAAAGAATACGGTTCCTCGCTGGCATTGCTGGATGCCTTGGGCATCGGCCCGGTGTGGGTGCGGCGCGACCTCGCCGTGGAACCGGCCGTAGAAGAGGCCGTGGCGGCGGAAGAAGCGCCGGCCGCAGTCGCCGAGATGCGTCAGGATGCGTCTGTGTCTGTGTCTGCGCCTGCGCCTGCGCCAGCGGTTGCTGCACTGCGTCCTGCCTTTGCGGTTTCTGAGGCAAGCGCTGCGGCAGCGCCGCCGGTGGCGCGTCCTGTGCCGGCGTCGCCGCCACCACGAGCGTCCGCGCATCGCAGCGCGCCGCCTGAAGACGATGGCGGCCCCCCAGCGTGGCTGGACGAGATGGATTTCGCCGCATCGATGGAGCCGCTGGTGCTGCCCCATGACGATGAGGAAGACAGTGCGCCTGCGGCCGTCGATCCGATGATCGCCAGGATTGCCGCCATGGAGTGGCCGCAGCTCAAGGAAAGCGTGGCCGATTGCCGCCGCTGCGGCTTGTGCAATGGCCGCAAGAACACCGTCTTCGGCGTCGGCGATGAAAAGGCCAAATGGCTGTTCATCGGCGAAGGTCCGGGCCGCAACGAGGATATGCAAGGCGAGCCGTTCGTCGGCCCGGCCGGCAAGCTGCTCGACAACATGCTGGCGGCGATGGGCTTGAAGCGCGGCGACAATGCCTACATCGCCAACATCGTCAAATGCCGTCCGACCGATGACAACGGGCGCGACCGTCCGCCATCGCCGCAGGAAGTGTCGGCCTGCCTGCCTTACCTGCAACGCCAGATCGCGCTGATCCAGCCGACGGTGCTGGTGGCGCTGGGCAAGACCGCGGCGATCTCGCTGCTGGGCCTGGATCCATCGACGCCGGTATCCAAGCTGCGCGGCACCGTGCACCGCTACCAGGAGCTGCCGCTGGTGGTGACCTACCATCCGGCGTATCTGCTGCGTACGCTGGGCGACAAGAGCAAATCCTGGGCCGACCTGTGCCTGGCGATGACCGCCTTCCAGCGCCAGCCGGTGCAATGACATGGCCGACGCCCGCGAGCGTCCCGCTGCAATGAGCTGCCAGGCGCGGTTCCATGAGCGCTGGCCCGAGCTGCGCGATCCGCATGTGCGCGCGCTGGCCTGGCTGCTGGACGCGCCGGACCTGATGGCCGTCGATGCGCCGTGCTGGGACGGGCGTATCGCCACCCTGGGGCCGGTCGCTGACGAGGTCGCCGCATGGCTGCGCGCGCTGGAGCAGGACCCGAGGCTAAACCGGCAACTGCACGACCATATGGCGCGCCAGCCCTCGGCTCGATTGGGCCGCTATGCCGAGAAGCTGCTCGGTTTCTATTTGCAGCAGCGCCGGCAACTGGTCGCCGCCAACCTGCAGGTGCGCAACAATGGCGCGACCAGCGAGACCCTGGGTGAATTCGACTTTCTGGTGCGCCGCCCCCATATCGATTCCGGCACCGGGCTCGAGCATTGGGAATTCGCCACCAAGTTCTACCTGCTCGAACAGGATCCTTCCCAGCTGGATCAATCAGGCGAGCTGCCGCCCGATGCCTTCGTTGGCCCCAACCTGGCCGATTCGCTGGGCCGCAAGATGCGCAAGATCATGCAGCAACAATTGATGTTGTCGCGCCATCCCGCCGCCGCCGGCGTGTTGTCCGAACCTGTTGTGTCCGCCCAGGCGCTGGTCAAGGGATGGCTGTTCTATCGCGAGCCGTTGTCGTCGTTGCCGGCCGCGATAGGTATTGCGGCCGACCATTGCCGTGGCTTCTGGTGCGATGCGGCCGCGTTGCGGCAGCGCTATGCGGAGCAGTCAGGCCCATTGCATTTCCTGTTGTTGCCCCGGCTGGAATGGCTGGCGCCGGCGCGCGTCGATATCGGCCGCACGCTGGGGATGGATGCGGTGCAGGCGGAATTGGCTGCGCGCTTGAGTGCGGAGCCGGCGCCGC
This sequence comes from Herbaspirillum sp. SJZ106, assembly GCF_006715495.1. Taxonomy (GTDB): domain Bacteria; phylum Pseudomonadota; class Gammaproteobacteria; order Burkholderiales; family Burkholderiaceae_D; genus Herbaspirillum. The sequence continues at coordinate 308,926 of NZ_VFNI01000004.1, forward strand.
TCATGCTGGCGGTGTGCCGGGGGCCCGGGGCGGGCGAGGGAAGCGATGCCTTCGAAATCGAGCGCGGCTTCATCGTTCCCGGCGACTGGGAGCAGCGGGCCGCCGAGCAGGTCAGGCATGCGGTGATACGGATCTGAGAAGGTAAGGGCGGCAGAGTGGACGTGCCGTCTGCCGCGGCTTCAATGGTGGTGTTTGTCTTCGCCGATCAGCGAGAGCGAATCGTGTTCGCGCTGGTTGGCGGCGTGGCGACGCATGATCAGGTACATGATGCCGGCCACGAAGGAGCCGAAGATGATGATCACGGTGTTCACATCCAGGTCCATGCGCACCATGAAGGCGTACAGCACCAGCATGGTCAGCACCGAGAGGTTCTCGTTGAAATTCTGTACCGCGATCGAATGGCCGGCGCTCATCAGCACGTGGCCGCGGTGTTGCAGCAGTGCATTCATCGGCACCACGAAGTAGCCGGACAGCGCGCCGATGATCACCAGCAGCGGATAGGCGATCCAGATCGAGGTGGTGGTGGTCATGAGCATCACCACGATGCCCATGATGATGCCCAGCGGCATGACCGACAGCGATTTCTTCAGCGGCACGAAGCGGGCGGCGGCCATCGCCCCCAACGCTACGCCCACGGCCACGATGCCTTGCAGGATGGCGGCCTTGTCCAGCGGCATGTGCAGCGACTTTTCAGCCCATTTCAGCACGATGAACTGCAGCGTGGCGCCGGCGCCCCAGAACAGGGTGGTCACCGCCAGCGAGATCTGGCCCAGCTTGTCTTTCCACAGTGTGGTGAAGCAGCCGGCGAAATCGATGATCAGGCGGATCGGGTTGCGTTGCTGGTGTTCGTAGCGGGCGCCGGTATCGGGGATGTTGAGATTGAACAGCGCGGCGATGATGTAGATGACGGAGATGATGCACAGTGCCGCTTCGGTGGGCGTATCGATGGGGAAATCGACGAGGGGGAAATCGAAGCTGAGGATGACCGAGGAAACATGCGGGTTGACCAGCGCGCCGCCCAGTACCGTTCCCATGATGATGGAGCCGACCGTCAGGCCTTCGATCCATCCGTTGGCGGCTACCAGTTTTTCCGGTGGCAGCAGTTCGGTGAGGATCCCGTATTTGGCCGGCGAGTAGGCGGCGGCCCCGAACCCGACCACCGCATAGGACAGCAGGGGATGGACGGTGAAGAACATCATGCTGCAGCCGACGATCTTGATCATGTTGGTGATCAGCATGACCCGCCCCTTGGGGAAGGCATCGGCGAAAGCGCCGACGAAAGCGGCCAGCAACACGTAGGAGAGGACGAAGAAAAGCTTGAGCAGCGGCGTCATCCACGGCGGGGAATGCATTTCGGCAAGGAGGGCGATAGCGGCGATCAGCAGCGCGTTATCGGCGAGCGACGAAAAAAATTGCGCCGCCATGATGGTGTAGAAACCGCGATTCATCCCTGTCCAAAATGTAACAAATTAGCTCCGGCTAGCTTTATACCATGAAACCATGGCGTGCCAATGATTAGGGCCTGTTAACATTTGATTTGCGAGATGCGTTGCATCCAGCGGGCGTAAATTGAATGTTAACAAGCCCTGGCCTGACCTGAAAGATATTCGTCCGGTAAAATGCCCGCTTGTTCCCCGGCAGGGCAAACTTCCGGGCGATTTGCGGCGCAGCAGCCGGGGTTTTCGATCCGGTTCTCGTATTTGTCGTATTGCCCCGCCTTTGCCATCGCTTAACCGGCCACCGTTCATCATGCCAAGACCGATCGTCGCTTCCATCAGCATTTCTGCCCTTCAACACAATCTGGCCGTTGCCCGCGCCCATGCACCTGATGCCAAGGTATGGGGCGTAGTCAAGGCCAATGCCTACGGACACGGGCTGGAGCGCGCCATGCGCGGCCTGGCCCAGGCCGACGGCCTGGCCCTGGTCGAGGTGGACTACGCGCTGCGGCTGCGCGAACTGGGCTGGCAGAAACCCATCTTGCTGCTGGAAGGATTCTTCGATGCCGATGATCTGCCGCTCCTGGCCCGGCACGATATCCAGTTCGCGGTGCATTGCAACGAACAGATCGCCATGCTGGAGGCGTTCGCCACCGAGGCCGGGCTGCATGTTCACCTGAAGATGAACAGCGGCATGAATCGCCTTGGCTTCAAGCCCGATGCCTACCGCGCCGCCTACGAACGGCTCAAGAAGATTGCTTCGGTGCGCAGCGTCACGATGATGACCCACTTCGCCAATGCCGACGACGCCGGCAATCCCGACTTGTCGCTGCAAGAGCAGGTCAGGCGTTTCAATGCCGGCACGCAAGGGTTGGCAGGGCCCAAGAGCCTTTGCAATTCGGCGGCCGACCTGCTGCACGGCGAACTGGCCTGCGACTGGGTGCGTCCCGGCATCATGCTGTACGGCGGCACCCCTGGCGGCGGCAGCGCGGCCGATTTCGGATTGCGTCCGGCCATGACGCTGGAGAGCAGGATTATCGGCGTGCAGGACATCGCGCCCGGCGAGGCGGTCGGTTACGGCAGCCGTTTCGTGGCCGACCAGCCGATGAAGGTGGGGGTGGTGGCCTGCGGCTACGCCGACGGCTATCCGCGCCATGCGCCCAACGGCACGCCGGTGGTGGTCGATGGCGTCAAGACCGGCACCGTCGGCCGGGTGTCGATGGACATGATGGCGGTCGACCTGACTGACGTGCCGGGCGCGGGCATCGGCAGCCGCGTATTGCTCTGGGGCGAAGGCTTGCCGATCGACGAGGTCGCGTTCGCGGCCGGCACCATCGGCTATGAACTGATGTGCGCGCTGGCGCCGCGCGTGGCCGTGCGCGAAGTGGAATAAGCCGTACCGGCGGCATAACAAAACAAAGGAAAAGCAAGGCAACGATGGCGAAGGCGAAGACCAATTACACCTGCACCGAGTGCGGCGGCGTCAGCAACAAGTGGGCCGGCCAGTGTCCGGCATGCGGGCAATGGAACATGTTGGTCGAAACCGTGATCGAGCCGGCCGGCGTGAACCGTTATTCCGCGCAGCCGCAAGGCCTGGCGCAGACCGCGCCGGTATTGAGCCTGGCCGATATCGAGGCGATCGACGTGCCGCGCTTTGGCACCGGCATCGAAGAGTTCGACCGCGTGCTGGGCGGCGGCCTGGTGCCGGGCGGGGTGGCGCTGATCGGCGGCGATCCCGGCATCGGCAAGTCGACGCTGCTGCTGCAGGCGCTGGCCAATATCTCCAAACTGAAGAAGACGCTGTATGTGAGCGGCGAGGAATCCGGCGCGCAAATCGCCCTGCGCGCCAAGCGATTGGCGGTCGATGCGCGCGACCTGCAGTTGCAGGCCGAGATCCAGCTTGAAAAGATCCTGGCGACGCTGGCCGAGCACAAGCCGGAAGTGGCGGTGATCGACTCCATCCAGACCATCTATTCCGATGCGCTCACTTCCGCCCCCGGCTCGGTGGCGCAGGTGCGCGAATGCGCGGCGCAACTCACGCGCGCGGCCAAGACCTCCGGCACCACCATCATCATGGTCGGCCACGTCACCAAGGAAGGATCGCTGGCCGGCCCGCGCGTGCTGGAGCATATCGTCGATACCGTGCTGTATTTCGAAGGCGATACCCATTCCAGTTTCCGCCTGGTGCGCGCCTTCAAGAATCGTTTCGGCGCGGTCAACGAGCTGGGCGTGTTCGCCATGACCGAGAAGGGCTTGAAGGGCGTGTCCAACCCCTCGGCGCTGTTCCTGTCGCAGCATGACACCCAGGTGCCCGGTTCGTGCGTGATGGTCACCCAGGAAGGGACGCGTCCGCTGCTGGTGGAGATCCAGGCGCTGGTCGATACTTCGCATGTGCCCAATGCCCGCCGCCTGTCGGTGGGGCTGGAACAGAACCGGCTGGCGATGCTGCTGGCGGTGCTGCACCGGCATGCCGGCATCGCCGCGTTCGACCAGGATGTGTTCATCAACGCCGTGGGCGGCGTCAAGATCACCGAACCGGCGGCCGACCTGGCGGTGCTGATGGCGATCAATTCCTCGATGCGCAACAAGCCGCTGCCGCGCGGTCTGGTGGTGTTCGGCGAAGTCGGCCTGGCGGGCGAGATCCGTCCCGCGCCGCGCGGCCAGGAGCGCCTGCGCGAAGCCGCCAAGCTGGGGTTTTCGATTGCCGTCATTCCCAAGGCCAATGCGCCCAAGCAGCCGATCGAGGGCTTGAAGGTGATCGCGGTGGAACGTATCGACGACGCGTTGCAAAAGTCGCGCGAGATCGACGATTACGCCGGCTGAAGCTTGCCGGCTGAATCTACTGGCTGTTCTCAGCCCGGTACGTCGTAGGTGACGATGATCTGGTTCATGTCGCCCTTGACCGGCCCTTCCTTCATGTAGCCGTTACCCTTGACGCGGTAGAACAGCATGAACGGCCGGGCGGCATCCTTCCCGTTGAAAAAGTCGGTGTCGCCGGTGTTGGCATCGGTGACGGTCCAGCACGTCGCGGCGTCCTGCCAGCACAGGACGGCTTCGAAGCCCGGCGGTTTCCTGGCCACGCCATAACGCCAGGCGACTTTGTTGATGGTGGAGCCGGCAGGGATGTGCCCGACCACCTGGAAGCGGGTGGCGTAGTCGGCATTCTTGGCGCGGATGTCGGGACCGGCGGCATCCGATGCATAGGAGCCGATTGGTCCCGATTTCGGCGCTGCGGGAGCAGGGGAAGGCGGTGGGCCGGGCTGTACCGGGGAGACGATGATGATCGGCCGGGCGCCTTCGCGGGCGGCGGGCGACACGCTGAAGTTGCGGTCGGCATAGGATTGGGCGTTTGCGCCGCAGGCAATGCCCAGCAGTCCGGCGAACAACAACGGCGGCGCGATGTGCCGCGCAAAGCGGCGGCAATCAGCCATGGCGGCGGTGATGCAGCAGCGGCAGCGTGATCTGGATCACCAGTCCGCCACGGGTTTCTTCATGGCCTTTGAGGACCAGCTTGCCGTTATGGCGCAACACGATGCGGTTGACGATCGCCAGCCCCAGGCCCGAGCCGTTGGCCTGGCCGCGCGCGGTATCGAGGCGGGTGAAGGGGCGCAGCAGGCGTTCGCATTCGCTGTCGGGCACGCCCGGGCCGTGGTCGGCGATTTCCACCACCACGTTGTGGGCTTCGATGCGGCTGCGCAGGTCGATTTCGGCACAGTCGGTGCCCGGCGTCTTGCCGTAGCGGCGCGCGTTTTCCACCAGGTTGTTGAACACCCGCGCCAGTTCGGTGCCGTCGCCGGCGATCTCGGCGCCGGGGGCGATCGCTGTGGCGATCTTCACGTCGGGCAGGCGGGTGGCATTGGCGGCCACATCCAGCAGCAGGCCGGAGATGTCGACGGCGTCCAGGCTGTTGGCGTCGAAGGGTTTGGCGTAGTCGAGGAACTGGCCGATGATGCTGTCCATCTGCGCCAGGTCGGAATGCATGCCGTCGCGCGATTCGTCGGACAGGTTGGCCATTTCCACTTCCAGCTGCATGCGCGCCAGCGGCGTGCGCAGGTCATGTGAAATGCCGGCCAGGATCAAGGCACGGTCCGATTCGACGCGGTTGATGTCGGCCACCATCTGGTTGAAGCTGCGGTTGGCCTCTTCGATTTCGGTGGGGCCCGATTCCGGCAGCGGTTCCGGTTGCCGGCCCTTGCCGATGGCGCGCGCGGCGGCCGTCAGGCGCGCCAGCGGCTGGTTGATCAGGGTGGAGATGAACACCGCGCCGATCAGCGACAGGAACAGCGCGATCGAGCCCCAGCCCAGCCATTGCAGGCTGGAGGTGCGGTCGAGCCGGCCGCGGTCGAGCATCAGCCAGTATTTGTCGCCATCGATGTTGAAACTGATCCAGAAGCCCTCGACATCGTTGACGCTGGAGGCAAACAGGGTGTTCTCATCCAGCGTCTCGCGCACGTAGTATTCGAGTTCCGGGACGATGGGCGAGTCTTCCGGCGGGACGATCTTGTCGGTCTTTTCCAGCGGATAGATGCGGATGCCTTCGTTGCTGGCCAGGTCGAACAGCAGTTCGCGTCGCATCTCGGGCGCCGAGTGCGTCAGCGCCGCGCGGGTGATAGTCACCACCGACACGATCTGTGCGGCCAGCTGCTCCGCGCGCGGGCCGCGTTCGACCATGCGGAAGCTGGCCACCCACGCCACCATGCTGGCGGTGATCAGGAAGGTCAGGAGGAAGAAGGTGCGCCAGAACAGGCCGTTGCTAAACCATCCTGATTGGGTGCGGGCTTTCATCGGCGAACGGCCAGAGGAGCGGCAGTGAAGGTGAAGCGGGGAATCAGCGCGGTTTTCCTTCCGGAATGAACACGTAGCCCAGGCCCCACACGGTCTGGATGTAGAGCGGATTGGCCGGATCCGGTTCGATCAGCTTGCGCAGGCGCGAGATCTGCACATCGAGGCTGCGGTCGAACACTTCGTATTCGCGGCCGCGCGCCATTTCCATCAGCTTCTCGCGCGACAGCGGCTGGCGCGCATTGCGGGCGAACACTTTCAACACGGAGAATTCGCCGGTGGTCAGCGAGATGGTCTCGCCGTTTTTCTTCAGCGTGCGGGTGCCGAGGTCCAGGATGAAATCGCCGAACTCGAAGGTTTCAGGCGTTTCCGACGGCGCGCCGGGCAGCTCGTCGGGACCCTTGCGGCGCAGCACGGCGTTGATGCGCGCCACCAGTTCGCGCGGGTTGAACGGTTTGGGAAGGTAATCGTCGGCGCCCATTTCGAGGCCGATGATGCGGTCCACGTCCTCGCCCTTGGCGGTCAGCATGATGATCGGCGTCTGGTCGCCGGCGCCGCGCAGGCGGCGGCAGATGGCCAGGCCGTCTTCGCCGGGCAGCATCAGGTCGAGCACCAGCAGGTCGTAGCGCTCGCGGATCCACAGCTTGTTCATCGCCTGGGCGTTTTCCGCGGTCACGACATTGAAACCTTGTTCGGTCAGGTAACGGCGCAGCAGATCGCGCAAGCGAATATCGTCATCCACCACCAACACTTTGAATTGATTGGTGGATGTTGTCGTATTAGTATTATTGCCGTTGGTAGAGTTCATGGTGCCTATGGTAGCGTCTCCGCGATTTTGAGCAAGTCGCGTCCGAGTATTCATTACAAAGTGTTACATACCTTACCTTAATCATCTTATACCATCGCGCCCTGCGCCCTACACTGGAATCGTGCCGAGGATATCCGGTTCCGATTCTCCGAATTTGTGGAAAAACGCGTTATGAAGATTGCAGTAGTCAACAAGCTCTGTCTGGCAGCGTTGCTGGCGCTGGGAGTGGCGTCTGCCTCGATGGCGAGCCCTCCGCAAGGCGGCCGGCCGATGCCGGGGCCGCAGGGCGACTTCAGGCCGCGCGGCATCGAATTCGGTCAACAGGATCATCGCAACCAGATGATCAATGAGCAGGAACAGCGTCGCAGCGGCAAGCTGAGTCCGGACGAGCGGCGCGAATTGCGGCGCCAGATCAATGAAGTCGGGCAGGACATCTACCGCGGCAAACGTTGATGGATGGAAATAAAACTCCCGCTCCCTCTCCATGCGGCGACCGAACTGTGGCGGATCGAATACAGCAGACTGCAGTTAAGCGGTAATTTTATGAAAAGACAATTCCGGACGAAAACCTCGTCCGGGATTTTTTTTTGCGCCGCGCAGAGATGAGGCGCAGGCTTGGGCCTTAGCTCTGATGGGCCTTCCCGAGCTTCTTCTCCAGGCGATGCTGCAGCGCCTCGAAGCACAGGCTCAGGGCCCAATAAATACAGGCGGCGGCGATGTACAAAGGCAGCGGGCGGAAGGTCACCGCGATGACCTCCTTGGTCGCCAGCATCAGTTCGGTGACGGTGATCACCGACACCAGCGAGGTGTCCTTGATCAGGCTCAGGAGGGTGTTGCTCATGGCCGGCACGGCGATGCGCACCGCCTGCGGGACGATGATGAAGCGCAGCGTCTGGAAATAGGTCAGGCCGATGCTGTAGGCGGCATTCCATTGGCCGCGCGTCACGCCCAGGATGGCGCCGCGCAGGCTTTCGGACAGGTAGGCGCCGGCATTGAGGCTCAGGGTCAGCACGCCGGCGGCCAGCGGCGAGAATTCAATGCCCACGCTGGGCAGGCCGTAATACACGACGAAGATCTGCACCAGCAGCGGCGTGCCGCGCATCAGGCTCACGTAGAGCACCGCCGGCCATTGCACCGGGCGCCACGGCACAATGCGCGCCACCGCGAGCACGAACCCCAGGGCCAGTCCGCCGATCATCGACGACAACGCGAACAGCAAGGTGTAGCCCACACCTCTCATCAGCGTGGGAGCGGCTTGCTGCAGCAGTTCTACGATTTCCATAGGCATTCGATATAAAAAATTATCCCCGCGATGCGGGGATAGTTTGCTTCCTTGGCCCCAAGGCGCGCCTTATTGTGCTTTCGGCGGCTCGCTCACGTCAATGCCGAACCATTTCTCGGAAGCCTGCTTGAAGCTGCCGTCAGCCTTGATCTCGGCCAGGACCTTGTTCAGCGCCGCCTTGAACTCGGGATTGCCCTTGCGGAACGGGATGCCGATCTTGTCGATCGCGCCCACCGGGTTGCCGCCCTTGAGCGGCAGCTTGGTCGACTTCAGGATATAGCTCACCAGCAGGCTGTCGTTCAATGCCGCGTCGATGCGCCCGGCGGCCAGATCGGCCAGGTATTCCGGGGAACCCGGATAGGTGCGCACATCGATGCCCGGCACGCTCTTGGCCTTCTGTTCGAAGTTGGTGCCCTGGCCCAGGCCGAGCTTCTTGCCCTTGAGGTCGTCCAGGCTGTTGAAGTGGCGCGTCTCATCCTTGCGCACGATCAGCTGCGCGCTCGACAGGGTGTACGGATCGGAAAAGTCGAAAGCCTTTTGGCGCTCGTCGGTGATGCCGACCTGGTTGATGATCACGTCATACTTGCCGGCGCCCAGGCCTGCCAGGATGCCGCTCCACTCGGTGGCGGTGAATTCGGGCTTGACGCCCAGCCTGGCCGCCAGCAGATTGGCGACATCGACCTCGAAGCCGGTCAGTTGACCGGTCTTGGGATCCTTGAAGTTGAACGGGGGATAGTTGCCTTCCAGCGCCACTTTCAGCGTGCCGCGGCTCTTGACCGTCTGCAGCAGGTCGGCGGCGGAAACCGACAGGCTCGATGCCAGCAGGGTTGCGCCGGCGACGGCCAGCAGCCATTGCTTGAAGTTCTTGTTCATCGCATGCTTCCTTTCTGAATGAATGCTGCGGAAAAAGCAGCCAGGCCGCAATGATGCCTTCGTTTTGCCAAAGTGCAAGTGCTCGCTTCATACATTGATGTAGGAAGCTTATGCAGCGGGCAAGCGCACGGCAGGCAGCCGCAAGGATATCGCATTCGGCCGTGCGGCCTTATGTCTGCTCTTACGCTTGCAATTGCTCCAGCGCCTCCTGCTGTTCCAGCCACTCGTTCTCCAGCTGGTCGAGCTCCTTGGCGCAGTAGGCCTGGTCGGTGATCAGGGTCTTCAGTTCTTCCTTGTTGGCGGCATCGTAGATGTCCGGGTGGGCCAGGCGAGCATCGATGTCGGCCTTGCGGGCGTTGAGCTTGGCGATCTGCTCGTCGAGCCGCTTGATGCGCTGCTCGATGGGCTTTTTCAGCGCCGACATTCTTTGCCGCTGCTCGGCTTCCAGGCGTTTTTGTTCCTTACGGTCGGCCAGCGACACCACCGGTTCCGGCTCGGCCGCGGCCTTGCCGGGCAAGGGTGCCGATGGCGCGGCGGCGGCATCGTTGCGCGCGGCCAGCTTGGTCTTGAACAGCCAGTCCTTGTAATCGTCCAGGTCGCCGTCGAAGGGCTGCAGCTTGCCGTCGGCCACGATCAGGAACTGGTCGGTGGTGGCGCGCAGCAGGTGGCGATCGTGGGAGACCAGCACCAGCGTGCCGTCGAACTGCGCCAGCGCCATGGTCAGCGCTTCGCGGGTTTCGAGGTCGAGGTGGTTGGTCGGTTCGTCCAGCAGCAGCAGGTTGGGGCGTTGCCAGACGATCAGCGCCAGCGCCAGGCGCGCCTTTTCGCCGCCGGAGAACGGCGCGATCGAGGAGGTAGCCATGGTGCCGTTGAAGTTGAAGCTGCCGAGGAAGTTGCGCAGTTCTTGCTCGCGCACATCCGGCGCCAGCCGCGTCATGTGCCACAGCGGCGACTCGTCGTGGCGCAGCATCTCGACCTGGTGCTGGGCGAAGTATCCGATCACCAGTCCCTTGCCCAGGCGCGCCGTGCCCGACAGCGGATCGATCTCGCCCGCCACGGTCTTGATCAGGGTCGATTTGCCGGCGCCGTTGACGCCCAGCAGGCCGATGCGCTGGCCGCTTTGCAGCGAGAAGTCGATGCCGCGCACGATCACTTTTTCCTGGTCCGGCTCGCTACCTTTGCCCTCGATGCGGTAACCGGCATTGACCTTCTCCATCACCAGCAGCGGATTGGGCGCCGACAAGGGTTCGCGGAACTCGAACGAGAACTCGGCTGCCGCGCGCAGCGGCGCCAGTTCTTCCATCTTGGCCAGCGCCTTCATGCGGCTTTGCGCCTGGCGCGCCTTGGTGGCCTTGGCCTTGAAGCGGTCGATGAAGGATTGCAGGTGGGCGCGCTGGCGCTGCTGCTTTTCGATCATGCCGGCCATCAGTTCCAGTTGCGCCGAGCGCTGGCGCTCGAAGGAGGAGTAGTTGCCGGAATAGCGTTTCAGCTTGCGATCGTCGATGTGGACGATCACGTTGACCACGCCGTCGAGGAAGTCGCGGTCGTGGGAGATGATGATCAGCGTGCCCTGGTAGCGCTTGAGCCAGTCTTCCAGCCAGATGATGGCGTCCAGGTCCAGGTGGTTGGTCGGTTCATCCAGCAGCAGCAGATCGGACGGGCACATCAGCGCCTGCGCCAGGTTCAGGCGCATGCGCCAGCCGCCCGAGAAGCTGGCCACCGGGCGTTCCATCTGTTCCAGCGAAAAGCCCAGCCCCAGCAGCAATTGCTCGCCGCGCGAGCGCACGGTATAGGCATCGGCGTCGGCCAGCGCGGTGTGCAGTTCGGCGATGCGGGTGCCGTTGGCGGCGCTGTCGGCTTGCGCCTCGGCCAGCGCCGCCTCCAGCTGGCGCAGGTGGGCGTCGCCGTCGATCGCATATTCGATGGCGGCGCGCTCCAGCGCGGGCGTTTCCTGCGCCACATAGGCCATGCGCCACTTGGCGGGAAAGCCGATATCGCCCTGGTCGGCATGCAGTTCGCCGCGCAGCATGGCGAACAGGCTGGATTTGCCGGCGCCGTTGGCGCCGATCAGGCCGATCTTGTCGCCCGGGTTAAGCGTGAGGTCGACATTCTCGAACAGCGGCTTGACGCCGCGGGCGAGGGAAACCTGATGAAAACGGATCATCGTGAAACAGCAATCAAAGAAGAGAAAACTACACTAAGGACGCCGGCGGATTTACGCCAGGTCCTGCAACTGGTCGGCGGTCAACAGGAACACCATATCGTCGCCCGCGCTGGTCGAGACCCAGGTCAGTTCCAGTTCCGGGAAGGCGGCTTCGGCGTGCGCCCGTTCGTTGCCGATTTCAACGACCAATACGCCGTGCGGGGTCAGGCGCTGCGCCGCGCCCTTGACGATCTTGCGCACCAGATCCATGCCGTCCTCGCCGCCTGCCAGCGCGATTTGCGGCTCTTGCAGGTATTCCTTGGGCAGCTTGCTCATGGAGCCGGCATTGACGTAGGGCGGGTTGCTGATGATCAGGTCGTATTGGCGCGCCGGCAGCTTGGCGTAGAGATCGGATTCGACCAGATTGATGCGCTCGCCCAGTTCGTAATCGTCGACGTTGCGGCGCGCCACTTGCAAGGCTTGCGGCGAGATGTCGACGGCGTCGATATGCGCCTGCGGGAAGGCGTCAGCCAGCAGAACCGGCAGGCAGCCCGAACCGGTGCAGAGGTCGAGCGCGTTTTCGATCTGCGCCGGATCCTGCACCCACGGCGAGAAATATTCAGGGATCAGTTCGGCAATGAAGGAGCGCGGCACGATCACGCGCTCGTCGACGTAAAAGCGATAACTGCCCAGCCAGGCTTCCTTGGTGATGTAGGCCGCCGGCATCCGCTGTTCGGTGCGCAGTTCGATAACGTGCTGCAGGGCGGCCAGTTCATCGGGCAGCAGGCGGGCATCGAGAAACGGCTCCAGCCGGTCGAGCGGCAGGTTCAGGGTGTGCAGCGCGAGATAGGCGGCTTCATCAAACGCATTGTTGCTGCCGTGGCCGAAGAAGATGCCGGCGCGATTGAAGCGGGTCACCATGTAGCGCAGCATATCGCGCAAGGTGGAAAAGTGATGTGTTGTCATGCTGGCGTGGTCGGTCTGTAAAAACGGGTGTATGGGCAATGCGGATGTCGATCCGGGCGCTGCGGTGCTTTCTGGGGATGCGGCGGCAAAGCGGTTGCCGCGCAAGCGGTTTCTGCGCACTGCCGGCATTGGCATGGGAATGCGCAGGGACGCAGGCGTCGAACCGCAAGCCCGGCGCATTATAACCGGGCAGGGCGTCAGGGAGGATCAAGCCGTCCCTGGCGCGTCATGCCGAAAGGGCGCGGGACTTCGCCAACACGCATGAAAATGCCGTTTATCCTGCGCTGGACTGGACGGCATTGGTCCTGAGCATGGCTTTATTTTTCAGAGACGTCAGCGAAGTGACAACGTGTTCGATGGCGCAGGCGTGGATCTGCTTCGGGTCGGTCACCAGTTCGCCGGCCGTCGTCATGAATTTGCAGAAACCTTGCTGTTCTTGCAATTTGAGATGTTCGACGAGTTGCGTTTGCGTGTGTTGCCCGTCCAGCACCGGCAGCAGCAGGCATTCGATGACGTTGAGCGTGGTGTGTTCGTGCCACAGATTGGCCACGCTTTGCCGCGGATCGAGGCGCACATCGGCCGGCGTCGAAAAGGCCGCCAGCGGTTGTTTCGAGATGCCCGCCGATGCCGGCACCGCCTGCCGGCGGAAACGCACGAGGCCGCGCATGAGCAGGTGTTCCAGCAGCGCCAGGATGAGGTCGGCGTCTTCGGCCTGCTCGCGTTCCAGCATTTTCTGGGCGGCCTCGACGATTTGCGGCAGCGTCAGCGTGCCGGGGAAGGCTTTCGCCAGCGCCAGCAAGGCGGCCTTGCCGATCGCGTGCGATACGTTGATCTGCAAGTTGCCGGCATAAAATACCTGCGGCTGGTCGTCCGGCGTCGAAGGCACGGCGCCGGTGTGATAGTTGCCGGCGTAATGGAAGTCGGCCAGGCGCGCCTTGTCGAGGCGGTAGCGAATCTCGCTTTGGCGTTGCGCCGGCAGCAGCAGGGTCTGGCGGAACTGGCGGTTGGTCAGGAAATCGATATATTGCTCGATCGCCACCTGGTCGTCGCCGCACTCGCGCAGCAGCGGTTGCGCGGCGTCCGGGCCGAGGTTGCTGACGAACATCGGCGGCACTTCGCTGTTGGCAAAATAGGCCAATCCATGCGGCTGCGCGCGGCTGACGAATTCGCTCAGGTAGCACGGCGCATTGTGCAGTTCCAGGTATTCATGCAACAGGTAATCCTCGCTCAGCCCCCGGGACGACTCGGCATGCGCATCCAGCACTTGCCGCATCAGGCTGTTGGGCGCGGTCATCTCGCGCATGAAGTTGATCATGCCGTAGGCATGCCCGAGTTTTTGCTTCGGGTCGGCAAACTTGCTGCCGCGATAGAGCATCGCGTCGCGGATGGTTTCCTTGAACTTCCAGCCCGGATAGGTGTTGTAGCTGACGAAGGCTAGGCCTTGCGGCGACAGGTTTTGCGCACACACGCGCAGTATGTGGTCTTGTATTTCCGGCGGCACCCAACTGTAGACGCCGTGGCAAATGATGTAGTCGAAGGTGCCGGTTTCTGGCGTGATGTCGGCAATGCTCATGCGCTGCAAGGCGATATTGCGCAAGCCCAGCGCGTCGATGCGGCGCTGGCCGGCATCGACCTGCACTTGCGACAGGTCGATGCCCAGATAATGGCCTTCGGGATGGCGTTGCGCATGCGGGATGAGATTGCCGCCCGATGCGCTGCCCAGTTCCAGCACCTTGGCCGTGGCCGGATCGGGAGTGTCGATGCCGAATAGCCAGGCAACCGCGGCGAGATGTTCCAGCGCGGTCCCGACTATCGGATGCGAGGTGTAAGGCGTCTGATCGTAAGTCCGTTCAATACTGCTTTGATTGCTTGTATCCATGAGGCTCCAAGGTCAGTAGAAGTGATATCGAGGAGAACGCTGGCTTACGATGGCTCAGCCAGGAGTTTTGACTATAACAATAAATTTTCCAGCGTACGGCGATAAATGTTCTTCAGCGGATCGATATGGCGCACTTCGATGTATTCGTCGATCTTGTGGATGCTGTCGTTGGGCGGTCCGAACTCGATCACTTGCGGGCAGATCTGCGCAATGAAACGGCCGTCGGAAGTGCCGCCGGTGGTCGACAGTTCGGTATCGAGCCCGGTCTCGGCCTTGATCGCCGACGACAGCGCATCGCTCAGCGTGCCGCGCGGGGTCAGGAAGGGCAGGCCGCCGACGGTCCACTTCAGGTCGTATTCCAGGCCGTGCCTGTCGAGGATGGCGTGTACGCGTTGCTGCAGGCCTTCGACGGTGCTGGCGGTGGAGAAGCGGAAGTTGAAGTCGATCACCACGTCGCCCGGGATCACGTTGGAGGCGCCGGTGCCGCCGTGGATGTTGGAAACCTGCCAGGAAGTCGGCAGGTAGTATTCGTTGCCGGCATCCCATTGTTCGGCCACCAGTTCGGCCAGCGCGGGCGCGGCCTGGTGGATCGGGTTGCGCGCCAGTTGCGGGTAGGCGATGTGGCCCTGGACGCCCTTGACGGTCAGCTTGCCGGACATGGTGCCGCGGCGGCCGTTCTTGATCATGTCGCCCAGGGTCCTGGCCGAGGTCGGTTCGCCGACGATGCAGTAATCGAGCTGCTCGCCGCGCGCCTTGAGTTGATTGCAGACGACCACGGTGCCGTCGGTGGCCGGGCCTTCCTCGTCGCTGGTGATCAGGAAGCCGATCGAGCCCTGGTGGCCGGGATTGGCCGCGATGAATTCCTCGCAGGCCACGACCATGGCGGCAATCGAGGTCTTCATGTCGGAGGCGCCGCGGCCGAACAGCTTGCCGTCGCGCTGGGTCGGCACGAATGGCGGCGATTGCCATTTGTCCAGCGGGCCGGTCGGCACCACGTCGGTATGCCCGGCGAATACCAGCAGCGGCTGCGCCGTGCCTTTGCGCGCCCACAGGTTGGTGACGTCGCCGGACTGGATGGTCTCGCACACGAAGCCCAGCGGCGCGAGCAGTTCCGCCAGCCGCGCCTGGCAGCCTTTGTCTTCAGGGGTGACGGAGGAGAGGGAAATCAGTTCCTGGGTCAGGGCCAGCGTCTTGCTCATGATTTATTTGCCGAAAATGTGTTGATACTGGTCGGCCTTGAAGCCGACGTGATATTGCTTGCCGTCGAACAGCACCGGACGCTTGACCACCGATGGGTTTTCCACCATCAGCGCCACCGCGGCGGCGTCATCGGTGATCGCAGCCTTGCGTTCGTCCGGCAGCGCGCGCCAGGTGGTGCCCTTGCGGTTGACCAGCACGTCGCGCTCGACGTCCTCAAGCCAGGCGTGCGCCTGCGCGGCATCCAGCCCGGCTTTCTTGAAATCGTGGAAGGTGTAGGCGATGCCTTGCTCGTCCAGCCACACGCGGGCTTTCTTGACCATGTCGCAATTGGGGATGCCGTACAGCGTGATGTCTTTTGCCATGCTCTTTTACTCGTTCAATGCGGCGCGATGGGTGCGCTTCAGAATACGACGCCGCGCCGGTGTGCAAGACAGCCGGCGCGGCGCATGGGGACAGCTTGCGTCGGTGATTACTCGCCGCGCAGCAGTTCGTTGATCGAGGTCTTCGAACGGGTCTGGGCGTCGACCTTCTTGACGATGATCGCGGCGTACAGGCTGTACTTGCCGTCCTTGGACGGCAGGTTGCCCGGCACCACGACGGAGCCGGCCGGCACGCGGCCGTAGTGCACTTCGCCGGTTTCGCGGTCGTAGATCTTGGTCG
Organism: Herbaspirillum sp. SJZ106; assembly: GCF_006715495.1. Classification (GTDB taxonomy): domain Bacteria; phylum Pseudomonadota; class Gammaproteobacteria; order Burkholderiales; family Burkholderiaceae_D; genus Herbaspirillum. Next base: position 324,955 of record NZ_VFNI01000004.1, read on the forward strand.
ACTGGCCGATGTACACGCCCATCGACAGCACCGAGTTCTCTTCGACGATCACGCCTTCGACGACTTCCGAACGGGCGCCGATGAAGCAGTTGTCTTCGATGATGACCGGGCCGGCCTGCACCGGCTCCAGCACGCCGCCAATGCCCACGCCGCCGGACAGGTGGACGTTCTTGCCGATCTGCGCGGCCGAACCGACGGTGGCCCAGGTGTCGACCATGGCGCCTTCATCGACGTAGGCGCCGATGTTGACGTAGGACGGCATCAGCACCACGTTCCGGCCGATGAAGGAGCCGTGGCGGGCAACCGCCGGCGGCACCACGCGGAAGCCGCCTCGGGCGAAATCTTCAGCGGTGTAGTTGGCGAACTTGGTCGGCACCTTGTCGTAGAACTGCGGGTAGCCGGCGCCGGCCGACATCGGCACGTTGTCTTCCAGGCGGAACGACAGCAGGATGGCCTTCTTCACCCATTGGTTGACTTCCCACTGGCCGACGCCTTGGCGGTTGGCGACGCGCAGGGTGCCATCGTTGAGGCCTGCGATCACTTCAGCCACCGCATTGCGGATGTCTGCCGGAGCGGTCTTGGGGGACAGGCTGGCGCGGTCTTCCCACGCCTGGTCGATGATTTGCTGAATGGACTGTGTCATGTTGATGTCGATGAACGGTTGGGTGAAAAATAAAAACGGATTGCGGTATGCGTTGGGCTGATTGGGGCCTATTTGCCGGCGGCCAATTTCCTGGCGAAGGCGACGATGCGTTGCGCCGCCTCCATGCATTCATCCACTTCGGCCACCAGGGCCATGCGGATGCGGCCGGCGCCCGGATTGATGCCGTGCGCCTCGCGCGCGAGGTAACTGCCCGGCAAGACGGTGACATTATATTCGGCGTACAGGCGGCGGGCGAATTCCTCGTCGCCGATGCCGGCCAGCTTGCCCACGTGCGCCCACAGGTAGAAGCTGGCGTCGGGCAGGGCCACGTCCAGCACTTCCTGCAGCAGCGGCGTGACTTGCGAAAACTTGGCCACGTACTTGGCGATGTTGTCCTGTACGTGCGTCTCATCCTGCCACGCCGCCACCGAAGCCGCCTGGATCGACGGGCTCATGGCGCCGCCGTGGTAGGTGCGGTAGAGCAGGAATTTCTTCAGGATGGCGGCATCGCCGGCCACGAAGCCCGAGCGCATGCCCGGCACGTTGGAGCGCTTGGACAGGCTGGAGAACGAGATCAGGCGCGGATAGCCGGTACGGCCCAACTTGTGCGCCGCTTCCATGCCGCCCAGCGGCGCTTCTTTCTTGAAATAGATTTCCGAATAGCACTCATCGGAAGCGATCACGAAGCCGTAGCGGTCCGACAGCGCGAACAGTTCCTTCCAGTCTTCCAGCGACAGCACGGCGCCGGTCGGGTTGCCCGGCGAGCACACGAACAGCAGTTGCACGCGCGACCAGACCTCTTCCGGCACCTGGCTGAAATCGGGCGCGAAGTTGCGCGCCGGATCGGAGTTGACGAAATACGGCTGGGCGCCGGCCAGGTAGGCCGCGCCTTCGTAGATCTGGTAGAACGGGTTGGGGCACATCACCAATGCGCCGGGCCGGGTCGGATCGACCACGGTTTGCGTGAGCGAGAACAGCGCCTCGCGCGAGCCGTTGACCGGCAGCACCTCGGTCGCAGGATCGGGCCGCGCAATGCCGTAGCGGCGTTCCAGCCAGTCGGCGATGGCGCCGCGCAGGGCTTCGCTGCCCAGGGTGGCGGGGTAAGAGGCCAGACCCGCGAGATTGTCGGCCAGCGCCTTCTGGATGAAGGACGGCGTCGGATGCTTGGGTTCGCCTATGCCCAGGCTGATGGGGCGGTAGGCGGGGTCGGGCGTGACGCCGGCAAACAGCTTCTTCAGCTTTTCAAAGGGATAGGGCTGTAACTGGTCGAGTAAGGGATTCACGGTGCTGAACTGGAAAGATCCTGAGGCCTGGCCGGCATGCCGCCGGCGGCCTTTGGCAAGGTGCAGGGGAAAGCTCGGGATTATACCGTCATTAACCAGCTCCGATGAAGCGCCGCCGCCGTCCAATGCTGGGTGAAACGGCTCGGAAACGGCTTGGAAACGGCAGCCGGCGACAGGCCGGAAGGGCGGATTGCCGATGATTCAATCGCAACAATCGCGGGGGCGATGGCGGTGTATTCATGCGATTGTCGGGCTGGCTTGTGGCGTATTGTTGCAGTTCGCCAAAATAATCATCAAGAAATACTCATTTCCGGCGCTCTTTGGCGCCGGCAGCCTGTTGCGGAGAAAAAGTAATGAAAAGTCTCAAAGCACAACTCCTGTTCGCGCTCGTCGTCATGTGGATAGGCCTGTTGACGCTGGCTGCATGGTCAGCCTTCAGCGCGCGGGAAAACATGGTCAACGAGCGCAAGGAAGGACTGCGCCGTGTGGTGGAGGCCGCCAATGGCGTGGTCTCCAGCTATGTGAACGAGGTTGCCGCCGGCCGCATGCAGCAGGCCGATGCCCAGAAGGCCGCATTGGAGCGCATCGCCGCCATGCGTTACGACGGCGACAATTACCTGTTCGTGTTCGACTCCGCCCCGGTGGTGCTGATGCACCCGACCAACAAGAACGTGGTCGGCAAGAACGTGGCCGATCGCAAGGATTCGGACGGCAAGCTCTACTACGTCGAGATGGTCAAGGTCGGCAAGGAGCAGAAGCAAGGCTTCGTCGAGTACATGGGACGCCTGCCCGGCGCCGACGACAATAACCGCACCCGCAAGCTGAGTTACCTGATCCATAACCAGGCCTGGGACTGGTATCTGGTCACAGGCGTGTTCCTCAACGATGTCGAAGCCAAATTCCGTTCCGACCTGTTCAAGCTGCTGGGCATCCTGCTGGTGGTGGGCGTGGTGGTCTCGGCCATGATGCTGGCCATCACCCGCCGCATCACGCGCAGCCTGGGCGGCGAGCCGGCCTATGCGGTCAATATCGCCACCCGCATCGCCGCCGGCGACCTGACCGTGCGCGTCGACACGCGTCCCGGCGACACCAAGAGCCTGCTGTATGAAATGGCAACCATGCGCGAACGCCTGGCGACGGTGATCAAGGGCATCCACCACGGCACCGATGCCATCGATATCGGCGCGCGCGAGATCGCCGCCGGCAACCTCGACCTGTCCTCGCGCACCGAACAGCAGGCCGGCTCGCTGGCCACCACCGCCTCCAGCATGGATTCGCTGACTTCGACGGTGAAGCAGAACGCCGACAATGCGCGCCAGGCCGGCCAGCTGGCCAACAGCGCTTCCGATATCGCCAGCCGCGGCGGCGAAGTGGTGGGGCAGGTGGTGCAGACCATGGAAGGCATCACCGAAAGCTCGCGCAAGATTTCCGACATCATCGGCGTGATCGACGGCATCGCCTTCCAGACTAACATCCTGGCGCTGAACGCGGCGGTGGAAGCCGCCCGCGCCGGCGAACAAGGGCGCGGTTTCGCGGTGGTGGCATCGGAGGTGCGCAGCCTGGCCCAGCGCAGCGCGCAGGCAGCCAAGGAGATCAAGGCCCTGATCGAGGATTCGGTGCAGCGCGTGGGCAGCGGCTCGGAGCAGGTGGCGCGCGCCGGCCAGACTATGGGCGAAGTGGTGTCCGCGGTGCGGCGCCTGACCGACATCGTCGGCGAGATTTCGGCGGCATCCGAAGAGCAGCGCAATGGCATCGAACAGGTCAACCATGCGATCGGCCAGATGGACCAGGTAACGCAGCAGAACGCGGCATTGGTCGAACAGGCCGCCGCGGCCGCCGGTTCGCTGGAAGAGCAGGCGCGCCGCCTCAAGCAGGCGGTAGCGGCATTCCAGGTCGAAGAGGGGGCCAATGCAGCTGTGCCGCCCGCGCCGGTGACGGCATCCCCGGCGCCGACGACGGCGGCGCACCGGCCAGCGGCCGTTGCCCGGCCTGCCGTGCCGAAAGCGCCGCCGGCCACGCCCAGGCCCAGGCCGGCTGCCGCCGCGCCTTTGCCGGCGCCGAAGCCCGCGCCCGCCAAGGGCAAGCCCGCTATCGACGATGGCGAGTGGGAGACCTTCTGATTGTCTTCGGTAAAAGCGGGAAGACGAGCGGGAAAGATGGATGGAAAGACGCCGCGGCTTGAAGCGCGGCGTCTTTTTGCATTGGCAGGGGCAGCGCTCGTCATCCGGCAAATGGCCCGTCATTTGGCCGAGTCGGGGGCTGGCGATGTTATGATACCGGGCTTTCCGGAAGCAAATTTTCCGCTTTCTTCCAACCAGTTCATTTTGTCGATAACGTGCGTCTAACTTCCATTAAATTGTCGGGATTCAAGTCCTTCGTCGAACCTACGCATTTCCAGGTTCCGGGGCAACTGGTGGGTGTGGTCGGGCCGAACGGCTGCGGCAAATCCAATATCATCGATGCCGTGCGCTGGGTTCTGGGCGAATCCAAGGCCTCTGAACTGCGCGGCGAATCCATGCAGGACGTCATTTTCAACGGTTCCACCCACCGCAAGCCGGCCGGGCGCGCGTCGGTCGAACTGGTGTTCGACAATGCCGCCGGCAAGGCCGCGGGGCAATGGGGTCAATACGCCGAGATCGCCGTCAAGCGCACGTTGACCCGCGACGGCACCTCGTCCTATTACATCAACAACCAGGCGGTGCGCCGCCGCGACATCCAGGATATTTTCCTCGGCACCGGCCTGGGGCCGCGCGCCTACGCCATCATCGGCCAGGGCATGATCTCGCGCATCATCGAGGCGCGCCCGGAAGAGCTGCGCATCTTCCTGGAAGAGGCCGCTGGCGTGTCCAAGTACAAGGAGCGTCGCCGCGAGACCGAGAACCGCCTGCACGACACCACCGAAAACCTGACCCGCCTGGAAGATATCCTGCGCGAGCTGAACGCCAACCTGGAAAAGCTGGAAGCCCAGGCCGCCGTGGCCAAGAAATTCCATGAGCTGCAAGGCGACCAGGAAGAGAAGCAGAAGCTGCTGTGGCTGCTGCGCAAGAACGAAGCCAAGAGCGAGCAGGAAAAATTCTTCAAGGAGATCGAACGCGCCCAGATCGACCTGGAAGAGCAGACCGCCAAGCTGCGCCACGTCGAGGCCGAGCTGGAGCATATGCGCCAGGCGCACTACGGCGCCGGCGACCGCCTGCACCAGGCGCAAGGGCACCTGTACCAGACCAATTCCGAAATCGGCAGCCTGGAAGCGCAGATCAAGTTCGTCATCGAGTCGCGCAACCGGCTGCAGTCGCAGTTGAATTCGCTGACCGCCCAGCGCGACCAGTGGCAGCGCCAGGGTTCGCAGCAGCAGGATGAACTGGCCGAGGCCGAAATCGCGCTGGAAGAGCTCGGCATGCGCGTCGAACAGTCGCAGCAGGCGGTGCAGGACGCCAATGAGCGCCTGCCGGCGCTGGAGCAGGCCTGGCGCGAATCGCAGCTGAAGACTACCGAGTCGCGCGGCAAGATCATGCAGGTACAGCAGCAGATCGAATTGCAGTCCACGCACCAGCGCAACGCCGCCAACATCCTCTCCGGCCTGGCCGCGCGCCGCGAACGCCTGATGCAGGAAAAGAACGGCCTGTCCATGCCGGACGACGTGCACCTGTCCAACCTCAGGCTGCAACTGGAAGAAAAGCAGGCCTCGCTGGAAGAGGCCCGCATGTACCTGGAAGAAGCCCAGGAACAGCTGCCGCGCCTGGAAGAGGAGCGCCGCGACGCGCAGGAACTGGTCAGCAAGGAAACCTCGGCCAATGCCCAGCTGGAAGCGCGCCTGTCCGCGTTGAAGCAACTGCAGGAAAGCGTGCAGGCGCAGGGCAAGGTCCAGCCCTGGCTGGAGAAGCACGGCCTGGCCGAACTGCCGCGCCTGTGGCAGAAGCTGCATATCGAGTCGGGTTGGGAAACCGCGCTGGAAGCGGTGCTGCGCGAACGCATGTCGGCGCTGGAAATGTCCAACCTGGACTGGGCCAAGGCCTTCTTTTCCGACGCGCCGCCGGCCAAGCTGGCGCTGTACGCGCCCAATGCCGGCATTGCCCAGCCGGCGCCGCCGGCGGCCAATGGCCTCAAGCCTTTCATCAACCTGCTGCAACTGAACGACCCCGGCCAGCGCGCCTTGATGAACGACTGGCTCAGGGACGTGTATGTGGCCGACGACACCGCCATCGCTTTCGCCGAGCGTGGCAATCTGCCGCTGGGCGGCGTGTTCGTCACCCGCCAGGGGCATGTGGTGAGCCAGTCCAGCGTGCGTTTCTATGCGTCGGATTCGGAGCAGGACGGCATGCTGGCGCGCCAGCAGGAAATCGAGAACATCACCAAGCAGCAACGCGCGCAATACATGCTGGCCGAAGAAGCCAAGGGCCGGGCGGTGCGCGCCGAGGCGGCCTTGTCCTCGGCCTCGCAGCGTTTGCAGGAATTGCGCCAGCGCGTGGGCAGCCTGACCCAGTCGGCGCACAGCCTGCAGATCGAAGTGATGAAGCTGGCCGAAGTGCAGGAGCGCTTCAACCAGCGCAGCACCCAGATCGCCACCGACCTTGAAGAAATCGGCATGCAGGAAGCTGAACAGCAGCAGGTGCAGGCTGAGTCCGAGGCGCGCTTCGAGCAGCTAGACATCGAGCTGGCCGAGCTGCAGGAGCAGCACGAGAACGGCCAGACCGATTACCTGGGCAAGGAACAGCAGCTGAACGATGCGCGCACCCGCTTGCGCGAGCTGGAACGCGCCGCGCAGGAAACCGAATTCGCCGAGAAGTCCCAGCGCAGCAAGATCGAGGAATTGAAGCGCAGCATCGCCACCGCACTGGAGCAGGCGGCGCAACTGTTCGCCAGCATGCAGCAGGGCAGCCTGGAACTGGAAAGCCTGGACGACCAGGCGGCCCAGGCCGGTTTGCAGGAACTGCTGGATCGCCGCAGCGAGCAGGAGCGCGCGCTGGCCGACGCCCGCCACGAACTGGACCAGTTGTCGCAGCAGCTGCGCACGCACGAAGAGAACCGCATGCAGGCCGAACGCAGCCTGCAGCCGCAGCGCGACCGCATCACCGAGCTGCAGTTGAAGGAGCAGGCCGCGCGCCTGAACCAGGAACAGTTCTCCGAAGCGCTGGCGCAGACCCAGGCCGACGAGGCCGCGCTGTCCGAAAAACTGACCGCCGACATGCGGCCATCCTACCTGCAGGGCGAAGTGACACGCCTGACCAACGCCATCGCGGCGCTGGGCGCGGTCAACCTGGCGGCGCTGGATGAGCTGGCGGCGGCCTCCGAGCGCAAGCACTTCCTGGATTCCCAGCATGCCGACCTGAACGAAGCCATCACCACGCTGCAGGACGCGATCCACAAGATCGACATCGAGACCCGCGGCCTGCTGCAAGATACCTTCGACAAGGTCAACCACCATTTCTCGGAACTGTTCCCGGTACTGTTCGGCGGCGGCCAGGCCAAGCTGATCATGACCGGCGACGAGATCCTGGATTCCGGCGTGCAGGTCATGGCGCAGCCGCCGGGCAAGAAGAACGCCACCATCCACCTGCTGTCGGGCGGCGAAAAGGCGCTGACGGCGACGGCGCTGGTGTTCTCGATGTTCCAGCTCAACCCGGCGCCGTTCTGCCTGCTGGACGAAGTGGACGCGCCGCTGGACGACGCCAACACCGAACGCTTCGCCAACATGGTCAAGCGCATGTCCGAGCACACCCAGTTCCTCTTCATCTCGCACAACAAGATCGCGATGGAGATGGCGCAGCAGCTGATCGGCGTGACCATGCAGGAGCAGGGCGTATCGCGCATCGTGGCGGTGGACATGGATTCGGCAGCCAACTTCTCCAGCGCCGAGCAGGCCGCCTGAGGCGGCTTTGTGCGCCTTTGTCGGCTTGACAAGGCTGGGGTGGAACACTACCCTGAGAACCTTGTCATACAGCCCGGCCGGGGTGTTTTCCGAGGCCGGATTCGCCAGGTTTGACGTGCTTTGGCATGCTTTTTACGGCCTGCGGGCCATGAAAAATAACAACATTTATTCCTTCAATGAGTAGCTTTATCGAGCCGAACATGTTTTGCCGCGCCGCCCGGGCCGCGGCATTTTCGCCAGCCACACTGAAGGGGCAAGCAGCATGATGGATCTTCAGACCAGCCTGATCGTGATCGGCGGCGTCTTCGTCGTCGGCGTCATCTCCTACAACAAGTGGCAGGAACACAAGGCGCGCAAGACCGTGGAGCGCGCCTTTTCTTCATCGCACGACGACGTGCTGATGTCGCCGCAGGACCAGGACGCCTCCCCGTCGCCGATGGCGGAGCATGCTGAACATGCGGCCGGTTTCGCGCCAGCCTCCGACATTCCCGACGACCGCATGGAGCCCGCCTTGTACGACCTGCCCGAGCGCAAGCCGGCGCCGCTCAAGGCTTACCTGGACCAGGCCGGTTTCGAGCAGCGCGAACCTTATATCGGCGATGCGCCGGCCGCGGCCGACGCCGCCCTGACCGAGGCCTTGGCCCAGGCGCCGCAATCGACGGTGGCGCAAGCCATCGCCGGCGCCGAGGAGCAGGTCGAGTCGGCGCCGGCCTTTGCGCCGCCGCCGGAGCAGCCGGCGCCGGCAAAGCCCAGGCGCGAATTGCCGGTGGACGAACTGATCGACTGCAACATCCCGATCGCATTGGAGCACCCGCTGCGCGGCGACAAGCTGCTGCCGGCGTTGCAGAACCTGCGCCATGTGGGCAACAAGCCGGTGCATTTCATCGGCCGCAACGCCGAAGGCGAATGGGAGGCGGTCAGCCACGGCGGCGTCTATACCGCCTTGCTGGCCGGCGCCCAGTTGGCCAACCGCAGCAATGCGATGAACGAGATCGAGTATTCGGAACTGGTCATGCGCCTGCGCGACCTGACCGATTCGCTGTCCGGCGAGCCAGAACTGCCCGACATGCCCGACGTCATCAAGACCGCCCAGGCGCTGCACCAGTTCATCGCCGACCATGATGTCCAGTTGAGCGTGAACGTGCGCACCAATGGCGCGCCATGGAGCCTGGCGACGCTGCTGGCGGCGTTGACCCGCCAGGGTTTCGACCGTCGCACCGAAGGCTACCTGGTGATGCAGGACGGCGAAGGCGAGGTGCTGTTCGCGCTCTCGACCAACGCCAGCCAGGCCGACGAGACGACCGACCGCCTGACCTTGCTGCTGGACGTGCCGCGAGTGGCGCCTTCGCGCGACGGCTACGGCGCGCTGGTGGCCTGCGCCCGTTCGCTGGTCGCACGCCTGGGCGGCACCATGGTCGACGACAGCAACCAGATGCTGTCCGACGCCGCGCTGGCCGATATCGCCGAGCAAGTGGCGGCGTTCTACAGCGCCATGGAGTCGGCCGACATTCCCGCAGGTTCCACGCGCGCGCTGCGCTTGTTTAGTTAGAGCGTGTCATGACCTATTTCAGCCCCCGCGTTCGGATGAGAAGGGATGCCGTGCAAGCGTCGCAATGCCGCAATGCGCCTTTCTCATCCGAACCCTTCGGGCAGCCCCGGAAAGAGGCCGCCTGCTGCGTTACTCCTCCTTGCCGTAGCACCACTACGGCGCGTCGTCGCGCCTTGCATTCAGCCCCTTTCCGGGGCTGCGCGGGAGCTGAAATAGTTCATAACACGCTCTAAGCCCCGGCCAATCAAGATGCAACCAGATTTGTTTTCCGCAGGTCCGCCCCCGCCAGGGGCGCCGGACTGGCTGGTTCGTGCGCATGCATTGCGCGACGAACTGAACCGGCATAACCACGCCTACTATGTGCTGGACCAACCCAGCATTCCCGATGCCGAATACGACCGCCTGTTCCAGGAGCTGCAGGCGCTGGAGACGGCGCATCCGGAATTGCTGACGTCCGATTCGCCTACCCAGCGCGTGGGCGGCGCGCCGCTGCCGCAGTTCGATCCGGTGCGCCACGATATCCCGATGCTGTCGCTGGGCAACGGTTTTTCCGACGAGGACATCGAGGCCTTCGACAAGCGCGTCATGGATGGCCTGGAGACGCTGCAGGAAGTGCGCTACGCCACCGAACTAAAGTTCGACGGCCTGGCCATCAGTCTGCGCTATGTCGATGGCCTGCTGGTGCAGGCGGCCACGCGCGGCGACGGCACCACCGGCGAGAATGTCACCGCCAATATCCGCACGGTGCGCGCCATTCCCTTGCGCCTGCACGGGACGAAGATTCCCGCAGTGCTGGATGTGCGCGGCGAAGTGCTGATGTACAAGGAGGATTTCGCGCGTCTGAACCAGCGCCAGCGCGACGTCGGCCAGAAGGAGTTCGCCAATCCGCGCAATGCCGCCGCCGGCAGCCTGCGCCAGCTCGACTCCCGCATCACGGCGCAGCGCACCTTGCGCTTTTTCGCCTATGGCATCGGCATGTTGGAAGGCATGGACATGCCGGCCTCGCATTCGGCGCTGCTGGACTGGTACCAGCAACTCGGTTTGCCGGTGTGCAAGGAGCGCGCTGTGGTGACCGGTGCGGCCGGGTTGCTGGCGTTTTACCGCGGCATCGGCGACAAGCGCGAAACCCTGCCGTATGAAATCGACGGCGTGGTCTACAAGGTGGATCGCCTGGACCAGCAAAAGCATCTCGGTTTCGTCTCGCGCGCGCCGCGTTTTGCGCTGGCGCATAAATTTCCCGCGCAAGAGGCGTTGACGCAGGTGCTGGAGATCGAGGTGCAGGTCGGCCGCACCGGCGCCATCACGCCGGTGGCGCGCCTGAACCCGGTGTTCGTGGGCGGCGTCACCGTCACCAATGCCACGCTGCACAACGAGGATGAAGTCCGGCGCAAGGATATCCAGGTCGGCGACACCGTCATCGTGCGCCGCGCCGGCGACGTGATTCCCGAGGTCGTCGCTTTCGTGCCGGAGAAACGGCCGGCCGACGCCCGCCGCTTCGTCATGCCGACCGCATGCCCGGTCTGCGGCTCGCCCATCGTGCGGGCCGAGGACGAGGCCATCGCACGTTGCTCGGGCGGTTGGCTGAAGTGCTCGGCGCAGCGCAAGGGCGGCTTGCAGCATTTCGCTTCGCGCCGCGCGATGGATATCGAAGGCCTGGGCGAGCAGTTGGTGGAGCAACTGGTGGATAACAATATTGTCACCACGCCTGCCGACTTGTACCGTCTCGGGCTGTTGGCGCTGGCCACGCTGGATCGCATGGCCGAGAAGTCGGCGCAGAACGTGCTGGATGCATTGCAAAAGTCGAAGTCGACTACGCTGGCCCGCTTCATCTATGCCCTGGGTATCCGCCATGTGGGCGAGGCCACGGCCAAGGAACTGGCGCGCCATTTCGGCGCCCTGGACAAGCTGCTGGCGGCCAGCGAAGAGCAATTGCTGGAAGTGGCCGACATCGGCCCGGTGGTGGCCAGCTCTATCCGCGCATTTTTCAGCGATGCGCTCAATGTCGAGCTGGTGGAGCAGTTGCGCGCGGTGGGTGTGCACTGGCCGGAAACGGAGGGCAGCGACAGCCAGCCCAAGCATTTGCAGGGCAAGACCTTCGTCCTGACCGGCACCTTGCCCAACATGTCGCGCGACCAAGCGGCGCAATTGATCGAAGCGGCCGGCGGCAAGGTGACCGGCTCGGTGTCGAAAAAGACCAGTTACGTGGTGGCCGGCGCCGAGGCCGGCAGCAAATTGGCCAAGGCCGAGGAGCTGGGCATTCCCATCCTGGATGAGGACCAGCTAAAGGCCTTGTGCGCCCAGGCGCCATGAAGGCGCCTGAATTGTATTAAACTGCGCCCGACTCGTATCGATCGCACAACCGACGCAGGTCGGACGCAACAAAGACTCTCTATTTTCAGGAAAAACCATGATCAAGAAGATCACGAAAGCCGTTTTCCCGGTTGCCGGACTGGGCAGCCGCTTCCTGCCGGCGACCAAGGCGCAGCCCAAGGAAATGCTGCCCATCGTCGACAAGCCGCTGATCCACTATGCCGTTGAAGAGGCGGTGGCTGCCGGCATCACGGAGATGGTGTTCATCACCGGCCGCAACAAGCGCGCCATCGAAGACCATTTCGACAAGGCCTATGAGCTGGAGAGCGAACTGGAAGCGGCCGGCAAGCAGAAGCTGCTGGAGATTGTGCAGAACGTGGTTCCCAAGAACGTCAATTGCATCTTCATCCGCCAATCGACCCCGCTGGGCCTGGGCCATGCGGTCCTGTGCGCGCGTCCGGTGGTGGGCGAAGAGCCGTTCGCGGTGCTGCTGGCCGACGACTTCATGGATACCGACAACGGCGTCAAGCCGGTGCTGGCGCAGATGACCGATATCTACGCCCGCGAAGGCATGAGCATGCTGGCGGTGCAGGAAGTGCCGCGGGCCGAGACCAAGCAGTACGGCATCGTCAACGCCACGCCTTACCAGCCCGGTCTTGAGCGAGTCAATGCCATCGTCGAAAAGCCGGCGCCGGAAGATGCGCCCTCGACGCTGGCCGTGGTCGGCCGCTATGTGCTGAGCAACCGCATTTTCCATTGCCTGGAAAACATCGGCCGCGGCGCCGGCGGCGAGATCCAGCTGACCGACGGCATCGCCAAGCTGATGCAGGCCGAGTCCGTGCTGGCGTACCGCTACCAGGGCCAGCGCTATGACTGCGGCTCCAAGCTCGGCTACCTGAAGGCGATGGTGGCCATGGGCATGAAGCACCCGGAAACCGGCCCCGAGTTCAGCGAATACCTGAGGGAACTGGGCAGCAAGGCCGGATAAGCAAAGCCGGGTAAAGCCGGATAAGGTCTGCGGCAGCGGCTCAAGCGGCGGCCAGCCGGATCGACGATAATGATGGAGGCGCCCGGTTTTGCCGGGCGTCATTCTTTTGGGAGCAGGAACCAGATGGCCATCCGCGACATTCTCAAAATGGGCGATCCCCGCCTGTTGCGCCAGGCGCAGCCTGTCACCCAGTTCGGCACGCCGGAACTGGCGCAACTGGTGGACGACATGTTCGACACCATGCGCGCCGTCAGCGGCGCTGGCCTGGCGGCACCGCAGATCGGCGTCGACCTGCAACTGGTGATCTTCGGTTTCGGCAGCAACCAGCGCTATCCCGATGCGCCGCCGGTGCCGGAAACGGTGCTGATCAATCCGGTGCTGACACCGTTGTCGGAAGAAACCGAGGACGGCTGGGAAGGCTGCCTGTCGGTACCCGGCATGCGCGGCGTGGTGCCGCGCTGGAGCCGCCTGCGCTATCAGGGCTACGACCTGGACGGCAATGCGATCGACCGCACCGTCGATGGTTTCCATGCGCGCGTGGTGCAGCATGAGTGCGACCACCTGCAGGGCATCCTGTATCCGATGCGCATTCGCGATTTCTCTCAGTTCGGCTTTACCGAAGTGCTGTTTCCGGAACTCGATCCCGGCCAGGACGATTAAGAACCTTCTGCAGTACGCACCATCCCGGCAGTCATGGGGATGGTGTGCGTCCTTCCTTCTGCGGCGTACGTTGCATCGATCTTGCCCGTACCAATTCTCCATAATTCTCTGCAATTCTCTGGATCACATGCGCCCGATGGCATCGGGCGCATGTGATCCAATGCGTGAAATTTCGGGAGTCCATCCATGATCAGTCATCTTGAGCATCTCTGCATCATCACCGGCGGCCCCGGCGCGGGCAAGACGTCCCTGTTGCACGCCTTGCAGGAAGAGGGCCACGGCATCAAGGAGGAGGTCGGGCGCGCCATCATCCGGCAGCAGATGGCGTCAGAGGGCCGTGCGCTGCCTTGGAAGGACAAGCTGGCCTTTGCGCAGGCGATGCTGGCGGCAGAGGTCGCGCATTGCCGCGCACATGCCGTCCGGGCGAAGCATTCCATTGAGGGCATCGTCTTTTGCGACCGGGGCATTCCTGACCTCCTTGGATACATGCGGCTGGAAGGCCTGGAGAGTTTGCCGCAAGCAGCCGCTCTGCTGGCACTGGCAAGGCATGCGGCCAAGGCGTGGCGCTACTCCCGGCGGGCGTTCATCCTGCCGCCGTGGAAAGAGATCTATGAAACCGACCGGGAGCGCAAGCAAAGCTGGGAAGAGGCCGTCGCCACCTACGATGTGATGCGCGAGATCTATGAAGAGCTCGGCTATCGGTTGGTGGAAGTGCCGGCGGGAAAGTTGGCGCAGAGAAGGGATTTCATTTTGCGCAGCGTGGGCGCCGGGCCCCAATAGACAACGGCCGGCAGCGAGATTTCGCCGCCGGCCGTTCAGGCCTTGCCGATCAGCCGTTTCAGGCTTCGGTCACGCGCATGTTGATGTGCGCCAGCGCCTCATCGATCTGGTCGATCAGGATCAGGCACAGGTCGCCATCCTTGAGCGACGCCAAGGCGGTATCGATGGCCAGGAACTCGCCATAGATTTCCTTGACGTCGGAAGTGCGGGTCGCCTTCTCCAGCCCCTGGCGCAGCAGCGCGATCACTTCGCCGTCGCTGCGGCCGCGCTGGCACTGGTCCTGGTACAGCACCACTTCGTCGAAGGCATCGCCCAGCATTTCGGTCTGGCGGGTGATGTCGACATCGCGGCGGTCGCCGGCGCCGCTGATGACCACCGAACGGCGCTTGGAAGGCATGCTGTCGACGGCCTTGATCAGCGCGGCGATGGCGTCCGGATTGTGGCCGTAGTCGGCGATCAGGGTGGCGCCCTTGTAGTCGAACAGGTTGAAACGGCCGGGGGCAGTGTCGCTGTCGCTGATGAAGCTGTTCAGGGCTGCGGCGATGTGCGCCCAGTCCAGGCCCAAGGCCCAGGCGGCGCCGACCGAGGCCATCACGTTCTCGACCTGGAAGCCGATGCCGCCGTTGCGCGTGAGCGGGATGGCGGACAGCTTCAGGCGCTGCTCGAAGCCGCCTTGCGCGGCAACGATGGCATCGCCGTCGCGGTAGACGATGCGATGTCCCTGGGCGCGGTGCGTGGCCATGATCGGATGCTGCGGATCGAGGGCGAAGAAAGTGACCGAGCCCGGGCAGGACGAGGCCATCTTGGCCACCATCGGGTCGGCCGCGTTGAGCACGGCGGTGCCGGTGGGCGCCACGTTCTCGACGATGACGCGCTTGACCACGGCCAGGTCTTCCACGGTGCTGATGTAGGACAGGCCAAGGTGGTCGCCCATGCCGATGTTGGTGACCACCGCGACATGGCAGCGGTCGAAGCCCAGGCCTTCGCGCAGCACGCCGCCGCGCGCGGTTTCCAGCACGGCGGCATCCACGTCCGGGTGGAACAGCACATTGCGGGCGCTGCGCGGGCCGCTGCAGTCGCCGGTATCGATGCGCTGCTTGTCGATGTAGACGCCGTCGGTGTTGGTCATGCCCACGCGCAGGCCGGTCTCGGCCAGCAGGTGGGTGATCAGGCGCACGGTGGTGGTCTTGCCGTTGGTGCCGGCCACGGCTACCACCGGGATGCGGCCGTCGTCGCCGTCTTCATACATGGTCGAGATGATCGCTTCGCCGACGTCGCGGCTCTTGCCGTAGGAGGGCGAGAGGTGCATGCGCAGGCCGGGCGCGGCATTGACTTCGACGATGCCGCCGCCTTGCTCTTCCATCGAGGCATGCACCGAATTGCACACCACGTCGACGCCGCAGATGTCCAGGCCTACCATCTGCGCCGCGGCGATGGCGCGCGCGGCCATGTCGGGATGGACGTCGTCGGTGACGTCGGTTGCGGTGCCGCCGGTGGACAGGTTGGCGTTGTTGCGCAAGACCACGCGCACGCCCTGGGCCGGAATGGCTTCAGGGTCGAGATGCTGGCCGGCCAGCACCGAGATGGCGATGTCGTCCAGGCGGATCTTGGTCAGCGAGGTGGCATGACCATCGCCGCGCAGCGGGTCGGCGTTGACCTGGTCGATCAGCTGGCGGATGGTGTGCACGCCGTCGCCGATGACTTGCGGCGGGTCGCGCCGCGCCGCGGCCACCAGCTTGTTGCCGATCACCAGCAGGCGGTAGTCGTGGCCGTGCAGGTAGCGCTCGACGATGACTTCGTCGCTGATGCGCGCGGCATTGGCGAAAGCCTGCTCGACTTCGGCGCGGCTGCTGATATTGACCGCCACGCCCTTGCCCTGGTTGCCGTCCAGCGGCTTGATGACGACGGCGGCGCCGATCTCTTCGGTGGCCTTCCAGGCGTCTTCGACGGTAGTGACCACGCGGCCGTTGGGCACCGGCACACCGGCGGCGTGCAGCAGCATCTTGGTCAGGTCCTTATCCTGCGCGATCGATTCGGCGATGGCGCTGGTGTTGCTGGTCTCCGCGGCCTGGATGCGTTTCTGGCGGCTGCCCCAGCCGAACTGCACCATGCTGCCCTGGGTCAGGCGGCGGAACGGGATGCCGCGCTTGATGGCGGCGTTGACGATGGAGCCGGTGCT
The DNA here is from genome assembly GCF_006715495.1 of Herbaspirillum sp. SJZ106. Lineage (GTDB taxonomy): Bacteria > Pseudomonadota > Gammaproteobacteria > Burkholderiales > Burkholderiaceae_D > Herbaspirillum. Next base: position 341,213 of record NZ_VFNI01000004.1, read on the forward strand.
GGGCCCCAGGCGCACGTCCTCGTCCAGCTCGCGGATGCGCGCCAGCGCGCCGGCCAGGTCGAACGGCGTATCGGCTTGCGCCGCCCGGCACAGCTCCAGCGCCAGGTCGAAGGCCAGGCGGCCGACTTCCTCTTCGCTGTATTCGACCACCACCTGGTAGACGCCGGTCTCGATGGTGGAGACGGTGCGGCTGAAGGTGACCGGGCAACCGGCCTGCGACTGCAGCGCCAGCGCGGCGGCGGCCAGCGTATGCGCCATCGACACGACCTGCTTGCCGCCGTCGGGTTCGAGGAAGCCGATCTGCGGGAAGCGCGCGCGCAGGCGCACTTCGAAACCGGGCATGTCGTCTACCACCTGTTCCGCGGCGGGACAGGAGACGATGGCTTCGATGGCGGTGTGCCTGCTCCAGAGGTTGGGGCCGCGCAGTGCGCGTATGCGTGATACGTCCATGGACAATTTTCCTGAGTGTCTCTTGAGTGGTGTGCTGTTACTGATTGCTTGTGCCGCGTTCAGGCGGCCTGCGCCTTGAATTTGAAGCCTTGCTGTTCGGCCTGTTCGGTGCCGAACAGCTCGATGCCGGCGCGGATCACCTCGGGACCGATGCCCAGCGCCCAGGCCGCGCCCACCGCGGCCAGGACGTTCTCGACCTGGTAGGCCACGGCGCCGTTTTCGGTCAGCGGGATGGCGTCCACCGAACTGACCTTGAACTCGCGCTCGCCTTCGGCCTGGATCAGGTCGCCGCCGCGCAGGAACACCGCGCGGCCGCCGTCCTTGAGGTGTGCGGCCAGCAGCGGCGATTCCGGGTGGACGCCGAAGAAGATCACTTCGCCGTCGCACAGCTGGGCCATGTCGGCCACCAGCGGGTCGTCGGCGTTGAGCACGGCCGCGCCGTCGGGCAGCACCACGTCGACCTGGGTGCGCTTGACCTTGGTGGCCATCTGTTCGGCGTTTTCGATGTAGTACTCGGGCAGGCTGTCGTTGGGATCGATGTTGGCCACCACGCCGACCAGGCAGCGGTCGTAGGCCAGGCCTTCGGAAAGGATGGAGACGCTGCCGTTCTCGAACACGGCGGCTTCCACCGCGCGGTTCAACAGGACGCGATGGGCAGCGCCCCAGTTGGCGCGGTTGCCGCGTTCGACCACGCGTTCGCCGAAATACAGGCCGTCGCCGCAGGCCAGGCCGACATGCTTGCCGCAGAGGTGGATGATGCGGGCGATCAGGCGCGCAATGGTGGTCTTGCCGTGGGTGCCGGTGACGCCGACGATGGGGATGCGGCCATTTTCGTCTTCACCGAACAGGTTGTCGAGGATGGCTTCGCCCACCGGGCGCGGCTGGCCTTCGGAGGGCTTCAGGTGCATCAGCAGGCCGGGGCCGGCGTTGACTTCGACGATGGCGCCGCCTTGCTCGGCCAGGGGGCGCGAGATGTCTTCGGCCACGATATCCACGCCGGCGATATCCAGGCCGACGATGCGCGCGGCCAGCGAGGCGGCGGCGGCGACGCTGGGATGAACCTTGTCGGTGACGTCGGCCGAGACGTTGCCGTTGCGCAGCAGCAGGATGCGGCGACCGGCAGCCGGCACCGACTCGGTGGTCAGGCCCTGGCGTTGCAGCTCCAGCACGGCGGCCGGTTCGCGTTCCAGCAGCACCGGGTCGAGCAGGTGTTCTTCCAGCAGGCCGCGGCGCGGGTCGCGGTTGAGTTCGTCCAGCAATTGCTGCACCGTGGACTTGCCGTCGCCGATGATGAAGATCGGTTCGCCGCGCGCGGCCGCGGCCAGCTTGCCGCCGACGATGAGCAGGCGGTGTTCCAGGCCCGGCACATAGCGTTCAACCAGCACGCCGCTGCCTTCTTCCAGGGCGGCCGTGTAGGCGGTCTCGATTTCCTCGCGGGTGTTGAGGTCGATGAAGACGCCGCGGCCGTGGTTGGCGTCGCAAGGCTTGACCACGACCGGCAGGCCGATGTCTTCGGCGGCGTCCCAGGCGTCTTCCGGGCTCTCGACCAGGCGTCCTTCGGGGACCGGCACGCCGCAGTTTTCCAGCAGGGTCTTGGTCAGGTCCTTGTCGCGCGAGATGCTTTCGGCGATGGCGCCGGTCTGGTCGGACTCGGCGGTCCAGATGCGGCGCTGCTTGCAACCGTGGCCGAGCTGGACCAGGTTGCCTTCGGACAGGCGGATGGTGGGGATGCGGCGTTCGTCGGCGGCATCCACGATGCAGGCGGTGCTGGGCCCCAGGCAGAGCTTGTCGACCATGCGGCGCAGCTTTTCGAGCGTGGCTTCGAGGTCGTAGGGCTTGTCTTCGATGGCGGCCATGACCAGGTCGCGCGCGGCATACAGCGCGGCGCGGGTGACCGTTTCATGGCGGGCGCGCACGACCACCTTGTAGACGCCGCGCACATTGGTCTCGCGCGCCTTGCCGAAGCCGCCCGGCAGGCCGGCCAGGTTTTGCAGTTCCAGCGTGACGTGCTCAAGGATGTGCCCGGGCCAGGTGCCTTCTTCCAGGCGCTTGACGAAGCCGCCGCGCACTTCGTAGCTGCAGCGGTGTTCGATCAGGGTAGGCAGCCAGGTGGTCAGGCGCTGGTTGAACCCGGGCAGGGTGTTGGACGGAAAATCTTCCAGTTCGCCGATGTCGATCCAGACTTCGAGGGCCGAACGGTAGGTCCAGATGTTGGGACCTTGCAAGGGCAGGAAACGGAGGAATTCGATATTTTTCATGTCTGGAGGATGTGCCGCGTAATGTGCCGTTTTATTGTGCCGTTTATTGTTTATTGCTGTTGCGCCAATGTTTTGTTGCCGATTTGTAATGGATAGTCAGTATTTCGTCAGAATAACCTATGCACCACTAACGCATCGGAGCACGATTGGTTTACTGCCGCGGCAAAAAGGCCGGCAGCGCAGGCTTGCCGGCCAGCAGTATTGTCTCAGACTGTCTTGCGCCTATGGCGTGAATTTCGACGCGCTGCAGCCGTTGTCGCATCCGGCGGGAAAGGGAACCGGCAATCACGCCCGGCGTCCACCGTTTTGGGGTGTCTTGCGTTATGGATGCCGGGGCTGGTTGACATTCTGAATGTCAACCAGCCCCGGTGAGCGCTATAATCGCGCGCTGCTCATGGCCGGCGGATGCTGCCGGCCGGGTTCTTATAGATTGCCAATCGCTCGCATCGGGCCCAACGTTGCCGTTAAATGACTACTGATTCCCATCCTTCCGCCATTGCCAGCTTGCCCGAACGCTGGAAAGCGGAAACCGCAGCCCGCCTGGCCGCCAACGAAAAGGTCGTGGCCTGGCTGGAGTTGGATCTCGACACGCAATTGCAATTCAGGTCTTCGCTGGTGCTTGCCACCGAAACCCGCTTGCTGGCCAACACGCCTGAAGGCACCGTCTGGCAGGAGTGGGCTTACCGTCCCGAACTTTCCCTGAAACATGCCGACCATGCCGGCGTCGGCACGCTGGAGTTGTGCGATGCCCATGGCCGCCTGGCCGCCTGGCGCTATACGCTGGCGCAGAATCCGCAGGCGCTGCGCCTGATCAAGCTGTTCGAGCAGCAGCGCGACTTGGCGGCATCCGGCGTGGCGCCGGAAGAAGAGGGCGGCGACATCTGCCCGCAGTGCAAGGCGCCCATTCCGGAGGGGCAGGAAAGCTGTGCCATCTGCCCCGAGGTCAAGGAGGCGCCGCCGTCGACCTGGGCGCTGTTTCGCCTGTCGCGCTTCGCCAAGCCCTACAAGGGCTCGCTGCTGCTGGGTTTCCTGCTGACGCTGGCTTCCACCGCCGCCACGCTGGTGCCGCCTTACATGACCATGCCGCTGATGGACAATGTGCTGATCCCGTTCCAGAACGGCGCGCCGATCGATACCCATCTGGCCATGCTGTACCTGTCCGGCCTGTTGGGCGCGGCCTTGCTGGCCTGGGGGCTGGGCTGGGCGCGCACCTATATCCTGGCGCTGGTGTCCGAGCGCATCGGCGCCGACCTGCGCACCACCACCTACGAGCACCTGCTGCGCCTGTCGCAGGAGTATTTCGGCGGCAAGCGCACCGGCGACCTGATGGCGCGCATCGGCTCCGAGACCGACCGCATCTGCGTGTTCCTCTCGCTGCACCTGCTTGATTTCGCCATCGATGTGCTGATGATCATCATGACGGCGGCCATCCTGATCTCGATCAATCCGTGGCTGGCGCTGGTGACCTTGCTGCCGCTGCCGTTCATTGCCTGGATGATCCACGTGGTGCGCGATCGCCTGCGCCACGGTTTCGAAAAGATCGACCGCATCTGGTCGGAGGTGACCAATGTGCTGGCCGACACCATTCCCGGCATCCGGGTGGTCAAGGCCTTTGCGCAGGAAAAGCGCGAAGTGGCGCGTTTCCGCGAGGCCAACCGCCACAACCTGGTGGTCAACGACCGCGTCAACAAGATCTGGTCGCTGTTTACCCCGACAGTGACTTTCCTGACCGAAGTCGGCTTGCTGGTGGTGTGGGTGTTCGGCATCTGGCAGGTGTCGAACAACCAGATCACGGTGGGCGTGCTGACCGCCTTCCTGGCTTATATCAGCCGCTTCTATACCCGGCTGGATTCGATGAGCCGCATCGTGTCGGTGACGCAGAAGGCGGCCGCCGGCGCCAAGCGCATCTTCGATATCCTCGACCACGTTTCCAGCGTGCCGGAGCCGGCCAACCCGGTCCACCTGGCGAACGTGAAGGGCGCCATCGAGGTGCGCAACATCGGTTTTCGCTATGGCAACCGCGCGGTGATCCGCAACATGAGCCTGTCCATCGCGCCGGGCGAGATGATCGGCCTGGTCGGCCACAGCGGCTCGGGCAAGTCGACCATGGTCAACCTGATCTGCCGTTTCTACGATGTGTCGGAAGGCGCGATCCGCATCGACGGCGTCGACATTCGCTCGCTGCCGATCTCGGAATATCGCCGCAACATCGGCCTGGTGCTGCAGGAGCCGTTCCTGTTCTTCGGCACCATCGCCGAGAACATCGCCTACGGCAAGCCGGACGCCACGCGCGAAGAGATCGTCGCCGCCGCCCGCGCGGCGCATGCGCATGAATTCATCCTGCGCCTGCCGCAGGGCTACGACTCGCTGGTGGGCGAACGCGGCCAGGCCTTGTCGGGCGGCGAGCGCCAGCGCATCTCGATCGCGCGCGCGCTGCTGATCGACCCGCGCATCCTGATCCTGGATGAGGCGACCTCGTCGGTCGACACCACCACCGAGAAGGAAATCCAGAAAGCGCTGGACAACCTGGTACAGGGCCGCACTACGATCGCCATCGCCCACCGCCTGTCGACGCTGCGCAAGGCGGACCGCCTGGTGGTGCTGGACCGCGGCCAGGTGGTGGAAGTCGGCAATCATGAGGAATTGATGGCGCGCGAAGGCCATTATTACAAGCTGTACCAGGCGCAGGCGCGCAATCCCGAGGGTGAAGCGGAAGTCTCGGTGAGCCAGGCAGAGGGAGGAGAATGAGCATGACCGCGATCCCAACCGCAATTGAGGCGCCGCCGGCATCGATCGCCTTGCGCCGCAACAGCTTCGGCCGGCTGGTTTTCATCGGCGCCGACGGCATTGAGAGCGAGAATGTGATCCCGGTGCGGGCGTTCCCGATCGGGGCGCCGGACTATGGCATTTCCATCGTCAGCAGCGATGGCCACGAGCTGGCCTGGATCGAGCGGCTGGAACAGGTCGGCGCGGAAGTGCGCGCCCTGATCGAAGAGGAATTGGCCAGCCGCGAGTTCATGCCGGAGATCTTGCGCATCGTCGGCGTTTCCACCTACGCCACCCCCAGCGACTGGACGGTGGAGACCAGTCGCGGCGTCACGACGTTTACCTTGAAGGGCGAGGAAGACATCCGGCGCCTGCCGCAGTCGGCCTTGCTGATTGCCGACAGCCACAGCATCCAGTTCCTGGTGCGCGACCTGAAGGCGCTGGACAAGCACAGCCGCAAGATCCTGGATCGCTTCCTCTGATCCGGGCGCCAGCGGTCGGGGGTTGAACGGGCCGGGTCAGAACTGCTCGTCCGGCCGCAGATAGCGCCATTGCCCGGTGGGCAGCTCGCCCAGCTTGACGCCGCCGATGCGCACGCGCTTCAGGCCGATCACCTTCAGCCCGACCATGTCGCACATGCGGCGGATCTGGCGCTTCTTGCCTTCGCGCAGGACGAAGCGCAACTGGTCTTCGTTCTGCCATTCCACCTTGGCCGGCTTGAGCGGCTTGCCATCCATGATCAGGCCGTGGTTCAGCCGTTTGAGGTCATGCTCGGGCAGCTTGCCGGGGCGCATGTACTTCACGCGCACCAGGTATTCCTTGTCGACCGCGGAATCCTCGCCGATCAGGTGTTTGGCAATGCGTCCATCCTGGGTCAGCACCAGCAGGCCCACCGAATCGATGTCCAGGCGTCCGGCCGGCACCAGGCTGCGCAATTGCTTCGGATGGAACTGCATCTCGGCCGTGTCTTCCTTCCAGCGCGATTCGGCATTGACCAGCACTACCGCCGGCTTGTAGCCGTCCTCGGCCTGGCCGCTGACATAGCCCATGGGTTTGTTGATCAGGATGGTCACGCGCTGGGACTGTTCGGCGCTGGCCTGGCGTTCCACGGTGACTTTCTGGTGCGGCAGCACCTTGCTGCCGAGCACCGACACCACCACGCCGTCCACGCGCACCCAGCCTTTTTCTATCCATTCGTCGGCTTCGCGGCGTGAGCACAGGCCGAGTTCGGACATGCGTTTGGAGAGGCGGACGGGTTCGGTCATGAGGGGGCCTTGCAAATGCGTAAAGAGATGCCGGCGGGCGGCGAGGGTGAGATTGTACGGCTTTGGCGGCCGGCGCGCCAAGGCTGGGCGCCGGCCGATGATCGTGGGGCGGATCAGATGCGCAGGGTCTTGAGCAGTTCGGTTTCCAGCATGATCTGGTTGCGCGGCTGGTTCAGCCCCGGGCCGTCGATCAGGAACACGTCTTCTACCCGTTCGCCCAGGGTCATCACCTTGGCGGTGTGCAGGTTGATCTTGTACTTGGCCAGCACGTTGGAGATCGAGTACAGCAGCCCGGCCCGGTCGTTGGCCGAGACCGACAGCAGGTAGTATTGCCCGCGCTCGTCGGGGCGCAGGTCGACCGCCGGGTTGATCGGGAAGGTGCGCGACAGCCGCGACAGGCGCGCCTTCGACGGCGCCGGCAGCGGCGCGTCCGACTTCAGCAGTTCACTCAGCTCATGCTCGATCAGGTTGATGATGTCGCGATAGTTCTTGGCGAATACCGGCGCATTGATCAGGAAGGCGTCCAGCGCGTAGTTGCTCTGGGTGGTGTGGATCTTGGCGTCGAAGATGCTGAAGTTCTTCTGGTCGAAATAGCTGCAGATGCGGGCGAACAGGTCGGGGCGGTCGGGCGTGTAGACGGCGACCTGCACGCCTTCGCCGATGGGCGCCAGGCGGCAGCGCACCAGCGGCACGTCGGTGTCGATCTTGTCGTAGAAGCAGCGGGTTTGCCAGGCGATGTCGGAGGCGTCGTGGCGCAGGAAGTAGGCCACATCCAACTGTTGCCAGAACTTCTCGTGGGCGTCGGCCGGCAGGCCGTACAGGCGCAGCGTCTTGATCGCTTCCTGCTGGGTGTTCTTCAGTTCGCGGTCGGCCGAGGGCGCTTCGCCGCCCAGCACGCGCAGCGTCATGCGGTACAGGTCTTCCAGCAGCTTGCCTTTCCAGGCGTTCCATACCTTGGGGCTGGTGCCGCGGATGTCGGCCACGGTCAGCAGGTAGAGCGCGGTCAGGTGGCGCTCGTCCTTGACCAGCTGGGCGAATTGCGAAATCACGTCGGGGTCCGACAGGTCCTGTTTCTGCGCCACCTGCGACATGGTCAGGTGCTGCTCGACCAGGAACACGATCAGTTCGGTGTTTTCCTCGGAAATGCCGTGCTGCTCGCAGAACTGGCGGGCGTCGGCCATGCCCAGCTTGGAGTGGTCGCCGCCGCGGCCCTTGGCGATGTCATGGAACAGCGCCGCCACGTACAGCACCCAGGGTTGGGCGAAGTTGGCGATCAGCTGGCTGCAGAAGGGGTATTCGTGGGCGTGTTCGCTCATGGTGAAGCGGCGCACGTTGCGCACCACCATCAGGATGTGCTGGTCCACCGTGTAGACGTGGAACAGGTCGTGCTGCATCTGGCCGATGATGTGGCGGAAGTTGGGCAAGTAACGCCCCAGCACGCTGGTGGCGTTCATGCGGCGCAGCGCGTGCATGATGCCGCGCTTGCCCTGGATGATCTGCATGAAGAGCCGGTGGTTTTCCGGGTTGCTGCGAAAGGCGTTGTCGATCTTGAAGCGGGCGTGCCACAGCGCGCGCAGGGTGCGCGCCGACATGTCCTTGAGTTCCGGATGCTCGGCCAGCACCAGGAATACTTCCAGCATGGCCGAGGGGGTTTCTTCGAACACGTCCGCATGCGCGATGTCGAGGAAGCCGTTGACCTCGTTGAAGCGGTCGTTGATGCGCTTGGGCACGACCTGCTGCGGGAACAGGTGGGCCTCGATGTTTTGCAGCAGGATGGTGTTGAGCTGGGTTACCGCCTTGGCGGCCCAGTAGTAGCGCTGCATCAGGTATTCGCTGGCGCGGCGGGTGTCGGTGGTCTTGAAGCCGAAGCTTTCGGCAATCGGCGTCTGGATGTCGAACACCAGGCGGTCTTCGCGGCGGTTGGTATAGATGTGCAGTCGGATGCGGATGTCCTTGAAGGCGCGCTCCTTCTGGCGCAGCTGGCGCGCTTCGGTGGCCGTCAGCATGCCGTGCTCGGCCAGCTTGGCCCAGGAGTCGCCCAGTCCGGCCGCCTTGGCCACCCACAGGATCACCTGCAGGTCGCGCAGGCCGCCGGGGCTTTCCTTGCAGTTGGGCTCCAGGCTGTAGGGAGTATCTTCGTACTTGACGTGGCGCTGGCGCATTTCCAGCGTCTTGGCCTGAAAAAATGCCAACGGATCGAGCGCGGCCTGGTAGCGCTCCTGCAGTTGCCTGAACAGCTTGCGGCTGCCGGTGACCAGGCGCGCTTCCAGCAGGCTGGTCTGCACCGTAATGTCGGCGGCCGACTCGTTCATGCATTCATCGATGGTGCGGATGCTATGGCCGATTTCCAGGCCGATATCCCAGAACAGTTGCACCAGCGATTCCAGTTTCTCCTTTTCCGCGCCTTCAGCCGTCCTGGCCAGCAGGATCAGCACGTCCACATCCGAATGCGGGAACAGTTCGCCGCGGCCGTAGCCGCCGACCGCCACCAGGGCGGCGTCGGCAGGCATCCCCAGTTCGGTCCAGGCCTGCGTGAGCGCTTTGTCGACATTGCGGCGCAACTGGCTCAGCAGTTGTTCCGTCTTGTGATTGGACTGGAAGGCATCGATCGCTTGCTGGCGTGCGGCCTTGAGCTGTTTTTTGAGCGTGACGGCGAGTGTCGGCATCGGCTTGGTGTTGTGGTTGGCGGAGGGGTGTCCGCTTGCTGGCGGCCTGTTGGCCGCATCCCCATGCGGCCCGCTTTCCTTAGCAGGTTTCATGCCGAATACCTCGCAGGCGCGCGAAATGCCGCGGTTGATCCTGAAACGCTGCGGCGGAAATGACGATGGCCAGTCGGTCGCTCATCGTCATTTCCGCCAGCGGGGGGAGCAGGTTGGGAATGGGTTCAGGCGGGCGCCGTTGCCAGGTTCTGGATGAAGGCGGGCGGCGCCGGCATGCCGGGCGAAACCGTCAGCACTTCAAAACCGGTCTCGGTGACCAGCACCGTATGTTCCCATTGCGCCGACAGGCTGCGATCCTTGGTCTTGATGGTCCAGCCGTCGCCCATTTCGCGGATTTCGCGGCGGCCGGCGTTGATCATCGGTTCGACGGTGAAAATCATGCCGGCCTGCAACTTTTCCAGGGTGCCGGGGCGGCCGTAGTGCAGCACTTGCGGCTCTTCGTGGAATACCTTGCCGATGCCGTGGCCGCAGAATTCGCGCACCACGCTGTAGCCGGCTTTTTCGGCATGCTGCTGGATGACGTGGCCGATGTCGCCCAGGTGCGCGCCCGGCTTGATCTTGGAAATGCCCAGCCACATGCATTCATAGGTGATGTCGGTCAGGCGGCGCGCCAGGATGGACGGTTCGCCCAGGTAGAACATGCGGCTGGTGTCGCCGTGGTAACCGTTCTTGATGACCGTGATGTCGATGTTGAGCACGTCGCCGTTCTTCATCACCTTGTCGCCCGGGATGCCGTGGCAGATCACGTCGTTCAGCGAGGTGCAGATGGCCTTGGGGTAGGGCGTGTAGCCGGGCGGGCAATAGTTGAGCGGGGCCGGGATGGTGCCTTGCACATTTGTCATGTATTCGTGGCAAAGGCGGTCGATCTCGCCGGTGGTCACGCCGGGTTTCACGAAAGGGGCGATGTAGTCCAGCACTTCGGCGGCCAGGCGGCCGGCCACGCGCATGCCTTCGATGTCTTCAGCGGTCTTGATGGTGATGTTGCCCATGTCGTATCGTAATTCGCAGGAAAATCGTCAAACAGGAATTATAGTCGAGAGGCTGCCGGCGCGCCGGGAGGCTGGTATGCCATGTTGAAGTGATGCTTGAATAAAATGGCGTAGTTAAGTACAATCTCGGGCTAACCTGAAATCAGGTTGGAGGGCAATGTGGTTGGCGCAAGCCGCATGTTGTCTTAATGAAATGTATTTTTGAAACGCGAATCCGTTCGCCAAAGGGTGTCTGGCTGCATGAGCCGGATGACCGAGCGGATTCCAGACCTAACCCTGGAGAAATTCATGTCCGTTACCATGCGCGAAATGCTGGAAGCCGGTGTCCACTTCGGCCACCAAACCCGCTTCTGGAACCCCAAGATGGCCCCGTTCATTTTCGGTCATCGCAACAAGATTCACATCGTCAACCTGGAAAAGACCCTGGGCATGTACCAGGAGGCGCAGAAGTACGTGCGTCAACTGTCGGCCAATCGCGGCACCATCCTGTTTGTCGGCACCAAGCGCCAGGCGCGCGAAATCCTGGCCGCCGAAGCGCAACGCGCCGGCGTGCCTTACGTCGACCAGCGCTGGCTGGGCGGCATGCTGACCAACTTCAAGACCATCAAGACCTCGATCAAGCGCCTGAAGGACATGGAAGCCGCCATCGAAGACGGTTCGGTCGAGAAGCTGTCGAAGAAGGAAGCGCTGCTGTTCAGCCGCGAAAAGGAAAAGCTGGAAAAGTCCATCGGCGGCATCAAGGATATGGGCGGCATCCCTGACGCGATCTTCGTGATCGACGTCGGTTACCACAAGGGCGCCATCACCGAAGCCGCCAAGCTGGGCATCCCGGTCATCGGCGTGGTCGATACCAACCACTCGCCCGAAGGCGTGACCTACGTCATCCCGGGCAACGACGACTCCGCCAAGGCGATCGCGCTGTACGCCCGCGGCGTGGCTGACGCCGTGCTGGAAGGCCGTGCCAATGCCGTCAACGAAGTGGTCGAAGCCGTCAAGGGCGACGAGTTCGTCGAGGTCAGCGAACAGGCGTAATTCCGCTTTCGCTGGTGCAGTACAAAAAGGGGTGACAGCGATACGCGCAGTGGCCCCTTTTTTTTGAGTCGATTTTTGAGCTAATGTTGGATCAAGGCGCGTTGCCCCAGGCGGCGCGCCATCAAGTCAGGAGAAATAGTATGGCGGCAATTACCGCAGCACTGGTAGGCGAACTGCGCGCAAAGACCGATGCGCCGATGATGGAATGCAAGAAGGCGCTGACCGAGGCCGACGGCGATCTGGTCAAGGCTGAAGAGATCCTGCGCGTCAAGCTGGGCAGCAAGGCATCCAAGGCTTCCTCGCGCATCACCGCCGAAGGCGTGGTTGCGACCTACATCAACGGCAATGTCGGCGCCCTGATCGAAGTCAACTGCGAAACCGACTTCGTGACCAAGAACGAAGAATTCATCGGCCTGGCCGAAGCTGCCGCCAAGCTGGTCGCCGAGCAGAACCCGGCCGACGTGGCCGCCCTGGGCGCCTGCAAGCTGCCTGACGGCAAGACCCTGGAAGAACTGCGCACCGAACTGATCGGCCGCATCGGCGAAAACATGTCGTTCCGCCGCTTCCAGCGTTTCGAGTCGGCTGCCAAGCTGGTGTCCTACCTGCACGGCACCCGTATCGGCGTGGTCGTCGAGTTCGACGGCGCCGACGTGCAAGTCGGCAAGGATGTGGCAATGCACATCGCCGCCATGAAGCCGGTGGCCTTGTCGTCCGAGCAAGTGCCGGCCGACCTGATCGAGAAGGAGCGTTCGGTTGCCTCCCTGAAGGCGGCCGAATCCGGCAAGCCGGCCGACATCGTCGCCAAGATGGTCGAAGGTTCGGTGCAAAAGTACCTGAAGGAAGTGTCGCTGTTCAACCAGGCTTTCGTGAAGAACGACAAGCAAAGCGTCGAGCAGATGCTCAAGGCCGCGAACTCCACCGTGAAATCCTTTGTGATGTACGTGGTGGGCGAAGGCATCGAGAAGAAGCAGGACGATTTCGCTGCCGAAGTGGCAGCGCAAGTGGCTGCGGCGAAACAAGCCCAGTAAGCGTTGTAAAAGAAAGCGGGCCGAGAGGCCCGTTTTTTTAAGCCCGGCCGGAACTTTTGAGGTGGGCGGCATCTATTGTCATGGCCTTGGCTGAACCGTATGGGGCAGCAGCGGCGATAGGTGTTAATCGGTTGTTGCGGGAACAATGGCGCAGCAGTACAGGCATGCAAGTGTCCGCATTTTTTCGCGACGGGAACGCGCCATCCCGTCCAGGCGAAAAAGGGCGGGCCAATCAACAAGCAATAATTCAAATCGGATAGAACACGGAGCCCTGCAATGACAACACCTGCTTATAAGCGAGTACTCCTCAAACTTTCCGGCGAAGCACTGATGGGCGACGACGCCTACGGTATCAATCGTGCGACCATCGAACGCATGGTCGCGGATGTGGCAGAAATCAGCAAACTGGGTGTCGAACTGGCCATCGTCATCGGTGGCGGCAATATTTTCCGCGGCGTGGCGCCCGGCGCGCAAGGGATGGATCGGGCGACTGCCGACTACATGGGCATGCTGGCCACCGTCATGAATTCGCTGGCCCTGGCCGATGCCATGCGCCAGGCCGGCCTGACCGCCCGCGTGATGTCGGCCATCGGCATCGAACAGGTGGTCGAGCCCTACGTGCGCCCGAAGGCGCTGCAATACCTGGAAGAGGGCAAGGTGGTGGTATTCGCCGCCGGCACCGGCAACCCATTCTTCACCACCGACACCGCGGCGGCGCTGCGCGGTTCGGAAATCGGCGCCCAGATCGTGCTCAAGGCCACCAAGGTGGACGGCGTCTATACCGCCGACCCGAAGAAGGATCCGTCGGCCACCCGCTATGCCTCGATCTCGTTCGACGAGGCCATTGCCAAGCACCTGCAGGTGATGGATGCCACCGCATTCGCACTGTGCCGGGACCAGAAGTTGCCGATCAAGGTGTTTTCGATCGTCAAGCCGGGCGCCCTCAAGCGCGTCGTGATGGGCGAGGACGAAGGCACGCTGGTACACGTCTGAGAACCTCGCAAGGTTCCGTGCATCGGCGGCAAGCAAACCGGCCACGCGCCGGCATTCCCGTTTACAATGCCCCCGCATCGGGCATTTGCATTCAAGATAAGTTATTGCATCAGATTAGGAGAGCAGCATGAGTGTCGCTGAGGTCAAGAAGAACAGTGAACAGAAGATGAGCAAGTCGATCGAGACCTTGAAGGCCAACCTGGCCAAGGTTCGTACCGGCCGCGCCCATACCGGCCTGTTGGATCAGGTGATGGTGGACTACTACGGCAGCCCGACCGGCCTGTCGCAAGTGGCCAACCTGACCCTGATCGACGCCCGCACCATCGGCGTGCAGCCGTACGAAAAGAAAATGGTGGGCGCGGTGGAAAAGGCCATCCGCGAGTCCGACCTGGGCCTGAACCCGGCGACCCACGGCGAACTGATTCGCGTGCCGATGCCGGCGCTGACCGAGGAACGCCGCAAGGAAATGGTCAAGCTGGTCAAGAGCGAGGCCGAGGACGCCAAGATCGCCATCCGCAATATCCGCCGCGAAGGCAACGAAAGCCTGAAAAAACTGGTCAAGGACAAGGTGGCCTCGGAAGACGACGAGCGCCGCGGCCAGGATGAAATCCAGAAGCTGACCGACAAGTTCGTCGCCGAGATCGACAAGCTGGTGAGCGAGAAGGAAAAGGATGTGATGACGGTGTAAAGGCCGTCGTGCAGGGCTTGCAAGCGGTTGCCGTAGCACGGCGCCGCGTGCCGCAGCAATAAAAAACAAAGGAAAGGTGCGGCGCAGCAGCCGGCGGGGGCGGGAAGAATGCCCGGTTCCCCGGTTTGTCAAAGTTTGCTTGGCCGCGCTACTATGGTGCGGCCGAACGCCATTAATGCACTAAAAAATTTTCATGAAGCATCAAAGCTCAACTCTTGCGGTTCCGGACATTTCCGCGGTTCCGCGTCATATTGCCATCATCATGGATGGCAATGGACGTTGGGCAACCAAGCGCTTCCTGCCGCGCGTGGCCGGCCATGCCAAAGGCGTGGATGCGGTGCGCGCCATCGTCGAGGCCTGCGCCGTGCGCGGCGTCGAATTCCTGACCCTGTTCGCGTTCAGTTCCGAGAACTGGCGCCGCCCCGCCGACGAAGTGTCGGTGCTGATGCGCCTGTTCATGACGGTGCTGGAGCGGGAAGTCGGCAAGATGGCGGTCAACGGCATTCGCCTCAAGATCGTCGGCGACATGAGCCGTTTCGATCCCAAGCTGCAGGAAATGGCGCAGCGGGCTGAGGCGCAAACCGCCGATAACCACCGCCTGACCCTGACCGTATGCGCCAACTACGGCGGCCGCTGGGATGTGATGCAGGCGGTGTCGGGCATGGTCAAGGACAACCCGGGCGCCTGCGATTTTTCCGAAGAGCAGCTGGCGCCTTACCTGGCGATGGCCTATGCGCCCGAGCCGGACCTGTTCATCAGGACCGGCGGCGAACAGCGTATTTCCAATTTCCTGTTGTGGCAACTGGCGTACAGCGAACTGTATTTCACCGATACCTTTTGGCCGGACTTCGATGCCGCGGCGCTCGACCTGGCCATTGCCTCGTACCAACAACGCGAGCGCCGTTTCGGGCGCACCAGCGCGCAAGTGCTGGACCAGAAAAAGGCTTCCTGATGCTCAAGACGCGTGTCATCACGGCGTTGATCCTGCTGGCGATCCTGTTGCCCGTCCTGTATTTCGATTATTTCCCCGCATTTGCGATGGTGGTGCTGGTGTTTTTTGCCGCCGGCGCCTGGGAATGTTTTCGCCTGTTCAAGAGCCCGCGTCCCGCGGTGTGGGCAGTGGCGTGGACGCTGGCGTTCAGCGTGATCCTGTTTTTCAGCGGCCTGCCCAGCGTGCGCCCGCTGTATGTCCTGTGCGTGCTGTTGTGGGCGATACGTTTCGTGCCGGCGCTGGGCCTGGGCCTGCCCAAGGCCGAGGCGTTCGCCAACCGGTTGCTCAATGGCACCTACATGCTGTCCATCCTGGGCTGCTTTGTCGCCATCGTCGACTTGTTCCTGCGTTCGCCGCTGTACTTGCTGTCGGTGATGGCGGTGGTCTGGGTGGCCGACATCGGCGCCTATTTTGCCGGCAAGGGCTTCGGCCGCCACAAGCTGGCGCCATCGATTTCCCCCGGCAAGTCGTGGGAGGGCGCCATCGGCGGCTGGCTGGCGGTGCTGGTGATCTCGGCTGCGGTGGTGATGTCGGTCGGCCTGGGCGAGACCTTCCAGCTGCATCTGTATGACCGTTGGGGTTGGCTGGGCTTCGTGGCGGTGCTGAGCGTCATGGTCGTGGCCAGCGTGGTGGGCGATCTGTTCGAATCGCAACTCAAGCGCCGCGCCGGCATGAAAGACAGCAGCAACCTGCTGCCCGGCCATGGCGGCGTGCTGGACCGTATTGACGCGCTCATCCCGGTGCTGCCGCTGGCGGCGCTGATCGACCTCTGGCTGGCGGCAGCCTGAGCGTCTTAATAAATCCGGAAATCTCATGCAGTCCATCAGTATCCTTGGCTCCACCGGTTCCATCGGCGTTTCCACGCTAGACGTCATTGCGCGCCATCCCGAGCGTTACCGCGTCTATGCCTTGAGCGCCCATGCGCGCGTGGCCGAACTGGCGGCGCAATGCGAACGCTTTCGCCCGCAGGTGGCGGTGGTGGGCTCGGCCGCGGCCGCCGGCGAATTGAGTGCGTTGCTGCGCGCCAAGGGATTGCCGACCGACGTCGCCCATGGCCCCGAGGCATTGTGCGATATCGCCTCGGCGCAGGGCTGCGATATGGTCATGGCCGCCATCGTCGGCGCGGCGGGCTTGGCGTCGACCCTGGCCGCGGCCAGGGCCGGCAAGAAGATCCTGCTGGCCAACAAGGAGGCGCTGGTCATTTCGGGCCAACTGCTCATGGATGCGGTGGCGGCGCACGGCGCCTGCCTGCTGCCCATCGACAGCGAGCACAATGCCATCTTCCAATGCTTGCCGCCGGGCTATACCCGTTCAATGCAGGCGCACGGCGTGGAAAAGATCCTGTTGACCGCATCCGGCGGCCCGTTCCTCATGCGCGATGTCGCCACGCTCGACGAGGTGACCGTGGAAGAAGCGGTGGCGCACCCGAAATGGGTGATGGGGCGCAAGATTTCGGTCGATTCGGCCACCATGATGAACAAGGGGCTGGAAGTGATCGAGGCGCACTGGCTGTTCGGCGCGCCGGCCGACAGGATCGAGGTGGTGATCCACCCGCAAAGCGTGATCCACTCGATGGTCTCGTATGCGGATGGTTCGGTGCTGGCGCAACTGGGCAATCCGGATATGCGTACCCCGATCGCCTCGGCGCTGGCTTATCCCGACCGCATCGCATCGGGTGTGGCGCCGCTGGATTTGGCGCAGATCGCCCAGTTGTCGTTCAGTCAACCCGATTTCAGCCGTTTTCCCTGCCTCAAACTGGCGTATGATGCCTTGCGCGCCGGCGGCACGCTGGCTGCGGTATTGAATGCCGCCAACGAAGTCGCCGTGCAAGCCTTCCTCGACCGCAAGATCGGGTTCAGGATGATCGACCAATTGATCCAGCGGGTGATGTCCGCGATTCCCAACCGGCAGGCGGCGGATGTCGGCACGCTGCTGGAGCAGGATGCGGCCGCCCGCGCCCATGCCGAGGCCTTGATTTCACAATGACATTGCTGCATACCCTGATCGCGTTTTTCGTCGCGCTCGGCACCCTGGTGGTAGTGCATGAACTGGGGCACTACCTGGTGGCCCGCTGGTGCGGCGTCAAGGTATTGCGTTTCTCGGTAGGCATGGGACGCGTGGTCTGGTCGCGCCGGTTCGGCCGGGACCAGACCGAATGGGCCTTGTCCATCCTGCCGCTGGGCGGCTACGTCAAGATGCTCGACGCGCGCGAGCAGGATCTGGAAGACATCCCCGAAGAAGACCTCAAGCGCGAATTCACCCGCCAGTCCGTATGGCGTCGCATCGCCATCGTGGCGGCCGGCCCGGCGGCCAATTTCCTGCTGGCGATCCTGCTGTTCGCAGGCCTGTACATGCATGGCGTGCCCGAACCGGTGCCCACGCTGCGCGCGGCGGCGGAATCGACGGCAGCTTACCAGGCAGGCTTGCGCGGCGGCGACCGCATCACGGCCATCAACGGCGAGCCGGTGCTTGTGTGGTCGGAGGTGCGCTGGCAACTGATGCAAGCGGTGCTGGAAAAGGCCGATGCCCGTGTCGATGTCGAGCGCCCGAATCCGAACGGGCCGGGCAAGCTGCTCAATACCGTCACGTTGCGCCTGAATGAAATCGGCAGCGGCGACCTGGAAGGCGACTTCCTGGCCAAGCTGGGACTGGCGCTGGCACGGCCGCCGGCGGTGCTGGGCAAGATCCTCGACGGCCCGGCCAAAGCGGCCGGCCTGCAAGCCGGGGACAGGATCATCGCGGTCGACGGCGAGCCGGTCCCGGACGGCCTGGCATTCGTTGAAAAGGTGCGCGAGTCCGCGGGCAAGCGCCTGGTGCTGCATGCCGTAAGAGGGACTTCCGCCTTCGATGCGGCGGTGGTTCCCGACAGCGTGGCCGACGGCGCGTCCGGCAAGCAGATCGGCCGCATCAAGGTTGAAGTGCCGCTGGCGCCGGAGATGGCGACCATCAGCGATGGCCCGCTGGAAGCGGTGGCCAAGGGCGCGCGCCGCACCTGGGACACCAGCATCATGACGGTCAAGATGATCGGCAAGATGATCGTCGGCCAGGTGTCGTGGAAGAACATCACCGGCCCGATCACCATTGCCGATTATGCGGGCCAGACAGCTCGCATCGGGCTGGTCAGCTACCTCAGCTTCCTGGCTTTTATCAGTATCAGCCTGGGCGTGATGAATCTCTTGCCGATCCCGGTTTTAGATGGCGGTCATTTGCTGTATTATGCGCTGGAGATTTTGACAGGGCGGCGCGTTCCCGAGCGGTTTGGGGAAATCGCGCAGCGCGCCGGCCTGGGAATACTGATGGCACTGATGCTTGTGGCTGCATTCAACGACATCGCGCGCCTGATGTTTCAAGGATAAATCCGGGCTGTTGCAGGCTTTGGCGGGTCAAATCGCCAAGGTTTG
Source organism: Herbaspirillum sp. SJZ106 (assembly GCF_006715495.1). Lineage (GTDB taxonomy): Bacteria > Pseudomonadota > Gammaproteobacteria > Burkholderiales > Burkholderiaceae_D > Herbaspirillum. The sequence goes on from NZ_VFNI01000004.1 coordinate 359,794, forward strand.
CAAGAAAGACCGGATTTTTTACATTTGCCGGCCAACCCCCATGGCAGCTGTTAAGCAATTGGCAATGGATCTGGAATCCGTTTTCAATTGCTTGCCAGCATCTTGTCAGGCAGTGCCGAGGCGAAAACACTGTTGATGAACGATAGATGAAAATACACCCTGCGCACCATCCCATTCCGACCTTTTCCCGTCGCCTGATCGCAGCCGCCGCATTCGCCCTGTGCTCCAGCCAAGCCATGGCTGTGACGCCGTTCGTGGTCAAGGACATCCGTGTCGAGGGTATCCAGCGTACCGAGGCCGGCACCGTCTTCAGCTACCTGCCGGTGCGCGTGGGCGACACCTTCACCGATGAAAAGGGCACGGCGGCGATCAAGGCGCTGTACGCCACCGGTTTCTTCCGCGATGTGCGCATCGAGTCCGAAGGCGATGTGCTGGTGGTGCAGGTGGTCGAGCGCCCGGCGATTGCCAGCGTCGACTTCTCCGGCATCAAGGAATTCGACAAGGAACAGCTGACCAAGGCGCTGAAGGAAATCGGCGTGGCCGAGTCCCGCATTTTCGACCGCTCCCAGGTCGACCGCGCCGAGCAGGAACTCAAGCGCCAATACCTGTCGCGCGGCCTGTACGGCGCCAAGGTCTCGACCACCGTGACCCCGGTCGAGCGCAACCGCGTGGCGATCAGCTTCACGGTGGATGAAGGCGAAGTCTCGCGCATCAAGCAGATCAATTTCGTCGGCAACAAGGTGTTTTCCGACGGCACGCTGCGCGACCAGATCAAGCTGACCACGCCGGGCTGGTTCACCTGGTACACCAAGGCCGACCAGTATTCCAAGGAAAAGCTGCAGGGCGACATCGAAACCCTGCGCTCGTACTATCTGGACCGCGGCTACCTGGAAATGCAAGTCGAATCCACCCAGGTATCGATCACGCCGGACAAGAAAGACATCTACATCACCGTCAACATCAAGGAAGGCGAGAAGTACACCGTCTCCGATATCAAGCTCGAAGGCGAGATGTTCGGGATGGAACAGGAGCTGACCTCGCTGGTGCAGTTGAAGAAGGGCGACATCTATTCCGGCTCCAAGCTGACCGACAGCACCAAGAAGATCGGCGAGCGCCTGGGCAACTTCGGTTACGCCTTCGCCAACGTCAACGCCAACCCGAATGTCGACCGCGAGAAGAAGGAAGTGGCCTTCACCATCATGGTCGATCCGGGCAAGCGCGTGTATGTGCGCCACGTCAACATCGCCGGCAATACCAAGACCCGCGATGAAGTCATCCGCCGCGAATTCCGCCAGTTCGAGGATTCCTGGTACGACGGCGAGAAGATCAAGCTCTCCCGCGACCGCGTGGACCGCCTGGGCTACTTCAAGGAAGTCACGCTTGAAACGCCGGAAGTCCCTGGCACCAGCGACCAGGTCGACGTCAATATGAAGGTGGAAGAAAAGCCGACCGGCAACATCATGCTGGGCGCCGGCTTCTCGCAATCGGACAAGCTCAGCCTGACCGGCTCGATTTCGCAGGAAAACGCCTTCGGCAGCGGCAACACCGTCGGCGTGGAAGTCAATACCAGCTCGCGTTATCGCACGATCTCGGTGTCGACCACCAATCCGTACTTCACCGACGACGGCATCAGCCGCACCTATGAAGTCTATCTGCGTACGATCCGCCCATCGGTGTATGCGACCGGTGATTATCGCGTGAAGACCCTGGGCGGCAGCGTCAAGTTCGGCGTGCCGTTCTCGGAACTGGATCGCGTGTTCTTCGGCGTGGGCATCGAAAATACCGACGTCAGCACCGACACCACCAGCCCCTCGCTATATCGCCAGTATGTGCGCGATTTCGGCGGCGCCGGCGGCGCGGGCTGCGATGTGACCTCGACTAGCAACAATTGCGGCGTCGGCAGCGCCCGCACCACCAGCATCCCGCTGACCATCGCGTGGCAACGCGACGGCCGCGACAGTGCGCTCGTGCCGACCACCGGCCAGTACATGCGCGCCAACATGGAAGTCTCGTACCTGGGCACGCTGAAGTACTACCGCGCCAGCTACCAGCACCAGTATTTCCAGCCTTTCTTCAGCAAGGCGGTAACGCTGGCGCTGAACGGTGAACTGGACTACGGCCGCGGCATCGGCAGCAAACCCTACCCGGTGTTCAAGAACTACTATGCCGGCGGCATCGGCACCGTGCGCGGCTATGAGGCATCGTCGCTGGGCAGCCTGAAGGACCAGTATGGCGACTCGATGGGCGGCGCCTCTCGTTTCTACGCCAATGCGGAGTTACAATTCCCGTTCCCGGGTTCGGGCCAGGATCGCACTTTGCGCTGGTTCACGTTCTTTGACGGCGGCAACGTCTTCGCCGACGGCCAGAACATCAAGTTCAACGACTTGCGCTATTCTGCCGGTGTCGGCATCAGCTGGGTGTCGCCGATCGGCCCCTTGAAACTGAGCTTCGGCAAACCGTTGAACCTGAAGGATGGCGACAAGTCCCAATCCTTCCAGTTCCAACTGGGTACCGGCTTCTGAGTGTGAAGCGGGCATCATTGAATTTTGTAATACGGAGAACAACCTTGAAGTTCATTACCAAATCGTTTCTGTCCCTGCAAGCCATCGTGATGGCTGCTGGCCTGATGAGTGCTTCCGTTGCGTACGCGCAGGAAAGTTCGAAGATCGCCTTTGTCAGCACCGAGCGCATCTTCCGCGAAGCCGCGCCGGCCAAGGCTGCGCAAACCAAGCTGGAGCAGGAATTCGCCAAGCGCGACCGCGAACTGCAAGACATGGCCGCACGCCTGAAGGCGCAGTCGGACAAGCTGGACAAGGATGCCTCCGTGCTGTCGGATTCGGATCGCGCCAAGCGCCAGCGCGACCTGTCCGACCTGGACAAGGAATTCCAGCGCAAGCAGCGCGAGTTCCGCGAAGACCTGAACCAGCGCCGCAACGAAGAACTGGCCGTGGTTCTGGAGCGCACCAACAAGGTGATCCGCCAGATCGCCGAAGCTGAAAAGTACGACATCGTCTTCCAGGAAGCCGTGTACGCCAGCAAGCGTATCGACATCACCGACAAAGTGCTGAAAGAACTGGCAAAGTAATCCGTTTGCCATGAATGCGGGCGCGAGGGCGGAGACGTCTTCGCGCCCGCATGCCAATTGATGTTCCGTTTGTCCGCGCCAGTTCAATGGCGGACGGCGGCGATCGTGTTTTCCATGCAACGCATATCATTCGGAAGGCCAAGATGAGTATTCGGCTGGAGCAATTGGTCGAGCGCTTGGGCGGGCAGTTGAAGGGCGATGCGGACGTTGAAGTCCTGGGCATCGCACCACTGGACGCCGCCGGCTCCTCCCATATCACGTTCCTTTCCAATCCCAAATTCCGGGCCCAGGCCGAGCAGACGCAGGCTGCCGCGCTGATCCTGTCCGAAGCCGACGACGCCCAAGTCCAGTCCTATGCCGGGGCGCGCATCGTCACGAAGAACCCTTACGCCTATTTCGCCCGCGCGGCGCAGTTGTTCCAGCGCCTGGACGAGGTGGCGCCGCCGGCCGGCATCCATCCCGGCGCAGTGGTCGACCCGGCTGCCAACGTCGCTGCCAGCGCCGTGATCGGTCCGCTGGCCGTGATCGAAGCCGGCGCGGTGATCGGCGAGCGCGCGCGCATCGACGCCGGCAGCTTCATCGGCCGCAACGCCAAAGTCGGCGACGACACGCATTTCCATGCCCGCGCCACGCTGCACCACGCTTGCGAAATCGGCGCGCGCGGCATCGTGCATTCGGGCGCGGTCATCGGCGCCGATGGTTTCGGTTTTGCCAACGAAGCCGGGCAATGGATCAAGATCCCGCAGGTCGGGCGCGTGATGATTGGCGATGACGTCGAAATCGGCGCCAACACCACCATCGACCGCGGCGCGCTGGCCGACACCGTGATCGAGGAGGGCGTCAAGCTCGACAACCAGATCCAGATCGCACACAACTGCCACATCGGCGCGCATACCGCGATTGCCGCCTGCGCCGGCATCGCCGGCAGCGCCAGGATCGGCAAATATTGCTCGATCGGCGGCGCGGCCATGATCCATGGCCATATCACCATCGTCGACCGGGTGCATGTTTCGGCCGGCACGCTGGCGCTACGCTCGATCCTGGAACCGGGGCAATACACCGGCTTCTACCCCATCACCGAACACCGGGATTGGGAAAAATCCGCCGCATTGGTGCGCAATCTGGGCACGATGCGTGAGAAAATCCGGGCGTTGGAGAAAACGCTCAAATCGCTTACAGCCAATCCAGAGAATCAAGAAGAGAATGAATAGCCCCGATATCAAAAAAGTCCTCGATATCAACGAGATCAAACAATACCTGCCGCATCGCTATCCGTTGCTGCTGGTGGACCGCGTGCTGGATTGGGAAAGCGGCAAGACCATTACCGCCATCAAGAACGTGACCGTCAATGAAGAGTTCTTCAACGGCCACTTCCCGCACAAGCCGGTCATGCCCGGCGTGCTGATGATCGAGGCGCTGGCGCAGACCGCCGCGCTGCTGTCCTTCCTGACCGAAGGCCGCAAGCCCGATGAAAACACCGTGGTCTATTTCGTCGGCATCGATAACGCCCGTTTCAAGCGTCCGGTGGAGCCGGGCGACCAGTTGAAGATGCAAGTCGAGATTACCCGCCGTGCGCGCGGCATCTGGAAGTACACGGCGGTTGCCACGGTGGATGGTCAGGTGGCGGTCGAAGCCGACCTGATGTGCACCATGCGCAGCGCCGCCGACGCCAGCCAGAGCGCCTGACCGGGGCCGCCAAACCGCACATGGAGGGCCCGGCCGGCGATCGCATGCGATCCCGCCGGGCCTGATTCATTGGGCATGGCAGGATCGCAAGCCCTCAAGAGAACATCAAGCGAACATCAAGCGAATAACAGGATATGTCGAAGATTCATCCTACCGCAGTGATTGCACCGGGCGCCCAGCTCGATTCCTCGGTCGAGGTCGGCCCGTATGCCGTGATCGGCCCCGATGTGCGCATCGGCGCGGGCACCCGCATCGGTGCCCATGTGGTCATCGAAGGGCATACCACCATCGGCCGCGACAACGAGATTTTCCAGTTCGGCTCCATCGGCGCCGCGCCGCAAGACAAGAAATACGCGGGCGAACCCACCACGGTCGAGATCGGCGACCGCAACACCATCCGCGAATTCGTCACCTTCAACCGCGGCACGGTGCAGGACGCCGGCGCCACCCGCATCGGCAACGACAACTGGATCATGGCCTATGTCCACCTGGCGCATGACTGCCAGCTGGCCAACAACATCATCCTGGCCAACAATGCCACGCTGGCCGGCCATGTCCATCTCGGCGATTACGTGTTCCTGGGCGGTTTCACCACCGTGCACCAGTTCTGCCATATCGGCGCGCATGCGATGACCGCCTTCACCGCCGCCGTCAGCCAGGACGTGCCGCCTTTCGTTACCGCCGCGGGCAACCGCGCGGTGCCGGCCGGCATCAACAGCGAAGGCCTCAAGCGGCGCGGTTTCACCAGCGAACAGATCATGGAGATCAAGCGCGCTTACAAGGTGGTTTACCGCTCCAACCTGCCGCTGGAAGAGGCCCGGCAGGAACTGGCGAGCATGGAAGCCAAATCGGCTGCATCGGCCGGGCATATCCGCCTGCTGCGCGAATTCATCGAAGCCTCATCCCGTGGCATCATCCGCTGAACTGACGCGCAAGCAATCGATCGCCCTGGTGGCCGGGGAGAGTTCCGGCGACCTGCTGGGCAGCCGCCTGCTGGCGGGCCTGCGCGAACGCCTGCCGGATGTGCGCTTGCATGGCATCGGCGGCGAACACATGATGGCGCAAGGCTTTACCAGCGACTGGCCGATGGACAAGCTGACCGTGCGCGGCCTGTTCGAAGTCATTCCCCGCTATCGCGAAATCAAGGGCATCCAGCAGGCGCTGCGCGAGCGGTTGCTGGCCGAGCGGCCGGATGTCTTTGTTGGCGTCGATTACCCGGGCTTCAACCTGGGCCTGGAAGAGCAACTGCGCAAGGCGGGCATTCCTACCATCCATTTCATCGGTCCCCAGATCTGGGCCTGGCGCGGCTGGCGCATCAAGAAGATCGCGCGCGCGGTATCGCACATGCTGGTGATCTTTCCTTTCGAGGAAAGCATTTACCGCAACGCAGGCATTCCGGTCACCTATGTCGGCCATCCGCTGGCCGAAGTGATCCCGATGCAGCCCGACATGCCGGCGGCGCGGGCGCGGCTGGGACTGAAGCAGGATGCGCGCGTGGTCGCCATCTTGCCGGGCAGTCGCATGGGCGAGTTGAAGCAGAATGGCGACGGTTTCCTGGCGGCGGCGCGTTTGCTGCGGCAACGCGAACCCAGCCTGCAGTTCGTCACCCCGATGGCGGGCGAGCGGCAGATGGCCTTCTTCCTGGAACAGATCCGCCTGGGCGGCTATGAAGACCTCGATGTCAAGGTCGTCGCCGGCCAGTCGCATTCGGCCATGGAAGCGGCCGATGCGGTGCTGGTGGCTTCTGGCACGGCATCGCTGGAAGTGGCCTTGTACAAGAAGCCGATGGTGATCTCCTACAAGGTCATGTGGGCCTCGTACCAGATCATGCGCCATATGGGGTATCAGCCATGGGTCGGGCTGCCCAACATCCTGGCGCGCGAGTTCCTGGTGCCGGAGCTGCTGCAGCACGACGCCACGCCGCAAGCGCTGGCCGATGCCATGTGGCGCCAACTGGACGACCATGCGCAGCAGCAACGGCTGGCGCGCCGCTTTACCGACATGCACCATGCGCTGCTGCGCGACACCAGCCGGGAAAGCGCCAATGCCGTGTGTGAAGTGATCGGCGCCCGCGCCAGATAGCAAGGCGGCGCATGCCGTCTCATTGTTTTAAAGAAAGAAGACCATCATGCCCAAAGCGGCGCCCCAGACGTTGTCCCTGTTCGATTACGCCGGCGAGATCATGTGCGGTGTCGACGAGGCTGGCCGCGGCCCGCTGGCCGGCCCGGTGTTCGCGGCCGCCGTGATCCTCGATCCGGCGCGCCCGATTCCGGGATTGCGCGACTCCAAGAAGCTCAGCGAAGCCGCGCGCGACAGCCTGGCGCTGGAGATCAAGGCCAACGCCATCGCCTGGGCCATCGCCTCTTGCAATGAACAGGAAATCGACGAACTCAATATCTTGCACGCCAGCATGCTGGCCATGCGGCGCGCGGTCGAAAGCCTCGCCACCCAGCCCACGCTGGCGCTGATCGACGGCAACCGTTGCCCGGTCATGAGCATCCGCAGCGAAGCCATCGTCAAGGGCGACGACAAGGTGCCGGCGATCTCGGCGGCATCCATCCTCGCCAAGACCGCGCGCGATGCGGCGCTGATGGTGTTGCACGACACCTATCCGCATTACGGCTTCGACCGCCACAAGGGCTATCCGACCGCCTTGCATCTGGAACGCCTGCGCCTGCATGGCGTCTCGCCGGTGCATCGCCGTTCCTATGCCCCGGTCAGGGCCCTGCTGGCGGTGCAAGAGCGCGCGTGAGGCCGATCGCATGAAACTCATCACCTCCAAAGACAACCCGCTGTACAAGGAACTCAAGCAACTGGCCGCCAGCAGCCAGGCGCGGCGCCGCGCCGGACAGACGCTGCTGGACGGCGTGCACCTGGCGCAAGCCTGGCTGCAGCATCGGGGCGCGCCGCAGCTATGCGTGGTGGCGGAAAGCGCCCAGCGGCATCCGGAAGTTGCTCCCATCCTGGCTGAATGCGAACGCAACCGGACGCAATGCCTGGTTCTGAGCGACAACCTCTACGGTGCGCTCAGCCAGGTGGAAAACGGCGTCGGCCTGCTGTTGCTGGTCGCCACGCCGCATCCCGAGGCGCCGCAGGCACTGGAACAGTCGGCCGTGCTGCTGGACGGCCTGCAGGACCCGGGCAACCTCGGCTCGGTGCTGCGCAGCGCCGCGGCGGCCGGCATCGGCCAGGTATTCTGCTCGGCGGGCACCGCCGCGGCATGGTCGCCCAAAGTCCTGCGCGCCGGCATGGGCGCGCACTTCGTGCTGGACATCTACGAGAACGCCGACCTCGAACGCCTGTGCGCCGGCAGCAAGATCCCGGTGCTGGCCACCAGTTCGCATGCGGCCCAGACCATCTACCAGTGCGATCTGGCCGGCGCGGCAGCCTGGCTGTTCGGCCACGAAGGGCAGGGCGTGTCGCCGCAGTTGATGGAGATGGCTTCGCAGGAAGTGGCGATTCCGCACCTGGGCCAGATGGAGTCGCTCAACGTGGCGGCGGCCGCCGCCGTGTGCTTCTTCGAGCAAGTGCGCCAACGCCAGGATCGGGGATAAACATGGAGCGGACGCGGCCGGATGACGTCTTCTTGTTGCCGGCGTTCTTTCAGGGAAGCTGGCGCTTGCAGCGCCGCATGCGGGACGACATACAGGCAGTCTCCGGTACCGCGCATGGACGCTGCGTGTTCCATCCCGCAGGCGATGGCATCTTGCAGTATCGCGAAGAGGGGCGTCTGTTGCTCGATGGCGCCGCCGCGCCGCTGGGGTTTCGCAGGGCGTTCTTGTATACCTTTGCCGATGAGGTGGTCAGCGTCGCCTTTGACGATGGCGATCGCATCGGACTGCATTATCAGGCGTATCGCAGGAAGGGCAATGCGCTCGTCCCTGTCGGGCCTCACCAATGTGGGGCCGACGCCTATTCGGCGCATTATCGTTTGCTGGGCGAGAATGAATTCGAGATGGAAACGACGATCGACGGCCCAAGCAAGAAGAGCCGCCTGTACACCCGTTTCACTCGTGAAGAGGCGGCATAGTCGCTCATGCCGCCGATGGCCGATGCAAATAAGTTCGTTGAGTAAAAATGCCGCCCGGAAATTTCTGGGCGGCATTTTTTCTTGTCGGTTGGGATCATTCCATCAATCCCGTCTCGGGTCAGTAGATCTGTTTGGCCGGCGCATCGGAGTTCAGGTGGCCAGCTGCAATTGCCGCAGCACAGTTGGTGTAGCCTGCGGCATTGACTTTTCCACTGGAGGTGAAGCCGACGTAGAAGTCGGTGCGCCGGCCCATCCTGTCGAGTTCATAGTCGAAGCATTCCGAAGTGCCGTTACGCACCGGCGTGCGCTTTGCCGGTTGGCGAAGATCCAGCATATTCTGCTTGGTGGTATTGGCCCTGAAGGCAGTTGAAGCAACTGGATCCGAGACAAAATTGCCGTGCATTGTCCCGCATCCAGCCAAGGTTGCTGCTGCCAGGGCCAATATAGCGAATCTGTGCATAAAATCTCCAATGACGAGGTGAATGTCGGAGTCTGAAATTGTATGCACGAGAAAATTGCAGTAATTATAAAAGATGGGGATTTTTCAAAAAGATGTCGAGAATCATAAAAAACATTATCGGCGCGAATCCTGTCCTCAGCGCGGTTCCGGCTTGATTTCCTGCAGGATCGTCGCCGCGATCTCTTCGATCGACTTGGCGGTCGACGACATCCAGCGGATGCCTTCGCGGCGCATCATCTTTTCCGCCTCATTGATTTCATAGCGGCAATTTTCCAGGGAAGCGTACTTGCTGCCGGGGCGGCGTTCATTGCGCACCTCAGCCAGGCGTTCCGGGGCGATGGTCAGGCCGAAGATCTTTTTCTTGTGCACCACCAGGCCGCTGGGGAGCTTCTCGCGTTCGAAGTCTTCCGGGATCAGCGGATAGTTGGCCGCCTTGATGCCGAACTGCATCGCCAGGTACAGGCTGGTGGGCGTCTTGCCCGAGCGCGACACGCCCACCAGGACCACATCCGCTTCCGACAGGTTCTTGTTGGACTGGCCGTCATCGTGCGCCAGCGAGAAGTTGATGGCTTCGATGCGGTTCTTGTATTCCTCCGAATCGGCGGTGTTGTGGCTGCGGCCGATGGTGTGGGTGGATTTCAGCCCCAGTTCCTGCTCAAGCGGTTCCACAAAGGTCTGGAACAGGTCCATGTGCATCGCCTTGGCGTTGCGGATCACGGCCGACAGTTCGGACTTCACCAGGGTCGAAAAGACGATCGGCAGCTTGCCGTCGACCTGGGATGCCTCATTGATCTTGCGGGTGGCGTCGTGGGCCTTGTCGACGGTATCGATAAAGGGCAGGCGCACCTGCTTGAAGCGCAGCTCGAACTGGCTCAGTACCGAATGCCCGAGTGTTTCGGCGGTGATCCCGGTGCCGTCGGAAACGAAGAACACGGTGCGGTTGGCGGCAATGGCAGGCGCCGGGCGCGGGAGAGGCATGGGATCGAGCATAATGTTGTCGGAAATAAAGATAAAAAAAGGGCGCTGCAATGAACAAAAATGGTTTCACGCGGTACAATGCCCGGCAACTGATCGAGCAGCCCATCCTGAATGACCATCCATCGCCTGCGTAATTTGACCGAGTATCTTGCGATGTTTGCATTGGCAAACGTCCTCGGCGCATGCGCGCGTTGCTTCCGGTCCCTGGGTTCGTCTCTCATGCCGCCATTGTTGCCGCCGTCGTCGCAGAATAACAAAAATCAACAGACGCATGCTGCGCCCGCGAAGATTTCTTATCATCAAGCTAGGGGTTGTCATGTCCAACGCAGCAAATACCCAGGGGGCTGTATACGTAGCCTCGTTTGAAACTCTTCGCATGACGGACGTCGAGTCCGTCGGCGGCAAAAACGCATCGCTGGGTGAAATGATCAGCCAGCTGGCCGGCGCGGGCGTTCGCGTGCCGGGCGGTTTTGCCACCACTGCGCAGGCCTTCCGCGATTTCCTCGAGCACAGCGCCGACGGTGGCCAGACCCTGGCCGCGCGTATCGCCGCGCGCCTGGAGGGCCTGGATATCGACGACGTGCGCTCGCTGGCGCAAGCCGGCGCCGAGATCCGCCAATGGATCGTCGATACCCCGTTCCAGCCGCGCCTGGACCAGGAAATCCGCGCCTTCTACGATCGCCTGGTGGCCGACTCCACCAGCGAGATGTCGTTCGCCGTGCGTTCTTCCGCCACCGCGGAAGACTTGCCGGACGCCTCCTTTGCCGGCCAGCAGGAAACCTTCCTCAATGTGGTGGGCATCGACAACGTGCTGGAAGCGATGAAGCACGTGTTCGCCTCCCTGTATAACGACCGCGCGATCTCGTACCGCGTGCACAAGGGCTTCACCCACGCCGAAGTGGCCCTGTCGGCCGGCGTGCAGCGCATGGTGCGCTCGGATGTGGGCGCGGCCGGCGTGATGTTCACCATCGATACCGAATCGGGCTTCAAGGATGTGGTCTTCATCACCTCCAGCTATGGCCTGGGCGAAACCGTGGTGCAGGGCGCCGTCAACCCGGACGAATACTACGTCCACAAGCCGATGCTGGAACTGGGCAAGCAGCCGGTGATCCGCCGCAACCTCGGCTCCAAGCTGATCAAGATGGAATTCACCGGCGAAGCCAAGGCCGGCCGCTCGGTCAAGACCGTCGACGTGCCGGTCGAACTGCGCAACCGCTATTCGCTGGACGACGCCGAAGTGGTCGAGCTGGCCAAGTACGCCACCATTATCGAGAAGCACTATGGCCGTCCGATGGACATCGAGTGGGGCAAGGACGGCCGCGACGGCAAGCTGTACATCCTGCAGGCCCGTCCGGAAACCGTGAAGTCGCAGCAAAAGGCGACCGACGCCCAGCAGCGCTTCAAGCTCAAGGGCTCGGGCACGGTGCTGGCGACCGGCCGCGCCATCGGCCAGAAGATCGGCGCCGGTCCGGTGCGCGTGATCAGCGACCCGGCCGAGATGGAACGTGTGCAGCCGGGCGACGTGCTGGTGGCCGACATGACCGACCCCAACTGGGAGCCGGTGATGAAGCGCGCTTCGGCCATCGTCACCAACCGCGGCGGCCGTACCTGCCACGCGGCGATCATCGCCCGTGAACTGGGCGTGCCGGCGGTAGTCGGCTGCGGCGACGCCACCGATGTGTTGAAGGACGGCACGCTGGTGACCGTGTCCTGCGCCGAAGGCGACGAAGGCAAGATCTATGACGGCCTGCTGGAAACCGAAGTCACCGAAGTGGCGCGCGGCGAACTGCCCGACATCCCGCTGAAGGTGATGATGAACGTGGGTAACCCGCAACTGGCGTTCGACTTCCAGTCGATCCCCAACGGCGGCGTCGGCCTGGCGCGCTTGGAATTCATCATCAACAACAACATCGGCGTGCACCCGAAGGCGATCCTGGAATACCCGAACATCGACGCCGACCTGAAGAAGGCGGTGGAATCGGTGGCGCGCGGCCACGCCTCGCCCCGGGCCTTCTACGTCGACAAGCTGGCCGAAGGCATCGCCACCATCGCCGCGGCGTTCTGGCCCAAGACCGTGATCGTGCGCCTGTCCGACTTCAAGTCGAACGAGTACAAGAAGCTGATCGGCGGTTCGCGCTACGAGCCGGACGAGGAAAACCCGATGCTGGGCTTCCGCGGCGCCGCCCGCTACCTGGCAGCGGATTTTGCCGAAGCGTTCGAAATGGAATGCCAGGCCATGAAGCGCGTGCGTAACGACATGGGCCTGACCAACGTCGAGATCATGGTGCCGTTCGTGCGTACCCTGGGCCAGGCGGAGAAGGTCATCGGCCTGCTCGGCAAGAATGGCTTGAAGCGCGGCGAAAACGGCCTGCGCGTGATCATGATGTGCGAAGTGCCGTCCAACGCCATTCTGGCCGAGCAGTTCCTGGAACACTTCGACGGCTTCTCGATCGGCTCCAACGACCTGACCCAGCTGACCTTGGGCCTGGACCGCGACTCCGGCATGGAGTTGCTGGCGGCCGATTTCGACGAGCGCGACCCGGCGCTGCAGGCGCTGCTGACCAAGGTGATCTCGACTTGCCGCGCCAAGGGCAAGTACGTCGGCATCTGCGGCCAGGGCCCTTCGGACCATCCGGACTTTGCGCAATGGCTGATGGACCAGGGCATCGAGTCGATCTCGCTGAACCCGGACACGGTCATCGACACCTGGCAGGCGCTGGCCGGCAAGAAGTAAGCGTATTGCGCATCATCGCCGGCGGCGTCGGGCGCCGCCGGCAGGCGCACAATACGAGATAGACGTGAAGCAAATTCGAAGGCGCGGACAGAAATGTCCGCGTCTTTGTTTTTGCGCGCATTATTGTGGGGTAGACTGATGCCGCCCTTGTCGGAGGGAAAACCGACGCATCTTCATGGAGGAAACGCACATGACCGACTGGGCCATCTGGTTCGTGGCAGCGGGCGCACTGATCGCCGCCGAACTGTTCTCCGGCACCTTTTATCTGCTGATGATCGCGCTCGGCCTGGTTGCCGGCGGCCTGGTCGCGCTGGGCGGCGCGCTGCTCGAATGGCAGTTGCTGGCCGCCGCCGCGGTCGGCATTGCCGCGATGCTGCTGTTGCGCCGCAGCCGTTTCGGCCGCTCGCGCAAGCGCAACGCCAATGCCGACCCCAACGTCATCCTCGACATCGGCCAGACCGTGGAAGTGGCCGCCTGGGATGCGCAGGGCGATCTCCATGTGGCGCGCGTGCCTTACCGCGGCGCCCAATGGGATGTCGAGCTGGAAACCGGGCACCATCCTTTGCCCGGCGCATATGTCATCCGCGAAATCCGTGGCAGCCGGCTCATCGTCGCGCCGCGCTGATCCATCTTTTAGTTTAGTCTTCAGAACCTAAGGAGAGCCTTATGCTGGGAAGCGTAACCCTGGTCATTTTCTTCATCGCCATCGTGTTCGTCGTGCAGACGGTCAAGGTGGTCCCGCAACAGCATGCCTGGGTGGTGGAGCGCCTGGGTAAATATCACGCCACGCTGGCGCCGGGCCTGAACATCGTGGTGCCGTTCATCGACCGCGTGGCCTACAAGCACATTCTCAAGGAAATCCCGCTGGACGTGCCGCCGCAGGTCTGCATCACCAGGGACAACACCCAGCTGCAGGTGGACGGTATCCTGTACTTCCAGATCACCGACCCGATGCGCGCGTCCTACGGCTCGTCCAATTACATCGCGGCGATCACGCAGCTGGCGCAGACCACGCTGCGTTCGGTGATCGGCAAGATGGAACTGGACAAGACCTTCGAGGAGCGCGACCACATCAACACCGCCATCGTCAGCGCCATCGACGAATCGGCCGAGAACTGGGGCGTGAAGGTGCTGCGTTACGAGATCAAGGATCTCACCCCGCCCAAGGAAATCCTGCACGCGATGCAGGCCCAGATCACCGCCGAGCGCGAGAAGCGCGCGCTGATCGCCGCCTCCGAAGGCCGCAAGCAGGAGCAGATCAACATCGCCACCGGCGAGCGCGAGGCGGCCATCGCCAGGTCGGAAGGCGAAAAGCAGGCTTCGATCAACCGCGCCCAGGGCCAGGCCGCGGCAATCCTGGCGATTGCCGAAGCCAGCGCCGAGGCGATCCGCAAGACCGCGGCGGCGATCCAGTCGCCGGGCGGATCGGATGCCGTGAACCTGAAGGTGGCCGAGCAATATGTGGCGGCTTTCGGCCAGTTGGCCAAGACCAACAATTCCATCATCGTGCCGGCCAACCTGTCGGACATGAGCGGGCTGATCGCGGCGGCGATGCAAGTGGTCAAGAGCCAGCCGAAGTAAGATCTGTCGCTCAAACCAAACGGCCCGGCCTGCATCGATACCGCAGGCCGGGCCGTTTTGCCATGGCGCGCGCCGTCAGGCGTCCAGCGTCTGCCCCTTGGCCGGTTCGTCCGCCATGAAGGGCAGGGTGATATCCACGCGCAGGCCGCCATCCTTGCGGTTGTCGGCGCGGATGAAACCGTTGTGGGCCTCGACGATGCGCCGCGCGATGGACAGCCCCAGGCCATGACCCGAACTGTTGCTCTTGGTGCGGCTGCTGCGGAAGAACAGTTCGAAGATGCTGTTCAGTTCGTCTTCCGGCACGCCGGGGCCGCGGTCGAGAATCGACAGGTGCAGCAACTTGTTGATCTCATCGACCTGGGTATGGAGCTGCACGGTGGTATCGGGCGCGGTGTGCTTGATGGCGTTGCGCAGCACGTTCTCGATGGCGCGATAGAGCAGTTCCGGATTGCCCTTGATCTCCACCGGGCAATCGATCCGGCCTTCGATATGCTTGCCGTTGGCGCTGGCCTCGAAGCTGGCGTCGTTGATCATGTCGGCCAGCATCGGCTGGATCGCGATGTTTTCTTCCATCGAGCCGGGCACGTTGGCTTCCAGCCGCGACAGCGTCAGCAGCTCGCCCACCAGCTTGTCCATGCGCACGCTTTCGCGCTCGATGCGTTCCAGCGTGATCTCCAGCTTGTCCCTGTCCTGCACCCTGGCCAGGCCGATGGCGACCTGCAACCGCGCAATCGGCGAGCGCAGCTCATGCGAGACGTCATGCAGCAAGCGGCGCTGGCTTTCCATCAGCGTGCGCAGCTTGGCGGTCATGGCGTCGAAGTCGCGTCCGAGGTCGGCCAGTTCGTCGCTGCGCGAACTCATGACAGGTTCCAGTTCCAGGTCCAGGTTGCCGGAAGCGGCCTGGGCAAAGGCGTTCTTCAGGTGGCGGATCGGGTAGGAGAAATACCAGGCCAGCAACAGGGCGAACACCATGCTGGCCAGCAGCGCCACCAGGATCGGCATGCTCGGGAAGAACAAGGGCTGCGGCCCGCGCTCGCGCATGCGGCGCGGCTCGTGCGGACCGGGGCCGCCAGGGCCGCCGGGGCCAATGAATTCTTCGGGCGGGGCGGGGATGAACAGCAGGTAGCTATGGCCATTGGCGGCCTTCACCAGTTCGACCACGCGCCGTTCCTTTTCGGTCCTGAGCACGGCGCGCGCTTCTTCCACCAGCTTGGGCGAGACTTCGCGGCCCATCAGGTCCTTCATCTCTTCATCGACCGCATACAACTTCAGGCGATGTTCGCGGCCTTCGTTGATCAGGCTACGCAAGGCTTCCGTACCGCCGAACTGCAGGGTGGCGGCGGCCGAACGGATCATGAAGGAGGCCGGAGGGCTGAGGTCGATCTCGGAAGTGCGGTTATTGCGCTCCAGATTTTCGATCCAGAACAGCACGCCCACGCCGCAGGTGGCGGTGATCTGGGCGATGGCGATGAAGAAGAAGAACTTCCAGAATAACCGACCCACTTTATTCCTTGATGAACTGATAGCCCAGTCGGTAGACGGTCTGGATGCAGCTCTTGTCGCTGCCCAGCGCGGCGATCTTCTGGCGGATGCTGGACAGATGCACGTCAATGTTGCGGTCGAAGCGCGCCAACGGGCGGCCCAGGCCCTGTTCGGACAGGTGCTGCTTGCTCACAGGCTTGCCGGCATTGCGCGCCAGCACCTCAAGCAGGTTGAATTCGCTGCTGGTCAGTTCCAGCGGACGTCCGGACCAGGTCGCGCGGCGTTGCTCCGGCCACATCGACAAGGCGCCGACGGCCAGCGGAGAGTAGGGCGATTGCTCGGTGTTGTCGGCCGTGGCGCGACGCAGGATGGCGCGAATGCGGGCGGCGATTTCACGGGGCGTGCAGGGTTTGGGAACGTAGTCGTCGGCGCCCAGTTCCAGGCCGATGATGCGGTCGGTATCGTCGCCCTTGGCGGTCAGCATCACTACCGGCATGCTGCTCTTGGCACGGATGCGGCGCAAGGTATCGACCCCGTTCAGGCGCGGCATCATTACGTCCAGTACGGCGATGGCGTATTGGCCGGTCAAGGCTTCGGCAGCGCCGGCTTCGCCGTCATAGGCCACATTGACTTCAAATTTTTCCTGCTCAAGGTATTCCTTGAGCATATCGACCAGCTCGACATCGTCATCGATCAAAAGCACTTTAGACATTGCTGCATTCCATTCTTGAGTTGCCCTGCATAAATGCCGCGGGACGTCGGCAGCCGCTAATATGCCGTAAAAGGTTTTGCAGAGGTGTTTCAGAACGTCTTTACAATTGCATCTTTACATTCATTTACCCGGCGCTGGCGAACATTTTTGGGCGCCGATGTACGCATGACTTTATTTCAATAGCGCAAGGAATCCGGCTGGGAAAAGTTGCCATTGCCGCTTCGTTTTCGAGGGAAAAATCCCTGAGCCCCGCGCCTGATAGGAGACTTTACTCCGTTTTATCCGGACGGCGCCAACAGCGCTTGCAGCGATCTCAAGCGCTTCGCTCTTGGTCGCCTGTGCGGCGCGCTGCGTTTTGCGCAGGCCGGCCCCGTGCTAAGCTGGCCGCATGAATAATCTGGATGCAAGCAGGCTGGCGCAATTGATGTCCCTGATGTGCGACGCCATCGCGCTGGGCGGTGCCGGCATGCATGGGCCGGCCCTGGAGAAGGTGGCCGCAGGCCTGGCCATCGAGCCGGAATTCTTCCCCCTGCTGATGCAACGCGGGCGCCTGCAGGAGCAGGGCGGATATCTCCAGGACGCAGTCGCCAGTTACGAGGAATGCTTGGCGCTTAGCCCAGCGCTGGCCGAAGCCGCAGCCGCGCGCACGCGGGCTTTGCAGGCGCTGGTCGGGCAATGCGAGCGCCAGCAGGCGGCATCATCTCCGTCCCCATCCCAAGAGGCCAGCATCCGCAAGGCGGAAGCGCTGTTCAAGCTGGGGCTGCCGGAACAGGCGCTGGAGGCGATTGCTCCCGCAGCAGTCGCCTTTCCCTCCGATTTTTCCATCCTCAACCTGCGCGCCGATATCCTGCTCAGGCTGAACCGCCATGAGCAGGCGCTGGCCTGCTACGAGCGCCAAGAGGCGCTCGACAGCGGCGCCGGCATGGCGCTGATCCAGTTCAACCGCGGCAACGTATTGCGCCAGATGGGGCGTTTTGGCGATGCGCTGTCGTGCTATGAACAGGCCATCTCCCGGCATCCCGGTTTCGCCGAGGCGCGCGTGGCGCGTAGCCATTTGCTGTTGATGGCAGGCCGTTACGAGGAAGGCTGGCGCGAGCACGAGGCCAGGCGCGCGATCGCGCAGATCCGTCGTGCCGACTTGCGCAGCGCGAGCCCGCCATGGCAAGCGGGAATGGATCTCGCCGGCAAGACGGTGCTGCTGTGGGCCGAGCAGGGGCTGGGCGATTCGCTGCAATTTGCCCGCTATATCCCGGATGTGGCGCAGCGCGCGCAACACGTCATCGTCTGCGTGCCGCCGCAATTGCTGCCGCTGTTGCAGCCTGCATTTCCGGCGTGCCGTTTTATCGGAAACGACAAGGCGCTGCCTCCCCATGACGTGCATGCGCCGTTGCTGAGCCTGCCGTTGCTGCTGGGCCGGCTGGACCCGGCGCAAGGCCCGTTGCCGCCCTATCTGGCGACCGATCCGGGGCAGGTGGCGCATTGGGCGGCGCGTCTGGGCCGGCGCGACGGCTTGCCGCGGCGTCCACGCATCGGCATGGCCTGGGCCGGGCGGCAATATGGCATCGTCAACCATACGCGCGACCTGGCGCTGGCGCAGCTCAAGCCGGTGCTGGATGTCGATGCCGATTTCATCTGCCTGCAGCAGTCGGTTCCGGTGCCGGACCAGGAGTACGCCGCTACGCTGCCCAACCTGCAGGTCTTTCCATTGACGGATTGGGCCGATACGGCGGCGCTGCTGGCCAATCTCGATCTGGTGATCAGCGTAGACAGCGCGGCGGCCCACCTGGCCGGCGCGCTGGGCATGCCGGTATGGCTGATGCTGCGGCTGGAAGGCGAATGGCGCTGGGGGCAGCAGCCCGATCGCAGCGCCTGGTATCCGCGCATGCGGCTGTTTCGCCAGCGGGAGCGCGGCAATTGGGACGATGTCCTTGAAGAGGTCGCCGCGGCCGTGCGCTTGCTGCCGGGGATGGATTAAGCAATGAACCTATGAATCAATGAAAACGGCTGCGCGAGGCAGCCGTTGTTTTTTGCCGGAAACGGCGCGCAGATCAACGCCGGTGCTGCTTCATCGCGGACTGGATTTCACGCTGGCTGTCGCGCTGCTTCTCGGTCTCGCGCTTGTCGTGCTGCTTCTTGCCCTTGGCCAGGCCGATGTCGCATTTGACGCGTCCTTTGCTGTAATGCAGGTTCAATGGCACCAGGGTATAGCCGGAGCGTTCCACCTTGCCGATCAGCTTGCTGATCTCGGCCGCATTCAACAGCAACTTGCGGGTGCGCAGGGTTTCCGGGTGCACATGGGTGGAGGTGCTCGTCAGGGCGCTGATGTGCGCGCCGAACAGGAATACCTCGCCGTTGCGCACGATCACATAGGCTTCTTTCAGTTGCACGCGGCCGGCGCGTATCGATTTGACTTCCCAACCTTGCAGGACGATGCCCGCTTCGAATCGCTCCTCGATGAAGTAATCGAAAAAGGCTTTTTTGTTGTCAACTATGCTCATCTAAGGAAAACTCGTCCCGTCGGTTTAAAATTATTACTTTGCGATTTTATCAAACGGACCACCCTCGATGGCAGTCGTACACAAAACCGTCTTGATCAACTATAGCGCGGAGCAGATGTTCAACCTGGTGGACCAGGTCGAAGATTACCCGCAATTCCTGCCCTGGTGCGGAGGAGTGGAAGTGGCCGAACGCGGCGAGCATAGTCTCACGGCCAAGCTGAAGATCAATTACCACGGGCTGAAACAGTCATTCAGCACCCAAAATACCAATGTGCGTCCCACCAGCATGACCATGCGCCTGGTGGAGGGACCATTCAAGCATTTCGAGGGGCGCTGGCATTTCAAGCCCTTGCGCGAAGACGCCTGCAAGATCGAATTCGACATGGAATATGAATTCTCCAGCCGTCTCCTGGAAGGCGTCATCGGCCCGGTGTTCAGCATGATCGCCAACAGCTTCGTCGATTCCTTCTGCAAGCGCGCCGAACAGATATATGGCTGAGCCGACCCGTTTGCAAGTGCAGATCTGCTATGCCGCCCCCGGTTTGCAGGTCTTGAAGGATGTTGAAGTGGAGCAGGGTTGCACGATACAGCAAGCCATCATGGACAGCGGCCTGCTGCGCGAGCAGCCGGCGATCGACCTGACCGTATGCCGCGTCGGCATCTTCGGCAAGCTCAAGGCGCTGGACACGCCGCTGCGCGCGCGGGACAGGATCGAGATCTACCGCCCGCTGATCGCCGATCCCAAGGATTCCCGCCGTCGCCGGGTGGCGCACAAGGCCCAGCGCTGACGTGCTCCCGCCCTCGGGCGGGCCTTCTCTCATCCGCATCGCAGGCGGTGCTTGCCTGAATTTCAACGGATCCGGCCTGTTTGCCACAGGCCGGACGGCAAAACTCAACTGTCGCGCGACGCACGCAAGACTTTTCTGTATAATTCGCTTTTGCGCCTATAGGAAACACTATGCGTCTTCTCCAAAAAGCACTCACGTTCGATGACGTGCTGCTCGTCCCGGCCTTCTCGGACATCCTTCCCAAAGATACTTCGCTCACTACGCGCCTGACGCGCAACATCACGCTGAACATTCCGCTGGTCTCCGCGGCGATGGATACCGTGACGGAAGCCCGCCTGGCCATTGCCATGGCGCAAGAAGGCGGCATCGGCATCATCCACAAGAACCTGACGCCCAAGGAACAGGCGCGCGAGGTTTCCAAGGTCAAGCGTTTCGAATCCGGCGTGGTGCGCGACCCGATCACCATCCCGCCGACCATGAAGATCCGCGACGTCATCGCGCTGTCCAAGCAGCATGGCATCAGCGGTTTCCCGGTGGTCGAAGGCAAGAGCCTGCTGGGCATCATCACCAACCGCGACCTGCGCTTCGAAAAGGAGCTGGACGCCGAGGTGCGCGCCAAGATGACCCCGCGCGAGAAGCTGGTCTACGTCAAGGAAAACGGCGCCGGCGCCGATCCGGAAGAAGCCAAGCGCCTGATGAACAAGCACCGCCTGGAGCGCGTGATGGTGGTCAACGACGCGTTCGAGCTGCGCGGCCTGATCACCGTGAAAGACATCGAGAAGTCGACCGAACACCCCTTCGCCTGCAAGGACGAGCACGGCAAGCTGCGCGTGGGCGCGGCAGTCGGCGTCGGCCCGGACAATGACGAGCGCATCGAGCTGCTGGTGGCGGCCGGCGTGGACGTCCTGGTGGTCGACACCGCCCACGGCCACTCGGCCGGCGTGCTCAACCGCGTCAAGTGGGTCAAGACCAAATTCCCGCACGTCGAAGTGATCGGCGGCAACATCGCCACCGCGGCGGCCGCCAAGGCGCTGGTCGAGCATGGCGCCGATGCCGTCAAGGTCGGCATCGGCCCCGGCTCCATCTGCACCACCCGTATCGTCGCCGGCGTCGGCGTGCCGCAAATCTCGGCCATCGCCAACGTGGCCGATGCCTTGAAGGGCACCGGCGTCCCGGTCATCGCCGACGGCGGCATCCGCTTCTCGGGCGACGTCGCCAAGGCGCTGGCCGCCGGCGCATCGGCCGTGATGATGGGCAGCATGTTCGCCGGCACCGAAGAAGCGCCGGGCGAAGTGATCCTGTACCAGGGCCGCAGCTACAAGTCCTACCGCGGCATGGGTTCGCTGGGCGCGATGGCCGACGGTTCGGCCGACCGCTACTTCCAGGACGGCGACAACACCGCCGACAAGTTCGTGCCGGAAGGCATCGAAGGCCGCGTCGCCTACAAGGGCTCGGTGGTCGCCATCCTGTACCAGCTGGTGGGCGGCGTGCGCTCCTCCATGGGCTACTGCGGTTGCAGCAGCATCGACGATTTCCGCGAAAGGGCGGAGTTCGTCGAGATCACCGCGGCCGGCATGCGCGAGTCGCACGTGCACGACGTGCAGATCACCAAGGAAGCCCCGAACTACCGCGCCGAGTAATCCCCGGTGCGGCCACAGCCCGACAGTCCGCAGGCAAGATGCCGGACTGCCGGGCTGTTGAATTTTTGTAGCAGCTATCACTGCCATTTCATCCATCAACGCAGCCATCTCCCATCGCCATGTCTACGCATTCGCACTCGAAAATTCTGATCCTCGACTTCGGTTCCCAGGTTACCCAGCTGATCGCGCGTCGCGTGCGCGAAGCCGGCGTGTTTTCCGAGGTTTTCCCGCATGACGTGAGCGACGAGTTCGTACGCAACTACGGCGCGGCCGGCGTGATCCTCTCCGGCGGCCCCAACAGCGTCACCGAAGGCGACACCCCGCGCGCGCCGCAGGCGGTGTTCGAACTGGGCGTGCCGGTGCTGGGCATCTGCTACGGCATGCAGACCATGGCCCAGCAACTGGGCGGCAAGGTTGAAAACGGCAAACTGCGCGAATTCGGTTACGCCGAAGTGCGCGCGCATGGGCATACTGCTTTGCTCAAAGACATCGCCGACTTCACCACCGCCGAAGGCCACGGCATGTTGAAGGTGTGGATGAGCCACGGCGACAAGGTCAACGAAATGCCGGCCGGCTTCAAGCTGATGGCTTCCACCGGCAACTGCCCGATCGCCGGCATGGCCGATGAAGAGCGCCGTTTCTACGCCGTGCAATTCCACCCGGAAGTGACCCACACCGTGCAGGGCAAGGCCATGCTGGCGCGCTTCGTGCACGAGATCTGCGGCTGCCAGTCGGACTGGAACATGCCCGACTATATCGCCGAAGCGGTCGAATCCATCCGCCAGCAAGTCGGCAGCGATGAAGTCATCCTCGGCCTCTCGGGCGGCGTCGATAGCAGCGTGGCGGCGGCCCTGATCCACCGCGCCATCGGCGACCAGCTGACCTGCGTATTCGTCGACCACGGCCTGCTGCGCCTGGACGAAGGCAAGATGGTCATGGAGATGTTCGGCAAGAACCTGGGCGTGAAGGTGATCCACGTGGATGCCACCGACCAGTTCATGGGCCACCTGGCCGGCGTGACCGACCCCGAAGCCAAGCGCAAGATCATCGGTCGCGAGTTCGTCGAAGTGTTCCAGGCCGAATCGGGCAAGCTCAAGAGCGCCAAGTGGCTGGCCCAAGGCACAATCTACCCGGACGTGATCGAAAGCGCCGGCAAGGGCAAGAAGACCGCCCACACCATCAAGAGCCATCACAACGTCGGCGGCCTGCCGGAAACCCTGAACCTGAAACTGCTGGAGCCGCTGCGCGAACTGTTCAAGGACGAAGTGCGCGAACTGGGCGTGGCGCTGGGCCTGCCGCCGGAGATGGTGTACCGCCACCCGTTCCCGGGTCCCGGCCTGGGCGTGCGCATCCTGGGCGAAGTGAAGAAGGAATACGCCGACCTGCTGCGTCGCGCCGACGCCATCTTCATCGAAGAGCTGCGCAACACCAAGGACGAAGACGGCCAGACCTGGTACGAAAAGACCAGCCAGGCTTTCGCGGTGTTCCTGCCGGTCAAGTCGGTGGGCGTCATGGGCGACGGCCGCACCTATGAATACGTGGTGGCGCTGCGCGCCGTGCAGACTCAGGACTTCATGACCGCGCACTGGGCGCACCTGCCGCACGAGCTGCTGGGCCGCGTGTCCAATCGCATCATCAACGAAGTGCGCGGCCTGAACCGCGTTGTCTACGACATCTCGGGCAAGCCGCCGGCGACGATCGAGTGGGAGTGAGTTGCAATTATTATTAATTATTAATATTGCATAATCGCGCATTTGACGGATTTAAGGCCCTGTTTTTACAGGGCCTTTTTTCATATATTCGTCGTTCGCGAGCCGCTGGTTTTTCCTCCCCTTTGGCCGCCATTTCAATCGGCCGTGTCTTATAGGACAGAACAGAACTGTTTGCTATCGGCCCGCGTGGCCGTTGCCCCCGTGCGCGGCAATGAACATGGCGACGGCGGAGCGGCAATAGGATTCGATTTCCTTGTCGTTCTCTGCTCTCGCCTCATCGAAGAGAGCGATTGTCAGGAGGTCGGATCCTTTGATAAGCGCGGCAAACAAGCGGGCGGACCGGAGAGGATCGGGCACGTTCAGAACCGCGTTCGCGTGCAACTGACGCAACAGTGCCTCGATCTGGGCGATGACATAGGCGGGGCCGGCTTCGTAATGGAGCTTGCTTAACGACTTCTGATTTGTCTTGTCGGCCATGATCATGGCTTCGACACTGCGCACGTCCGGGCTCAACAGCGTGCGAAGGAGGGATGATCCCACCGCCATGAGCTGTTCTTCGGCCGAACCGTCGACGTCTTCCATAAGGGCCTGTGGTGCAAACTGATGACAGTGAGCCGCGATGGCTGCGCTGAACAGCGCCTCCTTGTTCTCGAAGTGCCGATAGATACTTAGCTTGGATATTTTCGCCCGTTGGGCGACCTTGTCCATTGTCGTCGCTTGAAAACCCAATTCCACAAAGAGTTCGCTCGCGGCGTCGACTATCGTTTGGCCAAGCGCCTCGTTGGCCGGCCGGCCGCGCCGCCCCTGTTTTTTTTCGGTCACGTGAATTCCAGTACTTGACAGTATTTAAATTTATAAATTATGATACTGTAAATTACCTGAAATTTGCAACCAATGGACAGGTTTCAACCTGTTGCCCAAATCAAGTTTCCCGGGGCCGCCCTGCGATATCCCCTCCATCCACAACACGGAGCCCATCACCATGAATGACGTCATCATCATCGGCGGCAGCTTTGCCGGTCTCGCCGCTGCCTTGCAGCTCGGCCGTGCCCGCCGCAAGGTCACCGTTCTCGATACCGGCCTGCCGCGCAATCGCTTCGCCGGCCACTCGCATGGTCTGCTCGGCCACGATCACAAGCCCCCGCAGGACATCCTGGCCGAGGCACGGCGGCAGCTGGCGCGTTATCCCGCCATCAGGCTGGTCAGTGCCCGGGCCGACAGCGTCTCCGGCGCCATCGACGATTTCTCCGTGTTGACTGGCGATGGCGAAAGCCTTGGAGCGCGCCGCCTGATCCTGAGCTATGGCGTCGCTGACCAGATGCCTGATGTTCCGGGTTTTGCCGAAAGCTGGGGCACGTCCATCGTGCCTTGCCCCTATTGCGACGGCTTCGAAGTCGCCGGCCAGCATTGGGGCCTCGTCTGGTCTGGTCCGCAGTCGCACAATCAGGTCAGGCTGTTCCTCGATTGGACCGATAAGTTGACTGTCTTCGCCGATGGTCACGACATTGCGCCCGATATCCGGGCCGATCTGGCACGCCGCAACGTCCCTGTCGTCGATGGCCGGATCGTCGAGATCGCCCATCAAAAGGGCCATATCACCACCGTCAATCTCGATAGCCGCCTTAATATCGCGGTCGACGTCCTGTTCGCCCATCCGCGCACCAAGCCCTCCGCAAGCCTGCATGAATCATTGGGCCTCGCTACGGTGGATACGCCCACTGGAGTCGTTCTCAAAGTCGACGAGCGCCGCCAAACCAGCATGCCCGGCATCTACGCCGCCGGCGATCTCACGACGCCTTTCTTGCCCTCGGTCACCCAGGCATCGTCGCAGGGTGCGATGGCGGGTATCTTCGCCCAGCAATCGATGCTGGTCTGAGGATACAAATTCCTTCTCCGGCTGCCTCGATCCAAGGGGCGCTAATCAAGAAAGTTAGTTAAGAACGAATCAGAGCAAGGAGAGGGCATGGCGGAGCAAAATGCCTATCAGGTTGCCGACTGGAATGGCCAAAGCGGGGAGTACTGGGGCGCCAACCAGGCTCGGCAGGCCACCAAGCCCAACGCCGGCCTGCGCGCCCGCGACGAACTGATGCGCGACTGGCCCGCCATGGCCGGCACGCTCCACAAAAGCCCGCTGTAACCGATAGTGCCGCAGAGGCGGAGGCGCGCGATTCTGGAGCGTGCAGTGAAACCGTGAAGGCCTGTTGAGTGCGTTTCGGGAATTCCCGGCCTGTCCCTGCCGCTGTGCATGTTTTTTGTGCAATCACCGCGAGAATGTTTTGCAGGGGGCCGGCCTGACGGGGATAATAGCCGCCACTCCCATTTTTAGAGCCCCTCATGGAAATTAAGGTCAACTTCCTCGACAAGCTGCGCCTCGAAGCCAAGTTCGACGACTTTACCGTCATTGCCGACCAGCCCATCCGCTACAAGGGCGACGGCTCGGCGCCCGGTCCGTTCGATTACTTCCTGGCTTCGTCGGCCTTGTGCGCGGCTTACTTCGTGAAGTTGTACTGCAACACGCGCAACATTCCGACCGAAAACATCCGCTTGTCGCAGAACAATATCGTCGACCCGGAAAACCGTTACCAGCAGACCTTCAAGATCCAGGTCGAGCTGCCGGCCGATATCTCGGAAGCCGACCGCCGGGGCATCCTGCGTTCCATCGAGCGCTGTACCGTCAAGAAAGTGGTGCAGGAAGGCCCCGAGTTCGTCATCGAAGAAGTCGAGAACCTGGATGCCGATGCGCAGGCCTTGCTGACGGTGAAGCCGGACAGCGATGCCAATACCTACATCCTGGGCAAGGATCTGCCGCTGGAGCAGACCATCGCCAATATGTCGGGCGTGCTGGCGGAGCTGGGCATCAAGATCGAAATCGCCTCGTGGCGCAATATCATTCCCAACGTGTGGTCGCTGCACATCCGCGACGCGCACTCGCCGATGTGCTTCACCAACGGCAAGGGCGCGACCAAGGAGAGCGCGCTGGCCTCGGCGCTGGGCGAGTACATCGAGCGCATCAGCAACAACCATTTCTACGCCGGTTCCTACTGGGGCGAAGACATCGCCAACGCCGGGTTCGTGCATTACCCGAACGAACGCTGGTTCAAGCCGGGCCGCAAGGATGCGTTGCCGCAGGAGATCCTCGATCCCTATTGCCTGGCAATCTACAACCCCGATGGCGAGCTGCGCGCCTCGCACCTGGTCGATACCAACTCCGGCAATGCCGGGCGCGGTATCTGTTCGCTGCCGTACGTGCGGCAGTCGGATGGCGAAACCGTGTATTTCCCCTCCAATCTGATTGAAAACCTGTTCGTCAGCAACGGCATGAGCGCCGGCAATACGCTGGCCGAAGCGCAGGTGCAATGCCTGTCCGAAATCTTCGAGCGGGCGGTCAAGCGTGAAATCCTGGAAGGCGAAATCGCCTTGCCGGACGTGCCGCAAGAAGTGCTGGCCAAATACCCCGGCATCGTGGCCGGGATCCAGGGGCTGGAAGAGCAGGGCTTTCCGGTGCTGGTCAAGGATGCCTCGCTGGGCGGGACTTATCCGGTGATGTGCGTGACATTGATGAACCCGCGCACCGGCGGCGTCTTCGCCTCGTTCGGCGCGCATCCCAGCTTCGAAGTGGCGCTGGAGCGCAGCCTGACGGAATTGCTGCAGGGACGCAGTTTTGAAGGCTTGAACGATTTGCCGCAGCCGACCTTCGAAAGCAACGCGGTGGCCGAGCCCAACAACTTCGTCGAGCACTTCATCGATTCCAGCGGCATCGTGTCGTGGCGCTTTTTCAGCGCCAGGTCGGATTTCGAGTTTGTCGAGTGGGACTTTTCCGGCCAGGGCGAGAACTCCAACGCCGACGAAGCGGCGGCCTTGTTCGGCATTCTCGAAGCGATGGGCAAGGAAGCCTATACGGCAGTGTACGACCAACTGGGCGCGACGGCCTGCCGGATCCTGGTGCCGGGATATTCCGAGATTTATCCGATCGAGGATCTGATCTGGGACAACACCAACAAGGCGTTGCTGTTCCGCGCCGACATCCTAAACCTGCATCGCCTGGACGACGCCAGCCTGGCGGCGCTGCTCGATCGCCTGGAAAACAATGAGCTGGACGAGTACTCGGACATCGCGACTCTGATCGGCATCGAGTTCGATGAAAACACCGAGTGGGGGCAACTGACGGTGCTTGAGCTGAAGCTGCTGATCCGCCTGGCCCTGAAGCAGTACGAGGAGGCGCACGAGCTGGTGGGCGCCTTCCTGCAGTACAACGACAACACGGTCGAGCGCGGATTGTTCTACCAGGCCTTGAACGTGGTGCTGGAAGTGCTGCTCGACGACGAACTGGAACTGGCCGATTACGAAGCCAACTTCCGCCGCATGTTCGGCAATGAGCGGATGGATGCGGTCATCGGCTCGGTGGATGGCAGCGTGCGTTTCTACGGACTGACGCCAACCAGCATGACGCTGGAAGGGTTGGACCGGCACCAGCGCCTGCTCGACAGTTACCGGAAGCTGCATAAGGCGCGGGCCAAGGCGGCGGTTGCTGCTGCGCCAGGCTAATCCTTTTTCAATTCAGGCAACTGAAAACCATCATCGATAGCCGGGGCGGGAGCGATCCCGTGCCTGGCAAGCGGTGAGCAAGCCATCGCCATGAAGCCCGCATGAAAAATTGCGGGCTTTCTTTTTTTGCCGCCATGCAGTCACAGATGATCGATATCAGGCGGCTGATCAAATTAGATTGTTCCATTTAGGGATAGTGTTGAAAAATGGAACAGTCGCGATTGCGTCATTTGTGCCGGGTCTGGTTTTGAGTTTTTCCGCTGCCGTCGTATTCGTCCTCATCCTCATGTTTTATCCGCTGGCAAACATATTGCTTAGAGCAGGATGAAAGTAAAAGAACATGAGGAGACGATATGTACCGATCCACCATCCTGCGGGGGCGGCAGCGATGGCCATTGGCGGCAGCCTTGCGACTGGCGCTGGCGCTTGGCGCCGCCGCATCGGTGGCGGGCCAGGCGCAGGCCCTGGCGGCATCGGCTGAGTTGCCGACGGTCGAAGTTGTCGGCACCACGCCGTTGCCCGGCATCGGCCAATCGCGCAATGAAATGGCGGCGCCGGTGCAAACCGCCACCAGCAAGGATATCCAGCGTAGTGGCGCACTCGATCTGGGCGACTTCATGAACCGCCGCCTGGGCAGCGTTTACGTCAATGAAATGCAGGGTAATCCATTCCAGATGGATGTCAGCTATCGCGGCTACACCGCCTCGCCCTTGCTCGGTACGCAACAAGGCTTGTCGGTATATGTGGACGGCGTGCGCATGAACCAGCCGTTCGGCGATACGGTCAGCTGGGATCTGATTCCGCGAGCAGCGATTTCTTCCATGAGCCTGATGCCCGGCTCCAATCCGCTGTTCGGCCTCAATACGCTGGGCGGCGCGGTATCGGTACAAACCAAGGATGGCCGCGCCAATCCTGGCACGTCGGTGCAAACCACGCTGGGCAGCAATGCGCGCCGTGCGGTGGAATTCGAGCATGGCGGCTCCAACGATGCGCTCGATTGGTATGTCACCGGCAATTTGTTCAAGGAAGACGGCTGGCGCAATGATTCGCCGTCCGACGTGCGCCAGGTTTTCGGCAAGCTGGGCTGGCGCAATGCCGGCACCACGCTGAAACTGAGCTTCGCCCACGCCGACAATGACATGACCGGCAACGGCTTGCAGGAGCAGACCCTGATGGCGAACGACCGCGCCAGCGTCTATACCAAACCGGACCAGACCCGGAACCGCTCCACCATGTTCAATCTGGCGGCTACGCATGCGCTCAATGACAATCTGTTGTTGTCCGGCAATGCGTATTACCGCGATATGCATACCTCAACGCTGAATGGCGACATCAACGAAGATGCGTTGAGTCAGTCCATTTATCAACTGAGTGCGGCCGAGCGTGCGGCGCTGGGCGCAGCCGGTTATGCCGGGTTTCCGACCGGCGCCATGAATGCCGCCAATACGCCGTTTCCTTACTGGCGTTGTATCGCCCAGGGTTTGCTCAACGATGAACCCGCTGAAAAATGCACCGGCCTGATCAACCGTACCGAGACTAAGCAGCAGAACTACGGCATTTCGGCGCAAGCTGCCTGGCTCGGTGACTTGTTCGGGCAACGCAATGAACTGGTTGCCGGCGGCGCTTATGACGGCAGTCGCATCAACTTCAAGCAATCGTCGCAACTCGGTTACATCAATGCAGACCGCAGCGTCACCGGCATCAATGCATATGGCGATGGCGTCATCGGCGGCAATGTCGATGGCGAGCCGTTCGACACGCGCGTCAATCTATCGGGCCGGATCGAAACCTGGAGCGCCTTCGCCAGCGACACCATGACTTTTGCCGACAAATGGCACCTGACCTTATCCGGCCGCTACAACACCACATCGATCAGGAACTCAGATCAGATTCATGCCGACGGCGACCCGGCTTCGCTCAGCGGCAATCATCGTTATTCGCGTTTCAATCCGGCCATCGGCCTGACCTACAGCCCGAGCTCCAGCCTCAATCTGTATGGCGGTTACAGCGAGAGCAGCCGGGCGCCGACCGCCATTGAACTGGGCTGTGCCAATCCTGATCGGCCCTGCAAGCTGCCCAACGCCATGGCCAGCGATCCGCCGCTCAAACAGGTGGTGACGCGCACGCTGGAAGCCGGCATCAGGGGCTCGGTCGGCGCCAGCCTGCAATGGAATGCCGGGGTGTTCAGCGCGCGCAATCAGGATGACATTCTGTTCGTGGCCGACAATCAATCCGGCTATGGCTACTTCAAGAACTTCGGCCAGACCAAACGCCAGGGCATCGAACTGGGCGTGAGCAGCAAGCTCGGCAATCTGGAAGTCGGCGGCCAATATACCTTCCTCGATGCCACCTACCAAAGCGCCGAGACCGTCAATGGCGCCGGCAACAGCACCAACAGCGCGGCACTGGCGGGCAGTCCGGGCCAAGAGGGCAATATCAACATCAAACCGGGCGACAAGATTCCGCTGATTCCGCGCCAGATGCTCAAGCTGTTTGCCGACTATGCGTTCTCGCCGGCATTGACCGTGAGTGCCGGCATGGTGGCAGTGGCCGGTTCACTGGCGCGCGGCAATGAAAACGGCCAGCATCAGCCGGACGGCAAGTATTACCTCGGCCCGGGACGCAGCGCTGGCTACGCCATCTTCAATCTCGGCGCGGCCTTGCGGGTGACGCCGCAATTGCAGGTCATGGCGCAGGTCAACAACCTGTTCGACACCCGCTATGACACCGCGGCACAGCTTGGCGCGACCGCTTTCGACGGCAACGGCAATGTCAGCGCGCGGCCGTTCGGCGGTTCCTCCGCGGCCGGGTATGCGGTGCGGCAATCCACTTTCTACGCACCGGGCGCGCCGCGCCTGTTCTGGATTGCCCTGCGTTACGAATTCGACAAACCGAAGTAATGCCAGGCCGACGACGGCCGACTGTTTCAATTTGCAGCAGTCGCCTGTGGACAATTGCAACAATGCACCGGGCACGCGGCGCGCCGGACGCATGCCGGCAGTTGCGCCGCTTCGGCATGCTTATTGCCTGCGCATATTGATCCAAGCCGCAGCGATATAAAACAATAACCCCGTTCAGGAGACTTGACATCATGACCATCACGCAAAGCATTCTTGCCGTTTCCGCCAGGCGTCTGGCATTCGCCGGCCTGCTGTCCGCGGCATTGTTGCCGGGCATGGCCGCAGCCGCTCCGTTCGCCTATGTGCCGAATGAAAGATCCGGCACCATTTCCATCATCGATTGCGCTACCGATACAGTGGCGGGGCAGATCAAGGTCGGCACCAAGCCGCGCGGGCTGGCGGTCAGCCACGATGGCAAGATGTTGTACGTCAGCGACCAGCCGGCCAATGCCTTGCTGCTTGTCGATCTCGACAAGCGGGCCCAGGTAGGTACCGTGCCGCTCGGCGAATCGCCTGAAGGTGTCGGTATTTCCGCCGCCGGCGACTGGATCGTGGCAGCCAGTGAAATCAGCAATTCGGTCAGTTTCATTTCCAGCGCCACCAATCAAAAAGTCTTCAGCATCAAGACTGCCGGCAAGAATCCGGAACACGCGGTATTCAGCCCCGACGGAAAATGGCTGTATGTCAGCGCCGAAGAAGCCGACTCGCTCGATATCATCGATGTCGCGCAGCGCAAGCAGGTCGGTTCGGTCAAGCTCGGCATGCGGCCGCGCGGCATCGCCTTCACGCCGGACGGCCGCAAGGCCTATGTCGCCGCCGAGATTGCCAGCACCGTGTACGCCATCGATGTGGCAACGCAAAAAGTCAGCGCGAAAATCAAGCCCGGGAATTTTTCCAATGGCGTGACGATCGCGCCCGATGGCAAGCGCGTGTATATCTCCAATGGCAAGGATGGCACGGTAACGGTGATCGACAGCGCCAGCAATACGGTGGTGGCGACGGTGCCGGTCGGCAAGCGGCCATGGAATATGGCGATCACGCCGGATGGGAAAAAACTGTATGTCGCCAATGGCCGTTCCAATTCAGTATCGGTGATCGACACCGCCACCAATACCGTCAGCAAGGAAGTCGCGGTTGGCGAATTGCCATGGGGCGTGGTGATCCGGTGAGCGCGGCGCCAAGCCGCATGCGCGGCCAGGCCCGCTATGACAGAGTGGCCGTATTGCTGCACTGGAGCATTGCCTTGCTGGTGCTCGGCATGCTGGCGCTGGGTTATTACATGGTCGGGATTCCCAAGGGCACGCCGGATCGCGCGGTGTATTTCAACCTGCATAAGTCCTGCGGCGTGCTGGCCGGGGTCTTGGTCGTGATCCGGTTGCTGTGGCGCCTGACGCACCGGCCGCCAGCGTTCCCGGTCGACATGGCGGCATGGAATATCAAGGCCGCACAGGGAGGCCATCTGTTGTTGTATGCGCTGATGGTATTGCAACCGCTGAGCGGTTATCTGTC
Organism: Herbaspirillum sp. SJZ106; assembly: GCF_006715495.1. Taxonomy (GTDB): domain Bacteria; phylum Pseudomonadota; class Gammaproteobacteria; order Burkholderiales; family Burkholderiaceae_D; genus Herbaspirillum. The sequence goes on from NZ_VFNI01000004.1 coordinate 392,134, forward strand.
GTCGTCCTTCAACAAATATGGCGTCAAGTTTTTCGGCCTGCAGCTGCCGCGCTGGGCGACCGAAGACGCCGGTTTGCGCGATAGCCTGATGGGCTATCACAAGCTGTTGGCGTTGCTGTTTGCCGTGCTGATTGCGCTCCATGTGCTGGCGGCATGCAAGCACCTGCTGTCTGGCCGCCAGCACGCGGCGCGCCGCATGTGGTTCTGAATTCGCGCGCTTGCTGGCGCCGGCGGCGGCCGTTCAGCCCTGCCGTTGCCGCAATCCGGCGGATGACCATACCTGGCCCTGTTTGCTGACCAGCAAGACATCCACTCGCGGCAGGCTTGCCGCCAGGCGCAAGGCTTTGGCGCTGCCCATCACGAACAGGGCGGTCGACAAGCCGTCGGCCTGCAGGCCGGTGGGCGCAGCCACGGTCACGCTGGCCAGCTGCAACGGCGAATCGCCGGTGGCCGGATCGAAAATGTGATGATGGCGAAAGTCGGGCGTAAATGTCGTTTCATAATCGCCCGAAGTGGCGATGCTGCGGCCATCCATTTCCAGCACCGCAGTCAGCGCCTGCGTATCGCGCGGATTCTGCACGCCGATGGCCCAGTGCCGATTGGCCGGTTTGCGGCCGACGGAAATGAATTCGCCGGTATCCAGCAAAGCGTGGCGCACGCCGCGCGCCTTGAGCGCCGCCAATGCCAGATCGACGGCATAGCCTTGCGCAATGCCATTGAGCGTGATCGCCATGCCGGGCTGGCGCAAACGGATTTCATCGGCGCCGATGCTGACATCCCGCCAGTTGACCAGGGCGCGGGCGGCGCGCAGGGCGGCGGGCTCGGGCAGGGTCCGGTTCTTTGCAGCCTGGCTGAATTGCTGCCACAGCGGCTGCACCGTCATGTCGAACGCGCCGGCACTCAATGCCGACAGCCGCATCGCATCCTGCATCACATGCAGCAGGCGGGCATCGGGCGCGGCCAGGCGGCCGTCGCGGTTGAGCTGGTAAACCTGGCTGCGCGGACTGTAGATGCTCATCAGGGCATCGACGTCCTTGGCCGCCTGGAAGGCATCTTCAATCGCCAGCTCCGCTTGCCGGCGGTTGTCGTGCAGCACCTGTATCGACATGGTGGTGCCGAAGGCGAGATCGCTGCCGGTGTACAGATGAAAACCATCCGGCGTCGCCGTGCCGCGGGTCAGTTGGGCGGCCGCGGCATCCGGGCGCGACAGGCGCCAGCCGGCGGCATTGATCAGGGCGCCGCCGACGGCGGCGGAAATCAAGGTGCGACGTTGCATGCGATGCTCCTGGTCAATCGATCGGGATTGCCTGAATCGGAATGAAGTCGCGCTTCACTCCCTGTTTTTTCTTTTCCAGCATCAGCGGCGCGCACTTTTCATCGCTGGCGTAGATTACGACGCAATCCATGCACTGGAAGCATTCCTGATAGGCGATCTTGCCGTCGCCGGCGATGGCTTGATAATCGCAGCGATGCCGGCAGGTCTGGCAGGGCGTGCCGCATTGCTTGCGCCGCGGCAGCCAGTTGAACACGCGCAGGCGGCCGAGCACGGCCAGGCCGGCGCCGAACGGGCACAGGTAGCGGCAAAAGAATTTGTAGACGAAGCCGCTGAGCAGCAGCAAACCGGCCGCATAAGCGACGTAAGGCCAGGAGCGCACGAAGTTGAGGGTGATGGCCGTCTTGAACGGCTCGACTTCGACCAGCACGTCGGTGATGGCGCTGGAGAACATGCTGCTGGCCACGATCCCGGCCAGCAGCGCGTACTTGATCAGTTTCAGGCGGGCATCGGTCCTGGCGCGGATTTTCAATTGCGGCAGGTGCAGCAGGCGTCCGAGCTTGCCGGTGAACTCCTGCAGGGCGCCGAACGGACACAGCCAGCCGCAAAACGTGCCGCGGCCCCAGACGACCAGGGATACCGCAACGAAGGCCCACAGCGTCACGGTCATCGGATCGTACAGGAAGAAATCGAGACTGCGGCCGGCCGCCAGCGCCTGTAGCAAGCCGGTGATATTGACGATGGATAGCTGGCCTTGGGCATACCAGCCGATGAACAGCAAGGTGAACAGCAGGAACCCCAGGCGGAACCGGATAAAGCGGCGCCCATTGCGGGTCAGTTGCCGTTGCCGGATCAGCACCAGCGACAACAGCGCCAGCGCCGCGGCCAGAATCGCCAGTTCCGGCCAGCGGCTTTTCCAGATTCCTTGCCAGGTTTTGTTGTCGCTGTCGGGCACCGTATAGAAGCGCGCCGGCAGCGTCATGCTGACGGCGAAATTCTCGGTGAAGCGTTCAGGATAAACGATGCCTTTGCTGCGGATCACCGGCAGCAGGAAATCCAGCGGGCGCGACGGATCCAGTCCCGATTGGCCGATGATGCGAAATACCTTGAGCTGCTCCGGCGCCGGCAAATCACGGGTGTCCTTGAGCTGCATTTCCATATTGAGGTCGCGCATTTCCAGCGGCAGCTTGTCTTGCTGCAACAGCAAGCGCTCGGGCACCGAGCCGGGGATGAAGTCATCGCCGGCAATGCCGTAGCGGCCATTCGACATCACCAGGATGGCATGGTCGCCGGGTTCCAGCCGCTTTTGCAATTTGTCCCAGCTGGCGGCATTGAGCAGGTTGCTGCCGATCGACGGCACCGATACATACGCCAGGTACAGATCGATGAACACGGCATCGGGATGGTTGACGGCCTCGGGATCAAGGCCGGCGCCGCCGCCGGTGGCGAATTTCTTTTCAATATCCTTGTTGTATAGCGTCAGGTGTTTGATCAGGCCGTCGTCGAGCATCGACCTGATGCTGTGTTGCTCTTGCAGATCCGGCTTGATGCGGGCGATCAGGTCGGGATCGCGGCCGGCGGAAAATCCGAGTTTCTTGTGCGCCACCTTGAGCGCCGATGCCAATACCGTCTGATTGATGATGCGCACCGATGCCGTGGCCTTGGTAACGCCGTCGAGGTAAGCGTTGGCGCCGCCGCTCTGGCGGCCATTGCGTGCTTCGATCTTGATGTTCTGGTTCAGCGACAAGCCGCGATACTGGCTGACGAACTGGAACAAGGGCGCTTCGCCGAGACCTTCCAGAAATACCGGTTCATGGTGCGAGAGCACCTTGACATCGAGAAAGTTGCCCTTGGGATCGATGGCGATCAACAGATTGACCGGGACGCCGGAAAATCCCGGCACCGGCGCCAGATCAACCGATTCGAATACATAGCCGACCAGTTCATTGGCGGTCGCGTTTTGGCGGAACAAAGGCCACACCGGGATATCGCCGGCTTTGTCAGCGACGATCAGCGGCGCCGGGAAATTCTTCCGCATGGCTTCGCGCGTCATCACGCCTGCGCAGGCCTGCGGCAGGCAACAGGATGCGATCAATAACAGCAGGATTTTTTTCCAGATATGCATGTTGCGGCCTTGGGAGGGAGGGGCAGGCATGTCGTTGCCGGTGCGCGCGTCTGGAAGAAGCCGAGAGCAAATCGTATGCCATCGCTGCGGCCTGATCGATGCTGCCGGCATGCCAAAGCGATTGCGGCGGACGATCAAAATCTGAACAAGCCAGCGCACAAGTGATCCGTATTTGCGCAGCCGGGCATGCCGGTTTGAGCGCTGTTGTACTGCCGCAAGTGGTGGCGCGGGCCGCTGCCGGCGCGGCTTTCGGCATTGCGCTCACTCTGGCGGCAAGACGCCGGATCCGCCTGCTGATGGCGATATTGAAGCGGCGGCGCAAAGATGGCGCCGACAGGCATGCATTTTGCCCTTAGCCGTGGGCATCGATAAACAGATGCAGGACAGACAGATGCTGGACAGAAAATCCATTAGACAGAGGAGATACAGATGGACAAAAAAATGAATAAATCATTAGGCTCATTGCTGGCGCTCGGCGCCATCATGGGGGCCGGCCTGCAACAGGCGCAGGCGCAATCGTCAGTCACCATTTATGGCGTGATCGATGCCGGCGTGGTGATGGTGAATAACCAGAAAACCGCGAGCGGAGGCAACGGCACCGTGGTGGGCATGAGCACTGGCGGCCTGAGCCCCAGCATCCTCGGCTTCAAGGGCAGCGAAGATCTCGGCGGCGGCCTGAAAGCCAATTTCAATCTGGAAGGACATTTCGTCTCGACCACGGGAGAGGGCGGACAATGGGGCGGCCTGTTCGGACGGCAATCGAATATCGGCCTGTCCAATAGCCTGGGTTCGGTCACGCTCGGCAAGCAGTATTCGCCGGCGGTGCTGGCATTTGCCGCGACCGATCCGCGCGGCTTGAAGGAAACCTTTTCCGGCCTGATTTCCTGGGCGCTGACGCAAAATCCGTTGAATGGCGGCGCCGCTGCGGCGCCGGCCAATTCGAATTCGGTGATTGACGTGTTCGTGGCCAATGCGCTCGGCCTGAGCACCAAGGTCGGTGACGTCAATCTGAGCGGTTCCTACAGTTTCGGCGAACAGGCCGGCAGCATGAGCGCCAATCGCGTGATCGCGCTGGGCGCGACCTATACCGGCCCGGTTACCTTGTCGGCCGCCTATCAGACCGAAAACGGCCGGCCCACCGCGACCCTCGGCAGCACCGGCGCGCAGACCCGCAAATACAGCCTCGGCGCCGCCTACACCATGGGCGCCGCGACCCTGACCGGCAACTATCTGAATGACAAGAACACCGATCCGGCGACCGGTTCGCGGCTGGCCCAATATCACGTGTACGGGCTGGGCCTGAACTATCGCACCTCGGCGGCGAATACGGCGACGCTGGCGTTTTACTACTCCACCAACAAGGATGGCAACAGCGATACCTCGCGCACCTGGATACTCAGCGACGACTATGCGTTGTCCAAGCGCACCACGCTGTACGGCCTGATCGCCGGCGTCAATGCCGGCAGCGGCTACACCGCCGGCGCAGCGTTCGGCATTGCCAACAACAATGCCTACCTGGCCGCAGCGGGAAAAACCACGACCGCGATTCAACTGGGCATCAAGCACGCGTTTTGAACCTGTGAAGTGGGTCTGTTGCTGCCGGCGGCAGCACATGGCCGGGATGGCTGGATCTTCGGATTCCACCATCCCGGTTTTTTTATGCCTGCCGCCGGCAGCGGCGCAGGGTTGAACAGTTTGGGACAGCGGGCAGCCGATGTGTTCAAAAATATGACACTCGCGGCACAACTGTGACGCTTCCTGAACATCATGCCGGGGGCCGGCAACCGGCCGCAGCGCCGGGCCGGTGAGCGAATGAGGTTCTGGCATGGCGATTGCTGATATCTGCATGTGTTCGGAGGCGCGGCCTCCGGAGCGCTCAATGACACATTTCAACAGGAGGATGACATGAATCTGGCAGACATCAGCAAACTGGGTGTGAAGAACCCGTTCAAGCAACGCTACGACAACTTTATCGGCGGCAAATTTGTGCCGCCGGCCAACGGCGCCTACTTCGAAAACGTCACGCCGGTCACCGGCAAGCCATTTTGTGAAATTGCCCGTTCCACTGCGGAAGATATCGAACTGGCGCTGGACGCCGCGCATGCGGCAAAAGCCGCCTGGGGCAAAACCTCGCCGGCCGAACGCGCCGATATCCTGAACCGCATTGCCGATCGCATGCAAGCCAACCTGGAATTGCTGGCGACGGCCGAGACGATCGATAACGGCAAGCCGATCCGCGAAACCATGGCGGCCGATATTCCGCTGGCGATCGATCATTTCCGTTACTTTGCCGGTTGCATCCGTGCGCAGGAAGGCAGCATCGCCCAGATCGATTCCGAAACCTATGCGTATCACTTCCATGAACCGCTGGGCGTGGTCGGCCAGATCATTCCATGGAATTTCCCGATCCTGATGGGGGTCTGGAAAATGGCGCCGGCGCTGGCCGCCGGCAATTGCATCGTGCTCAAGCCGGCTGAGCAGACCCCGGCATCGATCATGGTCCTGATGGAACTGATCGGCGACCTGTTGCCGCCGGGCGTGCTGAACGTGGTCAACGGCTTCGGCCTGGAAGCGGGGAAACCATTGGCCTCCAGCAAGCGTATCGCCAAGATCGCCTTCACCGGTGAAACCGGCACCGGGCGCCTGATCATGCAATATGCGTCGCAAAACCTGATCCCGGTGACGCTGGAACTGGGCGGCAAGTCGCCCAACATTTTCTTTGCCGATGTGATGGATCAGGACGACGCATTCTTCGACAAGTGCCTGGAAGGCTTTGCCATGTTTGCGCTGAACCAGGGGGAAGTGTGCACTTGCCCGTCGCGCGTACTGATTCAGGAGTCGATCTACGATCGCTTCATCGAGCGCGCCGTCAAGCGCGTGGCGGCGATCAAGCAAGGCAATCCGCTCGACAAGAGCACCATGATCGGCGCGCAGGCTTCCCAGGAGCAATTGGAAAAGATTCTGTCCTACATGGATATCGGCCGCCAGGAAGGCGCGCAAACCTTGCTCGGCGGCGCCCGCCAGGCCCTGAAGGGAGATCTCGAAAACGGATACTACGTGCAACCGACGATTTTCAAGGGGCACAACAAGATGCGCATCTTCCAGGAAGAAATCTTTGGCCCGGTGGTATCGGTCACGACCTTCAAGGATGAAGCGGAAGCATTGGAAATCGCCAACGACACGCTGTACGGTCTGGGCGCCGGCTTGTGGACGCGCGACGGTTCGCGTGCGTTCCGCGTCGGCCGTGCGATTCAGGCTGGCCGCGTGTGGACCAATTGCTATCACCTGTATCCGGCCCATGCGGCATTCGGCGGTTACAAGCAATCCGGCATCGGACGCGAAAACCACAAGATGATGCTGGATCACTACCAGCAAACCAAAAATCTCCTGGTCAGCTACAACCCGAACGCAATGGGCTTCTTCTGATCAATGCGGGTTGCGGCATATCGAAAGGTATGCCGCTTTTTTTTCGAGGGCACTATGACTCATTCCTTCATCGCGCGCGTGATCGCCACCGACGAGGCCATTGCCTTTATCCGCAGTTTGCATGAGCGGCATGGCGCCTTGATGTTCTTCCAGTCGGGCGGCTGTTGCGATGGCAGTTCGCCGATGTGCTACGCGCTGGGCGATTTCGAACTGAGCGAAACCGATGTCTTCATGGGCCTGCTGGACGGCGCCCCTTTTTACATGGGCGCCGAGCAGTTCGAGTATTGGAAGCATACCCAACTCATCATCGATGTCGTGCCGGGCATGGGCGGCATGTTTTCGCTCGACAACGGCACCGGAAAACGTTTTCTGACGCGCTCGAGATTGTTTTCCGATGAAGAGTATGAACAGGTGGAAATGACGTCGGCGCAAATCGGTCCGGAAACGGCCCTGGCAGCGGAAAAGTCGTCGTAGGTGTCTTGTTCCAGAGCGTGACAATTGCCCGCTTTTGGAACAGGAAAAATCGCTTTATGCCGCCTGCCGATGCAGGAAATCGCGCGGATACGGTTGGCACGGGGATTGCCTATACGGAGATGGCTTCACAACATGAATTCCAAAACGGCGTACTTGAAATAATTGATGCGAAAAAACAGGAGGATGACATGCAAAGAAAACTGATAGCAGGCTTGTTGGGCGTGGCGCTGAGCGGCGCGGGGCCAGTCGTGGCGTATGCGGCAGGCGTCACCGACGCCATGATCGCCAAGGACGCCACCAATCCCGGCAGCGTCTTGTCGTGGGGCATGGGGACGCAGGGCCAGCGCTTTTCGCCGCTGACCCAGATCAATACCAAGACGGTCGGCAAGCTGGTGCCGGCGTGGTCGTTTTCCTTCGGCGGCGAGAAACAGCGCGGCCAGGAATCGCAGCCGCTGATATACAACGGCAAGATGTTCGTGACCGGTTCGTACTCGCGCATCTATGCGATCGACATCAAAACCGGCGCCAAGCTGTGGAAGTATGAACACCGCCTGCCGGACGGCATCATGCCATGCTGTGACGTGGTCAACCGCGGCGCGGCGCTGTACGACAATCTGGTGATTTTCGGCACGCTGGATGCGCAACTGGTCGCGCTGGACCAGGATACCGGCAAGATCGTCTGGAAAGAAAAAGTGGATGACTACGCCGCCGGCTATTCGATGTCGGCCGCGCCGCTCATCGCCAAGGGCCTGTTGCTGACCGGCGTTTCCGGCGGCGAGTTCGGCGTGGTCGGACGGGTCGACGCGCGTGATCCGAAGACCGGGCAACTGGTCTGGAGCCGGCCGATGATCGAAGGCCACATGGGCTACAAGTACGACAAGGACGGCAAGGCCACCGAAAACGGCATTACCGGCACGACCAACAAGAGCTGGCCCGGCGAATTGTGGAAAACCGGCGGCGGCGCTACCTGGCTCGGCGGCACCTATGATCCGACTACCGGCCTGGCTTATTTCGGCACCGGCAATCCGGCGCCATGGAACAGCCACCTGCGGCCCGGCGACAATCTGTATTCGTCCTCCACCGTGGCGCTCGATATCGAAACCGGCCAGATCAAGTGGAGCTACCAGACGACCCCGCACGACGGCTGGGATTACGATGGCGTCAACGAGTTCATCACGTTCGACATGGACGGCAAGCGTATGGGTGGCAAGGCCGACCGCAATGGCTTTTTCTACGTGATCGACGCCAAGGATGGCAAGCTGCAAAACGCCTTCCCGTTCGTCAACAAGATCACCTGGGCTTCCGGCATCGATCTGAAGACCGGGCGTCCGAATTACATCGACAAGGGCCGTCCGGGCGACCCGACCAAGGGTGAAGAAGGCAAGAAGGGCGCCACCGTATTTGCCGCTCCGGCGTTCCTCGGCGCCAAGAACCAGATGCCGATGGCCTACAGCCCGCAAACCAAACTGTTCTATGTGCCGGCCAATGAATGGGGCATGGATATCTGGAACGAACCGGTCACTTACAAGAAGGGCGGGGCTTTCCTCGGCGCCGGTTTCACCATTCATCCGATCAATGAAGATTACATCGGCGCCATGCGCGCGGTGGATCCGAAGACCGGCAAGATCGTCTGGGAAATCAAGAACAATGCGCCGCTCTGGGGCGGTGTGATGACGACTGCCGGCGGCCTGGTGTTCTACGGCACGCCGGAAGGATTCCTCAAGGCGGTAGATGCCAAGAGCGGCAAGGAATTGTGGAAATTCCAGACCGGTTCCGGCGTGGTCGCGCCTCCGGTGACCTGGAAAGACGGCGATACGCAATACGTCGCCGTGGTGTCCGGCTGGGGCGGCGCAGTGCCGCTGTGGGGCGGCGAAGTGGCGAAGAAGGTCAACTTCCTCGAACAGGGCGGTTCGGTCTGGGTTTTCAAGCTGGCAAAATAAATGCGGCAATGATACGGCTGCTGCCGGCAGCGATACAGGCAGCGGGCAGCAGCAATCAAGTTTTTTGGAATGTAATCAACGACAGCGATTCTCCAGGCTGTTGAGGCATGGCATCCATTTCCTTGCTCGTGCTTGAGCAGTTTTGGCTGACGACTGCGGTCGTCAGCCATTTTTTTGCCCGCGCCGCAGGGATCGGCTTGCCGGCCGATTCGCGCAACAATTCTTCACAGGCAGAATAGACATGAACGACATTACCGAACTGACGCCTTTAAGCGGCATGTTTCACCCGCCCGAAAAATTCGTCGACCATGCCGCCATTTCCGGCATGGCTGCTTACCGCGCCTTGTGCGCCTCGGCCGAGCAGGACTATGAAAAATTCTGGGGCCGGCTGGCGCTGGAACACCTGCAATGGGAAACGCCTTTTTCCCAGGTGCTGGATGAATCGGATGCGCCGTTTTACCGCTGGTTTCAGGATGGCCGCCTGAATGTTTCCTGGAACTGCCTGGATCGTCATGTGCATCAGGGAAACGGCGACAAGACCGCCATCGTTTTCGAAGCCGACGATGGCCAGACCGCCTCGGTCACCTATCGGCAGCTGCAGCGCACGGTATGCCGTTTCGCCAATGCGCTCAAGTCCCTGGGCGTCGGCAAGGGCGACCGCGTGGTGATTTACATGTCGATGTCGATCGAAGGCGTGGCCGCCATGCAAGCCTGCGCCCGCATCGGCGCGATCCACTCGGTGGTGTTCGGCGGATTTTCCGCCAAGTCGCTGCAGGAACGCATCATCGACGCCGGCGCCAAGGCGGTGATCACCGCCGATGAGCAAGTGCGCGGCGGCAAGATCTTGCCATTGAAAGCGATTGTCGACCAGGCGCTGGCCTTGGGCGGCTGCGAGCGCGTCGAACATGTGATCGTGCATCGCCGCACCGGCAATGACGTCGGCTTCGATGCCGCGCGCGATCTCTGGCTCGACACGCGGCTGGCGCAACAATCCGATGACTGCGAACCGGAATGGGTGGAAGCCGAACATCCGCTGTTCATCCTCTACACCTCGGGTTCGACCGGCACGCCAAAGGGCGTGCAGCATTCCTCCGGCGGCTTCTTGCTGTGGGCCACACTGACCATGAAGTGGACCTTCGATATCAAGCCAGACGATATTTTCTGGTGTACTGCCGACATCGGATGGGTGACCGGCCACAGTTACATCGCTTACGGGCCGCTGTCGGCCGGCGCCACGCAAATCGTGTTCGAAGGCGTGCCGACCTATCCCGACGCCGGGCGTTTCTGGCAAATGATCGAAAAACACCGGGCAACGATTTTCTATACCGCACCGACCGCGATCCGGTCCCTGATCAAGGCGGCCGATAGCAATCCGGCGGTGCATCCGGATCGCTACGACCTGGGCAGCCTGCGTTTGCTGGGTTCGGTCGGCGAGCCGATCAATCCCGAAGCCTGGCTCTGGTACTACCGCCATGTCGGCCGCACCAGTTGCCCGATTGTCGATACCTTCTGGCAAACCGAAACAGGCGGGCACATGATCAGCCCGATGCCCGGCGCGACCGCGATGGTACCGGGCTCCTGCACCTTGCCGCTGCCCGGCATCATGATCGGCGTGGTGGACGAAACAGGCCGGGACTTGCCCGATGGCGAGGGCGGCATTCTGGTGGTCAAGCGCCCGTGGCCATCGATGATCCGTACCATCTGGGGCGATCCGCAGCGCTTTCGCAAGAGTTACTTTCCCGATGAGCTGGGCGGCAAGTTGTATCTGGCCGGCGATGGGGCGATTCGCGATGCCGACAACGGTTACTTCACCATCACCGGCCGCATCGATGACGTCCTCAATGTGTCGGGCCATCGCATGGGAACGATGGAAATCGAATCGGCGCTGGTGGCCCATCCGCTGGTGGCGGAAGCGGCGGTGGTCGGCAAGCCGGATGCCACCACCGGCGAATCGATCTGCGCGTTCGTCGTGCTCAAGCAGGAGCGCCCGGGCGGCGAGGATGCCTTGCGCATCGCCGGCCAATTGCGTAACTGGGTAGCCCAGGAGATCGGCCCGATCGCCAAGCCCAAGGAATTACGGTTTGGCGATAATTTGCCGAAGACCCGTTCGGGCAAGATCATGCGCAGGCTGTTGCGGGTGCTGGCGCGCGGAGAGGAAATTACGCAGGATGTTTCCACATTGGAAAACCCTGCCATTCTGGAGCAGTTGAAAGAGGTGAGGTGAAGCCGGGGTCGGCGATGCCCGGGATGTTCAGGCTGAAACAGTCGGAAAATGGGCTGCCAAGAATGAACATGGGCATCGGCCGGATCCCAAGGAAAGGACAGGCGGAGCGGTTACTTGCCTGGGCTTACGAGGTCGATCGGAAAAAACGCCGCGAGTTGGCATCGGTCCTGAACAAGATCGGCTGCGATTCCGCGGTCGGTTTGCTGCGCGCGTGCATCACAATATTGGTGACGTCGCCGTGCCGCTCCGATTTGGCGCAAACCGGGTCGGCCGCGGCGGCATCGCCGGTCAAGGCAAAGGCTTGGCAGCGGCAGCCGCCAAAATCCTTTTTCTTTTCATCGCAACTGCGGCAGGGTTCCTGCATCCAGTCGTCGCCGCGGAACCGGTTGAAGGCCTGGCTGCGCTGCCAGATCTCTTCGATGCTGTAGTCGGTGACATTGGGATAGCTGATGCCGGGCAGGCTGCGCGCAGCGTGGCAGGGCAGCGCGGTGCCGTCGGCGCCGATCGCCATGAATACCGAACCCCAGCCATTCATGCAGGCCTTGGGGCGTTCTTCAAAATAGTCCGGCACCACGAACAGGATCTTCATCTTGTTGCCGATGCGGCTGCGGTATTCGTTCACCACCGCTTCGGCACGCTCGACCTGTTCGCGCAGCGGCATCAGATGCGCGCGATTGAGCATGCCCCAGCCATAGTATTGGGTATTGGCCAGTTCCAGATATTCGACCTCCATCGCCAGCGCCATGTCGATGATGCGCGCCACATGGTCGAGGTTGTATCGATGCAGCACGACATTGAGCACCATCGGATAATCGTAGCGCTTGATCAGTCCGGCAACGCGCGACTTGAGGTCGAAGGTTTTGGTGCTCGACAAGAAATCGTTCATTTCCTTGGTCGAATCCTGAAACGAAAGCTGGATATGATCCAGGCCGAGCCGCTTCATGCGGGCAATGCGATCTTCGTTGAGGCCGATGCCGGAAGTGACCAGGTTGGTGTAATAGCCCAGCCCGTGAGCGGCGCCGATCAATTCTTCAAGGTCGTCGCGCAACAAGGGCTCGCCGCCGGAAAAACCGAGTTGCGCCGCGCCCAGCTTGCGCGCCTGCCGCATCACATCGATCCACTGCGCGGTGTCGAGCTCGTTGCGGTTCTCGGCATAGTTGAGCGGGTTATAGCAAAACACGCAATGCAGCGGACAGCGATAGGTCAGCTCGGCCAGCAGCCACAGCGGCGGCGGGACGGCGGCGGTTTCAGGAAATCCAGTTGCGCTCATTGGCGATCCGTAAGAAATCATCGACATCGGGACGCAGGCCGCTGACCGAGAACGCCCGTTCCAGATCCAAGGTGATGCCGGCGACATCATGTGCGCCGTCGCACAGCTTCAGAATTTCGGCCGCGCTGCGGTTGAGCTTGATCATGCCTTCCGGATACAGCAGCACGTAATTGCCTTGCGCTTCTTCCCATTGCAAGCGAAACAGGCGCGAGAGTCGGGGTTTTTCTGGCAGTGTCGTCATGATCTCAATGGCAGGAAAGTGGATGAATGATCGGTCCGGCTACGGATACGCTTTGTCGATGGCGTCCAGCATGCTCCACAGCACATCGAGTTTGAATTGGAGGATTTCCAGTGCGCGCTCCTGCTGGGCCCGGGTAACGAAATGGTCGAGCGTGACTTGCAAGCCGTGTTCGACATCGCGCTCGGCCAGCGAGATGCGGCTGCGGAAATACTGCAAGCCATCGGACTCGATCCAGCTGTAGTGTTGCGGCCAGTTGGCCAGCCGGTCTTTGTGGATTTTCGGCGCAAACATTTCGGTCAGCGAAGAGCAGACCGCTTCTTGCCACGGCGCACGGCGAGCAAAGTTGACATAGGCATCGACCGCAAAACGTACGCCGGGCGCCACATGCCGCAGCGACCATAATTCCTCGCGCGGGATGCCGGCGGCGCCGGCCAGCCGGCTCCAGGCTTCGATGCCGCCGGCATTGCCCTCCCATCCATCATGGTCGAGTATGCGCTGGACCCATTTCCTGCGGGTTTCGCGGTCGGGGCAATTGGCGATGATGGCGCCGTCCTTTTGCGGAATGTTGATCTGGTAATAAAAGCGGTTGGCAATCCAGCCGCGCACCTGGTCGGGGCTGAGCAAGCCATCGTTCATCTTGACGTTGAACGGATGGTGAATGTGGTAACCGGCGCCCTTGGCGCGCAGGCGTGATTCGAATTCGGCACGGTCCCATGCCGGCAGTGCGGTTGATGCTGCGCAGGCGGGCTGGTTCATAGTTCGATTTCCATTCCATCCCAGGCGACCTCGATACCGTGCCGCGTCAACGTGGCGCGTTCGGCGGAGTCTTCGTCAAGTATCGGGTTGGTGTTGTTGATGTGGATCAGGATCTTGCGGGTATCGTTGATCGTATCCAGCACGTCGATCATGCCGCCCGGGCCGGATTGCGGCAGGTGCCCCATGTCGGCGGCCTTTTTCCTGGAGAAGCCGAGGTTGATCATTTCATCTTCGCTCCAGAAGGTGCCGTCGACGAGAAGGCAATCGGCGGCATGCATGGCCGCCAGCACATGCGCTTCGAGTTCGCCCAGGCCGGGCGCGTAAAACAGTTTTTTGCCGGTCTTGCGGTTTTCGATGATGAGGCCCAGGTTGTCGCCCGGTTGCGGCAATTCCCGATGCGGTGAATACGGCGGGGCCTTGCTGGTCAGCGGCAACGGCGTGAAACGGAGGTCTTCGATTTGCGGCAATTCCTGCGATGACGGCGTCTGGTTCGGCGCCAGCACATGCCATTGCACGCGGCAGTAATGCGACAGCACGTGCACCAGCGGCAAACCGCCGGTCAGGTCGTCCCAGACCGCGGCCGAACAATACAGCGGCAAGGGCTTGCCTTCGCGCAGCATGAGCAAGCCGGTAACGTGGTCGATCTGGGCATCCATGAGCATCACGGCGGCGATGCCGGTGTCGCGGGCGGCGCGCGCCGGTTGCAGCGCCGGCGTCGCCTTGATCTGGGTCAGGATATCGGGTGATGCATTGATCAGCAGCCAGTCGCGGCCATTGGACGATACCGCGATCGATGATTGCGTGCGGGGCCTGGCGTTGATGACGCCTTCGCGTACCCCTTTGCAGTTGCGGCAATTGCAGTTCCATTGTGGGAAGCCGCCGCCCGCCGCAGAACCTAATACGATGATTTTCATTATGTGCCGGGGTCAGATCCAGAGAGGGGCAGGCGCGGCAATCGTTATGCGACTGCCGCGCATTCCCGGATATCAGCGGAATTAACGATTGGCGATATACATCGTGATTTCAAAGCCAAAACGCAGATCGGAAAACTCAGGTTTGCTCCATGTCATGTTTGTCTCCATCAATGGGTTGAAAAAAAACGGGTACGATTTGTGATTGCATGTCAGCATCGTGTTCATGTTCCCTTGCCGCTGGCGCAATCATGTCGATAAACGCAAGTTCCGTGCCGAAGTCCAATCCCGTTCCGCTGCGTTCCGGCCATCTGCCGGACAGTGCCGGCCACCGTGTCTATTTCGCCGAGTTCGGATGCGCCGACGGCCCAGCCAGCGTGGTGTTGCATGGCGGCCCCGGCGGCAGAAGCCAGTTGTCGATGCTGGAGTGGTTCGACCTGACGCGGCAGCGCGTGGTGTTGTTCGATCAGCGCGGCGCCGGCCTCAGCTTGCCGGCCGGCGAGCTGGCGCACAACACGACTGCCGATCTGGTCGCCGATATCGAACGGCTGCGGGCCTATCTCGGGATCGGATGCTGGCATGTCATCGGCGGCTCATGGGGCGCGGTGCCGGCGATCCTGTATGCCGGCAGTTATCCGCAGCGCTTGCGCGGGCTGGTGTTGCGCGGCAGCTTTTTGACCAGCCCGCGCGAGATGCAATGGTTCTTCCAGGATCTGCAGGCGCTGGCGCCGCAGGCGTGGGCGCGCCTGACGCAGGGCTGGAACCGGGCGCAGAAACAGCAGGTGCTTCATTCCTTAACAGTGTTGTTGCAAAATGGGACGGTTGCCCGGCAACGTGACGGGGCGGCCAGGTGGGGGAGTTACGAAGACGCGCTGATGCTGGCGATGAACGGGGCGGCGCCGAGGGCGTTGGCCGCGGCCGATGGCGACATGACGCCGGCCCGCCTCAACAAATACCGCATCCAGGCGCATTATTTGTCGCAGCACTGTTTCACCAGCGAGCGGAAGTTGTTGCGTGCGGCGCGCCAGGCCGATGCGGCCGGCATTCCCGCCATCATCATTCATGGCACCCGCGACTGGATCTGTCCGCCGCAAAACGCCGTCCGGCTGCAACGCTTCATGCCGGCGGCAGACCTGCGCTGGATTGCCGGCGGCGCCCATACCGCCGACGATGCGCTGATCGCCGCTGCATTGCGACAAGCGGTGGCGGATCTGCATCAGGCGCAGTCACCGCCGCCGCTGTCCGGATGAGCCGATGCGCTGCGGCGCAACATGCGTTGCCGATGCGCTCCAGGCTTACTTGGCGAGCGGGATCTTGCGGTAGATGGTATTGCGTGAAACGCCCAGGGCGCGGGCGGTAGCGGAGACGTTGCCGCCATTGGATTTGAGCGCCTTCTGAATCACCGACAACTCCACCTGTTCCAGGTTGGCGCCTTGCGACACCATCCAGTTGGTATTGTCTTCCGACGCTTGTGCCTGCGCGCTTTCGACATCGTCGAGGAAGTCATCGGGCAAGTGCTGGCGCTGGATTTCGGTTTCATTGCCGGCCATCACGATGGCGGTGCGCAGCAGGTTGGTCAACTGGCGGAAGTTGCCGGGCCAGCTGTGCTGCTTGAACAGGCGCATGATCTCGGGCGCCACCTTGTAGCGCTCCCCGCTGGATTCGGCAATCAGAATCTTTTCCACGACGATATCGAGGTCGGTGCGCTCGCGCAGCGGCGGCAGCTTGACCACCAGTCCATTGAGCCGGTAATACAGGTCTTCGCGGAATTGACCCTTGGCGATGAGGTCGCGCAGGTTGCGGTTGGTGGCGCAGATCAGTTCGACGTTGACCGGAATCGACTTGGTGCTGCCCAGCGGCGTCACCATGCGTTCCTGCAGCACCCGCAGCAGGCGGGCCTGCAGGCTGAACGGCATGTCGCCGATTTCATCCAGGAACAAGGTGCCGCCATTGGCCTGCAGCAATTTGCCGACTGCGCCTTTCTTGCGGGCGCCGGTGAAGGCGCCGTCTTCATAACCGAACAGCTCGGATTCAATCAGGGTTTCCGGAATCGAGGCGCAGTTGACGGCGACAAACGGGCCTTCAGCGCGAGGAGAGTCGTTGTGGATGGCTTGCGCCAGCAATTCCTTGCCGGTGCCGGTTTCGCCCATGACCAGAATCGGGATGTCGCGTCCCAGCACTTTGTTGACCTTGTCGATCAGGGCGGCTACTTGCGGATCGCCGGTATTGAGGTAACGCAAACCGGACATGCGGCGCTGGCTCTGGCTGGCTGTCTGCGAGGACGCTGGCTGGGGCGCGTGAGCGCCGCTCTGTCGGCCCGGTTCGCCATCGTTGCCCTGATCGTTGCGCGCCAGGTCGGCGGAGTGTTGGAATACGCTGTTGGCAATTTGCAACTGAGCCCGTCCGTATACCCGCACGCCGCTTGGCATGCACAGATTCAGCAAGCCCGGTGTTGCGGTGCGGTAGTGATCGAACAGGGCCGAAATCGGCAAACCGAACAGGGAGCTGAAGGTGTGCGACTGCAATGCCGACAGCGGCAGGCCCAACTGAAACAGGCCGGTGCGGTTGGCCGACAGGAAGCGCCCGCTCGGTGTGAATGAGGCGATGCCTTCCATCAGCGTGCCGATGAATTCGGGACGCGTATTGAAGTGCAGGGTAATGGCGTTGTGGAAGGCGGCGGAGAATATATGGTTCTCGATCATTTGCGCCGACATCCGCACCAGCGCCATGGTGTGCTTGTGAAAGCTGGACTGGTCGCCGGTCACATCCAGCACGCCGATCACATTGCCCTGATGATCGGAAATCGGCGCGGCCGAACAGGTGAGGAAATGATTGGCCTGTAAATAATGTTCATTCGCATGTATCTGCACGGGCTGTTTTTCGACAATGGCGGTGCCGATGGCATTGGTGCCCTTGCTTTGTTCCGACCAGGTGACGCCCGGCTGCAATGCCACGCGGTTGGCCTTTTCCAGGAAGTCGTCGTCGCCGAGCGTATGGACGATCAGACCGTTGACGTCGGTCAGGATCACCATATTGTGGGTGTTGATGATTTGCTCGTACAGCGTTTCCATGACAGGCAGCGCATGCAGATGCAGCGTGCGGTTTTGCTCCAGCAGCATCGAAAAATCGGCGCGCGCGATCGGGCTGTAGTCCGGGGCCTCGGTCTCGGACAAGCCATGTGCGATGGAACGCTGGCGGGATTCTTCTACGATCATGATGTGGGGACCATATGCAGAAAGCATGCCCGTCGTATTGGCGGCAGCAATCGGTCCGCCGTTGCCGTCTGTCATTGTCTGCACTTTTGTCTCCTCTTTCTATTTATGCTGCGGCTTGTATCAGCCTGCTTTGGCTTGTTTCTTTTTTGGTGTTGTTTAATGTAGCACTTGTTCATTAACAGAACAAAAAATGTGCAGCAATTTCAGTGCCAGTGTGGCGCTTTCAAACTTCTGCCGCGTGGCATGGTAATTGCACAACGCTCCTCATTCTTTCAACAATTGCACTGAGGAGACTTGCATGAACCGTATCGGACACTTCATTTCAATCTGCACCCTGGCGGCGGCAGCCATGTTGCCAGTCAGCGCTCACGCCCATGGCGATGTCACTCCGCAGGCTGTGGATACCAAGACCTTGCCGACGCTGGGTGCGGCATGGAAAGACAGTAACCCTTATCGCGGCCAGAAGGAAGCGATCAAGATCGGCAGCTCGGCCTATGCTGAAAATTGCGCGCGCTGCCACGGCCTGCAAGCGCAATCGGGGGGTATCGCGCCGGATCTGCGGTTGCTCGACCGCGATTGCACAGACCTCAAGGCCGATGCCAAGAAGCAAGCCTGCTACAAAGACACCGACAAGTATTTCCTGCAATCGGTGCGGCACGGCAAAGTGCGTAACGGCGCGGTCTATATGCCGCCGTTCGAAGGCATCCTGAACCAGGAAGCGATGTGGTCGATCAAGGCCTATCTGGAAACCTTGCGCGCCGCGAAATAAGCAGCGCCGTTTGCGGCGCCGGCGAAACCGGCGCCGCGATCCCGTTTTCATGTGGTTCGGCATCGGCCTGATCCGATCAATACAACGGAGTTTGGCATCATGATCAAATTTTCCTGCAAAGCATTCATTGCGATGCTTTCGCTCGCATGCCTGCTGGCCGGCGCCAGCGCTTCCGCGCGCGCTGATGATGCGTTCGCCAAGATCAAGAAATCGGGCGTGCTCAAGGTGGCGGTGTACAACGATTTCGCGCCGTTCTCGGCCGGCGGCAATGGCATCGATGTCGATCTGGCCGAAGCGCTGGCGAACAAGCTCGGGCTGACGGTCAGCCTGTTGCCATTCCCGGCCGGCGATGATCTCGGCGACGATTTGCGCAATATGGTGTGGAAAGGACATTACCTCGGTTATGGTCCGGCCGATGTCTTGCTGCATGTGCCGGTCGATTCCAATCTGGCGCGCCAGAACAAGCAGGTGGTGATTTTCGCGCCGTATCATCGAGAGACGATTCGTCTTGTGAATGACGTGCGCAAGGTGCCGCGGTTCGATAATCTCGATTCGCTGGCCGGCAAGAACATCGGCGTGGAAAAGGTCTCGATCAGCGCGGTGGTGCTGCTCGGTGCGGAAGATGGAAAATTCCGCGATAACGTGAAAATTTATCCGACCTCGAACGAAGCCTTGGATGCGCTGAAGAGTGGCGCGCTGGACGGCGTGCTGGCAAGCCGGTCGGAAATCGAAGCGGCGGTGCGCGACGATCCCAACTACCGGATTTCCGAAGTCAGCTTTCCGCGTCTGCCGCATCAAGGCTGGGTGATCGGCATGGCGGTGAAAAAGGATGATGGCGAACTGGTGCGGCAATTGCAGGACGCGACTGCGCAAATGGTGGCATCGGGCGAGATGGCAAAAATCTTCGCCCGGCACGGCGTGGCAGTCGTCACGCCATAAGCGGCGGATCGCCGCGCATGTCCTGGCAGGCGATGCGCGCGGCATGACAACAATAAAAACGATGCAGCAGTCGAGGGGCCGCAACATGTCTGAAATCGAAAAACAGTTGCCGCGTGTGCCACTGGCGCATCAGTGGGCATGGCTGTGGCCGGCGGGCGTCGGCCTGGCCCTGGCGTGCGCGCTGGAGCGCTGGGCCGCGGCCGAGGTGAGTTCATTGGGCATCAGTGCGCTGGCGGTGATGGTGGCCGCGCTGGTGGCCTTGCCGCACCAGCGGCGCGTCAGGATGCGTAACGCGATGGCGATTGCCAGGGTTGCCGACGAGATCGATCACATCATGATCGGCGCGGCCGAAACATCGTACTTTGTCGATACCATCAAGAACAAGATTGCGCATGACGTGCAGGCCGCCAATGGCATCGTCACCGGCGCCGCGCATAATGCCGCCAGCACCGAGCAGATTGCCGCCAATGCTGAAAGGGCGTCGGGCGTGGCGGCCAAAGTGCGCGCCGAGAGCATGGCCGGACGCACCGAGGTCGATCTCGGACTGGCGCAGATCGGCCAGGCGCGCAACGATGCGCAAACGGCATCGGCGATGATGATGCAGTTGCAGGAGAAGGCGAGCCGGATTCACGGCATCACGGAAGTGATCAGCGAAATTGCGGCACGCACCAATTTGCTGGCGCTCAATGCCGCCATCGAAGCGGCCCGGGCCGGTGAACACGGCCGCGGATTTGCGGTGGTGGCAGGCGAGGTGCGGCAATTGGCGCAACGGACCAAGACCGCGACCGACGATATCGAAGCCATGGTGCGCGCCATCAATGAAGAAGCCGAACGCGCCGCCGGCGGCATGCATGCGCTGAGCAAGAAGGTATTGGAGGCCGCGGCCAACGTCGAGCGCGTGCATGGTTTTCTGGGCAATATCGAGCAGGCGGCCGGCGTGTCCGAAGAAGAGATCGAGCAAATCGCCAAAGCTTCGCGCCAGCATGTCGACACCACGCAGCGCATTGCCGATGCGATCCTGGCCATTCGCGATGGCATGCTGGCCACCGACAATGAGTTGCCGCGGGTGGCGACGGCTGCCATGGCCTTGTCGGAGCGTGCCGAGGTCATTTATGCCGCCATTGCCGCCAGTCAGGTGCCGACCCGGCATGACGATATCCGGCGCGTGGCCAGCGCCGCCGCGCGCGAGGTCGGGAAATTGTTTGAAGAGGCGCTGGCAGCAGGGCGCATCAGCGATGCCGCCTTGTTTGGCCGCGCCTATGAACCGATACCGAACACGGCGCCACCCAAGTATCGCACCGGTTTTGATGCTTTCACCGACCGCGTGCTGCCAGCGATACAGGAACCGATCCTGGCGGCCATGCCGCATCTGGCCTATGCCGGGGCCGTGGACGACCACGGCTATTTCCCGACCCATAACAAGAAATTTTCGCAGCCGCTGAGCGGCAACTATGAAGTCGACCTGCTTCACAACCGTACCAAACGGATTTTCAATGACCGCACCGGCAGTCGATGCGGCAGCAATACCCAGGCCTTCCTGTTGCAAACCTATCAGCGCGATACCGGCGAAGTGATGCACGACCTGTCCGTGCCGATCTATGTCAATGGCCGGCACTGGGGCGGTTTCCGGATTGGCTATCGTTCCGGCCAGCGCCCAACGCCGGCGGCGGCAACGCCGTTGCTGGCAGCGGCGGCGCATTGACCCGGCTTGCCGCCTGATCAAGCTCAGGCGATCGAGACGGATCCGGCGATGAATGGCTGAACACCGTCCAATTGCAACTGTATTTCCTTTTTGCAACAAATGTCCCGGCGACCAGGGATTGTTGTTTGGCATCACCCCATCCTGCGGGGCGCCCGGCTGCCGCGCCGGACAGGCTATAATGCCGCCTTACGGACGAGCCGCGCATGAGGTCGAAGCGCCTTGCGCAAGCGGCCACCAGGCTCCGAAACCCACGGCACCCCAAGCAGCCGGCGCTTTCTATCATTGTGACTTACAGCATCAAAGAAATTTTCTATACCTTGCAAGGCGAGGGCACGCATGCCGGACGTCCGGCAGTGTTTTGCCGTTTCAGCGGCTGCAATCTGTGGACCGGCCGCGAAGAAGACCGCAGCAAGGCGATTTGCCAGTTTTGCGATACCGATTTCGTCGGTACCGACGGTGAGGGCGGCGGCAAGTTCAAGACCGCCGACGAACTGGCGCGGACCATCAATCATCTCTGGCCGCAAACCTATGCTGCCAGCAAGTATGTCGTCTTCACCGGCGGCGAGCCTTTGCTGCAATTGGACTCGGCATTGATCGCGAGCATGCATGCGGTCGGTTTCGAGATCGCCATCGAAACCAATGGCACGATTCCGGTGCCGGAAGGCGTCGACTGGATTTGCGTCAGCCCCAAGATGGGCTCGGAGCTCAAGGTCTTCAAAGGCAACGAACTGAAGGTCGTGATCCCGCAGCAGGCACAAGTGCTGGCCGATTATGAAAAACTGGATTTCCAGCATTTTCTGCTGCAGCCGATGGACGGCCCCGACGCCGCGCGCAATACCCGGCTGGCGATCGAGCTGGTCAAGGCCAATCCCAGATGGAAACTGAGCATCCAGACCCACAAGCTGCTGCAGATTCCTTGAGTGCGTTTTTCTTTCACGCATACTTGCGGTAGCGCAGCAGGTGTGGTGATGCGGCGCCGGTCTGCAATCCTGTCATCCGTTTTCAATATCAAACATCAGAGCATTCATGCTGACCATCACCCGCAAACTCGAATTCGACGCCGGCCACCGCATTCCCGACCACAAGAGCCAGTGCCGCAACCTGCACGGCCATCGCTATACGCTGGAAATCACGCTGACCGGCGCGGTGATCGACATCGAAGGCAATTCGGACAACGGCATGATCATGGATTTTTCCGACATCAAGTCGCTGGCCAAGGAGCACCTGGTCGACGTCTGGGACCATGCCTTCCTGGTCTATGAAAAGGACGCGCCGGTGCGCGACTTCCTGGCCAGCCTGCCGGGCCACAAGACGGTGGTCATCGACAGCATCCCGACCGTGGAAAACCTGGCGCGCGCCGCCTTCAATATCCTCAAGGCGGCCTACAAGGACCGCTACGGCACCGGCTTGCACCTGCAAAAACTGGTGCTGCATGAAACGCCCAACTGCTGGGCCGAAGTCACTGCGGATTGATACCGATGGATGAGGCCATGCAAACCGAAGACGACTTGCGCCATATGCGCGCCGCGCTGGACCAGGCCAATAACGCCTGGGCGCTGGGCGAGGTGCCGGTGGGCGCGGTGGTGGTCAAGGACGGGGTGGTGATCGCCACCGGGTTCAACCAGCCCATCGGCAAGCATGACCCGACCGCGCATGCGGAAATCATGGCGCTGCGCACGGCCGCCGAGAAACTGGGCAATTACCGTTTGCCGGGCTGCGAACTGTATGTGACGCTGGAGCCTTGCGCGATGTGCTCGGGCGCGATGATGCATGCGCGCCTGGCACGGGTGGTGTACGGCGCGGCCGACCCCAAGACCGGCGCCTGCGGCTCGGTGCTCAACCTGTTCGAACAGGAACAGCTGAACCACCATACCGAATTGCAGGGCGGCGTGATGGCCGAAGAATGCGGCCAGCTGCTGAAGGATTTTTTCGCCATGCGGCGCGACCAGCTGAAGCAGCAGCGGCTGCTGGATGCGGCGGCGAATGGGCAAACCGACGACGAAAGCGAACAGCAATGACAGAGGCAGCAGCGGCCGCCGGCCGTGAACTACTCGATGGACTGGTGCCGGCCGGCACCGGCGTGGCGATCGTCGCTCCGTGCGGCCATGCGGTCGACCCGGCAAAGGTGGAACGCGGCGTGGCGCTGCTGGAGTCGCTCGGCTGCCGCGTGCGCAATTTCTACAGCCATGGGGCGCGCTTCCAGCGCTTCGGCGCCACCGACGAGCAGCGCGCCGCGCAACTGATGGAAGCCGCGGCCGATCCGGATATCGATGTGCTGCTGTGCCTGCGCGGCTCCTACGGCATAAGCCGCATCCTGCCGGCGCTGGATATTCCGGCGCTGGCGGCCAGCGGCAAGCTGCTGGTCGGCTACAGCGACGTCACCGCCTTGCAGTTCGCCTTGTTGAAGCAAGCCGGCATGGCCGGTTTCCAGGGGCCGATGCTGGCCGGGGATTTCGGCGCCGAGCAGCCGAACTGGCAGGCGCTGGCGACGTTCTGGAAGACGCTGACTTCGCCGCAGGTGGAAGTGCGCAATTACACCGGCCCGGCCGGCGCCGAGCGCGCGCCCAACGGCGACCGCCGGACCGACCCGCACAGCCCGGCCGTGCAATGCGAGGGCAAGCTGTGGGGCGGCAACCTGGCGATGGTGGCGCATCTGGTCGGCAGCCCGTGGTTCCCGCAGATCGATGGCGGTGTCCTGTTTCTGGAGGATGTCAACGAGCACCCGTTCCGGGTCGAGCGCATGATGCTGCAACTGGAGCACGCCGGCGTGCTGGCGCGGCAAAAGGCGATCGTGCTGGGGGATTTTTCCTGCTACCGGCTGGGCGAGGTCGACAACGGCTACGACTTCGGCGAGATGCTGGCCTTTCTGCGCCGTCGCATCGCCGCGCCGATCGTCACCGGCCTGCCGTTCGGCCATGTGCGCGACCTGGTCACGCTGCCGGTGGGCGCGCATGCGGCGCTGGATGCGAAGGGGGCCGAAGGCTTCGCGCTGACGCTGTCGGGCTATCCGACGCTGTGCAGGCGATAATTCCAATAATCCCTACTGCTCCTTGATCTCCACTTTCACCGCATCCTTTTCCACGGTGATCTTGCCCGGTTCGAAACGCTTGCCGTTCATCTGCAGTTGCTCGGGCGTGAAGGTATAGACCGCGTAGTCGCGCAGCAGCTTGTCGGCGGCGGCATTGCCCAGCGCGCTCAACTGCTGGCTGTATTGCGGCGGTAGGTCTTGCGAATCGACGTTTTCCACCCTGGGCGCATCCAGCCGCAGCGAGCGCGTGGCGGGATCGTACTTGAAGCCGCTGCTCATGGTCAGCGCGGCATTGACCGGCCGGGCCAGCAGCAACGGGTTGGCGATTTGCGCATCGACCACGGTGCTCAGGCGGTTCTTGTCCGGCTCCATCCCCAGGCGCGGGTTGCTCAGGGTAACCTCGAAAATTTCCATATAGCGCAGCTTGCGCGGAAACTGCGGCGCGATCGCCGCCTCCAATTCTTTTTTCGACACGCTGTATTCGCCGCTCCAGAGGTTGTAGGCGGCATGGCTGGCCGCGGCAAGTCCCATCCCGATGAGGGCAACAGCGGCGAGGGCGGCGAGAGTGGTGCGGCGGGGCATCTTTTTTGCTTGCGTCATATCGTCTTCATGGCAATGCTGCGAAGCAGCTTGGAGTGAGGACTGCTGGCTAAAATCCCGGCCATTGTAGCTTTCGGCGGGCAGGCGGGTTGCGCCTGAGGCTTGCTGCCGGGAAAGGGCAGCGGAATCGGGCGGCGCCGGTTGCCCCGCAGGCGGGCTGCAACGCAAGCCGGCACTGGCCCGCAGTGGTAAAATTGCCGTTTTCGCCCGTTTTGGCGCGCCTGGCGGCAATGCCCGCTTTTTTGCCGCGCGCACGTTTCATTTTAGAAAAGGTTTTTCGCAGTGCTATCCACCGCTAACATCACCATGCAGTTCGGCGCCAAGCCGTTGTTCGAGAACATCTCCGTCAAGTTCGGCGACGGCAACCGTTACGGCCTGATCGGCGCCAACGGTTGCGGCAAGTCGACCTTCATGAAGATCCTGGGCGGCGACCTCGAGCCGTCGGCCGGCAACGTCAGCCTGGACACCAACGAGCGCCTGGGCAAGCTGCGCCAGGACCAGTTCGCCTATGAGGAAATGCGCGTGCTGGACGTGGTGATGATGGGCCACGTCGAGATGTGGGCGGCGATGACCGAGCGCGACGCCATCTACGCCAATCCCGATGCCACCGACGACGACTACATGAAGGCCGCCGACCTGGAAGCCAAGTTCGCCGAGTACGACGGCTACACCGCCGAAGCGCGCGCCGGCGAACTGCTGCTGGGCGTGGGCGTGCCGATCGAGCAGCACCAGGGTCCGATGAGCAATGTCGCGCCCGGCTGGAAGCTGCGCGTGTTGCTGGCGCAGGCGCTGTTCTCCAACCCGGACATCCTGCTGCTGGATGAACCGACCAACAACCTGGACATCAACACCATCCGCTGGCTGGAAGACGTGCTCAATGAGCGCAACTCCACCATGATCATCATTTCCCACGATCGCCACTTCCTCAACCAGGTCTGCACCCACATGGCCGACATGGACTACGGCACGCTGAAGATCTATCCGGGCAACTACGACGACTACATGCTGGCCTCGTCGCAGGCGCGCGCGCAGCAACTGGCGGTCAATGCCAAGGCCAAGGAAAAGGTTGCCGAACTGCAGGACTTCGTGCGCCGCTTCTCGGCCAACAAGTCCAAGGCGCGCCAGGCCACATCGCGCGCCAAGCAGATCGAGAAGATCAAGGTCGAGGATGTCAAGCCGTCGTCGCGCGTGAACCCCTTCATCCGCTTCGAAGGCGAGAAGAAGCTGCACCGCCTGGCGGTGGAAACCCAGGGCATCGCCAAGACCTACGACCGCGACATCTTCAAGAACTTCAGCATCATGGTCGAAGCCGGCGAAAAGATCGCCATCATCGGCGCCAACGGCGCCGGCAAGACCACGCTGCTGCGCACCATCGGCGGCGACGCGGCCGGCGGCGTCCATCCGGACCAGGGCCTGGTGAAGTGGGCCGAGAACGCCAACGTCGGCTACATGCCGCAAGACCCGACCGAAGAGTTCGCCAAGGGCGAGACCCTGACCGACTGGATGGGCATGTGGACCCAGGAAGGCGACGACGACCAGGCCGTGCGCGGCATCCTGGGTCGCCTGCTGTTCTCGGGCGACGACGTCAAGAAATCGGTCAAGGTGCTGTCCGGCGGCGAGAAGGGCCGCATGATGTACGGCAAGCTGATGCTGGGCCGCCACAATGTGCTGCTGATGGACGAGCCGACCAACCACATGGACATGGAGTCGATCGAGTCGCTCAACATCGCGCTGGAAAAGTACGCCGGCACGCTGATCTTCGTCTCGCACGACCGTGAATTCGTGTCCTCGCTGGCCACCCGAATCCTGGAGGTGAAGGATGGCCAGGTGATCGACTTCCAGGGCAATTACGAAGACTACCTGGCCAGCCAGGGCATCCAATAACCCGCAGAGACAACCTACTGCCATGCAAGCAACAGCAACCAAGGTCGTCGAATTCGAGCGGCCGCAAATGGAGACCGGCGGGAGTTGTACCGCCAACGCCTGGGCCAAGGTGCCGCCGACGCCCAGCGCGGAGGAGCGCGCCAGCCTCAAAGCGCGCATCAGGCAACTGCTCAAGGAAAAGCAGGCGGTGCTGGTGGCGCACTATTACGTCGACGCCGACCTGCAGGACCTGGCCGAGGAAACCGGCGGCTGCGTGTCCGACTCGCTGGAGATGGCGCGCTTCGGGCGCGACCATCCGGCCCAGACCCTGGTCGTGGCCGGGGTGCGCTTCATGGGCGAGACCGCCAAGATCCTGAGCCCGGAAAAACGCATCCTGATGCCGGACCTGGATGCCACCTGTTCGCTCGACCTGGGTTGCGCCCCGGACGAATTCGCCGCCTTCTGCGACTTGCATCCGGACCGCACCGTGGTGGTTTATGCCAACACCAGCGCCGCCGTCAAGGCGCGCGCTGACTGGATGGTGACCTCCTCGATCGGGCTGGAGATCGTGCAGGAGCTGCACGCGCAGGGCAAGAAGATATTGTGGGCGCCCGACAAGCACCTGGGCAGCTACATCCAGCAGCAGACAGGGGCCGACATGCTGCTGTGGCAGGGTTCCTGCCTGGTGCACGACGAATTCAAGGGCGTCGAGCTGGAACTGATGCGCGCCGAGCATCCCGAGGCGCTGGTGCTGGTGCACCCGGAGTCGCCCGCGGCGGTGGTGGCGCAGGCCGATGTGATCGGCTCGACCTCGCAGCTGATCGCCGCCGTGCAGGCCTCCGATGCGCCCTCGTTCATCGTGGCCACCGATAACGGCATCCTGCACAAGATGCGCCAGGCCGCGCCCGGCAAGCTGTTCATCGACGCGCCCACGGCCGGCAACAGCGCCACCTGCAAGAGCTGCGCGCATTGCCCGTGGATGGCGATGAACGGCTTGCAGAATCTGTTGCACGTACTGGAAACCGGCGCCAACGAGATTCACGTCGATCCCGCTGTCGGCAAGCAAGCCGTGGTGTGCATCGACCGCATGCTGGATTTCGCCGCCAGAAAGAAAGCCAATGTCCGCCCCTCGGCGCGGCTTGAAGACGAACAGACCCTGTTTGCAGGAATCGGCCCAGCATGACACTCCACGCCATCAAAACCAGCCCCAGCAGCATCAGCGCCACCAGCAGCCTGCGCAATCCCTTCGCCCCGTTCGATGCCGCGCTGCACGCCGCGTTCGACGCCAACGTCAATCAGGCCATCGCCGAGGACGTGGGGGATGGCGATTACACCGGCCTGTTGGTGCCGGAGAACGAATTCGTCAAGGCGCGCGTGATCGTGCGCGAAGCCGCCGTGCTGTGCGGGGCGCCCTGGTGCGAAGCCGTCATGACCCGTCTCGACCCGCGCCTGCAGATCGGCTGGCGCTATGCCGAAGGCGACCTGATGCAACCCGACACCGAGGTCTGCACCATCGAAGGCCCGGCGCGCGCCTTGCTGACCGCCGAGCGCGGCGCCCTGAATTTCCTGCAATTGCTGTCCGGCGTGGCCACCGCCACCCGGCGCTACGTCGACGTGGTGGCCGGCACCGGAGCGAGCATCCTCGATACCCGCAAGACCTTGCCCGGCCTGCGCCTGGCGCAGAAGTACGCGGTCCGCGTGGGCGGCGGCGCCAACCAGCGCCTGGCGCTGTACGACGGCATCCTGATCAAGGAAAACCACATCGCCGCGGCCGGCGGCATCACCGCCGCGATGAACGCCGCGCAGAAACTGGGGGCGGGGGTGGGCATCCAGGTCGAGGTGGAAGACCTCGCGGAACTGAAGGAGGCGCTGGCCGCCGGCGCCGTCTCCATCCTGCTCGACAACTTCTCGCTAGAGATGATGCGCGAAGCGGTCGCCTGCAATGCCGGTCGCGCCGTGCTGGAGGCGTCCGGCGGCATCAACATGGAAACCGTGCGCGCGATTGCCGAAACCGGGGTGGACCGCATTTCCATCGGCAGCCTGACCAAGGACATTCGCGCGGCGGATTTTTCTTTGCGCGTGATTGCTTGATCATCTGCTATCCCATCCCTGAAAAAACGCAGCATCAATAGCAGAAATTCCGTTCCGTTCAATTAAGAAAATCGTCATCCCGGCGAAGGCCGGGATCCAGTGCCTTTCGTTGTGCTTCAATGGCCGGTCAACGACCCTGGGCCCTGACTTTCGTCAGGGCGACGGAGGATGGATTTCGGCTTAACTGAACGGCATTCGACGCAATAGCGGCTTTTTATTGCCGGTCTTTTGCAGCGCCTGCTTGCCAGTGCGACGCCATGCGCCGTCCTGATAGAATGGCCGGCATTATCGCGGCCAAGATCGCGCAGGCATCGCCACCTTCATTTCCGGGGACTCCATTGTGAAACCAGACAATCTTGTTGCGCCATTGGCGTGGGCTGTCGTGTATTTCCTGTTCGGCTTCGCGTCGCATGAGCTCAACGGGGCATTCATCGCCAGCGGCTATATCTGGCTGCCGGCCGGCATCACCGTCGGCGCGCTGCTGCTCACGCCGACCGCGCGTTGGTTCCCGTTGCTGGTGCTGCTAGTGGCGGCCCAGGTGTTGCTGGGCTGGATCGAGCAGCGCGAACTGTGGCGCATGATGCTGTTTTCGCTGGACGAGATCGGCGTGGCCGCCATCGTCGTATGGCTGGTACGGCGCGCGCCCTTCCCGATGGAAGGGTTGTTCTTCGTGCGCGGCCTGCTGATCATCGGCGTGGGCGTGAGCGTGGTCAGCGGTATTTTCGGCGCCGCCTGGTTCCAGTTCACACAAGGCTTGTCGTTCTGGCAGACGCTGCGCATCTGGGCGCTGTCCGACCTGGTCGGCATCCTGATCATGACGCCGGTGCTGGCCGGCTGGTCGCAGTTTCGCGCGACCCGCTCGGGGGGCATCGCCCGCACCGAGTTCCTGCTGGGCCTGGCCTCCTTCGTCGCCATGGTCGCATCGGCGTACCTGGCCTTCGACAGCCACATCGACCGCCTGGTATTCGACGTCGAATTCTCCACAACTTACGTTCCCCTGTTTTTCATCGCGCTGGTGACCCTGCTGTGGGGCGGGCGCGGCGGCGCACTGTCGGTGGTGGTGCTGTCGCTGATGGCCTTCGTCTACAACTCGCTGGGGCGCGGCCCCTTCGTCGAGCTGGTGCGGCTGCATTCCAGCAATGCCTTGCTGGAGCTGCAGGTCTACCTGGCGGTGGCCTCGCTGCTATCGCTGCTGATCAGCACGCTCAAGACTACCCGCGAGCAATTGCATGACGATGTCGCGCGCTGGAAAAACGAGGTCGAGCTGTCGCTGTCGGCCAGCCGCCAGTTGGCTTATACGCTCGATCCGCAGCAGCTTGTCTTCACCTGGAGCGGCGATGTCGAGGCGCTGCTGGGCTTGCCGGCGACGCAGTTGCACACGCTGGATCAGGTGCTGCGGCGGGTGTCGCCGCTGGACCAGGCGCGTCTGCGCCAGCGTTGGCTGGACGGGAGCGATGGCGAGGCGCGCGCCGACATGCAGTTCCGCCTGCAGGATGGCAGTGCGCTGGTGCTCGACAGCAGCCGTAGCCTGCTGGACGCCGAAGACCGCCTGGCGCTGGTGGCCGGCGTCTGGCGTTTCTCCGACCAGGCGCTGCAGGCACAGGATATGGCGCCAAGCCGGGGCGCGTAGTGGGTGGCCGTGTCGGCGCCTTGCTCATCCATGGGTTGGGCGGCACCCAGTACGATCTGGGCTCGATGCACAAGATCCTGCAGAAGGCCGGGGTGGAAACGCACGCCATCACCCTGGCCGGCCACGGCACCACGCCGGAGGATCTGGTGCGGGTGCGTGCCGAGCAATGGGTCGATGCCGTTGAGGCCCAATACCGCGAACTGCAGCCGCAGTACGACCAATTGCATATCATGGGCATGTGCATGGGGGCGCTGGTGGGGTTGGCGCTGGCCGAGCGCGTGCAGCACGGCGCGGCCCAGGGCAAGCTGGTGGCGCTGGCGCCGCCGATCCATATCGACGGCTGGTCCACGCCCTGGTACGCCATGCTGCGTCCGCTGTTCTACCTGATTCCCGGCGTGGCCGCGCGCATGAAGGTGGAGGAGGGCGAACCCTACGGCATCAAGAACACGCTGGTGCGCGCCGTGGTGAAAGCCAAGTTCGAGCGCGGCGACAATTTCCATTACCGCTGGGTGCCGTTGAGCTGCGTGCGGCAGGTCGACCGCCTGCGCGCCTGGGTCATGCGCGGCGCCAGGAACATCAAGGCGCCCACGCTGGTGGTGCATGCGCGCGAGGATGAGCTGACCAGCCTGCGGTCGGCAGATTTCCTCAAGGAGCAGATCGCGCAGGCGCGCGTGGTGGTGCTGGAAAACAGTTACCACATGATCTGCGTGGACAATGACCGCGACCAGGTCGCCAGCAGCATCCTGGCGTTTTTCGGCTTGCCGCCGCAGGAATTCCGCCCGCGCAGGCGGGAACGGGGCGGCGAAGCGCCGCCGCAGGGCTGAGTCCCGATCATTTCATGTCAGTGCCTGTGCCTGTGCCTGTGCCGTGTGCGGGTCAGAACACCCGGCCTAACTGCATATACACGTTCCACACGCCGCGTTGCCCCACTGCGACGCCGAAGTAGATCGGCCCGACCGCGCTATTGCCGCCCAAAAATACGCTGGCGCTGGTCTTGTAAGGGCCGTCGCCGAAATTCTCCTTGTTTTGCCAGACGTTGCCCACTTCCAGGCTGGTGCCCAGCACGGGGTTGCGCAGGCCGGCCAGGCTGTACTGGTTAAGGTCGCGCAGCCAGGTCAGGCGGGCGTACAGCAGGTAGTTGCCGGAGAATTGGTCCTGCGCGTAGGCCGACAGGTGCTGGAAGCCGCCGAGCATGAATCCTACGCCGTTGCTTCCCAGGCTGGTGCCGTTGGCCGACAGGCTGCGGGCGCCTTCCAGGGCGACGTTAATGGTGTCGATTCCGCTGCCGAAGGCCCATAAGCCCTTGGCCTGGATGTCGGAATAGCGCGCCTCGCTGTTGCCGAAACCATGATTGGTCTCGGCATAGGCGTAGTAGCCCTTGCGAGGGAACAGCACATCGTCCAACTGGTCGATGGTCACGCGCAGGCGGGCCGTGGGCTGGTTGTCGCTGCCGCTGGGAAAGCCCAGTCCGTCGCCGATCGGGTAGTCATAGTTGGGCGAGTAGCGCTGATGGCGATAGTTCAGGCCCAGCCGCATCTCGCCCAGGCGCGCCAGCGGCAAGCCCAGGTCGATCCCGGCGATGGCGGTGTCGAGGCGATATTCGTTGAGCGGCGATGCCTTGACATCGCTGCCGTCGGCATACAGGTCCAGATAGCGGCGGCTGATCTCCAGATACGGGGCGACATAGGCCCCGGTGCCGCCCCAGATCGGCTGGCGCAGTTCGCTTTGCAGGCTCAGGCGCGTATTGCCCAGCACCAGGTCGTTGCGCCATTCCAGCCCGCTGGCATTGATCCACGGATAGCGATGCCCGATCTGCAGGTTATAGCCGCCGCGGCCGTTGAAACTGTTGGACAGGCCCAGGCCGAACAGCAGGTATTGCGGCCCCCAGGATTTCTCTTCGGCGTCGATCACCAGCACATTGCCGCCATCGCGCGTGATCATTTCCTGCGTCACGCTATTGAAGTCGCCATTGGTCGAGAGCTCCGACAATTGGCGATTGAGGTCGGCGCCGTCGTAGACGTCGCCTTCCTTCACCGCCAGCCTGCTGCGTACGTAGTCGGTGGGAATGCGCGTGCCGTTGTGAATTTCGATGGCGTCGATGCGCGTGCCTTTGGCCAGGGTACTGCCGTTGTGCGCGCGCTCGGCCAGATAGGCTTGCCATTGCATGGGCGGCATCGACAGTTCGGTCAGGCGGACGTTTTGCTGTTGCGCCGCCTCCCAGCCGGCATTGATGCCATCCTTGCCGCGCGCGAAGTCGGTGAAGGACATGCCGGCCAGGTTCGGTTCGATCAGCACGTCCGATTTGCCGAGCAGGGCTTTTTGCGCCTTCACGTTCTGCTGGATCAGGATTCCCACCATCTGCTGCGCCACCGCGGTGGGCGATTGCAACTGCGCAGCGTCTTGCAGCGGGGTGGCGATGTTGACCGCGATCACCACGTCGGCGCCCATGTCGCGCGCGATTTGCACCGGCAGGTTGCTGACCAGCCCGCCATCGACCAGCGTGCGCTCGCCGATGCGAAAGGGGGCGAACAGCCCCGGCACCGCCATGCTGGCGCGCATGGCGCGCGGCAAGGAACCGTCTTCCAGCACTACTTCGCTGCCTTTGCCGAGGTCGGTTGCCACGGCGCGAAAGGGAATCGGCAGGCGGGAAAACTCGATATTGGCCGGCAACTGCGCGGTCCAGTTCTGCAGCAGCGAGAGCAGGTTGTTGCCCTGGACCAGGCCGGAGGCCAGCTTGATTTTTTCGCCGTCAAAACCGGCTGCCAGCGCAATCGGATACTGGAATTCATCCTCGCGCTGCGATTGCGGCAGGTGCGAGCGCTCGCTGCGGTCGAAGGCGATGTCGGAAAGGTTGGTGGCGGCTAGGCGCTTTTCCAGCTCGTCGGCCGGGATGCCGCTGGCGTACAGCCCGCCGATCAGCGCCCCCATGCTGGTGCCGGCAATGCAGTCGACCGGGACGTGCAGTTTTTCAAGGTATTGCAGCACCCCCAGGTGGGCATAGCCGCGCGCGCCGCCGCCGGACAGCACCAGGCAGATGCGCGGACGCTGCTTGCCGGCAGCCGGGCTGCTGGCCGGCGCATCGGCCCGGGCAGGTGCGCCCAGGACGGCCGCCAGGGCCAGGGTCGCCAGATGAATGAACAGGATGGACAGGCGCAGACGGCTGCGCCGAAAGAGGAAAAAGGGCCGTGGCACGGTGGGTGTTCCGCAATGAAATAGGGAAAACGGCCAGTTGCCTGAATACGCTTCCCAGGCGAACAATGGCCGATGATCGATGGCGGATATTACACCAGAGCGGCGCTTGCGCCGCATCCCGGCTCGGCAGGAATCCAGCTCAGGAGTAGTAGGCGCCGGTGGGCGGTTCGGCCAGGAACTCCTTGGCCTGGCGGATGCTTTCGGGCGGCACGTGGCGCAGCGATTCCTTGTGCGCTTCCACACTGTCCCAGACCTCGACGATGACGATGCGGCGCGGATCGGCGTGGTCTTGCAGCAGTTCGCAGGATTGGCAGCCGGCGGAGGCGCGCACGGCGGGCAGGATGCCCATCAGGAAGTTCTTGAGCTCGCCGGCCCGGTGTTCCTGTGCGCGGAAGCTGTTGATGCGGGTGATGCTCATGATGACCTCCTTGGCCGTTCTCTGTGTTGACGCAATGCGCCATGCCTGGAGCGTGGCGCACTGTGCATCCAAAGGTAAAGGTGCTGGCAACGCGCTGTCGATGCTAGTCGCGCGCAGGGCGGCATGGCAAGGGGATTTGATGCTGCGCGGCGTCATCGGCCGCGCAGCCCCCGCCAGGCGTTTATAGCCCCGGCAGGATGGTCGGCGTGGCGCGCGGCAGCGTGCGCGGGTAATCCTGGCTGAAATGCAGGCCGCGGCTTTCCTTGCGGGTGAGTGCGCTGGCCACGATCAGCTGGGCCACGTCGACCAGGTTGCGCAGTTCCAGCAAGTCGCGCGTGATGCGGAAGTTGGCGTAGTACTCGTCGATTTCTTCCTTGAGCAGGCGGATGCGGTGCTGGGCGCGCTCCAGGCGCTTGTCGGTGCGCACGATGCTGACGTAATTCCACATGAAGCGGCGCAGCTCGTCCCAGTTGTGGGCGATGACCACTTCCTCGTCGGCATCGGTGACGCGACTCTCGTCCCACTGCGGCACCTCGGCGGCGGGCTGTGCGTCGGCCGCCAGTTCCCGTTCGATGTCGCCTGCCGCCGCGCGACCCAGCACCAGGCATTCGAGCAGCGAGTTGCTGGCCAGCCGGTTGGCGCCATGCAGGCCGGTATAGGCGGTCTCGCCGACGGCATACAGGCCCGGCATGTCGGTGCGCCCGGCCATGTCGGTGACCACCCCGCCGCAGGTGTAGTGCGCAGCCGGCACCACCGGGATCGGTTGTCTGGTGATGTCGATGCCGAACTCCAGGCAGCGCGCCATGATGGTCGGGAAATGTTCGCGGATGAATTCGGG
Source organism: Herbaspirillum sp. SJZ106 (assembly GCF_006715495.1). GTDB lineage: Bacteria > Pseudomonadota > Gammaproteobacteria > Burkholderiales > Burkholderiaceae_D > Herbaspirillum. The sequence continues at coordinate 427,059 of NZ_VFNI01000004.1, forward strand.
GCTCTGGTGGCTGATGTCGAGGTCGACATGGTCCAGGCCGCGTTTTTTCATCTCGAAGTCGATGGCGCGCGCCACGATGTCGCGCGGGGCCAGTTCGGCGCGCTCGTCGTGCTCCGGCATGAAACGCATGCCCGCCGCCGCGCCGGCCGACTGCGGCAGCTTGAGCAGCGCGCCTTCGCCGCGCAGCGCCTCGCTGATCAGGAAGGATTTGGCATAGGGATGGTACAGGCAGGTCGGATGGAACTGGATGAATTCCATGTTGGCCACCCGGCAGCCGGCGCGCCAGGCCATGGCGATGCCGTCGCCGGTGGCCGAATCCGGATTGGAGGTGTACAGGTAGACCTTGCCGGCGCCGCCGGTGGCCAGCACCGTATGGCGCGCGGCGATGGACAGCACGCGTTCCGAATCCGTATCCTGCACATACACGCCCAGGCAGCGCGCCTCGGCCCGGGGATCGAGCTTGCGGGCATGGATCAGGTCGATCGCGCAGTGGTGTTCCAGCAGGGTGATGTTGGGATGCGTGCGCACCCGTTGCTCCAGCGTCACCTGCACCGCATGGCCGGTGGCGTCGGCCGCGTGGATGATGCGGCGTTGGCTGTGGCCGCCTTCGCGCGTGAGGTGGTAACCCAGTTCGGCGCTGTCGTCGCGGGTGAAAGGCACGCCTTGTTCGATCAGCCATTCGATGGCTTCGCGGCCGTGCTCGACGATGAAGCGCGTGGCGCCCTCGTCGCACAACCCGGCGCCGGCCACCAGGGTATCGGCGATGTGCTGGCCGTGGCTGTCGCCGGAATCGAGCACGGCGGCGATGCCGCCCTGGGCCCAGTTGCTGGCGCCATCGAGCAGTTCGCCCTTGGAGACGACGACGACCCGGTGTTTTTCGGCGAGGTGGAGCGCAACGGAGAGACCGGCCAGACCGCTGCCGATGATGGCGACATCGAACTTCATGATGGTGGGCAACACTGCTGTTGTGTGAGGGGTGGGGCAGTGATTATAACCACCGTGCGCTGGAAACTGTTTAGCGCGTTTGGGAGCGGATGGGCGGAGAGCGTTTCGGATACGTCGTTTTGCTGTCGCTCCCCAAAACAAACCGGGCTCCGATTCGCATCGGAGCCCGGTTCAAGGCAGGACAGCTGGCAGCGTGTCCTTATTCGGGAATCACCGGCTTGACCTTGGCCGCGGCCTGCTTGGCGCGGATGCGGGCCGATTCGATGTTTTCGCCGCAGGCCAGCGCTACGCCCATGCGGCGGCGCTGGAAGGATTCCGGCTTGCCGAACAGGCGGATGTCCGCGCCGGGGATGCGCAGCGCATCGGCCACGCCTTCGAAGGCGATCGCGCGGGCGTCGTGCTGGCCGTAGATCACGGCGGAGGCGCCCGGGGTTTTCAGCGCGGTGTTGACCGGCAGGCCGAGGATGGCCTTGGCGTGCAGTTCGAACTCGCTCTGCACCTGGCTGACCATGGTGACCATGCCGGTATCGTGCGGACGCGGGCTGACTTCGGAGAACCACACCATGTCGCCCTTGACGAACAGCTCGACGCCGAACAGGCCCAGTCCGCCGAGGTTGTCGGTGACCTTGCGGGCGATGTCGCGGGCCTTGTCCAGCGCCGCGGCCGGCATTGGGTGCGGCTGCCAGGATTCGACGTAGTCGCCCTTGACCTGCACGTGGCCGATGGGGTCGCAGAAGCTGGTGACGGTATCGCCGTTTTCATTGAGCGAACGCACGGTCAGCAGGGTGATTTCATAATCGAAATCGATGAAGCCTTCCACGATCACGCGGCCGGCATCGACGCGCCCGCCGGCGGCTGCGTAGTTCCACGCAGCCTCGATTTCATCGGGGCCGTCGACCTTGGACTGGCCCTTGCCGGAGGACGACATCACCGGTTTGATCACGCACGGGAAACCGATCTGCTGCACGGCGGCCTTGAGCTCTTCCAGGCTGTCGGCAAAGCGGTAGGGGGAGGTGGCCAGGCCCAGGGTCTCGCCGGCCAGGCGGCGGATGCCTTCACGGTTCATGGTCAGCCAGGCGGCGCGCGCGGTCGGGATGACGCGGGCTTTGCCGGCTTCTTCCAGCTTGACCAGGGTCTCGGTGGCGATCGCCTCGATTTCCGGCACCACCAGGTCCGGTTGTTCCTTTTCGATCAGCGCGGCCAGCGCGGCGCCGTCGGTCATGTTGATCACGTGGGCGCGATGCGCGACCTGATGGCCGGGCGCATTCTCGTAGCGATCCACGGCGATCACTTCCACGCCCAGGCGTTGCAGCGCGATGATGACTTCCTTGCCGAGCTCGCCGGAGCCGAGCAGCATGACTTTGGTAGCCGATGGGGAAAGCGGAGTGCCGAGTCGGATTGGTTTTTTCATAACGGGAGGGAGCTAATCAGGAACAGCCTGATCCGGGTGCGAGGAATCGATAACGGCGGGACGATACCAAATCTTGCCGTGTTTGGACAGCCGCATTATCCGGAGTAATGCGCGCTGGATGCCCGTTATCGGCACAAGGCACAGCCAATGGTTTCTTATTGGAAACCTTGCAAGGCGAGCTTCGGAACACCTTTTCGTCAAACTTCACCGTATGTTCCGATAACAGAGCGCAATTGCCGGCAAAACGGATTGGCCGGAACAGATCGTGTTTGCGAATGCCCATGCCTTCCTCCGATGGGAATCTGTTCGCCGGCACGAATTATTTTTCGTTCAAATGCAAATTAAGCATCGCTCCCGACAGCGATTTTCCGTGTGCATCCAATGCCAGCGAACGGGTGACGCCGCCGCCCAGGGCTTTTTGCATGACGAAGTTGAGCGCGCCCAGGTGCGGCAGCGCATGGCGCACCACCTCGCCGTGCACCACGCCGGCGAAATGCGTGCGCACGCGTTCGGCGGTCAGTTCGCGCTCCAGCAGGGCATAGTCTTGCTGGCGATAGACGATCACCGAGATATTGGAAATGTCGCCTTTGTCGCCGGCGCGGGAATGGGCAATGTCACGCAGCAGCATGTCAGATCTCCTCGAAATGGACCGATGCGTTTGCCAGCTCGCGCGGCAGCAACATGGACAGCACCGCGATCACTTCGCGCGCCGATTTGGTGGCGCCGCCGCCGCCGGCCGGGCCGTTGGTATAGAGCGTCTCGACTTCATTGCCGATGCGCACCGCCTCCTTCATGCTGGCGGTGCGGCCGGCGACGCGGGCGCGCACCTCGAACGGTTCGGCGGCGGCAGATGACATGTCGTTGCCGCAGATGGCGTTGACGCCGATCAGGTCGAAACGCAATTCGTCGGCTTGTACGCCGGTCAGTTGCAGGCGTTCGCGCACGATGTCCAGCGCCAGTTGCGCGCGCGCCTGGGCGCCTGGGCCGGCATAGGAAATCTGGCCCTCGCCGATGAAGCTGTCGCGGTAACCCAGCGTGGTCTTGAGCGTGGCGGTGCGGGGGCGGCCGCGGCCGCCGGTGACGGCCACGCGGTCGGGGCCGATCTCGGTGATGTGCACGGCGGAGAAGTCGGCCACCACATCCGGCGTGAAGTAACTGCGCGGGTCATGGATTTCGTAGAGCAATTGCTCTTTGCAGGTTCGCGCCGTCACCTGGCCGCCGGAGCCGGCCACCTTGGTGATGACCGCGCTGCCGTCGGCGCTGACTTCGCCGATCGGGAAACCCAGCCGCGCCAGCCCGGCCACATCCTTCTTGCCCGGATCGGCGAAGTAGCCGCCGGTGATCTGGCCGGCGCATTCCAGCAGATGGCCCACCAGCGTGCCCTGGCCCAGCTTGTCCCAATCGTCCATGGCCCAGCCGAATTCATGCACCAGCGGCGCCAGCACCAGCGCCGGATCGGCTACGCGGCCGGTGACCACGACATCGGCGCCGCCTTGCAGCGCCTCGACGATGGGGGCGATGCCGAGATAGGCATTGGCCGAGATCAGCTTGTCGCCCAGCGAGGCGACCGGCTGGCTGTTGTCTTCGATGGTGAAGTTGCTGCCCTTGAGCACATCCAGCACGTCATCGCCGCTGACGGCGGCGACCTTGAGCCGCTTCAGGCCGATCTCTCGGGCGATTTCCCGGATGCGGCGCGCGGCGGCTTGCGGATTGGCCGCGCCCATGTTGGTGATGATGCGGATGCCCTTTTCTGCGCAGGTCTTGAGCACCGCCCGCATGCGTTCGGCCAGCAGCGGGTCGTAGCCCTTGGCCGGGTCGGCCAGGCGCGCCTGCTGGCCGATGGCGATGGTGCGTTCGGCCAGGCATTCGAAGATCAGGTAGTCGAGTTCGCCTTGTTCAGCGAGTTCGACAGCGGGTTCGATACGGTCGCCGGAATAACCGGCGCCGGTACCGATGCGGATGGATCGCATTGCATACTCCTTGAAACGGGCCTATGCCTAGAATGGGAATAAGCCGAACGCCACCGCAACGAAGGTCATGAAGACCGAGGTGGCGAACAGAAACGGAATGGTGAATTTCTGGTGATCGCCCAGTTCGATGCCGACCAGGCCGATCAGCAGGAAGGTCGCCGGCGTCAGCGGGCTGACCGGAAAACCGGTGGTCATCTGGCCCAGCAGTGCGGCTTGCGCCATCTGCACGCTGGGAACGCCGAGCGCATTGCTGGCTTCGGCCAATACCGGCAAGACGCCGAAATAGAACGAGTCAGGATCGAACAACAGGCTCAGCGGCATCGACACCAGGCCGAGCAAAAAGGGCAGGTGATGCGCCATATCGAGCGGAATGCTGGAGGCGACGAATTTGGCCATCGCGGTCAGCATGCCGCTGCCTTTCATGATGCCGGTGAAGACGCCGGCTGCCAGCAGGATGCTGGCCATCATCAGCGCCGCCTTGGCATGCGCGTCGATGCGGGCGCGTTGCTGCGCGACTTCAGGATAATTGATGAACAAGGCCAGTACGGTGCCGATCATGAAGCAGACCACGGGATCGACCTTGCCGGTGATCATGCAGCCGAGGACCAGCAAGACCAGCACGACATTGATCAGGAATTTGCCGGGGCGGCGCAGGCTGCGCTGTTCTTTGCTCAGTTCCTGCTGGTGGTAGCCGGCGCCGACATCCTGCGTTGCCAGGGCCGGGGCGGCGCCGGAAGCGGTCAGGCCGAGGCGGCGTTCTTCCCGTTTGCCGAGCAGCCAGGCGCAGGCAAAGACGAACAGCATGCCGCAAATCTGCACCGGCACCAGCGGCAGATACAGGTCGGCGACCGGAATATGCAATGCGGCGGCGGCGCGCAAGGTCGGCCCGCCCCAGGGCAAGGCATTGGCCACGCCGGCGGCCATGGCGACCACGCAGGCCAGGATGCGCTTGTCCATGTTCAGGCGCTCATAGAGCGGCAGCAGGGCCGGAATCGTCACCAGGAAGGTGACGGCGCCGGAGCCGTCCAGGTGCACGATGGCGGCCAGAATGGCCGAGCCGAGCACGATGCGCGAGGGCCGCAGGCCGACCACTTTCAGGACCTTGTTGATGATCGGATCGAGCATGCCGGCATCTTTGAGGATGCCGAAGAAAAGGATGGCGAAGACGAACATGCCGACGATCGGGGCAATGCTCTTGATGCCGTCGACCATGAATTTCCCGGTTCCCAGGCCGAAGCCGCCGATCAGGGCCGCCGCAAACGGAATGGCGATCAGCGCCGCCAGCGGCGACATTTTCTTGGTCAGGATGGCGGCCAGCAAAACGACAATCGTGATAAAGCCGAGCAGGGCGAGCATAGATGTCTCCGGTTTTTATTCGAGGATGTCCGCAGGCGGCGGAGCATCGCATTTATGGTTTGAAGTACGACGCAACGAGTGTAGGTGGTGGTCGATTTTGCTGTAAAGTGCGTATTTTCGATCAATTAATCGTTTTTTAAGATTAATAATGGCCGCCAATATTTCGACCCGCCTGCTGCAGGCCTTCCTGGCGCTGGCCGAGTGCCGCCATTTCGGCCATGCGGCCGAGCGTTGCCATGTTTCGCAGTCGGCTTTCAGCGTGATGATCCAGAAACTGGAGGCCGCCGCCGGCGCACGGCTGTTCGAGCGCGACACGCGCAACGTGACGCTCACGCCGGAAGGCGAACTGTTCGTGGAAGTGGCGCGTCAATTGGTGGCCGACATCGAATCGGCTTTCTCCGACATGAGCGACTATGTGGCGCGCCGCAAGGGGCGGGTCGCCATTGCCGCCTTGCCTTCGCTGGCGGCCGGCTGGCTGCCGCCGGTGCTGGCGCAATATCGGCAGCGCTACCCGGGGGTGACGGTGGAGTTGTTCGACGCCATTTCAGACCACTGCCTGGATCTGCTGCGCCACGGCAAGGCCGATATCGCATTGACCGCGCCGGGGCCCAGGCTGCTGGAATTCGATACCCGGCCGTTGTGTTCCGATCCGTTCTATCTGGTGTGCCGGCGCGACCACAAGCTGGCCGGCAAACGGCGCATCAAGGTGGCCCAGTTGGCCGGTTGCGCGCTGATCCACCTGGCGCGCTCGACCAGCGTGCGCCAGCACCTGGATGCGATGCTGCATCCAGGCGGGACGGTCAATACCGGGCTGGAAGTGGAACATCTGGCGACGGTGGCGGCGCTAATCGAGAGCGGCCTGGGCGTGAGCGTGGTGCCTGAGTTGACGCTGTTCCAGTTCCGCCTTCCCAACCTGGTGGCGATTCCGCTGGATGCGCCGGAGCTGGTGCGGCCGCTGTTGATCGTCACGCCCAAGGAGCGCAGCCTGTCGATCGCGGCGCAGGGCTTGCTGGCGCTGGTGGAGGAGAAAGCGGCGGCGGAAACGGGCAATGCGGAGAAAGGGCGGCCGCCGGCAGGCAAGCGCGGCGCCAAATAAAAAAGCCGATCGGATATCCGGTTCCGATCGGCCCAACGAATGCAGGAATAATTTTTTTCTGTCGATCCCGCCGTCCTGCGCAACTCAAGCAATCCAAGCTGCGGCAGGACGGCGTCCCCCACCATCTGTGCCCCGATTCAGTCGGCGGCGTAGATGTTGTTGTGAACGCTTTCCTTCACGAAGAACAGGCCGATCACGAAGGTCGCCAGGGCGATCACGATCGGATACCACAGGCCGTAGTAGATGTCGCCCTTGAAGGCCACCAGCGCGAACGAGGTGGTCGGCAGCAGGCCGCCGAACCAGCCGTTGCCGATGTGGTAAGGCATCGACATCGAGGTGTAGCGGATGCGGGTCGGGAACATTTCCACCAGCGCGGCGGCGATCGGGCCGTACACCATGGTCACGTACAGCACCAGGATGAACAGCAGCAACAGGACCATGGGCTTGTTCATCTGGTCCGGATCGGCCTTGCTCGGATAGCCAGCGGCCTTGATGTCGTCAGCCAGTTCCTTGGACAGGGCCTTGTCTTTCGCGGCGGCTTCTTCCTTGGACAAGGTGGAGGCGTCATACGAGGTGATGACCTTGTCGCCGATGGTGACGGTGGCCACCGAACCCGGTGCGCCGGCCACGTTCTCGTAGTTCACCGATGCGGCCGACAGCTTGGCCTTGACGATGTCGCACGAGGAGGTGAACTTCTTGGTGCCGGTCGGGTTGAACTGGAACTGGCAGTTTGCCGGATCCGCGGTCACGATCACCGGCGCCTTTTTCAGGGCTGCTTCCAGCGCCGGGTTGGCGAAGTGGGTCAGGCCGCTGAAGATCGGGAAGTAGGTCAGCGCGGCGATCAGGCAGCCGCCCAGGATGATGGGCTTGCGGCCGATCTTGTCGGACAGCGAACCGAAGAAGATGAAGAACGGCGTGGCCAGCAGCAGTGCCATCGCAATCAGGATATTGGCGGTGGCGCCATCGACCTTGAGCGATTGCGTCAGGAAGAACAGCGCGTAGAACTGGCCGGTGTACCACACCACGGCCTGGCCGGCGGTCAGGCCGATCAGCGCCAGGATCACCAGCTTCAGGTTCTTCCATTGGCCGAAGGCTTCGGTCAGCGGCGCCTTGGAAACCTTGCCCTCGGACTTCATCTTCAGGAACGCCGGCGATTCATTCATCGACAGGCGGATCCACACCGAGATGGCCAGCAGCAGGATAGAGACCAGGAACGGAATGCGCCAGCCCCATTCGGCAAAGGCGGCTTCGCCCACCGAGGTGCGCACGCCCAGGATCACCAGCAGCGACAGGAACAGGCCCAGGGTCGCGGTGGTCTGGATCCATGCGGTGAAGGCGCCGCGGCGGCCTTCCGGCGCGTGCTCGGCCACGTAGGTGGCAGCGCCGCCGTATTCGCCGCCCAGCGCCAGGCCTTGCAGGATGCGCAGGATGATCAGGATGATCGGCGCGGTGATGCCGATGGCGTTGTAGTTGGGCAGGATGCCGACGATGAAGGTCGACGCGCCCATGATCAGGATGGTTACCAGGAAGGTGTACTTGCGTCCCACCAGGTCGCCCAGGCGGCCGAACACCAGCGCGCCGAACGGACGCACGATGAAGCCCGCGGCAAACGCCAGCAGCGCGAAGATGAACGCGGTGTTGGGGTCGGTGCCGGCGAAGAACTGCTTGGCGATGATAGCCGCCAGCGAGCCGTACAGGTAAAAGTCATACCATTCGAAAACGGTGCCGAGGGAGGACGCGAAAATGACCTTGCGTTCCTCAGGTGTGATGCCGCGCGCAGTCGTGTTGACTGAAGCTGTCGTCATGCTGGTCTCCTAGTTTTAATTGATTGGCTGATGCATGGCCGAATGGGGCGTTATGCAAGAACGCAGCGGAGATGTTGTGATCGATGCGACAGCCATCCCCGGATACACAAAGTTGCGATATTGGTTCCGCATTGCTTGCGTAATGGCCCACTTGTCCACGCGGCGAGTGTGCGACTCAAAACTTACGCAGGACTTGCTTGAAACTTACACAGGCTTACAGGCAAAGGGCGGCGAAATCGGTTGCGCTGCAGCATGGAGGGGCCATGCCGGCGCGCATGCCAAGGGAAGGGCGGTTTTTGCGGCGCAGCGGCCGGGGTGGATGTGTCGAAGAATGATTTTCTGGCGGCCGATGCCGGCCAGGCCTGGCGCCGGGGGCGGGCGGCATTTCTGCGGCGGCTAACGGTACCGAAACCTGGCGCAAGCCAGGAGCCGGTGCCGCGCATCGCCTCTCGCGGAATGCCCGGACAAGTCTATCCGGTCCTTATGCCAGCACCGTGCTTGGCGCAGGCGCCGCGGCGGTACTCCCCGAAGGCAGCGCATCGCCGGCCAGCAGCGCCTTGACCACGCGCTCGCCCAACCCCAGTCCCACGCTCATGCCGATGCCGGTATGCATCAGCACGGCCGTGGTCTTGTCATCGATCGGCAGCGCCGAGAACGGGCCGGGGCCCTTGCTGCCGTACACGCCTTGCCAGCGTTCGAGCACCTGCACGCGGGTGGCCAGCGTGTCTTCGGCCAGGCCGATCATCAACTGGTCGATCTCTTCGCTGTTGAAGGGCGGCGAGTCGGCGCCGTAGTAGTGCGAATCGCCGATGATCAGTTCCTGATAGGGCGTCGGGCTGACCAGCAGGTGGATGCCATGCTTGTTGAGCAGCGGCGCGGTCTGGTCGATCTCGGCATGTACCGCGCGCGCGGTGGGCAGGTCGGAGAAGGCGCCGTAGTGGGTGCAGGAGAGGCCGGTCAGCACCGCGTGCGTCAGCGGCAGCGCGTCTTCGGTTTTCACGCGCAGCATCTGCAGGCGGCATTGCTTCAGGTTCATCGCCTGCAGGCGGTCGGCGAACAGGGTCTGGTAGTCGTGGCCGGAGCACACCACCACGCGTTCGGCGCGGAATTCGCCGGCGGTGGTGGAGAGGCGGCCGTCGCCAGCGCCATGCACCAGCGTGTTGAAACGGAAATGCACGCCCTGCGAATGCAGGTAGGCCACCAGGGCCGGCATGGCCTCGCGCGAATACAGTTGCAGGTCTTCGGTGCCATGCAGGGCCGCGAGGTGATGGCTGAAACGGCCGTTGTAGAGGGTATTGAGCTTGTCGCCTTGCAGCAGCGAGGCGCGGTATTCGTATTGGCGCGCGCGCACGATCATGAATTCCTGCAGCACGTCGCGTTCGGCCTCGGTGCGGGCGAACAGCAGGGTGCCGGCTTCGCGCGCGCTGAAATTGGCGCGCGTCGACAGGTGGAGCCACAGCTCGCGGCTTTCGCGGGCCAGCTCCAGCATGATGCCGGGCGGCTGGCCGGTGACCAGGCCCATGCCGAAGTTGCGGATCGAGGCGCCCAGCGGGGTGCCGGTGCGCTCGAAGACGGCCACGCGCAGGCCGCGCTTGACGGCGGCGTAGGCGTGCGCCAGGCCGAGGATGCCGGAGCCGACCACGGCCAGGTCGAAGTGTTGGGGATCGGTGCTGTTCATGAATGCTCCATCTGGTTCTGTTTGCAAAGATGTCGTTGAAGAACCTGATTGAAATGACATTTGCTCAACTCCCATCGAGATCGCAATCAGGTTCTAAGCGGGCGCTCTGACGTCGCCCGTCGGTTGCCGCTGTTCCTCTTGCAGCCTGCGCCACCGGGTGGCGGCGCAGGCCGTACTGCCTTGGCCGTACGGCTTATTGCTTCTTCTCGGCCTTGCTTTCGTAGCGTTTGCTCCACTCGGTCAGGATGCGGTCGCGATTGGTGCTGGCCCAGGTGAAGTCGTTCTTGATCAGGCGCTTTTCATAGTCGGCCGGCAGCAACTCGTCCGGTTTGGCGATGCCGGGCATGGCGACCACCGCGAAGTTCTTCTCATACAGGGCCATGGCATCCTTGCTGGCGGAGAAGTCGGCCAGTTTTTTCGCGGCTTCCAGGTTCTTGGTGCCCTTGACGATGGCGGTGGCTTCGATGTCCCAGCCCAGGCCTTCGGACGGCAGGATCACGTCGATCGGCGCGCCTTCCTTCTTGGTCTTCACGGCGCGGTATTCAAACGCGATGCCGATCGGGAACTCGCCGGTGGCGGCCTGCTTGCAGGGCTTGGAGCCGGAGTGGGTGTACTGGCCGATGTTCTTGTGCAGGGCGTCCATGTAGGCCCAGCCCTTTTCCTCGCCCATCATCTGCAGCCACGCCGAGACGTCCAGGTAGCCGGTGCCGGAGGAGGCCGGGTGCGGCATCACGATCTTGCCGGCGTAGACCGGCTTGGTCAGGTCGGCCCAGGAAGTCGGCTTGGGCAGGCCCAGCTTTTGCGCTTCCACGGTGTTGAAGCAGATTGCCGAAGCCCACACGTCCATGCCGACCCAGGCCGGCGGATTGGCGGCGCTGCGGTACTTGGCATCGATGTTGGACAGGGTCTTGGGCGCGTATGGGGTCAGCATGCCTTCCTTGTCCAGCATGGCCAGGCTGGTGGCGGCCAGGCCCCAGATCACGTCGGCTTGCGGATTGGCCTTTTCGGCCAGCAGCTTGGCGGTGACGATGCCGGTGGAGTCGCGCACCCACTTGATTTCGATATCCGGGTTGGCCTTCTGGAAGGCGGCCTGGTAAGCCTTGATCTGGTCCGCCTCGAGGGCGGTGTAGACCGTCAGCGTGGTGGCGGCATGCGCGGCCTGCGCCGAGAACAGCATGCCGGCGCCGATGACCGATGCGAGCAGTTTGAACAGCTTGGTTTTTTTCATGATGGCCTTTGGATGGGCTGGGTTGAAAAAGCGTCCGAGGAACGCCGGATGGGAAAATCGGGTCAGTGGCTGCGCCCGCGGCGCCAAGCCTGGGCGCGGACGATCCAGCGGCTGCCGGCGGCGTGCATCAGCAGCGAGGCGGCGGCCGAGGTCAGCAGGATCAGCGTCGACATCGCCGCAGCCGGGCCGACGTCGCCGGCGTCGTCCATGTTGAGCACGGCGACCGAGGCCAGCACGGTGTCGGGGCGGTACAGGAAGATCACCGCCGAGACCGTGGTCATCGACGATACGAACAGGTAGCGGAAGATATCCAGCAGCGCCGGCAGGCACAGCGGCACGGTGATGCGCACGAAGGTCTTGAGCAAGGGCACCTTCAGCGACAGCGAGGCGGCTTCGAATTCGGGATCGAGCTGCTTGAGCGCGGTGACGGCGCTCAGGTGGGCGGTGGTGTAGAAATGCACCACCGAACACAGCACCAGCAGCGTCATCGTGCCGTACAGGAAATTGAACGGATTGGCCGGGTGGTTGAAGAACAGCAGGCTGCCCAGGCCCAGCACCAGTCCGGGCACCGCCATCGGCAGGAAGCACAGGAACCGCAACAGCGGGCCGAGCATGGCCGGGCCGCGCGTCTTTTCCATCAGCCAGGCGCCGGTGAAGATCACCAGGGTGCCGGCGATGCTGGTGCCGCAGGCCAGCTTGAGGCTGTTCCAGTAGGCCAGCCAGCCGCCGCCGTCCATGTTGTCGAAATCGTAGTGCTGCAGCGTGAGTTGCAGGTTGTACGGCCACAGCTTGACCAGCGAGGCGCCGATGGCGACCGCGATGATGGTCAGGATGGCGGCGGCCAGCGCCGTCACCGCCAGCAGGTTGGCGCCATCGCGGCGCCAGTCCGGGCGCGGCACATAGGATTCCGAGCGGCTGCTCATCTGGGCGCGCTGGCGGCGCTGCAGCCAGGCGTCGACGGCGAAGGTGAGCACCGCCGGCACCAGCAGCAGCAGGCCGATCAGCGCGCCGCGGCCGAACTGCTGCTGGCCGACCACCGCTTTGTAGGCTTCCACCGCCAGCACGCTGTAGGCGCCGCCGACGATCTTGGGCACGCCGAAATCGGTGATGGTGAGCGTAAATACCAGGCAAAAGGCGCCGAAGATGCCGTAGCGCGTGGCCGGCAGGGTGACGCTTTTGAAGGTGCGCCAGCGCGACGAGCCCATGGCGGCGGCGGCGTCGTACAGGCGGCCATCGGCTTGCGACAAGGCCGACAGCAAGATCATCAGCGCATGCGGGAAGGTGTAGAACACTTCGCCCAGCAGGATGCCCCAGAAACCGTAGATGCTGCCGTCCATCCATTCCTTGAACAAGCCCTGGTTGCCGAACAGGTAGATGAGCGCGATGCCAGGCAGCAGCGACGGCGCCAGCAGCGGCAAGAGCCCGATGCCGCGCCACACCCCTTTGAGCGGAATGCAGGTGCGCTGCAGGGCGTAGGCGAACACATAGGCCAGCGGCACCGTGACCAGCGCGGTGACAAAGGACACCCACAGGCTGCGTCCCAGCATGGGCAGGAAATTGATGTTGGAAAACAGGGCGGTCAACGGCTGCAAGCCGGCCCAGCGGCCATCGGGAGTGAGCGCCGCCTGCATCAGGATGAACGCCAGCGGGCCGCCCAGCCCCAGCAGCAGCGCGGCCAGCAGCAGCCACTTGAGGCCGCCAGCGCTGTGCAGGCCCGGCGCTCCCAGTTCGGGCATGGCGCTGCTAGCAGTGGCGGCGGTGGCGGCGGTGGGAGGCATCGCGGCGGCGTTTCTCATCAGACGAAGACCTGCAGCGATTGCCGCGGCAAGGCGATCCAGATGCTTTCGCCGCCATGCATGGCGCCGAGGCGCTCATGCGTCCCGGCCATGATGTCGGCCATCAGCGTTTGCCCGGGCAGGGCATCGGCGGCAAGGGCGATGCGGTAACGGTTGCCGAGATAGATGCGGTCGATCACGCGGGCCTGGAAGCGGTTGGCGGCTTGCTCGGCGGGGAACAGGTCGACCGCTTCCGGCCGGCAGAACAGGCGGCCGCTGGAGAGTTCGTCTTCCTCCGGCCGGATCTCCAGTTGCAGCGAACCGACCGCGACCTGGGAACCCGAGATCCGGGTGAAGGGCAGCCAGTTGGACTGGCCGATGAAGTCGGCCACGAAGGGCGAAGCCGGGCGGCGGTAGATCTCGTCCGGCGTGCCGAATTGCTCGATGCGGCCGCGGTTCATCACGGCGATGCGGTCGGCCATCACCATGGCTTCTTCCTGGTCGTGCGTGACCATCAGGGTGGTGATGCGGAATTCCTTTTGCAGGCGGCGGATTTCCAGTTGCAGGTGTTCGCGCACCAGGGCATCCAGGGCCGACAGCGGTTCGTCGAGCAGCAGCAGCGAAGGCGACGGCGCCAGCGCGCGCGCCAGGGCCACGCGCTGCTGCTGGCCGCCGGAGAGCTGGCCGGGATATTTGCGCTCGCTGCCGGCCAGGCCCACCATGCCCAGCATCTCGGCCACGCGCTCGCGCCTTTGCTGGCGCGACAGCTTGCGCTGGCCGGCCGCGGCATTGAGGCCGTAGGCCACGTTGTCTTCCACGGTAAGGTTGGGGAACAGCGCGTACGACTGGAACAGGATGCCGTAATCGCGCGCCTGCGGCGGCAACTGCGAGATATCGCGCCCGCCGGCCTGCAGGCTGCCGGCATCCTGGCGTTCCAGGCCGGCGATGGTGCGCAGCAGGGTGGTCTTGCCGCAGCCGGACGGTCCCAGCAGGCAGACCATCTCGCCCTGCCTGACCTCCAGCGAAACACGGTCTAGCGCGGTGAAGGCGCCGAAACGCTTGTCGATGCCGCGCACCGACAGGAAAGCCTCGCCGCCATCGGTATGGGACAGGTCGCCGGCATGGGGATGGGAGGCGGTCGGAAGGTGGGAGGCAGTCTGCATCGTCTGGTTGGTCTGGCTGGTGGGGCGGCTGGGCCGCAACGCTGCCGCAATCGGTTGCCGTGCTTGCAGGAATTGAGCGCTGTCGCGCATTTGCGGGACGTTGTCGGTCTCAAGGCAAGCGGATGTTACGGGGCAAATATGACTGCTGGATGACAGCTCCCTCTGTGATAGCGGGGTAATATCCGACCTATAGATTGAAGTTATGGATGGCGCGTAAACAGGCTTGATGGAGAAGGCGGCGGCACTGATATAGTGTCGGGATTGCTGGCGCGGGATCGCACGGCGTCGCTGTGTTGCCAGCCGCCATCGGCGCACGTGCAGGGAGAACGAATATGAGTCAAACAAGGAAACTGGCATATCGCGGGCCGTCCCGCCTGACGCTGGCCAGGATCGGCGTGGCGGCATTGCTGGCCGCCTGTTCGGGGCCGGAGAGCACGCAGCAGCAGCGCGACGACTTGGCCAGGTCCATCATCGAACAGAAAAAGACCACGGCGGACGGCACCTCGACCGCCACCACCGCCGATGGCTACAAGCAGGATCTGGCCAAGCGCATCTCGCAGGTCAATTTCACCAGCGTCTATGTCGAGCGTCCGCAGGCGCTGCTGCGCTCGGTGATCGTGGTCAAGTATGTGGTCGACCGCGACGGCAACCTTGTCAACAGCGAGATACTGCGCAGCAACCGCGACAAGCAGGCCGAGGCCAGCGCGCTGGGCAGCCTGAAGAATACGGCGCCGTTCCCCAAGCCGCCGGAGGCGCTGCTGCGGCACGGCCGCATCGAATTGTCCGAAAGTTGGCTGTTCAACAATGACGGACGCTTCCAGTTGCGCAGCGTGGCGCTGGCGCAGATGGGCGAATGAATGCAGGCATCCGCGACCGGTGCGGGGATGTTGCCGGGGATGGGCATGTGTATAATGTCGCGCGTGCACGACTGAGTGCGTTGTGCGCCTGAGGGCTTGCCGCAGGAAGCGTTTCCTGGCGGTTTCCCGCTCCGCCGGACCAGGGCGAACGTGAGTTCGCCTTTTTTATTACCGAATCCGGCGCGAGACAGCGAGGGGCGCGCACCTTCATTGACCGGATCGTTTATTGATTGGCTATTCATGTTTGAATTCATTCGTACCCACCAGCGCCTGATGCAGTTCCTGCTGCTGCTGTTCATCTTCCCGTCGTTCGCTTTCTTCGGCCTGGAGGGCTACAGCAGCCTGACCGACAGCGGCAGCGCCGTGGCCAAGGTGGCCGGACAGACCATTACCAAGGAAGAGTGGGATGCCGCGCATCGCCAGCAGCTCGAACGCATGCGCCAGGCCTATGGCGATCGGTTCGACACCAGGCTGTTCGATACCCCCGAGGCGCGCCGCGCCATCCTCGACAACCTGATCGCGCAGCGCGCGCTGGGCGCCGAAGTGGCGGCCAGCAAGCTGGTGGTGCCTGACCAGGCGCTGCAGCAAAGCATCCTGCAAATCCCGGGCCTGACCAAACCGGACGGCACCTTCGATAACGACCAATACCGCGTGCTGCTGGCGGCCCAGGGCATGACTCCCAAGGGCTATGAGGCCAGCCTGCGCCGCGAAATGGCGCTGCAGCAGTTGAATGCGGCGATCCAGAACACCGCATTCGCGCCCAAGACCGTGGCCGACAACCTGTCGAACCTGAACGACCAGGAACGCACGGTGCAGATGCTCAACTTCAAGCCGGAGAGCTACGCCTCCCAGGTCAAGGTGACCGACGAGATGCTCAAGGCCTACTACGACAAGAACGGCAAGCGTTTTGAAACGCCGGAGCAGGCCAGCATCGAATACGTGGTGCTCGATGGCGCCGCCGTGGCCGCGCAGTCGCAGGTGACCGATGACGACATCAAGTCCTACTACGAGCAAAACCAGAAGCTGTATGCGACCGAAGAACAGCGTCGCGCCAGCCACATCCTGATCACCGTCAAGAAGGATGCGCCGGCCGCCGACAAGGAGGCCGCCAAGGCCAAGGCGGCAGGCCTGGTGGCCCAGCTGCGCAAGAATCCGGGCGATTTCGCCAAGCTGGCCAAGGCCAATTCGCAAGATCCGGGCTCGGCCGAGAACGGCGGCGACCTGGGCTTCTTCGGCCGCGGCGCGATGGTCAAGCCTTTCGAAGATGCTGCTTTCGGCCTCAAGCAGGGCGAGATCAGCGATCCGGTGGAGTCGGACTTCGGCTATCACGTGATCGAAGTCACCGGCATCAAGCCGGCGTCGGTCAAGCCGCTCGACTCGGTGAAGGATGAGATCGCCGGCGAGATCAAGAAGCAGATCGCGGCGAAGAAGTATTCCGAGCTGGCCGACCAGTTCAACAACCTGGTCTACGAAAACGGCGACAGCCTCAAGGCGGTTTCCGACAAGCTCAAACTGAAGATCCAGACCGCCACCGGCGTCACGCGTGCGCCCAACCCGGCGGCCGGCGCGGCGCCGTACAACAATGCCAAGTTCCTGGCGGCGCTGTTTACCGACGACGTGATCAAGTCCAGGCACAACTCCGAGGCCGTGCAGGTCGCCCCCAATACGCTGGTGGCCGGCCGCATCAGCCAGTACACGCCGGTGACCGTGCGTGCCTTCGAGGACGTCAAGGCTGACGTGCACAAGGCCGTGCTGCAGCAGGAAGAGCAGGCGCTGGCCACCAAGGCCGGCCAGGCCCGCCTGGCCGAACTGCAGGCCAAGGATGACGGCGCCGGCTTCAGCGAGGCCAAGGTGGTGTCGCGCGTGAAGGCCGAAGGCTGGAACGAAGAGGCGTTCAATGCCGTCATGAAGGTCGATGCCGCCAAGCTGCCGGCCTACACCGGCGTGGAAATGCCGGGCATGGGTTACCAGATCTACCGCGTGACCAAGGTGGAGCAGCCCAAGACCGTGGATGCGGCGCGCCGCAAGGCCGAGCAGGAACAGATCGCCAATGCGCTGTCGCAGCAGGAAGCGCTGGCCTATCTCGGCTACCTGCGCGAAAAGGCCAAGACCAAGCTGTTGAAGGGCGCCGCCGCGATCAGCGCCGACGATGCCGCCAAATAAGGCCGCTAAATAAGGCCGCTAAATAAGGCAGCCAAGCCGCAGGACGCACCGCAGATGTGAAGCGGCGCGCCTGCGGCGCCCCATGCCGATGATATCCGTGCATGGGCGCGACAATCAGCTAAAAAATTTATACAGGCCGCTTCTCCAGCGGCCTTTTTTGTTTCATTATTGAGGCAGCGCAGCATTTTTCAGCATGCTTCGCTTGCCATCCCGAGCGCAGTTCGCCTCATCCCGGCGTGATCCGGCTGCCGTAGCATGATCAGGAATCGCCCGATGGGAATGCTTCCGATGCAATGTTTTGCCATTGAATAGCCGACTACTGTTTTCCATGCCAGCCCCAGTCCTGATCATCCAAACCGGCGATCCCAACCAGACCCTCAAGAGCAGCTATGGCGGCTACGCGCAGCAGATCCAGTCTGCCGCCGGACTGGCCGACCATGAAACCGAAACCGTCACCGTGTACCAGGGGCAGGCCTTGCGCTCGCCCTGTTCCTACCGCGCCGTCTTCATCACCGGTTCGCCCGCCATGGTGACCGACAAGGAAGACTGGAGCGAGCGCACCGCCGAATGGCTGCGCGATGCGGCGGCGGAACAGACCCCGATGTTCGGCATCTGCTACGGCCACCAGTTGCTGACCTATGCCTTCGGCGGCGAAGTCGGCTACAACCCGGCCGGCCGCGCCGCCGGCACCATGCATGTGCAAACCTACGACTGCTGCCGCAAGGATGCCTTGCTGGGCGAGCTGCCGACCACTTTCCCGGCGCACATGCTGCACATGCAGTCGGTGCTGCGCCCGCCGGCGGAAGCAGTCGTGATGGCGCGCTCGCCGCTGGATCCGCACCACATGCTCAAGCATGCGGAAAACATCTATTCGACCCAGTTTCACCCGGAATTCTCGCCGGATTTCGTGCGGGCTCACCTCAATTACTACGCCGAGGTGTATCGCGGTTGCGGCATCGACGCCGCGGCGCTGTGCGAGAAAGTCAGCGAAACGCCGCAATCGACCGGCTTGCTGCGCCGGTTCCTGGCGCTGTATGCGCGGCACTGAGCGGTTCAACCAAGCCCGTTCGCCCTGAGTAGCCGCCTGGCGGCGTATCGAAGGGAGCGCGCCTGCCCAGCCCGAATCAGGGCCGCCCGAACGGGGGCGATGAGGGTGCTTATTTCAATCCGACCAGCGGCTTCAAATGCGGCCAGACGTTATCCAGCAGCATGGCTTGCGCCTGTTCGTTGGGATGGATGCGGTCGGCCTGGAACAGCTCCATGTTGGCGGCGATGCCATCCATGAAGAAGGGCACCAGCGGCGCCTTGTTCTGCCTGGCCAGGCGCTGGAACATGTCAGTGAAGCGGCGCGTGTAGTCGGCGCCGTAGTTGGGCGGGATCTGCATGCCCACCAGCAGCACCTTGGCCTTGCTCTGGCGCGCCAGGTCCATCATGGCCTGCAGGTTGTCTTGCGTGGTGTTGAGCTGCAGGCCGCGCAGGGCGTCGTTGCTGCCCAGTTCGATCACGACGATATCGGGCTTGTTCTTTTCCAGCAGAGAAGGCAGGCGATTCTTGCCGCCGATGGTGGTGTCGCCGCTGATGCTGGAGTTGATCACCACGGCATCGACCTTGTGTTGCTGCAGGCGCTGCTCCAGCAGCCGGGTCCATCCGGTGCCGCGCGCCAGTCCGTATTCCGCCGACAGGCTGTCGCCGAGCACGAGCAGGGTTTTTGGGGCAGAATAGGCGCTCATCGCCGCCAGCATCAGGGCGATGCCCGCCAGCAGCCGCAACCATGCCTTGAGGCCGGTTCGCGCTGCGAATGTCGCCATCCTTCTTGCCTGAATGCCCTGCATGCCCGATTCCGCTGCCGCCATTGCTGCCGATCCTGTCGCCATTTCTGCTGTTCCCGCCATTGAAGTCCTTCAGTTGTCCAAACGCGTTGCCGATGCATCGGCCGAATCCGGCCAGCTCACGATTCTTTCCGGCATCGATTTTACCGTGGCCTCCGGCACCACGCTGGCCATCGTCGGCGCGTCGGGTTCCGGAAAATCCACGCTGCTGGGCCTGTTGGCTGGACTGGATACCCCCAGCGAAGGTTCCGTGCGGCTGGATGGCACAGACATCTTCGCCCTCGATGAAGACGGCCGCGCGGCGCTGCGCAAGCGCAAGCTGGGGTTCGTGTTCCAGTCCTTCCAGTTGCTCGGCCACCTCAACGCGCTGGAAAACGTGATGCTGCCGCTGGAGTTGCGCGGCGACGGCGAGGCGCGCGCCAAGGCCGAACGGATGCTGGCGCGCGTGGGCCTGGGCAGCCGTC
This sequence comes from Herbaspirillum sp. SJZ106, assembly GCF_006715495.1. Taxonomy (GTDB): domain Bacteria; phylum Pseudomonadota; class Gammaproteobacteria; order Burkholderiales; family Burkholderiaceae_D; genus Herbaspirillum. The sequence continues at coordinate 446,799 of NZ_VFNI01000004.1, forward strand.
TCAAGCATTATCCGAAATACCTCTCCGGCGGCGAGCAGCAGCGCGTGGCGCTGGCGCGCGCTTTCGTCACCGAGCCGCCGCTATTGTTCGCCGACGAGCCCACCGGCAGCCTCGATGCCGCCACCGGCGAATCGGTGATCAAGCTGATGTTCGAACTGAACCAGGAACGCGGCTCCACGCTGGTGCTGGTGACGCACGACAATTCCATCGCCGCGCGCTGCGCGCGCACCATCACCATCGCTGCCGGCCGCCTTGCCGGCAATACCTGAACCTGAGGTTCAGACCGCTTCCATCGGATCGGCCGGCGGCAGCGGATGCGCGCGCTTGTGCTCGACATAGGCGATGCCCATGCCGCTGGCGCAGATGATGGCGATGCCGATGAGAGTGATGTGGTCGGGAAACTGGCCGAACACCAGCCAGCCCATGCCGGATGCCGAGATGATCTGGGCGTAGAAGAAGGGCGTGAGCACCGAGGCCTCGGCGTGGCGGTAGGCGTTGTTCTGCAGGAAGTGGCCGATGGTGCCGGTGAGGCCGGTGGAAATCAGGATCGCCCATTCGACCAGGTCCGGCGTATGCGAACTCCAGAAGAACGGCACCGCCAGCGTGGATAGCGCGCTGCCCATCAGCGCGCCGTAGAACAGCGTCACCATCGGGTCGTCGGCCTGGTTGGCCTTGCGGTTGAGGATGGACATGAGCGCCATCGTGCAGGCCGACAGCAAGCCCAGCGCCACGCCGTGCGGCGGGATGTCGCCGCCGGGGCGGATCACGATCAGCATCCCGGTAAAGCCGACCAGCACCGCGATCCAGCGCGAGACATACGCCCGTTCCCCCAGCAGCCACGGCGAGATCGCCAGCACCACCAGCGGCGCGCAGAAATTCATCGCCGTGCCTTCGGCCAGCGGCACAACCTTCAATACCGAGAAAAAGATCAGCGTCGACGCCAGCAGCAGGGTGCCGCGGCCGATCTGCAGGCCCAGCCGGTTGGAGCGGAAGATGCTGCGTCCGGTGCGTTTCTGGTAGAGCGGCACCATCGTGGCCGCCATGAACAGGACGTTGATGGTATAGCGCATCCACGCGATCATCACCACGTGGTAGCCGGAAATGGCCAGCAGCTTGCCGGCCGCGTCCAGCAGGGACAGCGTCCACAAACCAGTGACCAGAAAGATGATCCCCAGCCAGAGCTTAGGTGTATGTACGACTCGGAATTGCGGCAGGGCGCTGGTGGACATGGTCTCGGATGATGTTGTTGAACACGGCTCGGATGGCCGGGATGAATTCGCTCGCAGTCAGCCCGACCGGGCCCAGGCCTTGCGCCACCAGCCGGTCGGCCGCGGCGCCGTGGATCCAGGTGGCGGCCAGCGCGGCGGCGCGCAGGGGCCAGCCTTGCGCCAGCAGCGCGCCGCACAGGCCTGACAGCACGTCGCCGGTGCCGGCCGTGGAGAGCGCCGGATTGCCGGTCGGGTTGATCACCATCTCGCCATCGGGAAAGGCGACCACGGTGCCGGCGCCCTTGAGCACGGTGATGGCATTGAAGTGGCGCGCCAGCATGCGGGCGGCCTGGGGGCGGTCGTTCTGGATGTTCTGGGTCGTGGTGTCGAGCAGGCGCGCGGCTTCCAGCGGATGCGGGGTGATGATGCTGGCGATTTCCCCGCTGCCGCCGCGGCGGTCGTGCAGCTTGTGCTGCAAGGTCGGTTCGGCCGAGATCAGGTTGAGGGCATCGGCATCGACCACGATGTCGGCCTGGCTGTCGAGCGCACGGGCCAGGATGTCGTGCGCGTGGCGCGAGGTGCCCATGCCGGGACCGACCACCAGCGCCGCGCTGGCGCCGAATTCGACGCGGTCGGCGACGCGGAACATCAGTTCCGGATGCATGCTGTCGTAGGCCGGCCCGTCGTCGACAAACGCCAGGTAGACCCGGCCGGCGCCGCCAAACGCCGCGGTGCGCGCCGCCAGCACCGGTGCTCCGGCCATGCCGCGCGCGCCGCCGACGACGATCACGTCGCCGTAACTGCCCTTGTGCGAGTTGTTGGCGCGCGGCTTGAGGGAGGCCGCAAAATGCGCCGGCCCGTTCAGGAAGGCGCGGGTCGGCCGGTAGCAGCCTGGGGCGATGTCCAGCGCTTGCAGCGCGATGAGGCCGCTATGGTCCTTGCCCTCGCAGGTATGCAAGCCGGGCTTGTCGCCGATGAAAGTGATGGTGTGGGTGGCATTGACCGCCACGCCATCGGCGCCGCCGACGATGCTGCCGGTGTCGGCATTGAGCCCGCTGGGGACGTCGATGGACAATACCGGGCAGGGCAGGCCGTTGACATGATCGATGATGGCGCGCAGCTTGCTCGTGGGCGCGCGCGCCAGGCCGATGCCGAACAGGCCGTCGATCACCAGCGCCCAGGATTGTCCGCGCAGGCCGGCCGGCGTGAGGTCGTCGATGAACTGGATTTCCGCTTCGCGGGCGCGCGCCAGCGCGCGGCGCGCATCCTCGGGCTGCTTGCCCTGGTCGGCGTGCAGTTGCACGGCGACTTCGATGCCGGCTTCTTCCAGGATGCAGGCCGCTTCCAGCGCATCGCCGCCATTGTTGCCGGGGCCGGCCAGGACCAGCACCGAGGGCGAGGATTGCGTGGTGGACGACAGCAGTTGCTGCGCGTATTCCGCCACGGCCGCGCCGGCACGCTGCATCAGGGTATAGGAGGGGAGCCCGGACAGGGCGGTTTGCTCGATTTCGCGGATTTCGGCAACAGAATAGAGCGCGCTCATGGCTGTGATCGCTGATGCGTTGGTGTTGCGGTGATCGGGATGAACTGCAGAGGTGAGGCTGTGCCTCGAAATCATTCTAAGTCAATTGCGCAGAATGCGCTGCACGCCGGCAGATGAAAAAAATCGACGACGAAGTAAAACGCCGTCGCCCTGGCGAAAGTCAGGGCCCAGTATCGTTCAACGGCCGTCGAGACACAACGAAAGACACTGGATCCCGGCCTTCGCCGGGATGACGAGTTACGGCAGGGACTTGGCCGAACGATATTGCGGTGGGCGTCGGGTGTGGCGGAGAAGTCAGGCCGTCGCCAGATCCTGCGGCAGGAAGCCTGCCGGATCCACTTCCGGCTGCTCGCCGGCGACCATATCGGCCAGCGCGCGCGCCGAGCCGACTGCGGCGGCCCAGCCGGCGATGCCGTGGCCGACGTTGACGAAAACGTTGCCGTGGCGCGTGGGGCCGAACAGCGGCATGCCGCTGGGCAGGAGCGGGATCGTGCTGCTCCAGAAGTGCGCCTGGTTGTAATTGGCGGCGTTCGGGTAATAGTCGCCCGCGATCTTGAGCAGGTTGCGCAGGGCCTTGGGCGGGATCGCCTGCGACGGCGGCAAAAAGCCGAGCAGGCCGGTGATGCGGATGCGGTTGCCCAGGCGCGTCATGGCGACCTTGTAGCTGTCGTCGAACAGCGCCATGTCGGGCGCATCGTCGGGGTTCTTGACCGGCACCAGCGCCGAATAGCTTTGCAGGGCGCGCATCGGCAGCGGCGTGTCCAGCGGGCGCAGCAGCTCGGCCGTTTGCATGCCGGCAGCCAGCACCACGCCATCGATGGTCAGGCGGCTGGCCAGGTGCGGCGACTCCAGTTCCAGCGCCACGCGTGCGCCGAATTCAGGCTGGATCGACTTGACGGTCGAGCCGAAATGGAAAGACACGCCCAGTTCCTGGGCCGCGTTGCGCATCTGCTTGGCGAACAATACGCAATTGCCGGCGATGTCGTCCGGGTAATACAGCGCGCCGGCCAGGGCGGCTTCGGAAGAGAAGGCCGGTTCCAGCTGGCGGATCGCGGCGGTGTCGAGCGTCTTGTGCCGGATCTCGCATTGCTGCGCGCTTTCTTGCAACGGCGCCATGCGCGCGGCCTCGGCCGGGGTGCGGAACAGATGGAATACGCCGCTGCTGTTTTCATGCTCCATCGCATAATGTTCCTGCAACTGGCGTGTGAGTTCCAGGCCGTAAGCCGACAGGCGGGTGAGCCGGAGCTTGTTGTCGGCCAGGCGCTGCTGCTGGGCCAGGCGCGTCTGGCGCATCCAGCGGCTGCGCTTGAGGTCGGTTCCCGATGCCAGCAGCACGCGCGGTTCTTCCTGGAAACGGCAGGCGAAGGTGGCCAAGGCGCCGGGCAGGGTCAGCGGCATGGCCGCGCCGGGCGCGAGCAGGCCGGAATTGCCGAACGTGGCTTCTTCGGCAACATGGGCACGCCGTTCGATGACGGCGACCTCATACCCCTTGGCGGCCAGGAAGTAGGCGCTGCAAATCCCTGAAAGTCCCCCGCCGATGACGGCGATCTGTCGATGTGTGTTGTTCACTCTGTCTGTCTTAATGGCGGATCAGCCGCTGTTGTCAGCGCCATCGGGCGGCCGCCTTGGCGGCGGCGTTTCCGATGCGGCCGGAATGATACCTCGAAATGCTCTTGCCGCTCCGATATTGCCGGAATGTCATGCAAGTTTCCGACCAAAGGGGGGCTTGTTTGACTGATTCCGGGAACGGCGGGTGTTGTTGGGGACAACGCATGGGCAGGAAGTGTCGATGACAGCGCGGATGCCCGCAGGCGCCCGCTTTCAGTGGGCCGAATACCCTTGTCCACTGTATAATTCGGTCTTTGCTGACAAACGCGCGCACGATCCACGGGTCGGCCACAAGCCGCACCAGCACCAGTTTTCCCGATTCAAGCCAACTGCCTCGACCTCGCCATGCTGATTCTGCCGGGCTCCAATGCCCTTTCCGCTTTCCGCACCCAACGCCTCCTGTCCCAACTGCAAGCTGTCGATCCCGCCATTACCGGCGTTTCCGGCCGTTTCCTGCATTTTGTCGATGCCGCAGGCGCCCTGACCAAGGAAGACGAGGCGCGCCTGAACGGCCTGCTGACCTATGGCGACCCGTTCAACGGCAGCGACGAGGGCGAGTCCTTCGTCGTCATTCCCCGCTTCGGCACGATTTCGCCCTGGGCCAGCAAGGCCACCGATATCGTCCACAACTGCGGCATGGTCCATATCCACCGCGTCGAACGCGGTATCGTCTACCACGTCCAGGTCAAGAGCGGCCTGCTGGGCGGCGCCAAGAAGCTGGCCGATGCCAGCATCCCGGCCGTGGCGGCGCTGCTGCATGACCGCATGACCGAGACCGTATTGCGCCATCCGGACCAAGCCGCCGGCCTGTTTACCGAACTGCAGGCCAAGCCGCTGGAGTCGGTGGATGTGACCGGCGGCGGCCGTGCCGCCCTGGAGCGCGCCAACGTCGAACTGGGCCTGGCCTTGTCGGACGACGAAATCGATTACCTGGTGGACGCCTTCACCAAGGCCCGGCGCAACCCGACCGATGTTGAGCTGATGATGTTCGCCCAGGCCAACAGCGAACACTGCCGCCACAAGATCTTCAACGCCGACTGGACCATCGATGGCGCGGCCCAGGACAAGTCGCTGTTCGGCATGATCAAGAACACCCATCAACTGAACCCCAAGGGCACGGTGGTGGCCTACAGCGACAACTCCTCGGTCATCGAAGGCGCGACAGTGCCGCGTTTCTACCAGCGCGGCGCCGGCCGCGGCAACGTGTACGAGGCGTCGGAAGAGCTGACCCACATCCTGATGAAGGTGGAAACCCACAACCACCCGACCGCGATCTCGCCGTTCCCGGGCGCCTCCACCGGCGCCGGCGGCGAAATCCGCGACGAGGGCGCTACCGGGCGCGGCGCCAAGCCCAAGGCCGGCCTGACCGGTTTCACCGTCTCCAACCTGATGGTCACGCACGCCGTGCAGCCCTGGGAAAACGCGCGCGATGTGGCGCAACCCGTGGCCGAGCGCGATCCCCGCGCCGACGGCGGCATCTACGGCAAGCCCGAGCGCATCGCCTCGCCGCTGCAGATCATGATCGAAGGCCCGCTGGGCGGCGCCGCGTTCAACAACGAATTCGGCCGTCCCAACCTGGGCGGCTACTTCCGCACCTACGAGCAGAACGTGGGCGGCGAGGTGATGGGCTACCACAAGCCGATCATGATCGCCGGCGGCATGGGCAACATCTCGGCCAAGCACACCAAGAAGAACGACCTGCCGGCGGGCAGCCTGCTGATCCAGCTGGGCGGCCCCGGCATGCGCATCGGCATGGGCGGCAGCGCTGCCTCGTCGATGGCCACCGGCGTCAATACCGCCGACCTGGACTTCGACTCGGTGCAGCGCGGCAACCCGGAAATGGAACGGCGCGCGCAGGAAGTCATCAACGCCTGCTGGGCACTGGGCGACGAGAACCCGATCCTGTCGATCCACGACGTCGGCGCCGGCGGCCTGTCCAACGCCTTCCCCGAAATCACCAACGACGCCAAGCGCGGCGCGCTGTTCGACCTGCGCAAGGTGCCGCTGGAAGAGTCCGGCCTGGCGCCCAAGGAAATCTGGAGCAACGAATCCCAGGAGCGTTACGTGCTGGCCATCGCGCCCGAGCACCTGGAGCTGTTCAGGTACCTGTGCGAGCGCGAGCGTTCGCCGTTCGCCGTGGTCGGCACCGCCACCGAAGAGCGCCAGCTGAAAGTGATCGATCCCGAGCACAACAACAGCCCGGTCGACATGCCGATGGACGTGCTGCTGGGCAAGCCGCCCAAGATGCATCGCGACGTCACGCGCTTAACCAAGGAATTGCCGGCGGTGGACCTGACCGGCATGGACCTGGTGGATGTGTCGTACCGCGTGCTGCGCCTGCCGACCGTGGCTGACAAGTCGTTCCTGATCACCATTGGCGACCGCAGCGTGGGCGCCATGACGGTGCGCGACCAGATGGTCGGTCCCTGGCAGGTGCCGGTGGCCGACGTCGCCGTGACCGCGATGGGCCTGGAAGGCTATCTGGGCGAGGCGATGGCCATGGGCGAGCGCACCCCGCTGGCCGTGATCGATGCCCCCGCATCGGGCCGCATGGCGGTGGGCGAGGCGATCACCAACATCGCCGCCGCCCCGATCGCCGCGATCGGCGACATCAAGCTGTCGGCCAACTGGATGGCGGCCTGCGGCCAGCCCGGCCAGGATGCCGCGCTGTTCGACACCGTCAAGGCCGTGGGCATGGAACTGTGCCCGGCGCTGGGCGTGTCGATCCCGGTGGGCAAGGATTCGCTGTCCATGCGCAGCACCTGGAGCGACGACACCGGCGCCAAGTCGGTGACGTCGCCGGTGTCGCTGATCGTGTCCGGTTTTGCGCCGGCGACGGACGTGCGCCGCGTGCTGACGCCGCAACTGCGCAAGGACCAAGGCGACACCGTGCTGATCGTCATCGACCTCGGCCGCGGCAAGAACCGCATGGGCGCTTCGGCGCTCACGCAAGTCATGCAGCAGATCGGCAATGAAACCCCGGACGTGGACAGCGCCGAAGACCTGAAGGGCTTCTTCAGCGCCATCCAGCAACTCAATGCCGACGGCAAGCTGCTGGCCTACCACGACCGTTCCGACGGCGGCCTGTTCGCCACGCTGGCGGAAATGGCCTTTGCCGGCCATACCGGCATCTCGGTCAACCTCGACATCCTGACCATGGAAGGCGAGCATGCGGCCGACTGGGGCGACTCCAAGAACTGGACCACGCAAGTGGCCGAGCGCCGCAATGAACTGACGCTGCGCGCGCTGTTCAACGAGGAACTGGGCGCGGTGATCCAGGTGCGCGCCGAAGAGAAGTCGGACGTGATGAACGTGCTGCGCAGCTTCAACCTGGGCGCCTGCAGCCACATCATCGGCAAGCTTAACGAGCGCGACGTGGTGGAATTCCTGCGCGACGCCAAGAACATCTACAGCCAGCCCCGCATCGAGCTGCAACGCGCCTGGAGCGAAACCAGCTGGCGCATCGCCCGCCTGCGCGACAACCCGGCCTGCGCCGACGCCGAATACGACCGCATCCTGGACGCGGCCGACCCCGGCATCAGCCCGAAGCTGACGTTCGATCCGCAGGAAGACATCGCCGCGCCGTTCCTCAACATCGGCGCCGCCGCCCGTCCCAAGGTGGCGATCCTGCGCGAGCAGGGCGTGAACTCGCACATCGAGACCGCCTTCGCCATGCACAAGGCCGGCTTCACCGCGGTCGACGTGCACATGAGCGACCTGATCGCCAACCGCGCCAAGCTGGACGACTTCAAGGGCTTCATCGCCGTCGGCGGCTTCTCCTACGGCGACGTGCTGGGCGCGGGCGAGGGCTGGGCCAAGACCATCCTGTTCAACGCGCAACTGGCCGAGCAGTTCTCGCGCTTCTTCCAGCGCGGCGACACCTTCTCGCTGGGCATTTGCAACGGCTGCCAGATGATGAGCAACCTGAAGTCGATGATCCCTGGCGCGCAAGACTGGCCCAAGTTCACCCGCAACAAGTCCGAGCAGTTCGAGGCGCGTTTCGTGAACGTGGAAGTGGCGGATTCGCCGTCGATCTTCATGCAGGGCATGGCCGGCACCCAGGCGCCGATCGCCACCGCCCACGGCGAAGGCTTTGCCGACTTCTCGCAGACCGGCGACATCAGCAAGGCCATCGTCGCCATGCGCTACGTCGACAACAAGGGCGCCGTGACCGAGGCGTATCCGTACAACCCGAACGGTTCGCCGCAGGGCATCACCTCGGTGACCACGCCGGACGGTCGCTTCACGGTGCTGATGCCGCACGCCGAGCGCGTGTTCCGCACCGTCACCCAGTCCTGGCACCCGGAATCCTGGGGCGAGGATTCGCCGTGGATGCGCATGTTCCGCAATGCGCGCAAGTGGGTGGGATAATCCTAGCCGGCCCGCCTGGCGGGCCGTTGACGCGATAGGGCAATAAAAAAGCGCAGTTCCGAAAGGAACTGCGCTTTTTGCTTTCTGAATCGTCTGATTTGCGCCGCAGCCTTTGTGGGGCATGCGGCGCGGTTCAGGCAGGATCAGAAAATGTGGCGGATGCCCATGCCCACGGTGGTCAGGCTGTTCTTGCCCGAAGCCGAGTTGGTCAGCTCGTACACAGCAGCGTCCTTGGCCTTGTTGTAGTCGATGGTGGCATACAACTGGGTACGCTTGGACAACGCATAGTCCGCCCAGCCGACCACGGCGTAACGCTTGCCGTCACCGACATTGCCCAGGCCTTCGTACGACACGTTCTTGCTCTTGTCGTAGTAGAACGCGCCGGTCAAGGTCAGGGCGCTGGTGGCCTTGTAGCTGGAGCCGAGGAAGAAACCATTGTCCTTGCGCTGATTGCCGGCAGTTGCCTTGACGGTGCTGGCGGTGGTCCATCCAGTGGTATCGCTATCGGCTGCCATGTAGGCACCTGTCGTTCCGGTTTCATCCTTGATGTTGAACCAGCCGCCGAACACCTTGGTCGAACCGAAGTCATAGGAAGCAGACAGGTTCCAGACAGTGTCCTTGTAGCTGGAGTTGTCGGGGCTAACAGTTTGCTGGAAACCGCCACCAACCGCGAAGGCGCCAGCGGTATAGCGCAGGGAACTACTGAACTGGCTGCCCGTGCGCACCGAACCAGCCTTTTCGCCAAAGGACCAGCTGACCGCAGCCGACACCGGGCCGAAGTCGTTGTCATAGCGCACCATGTTAGGGGTACGAATCAAGGTGCCGGCGGCCGGCAGCCAGGAGTTGCTGGCATAGTTACCTACGGTCAGCGGGTCGAAGTGGTCGGCCAGCAGGTCGAACAGCGGGGTATTCTGCCGACCCATGCGGATCTTGCCGAAGCCGCCTTGCAGGCCAACCCACGATTGGCGGCCGAACAGGGAGCCGCCTTGCAGCATTGCGCCGTTATCGCTGCTGAAGCCGTTTTCCAATTGGAACATAGCCTTCAGACCACCGCCCAGATCCTCGGTACCCTTGAAGCCGATACGGCTGTTGGCGATCGCGCCATTATCCAGGCGGACGACGCCATTGCCATTGGCATTGGCGTTGCTGAGGTAGTGGATGCTGGTGTCGACGATGCCGTAGATGGTCACGTTCGTCTGTGCAAACGCCGCGCCGCCGCTGGTCAAACCCGCTGCGAGTAGCAGCAAGGAACTCTTTTTCATAGGTGTCTCTCCTGAAACCACGATGTTGTGTAATGTGCGGCATTACGGAGCGACCTTGTGCGCCTCCCCCGAAATGCCTGTTGTCGCCGCTCTTTTGCTGTTGGTGCTTGGTGAGCGGACGGCCTTGTCCCGCTTGGGACAGGATCGAAGAATAGCAGAATGCGTATTGGTGAAATGATTGAAGTGAGGCTGAATTATTTTATTTTTCTAATTATTTATAAAAAAATTATTAAAAGATAAAAAATAAATAACAATTATTTTTCTTGGGGGCTTATCCATCGATGGGTTGCCCGGTGTTTTTCCGGCGCATCGCCTGAAGGCGACTGTGCATGGAAAAGTGAGCGGAATGCCGCGCGCAAGAAGCCGGCATTCGGACATTGCAAGGCCCGACGGCGCGAATCGCGTAAAAAATCATGCCTGTAAAACAACAAACCCGGCAAGGAGACCTTGACCGGGTTTGTCGGATGTCGCTCCGGCGGCCAGCGCTGGCCGCCGTAAAGCCGGGGTGTTACTGCACCTTGGCCTTCTTGCGCAGTTCTTCCTGGTACGCCTGCAGCTTCTTCTGTTGCAGGGCTTCGGCGATTTGCGGCTTGACTTCGTCCAGGGTCGGCACCTTGGCCGGACGCACGTCTTGCAGCTGGATCACGTGCCAGCCGAACTGGGTCTGCACCGGAGTCTGGGTGATGTCACCCTTCTTCAGGGCGACCATGGCGTCGGAGAACGGCTTGACGAAGGAGGCCGGGGTTGCCCAGTCCAGATCGCCGCCGTTGGCAGCCGAGCCGGTGTCCTTGGATTGCTTGGCCAGGTCTTCGAACTTGGTGCCGGCCTTCAGCTTGGCGATGATGGCCTTGGCGTCTTCTTCCTTGTCCACCAGGATGTGGCGGGCATGGTATTCCTTGTCGCCGGCCTGGGCCTTGAACTTGTCGTATTCAGCCTTGATGTCGGCGTCCGACACCGGGTTCTTCTTCAGGTAGTCGGCGATCAGGGCGCGGATGACGATCGACTGGCGCGCCAGTTCCAGCTGGTTCTTGACGTCCTGGCTGCTGGACAGGCCTTGCTTGTCGGCTTCCTGCATCAGGATTTCGCGGTTGATCAGCTCTTCCTTGATGGCGCCGCGCAGTTGCGGGCTGTCGGGCTGGCCTTGGGCGGTCATCTGCTTGACCATCAGGTCGGCGCGGGAGGAGGGGATCGCCTTGCCGTTGACGACAGCCAGGTTTTGAGCGACAGCCGGGATCGAAGCGATTGCAAACAGCAGAACCAGCAGACGAGCAGGTTTAAATGTCATTATTGAATCCTAGAAAATGAAGGAGTAAATCAAAATGGAGATGAAAACAGGAAGGAGTGGCGTCTGTTCTTTGTTCTTGATTTCAGTCGGTTGCCTCTGATGGGGCGAGCGCCACAATGGCCAGCGCATGGATCTCTTGCTGCATCAGGTCGGACAGGCAATCATACACCAGCCGATGGCGGTTAACCCTATTTTTACCTTCAAACAAGTCGGAGACGAGGCGGACCCTGTAATGACCTCCGCCTGAGGCCGCGCCCGCATGACCGGCATGCAGGGCGGACTCGTCCTCGACCAGACACTGGCTGGGCGAGAAAGTTGCAATCAGCCGTTCGCGGATGCGTTCGGGCCGCGTATCGGCGGCGCTCATTCGGCGTCTTTCATGTACTTCGACAGGAACAGGCTCTGGCCGATGATGAAGGCGAACATCAAGCCCATGCTGCCGAACATCTTGAAGTTCACCCAGGTATCGAGCGTGTAGTTGAACGCGATGTACAGGTTGAGCGCGCCCATGGCGGCGAAAAACAAGATCCACGCCAGGTTCAGGCGGGGCCAGACGGGCTCCGGCAGGCTGACCTGCTTTTCCATCATCACACGGATCAGGTTCTTCTTCAGCAGCAATTGCGAGAACAGCAATGCCACGCCGAAGCACCAGTACAGGATGGTCGGTTTCCACTTGATGAACGTGTCGTCGCGGAAATAGATGGTGGCGCCGCCGAAGACGACGATGATCGCCAGCGACACCCACAGCATGCCGTCGATCTTGCGCCGGCGCATCAGCAGCCAGGCGATCTGCGCCAGCGAGGCGACGATCGCCACCGCCGTCGACAGCAGGATGGGCGCCTGCGCCGCGGTGACTGTGCCGCTGGACATGGCGCCGCCCAGGTATTGCATCACCAGTTCCTGCGCGGTCGAGGGGTGGCCTTCGGCCCATTTGAACACGCCGAAAAACAGGATGATGGGGAACAGGTCGAACAGAAACTTCATTGCGTGGGCTTTTCTGGAAGAGGGGTAATCGATAGGAACCGGCCGCGGCGCCCGCCGGGCCGTCAGGCCGGGTCGAACCGCAGCGACGCCGAATTGATGCAATAGCGCAGTCCGGTCGGCGGCGGGCCGTCGGGAAAGACGTGGCCCAGGTGGGCGTCGCAGACGTTGCAGATGATCTCGGTGCGAATCATGCCATAACTGCGGTCGATTTTTTCACGCACGTTGGCGGCATCGATGGGTTCGAAGTAGCTGGGCCAGCCGCAGCCGGAATCGAACTTGGCGTCCGAGGTGAACAGCGGCGTGTCGCAGCAGACGCAGGTATAGGTGCCAGCTTCGTGGTGGTCCCAGTAGCGGCCGGTGAAGGCGCGCTCGGTGGCGGCCTCGCGGGCTACCTGGTATTCGATCGGCTCAAGTTGCTCGCGCCACTCGGCTTCGGTCTTTTCTACGCGTTTGGTCATGTCTGGCTCCTGTAATGCTGATGCGATGGCGTTGCCGGAAGTGTAATGGTTTTCAGGAAGAGCAGCTCACTTCCAGGTGGCTGGCCCAGTCGGGCGGCAGGCCGGCGTACTTGTCGTGCTCGGGCTGCTCGTCGAACGGGCGGCGCAGGATGGCCTGCAGTTTTTCCACTTCCGAGAAATCCTTTTGCCGGGCACGGTCGATGGCGACCTGGGCCAGGTAATTGCGCAGCACGTATTTGGGGTTGACCGCGTGCATTGCAAGCCGGCGGCCGGCATCGTCGCTGTCTTCGGCGCGCAGGCGCTGGCGGTATTGCGCGGCCCAGGCGTCGAAGGCGGGACGGTCGATGATCAGGTCGCGCAGCGGCTCATCGGCGGCCGGGTTGTCGACCTGCAAGTCGCCCAGGCGGCGGAAGAACAGCGTGAAATCGACATGGCTGCCCTGCAGGATGGCGAACATGGCGTCGATCAGCTTGTCGTCATCGGGCTGGAAGGTCTGCAAGCCCAGCTTGGCGTGCAGCAGCGCATCCTGTTTGGCTTCGAATGTCGCTTCATAGCCGGCCAGCGCGGCTTCGGTGTCTTCCACGCTGCCCACCAGCGGCAGCATGGCCTGGCCCAGCGCGAAGCAGTTCCACTGGCCGATGCGCGGCTGCATCTGGTAGGAATAGCGGCCCTGCTGGTCGGTATGGTTGCAGATATGGCGCGCATCGAACGCTTCCATGAAGCCGAACGGGCCGTAATCCAGCGTCAGGCCCAGGATCGACATGTTGTCGGTATTCATCACGCCATGCATGAAGCCGACCGCCTGCCACTGCGCCATCAGCTCGGCGGTGCGGCGGGTGACTTCCGTCAGCAGCGCCTTGTAGGGGTTTTCCTGCCGCAGCAGTTCGGGATAGAACTGTTCCAGCACGGCATCGGCCAGCACCTTGAGTTCGTCGAAGCGCTGGTTGTAGTACCAATGCTCGAACGAGCCGAAGCGGATGAAACTAGGCGCCATGCGCGTAACCACGGCGGCGGTTTCGACGGTCTCGCGCATGACGCGCTGGTCGGAGCCGGTCACCACCAGCGCCCGCGTGGTCGGGATGCCCAGCGCGGCCATGGCTTCGGAACACAGAAATTCGCGGATCGACGAACGCAGCACGGCGCGGCCGTCGCCCATGCGCGAATAGGGCGTCTGGCCGGCGCCTTTCAATTGCAGTTCGATGCGGCCGCGGCCGTCGGCGGCGGGCACATCGCCCAGCGAGATCGCGCGGCCGTCGCCCAATTGCCCGGCCCATACGCCGAACTGGTGCCCGGAGTACACCGCTGCCAGCGGCTGCGAGCCGTCGGCGATGCGGTTGCCGGTGAATACGTCCAGCCAGGCGGGATCGTCCAGCATGGCGCGGCTCATGCCGATGGTGGCGGCCGCCTCATCGCTGAAGCCGACCAGATAGGGCGCGGGCAGCGGGGTCGGCTGCAGGCGCGTGTAAAAGGCCGGCGGCAAGTCGGCGAAGCGGTTGCCGAAGGCCGGCAAGGCGGCCGGGGCGTCTGAAGTGATGGTCATGGCAGGTAAATGGTGCCGTCGGCGCCGATCGCAAGCGCGTGGCGGGGCATCCGCACGTAATCCGTCATTTTGACAGAGAACCGCTAATCCCATAGGATCGCGCTACTTTTGAGCTCTGCCGCGATTGCGGGAGGGCAATTTCCGTACCGCGCTGCAAAGGCATCCTTGGAATTCGCACTGATCACCTTCCTGAACGGTTTGGGCTACGGCTTTTTGCTGTTCATGCTGTCCTCCGGGCTGACGCTGATCTACAGCATGATGGGCGTGCCCAACTTCGCCCACGCCAGCTTCTACATGCTGGGCGCCTATGTGGCCTATTCGATCTCCAGCGTGCTCGGCTTCTGGCCGGCGCTGTTCCTCGCGCCCGTACTGGTCGGCCTGGCCGGCGCGCTGGTCGAACATTACGGCTTGCGCATCGTGCACCGCTACGGCCACGTGCCGGAGCTGCTGTTTACCTTCGGCCTGTCCTACCTGGTGGTGGAGCTGGTGCAACTGGTGTGGGGCCGCTCGCCGGTGCCGTACCGTATCCCGGCCGGGCTGGACGGCACGCTGTTTACGCTGTATTCGACCGCGTTCCCGGTCTATCGCGGCTTCATGCTGCTGGTGGCCGGGCTCATGCTGCTGGCCATCTGGCTGCTGCTGCGCCATACCCGCATCGGCCTGACCATCCAGGCCGCGCTGACCCATCCGCAGATGGCCGAAGCGCTCGGCCACAACGTGCCGCGCGTATTCATGCTGGTGTTCGGCGGCGGCTGCGCGCTGGCGGCGCTGGCCGGGGTGATCGGCGGCAATGCCTTCGTCACCGAACCCGGCATGGCGGCGGCGGTGGGCAGCATCATTTTCGTGGTGGTGGTGGTGGGCGGGCTGGGCTCCCTGGCCGGCGCTTTCATCACCTCCATCCTGATCGGCATGATGCAGACCTTCGCCGTGGCGCTCGATTATTCGCTGGCCGGCATGCTGGGGGCGCTGGGCCTGGACATCCCGTCTTCCGGTCCGTTGGCGCCGGTGCTGCGGCTGACGCTGGCGCAGGTCGCGCCGATCCTGCCGTACCTGCTGCTGGTGGCGATGCTGATCGTGCGGCCCAAGGGCCTGATGGGCAAGCGGGAAGGGTGAAGCGATGAATCGTCCTTTGTTCCCCTGGCTGTGTTTCGCGCTGGCGCTGCTGGCCGCGCCGCTGGTGTTCCCCCAGAGCGCGGCGCTGTCTCTGCTGTCGCAGATGGGCACCATGGTGCTGCTCTGCCTCTCATACAACATGCTGCTGGGCGAGGGCGGGATGCTGTCGTTCGGTCACGCGGTGTATTCGGGGCTGGGCGCATTCGGCGCCATCCACCTGATGAACCGCATCGGCGACGGCAGCCTGCCTTTCCCGATCACGCTGGTGCCGCTGGCCGGCGGCCTGGTCGGCGCACTGTGCGGCGTGGTCTTCGGTTACCTGACCACGCGCCGCGCCGGCACCACCTTTTCGATGATCACGCTGGGGCTGGTCGAGCTGGTATCGGCATGCGCCCTGATGTTCCCCGACCTGTTCGGCGGCGAAGGCGGCATTTCCGGCAACCGGGTGGTGGGCGAACCGGTCATGGGCATCAGCTACGGCCCGCAGATCCAGGTGTATTACCTGATCGCCGGCTGGCTGCTGGTGTGCGCTGTCGCCATCCATGCCCTGAAGCACACGCCGCTGGGCCGCATCCTCAATGCCGTGCGCGACAACCCGGAACGCGCCGCCTTCATCGGCTACGATCCGCAGCGCGTGCGCTACCTGGCGCTGATCCTGTCGGCCTTCTTCGCCGGCGTTTCGGGCGGCCTGTCGGCCATCAATTTCGAGATCGTCAGCGCCGAATACGTGGGCGCGCTGCGTTCCGGCTCCATCCTGCTGTTCACCTTCATCGGCGGCGCCGGTTTCTTCTACGGCCCCATCATCGGCGGCGTGGTCGGGGTGCTGTTCGCCTCGCTGCTGTCGGCCTATACCCAGGCCTGGCAGTTCTACCTTGGCGCGTTCTTCATCCTGATCGTGATGGCCTTGCCCGGCGGGCTGGCCAAGCTGGTGGACAACTTCGTTCGCGTCATGCGGGCAAGGGCGCTGGATGCTGCCTTGGCGCGCTTGCTGGCGGCGCTGGCATTGTCCGGTTTGCTGGTGCTGGCGGGCATCGTCCTCGCTACCGAAATGCTTTACCAACTGAGCCTGGGCAGCCTGGCCAACATCGGCAGCGACAGTGGCAGCGGCGTAGCGCCGGTGGTGTTGTTCGGATTGCGTATCGATGTGCATGCGGTCTCGGCCTGGCTGCTGGCCGTCGTGCTGGTTGGCGTCGGCATCGGTGCGATTGCCGGCCTGCGCCGGCCGTGGTCGGCAAGCTGGAGCGCCGCGTGGAAGAAGGTGGAATTGTCCGAACAGGCGCAACGGCGGGAGGCGGCATGAGCAGCGTCCATGCGCTTGAGCTGCGCGGCGTGCGCAAGGCCTTTGACGGCACCGAAGTCATCGGCGGCGTCGACCTGCAACTGCGCGCCGGCGAACGCTGCGCGCTGATCGGCCCCAACGGCGCCGGCAAGTCCAGCCTGTTCAACCTGGTTTCCGGGCGTTACCGCGCCGATGGCGGCAGCGTCCTGCTGCATGGCGCCGACATCACGCGCCTGGCGCCGCAACAGATCAACCGCATGGGGCTGGCGCGCAGTTTCCAGATATCGAGCCTGTTCCCGCGCCTGTCGGCCTTTGAGAACGTGCGCTGCGCCGTCTTGTGGAAACTCGGCTACCGCTACGCCTTCTGGCGCCGCATCGGCCGCCTGCGCGATGCCGCCGAGCGCGCTGGCGCGGTGCTGGAGCAGGTCGGCCTGCAGGCGCGCGCGCATGTGCCCGCCGGCGAACTCAGCTATGCCGACCAGCGCGCGCTCGAAGTGGCGGTCACCATCGCCGCCGATGCCTCGGTGATCCTGCTGGATGAGCCGACCGCCGGCATGAACCGCGCCGAGGCCGAAGCGATGGTGGCGTTGATCCGCGCAGTCACCGTTGGCAAGACCTTGCTGATGGTGGAGCACGACATGGAAGTGGTGTTCAACCTGGCCGACCGCATCGCGGTCATGGACAACGGCCGCGTGATCGCCTGCGACGACGCCAGCAGCATCCGCGCCAATACCGAGGTGCAGCGCCTTTACCTGAACCGGAGCCGCCATGTCTAGCCCGTTGCTGGAAGTGCAGGATTTGCACGCCTGGTACGGCCAGAGCCATGTGCTGCAAGGCGTCAG
Source organism: Herbaspirillum sp. SJZ106 (assembly GCF_006715495.1). GTDB lineage: Bacteria > Pseudomonadota > Gammaproteobacteria > Burkholderiales > Burkholderiaceae_D > Herbaspirillum. Next base: position 464,292 of record NZ_VFNI01000004.1, read on the forward strand.
CCTGGAGGTCGGCGCGGGCGAGATCGTCAGCGTGCTGGGGCGCAACGGCGCGGGCCGCTCGACCTTGCTCAAGGCTCTGGTCGGTCTGGTGCGCAGCGAAGGCATGGTGCGCTTTGGCGGCGCGGATATCGCCGGTTTGCCGACGTATGGCATCGCCCACCGGGGCATCGCCTATGTGCCGGAAAGCCGCGACGTCTTTCCCACCTTGACGGTGGAGCAGAACCTGCGGCTGGGCCAAAAGAGCGGCAAGCAGCCCGCCGATGGCTGGCGCTTCGATGACATGTACGCCATGTTCCCGTCGCTGCACAAGCGGCGCAAGGTGGCAGCCGGAGCCTTATCGGGCGGCGAGCAGCAGATGCTGTCGCTGGCGCGCGCGCTGATGGGCAATCCCCGGCTGATCCTGATCGACGAGCCGACCGAAGGCCTGGCGCCGCAGATGGTGGAGCAGGTGGCCGGCTACCTGCGGCAGTTGCGCGAGCGCGGCGTGGCGGTGCTGCTGATCGAGCAGCGGCAAACCATCGCGCTGGATATTTCCCAGCGGCTCTACGTGATGGGGCGCGGCGCAGTGGTGTTCCACGGCACGCCGTCGCAATTGCTGGACGACGCCCGGGTGCAGCGCGACTGGCTGTCGCTCTGACATTGCGCAAATAATCGGTTTTCTCATCGGTTTTCTCGGATGCCGCCGATGGCGGACCGGCCGGGACGTACCCACAATCGGCATTTTTTGCCGGAGCGCCATCCATGCTCAACTGGTTGCTGTTTCTTGCCGTCGGGGTTCTCGCCGTCTATGCCGCCGACCGTGCCTGGCTGCGGCATGTGGAGCGCAGCGGACAGCGGTTGCACGACCCTGAAGGCTATCTCGAACTGACCGCGCGCATGACCGAGCTATGCCACGGCGACCGCGCCCATGTCGATCGGTTGATCGGTGAACAGAAGCGCCTGCATCCGCAAGCCACCCATGCCGACGCCGTGCGGCTGGCCATGCGCCAATTGCTGGCGCCGCAGGAAATCCATGAAAAAAAGTCCTTGAAAGGCCGTTGAACGGATTCCTACCTGTTCGCGGCAAATGCGGAAGGCGGTTGCCCGAATTGCTTGCTGAATGCCGTGGTGTAGGCGCTGTGGCTATCGTAGCCACTTGCCAGCGCCACTTGGATGATCGGCATTCCTTGCATGAGTAGGGTAAGCGACGACATCAGCCGCAGCTGCTGGCGCCATTTGCCGAAGCTTATGCCGGTCGACTGCAGAAAGCGCCGGTGGAAGGTTTTTTCGCCCAACGCCAGCCTGGCCGCCCATTCGGCGGCGGTGGCGGTATCTCCAGGATTGTCCAGCAGCGCCTGGCATACGCGGCGTATCGGACCATCGGCGTCGCCAGCACTGCCGGCCGGCCACGGCAGATGAAACGGAAGAACGGGCTGGGCGTGCAGTTCCTCGGTCAACAGGGCGCCCAGCAAATGCATGCGTTCGAGGGAGGCGGCCGGGGCATCGGCCCGGGTCAGCGCCATGATCAGCTCGCGCAGCAGTCCGGATACATGAACGACGCAATCGGTCGCCGGCAGGCGGGCACAGACATCCTCGCGCGCGAACAGGCCATGCGCCTGCAGCGCCACCGGCACCACCAGCCGGTGCGCCACGCCCGGTCGCAGCCAGACCGCTGCCGTGGGCGGCACCAGCCACTGGCCGCTTGCTGCCTCCACCCGCAACAGGCCGCGATCCGCATAGATCAGATGGCCGTGCGGATGCTCGTGCATGGGCACGACATGGCCGGCCGGGTAGCGCACGGCGACACCGAATATCGGCAAGCCGCGGGCTTCCCGGGCGCTCAGGTCGAGCGCATGGCTGCCGTCTTCGGGGGAGAAAAAGCCCATGCCAGTGCAGTTTGTCCAAATCAATAAAGAATTTGTCTATTTTTATGTAGATGGACGACGCACGCAAGCCTAATAATATTCCCCGTCACTCAATCTTCCGGGTTCATTCCACGCATGTCCGCATTCACTCTTTCGCAACGGCTACTACCGCTGGCTCCCGGTCGGGGTCCGCGCGCGTCCGTTGGCGCCATGACCCACCCTGATTTCCCCTGACCCCGACCGTCGTCAGCTTGTTGCAGGCTAGGGGAATCGGGTGTCAACGATCCCCCTGGAGTTTTTCATGCTGACCGATCCTTCCCAGAAATACCGTCCCGTCTCCCCGGTCGATCTCGCCGACCGCCAATGGCCCTCACGCGTCCTGACGCAAGCCCCGGTCTGGTTGTCCACCGACTTGCGCGACGGCAACCAGGCGCTGTTCGAGCCGATGAACCGCGAGCGCAAGCTGCGCTTGTTCCATGAACTGGTGCGCATCGGTTTCAAGGAAATCGAAGTCGGTTTTCCCGCCGCCTCGCGCACCGATTTCGAGATCGTGCGCCACCTCATCGACGCCGGTCAGATCCCCGAAGATGTCACGCCCATGGTCATGACGCAATTGCGCGATGACCTGATTACCGAAACCGTGCGCAGCGTGGCCGGCGCGCGGCGCGTGATCGTGCATTTTTATAACGCCATCGCGCCGGCCTGGCGCGAGATCGTCTTCGGCATGAGCGTGCCGCAGATCATCGAGATGGTTGAACGCCATATCGCGCTCTTTAAACGGCTGACGGCGGCGCACCCGGAAACCGAGTGGATCTTGCAATACTCGCCCGAGACTTTCTGCATGGCCGAGCTGGAGGTCTCGCTGGCGGTGTGCAATGCCGCCATTCGCGCCTGGGATGCCGGGCCGCGGCGGCCGATGATCATCAACCTGCCGACCACGGTCGAAGTCTCCACGCCCAACGTTTTCGCCGACCAGATCGAATGGATGGACCGGCGGCTGGAGCGGCGCGAGCACATCGTGCTGTCAGTGCATCCGCATAACGACCGGGGCACCGGCGTGGCCTGCGCCGAGCAAGCCATGCTGGCCGGCGCGCAGCGTGTCGAAGGCTGCCTGTTCGGCAATGGCGAGCGCAGCGGCAACGTCGATGTGGTGACGCTGGCGCTGAACCTGTACACCCAGGGCATCGCGCCGGGGCTGGATTTCTCCGACATCGCGGCGGTCGCGCGCGTGGCCGAGGAGTGTACCGCCTTGCCCATTCATCCGCGCCACCCGTATGTGGGCGACCTCGTCTTCACGGCATTTTCCGGTTCGCACCAGGATGCCATCGCCAAGGGCTTCGCCGCGCAAAAGGCGAATACCCCTTGGCGCGTGCCTTACCTGCCGATCGACCCGAAAGACCTGGGCCGGACTTACGACAGCATCGTGCGCGTCAACAGCCAGTCGGGCAAGGGCGGCATTGCGTATCTGCTGCAACGCGACCACGGCATCGTCATGCCGCGCCGCATGCAGGTGGAGTTCAGCGCCATTGTCCAGGCGCTGGCCGACGCCAGCGAAACGGAACTGAGCAGCGAGCAAATCTGGGACGCGTTCGAGCGCACCTACCTGGCCCCGGTGCGGGAGCGGCCGGGCGTCATTTATCGCAGCCACCGCCTGTTCGAGCACGCCGACGGGCAAGGCATCGCGCTGGAACTGGCGCATGCGGATGGCAGCCTCAAGACCTGCCAGGGAACCGGCAACGGCCCGATCGCCGCGACGGTGGCGGCGCTGGGCCTGCCGCTGCGCATCGACAGTTATGAAGAGCGCAGCCTGGGCGCAGGCTCCGATGCCATGGCGCTGGCCATCGTAGAGGCGGCCATGCCCGGTGTGCCCGGTTCGCGCTTTGGCGTGGGCCGGCATGCGAACATCGTTACCGCGTCGATTCTGGCGGTATTGAGCGCAGCGGCCCGGTTCGCTGCGCAGGCGAGCGCAGATGAGCCAGCCATGGCGCAATGAAAAAACGGCGGCTCCCGAAAGAGCCGCCGTTTTCGCGTATGCCGCAACAGGGCAGCGTATTACTTGTTCACCAGCCTGGCCGGCAGGGCCAGGGTCAACAGGCCGCCGACCACCAGCGAGGCCGCCAGCACATACATGCCGGCATTGGTGCTCTGGGTGGTGTCCTTGAGCCAGCCCACCAGGAACGGGCTGACGAAACCGGCCAGGTTGCCCAGCGAGTTGATCAGCGCGATGCCGGCCGCCGCCGCGGTGCCCGACAGGAAGGCCGTCGGCAGGCTCCAGAACAGCGGCAGGGTGGTCAGGATGCCGACGCTGGCCAGCGTCAGCGAAGCCATCGCCATCGCGGTGTTGTGGTCGTACACGGTCGAGGCCAGCAGGCCCACGCAGCCCAGGAAGGCCGGGATCGCGACGTGCCAGCGGCGCTCGCGGCGGGCATCGGCGCTGCGGCCGATCAGCACCATGGCGACGGCGGCGAAGGCGTAGGGAATCGCCGTCAGCAAGCCGACATTGAGCGGATCGGTGACGCCGGTGGTCTTGATGATGGTCGGCAGCCAGAAGCTCACGCCATACAGACCCATGACGAAGCAGAAGTAGATCAGCGCGCCCAGCCAGACACGGCCGTTGGCGAACATCTCCGACAGCGAGAGATGTTCTTTCTGGCTGTCTTCCTTGCGGATGTTGGTTTCCAGCAGGGTCTTTTCCTGCTCGTTGAGCCAATGCGCGTCGCGGATGCGGTCTTTCATGTAGACAATGACCAGCACGCCCAGGACCAGCGAAGGAATGGCTTCCAGGATGAACATCCATTGCCAGCCGGTATGGCCCCAGATGCCCGGCATGGAATGCATGATCCAGCCCGACAGCGGGCCGCCGATCACGCCCGACAAGGCGATGCCGGTCATGAACAGCGCGGTGATCTTGCCGCGCCGCTCGGCCGGATACCAGTAGGTCAGGTACAGGATCACGCCGGGGAAGAAGCCGGCTTCGGCCACGCCCAGCAGGAAGCGCATGATGTAGAACATGGTCGGCGTGGTGACATACGCCATCGCGCCCGAGATGATGCCCCAGGTGATCATGATGCGGGCGATCCACAGGCGGGCGCCCACCTTGTGCAGGATCATGTTGCTGGGGACTTCGAAGATGAAATAGCCGATGAAGAAGATGCCGGCGCCCAGGCCGTAGACGGTTTCGCTGAACTTGAGGTCGGACAGCATCTGCAGCTTGGCGAAGCCGACGTTGACGCGGTCCAGATAAGAGGCCACATAGCACAGGAACAGCAGCGGCAGCAGCCGCCAGGTGACTTTGGCATAGGTGGCATCTTCAAAGGTGCTGCCGGACGAGGCGCTCAGGCCTGCGTTGTAGGTCATGTCTCACTCCAAAAGGTGTGCGCGGAATATTTATAGTTGTCTGTCTGCGCCATCCAGCCACATCCGGCCATATGACTTGCGCAGCATCGCTTGGGTCAGCGGGTGCCCAGCATTGTAGTGGCGGCGGTGCGGTTGTCAATATAGATCGCCAGGTAGCCGCGATATAGAGAGATGATGCGCCAGAGCCTGATAATAATTAATATATTATTATCAGGATGCGTTGCCAATCGTTCGATGTTTTCTGAGCGGCAGCGGCGAGATGAGGGGGCTCGGATCGCTTGAATTCAAAAATGTACGAAGACACATACGAGTCAAATACAAGAGTTCGGAGATCCTTTGCGTCAGATCGTCAAAAAATACAAAGATGGGGCATTCTTTCGGCGGCAAGCATTTACGGGGAAATGACGCTGCCGCAAATAGTCGGCTTTTTCCTGTAGCGCTCAAATCCCGTTCGATTCTTTTGGAAAAGGGGCACGGCCAGTGCCTGGTCATCGGCGCCGGCCGATAAGTAGTCGCGCCGCCGATCCGGAATCGAACGCACAGGCCCAAAAACATTAACTGATGAAATATCAAAAAGACGGAGGCATACATTGATAACCCTATTAGGGCTGCTCACAATTTTCTCTGTTGTGATCTTCTTGCTGACGGGGAAAGGGGCGCCGATCATCGGCTTGATTCTTTTCCCGTTGCTGGGCGCCATATTGGCGGGTTTCGGCCCGGCCGAACTCGGGGTCTTTTTCACCCAGGGCCTGAGCAAAGTGATCCAGGTTGCGGCGATGTTCATCTTCGCGATCACTTTTTTCGGAATCATGCAGGACGTCGGCCTGTTCAGGCCGCTCATCAAATGGATGCTGACCATCACCAAGGGCAACGTGATCGCGGTGACGGTGGGCACGGCATTATTGGGCATGCTGGCGCATCTCGATGGCGCCGGTGCAACGACATTCTTGTTAACGATCCCGGCGCTGTTGCCGCTGTACAAAAAACTGAGGATGAGCCCCTATCTCATGTTGATGGTGCTGGCCCTTGGGGCCGGCATACTCAATATGCTGCCGTGGGCCGGGCCATTGGGGCGGGCGGCAGCGGTAACGGGAATCGATGTCAGTATGTTATGGCGCCCGATAATCGCCGTGCAGCTTACGGGCGTGGTTCTCCTGGTATTGCTGGCGGTTGTCCTGGGAATCAGGGAGAAACGCCGTATTTCGGCCCAGGGGCTGTCTGCCGGCCATGCAGGCAGCGAGCATATCGAGGAGCATGACCGGCTTTCCAGCGCGGAAGAAGCGCTGTTGCGTCCTAAACTCCTTTGGCTCAATGCCTTGATCTTCTTGAGCGTATTGGGTGCGCTGGTGGTAGGGATTTTGCCGTCCGCGTATATATTCATGATCGGGTTGTCGGTGGCGCTGCTGGTCAATTACCCATCGCTTCCCATGCAAATGGAGCGTTTCAAGGCGCATGCCCCCAATGCGTTGATGATGGGCGCCATTATTCTTGCCGCCGGCTCGTTCCTTGGCATGATGGATGGCACCGGCATGCTGAAATCGATTGCGGCCGATCTGGTGACGATCTTGCCAGCCAGCATGGTTCCCCATCTGCATATCATCCTCGGCATCTTCGGTCTTCCGATGGAGTTGGTGCTCAGTACCGATGCCTATTATTTCGGCTTGCTTCCGATTGTCATGCAGATTGTTTCCATGCACGGGGTTGAACCGGCCGTCACCGTCTATGCGTTAGTGATCGGCAATGTGGTCGGAACCTTCATCAGTCCATTCTCTCCCGCGCTTTGGTTAGCCCTCGGGTTGGCCAATCTGGAAATGGGCAAACATATCCGCTATTCGCTGTTTTGGATGTGGGGGCTCTCGCTCTGCCTGCTCGGCGTCGCCGTACTGCTTGGGGTGATTCCCCTGTAGCCTTATCGCGCGTCTAGTCCTCAATGGCTGGACAGGCTTTATCGCAACAAAACAAAACGCCCGATACACCGTATCGGGCGTTTTTTCGCTTGCGGTGCAGAGATGCCCTTCGATTGTCGAAGGGCGCGGGCAGGCGCTTACACGCAACGGCCGCCGTCGACTTCCACGCACACGCCGGTGACGAACGCTGCCTCGTCCGAGCCCAGGTAGAGGCAGGCATTGGCGATGTCCTGCGGGGTCGAGAAACGGCCCATCGGGATCGTGGCCACGAACTTCTTGCGGTTTTCCGGGGTGTCGGGCACGCCCATGAACTCCGACAGCAGGCCGGTGGCCGAGATCACCGGGTTGACGCAATTCACGCGGATGTTGTCCGGCCCCAGTTCGGCGGCCATCGACTTGCTGGTGGTAATGACCGCACCCTTGCTGCCGTTGTACCAAGTCAGGCCCGGGCGCGGACGGATGCCGGCGGTAGAAGCGATGTTGATGAACACGCCGCCGCCGACCTTGCGGAAATGCGGCACGAAGGTCTTGGCCGACAGGAAGATGCTCTTGACGTTGACCGCGTAGACGCGGTCGAACTCGGCTTCCTCCACTTCCAGCATGGGCCGGTTGCGGTGCGTGGTGCCGGCATTGTTGACCATGATGTGCATGGCGCCGTAGTGCTCCAGCGCGGCGGCCAGCAGGCGGTCCATGTCGGCCGCCTTCGACACGTCGGCCTTGACGAAGACGGCGCGCCCGCCGGCTTGCCTGATTTCCTCCACCACGCGCAGGCCGCCGGCCTCGCCGATGTCGGCCACCACCACCGATGCGCCTTCGCGGGCGTAAGCCTTGGCGATGCCTTCGCCGAATCCCGAACCGCCGCCGGTCACGATGGCCACTTTGTCTTGCAAACGCATGTTGTCTCCTTGTGGGTGATTCTGTTCAATGATGAGTGATTGGCGCATCAGCCGCGGCATCAACCGTGGCGGATCGCGATGGTTTTCAGGACGGTGAAGCCGTACAGGGCTTCGAAACCTTTCTCGCGCCCGTGGCCGCTGGCCTTGACGCCGCCGAAGGGCAGCTCGACGCCGCCGCCGGCGCCGTAGTTGTTGATGAATACCTGGCCGCTGCGGATGGCGCGCGCCATGCGCAACTGGCGCGCGCCGTCATTGGTCCAGACGCTGGCCACCAGGCCGTAGTCGGTGCCGTTGGCCAGGCGGATCGCCTCGACTTCGTCGTCGAAAGGCATCGCGGCCAATACCGGCCCGAACACTTCCTCCTGCGCCAGGCGGTGCTGCGGCGGCACGTCGCGCAACAGCGTGGGCGCCTGGTAGAAGCCGGAAGCGGGCGACTTGGAATCGATGCTGCCCTGGGCGACGATGGCGATCTTGTCGCTGCGGGCGTCGGACAGGAAGCCGGCCACGCGTTCCTGCTGCGTCTTGCGGATCAGCGGGCCGCAATCCAGGTCCATCTGCGAGGAACCCACGCGCAATTTGGAAAACAGCTGGCCCAGGCGATCCAGCACTTTTTCATAAGCGCCGCGCTGCACCAGCAAGCGGCTGCCGGCGGAACAGGTCTGTCCGGCATTTTGCACGATGGCGTTGACCACCACCGGCAGCATGGCGTCGATATCGGCGTCGTCGAACACCACCTGCGGCGACTTGCCGCCCAGTTCCAGCGTCACCGGCGTATGGTGCTCGGCGGCGGCGCGCACCACCACCTTGCCGATGCTGGGCGAACCGGTGAAGGAAACGTGGTCGATGTCGGGATGCTTGACCAGCAGGTCGCCGGCCTCATGGCCATAGCCGGTGACGATGTTGAGCGCGCCTTCGGGGAAACCGACCTCGGCCGCCAGCTCGGCCACGCGCAGGATGGACAGGCAGGCGTCTTCGGCCGGCTTGACCACGCAGGTGTTGCCCGCGGCCAGCGCGCCGCCCACGCAGCGGCCGAAGATCTGCATCGGATAGTTCCAGGGCACGATATGCGCGGTCACGCCATGCGGTTCGCGCAGCGTCAGCACGGTGTAGCCGGCCTGGTAGGGGATGGTGTCGCCATGCAGCTTGTCGGCCGCGCCGGCGTAGAACTCGAAGTAGCGCACGATGGCGGCCGCATCGGCGCGCGCCTGCTTCATCGGCTTGCCGCAGTCGCGGCCTTCCAGCTGGGCCAGTTCTTCCTGGTGTTCCTGCAGCCTGATCGACAATTTCATCAGCAGGCGGCCGCGTTCGGCGGCCGACAGCTTGCCCCAGGCACCTTCGTAGGCGCGGCGCGCGGCCTTGACGGCGCGTTCGACGTCGGTCTCGTTGCCGCGCGCGATGGCCTCGAAGGCCTGGCCATCGGAGGGATCGATGACCGGAATGCTTTCGCCGGAAGCGGGAGCGACCCAGCGGTTGTCGATGAAGTGCTGTTTCATGGGCGATGCGTCCTTTCGGTTGAGTCCTGGGCAGGTGCTGAGGCAAGGCGAAACGGCAGGGCGGGCCGGCGCGATATGCTGGATATGCGCGAACCCGATGGGACGTGGTCTCCTGTCGTTCTGTGGCGTCCGCTGCAAGGCTTGGTGATGCTGGGCGATGGCGGCGCGGTTTATGGGTGCTCAATCTAAGGCAGCCCTTAAAAGCTGTCAATTTATTTTACTTATTTAATGCGCGCCAGCTTTGGCAAAAACTATCTGCATCCGCGGCAAATCCGCTACCATGCCCCTCGTGCGACAGATGAAGAAGCCGTTTCATTGTGAAACGGTTTCCAAGCGGGGAGGGACGATATGTCGAAGTCCAGCCAGCCGCGCCGCCCCGATGCGGCCAGCGGCGAGGTATCGGCCAAAGTTGTCAATTTGAAGAACGTGGCGCGCGGCGCCGGCGGTTCGCCGGAAATCCTGACGCTGGCCGCGGCCGGCCTGGGGCCGGTGCGTCCGGAGCGTTTTGCCGAACGCATCTACGAGACGCTGTTCCACGCCATCGTCGAAGGCCGTATCGCGGTCGGCAGCAAGCTGCCGGCGGAAAATGACCTGGCCACGCTGTTTGACGTGTCGCGGCCGGTGGTGCGGCAGGCGCTGGACCGCCTGCGCGAAGACCAGCTGGTCGAGTCGATCCGCGGTTCCGGCACCTACGTGAAGGAAAAGCCGGGCCTGGCGACGACGCCGCAGGATGCCGAGCCCGAGACCCGCATCGGCCACATCATGAACGGCCTGGAGCTGCGCCTGGTGATCGAGCCGGAATGCGCCTACATGGCTGCGCTGCGCCGCAATGCGCAGGACCTGGAGAAGATGGAGCGCCTGCTGGAAGGCTTCGAACAGGCCAATGCCGTGGGCGGTATCGCCCATCATTTCGATTTCGCTTTCCATGAGGCGATCGCCATGGCCACCGCCAATGTGCGTTTCGTGCAGGTGATGAAGACGCTGGAATACGATGTCAGCCACGCCGTCAACATGCTGCGCCACCTGATGCATATCCCGCCATGGAAGCGTTCGCAGGATGCGATGGACGAGCACCGCCATATCTTCAACCTGATCCGCGAGCAGGATGCCGAAGGGGCGCGGCGCGCCATGCGGGGCCATATCGAGAACGCCCGCACGCGCATGTTCAACAGCCGGCCGGGGATGTAGCGCCAGAGACTGCATTGGCCCATGTTGTCAAACAAATTGACAAATGATGCGCCGGCCGGCACAAGACAATCAATCACGAACCACTGGAATCTGCCCGAATGGAATTGCGTCAACTGCGGTATTTCGTCGCCATCGTCGACCACGGCTCCCTCTCACGCGCCGCGCGCGTGCTGCATATCGCGCAGCCGGCCCTGACCCAGCAGATCCGCCAGCTGGAAGACGAGATGGAGGCGCAATTGCTGCACCGCTCGGCCCAGGGGGTGATCGCCACCGACGCCGGCAAGGTGTTTTATGAACATGCGCTGGCGATCCTGAAGCAGATCCAGGACGCCAAGCAGGCCGTGGCGCAATCGACCGACAAGCCCTCCGGCACGGTGGCGCTGGGAATTCCGCAAAGCGTTTCCAACGCGCTGGCGCTGCCGCTGCTCAATGCAGTGCGCTCCACCTATCCCGAGATCACGTTGCAGCTGACCGAGGAGCTGACCGGCAACCTGATCACCCAGTTGAAGTCCGGCCGCATCAACCTGGCGGTGCTGTTCGACGACGGCCAGCTGTCTTCCTTCGCCACCACCCCGATGATCGAGGAAGAGATGATGTACATCACCCGCGCCAAGTCGCGTTATGGCGTTTCCGGGCGCCGCGGGGTGCAACTGGCCAAGGCGATCGAGGCGCCGCTGATCCTGCCGGGGCTGGCGCATGGCGTGCGGCCGCGCATCGAGAACCTGGTGCGCTCCAGGGGCATGGCGCTGGAGAACGTGATCGAGATCAATTCGGTGGCGATCCTGAAATCGGCCATCCTGGCCGATATCGGCGCCACCATCCTGCCGGTGGCGCCGCTGCTGGCGGACATCGAGCGCGGGGAAATGGTCGCGCATTCCATCGCCGGGGAAAAGATTTCGCGCACGCTGGCCTTGTGCGCCTCCAAGAACATCCCCCTGACCAATGCCGCCGCCGCGGTCGAGCAACTGGTGCTCGATGTGACCGACGAATTGTGCCGCTCCGGCAAATGGGGGCATACCGAGCTGCTCAAACGGGAATAAGCGCCGGCGTCGGGGCGGCCCAAAGCCTCATCGCTGCTTGTCCGGGTTTTTCCTCAACATCTCTTAAATCGCCTGCAAATCGCATCAACAGGCGTACATCGATCCCGCAACGGGCGTCAATGCTGGCTGCAACCGGCAAGCTCATCTTCATGCTTTCCTTCATCTCCTACAGCCAATGCCTACATGGCCTGATGGACTCTTCTGATAGTGGTTGCCGTGGATGCTTTTTACACTGCTGACGTGGACAGACGGTTTGCCCCATCGGCGATATCCGGCAACCGGCCTGACATCGCTGTGAGACAGGATTGCATCTCCGGCTGCCCTCTGTTTACCTCCCACTTCACTTTTGACTATTCCAGACAAAGGAGTCAGACATGGCAAATGTACAAAACCCCGGCAGCAGCCGCGGCTTTGCAGCGATGGATCCGAACAAGCAGCGCCAGATCGCCAGCATGGGCGGCAAGGCGGCCCATGCCAAAGGCGCCGCCCATGAGTTCACCTCGGCCGAGGCGCGCGAAGCGGGCCGCAAGGGCGGACTGAACAGCCATGGCCGCAAGAATGGCGCCAATGCCGCTTCCGCTGCCGCCAATTCAGGCGATGCCGGCGACGGCATGGCTGTTGCGATGCCGCAGATGGCCCAAAGTGCGTCGCAATCGCTTCAGCCGCAACAATCGGACATCAACCCGCCCCAGCAAGGCTGAGGGCGGCCCGCCGACGGCAAGCGAAAGAAAAGGCGCTGCGGCGCCTTTTCTTTTTTCCGTTTCTCTTTTGGGGCGCCGACCGTCCTAGTGCCGCGCCAGGTCATCGATCAACGGCACCAGCGCCAGCAAGAACAATGAGGCCGCCAGCGGGATGGTCGCCAGGAAGCCCACTGCCTTGAAACCCATCGCGCCCACCACACCGCCCAGGAAGAACATCAACAGCAAGGATGACAGCAACAGCAGCTTGCGGCGCGCCGGCGGTATCGGGTCGTCCGGCAACTGTTCGCCCGGTATCCCGGGAGCCATCGTCCAGTAGCACATCTTGCCGATCTCGATGCCGATGTCGGTCACCAGCCCGGTGACGTGGGTGGTGCGGATTTCGGCGCGGGAGATCTTGGTGATCATCGCATTCTGCAAACCCATCACATAGCACAGCAGCGCCACCGTGGCCGGTACGAACAGCAGCCGGTGCCCCTCCAGGTTGCTGCCCATGATGCCGAAGCACAGCAGCAATGCGGCCTCCAGTATCAGCGGCATGGCGTATTCGCTGTTGGTGCGGTGGCGGCGCCCCCAGTTGATCATCACGGCCGAAGACGCCGCGCCGGCAGTGAAGGCGAGCAGGGCGCTGGCGCCGGTTACCAGCAATATGGCCTGGCCCAGCACCAGGTCGTCGGCCAATGCCGAGACGATGCCCGACATGTGCGAGGTGTATTGGCCCACAGCCAGGAAGCCGCCGGCATTGATGGCGCCGGCGACGAACGCCAGCGAACGGCCGAGATGGCGGTTTGATAAGTCGGTACGCGCTGGACTGGTAAGCTGGCGCAGGTAATTGATCGGCATGATGGATTCAGGGTTATCGGATCGGAAGAACTGCGCCGTGGGTCTAATGCTGTTCAGTTAAGCCTTCCATCTGCAACTCGTCATCCCGACGAAGGCCGGGATCCAGTGTCTTTCGTTGTGCCTCAATGGCCGTTGAACGACGCTGGACCCTGACCTCCGTCAGGGCGACGGAGAAATTTCGGCTTAACTGAACGGCATTAGCGCCGTGGGCGAGCATTTTCCATGCCATTGCCAGTGCCCTGGCGTTAATGATTTTCTTGGCGCCGCAGATCCTCATTGGGATAAGAATACTTCCCATTGGGCTGGCGTGGCAGACATCCCGCAACAAGCAGGCCTGAATCATGGCCTCGGCGTTGCCGGCCCGCGACGCGGGGAGTCGGGAATCGGTGCCGGCCTTTTCACAGGGCGGGCCCGACAGGCAAAAAAATGGCCGCCTGGGGGAGGCGGCCTGAGGGGAGGGATATAAGACGCCGGAGATCGGGGGAATCTCCGATGAATTTCTGCTTATGAAACGACTCGTGGGAATAAACCGATTGGGGAAGGACGTTTCCATGACCAGACGGAGGGGGACGTTCCAGCCAGGAAGTTGATGTCCATCGGTTTCGAGTGCGTTGGAATGGATAGTAGCGTCGCGTCGCAAAAAAACAGATCGGACAGTATCCGATTGCTGTGTCAGAAAAACACCTATAAGGAAGGATCGGCCTCTCCAATGCGTCGACGACGAGCGGCAACTCAACAGCTTTTTGGCGCTGCCTCTATTTTTTAAAAAGAACTCAATGCCAACTCAATGCCTAGAGTTAGCTTATCCAGTCATTTCCGCTTGTCGAGAATGAGAGCTATCAGGCGGTGTCGAAAATTTAGATCACGAGCTGCGTACAAACTTGCCTCAAGCCAAAGAATAGTATTTTCTTGGTCCAGATGTTGATGCAGATATACCAAATTCAGTATGCTTTTGGGATCTTCGTCATTCAAGTCTGCCATGGATAGATTCAGTGAGACTATTTGATCTAAGTATTCGTTGCGGCGAAGCAGCTCTATAAATAGATCTTTCTTACTTGCAAAGTTTGAATAGAACGCGCCGCGCGTATAGCCAGCCTGCTCTGTGATGTTATCTATGCTGCTCCCGCTATAGCCCTTTTTAGAAATGCAAATTTTGGCGGCATCTAGTAAACGGGTTCGTGTCTGCTCTTGCATTTGAGCTCTTGTTATTCGTTTGGACTCCATTCTTGATGATCTTGCCGGTAAATTAGACCTGAAATTTTAAAAAAAACACCCCGCCAGGACGGGAGATCAAGGCAGGGTGAAATGTTTGCAGACGAGGGGGAACTCGTCGCAAACACAGCAATTGACTGGTCTGCGCCAGCGAAATCAGCAGGCGGAGCGAGGTTCAGGCTCCCTCGGAACTGGCAGGTGGTTGCCAACCGCCGCCCAGCGCCTTGAAAGTCAGCACGGCCGCGCGCGCAGCTTCGGCGCGAGCCTGGATTTGCGCGTCGGTAGAACGCAGCACGCTTTCGTCTGCCTGCAGCACATCGATCCGGCTCGCGGTGCCCCTGCGGTAGGCGGCAAACGTGGAGGCGCGCGACTGGCTCAGCGATTGCACGGCTTGCGACAGGAAGGTGGCCTGCTGCTCTCTGCGGGTCAGGGCGGAGAGGGCATTCTCCACGTCTTCTGTCGCCTTCAGCGCTGCCAGGCGATAGGCAGCCAACATTTCGGCCTCTTGTCCTTTTGCCTGTTCGATCTGCGCATTGATGCGGCCGAAGTCGAACAGGCGCCAGCGCAAGCCCAGCGCGCCGCTGGCTTGGCTGGCCCCGGAGCTGAAGAGATTGGCGCTGGAGACCGAGGTGGCGCTGCCGATCAGGCCTGACAGCGACAGCTTGGGGTAATACTCGGCGACGGCTAAGCCGATTCGGGCATTGGCGGAGGCCAGCCGACGCTCGGCGGCAATGACGTCTGGTCTGCGTCGCAGCAACTGCGCGGGAGCGCCGATATCGGTGAACTGCGGTAGTTGCGGAATGGCCTGAGCTTCTTTCAGCTCGGCGGTATAAGTGCCGGGGGGCGAAGCCAACATCACGTCCATGGCATTCATCGCGACCTCCAGCGCGGTGCTCAAGACCGGGATGGCGGCATTGAACTGGGCCAGACTGCCTTCCATCTGCTTTACCTGCATTTCCGCCAGCAGGCCGCGCTCCAGCAGCCGCCTGTTCAGGTTCAGCAGCTCCTGCTGGTTCTGCACCTGCTCGCGCGCGTTGCGCAGACGCTCCTGCAGTCCGCGGATGCTGATATAGGTGTCGGCCACCTGTGCCGCAACGGCCAGCTGCACGGCAGCTAAACCAGCTTCGGAGGCCTGGTATTCGGCCAGGGCAGCCTCTCTTCCGCGGCGCAGGCCACCGAAGATGTCCAATTCCCAGCTGGCGTTCAGGTCCGTGGCATAAGCATGGCCGTCACGGTCGAAGCCGGGGCGGGAATTGAGGACTTGTCCCAGCGGCGTCTCGACGGACTGGTAAGCCCGCGCGGCCTGGCCGCTCACGCTGGCCGAGGGTAGCAGGGCGGCGTTGGCCGCCCCCACGGCGGCCTGTGCCTGTTGCAGGCGCGCCCTGGCCTGCGCCAGATCGAGGTTTTGCTGCAGGGCCAGCGCCACCAGGCGGGTCAATTGCGGATCGTGGAAGCCGGTCCACCATTGGCTCAGGTCTGCTGCTGTGGTCGGCGCACTGCTGGAGCGGCTCTGCAACAGTGCCTGCCCCTGGTATTGGTTCGGTATCGTCGTGGCGGGGCGGACATAATCCGGGCCGACAGAGCAGGCTGACATCATGCCTGCGGCCAGCAGTGCCAAAAGAGGGCGTCTGAGCAACATGGTCCAGTATCCATAAAAGTTATTTATTGTGACCATAATACTATTTGGTCACAATTTGTTCAATCACGAATCTTGGCGTAAGCTGTCACCCATGAACAAGCCCAGCACCTACCCGGTTTCTGCCCGGGGTCCCGCGGATCATGAAGTCCGGGATCAAATCGTTACCGCAGCTACCGATCACTTCAGCCGCTATGGCTACGAAAAGACCACCGTGTCCGATCTAGCCAAAGCCATCGGTTTCTCCAAGGCCTATATCTACAAGTTCTTCGCGTCCAAGCAGGCCATCGGCGAAATGATCTGCGCCAATTGCCTGCGTGAAATAGAAGACGAGGTTTGTCGCGCCGTGGCCGAGGCCGAGCACCCGGCCGACAAGCTTCGTCGTCTCTTCAAAGCTAGTACGGAAGCCAGTTTGCGGCTGTTCTTCCGCGACCGGAAACTCTACGAAATCGCCGCCTCGGCCGCCACCGAGCGCTGGCAGGCCGTGATCGCCTATGAAGAGCGCACCAAGAAACTGCTTGTCGATGTCTTGCAGGAAGGGCGCAAATCGGGAGACTTCGAGCGCAAGACGCCTCTCGATGAGGCGGCGATGGCCACTTATCTGGTGATGCGTCCGTACATGAATCCGTTGTTATTGCAATACAGTTTCGATTCCACCGAGCAGGCCCCGGCCCTCTTGTCGAGCCTGGTGCTGCGCAGTCTGGCCCCATGAAACGCTAATCAAAACGATTGTGACCATTGACTAAATTGGTCACTTGAAACAAAATAAGAGCCCTGATCATTTACTGGAAGGGCTCCCATGCTTCGGCGCCGACTCGCAATTTCACTCGTCCTGTGCACACTGCCACTGGCGCTGGCCGCGTGCGCTGATAAGAAAACCAATGATCCGCGCACGGAAGTGCCCCGGGTACGCATCGCCGTAGTCGGAGAGGCCTCGCTGCCTGCGCGGGAGTTCACAGGAGTCGTCGCCGCGCGCGTACAGAGCGATCTTGGCTTCCGTGTTCCCGGCAAGGTGGTCGAGCGGCTGGTGGATGCCGGCCAAGCGGTCAAGCGCGGGCAGCTCCTCATGCGCATCGATCCGGTCGACCTGAACCTGGGCGCCAGCGCGCAACGCGAAGCCGTAGCGGCCGCGCGCGCCCGGGCCCGGCAAGCGGCCGACGACGAAGCGCGCTATCGCGACTTGCGCGGCACCGGTGCGATTTCCGAATCTTCCTATGACCAGATAAAAGCCGCCGCCGATGCCGCCAAGGCACAGCTCATTGCCGCCGAGGCACAGGCCGATGTAGCCCGTAACGCCAGTCGCTATGCTGAGCTCGTGGCCGACAGCGATGGCATCGTGATGGAGACCGTGGCCGAACCCGGCCAGGTCGTCAGTGCCGGCCAGGTGGTGGTGCGCCTTGCCCGCAACGGTAGCCGGGAAGCGCTGATCCAGCTCCCCGAGACGATGCGACCGAAGCTGGGCTCGATCGCTTCGGCTACGCTCTTCGGGGCCGAACAGGTCACGATGAGCGCGCATCTGCGGCAACTCTCGAACACTGCGGACCGCATGACGCGTACCTTCGAGGCGCGCTATCTGCTCGATGCCGGGCAGGCCAGCTTGCCGCTGGGGGCGACGGTGACGGTGCGCATTCCTGAGAGCGAAGAACAGCAGGCCGGCATGCAGGTACCGATCGGCGCGCTGTTCGATCAGGGCCAGGGCGCCGGTGTGTGGGTGGTGCAGGGCGAGCCCGGAAAGGCCTCCTGGCGGCCGGTCTCGGTGCTTCGTCTCAATGAGGACAGCGCCAGCGTCTCCGGTTCGCTCAAGCGGGGCGACCGCATCGTGGCCCTCGGTGCGCACCTGCTGCGCGAAGGCCAAGCGGTGCGGATTGCCGCTGCCACTACCGAGGGAGCACGTCCGTGAGCGAAGGCCGATTCAACCTTTCGGTGCTGGCGGTACGCGAGCGCTCCATCACCCTGTTTCTGATCCTGCTCATTTCGGTCGCCGGCATCATGGCGTTCTTCAAGCTGGGGCGGGCAGAGGATCCCTCCTTCACCATCAAGGTCATGACCGTCGTCACAGCATGGCCCGGCGCCACCGCCCAGGAGATGCAGGACCAGGTCGCCGAGAAGATCGAGAAGCGGATGCAGGAGCTGAGCTGGTACGATCGTACCGAAACCTACACGCGCCCCGGTCTCGCCTTCACCACCGTGACGCTGAAGGACAAGACGCCGCCCTCCGCAGTCCAGGAGGAGTTCTACCAGGCGCGCAAGAAGGTCGGCGACGAGATCCGCAACCTGCCGGCCGGCGTGATGGGGCCGTTCGTGAATGACGAATACGCCGACGTCACCTTTGCCCTTTATGCGCTCAAGGCGAAGGGCGAGCCGCAGCGGCTGCTGGTGCGCGATGCGGAGCAACTGCGCCAGCGCCTGCTGCATGTACCGGGCGTGAAGAAGGTCAACATCGTCGGAGAGCGGTCCGAGCGCATCTATGTCGAATTTTCCCATGAACGGCTCGCCACGCTGGGCGTCACTCCCCAGGATATCTTCGCTGCCCTGGGCGCCCAGAACGCCCTGACACCCGCCGGTTCGATTGAAACCAGCGGCCCCGAAGTCTTTGTCCGCCTGGACGGCGCCTTCGATCAGCTCGACAAGATCCGCAACACTCCCGTCATATCACAGGGCCGCACGCTGAAGCTTTCGGACATCGCCGTGGTCAAGCGGGGTTACGAAGATCCTGCGACGTTCCTGGTGCGTAACGGCGGCGAGCCGGCGCTGCTGCTTGGCGTGGTCATGAGCGATGGCTGGAATGGTCTGGAACTGGGCCGCGCGCTGGACACTGAGGTCGGCCAGATCAATGCGGAGCAGGCGCTGGGAATGAGCCTGACAAAGGTCATGGACCAGGCTATCAACATCAGCTCGGCCGTCGATGAATTCATGATCAAGTTCTTCGCCGCCGTGCTGGTGGTGATGCTGGTCAGCTTCCTGAGCATGGGCTGGCGGGTCGGGCTGGTGGTGGCTGCGGCCGTGCCGCTGACGCTGGCGGTGGTGTTCGTGGTGATGCTGGCCACCGGCAAGAACTTCGACCGAATCACATTGGGCTCTTTGATTCTGGCACTGGGATTGTTGGTGGACGATGCCATCATCGCCATCGAGATGATGGTGGTGAAGATGGAAGAGGGATACAGCCGGATTGCCGCATCTGCATACGCCTGGAGCCATACCGCCGCGCCGATGCTGTCGGGCACGCTGGTCACAGCCGTGGGTTTCATGCCTAATGGCTTCGCGCGCTCAACTGCAGGCGAATACACCAGCAACATGTTCTGGATCGTCGGCATTGCACTGATCGCCTCGTGGATCGTGGCAGTGGTCTTCACTCCCTACCTGGGCGTGAAAATGCTTCCGGATTTCAAGAAGGTCGAGGGTGGCCATGAGGCCATCTACGATACGCCGCGATATAACCGCTTCCGCCAGTTGCTGGCCCGGGTGATCGCGCGCAAGTGGATCGTCGCGGCATCGGTCGTGGCAATGTTCGTCCTCTCCATACTTGGAATGGGCATGGTCAAGAAGCAGTTCTTCCCGATTTCTGATCGTCCGGAAGTGCTGGTCGAAGTGCAGATGCCCTATGGCACCTCCATCACCCAGACAAGCGCAGCCACCGCCAAGGTGGAAGCCTGGCTCGCCCGCCAGGCCGAATCAAAGATCGTGACTGCCTATATCGGCCAGGGCGCACCGCGCTTCTACTTGGCCATGAGCCCAGAATTGCCCGATCCTTCATTTGCCAAGATCGTGGTTCTCACCGATAACCAGAACGAACGCGAGGATCTCAAGCTGCGCCTGCGTCAGGCTGTGGCCGATGGACTCGCCTCGGAAGCGCGGGTTCGCGTCACCAATTTGGTGTTCGGTCCGTATTCGCCTTTCCCGGTCGCCTACCGCGTCTCTGGCCCGGACCCCATGGTCTTGCGTGGGATTGCCGAGCAAGTGCATCAGGTCATGGATGCCAGCCCGATGATGCGGACCGTGAACACTGACTGGGGCGTGCGTGTCCCGACCCTGCATTTCACCTTGCAGCAGGACCGCCTGCAAGCCGTCGGACTCAGTTCCAGTTCGGCGGCGCAGCAGTTGCAGTTCCTGCTCAATGGCGTGCCCGTCACGGCAGTACGCGAAGACATCCGCAGCGTTCAGGTGACTGCGCGCTCAGCGGGGGCGACCCGAATGGATCCGGCCAGGATCGGCAATTTCACCTTGACCGGCAGTAACGGTCAGCGCATTCCGCTTTCCCAGGTGGGCAAAGTCGAGGTGCGCATGGAAGAACCGATCATGCGCCGCCGCGACCGCGTCCCGACCATCACCGTTCGCGGCGATATCGCGGACGGCCTGCAGCCGCCCGATGTCTCCACGGCAATCACCAAGCAACTGCAAACCATCATCGAGAAGCTCCCCAGTGGTTACCGTATCGTCGAAGCAGGCTCCATCGAGGAGTCAGACAAGGCAACTGTCGCGATGCTGCCGATTTTCCCGATCATGATTGCGGTGACGCTGCTGATCATCATTTTGCAAGTACGTTCGATGGCAGCCATGGTGATGGTGTTTCTCACCAGCCCGCTGGGATTGATCGGGGTCGTTCCCACGCTGCTGATATTTGGTCAGCCGTTCGGCATCAATACGCTGGTCGGGTTGATTGCACTGTCGGGCATCCTCATGCGCAACACGCTTATCCTGATCGGTCAGATCCATCATAACGAACAGGCTGGCCTCGATCCCTTCCGTGCAGTGGTGGAAGCCACGGTGCAGCGGGCGCGTCCAGTCATCCTGACGGCCCTGGCCGCGATCTTTGCATTCATTCCGCTGACGCATTCAGTATTCTGGGGAACGCTGGCTTATACCCTGATCGGCGGCACCTTCGCGGGAACAGTCCTCACGCTGGTCTTCCTGCCGGCCATGTATTCGATCTGGTTCAAGATCCGGCCAGTCACTGTGCAGCGCTAAAGACGGTACTTCACTCAACCATATCAATCGAAAGATCAGCATGTCGAACGCAAAAGTTGTCCTTGTCACTGGCGTGTCTTCTGGTATCGGCCGCGCTGCGGCGTGCGAATTCGTCGCGCTTGGTTGCCAGGTATTCGGTACTGTCCGCAATCTGACATCTGCGCACGCCATCCCTGGCGTCACGCTAATCGAAATGGACATTCGTAACGAGGCTGCCATTGAGCAGGGTGTGGTACAGCTTGTCAGCCAAGCTGGCCGGATCGATGTACTAGTGAACAGCGCTGGCCTAACGCTACTTGGCGCGGCGGAAGAGACTTCGATGGTGGAGGCCCAGCAGCTCTTCGATACCAATCTCTTCGGCGTCCTGCGCATGGTCAAGGCAGTACTTCCCTACATGCGCAGCCAGCGTTCCGGCCGCATCGTCAATATCAGTTCGGTGCTGGGATTCTTGCCGGCGCCATACATGGCGCTTTACTCGGCATCCAAGCATGCGGTAGAAGGCTTCTCAGAGACGCTGGATCATGAGGTGCGCCAGTTTGGTATCCGCGTCAGCCTGGTGGAGCCATCCTTTACCAAGACCAATCTCGATGCGAATGCACCTCAGACGGCGGAGCGGATTGCCGAGTACGGCAAGGAGTTCCAGATGGTCTCCCAAGCCATCCGGAAGAATGTGCAACAGGCTCCCGATCCCATCGGTGTGGCGCGCACGATCACCGCAGCCGCACTGGGTGCGTGGCGGATGAGGCATACGCCCAAGGGCGAGGCCTCGCTGTTGGCCAAGTTGCGCCGTTTCATGCCTGCAGGGCCGGTCGAGAAAGGTTTGCGAAAGACATTCGGTCTTGCTTGATCTATCGATTTCCAGAGGGACCTGGCTCGTTGCCAGGTTCATTCTGCTATCTGATCTTCTAGCTGGCTGGGAATAGCGTCGAAATTCTGACGGGATGGCGCCGCAAACGGCCCCGGGGACGCAGGCGCGCGCCAGCGTCCCCGGGCTTCACTGCGCATCACTGGCGTCACTGGTAAGTGGTCGCGATCTTCTGCGGCAGCGGCACGTTGAGCCATTTCTTGACGATGGCATTGAGTTCGCCGCTCTTCTTGGCGGCGGTGATGGTCCCGTTGACCTTGGCCAGCAGGGCCGGTTCGCCCTTGTTCAGGCCGACGCTGCAGCTCGATTCATGGATGATGTACTTGAGCACCGGCTTGTTGTTGGGCGCCTTCTCGCCCAGCGCATAGGCGACGAAGTCGCCGGTGCCCACCAGTTGCACCTGGCCCGAGACGTAGGCCGAGATCATGGCATTGTTGTCTTCATAGCGCTTGATGGTGGCGCTCTTGGGCGCGGTCTCGGTCAACTGGATGTCCTGGAAGGTGCCGCGAGCCACGCCCACGGTCTTGCCTGCCAGGTCGGCGGCGTTGGCGACCTGGACGGCAGCCACGCCGAACACGCTGTTGTTGTAGGGCGCATAGGCTTGCGAGAAGTCGATCACCTTTTCGCGCTCGGCGCTCTTGCCCAGGGTGGAAATGACCAGGTCGGCCTTGTGCGTCTGCAGGTAGGCGATGCGGTTGGCGCTGGCCACCGGCACCAGTTGCACTTTGACCCCCATCTTTTGTGCGATCAGCCTGGCGACGTCGATGTCCAGGCCCTGCAATTGCAGGTCGGCGTTGACCGAGCCGAACGGCGCAAAGTCCTGCGGCACGCCGATGCGCACCACGCCGGCTTTCTGGATGTCGGCCAGGGCGTCGGCGCGGGCCTGTGCGGCGGTTGCGGACAACAGTCCGAAGGCGATTGCCAGCACCGGTTTGAGGGATTTCATTACGTTGGTCTCCTTGAAGTTATGCATGCCGGGCAGGCTGCGCGGGCTTGCCCCATGGGTCCTGTGTCCGGAAGCGGATGGCCGCCGCGTTGGGCTGCATTGGCCGCAGCGGCCGCGGACGATAATACGCCTTATTCGGGCGTCGGGCACGCCGCGCGCATGCGCTTGCCGGGATGCATTTTTGCGATGGCGCATCGCAAAAAACAGGCGGATTCGGTATCCTAGGGCCAGTCCTATCGGGACGGTTGCGGATGATGGCAGTCGTCTTGAGATGATATTTCCATCCTGACAATCAACGAAGGCGATCAAAGAATGTCGACCTATATCGAGCCCCATACATTTCGTGAACTGCAGGATTCGGAAGTATTGCCCGCGCCGTCCGGCGTGCGGCTCAATATCATGCAGATGTGCCAGCAAGAGGACATATCGCTGCCCGAACTGGTAGCGCAAGTGCAGGGCGACCCGGTGCTGGCCGGGCGCCTGATCCAGATCGCCAACATCCCCAATGTCAACAAAGGGCGCATGGTGGCGTCGGTCAACATCGAACTGCTGCTGCTGATCGGCCTGCACGCCGTGCGCCAGATGGCGCTGGCGATTTCGCTGACGGAGTCGGCGCGCCGCGGCGATTGCAAGGAATTCGACTACGACGCCTTCTGGAGCCGTTCCACGGCGATGGCATGCGCCGGCCAGGCGCTGGGCGAAATGCTGCAGGTGGCGCCGCCGGCGGAGATGTTCACCAACGGCCTGTTGGCCGGCATCGGCCGTCTCGGCCTGGCCTCGGCGCGTCCCAAACGCTATGGCGAAGTGCTGCATGCCAAGCCGCAAGGGCAGCAATTGCTGGAACAGGAGCGGGCGGCTTTCGGCTTCGACCACCTCGACCTGGCGGCGGCGATGATGGAGGACTGGCATTTCCCCAAGCTGTTTTGCACCGCCGTCCTGCATCATGAAAATCCCGGGGCCTCGGGGTTGGATGAAGGCGATCGCCAGCAAATGCTGGCGCGCGTACTGGAACTGGCCGGCTGCGTGGCCGATGTCTGCGTGTCCGACGCCGCGACCCGCAGCCGCTTGCTGCCCCGGCTGCTGCAGCTGGCCGCAGGCTTCTCGCTGCCGCTGTCGAGCGTGGAATACATCTGCTCAAGGGTTTCGTGGGATTGGAGCGACTGGGGCAAGCTGCTCAAGATTCCAACCCAGGTGCTTCCCGAGATCGGCGCCGAGATCGCCGCAGCGGCGCAACCGCCGGCCTGACTCCTGTGGACATCGGCTCGCAAATGGCGGCATGCCGTTCGCGACTTGTCGGAAGATTCGTTGGAAATTGGCACAATTCCCGATTTTGTATTTGAAGCGTCAGCCTTGGGTGCTAGTATGGCGCCGGCCTGGAGGTGGATGCCGGCCGCCGTTCGCCGCAGCTTGCGATACCGGCGCCACTCGTCATCCCGGATGGTCGGCTCGCATTGAATGGCGGCCGCCGCTTGCGCTCCCGCGCATGTCACATCGTCCACTTCCGGCCCGGAATGCGGTCAGCCAGATGCCTGCGGCATCGTGTCCCATCCCTCCAAGAAACCGCGGCGCTTGCCGTCATCAATAACCAAAATAGCGTAGCGGGGAAATGCCATCGGCACCCCGCCTGTCTTGCCGGCTGCAGCGCGTGCGTTGCGGGGGAGCCGGGGGCATCCTGCCATGGATCGCCCGTTACGCTCATTGCTTTATGAACAGGTGGTTTATGAAAAAAATCCTGTGCGCCTCCTGGCTGCTCTGCGTAACGATGAATCAGGCCTTTGCCGCCCACCCGCTGGTCACCGACGACGCCGGCGTGCAAGGCGAGGGCCGCCACCAGATCGAGGTCAACACCGACTGGAGCCGCCAGGCAGGCGACGCCGGCCATGTCGGCGCGTTCACCTATACCTATGGCGTGACCGACAAGCTGGACTTGTTCGCCAACCTGCCGCTGACCTTCCAATCGCCCGGCGGCACCGGAGTGGGCGACTACTCGCTCGGCGCCAAGTGGCGCTACTACGACCGGGACGGCCTGGCGCTGGCGTTCAAGCCGGAACTGTTCCTGCCCAGCGGCAATGAGGAAAAAAGCCTGGGCAACGGCAAGAGCGGCCTGGGACTGACCGCAATCGCGTCCTACGAGCTTGGCCCCTGGACCCTGCACGGCAATGCCGGCCTGAATTACAACCGCTATCAACTCGACAGCGACGATCACGACAAGCGCAAGCTGGTATGGCGCACTTCGGCAGCGGTCTGGTATGCGCTCGACGAACAGTGGCGGCTGGTGGCCGACACCGGCGTCGCGCAGAACGCCGAACGCGCCCGGCGCACCTGGCCGGCGTATGGCCTGGTGGGCCTGATCTGGTCGCCCAACGATACGGTCGACCTCGACATCGGCGCCAAATTCGGCCTGAACAAGGCGGAAGTCACGCGCCAGTTCGGCCTCGGCGTGACCCTGCATTTCTGATCGCCGCCGGCCGGCTGTGCGGTGCAACATGCGATCGTCTGGAAAGCGCCGCCAAATCTGCTATCTTTGACCCTGGCACAGGGCCAAGCTTAAGGAGACGACATATGGATCTGGTAGAAAAATTCGATGCCAAAGGCAAGACCGGCGCGCCTTACCACGTAGAGGTGTACCAAATCCAGCTGGACGAAGCGGGCACCTCCGCCGCAGCCGGCCAGCGCACCTACCAGCTGACCGACGGACGGGCGCTGGATCCTTTGTCGAATGAGAAGTTCAGGATCGTTCAAACGGGAGAGAAGATCTACCGCGTCTGACCCCTTACTACTGGAACTGCTGGAAATGGAAAAAGCCGGCGCCGCGAGGCGGCCGGCTTTTTCTTTGGCGGCGTCCGGGACGAGCGGGGATCAAGCTGGCGCATGTCCTGCGCCAGCCCGGCGGCGGCTCAAGTCGATCAAGGCATCGCCCAGCGACTCGGGCCGTCCTTCGAACAGGCGCTGCAGGTACTGCGGATCGGCCAGGTAGCGGCATAGCGCATCGCGTTCGCCGAAATCAGTGGCCATCCTCACCGCCGCCAGGATGTAATCGTCCAGCGTGGCGGCGATCGTCCAGCCGGGCAAGCCGACGCGGCGGAACAGGCCTTCGTCGATATGCTCGAACACCTCCGGCCCGGTCTTGCATACACCCGGCAAGCCGACCGTGAAGGCATCGATGATGCCGTTGGTATTGCCGAAGGGGAATGGCGAGAGGAACATGTCGCACTGGTTGAAGATGGACAGGTATTCCTGGTAAGGCTGGTGCGGATACACGCTGGCGCCGGGCACATAACGCAGGATCAGCCGTTGCAGCTGCGGGTACAGCAGGCCTTGCGCCTGGCCGATCAGGAAGTGGAAACGCACCTGTTTCGGCGCTTGCCCGCCGGGCGGCTGCAGCGCCAGTTCGGCGATCTTCTGGCACGCCATCAGGAAGCGCGGATTGAGCTTCATCGTGGTGGCGGCGATGGCGATGTTGACGTAAGGCTTGTCGGTGCGCTCCAGCCTGGGCAGGTTGACGGGAATCGCCGAG
This sequence comes from Herbaspirillum sp. SJZ106, assembly GCF_006715495.1. Taxonomy (GTDB): domain Bacteria; phylum Pseudomonadota; class Gammaproteobacteria; order Burkholderiales; family Burkholderiaceae_D; genus Herbaspirillum. The sequence goes on from NZ_VFNI01000004.1 coordinate 490,699, forward strand.
GGGCGGTAGGGCTGGCCGTCGGCCGGCAGGCGCAGCAGCTTTTCGCTGAAGCAGGCCGGGTCGCCGACGAAGTCGTCTTCCACGCTGATGTAGTCGATGCGCCTGGAGTGCGTGGTCGCCGGGTGGCCCAGGGCGGCCACCTGCAAGGGCGCCACGCGCAGGTTGGCGGCGAACATGGTGATCGGGAACATGCCCACGCTGGGCATGTACAGCACCCGCGGCCGGCGTTCGGCAGCCAGCGCGCGCAACTGGGCCAGGCAGGACAGCATGTCGCCGGGTTTCTCGAAGGCGACGAATTCATCGAACACCGCGCGCCCCAGCGCGTCGGTATTGGCCTCATAGCCGATGGCCACCACATGGAAGTGGCGGCGCGCCGCTTCCAGCGTCTTGGAATGGGTGCGGTAGATCGAATGGCCGCCGGAAAACCACTCCAGCAACACCAGCAGTACCGGCTTCCCGGCAGCGCCGGTCGATGCGCCGGCATTGTCACCTTCGTCGAAGTTGTCGATATCGCCGATGCCGGCCTCGCGCAGCTTCTTTTCGATCAGCACGTTGATGGCGCCCTTGATGCGGTGGCGCTGCGGCAGGTCGGCGTAGCTGCAATGCATGTAGACATCGTGCAGCACGGCGATGGGCAGGCCGTCCAGGCTGTCCAGTTCCTGCAGGCGCTCGGGCAGCCAGCCGAGCAGGGCTTCGCGCTTGGAATGCGCCGCCGGCGTGCCGAGAAAGCGCGGCGACAGCAGCGCCATGAACAAGGCCGCGGCCAGCGGCTTGTTCTGGCGCCACAGCATGTCCGCATCCAGCGGCAGTTCCGACTCCGGCGAATACAGGATGCAGAATTTCACCAGGTCCAGCGGCTTGACCTGGAAGTCCTTGGCATCCGGCCCGCCCAGGTTGAGCGAGCGCAGGATGTGGTCGCAATTGATGAAAGGGCTGGCGCCGAACAGCGAGGACAGCCAGCGCTGGAAATTGATCAACTGCCCGAAACCGTCCGGGCTGATATGGAAGCTGGGGTCCGAGAACAGCGCCGAGATCGCGCTCGTGATCCGCGTGAGCACATGCTGCTCCAGCGCCGCGGCCGGCACCGCCGGCGAGACCGACAACGAGAAATTGCTGGCCAGCTTGCCGTAGTTGCGATCGATCAGCACCAGCAGGCGCACCAGCTCACGCGCGGCCGGTTCCTGCTGGCGCGAGTAGCAGAGGTATTCGAATTTTTCCAGCGAAAAAACGTCATCGGTGTTGGCCGTCATCGGATCATCCAAAGAATAAAAAAGGACGCACCCGGCATTGTGCCGCCGAAGTGCGTCCGCCGCCAGCGCCACAGCCAGGCGTCAAATCTTCCTTTTGTCTTTTATTGGCCCAGCTTGTAGAACGCCTGGTCCAGTTTCTGCGAGGCCGCGGCCAGCTTGTCGCGCTGGCCCTTCAGCCACAGTTCGTCCTGCGCCAGGCGCGCGCGCTCGGCGCCCAGCATGCGCTCGACTTCGGCGCGTTGCGGGCCGCCCAGGCCGCGGCTGGACTCGATCATGTTCTGCGCCGTCAGCGCCTGGCGGAAACGCTCTTGCGTCAACGGGAACTGCGCATGGTCGAAATCGAAGGCCTTGAGCGCATCGCCGTAGATCTTCTGCACCTGGTCGAACGGGATGTCGGCCGGCTTGATCTTGTTGGTGCGGCCATAGGTCACGAGATCCGAGGCGAAGTGGTGGCCGACGCGGAACGGCACATCCGAATCGCGCTGCAGGATGTCGGCCAGCTCGGTGGTGGTCGAGTAATCGGCATCCACCTCGGCCAGCGCGCGCGCCTTGTCGATCACCAGGTTGCTCATCAGGTCGGCCAGCTTGCCGAAGGAGTTGGCGGTCAGGTCCAGCGTCTTTTCCACCTGGTCGCGCTTGTAGTCGGGCATGCCGGGCGTGACGTTATGCGCTTCGACCTGGAAGGTCATGGCGCCGCCGACCACTTCGCTGGCCTGCAGGCGCAGCACGTTCAGGCCGTAAGGGTTGCGTTTCTGCGGCATGATGCTGGAGGTGCCGGTCAGGCGGCCTTCGCGGATCATGATCCAGGGGTAAGGGTTGTGGTACTGGGTATGCATGTCCTGCACCAGGATGCCCATGGTCAGCGCGGCATTGCTGCAGATGCCGACCAGTTCCACGCCCATGTCCAGCGCGCCCAGCTGGGCGGCGTCATAAGAGTTTTCGACCGGGCCGTCGAAACCCAGCAGCTCGGCCAGCCGGTTGCGGTCGACCGGGAAACTGGAAGTACCCAGCGCGGCCGATCCCAACGGGTTCAGGTTCAGCCGCGCATAGGCTTCCTTGACGCGCGTGGCATCGCGCCCGAAAGCGGCCGCGAAGGCCAGCAGGTAGTGCGCGTAAGTGGTCGGCTGCGCCTGCACGCCGTTGGTGTAGGCGGGCACGATGGTATCCAGGTTGTCCGCGGCCAGCTTGAGGAACACCGCCTTGGACTTGTTCATCTGCTCCATCAGGTTCAGCACGCGCTCGCGCTGCATCAGGCGCCGCGTGGTGGACAGGATGTCCTGGCGGCTGCGGCCGGAATGCATGCGCGAACCGTCCGGGCCGGCGTAGGCCAGGATCAGCGGCTCATATTGCAGGTAGTCGGCGGGACGCTTGGCGCCGGGCTGGTCGCCATCCCTGATCACCTGGTCGACGGCCTTGACGATCTTCTTGCCCAGCGCCGGCGGCACGATCTTGTTCTCGATCGTCATCACCGTCGAGGCCTTGTTCATTTCTCCCAGAAAGTAAAAGTAATCGTGCGGGCCGCCGCTGGCCTTGTCGGCGGCCAGGGCCGGCACCAGCGCCAGGGCGGCGAGGCTCAGTACAGCCAGCTGGCGCAGCTTGCCAGGGGTACGGGTCTGGATTGGGCGCAAATCATTGGTTTTCATTGTCTTGGCTCTCTGTGGGTGACTCGGAAGGGGAAAGGTTGTTGCCGGAGCGCTGGCCGGCGTCTGACGGATTGAGTTGCGCCAGGTCGATGCTGACCCGGTCGCCCTCGTTGCCGATCGGCGTCATGCGCATGGCCGCGGGCGGCGGGGCGATCCAGCCGTTGTTGAGCTGGTTGCTCTGCAGGAAGCCGGTGGCCGATGCGGTGCCGGTATCGGTCAGGATGTTGCTGGCGATGCCGTCCAGGTTGCGCACTACGACGCCTTTGCCGATGGCGGCGATGGTGGTGATGTCGCCCGACTGGCCTATCGGCTTGCCATTGGCGGCACGGGCAGTAATGGACAGGATGCCATCGGTCACGCGCAGCGTGTTGGTGCCGCCGCTGAAACGCAGGCCATAGGCGCCATTGCTGGCGGCGCTGATGTTCATGTTGCCGCTGCCGCCGGTGGCGATGGTATTGAAGCCGTTGCTGCCGGAGCCGACGAAGGAGATGCCTTCGCCCGAGCCGTTGCCGGTTCCCGACAAGCTGATATTGCCGCTGCCCGACAGGATGGACACGCCATTGGCCGCCGCAGACGAAGCCGAGCGGATCAGGATGCCTGCGACGGAAGAGCCGGCGCCGCTGGTTCCGGTCAGCGCGATGTCGCCACTTACCGTGGCGATGGTGTTGGCGCTGGCGTTGCCGGACGGATAGAGGCTGATGCCGCCGCCATAGGCCGAGCTGCCGTTGAGCGCCACCGAACCGCTGCCGGTGGCGCGGATCGTGTTGACGCCGGTCTGCATGCCGATGCCGTTGCCATAGCCGCTGCTGCCGGTGATGGAAAGTTTGCCGTTCTCCACGCTGACGGTAGCGTTGCCGTTGCCATAGAAGGCCACGCCATTGCCCTGGTCGGCGGCGTTGCCGATGAGCGTGACGTTGCCGCTGCCGGTGGTGCCGATCACGTTGGTGACGGCCAGGATGGCGATGCCGTGGTCCAGTTCGGGAACATTGGGCGAATGAAAATTGCCGTTGAGCGTGATGTTGCCGCCCTGCGAGGTGATGCGGTTGGCCGAGGCGGTGCCGTTGCCGCCCAAGGCAATTGCATCCGAGGTGCCGACCGAATCGCCGGTCAGCGTGATATTGCCCGATACGGTGGCAACGTTCACCCCGAGCGAGCCGCCGGTCGAATTGAAGAAGATGCCGTAGCCGCCGAAGCTGTTGGTGCTGTTGCCGTTGATGACGATGTCGCCACTGGTGGTGGCCAGGTTGATGGAGGCGTTGGCGCCGGAAGGGGCGATATCCACGCCGCGCCCCGAGGCGCTGGTGCCGTCCAGGCGCAACTGGCCGCTGCCGGCGCCGAGGTTGATGGCGGCATATTGGCCGCCGGCATCCAGCGAGAGGGCCTTGAAGGAGCCGCTGGTCGTGTTGACCTGCGTATTGCTGGACGTCAGCGTGACGTTGCCGGCGGTGCTGAGGACGTTGATCTGCGCGCCCGGCGCCGAGGCGGTGCCGTTGCCGGAAGCGATCAGCGCCAGGGACGGCGTGGTGCCGCCGGCACTGTTGCCGGTGATGGCGATGTTGCCGTCGGTGGCCAGGCTGATCGACGATGCCGCGCCGCTCGAATTGAGCAGGGTGCCATAGCTGCCGCCGCTATTGCCGGTGACGGAAATATTGCCGCCGGCAGAACGGATGCTGATATTGGAGCTGGCGCCGGAAGAGGCGATATCGACCCCGCGGCTGACGCTGCTGTTGCCGGTGATGGCGATATTGCCGCCGGCGGTGGCCGCCAGCGCCACCGCGCCGTTGCCCGATGCGGCCAGATAGACCCCGCGGCCGCTGCCGGAAAAGCCGTTGCCGTTGCCCTGGATGGTCAGGTTGCCGCTGCCCACGCTGATGTTTTGCGAAGAGGCGACGGCCGTGGAGCAGACCAGTACGCCATAGCCGGAAGTGGCATTGCCGCTGATGCTCACGTTGCCCGAGCCGGTGACGGCGATCGTGTTGCCGGTGCTGAAGATGCGGGTGGCGTTGCCGCTGCCCAGGTTGGTGCTGTCGATGCTGATCGAGCCGGCGCCGCTGGTGACGATCTTGCCGCCGCCGGTCAGCACAAAGGCTTCGCCCGTGCCGCTGGCGCTGGCCTGCAAGGCGACGATGGTGATGTTGCCGCCGCCGGCATCGAGGGTGCTGCCGGAGATTTGGGTGGCGTTGGCGGTGGCGCCGGCCGCCAGCGACGATGAGGTCGCCCCCCGGATGGTCATGCTGCCGCCGTTGGTGCTGATGTTGCTGCCGTTGGTGATGGCTACGCCGGCGCCATTGGAGACATTGGTGCTGGCATAGGAGCTGCCGGGCGAGACCGCGCCGCTGATGGTCAGGTTGCCGCCGTTGGTGGCGATGCTGGCGTTGTTGAGCGATACCGAACCGTTGCCGCTGTTGTTGAAGTTGGAATACAGCGAGACGTTGAGCGACTTGCCATCCGCGTTGGCGATACTGGTATTGGTCATCACGATGTTGCGGTGCGCCTGCAGCGTCAGCGTGGCATTGCCGACCGCCTTCACGTTATCCAGCACGTTGATGTCGCCGGACGTGCCGCCGGCCGACGTGGTGCAGACCAGGATATTGGCGCCTTCGCTCAGCGAGGCGTTGAGCGTGGCCGAACTCAGGTTGGAACTGGCCGAACCGGATGAGGTGAACGGGCTGGTGCCGGTGGCGCCGCCGGCATTGGCGGCGCTGGTGATATTGATGTTGTACGGGTCCAGCAGCCAGGTGCCGCCCTGGCCGGACGCCGCCGACAGGTTCACCGCGCCGAATACGTCGAGGTAGTGGCCCGAGGTTTCCACCAGCCCGCCGGCGCCGGTGCTGCCGCCCCCGGCCACGCTGATGTCGCCGTAGAAGCGGGTGCTGCCGGTCGACCACAGGATGACCTTGCCGCCGTTGCCCGAGGCGTGCGCGCTGGCGTCGATGGAGGCGTTGGCGTCCATGTAGGTGGAGGTGGCCTGGAACACGCCGTTGCCGCCCTGGTAATCGCCGCCGGCCAGCACGGTGCCGCCGCCGGCGTTGCCGGAGGCGTCGATGCGGCTGCCGTCGAACATGCCGACGTATTGGCCGAGCAGCTTCACCGTGCCGCCGGTCTGGCCGGCATCGCGCCCGGAGACATCGATCGCGCCGCCGTTGGCGACCACGCCGCTGTTGCCGCCGTCCAGCACCACCACGCCGTTGCGCTGCTGCAGGCTGGTGGCTTCGATGATGCCGCTGTTGTTGACCACTTCGGCCATCAGGGCATTGCCGGCGTGCGCCGTCATCAGCACGGTGCCGCCGCGGGCCTGCAACAGGCCGGCGTTGGATACGCTGGCGTTGACGGTGGCGTTATTGACCTCCATGTTGATCAGGCCGTCGCCATTGAAGTCGAGCGTGATCTTTTCGCCCGCGCCCAGCACCACCGAGCCGAGCCGTGCGGCGATGGCGCCTTCGTTGCGCACCTGCGCGCCCAGCAGCGCCACATAGCCGCCGTCGGCGGCCGTGATGCTGCCGAGGTTGACCACCGCGCCGCTGCCGCCATCCAGCTCGAACACATTCTTGCCGGCCATGAAGTTGGCGTCGGAGATGTTGAGCGCGCTGGCCACCAGCCCGCCCACATTGACCGAAGCGCCGGCCCCGAACAGCACGCCGGACGGATTGACCAGGTAGACCTGCCCGTTGGCGTTGAGTGCGCCCATGATCTGCGAGGCATCGCTGGACAGCACGCGGTTGAGCGCCACCGACGACGAAGCGGGCTGCTTGAAGTTGACGGTGGCGGCGCTGCCGATGTTGAAGGTATTCCAGTTGGTCACCATGCGGTCGCTGTTTTGCGTCACCGTCATGGTATTGCCCGCGGTCGCGATGGCGCCGCTGCCGGCGACGATCTGGCCATTGCCGGGCAGGGCCCCGGCATCGAGCGCCTGGGCCGACAGCGGGGCCAGGCCGAAGCAGGCGCACAGCGCCGCATGCGCGATCGGGGACAGGGCCGGCAGGCGCGGGGCCGCACGGCGCGCGCGGTGGAACGTGGAAGAAGTGTTCATCGCGTCTCCTCAAAAGGTGTAATTGATGCCCAGGCCGATGGCGCGGATGGTGGTGCCCACGCCCGAGGACAGGCCGCTGGCGCCGAGCACGCCCGCCACCGCATAGTTGTAGTTGGCCAGCGCGTTGTTCCGGAGCACCGTATACTGCCCGAAGATGCGGGTCTGCCGGCTCCAGGCGTAGGAGAAGCCGTAGGCCTGCTGGCTGGCACCCATGCCGTCGGTGGAGCACTTCACGTTGTTGCCCGAGATCATGCTGCATTCGCCGGGCAGGGCGCGCCCGGCGTTGGCCAGCAGCGTCCAGGCCCCGATCTTGTGCGACAGGCCCAGCATGTAGGCGCGGCGGCGATAGTTGGACAGGTCGGTCGAGGTGGTGCTGGTGTTGATGACGCCGTATTCGGAGTAGGAGAGGTCGTCTGCGATCAGCGATACCTTGGTGGCGCCGAAGTCGTAGCCCAGGCCGTAGCGCAGGCTGAAGTCGGAAGACGAGGTGCCGGCGGTGACCGCGGTATTGCTGCCTACGCCGCGCGCATTGCGGCCCAGGCTGGCGATGCCGAAGTAATTGATGTGCTGTTCGGCGGCGACGATGGCGGTGAGCCCGCCATATTCCCAGCTCAGGCTGCCGCTGTACATGTAGCCGGTATTGACGTCGGCAGCGGCTTTCATGCTGTTGTCCGAGAAAGCCAGCTTGGCTTGCAAGCCATTCCACTTGGGCGTCCAGTAGGCAAACATGCCGGCCTGGCGGCGGTTGAAGGCGGCGTCGTCGTTGTTGGACGAGGAGGCGGTGCCGACCGGCCCCGAGTTCTTGGTGATGCTGGTGACAAAGCCCGGCGAACCGATCAGGTTGTAGTGCGCGGCGCTGGTGCGGCCCTGGAAAGGATCGAGCGAGGTCATGCTCTCCTTCATCGGGGTATCCCAGTTGCCGTACATCAGGGTACCGTAGGCCGGATTGTTGAGCGCTACCCCGGTATTGCGCATGTCTTGCGAGTGGCTCCAGTCGGGCACCGACGGATCGCTGCGGTTGGTGTAGTTCAGGGACAGGCCCAGTTCCAGCTGCCACAGGAATTTCCATTGCTGGTACAACTCGATGCCGCTATGCGCGCCGATGTAGGAGACATTGTCGCGCGCGCGCCAGAAGCTGTTCATGTTGCGGCCGTTGGGCGTGGCCAGCCTGCTCTGGTCGGCTGGCGCCTGCGGCGTGGCGCCGTAGCGGTTCACGTATTCGGGGATCAGGCCCAGCGAGCCGTACAGGACGAATGCGGTTTCCGGCTCTTCGAAATCCTCGCCCTTGCTTCTCAGGTCGCTGGCCAGTCCGGCGAAAGCCTGCGGCGATCCCGATACCGAGACCCATACGCGGCGCGCATTGCGCTGCTCGGTGGCCGGGTCGACGCCGGGCGACACCGCGAAGGCGGCATTCATCACGATGTCCTTGTGGTACAGGTTCAGGCCCACGCCATAGCCCGAGCGCGAGAGGCGGTTGGGGCTGTTGTCCCACGGCGTCTTGTTGACGGTGACGCGACCGGCGTCGCCGAACAGCACGCCTTCGGCCACCGCGCCGCCGATCATGCCCAGCCGCTTGCGCAGTTCCAGCCGGGCCAGCACGCCTTGGTCGCCGGCCGCTTCGCCCACCGGATAGGCGCGCACGCCGTTGGGGCCGCCCAGGCTCATCTTTTCCGAGGCATCCAGGTTCTTGTCGGCCCATTGCGCCGACACCGAACCCAGCAGCGCATAGCCGTTGCCCAGTTGCTGCAGGCGCGAGAAGCCGAGGTTGACCTTCTTGTAGTTGCCGGCCGCCCTGGAGGTGATGGCATCCAGCGCGGCGTCGTTGGGCGTTTCCTTGTCCAGCGTACCGCGCCCGGCGCGGATGCTCCACAGGTTGCCGCCGCCGCCCAGGAAATTGTCGCGCCAGTCGCCCGCAAGGCTGGCGCTCCAGAAATTGGAAGACTTGTCGACCACGGTGGCCGAGGTGATGTCCTGGAAGTGGCGGTATTCGGCCGCCAGCCCGAGGTTGATGTTGGCGTTGCGGCTGCGCAGCAGCGAGCTGTTGAGGAAGAAGGTCGAGACCTTGGCCGAACCGCTGGCTTGCGCATCCTTGAGGTTCTTGCCGACGTTGTATTGCAGCTCGGCGAAATTGGCGCCGATGGAAACGCCGGTGGCGCCGATCGGCATCGCATAGCCCAGGCCGGCGATGCGCAGCCCTTCAAACGAGTTCTGGGTATTCAACGTAAAGCTCTCTCCCAGGCCCAGGGCATCGTTCAGGCCGAGCGTGGCGGACAGCCGGTTGGCGCCGGTGTAGTAGTTGCCGTAGTTGTCGAAGGCGGCGCGCGCGGTCCAGGCGGTGGTCTCGGAGAGCATCAATACGATGTCGGCCGCGCCGGCCTGGGCGGAAGGGCGCAAGACTGCGCGCACCGACACGCCATTGATGTCGGACAGGCGCAGCAGCACGCGCTCCAGATCGGCTTCGCGGATCACGCTGCCGGGCGTCAAGGCATCGATGAAGTGCTGCAGGGTGTCGCGTCCCAGCCGCGTGTGCGGGTCGGTTTGCGCGCTGACGGCGCCGATCACGCCTTCGCGCACGCCGATCTGGACCATGCCGCCGGCAATTTCCTGCGCCGGCAGGTAGGCGCGCGCCACCGGATAACCCTCGGCGCGGTACAGCGCGGTAATGCGGGCGGCAGCTTCGCGCAGGCCGCGAAAGTCCAGTTCCTGGCCGACCAGGCCGGCCAGTTCGGTCTGCAACCGGGCGTCGGGCAGCGACTGGTTGCCGGAGAGCCTGAATCCGGCCACATGCACGCGCACATCGCCGGCCGGCGCCTGGGTTTCATCGCCCGGTTCGCTTTCCTTTTCGATGCGCACGCGCGATTGCGGCATGGCTGGAGCGCGTTCCACCGGCGACAGCTGGGGGCGGTTGGCTTCGAACATGCTGCCGGCGGAAGGCGGGGCGCTTTGCGCCAGCCCCGCCGTCGGCATCAACTGGATGATGGGAGCCGCCGCCATCAGCGTGAACATGCGCCGCGCCAGCAAATGCCGGGCGGATCCGGAAAAGCGGATCTTTTTCATGGTGTCTCGATTTATAGTTGCCTCAACCGGTCTGGTTTTTATTGGACGTGGACCGGTCCCTCCTCGTGGAGCGCTGTTGCGCTCCGGCCTTGCCTGCTATTGCCGGACGCTGCTTTGGCGTCCGGTCGGTTGTGCCATCACTGCTGCGGGAAAATCCTGCGCACCGTGTCTTCCGAGCGGAACAGCTTGTCAGCCTCGTGGGCCGCGCCCTTGACCTGGAATTCGGGATGCTTCACCGGGATCTGCCATTGGTCCGACAGGAAGCGCTCGTAGCGCACGAAATTAAGCTGGCGCTCGACCCGTGTCGCCCCCTGCATCGCGGCGCCGCAGGCCTTGTCGAGATAGCGATGGTTGGGGTTGTCGTCGCGCGCGCCGACCATGTAGGTGATGTTGCGGCCTGCATAGCGGCGGAACAGTTGTTCGCCGTCCAGGTTCTGGCGCTTGAGGTAGTCCGGCGCATTCCCGATGCCGTAGCGGTAATTGTCATAGCCCGGGCAGATGATCGATTTCGGCAGGGAAAATCCGTCGCCGTCGGGCCGGCTGGCCTCGAAATAAAGGTAGGACGAGGGGCTGGAGATCACATAGCGCACCGCGATCCCGGCTTGCTGCAGCGGACCGTCGAGTTCGTTCACCGCTGCATAGCGCTGCATCAGCTGGGCGCCGGCGGAGTGGCCGATCATCACGATCTCCTTGAGGTCGGGAAAGCGCTGGCGGTCGGCCAGGTAATGCACGATGTCGTCCAGGGCCTGGAAGGAGGTCACGCCATCGACCCCGCGCTCGGAGGCTTCGCCTTGCATCCAGGTGCTGCCGCTCCACAGCGGCATGGCCGATGAGGAGCCCCGGTCGGCCTGGACCATGAAATTGGGCGCGACCAGCAGGGTGTCGGCAGCGCTGAATTGCGCCGTTTTCAGCAGGTGCAGCCCGATCTGGAAGTAGTCGTCCGCATTGCGCTTGACGCCATGCACGAACACCACCGCCCGGGCCACATGGGCCGGCAACTGCTGCAGGTTATGGTTGGCGTAGACGGCGAAGGAATAGGGCTGGCCGGCGCCGATCCGGATGACCTGGGGGGCGCCGTCGATAGCGTCCGTCCCGGCGGCGCGGGCATGCAGCATCGGCAGCATGAGGGCGAGGATGGCAAAGACCAGGGCGGCGATGCCGGGCGCGAAACAGGCGAAATTTTCCAGCCGGCGCGCCAGCTTGCTGCGCACTTTCACCGTGTATTCAGGCCCGTCAGGTCGGTCAAGCCGTTTAATCCATTTAAGCCATTTAAGCGCCAGTGTCTTGCCTTTACCGGAGTGTGTTTGTGCCGCCATATTCCTGAGCCTGCCGTCGTCGGTTGCGTGAGATGGGCAGGATGTGGGCGGCAGGAAGGCGTGCTACTGGGCGTCTCCCTCCGCATGCAGGCATCCTGCTGCGAATTGTTGTTGTCGTTGCGACGGATTATAGGAGCGCGTTTTCGCTATGTAAAATATCTTGGATGCCATAGCAGGATACTTTAAAAGTATTAAAAAATGCCGGGAATTATTCTAGAATCTTTCGAGAAAAATCTCTTAACCTAATGAATTAAAATGATTTTTAATGAATTACTGCGCTGTTAAAACATGCCGGCAAGTCGGCAAGTGGGAGCAGGGAAGAATGGGGAAAGAATGAAAAAAGAGCCGCAATTTGCATTGCGGCTCTTTTCATTTGCACTGGCGCTGCGCATCGTCACGTCACATCACGTTACACGAGGCGCGCCACGCATTCACATCGGTGTGGAATCAGATCGCTTCCAGCGCCTTGTTGAATGTTTCGCTCGGACGCATGACGGCGAAGGTCTTGGCGCGATCCGGCATGTAGTAGCCGCCGATGTCGACCTGCTTGCCTTGCACGCCGTTGAGTTCGGCCACGATCTTCTGCTCGTTCTCGGCCAGCACCTTGGCCAGCGGCGCGAAGTGCTTGGCCAGCTCGGCGTCGTCCTTCTGCGCGGCCAGTTCCTGAGCCCAGTACAGGGACAGGTAGAAGTGGCTGCCGCGGTTGTCCAGCTCGCCGGTCTTGGGCGAAGGCGACTTGTTGTTGTCCAGCAGCTTGCCGGTGGCGGCGTCCAGCGTCTTGGCCAGGATCTTGGCGCGGGCGTTGCCAGTCTTGATGCCGACATCTTCGATGGACACGGCCAGCGCCAGGAATTCACCCAGCGAGTCCCAGCGCAGGTGGTTTTCGCCGACCAGTTGCTGCACGTGCTTGGGGGCCGAGCCGCCGGCGCCGGTTTCGAACATGCCGCCGCCGGCCATCAGCGGGACGATCGACAGCATCTTGGCCGAGGTGCCCAGTTCCATGATCGGGAACAGGTCGGTCAGGTAGTCGCGCAGGATGTTGCCGGTCACCGAGATGGTGTCCATGCCGCGGATCACGCGTTCCAGGGTGTAACGCATGGCGCGCACTTGCGACATGATCTGGATGTCCAGGCCGTTGGTGTCGTGTTCCTTCAGGTAGGTGCGCACCTTCTTGATCAGTTCGGCTTCGTGCGGGCGGTACGGGTCCAGCCAGAACACGGCCGGCATGCCCGACAGGCGCGCGCGGGTGACCGCCAGCTTGACCCAGTCGCGCACCGCAGCGTCCTTGACCTGGCACATGCGCCAGATATCGCCGGCTTCGACGTTTTCTTCCAGCAGCACTTCGCCGTCCAGGGTGACGATGCGCGCCACGCCGTCCTGGGCGATTTCGAAGGTCTTGTCGTGCGAACCGTATTCCTCGGCCTTCTGGGCCATCAGGCCGACGTTGGGCACGGTGCCCATGGTGGTCGGGTCGAAGGCGCCGTTGGTCTTGCAGAAGTTGATGATTTCCTGGTAGATGCGGGCGAAGGTCGACTCAGGCAGCAGGGCCTTGGTGTCTTCGGTCTTGCCTTCGGCGTTCCACATCTTGCCGCCGGCGCGGATCATGGCCGGCATGGAGGCGTCGACGATCACGTCGTTGGGGGCGTGCAGGTTGGTGATGCCCTTGGCGGAGTCGACCATGGCCAGGCGCGGGCGCTTGGCTTCGTCGGCCTTCAGGTCGGCCAGCACTTCGGCCTTCTTGGCTTCAGGCAAGGTGTTGATCTTCTCGTAGACGCCCGACATGCCGTTGTTCGGGTTCACGCCGATCTCGGCAAACAGCTTGGCGTGCTTTTCGAAGGTGTTCTTGTAGTAGGTGCGCACCGCGTGGCCGAACACGATCGGGTGCGAGACCTTCATCATGGTCGCCTTGACGTGCACCGACAGCAGCAGGTCGGTCTCGAAGGCGTCCTGCATCTGCTCTTCGTAGTACTTGCACAGCGCCTTCTTGCTCATGAACATGCTGTCGATGATCTCGCCGGCCTGCAGCGAAACCTTCGGTTTCAGGACGATGGTTTCGCCGGACTTGGTGACCAGGTCCATCTTGACGTCCACCGCGCGGTCCATGGTCATGCTCTTTTCGCCGGCGTAGAAGTCGCCGCCGTGCATGTGCGCCACGTGGGTGCGCGAAGCCATGCTCCACTTGGACATCGAATGCGGATGCTTGCGGGCGTAGTTCTTGACGGCGTTGGGCGCGCGGCGGTCGGAATTGCCTTCGCGCAGGACCGGGTTCACGGCGCTGCCGGAAACCTTGGCGTAACGCTTCTGGATCGCCTTTTCTTCGTCGGTGGTCGGGTTTTCCGGATAGTCGGGGAGTTTGTAGCCGCGGCCCTGCAGTTCGCGGATGGCGGCCTGCAGCTGCAGGATAGAGGCGCTGATGTTGGGCAGCTTGATGATGTTGGCTTCCGGCTTCTGGGTCAGTGCGCCCAGTTCGCCCAGCGTATCGGGCACTTTCTGCTCATCGGTCAGGAACTCGGAGAATTCCGCCAGGATACGCGCTGCCACCGAGATGTCGCTCTCGACGACGTCAATACCGGCTTGCGCAGTGAACTTCTTGACGATAGGCAGAAGCGAGTGGGTCGCCAGATAGGGGGCCTCGTCGGTCAGCGTATAGATGATGGTCGGGTTACCTGTAGTCACGATGATGTCCTTGCTGTTGGTGTGTTGATGTGCTGTGCTGCATGTGCCGTCCCGTCGTCGGCAGGCGGATGCATCGTGTGCTTGTGGCTGAGGCATCCGCATGCCCTTGGCTGGATCGGCAATCTCCTGCCGGCGAACCGTCGTTTCCATCGGGAAACGGTTTCCCCCGGCAGCGTCTCGTCTTTCCCTCAGATGCCGCGGCAAAAAACAGACGGTAGTTTACTCCTAAGCGAGCCGAAATGCTTCAACTCTTATATAAGACTTGCAGAATTTTTGTATGGATGTCGAGGCGAATGTTGTCGCAATGTCATCAAGGCCAAAAAAAGGGCCGCAGATGCGGCCCGATTCAATCTTCAATAGTGACTTGCAGGGTTGGCTCAGGCCGGCACCGCTTTGCCCGGCGCCTGCTTGCCCTGGTTGCGGTAGAGGACGAAGGTGGCGATCAGGCCGCACACGGCCGCCGCGCTCATCCAGATGCCGGGAGCGGCCTTGTCGCCGGTGTACTGGATCAGGCCGGTGGCGATGGCCGGGGTGAAACCGCCGAACAAGGCCGTGGCCAGGCTATAGGCCAGCGAGAAGCCGACCGTGCGCACCTCGACCGGCATCACTTCGGTCAGCGCCACCACCATCGCGCCGTTGTAGCTGGCGTAGAGGAAGGACAGCCACAGCTCGACGATCAGCATCTTGCCGAAGGTGGCGTCATGCACCAGCCAGTTCACGGCCGGGTAGGCGGTCAGGATGGTCAGCACGGTAAAGGCCACCAGGATGGGACGGCGACCGATGCGATCCGACAGGGCGCCCATGATCGGCAGCCAGATGAAGTTGGACAGGCCCACGCACAAAGTCACGATCAGGCTGGCCTCGGTCGACAGCTTCAGCACGCTCTTGCCGAAGGTCGGCGTATATACCGTGATCAGGTAGAACGAGACGGTGGTCATCGAGACCAGCATCATGCCGGCGATCACCAGTTTCCAGTTCTCAAGCATCGAACGGAAGATCTGGCCGGTGGTGGGACGGTGCTTGCGGCGCAGGAACTCTTCGGTTTCCTGCAGCGAACGGCGGATCACGAACAGCACCGGCACGATCAGGCAGCCGATGAAGAAGGGAATGCGCCAGCCCCATTCGCCCACTTGCGCCGGCGTCAGGGTGGTCGACAGCAGGTAGCCGATGGCGGCGGCCACGATGATGGCGACCTGCTGGCTGCCGGACTGCCAGCTGACATAGAAGCCCTTGTTGCCCGGAGTGGCCATCTCGGCCAGGTAAACCGACACCCCGCCCAGTTCCACGCCGGCGGAGAAGCCCTGCAGCAGGCGCCCGATCAGCACCAGAATTGGCGCCAGCGCGCCGATGGCGGCGTAACCGGGGACGAAGGCGATCAGCATGGTGCCCAGCGCCATGAGCGCCAGTGTCACGATCAAGCCCTGGCGGCGGCCGACGCGGTCGACGTAGGCGCCCAGGATGATGGCGCCCAGCGGACGCATCAGGAAACCGGCGCCGAAGGTCATGAAGGTCAGCATCAGCGAGGCGAACTCGTTATCGCTGGGGAAAAACGCTTTCGAGATGTGGGTCGCGTAGAAGCCGAACAGGAAGAAATCGAACATTTCCATGAAATTGCCGCTGGTCACGCGCAGCACCGTGGAAAGCTTCGAGTGCGAAGATGTGGATGTACTCATGATGTGTGCCTCAATTGTGTGTTTGGCGGACCGTGTATCCGGTCTTGTGCCTGTCTCGGCCGGTGTGGAACCGGTTGTAGTCAGGATCTTTTTAGGTATGTCAGCTATTGCGCCGCCGATTCTATCCCCGAAAACCGGCGCGTGGATGGTACGGCCGGGGCTGCCATGCAGATTTCGGTTTTTTCGATGGCTGGATGAAAGGTTCGGGGGCGGAAAAGGGCCAGGAAAGGGCCTGATGCTGTTCAGTTAAGCCTTCCATCTGCAACTCGTCATCCCGGCGAAGGCCGGGATCCAGTGTCTTTCGTTGTGCCTCAATGGCCGTTGAATGACAAATGACGCGACGCTGGACCCTGACCTTTGTCAGGGCGACGGGGAAATTTCGGCTTAACTGGACGGCATGACGGGAAAGGGCCGCTTTCCGCCACCATCCACACAACAAGGCCGGGTTGCGTCAAGGCACGCTTGCCGCATCTGTGATGCAATGGGGCATCTGTTGACGAACGGAAAGCGCGTGACAGCTTGCCCGCATCGTTTCAGAATCCAATGCCCATGTGAGCCATGTGATGAAAGCCCCGCCATGAAGACCGCCGTATTCAGCGCCCGCCGCTACGACCAGACCCTGCTGACCCGCGCCAACGCCGCCGGGCGGCACCAGTTGCTGTTCCTGCAAGACCGCCTGAGCCCGCAGACCGCGGCGCTGGCTGCGGGCTGCGACGCTGTCAGCGTCTTCGTCAACGACGACGTCGGCGCCGAAGTGCTGGCGCAGCTGGGCCGCCAGGGCACGCGTTTGGTGACCACGCGCTCGACCGGCTTCAACCACATCGATGCCCGGGCCGCGTCCAGCCTGGGCATTGCGGTGGCGCGCGTGGCCGATTACTCGCCGCATTCGGTGGCTGAATTCGCGGTCGGCCTGTTGCTGGCGGTCAACCGCAAGATCGCGCGCGCCAGCATGCGCACGCGGGAAGGTAATTTCGAACTGGACGGGCTGATGGGGTTCGACCTGCACGGCAAGACCGTGGGCGTGATCGGCACCGGCAAGATCGGCGTCATCTTCGCGCGCATCATGGCCGGTTTCGGCTGCACGGTGCTGGGCAGCGACGTGCACCGCAATCCCGAGTTCGAGGCGCTGGGCGGGCGCTATGTCGACGTCGCCGGACTGTTCGCCGCCAGCGACGCGGTCTCGCTGCATTGCCCGCTGACCGAGGACACGCACTACCTCGTCGACGCGCAATCGCTGGCCGCGGCCAAGCCCGGCTGCATCCTGGTCAACACCAGTCGCGGCGGCCTGGTCGATACCGAAGCGGCGATCGCTGCCCTCAAGAGCGGACGCCTGCGCGGGCTGGCGATCGACGTGTATGAACAGGAAGCCAATCTGTTCTTCCAGGACCTGTCCGCCACCGTGATCACCGACGACGTGATCCAGCGCCTGGTGTCTTTTCCCAATGTCATCGTCACCGGCCACCAGGCCTTCTTTACCGAAGAAGCCATCGGCCAGATCATGGACACCACCATCGGCAACCTCAGCGATTTCGAAGACGGCCTGGATCTGGGGGCGCGTCGCGTCACCGGTTGAGTCACCGGTTGAGTCACAGGCTGAAGGCGCCATGCAAAACGCCCGGCGCATGGCCGGGCGTCGGTATGGCGAAGTGAGGCCAGGCGCGCCGCGTCAGCTCGCGGGCTGGCAATCCTCGGCCGATGCGGGACGTATCGATGCGTCTTGCTCATCCTCACGGCGATAGGCCAGCTGATACAGCATCGGCAAGACCAGCAGGGTCAGCATGGTGGACGACAGGATGCCGCCGATCACCACCGTCGCCAACGGCCGCTGCACCTCGGCGCCGGTGCCGGTGGCCAGCGCCATCGGTGGCGGCCAGCTCATGCCTTGCGGCCGACAGCGTGGGGTTATTGTCGTGCGCCAGGCGCTGGGCATCGGCCAGCGTCAGCGGCGGTTGGCTGGCCGGGCAGGCGGCGCCGGCCAGTACCGCATTGGCGTGCGCCAGGATGGGCGCGGCCTGCAATAGCAGGGCCGTGGCCAGTCCCGGCACGAGGGCGTGCTTGAACATCGAATTCTCCAGGATCAAGGGAAGGATTCGGCGTGCGGACAAGCTCTTGCCGCCGACGGCATTGCCATCGGGCGCAAGTCTTCAGGGAAGAGGGAAAGGGAGGCTCAGAGCCGGGCCGCAACGCCGCGCAGATGCGCGGCCAGCCAGTCGGGCTCTTCGGGATGGTCCGGGATGTGGGAGGAAAACGCGATGGTGAAACCGGCTGGCACCGGCGATGCCGCGCGTAGCAAGCGCCGGGCGGCGGCGGCCGGATAACCCAGGCTGCCGGCCTGCATTTCGCAGCTGCTGCAAAAACCTGCCGCATCCTTGGCGCCGGCGTTCTTGCCGGCTTGCACGGTATCGTCCAGGCCGTCCGCCTGCGGCTGCAGCTGGTGGTGGCCGGCATGCCGCGCCAGCGTCGCCGCATGTTCGTTGTACGGCCCGACCGCCGCCCAGCACAGCTGGATCAGCGTAATCGAAAGCAACAGGGCCGTAAGCAGCTTTTTCATGCGGGCGAAGGAAGGGGGGCAGCGGGAGAAAACGAAGACCGCAGCGATTCTACCTGCGATTGTGCGGCGCTTCAATTTTCCCTGCGCGAGCGGGCGCCGGCATGGGGTATTCAAACCGGATCTAGAACCGCATCCTGAGGCCGGTCGTGGCAGATACGTAGTAGCTGCCCTTGAAATCGCTGTCGGCGGTCACTTCTCCGTAGATGCTGTAACGCTTGCCCCACGCATAGTTTCCGCCGACGCCCAGCCCGCCCCAGGTGCGTCCTTGACGCGTCTCGAGCGGCGTCCCCGCCACGATCACCCGAGTGCCATCGAGCAGCTCGCGCTTGAGATTGATCAAGCCATAGAAATTGAGCTGACGCAGTTCTCCGGCCGCGTCCGCTTCACCGCGCTGGTAATCGAAGGCGAGGCCAAGCCGTCCCTGCAGGCTTTCACCCTTGTCGCTGTCGACCTGCGCATTGAACCGGTCCTTGAAGCCGAAACTGGTCGAGGCATAGCTTAGCTGCGCCTGCGGGATGACAGAGAATCCATCCTTGAGCGGAAGCGCGATGCCGGCTTCGATGCTCGCGGCATAGCCGCGCCCGGGCTGACCATTGACCAAGGAGCCGGCGAGCCTGGAGCCCAGATCGCTGCTGGACCAGGTGGCCTGGAGCTGCGTATCGACATACGCGCCTTGCTGGCCGTACCAGGTGAGGGTAGTGCCCACGCCATAGTATTTGGTGTCGATGCTGCCGTCGCCGTAGATCGAGGCTACCCGGGTGTCGGCGGTGCCGTAGCGGGCGGTCAAGCCACCCACCACGCGCGCGCCGTCTTTTTCGCCGGACAAGATGCGATCCACGCCGAACTGGGCCTGCCAGCTATCGATGTCTTGATGGCTGACGCTGGTGGATACCGATGGTTCAAGATGGCTTGTCTTGCCTTCGATGCGCCCCCAGACGCCATCCCGGTCGCGGTCCGTTGGATCATAGCGCCGATTGCCGACGCGCTGGCGCAAAGTCGGGACGCTGCTCAAGCCCAGCAGCGTCGTCGCATACGCCTCATAGACAGGGACACCGGGTTGGTAGAGCGGGCCGTTATCGGCAATACCGCCGGCAATGCCGGCTGCCAGCAGCGATGAGCGCAGATACCAATCGCCGTCGGCCGCATCTTTCTGCAGCACGTAACCATATGCGCCGGCGACCAAGGCGGATTGACCGTTGATGACGTAGTTTCCATTGGCCAGGTTGAATTGGCCGTTTGAGGCGCCGTTGACTCGCACCACCTGAATCCCTTGTTGCGTCTGGGCGCCCAGGCCACCGACATTGATTACCGTGACTGGCGTTGCACCCGCGGTGCTTCCGGTGATTACCAGGCGATCGGTCGGGGAACTGTCATCGCCCAGTTGGGTTTTGATCTCAAGGCCGCCGCCCGCAGGCATGTAGTTGCCGGCGATAGTCAGTGTTCCGAAGCTGTTGCTGTGGCCAGGAGCGATCACGCCGCTGTTGGTGGTCGGTCCGACTTGGCCTATACCTGTGAGCCGGCCGGCGGATGCGATATTGGTCGGGCCGCCAAGCACGCCATCAACCTGCAGCGTCCCAGCCTGGACCTCGGTGTTGCCTGTGAAGCTCGCGCTGTTGCCCGTGAGGGTCAGTGTTCCAAGGCCTAATTTGTTAAAAGTGGAGGTCCCGGTAAAGACAGTACCGATATCAATATTGTGCGTGTTGGTATCGAACCAGGCGCCTTCGGCGCCCACGGTCAGTGCGCTGAAGCCATTGAGGAAATTGGTTTCATTTCGTGTCGCACGCAGAATACCGCCATTGAGATTGAGAACGGCGGCGGCGCCGGCTCCCTTGATCACCGAGCCGGTTTCCAGAATGCCGCGCCCACTCGCATCGCCGAGCAGATTCAGCGTTCCGCTGGAGGTACCCATGCGGGCGACATAGGTGTCGCTGCCGACCTGGATCAGGCCGCCTTTGTCGATGGTTACTGTGCCCAAGCCTTCGTAACCGACAGAAAGGAAGTCGCGGATCGTCCATGTCGAGAGGTTGCCGGTGCTGCTTGAAATATTGACGATGCCCGTACTGCCGGCGACGTAACCGACATAGCCGGCTGCATTGCCGCCGCCTGGCAGACTGGTCGTTACCGCGGCGCCATCGAGAATGTTCAATGTGCCACTGCTAGTACCCGAGAAACCTAGATAGATATTATTCCCGGCGGCCCAGGTCGAGGCTCTGCCGCTGCCATCACGGCCTGTAACGGTAACGGTGCCGGTACCTGGGCCAGAGCCGTTGTCAACACCAATCAATCCCTGGTCGCTACGTACCAGGCCGCCATCATTGATCAGCAGGATACCCGTGCCGGAGCCGCCGACTACAATCGGAGAGGAACTGGTCCAGGTAGAGGGATTACCAAGGGCATCGCCACCAGTGACAGTCACCGTACCGGTACCGCCATCCATCCCGATCATGCCGAATCCGTTGCTCACGGTACCGCCGCCGGTAAGCGTCAGCGTGCCGGCGGCGCCATCTCCGACAATGAGGTCACCGCCGACAACCCAGTCCGGCGTCACAGTGGGGCCAGGAGTCACGGCGCCGGTGCTGCTCACCGATTGCGCATACGCTGGCGGTATGTCCGCAGTCGCGGCGACCAGCGTGACGATCGCGGTGGTCAAAAACAAGGGCCGGCGGAAACCGGCGGCATGGGCGCCGTCCTTTACCGTGCCAGGCGTCATGGTATCCCCCCTTTTTTATTTATCCGTTCAACGCGCGCATTGCCAGCGCGGCTGCGCCGTCCAAGAGTGATGCATACGCTTGCGTCAAACGATAGTCGGCTGGGATTTATTGTAAATAGTTAATAATTAACGTCAATCTTTATCAAGAAATGGCTGCCGTCCTTCTGACAGCGCGATCAAGATTGCCGAAGATGCCAATGAGACATCTTCCTTTTCAATCGCCGGTATCCAATGACGATTCCGGTCAGCGACAAGCAGAAGCCGCCAAGGCTCAGGACGATCAGCGTCGCCTCCCGCAGCCAGCCGGCGGCGAGCATGAAGCGCAGGTCCCAGCTGTGCAGGAAGCTGAACAACCAGCGGTCGATACGCTGGGCGCGGTCGGCGCTCAGTGCGACCTGTCCGCTGGCGACATCGATGTAGACCCGGGTGGCGCCAACGTCGCCGAAACTGAGCTTGAGCACCGGCAACTTGCGCTCCGAGCCGCCCATCATGGCTTCCGGATCGCGGCGGTAGTAGTAGGCATCGTAGACATGCATCAACCCGGCGCCCGAGACTGGCGCCGGCAGTAGCACGGAGGCAGCCTGCTCCAGTCTCGCCAGAGGCCATTGGCGCATTACCGACAGCCTTGCGCGCTCGGCCGTGACAATGCGAGTACGGTCGTTGGCGTCCCGCGCCAGCACGAACGGTTCGCCGGCCAGATTCTTCCATTCCAGCTCCACCGCATGGAAATCGTCCTGTTCCAATGCGAGCAGCAGGTCGCGCGGACTTGCATCGAGATGGCGCTCGCCCGGCGATGCCCCGGCATATCCGGCCAGATCGGGGCGCTGGGAGGGGGAAAAGGCGTTCAGCGGGTTCATCGACATCAGGCCGCTGAAGATCCAGGTCAGCGTGATCGCGGCGAAGCCCAGGCCGAGAATGTGATGCCAGCGCATCCACCCCGGCAAGAAGGGCGAGTGCGAACCGGATTTGTAGGGACGGGCAAAGCGCCAGCGCCATAGGCCGACCACAATGCCGCTGCAGGCGACCAGTACGCAGCCGGCCGACAATACGATGACCGTCCAGGTCCAGAGCGGGTCGCTGGAGCGGTTCTTGAACAGGTACAGCCAGTGCAGCCAGGCGCCGGCGAAATTCCACAGCCGCTGCAGGCGCGGCGCCTGCATGACGACCTCGCCCGTATGCGAGGAGACGTACAACAGCGTTCCGGCGGGATCGTCCATCTGCACCATATGGAGCGGACGATGGGCGTTGAGGCCGCCGGAGTGCGTCCATCGATCCTCGTTGACCGTGCCGAGATAATCCGATCCGGCTGCCGGCATGAACAAGCCGGCGGCGCGGCGGGCGGACTGCGCATCGAAACTGTCCAGGCGCTGGCCGCTGACCGCATCCACGCTGGAAAGCGTTCCGTCGCGCAGGTACAGGATGTAGCGCGCCTGTCCGGAAGCGGCATTGAGCACCAGCCGCGAGACATCGCGACCGGCCAGCGCCTGCGATGGCCGCAGGGTGTCCGCGCCGGTCAGCGGCGGCAGCGCCTTGAGCCGGTCCCAAGGCGTGAGCTTGGGATAGCCGACAAACAGCATCACCACGCCGCTGGCGAACCACAGCGCCATCAGCAGGCAGCCGGCGACGCCGCACCAGCGGTGCGTCAGATAGGTCCAGCGTCGCAGGTGTGACGAGATCGCGCTCATCGCATTCAGAAACGATGATTCATCGTCAACTGCACTTCACG
Organism: Herbaspirillum sp. SJZ106; assembly: GCF_006715495.1. Lineage (GTDB taxonomy): Bacteria > Pseudomonadota > Gammaproteobacteria > Burkholderiales > Burkholderiaceae_D > Herbaspirillum. Next base: position 513,331 of record NZ_VFNI01000004.1, read on the forward strand.
TCCGGGACCGTACAACCACTGGGTATTCGTGTAGTACGCGGTGGTGAAGTAGTGCTTGTCGAACACGTTGTTGGCGCGCAGCGTGAGCGTGGTGGCTTGGGTGGCCTGCCACTGCAGGGCCAGGTCGGTGCTGGTGTAGGCCGGCAGCTTCAACGTGTTGGCATTGTCGGCATAGCGCTGCCCCACGTATTGCAAGCCGCCGCTGGCGGTCCAGGCGGGAATGAAGTTCCAGCTCAGCCAGACGTTGGCCAGGCGCTCGGGCACATTGGGCGGGACATTGCCGCTGCGCGAGACCGCGGCGCCGCCCACCGACTCGGCGAAGTCGTCGAAGCGCGCCCGCAGCACGGTGGCGTTGGCGTCCAGCTTCCAGTTTTCCGCGAACGCCAGCGCCAGGCTGGCCTCGATGCCGCGCGAGGATTGCTGGCCGACTTGTACGCTCAGGCTGGGATTGGACGGATCGCGGGTCAGCAGATTGTTCTTGCGGATGTCGTAGACCGCCAGCGTCCATTCGCCGCGCTTGTCCCAGAACACCTGTTTGACGCCGGCTTCGATCTGCCGGCCGGTGGATAAACTGAATTTGCTGTTGGCCTGGGTCATGAACAACATGCTGCTCACAGGGGCGGCCGCCTTCGAATACTGCCCATAAATACTCAGATCGGGCGTAATGGCGTAAACCGAGCCCAGGCGCCAGCCGAGATTGGAAAAGCTCTGGTCGAAGCCGCCGGTGCCGTTAACCAGATCGGCGCGTGAGATATCGGAATGGTCATAGCGCAGGCCGGCCAGCACGGTCAGCTTGTCGGTCAGGTCCAGCTTGTCTTCGGAAAACACCGAGTACTGGGACGCCCGGGTGCGAAAGCGCGGGAGGAACGCGGGTACGCCGACGCCGCTGGCATAGGCGCCGGGATCGAAACTGTAGGGATTGACCGGACTGAAGCTGCCGGCATAGGTGTTGTTGGTGTGCGTGAACGAAGCGGAGTTGATGTCGAAGCCGACCGACACCTGGTTCTTCAGGCCGAACACATGGCCTTTGAACGTGGCATCGGTAGTATTGCCGGTCTGCGATTGGTCGTGGCGGATTTCGGTCGCATCGCCGCGGTCGACCAGGCCGGTCGATGCGTTGTAGACATAGCGCTCGGCATTGCGCCAGTAGCGGTTGCTGTTGATCTGGTACAGCCGCGTGCGGATGGTGGTGTCCGGGTTCGGCGTCCATTGCGCCTCCAGCTGGGCCCAGCGATCCTTGTAGTCGATGGTGCCGTCGCCGACGTTGTAATTGCGCTCACGTATGGCGTCGAGAGGCTGGCCGTTGACCAGCGGCGTACCGAAGTAGGCCATGGGCCGCTGATGCCCCTGGGCATAGCTGAACTGCACGAAGAAATCCGGATTGACGTCCAGGCGCAGCGCCCCGGAGAAGCTCAGGTTGTTGGAGTTGCCGCGGTCTACCCAGCCGTCCGAGCGGTCGCCGCTGATGTCGAAGCGATAGGAGAGCATGTCGTTGATTGCGCCGCCGCTGCCCAATCCCAGTCGCTGCGTGTTGTGGGTGCCGACGGTGGCTTGCACCTCGTTTTCGATCTTGCCGCGGGTGGGCTTTTTCGGCACCACGTTGACCACGCCGCCGATGGCGCCATCGCCGTAGATCACCGAGGCCGGGCCGCGCAGCACCTCGATGCGATCGATGCTCCAGGTGTCGAACGGATAGGTGACGCCCACGCCGCCGTACTGACGCACGCCGTCATACAGGCGCATGACCGACGTGGCGTCGGTAAAGCCGCGCGCCGACAGTGCGCTGCCGCTGTTGCCGGGATGTCCCATGCTGCTGTAGCCGGGGGCGCGGGTGATGGCATCGGTGATGCTGGCGTCGCCGCGTTCTTCCAGCTGTTTGCGCGTGATGACGCTGACGCTGGCCGGTGTTTGCATCGACGTCAGATCCAGGTTGGAACCGACTGCGACCGGATTTTGCAATTGCGCCGGGCTTTGGGCGGATACCGTGATTTCCGGCAATGCGGCGTCGGCATCCTGTGCCTGGGCGGTGCCTGCCAGGCACAGCAAAGGCAGCGCGCAGGGAGCGCAGGCCAGGGTGCGGCGCAGCTGAAGATGGAGGAGGGCGAGGGTTCGTTGTTTTTGTATGGCGTTCATGTCGATGTCAAAGCAGGGGAGGCCGTCTTCGGGCAGGCCGATGGACGGCACGGAGGCCGGGCGCGATGTGCGGTATCGGCATCGGCGTTCATATGGCGTATGACGCATGGCGGCGTGACCGGGGAAATGGCACAAATGGCACGCCGGAAACGCATGCTCAGGACATGCTGGCGGGCGGTCCGCGGGAGTGCCGGCTCAGCCAAGGTGGCGGCGAGCGATGAGTGAAGCTGCTTGGTGATTGCACGCGCAATGGGCGTGCGGATGGCTGCGGCAGGTCGAAGCGCGCGGGTATTGCATGAGCGATGTCCTGCTTGCTGCAGAAGGCGCAGTGCGTGACATGGGCGTTCGCATCGTTCTTTCCGGGCGAGCCTTGGTCGGCAAGGGCTGCCGCCCCGGAGACCGAGCAGATGTCGATCCACGCCTGCATGCCCGGCGCGGCGCCGGCGCGCGCATGCATCGTCCCGGACCACAGCATTGCCAGGATGGAGGCAATGGTGATCCAGGCGATAAGGCGCAGCTTCGGCAAGGACATTTGCATGGCCGCAGATTCTAACGCCGGCGGCAGCGGAGTCGTGGAATCCGGCTTGACCGGAAAATCGAAGAAATTCGAGCCAAAACCCTTGCTGCCAAAGGTTTTGCAAGGATTTACAAGTTCCGAGGGAGGGCGCCTGATGCGACAATTTGCCGCGGCCCGGGGATGGTCACGGGCAGGTTAAGCCTCCCGGCGGCCCTTTGCCAGGCGCAGGCCTGATGGCATCAGAGGAGTTGGCGTGTCTGGGCGAGGGGCGATGAACGCTGCCCATCCAAAATGTCGGGAAGAATGGTCTCGATACAGTCGGCCAACGCCTCAACTCTTTCGCCCACGGTTCTTCCCAGCGGAGTCAAGGAATATTCCACGTGGGGCGGGACAGTCTCATAAGACTTCCGATGAACCAAGCCGTGTGCTTCCAGGCGCTTCAAGGTTTGCGACAACATTTTTTCGCTTACGCCACCGACCATTCTGCGCAGCTCGCTGAAACGTCGAACGTCGCCCATCAGAACGATGAGTAGCAATGTGCCCCAAGGACTTGTGACGTCTTTGAGTACCTCGCGACAAGGGCAATCGGTTGATGTGAGCCCCCCGCGTCGGACTTGCGCGGAAAAAGACTCAGAGGCGATCGGTTTGGGTTGCATTGCCATCTCGACACTAACCTTTCGGTGCGTACTTACGGAATGTAAGGTAATGAATTATTGTAAGTGCCCTACGCAACCACACCAAGGAATTTGCCATGATAGTTGTTACAGGAGCCACAGGGCAGCTCGGTCGTCTGGTCATTGAAAACCTTTTACGCACAGAACCCGCATCAAGCATCATCGCAGCAGTTCGCAACCCAACGAAGGCGACCGATTTATCGGATCGCGGCGTCCAAGTCCGCCAGGCTGATTACACGCAGCCAGCATCGCTTAGGACAGCGCTTGCCGGCGCGGATAAGCTATTACTCATATCTTCGAACGAACTTGCGCCCGGACAGCGCGCCTCTCACCACCAGGCTGTAATCGACGCGGCGATTGATTGTGAAATCAAGCTGATCGGATACACGAGCGTACTGCACGCCAATACATCCCCGCTGGGATTGGCGGCCGATCACGTCCAAACCGAGGCGATGCTTAAAGCATCAGCCATCCCATTCGTTGTCTTGCGCAATGGCTGGTACACCGAAAATTACACGATTTCAATTCCAACGGCGCTGGCGCACGGCGCGTTGATGGGCAGTGCCGGCGACGGACGAATTGCATCGGCTGCGCGGGCTGACTATGCTGCCGCAGCTGCGCTGGCGATGACGCTTCCCGATCAGGCCGGACGGGTCTATGAACTGGCGGGGGACACGGCCTATACCTTGTCGGAGTTCGCGGCCGAAGTCTCGCGCCAGTCAGGCAAGACAGTCAATTACATCAACCTGCCGCGTGCCGAATACAAATCGGCGCTTGCCGGCTTTGGCCTGCCAGAATCAATCGCGGATCTGCTTGCAGATTCTGACAGCGGCGCTTCGCAAGGCGGCCTTTTCGACGATACGCGCCAGCTCAGTAGATTGATCGGACGACCAACAACACCGATGGCAGAGACGATTGCCGCGGAACTGACGCATAAATAACTGCTGGCATCACTGCTGGCACATTGTCGCCAAGTCAACGCCTTGCCCACCAGCGTGATGCGCCGCATTGCGCTGATCTGTTGGTTGCACTCAGCCTCTGCCGCGTCGCGGCTTGGCTGATTGCCACTTGATTGATTTAGCTGACGGTATCGACGATCGGTTGTTTGTTTCTTACAGGAAGTTTCAATGGGTATTCGATTTCTCAAGATCGCGGCGATCTATCTCTTCGTCGGCGCGTTACTTGGCGGCTATATGGGGGCCACCGAAAACTTTGCCTTGGCCCCAGTCCATGCACATCTCGCCTTGCTAGGCTGGGCTTCGCTCGCGCTTGCAGGGTTGATCTATCACCTTTACCCGGCGGCGGCGCTGACGCCGCTCGCGCGAATTCATTTCTGGCTGCACAACATCGGCCTGCCATTCTTCATGCTCGCTCTCGGCTTGGTGCTTACCGGTCATACGGCGGCAGTTCCAATCGTATCCATCTCTGCCGCTAGCGTCATTATTGGCCTGGCAGCGTTCACCGCGAACGTTTTGATGAATGTGAAAGCCAATAACCAAGAAGAAGCAGGGCGGCGAACGCCGCTTTGAATCGCCTCGGAATTTGAGGGGGCTCCAACTCTTGAGAATCAAGATTTTTGATCCTCGCGGCGTGTCGCTACCCGTGTCGACCAGAGCAGAATGTGAAAGTCCAATTCTAAAAACCGCAGCGTCTTTATGTCTCCCATGAAATAAAGACGGCGTGCTTAAGGACTTTCAGCTTGATGTGCCATTCCCGGCCTTATCCCTGCCTTATCCCGGCATGGCCTCATGTAGGCATACCCCTTCCAATTGATAATGGTTCTTGTTACTATTAAAGCGTAATTAAAACTCAAAACTCTAATCTAAGTTACGGCGTACGCATTTTTAAGAAATAACCGCCAAACAGACAGCCATAGCCTCGCTCCGGCCTTGCCGCGCCCGACGGTCTTTAGCCATCCAAACAATCCGACCACGCTCCGTGCCGCCCCTATCGTGTCGCGCAGGATAGGTAGCTGAGTAAAAGCCTCGCCGCTTCACTCCCGCTACTCCTGGGTACAACCAGGCGCGCCCAGAGGGCGCACACGCGTGTGTTTGCAAAGGGAGAAGCGCTATGTCCGAGCATACCGAGCCTATGGAGTTGAGCCTTCAGTTTATGGCTTGCCGTGCGCAGCTGCGCGATGCAGCCGCACGCATTTTGGGATGTCGCCAGCGTGCAGAAGATGTGGTGCAGGACGCCTGGTTCAAGATCGCCGAATTGCCTGAGGATTTCTCCGTTCGCCATCCGAAGGCCTTCCTGCTCCAGGTCGTACGCAACCTGGCGATCGATCGCCAGCGCCGCATGGCGATCGAGTCCTTCATGTTCGCCGAGGAAGAGGAGGGCATGGACGTCATCTGCCATCAGGCAACGCCTGAGGGCACAAGCATTTCGCGCCAGGCCCTCGTGAGCGTGGCCCGCGCCTTGTCGACTCTGCCCGAGCGCACGCTGCGGGCCTTCGAACTGCATCGCCTGGATGGCTATACCCAGCGTGAAGTGGCTGAACGCCTAGGCGTTTCCACCACCCTGGTCAACTTCATGATCCGGGATGCGATGCAATGCTGTCGCAAGCAAGTCGCCTGAGGTGCCAAGGCATCCGTGCCGGTCCCAATCCAAGAAACTATAAATTTATGCCGTCGTGGTTCGTCAGAATAAACAAGAGTGATTCGCATTTGCATGTTGCAATGTGAATAATTCGCAAACCTGGTGAACGGCCTGAGCACGTTCGCCGCGAATCAAGAAAGATGAGGCGAACGATGAGCTTTGATCGTGAAGACGGCGTATTCCGCGTGCTGGTCAATGAGGAAGAGCAGTATTCCCTGTGGCCCGACTACAAGAGCATCCCCGGCGGCTGGCGTGATACCGGCGTGAGTGGCAGCAAGCAGACCTGCCTGCAGCATATCGAAACGGTGTGGACCGACATGCGTCCGCGCAGCTTGCGCGAATTCATGCAAGGCCAGGGTCAGGCATGATCACGCTGTTCTGCCTGCCGTGCGCCGGCGGCAGTGCCAGCATGTACTTTCCCTGGCAGGCCGCGTTGCAAGGCGTGGCGCGACTGCAGGCCATCGAGCTGCCCGGCCGTGGCCGTCGCGTCCGCGAGGCGCTGCTGCAAGACTATGGCGTGCTGGTGAATCGGCTGGCCGATGAGCTGGCCGGTGCCGCAGCGCCATCCTCCGGCTATGTGCTGTTCGGCCACAGCATGGGCGGCCTGCTGGCGCAGGGATTGGCGCGGGCGCTTCCGCAGCGCGGCTGGCCCGCGCCCCGTGCGCTGATGATATCGGCCTGCGCCGCGCCGCTGGCGCGTGAGTGGATCGCCCCGGATGACTCCGATGCCGCCCTCATCGCGGCCATGCGCCGCCAGGGCGGCACCCGCGACGAAGTCTTCGACTGCCCCGAACTGCTGGAGCTGGCGCTGCCGGTGCTGCGCGCCGATTACCGCGTATGCGCCAGTTTCCAGGCGCAGCGTCCGGCCGGTGAAATGGCTGCCTTGCTCGACCTGCCCGTGCATGTCTATGGCGGCGTCAGCGACCCGGTGGGCGCCGCGCCGCTGCAGGCCTGGCAGCGCGAAACCCACGGCCCCGTCACGCTGGACTGGTTCGATGGCGGCCATTTCTATCTGCAAGCCCGGCAGGACGAGCTGCTGGCCCGCCTGCGGCGCCATCTTCAGGCGCATGCCAATAATTCCACCCCCGACGCCGATCATGCCGCAGCGCTTGCCCACGCCTGACGGCATTCCCGCGCAGATCGAACTGTGGCAGGTCGCCTTCGACCTGGACCATGGCGATGACGCAGGGGATGAGCTTGTGCTGAGCGCGCAGGAGCAGGCCCATGCGCGCCGCTACCGCCGCAGCGACGATGCCCGGCGCTTTCGCTGCATGCGTGCGTTGCTGCGCCGCCTGCTGGGCGAACGCCTGGGCTGCACTGCGCAAGCGGTGCCGCTGGTGCGCAACGCCCATGGCAAGCCGCAGCTGGACGGGCCTGGCGGCCTGTCCTTCAATGTCTCGCATGCCGGCGGCATCGGGCTGATCGCCATCGCGCCCGGTCTGGCGCTGGGCATCGATGTCGAATGCAGCATCGCTGCCGGGCCCGAAGAGTTGCTCGGCATGGCCAGGCAGGTGCTGAGTCCGCATGAATGGGCGGCATTGCCAGCCCCATTGGACGGGCCGCAGTTCTTGCGCCACTGGGTCGCCAAGGAAGCCGTGCTCAAGGCGCTGGGCCTGGGTATCGGCGAGCACCTGCAATCCATCGACATCGACCTGGAGACGCACCCGCGCTACCAGGTCTTCCACCAGCAGCCGCATTGGCCCGCGCCCGCGCGGCTGCATGCAAGCGCCTTGTCCACCTGGCCCGGCCACGCTGCCGCGCTGGCCTGGATCGACGCCTGATTCCGGAGAATCGCCTTGATCACCGCTACTACCGCCACCATCGATACCCCCTCCCTGGCGCCGCTGGTCTTCAGCCGCCATCCCCGTCCCGACGCCGGCAGGGACGCCTTGCCGGTGCTGCTGCAGCCGCTGCACCCCGGCCAGACGCTGGCCCAGGCCGGGGACGCGCTCTGCGGCCAGATCGAGGCGCATCTGCGCAGCGTCGGCGGAGTCTTGTTGCGCGGTTTCGAGGTGCCCAGCGTGGCCGACTTCCAGCAGTTCGCCGCCAGCTTCGGCGATCCGCTGCTGCGCTACGAATTCGCCTCCACACCGCGTTCCTCGGTGGCCAATGGCATCTATACCTCCACCGAATATCCGGCCCACCAGCACATCCCGCTGCATAACGAGCAGGCCTACACGCGTGAATGGCCGATGCGCATCTGGTTCCATTGCGTGACCGCCTCGCCGGCAGGGGGCGAAACCCCGATCGCCGACAGCCGCGCGATCTATCGCAGGATGCCCGCGGCCATTCGCGAACGCTTCGCCCAGGGTCTGCTCTACGTGCGCCACTACAGCCACGACTTCGACCTGCCATGGCAGGACGTCTTCGGCATGGAGACGCGCGCCGAAGTGGAAGCCTTCTGCCGCCGCCAGCATATCGAGTGGCAATGGCTGGACGACGATGGCCTGCGTACGCGCCAGCGTTGCCAGGGCGTGGAGCGCCACCCGGTCACCGGCGAGATGGTCTGGTTCAACCAGGCGCACCTGTTCCATGCCTCCAACCTGGCGCCGGAAGTGCGCGCATCGCTGATCGACCTGGTCGGAGAAGAGCAGTTGCCGCGCAACGTCTGCTGGGCCGATGGCAGCGCCATCGACGACGCCATCCTCGACCAGGTGCGGGAAGTGCTGGCCGCCGAAACAGTGATGTTCCCGTGGCAGCCGGGCGACGTCCTCATGCTCGACAACATGCTGGCGGCCCACGCCAGAACGCCGTTCTCCGGCCCGCGCAAGGTGGTGGTGGCGATGTCGCGCTCCCATACCAATCTCGACTGCTCTTTCCCCTCGATTACCACGCCATGACGATTACCGCAGATTCCCCCGACCGCGCCGCTCACATCGTCGCCCGCCTGTTCCAGCTGGCGCAGACGCGCCCGCATGACCTGGCGCTGACCACGGTCAACGCCGAAGGCGAGCGCGCCTTCACCTACGCCGAGCTGGCCGACGCCGTGCGCACGCTGGCCGCGCGCCTGCAACAGCGCCATGCACCGGGCGCGCGCGTCTTGCTGCTGCTGGACAACGACCATCACTACGTCATCGCCTTCTTCGCCTGCCTGGCCGCGGGCCTGATCGCGGTGCCGCTGCACCGCCCGGAATCGATGCGCCAGCAGCACCTGCAGCGCCTGGCCGGGATCGCCGACGACGCCGGCGCCACCTGCTGGCTGGTCACCGCCGCCGTGCGCGACGCCTTGCAGGCCGCGGCTGCGCCGCTGGCAGGGCAGGCCACGATGCTGGCCGTCGATGCGCCGCAGGCCGGGGAGGGCGTCTTCCGTGAACACGCGATTGCTCCCGCCGACGTCGCCTTCCTGCAATACACCTCTGGCTCCACCTCGCGCCCCAAGGGCGTGATGGTCACCCACGCCAACCTGATGGCTAACGAAGCCGCCATCGAGGAGCGCCTGGGCGTGCGCAGCGATGATGTGTTCGTCAGCTGGCTGCCGCTCTACCACGACATGGGCCTCATCGGCGGATTGCTGCAGCCGCTGTACCGCGGCATCCCGGTGGTGCTGATGTCGCCGGCCTTCTTCCTCGAACGTCCGATGCGCTGGCTGGAAGCCATTGCGCGCCATCGCGGCACCATCAGCGGCGGTCCCGATTTCGCCTATCGGCTGTGCGTGGACCGCATCCGCGGCGAGCGTGCGGCGGGGCTGGATCTGTCCTCGTGGCGGGTGGCGTTCTCGGGCGCCGAACCGGTGCGCCACGATACCCTGCAGGAGTTCATCGACAGCTTCGGCAAGATCGGCTTTGCCGCCGACGCCGTCTATCCCTGCTATGGCCTGGCCGAATCGACGCTGCTGGTCACCGGCGGCCAGCGCGGCCGGGGCATGCAGGTCACAGCGTTCGATGCCGAGGGCTTGCGCCAGGGACGTGCCGATGCCATTGAGGCCATTGATACCATTGATGTCATCGATGCGGCGCCGCAGGCGGTCCATCTGGTGGCCTGCGGCATCTCGCCTACCGGCCATGCCTTGCGCATTGCCGATCCGGCCACCGGCGCCGCGCTGGCCGACGGCCAGGTCGGCGAGATCTGGGCCGCGGGCCCCAGCATTGCCGCCGGTTACTGGCGCCGCCCGGACGACAGCGCCCACGCCTTCGTCGAACTGGACGGCCAGCGCTGGCTGCGCACCGGCGACCTGGGATTCTGCCGCGCGGGCGCCTTGTTCGTCACCGGCCGCAGCAAGGACATGATCATCGTCCGTGGCCAGAACGTATATCCGCAGGACATCGAGCGCGCCATCGAGAGCGAGGTCGAACTGGCCCGCAAGGGCCGCGTGGCGGCTTTCGCCATCCCGCGCCAATGGCATCCGCAGGGCGTGGAAGGCATCGGCGTGGCGCTGGAAATCTCGCGCGGCGTGCAAAAGATGGTCGCGCCGCAGCAACTGGTGGAAGCGCTGCAGGAATGCATCGTACAAACCTGCAACGAGGCCGCCAGCGTCATCGTGCTGCTCAATCCGGGGGCCTTGCCCAAGACCTCCAGCGGCAAGCTGCAACGCAGCGCCTGCCGCGATGGCTGGCGCACGCAGAGCCTGGATGCCTATGCCATCCAGGCCTTTGGCCGTCTGCAGGGAGGCGCCGGGCAGACGCCTGCCGTCTCTCCAGCGGCCGCTGGCGACAGCCCGGACACCGCCGCTCTGCGCACCCTGTGGGAGCGCGTGATGCACACCCCGGCGCTGGCCGGGCAGTCGCATTTCTTCCGCCAGGGCGGCAATTCGCTCAAGGCGGTGCAGCTGGCGGCGGCCATCGGCGAGCACTGGCAGATCGATTTTCCGGTGCGCCTGATCTTCGAATACCCGCAGCTGGAGCAACTGGCCCAACAGTTGCAGACAGTACGCCAGAACGCGCCGCGCCAGGCGCCTGCCGTCATTGCGGCCCTGACCGAGACCCAGCGCCAGGCGGGCCTGCCGCTGTCGCCGGCCCAGCATTCGCTCTGGACCACCTGGCAGCTCGCCCCCGACAGCCCGGCCTACAACATGCCGGGCATCCTGCATCTGCAAGGCGCGCTGGATGTGGCGGCGCTGCGCCGCAGCCTCGATGACCTGGTCGCGCGCCATGCCATCCTGCGCACGGTGTATCGCGTGCAGTCCGACGGTATGCCAGTACAACTGGCCCTGCCGGCCCGCCCCGGCATACTGGAAGTGTTGGGCGACATGTCCGTCGATGCGACGCAGGCGCGCGCATGGCTGGAACAGCGCGCCCGCCTGGCGTTCGCGCTGGCGCAGGAGATTCCCTTGCGCGCCTGCCTGGTGCGCATCGATGAACAGCGTCATGCGCTGGGCATCACGCTGCACCACATCGCCGCCGATGGCCAATCCCTGCCGGTATTGCTGCAAGACCTGTGCGCGCTGTATGCGTCGCATAGCCAGGGCCAGCCACTGCCGGCCGCGCCCGAGTTGCAGTTCAGCGATTACACCGTGTGGCGCCAGCAACAGCTGGACAGCGCAGAGATCGCGCGCCAGTTCGACTACTGGCGCACCCAGCTGGGCAGCGAGCACGAAGCGCTGCCGCTGCCGGACGGCCGCCGTCAGGCTTGCTCCGAAGAGGGCCTGCCCGAGGCGCGCCATGCGTTCACGCTGCCGGCCGACATCACACGGGCGCTGCGCGAATTGTGCGCGGCACAGGGCTGCTCGCTATACATGGGCATGCTGGCCTTGCTGGACCTGGTGCTGTATCGCGCCACCGGTTGCAGCGATCTGCGTGTGGGCGCGCCCATGGCCGAACGCAGCCATCCGCAGACGCGCGCCATGATCGCCTATCTGCTCAACCTGCAGGTGCTGCGCACCCGTCTGGACAGCCGGCTCGGCTTCGACGCCTTGCTGCGCCAGGTGCGCGAGACGGTGCTGGCGGCGCGCCAGCACCAGGATGTGTCCTTCGACATGGTGGTGCAGGCCCTGCAACCGGAGCGGCAGCCGCATGTGCATCCGCTGTGCCAGGTCAAGTGCACCGAACGCGAAGCCTTGCCGGTGTGGCAGGCAGGCGCGCTGTCGTTGCAGCTGGAGGAATTGAGCGGGGGCGAGGCCCACTTCGATCTGAGCCTGGATTTCAGCCTGGAGGGCGAGGAGCTACGCTGCCTGTTCGCCTACGCCAGCACGCGCTGGACGCAAGAAGAGATCGGCCAGATGGCGGTCGCCCTGGGCGGATTCGCCGCCCAGGTCTGCGCGGCGCCGGCATTGCCCCTGGGCCGCCTGTCGTGGCCAGCGGCGCCGGCGCCGCTGCTGGCGCCGCCGGCCGAGTGCGCGGCCATCGACAGTCAGGGCGATGTGATTGCGCTGTGGCTGGCCCATGCCGGGCGCGCACCGCAGGCGCTGGCGGTGGCCGATGAGCGGGTCAGCCTGAACGCGCAGCAGTTGCGCGCCCAGGTCGAGCAGTTGGCGCGCCGGATGCGCGCGCTGGGTGTGCGCGCCGAAGATCGGGTGGCCATTGCCAGCGGCCGGCAGGCCGAGTTCGTCGTCGCCGTGCTGGCCTGTCTGCGCGCTGGCGCCTGCTATGTTCCGCTGGACCCACAGTTGCCGGACGAGCGCCTGGCCTATCAGCTCGCCGACAGCGGCGCCTGCCTGCTGCTGGCCACGCCCGAGGCTGCGCGCCTGCGCAGCTTGCCGGGTGCGCCGGCGCAATACCTGGCGATTCCCTCGGCCACTGTCAGCGCCGAAGAGCCGACGACGCTACAGGAAGACTGGCCCGCGGCACACCCGCAACAGGCGGCCTATCTGATCTACACGTCCGGCTCCACCGGTCGCCCCAAGGGCGTGGCGGTGAGCCGTGGCGCGCTGGGCAATTACGTGCAGGCGCTGCTGGCGCGTCTGGCGCTGCCGCCAGGCGTGCGCAGCATGGCCATGGCCTCGACGGTGGCGGCCGACCTGGGCCATACCACCTTCTTCGGCGCCCTGTGTTCCGGCCGTGCGCTGCAGCTGCTGCCGGCCGAGGCTGCCTTCGATCCGGCGCAGTTCGCCGCCTTCATGCAGGAGCGCGCCGTCGATGTGCTCAAGATCGTGCCCAGCCACCTCCAGGCGCTGCTGCAATCTGCGCAGGCCGCGCAGATCCTGCCGCGCCATACGCTGGTCGTCGGTGGCGAAAGCACCAGCCCGGCCTTGCTGCAACATATCTGCGCGCTGCGCCCGGACTGCCGGGTGGTTAACCACTATGGCCCGACCGAAACCACGGTGGGCGTGCTCACCCAGTTGCTGGGCGCCGATCAGCCTTTGCCGCTGCCGTTGGGCCAGCCATTGGCGCAGCTGAGCCTGCAGGTGCTCGATGCCGATCTCAACCCGGTGCCGCGCGGGGCGGCGGGCGAACTGTATATCGGCGGCGCCGGTCTGGCACGCGGCTACCACGGCAAGCCGGGCGCCACGGCCGAGCGCTTCATCGCCGATCCGGCCGGCCGCGGCGCGCGCCTGTACCGCAGCGGCGACAAGGTCAGGCTGGATCGCGCCGGACGGCTGGTCTTCCTGGGCCGTATCGACGATCAGGTCAAGATTCGCGGCTACCGTGTCGAACCGCAGGAAATCGGCGCGGTCCTGCGCACCCAGGCGGGCGTGAGTGCGGCTGAAGTGCTGGCCGTGCCTGGTCCCGAGGAGCGTCTGCAACTGTGCGCCTATGTGGTCGGCAGCGCCGATCCGGCGGTTCTGCGCAGCGCCTTGGCGGCACGCCTGCCCGACTACATGGTGCCGGCCCACTTCGTGGCGCTGGCGCAGTTGCCGCTCACGGCCAATGGCAAGATCGACCGCAAGGCCTTGCCGTTGCCGCAGGAGGGCAGCCAGGGCAGCGCAGAACTGCCCCGGCAGGATAGCCCGCAAGAGGGCGCCGAAAGCGTGATCGCGGCGATCTGGGAAGAGGTGCTGGGGGTGGCCCAGGTGAGCCGTCATGATAATTTCTTCGCCCTCGGCGGCGATTCCATCCTGACGCTGAAGATCGTTGCGCGCCTGCGCAAGGCCGGCTGGCGCATCACGCCGCGCCAGCTGATGCAGACGCAGGATCTGGCCGCCGCCGCCGCGCTGGCGGTGCCGCTGGAGGCCCAGGGCAGTGCGCCCGCCGCCGCACTGGCGGCGGCAGCGGAAGGCCCGCGCCCGTTGCCGCTCACCCCGATCCAGCAATGGTTCTTCCAGCATCACGCGCAGCCGCCGGCCCACTGGAACCAGAGTGTGCAGCTGGAAGGTCCGGCCGACACCCCGGTCGATCGACTGCGCCATGCCGTCGACCAGTTGGGCCATCTGCATGAGGCGCTGCGCCTGCGCTTCCGCCGGAGCGATGCCGGTGCCTGGCAGCAAACGGTGGCGCCGCATGCAGGTGAATGCTTCGAGACCCAGCAAGTGGCCGACGCGGCTGCGCAGCAGGCGGCGATTGCGCGCGCCCAGCGCAGCCTCGATCTGTCGCAGGGGCCGCTGTGGCGGGGGCTGTGGCTCACGCGGCCGCGCCAGTCGCACGGCACGCTGGTGCTGATCGCGCATCACCTGGTGGTCGATGGCGTGTCATGGCGCATCCTGCTGGAAGATTTGCTGAATCTGCTGCAAGGCGCGGCGCTGCACGAGAGCAGCAGCGGCTTCGGCGCCTGGGCCAGCGCCGTGGCGGCGGCCCGCCTGAGCACTGCGGAGCAGGCCCACTGGCAAGCACTGGCGTCGACCGGCGACGAGGATCTGCGCTGCACCCCGGCGCACAGCGTCGGCAAGCGTGCCGACAACACCATCGCCCGCAGCGCGCGCGAAGCCGTGGTGCTGGATCGCGCGAGCACCGCCTTCCTGCTTGGCGAGGCCCATGCCGCCTACCGCACCCGCATCAACGACATCCTGCTGGCCGCTGCCGCCCAGACGCTGTGCGAATGGGCGCAGCGCGATCGCATCCTCATCGAGGTCGAAGCGCACGGCCGCGAGGAATTGCCCGGCACCAGCGGGGACGCGCCGGATCTGAGCCGCACCGTGGGCTGGTTCACCGCGCTCTGCCCGGTGCAGCTGACGGTCTCCGGCAGTGCGCCGGCCATCTTGCTGACGCAGACCAAGGAGCAACTGCGCCAGTGGCCCGGCCAGGGCCTGGGCTATGGTCTCTGGTGCAGCCAGAGCGGGCAGGCCGGCGTACAGCCGCAGGTGAGCTTCAATTACCTGGGCCGCTTCGATGCGCTGCCCGAGGCCTCGGGCTGGCAGATGCTGCCACGCACGGCGGCGCTGGCCGGTCTGGAGCGCGATCCGGCCAGCCTGCGCCGCTGCCTGCTGGACCTCACGGCCATGGTCGCCAATGGCCAGCTGCATCTGGAATGCCTGTATTGCAGCGCCTTGCACCAGCAACCCGAGATTGCCGCATTTCTGCAGCAATACCTGCAGAACCTGCGTGCGCTGCTGGCCCATTGCGCCGAGGTGCGCGGCCTGGCCACACCGTCTGATTTTCCGCTGGCGCGCCTGCAACAGTCCCAGCTCGACATCCTGATGCACAGCCTGCCGGCCGAACGTGTCGCCGATCTCTATCCGCTCTCGCCGATGCAGGCCGGCTTGCTGTTCCACGCCATGCTGGCTCCGCAGGGCGGCGCCTATCTCAACCAGTTGCAGGTGCGCCTGCACCGCCTGGAAGCGGCGCGCTTCCGCCAGGCCTGGCAGACCGTGCTGGAACGTCATGACATCCTGCGCAGCGGCTTCCTCGTGCACAGCGATCAGCCGCTGCAATGGGTGGCCCAGCACGCCATGCTGGCCATCGACGAATACGACTGGCGCCAGCGCCCCGATCTGGATTCGGCCCTGCAGGCGCTGGCCGCCACCGAACACGCGCGCGGCGTCGATCTGCAGCATCCGCCGCTGATGCGCCTGAGCCTGGTGCGGGTGGCAGATCAGGAGCATCACCTGATCTGGACCCGCCATCACCTGCTGCTGGACGGCTGGAGCACCCAGCAACTGATCGGCGAAGTGCTGCGGCTCTACCGGGGCGCGGTTCTGCCCACGCCGACGCTGCGTTATCGCGACTACATCGCCTGGCTGCAGCAGCAGGACCGCAGCAGTGCCGAGCAATTCTGGCGTGCGCAATTGGCTGGCGTCGAAGGCCCGACCAGCCTGGTCAATGCGCTGCCGCCCCTGCAGCCGCCGGGCCGGGGCCAGGGCAGTTGCCACGCCACGCTGGACCTGCTGGCCACAGCGCGCCTGCAGAGCTTCGCACGCGAACATCAGTGCACCCTCAACACCCTGGTGCAGGCGGCCTGGAGCCTGGTGCTGGCGCGTTATTGCGGCCAGTCCACGGTGGTCTTCGGCGCGACCGTCGCGGGCCGCCCCAGCGAACTGGAAGGTGCGGAGGATCTGCTGGGCCTGTTCATCAATACCGTGCCCATCGTGATCCGCCTGCAGCCGGAGATGACAGTGCAGGCCCTGCTGCAGACGCTGCAGGCCAGCAATCTGGCCGTGCGCGAGTTCGACGGCACGCCGCTCTATGACATCCAGGCCTGGGCCGGCCGCGCGGGACAATCGCTGTTCGACAGCATCCTGGTGTTCGAGAACTATCCACTGGATCTGGCCCTGCAAGCCGAGCAGCAGCAGGGCCTGCGCCTGGAGGTGCTGCACAACCGCGAAGAGACCCATTACCCGCTGACCCTGATCGCCACGCTGACCGAACGGCTGCAGCTGGAGTGGCGCTACGACGCCGCGCTCATCGCGCCCGCCAGCGCGCAGGCGTTGCGTCAGCTGACCGAGTCGCTGCTGTTGCAATTGGCCGGACATCTGCACCGGCCGCTGGCCGAACTGGCCTGTCAGAGCCCGGCAGAACAGGCGGCAGTGCTGGCCTTGTCGCGTAATTCGCAAGTTCATGAGACCGGCAATGTGCTGGCGCTGATCGAAGCGCAGGTGCAGGCGCATCCCGGGCGGTCCGCCTTGCGGGTGCCGCATACCGGGCAAACGCTCGATTACGGCCAGCTCAATGGCCGCGCCAACGCGCTGGCGCAGTGGCTCATGGCACAGGGCGTCACGCGCGATCAGCGCGTGGGCGTGTGCATGGAGCGCTCGGAAGAGATGGTGCTGGCGCTGCTGGCAATCATGAAGGCGGGCGCGGCCTATGTGCCGATGGATCCCGACCATCCGCCCCAGCGTCTGCGCTATTTCATCGAAGACAGCCGCACCAGCCTGCTGTTGACCCACGCCGCCGCACGGGGCCAGTTACCGGAAGTTCCCGCTTGCCGTATCGTCGATGTGGCGACACTGGCTGATCTGCCGCCTGCCCACAATCCTGGCCTGGAGATCCACCCCGAACAGTTGGCCTACGTCATCTACACCTCCGGCTCCACCGGCCAGCCCAAGGGCGCGGCGAACCGCCATGGCAGCCTGCACAACCGGCTGGCCTGGATGCAGGCGGCCTATCAACTGGGCCCCGATGACCGCGTACTGCAGAAGACGCCCTTCGGTTTCGATGTCTCGGTCTGGGAATTCTTCTGGCCCTTGATGACCGGCGCCGAACTGGTCATGGCCGCCCCCGGCGAGCATCGCGATCCGGCACGGCTGGCTGCGCTGATCGGCGAGACCGGCATCACCACCTTGCACTTCGTGCCGTCGATGCTGCAGGCTTTCGTCAA
>NZ_VFNI01000005.1 GCF_006715495.1 Herbaspirillum sp. SJZ106
TTCGGATGTGAATCGCTTTTTCGGCATGGTCTGACTCTCCTTTTCAATAGCATATGAAATTTCAAGTCGGACCAGTTTTTTCAGGTCAGGTCAAGACGACATAAGGCCGCGTACACCCGTTACGCAGATGACATTACATTTTCGTTCACTACTCGTAATTCCTTAAGTCTTCCTAAGAACATCTGCATGGAAGCGCCCGACGGTCGCGTAGTCATTGGCGCAGAATTAAACGACCTCATTACCGTTAAGCACAGCTTCGCGATTAACGCCGATAAAACTCGGCTATCCAATCGTGCTCGCCGAATGGAAGTGACAGGCTTGACCATTAATGAAAATCCAAACGTTCGACGCATATTCATTGACAGAATTCGCGGCGCATTGCGCGCGTGGGAGACGCATGGGTACAACGCCGCGCAGAGTGTATGGCAAGCCAAAGTTGCGAAATCCATACTCGCTCCTCATGAAAATAAAATCTGGAAGCGACAAACAAGAACAGGCAGCACGCCGCAACTTCGGAACTCCATTTGGGGGAAATTACTATATCTAAAGATGGTTCGCGGTGGGACTGACCCGTTATACAACCATCTGGCGGAGCGGTACAACGCAGTTGTAGAAATAGAGAAAAGCCTAGGCACATTCGTCGCCCCCAGGCTTCCAGTTGACCCCGTTGTTCGGGATGAGCGTGGTGCACGCAAAGCAGTATTTGTTGTGGAGTGGTTTGGCGATTTCGAGCTTAGCGCGACCGCTGCAGATGTAGTTTCAGGTCAGGGTACCGCATTCGCTTACCGCGAATCCAATCTTTTGATAACTTGCGATCATCTATTTGAAGCAACTGCCACTATCAAAGATAAATCCTACCCCGCAGACATTAATGCTCCGGAGATAAAGAATTTAGCGCTCTTCGCTATTCTTCCTGACATCCCCAAAAAAACGTGGCCTGTGAGGATTCTCTATCGGAATGCTTACGACGATATCGCCATACTGTGCTTCGAGGGTGAGCCACCTCCACACAAATACTTCAATCCAATGTCCGCTCCTATCACGCGGAATACAAATGGTATTTTGATGGGCTACCCAGCATATAAACAATGGAATCTTCCGGATTTCAATCGACAATCGGTTCTTAACCGATTCCTACCAGCGGCCGGTATGAGCAGCTTCACCATTACCGGTGCTGGCTCTATCAGACCAGGAAATAGTGGTGGCCCCTTTACGGACCTCGAATATCGAGTCGCTGGCATGGCACAACGTGGCTCGTATGAGGGCCGGGGGCATGACGCATGTTTATGCTTTGAAATCATCGATAAGCATCTACAGAAATGGAAGGCTTCCACCACGCTTAACTGAACGGCATTAACATCGGAGGTACGGTTTTTGTCCGTGTGGAAGCGACCGATTACATTCCCGAATAATTCGGCCCGCCGCCGCCCTCCGGCGTCACCCACACGATGTTCTGGGTCGGGTCCTTGATATCGCAGGTCTTGCAGTGCACGCAGTTCTGCGCATTGATCTGCAGGCGGTCGCTGTTGTCCTCATTCTTCACGAACTCGTACACCCCGGCCGGGCAATAGCGCGACTCGGGGCCGGCATACTGCGCCAGGTTGATCTGCACCGGCACGTTCTTGTCCTTCAAGGTCAAATGCGCCGGCTGGTCTTCGCCGTGGTTGGTGTTGGAAATGAACACCGACGACAGGCGGTCGAAGGTCAGCTTGCCGTCCGGTTTCGGATAGGCGATCGGGGCGTAGTTGGCGGCCGGTTTCAGGCATTCGTGGTCGGCATGCGCATGATGCATGGTCCATGGCGCCTTGCCGCCGAACAGCACCTGGTCGATGCCCACCAGCAGCGTTCCGGTCACCAATCCCTTGCTCATTGACGGCTTGAAGTTGCGCGCTTTGTGCAATTCCTCCTTCAGCCACGATTGCTCGAAGGCGGCCGGATAGGCGGCCAGCTCGTCGCCCTGGCGATTTTCGTTGAGGGCATTGAACGCGGCCTCGGCCGCCAGCATGCCGCTCTTGATCGCGGCATGGCTGCCCTTGATGCGCGAGGCGTTGAGGAAACCGGCCTCGCAGCCGATCAGGGCGCCGCCCGGGAACACCAGCTTGGGCAGCGACTGGAGGCCGCCGGCCGTGATGGCGCGCGCGCCATACGAGATGCGCTTGCCGCCTTCGAAGAACTTGCGGATTTCCGGATGGGTTTTATAGCGCTGGAATTCCTCGAACGGCGACAGGTACGGGTTCTGGTACGCCAGGCCCACCACATAGCCCACCGCCACCTGGTTGTTTTCCAGGTGGTACAGGAAGGAGCCGCCATAGGTATCGTTGGCCAGCGGCCAGCCGGCGGTGTGCACCACCAAGCCCGGCTGGTGCAGCTCGGGCTTGATCTCCCACAGTTCCTTGATGCCGATGGCATAGGTTTGCGGATCGCGGCCGGCATCGAGCCGGTACTTGGCAATCAGCTGCTTGCCCAGGTGGCCGCGCGCGCCTTCGGCGAAGAAGGTGTACTTCGCATGCAGTTCCATGCCCAGCTGGAATTCGGCGGTCGGTTCGCCTTCCTTGTTGATGCCCAGGTTGCCGGTGGCCACGCCCTTGACCGAGCCGTCCTCGTGGTAGAGCACTTCGGCTGCCGGGAAGCCGGCGAACACTTCCACCCCCAGGGCTTCGGCCTGCTGGCCCAGCCAGCGGGTGACGTTGGACAGCGAGACGACGTAGTTGCCGTGGTTCTGGAAACAGGCTGGCAGCAGCCAGGACGGTGTCTTGTAGGCTTTGCTGGCGGAGAGGAAAAGGAAACGGTCTTCGGTGACCGGGGTATTGAGCGGCGCGCCTTGCTCTTTCCAGTCGGGGATCAGCTCGGTCAATGCGCGCGGATCCATCACCGCGCCGGACAGGATATGGGCGCCGACCTCGCTGCCTTTTTCCAGCACGCACACCGACACCTCGCGGCCCTGTTGCGCGGCCAGCTGTTTCAGGCGGATCGCCGCCGACAGCCCGGCCGGACCGCCGCCGACGATCACCACGTCGTATTCCATCGCTTCGCGTGGGCCGTATTGTTCAAGCAAGTCTTGAGATGAAGTCATGAGTGTCCCGTAGTTTTATGAACCGCTTATTTTCGAACGATCGTGCTATTGTTAAGTATTTTTCGCCGGAACGCTAGTGGTAACTGGGGTTTTATGCGTTCCGCGAATGAAATTCCTGGCGTCGGCAGCGGCTTCGGAAGCTGCGCCGGATGTGTTTTTCGGCAATGCCGCGTATTTTATTGGATTTTGTATCCGTCACTCATACAGATATGGCGTGAGTTGATAACAGAATGTTATGCAATGCCGCCCGTGCGCGAAACAGCGGCGGCATGAGTGATCCGCAAGATGGTTCGCAATGATGCCGCAATGCAATATCGCGCCCTGTCCGGCATGCGCAGGATGGCATGCGCAGGATGAAAAGAATTTCACTGATCGATGAATCGAATAACAGAAAGGACCATGCATGAGCAGTCACGCCACCCCCGCTTCGGCCGGACAGGAATCCGGAAAGCTGTTGTATACCTCGAAACAGGACATCCGCTGGGGCGACATGGATGCCCTCGGCCACGTCAACAACACCGTCTATTTCCGCTTCATGGAGCAGTGCCGCATCGAGTGGCTGGATGCGGTCTGCGGCGCCATGACGGTCGCCGGCCAGGGGCCGGTGATCGTCAATGCGCACTGCAACTTCCGGCGCCAGATGAAATACCCGGCCAGCATCGCGGTGGAGATGCATGCGGGGCAGATGGGGCGCACGAGTGTGGAAACTACGTATGTCATCCGCGACGCCGGCAAGCCCGAGATCATTTATGCTGATGGCGCTGCAAAAATAGTTTGGGTCGATTTCGGAAAAGAAAAATCAACCGCGCTTCCCGACGCGCTGCGACAGCTCCTGACAGGGTTGTAAGCTTCGAGAAAGGAAACTGCGACAGAATCGGCCCGGACACTCCCGAGCGAGCCGCCAGAAGAGCGGGGGAGTGGTGAGGTTCCAAAGCGCTTAGCCCGCCAAAAGATGTGCTAGCCGACAATTAAATACCTGGAGGAAGACATGACATACAAGACTCAAGCCTTGGTAGCTGCCGCATTGATGACATTGGCAATGTCGTCGCAGGCCGCCGATCCCATCAAGATCGGCGTATCCGGTCCGTACACCGGCGGTTCCGCCCCCATGGGCGCTTCCATGCGCGACGGCGTCAAGCTGGCCGTGGCCGAAATCAACGCTCAGGGCGGCCTGTTGGGACGCCAGGTGCAACTGGTCGAGCGCGACGATGAAGCCAAGAACGAACGCGGCGTGCAGATCGCGCAGGAACTGATCAACAAGGAAAAGGTGGTCGCCACCGTCGGCTTCATCAACACCGGCGTGGCGCTGGCGTCGCAGCGCTTCTACCAGGAAGCCAAGATCCCCGTCATCAACAACGTCGCCACCGGCAGCGTGATCACCAAGCAGTTCGAGAAGGACAAGGACAACTACGTCTTCCGCACCTCGGCCTCCGACCAGATCCAGGCCAAGATGATCGCCGATGAAGCGGTCGACAAGCAGAAGTACACCAAGGTCGCGATCCTGGCCGACTCCACCAACTACGGCCAGCTCGGCCGCGAAGACCTGGAAAAGGTGCTGGCTGCCAAGAAGATCACCCCGGTGGCCGTCGAGAAGTACAACATCAAGGACGTCGACATGACCGCCCAGCTGCTGAAGTCGAAGCAGGGCGGCGCGCAAGTCGTGCTGACCTACGGCATCGGTCCGGAACTGGCGCAGATCGCCAACGGCATGGAAAAGCTGAACTGGCACGTGCCTATCATCGGCAGCTGGCCGCTGTCGATGGGCAACTTCATCGACAACTCCGGCAAGAACGGCAACGGCGCGCGCATGCCGCAGACCTTCATCCAGGACGGCAACACGCCCAAGCGCAAGGCGTTCATCGAGGCTTACCAAAAGGCCTACAAGGTTGACCGCATGCCTTCGGCCGTGTCGGCTGCCCAGGGTTACGACTCCATCCTGCTGCTGGCCGCCGCCATCAAGCAAGCCAACAGCACCGACGGCGAGAAGGTTCGCGCCGCGCTGGAAAACCTCAACACCAAGGTTGAAGGCGTGGTCACCACCTATGACAAGCCGTTCACCCATGACGACCACGAAGCCATCAAGCCGGCTACCGTCGTGATGGGCGAGGTCAAGAACGGCCGCGTCGTCCTCGGCAAATAAGACGCGACTGACGTTTTGCCTGCAGCGTTTTAAGTTTGAGGGCCAGTCCTTGCGATCCGGGGACTGGCCTTTTTCACACGATCTGCCAGTGGATTGGCAATAGTGCGGCGGCGCACGCGCCATTCCAGCCGTGCCGGCCGCACCGTCAGCGCTACCCGCACGATCCACGCAGTTCAACGCCGCCATCCGGCGGCAGCCGCTTCTTGGGAAACACAATGGATATCCTGCTACAGCTGGTTTTTTCCGGCATCGCATTAGGCATGATCTACGCGGTGATCGCATTCGGTTACCAACTGACCTTCGCCACCTCCGGCACGCTTAACTTCGGCCAGGGCGAAGCCCTGATGCTGGGCGCGCTGGTCGGCCTCTCCGTGGTCGGCAACATCCACGGCGGGCCTTACCTCAACTACTGGATGATGATCCCCATCGTCCTCATCTTCGGCGCCCTGCAAGGCATGTTCGTCGAATGGATAGGGGTGCGCCCGGCCATCAAGATCAAGTCCGAATTCGGCTGGATCATGTCCACCATCGCGCTGGCCATCATCTTCAAGAACGTTGCCGAAAACATCTGGGGCAAGGACGACCTGCCGTTCCCGTCGCCGATTTCCGGCACGCCGTTCCAGGTGTTCGGCGCCAATGTGCAGCCGATGCAAGTGCTGGTGGTGATCGGCGCGCTGCTGATCATGGCCGCGGTCGAACTGTTCAACCGCAAGTCCATCTACGGCAAGGCCGTGGTCGCCACCTCCAACGACCGCGACGCCGCCGGCCTCATGGGCATCAACACCCGCATGGTGATCACCTTCTCGTACGCGCTGTCGTCGGCCACGGCGGCATTTGCCGGCGTGCTGGTGGCGCCGCTCACGCTCACCGGCGCCACCATGGGCGCGGCGCTGGGGCTGAAGGCCTTTGCGGTGGCCATCATCGGCGGCCTGACCTCAGGCATGGGCGCCATCGTCGGCGGCCTGATCCTGGGCATCGCCGAGACCGTCACCGGTTTCTACATCTCCACCGGCTACAAGGAAGTGCCGGGGCTGCTGCTGCTGCTCCTGGTGCTGGCCGTCAAACCTGCAGGCCTGTTCGGCAAAACTGCGATCAAGAAGGTCTGAAGCGATGAACAAGAAAATCCTGCTGCTCTCGATACTCGGTATCGTCGCCCTCGCCGGCATTCCCCTGGTGGTGCACAACCCGTATTACCTGCACCTGATCGAAACCATCCTTATCTACGCCATCCTGCTGTTCGGGCTGGACATCGTGGTCGGCTACACCGGCCAGGTTTCGCTGGGCCACGCCGGCCTGTTCGGCATCGGCTCGTACACCGCCGGCGTGCTGTTCTTCAAGCTCGGCCTGCCGATCGTGCTGACGGTTCCGGCCGCCATCGCGGTCACCGCCGTGTTCGGCGCCATCCTCGCGCTGCCCGCGCTGCGCGTGACGGGGCCGTACCTGGCGATGGTCACGCTGGCGTTCGGCACCATCATCCAGATCCTGATCAATGAGATGACCTTCCTCACCGAAGGCCCGCTCGGCATCAAGGTCGCCAAGCCCTTCATCGGCGGCGAGAAGATGAGCGAAGTGCAATTCTTCTACCTGGTCGCCATCCTCACCGTCATCGCCATGGGCGTGGTGCACCGCATCCTCAAGTCCAACCTCGGGCGCGCCTTCCAGGCGCTGCGCGACAGTCCCATCGCATCGGACTGCATGGGCGTGTCGGTGTACCGCTACAAGGTCTATGCCTTCATCATCAGCGCCGCGCTGGCCGGCCTGTCGGGGGCGCTGTACGCGTATTCGGAAGAGTACATCTCGCCCAATACCTACAACTTCGAGCTGACCATCCTGTTCCTGCTGGCGGTCATCATGGGCGGGCGCAAGTCGCGCATCGGTTCGCTCATCGGCGCGCTGATCGTGGTCATGCTGCCCAGCCTGCTGTCGGACATCGAGCTGTTCCGCAAGATCGCCACGGTACTGGCCGTGGTGGTGGCGGTCGGCTCGGCCGCGTCGGTCGCGAAGAAGGTCAAGTCGCTGCGCGCGGTGTCCGTGCCGGTCATCGCCACGGTGATCATGGCCGCCTTTTCCTACAAGCTGGAGAACATCACCGACTGGCGCCTGACCATCTTCGGCCTGATGACGCTGTTCGTCGTCTACTACCTGCAAGACGGCATCGTCGGCTTCTGCCGCAGCCTGTTCGGCCGCATGCTGACCAAGAGCGTGCCGCTGGCGCAGCAGATCAGCGGCGACAAGGAACATGCCGTCATCACCACCGACTCGGTCAAGGACGACGGCGCCACGCTGTTGAAGGTCAACCAGATCCTGATGCAGTTCGGCGGCCTGAAGGCTCTCAACCGGGTCGACCTGGATGTGAAGAAGGGCACCGTGCACGGCCTGATCGGCCCCAACGGTTCAGGCAAGAGCACCATGATGAACGTGCTCACCGGCATCTATCGCCCCACCGATGGCGGCGTCGAATACGACGGCCGCCAGATCTCCGGCAACACGCCCTCGACCATCGCCCTGGGCGGCGTGGCGCGCACCTTCCAGAACGTGCAGCTGTTCGGTGAAATGACCGCCACCGAAAACGTGCTGGTGGGCCTGCACCACACCTTCAACAGCAACGTGGTCGACGTCATGGTCAACACCCCGCGCTATGCGCGCGAGGAACGCCAGGCGCGCGAACGCGCCGCCGCCATCCTGGAGTTCGTCGGCCTGGCCGACCTCGCCAACGAGGAAGCGCGCAACCTGCCTTACGGCAAGCAGCGCCTGCTGGAAATCGGTCGCGCGCTGGGGCTCAACCCCAGTCTCTTGCTGCTGGACGAACCGGCCGCCGGCCTGACCGCGCCCGACATCAAGGACCTGATCGCCATCATCCGCAAGATCCGCGAAGCCGGCATCACCATCATCCTGATCGAACACCATATGGATGTGGTCATGTCGATTTGCGACATCGTCACCGTGCTCGACTTCGGCCAGAAGATCGCCGAAGGCAAGCCGGCGCAAGTGCAGGCCGACCCGAAGGTGATCGAAGCCTATCTCGGCGGCGGCGCGGGCGATGCGTCCGACGGCCCCGACCACAAACCGACACCCGCAGGAGCCTGAACATGCTGACCATTTCCAACCTGCACGCCGCCTACGGCAAGGTCGAAGTGCTGCACGGCATTTCGCTCGACGTTCCCAAGGGCAAGGTGGTGACCCTGATCGGTTCCAACGGCGCCGGCAAGACCACCACCATGCGCGCCATCTCCGGCATGATCAAACCGAAGGCCGGCGAGGTCACGCTCGGCGGCAAGAACATCACCGGCCTGGACTCGCACAAGATCGCCCGCTTCGGCCTGGCGCACTCGCCCGAAGGCCGGCGCGTGTTCGCCACCATGAGCGTGACCGACAACCTGCTGTTGGGCGCCTTCCCGCGCTTCACCCGCGCGCGTCCCAAGGGCGACATCGCCCGCGACCTGGAGCGCGCGCTGGAACTGTTCCCGCGTCTCAAGGAACGCCAGACGCAACTGGCCGGCACGCTCTCCGGCGGCGAGCAGCAGATGCTGGCCATGGCGCGCGCGGTGATGCTCAACCCCGAAGTGATTTTGCTCGATGAACCGTCGATGGGCCTGGCGCCGATCCTGGTGGAAGAAGTCTTCCGCATCATTTCGCGCCTGAAGGAAGAGGGCGTGACCATGTTGCTGGTCGAGCAATTCGCCGCCGCGGCGCTCAATGTTGCGGATTACGGCTATGTATTGGAGAATGGCAAGATATCCGTACACGGGCCCGCCGACAAGCTGCAGAACGACCCGGCGGTGCAAGCCGCCTACCTGGGCGGCGGCGCGCATCACTGACGGCTCAATGCCATTGAGCATCGGCCGATGCGCTTTTCAGGATACGCCGGCTCGCACGTCGCTTAAGCGGATAGCGTGTCGGGTATATTAAGGGGGAGACATACCTCTTGAATGCTGATTAAGGCGCACCTTCGGGTGCGCCTTTTCTTTGCGCGCCCGGAATGGGCGGCCACCTTGATTCCGACTCTCGACTCCCGATCCCGGCGTAATGGCCCAATGGCGTTGTCATTTCAATGACAGCGACGAAGCGCGTTCAAGGGCACAATCCGGATTCACATCATGCGCAGGAGCCGCAAATGGCAATTCAAGGCAGGGCGGAGGCAAACCGGTCGGGCGCAACCATCCCGTCGAGGCACGATCGGCATGTGGTTATCGGCGGTCATCGGATCGCAGTCTCGACCTGGGGCGACGCGGCCGGCAAGGGCGGCATCCCCATCGTCTTTTTCCACGACTCTCTTGGCGCAATCGATCTGTGGCGCGATTTCCCGGCACAGCTGGCCGCGCATGCGGGGCATTCCGCCATGGCTTACGACCGGCTTGGATTCGGCCGCTCCGCTCCGAACCCGGGCACGCTCGGCCACGGCTTCATTCGCGATGAAGCCGGTGCGGCGCTGCTGCCGTTGATGGCGCATCTGGGCGCAGAGAAAGCCATCCTCTTCGGCCACAGTGTCGGCGGCGGGATGGCCATCGCCGCCGCCGCGCAATTCCCCGAGCGCATCGCCGCGGTGATCACCGAATCGGCCCAGGCCTTCGTCGAAGAGCGCACGCTGGATGGCATCCGCACCGCCAAGAAGAGCTTTGCCGATCCGGCGCAACTGGCGCGGCTGGCAAAGTACCACGGCAACGATTTGAAGAAAGCCCAGTGGGTGCTCGATGCCTGGACCGAAACCTGGCTGGCGCCGGCGTTCGCCGGCTGGTCATTGGAAGAGGATTTGCGCCAGCTGCAGTGCCCGGTGCTGGCCATGCACGGCGACCTGGACGAGTTCGGTTCCGAGCGGCACCCGAAGATGATCGCAGGCCTGCCGTCGGCGTTCGCGGGGCAGGGCGAATACGTGATGTTCGAAGGCTGCGGACATGTGCCGCATCGGGAGAAGCCGGAACTGGTGCTTCAAACCGTCATGGATTTCCTGAGTCGGCATTTTCCAGAAAAATGAAACAGGCGCAACGAAAAAGGCGGGCTTCATGCCCGCCTTTTTCGTTGGCGATGGAGAGGCTCAGGCCTTGCTCGCAGCAGCAGCGCGCGCCTGCACCTCCCGGTTCAGCCGCCACACCAGCGCCGACGCCGCCAGCGTGGTGCCGACGATCACATAACCCACCACATCGAAGTTGGCCAGGCGGCCGTCGGCGCCGAGCGTGACGATGTGGCCGGCCACGATCGAGGCGATGCCGCCCGACAGTTGCTGGATCGACGCGCTGATGGCGTTGAACGAGCCGCGCTGGTTGGGCGTGGGCACCGTCGACACCAGCGCCTGGAAGGGGATCATGCGCGAGAAGATCCCCAGGAACAGCACCGCGTTGACCACGATGATCACCGGCACCGTGACCGGGCCGAGGTGGGTATAGACCAGCACCATGACGATCGACAGGCTGGAGCCGAACAGGAACACGCGGAACTTGCCGACGCGGTCGGCGGCGCGGCCGATCAGCGGGCCGAAGCCGATGGTGCAGATGCCGGTGACCATGTACACCGTCGGCAGGTGGTGCAGGTCGATGCCAAGGTTGCCGACCAGGTAGGCGCTGGAGAATGGCATCAGCATGAAGCCGCCGGTCATCAGCAGCGCAGTGGTGGCGAAGGCGACCAGGTAGCGCGGTTCCGTCACGGTGTGGAACAGGTGCATCGAGGCGCTGTGTTCCTGCTTGAGCTTCAGGTGCTCGGCCACCGGCTGCATCTTCCACATCACGGCGATGCCGCCGAGCAGGCCCAGCGCCGCCATGGCGATGAAGGGCACATGCCAGTTCCAGCTGTTGGACAGGTACAGGCCGATCGGGATGCCCAGCACCTGGCTGGCGGCGAAGGCGGTCTGGATCAGGCCCATCACGCGGCCGCGCAGCTGCAGCGGGAACAGGTCGGTGGCGATGGCCAGCACGATGGAGCCGATCACGCCGCCGAACAGGCCGGTGACGATGCGCGCGGCCAACAGGCTTTCGAAGCTTTGCGCCAGCCCGCACCACAGCGTGCCGAGCACGAAGCCGGCGTAGAAGAACAGCAGCAGGCGCTTGCGGTCGAAGCGGTCGGCGAAACCGGCCGTCAGCAAGCCGGAGATGCCGGCCGAAAAGGCATAGGCCGATACCACCAGGCCGAACTGCTGGGCGCTGATCTTCATGTCGGGCATGATCATCGCGCCCAGCGGCGACATCAGCATGAAGTCGAGGATCACGGCGAACTGCAGGAAGGCCAGCAGGCCGACTACGATTTTCTGGTAAGGCGTGAATTTGCCGGGCGTGGATGCGACGGCGCTGGGGTTGTCTTTGTTATGCAAATCAGTTCCTTGGCTTTTTATTGGCTATTGGCGATGGCCGCGCGTGCGCGCCCATGCGGATGGCGTGGGCGGCAAGGATATTGCGTGCGCGTTTGCATGCCGGAGGCGGCAGCAATGAAGACGAAGCAGGGCCGGGAATATTGTGCCGGGGTCGTTGGAGGGACGGCGGACGAGCGGCAGCGGTGCGGCGGACAGCAAGATTATGCCTAAGTGGCGCGTTGCGCAAGCTCCAGATGCTGAAGAGAAGATGAAGCGAAGCTGACGACAGGCTGACGTGTGGAGACCTGTGTACGCGCCGGGGGAGGGGGCGTTCGCAAGATGCGGCCGTCCCGGCGCAGGCCGGGACGCGGAGGCGTTCCTCGTGCGCCGAAGAACGCCGGTTCAGGTTCGGCTTACTGCTTGAGCAAACTGCACTTCGACTCCGCCGCGCTGGTGAATGCCTGTTCGCCGGGGATGGTTTCCAGCAGCTTCAGGTAATCCCACGGCTTTTTCGATTCGGACGGCGACTTCACCTGGTACAGGTACATATCGTGGATGTTGCGGCCGTCGGCGCGGATGTAGCCCTTGTTGTAGAAATCGTCGATCTTCATTTTCTTGAGCTCGGCCATGACCTTGGTCGAGTCGTCGGTGCCGGTGGCGGCCACGGCCTTCAGGTAGGTGGTGGTCGCAGAATAGGCCGCGGCCTGGTGCGTGCTCGGCATCTTCTTCATCTTCTGGTAGAAGCGCTCGGCGAACTTGCGCGAGGGCTCGTCCTTGTCCCAGTACCAGCTGTCGGTCATCATCAGGCCTTCGGCATTGGCCAGGCCCAGCGCGTGGATGTCGTTGATCACCATCAGCAGGCCGACCAGTTTCATATTCTTGGTGACGCCGAATTCCTTGGCGGCCTTGATCGAGTTGACGGTGTCTTCGCCGGCGTTGGCCAGCCCCAGGATCTGCGCCTTGGAAGCCTGGGCCTGCAACATGAAGGACGACAGGTCGGAGGAGAACGGCGGATGCTTGACCGAACCCACCACCGTGCCGCCGTTGGCCTTGACCACGGCGCTGGTGTCGTTGGCCAGCGAGTGGCCGAAGGCGTAGTCGGCCACCAGGAAGAACCAGCTCTTGCCGCCTTGCTTGATCACGGCCTGGCCGGTGCCCTTGGCCAGCGCCACGGTGTCGTATTCGTAGTGCACGGTGTAGGGCGTGCATTCTTCGTTGGTCAGGCGCGCGGTGCCGGCGCCGATGTTGATGTAGACGCGCTTTTTCTCCGCCATCACCTTGTTCATCGACAGCGCGGTGGCCGAGTTGACGCCGCCGACCAGCATGTCCAGGCCGCGCTCGTCGGCCCATTCGCGCGCGCGGGTGGCGGCGATATCGGCCTTGTTCTGGTGGTCGGCCGACATGATTTCGATCGGCTTGCCCAGCACCTTGCCGCCGTAGTCGGCGACCGCCATGCGGATCGCTTCCAGGCCGCCGGCGCCGTCGGTGTCGGCATAGGGGCCGGACATGTCTGTGATGAAGCCGATGCGCACCGCATCGTTGGATACCTGCGCCTGAGCGGCGCTACAGGCCGCGGCCGCGGCGAGCGTGCAAGCCAGCAGGCGCAGCGATTTGGCGCGTGGGATGGACTGGTTCATGGTGCTGTCTCCTTGGGTTTTTATCGGCCGCCTTGGGGCGGCTCGTGGGTGATGCCTCGTGTTGGCTTGCCTGGTTGGCTGGCTTCATTGGCAGGCTTATGGCCCGCGCTTTTGCGCCAGCAGTTGCGCCGCATAGTCGACGCGCACATCGTGCCTGGCCACCATCTGCTGTACCAGCCAATCCATCTCTTCCGGCCTGGCGCCGGCCGCCAGCGCGATATTGCGCGCATGCAGCGCCATGTGGCCGCGCTGGATGCCTTCGGTGGCCAGCGCGCGCAGCGCCGCCATGTTCTGCGCCAGGCCCACGGCCACGGCCACCTCGGCCAGCTCTTGCGCGCTTTGCACCTTGAGGATCTTCAGCGCCGCGCGCGCGGCCGGATGGGTCTTGGTGGCGCCGCCCACCAGGCCCACCGGCATCGGGATTTCCAGCGTGCCGACCAGGTCGCCGTCGGCGGCGATTTCCCAGTGCGTCAGCGACGTGTAGTGGCCGTTGCGGCTGGCGTAGGCATGGGCGCCGGCTTCCACCGCGCGCCAGTCGTTGCCGGTGGCGACGATCACCGGATCGATGCCGTTCATGATGCCCTTGTTGTGTGTGGCCGCGCGATAGGGATCGACGGCGGCGAACTCATAGGCGTCGACGATGCCGTTGATCACTTCCTCGCCGCTGTACCGTTCCGTGCCCAGCACCTTGGCCGAGACTTTCACGTGCGCCCGCGCCAGGCGCAGGTCGGCCAGGTTGGAGAGGATGCGCAGGCGCACCTTGCCGCCGGTCACTTTCTCGATATGCGGGGCCACTGCCTCGGCCATGGTGTTGACGGTATTGGCGCCCATCGCGTCGCGCACGTCGACGATCAGGTGGGTGACCACCATGGCGCCGCGCCGGGTGTTCGGGAAGACATGCACCTCGATGTCGCGGCAGCCGCCGCCGAGCTTGTTCAACAACTGGTCGCGGCTGTTGGCGATGTCGATGATGGCCTGGCGTTCCTTGAGGATGGCCAGGCGCGCGCCGTGCGGATCGCTGATGCCGATCAGCTGGATCTGGGCGCGCATCAGCGGCGCGCTGCTGGAGGTCTGGAAGCCGCCGCATTCGCGGATCAGCTTGGCCATGAAGGAGGCGGCGGCCACCACCGAAGGCTCTTCCACCGCCATCGGCACCAGCACATCGCGCCCGTTCAACTGGAAATAACCGGCCACGCCCAGCGGCAGCTGGAAGGTGCCGACCACGTTCTCGATCATGCCGTCGGCGGTGGCCAGCGGCAGCGCGCCGGCGTCGGACAGCAGCGCCTGGTCGGCGGCGTCGAGGCCGGCCAGGCGGGCTACTTCGGCCAGGCGCTGTTCAGGCGCAAGGGAACGGAAGCCGGGCAGGCGGGAATCGGTGGCGGTACTCATGGGTGTGCGTCTCTCTTGATGTTTTTCGCTGGAGCGGGAAGGTCGCGGGGCGGCCGGATTTGGAGCAGAATACCAGTGTGTACCAATTTTCATGGGTACAGTCAGGGCCAACAGTGTTGCAACTGTACCCAGGACAATCGCTTTGCGGCGCAACAAGAAAAACCACCGGAACAGACCATGGTCACAGAAAACCGCAGCGCCCGCACCTTGACCGGCAAGCTGGTGCAACTGATCCGCCAGCAGATCGTGGAGGGAATCTATCCGCCCGGCAGCCGCCTGCCGTCGATCCGCGAGATGGCGGCACGGCACGACTGCGCCAAGAACACCATCGTCAATGTCTTCGACGAACTTACCGCGCTGGGCGTGGCCGAACCGCGCCGCGGTTCCGGCTTCTTCGTTTGCGCGGCGCCGCCGCCGGTCAAGGAGGATGACGAGGGTTCGCTGAGCCGGGCGATGGATGTGGTGTGGCTCATGCGCGAGCAGCTGAAGAGCGATCCAGGCCACCTGCGCCTGGGCGACGGGTTCCCGCCGGTGGATTGGCTGAACGATGTGCGCCTGGACAAGTTCCACCAGAAAGTGGTGCGCACCGGCATCGGCGCGCTGTTCGGCTACGGCAGCCGCTTCGGCTACCTGCCGCTGCGCCAGCACCTGTCGCACAAGCTGGCGCAGCATGGCATCGAGGCTGCCGCCGGGCAGATCGTGCTGACCCACGGCGCCAACCAGGCGCTGGATATCGTGATCCGCAATTTCATCCGTCCCGGCGACCGCGTGCTGGTCGATGAGCCGGGCTACTACATGTTGTACGGCAAACTGAAATTGTCCGGCGCGCGCATCGTCGGCATTCCGCGCCTGGCCGATGGGCCGGATGTGGAGGCGCTGGCGCGCGAACTGAAGCAGCCGGGCAAGCCGCCGCTGTTCTTCACGCAATCGCTGGCGCACAATCCGACCGCCTCCGACACCTCGCCGCACAAGGCGCACACGATCCTGCAACTGGCCGACCGCTACAACGCCATCATCGTCGAAAACGATGCCTTCGCCGACTTCAAGCCGGCCACTGCCGCGCGCATCTCGACGCTGGACCAGTTGCGCCGCACGATCTATATCGGCAGCTTCTCCAAATCGGTATCGGCGGCGTTGCGGGTGGGCTTCATCGCCTGCCACCGCGATCTCGCCAGCGACCTGGCCGACATCAAGATGCTGGTGCATGTTTCCAGTTCCGAATACTGCGAGCGCACGCTGGATGTGATCCTCTCCGACGGCCACTTCAGCCGCCACACCGCGCGCCTGCGCGACCGTCTCACGCAGGCCACCGAGCATGCCATCCACCTGCTGCAACAGCTCGGCGCGGAACTGTTCTGCACGCCGCAGCAATCGATGTACCTGTGGGCGCGCTTTGCGCAGTTCGACGATGCCAAGCAATTGGCGAAAGGGCTGATGGCGCGCAATATCGTGCTGGCGCCGGGCAGCATCTTCCGTCTCGATACCGAGGAAACGGTGGCCTGGTCGCGCTTTAATGTGGGCTTGCTCGGGGATGAGCGCTTCCTGCGCGCGATGCCTGAATTGCTGGGCCAATACGAAGGCCGGGAGCTTGGCAAAATTTCAATCAATCCCGCCGCATGAACATATTGTCGCCGCCGGGGCGACCTGTTTGCGAAGTGGCGGTGCAATCCGCGCTTGTTCTTCGCTTAGCCTTCTTGTTCCTGCGCAGGCGGCATGCCATAGTGCAACGTTGCCGCAAGGATCTTTGCCTGCGGCAAACAATAGAAAAAACAACAGCATCCAGATAACTGAAAATAACGCAGGCATCAGCGCCGGCATGTGGGACGGAAGACATGAATATCCTCGGTAACATGAAAATCGGGAAGCGCCTCATGGCAGGTTTTTCCCTTATCCTCGTTTTCTCCATCGTCATCGCCGGCATCGGCGTCTGGCGTCTCCAGAACGTATCGGCCGCCACGCGCGAGATGATGAACGTGCCGCTGATGAAGGAGCGGATGATCGCCGACTGGTATGCCAACCTCGCCAGCGGCATCCGCCGCACTATCGCCATCGCCAAGAGCAACGATCCCGCCCTGGGGCCGTATTTCGCCGAGGAGGCGGCGGCATCGTCCAAGAGTTCTGGCGAGTACCAGAAGAAGGTCGAGGCGCTGCTCAGTTCGCCCCAGGAACAGGAACTGTTCCGGAAGATCGGCCAATACCGCAAGGAGTACCTGTCATCGCGCGACGAGATCAACAAGGCCAAGGCCGCCGGCGACGTGGATGAGGCGACGCGCATCCTCGACAAGGTGTTCGTGCCGGCCTCGACGGCCTACCAGGACACCATGCGCCAGCTGGTGGAATTGCAGCGCCAGGCAATCGACGATAGCGCCAAGGAGATCGATGCCATTGCCGACAAGAGCCGTATCCTGATCATGGCGCTGGAAGGCCTGATCCTGCTGCTGGGCATCATCTGCGCCCGTTTCCTGACGCTGGGCATCACCCGTCCGCTGAATACGGCCGTCAACATCTCGCGCCGCGTGGCCGAAGGCGACCTCTCCGGCGACGTCTCGGTGCAGTCCAGGGACGAAACCGGCCAGCTGCTGCAGTCGCTCAAGGACATGAACCACAGCCTGCGCGGTATCGTCAGCAACGTACGTAGCGGCACCGATACGATCACCACCGCGTCGGCCGAAATAGCGGCGGGCAACCTCGACCTGTCCTCGCGCACCGAAGAGCAGGCCAGCTCGCTGGAAGAAACCGCCTCGGCCATGGAAGAACTGATCTCCACCGTGCGCCAGAACGCCGACAATGCGCGCCAGGCCAGCCAGTTGGCGGTGTCCGCCTCGGCCGTGGCGGAGCAGGGCGGCGGCGTGGTGAGCCAGGTGGTCGATACCATGGGCGCGATCAACGAATCCTCGAAGAAGATCGTCGACATCATCGGCGTGATCGATGGCATCGCCTTCCAGACCAACATCCTGGCGTTGAACGCGGCGGTGGAGGCGGCGCGCGCCGGCGAGCAGGGGCGTGGCTTCGCAGTGGTGGCGTCGGAAGTGCGTTCGCTGGCGCAACGTTCGGCCGCCGCGGCCAAGGAAATCAAGGAACTGATCAACGACTCGGTAGAAAAGGTCGGCAACGGCAGCCGCCTGGTCGAGCAGGCCGGCGCCACCATGCACGAGGTCGTCAACAGCGTGCGGCGGGTGACCGATATCGTGTCCGAGATCAGCGCCGCCAGCGCCGAGCAGACCAACGGCATCGAGCAGGTCAACCACGCCATCACGCAGATGGACCAGGTCACGCAACAGAACGCGGCGCTGGTGGAACAGGCCGCGGCGGCGGCAGCTTCGATGCAGAACCAGGCCGATACGCTGGCGCGGCTGGTCAGCGTGTTTACGCTGCATCCGGGCGAACAGCCGGCGCGGCGCGAGATCGATATCACGCCGACGGCGACGCAACTGGAGGCCCGGCATTGAGCCAGGCCAGCCAGGCTGGCCTGGCGTAACAAGCGCGAGCGTTATGGTGCGCCGGCGCCGGCGTCACCAATTGCCATAAGTCCCCACGATTCCACGCAGCAAGGCATCGCGCTCCAAACCGAAGTGATTGCCGCTGGCATCGCCGGAGGCATCCTTGCCGACGCCGGTATGCACCACCACCAGCTTCAGGTCGGGATCGACGAAGATGGCCTGGCCGTAAATGCCCAGCAAGGCGAAACGGCGATGGCTGCCCGGCATGATCCAGGTTTGCAGGCCGTAGCCGAAGTAGGTGCTGCCATGGCTGTCGGCCATGTAGCCGGGGCGGAAAGCCTGCGGCTGGCGCGAGGCGTCGGTCATGTCCAGCAGGTGCTCGCGGCTGAGCACCGCCTGTCCGCGCACCATGCCGTCGGCGGCCAGCATCATGCCCAGGCGGGCATAGTCGTGGACTGTCGCATTGAAACCGCCGGCGGCGCGCGCGACCGAATCGACCGGATTGAGCAGCCAGGACGATGCCGCCTGTGCGCCGATCGGTTTCCATATCTTGTCGCCGATCCAGGCGCACAGCGTTTGCCCGGTCGCGGCCTCCAAGACCAGCCCCAGCACGGAAGTCTGCGCGCCCTCGTAGTTGAAATGCTCGCCCTCGGGATAGGCGCGCTCGGTGATGCCTTGCGCCGCCTGCAGCGTGCCCTGCTTGCGCATCACCGTGCCGAAGCGCGCCTGGTCGTCATGACCAGAATAGTCCTCCACAAAGCGCGCGCCGGAAGCCATCCGCATCAGGTTGACGATGCGTGTGCCGCCATACAGCGTGCCGGCCAGCGCCGGCACGTAATCCTGCGCACGGTCGTCGAGCGAACGGATGCGCCCCTCTTCCAGCGCTTTCATGATGCCCAGCGCAACGATGGTCTTGGCCATGGAATTGGAGAGCATGCGCATTTGCGCGGTGCGTCCGTAGTTGTAGCGTTCGGCGACGATGCGCCCATCCTTGATCACGACCACAGCTGTGGCGCGCTGGTGCTGCATGTAATCGTCCAGCGTGTAAAAGCCGCCGCGGAAACGGTAATAGAACTTGGTCTGGTTCGCGGCCGTTTCCAATGGCAGCGGGTTATCCGACGGCGCCTGCTCGCATGAGGGGCCGATACTGTCCATCCCGCTGAAGGAGCCGACCATGTAACGTTGCTGATAAGCCTGCGCCAGGTTGGCGCCGACCGGATAGCCGGCATCGCGGCCCAGCGCCTCTTCATCCGGCGCGGCGCTGGCGGCAGCCGCTGCCAATAGCGCAGGCAGGACGTATCCCAGCAGCACAATCCTGCGCCGGGTCTGTTTGCTTTTCTTCCCGTTCAACGATGCCCCCTTCTTTTTATGATTGGCTGATTGCAGATAATGGCAAGGCCGGCTGACAAACGTCTGACATTGGCGCCGGATGTAAAAATGGCGCCCGCTGCGGGCTGAGGCGGTTCAGTTAAGGCTAATTCTGAAGCACTCATCACCTGGCCCGTTCGGGCTGAGTAGTCCCGCCAGGGCCGTATCGAAGCCAGCGTATCAGCGTGCCAGCGTCAGCGGTCTTGCCTGCCCTTCGATACGCTGCTGCGCAGCTACTCAGGGCGAACGGGGTCAGGGCTGCACAAACAAAAATGCCGTTCAGCGCTTAACTGAACGGCATTACCCGCTGCGGGCGCCATTTTTTCTTGCCTGAAAATGCCAGGCGATGTCATCGACTCGGCTTGCTTCAGGGCGGAAGGGGACCGCCTGTGCGGCCAAGGGCCGGATGCGGCGCGGCGCCGGCATCGCTCATGGATGGCGCTGCGGATGGCGTTGTGGCCGTTATTGTCATCGTCGTTGTCGCCTCCGGCTGGAAGCGCAATTCGAATATTGCGCCCGGATGGGCATTGCCGGCTTCCAGGCGCCAGCCATGCGTCTTGGCGATTTCGGCGCAGATCGACAGGCCCAGGCCGGCGCCTTCGTCGCGCCGGTGCGGCCCGCGCCAGAAACGTTCGAACAGGTGCGGCATGGCTTCGGGCGCAATCCCGGGGCCTTCGTCGCGCACCGAGAGGCTGGAACGGTCGGCATGGACGCTGACGATGCCGCCGGGCTCGGAGTGGCAGATCGCGTTTTCCAGCAGGTTCTTCACCAGCACCGACAGGGCGCCGGCATCGGCGCGGATGGGCTCGCCGGAGCCGGCCGCGGCGGAGACGATGTGTACCTGCCGTTGCTGCGCCAGCCTTGCCAGTTGCGCGCAGGCTTGCGCCAGCACGTCGGCGGGATGGGTGTCGACCATCGCATAGTTGTGCGGTTCGCAGGCTTCGGCCAGGTGCAGCAGCTGATGCACATGGCGCGCCATCTGGTCGATGTCCTGCAGCAGCATGCGGCGGTCGCCAAGGTCGCCCAGCTCGATCTGGCCGCGCATCAGCGCCAGCGGCGTCTTCAGTTCGTGGGCGGCGGTGGCGAGGAATTCGCGCTGGCGGCGGTAGCCTTCTTCGACCCGGTCCAGCGCCAGGTTGAAGGCGCCGAACAGCGGCGCCAGTTCGCGCGGCACGCCCTCCAGCGACAGTCGGGTCGAGAGGTTGTCGGGATGGATGTCGGCGGCAGCCGCGGCGGCTTGGCGCAGCGGCTTGAGCAGGTAGTGCAGGGTGATCACCACGACCAGCGAGAACAGCGCCATGCCGACGATGGCGGCAATGACGGTGAGCGAGCGCACGCGCTGGGTGTTGTTGTCCAGCGCGATGCGCTGCAGCCGCTCGCTGCGCATGACCTGCACATACATCGGGCGGCCCTGGTGTTCGAAGGCCTGGGTGATGACCTGCAGCTTCTCGCCGTCCTGCGCCAGGTTCAGGCGCTGGCGTCCGGGCTCGAAGACGCCGCCCGGCAGCGTATAGGCCGATGGGGCGCCGTCGGACGCCAGCAGCACCGCGCCGTGCTCGTCCAGCACGCGATAGACGCAATCCTTCCGCAGCACTTCGTAGGCGGTTTCCATTCGGTTGCCGAGGATGACCTTGTAGGGCCGGCCGTCGGCATCGAAACGCAGGCCGTCGATGACGCGCTTGACGTTGGTTTCCAGGGCGCGGTTCATCACCAGTTCAGGACCCCAGCGCAGCACGGCGGCAATGGTGCCGACCACGGCGGCGCCGGCCAGCGCCAGCACGATGGCGGTCACGCCCAGCAGGCGCAGCGACAGGCTGCGCGCGCGCGGCGGGCAGGCGCAACGGGCTTCAGGCGCTGCCATGGGTGTGCTTCAAGGCGTAGCCCAACCCGCGCTGGTTGGCGATCTGCAACTGCGAGTCGATGCCGTTGAGTTTGCGTCGCAGGCGGTGCAGCGCCACATCGAGCGCATTGGGCGTGACCGGTTCGGCGATGCCCCAGGCGGCCGCTTCCAGCGCCGTGCGCCTTACCGTGGCGCCGGCCGCGCGCACCAGCATGAGCATCAGTTGCAGTTCGGCCCCCGATAGCGAGATCGATTCTTCGCCGCAGGCCATGCGGCTTTCCACCGGATCGAGGCGTATATCGCCATGTGCGGGTGCCAGGGCTTGCTGGCGCGGCGGGCGGCGCATCAGGGCGCGCACGCGCGCTACCAGTTCTTCCATCGAAAAGGGTTTGGGCAGGTAGTCGTCGGCGCCGGCCTCCAGTCCGGCGATACGGTCGTGCAGGGCATCGCGCGCGGTCAGCATCAGGCAGGGCGTGTCGACCTGGCGCGCGCGCAGGCGACGCACCAGTTCCAGGCCGTCGCCGTCGGGCAGGTTGCGGTCCACCACCAGCGCCGGGTAGCTGATGTGCGAGAGCCCCAGCGAGGCTTGCGAGATCGACGCGTAGACGTCGGTCTCGATGCCTGCCGCCGCAAGCGCCTTGACCACCAGCGCAGCCATGCGCTCGTGGTCTTCCAGCAAGGCGATGCGGTTCATCATGTCAGAAACGGTACAGGTAGCCGGCGCGCACGCCGGCCGCGCTGGAGCGGTCGACCAGCGGGCTGTCGGTGATGCCGCTGCCGTAGCGGGTCACATGCACGTCGAGGAACAGCGACTGCGACGGCGTCAGGTTGTAGCCGGTGCGCAGGCCGCCCACCAGGTTGGCGGTCGAGCTGCCCTGGTAGGCCGCGCGCTGGGCGGTG
This sequence comes from Herbaspirillum sp. SJZ106, assembly GCF_006715495.1. Classification (GTDB taxonomy): domain Bacteria; phylum Pseudomonadota; class Gammaproteobacteria; order Burkholderiales; family Burkholderiaceae_D; genus Herbaspirillum. The sequence continues at coordinate 22,065 of NZ_VFNI01000005.1, forward strand.
GCCTCGTTTTGCCGCACGCCGAAGTAATAGTCCACGTAGTCGCTGCTCATCCAGTTGATCCCGAGATAGGGTGCCAGCGTGAAGCTGCCGGCCTTGAATTGGTGTTCGGCACGCAGTTTGAGGGTTTGGCCGCCGCTGTTGCCGGAGGCGTCGGCCAGCCATTCCAGCGAGAGATCGGCGTACGGGTTGCGCCAGGCCGCATGGGCGCCGAGCCAGAAGCTGCCCTTGCGCTTTTCCATGCCGTTGAGGATGGGCGCGTCGCTGCCGTCATAGCCATCGTCGGCGTACTTGGCGCGCAAGGCGAAACCGACCGGCCCGAGCGCACCCAGCTTGAAGTCGGCGGTGGTGCCGATGAACTGGAAATAGCGGCTATTGTACATAACCAGGGGCAGTGCCCGCGTCTTGTTGCCGTAGCCGCGATAAGGGCTTTGCTCGGTGCCGACGGCCGCGCCCAGCGCCCACTGGGTGGCTTGCGGATCCTGCTGCGATGAAGCGGATGGGGGGGCGGGCGAAGGGGCGCTTTCCTGGGCATGGGCGGCTTGCAGCATCAGGGCGGCGAGGACGCCGCTCAGCAGGGAAAGGCGGAAAGGCAGGGCTGGCATGGTGAAGACTCCGTTTCGGAATGGGGGGAAATGACAGCGGATCATGTTCCAGGGAGTCTTACCGGATACTTACTTGCATTGCAGCATTGGTGGCATGGCCGCCCGGTCTTGTCAGCCGGACCGTTTCCAGTAGTCCGGCTGCGCATAGGCATGCCGCAAAAAGTCGACAAAGGCGCGGATGCGCAGCGGCAGGTGGCGGCGCTGGGCGAACACGGCGTAGATGGACGGGGCGGGGGCGGCAAACTTGTCGAGCACCGTGACCAGTTCGCCGGCCTCGATGGCGGCGCCGACTTCCCACATCGAGCGCCAGGCCAGGCCTTTGCCGTTGAGCGCCCAGTTGTGCAGCACCTCGCCGTCGTTGCAGACCATGTTGCCGCCTACCTTGAACACGCTGACCTTGCCGGATTGCTTGAGCGTCCAGCCGCGCTGGCTGCCTTCGCTGCTGATGGCCAGGCAATTGTGGCGCGCCAGCTCGTCCGGCGTTTGCGGCGTGCCGTGGCGGCGCAGGTAGGAAGGGGCGGCGACGATCACGCGGTGGTTGTCGGCCAGCTTGACGCTGACCAGGTTGGAGTCGGTCAGGGTGGCGATGCGGATGGCCACGTCGATGCCTTCGCCGATGACGTCGGCAATGCGGTCGTTGAGGTTCAAGGTGAGCGTGACATCGCGGTGCTCGGCCAGGAAGGACGGCACCAGCGGTGCTACGTGCTGGCGGCCGAAGCCGGCCGGGGCCGAGATCAGCAGGTCGCCGCTGGCGCGCGCGCTGCGTTCGGAGACCGCCGATTCGGCGTCTTCCAGGTCGGCCAGGATGCGCTGGCAATCTTCCAGGAAGGCGGCGCCTTCGTTGGTCAGCACGATCTTGCGCGTCGTGCGTTGCAGCAGCTTGACGCCCAGCCGTTCTTCCAGCGCGTCGAGCCGGCGGCCGATCATGGCGGGGGCGATGCCTTCGGCGCGGGCCGCCGCCGACAGGCTGCCCTTGGCGATGACGTCGACGAAGGTGGAGATCTGCTTGAACTGGTCCATGGCGGGGCCTCAAAACGGGGTACCGCGATTATCGGTTCACTTGTGACTAAAACGCAAAGATAAATTGATAAAACGTTCCACTCATATCGATTTGGTTTAAATATACTGCGTACATAATATTCCTGATGCAATGCAGCTAAAGGGCTGCCCATCAGGCACAATCAAACACGATTCGAACGTTTTTCTTTTCTTTTTGAGGAGTCCAGCATGACGCAATTGAAGCTGCCCGCCGGCATGGAAATTTCCGGTGCAATCAAGCCGGGTTACGAGAACATCCTGACCTTCGAAGCCCTGTCGCTGGTCGCCAAGCTGTCGCGCGCCTTCGAAGGCCGCCGCCAGGAGCTGCTGGCCGCGCGCGTGGAGCGCGTCAAGCGCCTGGACGCCGGCGAGCGTCCGGACTTCCTGAAGGAAACCGAATCCGTCCGCAACGGCGACTGGAAGATCGCCCCGATTCCCGAAGCGCTGAAGTGCCGCCGCGTGGAAATCACCGGCCCGGTCGAGCGCAAGATGGTCATCAACGCCTTCAACTCGGGCGCCGACAGCTACATGACCGACTTCGAGGATTCCAACTCGCCGGTGTGGGACAACCAGATCAGCGGCCAGATCAACCTGTTCGACGCCATCCGCCGCACCATCTCGCTGGAGTCCAACGGCAAGAGCTACAAACTCAACGACAAGATCGCCACGCTGGTGGTGCGTCCGCGCGGCTGGCACCTGGACGAGAAGCACGTCACCATCGACGGCAAGCGCATCTCCGGCGGCATCTTCGACTTCGCGCTGTTCCTGTTCCACAACGCCAAGGAACAACTGGCGCGCGGCGCCGGCCCGTACTTCTACCTGCCGAAGATGGAGTCGCACCTGGAAGCGCGCCTGTGGAACGACATCTTCGTGATGGCGCAAAACGAGATCGGCCTGCCGCAAGGCACCATCAAGGCCACCGTGCTGATCGAGACCATCACCGCCGCCTTCGAGATGGACGAGATCCTGTACGAACTGCGCGAACACAGCGCGGGCCTCAACGCCGGCCGCTGGGACTATATCTTCTCCTGCATCAAGAAGTTCAAGAACGACAAGGACTTCTGCCTGGCCGATCGCGCCAAGGTCACCATGACCTCGCCGTTCATGCGCGCCTATGCGCTGCTGCTGCTGAAGACCTGCCACAAGCGCGGCGCTCCGGCCATCGGCGGCATGAGCGCGCTGATCCCGATCAAGAACGATCCGGAAAAGAACGCCATCGCCATGCAGGGCATCATCAACGACAAGCGCCGCGACGCCACCGACGGCTACGACGGCGGCTGGGTGGCGCACCCGGGCCTGGTCGAAGCCTCGATGAAGGAGTTCGTGGCGGTGCTGGGCGACAAGCCCAACCAGTTCGAGAAGCAGCGTCCGGACGTCGACGTCAAGGCGGCCGACCTGCTGAACTTCCAGCCGGAGACCCCGATCACCGAAGCCGGCCTGCGTTACAACATCAACGTCGGCATCCACTACCTGGGCGCCTGGCTGGCCGGCAACGGCTGCGTGCCGATCCACAACCTGATGGAAGACGCGGCCACCGCAGAAATCAGCCGCGCGCAGGTGTGGCAGTGGATTCGCAGCGCCAAGGGCAACCTGGAAGACGGCCGCAAGGTCACCGCCGACATGGTGCGCGCGATGATCCCGGAAGAACTGGCCAAGGTGAAGGAAGTCGCCGGCAACGGCCCGACCTACGACCGCGCCGCCAAGATCTTCGAAGAGATGTCGACCTCGGCGACCTTCGCCGAATTCCTGACGCTGCCGCTGTACGAGGAAATCTGAGCGTTGTGATGCGGTGCCGGCTGCGGCCGGTTGCCGCATTTGAAGGAAAACTCCCGGAGAACACGTTATGTGATGCCGGTTGGGCTGGATCCTGTATTGCACAGGGTCCAGCCCTTTTCGTTTGGCGCATGGCAAGCTGAAAGCCATCTCCTGCGTAGCCGGTCAGGGGCGCTCGATCAGGGACGGTCGATCAGTTCCGCCACGCCAGCCCAGGGCTCGTTGGAAAACGATTCCATCAAGTGTTCAATCAGCGCCTGCACGCGCGCGGGGCGGTTGCGTCCCGGCGGCGTCACGATATGCAGCGCGATCGGTTCCACCTGCCAATCTTCCATTACCACTTCCAATTGTTTCGACTGCAGCTCCTGCCAGACCAGGAAGGCCGGCTGCAGCGCCACGCCCAGGCCGGCCAGCAACGCGGGCGTCAAGGCTTCGGCATTGTTGGCTTGCATCTGCACGGCCATTGACTGGGTGAATTCGCCATGCCGCGGATGCTTGAAACGCCAATGCGTGCCGTTGCGCGCATAGCTGTATTGCAGCGCCTTGTGTTGGGCAAGGTCGCGCGGATGATGGGGCCGGCCGTGGCGTTCGAAGTAGGCCGGCGAACCGACGAGCAGAATGCGCACCTTGCACAGCTGGCGAGCCAACAGGCTGGAGTCGACCAGGTTGGCGATCCGCAAGGCCAGATCGAAACGGTCCCCCACCAGATCCACCTGTTTGTCGTTGAACTGCACGTCCAGCTCCACGTCGGGGTGGGCTTGCAAAAAGCCGGGCAGTGCCGGCGCCAGCCTGGCGATGCCGAACGACATCGGGGCGGATAGCCGTATTACTCCGCGCAGGCTGGTGGATTGCTCGGCCACCTCGGCTTCCACGGCCAGGCCTTCTTCGAGGATGCGCGTGGCGTGCTCCAGCGCGGCATAGCCGTTCGCAGTCAACGAGATGCGGCGCGAAGTGCGGTGGAACAGCGTGGTCTTCATGCGCGTTTCCAGCCGTGAAATGGCTTTGGACACGGTGGCCTGGGACAGCGAAAACTCATCCGCGGTGCGCGCAAACGAGCCGGTTTCAGCGACCTTGGCAAAGATTGCCCATGCTTCAAGGTCTGGCAGTTTGTTCATATCGGCCTTTGGGAAAACACCATTGCAGGGGACGTCGGGGCAGGTAGCCAGCCGCGAATGTACGTCAAAAAAGGAAAGAATGGAATTCCATTTCTTATCTTCTCAGCGTGGTCGCCGGCTCCTACACTGCGTCCATCGTTACTCACCAAGCAGTGGAGCAAACCATGATCGAACGTCGCCCCTTCGGCAGCCTGGGTACCGCCCGCCATGACTGGCTTGAGTCGAAGCGGCACTTTTCCTTCGCCCGGCACCACGATCCCCGGCGCATGCACTGGGGCGTGCTGCGGGCCTGGAACGACGACACGATTGCGTCCGGTTCCGGTTTCCTCCCCCAGTCGCAGGCCGACATGGAAATCATTACCTATGTGCACGAAGGCGCCATCACCCACAAGGACAGCCTGGGCAACATGGGCCGCACGGCGGCCGGCGATGTGCAGGTGATGAGCGCGGGCAGGGGCATCAGCCATTCCGAATACAACCTGGAGCCTGGGGCCGCGCGCATCTTCCAGATCTGGATTCTGCCCAGCCAGCAAGGCGCGTTGCCGTCGTGGGGAACCAAGCCGTTTCCCAAGGATGAGCGCGTGTGCCGCTTCGTACCGCTGGCCAGCGGCGCCAATGACGACGAGGATGCCTTGCCGATCCGCGCCGATGCCCGGGTGCTGGGCACCGTGGTCAAGGCCGGCGAAACCGTGTCATACCGCTTTGCCGATACCGGCCGCTACGGTTATCTGGTGCTGGCCAAGGGGCGCGCCGACATCAACGGCGTGCCGCTGGAAGCCCAGGATGGCGCGGCCATCCACGGCGAGCCGGAGATTGCCGTCACCGCCAGCGAGGATGCCGAGCTGGTGCTGGTCGATGCCGCCGGACTGGCATGACCGGCCGGCAACGGATTTAACCGATTTTCAACGCTTCACCCGATCGAAGGCGGGGGCTTTATGCGGCAGCCCCTTGCCCAACGCATGCCCGCCGCTTTTATCCCGTTTTATCCCCTTCATCCAGTAAAGGAAGAGACCATGTCCAGCAAATACCTCGAAGTTCTGACACCGCAGAACAGCCAGATCATCTTCATCGACCAGCAGCCGCAGATGGCCTTTGGCGTGCAGTCCATCGACCGCCAGGTGCTGAAAAACAATGTAGTGGGCCTGGCCAAGGCGGCCAAGGCATTCAATATCCCGACCACGATCACCACGGTCGAGACCGAGAGCTTCTCGGGACACACCTATCCGGAACTGCTGGCCGTGTTCCCGGAACACAAGATCCTCGAACGTACCTCGATGAATTCCTGGGACGACCAGAACGTGCGCGATTCGCTGGCCGCGAATGCCGCCCAGGGCCGCAAGAAGATCATCGTCTCGGGCCTGTGGACAGAGGTATGCAACACCACGTTCGCGCTGTCGGCAATGCATGACACCGACTACGAGATCTATATGGTGGCCGATGCCTCGGGCGGCACCTCGCTGGATGCGCACAACTATGCGATGGATCGCATGGTGCAGGCTGGCGCCGTGCCCGTGACCTGGCAGCAGGTGCTGCTGGAGTGGCAGCGCGACTGGGCACGCCGCGGCACCTACGACGCGGTGATGAACATCGTGCGCGAACATTCCGGCGCCTATGGCATGGGCGTGGACTATGCTTACACCATGGTGCACAAGGCGGAGGAACGCGTGCAGCACGGCCAGCGCATCGGCCCCAACCCGGCCAAATAATGTTGGCCCGTGGCTTGCCGTGCATATGGCCGGCCACGGGCGCCATCACCTCGGAACAGAAAGAGCCGCCATGAAACTCTACGCGATGTCACTCGGCGCCGGCCTGTTGGTCGGCATCGTCTACAGCCTGCTCAACGTGCGTTCTCCGGCGCCGCCGCTGGTGGCGCTGGTCGGCCTGTTGGGGATCTTGCTGGGCGAGCAGGTCATCCCGGTCGGCAAGCAACTGCTGCGCGGCACGGCCTTCGATACCGCCTGCGCACAGACCAAGGCCACCGAGCATGTGCTGGGCCAACTGCCCGGGCGCAAGGAGCAGCCGCCCGGCGACGGGAAAGAATCCGCGTGAGCGGAAATGGTTTCAGACGTTGAGCCAGCCCCAGATCAATCACCAACCGCCGTGATACCCCAGTCCATGCAGGGCATGGCGGGTATTGCGCAGAAGGATTCGCCATGTCCCAATCCCAACCCGATATCATTTTTCACAATGCCCGGATCACCACGCTGGATCGCAGCCGGCCCGTCGCCACGGCGCTGGCCATCCAGGCCGGCCGCTTCACGGCCGTGGGCTCCGACGAGGAAGTGCTGGCGCTGGCCGGCGCCGGCACGCGGGTCGTCAACCTGAAGCGGCGGCACGTGCTGCCGGGCCTGTTCGACAACCATACCCACGTGGTGCGCGGCGGCCTGAACTACAACATGGAGCTGCGCTGGGACGGCGTGCGCTCTTTGGCCGACGCGATGGAGATGCTGCGCCGGCAAGTGGCCGTCACCCCGGCGCCGCAATGGGTGCGCGTGGTGGGCGGCTTCACCGAGCACCAGTTCGTCGAAAAGCGCCTGCCCACGCTGGAAGAGATCAATGCCATCGCGCCCGATACGCCGGTGTTCCTGCTGCACCTGTATGACCGCGCATTGCTCAACGGCGCCGCGCTGCGCGCCGTGGGCTACACCAAGGACACGGCCGCGCCGCCCGGCGGCGAGATCATGCGGGATGCGTCGGGCAACCCCACCGGCCTGCTGCTGGCCAAGCCCAATGCATCGATCCTCTACGCGACGCTGGCCAAGGGCCCCAAGCTGCCGCTGGAGTACCAGGTCAATTCCACGCGCCACTTCATGCGCGAACTCAACCGCCTGGGCGTGACCGGCGTGATCGACGCGGGCGGCGGCTTCCAGAATTATCCGCAAGACTATCAGGTGATCCAGCAACTGGCCGATGCGGGCCAGATGACCGTGCGCCTGGCCTACAACCTGTTCACGCAAAAGCCGAAGGAGGAAAAGCAGGATTTCCTCAACTGGACCTCAAGCGTGAAATACAAGCAGGGCAACGATTATTTCCGCCATAACGGCGCCGGCGAGATGCTGGTGTTCTCGGCGGCCGACTTCGAGGACTTCCGCCAGCCGCGTCCGGAGATGCCGCCCGAGATGGAAGGCGAGCTGGAAGAGGTGGTGCGCATCCTGGCGCAGAACCGGTGGCCGTGGCGTTTGCATGCCACCTACGATGAAACCATTTCGCGCGCGCTCGACGTGTTCGAGAAGGTCCACCGCGACACGCCGCTGACGGGCCTGAACTGGTTCTTCGACCATGCCGAGACCATTTCCGATCAATCCATCGACCGCATCGCCGCGCTGGGCGGCGGCATCGCCGTGCAGCACCGGATGGCTTACCAGGGCGAATACTTCGTCGAACGCTACGGCGCGCGGGCGGCCGAAGCCACGCCGCCCATCAAGCGCATGCTGGAGCGCGGGGTCAAGGTCTCGGCCGGCACCGATGCCACGCGCGTCGCCTCGTACAACCCGTGGGTCTCGCTGTCGTGGATGGTCACCGGAAAAACCGTGGGCGGCATGAGCCTGTACCCGCAGCGCAATTTGCTCGACCGCGAAACCGCGCTGCGCATGTGGACCGAAAACGTGGCCTGGTTTTCCAACGAAGAAGGCCGCCGCGGGCGCATCGAAGCCGGCCAGTTGGCGGATTTCATCGTGCCCAGCCAGGACTACTTCAGCGTTCCCGAGGATGAGATCGCTTTCCTCACTTCCGATCTTACGGTGGTGGGCGGGCGCGTGGTGTACGGGGCGGGCGAGTTCGGCCCGTTGGACGACAACCCGCTGCCGCCGGCCATGCCGGACTGGTCGCCTGCCCGCACTTTCAAGGGGTATGCGGCCTGGGGCGAACCCGATGGCGCGGGCCGGAACTCGCTGCAACCTGCGCATCATCGCAACATCAGCGCTTGCGGCTGCGGCACCAGTTGCGGCCTGCATGGGCACGGCCACGCCAAGGCCTGGGCGTCGAGCGTTCCCGCTTCCGATCTGCAGGGATTTTTCGGTGCATTGGGCTGTTCGTGCTGGATGGCTTGAGACAGGGGAACCGAGATGAACAACAAGATGAACAACACTATGCATGCCGGTATCGAAGGCCGCCTCGCGGCGCTGGCACGGCCGGTTTTCGGCAGCCGCGCGCTGCAATGGCTGGCCTGTCTCGGCTTGTGCGCGGCCTATTTGCAGGGCGGGCTGGCCAAGCTGACCGACTTTTCCGGGGCCATCGGCGAGATACATCATTTCGGCCTTGCGCCTGCACCCGTGTTCGCGGTGCTGGTGATTGTGCTGGAGCTGGGCGCATCGGCGCTGATCCTGGTCGGTCGGCTGCGCTGGCTGGGGGCGCTGGCGCTGGGCGGCTTCACCTTGCTGGCCACGTTCATTGCGCTGCGTTTCTGGATGCTGCCGGCGGGCCAGGAGCGCTTCATGGCGGCCAATTCCTTTTTCGAGCACCTGGGTTTGGCCGGCGGTTTCCTCCTGGTGGCCTGGCTCGATCTCCAGGCGAAGGAGGCCGCATGAGCGCCATCGACAACGCGCAACCGGCCGTGGCGCGCCCGCAAGGTTTTTGGGAGCAATGCCGGGCGCCCATGATCCTGACGATCGTCGCCGGCGCCATCGATACCATCGGCTTCGTTGCCTTGCTGGGTTTTTTCACAGCCCACGTGACCGGCAACCTGGTGGTGGCCGGCGCGGTATTCGCCAAGGGTGGGGCGGGCGTATGGATCAAGCTCGGGGCCATCCCGCTGTTCATCGTCGCGGTCATGTTGACCAAGATATGGATCGACCGTTGCAGCCAGTCCGGCGCCACCTTGGGCTGGCTGCTGGTGGGGGAGGCGCTCTTCCTGGCGGGGTTCATGCTGGCGGGCCTGTACTTTGAACCGTTTTCCGATCCCGATGGCATAGCGCTGGCGGTGACGGGCGGCTTGGGCCTGATCGCCCTGGCCATCCGCAATACGGCAAGCAAGACGCTGATCAAGCACATCAGTCCCAGCACCATGATGACCGGCAATACCACCCAGTTCGGCATCGACCTTTCCCACTATGTCCGGATGCCCAGCCGCGAGAACGGGCTGGCCTTGCTGAAAAGCGGCAGCATCGTGGCGGGTTTCATCCTGGGGGCATTGCTGGGCGCGGTGCTTTACGTGCACATGGGGTTCTGGAGCGTGCTGCCTTTCTTGCTGGCCGTCTTGTACCTGGCGAGTCTTTCCTTTCGCAAGCTGTTCATCTGACGGGGTCGATGGCCATGAACAAGGGCAGGCTCGAATCCTTTAGCGATGGCGTCATTTCAGTGAGCCTGACGCTGATGCTCTACCAGATCCAGCTCCCGGCCGAATTCACCTGGCACGGGTTGCGGATGGAGGCCCCTCATTTCCTGGGCTATGTGCTCAGCTTCATCTACGTCGGCATCTACTGGAACAATCACCACCACCTGTTCCAGGTGGTCGGCGGCATCAACGGCAAGATCATGTGGGCCAACCTGAACCTGCTGTTCTGGCTGACGATGATCCCGATCGCCACCACATGGGCCGGGAAGTCGGACCTGCTGGCCTTGCCGACTGCCTTGTATGCGTTGGTGCTGTTCATGTGCGCGGCTTCTTATTGGGCATTGGGGCGCACCATCATTGCGCAGGAGGGGAACGGTTCCGTGCTGGCCCATACCCTCGGCCGGGATTTGAAAGGAAAGTTGTCCCTCCCGGTCTACGTGCTGGCCGTCGGCGTCAGCTTCTGCAGCAGCATCGCGGCGTTTGTCATCCTGACGGCGATGGCGGCGCTGTGGTTCGTTCCTGATGCGCGGATCGAACGATATTTACGGGAGCAGGCCGATCAAAGGAAATGAGGGCAATGAAGACAATGAACTGCCGAGGGCGGTTTGCTGCGTTGCAAGTGGTGCAGACGAGTAGTACAGACGAAAAAAATCCCCGACAAGTCGGGGATTTTTTATCTCAGCTGAAGCTTAAGCAACAGGCTGGATGTTCGAAGCTTGCTTGCCCTTCGGGCCAGTGGTCACTTCGAAGGAAACGCGTTGGTTTTCCTTCAGCGACTTGAAACCATTCGACTGAATAGCCGAGAAGTGCGCGAACAAATCTTCACCGCCTTCATCGGGGGTGATAAAACCAAAACCTTTTGCATCATTGAACCACTTGACGGTACCAGTTGCCATTACGGACTCCTAAATTAATTGATTGGGGCTGCTATGCCCGGCTCTTTATCGTTACTCGGGAGGAATGACAGCGAAGACCGCACTACCAGCTCGAATCCTAACGACGCGCTGATTATACTCATTAAATAGGGAATGCAAGCTATTTTCGGTAGCAAAGTTCAATTTAAATATTTAATTATTTTTGCTTGTACTTTAGTTTTCTATTCATGCCGAAAAACGGTGCGGGAAATCGCCCGGAATCCCTTTCCTGGTGCGGCTTTTGGCGTGTCCGTCATTGTCCTACGCGAATTTCCGGATTCGCACAATTCAATCATTTTTCTGATGGATCAGCACAACAGCTTCGGTTGCGATTCCTTCTTCACGGCCTAAATAACCCAATTTTTCGTTGGTTTTTGCCTTGATATTGATTTGCTGGACAGAAATTCCCAGGTCGTCGGCAAGGTTTTTCACCATGGCGGGGATATGCGGCGCCATCTTCGGCGCCTGGGCGATGATGGTGGCGTCCAGGTTGCCGATCGTATAACCGGCCTCGTCCAGGCGTTTGGCGGCTTCGCGCAGCAGGGCGCGCGAGTCGGCGCCCTTGAATCGGGCATCGGTGTCGGGGAAATGGCGGCCGATGTCGCCCAGCGCGGCGGCGCCGAACAGGGCATCGGTGATGGCATGCAGCAGGGCGTCGGCGTCGGAGTGGCCGAGCAGGCCTTTCTGGTGGGGGATATTGACGCCGCCCAGGATCAGCGGGCGGCCTTCGACCAAGGCATGGCAATCATAGCCCTGGCCGATACGAAACGGGAATGGCAATGCGGTGGCGCTCATGGCGGTCAGCCTTTCAAAAAGAATTCGGCCAGCGCGGCGTCCTGCGCCAGCGTGACCTTGAGGTTGCGGGGACTGCCCTCCACCAGGCGCGGGCGCAGGCCCAGCATCTCGATGGCGCTGGCGTCGTCGGTGATGGCGCCGATACGGCCCTGTTCGGCGGCTTGCCGCAAGGCCCGCTGCAGCAGCGCATAGCGGAACATCTGCGGGGTTTGCGCGGCCCACAGGCCGGCGCGCGGGACGGTTTGCTGCGAACGGCCGCCGGCGTCCTCGCGCTTGAGGGTGTCGACCACCGGCAGCGCCAGCAGGCCGCCCACCTCATCGTTGGACAGCGCGTCGAGCAGGCGGTCGATCAGCCCGGCGTCCAGACCCGGGCGCGCGGCGTCGTGCACCAGCACCCAGTCGGCCTCGCCGGCCACGTTGCGCATTTCGTTCAAGCCATTGAACACGCTTTCCTGCCGGGTGGCGCCGCCCACGCGCAGCACCGTGGCGCGCGGCGCCAGTTCGGGGGGGAGCAGATCGTCAATCCAGCCGTCGGCGGCGCTGACCACTACGAAGGTATGGGCGATGCGCGCATGCGCGGCGAAGGTGTCCAGCGCATGGCGCAGCATCGGCTTGCCGGCCAGCGCCATGTATTGCTTGGGGATATCCGCGCCCATGCGGGCGCCGACGCCGGCGGCGGGGATCAGCGCGAAATGTTGCGGTTGCGCCAAGGAGGCGGTGGGGGAGGCCGGTCGGTTCATGTGATGCGGGGTGCCTGGACGGGCCGCGCGGCAGCCTGCGGCAAGGGCCATCGTTTATAATCGGAGGCTGAATTTTAATGCCAATCCTTCGCAAGCGGCCGGCATTTTGATCGCCTCAAACCGTTGAATCCGCCGAATCTGCTGCTCCCGAACCCGCCGATGCCTTTCGACCTGAAAAAAAACCTTCCCAAGCCCGGCGTACGTTTTGTCCCGCCCGCAGCGCATGGTTCCGCCGATGCCTACCTGCTGGCGCAAGCGGCGCTGGCGCTGAAGGCCGAGGGCCGCATGCTGGCCGTGGTGGTGGCCGGCGCCACCGACGCCCAGCGCCTCCTGGCCGAGATCCCCTGGTTCCAGCCGGCCGGCGCGGCCGACAAGCTGCGCTGCCACCTGCTGCCGGACTGGGAAACCCTGCCCTACGATGCCTTCTCGCCGCACCAGGACCTGGTGTCCGAGCGCCTGGCGACGCTGTACGAAGTGCAGTCGGGCCAGTGCGACCTGCTGATCGTGCCGGCGACCACCGCCTTGCTGCGCATGGCGCCGCCCGAGTTCCTGGCGGCTTATACCTTCTTCTTCAAGCAAGGCGAGAAGCTGGATGAGGCCAGGCTCAAGTCGCAGCTGACGCTGGCCGGCTACAGCCATGTCGGGCAGGTGATGTCGCCGGGCGAATATTCGGTGCGCGGCGGCCTGATCGACATCTTCCCGATGGGTTCGGTGCTGCCGTACCGCCTCGACCTGTTCGGCGACACGGTGGACACCATCCGCACCTTCGATGCCGATACCCAGCGCTCGCTGTACCCGGTGCCGGAAGTGCGCCTGTTGCCCGGCCGCGAATTCCCGATGGATGAAGCGGCGCGCCTGGCCTTCCGCAACCGCTGGCGCGAGGTGTTCGAGGGCGACCCGTCGCGTTCGGCCATCTACAAGGACATCGGCAACGGCATCGCCTCGGCCGGCATCGAGTACTACCTGCCGCTGTTTTTCGAGCAGACCGCAACATTGTTCCAATACCTGCCGGCCGATGCCATGTTCGCCACGGTGGGCGATATCGAACAGGCCATCAAGCGCTTCTGGAGCGATACCCGCTCGCGCTGGCAGTTCCTGCACGCCGACCGCGAACGTCCGGTGCTGGAGCCGAAAGCGATCTACCTCGATGACGAGGATTTCTTCACGCTGCTCAAGCCCCATGCGCGCTGGATCGTCAAGACCGATGACGCGCCTTCCGAGCTGTCGACGCCGCTGCCTAACATTGCCGTCAATCGCCGCGTCGACGATCCGCTGACCAACCTGCGTTCTTTCTTGCTGCAGAGCGACAAGCGCGTGCTGATCTGCGCCGACAGCAACGGCCGCCGCGAGACGCTGCAGCAATATTTCGCCGAATACGATTTGCATCCCGCGCTGTGCGACGACTGGCAGGGTTTCCTTGGCAGCGACGAAAGGCTGATGCTGGGCGTGGCGCCGCTGTATGCCGGCTTCGCCTTGCAGGATGAGGCGCTGGCCTTTGTCACCGAAGCCGAACTGTACGCCGGCAGCGGTCGCCGCGCCGGCCGCCGCAAGCAGCAGGCCGCCACCGAAGTCGAGCACATGGTGCGCGACCTGTCGGAGCTCAAGGTCGGCGATCCGGTAGTGCACTCCAATCACGGCATCGGTCGCTACATGGGTCTGATCAGCATGGACCTGGGCGAGGGCGAGACCGAGTTCCTGCATCTTGAATACGCCAAGGAAACCAAGCTCTACGTGCCGGTATCGCAACTGCACGTGATTTCGCGCTATTCCGGCGCCTCGCCGGAAGACGCGCCATTGCACGCGCTGGGTTCCGGCCAGTGGGAAAAGGCCAAGCGCCGTGCAGCGCAACAGGTGCGCGATACCGCCGCCGAGCTGCTCAACCTGTACGCGCGCCGCGCGCTGCGCCAGGGCCATGCCTTCGAATATTCCGCGCACGATTACGAAGCCTTCGCCGACAGCTTCGGGTTTGAAGAAACCGCCGACCAGGCCGCCGCCATCGACGCCGTGATCAAGGACATGACCGGCGGCAAGCCAATGGACCGCCTGATCTGCGGCGATGTCGGTTTCGGCAAGACCGAGGTGGCCCTGCGCGCGGCGTTCGTCGCCGTGATGGGCGGCAAGCAGGTGGCCATTCTTGCGCCCACCACGCTGTTGGCCGAGCAGCATGCGCAAACCTTCGCCGACCGTTTCGCCAACTGGCCGGTGCGCATCGCCGAGCTGTCGCGTTTCCGTACCGGCAAGGAAGTCACGCAGGCGATCAAGGGACTGGCCGACGGCACCATCGACATCGTCATCGGCACCCACAAGCTGCTGTCGGAGGAGGTGAAGTTCTCGCGCCTGGGCCTGGTCATCATCGACGAGGAGCACCGCTTCGGCGTGCGTCAGAAGGAGGCGCTCAAGTCGCTGCGCGCCGAGGTCGACGTGCTCACGCTGACGGCCACGCCGATCCCGCGCACGCTGGGCATGGCGCTGGAAGGGCTGCGCGACTTCTCGGTGATCGCCACCGCGCCGCAAAAGCGGCTGGCCATCAAGACCTTCGTGCGCGGGGAGGGCGAATCGACCATCCGCGAAGCCTGCCTGCGCGAACTAAAGCGCGGCGGCCAGGTGTACTTCCTGCACAACGAGGTGGAAACCATCGGCAACCGCCGCGCCATGCTCGAAGCGCTGTTGCCGGAAGCGCGCATCGGTGTGGCCCACGGCCAGATGCACGAGCGCGACCTGGAAAAGGTGATGCGCGATTTCGTGGCCCAGCGCTTCAACATCCTGCTGTGTACCACCATCATCGAAACCGGCATCGACGTGCCGACCGCCAACACCATCATCATGCACCGCGCCGACAAGTTCGGCCTGGCGCAGTTGCACCAGTTGCGCGGCCGCGTCGGCCGCTCGCACCACCAGGCCTATGCCTACCTGCTGGTGCAGGATGTGCATGGCCTGACCAAGCAGGCGCAGCGCCGGCTGGAGGCGATCCAGCAGATGGAGGAACTGGGCAGCGGCTTCTACCTGGCCATGCATGACCTGGAAATCCGCGGCGCCGGCGAGGTGCTGGGCGACAACCAGTCGGGCGAGATCCACGAGATCGGTTTCCAGATGTATTCCGACATGCTCAACGAAGCGGTGCGCTCGCTGAAGAACGGCAAGGAACCCGACCTGGCCGCGCCGCTGTCATCCACCACCGAAATCAACCTGCACGTGCCGGCCTTGCTGCCCAACGATTATTGCGGCGACGTGCACGAGCGCCTGTCGCTGTACAAGCGTTTCGCCAATTGCGTCAAGCAGGACGCCATCGACGACCTGCAGGAAGAACTGATCGACCGCTTCGGCAAGCTGCCCGAGCCGGCGCGCGCGCTGGTGGAAACGCACCGCCTGCGCATCGCCGCCAAGCCGCTGGGCATCGTCAAGATCGACGCCCATTCCGAGGCCGCGCTGCTGCAGTTCATGCCCAATCCGCCGATCGACGCCATGCGCATCATCGAACTGGTGCAGAAGAACCGCCAGGTCAAGCTCAACGGCCAGGACAAGCTGCGCATTGCCGCCGCCATGCCGGACCTCAATGCGCGCGTGCAGCAGGTCAAGGCGACCATGAAGGCGCTGGCCGGGTGAGCGGGCAGGGCGGAACCTGCCCCGCAATCCAATGAATCCTTTATTTGACCTACTGAACCAATAACCAGACCAATAACCAGACCAATAACCAGACATGAACCTGATCCTGCAAGCATTCAAGAGCAATGCCACCGATATCAACGTCATCGCGGCGCTGGCCAGGGCGCAGCGCGTCGAGCCTGTCGACGGGCGCGTGCCCGGGGTGCAGGCCTGGCGCTGCGTCGAGGTGGATCGTGCCGATCAGACCAGGGCCGCGGTCGATGCCGCCTGCCTGGCGGCGCAAGTGGACTATGCCTTCGTCGACCCGGCGCTCAGGCTGGCCGACTTCCGGCTGGTGGCGATGGACATGGATTCGACCCTGATCACCATCGAATGCATCGATGAGATCGCCGACATGCAGGGCCTGAAACCGCAAGTGGCGGAAATCACCGAAGCCGCCATGCGCGGCGAGATCGAGTTCAATGAAAGCCTGACGCGCCGCGTGGCGTTGCTCAAGGGGCTGGATGCCGCCGCCCTGCAGCGCGTCTACGACGAGCGCCTGCAACTGTCGCCGGGCGCGGACAATATGTTGAAGGCGATCCAGGCGGCCGGTCTGAAGACGCTGCTGGTCTCCGGCGGCTTCACCTTCTTTACCGACCGCATGAAGACCCGCCTGGGCCTGGACTACACCCATTCGAACACGCTGGAAGTGGCGGACGGCAAGCTGACCGGCAAGGTGGTCGGCGGCATCGTCAATGCCGACGAGAAGCGGCTGACGGTGGAGCGCGTGTGCCGCGAGATCGGCGCCGACCCGTCGCAGGCCATCGTCATGGGCGATGGCGCCAACGATTTGAAGATGATGGGCATCGCCGGCCTGTCGGTGGCGTTCCGCGCCAAGCCGGTGGTGCGCGCGCAGGCGGATGTGGGCTTGAATTTTGTCGGCCTGGATGGCATCTTGAACCTGCTTGGCTGAGCGCTGCGCGCCGGCGCGGATAATCGGCTTTTTGCCGCAACCATCGCAAACGGGAGACCCGATGACGCAGGAACTGGTGTTCGACAACAAGACCCAATCGGCCAAGAGCCTGGCCTGGTGGCTGTATATCTTCCACGGCCTGTGCCTGGCGTTTTCGCTGGGCATGCTGTCGTGGCTGCCGCTGATCGCCAACTACGTCAAGCGCGAGGATACGCTCGATACTTTCGTCTACAGCCACCACCGCTGGCAGATCCGCTCATTCTGGTGGTATCTGTTCTGGATGTTCGCGGGCGGCCTGGTATGGATCACGGTGGTGGGCATTCCCCTGGCGATCCTGATCTGGACGCTGGCGTGGATCTGGAAAGCCTACCGGCTGATCAAGGGATTCCTCGACCTCAACGACAACAAGCCCATGCCTGTTTGATCGCGCCGCCAATGTGGCGCCGCAAAAGCGACATGCCCCAAGACGAAAAAAAGGATGCGACAGCAAGATGCGTGAAATCGCCACACTGGAAGAATTGAAATCGCTGGCCGGCCAGGAAGTGGCGACCAGCGACTGGATCGACGTGACGCAGGAACAGGTGAACCGGTTCGCCGATGCCACCGGCGACCACCAATGGATACACGTCGATGTCGAGCGCGCGGCGCGCGAACTGCCGTTCGGCGGCACCGTGGCGCACGGTTTCCTTACCCTGGCGTTGTTGCCGCAGATGCTCGGCAATGCGATCAGCCTGGGACCGGACGTCAGGATGCTGCTCAACTACGGCCTGAACCGCGTGCGTTTTCCGGCTCCCTTGCCGGTGGGACGGAGGGTTCGCGGCATCATCGTGCTGGAGTCGGTCGAGGACGTCCCCGGCGGCGCCCAGCTGACCTGGGAGATCACCGTCGAATGCGAGGGTTCGGACAAGCCGGTCTGCGTGGCGCAATTCCTGGTGCGCCGCTATTGATGCCGGCCGCGGTTCAGCGTTTCTGGTACTGGCCTTTGCCGAACAGCAGCTCCCTGGCCTTGTCATCGGTCAAGGGCTTGCGCTGGTCGGCCAGCACGGCCACGCCGCGCTGCACGGCCGGGCGCGCGCTGATGGCGTCGAACCAGCGCTTGACGTTGGGATAGTCGGCCAGGTCGATGCCCTGGTTCTTGTGCGAACGGGTCCAGGGGAAACTGGCGATATCGGCAATGGTGTACTCGTCGCCGGCCAGGTAGGCGTGCTTGCCGAGCTGCTTGTCCATCACCTGGTACAGGCGCTTGGCTTCGTTGCTGTAGCGGTTGATCGCGTATTCGATCTGCTCCGGGGCATACAGGCGGAAGTGGTGCGCCTGGCCCAGCATCGGCCCCAGGCCGCCCATCTGGAACATCACCCATTGCAGCACTTCATATTTCTCGCGGTCGGTCTTGCCGAGGAAGCGGCCGGTCTTGCCCGCCAGGTAAATCAGGATCGCGCCTGATTCGAACAGCGAGATGGGCTTGCCGTCCGGGCCGTCCGGATCGGTGATGGCGGGGATCTTGTTGTTCGGGGAAATCTTCAGGAAGTCCGGCGCGAACTGGTCGCCGGCGCCGATATCGATGGCGTGCGCGGTGTAGGGCAGGCCGCATTCTTCCAGCATGATGTGAACCTTGTGGCCGTTGGGCGTAGCCCAGCTATAGACGTCGATCATGGGTGTCCTTGTCGTTATCCGGTTGATCCGATGGTGGCGCACCGGCGATGACTGTCGTCAGGGGCGCGGTGCATTAGTGTAGCGGAAGGCGGATGCGGCTGCAGGAGCCGGGAGCGGTGCGGGAAGGAAGGCGGAGGGGGAACCCCGCCGGGGGATGGCGGGCGGGGCCGTGCTGCAGCGATGGAGTTATAACTTGGCCAGCCGGTCCAGCGCCAGGCGCAGCGTTTCATCCTTCTTGGCGAAGCAAAAACGCACGATACCCGATTCCTTCGGCGTGTTATAGAAGGCCGAGACGGGAATGGCCGCCACGCCGATTTCGGTGGTCAGCCATTTGCAGAATTCGGCTTCGGAGAGATCGGAGATGGCGCCGTACTTCACGCATTGGAAGTAGGTGCCTTCGGAGGGCAGCAGTTCGAAGCGGGTGTTCTTGAGGCCGTCGCGGAACAGGTCGCGTTTCTTCTGGTAGAAGGCCGGCAGCTCGAGGTAGGGCGCCGGATCCTTCATGTAGGCAGCCAGGCCGTACTGTACCGGGGTATTGACGGTGAATACGTTGAACTGGTGCACCTTGCGGAATTCCGCGGTCATGGCGGCCGGCGCGGCCACGAAGCCGACCTTCCAGCCGGTGACGTGATAAGTCTTGCCGAAGCTGGAATTGATGAAGGTGCGTTGCGACAGTTCCGGATGGCGCGCCAGCGATTCGTGCTGGCTGCCGTCGTAGACCATGTGTTCGTACACTTCGTCGGACAGGATCAGGATATCGGTGCCGCGCACGATGTCGGCCAGCGCCTGCACGTCGGCCGCCTTCATGATGCTGCCGGTCGGGTTGTGCGGCGTGTTGACCATGATCATGCGGGTCTTGGGCGTGACGGCGGCCGCCACTTTGTCCCAGGGAATGCTGTAGCCGCGTTCGTCCACGTTCATCTGCACGAAGACCGGGATGCCGCCGGCCAGTTCGATGGCGGGCACGTAGCAGTCGTACGCCGGCTCGATGACGATCACTTCGTCGCCGGCATGCACCGCGCACAGCACCGAGGTCAGGATGCCCTGGGTGGCGCCGGCGGTGACGGTGATTTCGCCGACCGGATCGTAGCGGCGGCCATGGAGCTGCTCGACCTTGTCGGCGATGGCTTCGCGCAGGAGCTGCACGCCGGCCATCGGCGGGTATTGGTTCAGGCCGTCCTGCATGGCGCTGGCGACAGCCTGCACCAGCACCGGATCGCAATTGAAATCGGGGAAGCCCTGGCCCAGGTTGACCGCGCCCTTTTCGCTGGCGAGCGCGGACATGACGGTGAAAATGGTGGTGCCGACGTTGGGCAGTTTGGTGACGATATTGGCGGGCGTGCTCATTGCTGCGGGGCCTGATCCTGAAGTGTTTTTTACAAGCCGGCTATTTTAGCCGGAATTCTTGCCCGGCATTTTTGCGCTGCATCAGGATTGCGCTGCATCAGGAGTCAATCCTGGGCGGGCGGAGGAAAGGCGTAGAGCCGCCAGTGCTGCGGCGGGACGATGGAAAACATGCCTTTGCGCAAGGTCTTCCTGGCCAGCTTCAACACGGCCTTGTCTTTGCTGACCAGGACATGGGCCCGGCATTGCAGGGCCAGTTCCAGGAATTTCTGGTCATCCTTGTCGGTGCATAGCGGCAGGCCGAAGGTGTTGACCTCAGCCAGCGGCAGGCAGTGCAGCAGGCGGTCGAATTCGGCGCAGATGGCCGGCTTGTCGGCGGGCGTGAGCGGCAGGTGCGGGTAATCCAGCACGGCCAGCCATTCGTTGCGGCAGTCTTCGCGGGTATAGGCTTGTACGCTGCCGTCCTGCAAGGCTTGCAGCAGGGCATTCCAGCGCGGATCGCGAAAGACGAACAAGTCCAGGCAGACGTTGGTGTCGAGCACCAGCCGTTGGCGTTCGCCGGCGGCCGGCGCGGATCCGATGACGGGGGAGGCGGCAGGCGTGGCGGATGCGGTGGGGGCGATAGGTACGGTGGGGGCGGTAGCGAGGGGGATTGCCGGAGTGCTCATTCAATCATCAATCTAGTTGTCGATGCCGTGGTTGGCTTCCGGCGGCATGCCATGCGCTTGGCGCAGGTTGCCGCCGGCTTCGAGCACATCATACCCCTGGTCGGTGACGCGCCAGAAATTGTGCATGTCCACCGCCACCAAGCCGCGGTCGTGCAGCAGGCGCAGATGGTGCAGGATCAGTTCCGGCGCCAGGTGCTTGACCGACAGTTCCCCCTGGATCTTTTCCACGTCGCCGTAGGTGGTGCCGAAGGAAGCCAGGGTCTTGAGGATGTCGCCCATCAGGGCCTTGTCGCGTTTCATGGTTTGCTCCTTGCCGCTTGGCATGGCTGCCGCAATCGGGATGATTGTGCTTTTGCCGATGCGCACTTCAATGCAATGTAACCACTTCAATGTAGCCGTTCCGTATATTGACCGCAAAAGCGGGCGCAAGTGCCTGTCGGGCTTGCCGGCGGTTTGCATCGGATCCGATGCATTGGTTAACGGCAATGTGCGTGGCGGATTTGAGTGCCGTGCCGGCGAAAACAGCTTCGCCAGGCGGCGTTGCCTGCGAGGTTGATGGTTATGAGCCGCCCCGGCAATGCCGGGCGCGGCCTGTCTTCAAAACTGTTCCCATGCTCCGTCATCGGCGGGAGGGGTGAATTTGGGTTCGGCTTTTTTGGCGGGCAGCGCCGGCTTGTCCGCAGGAGATTGGAGGGCGGGCGCCGCCGCCGGCTTGATAGCTGGTTTGAGGGCCGGTTTGATGGTCGGTTTGAGGGCAGGTCTGGCAGCGGTTGTTTGGGGCATCGGTTTGGCAGTCGATTCTGCCGCCGGTGCGGTGTCTGCGATGGTGTGCAAACGATCCAGCTTGAATACGCTGACCAGTTCCGCGAGTTTTCCGGCCTGATCCTGCAGGGAGCCGGCGGCCGCAGCGGCTTGCTCGACCAGTGCGGCGTTTTGCTGGGTGACTTCGTCCATCTGGGTGATGGCGAGGTTGACCTGCTGGATGCCATCGCTCTGTTCCTGGCTGGCCGCGCTGATCTCGCCGACGATGTCGGTCACGCGCCTGACGCTGGCGACCACCTCGGTCATGGTGGTGCCGGCTTGTTCTACCAGCTTGCTGCCGGTATCGACCTTGGCCACCGAGTCGTCGATGAGGGTCTTGATCTCCTTGGCGGCCGATGCCGAACGCTGCGCCAGCGAGCGCACTTCGGACGCCACTACCGCGAAGCCGCGGCCCTGCTCGCCGGCGCGCGCCGCTTCCACCGCCGCATTCAATGCCAGGATGTTGGTCTGGAAGGCGATGCCGTCGATCACGCTGATGATGTCGGCGATCTTGCGCGAACTCTCGGTGATGCCTTCCATGGTCTGCACCACCTGGCCGACCACGCTGCCGCCCTGGACCGCCACGTCGGAGGCCGAATTGGCCAACTGGTTGGCCTGGCGCGCGTTGTCGGCGTTTTGCTTGACGGTGGAGGTCAGTTCTTCCATGGCCGAGGCGGTCTCTTCCAGCGAACCGGCCTGCTGTTCGGTGCGCGAGGACAGGTCGAGGTTGCCGCTGGCGATTTCGCGCGAGGCGGTGCTGATGGTATCGGTGCCCTGGCGTACCTGGCCGACGATGCGCAGCAGGCTGTCGTTCATGGCCTTGAGCGATTGCATCAGGCGGCCGGTTTCGTCGCGGCTGGCGGGTTGTATGTCGACGGTCAGGTCGCCTTCGGCGACGCGCTCGGCGACATGCATGGCGTCTTGCAGCGGGCGCGACACGATGCGCGCCACCCAGGTCGCCAGCAGCAGGCCCAGGCCGATGCAGCAGGCCAGCAGGATGGCGATCATCGTGCGCGCGCTGTTGTAGCGGAGCAAGGCCTCGTTGTCGGTGGCGGCGGCGGTCTCGACATTCAGGTTCACCAACTTGTCCAGCGTGTCGAACAGGCGCAGGTAAACCGGCGTGAGCTGGTTGAGCAGGACATCGCGCGCTTCGTCTATCTTGTGTTCCCTGACGTCCCCGGCGAGGGTCTGATGGATGCCGGCAAAGGTTGCCATATCGGTCTTGATGGCGGCGAAGCTGCGTTCCTCCGCCTCGGAGTCGACCACTGCCGCGTATTTTTCCAGTGCCGTGTTCAACGCGCTGAACAGGCCAGTGATCAGTTTCTCGTTGTTCTCGACGTTGTTTTCATTGCCGGGCAGCAAATGCTGGAGCTGGATCGTGCGTATGCGTGCCAATGCGACCTTGGCTTCCAGCGGATGGCGCACGCTGGGCAGCGAGTTGAGGGCGATATCGGTCGAGGCCTGGTTGACTTTGGAGAGTTGCACGATGGAAAACACGCCCTGGATGGCGGTCAACACCAGGATCACAGAAAAAGTGATGAGCAGCTTGCGCGCGATGCGCAGATCATAGAACCAGGTCATGGTCGTTTCCCCCCCTGTTGGATATTTTGTCGCAAAACACAAAGTGGGCAGGCGCGCCCCCTGTTTTGCATGGATAGTCCTACTGTGCAGTGTAAAGAGCAGATTACCGTGCAAAAGCCTTAAAAGCGCTGTATTTGCGCGGCAAATTCGCGTATCGCGGCGGACTCTTGTCCGCTGGGGCGCATGGCGGATGATGGCGACGCGCGCAACGGACGCGCTTTGGGTATCATTGCGCCAACCTGTTGATTGGATGAAATCCCATGCTGATTGTTTTATCGCCCGCCAAGTCGCTTGATTACGATACGCCCCCTATTACCGACGTCCATACCACGCCTGCTTTCATCGCACGCTCGGCCGCACTGATCGAGGTGCTCAAGCAGCTTTCTCCGGCCCAGGTCGGCAGCCTCATGGGCATCTCCGATCAATTGGCGGTGCTCAACGCGAACCGGTATGCCTCGTGGTCGCGCAAGTTCACCGCCAAGAATTCCAAGCAAGCGGTGCTGGCCTTCAACGGCGATGTGTATGAAGGCCTGGATGCGAATTCGCTCAATGCCCGGCAACTCGATTATGTGCAGAACCATGTGCGCATCTTGTCCGGCTTGTACGGCATGCTGCGCCCGCTGGACCTGATGCAGCCTTACCGCCTGGAAATGGGCACCAAGCTGGCCAATCCGCATGGCAAGGACCTGTACGCTTTCTGGGGCAGCGAGATCACCGAGGCCCTCAACGGCGAACTGGCGACGCAGAAGGCGCCGGTGCTGGTGAACCTGGCGTCGGAAGAGTATTTCAAGGCGGTCAAGCCCAAGCTGCTCAAGGCCAAGGTGATTGCGCCGGTGTTCGAGGACTGGAAGGGCGGCAAGTACAAGATCATCTCGTTCTATGCCAAGCGCGCACGCGGCCTGATGGCGCGCTATGCGGCGCTCAAGAACATCAGCCAGCCGGAAAAGCTCAAGGGTTTCGACCTGGAGGGATATGCGTTTGCCGAAGAGGCATCGACCGACAGCAGCTGGGTGTTCCGCCGCAAGCTGGAGGCGTGAGGCGCAACGGCGGCGATGCGTGCCGTACCCGCTGGACATGAAAAAGCCTCGCAATGCGAATTGCATTGCGAGGCTTTTCGTTGGGCGGCTCAGGCCGGGGCCGGATATATCGTTACCAGATCTTCCACCAGGGCTTGGTCGCCTTCTTCGGGCCGCCGGTGTAGTAGGGGCTGTTCGGATAGTTGGCCTTGATGACGCGTTCGGTATCGTCGCGCAGCTTGGTCTGGCCCAGCGCATCGTAGGAGCGCATCAGGATGAACAGCGCCTCTTCGTTGGCCGGCGCGTCGGGGTATTGCTTGATCGCGGCCTGGGCGCGGTTGGCGGCTGAAATATAGGCGCCGCGGCGGTAGTAGTAGTTGGCTACGTGCACGTCGTATTGCGACATGGCGTTGACCAGGTACTTCATGCGGGCGACGGCATCCGGCGTGTACTTGCTGTCGGGAAAACGTTCGGCCAGCAGCTTGAACGAGTCGAACGCGTCGCGCATCGCCTTGGGGTCGCGCTCGGTGTTGTCCTGGTCGGTGAAGGTGTCGAAGATGCTGGTGCGGTCGTTGAAGTTGATCAGGCCGCGCAGGTAGTACATGTAGTCGACGTTGGGATGGTTCGGATGCAGCTTGATGAAGCGATCCACCGCCGCCAGGCCTTGCGCCTGGTCATTCTGGCGGTAGTAGGCGTAGGCGATATCCATCTGCGCCTGCTGGGCATAAGTGCCGAACGGATAGCGCGATTCCAGCTTCTCGAAATACTTGATTGCCTTGTCGTAACCGCCGGCGTTCAGTTCGTCCTTGGCTTCCGAGTATAATTTCGAGGCAGACCAGCCGGTAGTTTCGTCCTTTTGCTCAGGCAACAGACCGCAAGCCGTGAGAGACAGGGCAAAGCCGACGGTGATTAACTTCAATAAGATTTTGTGCATGACTCTTGTGTGCTTGTCTGAATGCTTACCGTTTTTGCATGTCAGGCGCGAACGCCTTGCCGAGTCGGCTGCATGGTTAACCCAAATACAATCCACCCGATCCGGCGATTATAGCTGATGTCACGTAAGAAACCCCCTCAGATTACAAATGGCGAACAGCCTGTAAAGATCGACCTTCCCGACGATGAATTCGACGAAGGCGACGATGCCTCCGATGCATCGTCGTCCGCGCAGTTATCCGAACTTGCGCCCATTTCCCTGCGCCTGACCGACGATGCCATCGGCCAGCGTCTGGATAAGGTGCTCTCCGGCCTGATCCCGGAATTCTCGCGCAGCCGTATCCAGCAGTGGATCGAAGACGGTTACGTGACCGTCGACGGCGTCCCGGCCAAGGGCAAGATGACCATGCTGGGCGACGAGCAGGTGGAAGTGGCGCCGCAATCGTCGCCGCAGGACCATGCCTACGGCCCGGAGCCGATGGCGCTGGATATCCTGCACGAGGACAAGTCCATCATCGTGCTCGACAAGCCGGCCGGGCTGGTGGTGCACCCTGCCGCCGGCAACTGGAGCGGTACCTTGCTCAACGGCCTGCTGCACCATTGCCCGGGGCTGGCCAACGTGCCGCGCGCGGGGATCGTGCACCGCCTGGACAAGGAAACCAGCGGCCTGATGGTGGTGGCCAAGACGCTGTCGGCGCAGACCGACCTGGTACGCCAGTTGCAGGCGCGCAGCATGAAGCGCCAGTATCTGGCGCTGGTATGGGGATTGCCGCAACTGTCCGGCACCGTCGATGCGCCGATGGCGCGCCATCCGCGCGACCGCATCAAGATGGCGGTGTCGCAAAGCACGACGGCCAAGCCGGCGGTGACGCACTATCGTCGCCTGGCCACCGGCCTGATCGACAGCAAGCCGGTCAGCCTGGTGCACTGCCGGCTGGAGACCGGGCGCACGCACCAGATCCGGGTGCACCTGCAGTCGCTGGGGTTCCCGCTGGTGGGCGATACGCTGTACGGCAAGCAGCACCTGGCTTCGGTGTTCCCGCGCCAGGCGCTGCAGGCAGCCCGCCTGGGCCTGACGCATCCGACTTCCGGCAAGTTCAGGCAATGGGCGGCGCCGCTGCCGCAGGACATGGTCGAGCTGCTGGTGCGGGCCGGCATCGATCCGGCGCTGGCGACGATCCCGGAAATGTCGAGCGAACCGGACCCGGTGATGGGCGATCCGGACGACGACGATTATTGAGGAAGCCTGCATGGAGTTGCTGATCCCGGAATGGGATGCCCCCGCCAATATCGGCGCACTGGCCACTTTGCGCGCCGGCGGCTATAGCGCGCATCCGTATGGCGACGGCAAGGGCGGCTTGGGATTGAACCTGGGCGCCCATGTCGAAGACGATTCCGCGCTGGTGGCGAAAAATCGCGCCTTGTTGCGCCGCCTGTTGCCGCAGGAGCCGGCCTGGCTGTCGCAGGTGCACGGCACCACGGTGGTGGATGCCGCCAGCGCGTCGCCCGCCGTCCAGGCCGATGGCTGCGTCAGCGCCGTGGCCGGTGCCGTGTGCGTGATGATGACGGCCGATTGCCTGCCGGTCCTGTTGTGCGACCGCGCCGGGACGGTGGTGGGCGCAGCCCATGCCGGCTGGCGTGGGCTGGCGGCCGGCGTATTGGAAAATACCGTGGCGGCGATGCGTGCGCGCGGCGGACAAGACCTGATGGCCTGGCTGGGGCCGGCGATCGGTCCGGCGCAGTTCGAAGTCGGCGCCGAAGTGCGCCAGGCCTTCATGCAGCATGACGCCGCGGCCGATGCCGCCTTTCGCAGTTGTGCAGGCAAGCCGGGCAAATATCTGGCCGACATCTACCAGCTGGCGCGCTTGCGCTTGCAGGCGGCCGGGGTGGCCGATATTGCCGGCGGCGGGCTGTGCACGGTCAGCGATACCCGTTTTTATTCTTACCGGCGCGATAAAACCACTGGCCGCATGGCTTCGCTGATCTGGCTTAAATAGCCTGCAATAGCCGATCGGATCACCGCCTGGAAATGACAGCCCGCGAGGGCTAATACCGTTCAGTCAAGGCTAATTCTGAAGCATTCATCACCTGGCCCGTTCGGGCTGAGTAGGCCCGCCAGGGCCGTATCGAAGCCAGCGTATCAGCGTTAGCGCTCTTGCCTGCCCTTCGATACGCTGCTGCGCAGCTACTCAGGGCGAACGGAGTCTGGTCTCCATAAACCTCCGCAAACACAAATGCCGTTCAGTGCTTAACTGAACGGCATTAGTCCGCGAGGGCTGCCATTTTTATTTTTTATTGGCGTTTGCCGTTGTTGCTGGAAGAAGGCTGAGGCGGCCCCTTGGGCGGCCGATGCGAATGCGCCTGCAGGGCCTGGATCAATTCGCGCGTATGGCCGGGCAGGCCGTCGAGGCCGCGCACGCAGATCAGCAATTGTCGCCTGGCCCAGGCATCGGCCAGGGGCAGCACGCGGATATCCATATGGTCGGCGCAGGCGTGGGCTGCGGTTTCAGGGATGACCGCCACCCCGACCTGTTGCTCGACCATGCGGCAGATGCCGTCGAAACTGCGCAGCCGCACCCGGTATTGCAGGCGTTTGCCGGCGCGCGCGGCATGGCCGGCCAGATGCTGTTGCAAGGCGCTGTCGCCGGACAAGCCGACGAAATCCTCGCCCAGCAGTTCGCCGAAGGCCACCGATTTGCGCCTGGCCAGCGGATGTTTCCTGGCCAGCACGGCGACCAGGTGATCCTGGCGGAAGGGGAAGGTTTGCAAGGGGCCGCTGTCGGTCGAGTCGGCGATGATGCCCACGTCGGCCACGCCGTCTACCACGGCCTGCACCACTTCATAACTCAGCTTTTCTTCCAGTTCGATATCGGTGTGCGGATGGCGCGCCAGGAAAGTGGCCAGGACTTCCGGCAGGAACTCGGTCATGGCAGAGGTATTGCACAGCAGCCGGATGTGGCCTTTCAAGCCTTGCGCGTACTGGCCCAGTTCGTCGCGCAGCTGTTCCATTTGCCGGCCCATCATGCGCGCATGGTGCGCCAGCGCGCGGCCGGCATCGGTCGTCCGGACACCGCGTCGCCCGCGTTCCAGCAGCGCGGCGCCGAGCGCATCCTCCATGTTGCGGATGCGTGCGCTGGCCGAGGCCAGCGCCATGTGCGCACGGGCCGCGCCGGCGGTGATGCTGCCGCTTTCCACGATGTGCAGGAAAAGGCGCAGGTCGGAGAGGTCGAATCGGTTGCTCATCGGCAGGAGGGGTGTTGGTCTGCCTTCGTCCATGGCGAAGGCTGGCTAAGTGTATTCCACATTTCCAGATGGCGCGAGGGCTGGCAGACTGCGCCTTGCCTGACTTCTTTTTCCATCATCTTCCTGGTCCGCATCATGCAATCGCTGCTTTCCTTCATGGGTATGAATTCCACTGTGCTGGCGGCTTGCCTGGGCGTGTTCCTGTTGGCCGGCTTCATCAAGGGCGTGATCGGCCTGGGGTTGCCGACCGTCGCGGTCGGGCTGCTGAGTCTTGCGATGCCGCCGGTGCAGGCCGCGGCGCTGCTGATTGTGCCTTCGATGGTGACCAATGTCTGGCAACTGCTGGCCGGCGGCGCCTTCATGGCGCTGGCCCGGCGGCTGTGGGCCATGCTGGCCGGGATTGTGCTCGGCACCTTGGCCGGCAGCGGTTTCATGGACGCCGACGGCGGTCGCCGCGCCATTGTCGCGCTGGGCGTGGCGCTGGCGCTGTATGCGATAGCGGGCCTGGCATCGTTCAGGTTTTCGGTGTCGGCGGGCGCGGAGAAATGGTGGTCGCCGGTCATCGGCCTGGCGACCGGCCTGATCACTGCGGCGACCGGCGTATTCGTGATCCCGGCCGTGCCGTACCTGCAGGCGCTGAACCTGGAGCGCGACCAATTGATCCAGGCGCTGGGTTTGTCGTTTACCGTCTCCACGGTCGCGCTGGCGATCAATCTGGGGCAGGGCGGAGCCTTTGGCGGCAGCGTGGCCGGCGCATCGGCGGTGGTATTGCTGCCGGCGCTGCTGGGCATGGGCATCGGCACCTGGGTGCGCGGCAAGGTGAAGGCGCAGACGTTCCGGCGCTGTTTTTTCGCCGGCCTGTTGCTGCTGGGCCTGCATCTGGCCTCGCATGTGGCGCAGTGAACGACGATGGCGGCTAACGGCATGTCTTGCAACTGGAAGATCGAAGGGCCGCGCATGCGCCCGCAAGACGAGGTGCATGTCTATGCTTATCTTGGCGGCCGGATGATCGGCATGCTCGATTGCCGGTTATATGGAGGCGGCGTGCAGTTGCGCATGGCCTACGTGTCGCCGCCCTGGCGCGGAAGCGCGGTGCTGCGCGATATGCTGGCCGCGCTGAGGAGGCATTACCGGCAGGTGGCCGTGTCGCGCCCGCGGCGCCATGGTGCGATGGGGAAATGACGCGATGCGCAAGCGGCGCCTCGTGCGGGTGGCGCCGGGATCGTGTCGCATCCTCGGATCTTTCTTGATGTCCCGGCACGGGCAAAAGGAGCCAAAGCCGTTATTCATCCGGCCGGATGGTTGGCGTTGTCTTCCGTTCTTTTCGGCTCGCATTCGGCATGCTCGTCATTTGCCGACGCTTCCTTGCGCGCGGCTTTCATTTTCTTCCTCTTTTGTCGATTCCGCTTGCGTTGCGGTGTACCCATCAGGTATAAAACAACGGACAAGGGAAATACGCCGTACAGCAGGAAGGTGGTCACTCCGGCGACCGCACTCAGTTCGGTGATCGACATCATGAAGACGACATAGAGCCATGCGATAGCAACGATATACATGGTGACTGGAGCTTCAGGATAAACCGTAAAGATACGCGAAAATTGCAGATCCGAGCATGAACAAGCAGAATCCGCAGCAACCCTCTCCTGATGTATCCGCATGGCTGGCGCAGATGTCCGATCCGAAATTCTGGGCTTCCCTGCCATCTCAATTCCAATCGCAATTTCAGCATTTACAGCAACTCCAGCCTCCATTGCCGCCTTTTCCCAATACGGGTTTCCCCTTCGGAGCGGCGGGGGCAGGGCAGTTCGACCCGTCTTCGCTGATGAAGCAGCTGGGCGAACTGGGCGCCTCGCTGGATGCGGCCGACATGCTCCGCCTGCAGCAGGATTATGCGCAGCAGTTTGCCGAACTCTGGCAATCGGCGGCGTCAGCCAAAACGCCTGCCATCACCGACCGCCGCCTTAGCGCGCCAGCCTGGCAAGAGAGCCCGTACTTCGCATTTCAGGCCGCCGCCTACGAGCTTAATTCGCGCTTCCTGCTGGCCTTGGCCGATGCGGTCAAGGGCCCCGACAAGGTGCGCCACAAACTGCGTTTTGCGGTGCAGCAAATGATCGATGCGATGTCGCCGGCCAATTTCCTGGCGACCAATCCGGTTGCCCAGCAAAAGATTATCGAGACCCGTGGCGAAAGCCTGACCAAGGGCATTGCGCAGTTGCTGGCGGACTTGCAGAAGGGCCATATCTCGCAGACCGATGAGACGGCCTTCGAAGTCGGCAAGGATGTCGGCGCCAGCGAAGGTTCGGTCATTTACGAGAATGAGCTGTTCCAGCTGATCCAGTACAAGCCGCTGACCAAGACCGTGCATGCCGTGCCGCTGCTGATCGTGCCGCCTTGCATCAACAAGTTCTACATCCTCGACTTGCAGCCGCAGAATTCGCTGGTGCGCTATACGGTCGAGCAGGGGCATACGGTATTCCTGATTTCGTGGCGCAATGCCGATGCCTCGATCGATGGCGCCACCTGGGAGCAATATGTCGACGGCGCCGTGGTCAACGCCATCCATATCGTCCAGGAGGTCAGCAAGCAGCCGCAGATCAACGCGCTGGGCTTTTGCGTCGGCGGCACCATCTTGTCGTGCGCGTTGGCGCTGCTGGCCGCGCGCGGCGAAGATCCGGTGTCCAGCCTGACGCTGCTGACGACCTTCCTCGATTTCGCCGATACCGGCGCCATCGATGTCTATATCGATGAGATGCAGCTGGCCATGCGCGAGCAGATGATCGGCAAGCGCGGCCTGATGGCCGGGCGCGATTTTTCCAGCGCCTTTTCCAGCCTGCGCCCGAACGACCTGCTGTGGAACTATGTCGAATCCAATTACCTGAAAGGCGAGACGCCGACCGCGTTCGATCTCCTGTACTGGAATGCCGACAGCACCAACCTGCCGGGACCGATGTTCTGCTATTACCTGCGCCACATGTATCTGGAGAACGCGCTGAAGGATCCGGGGCGACTGACGGTGGCCGGCGAGAAGATCGACCTGCGCAAGATCACCGCGCCGGCGTTCATCTACGCCTCGCGCGAGGACCATATCGTGCCGTGGAAATCGGCCTATGCGTCGGTAGCGCTGCTCAATGCATCGAAGCGCGCCAATAACCGTTTCGTGCTGGGCGCATCCGGCCATATCGCCGGCGTGATCAATCCGGCCTCCAGGAACAAGCGCAATTACTGGACCAACGACAAGCTGGAGGCCGATCCCGATGCGTGGCTGGCCAAGGCCAGGGAGCATCCCGGCAGCTGGTGGAGCGAATGGGCGGCCTTCCTGGGCAAGCATGCGGGACGCAAGGTGGCCGCGCCCAAGGCCGCTGGCTCGGTAAGGTACAAGAAGATCGAACCGGCTCCCGGGCGCTACGTGAAGGTCAAGGCCGACCAGATCATCTGAATCTGCGGGCAAGCGCGGCGAGGCCGGTAACGTTTTCAGCGGCATCTGCCAGCGGTTCCCGGTGGGGCCGTGCGGGAAAGCCGGCATGGAAAATGCATCGGAGCTTGCGCGGCTGTGCGACAGGCCTGCATCATCATGCAGCGAAGAACCGGATGAAGTAAGGATTCAGGGCGGCCGGAGGCAACCGGCGCCCTGGGAAATGCGGACGCAGAGCAGACGCGAGAGAGGGGAGATGTTGATATCCCCGGTAATCAATCCACACTAGGAGGCAGCACAATGAACAAGCGTATTGCATATGTGACCGGCGGCATGGGCGGTATCGGAACCTCCATCTGCGCACGTCTTTGCAAGGACGGATATACCGTCGTGGCAGGTTGCGGCCCGAATTCCTCGCGCAAGGACAAATGGTTGGCGACGATGCGCGAACAAGGCTTCGATATTCACGCCTCCGAAGGCAACGTCTCCGATTGGGATTCGACCAAGGCGGCGTTCGAGAAGGTCCGCGCCGAAATCGGTGAAGTCGATGTGCTGGTCAACAATGCCGGCATCACCCGCGACGGCCAGTTCCGCAAGATGAGCAAGGACGACTGGGACGCCGTCATCAATACCAACCTCAATTCGCTCTTCAACGTCACCAAGCAGGTCATCGACGGCATGGTCGAGCGCGGCTTCGGACGGATCATCAACATTTCATCCGTCAACGGCCAGAAGGGCCAGTTCGGCCAGACCAACTATTCCACCGCCAAGGCGGGCATCCACGGCTTCACCATGGCGCTGGCGCAGGAGGTGGCGACCAAGGGCGTGACCGTCAATACCGTCTCGCCGGGCTACATCGGTACCGATATGGTGCGTTCGATCCGTCCGGAAGTGCTGGAGAAGATCGTCTCCGGCATCCCGGTCAAGCGCCTGGGCGAACCGGAGGAAATTGCCTCCATCGTCGCCTGGATCGCTTCGGCCGAAGGCGGTTACGCTACCGGTTCCGACTTCTCGCTCAATGGCGGCCTCTACATGGGCTGATGCCACTTGCCGCGGCCGGCGCCGCCCGCGCCGGCTGCGGGATTGTTGCGAAGGGTTATTCTTCGCATTGCAATATTGGTTTGCCCATTCGCACTCTTTCCCCCCTATAATGTTCCGGCATGCTGCCCTGCAAAACCGTGGGTTGCACGATGCCCGAACGGGCAGGGCAAAAGAAGTAAGAGTAAGAGAGAGGACAGATAAGAATGTCCCAGACGTCTGCGGGCTGGGAGGCAACTGAAGCGGCCCGCAATCGCTGCAAACAATAGCCGCAACAGCGGCTGAAAAGAGAGACTGGACTTCAGATGACTACTGCAAAAAAATCGGCCGATCGCTTGATCAAGAAGTATCCCAACCGCCGTCTTTACGATACCCAGACCAGTTCCTACATTACCTTGACCGACGTCAAGCAGTTGGTGCTGGACAATGAAGAATTCACCGTGGTCGATGCCAAGAACGGCGACGACCTGACCCGCAGCATTTTGTTGCAGATCATCCTGGAAGAGGAGTCGCACGGCGCGCCGATGTTCTCCAGCGGCGCACTGTCGCAGATCATCCGCTACTACGGCCATGCGATGCAGGGCATGATGGGCTCCTATCTGGAAAAGAATATCCAGACCTTCATCGACATCCAGAACAAGCTGGCCGAGAACTCCAAGGGCTTCTATGAAGGCAAGCCGTTCAGCCCCGAGATGTGGACCCAGTTCATGAATGTGCAGGGGCCGATGATGCAGGGCATGATGAGCAACTATATCGAGCAGAGCAAGAACCTGTTCATCCAGATGCAGGAGCAGATGCAGAGCCAGACCAAGAACATGTTCGGCACTTTCCCGTTCGGCAATCCGCCGGACCAGAAGAAGTAAGGCCAGCGCGGCGTTGGACAGGCTTGCGGCGGCAGCCTGAAAAACGTCACAGGTCGACCTCCCAGACGGCCCATCGGGCCGTTTTGCATTTTGGCAAGTGTTGTGGCGGCGCCGAAGGAAATATGCGCGAAAAAAGCGCAGAAGAGAGTGGGGCGCGGTGGACAAGGTACAATACGGCCCTGATTTTAAAAGCATTTCCTAAAGCGTTTCCCCGTTTTCCCTTCCAGCCAGTTTCTCCAGCCAGTCCATCATGTCCAACGCATCCTCTTCCAATCCCCCGGCGCAGCCCAAGGTCGGTTTCGTCTCCCTCGGCTGCCCCAAGGCGCTGGTCGATTCCGAGCAGATCCTGACCCAGTTGCGCGCCGAAGGCTACGACACCGCCAAGTCCTACGACGGCGCCGATCTGGTGATCGTCAATACCTGCGGTTTCATCGACGCCGCGGTGCAGGAGTCGCTGGATGCCATCGGCGAGGCGCTCAATGAAAACGGCAAGGTGATCGTCACCGGTTGCCTGGGCGCGAAGAAAGATGCCGACGGCGACGACATCATCCAGAAGATCCACCCCAAGGTGCTGGAAGTGACCGGCCCGCATGCGGTCGGCGAAGTCATGCAGGCGGTGCACAGGCATTTGCCCAAGCCGCACGAACCCTTCATCGACCTGGTGCCGCCGCAGGGCGTCAAGCTCACTCCCAAGCATTTCGCTTACCTGAAGATTTCAGAAGGCTGCAACCACCGCTGCAGCTTTTGCATCATCCCGTCCATGCGCGGCGATCTGGTCTCGCGTCCGATTGCCGATGTCATGCTGGAGGCGGAAAACCTGTTCAAGGCAGGCGTCAAGGAACTGCTGGTGATTTCGCAGGACACCAGCGCCTACGGCGTGGACGTGAAGTTCCGCACCGGCTTCTGGAACGGCAAGCCGATCAAGACCCACATGACGCAACTGGTGGGTGCGCTGGGCGAACTGGCCGCGCAGTATGGCGCCTGGGTGCGCCTGCATTATGTTTATCCATATCCGCACGTGGACCAGATCATCCCGCTGATGGCCGAGGGCAAGATCCTGCCGTACCTGGACGTGCCGCTGCAGCATGCGCACCCGGACGTCCTCAAGCGCATGAAGCGCCCCGCCAATGGCGAGAAGAACATCGAGCGCATCCAGGCCTGGCGCACCATGTGCCCGGACATCACGATCCGCTCCACATTCATCGCCGGTTTCCCGGGCGAGACCGAGGCCGAATTCGAATACCTGCTGGACTTCCTCAAGGAAGCCGAGATCGACCGCCTGGGATGCTTTGCCTATTCGCCGGTGGAAGGCGCGACCGCCAACGCGCTGGACAATCCGGTGCCGGAAGAGCTGCGCGAGGAGCGCCGCGCCCGTGTCATGCAGTTGCAGGAAGAGATCTCCAAGAAGCGCCTGCAGGCCAAGGTCGGCAAGACCCTGCGCGTGTTGATCGATGAAGTCGACCGCAATGGCGGCATTGGCCGCACCTATTCGGATGCCCCGGAAATCGATGGCGTGATCTATGTGAAGCCGCCGTTCGAACCGCACCGCAAGTTGGCCGTGGGCCAGTTCGTCGATGTACGCGTTACCGCCGCCGATGCCCATGACCTTTGGGGCGCGGCTGAGTGATGGCGTCGTTTGCAGGATGGCGCAGCCTGACCTGCGCGGCGGCGTTGCTGTCCGGTTTGACTGGCGTGCCTGCTGCGGCCGGCGACGCCGCCGTTGCCCCGGCCGCTTCTTTGCAGCAAAGCCTGATGGCGCGTGCCGTCGTTTTGCGCGGCGACATCGATGGCCGCCAGATCCAGTTGTCGCTGCAGCCGAAGAAAAACGAGGATGGGCTGGAAGGCCGTTACTTTTTTTTCGGCGGTTCGCCGGAGATCCTGGTCGCGGGCGAAGTGGAAGGCGACGACCTGGTAATGGAGGAGTCGGTCAACGGCAAGGATGTATCCGGCCAATGGGAAGGGCATCGCCAGGGCAATGCCATCAGCGGCACCTGGTCCAACGCCGACGGATCCGTCACCAAGCCGTTTTCGCTGCAGCTTCCCTGAGCGTTTTCCGGGCGCATCGCCGCGATGCGCCTGCCTTGGAGGCTAGGGGCTAAGGGCACTGATGTTCCCGCTTTCCCCGCGGCTGAACGCTGCGCGCAACTTGCTGTCCGCGTATAGTGAGACTTTTCCGCGGCGGCACGGTATCGCTGCCGCCATTTCGTCGTCAGAGGCCGATTCGTGTCAGAACAAAAGCATACCCCGCAGACTTCCCTGATCCATAGCAGCTATCGTGCCCCGGATGGCTTCGAGGCTTTTCCGGTCGGCATCCACCATGCCTCCACCGTGCTGTTTCCCAATGTCGCCGCCATGCGCTCGCGCGACTGGCGCGAAAAGCTGGGCTATACCTATGGCTTGCATGGCACCCCGACCAGCTTCGTACTGGAGGCCCGCCTGGCGGAGATCGAAGGCGGCAAGTATTGCCGCGTCACCCCCAGCGGCCTGGCGGCGATCGCGATGGTCAATTTTGCCTTGCTGAAAACAGGCGACGATGTGCTGCTGCCGGACAATGCCTATGGACCCAGCAAGGATCTCGGGCAATGGCTGCAGCGCGACTTCAACATCACGGCGCGCTTTTACGATCCGATGATTGGCGCCGGCATTGCCGACCTGATCGAGCCCAATACGCGCCTGGTGTGGACCGAGGCGCCCGGCTCGGTCTCGATGGAAGTGCCGGATATCCCGGCCATTTGCCGCGCCGCCCATGAAAAAGGCGTGCTGGTGGCCATCGACAATACCTGGGCGGCGGGCCTGGCGTTCAAGGCCTTCGAGCATGGCGTCGACATCGTCATGCAAGCCCTGACCAAGTACCAGTCCGGCGGTTCCGATGTCTTGATGGGCGCGGTCATCGTGCGCGACCAGGCGCTCAATGAGAAGCTGGAACTGGCGCACATGCGCCTCGGTTTCGGCGTGGGCATGGACGATGTCTACCTGGTGCTGCGCAGCCTGTCATCGATGCGCTTGCGGTTCGAGGCGCATGACGCGGGCGCGCGCAAGGTCGCCGCCTGGCTCAAGCGGCGGCCGGAGATTGCCGCCGTATTGCATCCCGCCTTCGAGGATTGCCCGGGGCATGCATTCTGGAAACGCGATTTCACCGGTGCGGGCGGCCTGTTTTCGGTGATCTTCGATCCGCGCTTTAGCGAAGAGCAGACCGACCGCTTCGTCGATAGCCTGCGCCTGTTCCGGATCGGCTATAGCTGGGGCGGGGCGCACAGTTTGTGCGTGCCCTACCGGATGCGGGGTATGCGGAACCAGTGGGCGCGGGAAGGCCAATTGGTCCGTTTCAATATCGGGCTGGAAACTCCCGAAGATCTCATCGGCGATATCGAGCAGGCGCTTGCCAGGATGTAGTTGCCCGCGTGGCATGTCGAGACGAACTGTCTCTCCGGCGGCAGCATTGCCGGCTGTTTTTCGGCTGGTCATTGAAATGCAGCAAATGTTGCCTCTTTTCATCCCTTTATCCGCAGCATGGAGGTTTTACAATCTTTCCCGGAGTTGCCATGTTGCGCAAACGGTGTAATGTCTTGTAAATAGATGCAAGTTTTATCCTCTGCGGGGGAGAACAAAATTACATTGCTGGCAGCAACGAGATGTCCGCTTTGTTGATGAGCTAGTCGCTGCCAAGCAACATAAGCTCCTCGCATGCAAATAATTTACATATGGTTTCATTGTCGGGATGACCATTTTTTCGTGGGATTTCGCTGCGGAAATTTTTTCTGTTAAAAAATTGGAAACATCTCCAGAAGTCTTCTACTGCCTGTATTCAAATAAGCATTACTTGATTTATTTGAAACTACTATGGAAAATTGTAGGATAAACACCTACAAAATATACTAGGTTGTATCTGACGAAAAATACCGACCAAGTCTAATTTCCTGCCTGTCTCCCCCCCCTCAGAATTGGCTTGCAGTCAAGATATGTAACTGACTGTAAGTAGTTTCCTTTTGAGGCGGGGGGTGCAAATGAATACTAACGACATGATGGCGGAGATTCGCGACGCCAACTTGAGCTATCTCATGCTGGCACAGCAGATGATCCGTTCCGACAAGCCGACCGCGATCTTCCGGCTCGGCATCAGCGCGGACATCGCCGATCTGATCGAAGGCCTGAGCAATGCCCAGATCATGAAGCTGGCCGCCACAAACATGATGCTGACGCGCTTTCGTTTCGACGACAGCGCCATTCTCGGCATGCTGACGAACTACAACAAAGATAAAAGCCTGGCCCAGTCGCATGCGGCCATTCTGATGGCTTGTCAGCCCAGCGAACAAATTTCGTAAAACAACAAGACAAGAAGAGCCGGTGCGGCTGCACGCAGTCAACGCACCGGAGGGGAAGACGTTGAGCAGGACATAAGTTGGTCTTGGAAGTTTGCAGTCTGATGTCTTGCCTACAGGCGGATGGCAAGGCAGGGTCGATACGAAATCATCGGGGGTAGCATGGCTAAGAAAAGCGTTGTCACGGAGGCGCAGGAAATTCAGTTGGCCATAGAGCTGATCAATCTGGGGGCAAGGCTCCAGTTGCTGGAGTCTGAAACTTCACTCTCGCGCGAGCGGTTGCTCAAGCTGTACAAGGAATTGAAGGGCGTTTCGCCGCCCAAGGGCATGTTGCCGTTTTCCACGGACTGGTTCATTACCTGGCAGCCCAATATCCATTCTTCTCTCTTCATCAACATCCATAAATACCTGGTGCAGCATGCGCGCATCTTGGGTATCGAGGCAGTCATGAAGGCTTACAAGCTCTATCTGGAGCAGGTCGGCCAGACCGATTCGGGGGAACCGGTGCTGTCGCTGACCCGCGCCTGGACGCTGGTGCGTTTTTTCGAAAGCAAGATGCTGATGACCACGCCTTGCTGCAAGTGCAGCGGCCATTTCGTGGTGCACCGCCTGGATCTGCACCAGGATTACCTGTGCGGGCTATGCCATATGCCGTCGCGCGCCGGCAAGACCAAGAAGGCCAAGGACGCCGTGGTGGCGCTGGTCGAGCCCGCGCTGCTGCCGGTTGCAGCAGCGGCGCCGCTGGCGGCTGTCGCCTGAGCGCTTTCCGGTCTGGCAATCGGCAGTACGCGTACACCTCCATGAGCCCGTTTGCATAGATGCCCGCAGACCAGAATGATTCCGGAGCGCGCCGCAAGCCTTTGCTGCAGACTCCGGCTATCCAGGCGTTGTTCTTCTTTTGCATTGGCTTGGTCAGCGCCAATGTGCTGGACGTGATTGCCCAGCGCGCCGGCCTTGCGCCATTTTCCCCTTTCCAGACATCATTGCTGCATGGCTTGATTGGTGCGCTGCTGGCGCGGCTGCGGCGCATGGCGGCCTGGTGGTGGTTCATCCTGCTGGTGTTCCCTGCAGCCGCACAGGGCGTGGCGCACTTGCATCTTCCTTCCTGGCTGTTCCTGGCCATCTTCCTGTTCATGCTGGTGTTGTTCTGGTCGACCTTCCGCAGCCAGGTGCCGTTCTATCCTTCCGGCCTTGCGGCATGGGATGCGGTGGCCGGGCTGTTGCCGGCCGGACGCCCGATCCGCTTCATGGATATCGGCAGCGGGTTGGGCGGCGCCGTGCTCAATCTCTCGCGGCGCCGGCCGGACAGCGAATTCACCGGTATCGAAATCGCTCCCTTGCCATGGCTGGTCAGCCGTGTACGCGCCGCCCTGGCGGGCAACCATTGTCGTTTTATCAGGGGCGACTACCTGCTGCTCGATTTTGCCGACTACGACGTCGTGTTCGCCTATCTGTCGCCGGCCGCCATGGTCGCGCTGTGGCAGAAGGCGTCGGCGGAAATGCGTCCCGGATCCTTGTTGCTCAGTTATGAGTTCCATATCCCGGGAGCGCCGCCGGACATCGTGGTGCAACCGGCCGGAGGCGGGCCGGCGCTGCATGGATGGCGCATATCGCCGGCCGCGCGCTAGCGGAAAGAGGGCGGCTTCCGAAATAAGGCGAGACGAAACGTATTAAGTTTCCCCGTTTTCAGCCGTAATCGAAAAGGAAGGACGTTTTTCGGATATGTATTCCCCCATTTGCTTGAATGGAATACATGTAATCTGACGAACGTGAAAATACACTCAACGCCACCGGGACGGGAGTAGGCACTTGCTAGTCATCATTGGATATGTCGTGGTCATGGCGTCCGTCTTCGGCGGATTTGCCCTTGCTGGCGGCCACTTGGGGGCGCTGTTTCAGCCAGTCGAACTGCTCATGATCGGCGGCGCGGCCGGCGGCGCGTTCCTGGTCGGCAACAGCAGCAAGGCCATCAAGGCCACGCTCAAGGCGTTGCCGTCGGTCCTGAAGGGATCGAAGTACACCAAGGCGCTGTACATGGAATTGATGGCGCTGCTGTTCGAAATCCTGACCAAGTCGCGCAAGGAAGGCCTGATGTCGATCGAAGGCGACATCGAAGAGCCCGAGAACAGCCCGATCTTCAGCAAGTACCCGGGCGTACTGGCCGACCATCACCTGATCGAATTCATGACCGACTACCTGCGCCTGATGGTGTCGGGCAACATGGACGCGTTCCAGATCGAAAACCTGATGGACAACGAAATCGAAACGCACCACCACGAAGGCGAAATCCCGGTGCATTGCATCGCCAAGCTGGGCGACGGCATGCCGGCTTTCGGTATCGTGGCGGCGGTGATGGGCGTGGTGCACACCATGGAATCGGTGGGCATCCCGCCTTCCGAGCTGGGTATGCTGATTGCGCACGCGCTGGTCGGCACCTTCCTCGGTATTTTGCTGGCATACGGTTTCGTGGGGCCGTTGGCGAGCCTGCTGGAACAAAAGCTGCACGAGTCGACCAAGATCTTCCAATGCGTCAAGGTCACCTTGCTGGCCAGCCTGAACGGGTATGCGCCGGCGCTTTCGATCGAATTCGGCCGCAAGGTGCTGTTCTCGACCGAACGCCCGACCTTCCTCGAGCTGGAAGAGCACGTGAAGCAGGCGCGCAGCAAGTAAGGCGAACCGAACCGGCGACCATCGATTTTGACAGCAACCACCAGCACCGAGCAGGAGTAGAGACATGGCCGACGAAGGGCTACGTCCCATTATCGTAAAACGGATCAAGAAGGGGGGCGGCGGCCACCATGGCGGCGCCTGGAAGATCGCATACGCCGACTTCGTGACCGCGATGATGGCGTTCTTCCTGCTGATGTGGCTGCTGGGTTCGACCGCCAAGGGCGATCTCAACGGTATTGCCGAATACTTCAAGACCCCGCTCAAGGTGGCCATGGCCGGCGGCTCCGGCAGCGGCGACGCCAATACCGTGCTGCCCGGCGGCGGCAAGGATCTGACCCGCCAGGACGGCCAGTTGCGCAAGGGCGAGAACGACGTCGTCACGCGCCGCCAGACCTTGAAGGAGGCGCAGCAGGAGCTGGAGCGCGCCGAGCGCGTCCGCCTGGAGCAGCTCAAGCAGCGCATCGAAAAGGCGATCGATTCCAATCCCACCCTGAAACAGTTCAAGAACCAGCTGTTGATCGATATCACGTCCGAAGGCCTGCGCATCCAGATCGTCGACGAAAAGAACCGTCCGATGTTTGCCTTGGCCAGCGCCCAGTTGCAGCCATACACCAAGGAGATCCTGCACGAGATCGGCAAGACGCTCAACGACGTGCCCAACAAGATCAGCCTGTCCGGCCACACCGATGCCACGCCCTATTCCAGCGGCGAGAAGGGCTACAGCAACTGGGAACTGTCGGCCGACCGCGCCAACGCTTCGCGGCGCGAACTGATCCTGGGCGGCATGGATGAATCCAAGGTGCTGCGCGTGGTGGGGCTGTCGTCGGCGGTCTTGCTGGACAAGGAAGATCCGTTTAACCCAATCAACCGCCGCATCAGCATCATCGTGATGAACAAGAAAGCAGAAGAGATGGTGGAAAAAGACAGCGGCTCGCTCAACGTCTCCACCGACGAGGACGTACAGGAAGGCTTGACCGGCCCTGCCAAGAATTGACGGGATGTTTAACTGACCACGGGGAAGAGGGCTGGAAATGCCGACACAGACAATGCTGCAGGAGTTGAAGCGCCTGCTGCTCGACACAGCCAGCGGAGGCAGCCGCCAATTGACGGAAGTGGAGTCGGATCTGGTCCAGACCAACATTCTGCTGGGCGAAGCCATCGGCAAGCTGGGCGGAAGCTTCATGGATCTGCACCGTTCGGTGCAGGCGCAGCAGCAGATCCTCGAAGGCCTGATGAATGGCGGCCAGGCGCTCGACGCAGAGAGCATCGAGAAGCTCAAGGAAACGCAGAATGCGGTGAGCCAGCATGTCAATGCCGCGGTAACGGGGCTGCAATTCCAGGATATGACCAGCCAATTGCTGGAGCGTATCGTGCGGCGTGTGATCGGCCTGCGCGAAGCATTGGGCGTATTGAGCGCCAACAGTTTCGAGATATTGCCCGAACAGGGGCAGACCGACCAGGAGCTGGAGAACTTGCTGGCCAATACCGTCAACTCCATGGAAGAACGGTTGACCATGCTGGAGCACGGGCTGTGGAAGGCGGTGCGGCAGACCCGCATGGAAAGCGGCGATATCGAGTTGTTCTAGGATCGCTGGC
Organism: Herbaspirillum sp. SJZ106; assembly: GCF_006715495.1. Lineage (GTDB taxonomy): Bacteria > Pseudomonadota > Gammaproteobacteria > Burkholderiales > Burkholderiaceae_D > Herbaspirillum. The sequence goes on from NZ_VFNI01000005.1 coordinate 64,006, forward strand.
AGAGTGCCGATGGCAGGCAAGGCGCGCCGGGGTTGCGGATAGCGCGGGGGAAGGCAAGCGAGCAAGCGCGACGCCGCCGGCAGTACGGTTGGCAGCAATGGTGCGGCATAATCCGATATCGTGATCGATGTCCGTAATTGAAGAAACAGGGAGTAACAATGTCCAAAACGATTCTCGCAGTAGACGATTCCGGATCTCTGCGCCAGATGGTGGTATTCAGTCTGAAGGCTGCGGGTTACAGCGTCACCGAGGCGGTCGATGGCGTGGATGCGCTGGAAAAAGCCAAGGCGCAGACCTTTGACCTGGTGCTGACCGACCAGAACATGCCGCGCATGGATGGCTTGACGCTGATTCGCTCCTTGCGCGAACTGACCAGCTACCAGCGCGTCCCCATCCTGATGCTGACCACCGAGTTCAGCGATGAGATGAAGTCCAAGGGCAAGGCGGCCGGCGCCAACGGCTGGCTGGTCAAGCCGTTCGACCCGCAGCGCTTGACCGAGGTCGTCAAGAAAGTGATCGGCTGAATTTTCAGAAGAAGAACAACACGTACCGCATTCGTGACGGAGCCCAGGCATGAGCATTGATATGAGCCAGTTTTTCCAGGTGTTTTTCGACGAGGCCGAAGAAGGTCTCGCCGAAATGGAAAAGCTTTTGTTGGCCGTCAATGTCGCGTCGCCGGATCCGGAGGATCTGAACGCGATTTTTCGTGCCGCCCATTCCATCAAAGGCGGTTCATCGACCTTCGGCCTGACCGATATCGCCGAGGTCACGCATGTGCTGGAGTCGCTCCTGGACCGTATCCGCCAGGGCCAGATGGCCCTGACCGGCGAGCATGTGGATGCCTTCCTGGCTGCCAAGGACGTGCTCAAGTCCATGCTGGACGGCCACAAGCACGGCGCCGAGGTCGACCTGGATGCCGCCGGCGACGTGCGCATGCTGCTTGAGGCGCTGTCGCAGGGCAAGCGTTCCGCGCCGGCCGGCGCGGCCCCCGGCGCACCGGCAGGGGCGGGCGGCATGCGCAGCTATCGCATCGAGATGCCGGACATCGTCGACAAGGATGCAGAAGCATTGGCCGACGAACTGGCGATGCTGGGCAAGATCGCGAAATCGAAGTCGCCGCAAGGACGCTGGGTTTTCATCCTGGATACCGCCGAGCCCATCGATGACGTGGTGGCCATCTGCGCCTTCATCGTCAATGTTGCGGACCTGAAGATTTCACAGGCGCTTGGCCCGGCCACGGCCAGCGCCAAGGAAGAGGAACAGGGCTACGGTTTCTTCGATAACTTCACAACGCAGGAAGACCGGGAGCGCATCCGGGGCTATGGTTTCCTCGACAACCATACTGCCATCGAAGACCGGGAACGTACGCAGGGCTACGGCTTCTTCCCGCCCTTCGTGCCATTGGATCTTTCCGCCAGGAAGGCCGTGCCGGAGCCGGAACCGCACCAGCACCCGGATGAGGCGCCGTTGTCGATCACAGAAGGCGGCGCGCACGAGAAGAAGGCCGCCAAGGCCGGCGGCGCGGCGGCAGGCCATGAATCGTCGTCGATTCGCGTCAGCGTGGAAAAGGTCGACCAGCTCATCAACCTGGTCGGCGAACTGGTGATCACCCAGGCCATGATCGAACAGCGCGTCGGCAAGCTCGACCCGATGACGCACGAGCATCTGCTCAACAGCGTCAGCCAGTTGAGCCGCAACACGCGCGACCTGCAGGAATCGGTGATGTCGATCCGCATGATGCCGATGGATTATGTGTTTTCGCGCTTCCCGCGCATGGTGCGCGACCTGGCGGCCAAGTTGGGCAAGCGGGTCGAGTTCGTCACCCACGGCGCGGCGACCGAACTGGACAAGGGCTTGATCGAGCGTATCGTCGACCCGCTGACCCACCTGGTGCGCAACAGCATCGACCACGGCATCGAGTTGCCCGACGCGCGCCGCGCAGCCGGCAAGAGCGACGCCGGCACCTTGTCCCTGTCGGCCGAGCACCAGGGCGGCAACATCATTATCGAAGTCTCCGACGACGGCGGCGGCCTGAACCGCGACAAGATCCTGGCCAAGGCCAAGTCGCAGGGCATGCCGGTGTCGGACAACATCAGCGACGCCGACGTCTGGCAATTGATCTTCGAACCGGGTTTCTCGACCGCCGAGCAGGTGACCGACGTGTCCGGCCGCGGGGTCGGCATGGACGTGGTCAAGCGCAACATCCTGGCCATGGGCGGCGCGGTGGATATCCGTTCCAGCAAGGGCTTCGGCACCACCATCTCGATCTCGCTGCCGTTGACGCTGGCGATCCTGGATGGCATGTCGATTCGCATCGGCGAAGAGGTGTATATCTTGCCGTTGGGGTATGTGGTTGAATCTTTGCAGCCGATGGCGCAAGATATCAAGGAAATCAGCGGACAAGGGAAAGTGCTGCGCGTTCGCGGCGAATACCTGCCATTGATACCGCTTTATCAGATTTTCAACATTGCGCCTTCGTTTACCGATCCGTCGCAAGGACTGGTGGTGATCCTGGAGTCCGACGGCAAGAAAGCGGCGCTGTTTGTGGACGACTTGATCGGGCAGCAACAAATTGTCGTAAAAAATCTCGAATCGAATTATCGAAAGGTGGCGGGCATTTCCGGTGCTACCATTCTGGGTGACGGCGGCGTCGCCCTGATTGTCGATGTGGCAGCGTTGCTGCGATCCAGCCGCCAACTGAATGACGAATCTGTATTTTCCTGATTTTTAAAGGGCCTCAATATGTCTGACACTGCATCCAAGAATCTTTCCGGCTTCGGCGAAAAAACCGACAGCAACGGAAATGAGTTTCTTGCCTTTACCTTGGGCAAGGAAGAATACGGCATCGATATTCTGAAGGTTCAGGAAATCCGCGGCTACGAGGCCGTGACCCGCATCGCCAATTCGCCCGATTTCATCAAGGGCGTGGTGAACCTGCGCGGCATCATCGTGCCCATCGTCGACATGCGCATCAAGTTCCAGCTGGGCGAGCCGACTTACGACCAGTTTACGGTCGTGATCATCCTCAATATCTCCGGCCGCGTGGTCGGCATGGTGGTCGACAGCGTGTCTGACGTGATCACCCTGACCCAGGAGCAGATCAAGCCGGCGCCGGAAATGGGCACCACCTTCGACTCCGATTACCTGATCGGCCTGGGCACGCTGGAACAGCGCATGCTGATTTTGGTCGACATCGACAAGCTGATGTCGAGCACCGAAATGGGGCTGATCGAAAAGCTGGCCGCCTGACGGAACCCGGCCGCAGTTCTCCGGAATCGGAGGAGACCAAGGCCGGATGGCGCGTCGCGCGCATTCGGAAAAAGCGGGCGGCAAAGCCCGATAGAGAAAAGGAAAAGGCATCTGCCGTCATGCGGCAGATGCCTTTTTTATTGCCGGTCCGGATCGGCGATCAGTGGAAATGCTCGGCCGGCGGCGGCGTGTCTTCCGGCATCTCGGCATGCACCAATTCCCCCTCGCGATCCGGGAACAGCGGGGCGCCGCAGTCATCGCAGAATTCCATCGTGAAGCGTTCCGTATGGTGCTTGATGTGGACGATGCCGCATTCGCGCAGCACGGTCAGGATCTCCTGCAACGGGCTGGGGGCCAGCGGCTCCGGCAAGGTGACGCCGGCCGGCATCAGCGGCGTCATGTCTTCGCCGCTTTCCTGTTCATACAATGGCCATACGGTGCCGTAGACCACGGTCGGGTCGCCGCCGATGGCAAAGCCGATGCGGTATTCGTCGACCTGGCCGTTGATGTCTTCGGAAAAGCCGCCAATGCTGGCATGCAGTTCGACCGAGGAAATATCCAGGGTCTGGGTCAGGAAGTAGTCCGCGGCACGGATCGAGGCCGGGCGGATGCGCTTGTCGGCCTCGCGGCAACCGAAGTAATAGGCTTGCGGCAGCAGCAGTTCGACATTGCAGCCGGGCAGCATGCGGTTAAGCAGGGGCGTGACTTGCTGCTTCCAGGCGTCGATGGCGGCGCTCTTGCCGGCCGAGAAATGGCTTTGCTGCTCGCTTTCCTGCCAGTGGAACAGGGCGCTGCCGCTCGGCACGGCGACGGCGGCGATCACGTAACGGGTATCGGCCAGGAAGGCGGCCGACGGCTGCTGCTCGCCGCGCAACTGTACCGGCGCATGCTTGAGCGCGGCCTGGCCGAGCTGCTGGGTGAGGGCGAAGACCTCGCTGTGATGGCGCGGCAACTGCTCGATCGCAAAGAGCGTGGGCGCCAGCGCCAGCTTGGCATCGTTGGCCAGCACATGGGCGTGCAGGTGGGCGGCCAGCGCATTTTGCATGTCGGCGGAGATGGCGCCGGAGGCGATCGAAAAGCGCGTCCAGGCCAGCACCGGCAGCACCAGCAGCTGCACGTCGTATTCTTTCCCTTCGAATTCAATGGCAGTCGATTCGCTGCCGGCCTCGACGGCTTCGATCAGCACGTCGTAGGCATCCAGGTCGGCCTTGAAGAGATGATCCAGGGCGGCGTCGATGAGCGTCTGGTGGCCGGTACGCAAGAGCTTGTGCAGCAAGGCGTCCAGCGGTTTGAGCCAGGCCTTTTCCTCCAGCCGGCTGGAGGCTTGCGCAATGGCTTGCGCGAAGGTCACCAGGTGCTGGCTGTCGGAAGAAAGCTTGGAGGAAGAACGTTTGGCGGGACGACGCATGGGTGTGTTTCTGGGGGAGGTAGGGGAAACTTTGTATTGTAGATGATTTGGGCTCGAATTCCGGCCTTGGCGTGGTGCCGCGAGATCTCATGCGTGGGGGCAATAAAAAACGCCGGACAAGAGTGTCCGGCGTTTTTGTTTGGCCATGCCGCCCGTCTGCAGGCGGCATGGCCCTTTGCGACGTCCGCTTGCTTAAGCTGCCAGCAGTTGACGCAGCACGAACGGCAGGATGCCGCCATGCTTGTAGTAGTCCACTTCGATCGGGGTATCGATGCGCAGCAGCAGTTTGACTTCCTTGGTTTCGCCGTTCTTGCGGTGGATCACCAGGGTGGCTTCCTGTTGCGGCTTGATATCGCCGTCCAGGCCCTTCAGGTCGAAGGTTTCCTCGCCGGTGATGCCCAGGGTCTGGACGCTGTCGTTGCCGATGAACTGCAGCGGCAGCACGCCCATGCCGACCAGGTTGGAGCGGTGGATACGCTCGAACGAACGGGTGATCACCGCCTTCACGCCCAGCAGCTGGGTGCCCTTGGCGGCCCAGTCGCGCGAGGAGCCGGTACCGTACTCTTCGCCGCCGAACACCATGGTCGGCACGCCGTCCTTGATGTACTTCATGGCCGCATCGTAGATCGCCATTTGTTCGCCGCTCGGCTGGTGGACCGTCACGCCGCCTTCCACGCCCGGCACCATCAGGTTCTTGATGCGCACGTTGGCGAAGGTGCCGCGCATCATGATTTCATGGTTGCCGCGGCGCGAGCCGTAGGAGTTGAAGTCGGCCTTGAGCACGCCGTTGGCCTGCAGCCACTTGCCGGCCGGGCTGCTTTCCTTGATCGAACCGGCCGGGGAGATGTGGTCGGTAGTGATCGAATCGCCGAACACGCCCAGGGCGCGCGCGCCGGTGATGCCGGTTGCCGCGGCCTTGGGCGCTTCGGTGAAGGCCTCGAAGAACGGCGGTTCGGCGATGTAGGTCGATTTCGGCCAGTTGTAGACCTCGCCCTTGGCGACGCCCTTGATGGCTTCCCACAGCTTGCCCGGCGCGCCCTTGACGTCGGCGTAGTTGTCCTTGAAGGTCTTGGCGTTCATCGCGAACTTCAACAGCTTCTCGATCTCTTGCGAAGTCGGCCAGATGTCGCCCAGGAAGATGTCCTTGCCGCCCTTACCCTTGCCGACCGGTTGCGTCATCAGGTCGACGTTGACATTGCCGGCGATGGCGTAGGCCACCACCAGCGGCGGCGATGCCAGGAAGTTGGCGCGGATGTTCGGGTGGATGCGCGCTTCGAAGTTGCGGTTGCCCGACAGCACGGCCGCGGCCACCACGTCGTTCTTGACGATCGCTTCGTTCATGGCCGCGGTCAGGTCGCCGGCGTTGCCGATGCAGGTGGTGCAACCGTAGGCGGTCACGCCGAAGCCCAGCTTTTCCAGGTAGGGCAGCAGGCCTGCCGCTTCCAGGTACTTGGTCACCACGCGCGATCCCGGCGCCAGCGACGTCTTGATGTGCGGTGCGACCTTCAGGCCGGCTTCGACGGCCTTCTTGGCCAACAGGCCTGCTGCCAGCAGCACGCTCGGGTTGGAGGTGTTGGTGCAGGAGGTGATCGCGGCGATCAGCACGTCGCCGTTGTGCAGGTCGACGCCGTCGGCGTTCTTGTAGGTCGCGCCCAGGTCTTCAGCCTTCTTGTTGAAGCCGTTCTCGGCCACCGGCTTGGTGAACAGGTCGGCGAAGGTGGACTTGACGTTGCCGATTTCGATGCGGTCTTGCGGACGCTTCGGGCCGGCCAGCGACGGGGCGACGGTGCCCAGGTCCAGCGACACTTCCTGGGTGTAGTCGATCTGGCCTGCCTTGGGCACGCCATACAGGCCCTGCGCCTTGAAGTAGGCTTCGAAGGCGTCGATCTCGGCCTTGGTGCGGCCGGTGCCCTTGAAGTACTCGATGGTGGCGTCGTCGACCGGGAAGAAACCCATGGTGGCGCCGTATTCCGGGGCCATGTTGGCGATGGTGGCGCGGTCGGTCAGCGACAGCGACTCGGTGCCTTCGCCGAAGAATTCGACGAACTTGCCCACGACCTTGGTCTTGCGCAGCAGTTCGGTGATGGTCAGCACCAGGTCGGTGGCGGTGACGCCTTCGCGCAGCGCGCCGGTCAGGTTCACGCCGACCACGTCCGGGGTCAGGAAGTAGACCGGCTGGCCCAGCATGCCGGCTTCCGCCTCGATGCCGCCCACGCCCCAGCCGACCACGCCGATGCCGTTGATCATGGTGGTGTGGGAGTCAGTGCCCACCAGGGTGTCGGGGTAGTACACGCCGGACTTGTTGTGCACGCCGCGCGCCAGGTATTCCAGGTTGACCTGGTGCACGATGCCGAAGCCCGGGGGCACCACGCCGAAGGTGTCGAATGCCTGCATGCCCCACTTCATGAACTGGTAGCGCTCGTTGTTGCGCTGGAATTCCAGTTTCATGTTCAGGTCCAGCGCCTTCTTCTCGCGGAAGTGGTCGATCTGCACCGAGTGGTCGACCACCAGGTCGACCGGCACCAGCGGCTCGATGTTCTTGGGGTTCTTGCCCAGCTTGCTGGCGACGTTGCGCATCGCGGCCAGGTCGGCCAGCAGGGGCACGCCGGTGAAGTCCTGCAGCACCACGCGGGCGACCACGAACGGGATCTCGTCCACGCGCGCAGCCTTGGCGCCCCAATTGGCCAGTTCCTTGACGTGCTGTTCGGTGACCTTCTGGCCATCGACGTTACGCAAGACCGATTCCAGCACGATGCGGATGGAAACCGGCAGGCGGGAGATCTTCACGCCCAGCGATTTTTCCAGCGCTGGCAGCGAGTAGAACTTGCCTTTCTTGGAACCGGAAATCTTGAATTCCTTTAGGGTGTTCAATGTGTTGCGAGACATGGCCTCTTCTCCTTAGATGGCAATTAGTGATGTTAGCTAGTCGAATCCGGTTTGCGCTGCAATGTTCAAACTGCTGGGTGCTGCCTGATTCTGTTGACTCTGTATTACGGCAGGAATGCCAGGTTCCTGATGCTTCCTGTTTTGCGTCAGCTGTTGGGGGCGGCAGCCGTGGCGGCCTGCTGCTCGACGTTCTTGCATTCGTTGGCCAACTGCTGCCCCTTCTTGGAGTCAAGCAGCAGGCCCTTGGCGGGGATGCCGATCCAGACCAGGCCGACCTTGCGGTTCTCGAAGCGGTTGGCGCCGGTGGTGGTGGCGACGCGGGTCAGGCGGTGGATCCGCTTGTTCCAGCGCAGGGCGATATGCTTGTCGTCGTCGGCGTTCTTCCAGATGGTCAGTTTGTGGCCCAGCTCGCAGTTGAAGTCTGCGGAAAGGGTGCCGCCCAGTTCGGGTTCGCTGTCGTCATCTTCGGCGTCCGACGAGAACGGCATCTTGGCGGCGGGCACAGCCGCTGCTGCGGCGGCGGCAGCTTTCTTGGCCGGCGCCTTCTTGACGACCTTCTTCTTGGCGGCGGTTTGCGTCGATGCGGTTTGCGCCTGGGCGGCGGGCAGGCCGGCGGCGGCGAACAGGGCGCCGAGCAGGGCGATTGCGGTCAGTTGTTTTTTCATGGACGGTGATTCGGTTGCTGAGAGGTTGATGGGGCGTTGCCAGCGGCAAACCAGGGCGCCGCTTGCGGCGGCAGCGCCACGCCGGCGGCATGGGCGCGTTGCAGGATGCACCAGAAATAACGATAGCTTGCCCGGTCGTGCAGATTTCCATCGTGCTGGATCGGCCCCCATTGCACTGCCTGGGCCTTGAGCAAAATTTGTGCCGCTTGATCGGCTTCCTCGACGGAAGGCGACATGGCATGCACGATCGGCCTGATCTGGTCCGGATGAATGCTCCACATCCGGGTATAGCCGAACTCTTGCGCCGCGCGTCGCGCATCGTCGGCGACGGCGGCGGGATTCCTGATGTCGGTCGTCACGTTGTGCGACGGCGTCTTGCCATGGGCATGGCAGGCGGCGGCGATTTCCAGCTTGACGCGGCGCACCAGCGGATGGTCGAACTGCCCGGGAGAGCGCATCGCGGCGCTGGGAATCGCGCCGTAATGTGCGGAGACGAAATCCATCACGCCAAAAGAGAGCGATTCGACCTGCGGCAATGCCGCGATCTTCCATGCATCGGCCAGCGCGCCGTGGGTCTCGATCAGCACATGCAGCGGCAGCGCATGGCGCCCGGCCGCAAGGCAGGTGTGGTTGATGGTTTCCAGCGCATGCAGTACATCGTCGACGCCCTCGGCCTTGGGCAGCATCACGAACGCCAGCTCGTGCGCCGCGGCCGAGCAGATGATGGCAACGTCTTGCGCGAAGTGCGGGCTGCCGACGTCATGCACGCGCGCGCCGATGCGGCGGTAGCGGTTGTCGGGACCCTTGATCAGCGAGGCGACCAGTTGCGCATGTGCGGCCTCGTTGCCGGCGGCCGCGCCATCCTCGCAGTCGAGCGTGATGTCGAATACCGGGCCGAGTTCCTGCTGCAGGGCGATCGACTTGCGCATCAGCTTTTCGGAGCCGGCGTAGTGATCGCAAACCGGAAGCGAAACCGGTTGCTGCGCACCTGGGAACAAGACCTGGGAGGGATGCATTGCTGCGGAATGAATGGTTGTGTATTCAGTGAGAACTGCGCGGCGGCGGCAAGCCGCACGCCGCGCTGCAGTCGCTTAATTAGCCGACCAGGTGCTTGACGCCTTCGCGCTCTTCCAGCAACTCTTTGAGAGTGATGTTGATGCGCTCTTGCGAGAATGCGTCGATTTCCAGGCCCTGGACGATCTTGTACTCGCCGTTTTCGGTGGTCACCGGGAAGCCGAACATGGTGCCTTCGGGGATGCCGTAGGAACCGTCGGACGGGATGCCCATGGTGGTCCACTTGCCGTTGGTGCCCAGCACCCAGTCGCGCACGTGGTCGATCGCCGCGTTGGCAGCCGATGCCGCCGAGGACAGGCCGCGCGCTTCGATAATGGCCGCGCCGCGCTTGCCGACGGTCGGCAGGAACACGTTGGCGTTCCATTCCTGGTCGTTGATGGTGTCCTTCACGGACTTGCCGTCAGCGGTGGCGAAGCGGTAGTCGGCGTACATGGTCGGCGAGTGGTTACCCCACACGCACAGCTTTTCGATGGCGGAGACCGGCTTGCCGATCTTGGCGGCCACTTGCGACAGCGCGCGGTTGTGGTCCAGGCGCAGCATGGCGGTGAAGTTCTTGGCCGGCAGGTTGGGAGCCGACTTCATGGCGATGTAGGCGTTGGTGTTGGCCGGGTTGCCGACCACCAGCACCTTGACGTCGCGCGAAGCCACGGCGTCCAGCGCCTTGCCCTGCACGGTGAAGATCTGGGCGTTGGCTTCCAGCAGGTCCTTGCGCTCCATGCCGGGGCCGCGGGGACGGGCGCCGACCAGCAGGGCGATGTCGGCATCCTTGAACGCGGTCAGCGGATCGCTGTGGGCGGTCACGCCGGCCAGCAGCGGGAAGGCGCAGTCGTCGATTTCCATGATGACGCCCTTGAGCGCCTTCTGCGCTTTTTCATCAGGGATTTCCAGCAATTGCAGGATGACCGGCTGGTCTTTGCCGAGCAGGTCGCCGTTGGCGATGCGGAACAGCAGGGAGTAACCGATTTGACCGGCGGCGCCGGTGACGGCAACACGCTTGGGGGCTTTAGCCATGTTGAATCTCCAAAGAGGTGATGAAAAAAAGCATTCCGGACTGCATCGAAGCGCACGTTGCGGTCGCGTCGCGTAAGGCGCGGCAGGGCCGTCTGCGGTTGCTTCTTGTTTGCGCAAGATGTCTTGCGCGTGTTCCTCAAATTCTTGTTAGACCGCCATGATACCGTCGAAAACGAAGGCAGTCAGTCGCTTTCGCGGGCAGCGCCGCCGGCCACGCAAAAAACCGTCGCACTCATGTCCGGCTCGCATAAAAATGCGGAATCCAGAGGGTCTAAATGCAATCGATTCTCGTTATCGTTGATTGGCCGGAAGCGCGCGTCGCGTCTGCGTTGCGGCTTTTCAGGTTGCTCGCGAGTGTAGGCCTGCGGAGGACGCGTGTCAATCAATATCTTATGTCTTATATAAGACATATTATTGCATCATTTTTGCTGGACGCCGGATGTGGTTTTGTGGTGAAATTCGGGGTTATGAGCTCGATCCTGCCCAATTCGAACAACGGTGACGCGCAAGGCGTGGGATCGGGTGTTGCCGGCCCCGCGCCGACCTTCAGTCCGCTGTACCAGCAGATCAAGGCGCTCATCATGCAGCGCCTCGAGGCCGGCGAGTGGAAGCCGGGCGAATTGATCCCCAGCGAAGTCGAGCTGGGCAACCGTTTCAAGGTCAGCCAGGGAACGGTGCGCAAGGCCATCGATGAGCTGGCGGCGGAAAACCTCGTGGTGCGGCGCCAGGGCAAGGGGACGTTCGTTGCCACCCATCATGAAACGCAGGCCCAATTCCGCTTCCTCCGCCTGATGGCCGACAGCGACGAGCCGCAGCGTCCGGAAAACAAGATTATCGAAGTCAAGCGCGTGCGCGCATCCGCCGAAGTGGCGAGGCAGCTGGATGTGAAATCCGGCGACTCGGTCATCTTTATCCGGCGGGTCAAGTACTTCAATGGCGTTCCCATCATCCTCGAAGAAATCTGGCTCCCTGGCGTGATCTTCAAGGGGCTGACGGCTGAACGCCTGGTGGAATACAAAGGGCCGTTGTATGGCCTGTTCGAGTCGGAATTCGGGACCCGCATGATCCGCGCCGAGGAGCGCATCCGTGCCGTGGCGGCGGATCCTGAATCTGCGGAAATCCTGGGGGTTCCGCCCGACACGCCGTTGTTGAGTGTGGAGCGCGCTTCATTTACCTACGGCGACAAGCCGGTGGAAATGCGGCGCGGCCTGTATTTGACGACAAATCATCATTACCAGAGCGAACTGAGCTGACGTCCTGCGGGGCGCGTCCCCTGGGCGGAAGGGGGCAGTGGCTCCCCATTTGGCTGTGCTGCGAAGCGGAATAATGTTGGTGACGATTTGTAAAATAGGCGAAAATTGCAAGATTGTTTTAATCTGAGGAGAACCTTGTATGTCTGAAGCCGCTAAACCACAACGGCCGCAATTTCGTAACATACACCTTACCCAAATTGCTGGTTACCGTATGCCGCTGGCTGCGCTGGTGTCGATCATGCACCGCGTCAGCGGGCTGTTCCTGTTCCTGATGCTGCCTTTTATCCTGTATCTGCTGGATAACAGCCTGCTCTCCGAGGGCACTTTCGAGCATCTCAAGGGCATCGCCTCCAACTGGTGCGTCAAGCTGGTCATCCTCGCCCTGTCCTGGGCTTATCTTCACCACTTCTGCGCCGGCATCCGCCACCTGATCATGGACAACCATATCGGCCTGGACAAGGACAGCGCGCGCAAGTCGTCGGCCGGCGTTCTGGTCGTCAGCATCGCGCTGATGATCCTGGTTGCATTGAAACTGTTCGGAGCATTCTAAACATGGATAACAATATCGGTTCCAAGCGCCTCGTCGTCGGCGCCCACTATGGCCTGCGCGACTGGCTCGCGCAGCGCGCCACCGCAGTCGTGATGGCTGTCTACACCGTGATCTTGCTGGTGTGCTTCTTCACCTCCGTGCATTTCAGCTATGAAGGCTGGGGCGCGCTGTTCTCGCACCAATGGTTCAAGATCGCCACCTTCGTCACGCTCATGGCGCTGTTCTTCCACGCCTGGATCGGCGTGCGCGATATCTGGATGGATTACGTCAAGCCGGTCGCCCTGCGCCTGGTCTTGCAAGTTGCCACGATCCTGTGGCTGATCGGTTGCGCCGGCTATGCCGCGCAGATTCTGTGGAGAATGTAAATCGTGGCTGCTATCAAATCCACAATCACTACCCGCCGCTTTGACGCGGTCATCGTCGGCGCCGGCGGTTCCGGCATGCGCGCCTCCCTGCAACTGGCCGAGGCCGGCCTGAACGTGGCCGTGCTGTCCAAGGTCTTCCCGACCCGCTCGCACACCGTGGCCGCCCAGGGCGGCATCGGCGCTTCGCTGGGCAACATGTCGGAAGACAACTGGTACTGGCACATGTTCGACACCGTCAAGGGGTCGGACTACCTGGGCGACCAGGACGCCATCGAATTCATGTGCCGCGAAGCGCCCAAGGCGGTGTACGAGCTGGAACACTTCGGCATGCCGTTCGACCGCAATCCCGACGGCACCATCTATCAGCGTCCGTTCGGCGGCCATACCGCCAACTTCGGCGAAAAGCCGGTGCAGCGCGCCTGTGCCGCCGCCGACCGTACCGGTCACGCGCTGCTGCACACGTTGTACCAGCGTAACGTGCGCGCCAAGACCCACTTCTTCGTCGAGTGGATGGCGCTGGACATCATCCGCAACGAAGAGGGTGACGTCCTCGGCGTGGTCGCGCTGGAAATGGAAACCGGCGAAATCATGATGCTGCACGCCAAGGCGACCCTGTTCGCCACCGGCGGCGCCGGCCGTATCTGGGCGGCATCGACCAACGCCTTCATCAACACCGGCGACGGCATGGGCATGGCGGCACGCGCCGGCCTGCCGCTGCAGGACATGGAGTTCTGGCAATTCCACCCGACCGGCGTGGCCGGCGCCGGCGTGCTGATCACCGAAGGCGTGCGCGGCGAAGGCGGCATCCTGATCAACAGCAACGGCGAACGCTTCATGGAGCGCTATGCGCCGACCTTGAAGGACCTGGCGCCGCGCGACTTCGTCTCGCGCTCGATGGACCAGGAAATCAAGGAAGGCCGCGGCGTCGGTCCGCACAAGGACCACGTCTTGCTGGATCTGCGCCACATCGGCGCCGACACCATCAAGAAGCGCCTGCCGTCGATCCTGGAAATCGCGCACAAGTTCGCCAACGTCGACGCGACCAAGGAACCGATCCCTGTCGTGCCGACCATCCACTACCAGATGGGCGGTATCCCGACCAACGTGTACGGCCAGGTGGTCGTGCCCAAGGGCGGCTCGCAAAAGGAAGTGGTGCAGGGCATGTACGCCATCGGCGAATGCGCTTGCGTCTCGGTGCACGGCGCCAACCGCCTGGGCACCAACTCGCTGCTGGACCTGGTGGTGTTCGGCCGCGCAGCGGGCAACCACATCGTCGGCAGCAATCTGCAAAACCAGAGCCACAAGCCGATCCCGGCCGGCGCGCTGGACCGTTCGCTCGAACGCATCGCGCGCATGGAAAACAGCACCGGTTCGGAGCGCGTGCAGGACGTCGCCAACGACATCCGCGCCACCATGCAGAAGTATTGCGGCGTGTTCCGTACCGATGCGCTGCTGCAGGAAGGCGTCAAGAAGATCATGGAGCTCGACGAGCGCCGCAAGCATGTCTCGTTCAAGGACAAGTCCAAGGTGTTCAACACCGCCCGCCAGGAAGCGCTGGAGCTGGACAACCTGATCGAAACCGCCAAGGCCACCATCACATCGGCCGCCGCCCGCAAGGAATCGCGCGGCGCCCATGCGCACAGCGACTACGAGCAACGCGACGACGTGAACTGGCTCAAGCACACGCTGTGGTTCTCCGAGGGGAATCGTCTCGACTACAAGCCGGTCAACATGCAGCCGCTGACCGTCGAGACATTTAAACCTAAAGCACGTACTTTCTAAGAGGTCGCAACATGACTCGCACTTTGAAATTCAAAATCTACCGTTACGATCCGGACAAGGACGAGAAGCCGTACATGCAGGACCTGACGGTCGAGTTGAAGCCCACCGACAAGATGCTGCTCGACGCCTTGCAGCGCATCAAGGCCGATGTGGACGACTCGCTGGCGCTGCGCCGCTCCTGCCGCGAAGGCGTGTGCGGTTCGGACGCGATGAACATCAACGGCAAGAACGGCCTGGCCTGCATCACCAACCTGAACGAGCTGACCGAACCCATCGTTCTCAAGCCGTTGCCGGGCCTGCCGGTCATCCGCGACCTGATCGTCGACATGACCAACTTCTTCAAGCAGTACGATTCGATCAAGCCTTACCTGATCAACGACAGCATCCCGCCCGAGAAGGAGCGCCTGCAGTCGCCCGAGCAGCGTGAGGAGCTCGACGGCGTGTACGAGTGCATCCTGTGCGCCTGCTGCTCGACGTCGTGCCCGTCGTTCTGGTGGAATCCGGACAAGTTCGTCGGCCCGGCCGGCCTGCTGCAAGCCTACCGCTTCATCGCCGACAGCCGCGACGAAGCCACCGGCGCCCGCCTGGACAACCTGGAAGACCCGTACCGCCTGTTCCGTTGCCGTTCCATCATGAACTGCGTCGATGTCTGCCCGAAGGGATTGAACCCCAACGCGGCCATCGGCAAGATCAAGGAACTGATGGTGCGCCGCGCGGTTTAAGCGGCAAGGAAGCAGTACGAGCCGCCCGCGGCGCTGCCCAGCCGGGCCGCGGACGGTTCGAAACGGGAAGCAGGGTACAGGGGCTTCCCGCTGCCGAACACGGAACGCCGGGATTCGGTAGTATTAAAGATGAAAAGTATAGAAGTGAGCGAGTTCATGACTACCCGTCACCAGGATGATCCGGCAAAGCGCGCACGACTGCGCTGGCGAGCACGCCGAGGCTTGCTGGAGAACGATCTGATCTTGACGCGCTATCTCGATGCCAACGAGGCCGGGATGAGCGACGAAGAGGTCGATGCGTTTTCGCGGCTGATGGACCTGTCCGACAACGACCTGATGGACTTGCTGCTGGCTCGCAAGGAGCCGGAGGCGGCAGTTGACCTGCCGCACGTGCACACGTTGTTGCAAAAACTGCGTACGGCCTGATTTTGCGCCTGGCCACAAGCCAGACGGATTTTGCTCGAACGCGGCCTGCTTTTTTCACGCCACCCAGCGCATCGGATCACGGATGCCGCCAGGCAACGCGGTCGCGGTTTTGATTAACGGTTTCACCATCCCAGCAAAAGGAAAAGCTATGTCTAATACCGATATCAAAGCTACCCTGTCGTTCTCCGACGGGTCTCCATCCGTAGATTTTCCTGTCTACAAGGGCACCATCGGCCCTGACGTGATTGATATCCGCAAGCTGTACGCCGGCACCGGCAAGTTCACCTACGATCCGGGTTTCATGTCGACCGCAGCCTGCAACTCCTCGATCACCTACATCGACGGCGACAAGGGCGAGCTGCTGTATCGCGGTTATCCGATCGAACAACTGGCAGTGAATTGCGATTTCCTGGAAACCTGCTACCTGCTGCTGCACGGCGAGCTGCCCAATGCCGCCCAGAAGACCGAATTCGTCAATACCGTGACCCAGCACACCATGGTCCACGAGCAGATGAACTTCTTCTTCCGCGGTTTCCGCCGCGACGCGCACCCGATGGCGGTGCTGACCGGCTCCGTGGGCGCGCTGTCGGCCTTCTACCATGATTCGCTGGACATCAGCAATCCGGTCCACCGTGACGTGTCGGCCATCCGCATGATCGCCAAGCTGCCGACCCTGGTGGCGATGGCATACAAGTACAACATCGGCCAGCCGTTCGTGTATCCGCGCAACGACCTGTCGTATAGCGCCAACTTCATGCGCATGATGTTCGCCAACCCGTGCGAGGAATACAAGGTCAACGACGTGCTGGTGCGCGCGCTGGACCGCATCCTGATCCTGCACGCCGATCACGAGCAGAACGCATCGACCTCGACCGTGCGCCTGTCGGGCTCGTCGGGCGCCAACCCGTTCGCATGTATCGCCGCCGGCATCGCCTGCCTGTGGGGCCCGGCGCACGGCGGCGCCAACGAAGCCGCGCTGACCATGCTGGAGAGCATCGGTTCGGTCGACAAGATCCCCGAGTTCATCAAGCAGGTCAAGGACAAGAACTCCGGCGTCAAGCTGATGGGCTTCGGCCACCGCGTCTACAAGAATTACGATCCGCGCGCCAAGCTGATGCGTGAAACCTGCTACGAAGTCCTGAACGAGCTGGGCCTGCACGACGACCCGCTGTTCAAGCTGGCCATGGAGCTGGAAAAGATCGCGCTGGAAGACGACTACTTCGTGTCGCGCAAGCTGTACCCGAACGTCGACTTCTACTCGGGCATCGTGCAACGCGCGCTGGGCATCCCGACTTCGATGTTCACCTGCATCTTCGCCATGGCCCGTACCGTCGGCTGGATCGCGCAGTGGAACGAAATGATCTCGGATCCGGAGCAAAAGATCGGCCGTCCGCGCCAGTTGTTCGTCGGTTCGCCGCGCCGCGATGTGGCGCCGATCGACAAGCGCTGAACGAACGCCGGGAGCTAGCCGGGGCGGAGTTGGCCGGCTGGCAACAACGGACGAGCGTGCGTCGGGTTCCTGTTTGTCCCGCGATCGGGGCGGTAGGGGCCGGCGCGGCGCTTCAGGCCGCTGTTGGCGGTTTGAAACGCCCCGCGCAAGCCGCAGCAAATAAAAAAGCGAATCCTGAGGGATTCGCTTTTTTATTGGGGAGAAGGATATATAATTCCGTAGCCCTGACTGGACGACCCTAGTAGAGCTCATTGCATCGGCAGGCGCTGGCGCCTGCCGATGCAATGGGTTCTGATACAGAAGTTCATATAGGCAACAAGGTCCTTCCCCACAACTTGATGCAATCCGCTAACCGGTCAGGCCGTGTCGCGGAAGGTGTAGAAACCCGCTAATCTCGCGAAACGCGAAGAAAGGTGAGCAAATGACAAAGCTCTACGAGCAATACAACATCAACTCCTACCTCTTCGGTGGGAATGCTCCGTACCTGGAAGAACTGTACGAAGCCTATCTCGACAATCCCGGATCCGTCCCCGACAACTGGCGCGCCTACTTCGACGCCGTCCAGCACGTTCCCGCCACCGATGGCTCGAACCGTCCCGACGTCGCCCACGCACCCGTCATCGCCTCGTTCGCCGAGCGCGCCAAGCAAGGTCCGATCCGCACCGTCATCGCCTCCGCCGACTCCGACATGGGCCGCAAGCGCGTCGCTGCCACCCAGCTGATCGCCGGCTACCGCGACCTCGGTTCCCGCTTCGCCAACCTGGATCCGCTGCAGCGCCAGGAACGCCCCAATATCCCCGAACTCGATCCATCCTTCTACGGCTTCACCGATGCCGACATGGATATCGTGTTCAACATCAACAACACCTACTTCGGCCCTGAGACCGCATCGCTGCGCGACTTGCTGCAGATGCTGCGCGACACCTACACGCGCTCCATCGGCGCCGAATTCACCTACATCTCGGACATGGCCGAAGTGCGCTGGCTGGAAGAGCGCCTGGAGCCGACCCGCGCCGCGCCCAGCTTCTCGGCCGAGAAGAAAAAGCACATCCTGGAACGCCTGACCGCGGCCGAAGGCCTGGAGCGCTATCTCCACACCAAGTACGTCGGCCAGAAGCGCTTCTCGCTGGAAGGCGGCGAAAGCTTCATCGCCTCCCTGGATGAGACCATCCAGCGCGCCGGCGAAAACGGCGTGCAGGAAATCGTGATCGGCATGGCCCACCGCGGCCGCCTGAACGTGCTGGTCAACATCCTGGGCAAGACCCCGCAGGAACTGTTCTCCGAATTCGAAGGCCATCACGCTGATGACCTGCCGGCCGGCGACGTCAAGTACCACCAGGGCTTCTCGTCCGACGTCTCGACTCCTGGCGGCCCGGTCCACCTGTCGCTGGCGTTCAACCCGTCGCACCTGGAAATCGTCAACCCGGTGGTGGAAGGCTCGGTCAAGGCGCGCATGGATCGCCGCGGCGACAAGGACGGCTCGCAAGTGCTGCCGATCCTGGTGCACGGCGACGCCGCCTTCGCCGGCCAGGGCGTCGTGATGGAAACCCTGAACCTGGCGCAGACCCGCGGCTACGGTACCGGCGGTACCGTGCACATCGTGATCAACAACCAGATCGGCTTCACCACCTCCGATCCGCGCGACTCCCGTTCGACGCTGTACTGCTCGGACGTGGTCAAGATGATCGAGGCCCCGGTGCTGCACGTCAACGGCGACGACCCGGAAGCCGTCGTGTTCGCGACCCAGATCGCCGTCGACTACCGCATGAAGTTCAAGAAGGACATCGTGGTCGACATCATCTGCTTCCGCAAACTGGGCCACAACGAGCAAGACACCCCGGCGCTGACCCAGCCGCTGATGTACAAGAAGATCGCCCAGCATCCGGGTACCCGCAAGCTGTACGCCGACAAGCTGGCAGCCCAGGGCACCATCGCCGCCAACGGCGGCGAGGAGCTGGTCAAGGCCTTCCGCGCCGCGATGGACGCCGGCAAGCACACCATCGATCCGGTGCTGACCAACTTCAAGAGCAAGTACGCGGTCGACTGGCTGCCGTTCCTGAACCGCAAGTGGACCGACGCGGCCGAAACCGCCGTGCCGCTGGCTGAACTGAAGCGCCTGGGCGCCAAGATCACCACCATCCCCGAAGGCTTCAAGGCCCACTCGCTGGTCGAGAAGGTCATCAACGACCGCGCCGCCATGGCCCGCGGCGAAATGAACCTGGACTGGGGCATGGGCGAACACCTGGCCTACGCGTCGCTGGTGTCGTCCGGCTATGCCGTGCGCCTGACCGGCCAGGATGCCGGCCGCGGCACTTTCGTGCACCGCCACGCCGTGCTGCACGACCAGAACCGCGAGCGTTGGGATGCCGGCACCTATGTGCCGCTGCAAAACGTCGCCGAAAACCAGTCGACCTTCACCGTCATCGACTCCGTGCTGTCGGAAGAAGCGGTGCTGGGCTTCGAATACGGTTATTCCACCGCCGAACCCAACACCCTGACCATCTGGGAAGCCCAGTTCGGCGACTTCGCCAACGGCGCCCAGGTCGTGATGGACCAGTTCATCAGCTCCGGCGAAGTGAAGTGGGGCCGCGCTTCGGGCCTGGTGCAGATGCTGCCGCACGGCTATGAAGGCCAGGGCCCCGAGCACTCCTCGGCGCGCCTGGAGCGTTACCTGCAGCTGTGCGCAGACAACAACATGCAAGTGGTGCAGCCCACCACCGCCGCGCAGATCTTCCACCTGCTGCGCCGCCAGATGATCCGCCTGTTCCGCAAGCCGCTGATCATCATGACGCCCAAGTCGCTGCTGCGTAACAAGGATGCCGGTTCGCCGCTGTCCGACCTGGCCAAGGGTTCGTTCCAGACCGTGATCCCGGAAGTCGACGAATCCATCGATGCCAAGAAGGTCAAGCGCGTGATCGCCTGCTCGGGCAAGGTCTACTACGACCTGGTCAACGCCCGTAAGGAACGCGGCCAGACCGACACCGCCATCATCCGCGTCGAGCAGTTGTACCCGTTCCCGCACAAGGCGTTCGCCGCTGCCCTCAAGCAGTTCCCGAACTTCAACGAACTGGTGTGGACCCAGGACGAGCCGCAGAACCAGGGCGCATGGCTGCAGATCCAGCACAACATCTTCGAGAACCTGTCCGAAGGTCAAAAGCTGGCTTATGCAGGCCGTCCGGCCAGCGCGTCGCCTGCCGTGGGTTACTACGACAAGCACTACGCACAGCAGAAGGCGCTGATCGAAACTGCATTCTCGAAGCTCAAGGGCTTTGTCCTGACCAAATAATCATTGTTGCAAACCAGGTGCGCTGCGAGGGTAGCGCGCCTGCGTTTCATTAAAACGAATTACCCGAATCGGAGAACTAAATGGCTCAAATCGAAGTAAAAGTCCCGCAATTATCAGAATCCGTCGCTGAAGCTACCCTGCTGCAGTGGCATAAGAAAGTGGGCGAACAAGTTGCACGCGACGAAAACCTGATCGACATCGAAACCGACAAGGTCGTGCTGGAACTGCCGGCCCCGGACGCAGGCGTGATCACCCAGATCATCAAGGCTGACGGCGCTACCGTCGTCGCCGGCGAAGTCATCGCCATCCTCGATACCGAAGCGTCGGCCCAAGCCGGCGCTCCTGCCGCCGCCGCCGCTGTGGCGCCGCAAGCCGCAGCGCCCGCCGCCGCTGCCGCCGAACCTGCCAACAAGGGCAGCGTCGCCATGCCGGCCGCCGCCAAGCTGCTGGCCGACAACAACCTGTCGACTTCGCAAGTCACCGGCACCGGCAAGGATGGCCGCGTGACCAAGGGCGATGTGCTGGGCGCCCTGTCCGCACCGTCGGCAGCGCCTGCCGCAGCCGCCAAACCGGCGCTGGCAGCAGTTGCCGCACCGGTGGCAGCCGGCCTGGAAAACCGTCCGGAACAGCGCGTGCCGATGAGCCGCCTGCGCGCTCGCGTGGCCGAGCGCCTGCTGCAATCGCAAGCGACCAACGCCATCCTGACCACCTTCAACGAAATCAACATGCAGCCGGTCATCGACCTGCGCAACAAGTACAAGGACAAGTTCGAGAAGGAACACGGCGTCAAGCTGGGCTTCATGTCCTTCTTCGTCAAGGCGGTGGTGCACGCGCTGAAGAAGTACCCGATCGTCAACGCTTCGGTTGACGGCAACGACATCGTCTACCACGGCTACTTCGACATCGGCGTGGCCGTCGGCTCGCCGCGCGGCCTGGTGGTTCCTGTCCTGCGCGACGCCGACCAGATGTCGATCGCCGACATCGAGAAGAAGATCGGCGAATTCGGCCAGAAGGCCAAGGACGGCAAGCTGTCGATCGAAGAACTGTCGGGCGGCACCTTCACCGTCTCCAACGGCGGCACCTTCGGCTCGATGCTGTCGACCCCGATCATCAACCCGCCGCAGTCGGCGATCCTGGGCATCCACGCCACCAAGGATCGCGCCGTGGTTGAGAACGGCCAGATCGTGATCCGTCCGATGAACTACTTCGCGCTGTCCTACGACCACCGCATCATCGACGGCCGTGAAGCCGTCCTGTCGCTGGTGGCGATCAAGGAAGCGCTGGAAGATCCCGCACGCCTCCTGCTCGATCTCTAATGACTGCCGGGCAGGCTACTGCGCGAACCGATCTCGCCGATGCGATGCTCGCCGTACTTCAGTACGGCTGCGCTTCTCTCGACGACCTCGGCTCGCTCGCTACGCCTGCCCGACAGCCCACAGAGCCGGATCGGCGCTGAAAACCTTTTCTTTTCAGCGCCTTTTTTGTATCCGCGGAATACATGTCCGCGATAGACAAGATTGGAAAAAACATGAGCAAGAATTTTGACGTGGTCGTCATCGGTGGCGGCCCTGGCGGTTACATCGCCGCCATCCGCGCAGCCCAGCTGGGTTTCAACACCGCTTGCATCGACGAGTGGAAGAACGACAAGGGCGGCCCGGCGCCGGGCGGCACCTGCACCAACGTCGGTTGCATCCCGTCCAAGGCGCTGCTGCAATCGTCCGAGCACTATGAGCATGCCAGCCACGGTTTCGCGGAGCACGGCATCGAGGTCAAGGGCCTGGGCCTGAACCTGGATAAGATGCTGGGCCGCAAGAACACCGTGGTCAAGCAGAACAACGACGGCATCCTGTACCTGTTCAAGAAGAACAAGGTCGCCTTCTTCCACGGCCGCGGCTCCTTCGTCAAGGGCGACGCCAACGGCTATGAGATCAAGGTTGCGGGCGCGGCCGAAGAAACCGTCACCGCCAAGCACGTGATCGTCGCTACCGGTTCCAACGCCCGCGCACTGCCGGGCGTGCCGTTCGACGAACAACTGATCCTGTCCAACACCGGCGCGCTGGCCATTACCGAAGTGCCGAAGAAACTGGGCGTGATCGGCGCCGGCGTGATCGGCCTGGAAATGGGCTCGGTATGGCGCCGCCTGGGCGCGGAAGTGACCGTGCTGGAAGCGCTGCCGGCATTCCTGGGCGCAGTCGATGAGCAGATCGCCAAGGAAGCACAGAAGCTGCTGACCAAGCAAGGCCTGAACGTGAGCCTGGGCGTGAAGATCGGCGAGATCAAGGCGGGCAAGAAGGGCGTCACCGTCGAGTACACCGACAGCAAGGGCGACGCGCAAAAGGGCGAGTTCGACAAGCTGATCGTCTCCATCGGCCGCACCCCCAACACCATCGGCCTGAACGCCGAAGGCGTCGGCCTGAAGCTCGATGAACGCGGCTTCATCGCCGTCGACGGCGACTGCAAGACCAACCTGCCCAACGTGTGGGCGGTGGGCGACGTGGTGCGCGGCCCGATGCTGGCGCACAAGGCGGAGGAAGAAGGCGTTGCGGTGGCCGAGCGAATCGCCGGCCAGCACGGCCACGTCAACTTCAACACCATCCCCTGGGTCATCTACACCTCGCCGGAAATCGCCTGGGTCGGCAAGACCGAGCAACAACTGAAGGCCGAAGGCGTGCAGTACAAGGCAGGCACCTTCCCGTTCCTGGCCAACGGCCGCGCACGCGCGCTGGGCGATACCTCGGGCATGGTCAAGTTCCTGGCCGATGCCAAGACCGATGAAATCCTGGGCGTGCACATCGTCGGCCCGATGGCGTCGGAGCTGATTGCCGAAGCCGTGGTCGCCATGGAGTTCCGCGCTTCTTCGGAAGACATCGCCCGTATCTGCCACGCCCACCCGTCGCTGTCCGAGGCGACCAAGGAGGCGGCGCTGGCGGTCGACAAGCGCGCGCTGAACTTCTGATGCGCGATCAATGCGACAATACGCCCCACGCGTATTGCTGAGCATTGATTTGTTGCTGCAATGGGCGAGCCTGGCTCGCCCATTTTTGTTTTAAGAGAATTTCCTATGGATGTCCGTCAATTCTACGAACACTCGCTGGCCGAGCGCGGCTATGGCTCGGATGAAGCGCAATTGCGCGCGATCGCCCGCTTGCAGCAGGCGTATGAGGAATGGGTGGCCTACAAGGCGCAGCGCGCGTCGGCCTTCAAGCGCCTGATCAGCCGGCCGGCGGTGCCGCGCGGCGTGTACATGTGGGGCGGGGTGGGGCGCGGCAAGTCGTTCCTGATGGACAGCTTCTATTCGGTGGTGCCGGTGGTGCGCAAGACGCGCCTGCATTTCCATGAATTCATGCGCGACGTGCACCGCCAGCTGGACGAATTGAAGGGCATTGCCGATCCGCTGGATGAGGTCGCCAAACGCATCGCCAAGAAGTACCGCCTGATCTGCTTCGACGAATTCCACGTCTCCGACATCGCCGATGCGATGATCCTCTACAACCTGCTCAAGGGCCTGTTCGACAACGGCGTGTCCTTCGTGATGACGTCCAACTACGAGCCGGGAACGCTGTACCCGGACGGCTTGCACCGCGACCGCATGCTGCCGACCATTGCGCTGCTCAAGGAAAAACTGGATGTCATGAACATCGATGCCGGCATCGACTACCGCAAGCGCGTGCTGGAGCAAGTCAAGGTCTATCACACGCCGCTCGGCGCGCAGACCGATGAAGAGCTGCGCCAGGCCTTCGCCGCCGTGGCCGAGACCGCCGACGAAGATCCGCGCGTGCATATCGAGGCGCGCGAAATCCGTGCGCTGCGCCGCGCCGGCAGCGCCATCTGGTTCGATTTCGCGACCTTGTGCGGCGGCCCGCGCTCGCAGAACGACTACCTGGAGCTGGCCAGCCAGTTCCAGACGGTGATCCTGTCCGGCATCCCGCGCATGTCGGCGGCGATGTCGTCGGAGGCGCGCCGTTTCACCTGGTTGATCGACGTGTTCTACGACCACAAGGTCAAGCTGATCATGTCGGCGGCGGTGGAGCCGGACGAGCTTTACACCGTCGGTACCCTGTCCAATGAGTTTCACCGTACCGTTTCACGTATCATTGAGATGCAGTCGAAAGAGTATTTGGAGGCGGATCGCCGCATTGTGGCCGACCGGCTGTCATGAACCATACCAAGATGGGCAAGAATTACATGCAAGGTTTCTTCGCTGATGCCAATGGCGTTTCCCGTTTTCTTTGCGGCCTGGCGCTGATGCTGGGCGCCGGATGGAGTTCGGCGCAGACTGCCGCGCCCACGGATCGCCAGGCTCCTGCCGCGGGCCAGGCGCCCATGTCCAGGTCGGCATTGGAGGCGCTGGAGGCGCGCGCGCCGATTACCGAGCGCTATCCGGCCGGCTCGATCAAATCCCGCGAGGTCGCGGAAAAGGCATTGGCCGAGGCGGCTCAGGACCGGGATGCGCTCGGCGTGCGCTACATCGTCGACCAGCGCGCCTGCTATCAAAAGTTCCTGGTGACGTCCTGCCTGGAAGATGCCAAGGAGCGCAAGCGGATGGCTGAAAGCCGCATCAAGCAGGTGGAGATCGAAGCCAACACCTACCAGCGCCAGGCGAATGTGGACGAGCGCGACGAGGCCCTGGCCGAACAGCGCAAGAAGGACCAAGAGGACTCCGCGCGCCGCCTGCAGGAACAGAAGCAGAAAGAAGCGGATTCCGCGCGCAAGGTGCAGGATAGCGACGCCAAGCGCCAGCAGGTGCAACAGCGCATCGACCAAAGCCAGGGGCAGCCGGCGGACTACCGTATCCGGGAGCATGAGGCCAGGATGCGGCAGCAACAGGCGGAAGAAGCGGCCCGCGCGCCCGAACGCGCAGCCAATGCGGCCGCCCGCGAGCAGCGCATCAAGGAGGCGGAAGCCCATCGCCTGGAGGTGGAGCGCAAGAAGGCCGAGAACGAGCGCGAGCGCGCCGAACGCAAAAAGCGCGAGGCGCAATCCGGGACGCCGCCTGCTGCCAAGTAAGGGCGGCGCCCCCACGGGCGATTGTTGGCGCGACAGGGCTGGATTACACTAGGGCCTGTCAGCATTTACAGGCATTGTTAACAGGCCCCAGCACTCATTTCCCCGGAAGCAAGGTCGGGCCGCGCGTTGACAGCGTATCGGCCGCCGCTTCCGGCCTGAAGCCAGATACGCATTCAGCCATTCATTATGACCAGCACGCATCGCGAAGACATCCAGCGCCGTATCATCGAACTCGAGGTCGAACACCGCGACCTCGACAGTGTGATCGACTTGCTCATGCGCGATCCGCGTGCGGAAGACCTCCAGTTGCGCCGCCTGAAGAAGCGCAAGCTGCAACTGAAGGATCATATTTCCCTGCTGAAGATGCAGCTGGTTCCCGATATTCCGGCGTAATCCCGTTGCCTTCGGCGCGCCGGCTCCGCCATATTTTGATCCGGACATCAGGCCGGCATACCGATACGGCTTGCCGCGCCGACTCCGCGTAAAATAGCGGGTTATAGTGGCTTATCGCGGTTTGCCTTGTTTGGCATCCTTGGTCCGGCCAATCCGCGATTCCGTTTTTTCATCCCTACAGGTTTGCTGCAGTGAGCGCTCAAGAAGATACCGCCGTATCGGAAACACCAGGTATCCATGATGCCGAGATCGAACAGCTGTTCGGCGCCGGAGGGGCGCTGGGCGGCGCCGTCGGCAGCTACCGGCCGCGCCATTCGCAAACGGCAATGGCCAAGGCGATCGCCTCGGCCATTGCCAACCGGGGAACCTTGATCGCCGAGGCCGGCACCGGCACCGGCAAGACCTTCGCCTACCTGGTTCCGGCCTTGCTATGGGGCGGCAAGGTGATCGTCTCCACCGGCACCAAGACGCTGCAGGACCAGCTCTACACGCGCGACATCCCGACCGTGCGCAAAGCCCTGCAGGCGCCGGTTTCGGTCGCGCTGCTGAAGGGGCGCTCCAATTACGTCTGCCATTTCCACCTTGAGCGCACGCTGCAAAACGGCCGCCTGACCGCGCGCGAGGATGTCGGCTATCTGCGCGAGATCTCGCGCTTCATGAAAACCACGTCTTCAGGCGACAAAGCCGAACTGACCAAGGTGCCCGAGACGGCGTCGGTCTGGAACCTGGTCACCTCCACCCGCGATACCTGCTTCGGCTCCGAATGCCAGTATTACCAGGATTGTTTCGTGATGAAGGCGCGCAAGGAGGCCCAGCAGGCCGATGTGGTGGTGGTCAACCACCATTTGTTCTTCGCCGACGTGGCCTTGAAGGACACCGGCATCGCCGAGCTGCTGCCGGCGGCCAATACGGTGATTTTCGACGAGGCGCACCAGTTGCCCGAAACGGCCACGCTGTTCTTCGGCGATACCGTGTCGACCTCGCAGGTGCTGGAGCTGTGCCGCGACGTGCTGGCCGAAGGCTTGTCGCACGCACGGGACGGCGCCGACTGGGCGCGCCTGGTGGCGGCGGTGGAACGTGCCGCGCGCGACCTGCGACTGGCTTTCCCGGAAGACTCGGTGCGCCTGGCGCTCAACCAGATCGCCGCATCCAGCGTGTTCTTCCCCGCCCTGGATACGCTCAAGGACTGTATGGGCGACATGATCGCCGTGCTGGAAAAGCAGGCCGAACGCGCCGAAACCATCCAGCAATGCCGCGACCGCGCCAACGAGATCCTGCGCCAGCTGGAAAACTGGAACGTCTTGCCGGGGGCGGCGCCGACCAAGCCGGCAGCGGACAAGCCGGGCAAGGAGGAGGCCGGGACGGAGGCGCCTCAGGAGAAGCAGTTCTATGTGCAATGGGTGGAGGCGTATTCGTCTTCGCTGCAGTTGCATCGTACGCCGCTGTCGATCGCGCCGATCTTCAACAAGCAGCGCGAAAGCACGCCGCGTTCCTGGATTTTCACGTCAGCCACGCTGGCGGTGAAGCGCGACTTCAACCACTATGCCTCCCAGATGGGCTTGTGGAATGAGCCGGCCGAGTCCTGGCCCAGCCCGTTCGACTACGAGCAGCAGGGCATCTTGTATGTGCCGCAACATCTGCCGCAGCCCAATTCTTTCGAGTACACCGACGCCGTCATCGATGCCGCTTTGCCCATCATCGAAGCCGCCGGCGGTCGCTGTTTCTTCCTGTGCACCACGCTGCGCGCGGTCAACCGCGCCGCCGAGCGCCTGCGGGCCGAGTTCGAGGCGCGCCAGCTGCCTTACCCGCTGTTCGTGCAGGGCGAGGCCGGGCGCACCGAATTGCTGGATCGTTTCCGGGCCGCCGGTAATGGCGTGCTGATCGGCAGCCAGAGTTTCTGGGAGGGCGTGGACGTGCGCGGCGATGCGCTTTCGCTGGTGATCATCGACAAGCTGCCATTCTCGCCGCCGGACGATCCGGTGCTGGCCGCGCGCATTGCCGAAATGGAAAAGCAGGGCTTGAACGGTTTCGTGCACCACCAGTTGCCGGCCGCCATCATCAACCTCAAGCAGGGAGCGGGACGCCTGATCCGCGATGAAGGCGATCGCGGCGTGCTGATGATCTGCGATCCCCGCATCATCAGCAAAAACTACGGCCGCCGCATCTGGCAGAGCCTGCCCCCGTTCAAGCGGACCCGCGAGGCTGCTGTCGTGCAGGAATTCTTCCGCCAGCAGGCGGCTTCCCGCGCCGAGGAACAGGCTGCGGCGTCACAGCCCGAGCCCGACCTGGCTTGAGCCGGCACGCGCGATGTTGTCTGCCGTATCGCCGATTCTTATCTCCGGCCTTCGGTTAAAATGCAGCCAATGAAAATCCTCATCAGCAACGACGATGGCTACCTTGCGCCAGGCATCAACGCCTTGGCCGAAGTGCTTGCGCCCATCGCCGATATCACTGTCGTGGCGCCGGACAGCAACCGTTCCGGCAGCTCCAATTCGCTCACCCTGGATCGCCCGCTCTGGGTGGAACAAGCCGCCAACGGTTTCTACTACCTCAACGGCACACCCTCCGATTGCGTCCATGTGGCGCTGACCGGATTGCTCAAGGAACGGCCCGACCTGATCGTCTCCGGCATCAACCAGGGCCAGAACATGGGTGACGATACGTTGTACTCGGGAACGGTCGCTGCGGCGACCGAGGGTTTCCTGTTCGGCATCCCTTCGATCGCCTTTTCGCAGTTGCACAAGGGGTGGGCCGAGCTGAAGGCGGCCGCGCGCATTGCGCGCGAAGTGGTCGAGCGCCAGTTCGACGCGTTGCCCAAGCCTTACCTGCTGAACGTGAATATCCCCAATCTTCCCTATGAAGAATTGAAGGGTTGCGTGGCCACGCGCCTGGGCAAGCGCCACATGTCCGAGCCGGTGCACAAGCTGGTCGATCCGCATGGGCGCGACCTGTATTGGATCGGTCCGGCGGGCGCGGCCAAGGATGCCGGCGAGGGCACCGATTTCCATGCGACATCGAACGGCTATGTCTCGATCACCCCGTTGCAGATCGACCTGACCCACCGCGCCCAACTGGACAACCTGAAGAAAGCGCTTGCATGAACGACAAGCAGAGCCGCTTTCCGCTGAGCCTGTCTTCGGTGGTGGACAAGAAAAAGAATGGCGCCGCTTCCGCCAAGACGGTGGCCAATGGCGCGCGCGCGCAAGCCACCACGCAGACTGCAGCCAAGAATGCGGCGCTGTCTTCGCAGCGGGCCGAACGTGGCGCGCCCAAGCCGCTCAATCCGGTGCAGCAAGGGCTGTCGCAGGCGTTGCGTTCACAGCCGTCGCCGCTGCCGGCAGCCTCCAGGCCGCAGACGCCGGCACAGCCGCTGTTGAGCGCCGCTCCGGCGCCCAGGACGGCGGTCGGGAATGTGATGACGGTCACCCAGACCAACAATTCCAGCCATGCATCGCCGCTGGCGTCGGAAGCCGTGCGCCGTGCGATGGTGGCGCGCGTGGCCAAGCAAGGCGTGGCCGACGCCAAGGTGCTGGCGGCGCTGGAGGCGGTGCCGCGCCATATGTTCGTCGAACCGGGGCTGGCCAGCCAGGCATATATCGATGCCTCCTTGCCGATTGGCCACCACCAGACCATTTCCCAGCCTTACATCGTGGCGCGCATGATAGAGATCATGCGCCAGAACCGCCACGGCGGCAGGCTTGACCGCGTGCTGGAAATCGGCACCGGCTGCGGCTACCAGGCGGCGGTGTTGTCGCGGGTGGCGGGGGAGGTGTATTCGATCGAACGCATCAAGCCGCTGCATGAACTGGCCAAGAACAACCTGCGGCCGCTGAGGATTGCAAATATCCGCTTGCATTACGGAGATGGTATGCTTGGCTTGCCTCAAGTGGCGCCGTTCGACGGCATCATTCTGGCGGCCGCAGGCCTTGAGGTGCCGCAAGCTTTGCTGGAACAACTGGCCGTGGGCGGCCGCCTGGTGGCGCCGGTAGGCGCGCGCCAGCAAGTGCTGGAGCTGATCGAACGCGTAGACCGCTACGAATGGCGCCGCACGACCATGGAGCAATGCCATTTCGTGCCGTTGCGGCCGGGAACGGTATAGGGCGGGGCAGGCGCATCGCCACCCCTGTTGGCTCGTTATAGGATGGATTGGCGCCGGTATCAAGATCTGCAACGGATTGCCGAAACAGGCATGAGGCAGGAGGCGGCAAGTATCATGGAGCAAAGGCATGGTGCAGTCTGGCAATGATGGCGAAGTGGCAAGGCGGCCGGCAAACGGGCGGTCGCGGCTTGCGTTTCCCCTGGATGAACTTCTCACGCTGGCCGTAGGTCAACCAGCGTTGTACAAAAATTTAATGTAAGAGCATGAAGAAAATTCGTTTGGCTGTGCTGGGGAGTGTCGTCGGGATTTTGGCTGCTTGCAGCTCGACGCCCAATCAGCAGGCGCCGGTTGTCGAGCGCACCAGCAGCGGCAAACCGGCTGAAGCCGCGTCGGCAGCAGCGCCTGCAGCGGCGCCGGCCGGGCGCGGCTACTACACGGTGAAGAAGGGCGACACCCTTTATCGCATCGCGCTTGAGGCTGGCCAAAGCTATCGCGACATCGTCGCCTGGAACAACCTGAGCAACCCGAACGACATCAAGGTCGACCAGGTGCTGCGCGTGGCGCCGCCCGACGGCGCAGGCGGCCAGGCCCAGACTGCGGCGGTGGCGCCGGTGCCGGCCTCGGGGATCGAAGTCAAGCCGCTGGGCGCGCCCGGTGCGGCGACGCCGGCCGCGACTGCGGCCGGGGTGTCGAACAAGACCGGCCCGCACGGCGACAAGCGGGCTTATTCGGAAAGCGCATTGGCGGAGCTGGAGAAGCCGGACACGGCGGCCGCGCCGGCCGCAACGGCGCCTGCGGCGCCGGCCAAGGCCGAGCCTGCGCACCCCGCGGAGAAGCCGGCGCCGGTGGCGACCGATGACGAAGGAGTGTCCTGGATGTGGCCGGCCGAAGGCAAGGTGGTCGGCACTTTCGACGGTGGCAAGAAGGGCCTGGACATTGCAGGCAAATCCGGCCAGCCGGTGCTGGCTGCCGGCGCGGGCAAGGTCATGTATGCCGGCAGCGGCATCCGCGGCTATGGCAACCTGGTGATCATCAAGCATACGAACAACCTGTTGTCGGCCTATGCGCACAACAAGGCCATCCTGGTCAAGGAAGGACAAAGCGTCACCAAGGGGCAGAGGATCGCCGAGATGGGCAACTCCGACAGCGACAGCGTGAAGTTGCACTTTGAAATCCGCCAACAGGGCAAGCCTGTCGATCCTGCGAAATATTTGCCGCCGCGTTAGGGCGTGTCATGAACGATCTCGGCTCCCGCATCCGGATCGGAATGGATGCAGTACAAGGCGCGCCGGAACGTTCAGGGCAGTCCCGGGACGGGGCGCCGGTGGCCTTGCTCCCGCGGCCACGGTACGTCCGCGCCTTGCATGCGGCCCCGTTCCGGGGCGGCGCGGGAACTGAAACGGTTCATCACACGCTCTAGCACATGACAAGCAATCGCCGCGATCACTTGCCAGACCAGGACCCTCCCAGCGAGGATATTGACGACCCCATCGAGGAGGTCGATGAGCCGGAAGTGACCGATGGCGACCCCGCTGCCGCCGTGGAACAGCAGCAGGAGCCGGCGGTGGCCGAAGGTGTGGACGAGCTCAAGAAGGTGCTCGCCGCCGAACTGTCCACTGACACCACCCAGCACTACCTCAACAAGATCGGCGCCAAGCCGTTGCTGAGCGCGGCCGAGGAGCTGCACTACGCCACCCTGGCCAAGCAGGGCGAGTTCATCGCGCGGCAGAAGATGATCGAGCACAACCTGCGGCTGGTGGTATCCATCGCCAAGCATTACATCAACCGTGGCGTGGCCTTGCTGGACCTGATCGAGGAGGGCAATCTCGGTCTCATGCGCGCCATCGACAAGTTCGAACCCGAGCGCGGCTTCCGTTTTTCGACCTATGCGACCTGGTGGATACGCCAGAGCATCGAACGCGCCATCATGAACCAGGCGCGCACCGTGCGCCTGCCGGTGCATATGGTGCGCGAGCTGAACCAAATCCTGCGCGCCAAGTACCACCTGGAGGCCCAGCAGCACAACGGCCGTGACGCCAGCGTCGAAGATATCGCCCACCTGGTCGAGCGGCCGGTGGAGGAGGTGCAGGACGTGCTGGCCTTGTCCGAGCATGCGGCATCCCTGGATACGCCGTTGGACAACGATCCGCAAGCCAGCTTGATGGACCTGCTGCCCAGCGCGGTGGAGGAGCATCCCGACAGTCGCGCCGAGAGCCATGAAATGGCGATCCTGATCCGGGAGTGGCTCAAGAGCCTGTCAGAAAAACAGCGCGTGATCGTGGCGCGCCGCTTCGGCCTGGATAACGACGATCCTTCCACGTTGGAGCAGCTTGCGGGCGAAATGGGCATCACCCGCGAGCGGGTGCGTCAGGTGCAGCAGGAGGCGCTGGTCAAGCTGAAACGGCTGCTGGCGTCGCGCGGGGTCAACCGCGACGCCTTGTTCTGAGCCGCATTCCAGGTCACTCTATGCGCCCGCCGGCGGCGCGCCATCCTGATTCCTTGCGCCGGGCGCGCATCGTGCTTCCCTCCGGCTGCCGGATCGCGGACAATATCGCTTTTGTTTTCTGGCAGCGGACAATTGGGGCGCATGGCGCTCCGGTCCCAC
The DNA here is from genome assembly GCF_006715495.1 of Herbaspirillum sp. SJZ106. GTDB lineage: Bacteria > Pseudomonadota > Gammaproteobacteria > Burkholderiales > Burkholderiaceae_D > Herbaspirillum. The sequence goes on from NZ_VFNI01000005.1 coordinate 96,237, forward strand.
CCTGCGGTTTCCTTCATGCAACAAGACATCATCATTGAAATCAAGTCGCTCGATATGGATGGGCGCGGCGTCGGCCATCTTCAAAACGAGGACGGCACCCAAGGCAAGGTGATCTTCGTCGAGGGCGCCTTGCCCGGCGAACTGGTCAGCTTCGAATCCTTCCGCAGAAAACCCAAGTGGGAAGCAGCCACCATGACGGCGCTGCATCGCGAATCTTCGCTGCGGGTCAAACCGCGCTGCGATTATTTCGGCACGTGCGGCGGCTGCGCCATGCAGCACCTGGAGCCGTCTGCGCAGGTGGCGATGAAGCAGCGGGTACTGGAAGACAATCTTTGGCATCTTGGCAAGACCAAGGCCGAAACCATGCTGCGCCCGATCTACGGGCCGACCTGGGGTTATCGTTACCGCGCCCGCATCTCGGTGCGCCATGTGGCCAAGAAAGGCGGCATGCTGGTGGGTTTCCATGAAAAGCGTTCGTCCTTCATCGCCGACATGAAGACTTGCGAGATCCTGCCGCCCAATGTCTCGGCGTTGCTGGTGCCGCTGCGCGAACTGATTGCCGGCCTGTCGATCCGCGACCGCTTGCCGCAAATCGAGCTGGCGGTGGGCGAGGGCGATGACGGCGCCAAGGTCACGGTACTGGTGTTGCGCATCATGGAGGCGCTGAGTGCGGCCGATGAGGTCAGCCTGAAGGCGTTTGCCGACCTGCATAAGATCGAATGGTGGCTGCAGACCAAGGGGCCGGATACGGCCGCGCCTTACTATCCGGCGCAATCGAAGCTGCAATACACGCTGCCGGAATTCGGCATCCGCATGCCGTTCAAGCCGACCGATTTCACCCAGGTCAATCACCAGATCAACCGCGTCCTGGTGGCGCGGGCATTGCGCCTGCTGGATGTGCAGCCGCAAGACCGCGTGGCCGACCTGTTCTGCGGCCTGGGCAATTTCACGCTGCCGCTGGCCACGCAGGCGCGCGAGGTGGTAGGGATCGAAGGCAGCACCGCGCTGACCGAGCGCGCGCTGGACAACGCCAAGGTCAACGGCGTGGATGGCAAGACGACGTTCTACTGCCGCAACCTGTTCGAGGCCAAGCCCGAGGATTTCGTGGCGCTGGGCAAGTTCGACCGCATGCTGGTCGACCCGCCGCGGGAAGGCGCGATGGAGGTGTGCAAGGCGCTGGTCGAGCTGCCGCCGGAGCAGCAGCACCTCAAGCCCAGGCGCATCGTCTACGTTTCGTGCAACCCGGCTACGCTGGCGCGCGACGCGGGGGTGCTGGTGCATCTGGGGGGCTATGCATTGAAGTATGCCGGGGTGGTCAACATGTTCCCGCATACGGCCCACGTCGAATCGATCGCGGTATTCGATCTGCCGGCGTAAGTTGTTGTCGATCCAATAAAAAAAGCCGGCTTGCGCCGGCTTTTCCGTATTGGGCAGGGGCTTCAGTCGCGGTTGCCGCCCAGGATGCCCAGGATCGACAGCAAGTTCACGAAGACGTTGTAGACGTCCAGGTAAATCGCCAGCGTCGCCGAGATGTAGTTGGTCTCGCCGCCGTTGACCACGCGTTGCACATCGAACAGGATGTAGGCCGAGAAGATGGCGATGGCAATGGCCGAAATGGCCAGTTGCAGCGCGGGCATGTGCAGGAAGATATTGGCCACCGACGCCACCAGGATCACCAGCACGCCGGCGAACAGGAATTTGCCCATGCCGGAGAAGTCGCGCTTAGAAACGGTGGCGATGGTCGCCATGCCGCCGAAGATGACCGCGGTGCCGCCGAAGGCCGTCATGATCAGCGCGCCGCCGTTGGAAAAGCCCAGCGTGAACTCGATCAGGCGCGACAGCATCAGCCCCATGAAGAAGGTGAAGCCCAGCAGCACGACTACGCCCAGGCCGGAATTCTTGGTCTTTTCAATGGCATAGAAGAAACCGAAGGCGATTGCCAGAAACAGCACGAAGCCGATCATCGGGCTGCCGGCGAACAGGCTGAAATGCAGCTGCACGCCCAGCCAGGCGCCCAGCACGGTTGGGATCATCGACAGCGCCAGCAGCCAGTAGGTGTTGCGCAGCACGCGGTTGCGAGTGGCCAGGCCCACGGTCGAATGGCCGAAAGTCGTATCCAGATGTTGGTTCATTTGTCCTCCGATTGCGTTGAAATGCGAGTGACAGCATAGCACGGCGCGTCCTGCTTAAGACAGGCGGCCGGACGTTGAAGTTCGAGCCGGCGCTGGATATATGGCAGAAAATCAAGCGTAAAGGCCGTCTGCAGGCCTCGAATTGCCATGTCAGTTGATGGTTTCATGCTAAAATACAAGGTTCATTGGATTATCAATTATTGGCTTTAAGCCATTATTTTTATTGGAGTTTTTTCTCATGGCAATTCAACGCACCCTGTCGATCATCAAGCCGGACGCTGTGGCTAAGAACGTGATCGGCCAGATCTACACCCGTTTCGAAAACGCCGGCCTGAAGATCATCGCCGCGCGCATGGCCCAACTGTCGCGCGCTGAAGCCGAAGGCTTCTACGCCGTGCACCGCGAGCGTCCTTTCTTCAAGGACCTGGTGGACTTCATGGTGTCCGGCCCGGTCGTGATCCAGGTGCTGGAAGGCGAAGGCGCCATCCTGAAGAACCGCGACCTGATGGGCGCGACCGATCCGAAGAAGGCCGAGAAGGGCACCATCCGCGCCGACTTCGCCGACTCCATCGACGCCAACGCCGTGCACGGTTCGGACGCCGAAGAAACCGCCAAGGTCGAAATCGCTTATTTCTTCCCGGCACTGAACGTCTATTCGCGTTAATCTGTTCCTGTTTTTGATCGGTTTTCCGGATTTGGGCGGAAACCGGCGCAGCGGTTCTTGCCGCGCCTTTCCGTTCAGCTCCCAGCCGAAGGCATCATGACTACAGCTCTCACCAACCTGCTGGATATGGATCCCGCGCAACTCGTCGCTTATTGCGGCGAGTTGGGTGAGAAGCCGTTTCGCGCCAAGCAATTGCAACGATGGATACACCAGTTCGGCGTCGCTGATTTCGATCAGATGACCGATCTGGCCAAATCGTTGCGCGACAAGCTGAAGACCCGCGCCGAAGTGCGTGCGCCGGCCATCATCAGCGACCACACTTCCACCGACGGCACCCGCAAGTGGCTGGTGGACGTGGGCCAGGGCAATGCGGTGGAAACCGTGTTCATCCCCGAAGAAAACCGCGGCACGCTATGCATTTCCACGCAGGCGGGCTGCGCAGTCAATTGCCGGTTCTGCTCGACCGGCAAGCAGGGCTTCAACCGCAATCTCAGCGTGGCCGAAATCATCGGCCAGCTGTGGATGGCGGAATTCGAGCTGCGCAAGACCAAGGGCATCGAAGGCGGCCCCAAGGGCGAGCGCCAGATCACCAACGTGGTGATGATGGGCATGGGCGAGCCCCTGCTCAACTTCGAACCGACCGTCACCGCGCTGCGGCTGATGCTGGACGACAATGCCTACGGCTTGTCGCGCCGCCGCGTGACGCTGTCGACTTCCGGCGTGGTGCCGATGATCGACAAGCTGGCGCAGGAATGCCCGGTGGCGTTGGCGGTGTCGCTGCACGCTTCCAACGATGCGCTGCGCGATGGGCTCATTCCCCTGAACCGCAAGCATCCGCTGCGCGAACTGATGGCGGCGTGCCAGCGCTACCTCGAATTCGCCCCGCGCGACTTCATTACTTTCGAATACTGCATGCTGGACGGCGTCAACGACAGCGATACCAATGCCCGCGAGCTGGTGGAGCTGGTGACGCAGGGCGATACCGCCATCCCATGCAAATTCAACCTGATTCCCTTCAATCCCTTCCCCGAGTCGGGATTGAAGCGTTCGCACAACCCGCGCATCAAGGCGTTCGCGCAGATCCTGATGGATGCGGGCATCGTCACCACCATCCGCAAGACGCGCGGCGACGATATCGATGCCGCCTGCGGGCAACTGGCGGGCGAGGTCAAGGATCGCACCCGCGTGCAGGAGCGCATGCAGAAGATGGCGGAGTACCAGGGCAAGTTCGGCAAGGATTTCGGCCGCATCGTGGAGATCACCGGGTGACGGCAGGTTTGCTGAATGTTTCGCTCAGCCGTCCCATCCGATCCGCCGCTACAGGCGCGACAGTGTCATCGACGCGCTTGGGGATGTGGTTTGCCGTTGTCTCCGCAAGGACGCCGGCGGCGCGCTTTTTGGCCGTTGCCGGGCGTCCTTTTGTATTTGTTGTTCAAGGTTTTTACGTGCGCCGCATGCTTCATGCGGCGCACGCTGCAATTGTCGAATTCCCGGGAGGGGCGCAGCGAGCATTGCGCCGGGACGCTCCAGAAGAATCCGGCATGGGCCGGTTTAAAAAAAGTTTTTCCATGTGGAGCATTTGATGAGTGATCAACAAATGAACGAAGTGCCTTTGCCGCAGGAAGGCGTTCAGCCTTCGCCCGCTCCCGCGTTGCCCTTGCCGGGCGCCGTGCTGGCTGCGCAGCGGCAGAAGAAGGGGTGGTCGGTGGAGCAGGTCGCCAGTCTGGTCAAGCTGGCGCCGCGCCAGATCCAGGCGATCGAGGCGGACAACTATTCGGTCTTGCCGGGCCTGGCCGTGGCGCGCGGTTTTGTGCGCAGCTATGCCAAGGCATTGGGGCTGGATGCCAATGAAGTGATCGCCGGCATGCCGCAGGAGTCGCCGGTGGCGCAGCGCGACCACATCGTGCCGCAGTATTCGCTGTCGACGCCGTTTTCCGAGGCGCCTTTGCCGGCGATGATGGGCGGCCGGGGCAACACTTCCGCGGCGGCGGTGATCATCGGCGCGCTGGTGGTGGCCGTGGCGGCCGGCGCGGCCGCCGTGCGCTGGACCGATGTGGCCGACAATGTGCCGCAATTGGCGTGGCTCAAGGCGCACCCGGCGGATTCCTCGGCCGTGCCGGAGGCCGCATCCGCTCCGGATGCGAATGCCGCGGATGGCTCGGGTTCGGAGACCCCGGTCAATGCCCGCGTGGAAACGATCGCGCCCGCGTCCGGCGATAGCGCCGACAAGACGGCCAATGCGGTGCCGGTGGAGCCGGCCAAGGCTGCGCCGGTCGTGCCGTCAACGCCCTCGGCATCGGTGCCGGCAAGTACGCCGCCTGGAACGGGGGCGCCGGCGGCTGCAGCCGCAGCCGCAGCCGCGGCAACTGGCCAGCCGGCGTCGGCGCAGGCAACTGCCGCAGCAGAGCCGCTTGGATTGCATATCGTCAACAGCAAGGATCTGTTGCGGCTGACCTTCCGCGAGGATTCGTGGGTGGAGATCCGCCGCGCGGACAAGACCACGCTGATTTCGCGCCTGCTCAAGGCGGGAACCACTGAAGCATTCGACATATCGGATGCTGCAATGCTGGTGGTCGGCAACGCCGCCGGTGTCGACGCCACGTTGCGCGGCCAGCCGCTGGACCTGAAACCTGCAAACGGCAGCAATGTCGCACGTTTGAATTTGAATTGACGCCATGTCTTCTTCCCCGATCGCTTCCGGGCCCTGGGCCCGCCGCCAGAGCCGCCGCGTGCTGATCAGCCACGGCGCGCGCCAGATCGCCGTCGGCGGCGGCGCCCCGGTGATGGTGCAGTCGATGACCAATACCGATACCGCGGACGCCATCGGGACCGCGATCCAGATCAAGGATCTGGCGCGCGCCGGCTCGGAAGTGGTGCGCCTGACGGTCAATACGCCGGAAGCCGCCGCCGCCGTGCCGGCCATCCGCGAGCAGCTCGACCGCATGGGCGTGGACGTGCCGCTGGTGGGGGATTTTCATTACAACGGCCATACGCTGCTGACCGAATACCCGGACTGCGCCAAGGCCTTGTCGAAGTACCGCATCAACCCCGGCAACGTCGGCAAGGGCGCCAAGCGCGACACCCAGTTCGCCCAGATGATCGAAGTAGCTTGCCAGTATGACAAGCCGGTGCGCATCGGCGTCAACTGGGGCAGCCTGGACCAGGCGCTGCTGGCGCGCATCATGGACGAGAACGCCGGCCGCGCCGAACCTTGGCCGGCACAGGCGGTGATGTACGAGGCGCTGGTGACTTCCGCCATTGAGAATGCCCAGCGCGCCGAAGAGCTGGGGCTGGCGGGCGACAAGATCATCCTCTCGTGCAAGGTCTCCGGCGTGCAGGACCTGATCGCGGTATATCGTGAACTGGCGCGCCGTTGCGACTATCCGCTGCATTTGGGGCTGACCGAGGCCGGCATGGGCAGCAAGGGCATCGTCGCATCCACGGCGGCGCTGTCGGTGTTGTTGCAAGAAGGCATCGGCGACACCATCCGTATTTCGCTCACGCCCGAGCCGGGCGGCGATCGCACCAGGGAAGTGGTGGTCGGCCAGGAAATCCTGCAGACCATGGGCCTGCGCAAGTTCACCCCGATGGTGATCGCCTGCCCCGGCTGCGGACGCACCACCTCGACCGTGTTCCAGGACCTGGCCGACAAGATCCAGACCTACCTGCGCGACCAGATGCCGGTGTGGAAGGGCAAGTACCCCGGCGTCGAGAGCATGAACGTGGCGGTGATGGGATGCATCGTCAACGGCCCCGGCGAATCCAAGCATGCCAACATCGGCATCAGCCTGCCCGGCACCGGCGAGTCGCCGGCCGCGCCGGTCTTTATCGATGGCGAAAAGCGGATGACGCTGCGCGGCGAACGCATTGCCGAGGAATTCCAGAGCGTGGTGCTGGAGTATGTCCAGACCCGCTATGGCCAGGCGGGCCAGAACGGCCAGGCCTGACCACGTTTTAGGTCGCGGGAGGGAAAGCGCGGCCGTAGCGATACAGTACACTTGCGCTTGCCATGCGCCGTGCATCACGGGCGATGGCAGGCAATCCAGTTTGAATTGAAGACAACACTATCCGGTATCGGTATGTCAGAGCAAAAGAAAGTCGAGAAGATCGTTGGCGTCAAAGGGATGAATGACATCCTGCCCGCCGACGCGCCGTTGTGGGAGCTGTTCGAGAACACTGTGCATTCGGTGCTCAAGAGCTACGGCTTCCAGCAGATCCGCACGCCCATCGTCGAGCCGACCGCGCTGTTCGCGCGCGGCCTGGGCGAGGTGACCGACATCGTCGAGAAGGAAATGTATTCCTTCACCGATTCCATGAACGGCGACAACCTGACCCTGCGTCCGGAAAACACCGCCGGCGTGGTGCGCGCCGCGCTGGAGCACAACCTGACCTACGACGGCCCCAAGCGCCTGTGGTACGTCGGCCCCATGTTCCGCCATGAGCGTCCGCAGCGTGGCCGCTATCGCCAGTTCCACCAGGTCGGCGCGGAAGCGGTCGGCTTTACCGGCCCGGACATCGATGCCGAACTGATCATGATGTGCCAGCGCCTGTGGGACGACCTGGGCCTGTCCGACATCCGCCTTGAGCTGAATTCCATCGGCGATGCGCAGGAGCGCAACAAGCACCGCGCCGACCTGATCGCCTATTTCGAGCAGCACAAGGAATTGCTGGATACCGACGCCCAGCGTCGCCTGCATTCCAATCCGCTGCGCATCCTGGACACCAAGAATCCGGCCATGCAGGCAATGGTCAATGGCGCGCCCCAACTGCTGGATTACCTGGGCGAGGAATCGAAGGCACACTTCGAGGGCGTGCAGAAGATCCTGCGCCACAACAATATTCCGTTCACCATCAACCCGCGCCTGGTGCGCGGCATGGACTACTACAACCGCACCGTGTTCGAATGGGTCACCGACCAGCTCGGCTCGCAAGGCACGGTCTGCGGCGGCGGCCGCTACGATCCGCTGGTCGAGATGTTCGGCGGCAAGCCGACGCCGGCCTGCGGCTTCGCCATGGGCGTTGAGCGCCTGCTGGAGCTGATGAAAGCCAGCGGCGAGCAATACGCCCCCAACCAGTGCGATGTCTACCTGGTGCATCAAGGCGAAGATGCGCAGATGCAATCTTTCGTATTGGCCGAGCGTTTGCGGACTGCCGGCCTCGATGTTGTGCTACATTGCGCATCGTCGAACGGCGGCGGCAGCTTCAAGGCGCAGATGAAGCGCGCCGACGGCAGCGGCGCCGCCTTCGCCGTGATCATCGGCGAAGACGAAGTGAAATCCGGCACGGCGACCGTCAAGCACCTGCGCGAGGGCGACGCCGGCGACGGCCGGGCCAACCAGGACAGCATGGCGTTCGATGCGGTGGTCGACTACATCGTCGACCAGATCGTCGATGGCCACGATCATGGACATGATCACGAGCACGTGCACTACCATCCCTAATCGATAAGACTTTTTGCAGAGTTACATGGCATACGATCTCGAAGAACAAGAACAGCTCGACTCCATCAAGGCATGGTGGGCGAAATACGGCAATCTGGTTACCTGGCTGGTGATCGTTGCGCTGGCGGCCTATGCCGCCTGGACCGGTTGGAACACCTACCAGTCCCGGCAGGCGGGGCAAGCCTCGGTCCTGTATGAAGAACAGCAGAAGTCGCTGGCGGCCAAGGACAATGCCAAGGTGCAGCGCACCGCGGCCGACATCCAGGATAAGTTCAGCGGCACCGCCTATGCCGAAATGAGCGCGTTGGTGGCCGCCAAGTCGGCCTTTGACGCCAATGATACGGACGCCGCCCGCAAGCAGTTGCAGTGGGTGCTCGACCATGGCCGCGGCCCTGAATACAAGGCGATCGCAGCGGTGCGCCTGGCCGGCGTGATGCTCGACGCCAAGGCCTATGACGATGCCCTGAAGGTATTGTCGGGGGACTTCCCGGCGCAGTTCGCCGGCGCCATTGCCGACCGCAAGGGCGATGTGCTGCTGGCCCAGGGCAAGCGCGACGATGCCCGCGCCGCCTACAAGCTGGCGCTGGAAAAGACCGAAGCCAAGGATCCCAGCCGCCAGTTGATCCAGATCAAGCTGGACGCCATCGGCGGCGAAGCGCCCAAGGCCTGACCGGAATATGGCATGCGCGCGCCCGGCCGTTGCGGGGCTGCGCGCAGCCAGCCATGGCCGGGGCCTCCGGCCGAAGAGTCAACCGCAATCCCACCGCGAATCCATCCATCGCTCAGAGGAAAACAATATGCGTAGTGCGACAGCGACTGCTGCCAAGGCAACATCTTTTGCTCGATCCCAGTCCGCCGGCAAGCTGGCGTTGAGGCTGGCCGCCGCTGCGGCGGTCGTGGCCCTCTCGGGCTGTGCCTGGTTTTCCGGCAAGAAAGACCCGAACCCGCCGGCGCCGCTGGTCGAATTCACCCAGAAGTTGCGCGTGCAGACGGCCTGGTCGGTTTCGGTCGGCAAGGCCGGCAACTTCACCTTCACGCCGGCCTATGCCGCCGGCAGCGTGTTCGCGGCAGCCGCTGACGGCACCGTGGTGCGCATCAATGCCGAGAACGGCCAGACCCTCTGGCGCGTGCGTGCCGATATGCCGCTGACCGCGGGCGTCGGCACCGATGGCAGCACGGTGGTCGTGGTGGGCGAAAAGGGCCGGATCCAGGCATTCGACGCTTCCGGCAAGCCGACCTGGAAGGCGCAAGCCTCCAGCGAGGTGCTGTCGGCCCCGGCGGTGGGCGAGGGCCTGGTCGTGGTGCGCAGCATCGACAACCGTGTGACCGCCTATGATGCCGACAACGGCAATCGCCGCTGGATGGCGCAGCGCACCGTGCCGTCGCTGACCCTGCGCAATGCGCCGGGCATCGTGATCGGTTCGCAGACCGCCTTCGTGGCGCTGCCGGGCGGACGCCTGTCGGCGCTGGCATTGAACAATGGCGGCCCGCGCTGGGAAATCCCGGTCGGCGACCCGCGCGGCACCACCGAGCTTGAGCGTATCTCCGACGTGTCCGGCGTGCCCGCGCTGGGCGCACGCGACATCTGCGCGGTGGCCTATCAGGGCCGCATTGGCTGCTTCGACCTGATCAACGGCAATGTCCGCTGGATCAAGGAGTTCTCCAGCGATGTGGGCGTGTCGCTCGACGATAACTATGTCTATGCCGCCGATGTCGGCGGTACTGTCACCGAATTCGCGCGCGACACCGGCGCGGGCATATGGCGCAACGACAAGTTGAAGAACCGCCAACTGTCCACGCCGATCAGCGTCGGCCGTGCCGTGGCTGTGGGCGATTACCAGGGGTATATTCACTTCTTGTCGCGCGAAGATGGTTCCTTCGTGGCCCGTCTGCCCAGTGATGGCAGTCCCATCCAGGCTCCTCCGGTCAATGCCGGCCAGTCTGCCGTTTTCCAAACCAAATCAGGAACTGTGGTCGCTGTCGTGACCGAATAATATTGAAATGAAACCGGTAATTGCACTAGTAGGCCGTCCCAACGTCGGCAAATCGACGTTGTTCAACAGGCTCACCCGCAGCCGTGATGCATTGGTTGCGGATTTGCCCGGCCTCACGCGCGATCGTCACTACGGCGAAGGCCGGGTCGGCGAACGCCCGTTTTTGGTGATCGATACCGGTGGTTTCGAGCCCGTCGCCAAGGACGGCATCATGCACGAGATGGCCAAGCAGACCAAGCAGGCGGTGGTCGAGGCCGACGCGGTGGTGTTCATCGTCGACGGCCGCCAGGGCCTGACGCCGCATGACAAGACCATCACCGACTTCCTGCGCAAGTGCGGCCGCCCGGTGCTGCTGGTGGTCAACAAATCCGAGGGCATGAAGTACACCTCGGTCACGGCCGACTTCTACGAGCTGGGCATGGGCGATCCGTATGTGATTTCCGCCGCCCACGGCGACGGCGTGGCGGACCTGGTGGAGGAGGCGTTGAACGTCGCCGAGGCACAGCGCACGCCTGAACCGGAGCTGGAAGAGGCTGCCATCCGCGGCATCAAGATCGCCATCGTCGGCCGTCCCAACGTGGGCAAGTCGACGCTGGTCAACACGCTGCTGGGCGAGGAACGGGTGATCGCTTTCGATATGCCCGGCACCACCCGCGACTCGATCGAGATCCCGTTCGAACGCGATGGCCGTCATTACACCCTGATCGATACGGCCGGCATCCGCCGCCGCGGCAAGGTGTTCGAAGCCATCGAGAAGTTCTCGGTGGTCAAGACGCTCAAGTCGATTTCGGACGCCAACGTGGTCTTGTTGCTGCTTGATGCCCAGCAAGATATTTCCGAGCAGGACGCGCATATTGCCGGCTTCGTGCTGGAGTCCGGCCGGGCGCTGGTGGTCGGCGTCAACAAGTGGGACGGCATGCAAAGCGACCAGCGCGACCAGATCAAGATGGATCTGGAGCGCAAGCTCAATTTCCTCTCGTTCGCCAAGTTCCATTTCATCTCGGCCCTGAAGTCGACCGGCATCGGCCCCCTGATGAAATCCATCGATTCCGCCTACGCCGCGGCGATGGCCAAGCTCAGCACGCCCAGGCTCACGCGGGCTCTGGAAGAGGCGCTGGAACACCAGCAGCCGCGCCGCAAGGGATCGATTCGCCCAAAGCTGCGCTATGCGCACCAGGGGGGGCAGAATCCGCCGGTGGTCGTTATCCATGGCAATGCGCTGGAAGCCATCGACGACAACTACAAACGCTATCTGGAGAAGCACTTCCGGGAAACTTTCTCCCTGGTTGGCACTCCACTGCGTATCGAGTTCCGTTCCGGAAAGAATCCGTTTGTCCGTCAGGACAAATAATCCGTAGAGATGCTGTAATTTAGTTAATGATTTTGGCGTTGCAGGCAAAATCGTTTACATTGATGAAGCATAAATTGGTAAAGCACTTGTTTTTCACTAAAGTGCCTCCAAGTCCTAATCACAACAACACCGTGGAGCTGCCATGAGCAACAAAGGGCAATTGTTACAAGACCCATTTCTGAACGCATTGAGAAAAGAGCACGTTCCCGTCTCTATCTATTTGGTCAACGGCATCAAGCTGCAAGGCCATGTGGAGTCTTTCGATCAATACGTGGTCTTGCTGCGCAACACCGTTACGCAGATGGTTTACAAACACGCCATTTCCACCGTCGTGCCTGCGCGCGCGGTCAACCTGAGTCTCGACTCGTCCGACGCCGAATAATGGTCTACCGAGCCGGCGTAACGCCGTGTGCAGCTTGATATGCGTGCCGCGTTAGTCGGCCTGGATTTCGGCAAGAATGATTTCGCCGCAAGTCTGGATGAGTTGTTCCTGTTAGCGAAGTCCGCCGGCGCGGAGCCGGTGATTACCATCACCGGACGTCGTGCCAGCCCGGATGCGGCTCTCTTCGTCGGTTCCGGCAAGGCGCAGGAAGTCGCCGACGCAGTTGCCGATCTGGAACTTGAGCTCGTCATCTTCAACCATGCATTGTCACCCGCCCAACAGCGCAATCTTGAACGCGTGCTGAAGGTGCGTGTGCTCGACCGCACCAGCCTGATCCTGGATATTTTTGCCCAACGGGCCAAAAGCCACGAAGGCAAGGTTCAGGTCGAGCTGGCGCAATTGCAGCATCTGGCGACCCGCCTGATTCGCGGCTGGACCCACCTGGAACGGCAAAAGGGCGGCATCGGCCTGCGCGGCCCCGGCGAAACCCAGCTGGAAACCGACCGCCGGCTGCTGGGCGAGCGGGTCAAGGCATTGCGCGCGGTGCTGGCCAAGTTGCGGCGGCAGCATGCGACGCAACGACGGGCGCGGGGACGCAACGAGACCTTTTCGGTGTCGCTGGTGGGATATACCAACGCCGGCAAATCGACCATTTTCAATGCGCTGGCCAAGGCCGGCGTTTATGCCGCCAACCAGCTTTTCGCCACGTTGGATACGACTTCCCGCCGCGTTTATCTGGGCGAGGTCGGGCATGTCGTCATTTCGGATACCGTCGGCTTCATCCGCGAATTGCCGCACCAATTGGTGGAGGCTTTCCGCGCGACGCTGGAAGAGACCATCCATGCCGACCTGCTGCTGCATGTGGTGGACGCCGCCAGCCCGGTGCGCATGGAACAGATCGAGCAGGTCAACGAGGTCTTGAGGGAGATCGGCGCCGACCATGTGCCGCAGATCCTGGTCTGGAACAAGATCGATGCGGCCGGCCTGGAGCCGGCGGTCGAGTATGACGAGTATGGTAAAATCCAGCGGGTTTTCGTCAGTGCGAAGTCTGGTGCTGGCTTGGATCTGCTGCGCGAAGCGGTGGCCGCTTCGCTGAAGGCCGCATTGGAGGCCAGGGGCCGCAGCCGATCACAGCCTGTCGATTCCGAAGGTGTGCACGTCTGAGCAATTCCCTGAGAGTCACTAACAAAAGTCGTTGGCAAGGCGCGCCGACGCAGGCAGTACGAAGGTACGGCAAGGAGGCGCGACGCCGCCAGCGGCGTTTTGTCAGTGACTCTGAGCGCACATTCCTCCTTGATTCACTTATCAATAACTACAGCCGGATCGCAAACGCATGCTTGTGTCTTTATTCAAGAAAATCGGTGTGAAGTTTTCGTTGAACGATCCCCAATGGGGACGTGGTTCGCAAGACGACAACCGCGACAATCAGAATAACGGAAGTAACGGCGAAAAACGACCCGAGAAGCCATCCGGCAACGGCGGGCCGCCGGATCTCGACCAGCTCTGGCGCGATTTCAACCAGCGCCTGTCCGGCATGTTCGGCCGCAAGGGCGGTGGCGGCGGTTCATCCGAGGGCGGCGGCGGCTTCAACCGCGGCGACGTCAAGGGCGCCGGCATCGGCGCGGGCGTGATCGCCATCATCGTCGCGTTCCTGTGGCTGGCCAGCGGCTTCTTCATCGTCCAGGAAGGCCAGACCGCCGTGGTGACCACTTTCGGCCGTTACAGCCATACCACCTTGCCAGGCTTTAACTGGCGTTGGCCGTATCCCATCCAGGGCCACGAAATCGTGAACATGTCGCAAGTGCGTACCGCCGAGATCGGCTACCGCGGCAATGTGCGCAACAAGCAACTGAAAGAATCGCTGATGCTGACCGACGATGAGAACATCATCGACATCCAGTTCGCGGTGCAATACAAGCTCAAGAATGCCGCCGAATGGCTGTTCAACAACCGCGACCAGGACGACTCCGTGCGCCAGGTGGCCGAGACCGCGATGCGCGAGATCGTCGGCCGCAGCAAGATGGACTTCGTGCTCTATGAAGGCCGGGAAAAAGTCGCCTTGGATGTGAGCCAGCGCATGCAGCAAATCCTCGATCGCTACAAGACCGGCGTGCAGATTACCAACGTGACCATGCAGGGCGTGCAGCCGCCGGAGCAGGTGCAGGCGGCTTTCGATGATGCGGTCAAGGCCGGCCAGGATCGCGAGCGCCTGAAAAACGAAGGCCAGGCCTATGCCAACGACGTGATTCCGCGCGCTTCCGGCGCCGCTTCGCGCCTGCTGGAAGAAGCCGAGGCCTACCGCTCCCGCGTCATTGCGAATTCCGAGGGCGATGCCTCGCGCTTCAAGCAGGTGCTGGATGAGTACCAGAAGGCGCCGGCCGTCACGCGCGAGCGCATGTATCTCGAAACGATGCAGCAGATCTTCGCCAACACCACCAAGGTGATGGTCGACGCCAAGAGCGGCAGCAACCTGCTCTACCTGCCGCTGGACAAGCTGATCCAGCAGACCGCGGGCGAGCAGCCGGCCGCGGCATCGGGCAAGCCGCAGGCTGCGCCTGCGGGGCAGGCCGCCGGCGCGGCAGCTTCTTCCAATCCGACTTCGGGAAATGACACAGTGTATTCGTCCGAGCTGATGCGCGACATAAGAAACCGGGATCCGCGCGAAGCGCGCGAAAGGGAGGTGCGCTGATGGGCCGCCTCATTACCTCCGTCATCGTCGCCGTGGTGGCGATCTGGCTGGCTTCCTCCACTATCTTCGTGGTGAACCAGCGTTCCTCGGCCATCGTGTTCGCGCTGGGCGAAGTCAAGCAGGTGATCAGCGAACCGGGCCTGCACTTCAAGTTGCCGCCGCCGTTCCAGAACGTGATGTATCTGGACAAGCGCATCCAGACCCTGGATACGCCAGATGCCGACCGCTTCATCACCGCGGAGAAGATGAACGTGCTGGTTGACGCCTACGTCAAGTGGCGCATCGTCGATCCGCGCCTGTACTTCGTCAGCTTCGGCGCCGACGAACGCCGCACCCAGGATCGCCTGTCGCAGATCGTCAAGGCGGCGCTGAACGACGAAATCACCAAGCGTACCGTGCGCGAAGTCATTTCCAGCCAGCGCAACAGCGTCATGGATGCGTTGCAGGCGCGCGTGGCCAACGAGGCCAAGCAGATCGGCGTCGAAATCATCGATGTGCGCCTGCGCCGCGTGGACTATGTCGACCAGATCAGCAACTCCGTTTTCGAGCGCATGAAGTCCGAGCGGGTGCGCGTGGCCAATGAGCTGCGTTCCACCGGCGCCGCCGAGTCCGAGAAGATCCGCGCCGATGCCGACCGCCAGCGTGTGGTGATCCTGGCAGAAGCCTACCGCGCCTCCGAGAAGATCCGCGGCGCGGGCGATGCCAAGGCCTCGCAGATCTATGCACAGGCATTCGGCCAGAACCCCGACTTCTACAAGTTCTACCGCAGCCTCGAGGCCTATCGCGCGAGCTTCAAGAACCGCCATGACGTGATGGTGGTGGATCCGAGTTCGGAATTCTTTAAATATTTCAAGGGTATCGGCAACAGCAACAGCGTTTCCAAGAAATAAACCGACAACGTGGACAAGGCCCGCGCTGCATAAGGGCGCAACGGGCAAGAGGATGGATGCCGCTGGTTGAGGGCATCTTTCCTTTTTTGTGGCGGATTGTTCCGGGCAGGCAAGTTTCCCGGATGGCGGGAGTGGGGCGTCAGGATGTTCTACTATTCCGAAACGCCCCGGTTTTTCGTCCAGCCCAGCCCCGCCCCAGACTTGAAGCGTTGATGGTTTGCCGATGCAGACCGCCGGGCCGCCCGCCTGTTTTTTTTCCTGAGTTATTTTTCGTCTATGCCTAACTGGCTTCTTCCTGAAAACATTGCCGACGTCTTGCCGTCCGAAGCGCGCAAGATCGAAGAGTTGCGTCGGCGCCTGCTCGACAATTTCCGCCTGTACGGCTACGAAATGGTCATGCCGCCGCTGCTGGAATACCTGGAGTCGCTGCTGACCGGCGCCGGCGCCGACACCGACCTGCGCACCTTCAAGCTGGTCGATCAGTTGTCCGGCCGTACGCTGGGCGTGCGCGCCGACATGACCACCCAGGTCGCGCGCATCGATGCCCACCTGCTCAACCGCGCCTCGGTGACCCGCCTGTGCTACGCCGGCAGCGTGCTGCATACCCGTCCGTCGGGCCTGCACGCCACGCGCGAGCCGATCCAGATCGGCGCCGAGATCTACGGCCATGCCGGCATCGAAGCCGACGCCGAAATCCAGGAACTGGCGCTCAATTCGCTGGCGCTGGCCGGCATGCAGCAGATCCGCCTGGACCTGTGCCATGTCGGCGTGCTGCGCGCCATCATCGCCAACGACCCGGCCGCCAAACGCCAGGAGGCCCAGTTGTTCGGCCTGCTGGAAGCCAAGGATGTGCCGGGCCTGCAGGAAATCACCGCCGCCTACCAGGACAGCACCCGCCAGGCGCTGCTGGCGCTGCCGGGCTTGTACGGCGACATCTCCGTCATCGCGCGCGCGCGCATCACGCTGCCGGCCTTGCCGGGCATCGCGCAAGCGCTCGACGAGCTGCAGGCGCTGGTCGAACTGGCCGGCAGCCACAAGGGCGCGGTCGTGACCATCGATCTGGCCGACCTGCGCGGGTATCATTACCACAGCGGCGTGATGTTCGCCGCCTATGTGCCGGGCCTGCCCAATGCGGTGGTGCGCGGCGGCCGTTACGACCATGTCGGCGAGGCCTTCGGCCGCGCCCGCCCGGCCACCGGCTTTTCGATGGATTTGCGCGAACTGGCGCGCCTGATGCCGGGCGCGGAAAGAAAGCGCGCAATTCGCGCGCCGTGGGGTACTGAAGCTGGCCTGCGTGAGAAAATAGCGCAATTGCGGCAGGCGGGGGAAATCGTGATCCAGAGCCTGCCGGGTCACGAAAACGATCAGGACGAATTCGACTGCGACCGCGTCGTCGAATTCAGCAATGGAAACTGGATTATCAAAAACTTGGGCTGAGTCATGTTACAGAATAGCAATGCAAAGAATGTCGTCGTCATCGGTACGCAATGGGGCGACGAAGGTAAGGGCAAGATCGTCGATTGGCTGACCGACCACGCGCAAGGCGTGGTGCGTTTCCAGGGCGGCCACAATGCCGGCCATACGCTGGTCATCGGCGGTCAGAAGACTGCACTGCAACTGATTCCGTCCGGCATCATGCGCCCCGGCGTGGCATGCTACATCGGCAACGGCGTGGTGCTGTCGGTGCCCGACCTGCTGCGCGAGATCGACAAGCTGGAAGCAGCCGGCGTGGAAGTATGCTCGCGCCTGAAGGTGTCGGAAGCTTGTCCGCTGATCCTGCCTTACCACGTCGCCCTGGACGTGGCGCGCGAAACCGCCCGCGGCGCCGACAAGATCGGCACCACCGGCAAGGGCATCGGCCCGGCCTATGAAGACAAGGTGGCGCGCCGCGCCATCCGCGTGGCCGACCTGCTCAACGAAAAGCGTTTCGCCGAGAAGCTGCTGGCCAACCTGGACTACCACAACTTCGTCCTGACCCATTACCTCAAGACCCAGCCGGTCGACTACCAGAAGACCCTGGACGACGCGCTGGCCAACGTGCCGCGCATCAGGCCCATGGTCACCGACGTCTCCAGCGACCTGTACGCTGCGCACAACGCCGGCGGCAAGCTGCTGTTCGAAGGCGCGCAGGGCAGCCTGCTGGACGTCGATCATGGCACCTACCCGTTCGTCACCTCGAGCAACTGCGTGGCCGGCAATGCCGCCGCCGGTACCGGCGTCGGCCCGGGCATGCTGCACTACATCATGGGCATCACCAAGGCCTACACGACCCGCGTCGGTTCCGGCCCGTTCCCGGCCGAACTGCCCACCGATGCCGGCGTCGGCAAGCACCTGGCCTCCGTCGGCCATGAGTTCGGCACCGTCACCGGCCGTGCGCGCCGTTGCGGCTGGTTCGACGCCGCGCTGCTCAAGCGCTCGGTGCAGATCAACGGCGTGTCCGGCATGTGCCTGACCAAGCTCGACGTGCTCGACGGCATCGACTCGCTCAAGCTGTGCACCGGCTACAAGCTCAACGGCAAGCAGGTCGACATTTTCCCGGTCGGCGCTGAAGAGGCCGCGGCTTGCGAACCGATCTACGAAGAAATGCCGGGCTGGAGCG
This sequence comes from Herbaspirillum sp. SJZ106, assembly GCF_006715495.1. Classification (GTDB taxonomy): domain Bacteria; phylum Pseudomonadota; class Gammaproteobacteria; order Burkholderiales; family Burkholderiaceae_D; genus Herbaspirillum. The sequence goes on from NZ_VFNI01000005.1 coordinate 114,379, forward strand.
AGTCCACCGTCGGCGCCAAGTCGCTGGATGCGCTGCCGGCCAACGCCCGCGCCTACATCAAGCGCATCGAAGAACTGGTCGGCGTGCCCATCGACATGATCTCCACCGGTCCCGACCGCGAAGAAACCATCGTCCTGCGCCATCCGTTCAAGTAAGCACAGGCTCTGCCACATAACAGCAATAAGCAATTCGCAACAAGCAATAAACAAGATGAAGATCTCCGACGACAAAGACCTGTGGGTCACCTGGGACGACTACAACCGCCTGATCGAACGGCTGGCGTTGAAAGTCTACGAGTCCGGCTGGCAATTCGACCAGGTCTTGTGCCTGGCGCGTGGCGGCCTGCGGCCGGGCGACGTGATGTCGCGCATTTTCGACGTGCCGCTGGCTATCCTCTCGACCAGCTCCTATCGCGAGGCGGCCGGCACCATCCGCAGCTCGCTGGACATCGCCAAGTACATCACCATCACCAAGGGCACCCTGGGCGGCCGCATCCTGCTGGTGGACGACCTGGTCGATTCCGGCGTGACGCTGCAAAAGGTGCTGGTGCACCTGAAGGAGCACTATCCCGCCGTCACCGAGATCAAGTCCGCGGTCCTGTGGTGGAAGGGATGCTCGGTGGTGGAGCCCGATTACCATATCGACTACCTGCCGACCAATCCCTGGATCCACCAGCCTTTCGAAGACTACGACAGCCTGGGCCCGCACCAGCTGGCGGCCTGGATCAAGAAGGGCGACGCCTGAGCCGTTGGTGTTTTGCCGATCCACCTGGTCGCAAAAAAAAGAGCTTGCCGCGGCAAGCTCTTTTTTTTGCGTGTACACATACAGGGGCGACAGGGCGCGCTCAAGGGATGACCTTGTTCCGCCTGAACTCCTCGAACAGCCGGTAAAACATCCGTTCGCTCTCCACATACTCATGGAAGCCGAAACGCCGCGCCTTGGAAACGTCGCCGAACATGTCGTAGTCCCACGAAAACACGAAATCGGCGAATCCCCATGACGACAGCGTATCGTAGGAATGTGCGGCCAGGCCGTGGGCGCGCGCGATGCTTTCCCACAGCGGCGCCTTGTCGCTCATCACGTCGGCCAACGCCAATGGCAGCGGCGGCCCGACTTCCATGTCGAACCAGCGCGCGATCTTCGGCCACATCTCGCTCCAGCGGAAGATATCGCCGTTGCCGATGTTGAAGGCCTGGTTGGCGCAGCCCTCATTGGCCGCGGCCCAGACCGTCGCCTTGGCCAGCAGGCCGGCATCGGTCATCTCCACCAGCTTGTCATAGGCGCCCGGTTTGCCGGGAAAGCGCAGCGGCAAGCCCAGCGCTTTCGAGATGCTGGCATACACCGCAATGGCCAACGCCAGGTTCATCGGATTGCCCAGCGCCGCCCCGCCCACCACTGCCGGCCGGATCGCCGACCAGCTCCAGCGCTGGCCTGACTGCGCCTGCTGCTGTTCCAGGTAACGCTGCTGGTCGAACATGAATTCGGGCGGCATGAACTGGGCATCGGTTTCGCGCGCCGGCGTCTTGAAGGGGCCCAGGTGGCCGCCATAGACCTTGTAGCCCTGCATCAGGCTGATGTGGCGCAGTCCCGGCGCGGCCGCTTCGACTGTTTCCACGGTGTTCTCCAGCATCGCCAGGTTGGGCGCCACCAGTTCGCTCCAGGTGGCGCGATGCTGATAAGCCGTATAGAAAATATGGGTGACATGCTCCAGCGGCGCCAGCTTCGCGCGCGTGTCGCCCGCATCCAGCAGATCGACCGCGATATGGCGCAGGCGGCCGTCCGCACGGTCTTCGCCGCCGCGGCGCGACAGGCCGATAACGTCCCACTCGGGCAGCGTGAGCAGGTGCTCGATCAGCTTGCTGCCGATGACGCCCTTGGCGCCGACCACCAGGGCAGTTTGCTTGCCAGTGTTTTCAGTAGACATCCGGTTTCTCCGATCAAGGTAAGGTCAGCAGGCTTCGACGCCGGCCGAAGGTAGCGCGGCAGCCTTGTGCGCAATTGGCCTATCAAATCCTTGTTGTTGGCGGCGTCCGAAAAGGCGTTGCCAGCGATGGTCGGGATTGTGCCTGCGATCTTTCTTGAGAAAAATACCATTAAAATCAAAGAATATTTGATTCGGAGTCAATGATGTCAATTCAATCGGAAGAATTGCGCACCTTTGTTGCCGTGGTGGAAGCCGGCAGCCTTTCCGCCGCGGCGGAGGTGCTGGAGCAGACCACCTCCGGCGTGAGCCGGGCCCTGTCGCGGCTGGAAGAAAAGCTGGGGGCGAGCTTGCTGACCCGCACCACGCGGCGCATGGACCTGACCGAAGAAGGGCAGGCCTTCCTCGAACAGGCGCGCCATATCCTGGCCGCAATGGAGCAGGCCGAGGAGGCGGTGCGGGCGCGCACGCAAAAGCCGGTCGGCAAGCTGCGGGTGGATGCGGCCGTGCCATTCATGCTCCATTGCGTGGTGCCGCACGTGGGCGCTTTCCGCGAGGCGTATCCCGAGATCGAGCTGGAGCTGACCACCAATGACCGTTTCATCGACCTGGTGGAGCAGCGCACCGACATTGCCATCCGCATCGGCGAGCTGCAGGACTCCACATTGCATGCCAAGCCGCTTAGTTCGGCGCGCCTGAACATCGTCGCCAGCCCCGGTTACCTGGCGCGCCATGGCGAACCCAAATCGGTGGAGGCGCTGGAGCAGCACCGGCTGATCGGCTTCGCCCAGCCTGAATCGCTGAACCAGTGGCCGCTGTTGCATGCCGGCGGCGACCGCTATCCGGCCAGGCCGGCGATCCGCGCTTCCAGCGGCGAGACCATCCGCCATCTGGCGTTGCACGGGCAGGGTATCGCCTCGCTGTCGAACTTCATGACGGATGCCGATATCGCCGCCGGCCGGCTGGTCAAGTTGCTTGAGCCAGCCTACAGCGGTTACCGGCAAAAGATTTCGGCGGTCTATTATCGCAATACCCAACTTTCGAGGCGCATCAGCTGCTTTCTGGACTTTTTGCAATGCAAGCTCTGATACGCTCTCCAGCCAGGCAACAAATTGCCGTAATTCAGGTCACAGCGCCATAACAAGATCGATCCGGAGAACAAGATGAAGCAAACGGAGGCCTGCATGGCCGCAGCATGGAACGCCAGGACAAAGCAGATGCTGCAGACGCGGGTTGTCATCCGCAAGATGCTCAATCGGTTCAGCGCATTCGGCGCGAGCTTGCTGGCCATCGGCGTCTTGGCCGGCATGGCCTTGTCGCCCTCCAGCGCGGCGGCGGCCGGCGCCAGTGTCACCAGCTTCTCGCCGCAGGGCGAAGTGTCGCGCATCCGCCAGGTACGGGCGCGTTTTTCCGAAGCCATGGTCAAGTTCGGCGATCCCAAGGCCGGCTCGCCCTTCGACGTCGATTGCCCGGTGGCCGGCACCTCGCGCTGGGCCGATGACAAGAACTGGATCTTCGACTTCGAACGCGACCTGCCGCCCGGCACCAGCTGCAGCTTCAACCTGCGCACGGGAACCAGGTCGGTGGCCGGCAATCCGCTCGGCGGCAAGGGGCGCTTCCAGTTCAGCACCAGCGGCCCGGCCGTGACGCGCGTGCAACCCTATGCCGGCGCGCGCATCGCCGAAGACCAGGCGTTCATCCTGTTCCAGAACGGCGCGGCGACGGCAGCTTCGGTGCGCGACCATCTGTACTGCGAAGCAGAAGGCGTCAATGAACGCATCCCCACCAAACCGTTGGCCGAAAGCGACCGCCAGGCGCTGCTCAAGGAATTCGCCAGGAATATCGATCCCGCCTCGGTCACCACGGTGCAATGCCAGCAGCGCCTGCCCAACGACGCCCATGTGCAACTGGTGTGGGACCGCGGCATCGCCGCCGCCAATGCGCCCGCCAATGCCCCCGCGATCGTGACCGCGCAGCCGCAGGTGTTCAAGTTCCAGGTGCGCAGCGAGTTCACCGCCAGTTTCAGTTGCCAGCGCGAGAATGCCAATGCCGCCTGTTCGCCCATCCTGCCGGTGACGCTGTCGTTCTCCTCGCCGGTGCCGCGCAAGCTGGCCGCGCAAATCGTGATGAACGCCACCACCGGCAAGATCAAGCCCGACCTGAATCCGAACGATCAGGGCGAGACCATCCATGATCTCAGCTTCAAACCACCATTCCCGGAAAAGTCCGAATTCACGATCACGCTGCCGGCCGGCTTCCAGGACGAGGATGGCCGCACGCTGGGCAATGCCGGGTCGTTTCCGCTGAAGTCGGCGCTGGCGGACTTTCCGCCATTGGCCAAATTCCCCGCGGCGCCGTTCGGCATCATCGAACTCAATGCCGACCCGGCCCTGCCGGTGACCTTGCGTCGTGTCGAAGCCGGTTTGCAGGTGCGCGGCGCGGACGGCAAAGCCATGCCCGGCAAGGTGGCCGACCTCAAGGTCGACGGCGACAAGGGCGTCATCGCCTGGCTCGCCCGCCTGAACAAGTACCACGAGAAATGGGGCGACCCGAAGAAGGTCGATTCGCGCAGCATCAGCCTGTTGCAGAAGGAGCCGGGCGTGAAGCTGCTCGACCTGCCGCCGCTGAAGGAAGCCAAGGATGGCGTGTGGCCCTTCGAGGTGGTGGGCATTCCGTTGAAGGGCCCGGGTTTCTATGTGGTCGAACTGGAGTCGCACAAGCTCGGCGCATCGCTGCTGGGCAAACCGCAGCCGATGTATGTGCGCACCAGCGCACTGGTGACCAACCTTGCCGTCCACGTCAAGCTGGGCCGCGCCAATGGCGCCGTGTGGGTGACCCGGCTGGATAACGCCAAGCCGGTTGCCGATGCCGATGTGCGCGTGTCTAATTGCGAAGGCACGCAGCTATGGCAAGGCCGGACCGACGCCAACGGCGTGGCCATCATGCCGGCGCTGGAAGACGCCTGCGCCAGCCGGCCCTACAGCGAAGCGAATGCGGGCAGCATCAACGGCTTGTTTGTCAGCGCCCGCAAGACCGATGAGAAAGGCCGCGCCGACATGGCGTTCGCGCTCAGTTCGTGGAACGACGGCATCGAGCCCTGGCGTTTCAACCTGCCGACCGAGACCGCAAAAGTCGCCACCACGCGCGCCACCACCATCTTCGACCGTACGCTGTTTCGTGCGGGCGAAACGGTATCGATGAAGCATGTGATCCGTAGCGAAACCATGCAAGGCTTCGCTACGTTGCGCAAGGAAGACCTGCCCACGCGCGCGCGCATCGTCCACCAGGGCAGCGGCCAGGAGTTCCAGTTCCCGCTGGCCTGGCGAGGGCAGAAGAGCGCCGAAACGGTCTTTGCCTTGCCCAGGCAGGCCAAGCTCGGCATCTATGAGGTGGTGCTGGACGACGGCAAGGTCAGCGCCAGTGCCAATGGCCAGGATACGAACGACAACCAGGCCGGTGGCGAACGCGGCTGGGATGGCGGGCGCCGCAGCTACTATACCGGCAGCTTCCGCGTCGAGGAGTTCCGCCTGCCGCTGATGCAGGGGCGCATCACGCCGCCCAAGGGCGCGCAGGTAGCGATCAAGGAATTGCCGCTCGACCTGCAATTGAACTACATCAACGGCGGCGGCGCCGCCGGCCAGAACGTGAGCGTGTCCAGCCTGGTGCGTTCGCGCAGCGTCAGCATCGGCGGCTACGACGGTTTCTCCTTTGAGCCGCCGCGCGCCGACGACAGCAGCAATGCCGACGACCAGAAGATCGTGGCCGACAAGCTGCCCGTCACGCTCGACAAGAACGGCGCCGGACGCGCCGTGATCGCCCGGTTGCCGGCCTCGCCACGGCCGCAGGAACTGGTCACCGAGATGACCTACAGCGACCCCAACGGCGAGGTGCAGACCATCTCCAACGTGACGCCGCTGTGGCCGTCCGCCGTGGTGGTCGGCCTGCGCGCCGGCAACTGGATTTCGGTCAAGAAGAAACTGACGCTGACGGCGGTGACGCTGGACACCGCCGGCCGGCCGCAGGCCGGTGTGCCGGTCGAGATCCGCGCCATCGCGCGCAAGACCAATTCGCACCGCAAGCGCATGGTCGGCGGTTTCTATGCCTACGAAAACGACCAGAGCACGCAAGACCTCGGCAAGCTGTGCTCGGGCAAGAGCGATGCGCACGGCATGTTCCTGTGCGATACCGAATTGTCGGAGCCGGGCAATGTGGATCTGATCGCCTTGGCCAAGGATGCGCGCGGCAATGCCGCCGCAGCGTATTCGTCGGTGTGGGTGACCGGCCGTGGCGAACTGTGGTTCGAGGGCGAGAACCAGGACCGCATCGACATCCTGCCGGAGAAGAAGAGCTACCAGCCGGGCGACACCGCCAGGTTCCAGGTGCGCATGCCGTTCCGCTACGCCACCGCGCTGGTGGCGGTGGAGCGCGAAGGCGTGATCGATACCCAGGTAGTGCAATTGTCGGGGCAGGACCCGAGCATCGCCGTGCCGGTCAAGGCCGGGTATGGGCCCAACGTTTATGTGTCGGTGCTGGCCGTGCGCGGGCGCATGCGCGAAGTGCCGTGGTATTCCTTCTTCCTGTGGGGCTGGAAGGAGCCGATCAACTGGTGGCATGAGTTCCGCGAATACCAGGCGCCGGGCCCCATCGTCGATCTCTCCAAGCCGGCCTGGAAGTTCGGCGTTGCCGAGATCAACGTCGGCGAGGCCGGGCACCAGCTGCAAGTGACGGTGAGCGCCGACAAGCCGGCCTATCCGATCCGGGCCACGGCCAAGGTCACGGTGCAGGTCAAACTGCCCGACGGCCAGCCGGCGGCCGGCGCCGAATTCGCGCTGGCGGCGGTGGACGAGGCTTTGCTCGAACTGCAGCCCAACACCAGTTGGGATGTGTTGCATGCGATGCTGCAGCGGCGCAGCTATGGGGTGGAAACCGCGACCGCGCAGATGCAGGTGGTCGGCAAGCGCCACTACGGCAAGAAGGCCACCCCGGCCGGTGGCGGCGGCGGCCGCGCGCTCACGCGCGAACTGTTCGACACGCTGCTGCTGTGGAAGCCCAATGTGACGCTGGACGCGCAAGGCCGCGCCCAGCTCGAGGTGCCGTTGAACGATGCGCTGACGTCGTTTCGCATCGTCGCCGTGGCCGAAAGCGGCGCCAACTACTTCGGCACCGGCAGTGTCAATATCCGCTCGACCCAGGATGTGCAGGTGATCTCGGGCTTGCCGCCGCTGGTGCGTGAAGGCGACAGCTTCAGCGGCATGGTCACGGTGCGCAACACCACCACGCATGACATGAAGATCAAGCTGACCGCGCGCGCCCAGGGCAACCTGCCGGCTGTCGCGCTGAGCCTGCCGGAGCGTGACGTGGCGGTGGCCGCCGGCCAGTCGGCCGAGGTGGCGTGGCCGGTGCAGGTGCCGGAAGGCATTGCGCAACTGTCCTGGGAAATCGGCGCGCAGGAACAGGGCGGGCAAGGGGCCCGGGACGCCATGAAGTTCAGCCAGCGCGTATTGCCGGCGGTGCCGGTCACGGTGCAGCAAGCCACGCTGTTCCAGCTCGACAAGAGCGCGACCATCAGCGTCGCCCAGCCTGCGGGCAGCCTGCCGGGGCGCGGCGGTTTGACGGCAACGCTCAGGCCCAGCCTGGCCGGCGGCGCCGAGGGATTGACGCGCTACTTCACCGACTATCCATTCTCTTGCCTGGAGCAGAAAACCTCCAAAGCCATCGGCCTGCGCGACGAGGCAGGTTGGCAGAAGATCGCCGCCGACCTGCCGACCTATCTCGATGGCGACGGTCTGGCGTATTACTTCCCGCCGTCCGACAGCGGCGCGCGGCGCGGCAGCGATACCCTGACCGCCTACCTGCTGGCAGCCACCAGCGAGGCCGGCTATGCGATCCCGCAGCAAAGTCGCGACAAGATGCTGGAGGGATTGGCCAACTTCGTCGAAGGGCGCGTCACACGCGATTTCTGGTCGCCGCAAAAAGACCTGGACGTGCGCAAGCTGGCCGCGCTGGAGGCGCTGTCGCGCTACAACCGCGTGCAGCCCGCCATGCTCGGCTCGCTGCAGATCAATCCCAACCAGTGGCCGACTTCCGGCCTGCTGGACTGGATCGCGCTGTTGCAGCGCGTGCCGGCCATCCCCGAGCGCCAGAAGAAGCTCGATGAGGCCGAGCAGATCCTGCGCGCGCGCCTGAACTTCCAGGGCACGCGCATGGGCTTCTCCAACGAGGAGGGCGATTACTGGTGGTGGCTGATGAGCGGCGGCGATGCCAACGCCAACCGTCTGATCCTGCTGACGCTGAACAATCCGGCCTGGCGCGACGACATGCCGCGCCTGGTGGCCGGTGCGATCGGACGCCAGCAGCGCGGCCATTGGAATACCACCACCGCCAACGTCTGGGGCAGCCTGGCGCTGGAGAAATTCGCGCGTAAGTTCGAGGGCGAGCCGGTCAGCGGCAGCACGCGTGCCACGCTGGAGCAGGGCGGTGCCACGGTCGCTGCCCAGGTCCTGGCATGGGGCGGAGCCGCTGCCGGCGGCAAGCTGCAATTGCCCTGGCCCAAGGCCGATGCCGCGGGCGGCACGGTACGCTTCACGCAGGAAGGCAGCGGCAAGCCATGGGTGACGCTGCAAAGCCTGGCCGCGGCGCCGCTGGCGCAGCCGTTCTCCAGCGGCTACCGGATCACGCGCAAGGTGGAAGCGGTGGAGCAGAAGCAGGCCGGCAGCTATACCCGCGGCGACGTGCTGCGCGTGACGCTGGAGATCGATGCCCAGGCCGACATGACCTGGGTCGTGGTCACCGACCCGGTGCCGGGCGGCGCGACCTTGCTGGGTTCCGGCCTGGGCCGCGATTCGGCCATCGCCCAGGGCGAGCAGAACCAGCCGAAGGAGCGCGGCCTGGGTTGGCTGGCGTATGAGGAGCGCAGCTTCGAAGGCTATCGCGCCTACTACGAATCGATGCCCAAGGGGCGTACCAGTATCAGCTACACGGTGCGCCTGAACAACGCTGGGGAGTTCAATTTGCCGCCAACGCGGGTCGAGGCGATGTATGCGCCGGAAATGTTCGGCGAAATCCCGAACCGCAAGGTCGTGGTCAAGGCCGCGCAATAAGGGAGCAGGCATGTCGATCCGATGCGCAATGGGACGCAAGCTTGCAAGATTGCTGCTGCTGGCAGCCTTGCTGGCGCCCGCGGCCGCGCATGCCGTGCCCGGCTTTGCCGACGTCAAACGGGATTTCATGCCGTCCGAAGCCAGCCTCTACGACCGCCACGGCGAGCTGTTGCAGCAGCAGCGCGTCAACATGGACGAGCGCAAGCTGGCCTGGGTCGGGCTGGAAGACGTATCGCCGGCGCTGCGCAATGCGCTGATCGCCTCGGAAGACCGGCGCTTCTACCAGCACAGCGGCATCGACTGGAACGCGGTGGCCGCATCCGCCTGGGGCAACCTGTGGCACACGCGCACGCGCGGCGCGTCCACCATCACCATGCAGCTGGCCGGATTGATCGATGCCGACCTGCGCCGCAAATCTTCCCCGCGTTCGGTCACGCAAAAGATCTCGCAAGCGTTTGTGGCGCAGGCGCTGGAACGCTCATGGCGCAAGGACCAGATCCTGGAGGCCTACCTCAACATGGTGGCGTTCCGCGGCGAATTGGTCGGCGTGCATGCGCTGTCGCGCGTGATGTTCGGCAAGCATCCGAGCGGCCTCAATCAGAGCGAGGCGGCCATTGCGGTGGCGCTGATCCGCGCGCCCAACGCGACGCCGCGGCGCGTATTCGAACGCGCCTGCGCGATCCTGAAGGAAGAGCGCGCGTCGGAGCAATGCAACGGGCTGGACGGCGCCACCGAACTGGCGCTGGCGCGCGCCCATGCCCGCCGCGATTTGCCGGGCGCCAGCGATGCGCCGCAACTGGCGCCCCATCTGGCGCGCAAGCTGCTCACGCAACCTGGCCAGCGCCTGCGCTCGACGCTGGACGCCGACTTGCAGCGCTTCGCCTCGCAAGCCTTGCGCCGGCAATTGGCCGGCCTGGTCGAGCGCAACATCGAAGACGGCGCGGTGATCGTCATCGACAACGCCAGCGGCGAGGTGCTGGCCTGGGTCGGCTCCAGCGGCAGCGCGCTGTCGGCGGCGGCCAATGTCGACGGCGTGGTGTCGCAGCGCCAGGCCGGCTCGACGCTCAAGCCGTTCCTGTATGAACTGGCGATCGAAAAGAAATGGATGACCGTCGCCTCGTTGCTGGACGACTCGCCGGTCAACCTCGCCACCTCGGCCGGGCTCTACATTCCGCAGAACTACGACAAGCAATTCAAGGGACTGGTCAGCCTGCGCACCGCGCTGGGATCGTCGCTCAACATCCCGGCCGTGCGCACGCTGGTGACGGTGACGCCGGAACGTTTCTTCCAGCGGTTGCAGGCGCTGGGTTTCAACCTGCGCGAAAGCGGGGACTATTACGGTTACAGCCTGGCGCTGGGCAGCGCCGACGTGACGCTGGCCAACCTCGCCAATGCCTATCGGGCGCTGGCCAACCAGGGGCGGTATTCGCCATTGCGTACCCGCCTTGATGAAGGCCGCGCGCCAGCCCGCTTTACCCGGGTCATGGATGCCGATGCCTCGTTCATCATTGGCGACATCCTGGCCGACCGCAGCGCCCGCGCGCGCACCTTCGGATTGGAGAATGCGCTGTCCACGCGCATCTGGAGCGCGGTCAAGACCGGGACCTCGAAGGACATGCGCGACAACTGGTGCGTCGGTTACTCGGCGCGCTATACGGTCGGGGTGTGGGTCGGCAACGCCTCGGGCGCGCCGATGTGGGACGTGTCCGGCGTGACCGGCGCCGCGCCAGTGTGGCAGGAGGTGATGCAATACCTGCACACGCGCCGGCCGGAGGCGGCGCCGGCCAAGCCCGCCAACGTGGTGGCGCGCACCATTCGCTACGAGGACGACATCGAGGCGGCGCGCACCGAATACTTCTTGCCGGGCACCGCGCAATCCGACATTCGCATCGCCCGCGCGCGCGAGATCCGTCCCGCCATCACTTACCCCACCAGCGGCATGCTGGCGGCGCTCGATCCCGACATCCCGCCGGCACGCCAGCGCATCCGCTTCCGCGCGCAAGGCGCGCCGCTTGGCAGCCGTTGGGTGCTGGATGGCAAAGTGATTCCCGAAGCCATCCTGCGTTCCGGTCGCGTGCATGTGCGGCAGATTGCTGCCAATGCTTCTGCGGACACGGATCAGGAACTGGCGTATGACTGGATGCCATGGCCCGGCAAGCATGTGCTCGTGCTGCAGGACAAGTCGGGGACGGAGCTGGATAGCATCCGCTTTGAAGTGCGCGGCGCGGTGGAGCGGCCGCAGGAAAAAACGAAGAAGAAATAACGCACCCCAAAACGCAAAAGGCCGATTGATTTTCATCAATCGACCTTTTATGTTTTGGTGCCCACGGAGGGACTCGAACCCCCACACCTCGCGGCACATGGACCTGAACCATGCGCGTCTACCAATTCCGCCACGTGGGCTTATCAGACACGGCGATAAAGCTGCTGTGCTTGAAAGAGGCTGCATATTAAGGGTAATTGGGCGAGGGGTCAACAGGGGAATTGAATTTTTTACGGATTTTTTGGAGCCGCCCCAAACGGCATGCGTATCCGGCCTTTTCAATCGCGCCGGCGGCAAAAAGAAACGGCGGCATAAGGGCCTAATGCCGTTCAGTTAAGCCGAAATTTCTCCGTCGCCCTGACGAAGGTCAGGGTCCAGCGTCGTTCAACGGCCATTGAGGCACAACGAAAGACACTGGATCCCGGCCTTCGCCGGGATGACGATTTGCAGATGGAAGGCTTAACTGAACGGCATTAGGCACAAGGGCCGCCGTTTGCGCCGGAAGGCGGGCGGGGCGCTCAGCCGCCCAGATACGCTTCCACCACCTTCGGGTTGCCCAGCAGGTTGGCGCCGGTGTCTTCCAGCACGATCTTGCCGGTCTCCAGCACGTAGCCGCGTTGCGCGATGCGCAGCGCCTGGCGCACGTTCTGTTCCACCAGCAGCACCGTCATGCCGGTCTTGTTGATCTCCTGCACGATGCGGAAGATTTCCTGGATGATCAGTGGCGCCAGGCCCATCGACGGTTCGTCCAGCAGCAGCACCTTGGGCCTGGCCATCAGCGCGCGGCCGATCGCCAGCATCTGCTGCTCGCCGCCGGAGAGGTTGCCGGCCAGGCCGGCGGCGCGGTTCTTCAGCACCGGGAACAGGGAATACACCCAGTCCAGGTCGCGCGCCACGCCGTCCTTATCCTTGCGGGTATAGGCGCCCAGCGCGAGGTTTTCCTCGACCGTCAGCGTGGTCAGCGTGGCGCGGCCTTCGGCCACCTGCACCACGCCGGCTTCGACGATCCGGTGCGGCGACATCTGCACCAGATCGTCGCCCTCGTTTTTTTCCCCTCTGTACAGCACACGGCCGCGCTGCGCCTTCACCAGGCCCGAGATGGCCAGCAGCGAGGTGCTCTTGCCGGCGCCGTTGGCGCCGACCAGCGCGGTGATCTCGCCCTCGTTCAAGGTCAGGCTGATGCCCTTGACCGCCTCGATGTGGCCGTAGGCGACGGCCAGGTCCTCGATCTGCAGGATGGGTTTGCTGTTGCCTGTCATGCTTCTTCCTTGCCGAGGTAGGCCTCGATCACTTCCTGGTTGTTCTTGATCTGGTCCGGCGTGCCTTCGGCGATGATCTTGCCGAAGTTGAGCACCGCGATGCGTTCGCACAGGCCCATCACGAAGCGCATGTCGTGCTCGATCATGAAGATCGTGAAGCCGCGCTCTTTGATGTTGACGATCTCGGCCATCAGTTCGGTCTTTTCCGCCGGGTTCATGCCGGCCACCGGCTCGTCCAGCAGCAAGAGCCTGGGCCTGGTCGCCAGCGCCCGGGCGAACTCCAGCTTGCGCTGCTCGCCGTAGGAGAGGCTGTCGGCCAGCATGTGCGCCTTGTGCTCCAGGCGCACCCAGGACAGCAGTTCCAGCGCGCGCTCGCGCGCTTCCTGTTCGGCCTTGCGAAAGCCTCCCAGGTTGAACAGCATGCCGGCCACGCCGTAGTTGAGGTGGTCGTGCATGCCGACCACCACGTTTTCCAGCAGCGTCATTTCCTTGAACACGCGGATGTTCTGGAAGGTGCGCGCGATGCCGCGTTCGGTGATCTTGTGCGGGGCGACCTCGCCGATGTCTTCGCCGTTGAAGGCGATGCTGCCGGAAGAGGCGCGCAGCAGGCCGGTGATGAGGTTGAAGACGGTGGTCTTGCCGGCGCCGTTGGGGCCGATCAGGCCGAAGATCTCGCCTTCGCGGACGTTGAAATCGACGCCTTGCAGCACCTGCAGGCCGCCGAAGTTCTTGCTGATCTGCTTGAGTTCTAAGAGCATCACTTCACCTTCTTGTCAGCAGCGTTGCGGCCCAGGATCGCGCGAATGCGGCGCGGGTCCCAGATGCCCTTGGGCAGGTACAGCACCACCAGGATCAGGATCAGGCCGTTGATAGCCAGCCGGAAGTCCTTGAAGTGGCGCAGCACTTCGGGCAGCAGCGAGAGGATGGTCGAACCGATCATCGGGCCGATCAGGTTGCTGGTGCCGCCGAACACTGCCATGGTCAGGATGTCGACCGCGTTTTCGAAGCCGTAGTTGTTGGGGCCGATGGTGAAGGTGAAGTGGGCGTTCAGGCCGCCGGCCACGCCGGCGATGGCCGCGCCGATGACAAAGGCCAGCAGCTTGTAGCCGGCCACGTTCACGCCCATCAGGCGCGCCGCCACCTCGTCTTCCTTGATCGCCTCGAAGGCGCGGCCGGTCTTGGAGCGACGCAGGCGCGCCAGGCAATAGATGGTCACGCCCAGCAGCAGCACGATGTGCCACCATTCGGTCAGCGGCGGCACGCCGTTCAGCCCCATCGGGCCGCCGGTAATCTCCAGGTTCAGCACGATCACGCGCACCACTTCGCCGAAGCCCAGCGTGGCCATCGCGAGGTAGACGCCCGACAGGCGCAGGGTCGGGATGCCGATCGCCAATGCCACCAGCGAAGGCAGCACGCCGCCGGCGGCCAGCGCGACCGGGAAGGGCATCTCGAACTGCATCGTCAGCAGCGACGCGGTGTAGGCGCCGATGCCCATGAACGCCGCGTTGGCCAGCGACAGCAGGCCGCACGACAGCGTCACATAGATCGACAGGGCCAGCATGGCGTTGACGCCGATGCTGAAAATGACTGTGTTGTAGGTGGCCCAGAAGCCATCCCACCATTCCATAAAGCTCATGGTCTTATGCCTTTCTTTCCAGCACTTTGCCAAACATGCCGGACGGCTTGACCAGCAGGATCAGGAACAGGAGGCCGAAGGCCACCGCGTCGCGGAAGTCGCTCGAGATATAGGCCACCGTCAGCACCTCGGCGAAACCGAGGAACAGGCCGCCGATCATCGCGCCGCGGATGTCGCCCATGCCGCCCAGGATGATCACGGCGATGCCCTTGTGCAGCATTGGCTGGCCCATGAAGGGTGAGATCGCGTTGAACGACACGCCCACCAGCACGCCGGCGGCGCCGCCCAGCGCGGCGGCGGCGAACGAGGTCAGCAGGAACAGGCCCTCGACGTTGATGCCCAGCAGGTAAGCCGCCTTGGGCGACTCGGCGATGGCGCGCAGCGCGCGGCCGAGCTGGGTCTTGCGCATCACGCCCAGCAGCACCACCATCAGCACGAAGGCGATCACCACGATAGCCACTTGCACCGCAGTGATGTGCAGGTTGCCCAGGCTGACGCTTTCCTCGGGGATGGTGCCGACCGGGAAGCGCTTGTTCTCGGCGCCGAACAGGCCCTGCGCGATGTTGGTGATCATGATGGCCACGCCGATGGTGGCGATCATCGGGATCAGGTGCGGCGCGTTGCGGCGGCGCAAGGGCTTGAGGACCAGCACGTCGATGATGAGGCCGAGCAGGCCGGTGGCGACCATGGCCAGGACCAGCGCCAGCCACAGCGGCAGCGCCATCTGCTCGACCAGCAGCAGGGCGGCGTAGCTGCCCAGCATGAAGATCGCGCCGTGCGAAAGGTTGATCACGCCCAGCACGCCGAAGACCAGCGTGAAACCGAGCGCGAAGAGCGCATACACGCTGCCCAGCGAGAGGGCATTGATGAGCTGTTGTTCTAACATAGAGCCTGCGATAGGTAATGGGAATCGCTCTCGCGCCTGGCTTGTCCCGGTCAGGCGGGCGATGTATCCCTCGTTACATCGGAAGTGCGGCCCTTTCTCGTTACAGGCCTGTTCTGGTTTCCGTTCTGTTCAAACCGGATGGCAGCCGGCGATCCTTGGTGCGTCTGCGGGGATGCGCATGACCGGCCAAGAGGCCGGCCATGCGGTACCGCAACTCAGGAGAGTTTCGCTGCGTGCTTGCGTATTGCCGATGCCGAATTACTTCAGCAGGACGAACTTGCCGCCCTTGGCGATGTTGACGATCGCTTCCTGGTCGGCGTCGAAGCCCACCTGCTTGCCGGCGACGGCCGGAGCTGGACGGAACGCGAACTTGCCGGTCGCGCCTTCGATCTTCACCGTGGGCAGCGCCTTGCGCACGGCGTCGCGGTCGTTGGCCAGGTTGCCCGACAGCTTCACGTTCTTCAGCGCTTCAGCCATGATGTACAGGGCATCGTAGGCCTGTGCCGCGAACTGGTCGGGATCGGAACCGAACTTGGCCTTGTAGGCCGCGATGAAGGCCTTGTTGACCGGGGTCAGGTTTTCCGACGACCAGGGGCTGCCCATCAGGGTATTGTCGCCGGCGTCCTTGGCGATCTCGAACAGCTTCGGCGAGTTCAGGCCGTTGCCGCCGATGAAGGGCTGCTTCATGCCCAGCGCGCGGGTCTGCAGGATGATGTTGGCGGCTTCCTCGGCCAGGCAGGAGCAGACGATGGCGTCCGGATTGCCGGCCTTGATCTTGGTCAGCTGGGCCTTGAAGTCGACGTCGCCCTTGGCATAGGCCTCGGTGGTGGTGGTCGGGATCTTCTGCTGTTCCAGCGTGGCCTTGAAGACGTCGTAGCCGGACTTGGTGAAGGCGTCGTCGTTACCGTAGATCACGGCGACCTTCTTGATGCCGAAGTGCTTCACGGCAGCCTTCACGGTGACCGGCAGCACGTCGGCTTCCATCACGGAGTTGCGGAAGGTGAACGGGCCCATCGCGGTGATGCCGTCAGCCGTGTTGCTGGTGCCGAAAGCCACGACCTTGGCGGCGTTGGCGATCGGGTCGGCGGCGAAGGCCGAGTTCGACAGGGTGGGGCCGAATACCGCCAGCACCTTGTCCTGGAAAATCAGTTTCTTGAAGACGTTGATGGCTTCTTCCTTCTTGCCTTGTTCGTCTTCGATCACCAGGGCCAGCTTGTTGCCGTTGATGCCGCCCTTGGCGTTGACTTCCTCGGCGGCCAGGGTGAAGCCGTTCTTGATGGCCACGCCGTACTTGGCGGCCGGACCGGTCAGCGCTTCGGCGACGCCCAGCTTGATGTCGGCGGCCAGTGCGCCGGTCGACAGGGTCGCGCCCAGCAGCAGCGCGGGAATGGTCTTGAGCATGGTATTGAATTGCATCGAGTTCTCTCCTCAGTTAGATATTGTAGAAATCGGCTGTCGCCTCCCGTGCAGACCGGCGCGGGTTCTTACAGTGATTCCTTCATCGAGGATGATGCAAAAGGCGCCCGGGATAACGGGACTTGTGCTCCATCCTCTGAAGACCGTTTTGCGGCCTCTTTCGATACAGCCGGCACAGCATATCCCAAAAATACGCGCGCCGGCTTTTACAACCCGCTTCAATGCGTCCGGATAGGGCGCATCGCAGCGGCATGCGAATCCAGTCCCGAAGGGCTGGCGGGTGGTGCTTGCTTCAGTTCTTCAATTCGTTGCGGATATGCGCAATGGCCGCACGCACCTGGTTGGGCGCGGTGCCGCCGATGTGGTCGCGCGCGGCGACCGAGCCTTCCAGCGTCAGTACCTCGAACACATCCTCGCCGACCAGCGACGAGAATGCGCGCAGCTCGTCCAGCGACAGGTCGGCCAGGTCGCAGCCCTTGTCCACGCAGGTGCGCACCGCGTGCGCGACGGCTTCGTGGGCGTCGCGGAAGGGCAGGCCCTTCTTGACCAGGTAGTCGGCCAGGTCGGTGGCGGTGGCGTAGCCCTGCAGCGCGGCCGCGCGCATGGCGTCCGGCTTGACGCTGATGCCGCGCGCCATGTCGGCGAAGATGCGCAGCGTGTCGGTCAGGGTGTCGACGGTGTCGAACAGCGGTTCCTTGTCTTCCTGGTTGTCCTTGTTGTAGGCCAGCGGCTGGCCCTTCATCAGGGTCAGCAGCGACACCAGGTGGCCGTTGACGCGGCCGGTCTTGCCGCGCGCCAGTTCGGGCACGTCCGGATTCTTCTTCTGCGGCATGATCGAGGAGCCGGTGCAGAAGCGGTCGGCGATGTCGATGAAGCCCACGCGCGGGCTCATCCAGATCACCAGCTCTTCGGACATGCGCGAGATGTGGGTCATCACCAGCGCGGCGGCGGCGCAGAATTCGATGGCGAAATCGCGGTCGGAGACGGCGTCCAGCGAGTTGCGGCAGACGTCGTCGAAGCCCAGCGTCCTGGCCACGCGCAGGCGATCGATCGGGAAGGTGGTGCCGGCCAGCGCCGCGGCGCCCAGCGGCAGGCGGTTGATGCGCTTCCTGGCGTCGGCCATGCGTTCGGCGTCGCGGCCGAACATCTCGACATAGGCCAGCACGTGGTGGCCGAAGGTGATCGGCTGCGCCACCTGCATGTGGGTAAAGCCCGGCAGGATGGTGTCGGCGTGCTGTTCGGCCAGGTCCAGCAGGGCGCCGCGCAACTCGCGCAGCAGGCCGATGATGTCGTCCACGGCGCCGCGCATGTAGAGGCGGATGTCTGTGGCGACCTGGTCGTTGCGCGAACGGCCGGTGTGCAGGCGTTTGCCGGCGTCGCCGACCAGTTCGGTCAGGCGCTTTTCGATGTTGAGGTGGACGTCTTCCAGATCCAGCAGCCATTCGAACTTGCCGGCGTCGATCTCGCCCTTGATCTGCGCCATGCCGCGCTGGATGTCAGCGTAGTCGGCGGCGCTGATGATGCCCTGGTGGGCCAGCATCTCGGCATGGGCCAGCGAGCCCTGGATATCGACCTGGGCCAGGCGGTTGTCGAAGAAGACCGATGCGGTATAGCGCTTGACGAGGTCGGAGACGGGTTCAGAAAAGCGAGCCGACCAGGCTTCGCCTTTTTTCGAAAATTGGTCTGTCATATTGGGAATTCCGGAGAATGGGCGATTATAGCAAGCGCGGCAGCGTCAAGCCATGTCGCGGCAGCCGGAAATGCTGCGTGCCGCGGCTTTTTCGCATCTGCCGCACTGCGGCATGCATGTTTTTCCCTCTTCCCGTTTTCGGATTCCCATCACCTGATGCGACGCACACGATATTTCCGTGCGGCATCGCTGGCGCATGCCGCTCCTGAGCAGCCTGTCGGCAGCCCAGAATGCAACCCGTAATGCAACCCGTAAAAAGCTTGCATGATTGGCAAATCAAGTCGCTATACTTGAGCCGCGATGACTGGCCGGCTCAACTGGAAAGCAAGGGGAAAGTTAAGCGGCACTCGCTGAGAGATTGGAAAGATGTTCGGGGGTCGTCTTACTGATACAGGAGAAATGGTCATGAATCTGGAGGCACTGTTCCAGCAGCAAACCGCATTGCCCAGCATTCCCAGGGTGGTGCAGGAAGTCATCGAAAGCTTCAACAACGAATCCGTCTCCATCGAAGAGATCGGCAAGAAACTGACGGCAGACCAGGTGCTCAGCGCCAAGATCCTGCGCCTGGCCAACTCATCCTACTACCATGTCTCGCGCACCATCGGCACCGTCGAGGACGCGGTGCTGATGCTGGGTTTCATGACCGTGCGCACGCTGGTGGTGTCCACCGGCATGGCGGGCAGCTTCAAGAAGCTGCCGGGGGTGGACCTCAAGCTGTTCTGGCGCTATAGCCTGGACACCGCCATCATTTCCAGGTGGCTGGCCAAGCGGGTCAGGGCCAATTCCGATTTCGCCTTCATTGTCGGCCTGATGCACGCCATCGGCCAGTTGGTGATGCATGCCGGCATGCCGGAGCAGGCATTGCAGGTAGACAAGATCGCGGGGCCGCTGGATGCGCGCCGCCTGGAGGTGGAGCGCAAATCCTTCGGCTACGATTTTTCCGACGTCGGCGCCGAGCTGGCCAAGCGCTGGCGCTTCCCGGACGAGTTCTCGCAAGTGATCAAGGCCTTCCCGCAGCCGCTGGAAGGCAAGTTCGACCAGTTCGCCGCCATCGTGCACCTGGCCGCCTGGCGCGCCCGCGCCGAAGAGAACCGGTATTCGGCCGATGAACTGGAGTCGACCTTCCCGGCCGAGGTGGCCGGAAAGCTGGGCCTGACGCTGGAAACCTTCACCGAGGAAATGCCGCCGCTGGCCGAGCTGGGCGAGGGCATGCGGGACATGATCGACTGACGCGCCAATCGTCGCTCAACAAAAATGCCGGCACACAAAATGTGCCGGCATTTTTTTGGGGCGGGCGTCGCGTGGCGGTGCGACGGCGACCCGACAACCTCGGAGGTATCGTCAACAGGTTCTTAGTTGAGCTTGGCTTCGAGGAAGTTCAGCATCGACCGGTAGGCCATCGCGCGCGCGTCCGGATTGCTGCCGCTGGTCACGCCCGAGCCGGGCTTGCCGATGCCGTTGATGTCCATGCGCACATGGACCGGCAGTCCCGGGGCATCGAAGTCATGGTAGGTGTCCGGATACAGGCGCAAGGCGATTTCGGTATCGCTGCCTTCCATCTTCTTTTCCATCGCTTCGCAAGCCTGGGGTGGCGTCCAGTCGTCGTTCTCGCCCATCAGGACCAGCAGCGGCGCGGCCGGCTTGAACGGCGTGCCGGGCTTGGCGTAGGGTTGGCAGTTCGGATAGAAAGCCACGGCGGCGCGCGGCTGCACCTTGCGCACGGCCACATCGGTGTCGGCCAGGTTCATCGCGGCCAGCACGGTGCTGGCGCCATGCGACCAGCCCAGCAGCGCCACGCGCGACATGTCGACATCGGGTTGGGAAGTGACCCAGTGCAGCGCCGCCTGCACATCGTAACGCCGGTTCATGACGCTGGCTTCGCGCTGGGTGGCATTGTCCTGGCAGATCGAGCGCCGGCCGCGCGGCGTGAAGCTGTCCGGGAACAGCACGTTGTAGCCGGCATCGGTGAGCACGCGCGCCATGGCCAGGTGGCGCGGCGTGAATTCGCCCTTGCCTTCGCGGATCATGCTGTACAGGCCGCCGCAACCATGCAGGGCGATGACGGTCGGGCGCTTGCCATTCTTGTCAGTGGATGCCGTTTTGCGCGCCTTGATCCACACGCCATACAGCGCGGTGGCTTTGCCGCCTTTGCCGTCGACGCTGGTCAGCGAGACGCGTTCGGCAACCAGCTGCGCCGACGGCGCGGCATTGGGCGCGGTCTGGGCGAACACGGGCGCGGCTGCGAAAAAGAGAGCGCCGACGCAAAACGAGACGAGAGATTTTCCCCGGATACGCATGTTGTGTGATTCCTCGTGTCGATGCCCGCGCCGCCGTTCTCGGCTTGTCTCCACGCGCCGTACATGTTGGTCTTTCGATAAAGCCAACACCCCGGCTGCGACAGCTGCGGTTGAAATCCTGATGAGATTCCATTTTACAAAATTGGAGGGCGGCGCTGAGGTTACGGCAGATCCTTTTGGCGCAAAAAACCGATCCGGCGCATGAAAACACCCAGCTGTACGGCAGGCGCAACACAGTTGCCCGGCTGCCAGATACACCCCTGACGAAACGTTAACGGCAAGGAAACGCAGTTCTTGAGACGGGGCGTTTCATCTTTTTCCAGGCGGGCGGGAAAGGTTGCCGGAACAGGAAGGCCCGTGCCGGCCTGTCATGGGCCGGCACGGGAAAAGCGAAGAGGGGATGAGCGGCATGGCCGGCCAGCCGTTGCTGGCCGGCCATGCCGGGGAGGGGGCGACGATCAACCGGTATTGCGCAGGCCGGCGGCGACGCCGTTGATGGTCAGGTGGATGCCGCGCTGCACGCGTTCTTCCGGCGCCCGGCCGGCGGCGATGGCGGTGCGGTAGCGCTTGATCAGTTCGACCTGCAGGTGGTTGAGCGGATCGAGATAGGCGAAGCGGTTCTTGATCGAGCGCGCCAGCAGCGGGTTGGCGGCCAGGCGTTCCTTGCTGCCGGTGACGGTGCTGAGCATGGCGCTGGTGCGTTCATGCTCATCGGCGATGCGCCCGAAGATGGCGTTGCGCAGCTTGCGGTCGGCCACCAGCCCGGCATAGCGCGACGCCACGGCGAGATCGGTCTTGGACAGCACCATGTCCATATTGGACAGCAGGGCGGCGAAAAATGGCCACTCCTTGCACATTCCGCGCAGCGTGGCCAGGCGGCGGGCGCTTTCCTTGGCGTTGCCGGCATCGGCCAGCCAGCCCGAGACCGCGCTGCCGAAACCGTACCAGCCCGGGAACAGCAGACGGCACTGGCCCCATGAGAAGCCCCAGGGAATGGCGCGCAGGTCTTCGATGCGCTGGGTGGCCTTGCGCGAGGCCGGGCGCGAGCCGATGTTGAGCTGGGCGATCTCGGCGATCGGCGTGGCCGCGAAGAAGTAGTCGGTGAAGCCGGGCGTTTCGTAGACCAAGTTGCGGTAGGCGCGGTAGGCGCGTTCGGAAAGCTCTTCCATCACGCGTTCGTACTCGGCCAGCTTGCGGGTTTCCTTGGCATCGGTGGCTGGCGGCATCAGGCTGGCTTCCAGCGTGGCCGCGACCAGCAGTTCAAGGTTGCGGCGCCCGATTTCCGGATTGGAAAACTTGGAGGCGATGATTTCGCCTTGCTCGGTCAGGCGGATCTGGCCGTTCACGGTGCCCGGCGGCTGCGCCAGGATGGCCTGGTAGCTGGGGCCGCCGCCGCGGCCGACGGTGCCGCCGCGGCCGTGGAACAGGCGCAGCTTGACGCCGGCCTCATTGAACAGCGCCACCAGCTGGTTCTCGGCCTTGTACAGCTCCCAGTTGGAGGTCAGGAAACCGCCATCCTTGTTGGAGTCCGAATAGCCCAGCATGACTTCCTGCAGCTTGCCCTGGCGGGCGATGAGCGGCTTGACCTGCGGCAGCGCCAGCCAGCCGCCCATGATGCCGGCCGCGCAGCGCAGGTCGGGGATGGTCTCGAACAGCGGGATGACCATCAGCTCCAGTTCCTTCAACTGGTTGCCTTCGATGTGCAGGAGGCCGGTTTCCTTTTGCAGCAGCAGCACTTCCAGCAAGTCGGACAGGGTCTCGGTGTGCGAGATGATGTAGTTGCGGATGGCGCGCTCGCCATAGCGGCGGCGGATTTCGCGCGCGGTGCGCAGGATGCTCAGCTCGGAATTGGTTTCGTCGGCGTATTCCAGGTAGGGCGAGTACAGCAGGCGCGGCTTGCCCAGTTCGCCCAGCAGCAGCGCCACCTTGCGCTCTTCGGCCAGGCTTGCGTAGTCGCTTTCGACCTGGGCCTTGGCGAACAGCTCGGCCAGCACGCGCTCGTGGATGTCGGAGCTCTGGCGCATGTCCAGCGTGGCCAGGTGGAAGCCGAAGATTTCCACCGCCCGCTTGAGGCCGGCCAGGCGCGGCTTGACCAGCGCGGCGCCGTGGTTGGCCTGCAGCGAGGCGACCAGCACATCCAGTTCGGCCACGCATTCGGCCGGTGTGCCGTAGGGGGCGGCGGCGCCGACTTCCTGGCGTAGGATGTTGACCACGCCCAGCGCGCGGGCGGTGGCCGCCAGGCGCGCGTACACGCCGATCAGCGCGCGGCGGTAGGGCTCGTCGGCGCGGTGGTCGGAATGGTCGGGCGAGGCCGCGGCCAGCGCCAGCAGTTCCGGGCTGGCATCGACCATCAGCGTCGAGATCGACAGCTCGGCGCCCAGCGTGTGCACTTCTTCCAGGTAATAGTCGAAGATGGTGGCGGACTGGCGCTTCAACGCATGCTGCATGGTGCCGGCATTGACGTTGGGGTTGCCGTCGCGGTCGCCGCCGATCCAGCTGCCCATCTGCAGGTAAGGCGGCAGCTCGGCGCCGCCGAGCGACTTGGCGCTTGATCTGGCACGAGCGGGGAACTGGCTGTCGATCTCGCCTTCGATGTCGTCGTACAGCGCTGGCAGTTCGCGCAGGAAGGTGATGCGGTAGTAGGACAGGGCGTTTTCGATTTCATCGGCCACCGTCAGCTTGGTATAGCGCAGCATGCGCGTCTGCCACAGCGTGGCGATGCGCGCGCGCAGCAGTTCGGTGTTGTGGCGCAGTTCCTTGGGCGTGAGCGGGTTGTCGCGTTCGGCCACCAGGCGCGCGATCTCGCGCTCGGCATCGAGGATGCTCTTGCGCTGCACTTCGGTGGGGTGGGCGGTCAGCACCGGCGAGATCAGCGACTCTTTCAAGAAGGAGCGCACCTGCGTGCCGGAAACGCCGGTATCGTCCAGCCGCGAGAGCGCATAGGCCACGCTGCCGGGCTGCGGCGCCGAACCGGCCAGCAAGTGCGCGCGTCGGCGACGGTTGTGGTGCTGGTCTTCGGCGATGTTGGCCAGGTGCGAGAAATACGAGAAGGCGCGCACCACGGAATTGGTCTGGTCGCGGGTAAGCTTCTTGAGCAACTTGTCGAGCTCGGCGCCGGCCTTGGCGTCGGATTCGCGGCGAAAGCGCACGGCGGTCTGGCGGATGGTTTCGACCACGTCGAAGACCTCGTCGCCTTCCTGTTCGCGCACCACTTCGCCGAGCAGGCGGCCCAGGAGGCGGATGTCCTCTTTCAGCGGCGCGTCTTTGTCGGTGCTGCGGGCGGGTTTGGCGGCGGTGGCGGCCTTGGTGTTGCCGGAACGAGCGGTGGATGGGGCGGAGCGGGCACTGCGTTTAGTCTGGTTATTTGTAGTTGCCATGATCGACGGTTGCTGCGGTTTTCAAGGAAGAAAGTCGTGCTTGTGGATCGAACTGCCGGGGTGTTGCGTGCTACTAGGTGCTAGAATTTGTCTCGATATTTTTATGTATTTAAATTTAAATTTCAGTCTGTGATCGCCGGTCGCCTGCTTTGTCCTGCCGCCTCTGCCGCGGGTGCCACGACTGAATTGGAAAGCCCGCCTTGAAAGAATTTCCTCCTTCGAACGTCGTCATCGTGTCCCGTGAAAGCCGCCTGGCCATGTGGCAGGCCGAACACGTGCGCGACCGGATCAAAGCATTATATCCGCAGTGCAGCATCAGTATCCTCGGCACTACCACGCGCGGCGACCAGATTTTGGATCGCACGTTGTCCAAGGTCGGCGGCAAGGGCCTGTTCGTCAAGGAACTGGAGGTGGCAATGGCCGAAGGGCGCGCCGATCTCGCCGTGCATTGCCTCAAGGACATGCCGATGGAGTTGCCGGAAGGATTCGAACTGGCGGCCATCCTGGAGCGCGAAGATCCGCGCGACGCCTTCGTCTCCAACGACTTCGCCTCGCTGGACGCGCTGCCGGCCGGCGCCGTCGTCGGCACCAGCAGCCTGCGCCGCCAGGCCATGATCGCCGCGCGCTATCCGCAACTGGTGGTCAAGCCGCTGCGCGGCAACCTCGACACGCGCCTGTCCAAGCTCGATCGCGGCGATTATGCGGGCATCATCCTGGCCGTGGCCGGTTTGAACCGCCTCGGCCTGAAGCAGCGCATCCGCGCCTATCTCGATCCCGAACAAAGCCTGCCGTCGCCGGGCCAGGGCACGCTGGCCATCGAAATCCCGGCCGGTCGCGACGATCTCAAACGCTTCCTGGCGCCGCTGCATGACGATACCGCCGCCGTGGCTTCGGCCGCTGAGCGTTCGGTGTCGCGTATTTTCGGCGGCAGCTGCCAGATTCCGCTGGCGGCTTACGCCGCCGTCGACGGCCAGCGTTTGCATCTGCGCGCCATGATCGCCACCCCCGATGGCAGCCGCATCGCCGCGGCCGAAGCCGAGGGTTCCGTCAACGCGCCCGAGGCATTGGGCGAGCAGGTTGCAGGCTTGCTCAAGGCCAAGGATGCCGATGCCATTCTCGCGGCCTGCAAGGCGCAGGCCGATGCCGAACCGTCCTGATCCATCCCCGGCGGTGCCGGGCGCTGCCGTGCCGGTCGCAGCGGTGCCAGTTGTTGTCACGCGGCCGCTGCAGCAGGCGACAGCCTTCGCCGCCCGGGTCGAAGCGCTGGGGCGCCGGGTTGAAATCTTTCCCTTGCTGGCGATCGAGCCGGTGCAAGACGCTGCCGAACTGCAAGCTGCACTGGACCGGCTGGAAGCGTTCGCCCTGGCGGTGTTCGTCAGCCCCAACGCCATCGACGCGGCATTGCGCCTGCGCCTGCAGTGGCCGCGGCAAGTGGCCATCGGCATCGTCGGCGAAGGCAGCCGCGCGGCCTTGCGCGCGCACGGCATCGATGACGGCAATGCCGTCATCTTCGGCCCGCAGCGCACCGACAAGATGGATTCCGAGGAGTTGCTCAAGGCGCTGCCGCTGGCGCAGTTGCGCGGCAAGCGCGCATTGATCGTGCGCGGCCAGGCCGGGCGCGATTTCCTCGGCGAGGCGTTGCGGGGGCAGGGCATCGCGGTCGACTACGTCACCGCCTATCGCCGCCTCATGCCGTCGCTGGATGGACGCAATCGCGCGCAATTGCTGGCGCTGGCCGATGCCGGCGCCGACTGGGTCATCACCAGTTCCGAGGCATTGCGCAATTTGCTTGAGATGGCAAGACTAGCCGGAGGCGATGATCGTGTGGTAAAACTGCAACGACAGAGAATCTTCGTTTCGCACCACAGGATCGCGCAAACCGCCCAGTCATTGGGCTTTTGCAGCGTCACCCTGACCGGTTCGGGCGACGAACGACTACTTGCCGCGTTACAATCCAGCCCATGAACGAACAGCAATCCACACCCGAGCCCAATCTGCCGGAAGCCAAGCCGGAGGCGAGTTACACCAGCCCTGCGAGCTCCCCCCATTTTTCATCCGCGCCGGATGGCGCCGCGGCATTGCGCAGGAGGATGCGCCTCCTGACCGTGCTGTTGTTGCTGGTCATCGCCGCGCTGGCCGCGCAATGGTGGACATCGCATACCGAGCTGCGCAGCCTGCGCAACGAGGTCGCGCAGCGCCTGCAAAGCGGCGACAACACCAATAACGAGGTCAAGGGCGTGCTCAAGGCGGTGCAGGAGAACACCAAGGAACTGCAAGCCAAGGTCAGCGTGCTCGACAGCAAGCAGGCCGAGTCGCAAAGCCAGCAACTGGCCCTGGAACAGATGTACCAGGATCTCAACAAGAACCGCGACGACTGGGCGCTCTCCGAGATCGAGGACGTACTGTCCACCGCCGACCAGCAACTGGAGCTGGCCGGCAACGTGCAGGGCGCGCTGATCGCCTTGCAGAATGCCGACAAGAACCTGTCGCGTTCCGACAAGCCGCAGTTCATCGCCATCCGCCGCGCCATCGCGCGCGACATCGACCGCCTCAAGGCATTGCCGACGGTGGACATCGCCGGCATCGCCGTACGCCTGGACAGCGCCATCGGCCAGGTCGACAACATGCCGCTGCTGGTGGATGAAAAGCCGGTCGAGTCGGCCACCGAACCCAAGCGCATGCAGCCGCAGCCGATCAAGCCGGCCAAGGCCGCCAACGGCAAGGCTGCCAGGGACGCCAAGGCGGCGGACGCCCCCGCCGAACCGCCCTCGGCATGGTCGCAATGGCTGGCCGGCGCGCAAGACACATGGCAAAGCATGAGCACCGAGATGTGGGCCGAGCTCAAGCAACTGGTGCGCATCCGCGAAGTGCAGACGCCGGACGCGATCCTGCTGTCGCCGGGCCAGGCCTACTTCGTGCGCGAGAACCTGAAGCTGCGCCTGCTCAACGCGCGCCTGGCGCTGCTCTCGCGCAACGAGTTCGCCTTCCGCAACGACCTGTCGGCCGCACAGGACAACATCGCCAAGTATTTCGACACCCGCGCCAAGCAGGTGCAGACGACGCAGGCCTTGCTCAAGCAAGTGCAGGGCAGCAACCTGTCCATCCAGATGCCCTCGCTGGCCGAAAGCCTCAATGCGGTGCGCAACTACAAAGCCCGTCGCTGAGCGGATGACGGAATAGCGATATGAAAATACTGCTCTGGCTTCTCACCCTGTTCGCGTCCGCCATCGGCCTGGCCGTGCTGGCGCGCTTCAATCCGGGCAACGTGGTGCTGTTCTACCCGCCATACCGCCTGGATCTCTCGCTGAACTTCTTCATCTTCCTGGTGCTGGCGCTGTTCCTGGCGATCTACGTGGTCATCCGCGCCGTGCGCCTGACCCAGAAACTGCCCGGCCGCGTGATCGCCTATCGTCGCGCCAAGCGCGAGAATGAAAGCAACAAGGCCTTGCGCGATGCGCTCAAGGCGTACTTCGAGGGACGCTTCGGCCAGGCCGAGAAGTCCGCCACCCGCGCTTCCGACCTGCCGGAAAACGCCGGCATCTCGGCCCTGATCGGCGCCCGTGCCGCGCACCGCATGCGCCAGGCCGACCGCCGCGATATCTGGCTGGCCAGTACCGAGGTCGATCCCACGCTCAAGGCCGCGCGCCTGATGACCGCGCTTGAATTGCAAGTCGACGAGCACCAGTTCAAGCAGGCGCTGGACACCGTGGAAGAGCTCAACGCCAACGGCACGCGCCACATCCAGGCCCTGCAATGGGCGCTCAAGGCCAACCAGCAAGCCAAGAACTGGACCGAAGTGCTGCGCCTGGTGCAGACGCTGGACAAGCGCAACGCGCTGCATCCGGCCCTGTCCAACCGCCTGCGCGAAATGTCTTACGATGCTTTGTTGTCGGACCGTTCGCACGATGCCGAATCGATCCGCCGGCTGTGGGCGGAGGTGCCCAACGCCGACAAGCTGAAGCCCTTCATCGCCGCGCGCGCGGCCCATGCCTTCTCCAGCCGCGGCCTGCACGATGAGGCGCGCACCTTGCTGGAGCGCGCCCTGGCCGCCGACTGGGATATCCGCCTGCTGCGCGCCTACCGTGAGTCGACCGCCGAAGCCGGTTCGGCGGCCTTGCTGGCGCAGATCGAGCATTGCGAATCCTGGCTGGCCAAGAATCCGACCGACGCCGAACTGGCGCTGACGCTGGGCATGTTCTGCCTGCGCCAGAAGCTGTGGGGCAAGGCCCAACGCCATCTGGAGCAGGCGCTGTCGGACGCCATCGAGCCGCGCACCGTGCGCGAATCGCACCTGGCGCTGGCGCAGCTGCACGAGGCGCTGGACCAGTCCGAACAGGCGGCGGCGCATTACAAGCAATGCGCGCTGGCGACGGCGATCCGCTGACCGCGGTCATTGCCGGTTGCAGTTGGTTGAGAACAAAGGCGGAAGCGGCCACGGCCCTTCCGCCTTTTCTTTGGCCACTGGCGTTACCGCGGCGTCATGCTGGCGTAAGCTGCGGCCGGCATAGTGTGCCAATGCGTCGATGTGGTGGTTTTTCCTGTCGGTTCGGGCCTGAATTCGGACAGAAAGCCGCTATAATTGCCGTTTTCTGCGTATGTCGGCGGTGTATTCGCCAATCCAGAAGCCTGCTTTCCGTTTTTCTTTCCCCTTTAGCGAGAAATCCCCATGAGCCTGAACAACGTTCCCGCCGGCCGCGACCTGCCGAATGACTTCAACGTGATCATCGAGATCCCGATGAACGCCGATCCGATCAAGTACGAAGTGGACAAGGATACCGGCGCGATCTTCGTCGACCGCTTCATGGGCACCGCCATGCACTATCCGTGCAACTACGGCTACGTTCCGCAGACCCTGTCGCAAGACGGCGACCCGGTGGATGTGCTGGTGATCACCCCGTTCCCGCTGTTCCCGGGCGTGGTGGTGCGCTGCCGTCCGATCGGCGTGCTCAAGATGACCGACGAGTCCGGCGTCGACGCCAAGCTGCTGGCCGTGCCGGTCGACAAGATCCTGCCGATCTACACCCACTGGCAAAAGCCGGAAGACATGAACGAACTGCGCCTGAACCAGATCAAGCACTTCTTCGAACACTACAAGGACCTGGAAAAGGGCAAGTGGGTCAAGGTCGACGGCTGGGAAGGCCCGGACGCTGCGCGCGCCGAGATCCTGGCTGGCGTCGAAGCGTACAAGAACGCCGCCAAGTAAGTCGTCGCAAACCGCTGTAGCAAGAAACCGGCCTTGCGCCTGATGCCGTTCAGCTAAATGCTGAACGGCATTTGTTTTTTTTTGGAGTCCAGATTCCGTTCGCCCTGAGTAGCTGCGCAGCAGCGTATCGAAGGGCAGGCAAGTCCGCTGACGTTGGCACGCTGGCTTCGATACGGCTCGATAGGCCTGTTCAGCCCGAACGGATTCTGTGGTGAGCCGTTCAGAATGAGCCTTAACTGAACGCCCGGCAGGCAACAACCTGGCCGGGCGTTTCTTGTCAGAGCGGCGGGTAAGGTAAGGGCCGCTCAGTCCAGCTTGGCCGCATGCTCCCGCGTCGCATGGAACACGACTTCGGGCCAGCGCTCCTGCGTCAGGCGCAGGTTCACGCCCGAGCTGGCCAAGTAGGCCAGGTTGCCGGCCGCATCGATGGCCAGGTTGGCGCCGGCCGAGGATTTCTCGAAGTCGGCCAGTTTCTTCTTGTCGTCGCAGGTGATCCAGCGCGCGCTGCTGATGCTGGTGCCTTCGAACACCGCATCGACGCCGTATTCGTTCAACAGGCGGCTGGCCACCACTTCGAACTGCAGCACGCCGACTGCGCCCAGGATCAGGTCGCTGCCGGTGACCGGCTTGAACACCTGCACCGCGCCTTCTTCGCCCAACTGCTGCAGGCCCTTGTGCAACTGCTTGATCTTGAGCGGATTGCGGATGCGCGCCACGCGGAAGAAGTCCGGCGCGAAGTAGGGGATGCCGGTGAACTGCAGCATCTCGCCTTCGGAGAAGCTGTCGCCGATCTGCATATTGCCGTGGTTGGGCAGGCCGATGATGTCGCCGGCATACGCCTCTTCCACCTGCTCGCGGCTGGACGCCATGAAGGTCACCACCGACGACACCTTGATGTCGCGGTTCAGGCGCAGGTGCTTCAGTTTCATGCCGCGCTCGAAGCGGCCCGAGCATACGCGCAGGAAGGCGATGCGGTCGCGGTGCGCCGGGTCCATGTTGGCCTGGATCTTGAATACGAAGCCCGAGAACGGCTCTTCGGTCGGCTTGACGCTGCGCACGGTGGCGTCGCGCCCGCCTGGGCCCGGCGCCCAGTCCAGCAGCGCATTGAGGATCTCGCGCACGCCGAAGTTGTTGATGGCCGAACCGAAGAACACGGGAGTCTGGATACCGGCCAGGAAGTCGTCCAGGTTGAACGGATGCGATGCGCCATGCACCAGTTCGACTTCCATTTTCAGTTGGTCGATTTCCAATGGGAACATCTCAACCAGCTTGGGATTGTCGATGCCCTTGATGATCTCGACATTGCCATCGGCGCGTTCCTCGCCGGCCTTGAACAGCATGATCTCGTCGCGCAGCAGGTGGTACACGCCGCGGAAATTCTTGCCCATGCCGATCGGCCAGGTCACCGGCGCGCACTGGATCTTCAGCACCGATTCCAGCTCATCGAGCAATTCCAGCGGATCGCGCGTTTCGCGGTCCATCTTGTTCATGAAGGTGATGATGGGCGTATTGCGCATGCGGCAGACGTTGAGCAGTTTGATGGTCTGCTCTTCCACGCCCTTGGCCGCGTCGATCACCATCAGCGCCGAGTCGACCGCGGTCAGCACGCGGTAGGTATCTTCCGAGAAGTCCTGGTGGCCCGGGGTGTCGAGCAGGTTCACCACGTGGTCGCGGTATTCGAACTGCATCACCGAGCTGGCCACCGAGATGCCGCGCTGCTTTTCGATCTCCATCCAGTCCGAAGTCGCATGGCGGCCGCTCTTGCGCGCCTTGACGGTGCCCGCCAGCTGGATCGCGCCCGAGAACAGCAGCAGCTTTTCGGTCAGCGTGGTCTTGCCTGCGTCAGGGTGGGAGATGATGCCGAAGGTGCGGCGGCGCTTGACTTCGCGCGCGATCAGTTCGGTCGACACCTTGCGGTTGCCGCCTTCGTTGGCTTCGGCGGCCGCGTTGGCGCCGGTGATGTCGTTGCTTGGTTCTTGCATGTCGGATCTGTCGGTTCAGGTCGGGGCGCCGGGGAAACGAAAAACGGCTGCCCGGCGCCGCGCTTCCCGGCTGGCGGCCAATGAAAAAAGGGCTGGAAAATCCAACCCTTGACTGGCCTTGCGTGCGCCGCCGCCAATGGCCGGCGCAGCATGTTCGGAAAGCTCTGGAAAGAGCGTGATTATAACTTATCCGGAATGCCCGGGCCCATCTTTGCAAGCCTGCAACAACGCCTTCGAGGACGCTGCCGCCCGCCGGGAATGCGGGCCTCAGCCCCTGTCATCGCGCCGTTCGTCACGCCGGCGTTCCTGCGGACGTTCCTCGCGCTGCTGTTGCGGCGGCCGGGCCTGTTGTTCACGATGCATCTGTTCCGGTTGCGGGCGGGCTTGCCGGGCCTGGCGTTGCTGTTCGCGTGCTTGCTGCTCACGTACCTGCTGTTCATGCGACTGTTGTTCCCGCATCTGCTGCTGGCGTTGTTGTTGCAGCCTCTGC
The DNA here is from genome assembly GCF_006715495.1 of Herbaspirillum sp. SJZ106. GTDB lineage: Bacteria > Pseudomonadota > Gammaproteobacteria > Burkholderiales > Burkholderiaceae_D > Herbaspirillum. The sequence goes on from NZ_VFNI01000005.1 coordinate 145,899, forward strand.
TGTTGCTGCGCCTGCTGTTCGCGTTGGCGCTGCTGGTTGTTGGCTTGTTGTTCGCGCTGGCGCTGCTGCTCTTGCGCCAGATGTTCCCGTTGCTGCTGCTGCGCCTGGACTTCCCGCGCCTGGCTGGCTTGCTGTTCGCGCACCTGGCGCTGGCGGGCCTGGTCTTCCTGGACGACGCGCTGCTGCGGATTGGCCGCAGGCGGCATGGCCGGGCGCCCCGGATGCTGCTGTTGGGCTTGCCATGGCGTCGCGGGTTGCGCCTGCTGCGGGCGGGAGGGTGGAATATTGGACTGCTGCGCATTGGGCCGCGGCTGGTAGCGCGCGCCGTCATAGCGGGAATAGTCGTGGCGCCATGCCACCGGCCGCTGGTGGACGGTCACGTTGCGGTTCACCGTGACATTGTTGGTGACGTTGTTGGTCACATTATTGATGTTCGTCTGCGTCACCATCACCTGCCGCTGGCGCCAGTCGGGGCGGGCGTCGCCAAAAGCGGCGCGGATCACGCCAATGCCGATGCCGCTGCTGAAGGCGATGCCGACCGTCACGCCGGGATTGTACTGGGGCGGCCGATAGCGCGGCGGCGGCACCCAGTACACCGGCGGATTGGCCGGCCACCACCAACTGCCATACACCGCCACCGGATTGTAGTAAGGCACGTAGACCACCTGCGGATCGGCCGGCTCGATCACGATCACATCGTCGCTTACCAGCACGCGCTGTTGCGGGCTGCTGCGCAGCGAGCCGGCGATCTGTGCGCGCTCACGCAGGTTTTGCACGGTGTCCATCACCGCTGCCTGTTGCGACAGGAAAGCCTGCCCCAATTGCTGCATCCAGTCGAGGCGATCATTCATCATCGCCAGCACGGACGGGAACTGCACCAGCGACTTCACGCTGGGGTCCCAGGGCATCGGCGCCACCGCGCGCGCCAGGCCGTCTCCCTGCAAGCCCGGACGGGCTTCGACGAAGCGCTGCGCCTGCACCACTTCCAGCGGATAGGTGGAGGCCATCAGCACCTGCGCCAGCAGCGAGTCGGGATACAGCGCCACCGGCGCCAGCATCTGGTCCAGTTGTTCCTGGGTGTAGCTTGCCGACGCCGGCGGATAGGCGGAATAAGCGGATTGGGCTTGCGCGGCGGGCATGCCCGATACCAGTGAAAACACCAGGCAGGTAGCCCAGGCCAGAGTCTTCTTGTTCACATCGTCCTCCTGTCTGTTGTGCTGTGTGCGCAAACGCCAGGCCTCGCGCGCCAACGATAAACCCATGATCGGCCAGGATGGCGCAGGCAGGTGTAACGGGATTGCAAGCGATGTTTCAAGGCCTTCGGCCGGGGCGGGGGATGTATTCCTTTATGGCAACTGCTGCGCTGCAGCCAAGTGCTGTGGCATCATGAAGGCCAATGTCTCGCAGCGGAAGCTGATCCGTTTCCATTGCAAAAACTCAGGACAAAGGGAATCAACAATATGAGCGAACACCTCATCTGGCGCCGCGACGATCTTGTCATCGATACCGATCCGGAGCGCCTGAACATCGCGCTGGTGCACGACGTGCTGACCCATTCGACATGGGCCGCCGGCATCGGCATCGACACCGTGCGCACCTCGATCGCCAACAGTTTGTGTTTCGGCATGTACCGCGGCAGCCAGCAGGTCGGTTTCGCGCGCGTCGTGACCGACCACGCGACCTTCGGCTATCTGTGCGATGTATTCGTGGTCGACGGGCAACGGGGGCACGGGCTGGGACGCTGGCTGATCGAATCGTGCAACCAGCATCCCACGCTGCTCAAGCTGCGGCGGGTCATGCTGACCACATCCTCGGCGCCATGGCTGTATGCGCGCTGCGGTTTCGAGGCGATTGCCCGCGGCGATTTCGTGTGGCACATCTCGCGGCCGGATATCTACGCCAAGGTGGAGAATGCCGCCTAGTTGCAGCCTGCTGGATACGATTGAGATAGCCTATTCTTTTTTGAGAACACCCTATGGCAAGCACTCAAGCGAACGGCTCTTTTGAAGTCGAGTTAAGTCCCGAACCTCTTAGCGACGTTGCGCAAGGAACAGGCCTTGGACGTATGTCCCTCAACAAGAAATTTGACGGCGATTTAGTCGCTGCCAGCCAAGGTGAAATGCTTTCTTTCCGTAGCAGCGAGCAGGGCTCGGCAGGCTACGTGGCGATGGAAACAGTAACCGGCACGTTGCATGGCCGTCACGGCAGCTTCGTGTTGCAGCACAGCTCCGCCATGACGCGAGGAACACCCGAGCAGTCCATTAGTGTCGTGCCGGGCTCCGGCACCGGACATCTTGTCGGTCTTGCCGGCCGGATGGTGATCACCATTGCTGAAGGGCAGCATTCTTATAAGTTTGATTACAAACTGCCGTGAGCCGTGAGATAAGCGAACAGAAGGAACTGCGGGCGATTGGCCTGATGTGCGCTTGGTACGCTTTTCGTACACGGCAGAAGTGTTGAACTGGAGGAAAGCTGGCCTGCCCTAAGGGAATCGAACCCCTAACCTACGGCTTAGAAGGCCGTTGCTCTATCCGGTTGAGCTAAGGGCAGAGATGCAAGCCGTTTCTGCAGTCACGTTTCCGATGAGGCCGGAAAGCAGGTCGAAACGATTGCGGAAAAGAAAACGGGCTGTCGCAAGACAGCCCGTTTTGATGAGTGGTCGGAGTACAAGGATTCGAACCTTGGACCCCCTGGTCCCAAACCAGGTGCGCTACCGGGCTGCGCTACACTCCGAGAAGCGAGATAATAGCAGCATCTTCCCATCCAGGTCAACTTGCCTTGGCGGAAATGTTTGCGGCGAGGCGTTCAGGCTGCCTCGGCAGCATCCGCGACCCTGATCTCAACCAGCAGTTTCTTGATTTCCGGCACGCATGAGCCGCAGTTGCCGCCGGCCTTCAGGCAAGCCGTGACTTCTCCCACTTCTTTCAGACCCTTGCCGCGGATGGCGTCGCAGATCGTGTTGCGGCCCACGCCGAAGCAGGAGCATACCGTCGGCCCGGCGTCGGCGCCTTTTTCGATCGGTTGCCCCACCAGCAGGCCGACGCGGTCGGCTTCTTCCAGCCGTTCTTTGGCGAACAGGCCGGCCAGCCATGAGCGCGAGGGCAGGTCGGGGCGGGGCGACATGAAAAGGCACATGTCGATGCGGTCGTCCACCACGTGCACCGCGCGGTAGGTGCCGTCGGTCCGGTCTTCGTATTCCAGCCAGTCGGCTTCGGGATCGTCCACGCCCAGCAGCTTGCGCGCCCATGCCGCATGGTCCGCGATGTTGTTGCGACCGGCCAGCTCGAAGCGCGTGAAGTCGCGGCCCTGCACGCGCGTCCAGTGCGTGATGTCGTCCAGCGCCAGGTCGTGCCGGGTCAGGATGAAGCCATGCCATGAGACGCGGAACTCCTCGATCGCCACCGGCGTGTGCTTGAACTCCGGCTCGCCCGAGACCGGGTCGACCACCGGGTTGACCAGCGCGCCCACGCGCGCATCCGAGGCCGACTGGTTGTTCCAGTGGATCGGCACGAACACGCTGCCGCGCGGGATGCCGCCGCCGTGCTGCACGCGCGCCACCATCGCGCCCCAGCGGCTGGAAATGCGCGCCAGTCCGCCTTCGCGTACGCCATACAGCAGCGCATCCTGCGGATGGATGTCGATGAAGGATTCCGGGATGTGGTTGGCCAGCGTGGCCGACTTGCCGGTGCGCGTCATGGTGTGCCAGTGGTCGCGCACGCGGCCGGTGTTGAGCACCAGCGGGAACGCATCGCAGGTCTGGTGGGCCGGCTGGCGCGGGGCGGTCGCCACGAAGCGCGCGCGGCCGTCGGGATGCGTGAAGCGCAGGTCTTCCAGCACGCGCGCGGCGCCGGCCACGCTGCCGTCGGACAGGCGCTGCACCGGCCACTGGATCGGTTGCAGGGCGTCGTACTGCGGCTTGTCGAGACCGGCCAGGCCAGCCAGGTTGAATACGCGGCGGCATTTGGCGACGCCGCCGACAGCCGTCTCGGGCTCGCCGTTGCGGTGCGCCGACAGGCGCGCGTGTTCGTCGAAGATGGCATGCGGGCCGTCGAAGTCGAAGCCCTCGAAGCCCATGCGCCGGGCCACGTCGCAGATGATCTTCCAGTCCGCACGCGCCTCGCCCGGCGCCGAGAGGAAGCCGCGCTGGCGCGAGATGCGGCGCTCCGAATTGGTGATCGTGCCATCCTTCTCGCCCCAGCCCAGCGCCGGTAGCAGCACATGGGCGAAGGCGTTGGTATCGGTCTTTTCGATGATGTCGGAAGACACCACCAGTTCGCATTTCTCCAGCGCGCGCTGTACCAGGTCGGCGTCCGGCAGGCTGACCATCGGATTGGTGGCCATCACCCAGACCGCCTTCACGCGTCCATCCTCGATCGCGCGGAACAGGTCGACCGCCTTGTAGCCCGGCTGGTCGGCGATGCGCGGCGAAGCCCAGAAACCTTGCACGATCTCGCGGTGCACGGCGTTGTCCAGGTCCATGTGCGCGGCCAGCATGTTGGCCAGGCCGCCGACTTCGCGCCCGCCCATCGCGTTGGGCTGGCCGGTGATCGAAAACGGCCCCATGCCCGGTCGGCCGATGCGGCCGGTGATCAGGTGGCAGTTGATGATGCTGTTGACCTTGTCGGTGCCGGCCGAGGATTGGTTCACGCCCATCGAAAAACCGGTGACAACTTTCTCGGTCGCGGCGAAGGCTTCGTAGAAGGCCAGCAGGTCTTTCAGGTCGACCTTGCAGATGCGCGCCACCGTGGCGGGATCGGCGCAGTCGGCGTCGGCTACCGCCAGCGCCTCATTGAAGCCGTTGGTGTGGGCTTCGATAAAGGCGTTGTTGCGCGCGCCGCGATGCGCCAGGTAGCTCAGCAGGCCGTTGAACAGCCAGACGTCGGTGCCGGCCTTGACCGGCAGGTGCAGGTCGGCCAGCTCGCAAGTGGCGGTGCGGCGCGGGTCGATCACCACCAGCCTGGCGTGCGGCCGGGTTTCCTTGATCCGGGCGATGCGCTGGAACAGGATCGGGTGGCACCACGCCGCGTTGGAGCCGACCAGCACCACCAGGTCGGCCAGTTCCAGGTCTTCATAGGCCAGCGGCACCAGGTCTTCGCCGAAGGCGCGCTTGTGGCCGGCTACCGCCGACGACATGCACAGGCGCGAATTGGTGTCGATGTTGGCGCTGCCGATGTAGCCCTTCATCAGCTTGTTGGCGATGTAGTAGTCCTCGGTCAGCAGTTGGCCGGAGACATACAGCGCCACCGCATCCGGGCCGTGCTCGGCGACGATGGACGACAGCTTGCCGGCCACGGTGTCCAGCGCCGCCTCCCAGGAGACGCGCTGCATGGCGCCGTTGCCGTCGCGCATCTTGGGATGGAGCAGGCGGCCGCCGAGGTCGAGCGTCTCGCCCAGCGCCGAACCCTTCACGCACAGGCGTCCCTTATTGGCCGGATGCAGCTCGTCGCCCTTGACGCCGATGCTCCCGTCCTGCTGCATCGAGGCCGAGACGCCGCAGCCCACGCCGCAATAGGGGCAGGTGGTCTGGACGGTGGAGACGGCGATGGCGATCGGGGTTTGGGACAGGTTCACGTATGGGTTCCTTTGAAACTAGGCAGCCTTCTGGCACATCGCTTGCCCGAACGGCAGCTCGCGCCGGAAGGCGGAAATGTCGCGCCCGCTCTGGATCAGGTCGAAATACCACGGGCCGTCCTTGACGTCGCCGTACAGCACCGCGCCCACCAGCCGGTTGCCGCGCAGCACCAGGCGCTTGTAGACGCCGCGCCGCGGGTCGCGCAGCACCAGGTCTTCGGTATCGTCGGCGCCGATGAAGTCGCCTGCCGAATAGAGATCCACGCCGGTCACCTTGAGCGTGGTGGCGGTGGCTTGCTGCACGTAACGGCGATGGCCGGCGCCGGCCAGGTGCGCGCCGGCCACGCGCGCCTGATCCCAGATCGGCGCCACCAGGCCGAAGGTGGCACGGCGATGCTGCACGCACTCGCCCACGGCGTAGATGCGCGGATCGTAGGTCTGCAGCGTGTCGTCGACGATGATGGCGCGCTCGCAATGCAGGCCGGCCGTTTTGGCCAGCGCGATATTGGGGCGCACGCCGGCGGTCATCACCACCAGGTCGGCCGGGATCTCGCTGCCGTCCTTGAAGCGCACCGCGCTCACCCGGTCCGGGCCGACGATTCCGGCGGTGTCGGCATTGAGCAGGAAGCGCAGGCCCCGGGCCTCCAGCGCCTTCTTCAGCAGCTCGGCGGCCGGCTTGTCCAGTTGCTGGTTCATCAGCGTGTCGGTGACGTGTACTACGGTCACCTCCATGCCCTGGCGCATCAGGCCGTTGGCCGCCTCCAGCCCCAGCAGCCCGCCGCCGATCACCACCGCGTGGCGATGCTTGCGCGCCGCCTCCAGCATGGCGTCGACATCCTGGATGTCGCGGAAGGCGATCACGCCCGGCAGTTCATGGCCCGGCACCGGGATGATGAACGGGGTGGAGCCGGTGGCCAGCAGCAGCCGGTCGTACTGCACCTCGATGCCACTCTTGGCGCGCACCACGCGGCGGCGACGGTCGATGTGTTCGACCGGGTCGCCGGCGTGCAGCGTGATGCCGTTCTGCGCATACCACTCGCGCGTGTTGAGCATGATGTCGTCGATGCTCTTGTCGCCGGCCAGCACCGGCGAGAGCATGATGCGGTTGTAGTTGCCGTGCGGCTCGGCGCCGAACACGGTGATGTCGTACAGTTCCGGCGCCAGCTTGAGCAACTCCTCGACCGTGCGCATGCCGGCCATGCCATTGCCGATGACGACCAGCGCCGGCTTGCCATCCTTGTTGGCCGGGGTCTCCATGTCAGGCGCCGATCCAGACGCGGCCGGCCTCGATGCGGGCCGGCCATGCGGTGACAGAATTGGCCGGCTCTTCCAGGCACTCGCCGGTCTGCAGGTCGAAGTGCTGCTTGTAGATCGGCGAGGCCACCACGATGCGCTCGCCCAGGTTGCCCACCAGGCCGCGCGAGAGCACCGACGCCTCCGCGTTCGGGTCGTAGTTGCCGATGGCGAACACGCGCGCTTCCTTGCCGCCGCCGCTGGTGTCGATCACGTGGAATACTGCCACCTGCTCGCCGTCGATGAGGGCGCACACGCCGGTGTTGGGCACGATGTCCGCGAGGTCGCAGACCGGGATCCAGTGCTTGATTTGTTGGTCGCTGTGCATTTTCTTGCTCCTTGTTGGCGTTGGTGCGTCTTCGATACGCCGCGTTGCGGCTACTCAGCCCGAACGGATCTCAATGCACGGAAAACCGTTCGGACTGAGTAGCGGCGCAGCCGCGTATCGAAGGCGTGGTTACCGTTTCATCAGATCAGGCAATTTCCGCCACCACCGGAATCTCCAGCAGCTTCTTTTCCGCCATCGTGGCCGGGCGGATCTGGCCGCGTTCCTCGACGAACCGGATGTTGCCATCGGCCGCTTTGCTGTTGACGAAGTGGCGGAAGCGCTTGCGGGTTTCCGGATCCGTCACGGCCTTTTTCCATTCGCATTCGTAGGTGTCGACCACGTGCTGCATCTCGGCTTCCAGTTCGGCGGCGATGCCCAGCTTGTCGTCGATGACCACGCTCTTGACGTAATCGATACCGCCTTCCAGGTTCTCGCGCCAGGTGCTGGTGCGTTGCAGGCGGTCCGCAGTGCGCACGTAGAACATCAGGAAGCGATCGACGTAGCGCACCAGGGTTTCCTCATCGAGGTCGGAGGCGATCAGTTCGGCGTGGCGCGGCTTCATGCCGCCGTTGCCGCATACGTACAGGTTCCAGCCTTTTTCGGTGGCGATGATGCCCACGTCCTTGCCTTGCGCCTCGGCGCATTCGCGGGTGCAGCCGGAGACGCCGAACTTGATCTTGTGCGGCGAGCGCAGGCCCTTGTAGCGGTTTTCCAGGCGCACCGCGAAGCCGACGCTGTCGCCCACGCCATAGCGGCACCAGGTCGAACCGACACAGGACTTCACCGTGCGCAGCGACTTGCCGTAGGCATGGCCGGTCTCGAAGCCGGCGGCGATCAGCTCTTCCCAGATGTCGGGCAACTGGTCCACGCGCGCGCCGAACAGGTCGACCCGCTGGCCGCCGGTGATCTTGGTGTACAGGCCATACTTCTTGGCGATCTGGCCGACCGCGATCAGGCCGTCGGGCGTCACTTCGCCGCCGGCCATGCGCGGCACCACCGAATAGGTGCCGTCCTTCTGGATGTTGCCGAGGAAGTAGTCGTTGGAGTCCTGCAGGCTGGCATGTTCCTTCTTCAGCACGAACTCGTTCCAGACCGATGCCAGCACGCTGGCGGCAAGCGGCTTGCAGATGTCGCAGCCCAGGCCCTTGCCATGCTTTTCCAGCAGGGCGTCGAAGCTCCGAATCTGGCCCACGCGCACCAGGTGGTAGATCTCCTGGCGCGAGTAGGGGAAGTGTTCGCAGACATGGTTGTTGACGGCCAGGCCCTGCTTTTTCATCTCGGCCTTCATCACCTGCGTCACCAGCGGCACGCAACCGCCGCAGGTGGCGCCGGCCTTGGTGCAGGCCTTCAGTTCGCCGATGGTGACGGCGCCCGCGGCGACTGCCGCGCACAACTGGCCCTTGGAGACATTGTTGCAGGAGCAGATCTGCGCCGACTCGGGCAGCGCATCCACGCCCAGGCCTGGTTTGGCCTTGCCGTCGGATTGCGGCAGGATCAGGAACTCCGGCGACTCCGGCAGCTCGATCTTGTTCAACATCATCTGCAGCAGCGTGCCGTACTCGGCGGCGTCGCCCACCATCACCGCGCCCAGCAGGTGCTTGCCGGATTCGGAGACCACGATCTTCTTGTAGATCTGGCGACGCTCGTCGGTGAACTGGAAGGAGCGGCTGCCGGCCTCCTTGCCGTGGGCGTCGCCGATGCTGGCCACGTCCACGCCCATCAGCTTCAGTTTGGTGCTCATGTCGGCGCCGTTGAAGGCCGGTACTTCGACCGCTTCATCCATGTGCGATAGCAGGTGCTTGGCGGCGGTGCGGGCCATGTCGTAGCCGGGCGCCACCAGGCCGAAGATGCGGCCGTTCCACAGCGCGCATTCGCCGATGGCGTAGACGTTCGCATCGGAAGTCCGGCAGCTGTTGTCGATCGCGATGCCGCCGCGGTCGCCCACTTTCAGGCCGGCTTCGCGCGCCAGTTCGTCGCGCGGGCGGATGCCGGCGGAGAACACGATCATGTCGGTTTCCAGGTGCGAGCCATCTTCGAAATTCATGCGGTGGGTGTGGTTCTTGCCGTCCACGATCTCCACGGTGTTCTTTTGCGTATGCGCGGTCACGCCCAGCTCTTCGATCTTGCGGCGCAGGATGCGGCCGCCGCTGTCGTCGACCTGCACCGCCATCAGGCGCGGCGCGAACTCCACCACATGCGTTTGAAGTTCCATGTCGCGCAGCGCCTTGGCGCATTCCAGACCCAGCAGGCCGCCGCCGATGACCACGCCGCTGGTGGAGCGCCTGCCGCATTCGAGCATCGCTTCCAGGTCTTCGATGGTGCGGTAGACGAAGCAATCGCGGCGCTGGTTACCGGCCACCGTCGGCACAAAAGGGTAGGAGCCCGTCGCCAGGATCAGCTTGTCGTAGGCCAGCGTCTGTTCCACGCCGCCGATATTGACCAGCACCGTCCTGGCCACGCAGTCGATGCGCTGGGCCTTGGCGTTGAGCCTGAGGTCGAACTGCACCGGGCTCTTGCCGGCGTCGAAGAAGCCCGGCGCCACCAGCGACAGGTCGTCGGCGCTCTTGCCGGCGAAGAATTCGGACAGGTGCACGCGGTCGTAGGCCGGGCGCGGCTCTTCGCACAGGATGGTGACCTTGAGGCCGGGCGCGCCGCTCTCGGCCAGGCATTCCAGGAACTTGTGGCCGACCATGCCGTGGCCGATGACGATGATGTTCATGCTCATGTTGGGTTGCTCCTCAGGCTGCAGCCTTGTTGTCGACCAGTACCGGTTCGTCGTTCTTGTCCGATGCCGTGAAGCGCACCGCCACCGCGCACAGCGCCGAAATGGCGACCAGCACGCCCAGCATCGACAGCGTCTGTTGCGTATTGCCGATGCCTTTCATCAGGAAGCCGGCCGCCACCGCCCCGACGTTGCCGCCGGCGCCGATAATGCCGGCCACGCCGCCCAGGGCGCGGCGGTCGATGAAGGGCACCAGCGCGTAGGTGGCGCCGCAGGCCATGTGGGTGAACAGGCCGAAGCACAGCATGGCCACTACCGCGCCGGCCACGCTGCCGGCATGGGCGAACCACAGCAGGCCCAGGCCTTCGCCCAGCATCATCGCGAACAGCAGCGTGGCGCGGCGGTTCAGGCCGCCAGCCAGCGCCACCTTGTCGGAGATAAAGCCGCCCAGCGCGCGGGCGAACAGCGCCAGCAGGCCGAAGCTGGCGGCGGCCATGCCTGCGGCCTCGAACGACAGCTGGAAATGCTCGACGTAATAGATGGCGGCGATGTTGTGGATGAAGATCTCCACGCCGAAGCAGGCGCCGTAGGTGACGAACAGCATCCACACGCGGTAGTTGCCGGCGGCGGTGCGGAAGCTGGCCCAGCCGCCTTTTTTGCCGCTTTCGATATTCACGCCGGCGGCGCGCAATGCATCGAAATTGCCTTCCGGGCAATCCTGGGTGTAGCGCCAGTAGAGCGCGGCCATGATCAGCATGAGCAGGCCCGGCACCAGCAGCGCCACGCGCCAGCCCCAGCCGTGCGACACGCCCAGCATCAGCAGCGCCGCCACCAGCAGCGGCATCACGGCCTGCGCCACGCCGCCGCCGGCATTGCCCCAGCCGGCGGTGGCCGCGTTGGCGGTGCCCACCACATTGGGGGCGAACATCACCGAGGTGTGGTACTGCGTGATCACGAAACTGGCGCCCACCGCGCCGATCAGCAGGCGGAAGAACAGGAAACTCTCATAGCTCTGCGCGAAGGCCACGCCGATGACCGGCACTGCGCCCGCCAGCAACAGCCCGGTGTAGGCCTTGCGCGGCCCGAAGCGGTCGCACATCGGGCCGATCACCAGGCGCACCAGGATGGTCACGGCCACGGCGGCGATGTTGATGTTGGCGATCTGGCCGGCGCTGAGGTGGAACTCGCCCTTGATCAACGGCATCAGCGGCGCGCAGGCGAACCAGGCGAAAAAGCAGACGAAGAAAGCCATCCAGGTCAGATGGAAGGCGCGCATCTGGGGCGTGCCCAGCGAAAACAACGCGATACGGTTTGCTTTGCTCATGTTTGATCCCTAAAAGCAAAATGGCGCCCGCTCAAGCCCGGGCATTGCCTCGGGTCAAGCGGACGCCATTGTCCTTGTGCGCTGCGGATCCATCGTTAGACCAGCATCAGAAATTGGTGGGATCGCCTTTGATCCTGAACGGGTTAATGCAAAGCCCGTGCCAGCGTCATCAATCGGCCGGAAAACGCCGCTGTATGCGGTTTTACAGAGTAGGGAGAGGAGGGAGGGACGGCGCGCGGAAACACCGGCGGGGATGGATATATATCATCGCGTGATGTATTGCAGTGCATGCTGCGCGCAAATGGTGCGGTGCATTGAATCGTTTTGGGCGGGAGGCAGGCGTTTAGCGCGGCTGAAAGGCGATGATCCCCATCCCTGCCAGCGCTACGGCGACGCCGGCCGCGTCCCAGGCCGATGGGCGGATGCCGTCCACCAGCCACAGCCAGGCGATCGCTGCCGCGATGTACATGCCGCCATAGGCGGCATACACGCGTCCGGAGGCCGCATCGTGCAAGGTCAGCAGCCAGGCGAACAAGGCCAGGCTGGCGGCGGCCGGCAGCAGCAGCCAGGCGGAGCGGTCTTGCTTGAGCCACAGGTAAGGGAGGTAGCAGCCGACGATTTCGGCCAGGGCAGTGCAGAGGTATAGAAACAGGGTTTTCATTGCGGTCGTTTTCCCGTATCCGGCCGGGGCGCCATCAATCTTCTTCGCGCGCGGCGATGGCGGCGCGCTCGTGGTCGGCTTTTTTCATCCAGCGGCGGTGGAGGACATTCTCGATTCGGCGTCCGACGGTAAACAGTAGCAGCACCAGCACGGTGGCCATCAGCGCCACTTTCCACCAGCCGATGCCGCACACGATGCCCACCGCCGCCGTGACCCAGATCGAAGCCGCCGTGGTCAGGCCGCGCACTTTCTCGGACGCCTGTTCATGGATGATCACGCCGGCGCCGAGAAAGCCGATGCCGGTGATCACGCCCTGGATGGCGCGGCTGACCGCATCGTGGCTGTAGCCGTCGGCCGTGAGCGCGAAGTTCATGCTGGCCATGGTCGCCAGCGCCGAGCCCAGCGCCACCAGGCCAAGTGTCTTCATGCCGGTGGGCTTGCCGCGCAGGTTGCGGTCGATGCCGATGGCGCAGCCGATCAGCATGGCGATGAGCAGGCGCAGGAAAATCTCGAAGTGGTCGCTCATGGTATCGGCCTGTGGATGTCTGCTAAATAAGTTGCGTCGCTGTTTGTATGCATGCGTGCATGTCATGGATTGGCCAGGCACGCCCCGGCCGTTCCTGGCGATTGTCGAGCGTTCAGATGGGCGTTCAGATTTTAGTGTCTTTTTTGACCTTGCCCCGGATTTTTCTCCGCGACTGGGCCGATGGGAGTTGAAGATGTCTGCCAGCTTCTTGCGCTGCCGGGATGCATCAAGTGAGCATCAAGGGCGCATCAGGCGTCTCATCGCGCAACCGGTTCATCGCCCAGGTACGGTTGCGCCATCTGCTCGCCGAAGATCTGGCGGCACAGTGTGTCGACGATGGCGATGGAGCGGCTGGTGCTGGTGGTCGGCTGCTTGTGCGTGAGCCGATAGCAGATATACGGGGGCGGCGGGGCGCTCAGTTCGCGGATCATGTACGGGCCCTTGTCCAGCGCGGCGCGCGCCAGCCACAAGGGCACGATGGCCCACTGGCTGGGGTGGTGCAGCATAGAAAGGATCAGGTGGCCGCTATCGAGCTTGATGCGCGACGGCGTCAGGGGATCCCACCACTGGTCATGCCAGGCATCGAAACGGCGGCCCCAGGGGACGAACAGCTCATGGTCCGCCGACAAGTCCTGCGGGCGTACCGTCTGGCCTTTCCTCGCGGCCTTGCCGTCCAGGCTCAGGACCACCATGGGCGAGGAGAAAAACACTTCCGCCGAGACGTTGGCCAGGCTGCGCTCGCGCAAGGTAAAGGCCAGGTCCAGTTGCCGCTGTTCGATTTTTTCGTACATCTCGTCGGAGTGCAGCGTGCGGATTTCCATCTTCATCGACGGATGTTCGGCATGCAGCGCGCGATACAGGCGCGGCAGCACGAACACGTTCAGGCTGTCCACCGCGCCGATGGTCAATGACAGCCGGGGCCCCTGCGAACCGAGGATTTTGGCTTCGCGCGAGATCAGGCTCCATTGCTCGGCCAGTGTCGCGAACTCTTCGCCGCTGGGCGTGAGTTTCACCTGCCGCATGCCTTTTCCGCGTTCGATCAGTTGCATGCCGAGTTCCTCTTCCAATGCCTTGATGCGCTTGCTGACCGTGGTCTGGGTCAGGCTGAGTTCTTCGGCGGCAGCGCTCAGGCTGCCGCTGCGGATGATAGCGAGGAAGGTCTCGATGGCTTGTGAAAACATGGTGGCGGGAAGCTCGGGCAGAGGGCGTTGATACCCATGATAGTTCTTTAATCGTCTTTAAATAGTCTTTTTATGACTATTTTATCGTCATATTTGTCATTTTACTGGTAAAAATATCCTATTTAGAATTCGCCCAAAGCCGCGCGGGAAGCATCGCGACAATCCCAATACACAAGACGCGCGCCCACCACGCCAGCCACATTCCAGCCACATTCGCGTGTGGCAACGATAATCACATTTGGAGATACCGGATGAACCAACCCCTGGCCGATGCCGCCGCATCCACTGCTTCGACGCCTGCAAGGCCGACCCGTTTTCGCTGGGTCGTGGCCGGACTGATTTTCCTGATCTATACGATCGCCGCGGCCGACCGCGCCAACATCGGCGTGGCGCTGCCTTTCATCCGCAAGGAATTCGCGATGAGCAACACCGAGGCGGGCGCCTTGCTGAGCCTGTTCCTGTTCGCTTACGCCCTGGCGCAGTTGCCGTCCGGTTTTGCCACCAGCCGCTTCGGCGTGCGCCGCATCTTCTCGGGCGCGATGATCCTGACCTCGGTGTTTACCGGCATGATCGGCACCACTACCTCGATCCTCGGCCTGAAGATCTACCGCTTCGCCCTGGGCCTGGCCGAAGGCCCCCTGCCGGTGGGGATCGCCGCCACCATCAACAACTGGTTTCCGCCGCATGAAAAGGGCACCGCCAGCGGCATCTTCCTGTCGGCGGTGAAATTCGGCCCGGTGATCGTGCCGCCGATCTGCGCGGCCATCATCGCCATGTGGGGCTGGCGCGAGATCTTCATCTTCTTCGCCGTGCCCGGCATCATCTTCTCCATCATCTGGTTCTTCCTGGTCACCAACCATCCGTCGCAGAGCAAGCATGTGTCGGCGGCGGAACTGGACTACATCACCGGCGCGCTGGCCCAGGCGCAACAGCAAGCCGCTGCTGCGGCAGCCCGCCAAGCCGCGCCCGCCTGGCTGGACAAGTTCGTGCGCGCCCGCAAGCTGGCCCCGCTGACCGACAGCAAGAGCGTGTTCCGCTCGTGGAATGTGCTGGGCTGCGCGCTGGGTTACTGCTTCCAGCTCGGCATTTCCAATGTGCTGCTGGCGTGGATCCCGACTTACCTGCTGAGCGTGAAGAAATTCTCGGTCATGAACATGGGCTTCGTTGCCGCCGCACCCTGGGTGGGGGCGGTGATCGGCAACCTGCTGGGCGGCCTGGTATCGGACCGCCTGCTGGCCAAGCGCCGCAAGCCCGGCATGATGCTCTCGGCATTGGCCACGGCCGGCATGATGTATGCGCTGATCAACTCGCCAGCCGATCCGGTGGGCTATGGCTTGCTGCTGTTTGCCACCGGCGTGCTGCTGAGTTTCGGTTTCTCAGCCTACATGGCTTACCCGATGGGCGTGGCCGACAAGAAGACCTTCCCGATCGCCAGCTCGGTGGTCAACATGGGCGGCCAGATCGGCGGCGCCATCGCCCCGCTGGCGACCGGGATGCTGCTCGACAGCTATGGCTGGGACTATGTATTCGCCTTCATGGCGATCGGTTCGCTGGCCAGTTTCGTGGTGCTGTTGACGATTGCCGAACCGGTCGAGGCATGAGCGCCACGGATTTCTCCCGATTCCCCACCTGAGGCCAAGCATGAGCAATCCATCTTTCATCATCAATCCCGCGCCGGCCGTGGCCGAGGCAGGCGTCGTCGATGCCCTGCGCGGCATCGTGGTCTCGCACCTGAGCGATAACCTGCAGCGCCTGTCCGGCGTGACCGCCCTGCAGCGCATCCATCGCTCTACGAAACTGGTCGGCACGGCCTTCACGCTGAAGACGCGGCCGGGCGACAACCTGCTGATCTACAAGGCGCTGACGATGATGCAGCCGGGCCATGTACTGGTCGTCGATGGCGGCGGCGAGGCCAGCAATGCACTGGTCGGCGAGCTGATCATGCTGTACGCGCAGCAACGCGGTTGCGCCGGCTTCGTGATCGATGCCGCGGTGCGCGACACGGCCGCTTTCTACGCGGCCGACTTCCCTTGCTACGCGCGCGCTGTCAGCCATCGCGGCCCGTACAAGAACGGCCCGGGGCAGATCAATGTGCCGGTGTCCATCGACGGCCAGGTGATTGGCCCCGGCGACCTGATCGTGGGCGACGAAGACGGCATTGTCAGTTTCCCGCAGGCCGAGGCCGCCGCGCTGATCGCCGCCGCCCGCCAGACCGCCGCCAACGAAGACGCGATCAAGGCCGAGATCGCCAACGGCAAGCTCGAACAGGCCTGGCTCGACAAGGTGCTCAAGCCCTTCGGTCTTTAACCATTTATCCGCCGGATACCCGCCGTAAACTCCATCCTGACGGAGAACATGTTGAGCAGATCGATGAAGCGTTTCCTGTCGCTGCATGATTTCGAGCCGGCCGCCAAAAGCCGGCTTCCCGTTCCGCTGTATGCCTATGTCTCGGGCGCGGTCGAAGACGAGCAATCCGTCAACGCCAACCGCAGCGCCTTTCGCCGTTATGCCTTCAGGCCGGATGTGCTGGTCGACGTTTCCCAGGTCGATACCTCGGTGACGCTGCTGGGCCAGCGTTACGCTTGCCCGGTCGGCATCGCGCCGATGGGGCTGGCGGCGATCACCAGTTACCGCGGCGATGTCGCCATGGCGGTGGCGGCGCGCAAGGCCGGCGCCCCATGCATCATGAGCGGCTCCTCGCTGATCCGGCTGGAAGAGGTCATGGACGCGGCCCCGGGCACCTGGTTCCAGGCTTACCTGCCCGGGCAGCCGGCCCAGATCGATGCGCTGATCGCGCGCGTTGCCGCCGCCGGCGTGGAAACCCTGGTGCTGACGGTCGATACCCCGGTCGCGGCCAATCGCGAGAACAATATCCGCGCCGGCTTCTCGACGCCGCTGCGTCCCAGCCTGTCGCTGGCGTGGCAAGGCGTGTCGCATCCGCGCTGGCTGTGCGGCACCTTCATCAAGACCCTGCTGCGGCACGGCATGCCGCATTTTGAAAACAACTACGCCACGCGCGGTGCGCCCATCATGTCATCCAATGTGCTGCGCGATTTCTCCGACCGCGGCCACCTGAACTGGGCGCATGCTGCCGATGTGCGCAGGAAATGGAAAGGGCCGCTGGTGATCAAGGGCATCCTCAACCCGGCCGACGCCAGGCGCGCCAGGGAGATGGGGGCGGACGCGGTGATCGTGTCCAACCACGGCGGGCGCCAGCTGGACGGCAGCGTGGCGCCGCTGCTGGTGCTGCCGCAGATGGTCGAGGCCGCCGGCGGCATGCCGGTCATGATCGATAGCGGCGTGCGGCGCGGCACCGACGTCCTGAAGGCGCTGGCGCTGGGCGCCAAGGCCGCCTGGATCGGCCGGCCCTTCAACTACGCCGCCACCGTGGGCGGCGAGGCCGGGGTCAGCCATGCATTGAAACTGATCCATGACGAGATCAGGCGCGACATGGGGCTCTTGGGCGTGACCCGCCTCGATGCCATCCGGCGCGATCACCTGGCCGATGCCTGAACTGGACGGATGCGGCGCGCGCCGGCCAGGAAAAGAGAGAAAGAGCGTCAGGAAGAACGCCAAGCGGATATTGCGGTGGCGCCATGGAAAACGCCGCTACGAATGACTTCGTAGCGGCGTTTTCTTTGCCGGTTCAGCGATCGGTTCAGCTTCTTGGGCGCGGGGAGGCGTCCCTGGGCTTGACCTCTTCATTGGCCGCATCCTCGACCGATTGCCGGTAGCGGGCGGAGTTTTCGCGATTGATCTGGTATTGCGCTTCGGCATGGTCATAGGCCAATTGCTCCGCCGGCGACCTGCCGCAACCGCTGATTGCCGCTGCACAGGCGGCCACAATCAAGAACTGACGCATCGTTATCTCCGTTATCGTTTTTATTGCTTTCGGGGAAGAATACTCCTTTTGTTTCCAAGCGGCAAACATGTGCCAATTTGGGATGCTGCTCCCTTGATCTGGCAGGGGAAGTCGTATTTTTTGGGCATTGGGAGGCATCTCCGGAATGGCATAATTGGCCGATGCCCTCATGCGGGGGACGTATGTGCCAAAGAAAATTCCAACAACCCATTGGCTTGCCTGGAGGGGAAATGAACAAGTTTTTTTGCGTGTCAGGGGCGGCGCTGCTGCTCTTGTCGGGGTGTGCATCAATGCGCGGCGCGGAGCAGAGCAGCCTGTTGACGAGGTGGCTTGCCACAAGACGGACGAGCGGGAAATCGCGGCCTTGTTTGATCGCTGGAACGCTTCGCTGCAAACCAACGACCCTAAAGCGGTGGCAGCCAACTATGCGGAGGACGCCATCCTGTTGCCGACGGTATCGAGCAAGCCGAGACTGACAACGGCCGAGCGCATCGATTACTTCGAATACTTCCTGCAGAATAAACCGGTCGGCGCAATCGACATGCGCCGCATCTATATCGGTTGCAATACTGCAGTCGATACCGGCCTCTATACATTCGCACTCAAAGCCAGGTCGGTCGACGTGCATGCGCGCTATACCTATACGTATCGCTGGGATGGCGGGCAATGGCTGATTACCAGCCACCACTCCTCGGTATTGCCGCCATCGCCGTAATTGCATGTCCGGCGCCGGATCTTTTTCGATGCGGCTCATCGGTCTGTTGTCAGGCGGAACGGCGAGCCAGCTGGATAGAAACTTTTTCCCATCAAGATGGTTAAGCGTCTGAACGGAGGCAACGATGACACGAGTTCGCGTTGAGGGCTTCAGCGTTTCGCTCGACGGATACGGCGCAGGTCCGGATCAAGACATTAACAATCCGCTCGGCGTTGGCGCGACGGAACTGCACCAGTGGCTCATTCCGACACGCACGTTCCAGCAGGCCTTGTTCGGCACGGACGGCGGTACGGCCGGGGTTGACGATGATTTTGCGGCCCGTGGCTTTCGCAATGTCGGCGCCTGGATCCTGGGACGCAACATGTTCAGCCCCAATCGTGGGGACTGGCAGGACACGAACTGGAAAGGCTGGTGGGGAGACAATCCACCGTATCACGTCCCGGTCTTCATCTTGACCCATTACGCTCGTCCTTCCATCGAGATGGCGGGCGGCACGACGTTCCACTTCATCACCGGAGGCATTCGCGAGGCGCTCGATCGTGCGCGCGCGGCGGCGGCCGGCATGGATGTGCGGATCGGCGGTGGGGCACACACGATCCGGCAGTATCTGCGCGAAGGCCTCATTGATGAACTGCATGTTGCGATCTCGCCGGTTTTGCTCGGCCGGGGCGAGCCGCTGTTCGAAGGGATTGACTTGCCGGCTCTGGGATACGAATGCGTGGAGTTCGTGGCGTCGGAGAAGGCCACCCATGTCGTCCTGCGGCGACAAGCGCGCGGGGATGCCTGATCATGCGTTGAAGGTGAAGGCCGAAAAGCTCACGCCATGTTTGATCCGATTTCGCCGATGCAGATCATCCCAATGACGTTTGGGGCCGATTTGTGGACAGAAATGAAGAACGGGCCTGTAAGGCCCGTTCTATATGGTGTTCTGGCGGAGGCTGTGAGATTCGAACTCACGGACGGGTCACCCCGTCGGCAGTTTTCAAGACTGCTGGTTTAAACCACTCACCCAAACCTCCTTGGCTGCGGATGCCTGCTGCGGGGCAGGCATCGCGAGGGGCGCATTATACATCACTTGCGCCGCGCCAAAACCTTTCCGGGGGCTGCAGCCTGTTCGCGTTTTCGCCGGGGGCCGGCCGCATGACCGTTGACGATGGCGGCCGGGTTGGCCGCTTGCCCGGGGAGTCTAGGCCGCGCCGCCATTTGTCGCATCCGGGATGCGGGAAGCATCGGCCCGCGGCAGGGATATCCTGATTTCCAGGCCATGCGGAACGATGTTGGCTACTTCCACCACGCCGCCGTGGCGTTGCGCAATCTGCCGCACCAGGTACAGGCCAAGACCGCTGCCCTTGGCCTTGGCGTGGCGTCCACGCCGGAAGCGGGTGAACAGTTGCGCCAGTTCGTCTTCTGGCATGCCTTCTCCGTTGTCGCGCACGACGATATCTATCCATTCCAGCCGCTGGGCCGCGACCAGGCTGACCTGGGTTCCCGGGGCGGTATGGACGATGGCATTGGTCATCACATTGGCCAGCATCATCTGCAGCCATAACTCATCGCCGGCGACATGCAGGCCAGGGGCGGCGGGCTGGATCAGGAGCGAATGCTCCGCTGCCAGGCGCTGGGTGCGCTTGGCCGCATAGTCGATGATGTCCTGCAAGGGGATTGCCGGCTTCGGGAAAAAGGCGCCGGACGATTCGAAACGTTCGATCACCAGGCATTGCTCGACGATGTCGATCAACTCGGCCACGGCGCGTTGCATTTGTTGCTGGCGTCGCGGATGCGCCGGTCCCGGGGCATGCAGCCCGGCTTCCAGGATGCCCAGCGGCGCGCCGAAATCGTGGGAGACGGTCAGGAAAAACTGCCGCTGGCTTTCCCAGGCTTCCCTTTCGGTTTTCAGGGCCTCCGTCAGTTTGTCGTGCGCCACCGAAAGTTCTTGCTCGATGATGCGGCGCCGGGAAATCTCGCTTTCCAATGCCCGTGTGCGCTGCGCGACCTTGATTTCCAGGCTGTGTTCCGAATGTCGCAGGTGCCTGACCAGGTCGTCCTGGGCGCGCTTGCGTTCTTCGCGCATCGTTTTGACTTGACGGATGACCGCCAGATTCATCAGGATGATGTGCAAATAGGTGGAGAACGGCAAGATGTTGCGCGAAATGCTGTTGCCTTCGATCAGGCCGGCATTGTGGGCGATAAACACCGGCGCGCTGAGGATCTGGACCAGGAACGCGCCGAGATAATAATACGCGGCGGCTTCGCCTTTTCTGAGCAGCTTGTAGCTGATGATGCAGGTGAAGACAGCCTGCGCAAAGTAGGTGGCCTGGATCAGCGGCGAGGCGATCTGGAACGCGCCGCTCACGGCGATGAGCGAGGCACCGATGGCCAGGATCCAGGAAATGTTGACGTAATCACGGAACAACCGCGGGTAATGCAGATCGGCGCGCGCCACGCGCAGCATTTCGGCGCCAAAGCCGATGCCTAAGGCCATGCCCATTCCCACCAGCGGATGAAAAAGGGACAGCGGCAGCCATGTCGCGGCAAAGCCCATGCCAAGGGATTGCGTCAGCGCCGAGCAGAACACGTAAGCCGCATACACCAGATACAGGCGGGTCTTGAGATACAGGCCGAAGATGGCATTGGACAGGGCGGTGATAATCAGGCCGCCGAAGAAAATGCCGAACAGCAGGCCTTCCCATAGTTTGGATGTCGCAAACGCCGGCGGCCGCCACAAGGTGGCGAACAGGGCGCGGGTGGTTTTGGTTTGCAGCAAGACATACAGGTGCTGAGGCTCTTGCCGCTCCTCAAGGTCGAGGAAGAACACTGGATTCCGGTAGGCCAGGTCGCGCATGGTGGGGGCGACCTGGCTGCCGGCTTCTTTATAGGAGTAGGAACCATTCTTGTCTTTGCTGTAAAGCCGGACCGAATTCACATAGGGCGGGCCAAATTCCAGCCACCATTGCCCGCCGCCACCATGCGCTACCGTCAAATCGATGCGCAACCATAGCGGACCACCGAAGCCGGCCGCCAGGTCTGCCGACAGGGGCTTGAATTGATCGCGATAGGTGGGCGCGTCCAGATCTTCCGGAGACAGCGTCCTGCCGGCCGGATCGAATACCGACATCATCCGTGTCAGGTCGATTTGCTGGATATCTTCGTTGAGGGCGGGAGCGGCGATTGCTGCCGGAAGACCGAATGGAAAAAAAGAAAAAAACAACAACAGGAACAGTTTTTTCAGCACGTCCTTATGTGAATTGTGTATTTGTGAATTTTTGTAAATTTTCAAGATTTTTTTTCTGTATAAATACGAAAAGATTCTCGTAGTAAATAGCAGATACACATTGGTAAAGTTTCTAGTTTTCTCTCTGGTGAGAATACGGATGAGCACTTTACCACCTCTTTCTTTAATCGGCCCAGGCCAGATTTTTTGCAAGGAATCGCATTATTTCTTCCCTATAACCGAATAGAAAGTTTCACGTGAACATTCTTGTCATCGAAGACCACTTAGATTGGCGCGATATGATGATTGAGCATCTTTCCAGTCACGGTTTGTCCGTGCGTGCAGGGGGGACACTGCGGGAAATGAAGGATGCTTTGCAGGCGCAGACGCCGAATATTCTGATCCTTGATCCAACATTGCCAGACGGCAATGCATTGCCCGAATTGGCCGACCTGCGCCAACGGTTCCCATCGATGGGCATCGTCGTCGTCACTGGCCGTATTCAATTGCAGGACCGGGTGCGCAGCCTGGGAAGCGGCGCCGACTATTACCTCACCAAACCGCTCAAGTTGCCGGAATTATCGGCCACCTTGACCGCATTGTCGCGCCGCTTGAGAACCGCCCCCGGAACTGCCGCGCCGGCCCAGGTGACCTGGAAATTCGACCGCAAGACCGGCAACCTGACCGGCCCGGAAGGCATCACGCTCACGTTCACCGATCGCGAAAGCAGGATTTTTTCAGCCTTGCTGGAAAGCCCGCATTTCCCCATCAGCAATACGCGCTTGTTGCAAACGCTGGGCGTATTGAACGATCGTCTCGACACGCATCGCGTTGATGCCCTGGTGTATCGGATTCGCCGGAAGTTGCGCGCCTTGCCCGGCGTGCCGATCGGCATCCGCAATATTTATAGCGAAGGATATATCTGCACGCATACCAACGCGATCGATTTTGTCCAGATTGCGGAATGAGGGGAGTGTTGAAGGAAGGACTTTGACGGGGTTTTTAGAGGGGGAGGGGGAGGCATTTCTGGCAACGCATGACAAGAAAATCGAGGCGTGCCAGAAAAATGCCGCATCGCCGGCCCGCAGCACAGCGTTGCTGCGGCGCCGGAATCGATGCCACAACGCCAGGCGGACGCGGGCGCCCAGCCCGATGTGCATCCGGCATTACTTCGGGGGAGGAAGGCGAGGGGGAAAGATGTTCACTAATAAGTCAGATGCGCCATAAACCAAGAACAACGTAGTTCTGATCGAAAAAACCGAGGCGAGTTGAAAGGTATCGGAGGCCAGTCCTGACCGATAGGGGTAACTCGCGCCTATGAATTGATAAGGGGTGACAATGAATCGCGCATTCCACACCATCTGGAGCCATGTTTCCGGTACCTGGGTAGTTGTATCCGAACTGACATCGGCCAAGGGCAAGCGCAATAGCGCAGGGCGTTGTGATGCTGGCGCATCAGCAGATGTCTCGACGGTTGCCACGGCCGACGATATCGATGCATGGCAGTGGATAACGCGGGCAGTGGCCTTGTCGGTGTCGCCGATTGCACTGTCGCTGGCGCTGTTCAATCCTACGTTGGTTTATGCCCAGGTCTCGACCACCGGGAATAATCAGGGTTTTGCGATAGGCAGCGCTTCAGCCGGAGCCACTTGCGTCGCAATCGGCGGATCGGGGACATTCGCTGCGGTGGCTACGTGCTCCAACGCAGACTCTCTGGCCGTGGGTAACGGCGCGAGGGGAACTGCACAGGCCGCTACGGCCCTGGGAGCGTCGGCCAACGCAGCGGGGGCGTATTCGACTTCTCTCGGCGGTAATTCGACCGCTTCAGGGGTTCGCGCGACCGCAATCGGTGCGTTTGCGGCAGCATCGGCAGATTATTCGTTCGCTGCAGCGGCCGGTGCGAATGCCTACGGCCCCCAAAGTATCGCCATCGGCAAGAGTGCCGTGTCCGGTGTCTCGGGATCAACAGCGATTGGCAACGATGTCGCCATCGGCAATAGCGCGCAGGCGACGGGCGGCAATACCTTCGCGGGCGGTAATGGCGCGAGGGCTTCCGGCGGGCAAGCCGTGGCTCTTGGCGCCAACACAAATGCTTCAGGCGGCGCCAGCGTGGCGGTCGGCAACAACGCTGTTGCATCGGCTTCTGCGGGGGTTGCTGTCGGTTACGGTTCCACTGCAGCGGGCAGTTATTCGTTCGCGGGCGGCAATGCGACCGCTTATGGAAATCAAAGCATTGCCATCGGCAAGAGTGCCGTGGCCGGTGTATCGGGAGCCGCGGCAACGGTCCTTAACGATGTAGCCATCGGCAACGCAGCCATGGCCACTGGCGGCAATTCCATCGCAGGCGGCAACACGGCGACGGCGTCGGGCGCCGCTGCCATTGCACTGGGCTTGAACTCCGTGGCGTCAGGCAGCCAAGCGATTGCCATGGGCAATGACGCGCAGGCAACAGGCGCGAATAATGCCACTGCGGTGGGTAACGGCGCACAAGCTACTGGCGCCAATACGTCGTCAGCCTTTGGTTCCGGCGCTAAGGCTTCAGGTACGTCCAGCACGGCCTTGGGCTCCAATGCACAGGCTTCGAATTTCAGTACTGTCGCCGTAGGTATCGCGGCGGCGGCTTCCGGCAGTTACTCGATTGCCGTTGGCCGGCTTTCCAACTCTTACGGTGATCAGAGCATTGCGATTGGCCTGAGTGCGGTCGCAGGCGTATCGGGATCGGCGGCCACGATCACCAACGATGTCGCCATCGGCAACACGGCAAAAGCGACCGGCGGTAATTCCATCGCGATCGGCAATACCGCCGTCGCCGATTCGGCCGGTGCGGTGGCTATCGGTTTGGGGGCTACCGCCACCGGCGGCAAGGCCGTATCGATCGGTTTGGGCAATATCGCCAGCGGCAACGGCGCGGTCGCCATCGGCGACCCCAACAATGCGACCGGCACCGGCGCGGTGGCGATGGGCGCCGATAACACCGCCAACGGCCAGGGCGCAGTCGCGCTCGGCAATACCAACACGGCCACCGGCCAGGGTTCGGTCGCTTTGGGCAATGCTTCGCAGGCGCTGGCGGCCGGCGCCCTGGCGCTGGGCGATACCGCCAAGGCTTCGGCAGCCAACGGCGTGGCGCTGGGTTCCAACGCGACTGCCGCCAATGCCAACGATGTGGCGCTGGGCGCGGGCAGCGTGACAACGGCTGCGGTCGGCACTGCCGGCGCCACCATCGGCGGCGTCAACTACGGCTTTGCCGGCGCCAGCCCGGCCGGGGTGGTCAGCGTCGGCGCCGGCGGCGCCGAGCGGCAGATCACCAACGTCGCGGCGGGCCAGCTTTCGGCTACCTCGACCGATGCCGTCAACGGTTCGCAATTGTTTGCGACCAATACCGCGCTCAACAGCATCAACAACGGCGCGGGCGTCAAATATTTCCACGCCAATTCCATCCTGGCCGACAGTCAGGCAACGGGCCTTGACTCGACTGCAATGGGACCCAATGCGATTGCGGCCGGTGTCGCCGCCATCGCAGCGGGGCGTAACGCACAAGCGCAAACCGATGGCGCGATTGCAATCGGCGATGGCGCGATTGCGAAAGGCGGCAAAGCGATTTCCATCGGTGTCGGCAATACCGCCAATGGCGATGGCGCGGTGGCGATCGGCGATCCGAACGTGGTGAGCGGCACCGGAGCGGTCGGCCTGGGGGCCAATAACACCGTCACCGGAACCGGCGCTGTCGGCTTGGGCAATGCCAATACGGCGAACGGAGATGGCGCCCTGGCGATCGGTAATACGAATACGGCCAGCGGCATCGGTGCGGCCGCACTGGGCAACAACAATAGCGCAACGGGCGATGGCTCCCTGGCCATCGGTATCAATAACAATGCCTCCGGTACGGGTTCCCTGGCGCTGGGCAACAACGTCGTGACCAGCGGAAATGACACGCTGGCATTGGGAACGAATGCGAAGGCCACGGCGCAAAGCGCGACGGCAGTTGGCAATAACGCGGTCGCAAGCGGCACGATCTCAACCGCTATCGGTAATAGCGCCTTGGCCAGCGCGGCCAACAGCACCGCAGTGGGCGAAGGTGCGCAGGCAACCAATGTCAGCACATCGGCGTTCGGTAATGCCGCAGTTGCGGGAGGCTTGTATTCGACGGCGATTGGTCGCGGCGCAAATACGTCGGGACAGTATGCGACCGCACTTGGCTTTGCATCCGAAGCCAGCGGCAGCGGCGGCGTGGCACTGGGTATTGGCGCGCTTGCCAATCAGGACCAGAGTGTGGCATTGGGGTCTCTGTCCAGCGCAACCAGAGGCGCCAACACCGGTTATACGGCCTTTGGCCTTTCTTCGGCGCAAACTTCGATTGGTGAAGTCGCCGTTGGCCGGTATCTCTTCACCGATCCCGACAACGGCACTGTTTATACGCAGGGCGAACGTCAGATCACAGGCGTCGCCGCGGGTAGCGCGCCAACCGATGCGGTGAACGTGAGCCAACTTACCGGCGCGGCGGCCAACCTGGGCAATTCGATTTCGAATGTCTTCGGCGGCGCCACCAGCTACAACCCGGCCACCGGCCAGGTCACGGGCGGCTTTACCTACGCCGGCAACTCGAGTTATACCAGCGTGCAGCAAGTGTTCGATGCGCTGACGACGACCGGCACCAAGTATTTCCATGCCAATTCGATCCTGGGCGATTCCACGCCGACCGGTACCGATTCGGTGGCTGTGGGTCCGTTGGCGACGGCTTCGGCCGCCAATTCGGTGGCGATGGGCAACGGCGCCAATGCTTCGGTGGCCGGCGGCGTGGCCCTGGGCTCCGGCTCGGTATCCGACCGTGCGGTTGCGGCAACGCAAGGGAAGGTTGCCGGCAGCCCGGTGTCTTACGACACCACCGACGGCACCCTGCTGGGCGCGGTATCGCTGGGCAATGGCACCAGCGGCAGCTACCGCCAGATCACCAACGTGGCTGACGCGACCCAGGCCAACGATGCGGTGACCTTGCGCCAATTGGTGGGAGCCTTGTCTTCGTTCTCGGTCTCGGGGCAGTTGTATTTCCACGCGCAATCGCCGGTTGCCGGCGGCGCTGACGATTCAGTGGCGTCCGGCACGTATTCGGTGGCGGTGGGCGCCAGTACCGTCGCTGCCGGCAACGACAGCATCGGCATCGGGCATGGCGCAACGATACAGGGTACGGCAACCAGCGGCATCGCCATCGGCCAGGCGGCGACGGTGCTGAGCGCTGAAGGCATCGCCCTGGGCAACAACGCCAACGCCGGCGGCATCAAGTCGCTGGCGCTGGGATCGAATGCGAAGGCCAGCCTGCAGGGCGGCATCGCCATGGGCGACGATGCCAACGCCAGCGGCGTGCAAGCAATCGCAATGGGCGCCGGCGCGGTTGCCGACAAGGACAACAGCATCGCCTTGGGCAGCGGTTCTGCCACCACGGTGGGGGCGTTGACGAATTACACCGCGTACGCCTTGGCCGCGCCGCAAACGTCGGCCGGTGAAATCAATATCGGCAACCGCCAGATCACCGGCCTGGCTGCCGGCGTTGCCGATACCGACGCGGTCAATGTCAGCCAGTTGAAGGCGGTGGCGGCAACGGTGAGCGACGCCTTGCTGTGGGATCCGGCGCTCGGCGCTTTCAGTGCGGCGCATGGCGCATCGCCGACCAACAAGATCACCAATGTGGCCGATGGCACGCTGAGCGCGACCAGCACCGACGCGGTCAACGGTTCGCAATTGTTCGCGACCAATACCAACGTCACCAACCTCGGTAACGTGATCAACAATATCGCCGGCAATACGTCGGCAACCTATATCACCAACAACGGCAGCGGCGTCAAATATGTGCGCACCAACGATACCGGGCTGACGGCGGACGATGCGCATGCGTCGGCCAAGGGCGCGACAGCGGTCGGTTACAACGCGCAGGCATCGTTCGAGAATGCGGTGGCGATCGGCAATACCGCGGTGGCTTCGGTCTTCGGCGGGGTGGCGCTGGGTTCCGGTTCCGTCTCCGATCGCGTGATTGCGGCAACGAACGGCACTATGCCTGTCGGCTCGACCGGGATTCCCTACAACACGGGGGACAAGATATTGCTGGGCGCGATCTCGGTTGGCGACAGCGCTGCCGGCACTTACCGCCAGATCACCAATGTCGCCGACGGCACGCAAGCGCAGGATGCGGTCACGGTGCGGCAACTGACCGGCGCGCTGACCTCGTTTGCGACGAGCACCACCAAGTATTTCCACGCCAACTCGACCGAATCGGATTCTCTGGCAGTGGGCATCAACTCGGTGGCAGTGGGGCCCAATACGGTGGTCAACGGCGATAACGGCATTGGCATCGGCAACGGCACCGTGGTCAACATCGCGGCCGTCGGCGGCATGGCGATCGGGCAAAACGCGAAATCGCTGCAGGCCGATGCCATGGCGATGGGTAATGGCGCCATCGCCAGCGGCGCGCAATCGATTGCCCAGGGCGCCAACGCCAAGGCTGCCGGCGGTTCCAGCATCGCCATCGGTTCCGGCGCCAACGCCGCGCATGCGGACAGTATCGCGCTGGGCTCCGGATCGGCCACGACGGTCGGCGCGCAGGTCGGCTACGTAGCCTATGCGCTGGCGGCGGCGCAGACATCGGCCGGCGAAGTCAATATCGGCAACCGCAAGATCACCGGCGTGGCGGCCGGCAGCGCCGATACCGACGCGGTCAACGTCAGCCAGTTGAAGGCGGTGGCGGCCGGCATTACCAACGGCCCCGGCAATGTGACGAATCTCGGGGATATCAACACCGCGGTGACGCAATCCAAGCAATACACCGATAGCCAGATCAGCAATCTGCGCGGCGACCTGGACAAGTATCGCAACGATGCCAACGGCGGCACGGCATCGGCCATGGCGGTGGCCGGCTTGCCGCAACCTGGGGCGCCTGGCAAGAGCATGGTCGCGATTGCCGGCAGCACCTATGAAGGGCAAACCGGCCTGGCGTTGGGCCTGTCGACTTATACCGACAATGGTCGCTGGATCATCAAGGCCGCGGCAACGACAAACAGCCGCGGCAAGACCGGCGCGGTGGTCGGCGCCGGTTTCCAATGGTGATGTGCCGGATTGAAAAAGGGAAAACAACATGAGAAAAAAACTGATCGGGGCGTATTGCAAGGGGGCTTGCATGGCGGCGGCGCTGCTCTCGGTGGCGGCGCTGGCCAAGGCGCAAGAGGCCGCGCCGGTATTTCCGCCGCTGTCGGCGATCACGCTCAAGGGCGGCGTATTTCCGATCCAGGGCAACCTGAGGAAGGTGGCCATCGGGCTGAACAAGGACCAGACGAGGGACCTGCTGGGAGTGCCGCACTTCGACGAAGGCTTCTGGCGCGTGCGGGCATGGAATTACCTGTTCAAATTCCGCAAGGGCAATGACATCGTCAGTTGCCAGTATCAGGTGCAATTCGACGATGACATGCTGGTCGCAGGCGCCTACTGGAAGGATCAGGCGTGCGCCAACTTCGTCGCATCGAATTGAGTCGGATGACATTGCGTTGAATCGCATTGTCGCGAATACATCTTTATGCAGTACCCGTAGTCGATCTTTGTTCGTTGAATTGTCGTGTCACTTTATAGGAAGAGAAAAATGGCCTCATACCAATCGCTTAAGAAATCCGCTTGCATCGCTGCATTTTCCCTGGGGGCCATCATGTCGGCGCATCAGGCAGCGGCGCAATCAACCGCCTCGATCGATACCGCCGTCGCCGCGGCGACGCGCTGGGCGGTACTGGCAGACGCCAATCAAGCCGATCGGATGTGGAGCCTGAGCGGCCCCATCATGCAAAAAGGCGTGAGCAAGGAAGACTGGGTCAAGTACCTGGCCGCCCTGCATAGCGAGCTGGGCAGCGCCGGCGGCCGCGAATGGGTACAGATCGTGCGCATCAATAACCCGGCCAACCTGCCGCCGGGAGAATACGTGAATGTGGTGTTCGCCTCCCGTTTCGCTAAATCCCCGACGGTGGAGAAGGTCTCGATGGTGCAAACCGCAGACCGCTGGACGCCTGTCGGCTACGTCGTGACCAGGCTGGAAAGCTCGCCGGCGCCGGGCGCTGCCGCTCCCGCCGCACGCTAAGGCGCCTGTCATGTGATGCAATGCCTCGCCCCGCCGATTGGCGGGGCGAGGCATTGTCGCGCCTTCACGCCAACCTAGAACGTTCCCGGATAGGCGCCGCCGTCCAGCAGCAGGTTCTGGCCGGTGATGAAGCCGGCCTGGGCGCTGCACAGGTAGGCGCAGGCGTCGCCGAACTCGGCCGGGTCGCCGAAGCGGCCGGACGGGTTCTGCTTGCGTCGTTCGGCCAGCACCTCTTCCACGCTCTTGCCGCTGTCGCGGGCGGCGCCTTGTGCGGTGGCGCGCAGGCGGTCGGTCTCGAACGGGCCCGGCAGCAGGTTGTTGATGGTGACGTTATGCGCTACGGTCTTGCGCGACAGGCCGGCGACGAAGCCGGTCAGGCCTGAGCGGGCGCCGTTGGACAGGCCGAGGATGTCGATCGGCGCGCGCACGGCGCTGGAGGTGATATTGACGATGCGCCCGAAGCCGCGCGCGATCATGCCGTCCACCGTGGCCTTGATGAGCTCGATCGGGGTCAGCATGTTGGCGTCGACCGCGGCGATCCAGTCGTCGCGCGACCAGTCGCGGAAATCGCCCGGCTTGGGGCCGCCGGCATTGGTCACCAGGATGTCCGGGTCGGGGCAGGCCGCCAGCGCGGCGGCGCGGCCTTCGGGGGTGGTGATGTCGCAGGCGACGGTGGTGATGGTGGCGCCAGTCTCCGCGCGGATCTCGGCGGCTGCCGCTTCCAGCGCCTCCCGGCCGCGCGCCAGCATGGTCACGGCCACGCCTTCGCGCGCCAGCGAGAGCGCGCAGGCGCGGCCCAGTCCCTTGCTCGAAGCGCATACCAGCGCGGTTTTACCTTTGAGTCCTAAATCCATTTGTTTTCTTCCTTTGCATGAGGTGAGGAACGGTTGGTGACCGTCTTTTGTGCCGATTGTGGTACATCATGCATGCCATTGCATTCCAGGAGATCGGTCCGGGCGGCGCGCGCATGCCCAGGCTTATGACAGCCCGGGCCGGCTGCGCTACACTGACGGGCTTGGCAGGCGCATGCAGCGGGGCGCTGCAGAGCCTACTTCTTGACCACCATGTAGATGGCCAGCGCGATGATGGCGACTACGCCTATTTCCAACGCGAATACGATGGCGCCGCTCATGACAGTCTCCTTGTCTGATTTGAACGCCGCACGGCAGGGCTGGCAGTGATGCCAGGCCATGCCTGTGCGGCAGACCCGTAACTTTACACCGATGATGGATTCTTTGTTTTTGTCGAGCGCGCTCAACTTCCTGCTGGGCGGCGTGCTGGGGGCGATGGGCGGGCTGTTCGGGATCGGCGGCGGGCTGATCGCCATTCCGGTGCTGGGTTATTTGTACGGCATGGACCAGCAACTGGCGCAGGGCACCTCGCTGGTGATGATCGTGCCCAACGTGGTGATCGCCTTCTGGCGCTACAAGCAGCGCAACCGGATCGAATGGAGTTCGGCATTGATGATGTGCGTGCCGGCGGTGGTGACCACCTATTTCTCGGCGCGCGTGGCCACCAGCATCGATGCGCGCAGCCTGCATTTCTGCTTTGCCGCCTTCATGGGCCTGCTGGCGTTGTACTACCTGTGGACCTTGCTGCGCCGGCAGCGCAATGTGCAGTCGTCCATCGTGCTGCCGCGCAAGTACATCTTCGCGGTGGGCATGGCGGCTGGGGCGTCGGCGGGGTTTTTCAGCGTCGGCGGCGCGATCGTCGCGGTACCCATGCTGACGGCTTTCTTCGGCGCCACGCAGACCGCGGCGCAAGGGCTGGGGCTGGCGATGGTCACGCCGGGCACGCTGGTGGCGCTATGGACCTATGCCCATGCCAGCCATGTCGACTGGGCGGTAGGCATCCCGATGGCGCTGGGCGGCATGCTCAGCATTTCATGGGGCGTGGCCTTGGCGCACCACCTGCCGGAGCGCCGCTTGCGCATCCTATTTTGCGGCGCGCTGATCGCCTTGTCGATCTGGATGATGTTCAACGGCTGAGCGGGGCCGCGGGGCAATGCAAAACGGGGAGCCAGCGCGGCTCCCCGTTTTGCGTTGGAAAGGGCGCCTGCCCCGTTCAGAGATCCACCTTGATCCGGGCCACGACGCTGCGCTCGGCGCCGGGCGTGACGTACAGCGCATTCCACGACGAGGTGTAGTAGTTGCGGTTGAACAGGTTGTGCACATCCAGCGAGAGCCGTACGCTCTTGCTCACCTGCCAGTAGCTGAGCAGCTTGACAATGGTGTAGGCCGGCAGCGAGTAGGTATCGCCGGTGTTGCCCGAACGGTTGCCCACGTAGTTCACGCCGCCGCCCACGCCATAGCGGCTGCCGTTGGCCAGGGCGTCTTCGCGGATCGCCAGCAGGCCGGCGCTGAACTGCGGGATGTTGCTCAGGCGCGTGCCGGCGGCCAGCGTCTTGTCCTTGGTCACGCGGGCGTCGGTCCAGGCGAAATTGCCGGAGAGGCGCCAATGGGTGTCGATCTGGCCGTAGACATCGGCTTCGAAGCCGCTGCTCTTGACTTCGCCGGCCGCTACCGAGTAGCCGGGCACGTCGCTGGCGGTCAGCACATTGGTCTTGGCGATGTCGAATACGGCGAAGTTGGCGCCCAGGCGGTCGTCGTCGGTCTGTATTTTCCAGCCGGCTTCATAGGCGGTGGAATGCTGCGGATCGAACGCGCGCCCATTGATGTCCGTGCCGTTGTTGGCGCGGAAGGATTTGCCGGCCGACAGGTACAGCGAACTCCACGCATTGGGCAGATACGTCACGCCGGCGCGCGGCGATAGCGCGCTTTGGCGCTGCGAGATGTCGGTGTTGGCCACGCGGTTCTGCAGATTCTGGTCGTACTGGTCCCAGCGCAGGCCGGCCAGCAGCTTCCATTGCGGCGACAGGCTGAGCTGGTCCTGCACGAACAGGGCCTTGACGCGCTGTTGCTCGTCCGAACTGGAGGTGCGGCTGGTCAGCGCCGGCGCCGGCTTGCCGTAGATGGGATCGTAGATATCGATCGGGTAGTTGGCCGAACGCAGGATCTCGGTGTTCATCCACAGGCTGGAGGCTTCGGCGCCGAACAGCAGCGTGTGTTCGATGCCGCCGGTCTTGAGCTTGCCTTCCAGCTCGGCCTGGAACGAGGTATCGCGCGAGGGCAGCTGGCGCCAGGTGGCCTGGCGGTTGAGGGTGCGGTTATCGGTCGCCAGAGAAGTGGCTTCGGTGTAGTTGCCGCTGAAGGTGCTTTCCTTGTAGCTGGCGCCAAAGCGCGCGCGCCAGGTGTCCGAGAGCGTGCGATCCAGCGTCAGCTGGTGGGTATTGCTGGTCAGCGTCATGTTGCCATCGGCCGGTTCGTTGAGCACGCGGTCGCGCGGCAGCGTGCCCAGCACGCCGCGCACGTTGATTACGCCGCGGTCCAGCGGCGTATTGGCGCGCAGGAATTCTCCCTCGTAGTTGAGGATGGTGCTGCTGTCGATGACCCAGGCAAAGGCCGGCGCGATCAGCGAGCGTTTGTTGTGCAGCAGGTTGGAGCGGCTGTCGCCTTCCTCGGCCATCAGGTTCAGGCGATAGGCCAGGTTCTGCGTGAGTGGGCCGGTGCTGTCAAAGGTGGTGCGGCGCAGGCCGCGGCTGCCGATGGACAGGTCGGCTACATTGCGCGAGGTGAACTCCGGCTTTTTGGTGACGATATTGATGGTGCCGCCGGGCTCGCTGCTGCCGTAGATGGCCGAGGCCGGTCCCTTCAGGAACTCGAAGCGTTCCACGGTGGCGGTATCGCGCGGGGGATTGTAGCCGCGCGAGCCGGGAAAGCCGTTGACCAGGAAACCCATGTCGGTGCTGCTGAAGCCGCGGATGCCGAAGTTGTCCCAGGTGCCGCCGAAATCGTTCAAGCGGGCGATGCCGCTGACGAAGTCCACCGTGTCGGCCAGGCGCAATGCGCCAAGGTCTTCGATTTGCTGGGCGCCCATGACGCGCACCGACTGCGGCACTTCGCGCAACGGGGTGTCGGTGCGGGTGGCGCCGCTGCTGCTGGATTGGCGATAGGAACGGGTGGCGGCCTTGTCGGTGAACACCTGGATTTCCGGCAGGGCGCCTTCGGCGGCTTCGCTGCCGGCGCCTTGTGCGCAGGCGAAAGGAGAAGCGGAGAGCAAGCCAGCGGCAAGAACGCGAGCAGAGGCCGAGTTGGCCATGCGGACAAACATAAGAATCCGTAAATATTCGAAAAAACGGGATTCTAAATGATAATTGTTATCTTTTGTAAATTTATGTTTGCGGCGCGGCAGGTCTTATTCCGTGCCCCCAGATCCGTTGCCCCCAGAGCGGGATTATTGCTGCAGAGTCTTTGATGGCGGGGCACCGTCGGATGCGTGCCGGGGGCATGCGCTGCACAGGGGCGGAAAAACGAATAAGGCCGGTAGCCGGCACAGCGCCGGCATCGGGGACGCCGGATTGCCTTATCCGAATTTGACGTCGCTGCGACGTTTCTTCCTCGCTGCCTTGGCGATGGCGCTGACATTGCCCTCGGCGGCAGTATCGGCGGCATCGGCGGCTTGCGCCATCTGCTCGCCGATGAAGTCGACCAGGTTGCGCGCATGCGGCGACAGCGTGTCGATGTCCTGGAACACCATGCTGCGCTCGCGCACGCTCCAGGGGTCGGACAGTTCGACGATGGCCAGTTGCATGGTCTGTTGGTGGCGTTGCGCGGCCGACAGCGGCACGATGCCGATGCCGACGTTGGTCTCGATCATGCGGCACATGGCTTCGAAGCTGCGCACCTGGATGCGCAGCTTGAGCCGCTGGCCGTTCTCCGACACGATCTTGTTGAGGAAGTGATGCAGCGTGCTGCCTTCATGCAGGCCGACGTGTTCGTACTCCAGCGTTTCCACGAACGGGATGGCGCCGGCGCCGGCCAGCGGATGTTCCAGCGCGGTGGCCAGCACCAGGCGGTCGGTGGAGAAATTGAGGATGGCCAGTCCGTCGCCCTGTACCGGACCGGCCACGATGCCGATGTCGGCGGTGCCTTCCTGGATGCCGCGCATGATGTCGTGGTTGAGCCGCTCTTCCAGCGCCACGTTGACTTGCGGATACAGCGCCAGGAACTTGCCCAGGATCTCCGGCATGAATTCGGTCACCGCCGTGGTATTGGCGAAGATGCGGATATAGCCCTTGATGCCGTTGTTGTACTGCTGCATATCGCTCTTGAGGTGCTCGACTTGCTGCATGAACAGTTGCGCATGGTGCAGCAACGTCTGCCCGGCCGGGGTCAGTTGCACGCCCTTGCTTTCGCGGTAGAGCAGGCGGGTGCCGAAGCGCGTTTCCAGTTCCTTGATGCGGTTGCTGGTGGCCGCCAGCGACAGGTTCATGCGCTCGGCGCTGCGCGTTAAGCTGTTGAGTTCGGCGATCAGGATGAAAAGGCGCAGGTCGGTCAGGTCGAAGAGCATGGTGTGTTCCGGCTGATGGTGACTAAGGATGCAGAGGGCGCGTTCGCGCTGCACAGAAATCTTGCGCTTGTGCGTCGCCTTGGTGGTTTGCCATGTTACGCCGATTTGCCGATGCCCATGCCGGCTGTTCTTGCTGCGTCGCCGCATGCGCGCCTTGTTCCGAGGCGCGGAACGCATGGGGCGTGGCTTCATCCTTGCCAAAGCCCCCCTTCCAAAAATACAGATTGTCCTCCAGCCGACGCCGGAACAGACTTGCCCGCATTCCAACGGATCAACAAGAATGCAGAGGAGCACATGTCGAATCAGGATCTCGATCTGACGATGCTGCGGCAATGGGTGGACAAGACCGAAGGCCGCGAAGACCACATCAACCCGGCTTTCGCCGCGGCGCTGGCGGCCACCATCGACGGCCCGCGCCAGCCGCAGGCGGGCGAGGCCTTGCCGCCGCTGTGGCACTGGATCTATTTCTGGACGGTGTGCAAGCAATCCGAAGTCGGCGCCGACGGCCATCCCCAGCGCGGCGGTTTCTTGCCGCCGATTCCCTTGCCGCGCCGCATGTGGGCCGGCGGCCGCCTGCGCTTCGCGGCGCCGCTGCCCATCGGCGCGGCCGCGCACAAGACCTCGCGCATCGCCAGCGTCGACGTCAAGCAGGGCCGCAGCGGCGCGCTGGCCTTCGTCACCGTCAAGCATGAGATCGGCTACGGCGGCCAGGTCTGCATCCATGAAGAGCACGACATCGTCTACCGCGACATGCCGCGGCCCGGCGCCGCGCCGGTGCCGCCCAAGGCGGCGCCGACGGGCGCGCAGTGGAAGCGCCGCGTCGATCCCGATCCGGTGCTGCTGTTTCGCTATTCGGCGCTGACCTTCAATGGCCACCGCATCCACTACGACCGCAGTTACGTCACCGGCGTGGAAGGCTATCCCGGCCTGATCGTGCACGGCCCGCTGATCGCCACCTTGCTGGCCGACCTGCTGGCGCGCGAGCTGCCGCAGGCGGTGCTGCGCGAATTCAATTTCCGCGCGGTGGGCAGCCTATTCGACACCGAGGGCTTCGAGCTGTGCGGCAAGCTGGCCGCCGACGGCAAGTCGGCCGAGCTGTGGGCGCAGAACCTGCGCGGCGAGCTGGCGATGCAGGCCGAGGCGATCCTCGGCTGACCCGATTCCCCTGATTCATCAATAACCGATAACGTTCCGGAGACTTACCATGTCGTATCAGGCGCCCAATGACGCTTATGGCGATTTGCGCGATGCAGTGCGCGATCTGTGCAATACCTTTCCCCCCGAATACTGGCGCAAGGTAGACGAAGCGCGCGGCTATCCCGAGCAATTCGTCGATGCGCTGACCAAGGCAGGCTGGCTGGCGGCATTGATTCCGCAAGACTACGGCGGCTCCGGGCTGGGCCTGACCGAGGCCTCGGTGATCATGGAAGAGATCAACCGCACCGGCGGCAACTCCGGCGCCTGCCACGGCCAGATGTACAACATGGGCACGCTGCTGCGCCACGGTTCGGAGCAGCAGAAGCAGCTGTACCTGCCCAAGATCGCCAGCGGCGAGCTGCGCCTGCAGTCGATGGGCGTGACCGAACCCACCACCGGCACCGATACCACCAAGATCAAGACCGTGGCCGTCAGGAAGGGCGACCGCTACGTGGTCAACGGCCAGAAGGTGTGGATCTCGCGCATCCAGCACTCCGACCTGATGATCCTGCTGGCGCGCACCACGCCGCTGGACCAGGTGAAGAAGAAATCGGAAGGCATGTCGATCTTCCTGGTCGACCTGAAGCAGGCCATCGGCCGTGGCATGGAAGTGCGCCCCATCCTCAACATGGTCAACCATGAGACCAATGAACTGTTCTTCGACAACCTTGAAATCCCCGCCGAGAACCTGATCGGCGAAGAGGGCAAGGGGTTCAAATACATCCTCGACGGGCTCAACGCCGAACGCACGCTGATCGCCGCCGAGTGCATCGGCGACGGCTACTGGTTCATCGACAAGGCGGCGCAGTACGCCAAGGAGCGCGTGGTGTTCGACCGCCCGATCGGCATGAACCAGGGCGTGCAGTTCCCCATCGCCGACAGCTTCATCGAACTGGAAGCGGCCAACCTGATGCGCTACAAGGCCTGCGAACTGTTCGACGCGCACCAGCCCTGCGGCGCCCAGGCCAACATGGCCAAGTTCCTGGCGGCCAAGGCCTCGTGGGAAGCGGCCAACGTCTGCTTGCAGACGCACGGCGGCTTCGGCTTCGCCTGCGAATACGACGTTGAGCGCAAGTTCCGCGAGACCCGGCTGTACCAGGTGGCGCCGATCTCGACCAACCTGATCTATTCCTACGTGGCCGAGCACATCCTCGGCCTGCCGCGCTCGTTCTGACGCCTGTAGTTCTGAGCCTGTATAACAACAAGGAGACGCCCATGAGCCAGACCAGCGACAGCCCATCCCGCACCCTGGCCGCCTTCCTGGCCGGCCTGCGCTACCGGGACATCCCGCCGGCGGTGATCGCCCGCGCCGAAGACCTGTTCCTCGACTGGTTCGCCTCGGCGCTGGCCGGCAAGGGCGCGCGCCAGATCGAGATCATCGAGCGCTATGCCGCCGCGATGGGGCCGCAGGATGGGCCGAGCACCATCCTCACCAGCCGCAAGTCCAGCTCGCCTTACTTCGCGGCGCTGGTCAACGGCGCCTCTTCGCACCTGGTCGAGCAGGACGACGTGCATAACGGTTCGGTGTTCCACCCGGCGGCGGTGGTGTTCCCGGCCGCGCTGGCGGCGGCGCAGGATCTCGGCAAGTCGGGCGCCGAGCTGCTGGCGGCGGCGGTGGCGGGTTACGAGGCGGGCATCCGCATCGGCGAATTCATGGGCCGTTCGCACTACTGCGTGTTCCACACCACTGGCACCGTCGGCACGCTGGCCGCCGCGGTGGCGGTGGGCAAGCTGATGGACTTCGACATCAACCAGTTCCTGCACGCGCTCGGTTCGGCCGGCACCCAGGCCGCCGGCCTGTGGGAATTCCTGCGCGACGCCGCCGATTCCAAGCAACTGCATACCGGCAAGGCCGCCGCCGATGGCCTGCTGGCGGCCTACCTCACGCGCGACGGCTTTACCGGCGCGCAGCGCATCCTGGAAGGGGCGCAAGGCATGGCCGCCGGCATGTCGTCGGATGCCGATCCGGCCAGGCTGACCGACGGCCTGGGCACACGCTGGGCCACGGCCGAGACGTCGTTCAAGTTCCACGCCTCCTGCCGCCATACGCATCCGGCAGCCGATGCCTTGCAAGTGCTGATGCAGCGCGAAGGCTTGCGCCACGACCAGATCGCCGCCGTCAACACGCGCGTGCACCAGGGCGCCATCGATGTGCTGGGGCCGGTGCTCAATCCGCAGACGGTGCACCAGGCCAAGTTCTCGATGGGCACCGTGCTGGGCCTGATCGCGGTGCACCAGCAGGCCGGCCTGACCGAGTTCGAGCAGCAGGCATTGCAGGATCCGCGCGTTGCGCAGTTCCGCGAGAAAGTGAAGATGACGCTGGACAAGGAGGTCGACGGCGCCTATCCCGCGCGCTGGCTAGGCCGGGTGGAGGTGGAAACCACCGATGGCCGTAGATTGTCGGCGGCCGTCGATGTGCCCAAGGGCGATCCGGACAATACGCTGTCGCGCCCCGAGCTGGAGCGCAAGGCGGCCAAGCTGATCGCTTTCTCCGGCGCCGCCAGCGACGCCGAGATCGGCAACATCATCGCGCGCGCCTGGCGCCTGCACGAAGAAAAACAACTCTCCGAACTGTTTTGAGCGGGGCCGGCCCGGCCGCCCCGGGTGAAGGAAAAAAGGAAACATCATGCTGCACTCCAACCGCCCCCTTGAGGGCATCACCGTCATCAGCCTGGAACACGCGATTGCCGCGCCGTTCTGCACGCGCCAACTGGCCGATCTCGGCGCCCGCGTGATCAAGATCGAACGCCCCGGCGTGGGCGATTTCGCGCGCGGCTACGATACCCGCGTCAATGGCCTGTCATCGCACTTCGTCTGGACCAACCGCTCCAAGGAAAGCCTGACGCTGAACCTGAAGGATGACGAGGGCAAGAAGATCATCGGCAAGCTGCTGGAGCAAGCCGACGTGCTGGTGCAGAACCTGGCACCAGGCGCGGCCGCCGGCCTGGGCCTGTCGGCCGAGGTGCTGCACCAAAAGCATCCGCGCCTGATCGTGTGCGACATCTCCGGCTATGGCGAGGACGGCCCTTACCGCGACAAGAAAGCCTACGACCTGCTGATCCAGAGCGAGGCCGGTTTCCTGTCCGTGACCGGCACGCGCGACGACATGGCCAAGGCCGGTTGCTCGATCGCCGACATCGCCGCCGGCATGTATGCCTATTCCAATATCCTGGCCGCGCTGATCAAGCGCGGGCGCGACGGCAAAGGTAGCCACATTGACCTCTCCATGCTGGAGGCGTTGACCGAATGGATGAGCTTTCCCATGTACTACGCCTACCAGGGCGCGTCGGCGCCGGTGCGCTCGGGCGCCGAGCACGCGACCATCTACCCTTACGGCCCCTTTGCCGCCGGCGACGGCAAGACGGTGATGCTGGGCCTGCAGAACGAGCGCGAGTGGAAGGTGTTTTGCGAAGTGGTGTTGCGGGACCCGGCGCTGGCGTCCGACGAGCGCTTTTCCAACAACTCGCGTCGCCATGAGCATCGCGACGCATTGCGCGCGCTGATCCTCAAGATGTTCGCCGATATGACTGCAGAGCAAGTCGTGGCGCGACTGGACGAGGCCCAGATCGCCAACGCCGGGGTGAGCACCATGCAAGACCTGTGGCAGCACCCGCAACTGGCCGCGCGCCAGCGCTGGACCGAAGTCGGCTCGCCGGCCGGCGCGCTGCCGGCCTTGCTGCCGCCGGGCGCCAACGACAGCTACGACTACCGCATGGATGCGGTGCCGGCGCTGGGCCAGCACACCGACGGCATCCTGGAATCGCTGGGTTACGGCGCCGAACAGATCGCGGCGATGCGCGCACGGGGGGCGGTGTGATGGCAGCGCCGCAGACGATGTCCGCAGCCAGCTACCTGTTCGTGCCGGCCAATCGTACCGATCGTTATGCCAAGGCGTTGGACAGCGGCGCCGACGCGGTGATCGTCGATCTGGAGGACGCCGTCGGACCGCAATTGAAGGATGAGGCGCGCGCCGCGCTGGCCGGATGGCTGCGGCACAACGGCGCGCAACCCAGGTTGTGGGTGCGCGTCAATGCCGCGGACACCGCCTGGCACGAAGCCGATGTGGCCGCTTTTGCCGGTATGGACATCGCCGGCATCGTGCTGCCCAAGGCGGAGCATCCGGCGGCCGTTGCCGCCATCGCCAGACGCTTGAAGGAGCACAGGCAGGGCGTGATCGCCCTGATCGAGACTGCGGCCGGCATCGCCGCCATGCGCGACATCGCGCGTACGGCCGGCGTGGCGCGGCTGGCCTTCGGCTCCATCGACCTGCAGGTGGACCTGGGCATGCAATGCGATGCCATCGAGAGCGAGCTGGCGCACTTGCGGGTGGAGATGGTGCTGGCCTCGCGTCTGGCCGGGATCGCGCCGCCCATCGATGGCGTGACCACCACGTTCGATGGCATGCCGTTCCTGGCGGCCGCCGTGCAGCGCTCGCTGCGCCTGGGTTTCGGCGCCAAGCTGTGCATCCATCCCAGGCAAGTGGCGGCGGTCAACGCAGGCTTTCGCCCCA
Source organism: Herbaspirillum sp. SJZ106 (assembly GCF_006715495.1). Lineage (GTDB taxonomy): Bacteria > Pseudomonadota > Gammaproteobacteria > Burkholderiales > Burkholderiaceae_D > Herbaspirillum. Next base: position 186,513 of record NZ_VFNI01000005.1, read on the forward strand.
CGGCAGGGGAACTGGCCTGGGCGAAGGCGGTGATGGCGGCCGTGGACAAGAGCGACGGCGGCGCCATTTCGCTGGACGGCAAGATGATCGACAAGCCGGTGATCCTGCAGGCGCAGCGCTTCCTGCAACGCGGCGGCGTCGTGTAACCTGAATGTTTCTTCCCAACAGCTAAGGAGCGAGACATGAAAATCCAGGCCGCCGTATTGCGCGAAATGACCGACGTCCACCCATTTGCGCAGAGCCAGCCGCTGAAGATAGAAGAGCTGGAACTGGATCCGCCCGGTCCGGGCGAGGTGTTGGTGAAGATGAAGGCCGCGGGCCTGTGCCATTCGGACCTGTCGGTGATTACCGGCGTGCGTCCGCGCCCGGTGCCGATGGCGCTGGGGCATGAGGCGTCGGCCGAGGTGGTGCAGGTGGGCAGCGGCGTGACCGACCTGCGCGCCGGCGACCCGGTGGTGCTGGTGTTCGTGCCCAGCTGCGGCCATTGCATGCCTTGCATGGAGGGCCGGCCGGCGCTGTGCGAACCGGGCGCCGCGACCAATACGCTGGGCGAACTGCTGTCGGGCCAGCGCCGCCTGCATCAGCAGGGTGGGCATGTGAACCATCACATGGGCGTGTCGGCCTTTGCCGACCATGCGGTGGTGTCGCGCCGTTCCTGCGTCAAGGTCGAGGCCGACATCGATCCGGTCGAGGCGGCGCTGTTCGGCTGCGCGGTGTTGACCGGCGTGGGCGCGGCGGTCAATACGGCCGAGGTCAAGGCCGGCACCAGCGCGGTGGTGCTGGGCCTGGGCGGCGTCGGCCTGTGCACGATGCTGGGGGCGCTGGCCTCCGGCGCGCGCGAGGTGATCGCGGTCGACCTGCACGACAGCAAGCTGGAAGTGGCGAAGTCGCTGGGCGCCACGGCCACCGTGAACGCGCGCGACCCGGATGCGGTGGAGAAGGTCAAGGCGCTCACCAAGGGTGGCGTCGATTACGCGTTCGAGATGGCCGGCTCGGTGCAGGCGATGGAAATGGCCTACCGCATGACGCGCCGCGGCGGCATGACGGTGACCGCCGGCCTGCCGCCGCCGGACGCGCGCTGGCCGCTGCAGCAGGTCAGCCTGGTGGCCGAGGAACGTACGGTCAAGGGCAGTTACATCGGTTCCTGCGTGCCGCTGCGCGACATCCCGCGCTACATCGGGCTGTACCAGGCCGGCCGCCTGCCGATCGACAAACTGATGGGCGAGCGCATGGCGCTGGCCGATATCAACCGCGGCTTCGACCGTTTGCACAGCGGCGAAGGATTGCGGGACCTGATCGTGTTTTAACGCCTCCGCGCGGAGGCATCACAAGGAGGAGACCCGGCATGACCAAAAAAACATTCAGCAGCACGAGAAGGGCGATCCAGGCCGCCATTGCCATGGCCGGCCTGGGCGCCCTGGCGCTGCACTCGCCATTTGCATACGCGCAGCAGCCCATCGTCATCAAGTTCAGCCACGTGGTGGCCAACGACACGCCCAAGGGCAAGGGCGCCGAGCGTTTCAAGGAACTGGCCGAGAAGGCCACCCACGGCCGCGTGAAGGTCGAGGTCTATCCGAACAGCACGCTGTACAAGGACAAGGAAGAGCTGGAAGCGTTGCAACTGGGCGCGGTGCAGATGCTGGCACCGTCGCTGGCCAAGTTCGGCCCGCTGGGCGTGAAGGAGTTCGAGGTGTTCGACCTGCCTTACATCTTCCCCAACCGCACGGTGCTGCAGCGCGTGACCGAAGGAGCGGTCGGCCAGGGGCTGTTCCAGAAGCTGGAAGGCAAGGGCATCAAGGGGCTGGCCTACTGGGACAACGGCATGAAGGTGATGACGGCCAACAAGCCCTTGCACAAGGTCTCGGACTTCCGTGGCTTGAAGATGCGCATCCAGTCCTCCAAGGTGCTGGACGAACAATTCCGCGCCCTGAAGGCCAATCCGCAGGTGCTGGCGTTCTCCGAGGTGTACCAGGCGATGCAGACCGGCGTGGTGGATGGCAGCGAGAACACGCCTTCGAACGTCTTCACGCAAAAAATGCATGAGGTGCAGACCAACCTGACGGTGTCCGACCACGGTTACATCGGCTATGCGGTGATCGTGAACAAGAAGTTCTGGGATTCGCTGCCGGCCGATGTCCGCACCCAGCTGGAAGGGGCGATGAAGGAAGCCACGGCCTATGCCAACACCATCGCGCAGAAGGAAAACGACGATGCGCTGGCCGCCATCAAGGCCTCCGGCAAGACCAAGGTCTATTACCTGAGCGATGAAGAAAAGGCCGAGTGGCGCAAGGCATTGATGACCGTGCACAAGAGCATGGCGTCGCGCGTCGGCAAGGACCTGATCGACGCCATCTACAAGGAAAGCGAAGCCGCTGGCGTGAAGATGAACTGACCGAACTGACGCCGGCTGCCTTATTGCAAGCCGATTTTTTTTGCGGCGTGCCCAAGGCGCCTCAGAGCTTCAGGGCATCCCGTACCGATGCGAGCCACAAGGCGGCGGCATGCGCGCCCGGATCCGGGTGGCCCAGCGCGCGCTGGCCGATATAGCTGGAGCGGCCGCGCCGCGGCACCATCGCTGCCGTAGCGCTGGCGCCTTCGGCGGCGGCGGTCGCGGCGGCGGCAACGGCGGCATGGGCATCGGTCGAGGATGACAGGGCAGAGCGCATCGCCTCGGCGGCCGGCAGCAATGCGTCGACCATGGTGCGGTCGCCGGCCCTGGCGCCGCCCAGTTCCATCACGCCGGCCACCGCTTCGCTGAAAGCGGCGGCCCAGCCCGCGGCATCGGCGCGGCCTTGCTGTTCCAGGCTGGCGGCGGCGCGCATGAGCATGATCGCGTACAACGGCCCCGAGGTGCCGCCGACCACGCGGCGCACGGTGGACGACATGGCGCGCAATACCGCGGCCGGATCCTGTTCCGACGGCCAGTCGCCGATCTCTTCGCGTATGCTTTGCGCGGCGCGCGCCATGCTGATGCCGAGGTCTCCGTCGCCGACCTTCTGGTCCATGTCGGTCAGCACGGGTTCGGCCTGTTCCAGGCAGGCACAGACGGCATCGATCACGCGGCGCAGTTGGGCGTCGCGCGACAGGCGTTCGGTGTGGGCGGACGGCGGGGGGACGGGGGCGACGTGCATCGCGGCGTCGGCCGCGGCCGCCACGCGCCCACCGGTGGACGGCCAGGCCGGGGCTGGTGTTGCCGCATCCAGCAGCGCCAGGCGTTGCTCGTCCACGCGCAGCAGGGTCAACGAAATGCCCGCCATCTCCAGCGCCGACAGGAAGGTGCCGGCCCAGGCGCGTTCGACCCGGATGCCGCGCTGCGCCAGCAGCTTCATTGCCGCGCCGGCGACGATGTCCAGTTCGCTGGCCGGCGTGCCGCCCAGGTTGTTGACCAGCAGGGCGACGCGATCGCCGTGCTCCAGCTTGAGGTCGTCGGCGATCTGCCGCAGCAGGCGCGCCACGGCTTCATCGGCCGATACCAGCATGCCGCGCTCGATGCCGGCTTCGCCGTGGATGCCCAGGCCCCATTCGATTTCGTTGTCGGCCAGCGTGAAGCCGGGCTTGCCCGCCGCGGGAACGGTGCAGGGCGTGAGCGCCACGCCCATGGTGCCCAATGCGGCGGCGGCTGCGCGCGCGGCTTGCGCCACCTCGGCCAGGGATGCCCTCCGGGCGGCCGCGGCGCCGGCGATCTTGTGCACCAGCACGGTACCGGCCAGGCCGCGTCGCCCGGCATGGTCGCCATGGGCCGACAGGGCGACATCGTCGGCCACCACCACCATCTCCACCGCGATCCCCTGGGCGCGCGCGATCTCGGCCGCGAGGCCGAAGTTGAGGCGGTCGCCGGTGTAGTTTTTCACGATCAACAGCACGCCGGCCGGGCCGGCGACGGCGCGGATGGCGTCCAGCACGGCGTCGGTGGAAGGCGAGGTGAATACTTCGCCGGCCACGGCCGCGCTGAGCATGCCGGCGCCAACGTAACCGCCGTGCGCCGGCTCATGGCCGGCGCCGCCGCCAGAGATCAGCGCGACTTCGCCGCGTGCGGCAGCCTCGCGGGCGTCGGCGCGCAGCACGATGTTCTTGCCCTGCAAGAGCGACAGGTGTGGGTGCAGTGCGGCCAGGCCGGCCAGCATGTCGGGGACGACATGGGCGACGTCGTTGATGAGTTTCTTCATGTCTCGCTGGTCCTTGTTCTTTGTCGGTCTGATGGAAACCACGTACGGTGGCTCCGGGAATTCTAGCCGATACGGCCGATCGTCAGGACGACAGCCCGGCGCTGCCGGCCAGCATGTCGCGCAGCGCCTGGGCCGTGCCGCCGTCGGCCGGCAGGAAGGTTTCCACGGCGAGTTCGGAGAGCGTGATGTCTTGCGGCGTGCCGAAGACCATGGTGGTGCTGATGAGGGAGAGCTGGTTTCCCGGCGCGCCGGGCGCATGCAGCCGCAACGGCACGGCGATGGCGTCACCGCCGTCATGTGCCGCAGCGGGCTGCGCGGCGCTGAAGCTGTTTTCGTCGGGATAGGCGGCCAGTTCTTCCAGCAAAGCCGAGAGGAAGGGATCCGCGGTCTGCGCGGCCTGGTGCGAGAGCCGGTGCAGCAGGTGCGCACGCCATTGCCTGAGGTTGATGATGGCCGGCGCGACGCCGCGCGGATGCAGCGACAGGCGCAGCACGTTGACTTGCCCCTGCAGCAGTGTGCCGTCCACCCCTTGCAGCAGCGGCGCCAGCGCGCGGTTGGCCATGAGCATGTGCCAGTGGCCGTCCACCGCCAGCGCCGGATAGGGTTCATGCGCATGCAGGATGGCTTCGATGGCGCTGCGCGTCTGCTGCATGGCCTTATCGTCCAGCGGGCGCTCCCGGTAGCGCGGCGCATAGCCGGCCGCCAGCAGCATGCTGTTGCGGTTGCGCAGCGGAATGTCGAGCTGTTGGGCCAGGCGCAGCAGCAGTTCGGCGCTGGGCTGCGAGCGCCCGGTCTCGATGAAGCTCAGGTGGCGGGCCGAGATGCCGGCATCGCACGCCAGCTCCAGCTGGCTCAGGCGCCGTTGCTGGCGCCAGTGCCGCAGGTGGTCGCCAAGGGAGGAGGGGGAGGAGGGAGCGCTCATGATGCTGCGCAGGATAGCGCAACGGCGTGCGTGCAGTCCATTACCTCGCAGGTAATCGACTGGCCGCGCGAAGGCGGCGATAGTTCACTCACCGTGACGAACGGGAGAAGTCCGAAGCAGCGCCGCGGCAATCGATCGAGTTTATTTATTTGCCCTTACCTCATTACCTTGAAGGAGAGCAGCATGAGCAACGCCAGCCAGAGCACCGTACAAACCAATGCCGCCATTCTCGCCCACAGCTATCTCGACACCTGGAACGCCAGCGATCCGCAGCAACGCAAGCTGCTGCTGGAGTCGGCATGGAGCGACGCGCCCAGTTACGTCGATCCGATGATGAGCGGCGCCGGCCGCGAGCAGATCGACGGGCTGATCGGGGCCGTGCAGAACCGTTTTCCGGGCTGGAAGTTCAGCCTGCTGGGCACGCCCGACCTGCACGGTTCCTACCTGCGCTTTTCGTGGTCGCTGGGACCCGATGGCGCGGATGGCCCGGTCAAGGGCACCGATTTCGTGGTGCTGGAGGATGGCCGTATCAAGGACGTTACCGGTTTTCTCGACCAGATCCCGGAGCATGCCTGAACACGGTTGCCGTCAATCGATCATCAATCGACCATCAATCGATGACGTAAAAAGCCGGCGGCCCGGAGGCTGCCGGCTTTGGGTTTTTCCGCCTGTGCCGGCTCACAGGGCGCGCAGCATCAGATCCAGGTTCTGCACCGCCGCGCCCGAGGCGCCCTTGCCCAGGTTGTCGAACACCGCGCACAGCAGGATGTGGCCTTCCCCATCGTTGCCGAATACGCCCAGCGTCATGTCGTTGCTGTTGTTGTGCATGGTGGGGTCGAGGCGTTCAGCGGCGGCGCCTTGCCCGGCCGCCAGCACCTTGATGTGGCGTGCGCCTGCATAGTGGCGCTGCAGTGCCGTACGCAGTTGTTCCTGGCCTGCATGCGCGGGCAGCAGGCGCGCATGCAGGGCGATGGTCAGCACGATGCCCTGGCGGAAAGCGCCGTAGGACGGCACGAAGATCGGGCGCTGCGACAGGCCTGTGTGCAACTGCATTTCCGGCGGGTGCTTGTGTTGCAAGGCCAGGCCGTACGTGACGAAGGGCGCCGCGTTGGCGGCGTCTGCGCCTTCGTATTGTTCGACCTGGGCCCGGCCGCCGCCGGAATAGCCCGATACCGCGTGGATCGCCAGCGGATAGTCGGCCGGCACCAAGCCCGCCTGCACCAGCGGGCGCAGCAGGGCGATGGTGCCGGTCGGGTAGCAGCCGGGGTTGGTCACGCGCAGCGCGGCGGCGATGCGTTCGGACTGGCCGGAGGCCATTTCCGGAAACCCATAGGTCCATTGGGGATCGGTGCGGTGCGCCGAGCTGGCGTCGATGACGCGTACCTTGGGGTTGTCGATCAGCGACACGGCTTCGCGCGCGGCGGCGTCCGGCAGGCACAGCAGGGCGATGTCGGCCGAATTGATGGCGTCGGCGCGGCGCCGCGGGTCCTTGCGCTCGGCCGACGGCAAGCTCAGCAGGCGCAGGTCGGTGCGGCCGCGCAGGCGTTCATTGATTTGCAGGCCGGTGGTGCCCTGGTCGCCGTCGATGAAAATCAGCGGAAGCTTGCTCACGGTGGTTCTCCTGTCGGTGCGCCGGTACGGCGCGTTGAAATGGGGTCAGGCAGCTATCTTGCGATAAACCCTATAATTGGAAAAGTTGAATATTTAAAAGGGATGATTCAGGTTTTATGAATGACTACCGGAATCCGAGCCAATCCAACCTGTTTCCACCAGCCACCATGCGCGAACTCAATCTCGACCGCCTGCGTACCCTGGTCGCCATTGTCGACCTGGGCTCTTTTGCCGCTGCCGCGCGGGCTTTGCATCTGGCGCCGCCGACGGTGAGCCTGCACATCAGCGAGCTGGAAAGCCGCATCGGCGCGACCTTGCTGCTGCGCCAGCGCGGCCGGGTCCGGCCCTCGGGCGTGGGCGAGACGCTGGTGGCCCGGGCGCGGCAATTGCTGGCCGATGCCGAGCAGGCCTTGGAGGAGGTCAAGCGCCAGGTGCAGGGGCTGGAGGGGCGGGTGCGGCTGGGGGCGTCGACCGGCGCCATTGCCTACCTGTTGCCGCAGGCGCTGGAAATGGTGGGGCAAAGTCATCCCGGCATCGATGTGCAGGTCATGGTGCTGACATCGGAAGAGACCCTGGCGCGCTTGTCCGGCGGCACTCTCGATATCGGCCTGGTGGCGCTGCCGCAGGCGGCGGTGGACGGCTTGTCGGTCAAGCCGTGGCGGCGCGATCCGGTGATGGCGTTTGTGCCGGCCGGCTGGAATGCGCCGCGCACGGTCACGCCGCAATGGCTGGCGGCGCAGCCGCTGATCCTCAATGCGCCCAATACGCGGCTGTCGCGCCTGACGGCGGAGTGGTTCGCGGCCGCGGGCGAACATCCGGCGGCGCGCATCCAGCTCAATTTCAACGATGCGGTGAAAAGCCTGGTGGCGGCAGGTTATGGCGCTACCTTGCTGCCGCATGAGGTAGGACAGCGGGGCCAGCCGCAAACGGACGTGCCGCCGGCCGACCCGCGTATTGCCATGCGGCCGCTCAAGCCGAAACTGTGGCGGCCGCTGGGGATTGCGCACCGGACCGGTCAACCGGAGCCGGCCACGCAGTACATGCTGGATGCCTTATGGGCGCTCAGACAGGCTTGAGCGAAGGGGCGACGCAGGGAGGGGGCGGAAGGGCGGTTTCTTAGCTTTCGGCGCCGCCTTCGAACTGTTTTCCATATTCGGCGCGGCGCGCCTGGTCCGATTCGATCAGCAACTGGTAGCGGGTTTCGGAGACGCGCTGCTGCAGTACGGCGGCATAGCGCTCGCGCTGCAGCCATTCGATGATGATGGAGGCGGTCATGACGATCACGGTGTAGACGATGATCATGAAGATGTCCTTGTCGTTGATGCCGTCGATCATGTAGAACGGCTTGCGGAAGAAGAACATCGCGGTGGGGATGCTGACCGCCAGCAGCCCCAATGCATAGAGGTAACCGGCCAGGTAGCTGATGACGATGCAATTGACCGCGAAAAACAACATCGACAGCGCCTCGTCGACGAACGGGGCCAGCGCGTAACGTAGGCCGAAGGCCACGATGAAACCGACCACGCTCATGTAGAGCGGCCGCAACCCCTGCGGGCGCCAGCTTTTTGCATTTTTGAGTTTGATCAGGCTCATGACGGCTCTGGAGTGGGTGCGGGTCGGATCCATCTTCTCTTGCATTGCAGCACGGTGCAATGGCCTCATGTTAAGAAACTTGTCTGTCTAAGAACTTACGGCAGCCTTTTTCATGCGGCCGATGTCGTATTCAGGGGCGCCGGCCTACTGGCGGCGGTCTTTCAGCGGCGAGGAGTGCGCCAGGTACTTGCGCGACAGTTCGTTGCCGTGCAGGTCGATGCCGCGCTTGATGAACATCACCGTTTCGTTGGTGACGATCTCGCGCTCGTTGTCGACGGTGATGATGTGGTAGCAGTCGCCCAGCCAGATCACCTTGCGTACTTCCGAGGAAATGGCTTGCAGGATGATTTCCGCATTCTTCGGGGAGGCGGTTTCGTCGTCGATCGAGTGGATGATGAGCGTGTTGGCGCGCACCAGCGGCAGCGACGCGCGCACATACGCCATCATCCGCTGCGCCGCGCGCAGGTGGCGCGCCGGTATCGACGCCGCGCCGACCGCCGCCACGCCGTCCTTTTCGAGGGCGTTGGCCACGCGCCGGCGCATGTCGAAATTCTTGATGCCGTAGGGTTCGCTTTCCTTGTACGACCAGTTGCGGATGCCGGCGTCGTAGACCAGCCTCAGCAGCTTCTGGTACCAGGGCACCGACCAGCCGTCGTATTGCAGCACCGGCGACAGGAGCACCACGCTCAGCAGCTCGTTGCTGCGGGAGGCGACCGCCAGCGCCAGCGTCGCGCCCATGCTGAGGCCGCAGACGGAAACCGTCTTGAACTCTTCCCGCAGGCGCGCCACCTTGCTTTCGACGGCGGCGCACCAGTCTTCCCAATTGGGCGAGACGCGCGGATCGGTGAGCGAGGCGGAATAGTTGTCGATCGCCATCGGGATGACGGCGCAACCGGCCTTCTTCAATTGCTTGGGGATCGAGCCCAGCTCGAGCAGGGAGCCGCACAAGCCGTGCAGCAGGATGACGGCATGTTCCTTGTGCGGACCGCCGTGGCGTTCTTCAGCCTGCGGCGAGCCGGCGAGGGCTGCCGTGATGTCAGTGGATGACGGTGAGTCCATAAATCATTATTCGCCCGCATTCAAGCCGGCAATCTTTCTGGCGAACCATTCGCCCCCGAGCATGCAGGATGGCGCGGCTGCCTGGCGCGCGCTCTGTGTTTCCCGGATGCATTTCCGATGGTCGCCCGTGGCGCGGGCGGGCTTTTTTGCAAAAGTCTAACCGTCCGGGCTGAATGTTGCCAGCGTTAATCGTTCCGATGCGTCCATGCGGGCGGGGGAGTTTCAATGGACGGGAGTCGGGCGATGCCATCCGCTTCTAACGCAACACCCCCCTCCTTGGTTTACATGCGCCGCCTTGCCGCCATGAAATCGACCGCCGGCAAGGGGAAATCCCGCCCAATGAAAAAAGCCCTTCGATTTGCATCGAAGGGCCGGGCAGGGGGCTTGCCTGTCGTTTTTTGCTGGTCGGTTAGCCGCGGCCTTCCAGATGGCCGTTGACGACGCGCACCTGGTCGCCGGGGCGCCAGTTGTCGGCGGTTTGCGGGAAGCTGCGGGTCTTGCCATTTTCCATCCGCACGTCGACCACATAGCTGGTGGTGGTGCGCGCATGTTTTTCCACTTCGTTGCCGGCATAGCCGCCGCCTACCGCGCCAGCCACCGTGGCCAGCGTACGGCCGGTGCCGCCGCCGATCTGGTTGCCCAGCAGGCCGCCGACGATGGCGCCGCCGGCAATGCCTACGCCGCTGGTGCTGGGGGTGTGCTGTATCGCGCGCACGGCGACTACTTCACCGCAGCTATTGCAGATGGCAGCCGGGGCTGCCTGGCTGGGCGCGCCGGCCATTGCGGCTTGTCTGGCCGGAGCCCGTTGGGCCGGCACGGGTTGCTGGACATTGGACTGCGGCTGGTTGGCCTGCTGTTCCATGGCCGCCGCTTGTTGCGGCGAGTTGGCGCTGTTCGAGCTCGGCAGCAAGCCGGTGATGGCGGCGACGCCGACCAGGCTGGCCAGGATGACGGCAACGGCCGCGCCGGCGACCAGCGGGTGCAGACGGTTCGAAGACGATTGCTTGGCTACGGTAGTGTCCATGATGGCCTCTCCATTTATTGTGTTGATGTGATGGTGATTATGGCGAGGTATGTCGTCGAAAAAAATCGGGATAGTGTGTCAGTTGTAAAAACTTGTAATGGCAGGGAGGGTGAAACCGGCAGCTTGCCGGCTGGGCAGCAGAGAAGGCGCGCAGGGCGCGGTTGGAGGGGGATGGATGTTGTCGCCGCGGCAATGTTGCGTCGGCGGGACAGGGAAGGCGCCCGCACCCCGGAGCCGGGGTGCGGGAAAGCGCGCGGGAGAGCGGGATTCAGTCTTCGCGGCGCAGGTGCGGGAACAGGATCACGTCGCGGATGTTGGGCGAATCGGTGATCAGCATCATCAGGCGGTCGATGCCGATGCCGCAGCCGCCGGCCGGCGGCATGCCGTATTCCAGCGCGCGGATGTAGTCGGCGTCGTAGTACATCGCTTCTTCGTCGCCGGCGTCCTTGGCGGCCACTTGCGCCTGGAAGCGCGCGGCCTGGTCTTCGGCGTCGTTGAGCTCGGAGAAGCCGTTGGCGATCTCGCGGCCGGTGATGAACAGCTCGAAGCGCTCGGTAATGCCCGGCACGGTGTCGGAGGCGCGCGCCAGCGGCGAGACTTCAACCGGGTAGTCGATGATGTAGGTCGGGTTCCACAACTGCGATTCGGCGGTCTCTTCGAACAGCGCCAGCTGCAGCGCGCCGATGCCGGCGCCGGCCAGCGGCGCCTGGTCGGCCTTGACGCCGAACTTCTTCAGTTCGGTGCGCAGGAACGCGATGTCGGCCAGTTGCGCCTCGGTGTATTGCGGCGCGTACTTGACGATGGCGCCGGTGATGGTCAGGCGGTCGAACGGCTTGGACAGGTCCAGCTCGCGGCCCTGGTAGGTCAGGGTGGCGGTGCCGTGGGCATCGATCGCGGCCTGGCGGATCACCTGTTCGGTGAAGCCCATCAGCCACTGGTAATCCACGTAGGCGGCATAGAACTCCATCATCGTGAATTCCGGATTGTGGCGCGGCGAGACGCCTTCATTGCGGAAGTTGCGGTTGATTTCGAACACGCGCTCGAAACCGCCCACCACCAGGCGCTTGAGGTACAGCTCGGGAGCGATGCGCATGAACATCTGCATGTCCAGCGCGTTGTGGTGGGTGATGAAGGGCTTGGCCGCGGCGCCGCCCGGGATCGGGTGCAGCATCGGGGTTTCCACTTCCATGAAGCCGTTGGTCTCCATGAAGCGGCGGATCGACGACATGGCCGCGGTACGCGCCTTGAAGGTGCGGCGGGTTTCCTCGCTCATGATCAGGTCGACGTAGCGCTGGCGGTACTTCATTTCCTGGTCGGCCAGGCCGTGGAACTTGTCCGGCAGCGGGCGCAGCGACTTGGTGATCAGCTTGAGGCGGGTCACCTTGACCGACAGCTCGCCGGTCTTGGTCTTGAACAGCGTGCCTTCGGCGCCAAGGATGTCGCCCAGGTCGTAATGCTTGAAGGCGGCCATGGCTTCGTCGCCGGTCACGTCCTTGGTCACGTAGAGCTGGATGCGGCCGTCGGCGCGCTCGCCCGAGGCGTCCTGCAGTGTGGCGAAGGCGGCCTTGCCCATGACCCGCTTCAACATCATGCGCCCGGCCACTGAGACGTTCACCGGGTTGGCTTCCAGCGCTTCGTTCTCAAGCCCGTCGTATTTGGCGTGCAGCTCGGAAGCCTTGTCGGCCGGGCGGAAGTCGTTGGGGAAGGCGATGCCCTGTTCGCGGATGGCGGCCAGCTTGGCGCGGCGCTCGGCGATGATGCTGTTCTCGTCGGCGGCAGGTGCCGGCTGGGCGGCGTTGTTGTTTTGCGTGGTCATGGTTGGAATTCTTGAATGTTGAACGGTCGGTCGGAGGAGGCGGCGCCGTGGAGCGGGGGCTCCGCGGCGCGCGCCGTCAGACGCCCTGTTTCAGCGAAGCGGCGATGAAGTCGTCGAGGTCGCCGTCGAGCACCGCCTTGGTGTTGCCGGTTTCATGGTTGGTGCGCAGGTCCTTGATGCGGGACTGGTCCAGCACGTAGGAGCGGATCTGGTGGCCCCAGCCGACGTCGGTTTTGGAGTCTTCCAGCTTCTGCTGCTCGCTCATGCGCTTGCGCAGTTCCAGCTCGAACAGCTTGGACTTGAGCATTTCCCACGCTTCGGCGCGGTTGCGGTGCTGGCTGCGGTCGTTCTGGCATTGCACGACGATGCCGGACGGCGCGTGCGTCAGGCGCACCGCGGAGTCGGTCTTGTTGATGTGCTGGCCGCCGGCGCCGGAGGCGCGGTAGGTATCCACGCGCACGTCGGCCGGGTTGATCTCGATGTCGAAGGATTCGTCCACTTCCGGGTAGACGAACAGGCTCGAAAACGAGGTATGGCGGCCGTTGCTCGAGTCGAACGGCGACTTGCGCACCAGGCGGTGCACGCCGGTCTCGGTGCGCAGGAAGCCGTAGGCGTAGTCGCCTTCGACCTTGATGGTGGCGGTCTTGATGCCGGCCACTTCGCCGTCGGACTGTTCCAGGATCTCGGCCTTGAAGCCCTTGCGCTCGCAATAGCGCAGGTACTGGCGCAGCAGCATCGACGCCCAGTCCTGCGCCTCGGTGCCGCCGGCGCCGGCCTGGATGTCGATGAAGCAGTTGTTGGCGTCCATCTGGCCGCTGAACATGCGGCGGAATTCCATTTCTTCCACCAGCTTCTTCAGGCCTTCGGCATCGCTTTCGATGGAGGCGATGGTGTCTTCATCCTTTTCCTCGCGCGCCATCTCGAAGAGATCCTTGGCGTCGCCGAGGTCGGCGTCGATCTTGATGAGGGTGTGGACAATCGCTTCCAGCGATTTCTTTTCCTTGCCGAGGTCCTGCGCCCGCTTCTGGTCGTTCCAGACGTTCGGGTCTTCCAGTTCGGCGTTGACTTGTTCGAGTTTCTCCGACTTCACATCGAAGTCAAAGATACCTCCGTAGCTCGGTGGCGCGGGTGGCCAGGTCGTCGAGCAGGGATTGGAGGGAATTGAGGCGTTCTGCTTCCATGATGGTTTCTTTTGCGATCAAACCGCACATTATACAAGAGGAGCGCGCCAATTCGGCTGCCGCCCCGTCACAAGCCTGTCATTTTCGGCCGCTACCATCGCAGCGCTTGCATGACTGACAAAACACTGACGCCGCCTCGGGCGCAATGCGCCGCGGGTCCTTTAAGTTGATACGTTGATACGGAGAAACATCAATGAGACAGCCTGAGCAACACGCCATCCAATCCGACGCCCCAGACGGCATCCCGCAGGCCGGCCGCCGCGGCCTGCTCAAGGCGCTGGCCGCCGCGCCGCTGCTGCCGCTGGCCGGCGGCGCCGCCGCCATGTTATCGGCCTGCGCCACGCCGGGCGCGGGCAAGCCTTTCGTGTCGGCCCGTTTCACCGGCATGCCGGCGCCGACCCTGGCCGATCCGGCGGCGATGGCCAGCACCACCGTGGGCTCGGCGCTGGAAGTGGCGTTCGCCGACGGCAGCAAGCAGACCTACCAACTGGCCTACCAGCCTTTCTTTATGACCGGCGACATGGTGCCGGACGGCCGTGGTGGCGCCATCCTGGCCGGCGGTTATGTCGATATCAACAACAATCCGATCATCGACCGCTCGGTGCCGGGCAAGGAGCGCCAGTTCTTCTCGGACTGCCCGGACGGCTCGTCGCTGCTGACCGTCAAGGGCGCCAGCGTGCCCGGCGTGAAGGGCAATACGGTGTTCGCCGTGGTGCAGTTCGAATACACCACGCGCGACCAGAAGCAGGCCGCGATGTACGGCCAGTTGCCATCGCCGATCGCGGTGCTGACGCTGGACCAGGACCCGTCCTCGGGCAAGCTGTCGCTGGTCAGGTACCACAATGTCGACACTTCGCAGGTCAACGGCCTGTGGATCACCTGCGGCGCCAGCCTGTCGCCGTGGAACACCCACCTCTCCAGCGAAGAGTACGAGCCGGACGCCGCGGCCATCGCTTCCAACCCGCAATTCAAGGCCTTCAGCAAGAACCTGTACGGCGACGAAACCCGCGCCAATCCCTACCACTACGGCCACTTGCCCGAAGTCACGGTACATGCCGACGGTACCGGTTCGATCAAAAAGCATTATTGCCTGGGCCGCATCTCGCACGAACTGGTGCAGGTCATGCCCGACCGGCGCACCGTGCTGATGGGCGACGACGCCACCAATGGCGGCCTGTTCATGTTCATCGCCGAGCGCGCGGCCGACCTGTCGGCGGGTACCCTGTATGTGGCGCGCTGGGATCAGGTCTCGGGCGTCGGCCCGGGGGCCGGCAAGCTGTCGTGGGTCAAGCTGGGCAGCGCCACCAGCGATGAAATCAAGGCCATGGCCGAGCGCTACAAGGCCGCCGACATCATGGATATCCGCACCAGCGATCCCTCGGATGCCTCGTTCACGAAGATTCCGTTCGGCGGCAAGACCAACTGGGTACGCCTCAAGCCGGGCATGGAAAAGGCCGCGGCCTTCCTCGAAACCCACCGCTACGCCGCGCTGGCCGGCGGCAGCCTGGGTTTCACCAAGATGGAAGGCACCACCGTCAACGCGCGCGACAAGATCGCCTATTCGGCCATGTCCTATGTGCAGACCTCGATGCTGGACGGCTCCGGCCATATCAAGGTGCAAGGCCCCAAGGCCGGCGCCGTGTATGCCTTGAACCTGCGCGGCGGCCAGCGCGACGCGGCGGGCCATGCTATCGCCAGCGAATGGGTGCCGGTCGACATGGCGCCTCCGGCCGAACTGGTGGGCGTGGACCTGAAGACGCCGGACGCGCTGGGCAACCTGGCAGCGCAAGACAGCATCGCCAACCCGGACAACATCAAGTTCTCGGAAAAGCTGCGCACGCTGTTCATCGGCGAAGACAGCGGCATGCACGTCAACAACTTCCTGTGGGCCTACAACGTCGATACCAAGGCATTGACGCGCGTGCTGTCCTGCCCGGCGGGGGCCGAGTCGACCGGCTTGCACGCGGTCGACGAGATCAATGGCTGGACCTATGTGATGAGCAATTTCCAGCACGCCGGCGACTGGGAGAAAGGCTTGCACGACAAGGTCAAGGCTACGCTCGATCCGCTGGTGCGCGCCAACTACAAGGACCGTTTCGGCGCCACCGTCGGTTACCTGACCGGCGTGCCGCTGGGGTGATATCCCATCCGGCGGCGCCCTGGCAGGGCGCAACCTGAAATCGTCATTCGGGCAGTGAACGCAATCTGCTAGGATCAGTCCTATCAGCTTGCTTTCACTTGCCTGCCGATGACAATAACCGGAACGCGTCTCCTGCCGATCACGCTGCTGTGCACCGCCTTGCTGGCCGGCTGCGCCAGTTCCCCGGCGCCGCACGGGCAGGTCAAGGGCGCGGACGCCAGTTCGCGCGAGATGGGGCAGTCCGACACCAACCGGATGTCTACGCTGGCCATGCGCGCCAACCTCGACGGGCTCTACCTGCTGATGGACAAGCTCTATCGGCGCAACCCGGGGGAATGGAAAAAGACCGCCGCCAGCCGCGAAGAGGCGCTCGCCAAGGTAAGAGAGGCGGTGGAGAAGCGCCAGCCCTGGCCCGAGTTGCAGGGCAAGCGCGATATCGCTGCCATGGCGCTGGCGCTGAGCACGGACTTCAAGGGCGACCGCGTGGCCGCCTTCATTTACGCCACCGCCGACATGCTCATTGTCGCGCACGGCAACAAGATCGAATTTTTCCTCATCGACGGGCTGGACGCCCAGCACCTGTACAACGCCGCGCGCAATGTCGAAATTGGCGCCTGGATCCTGGCCAGCCGCCGCAATGCGGCAGGCGGCCCGCTGCTGCTGTCCGACGAGATCAGCGCCGACATGCGCAACCTCAGTTTCGAACGGGAGTTCGGCAAGATCGTCGGACGCCTCGACCTGCTCGCCACCTTCATCACCGAGAAATATCGCCGCGCCGGGATCAGCTATGTGCAGAACCTGCTGGGCGGTTCGTTCCTGCAGTTCCTGCCAGTACGCTGATCCGGCGGGCATGCTGTTTGCGCATCGTGTCGCGGGATGGAGGCGGGAAACTGTCAGGCCGGTTCGGCGTGCTCCACCATCAATTGCACGGTGGTCTTGCCGTTGTATTCGTTGGCGTCCAGGCGGAAGGCGACGGTGGCGTAGTCGGGCAGGGCATCGGCGTGGCCGAACCAGATGGCGTCGTATTTCTGGCCATTCTTTTCCAGCAGCAGCTTCAGGTGTTTTTCTTTCAGGATGCGCTGGTTGAGCACGCGGAAGGTGTCGCAAAACACCGGCGGCGCGAAGCCCTGGCCCCAGACCTGCTCATCCATCACGCCGATGAACTGCACCGAATAATAGGCGTCCTCCAGCGCGCCGTCGGTTTCGATCACCCGCTCCAGCTGGTTTTGCGTCAGCCAGTCCTGGCCGACCGCTTCGAACGCCTGGGCGAAGGCGTCGAACGCCTCGGCATGGATGGTCAGCCCGGCCGCCATCGCATGGCCGCCGAACTTAGTGATCACCGACGGCGCGTGCTTGGAAACCAGGTCGAGCGCGTCGCGCAGGTGGAAGCCGGCGATCGAGCGGCCCGAGCCCTTGATGAAGCCTTCGTCGCCGGGCGCGAAGGTGATCGTCGGGCGGTAGAACTTGTCCTTCAGGCGCGAAGCCACGATGCCGATCACGCCCTGGTGCCAGGAGGCGTCGAAAACAGCGATGGTGCGGCGGTCGGCCGGGTTGAAGTCGTCCAGCAGGTTCAGCGCGGTGTCCTGCATGCCGGCTTCGATGTCGCGCCGTTCGCGGTTGATGGCGTCGAGCTCCTGGGCGATGGCCCAGGCCCTGCCTTCATCGTCGGTAGTCAGGCATTCGATGCCCAGCGCCATGTCGGCCAGGCGTCCGGCCGCGTTCAGGCGCGGGCCGACCGCGAAACCCAGGTCGAACGGCGTGGCGCGGCGCGCTTCGCGCCCGGCCGCGCGAAACAGCGCGGCGATGCCGGCATGCATCTTGCCGCTGCGCATGCGCTTTAAACCCTGCGCCACCAGGATGCGGTTGTTGGCGTCCAGCTTGACCACGTCGGCCACCGTGCCCAATGCCACCAGGTCCAGCAGCGTATCCAGCCTTGGCTGGGTTTGCGCATCGAAGATGCCGCGTTTGCGCATCTCGGCGCGCAGCGCCAGCAGCACGTAGAACATCACGCCCACGCCGGCCAGGTTCTTGCTGGGGAAGCCGCATTCGGGCTGGTTCGGATTGACGATCACGCGCGCGTCGGGCAGTGCGTCGCCCGGCAGGTGGTGGTCGGTCACGACCACGTCGATGCCGCGCCGCTTGGCCTCGGCCACGCCGTCGATGCTGGCGATGCCGTTATCGACCGTGATGATCACGTCCGGCGCCTTTTCGCGCACGGTCAGCGCGACGATCTCGGGCGTAAGGCCATAGCCGTACTCGAAGCGGTTGGGCACGATGTAGTCGACCTGCGCCCCCAGCAGGCGCAAGCCGCGCAGGCCGACGGCGCAGGCGGTGGCGCCGTCGCAATCGTAGTCGGCCACGATCACCAGCTTCTTGCGCGCGGCGATGGCGTCGGCCAGGTAACTGGCGGCGGCGTCGATATGCAGCAGGCCGGACGGCGCGATCAGGGCATTGAGCTCGCTGGCCAGTTCGCGCGCGCTGGCCAGGCCGCGCGCCGCGTACACGCGCGCCAGCACCGGATGCACGCCTTCGGCGATCAGTTGTTCGGACTGCTGGATGGAATAGGGGCGGGTGGCGATGCGGATCATGCGGCGAGTCTTTGTAACGAGGGTTTGCGCCAGAACTTGCGCAGCGCGCTGCGCGTGGTGGAGATCTGCGCCAGCTGGTCGGCGCCGGTCAGGATCAAATTGATGACGTCGAAGGCGCCGCCGCGCAGCGATGCCAAGAGCGGCGCCAGCCATTCCCGATCCAGGGTTTCCATGCGCTGCAGCCACAGCCCCCATTCCTCGGCCAGGGCGACTTCCAGCAACTGGTCCAGCAGCAGCAAGCGGTGGCCGCTGCCGGCGGCGACCTCGGCGGCGGTGGGTGGAGTAGCCGTCGCGGCGCCGAACGCTTGCATCCAGCCGTTCAGGCCATAGCTGGCGGCATAGGCCGGCGTGGCGCCAACCGCGGCATCGGCGCCGCCCCAGATCCACATCGAGTTGACCGCCTTCAGCCCGCGCATTTCGCGCTCTTCATTCAGGCTTTCCGAGAACCATTGCATCTGCACTTCGTTTTGCAGCTTGCGCCAGGCCAGTTCGCCCGGGCCTTCCGGCATCCAGATATCGATATTGCGGCCGCTGGCAGCGGACGGGGTCGAGGTGCGCAGGCCGGCCCAGGCGTCGGCGCGGATGAACCAGGTGCGGGCGTCGCCATACACCACTTCATGGCCGATGTCGGTCAACAGCGGCGCGGCCGAGGCAAACAGTTTTTGCGATTGCGCCTCATCCAGCTGCAACTGCGCCACATCGGTCAGCACCAGATGGTCGCGCGCGACGTGGATGTGGGCCGGATGCAGCACGAACCATTGGCCGGCGGTCGGCGTGTGGCCGAAGCCGCGCATCAGCGCCGCGGCGGCGGCCGGGCTGCTGTCCTGGGCCGGCTGCGGCAGGCCGAAGCGTTGCGCCAGCCAGTGCTCATGCGGCAAGGCGCGCGAAAAAGGATCGTGGGATTGGGGCGGCGCGGCGTGCTTGCCGCGCGCCAGCAGCATCGCCAGCGCCGGCGCCTGGCATTGGCGCAGCAAGTCGCGCGCCATTGCAGCCGGGGGCAGGGCGAAGGGGATCAGGATGTCGAGTTGATTCATGGGACGCTATTTTAGCGGTTGGCAGCCCAAGCGATGCGGGCGTTGCTGCGGGCATCCCGCATTGCACCCGTCGTTCTGGCGCAGTCGGGACCGGCTTGCGCCTGGAAGGCGGGCCTAGTCTTGCTTCCAGGCATTCCTGGCCCGCTGCCGCACCAGCATCCTGACGCTGTCGGGCATGGGCGTGCGCGCGCCGTTGGTTTCGGCCGAGAGCCACAGGCTGTCCTCGAAGTGCGGCAGCATGCGCGGCGTGATGAAACGGCTGCGGATGGCGTTGACGTGGCGGTCGCCTTGCGGCGTCTGCTGGGTGACGTAGAAGCGCTGCGGCACCACCAGGTGCAGGTATTCCTTGGCGCGCGTCATGGCTACGTACAGCAGGCGGCGCTCCTCGGCGATCTCGGCTTCGTTGCCGGTGGCCAGATCCGACGGGATGCAGCCGTCCACCACGTTGAGCACATGCACCGAGCGCCATTCCTGGCCCTTGGCGGAGTGGATGGTGGACAGCGTCAGGTAGTCCTCGTCGCGGTAGGGCGGTTCCGCATAGTCGCTGCTGGCTTCGGGCGGATCCAGCGTCAGTTCGGTCAGGAACTTCTCGCGCGAGGCATAGCCGCCGGCCAGTGCGGCCAGCTGTTCGATATCGGCGCTGCGGGCGCCGGCGTCATCGTACTTGCGTTCCAGTTGCGGCAGGTACCAGTCGCGCGCGGCATGGAGGTCGTCCGGCCATGGCGTGGATGCATGGCGCATCAGCGCATAGGTGTCGGCGAAGGCCTGCCACTCCAGCGCCGCATTGGCCGGCGGGGCGAAGTTGAGCAGGGCGGCGGCCGGGTTGTCGGCGGCGGCCATCAGGTCCAGCGCCTTCCTGGCGGTGGTAGGGCCGATGCCGGCGATCAACTGCAGCGCACGAAAGCCCGCCATGCGGCCGTTGGGATTGTGGGCCAGGCGCAGCAGCGAAAGCAGGTCCTTGATGTGGGTGCTTTCGAGGAACTTCAAGCCGCCGAATTTCAGGAAAGGGATGTTGCGGCGGGCCAGTTCCAGCTCCAGCGCCGCGCTGTGCGTGGCGGTGCGAAACAGCACCGCCTGCGACTTCAGCGTCAGGCCCTGTTCGCGGTGCGCCAGCACCCGGTTGGCAATCCAGCGCGCCTGTTCCACTTCGTCCGGGATCAGCACCAGTTGCGGCTTTTGCGAGGAGGCCCGGTCGCTCCACAGGTTCTTGTGGTGGCGTTCGGGAGCCTCGGCGATGACGGCGTTGGAAGCCGCCAGTATCGGCTGGGTCGAGCGGTAATTGCGCTCCAGCGTGACGATGCGCGCCGGGCGCGAGAACAGCGCGGGGAAGTCGAGGATGTTGCGCACCGTGGCGCCGCGGAAGGAGTAGATCGATTGGGCGTCGTCGCCCACGGCCGTGACGCCGGCGCCGTCGGGCTTCATGCGCTTCAGGATCTCGGCCTGCAGGCGGTTGGTATCCTGGTATTCGTCCACCAGCACATGGTCGAAGCGTTCACCCGCATGACGCGCCAGCTCGGCGTCGGACAGCATGTCGGCCCAGAACAGCAGCAGGTCGTCATAGTCCAGCACGTGCTGCCGTTCCTTGGCGTCGACGTAGGCAGAGAACAGTTCGGCCAGTTGGGCCTCCCATTCGCGGCACCAAGGGAATTGCGTGTGCAGCACCGTGCCGAGATTTTCGCGGGTGTTGACCGCGCGCGAATAGATGGCCAGGCAGGTGGCCTTCAGCGGGAAGCGCTTGTCGGTGGCCGTCAGCCCCATCTCATGGCGCAGCAGGCCCATCAGGTCTTCCGAGTCGCCGCGGTCCTGGATGGTGAAATTTTTTTCCAGGCCAATTTGCGCCGCATAGTCGCGCAGCAGGCGCGCGCCGATCGCATGGAAGGTGCCCGACCACGGCAACTGCGGCGGCTGCGCCGACGGCGGCAGTTGCAGCGCCTGCCCGATCACCTGGCCGACGCGCCGGCCCATGTCGGCGGCGGCGCGGCGCGAAAAGGTCAGCAGCAGGATGCGTTGCGGATCGGCGCCATCCAGCACCAGTCTGGCGACCCGGTGCGCCAGCGTGCTGGTCTTGCCGGAGCCGGCGCCGGCCACGATCAGCAACGGATCATGCCGGGCGGGCGGCAGCGTGCCGCCATGTTCTACCGCGGCGCGCTGTTGCTCGTTGAGCTTGGCAAAGAGGGCGTGGCGGGCATCGGCGGCGGGCGCGGCGGTATCAAGGGCGGCGGCTGGATCTGGCAGCATCGGGGTGGCGGGGTTGGTGTTGCTTAAAGCTTTGTACTGTATATATAACCAGTTCCGTGCGCAATATCGGATGCGGCGCCGTGGCAAAATGCGCGGCAGAAGTTGCCGGGATGGAACGTGTTTTGGGATGGCCGCGGCGCTTGCCGCAAATGTAAGACTTCATGTCGCCGAGAACCTATGGGCAAAGCCGGGCTCTATCCCGGCACGGCAGCGAACGTGTGACCGGGGTGGGCCGCCTGGCCCATTCTGTGGCAAACTTCGCGCTTCGCCTGTCGAAATGCGCCGCTATCTGTCGTGATGGGGACATGATTGGCCGCGCTTTTGATTCAGCCTTCTCTCGGAGCAATTTTGAGTCTAATAAAAAACCTGCCGTTCGAATGGTTGGTCGGCATCCGCTATACGCGCGCTGGCAAGCGCAGCGGCCGCAACAGTTTCATTTCCTTCATTTCCCTGATTTCCATGGCCGGCATCGCGCTGGGCGTGGCCGCGCTGATCGTGGTGCTGTCGGTCATGAACGGTTTCCAGAAGGAAGTGCGCGATCGCATGCTGTCGG
This sequence comes from Herbaspirillum sp. SJZ106, assembly GCF_006715495.1. Lineage (GTDB taxonomy): Bacteria > Pseudomonadota > Gammaproteobacteria > Burkholderiales > Burkholderiaceae_D > Herbaspirillum. The sequence continues at coordinate 208,438 of NZ_VFNI01000005.1, forward strand.
TGCTGGCGCACATCGAGGTATTCGACGCTTCCGGCGCCATGCGCGACTGGCAAGCGGTGGCCAAGCAGACCTTCCAGAACAAGGAAGTGCAGGGCGCCGCGCCCTACGTGGCGGCGCAGGCGATGATGACGCGCGATGACAATGTGCGCGGCGTCCTGGTGCGCGGCGTGCTGCCGGAAGAGGAGCCCAAGGTTTCCGATGTCGCCAAGCAGATCAAGCAGGGCAGTTTCGCCTCGCTCAAGCCCGGTGAATTCAATATTGTCCTGGGCGGCGAGCTGGCGCGCGGCTTGCGCGTGGGCATCGGCGACAAGGTGACGCTGATCGCGCCGCAAGGGCAGGTGACGCCGGCCGGGGTGTTGCCGCGCCTGAAGCAATTCACGGTGGGCGGCATCTTCGAGGCCGGACACTATGAGTTCGACTCTTCGCTGGCCTTCATTCATATCCAGGACGCGGAAACCCTGTTCCGTCTCGATGCCCCGACCGGCGTGCGGCTGCGCATCCGCGACATGCTGCAGGCGCCGCAGGTGACCCAGCAACTGGCCTCGACGCTGACCGGCGACCTCTACCTGCGCGACTGGTCGCAGCAGAACAGCAACTGGTTCGCGGCGGTCAAGACCGAGAAACGCATGATGTTCATCATCCTGACGTTGATCATTGCGGTGGCCGCCTTCAACCTGGTGTCCACGCTGGTGATGACGGTGACCGACAAGCAGGCCGACATCGCCATCCTGCGCACGCTGGGCGCTTCGCCCGGTTCCATCATGAAGATCTTCGTCATCCAGGGGGCGCTGGTGGGGCTGATCGGCACGGCCATCGGCGTCGGCCTGGGCGTGGCGGTGGCGCTCAACATCGACGTCGTGGTGCCGGCCATCGAACGCGCGCTCCACGTGCAGTTCCTGCCCAAGAGCATTTACGTGATCTCCGAGTTGCCTTCCGACCTGATCTGGTCCGATGTCTACACCATCGGCGGCGTGGCGGTGGTATTGGCCTTCCTGGCGACGTTGTATCCGAGCTGGGCCGCGTCCCGCGTCAAACCGGCGGAGGCCCTGCGTTATGAATAAGGCAATGGACAACAACCAAGTGGTACTGGCCGCGCGCGGCCTGGGCAAGACCTTCACCCAAGGAAAATATTCGGTGAAGGTGCTGGCCGGCATCGACATCGATGTGCGTCATGGCGAGCAGGTGGCCATCGTCGGCGCCTCGGGTTCCGGCAAGTCGACCTTGCTGCATCTGCTGGGCGGGCTGGATACGCCATCCACCGGCTCGGTCGTGCTGCAGGGCCGGGATTTCGCCAGCCTGGGCGAGTCGGCGCGCGGCGAGCTGCGCAACAAGTCGCTGGGTTTCGTCTACCAGTTCCACCACCTGCTGCCGGAATTCTCGGCGCTGGATAACGTCGCCATGCCGCTGATGATCCGCCGCGTCAAGCGCGACCAGGCGCAGCAGCAGGCGCGCGAGATCCTGGCCCGGGTCGGCCTGGAACAGCGCGTGTCGCACGTGCCGGGCGAGCTCTCCGGCGGCGAACGCCAGCGCGTGGCGCTGGCGCGCGCCCTGGTCACGCATCCGGCCTGCGTGCTGGCCGATGAGCCCACCGGCAACCTCGACCGCGCCACCGCCGACAAGACCTTTGAGCTGATGCTCGAACTGTCGCAGACGCTGGGCACGGCCTTCGTGATCGTGACCCATGACAGCGACCTGGCCGCGCGTTGCGGGCGGGTCTTGAGATTGTCGGAAAACGGCCTGCAGCAGGCCGGGCCGATTACGGAGTAAGCTTGCTGCATAGCTGCATCGGTGGCGGCGGGGCCCAGCGGGCGCCTGCCGCGTACCTGTTTTGAAAGGGAGTAATACCAAATGAATAAGCGACAATGGCTGGAAACACTGGTCGGTTTCGACACTACCAGCCGCAATTCCAATCTTGAACTGATCGCCGCCTTGCGCGACAACCTGGAGCAGCAGGGCATCAAGCCCTGGTTCGCCCACAACAAGGAAAAGACCAAGGCCAACCTGTTCGCCACGCTGCCGGCCACGGCCGGCGCCAATGCGGGCGCGACCCAGGGCGGCATCGTCCTGTCCGGGCATACCGACGTGGTGCCGGTGGACGGACAGAAATGGGACACCGACCCGTTCAAGCTGGTCGAGAAGGACGGCGCCCTGTACGCGCGCGGCAGTTGCGACATGAAGGGCTTCATCGCCACGGCCATGGCGCTCACGCCGGAGTTCCTGGCCATGCCGCGCACCAGGCCGCTGCACCTGGCGTTCTCATATGATGAAGAAATCGGCTGCATCGGCGCGCCGGCGATGCTGGAAGAAATCGTCAAGCGCGGCATCAAGGTCGACGGCTGCGTGGTGGGCGAGCCGACCAGCATGAACGTGGTGGTGGCGCACAAGGGCATCAACGTGTTCGCCTGCAAGGTGCACGGCAAGTCGGCCCACTCGTCGCTCACGCCGCAGGGCTGCAACGCCATCGAATACGCCGCGCGCATGATCTGCGCCATCCGCGACTTCGCCGACGCCTACAAGGCCAACGGCCCGTACGACCAGTTCTTCGACGTGCCGTTTACCACCATGACCACCAACCAGATCCGCGGCGGCATCGCGGTCAACACCATTCCCGAGCTGTGCGAGTTCACCTACGAGTTCCGCAACCTGCCGGGCATGACGGTGGCCGATATCCAGGCGCAGATCGATGTCTACGTGCGCGACGTGTTGTTGCCGAAGATGAAGGCGGAGTTCGCCGACGCCCGCATCGAGATCGACAATTTCGCCGGCAGCCCGGCGCTGGAGGCGGCCGAGCAGGCGGCGATCACCGAGCTGGTGCGCACGCTGACCGGCGACCGCCAGACGCGCAAGGTGGCCTACGGCACCGAAGCCGGCCTGTTCCAGCAGATCGGCATTCCCACCATCGTGTGCGGCCCCGGCAGCATCGACAATGCGCACAAGCCCAACGAGTTCGTGACGCTGGCGCAGCTGGATCATTGCGAGCAGTTCCTGCGCAAGCTGGGCAAGTCGCTGGAAGCGGTCTGACGAGATTGCAGGGATAGCACCGGGCTTGTCGTGCCAGGCTCAGGAAAAAGGACGCAAGAGATTGCGTCCTTTTTTTTGTTTGTCCTGTCGGAGATGGGATGGATTGCGGTTTATCCGGGTTAAATTCTGTTTGTCCGTTTCTTTACTCATGTTAAGAGTTGCAAGCGGCGGTTAAACGGTAAACTCCCTCTCCTGGACCTGGAACGAATCCGGGTATGCTGCATTAAAAAAATACGCTTCGGGGGAAGCATGCCAGGACGATCATGGCAGTCCAGTCCTCCTTGCGTGCGCGCCGGCGCAGGCCGGCGGCTCTTAATGTGTTTTCATTGAGTCTTCACGCCATACCAGTACGCACATGTGGGTCGACACGCATTGCCATCTCGACGCCGGGGAATTCGGCGGCCATAACGCCTCCGTCGCTGACGATGCGGCGCTGGCCGGTGTGCGGGCGATCGTGATTCCGGCCATCGCGCGCGCCAATTTCGGCGTCGTGGCGCAGTTGGCGCGTGAGGTAGGCAATGGCGTCTATGCGCTGGGGATCCACCCTCTTTACGTGCCGACCGCCCAGGAAGCCGACCTGCAAGCCTTGCGCGCCGCCATCGAAAGCGCCCTGGCCGACCCGCTGTTCATCGGCGTGGGCGAGATCGGCCTGGATTTCTTCGTGCCGGAACTGAAGGAGGCGCCGCTGCGCGAGAAGCAGGAGTTCTTCTTTTCCGAACAACTGAAGCTGGCCCGGGATTTCGGGCTGCCGGTGCTGCTGCATGTGCGCCGTTCGCAGGACATCATCTTGAAGCATCTGCGCCGCATCCGCGTGCCGGGCGGCATCGCCCATGCCTTCAATGGCAGTTTCCAGCAGGCGCAGGCGTTTATCGGCCTGGGGCTGCACCTGGGCTTCGGCGGCGCCATGACCTTCCCGCGTTCGCTGCAGATCCGCCGGCTGGCCGCCGAGCTGCCGTTGCCGGCCATCGTGCTGGAGACCGACGCCCCTGACATCGCCCCCGCCTGGCGCCATCCCGGCGTCAACACGCCCGACCAGATTCCGCGCATCGGCGAGGTGCTGGCCGAGTTGCGCGGCATGCCGCCGTCAGAGATCGCCGCCGCCACTTGCGCCAATGCCCTGGCCGCCTTGCCGAGGCTTGCCTGTTCCGGATTGGGCCTCTGATGCGCAGTGTGATCATCGGCTTTGCCTTCGGTATTGGATTACTGCAGATGCAGGCGCGGCTGCCTGGCGTGGAGTGGTATGCGGCCGGCCTGGTGCTGGCCGTGCTGCTGGCGCTCACCGCATGGAAATTCTGGCAACCCTTCCTGCGCATCCCGTTGCTGCTGACCTGCGGCGCCTGGGTGGGGTTCTTGTGGGCCGCGGCCTTTGCGCACTATTACCTGGAGCAGGAACTCCCATCGGCGTGGGAGGGCAGGGACGTGACCGTGATCGGCACCGTGGCCAACCTGCCGGACCGCAATGAACAGGGCGTGCGCTTTCGTTTCGATGTCGAGCAGGTGGTGCAGCAGGTGACGCAGCAGGAGGCGGTGACGCCGCCGGTGCCGCCCAGGCTGGCCCTGGCGTGGTACGGCAACCGCCGTTATCAGGCGCCGGTGGAGGATGGCGAAGCGGCGGCGCCGGGACGCCAGCCGGTGGCCGATATCCGGCCCGGCGAGCGCTGGCGGCTGACGGTGCGCCTGAAGCGTCCGCACGGCAACGCCAATCCGGGCGGTTTCGATTACGAGGTGTGGCTGTTGCAGGACGACGTGCGCGCCACCGGCTACGTCGTGGGGACGCCGGCTGCGCCTGGCGCGGCCGCGGGCGCGGCCAACCGGCGCCTCGACGCCTTTGTCTGGACGCCGTCGAATGCCATCGAATACGCGCGCGGCTGGCTGCGCGACCGCATCCTGGCGGCATTGCCGGGCGAACCCTACGCGCCGGTGGTTGCGGCGCTGGTCATGGGCGACCAGCGCGGCATCAGCCAATCCGACTGGAGCATCTTCAACCGCACCGGTATCGGCCACCTGATGGCGATTTCAGGCTTGCACATCACCATGCTGGCGGCCATGTGCGGCGGTCTTGCGAGCTGGCTGTGGCGGCGCTCTTTTTTTACCGGCGCGCAATTGCCGTTGTTGCTGCCGGCGCAGAAGGTAGCGGTCATCGCCGGCATGCTGATGGCGCTGGTGTATGTCTTGCTGGCCGGCTTCGGCGTGCCGGCGCAACGCACGCTTTACATGCTGATCGTGGTCGGCGTCGCTTTCTGGAGCGGGCGCATCGTGCGCGTGTCGGTGGTGCTGTGCCTGGCCTTGGGGCTGGTGCTGCTGCTCGATCCCTGGTCCCTGCTGTGGCCGGGCTTCTGGTTGTCCTTCGGCGCCGTGGGCTTGCTGCTGTACGGCACGGTCGGACGCATGCAGCCGCGCCATGCGATGGCGGCGGCGGCGCGTACCCGCTGGTGGCAGAAGCTGTGGCTGGCAGTCAAGTCCGGCGCCCAGGCCCAGTACATCATCACGCTCGGCCTGGTGCCGCTGACGGTATTGCTGTTTGGCCAATATTCGCTGGTCAGCCCGATCGCCAATGCCGTCGCCATCCCGCTGGTAGGGCTGGTGGTCACGCCCTTGTCGCTGCTGGGCAGCATCTTGCCGGCATTTGCCGCGGAATGGGTGCTGCAGGTGCCGCACCAGTTGCTGGTGTGGCTGGCCGGATTCCTGGGCTGGCTCGAGGCGCTGCCGTTCGCGGTATGGGAAACGCCGTTGCCGAGCTGGTGGATGTTCCTGCTGGCGCTGGGCGGCACGCTGCTGGTGCTGGCGCCGCGCGGCTGGCCGGCCCGCTGGCTGGGGGTATTCGGCTGGCTGCCGCTGATCCTGAATGCGCCCGGCACGCCGGCGGAGGGCACCATGCGCGTCACCGCCTTCGATATCGGCCAGGGCATGGGGCTGCTGGTGGAAACCCCGGGCCATCGCCTGCTGTATGACACTGGCCCGTACTACACGCCGCAATCCGACGGCGCCACCCGGGTGCTCCTGCCTTACCTGCGCGCGCGTGGCATCGACCGGATCGACCGCCTGGTCATTTCGCATAGCGATATCGACCATTCCGGCGGCGCCTTGTCCCTGCTCAAGGGTGTGCGTATCGACAGCGTCTATTCGTCGCTGGCCGAGGGCAGCCCCATCGTCAAGGCTGCGCCGTCGCACCAGCGCTGCGTGGCGGGGCAATCGTGGAATTGGGACGGCATCGGCTTCACCATGCTGCATCCGGTGCCGGCCATCTATGAGAGCACCAAGTGGAAACCCAATGCGCTCAGCTGCGTGCTGAAGGTGCAGATCGGGCGCCAATCGATTCTGCTGGCCGGCGATGTCGAGGCGATACAGGAAGATCAGATGCTCAATGGCGCCATGGCCGAGCAGTTGCCGTCAACCGTGCTGCTGGCGCCGCATCACGGCAGCAAGACTTCCTCGACCGAGCCGTTCCTGCGCGCCGTGCGGCCGGAGGTGGCGATCTTCCAGGTCGGCTACCGCAACCGCTTCAACCATCCCAATCCGGAAGTCTTCGAGCGCTACCAGCGCCTGGGCATCCGCCGTTTGCGTACCGATGAATCGGGGGCGGTGACGCTCACCTTCGGCGACCAGTTGAATGTGGAGGAGTACCGCAAGACGCATGCGCGCTATTGGTACGGACGCTAGTCGCAATATTTCGCGATCCAGGAAAATAGCACGCTCAGGGTGATTGCGGTTTTGCTATGCTGCCATTACTTTCTTCCATCGCATTCTATGAGCTTGCCGATCTTGCATTTCGCGCATGCCAACAGTTACCCGGCCGGTACCTATGGCATGTTCTTCGAACAACTGCGCCAGCACTACGACGTGCGCGCGCTGGCCATGCATGCGCACAACCCGCGTTATCCGGTCGATGACGGCTGGCGCAAGCTGGGGCGCGAGCTGGTCGAGGAGCTGGAGCGCAATTACCGCGAACCGGCGATCCTGGTGGGGCACTCGATGGGCGGCATCCTGTCGCTGATGGCCGCGCGCAAGCGTCCCGACCTGGCGCGCTGCGTGGTGCTGCTGGATTCGCCCATCGTGGCGGGCTGGCGCGCGCAGGCCTTGCGCGTGGCCAAATTGCTCAAGCTGGAGGGCAAGCGTTCGCCGGCGGTGGCGTCGGTCAAGCGCCGCAATGTCTGGCCGGACATGGAGAGCGCCTACCGGCATTACGCCGCCAAGGCCATGTTCGCCGCCTGGCCGCAGCGCGTGCTGCGCGATTACGTGGAACATGGCCTGGCGCCGCAAGCGGACGGCAGCGTGCGCCTGCGTTTCACGCGCGAGGCGGAAACCGCGGTCTATCGCACCATTCCCCATCATCTTGGCGGCCTGACGCGCCGGCCTTATCCGGTGCCGGTCGGGTTTGTCGGCGGCGCCGATTCGGTCGAGTGCCGGCTGGCCGGGCTGGACGCCACCCGGCGCCTGGTGGGCAATCACTTCCGGCAGATCCCCGGCGGCCACCTGTTTCCCATGGAGTCGCCGCTGCTGGCGGCCCAGGCCACGCACGAGATGATCCAGGCCTTGTTGCAAGCGGAAAGGGCGAAGAACTAAGCGGGGCGGAGGTTGTCAAGACGGGAGGCCTCGCGGGCCGTGTTTTCTCCACGCAAGTTTCGCCGCGGCGAGACAGATATCGGCGCAAGGGGATTAAAAATACGAGCGCTTTGGGGTATAATTTGAATTTCCCGCATGTGCCGTTCGGCACTCATCTGTAATGACCAAGTTTGTATTTGTCACTGGCGGCGTCGTGTCTTCCCTGGGTAAAGGGATTGCCGCCGCGTCCCTGGCTGCGATCCTCGAATCGCGTGGCCTCAAAGTCACCCTCCTCAAGCTCGATCCCTATATCAACGTCGACCCCGGCACGATGAGCCCGCTGCAGCACGGCGAAGTGTTCGTCACCGACGACGGCGCAGAGACCGACCTCGACCTCGGCCACTACGAGCGCTTCATCTCGGCCAAGATGAAGAAGGTCAACAACTTCACTACCGGGCAGGTATATGAGTCGGTGATCCGCAAGGAGCGCCGCGGCGAGTACCTGGGCAAGACCGTGCAGGTGATCCCGCACATCACCAACGAGATCCAGGAATTCATCCATCGCGGCGCCGAAGGCTATGAAGTTGCGCTGGTGGAAATCGGCGGCACCGTCGGCGACATCGAGTCGCTGCCTTTCCTCGAAGCCGCGCGCCAATTGAGTCTGCGCTCGGGCCGCAACGCCACCGCCTTCGTCCACCTGACGCTGGTGCCGTTCCTGGCATCGGCCGGCGAACTCAAGACCAAGCCGACCCAGCACAGCGTGCAAAAGCTGCGCGAAATCGGCATTTCGCCGGACGCCCTGCTGTGCCGCGCCGACCGCCGCATCCCGGACGACGAGCGCGACAAGATCTCGCTGTTCTCCAACGTTGCCGTCGACGCCGTCATTTCGGTGTGGGATGCCGATAGCATCTATAAGATTCCGCAGATGCTGCACGACCAGGGTTTGGATACCATCATCTGCGAAAAGCTGGGCCTGTCGCCCAAGCCGGCCGACCTGTCGATGTGGGACAAGCTGATTGACGCGCAGAACAATCCTTCGCACGAAGTGACCATCGGCATGGTCGGCAAGTATGTCGACCTCACCGAGTCGTACAAGTCGCTGACCGAAGCGCTGCGCCATGCCGGCATCCATACCGGCAGCCGCGTGAACATCGAATACCTGGATTCGGAAGAAATCGAAGCCAACGGCACCGGCAGCCTCGCCAAGTACGACGCGATCCTGGTGCCGGGCGGTTTCGGCAAGCGCGGCGTGGAAGGCAAGATCGCCGCGGCCCGCTATGCCCGCGAGAACAAGGTGCCGTACCTGGGCATCTGCCTGGGCATGCAGGTGGCACTGCTGGAATACGCGCGCAACAAGGCCGGCCTGGCCAAGGCCAACTCGACCGAGTTCGATCCGGATACCGAGCAGCCGGTGGTGGCGCTGATCGACGAGTGGCAAAACCACGATGGCCGCGTCGAGCGCCGCGACGAGAATTCCGACCTGGGCGGCACCATGCGCCTGGGTGCGCAGACTTGCAGCATCAAGCCGGGCACGCTGGCGGCTGAAATTTATGGGGAAACGGTGACCGAGCGTCACCGCCACCGTTACGAAGCAAACAATTTTTATCTCGGCCGCGTGGAAGAGGCCGGCATGGTCGTGTCGGCGCGTACGCCGACCGAAGACCTGTGCGAAATCATGGAGTTGCCGCGTACCGGCGAGAACGCCCACCCGTTCTACATCGGCGTGCAATACCACCCGGAGTTCAAGTCGACCCCGCGTGACGGCCACCCGCTGTTCATTTCGTACATCCGCGCAGCATTGGCCCATCATGCGCTGGTTCACCACGATGCGGCCGCAAAAGGAAAAGCATGAAACTCTGCGGTTTTGAGGTCGGCCTCGACCAGCCGTTCTTCCTGATTGCCGGCACCTGTGTCATCGAGTCCGAACAGATGGCGCTCGATACGGCCGGCACCTTGAAGCAAATCACCGGCGAACTGGGCATCCCGTTCATCTACAAGTCGTCCTTCGACAAGGCCAACCGCTCGTCCGGTTCGTCTTTCCGCGGCCTCGGCATGGAGAAAGGGCTGGAGATCCTGGCCAAGGTCAGGAAAGAGATCGGCGTGCCGGTGCTGACCGACATCCACGAGATCGACGAGATCAAGCCGGTCGCCGCCGTGGTCGACGTGCTGCAGACGCCGGCCTTCCTGTGCCGCCAGACCGATTTCATCCGCGCCTGCGCGCAGTCGGGCAAGCCGGTCAATATCAAGAAGGGCCAGTTCCTGGCGCCGCACGACATGGTCAACGTGATCGACAAGGCGCGCGCCGCGGCCAAGGAAGCCGGCCTGCCGACCGACAACTTCATGGCCTGCGAGCGCGGCGTGTCCTTCGGCTACAACAACCTGGTCTCGGACATGCGCAGCCTGGCGATCATGCGCGAGACCGGCGCCCCGGTGGTGTTCGACGCCACTCACTCGGTGCAGCTGCCGGGCGGGCAGGGCACGTCTTCGGGCGGCCAGCGCGAGTTCGTGCCGGTGCTGGCGCGCGCGGCGATCGCCACGGGCGTGTCGGGCGTGTTCATGGAAACCCACCCGAACCCGGCCGAAGCCAAGTCGGACGGCCCCAATGCCGTACCGCTGGCGCGCATGAAGGATTTGCTGGGCACGATGATCGAGCTGGACCGCATCGTGAAGAAAGCGGGCTTTTTGGAAAACAACTTTTCCTGATCGCGCGTCAAGCGGCCGCCGTCCGGCGGCCGCTTCGTTGTGTGCGCACGCCGGGTTGCAGCAGCCTCCCCGACAGGCCCGCGCCACCGCCTACAATTTTTAAAACCTTGATGGAGATTTGGAATGAGTGCAATCGTTGATATCATCGGCCGTGAAGTGATCGACTCCCGCGGTAATCCCACCGTTGAATGCGACGTGCTGCTGGAGTCCGGCGTGCTGGGCCGCGCCGCTGTCCCTTCGGGCGCGTCCACCGGTTCGCGCGAGGCGATCGAGCTGCGCGACGGCGACAAGAGCCGCTATTTCGGCAAGGGCGTGCTGCAAGCCTGCGAGAACATCAACACCGAAATCTCCGAAGCCATCATGGGCCTGGACGCCAATGAACAGGCTTTCCTGGACCGCACCCTGATCGACCTGGACGGCACCGAGAACAAGAGCCGCCTGGGCGCCAACGCCATGCTGGCGGTCTCGATGGCGGTGGCCAAGGCCGCCGCTGAAGAGTCGGGCCTGCCGCTGTACCGCTATTTCGGCGGCAGCGGTTCGATGCAGATGCCGGTGCCGATGATGAACGTCATCAACGGCGGCGCGCACGCCGACAACAACCTGGACCTGCAGGAGTTCATGATCATCCCGGTGGGCGCACCGAGCTTCCGTGAAGCGCTGCGCTACGGCGCCGAAGTGTTCCACACCCTGAAGAAGATCCTGCACGACCGCGGCCTGGCTACCTCGGTGGGCGACGAAGGCGGTTTCGCACCGAACGTCTCCAGCCATGAAGAAGCCATCAAGCTGATCATCGAAGCCATCGAAAAGGCCGGCTACGAGCCGGGCACCCAGATCGCCCTGGGCCTGGACTGCGCCGCTTCCGAGTACTACAAGGACGGCAACTACCACCTGGCCGGCGAAAACATGGTGCTGACCCCGGCGCAGAAGGTCGGCCTGCTGGCGTCGTGGTGCGACAAGTACCCGATTATCAGCATCGAAGACGGCATGGCCGAGAACGACTGGGCCGGCTGGAAGCTGCTGACCGAAACCCTGGGCAAGAAGGTGCAGCTGGTGGGCGACGACCTGTTCGTCACCAACACCAAGATCCTGAAGGAAGGCATCGACAAGGGCATCGCCAATTCGATCCTGATCAAGATCAACCAGATCGGCACCCTGACCGAAACCTTCGCCGCCATCGAAATGGCCAAGCGCGCCGGCTACACCGCCGTGATCTCGCACCGTTCGGGCGAAACCGAAGACTCGACCATCGCCGACATCGCCGTGGGCATGAACGCGCTGCAGATCAAGACCGGCTCGATGTCGCGTTCGGACCGCATGGCCAAGTACAACCAGCTGCTGCGCATCGAAGAGGATCTGGGCGATATCGCCACCTATCCGGGCCGCGCTGCGTTCTACAACCTGAAGTAAAGCGTAGCGGCGCGTGCCTCGCAACCCGATGCACGCGCCGCGCTGAGAGCTCCCGGCCATGCGCCTGATCATCCTTTGCCTGTCACTCTTGCTGGTGCTGATCCAGTATCCGCTCTGGCTGGGCAAGGGCGGCTGGCTCAAGGTCTGGGAACTCGACCGCCAGGTCCAGCAGGCGCGCAAGAAGAACGATGAGCTCAAGGAACGCAATGCCAAGCTGGCTTCCGAAGTCGACGACCTGAAGCAGAGCAAGGGCGCGGTCGAAGAGCGCGCGCGTTTCGAGCTGGGGATGATCAAGCAGAACGAGGTCTTTATCCAGGTGATCGATGGCGCATCGGGCAAGCCATTCGCGTCGGCCAATCCCAATCCCTACATGCCAGGCTCCGGCCAGCCCAACAGCGTTTCCGTGCCTGCCGCGGCGCCGTCGTCGGGCGGGAGCGCCGAAGCGCCCAGGGCCGCGCGCTAGCCGCACGTTGTGCGCACGTTGCGCAGGCTGCGGCGGGATAAGCCGAATGCAGGCCTGCCCGGCCCCCGATCTCCCGACCATTTTCCTACCGTCCCGGACCTGCACGAATGTCGATCGATACGCCGCTGTCGTTGTCCGGCCTGTCCACCACGCCGCTGGAGCTGCTGTCGTTCCTGCTGGCGGTGCTCACCGTCTGGCTCAACATCCGCCAGAACCATTGGGCCTGGCTGTTTTCCATTCTGTCTTCGTTGCTGTATGCGGCAGTGTTCGTCGATGCCCGCCTGTACGGCGACTCCGGCTTGCAGTTCGTCTTCGTCGCGGTGTCCATCTGGGGCTGGTACCAATGGCTGCGCGGCGGCCAGCAGCACCGGCCGTTGCCGGTGTCGCGCCTGGACCGCGCCGGCTGGGCGTTGACGCTGGCGGCATGGGGCGCCGGCTTTGCGCTCCTGTCCTGGTTCCTGCGCCGCTATACGGATACCGACGTGCCGCACATGGATGCCTTCCTTACCGCCGGCAGCCTGGTGGGGCAACTCCTGCTGTCGCGCAAGAAAATCGAAAACTGGCTGGTGTGGATCCTGGTGGACGTGCTGTATGTCGGCCTCTACCTCTACAAGCACCTGACGCTGACGGCGATACTGTACGGCCTGTTCGTCATCATGGCGATGGCCGGCTGGCGCAGCTGGCGGCGTTCGGAATAACAAGGCCGGATGCGGCGTCCTATGCCGCCGGCAAGGCGTCGGGCGCCGGCGGATCGGCGAAGACGATGCGGTTCTTGCCCGCATTCTTGGCTTTATAGAGGGCCACGTCGGCGCGCTTGATCAGTTGCGCCTGGCTTTCGCCTTTGTGGTGTTCGGCGACGCCGGCGCTGAAGGTGATCAGCAGGCGCTGGCTTTCATGCATGAAGAGGCGCTTGGTCAGTTCGCGCTGGACCCGGGTGATGATCTGGACGGCATCCTGCGGTTCGGTTTCCGGCATCAGCACGATGAATTCCTCGCCGCCGAAGCGCGCGATCACGTCCAGCTTGCGCAAGGTTTCCTTGATCACCTTGACCATGTGGACCAGCACTTCGTCGCCGGTGTCGTGGCCGTGGGTGTCGTTGATGCGCTTGAAGTCGTCCAGGTCCAGCAAGGCGATGCACAGCGGCGTGTCGCGCCGTTCGGCGTTGGCGATTTCACGCTCCAGCGACTCGTCCATGCCGCGCCGGTTCAGGCTGCCGGTCAGCTGGTCTTCGCGCACCAGTTCGCCCATCTGCACCAGTTGGCTTTCCAGCGCATGGATGCGGGCTTCGGCTTTTTCCACTTCCTGCCGCGCATCTTCCATGGCGTCGCGCGAACGGCTGGTTTCTTCCTGGGCGTTCTGGGTTTCGCGCATGATGTCGCTCAGTACCGAGTTGAGGTCGCTGATGTTGCCGGCCTGGCTGATCTGCTGCGAGAAGCCGCTGATGGTCTTCTGGTAGTTGCTGGTGGTCGAGAGCATCGCCGAGAGCCGGTCGACGAAGGTCAGCATCATGTTCTTGACCACCACCTTTTCCTCGGCCAGCGTGTTCTTCAGCAAGCCTTGCTTGTAGATCACTTCCTTGAGGTTCTTGGTCGCGTCGGCCAGCGAGGTCTTGCTGATCGGGCCGGCGATCAGGGCTTGCACGGTTTCGATCTGGGTGGAGAGCCAGGAGCCCTGTTCCAGCAACCCGTTGATGTTTTCCAGCAGCAGCTGGAACAGGCGCATCAGCAATTCCTGCTGCTGCGCCATGTCGTCGGCCTTGAGCTCGATCTGGAAACTCAGTTGCTTGATGCGCCCGATGATCTCGGTCATCGCCTGTTCGGAGAACGCCGTCTTCAGGTCCTGGCCGCTGGATTTCGACTCGTTGGCCAGTTCCGGCGCGCTTTCCAGCAGCGAGGAGAGGTTGAACACCAGTACCCGCGCCAGCACTTCGCGCAGCATCTTTTCCTTCTTGCTGTCGCGGATGAACTGCCGCTCCAGGTCCACCGGCATCAGTTCGCCGTGCGGGACGAGCGGGCGTGTGCTCCAGTTCTCTTGCGCGAATTCGCCTAGTTGCCGCGCATATTCTCCCCAGTCGCTGTTTTCCTGGGCGCGCACCAGGCGCATCCCCAGGAGGCCGTTCTCGCCCGGCTGCCTGGCCAAGCTGGCGGCCAGGTCGGCCAGTACCGTTTCTGCGCGGATTTCGGGCGGGCCGCCCAGGATTTCCTCATAGGCGACGCGATAGGCTTCCGGGGTGGGGGCGATGCGGCGGGTGCCGAGGCGCTGGAAAGCCTCGCGGGCGATTTCGACGGGGCTTAAGGTGGACGTTTTCTTGGACATGTCGGCAGACAATGTTGTTGGCCGCTTTATATCACTGCGACAAGGAGTATTGTGCGCTGGTAACGGCTCATCCGGCCTTTTCCTTTAGGGCCCGTTGGCAATCGCGCATTGCATGCGCGCGACAGTCGCAAGGCTTGCGATCGGTTCGAAAAATCTCGGGCCATTTTACGTCAAGCGTTTTGGCGTTGAAGGTTTTTTGTCAAGGCCGGCGGGCGACCGGCGGGAATGCCTTTTTATTCCACCAGGTCGTTTTTCAGGGCGTAGTGGGTGAGTTCGGCGTTATGGCGCATCTTCATCTTGGCCAGCACCCGGGAGCGGTACATGCTGATGGTTTTTACCGAGAGCGAGAGCTCGGCGGCGATATCGCCGACCGTCTTGCCGGAGGCGATCATGACCATGGTCTGGTATTCGCGGTCCGACAGCGTCTCGTGCAGCGGCGTCTCATGGTCGAAGCCGATCTGGTTGGCCAGCTCCTGCGCCAGCGACGGGCTGATGTATTTGCGCCCGGTGGCGGCCTGGCGGATCGCAGCCAGCAGTTCGGACGGCGCCACCTGCTTGTTGAGGAAGCCGGCCGCGCCGGCGCGCAGCGCACGGATCGCATACTGGTCTTCGCGATGGATGGACAGCATCAATACCGGCAACTGGGGATGCTCCTTGCGGATCTGCTTGAGGATGTCGATGCCATTGCGGTCGGGCATGACGATGTCGAGCAGCATCACGTCGCCGTTGCCCACGCGCGCCAGCTTGATCGCTTCCAGTCCGTTGGCGGCATTGCCGGCCACGACGATATCCTTGGTGCCGGCGCAGATCTGGCGCAAGCCTTCGCGCACGATGGCATGGTCGTCGGCGATGAGGACTTTGATGGAAGCGGTGTTTTTTTTGCTCATGGGCGGGATGCGTCGACCCTCTGTATATGGCGAGCCGGTATTCTATAGCGTTCGCTCAGCGCGCGACAGGAATCTCCACCCGGATCACAGTGCCTTTGCCTGGCGCGCTATCGAGCTGCAGCGTTGCGCCCAGCGCCTGCGCGCGGCGCCGCATGTTGCCCAGGCCGTGGCCGCTGCGCAGGGCGGCGGAGGGATCGAAACCGCATCCGTCGTCCTCGATGCGCAGCGACAGCACATCGCCTTCGCGCCCGGCCGTGATCAAGGCGTTGTCGGCCTGCGCATACTTGGCGACATTATTGAGGGCTTCCCGCACGATGCGAAACAGCGTGATCACCTCGAATTCCTCCAGTCCTTCCAGGCCGTCGCCGCAGCGCTGGCGGCAGACGATGCCGGTCTGGCGGGTGAACATGCGGCTTTGCCACTCGAGCGCCTCGGCCAGGCCGAACTCGACGATGGGCGGGCACAGGTCATCGATGATGCCGTGCATGGCGTCGCCCGCCTCGTCAACCAGTTCCTCGGCGTAATGCGCCTGGTCATGCTGTTTTTCCATTCCTGCCGCCTGGGCCAGCGATTCGCGCAATTGCCCCAGGGCCATCTTGATGCCGGTCAGGTGGGCGCCGAGCTCATCGTGCAGGTCGCGGGCGATGCGCGCGCGCTCTTGTTCGCGGATTTTTTCGGTAAGAGACAGGGCTTCCTCGGATGGGTCGCCGGAAATGATTTCCTGGGGCATGTCGGGCGCGGTCGGAATTGAAAACGCCAATCATATCCGGCATGCGCAGCGCGGTCACCAGGTCGCTGCGCAGAAGGTTGATGCAGGGCAAAGCGGGCGCGCCGCGCCGGAAAATCTTGTCGCTATGCCATTGAGGCCGGCAAACGAGAAATTTCAGGAGAGGGGCTTCCCATTAATGCAAGGCCGGTGCTATAATTTTGTTTTTCGCGGCTGTAGCTCAGCTGGATAGAGTACTTGGCTACGAACCAAGGGGTCGTGGGTTCGATTCCTGCCAGCCGCACCAGATATAAAGGGTCCATCGCAAGATGGGCCCTTTTTTCTTTCTCGCCTTCCTTGTTGCCGGAAAACAAAGCTGGCCGTATGAAACGGCCCGCCTTCTTCTGCGCATGCGTTCATGCGTTGATCCCGGGCACGCCGGAATCAAGTCAGGTCCTGATCAAAACTGTTCCCATGAGTCGCCATCGCTGCCGGCCGTCAATTTGGCGCTGGCGGCGGCGACTGGTTTTGCGGGCAATACCGCTTTCTTCGGCGTCACGTCTGCAGTGTGCTTGCGCGCGGCTGCGGCCGGCCGGGCGGCGGCGCTTTTCGGCGGCGCCGTCTTGGCCGTCCTGGCAGGCGATGACACGGCATGCTGGTTGAGCTTGAAGATGCTCACGGTATCGGTCAGCTTCTCGGCCTGCTCCTGCAATGACTGGGCAGCGGCGGCGGCCTGTTCCACCAGCGCAGCGTTTTGCTGCGTAACTTCATCCATTTGCGAAATGGCGATATTGACCTGTTCGATGCCGTCGCTCTGTTCCTGGCTGGCCGAGCTGATCTCGGCCACGATGTCGGTCACGCGGCGCACGCTGTTGACCACTTCGCTCATGGTATTGCCGGCTTCCTCAACCAGCTTGCTGCCCAGGTCGACCTGCGCCACCGAGCCTTCGATGAGTCCCTTGATTTCTTTGGCGGCGGCAGCCGAGCGCTGTGCCAGGCTGCGCACTTCGGAGGCCACCACCGCGAAGCCGCGGCCCTGTTCGCCGGCACGCGCCGCTTCCACCGCCGCGTTCAACGCCAGGATGTTGGTCTGGAAAGCGATGCCGTCAATGACGCCGATGATGTCCGAAATCTTGCGCGAGGATTGGTTGATCGCTCCCATGGTGTCGACCACCTTGCCGACCACGTTGCCGCCGGCGACCGCCACTTCCGAGGCGGACGTCGCCAACTGGTTGGCCTGGCGCGCATTGTCGGCGTTCTGTTTGACGGTAGAGGTCAGTTCTTCCATGGCCGAGGCGGTTTCTTCCAGCGAGCTGGCCTGCTGTTCGGTGCGGGAGGAAAGGTCGAGGTTGCCGCTGGCGATTTCAGTCGATGCGACGGTGATGGTGGAGGTGCCCTGGCGCACTTCGGTGACGATGCCCAGCAGGCTGTCGTTCATGCTCCTCAATGCATCCAGCAACTGGCCGGCTTCGTCCTTGCTGGAAGAGCGGATATCTGCGGTCAGGTCGCCGCCGGCCACGCGCTGGGCCACCGAAACGGCCTGCTCCAGCGGCCGGGCGATCAGGCGCGAAACCCAGACCGCCAGCAGCATGGCCAGCGCGATACAGATGACGACGGTGCCCATGATCATCAGGCGCGCCTGGTCATAGAGGACATCTGCCTGCGCATTGGAAGCGTCGGCCCCCTTGTTGTTGATGGCGATCAGCTTGTCCAGGCCTTGCAGCACGTTGCGATAGGCGAGCGTGGCTTCGCCGCGCTGCAGGTTGCGCGCCTCTTCGCTATTGCCTTGTCTTGAAATGGCGAGGATTTTGTCATGCTCGGACAGGAGGGCGGCGATCTGCTTGTCGATCTCAGGATAGAGGGCCTTTTCTTCCGGCTCGGAAATCTGCGTGAGGTATGCCGCCTGTTCTTTTTTCAGGGCGGCGATCTGCGTATTGGCGCTGCGCTCGATTTCCTCATATTCCTTGGCATCCTTGGCGAGCAGGTGCTGCATCTCGAAGCTGCGGATGCGCGACAGGGTCAGCTGGATGGTGGACAAGGTGC
Organism: Herbaspirillum sp. SJZ106; assembly: GCF_006715495.1. Lineage (GTDB taxonomy): Bacteria > Pseudomonadota > Gammaproteobacteria > Burkholderiales > Burkholderiaceae_D > Herbaspirillum. Next base: position 226,526 of record NZ_VFNI01000005.1, read on the forward strand.
GGATGCTGGGCAGCCAGTTGACGGCGATTTCGGTGGAGGCGCCGTTGACCTTGTCCAGCTCGCGTACCGAGAAGGCGCCGAGGGCGGCGACCATGGCCACGATGACGAGGAAAGTAGTGATCAGTTTTTTGGAAATTTTCAGATCATAGAACCATTTCATTTTTATTCTCCTTTGGGGATTGCCTGAGGCCGGCAATGCACCGTCACTACGATAAATATTGTAAATAAATTAATAAAATGAAAGGGCTGGCGACATGGGCGAGGGCGCGCCAGCAGGCATATCGACGGGACAGGCCAATTCGTTTTTCGATTTTTATTGTTGTTGAAATTGTAAGACGAAGAGGGTAGGAGGACATCTTGATTTTCCCGGTGTGCGGGAGAAAAGTGCCTGCGGCTTATTGAAATTCCAGATCCGGGATATCGCGCCATCGCCCGGCGTATCCGAATTTCCTTACGGCACGATTACAAACTGTCGGGCTTGCCGCTGAACGATCGTTCACTTTTCCTTGTTGGCTATGCCAGGCCAATCTTATTAAATTTCTGAATGCCTGATATGCGGGAATAAAATCGCGCGTCCCGGGAATCGCTAGTTGCTTTGCGGATATATTCTCGACGTACGCGATAGTTACGTTGGGAGGTCACGCCTCCCTGGCAACTTCATGCAGCGCGATGGTGGGGAAACCTGGCGGGCAAATGCGCATACGGGGGAATTTCATGGGTAATTCGCAAGGGCAGGGAAAAAAGGCGCTGGTGATCGGGGGCGGCGCGCCGAATTCGACGCTGATCGCAGGGGCATTGGCGGCCTTCCTTTCAGAGGGCGTCGAGTTCGACGTCATTTCGGCGTCCGGCGCCGGCGTCCTGATGGGCTTGCTGTACACCGCGCCGCGCGATGCATCGCCGCGCGAGGCGCTCATGCGCTGGGCCGAGGTCGGCGTGGCCGACAGCATCTACAAGCTGTTCCCAGTCAACTACAAGGTGTTCAAGAAACCCGGATCGCAAGCCGAAAGCTATCGCGATTCGATGATGGCGCAGCTCAAGAGCCTGCCCAGCATGGGGGTGAACCCGTTCGCCGAGATGTTTACCCACCATTTCGCCGAAGCCTCGGCCAAATGGAACGACTGGATGCATCTGCTGATGTCGGCCCTGTCGCCGTCCGATCTGCATTCCGGCAGCCTTGGCCTGTGCGCGCACCTGCCGTTCCTGGAGCAATCCATCGACTTCGACGCCGTCGCCAGGATGGGGCCGGAGTTCTACATCAACGCCTACAACATCGACCGCCACCGCATGCAGGTCTGGGGCAAGCGCGACATCACCGCGGCCCATGTGCGGGCCTCGCTGTCGTTTCCCTTCCTTTATGCGCCGACCGAGATCGATGGCGAGAACTACATCGAAGGCGCGGCGCTGGATACCCTCAATTTCGATCCGTTCATCCCGGGCGCCAACGGCGAGCCGCCGCTGCACGACGATGTCGACACGCTGGTGGTGCTGGACATCCTGGGCGAGGACCGCCTGATCCGCAAGCCGCGCAATCTCTACGATGCCTGGGTGCGTTCCATCATCACGCCGCTGGTCAAGATTTCCAAGGCCGAGCAACGCCTGTTCGAACTCGAGCACAATACCGATCCGGCCACCGGCAAGCCGCGCCGCAAGATGCTCAAGGTCGACCTGATGAGGGACGTGCCGCAGCAGCATTGGCCGGAAATATTGGACTGGTCATCTTCCAACATGCAATTGCTGTTCGATGTCGGCTACCGCGCCGGCCTCGAATTCTGCCGTACGCATGGCGATGCGCTGGGCGTGCCGGAACGGACGGCGCCGCTGGCGGCATAAGGACCTGCCGGCGCCCCAGGCATCGCGGAGGCGGAGACAACCACGGCGCCGGACATGCTTCCGGTTTTGTTCACTCATTTCATGGACTTTTCATCATGACGATCACCAAGCGCCTGATCATTACCTTATCGACCGCCTTGCTGGCGCTGCTGTTCGTCGGTATCGACGGCCTGTGGCAATTGCAGCGTGCCCAGCAACGCCTGGATACGATCCAGAACCGCATCATTCCAGGCATCGAAAGCCTTAACGCCCTCAAGGGTTTCCTTGCCGATTCGCGCCTGGCCGGCTATCGTCTGTCGGTGTTCGCCAACCTGTCCGACAAGACCGGTCTGCAAAAGGCGATCGACGCGGCCAATAAATCCCTGGATGACGAGTTCGCGCGCTATGACCGCGAACGCGTGTTCAACGACGACGACCGCAAGCTGCTGGAGGTCGACAAGGCCAACGTCGAGGCCTATCGCAAGGCGCTGGTGCCGTTCTTCGCAGCCGCCTATGCCAACGACATGGATGGCGTGCGCGCCACGCTGGAAGCCGGCACGCCGCTGGCCCTCACTGCCGCTGCGGCCAAGAAGGGCTTCGATGACCATATCGTCGCCAGCGGCAAGCTGATTGCGGCCATACGCGCCGAGAGCGACGAGGCCTACGCCTTCGCCTTCCGCACCATGGTGGCGGTGATCGTCGTTGCGGTGCTGCTGACCGCCTTGCTGGGTTTCCAGACGTTGCGCAATGTAAGCGGCAGCCTGTCCAAGATCCAGCACACCTTCGAGCATGTCAGCCAGACGCTGGACTTGTCGCGCCCGGTGCCGGTCGATCGCATGGATGAAATTGGCCGTACCGCCACCGCCTTCAACAAGCTGCTGGCGCGCATCGTGGAGGTGGTGACCACCACCCGCAGCTCGACCGATTCGGTGACCGTGGCCGCCCGCCAGATCGCCGCCGGCAATGCCGACCTCTCTTCCCGTACCGAGCAACAGGCAGCGGCGCTGGAAGAAAGCGCGTCGAGCCTGGAGCAATTGACCTCGGTGGTGCAGCAAAACACCGAAAACGCGCGCGAAGCCAACAAGCTGGCACTGTCGGCATCGCATATCGCCTCGCAAGGCGGCGACGTGGTGCGCCAGGTGGTGGAAACGATGAATTCGATCAACGACTCCTCGCGCAAGATCGTCGACATCATTGCCGTGATCGACGGCATCGCTTTCCAGACCAACATCCTGGCATTGAATGCGGCGGTGGAAGCGGCGCGCGCCGGCGAGCAGGGCCGCGGCTTCGCGGTGGTGGCGTCGGAAGTGCGTTCGCTGGCACAGCGTTCGGCGGCGGCGGCCAAGGAGATCAAGGCGCTGATCGACGATTCGGTGGAGAAGGTCGGCGCCGGCAGCAAGCTGGTCGAACAGGCTGGCGTCACCATGAGCGAGATCGTCGACAGCGTCGGGCGCGTCACCCAGATCGTGGGCGACATCTCGTCAGCCAGCGAAGAGCAGAGTTCAGGCATTGCGCAAGTCAACCAGGCGGTTTCGCAAATGGACCAGACCACGCAGCAAAATGCCGCGCTGGTGGAAGAAGCGGCCGCTGCGGCGCAGGCCTTGCAGCAGCAGGCCGAGACGCTGGAGCGGGTGGTCAGCGTCTTCAAGCTGGATGCCAACCGCTTGGCCAATCCGGCCGCCGCGGCGCCGGCCATGGCGCGCAGTTCCATCGACATCACTCCGCAAAGCGCGCGCCTCAGGAGCGATGCGTCAACGGTGAAGAAGCTGGAAATGGAGTTGGAGGAGTTCTGATGGAATTCTGATCCCGCCAGTTGGGCAGGGCGGGGATTGAAATAACCCGGTGTTCCTGCTGCAAGAGAAAGCTCCTCGATGAGGATAATGCCGTTCAGTTAAGCGCTGAACGGCATTTTTGTTTGTGCAGCCCAGGCTCCGTTCGCCCTGAGTAGCTGCGCAGCAGCGTATCGAAGGGCAGGCAAGATCGGTAAGGTTGGCACGCTGATACGCTGGCTTCGATACGGCCCTGGCGGGCCTGCTCAGCCCGAACAGGGTTCTGTGATGGGCGCCCCAGAATGAGTCTTCACTGAACGGCACTACCTCGACGAAGGGCTTTTTTTATGCCCGGAAGGGCGCGGGGCAATCGCGCCGCCTGGTTTCCATCCGGACATGCAACCGCTATTTAGAAATGATACAATTAATGCTAATCATTATCATTTGATCGACCAGGAGAACACTACGATGATTGGTATCAAGAAACTCGCTGTTGCCGCCGCCCTGATGGCATGTACCGCAGGCGTGGCCATGGCCGCCGAATACCCGATCGGCAAGCCGCAGATCCAGAACGGTTTCGAAGTCAATGCCGTCTACCTGCAGCCGGTCAAGATGGAACCGGACGGCATGATGCGCAAGGCAGAAGAGTCCGATATCCACCTCGAGGCCGACATCCGCGCCGTGGCCAAGAACCCCAACGGCTTCGCCGAGGGCGACTGGATGCCTTACCTGGCGATCAAGTACGAACTGACCAAGGTTGGTTCCACCAAGACCATCAAGGGCGACATGATGCCGATGGTGGCCAACGACGGCCCGCACTATGGCGACAACGTCAAGCTGGAAGGCCCGGGCAAGTACAAGCTCAAGCTGATCATCTCCCCCCCGACTGCCAACGAGCACGCCCACTTCGGCCGCCACGTCGACAAGGAAACCGGTGTCGGCCCATGGTTCAAGACGTTTGAACTGAACTACGACTTCACCTTCGCCGGCATCGGCAAGAAGGGCGGTTACTGATCCGCGCCGGTTCTGCGACAGGAAGGATGCTTCCTGCGGCAGAACCGCACGGTGCCGCCAATGTGCAGTGTTGAATACCGGCTGCCTGATCGCCAGAGCAGCCGGCTTCCATTGTGAACCTGTTCAAGATCCCGGCCAGGGGTGAACCGGTTCCCAGAGTTTTGGAGCGCCCATGTTTTTACGTAAAGCCCGACTGATGCTCGGCGCAGCGCTGCTGATGGCCGGCGCGTCGCTGGCGTCGGCCTCCGACTTGCCGACCTTCAAGCTGGAAATGCAGGACGGCAAGCTGATCCCGCCGCGCATCGAGGTGCCGGCCGGCCAGCGCATCAAGATCGAGATCCACAACATCGGCAAATCCGCCGCCGAGTTCGAAAGCATCGAACTGCGCAAGGAAAAGGTATTGGCGCCCGGCGCCCAGTCCTTCGTGGTGATCGCCCCGTTGCGTCCCGGCGAGTACAAGTTCTTCGACGACTTTCACCTGAACATGCCGCAAGGCGTGATCGTCGCCAAATAACCCGGGCAACCTGGAACCCCCACCGGAGCGCGCCCGGGGGCGGGGTAAAAACAAAGGGCGGTATTCCGCCCAAGCGCGAGACGCGGGGAGCAACGGCGTCGTCCCGGCTGCCATGCGGCCGGGCGCAATGAATTGAACGCAGCAAGTTTTGCAAGGGATGGGTTTCAATGGGACAGGTCATGTTCATCGTCTGGCGCGAAAGCGTCGAGGCGCTTCTGGTGGTCGGCATCCTGTATGCCTGGCTGAAGAACGGCGATATCTCCGCGCGCCGCGGCTTGCCGTACCTGTGGAGCGGCGTGGTGGCCGGCGTGCTGCTGGCGCTGGCGCTGGGCGCGGCTCTGCTGGGCTTTTCCGAATTGCTGTCGGGCGACGCCCAGACGTATTTCCAGATCGCCATCGTGCTGATCGCCTCGGTGCTGATCGTGCAGATGGTGTTCTGGATGCGCAAGCACGGCCGCACGCTCAAGAAGGACATGGAAAGCTCCGTGCAGTCCAGCGTTGAGAGCGGCAACTGGTGGGGCGTGTTCGTGCTGGTGGCGCTGGCCATCGCGCGCGAGGGCAGCGAAACCGCCGTGTTCCTGTACGGCATCGGCCTGGGGCAGCAGGAGGCCAGCACGGCTTCGCTGGTGCTGGCCGGCATCATCGGTTTCGGGCTGGCGTTCCTGACCTTCTATATCCTGCAACTGGGCGGCAAGGTCTTCTCCTGGCGTCGCTTTTTCCAGGTCACCGAAGTGATCCTGCTGCTGCTGGCGGCCGGCCTGTTGGTCACCGGCGTGGAAAAGCTGTTCGACGTGCTGCTGGAAAGCTCCGACGCGCTGGCCTCGGCCGACTGGACCATGACGTTGACGGCGCCGGTGTGGGACACCTCCTGGCTGCTGGACGACTCTTCCACCATCGGCAGCCTGCTGTCGACGCTGACCGGCTACCGCGCGCGCCCGGCGCTGCTCTCGGTGATCGTCTATGCGGGTTATTGGCTTGTGATATGCTCGGCCCTTTACCGAAAACCCAAGCTTCAGCCCAAGAGGCAAGAAGCCGTCTGAGCCCGCTATGAATACCTGTGCGCAATCGCCGACCCTGCTCTCGCGTACGGGCGATTGGATGCGCCGCAACGGCGCATTCATCCACGGCTTGCAGTGGATCGTGGTGGCGGTGTACGCCATCCTGATCCTGGTGCCGGTATTCATGCCGCTGCCTGACGAAACCGCCCACCTCTGGTCCAACATGACGCTCATCGCCCAGTTCGCCTTCTGGGGCATCTGGTGGCCGTTCGTGCTGGTGAGCATGGTGCTGATGGGACGCGTATGGTGCGGCGTGCTGTGTCCGGAAGGCGCGCTCACTGAATTCGCCAGCAAGTACGGCCGCGGCCGCGCCATTCCCAAATGGATGCGCTGGGGCGGCTGGCCTTTCGTCGCGTTCGCGCTGACCACGGTCTACGGCCAGATGGTCAGCGTCTACCAATATCCCAAGGCAGTGCTGCTGGTGCTGGGCGGCTCCACCGTCGGCGCCATGATCGTCGGCTACCTGTACGGCCGCGACAAGCGCGTCTGGTGCAAGTACCTGTGCCCGGTCAATGGCGTGTTCGGCCTGCTGGCCAAACTGGCGCCGCTGCACTACAAGGTCAATGAGGATGCCTGGCGCGCCTCCTACCATCCCCAGCACAAGATCATCCCGATCAACTGCGCGCCGCTGGTGCCGTTGCGCAACATGAAGGGCGCCTCGGACTGCCATATGTGCGGACGCTGCAGCGGCCATCGCGACGCCATCGAACTGAGCTTCCGGGCGCCCACGGTCGAAGTGGTCAAGTTCGGCAAGACCCAGAACAACCTGTGGGAAAGCGCCCTGGTGCTCTACGGCCTGCTGGGCATCGCCATCGGCGCCTTTCACTGGACCGCCAGCCCCTGGTTCATCGCCATCAAGCAGGACATCGCCACCTGGCTGATCGAGCGCGACATCATGTGGCCCTTCGGCACCCAGGCGCCTTGGTGGCTGCTGACCAATTACCCGCAGCAAAGCGACGTCTTCACCTGGCTGGACGGCGCCATGGTGGTGGGTTACATCATGGCGACCGCGCTGGTGCTGGGCACCGGGGTGTCGCTGCTGTTCGCCCTTGGCACGCGTCTCCTGGGCAAGTGGGAATGGAGCCGCTTCAACCACCTGGTGCAGTCGCTGATCCCGCTGGCAGGCTGCGGCGTGTTCGTCGGCCTGTCGGCCACCACCATCAGCCTGTTGCGCGCCGAGCACTGGCCGGTGTACTGGGCCAACGACGTTCGCGCCGCACTGTTGTCGGCGATGACGCTGTGGAGCCTGGTGCTGGCCTGGAAGGTGGTGGCGCGCTACGCCACATCCTGGCCGCAGCGCCTGGTCGCCATGGCGCCGTTGGTGGGCGGCCTGGCCCTGGTCAACTATGCCTGGCTGCTGATGTTCTGGCTCTGGTGAGATGGCGGCACTGAACGGTTTGGCAAAACGGCAAATTCTGATCAAGGAATTTGCCGTTTTTTGTTGCCGGCCCGGGTTGGCGCAAGGCCGGCCCGGGCACGGCGCGGTACAATCCCGCCTTTCCATTTTTCGTACAGGAATCCGCCATGAGTACCTTGCCCGCCTGCCCCCAATGTCAATCCGAATTCACGTATGAGGATGGCGGCATGCTGGTTTGTCCGGAATGTGCGCATGAATGGTCGGCGCAGCAGGCCGCGCCTGCCGTCGAACAAACCAAGGTCTGGCGCGATGCCGCCGGCAACGTCCTGCAGGATGGCGACACGGTGACCGTGATCAAGGACTTGAAGCTCAAGGGCGGAGGCGGCGTGGTCAAGATGGGCACCAAGGTCAAGAACATCCGCCTGGTCGACGGCGACCATGACATCGATTGCAAGATCGATGGTTTCGGCTCGATGGGACTCAAGACCGAGTTCGTCAAGAAAGTCTGAACGATTCCCGGGCGGCCTCCTGCGGCCGCCTTCCCGCATCCAGAAGAAGTACCACGCATCCGGAAAAATCAACGACAACGCCATGGCCCGCCCACGCTTTATTCCCGACAACATGACCTTGCTGCTGATCGCCGTAGTGGCGACGGCGTCCATTTTTCCCTGTACCGGCGACGTTGCCATCGGTTTCGACTGGCTGACCACGTTCATGATCGGGCTGCTGTTTTTCATGCACGGCGCCAAGCTCTCGCGCCAGGCGGTGGTGGCCGGCATGACGCACTGGCGCTTGCATGTCACGGTGCTGCTGTGCACTTTCGCCATTTTTCCGCTGATCGGCCTGGCCGCCAAGCCGCTGCTCACTTATTTCATCACGCCAGAGCTTTATCTCGGCCTGCTGTTCCTGTGCGTGCTGCCATCCACCGTGCAGTCGTCCATCGCGTTTACCGCGGTGGCGCGCGGCAATGTGCCGGCGGCGATCTGCGCGGCTTCCGCCTCCAACCTGCTGGGTATTTTCCTCACGCCGCTGCTGGTGGGCATACTGGTGGTGGCGCACAACGGCGACGGCCATGCTTCGCTGGGCTCGATCCTCAAGATCGTCTACCAGCTGTTGCTGCCTTTCGTCGCCGGCCAGGCGTTGCGTCCCTGGATCGGCGGCTGGATCGAGCGCAACAAATCCTGGCTCAAGTTCGTCGACCAGAGCTCCATCCTGCTGGTGGTCTACGTCGCCTTCAGCGAGGCGGTGGTGCAGGGCTTGTGGCGCCAGGTGCCGCCCACCATGCTGGTGTCGGTGCTGGTGATCAATGTGCTGCTGCTGGCCGCCATCATGCTGATCACCACCTACGGCAGCCGCCGCCTCGGCTTCAACAAGGAAGATGAAATCACCATCGTCTTTTGCGGCTCCAAGAAGAGCCTGGCCAGCGGCGTGCCGATGGCCAAGGTGCTGTTTTCCAGCGGCGCCATCGGCATGGTGCTGCTGCCGCTGATGCTGTTCCACCAATTGCAGCTGATGGTGTGCGCGGTGCTGGCGCAACGTTACGGCGCGCGCAGGGAAGAGGCGCAGGCGGCAGCCGCGACGGAAAGCGGCGGCGATTGAGCGGCGGCGATTGAAATGGATGCAATGCCAATGCCATGAAAACAAAACCGGCCATCAGGCCGGTTTTGTTGTTGGTGCGGGAGTGTGTATCAGGGCATCCGCATCAGGGCGCCGGGTTCGGCTGGCCCTTGTGGATGGCTTCGATGCCGGCGATCACTTCATCGTTCAGTTTCACCTCTACGCTGTCCAGGTTGCTGCGCAACTGTTCCAGGGTAGTGGCGCCGATGATGTTGGAGCTCAGGAACGGACGGCTGTTGACGTAGGCCAGCGCCATCTGCGCCGGATCCAGCCCGTGCTGCCTGGCCAGCGTCACGTATTGGGCGGTGGCGCGTTCGGCTTGCGGGTTGGTATAGCGTACGAAACGTTCGAACAGCGTCAGGCGGCCGGTAGCGGGGCGCGCGCCATCCAGGTATTTGCCGCTCAACATGCCGAAGGCCAGCGGCGAATAGGCCAGCAGGCCGACCTGTTCGCGGTGGGCGAACTCGGCCAGGTTGATCTCGAACGTGCGGTTGAGCAGGTTGTACGGGTTCTGGATGGTGACCACGCGTTCCAGGCCGTGCTGTTCGGCCGCGCGCAGGAATTGCGCCACGCCCCATGAGGTTTCGTTGGACAGGCCGATATGGCGGATCTTGCCGGCCTGCACGAATTCGGAGAGCACCTTCAGCGTCTCTTCGATCGGCACCGTCTTTTCATCGGCCACGTGCTGGTAGTCGAGCTGGCCGAAGCTGTTGACGCTGCGGTCGGGCCAGTGCAACTGGTAAAGGTCGACGTGATCCAGCTGCAGCCGCTCCAGGCTGCCGTGCAGCGCATCGGTCAGGCCCTTGCGGTCGAGGTCGTTGACGCCGCCGCGGATGTGGCGCGGGTTGTGCGGCTTGCGCGCGGGGCCGGTGCATTTGGTGGCGATAAGCAGCTTGTCGCCCAGGCCGGACTTCTTCAGCCAGGTGCCCAGGTAGCGTTCGGACAGGCCCTGGGTTTCCGCCTTGGGCGGCACCGGATACATTTCCGCCACGTCGATCAGGTTGACGCCGCGCTCCACCGCCAGGTCGAACTGGGAGTGGGCTTCGGCTTCGGTGTTCTGCTGGCCCCAGGTCATGGTGCCCAGGGTGATCAGGCTGACCTTGGCATCGGTGCGGCCAAGTTGGCGATACTGCATGCATTTCTCCTTGTCGTTGTGGGCGTAGCAAAGGAGTATAGCCGCGCTGCTTTTTCATTGCAGGCGGCATCCCTCCGGCGGCTCACGCCGGTTGCTGGGCTTGCAGCAACTGCAGGAATTGCGCATAGGGTACCGGCCTGCTGAAGTAGTAGCCCTGGTAATCGTCCGAGCCGAACTCGCGCAGCGCATTCAATTGCTTCTCGGTTTCCACGCCTTCGGTCACCACCTTCAGGTTCAATGCATGGCCCATCGCGATGATGGCCTGCACGATGGCGCTATCGTTGGGATCGTCCGGGATGTCGCTGATGAATGACTTGTCGATTTTCAGCGTATTGACCGGGAAGCGCTTCAGGTAGGCCAGCGAGGAATAGCCGGTGCCGAAATCGTCGATGGAGATCGTGAAGCCTTCGGCGCGGATGCCGTCCATGATCGCAATGGCCTGGTCGCGGTTGTGCATGACCATGCTTTCGGTGATTTCGAACTCCAGGCAGGAGGGCGGTGTGCCGTGGCGTTCGACCACCCGCTTGATGTCTTCCAGCAGGTTGGCGTCGCCGAACTGGCTGCCGGCCAGGTTGATCGAGATGCGCCCGAATTCCAGGCTGCGCGCCAGCAACTGGCCGACATCGCGGCAGGCGGCCTCCAGCACCGCCAGGCCGATCTGGTCGATCAGGCGGGTTTCTTCGGCCAGCATGATGAATTCGGCCGGCGGCAGCAGGCCGCGCACCGGATGTTGCCAGCGCACCAGCGCTTCGGCGCCGACGATGCGCGCGCCCGCCAGGTTGACCTTGGGCTGGTAATGGACCACGAACTCGCCGCGTTCGATGGCGCGCCGCAGCTCGGACTCCAAGGCGATGCGCTCGACCGTGTTGGTGTTGACCTCGTCGGAGAAGAAGCGGTAGTCGTCCTTGCCGTGGTGCTTGGCGCGGTACATGGCGATGTCGGCGTTCTTGATCAGCGCTTGCGCATTGTTGCCGTCGCCGGGATAGGTGGCGATGCCGATGCTGGCCGAGAGCGTCGCCTCCTGGCCGGCAATGACGAAGGGCTTGCGCGCCTCGGCCAGCAGTTTTTGCGCGATTTCGCCCAGTTGCAGCGGATCGTCGAAATCGTCCACCAGCACGATGAATTCGTCGCCGCCCACGCGCGCCAGGATATCCAGTTCGCGCAGGCTGCCGCGAAAGCGCAGGGCGATTTCCTGCAGCACGGCCTCGCCGGTTTCATGGCCGAAGGTGTCGTTGATGTTCTTGAAGCGGTCCAGGTCGAGCAGCAGCACCGCCACCATGCCCTCGCGATGTTCGGCGTGGGTGATCGCATTGCTCACGTGCTGGGTGCACAGGAAGCGGTTGGGCAGCCCGGTCAGTTCGTCATAGTGCGCCAGGTGGCGGATGCGCTCGTCGGCGCGGCGGCTCTCGATGGCCACGCTGGCCAGGTCGGCGGCGATGTTGGCCAATTGCAGGTACTCGCTGCTGGGCGCCTGGTTTTCCTTGAGCAGGGCGGAAAATACGCCGAGCAGCTGGCCTTCCTTACCGATGATGGGCCAGGCGCCGCAGGAGGGATAGGCCTCGGTGTCGATCAGCGGGCGCAGATGCTCCATCATCGGGTCGCGCGCGATGTCGGTGACGATGCAAGGCGCGCGCCGCAGCACCGCTTCGGCCGCCACGCCGTTGCCGTGGCGGATGGCCATGCCCTGCAGCATGCGCGCGATGCGCTGCGGATGGCGGTGGCTCAGCATCGAGGTGAAATGCGTGGCATGTTCGTTGGCCAGCAGGATGCAGCATGCGCTGTAGGGAATCTGGGCATCGGCGAAGCTGACGATGGCGGAGAGGATGGCGTCCAGCTCCTCGTCGGCCATCACCATATGCAGCACGCGGTTTTGCTCGTTTTGCAGCAACTCGGCGCGCTTGCGGGCGGTGATGTCGCGCAGGATGGTGAAGATGGCGTAGCCGCGGTCGAGTTCGGCGCGGTGCAGGGTGACGTCGGTATAGACGATCTTGTTGCGGCGTATCGTCACCCATTCGAATTGCTGGGGCTGGCCGGACAGGGTCTTGGCGACCAGGTCGTCGATGTCCGGCTGCGCGATATGCAGCGACTTGTGGCGCGAAAACAGGCCGACCTTGCGGCCGATGATGCGTTGCTTGTCCAGCACGCCGAAGAAACGCACCGCGGCCGCGTTGCAGTCGAGATAGCGCAGGTCGGCCGAGATCAGCACGATAGGGTCGTTGCCGTCTTCGTACAGCTTGCGGTAGCGGTATTCGCTGACCGAGAGCGCATTGTCGATGCGGCGCTGGTAGCGATAGTAAAGCAGGAAGGACACCAGCGCGATCAGGATGAAGCCGAGGATGCCGGCGGCCAGCAGGATGCGGTTTGCGGTCCGGCTGCGCCACGGGGCCAGCACATCGTCCATGCGGCGCGCATACACCACCAGCATCGGCCAGTCCCGCAGGCGCTTGTAGGTGAACAGCAACTGCTCGCCGGTCAGGTAGGAGACTTCCTCGAAGCCGCCTTCCTCCGGGCCGCTGCTGATCCTGGCCATGCTCCTGGCATCCCGCATGCTGGCATTGAGCCAGCGCTCTTCGAAGGGGGAGCGGATCATCATGGCGCCGTCGTCGCTGCGCAACGAGACGATCGCCTGGTAGTTGGTGATGTGCTTGTAGAAGTCGAAGAAATAGGCCGCGCGCAGTTCGGCCACCAGCATGCCGGCCGGGCGGGCGGCGCTGTCGTACAGGTTCATCGCCACCGGCAGCACCAGTTCCCGGTTGTAATGGCTGCGCATGAGCTGGCCGACGAACAGGCGCGGGCGCGCCGGATCGCGGTCCGCATACTTCAGCTTGAGGTCGTCGGCGAAGTTGTCCTGCTCGTGGGGCAACCAGGAGCTGGCGCGGTTGATCCCGGCCGGGTCGACATAGCGCAGCGCCAGCACCGATGGCAGCGGCTGCTTTTGCCCGGCGAGCAGGCGGTGCAGGCCGGGGCCGTCGTCCGGCAGGCCGGCTCCGGCGTGCCGGATGGCCTCGGAAGTCGCCCACAGCATGGCATCGATGTCGCGGAAGGCGCGCTCGGCGTGTTCCTGCACGCTGCGCACGGCGACCATCGAGCTGCTCTTTTCCGCTGCGATGGTCAGAAGGCGATCCTGGCGGATTTCCCACCATGTCTGGATGACGATGAACGAGCCGACGAAGGCGACGAAGATCAACAGGGTCCGGAGGGCGCTGCCGGCCCGTCCGGCGGTCTTTTTCTGTTTTCCCATGTAGACGAATATCGATAACACCCGCGGCCATGCGGCTTAGCACTGCCGGCCGTCCATTGCCAACTTGCCGCCAGCTTGCAGCGGCCGCCTGCGGCAACAGGCGGCGCCGGCCATTGCCGGGAATGCGCCAGCGCGCCCGGTATGCGGCGCGTTGCAGGCGCGCATCCGCCGCAACGCATCCCGCGCGACCAGGGCGCGCATGCGTTGCGTGCAGATACCATCAAGTTGGCTTAACCAGCCAGGCAGTGTGCCACTCCCTGTTTTGCCCGCCGGATGTTTTGTTGCTGTTCGTTCGGCAGGCCAGTGCGTCTTCCCGTTTGCACTCGCGCCTGCTTTTTTTGCGGGCGTCTCGGTGCTTTTATTTGTCCGAACCTTACCGCATGCGGCGGCCTTTGTCATTATCGCTACCGGGAATGGATCTCCGGAGGGATTGCGCAGGCGGGGGGAAAGTTTTCGGCAAGGAGGCGCCGCTGCCCCATTTCTGTTTGCGATGCGATAATACCGCCTTGGTTTCGCGCGAACATCAGGAATTTCCCGTCGTTTCCGGGCATATCCAGGCGATGCAGCCTTGTGTGTCCGGCCGCGGGCGGACCAGGCGCGGAGTTATTTCACCATCATTGACAAAGGACAACATCCCCATGAAAACAAGAGCAGCGGTAGCGTGGCAGGCAGGCAAGCCCTTGACCATCGAGGAAGTCGAGCTGGGCGGCCCCAAGGCCGGCGAAGTGCTGGTTGAGATCAAGGCCACAGGCATTTGCCACACCGATTACTACACGATGTCGGGCGCCGACCCGGAAGGGATCTTCCCCGCCATCCTGGGCCATGAAGGCGCCGGCGTGGTGGTCGATGTCGGCCCCGGCGTGAAGTCGCTGAAAAAGGATGACCACGTCATCCCGCTGTACACCCCGGAATGCCGCGAATGCAAGTTCTGCCTCTCGCAAAAGACCAACCTGTGCCAGGCCATCCGCGCCACCCAGGGCCGCGGCCTGATGCCGGACGCCACCAGCCGCTTCTCGCTGGACGGCAAGCCGCTGTTCCATTACATGGGCACTTCCACCTTCTCCAACTACATCGTGGTGCCCGAGATCGCCCTGGCCAAGATCCGTTCCGACGCCCCCTTCGACAAGGTCTGCTACATCGGCTGCGGCGTCACCACCGGCGTGGGCGCGGTGCTGTTCACCGCCAAGGTGGAGGCGGGCGCCAATGTGGTGGTGTTCGGCCTGGGCGGTATCGGCCTGAACGTGATCCAGGCGGCCAGGATGGTGGGCGCCAACAAGATCATTGGCGTCGACCTGAACCCGGCGCGCGAAGCCATGGCGCGCAAGTTCGGCATGACCGACTTCATCAATCCCAAGGACGTGCCCAACGTGGTCGACGCCATCATCGGCCTGACCGACGGCGGCGCCGACTACAGCTTCGAATGCATCGGCAACACCACCACCATGCGCCAGTCGCTGGAGTGCTGCCACAAGGGCTGGGGCCAGTCCATCATCATCGGCGTGGCGGCGGCCGGCCAGGAGATTTCCACCCGTCCGTTCCAGCTGGTGACCGGCCGCGTCTGGAAGGGTTCGGCCTTCGGCGGCGCGCGCGGCCGCACCGACGTGCCCAAGATCGTCGACTGGTACATGGAAGGCAAGCTCAACATCGACGACCTGATCACCCACAAGCTGCCGCTGGAGCGCATCAATGAAGGCTTCGACCTGATGAAGAGCGGCGAGTCGATCCGCTCGGTGGTCGAGTTCTGATGAAAGGAACGGGCATGCTGGAGACCATCAGCGAGCACGGCTGCTTCGGCGGCGTCCAGGGCTACTATCGCCACGAATCGGCGGAGATCGGCCTGCCGATGCGCTTCTCGGTGTTCGTCCCGCCGCAGGCCGGGGCCGGCGGCAAGCTGCCGGTGCTGTTCTACCTGGCCGGCCTGACCTGCACCGAGGAAACCTTCATGATCAAGGCCGGCGCGCAGCGCGTGGCGGCCGAGTTGGGGATCATCCTGGTGACGCCGGACACCAGTCCGCGCGGCGCCGGCATCGAAGGCGAGAGCGACAGCTGGGACTTCGGCGCAGGCGCGGGTTTTTACGTCGATGCCACCCAGGCGCCGTGGGAGAAGAACTACCGCATGTATTCGTACGTGGTGCATGGCCTGCGCCAGGCCATCCTGCGCGAATTCCCGGCCGACCCGCAACGCATCGGCATCTTCGGCCATTCGATGGGCGGCCACGGGGCGCTGGTGCTGGCGCTGCGCAACCGCGACATCTACCGCTCGGTGTCGGCGTTCGCGCCGATTGCCGCGCCCAGCCAATGCCCGTGGGGCCATAAGGCGTTCGGCAATTACCTCGGCGCCGATCGCCAGGCGTGGAAGGCCTACGACGCCAGCGAACTGATGCGGGGACTGCGTTCGCCATTCCCGCAAGGGATCCTGGTCGACCAGGGGCTGGCCGACAAATTCCTGGCCGGGCAATTGCTGCCCGAGCAGTTCGAGGCGGCTTGCCAGGCGGCGCGGCAGCCGCTGACGCTACGCCGCCATGAGGGCTATGACCACGGGTATTACTTCATCCAGAGCTTCATGGAAGACCATCTGCGCTTCCATCACGGCATCCTGACCCGCTAAATCCCTGGCTGGCCTGCCATGCCGTTCAGTTAATCCTTCCCTCTGAAACTCGTCGTCCCGGCGAAGGCCGGGAGCCTGTGTCTTTCGTTGTGCCTCAATGGCCGTTGGACGACACAGGACCCTGACTTTCGTCAGGGCGACGGAGAAAGATTTCGGATTAACTGAACGGCATTACTGGCTGGCCTGGGTCTTTTCTGCCAGCACCTGCCTCAGATAAACGCGTCCGTGACGATGTGCTGCCCCAGCATGAAGGCATCGGCGACATGCCGCAGCGGCGCCACATCCACATCCGACGCTTTGCCGCGGATCAGCTGGCTGAAGTGCCGGTAGAGCGAGGGATACTCGCCCTCGGCCGCCAGCGCGCACTGGGCGCCGTCGATCCACAGCTCGTGGCCTCCCTTCTTCAGGTGCAGGTGGCTGCTGTCGGTATCGATGACGATGTCCCAGGTCTGCTCACCGGTCTGGCGCCAGTCGAAATCGGCCTGCACCTCCGTGCCCGCCGCATCGGTGAAGGCCAGCCGCGCCGCGATCGGCGTTTGTCTGTTGGCCGGCACTTCCAGGGCCGCCTTGGTCAGGAAGACCATTTCCGGCAGGATTTCCGTCACGATCGACAGGGCATTGATGCCCGGATCGAACACGCCCAGCCCGCCCGGTTGCCAGATCCATTCCTGGTCGGGATGCCAGTGGCGCACGTCTTCGCGCCAGATCACCTGGACCCGGCGCGGGCGATGTTCTTGCAGGTGGCGTTTGACCGCCTGCACGGCCGGCGCATGGCGCGAGTGCCAGCTGGCCAGCATGGTCACGCCGTGTTCCGCTGCCAGCGCCTTGAGCGACTCGACTTCGGACAGGGTGGCGCCGGGCGGCTTTTCCAGGAATACATGCTTGCCGGCGCAGATCGCCTGGCGCGCCGCTTCGTAGCGGTATTGCGGCGGCATGCACAGGGAGATGGCGTCGATGCGGATATCCGCGGCCAGCATCTCGGCCATGGTCTTGTAGGCGCGCACGCCCTCGATGCTGTGGTTGCGGCTGGCCGTGGCCGCCAGCGCATAGTCGGCATTGCCGCGGATGGCGGGAACGTGCTGGTCGTGGACGATCTTTCCGACGCCAGCGATGGCAAGTTGAATGGGCTCCATATTGTCCTTGTTGTTGAATCAGTGGCGAGGGATTACCAGCGTTGGTGCACGTAGGGCGCGATGTCGTCCAGGTACAGCTGCCGCAGGGCCTGCATGAGCGGAGCCGGGATCTCCGGCAGCGCGCTGGCGGCGCTGTTGGATTGCGCCTGCTGCACGTTGCGCGCGCCGGGGATGACGGTGCTCACGCCGCTTTCCATGAGGATCCAGCGCAGCGCGAACTGCGCCATCGGTACATCCTGCGGCGCCAGCCGGCGGATCTTTTCCACCGCCGCCAGCGCTACCTCATAGGGTACACCGGAGAAGGTCTCGCCGACATCGAAGGCTTCGCCATTGCGGTTGAAGTGGCGATGGTCATCGGCGGCAAAGGTGGTGTGCGCCGACATCTTGCCGCTCAGCAGGCCCGAGGCCAGCGGTACGCGCGCGATGATGGCGACGTTGCGGCGCTGCGCCTCGCGCATCAGCAGGGCGCTGGGACGCTGGCGGAAGATGTTGAAGATGATCTGGATCGAGGCGACGTTGGGATACTCCAGCGCCTTGAGGGCTTCTTCCACTTTCTCGACCGAGACGCCGTAGTGGCGGATCTTGCCTGCGGCGACCAGCTCATCCATGGCGCCGAAGACTTCCTGCCGGTAATAGACTTCGGTGGGCGGGCAATGCAGCTGGACCAGGTCCAGGCAATCCACCTCCAGGTTGGCCAGCGAGCGTTCGACGAAGGCTTGCAGGTTCTCTTTCGTGTAGCCGTCGGCGACATGGGGCGAGAGCCGGCGGCCGGCCTTGGTGGCGACGAAGGGGCGCGCGCCGCCGCGCTCCTTGAGCACCTGGGCGATGAGCTGTTCCGAGCGGCCGTCGCCATAGACATCGGCGGTATCGATGAAGCTCACGCCGCTATCGAGGGCCGCGTGCAGGGCGGCCTTGGCATCCTGGCTGGAGACATCGCCCCAGGAGCCGCCGATGGCCCAGGCGCCGAAGCCGATTTCCGATACCGCCGCGCCCGTGCGGGCGAACTGTCTTGATTTCATGTTGCTTGCTCCTTTGCGTTGGCATTGCATGGATCGCCTTGCACGGCATGCCGAGGCCGATCCATGGCAGACCGTCATTTATACCGCGCGGCACGCGCGCGTGAGGATGGTTTAAGATGATTCGTGTTAATTCATGAAGTGAACACAATTCATCCATGTCCCTCCTCGATCACATCGACTTTTCAGACCTGCGCATCTTCGTCACCATCCTGCGCACCGGCAGTTTCAAGGCCGCGGCGATCCAGCTGGGCCTGACGCCATCGGCCGCCAGCCATGCGATGAAGCGGCTGGAAGAAAGGCTTTCGACGCAGCTGCTGTACCGCTCCAGCCGGGCGGTGGCGCCCACGGCTGCCGGGGCGGAGCTGGCGCAGCGCCTGGAGGAGGGCTTCGAGAAGATCGGCGCCGCACTGGGCAACCTGGACAGCGCCGTGCTCGGCAGCCTGGGCCAGTTGCGCATCAATGTCTTCGCCGATGCGGCGCATCTGCTGATCGAGCCGGCCATTCCCGAATTCGTCCGGCAATGCCCGCAGGTCAAGCTGACGGTGGTGGTCGATGACAGGCCCATCGATATCATCGGCGAAGGCTATGACGCGGGAATCCGCTATGGGCATTACGTGCCCGAGGGCATGGCGACGGCGCCGCTCACGCGCGCGCAGCGCTGGGTGGCGGCGGCCTCGCCGGCTTATCTGGAGCGGCATGGGCGTCCGCAGGCGCTGGAAGAGCTGGCCGGCCACAACTGCATCCAGCTGCTGCTGGGCGACAACTCCAGCTACAAGTGGGAATTCGGCAAGGGGAAAAACAGCCGGCGCCTGCGTGTGCCGGGGCTGGTGACGATCAACAATACGGCCGCCACGATTGCGGCCGCCAGGGCGGGAGTAGGCATTGCCTACCTGCTGGAGGGAAGAATCAGGAAGGAACTGGAAGAGGGCGCGCTGGAGGTGGTGCTGCCCGAGTGGGCCGCGCCCAGCGAGCCTTTCCATATGTACTACAGCAGCCGGCGCCATGCGCATCCGGCCTTGCGCAAGCTGATCGACATCGTCCGGCTGCAGAACGGACTGGCCAGGCTGCGTTGAGCGCCTGGCCGGTCCGTGCGGCCATCAGTGCGCCGCCGAGGCTTCGGCGGCGCCGGCGCCGCCCTTGGACGGCTTGATGATCCAGATCAGCGGGATGATCGCCAGGAAGATCAGCGCCGACACATAGAAGATGTCGTTGATCCCCAGCATCGCCGCCTGGAACGTGATGGTGCGCTCGATCATGCCGGCCGTCTGCTGCTGGTCCAGGCCCAAGAGGCTGCTGATGTTGCCCACCGATTGCTGCAGCCAGGGGCTGTACGGCGTGGCATGCTCGGTCAACTGCGCGTGATGCATGATGGAGCGGTTGTTCCAGGCGGTGGTCGAGATCGAGGTGCCGACCGCGCCGCAGAACACGCGCACGAAGGACGACAGGCCGGCCGCGGCCGGAATCCGTTCCGGCGGCAGGCCCGACAGCAACAGCACCGTCAGCGGCACGAAGAACATCGCCGTCGGGATGCCCTGCAGCAGGGTCGGCATGATCACCGTCCACTGGTCGACATCGAGGTTGTAGCGCGAGCGCAGCCAGAACACCAGGGCGAAGCCGATGAAGGAAGCGGTCGCCACCTTGCGCGCATCCACCAGCGGCAGGAAGCGCCCGATCAACGGCATCAGGATCACCGCGAAGATGCCGATCGGCGCGGTCGACAGGCCGGAGTCGATCGAACGGTAGCCCAGGTATTGCTGCAGCCATTGCGGCAGGATCACCAGGTTGCCGAAGAACACGCCGTAGCCGATCGAGATGGCGATGGTGCCGCCGGCGAAATTGCGCCGGCCGAACAGCCGCAGGTCCACCACCGGGTGGTCGTTGTTGAGCTCCCACACGATGAAGTAGGCGAAGGCCACGGCCGCGATGATGGCCAGGGTGACGATGGTGGACGAGGAGAACCAGTCCAGGTCCTTGCCCTTGTCGAGCATGATCTGGAAGGCCGCCACCCAGGTCACCAGCAGCGCCAGCCCGATCTTGTCGATCGGCAGCTTGTGGGTCGGGGTTTCGCGCGAGCGGTAGATGGCCAGCGTGACCCCGGCCGCGACCAGGCCCACCGGCACGTTGATGTAGAAGATCCACGGCCAGGTATAGCTGTCGGTGATCCAGCCGCCCAGGGCGGGTCCTGCCACCGGCGCCACCACCGCCGTCATGCCCCATAGCGCCAGCGCGAACGAAGACTTGGATTTGGGGTAGGCCCCCAGCAGCAGCGACTGCGACAGCGGCACCATCGGCCCCGCCACCAGGCCTTGCAGCACGCGCGCGGCCAGCAGGATGGGCAGGGTCGGCGCCAGCCCGCACAGCCACGACGCCAGCACGAACAGCAGCACCGAGGTGACGAACAGGCGCACCGCGCCCACGCGCTGGGTCAGCCAGCCGGTCAGGGGAATGGAGATCGCATTGGCCGCCGCGAACGAAGTGATCACCCAGGTGCCCTCGTCGACGGAAACGCCGAGGTTGCCCGAAATGGTGGGGATCGCCACGTTCGCGATCGACGAATCGAGCACGTTCATGAACACCGCCAGCGATACCGACAGCGTGCCCAGCACCAGGTTGGCGCCGGTCAGCGGTGGTGGCGGTGTATAGGGAGTAGGGCTGTTCGCCATAAATGATTCGGGTACGGTTCAGGTCAGGTCTTGCAAATCAGGTATGCGGCACGGCCACGGATGCCTTGCCCTTTTTCTGCATCGACAGCCCGCCGGCGTTGTCGCCGATGATGCGCTCGACGATGGCGTCGGCCTGCTTGCCCAGGTCGTCGTAGACGCTGGTCTGGTAGCTGGCCGGGGCGTTTTCCAGCTGCTTGCCGTCGCCGTGGATATCAACCGTGGCGGTGGTGGACAGGCCGATGCGCAGCGGATGCGCGCGCACCTGCTCGGGGTCGAGCGCGATGCGCACCGGCACCCGCTGCACCACCTTGATCCAGTTGCCGGTGGCGTTCTGCGCCGGCAGCAGCGAGAACGCGCCGCCGGTGCCGGCCGAGAAGCCGACCACGGTACCCTTGTACTTCACGTCGGAGCCGTAGACGTCGGCCACCACTTCAACCGGCTGGCCGATGCGGATGTGTTTGATCTGGCCTTCCTTGAAGTTGGCGTCGATCCAGATCTGTTCCAGCGGCACGATGGCCATCAGCGGGTTGCCGGCGGCGATGCGCTGGCCGACTTGCACCGAGCGCTTGGAGACGAAGCCCGACACCGGCGCCACGATATTGACGCGGGCGTAGTTCAGGTAGGCGTTGCGTACGGCGCTGGCGGCTTGCTGCACGTTGGGGTGTTCGGTCACGCTGGTGTGGTCGGTCAGCGCGCGGTTGGCGGCGGCGGCGGCGCGCGCCTGGTCGAGGGCGGCGGTGGCGCTCTTGAAGGCGTCGCGGGCGTGCGAGACGTCTTCGGTCGATACCGCGCCCGAGGCCAGGCCGGCCTGGCGGCGCTGCAGGTCGTCCTTGGCGCGCGCCAGGTTCGATTCGGCGGCAGCCACATTGGCGGCCAGCGTGTCGTTGTTGAGGAACAGCTGGCGGGTCTGGCGCACGGCCTGGGCCAGCGCGGCTTCGGCCTGCGACAGCGCCAGCCTGGTGTCGGCCGCATCCAGCGTCACGAGCTGCTGGCCGGCGCTGACCAGTTGGGTATCGTCGGCCTTGATGGCAGTGACGGTGCCGCCGACCTGGGCGGAAATCTGCACGATGTTGCCGCCGACGTAGGCATCGTCGGTCTCTTCGAAGAAGCGGCCGTGCAGGAACCAGTACAGGAAGCAGATGGCGGCGACGATGAGCAGGGCCAGCGTCAGCAGGAACAACTGGCGCTTGCGCTTGCCGTTGCCATTTCCGTTGGCCTTGCCATTACCGTTGCCGTTGGCGTTTTGGGTGGTGCTTTCACTCATGGATTACTCCGTTTGATTTTCTTCGTAGCGGTTGTCTGGCTGCGCCGTCCTGGCCGGCACAGCGGGCCTGCCGCCGGCCGGATGGATGAGAGTCCGGCGGCAGGCCATGTCAGGTTTGCATTCAGGGTTGTTGCGGCTGTCCCGATCCGGGCTTGCCGGCCAGCGCCAGGCCGGCCTGCTGGGCCTCGAAGCCGCCGCCCAGCGCCTTGTACAGCGCCACCTGCTGGTCGCGGCGCGCCGCTTCCAGGCTGACCATGGCCTGGCGCTGCACCAGTACCCCGGTTTCGGCGGACAGCAGCGTGAGCTGCGACGCCAGGCCGATGCGATAGCGTTCCCTGGCCAGGTCGTAGGCGCGCTCGGCCGCTTCCAGCGCTTCGCGGCGGATCGGCAACTGGCGCTCGGTGGAGTGGATCGAGGCGATCTGGCGCGCCACGTCGGCATAGGCGTCGTTGACGGCCTTGTTATAGGTCGCCACGGCCAGGTCGTAATTGGCGTACTCGCCCTTGAGGCCGGCGCGCAGGGCGCCGCCTTCGAAGATCGGCAGGCTGATGGCCGGTCCGAAGGCGATCGACTTGCTGGCCGCGGTGAACGGATTGGTATTGAGCAGGGTGTCGAAGCCGATGGCCGCGCTCAGGTTGATGTCGGGATAGAAGCGCGACTTGGCCACATCGATGCCCTGGGTCGCGGCCTCCACCTGCCAGCGCGCGGCCACGATGTCGGGGCGGCGGCCCAGCAGGTTCAGGGGCAGGTCGGCCGGCAGGCCGGGCGTGGCGAGCCGGGTCATCTGCGGCGCCGCCAGTTGCAGGCCGCGGTCGGGGCCGCGGCCGGTGAGGGCGCCCAGCTGCTGCCGGATCAGCGTGATCTGGCCTTCGCTTTGCTCAAGCTGGGCGCGGGCGTCGGCGCTGCTGCTGCGCGACTGGTTGCGTTCGATCTGGGTATCCAGGCCGGTGCGCACGCGCTCGATGGTGATCTTTTGCAGCGCTTCGCGCTGGTCGACGGTGCGCTGCAGGATATCGTGCAGCGCATATTGCGCCGCCAGCTGGCTGTAGGCCGAGACGATCGAGGCGGTCAGCGCCAGGCGCGCTTCCTGCCCGCTGGCTTCGGCCGCCTTTTCGCTGGAGATGGCTTGCGCCAGCGCGGCATGGTTCTTGTTCCACAGGTCGAGTTCGTAGCCGATGTTGAGCATCGCCTTCTTCTCGTTGTACCAGTTGCCGCCATACGGCTCGGGATAGATCGTGGTGCTGGAGAACTGGTTGCGGATCACCGAGGCGTCGGCCGTGACCGTGGGCAGCAACGGCGCGCCGCGGGCCTCGGCCAGGGCGCCGGCGGCGGCGATGCGCGCCTGCGCCTGTTGCAGGTTGGGGCTGGAGGCCAGCGCTTCTTCGATCAGGGCATTGAGTTGCGGATCGCCGAATTGCCTGACCCAGTCGCTGCCGGGCCATTGGCCGGCGTTTTGCTGCTGCGGATCGGACAAGCTGCGCTGCGTGGCAAAATCGCTTGCCTGGGCGATGTGCCGGTCGCTGCCGATGCCGCTGAAACTGGCGCAACCGGACAGGCCCAGCAGGCCGATCATGGCGGCGCAAGCGGCGATCGCCCGCGGCCGGAGGGCGGGCGACATGGTGCGTTTCATAGAATTCTCCACGTTGAAAATTTTTGGCGATGCGAGTTTCTTGGGGATCTCGTATAACGGTTTTGCCCCGCCTGGCCCGGCGTTGCCGCATCGGGCGCTGGAGCAGGCGCGGCGGGGAAGTCCTGCTGCCCGCACCGATCGACGCGAGCCCGCCGCGCATGCTGGCGAGTAAAAACTCATTTTTGTATTATACTCTGAGATACGAACAATAACTCATGTTGCGAATCCGCGTCGGAGACGGCGGATTCCTCACTGAAGCGGAAAATGAAACTGCAACCTCGCAAAGAACCTCGCCAGGCACGCTCCCGTGCGATGGTCGACACTATCCTTGATGCCATGTCGCGCGTGCTGGTCGAGCGCGGCTACGCCAAGACCAATACCAATCTCGTGGCCGAGTCGGCCGGCATCAGCGTCGGCTCGCTGTACCAGTACTTCCCCAACAAGGACGCCCTGATCTTCGCGCTGCGCGAACGCCATGTCACGCGCATGCTGGCGCTGTTCGAAGACGTGGCCGCGCACATCGACGGCGCCGGTTCGCT
Source organism: Herbaspirillum sp. SJZ106 (assembly GCF_006715495.1). Lineage (GTDB taxonomy): Bacteria > Pseudomonadota > Gammaproteobacteria > Burkholderiales > Burkholderiaceae_D > Herbaspirillum. The sequence goes on from NZ_VFNI01000005.1 coordinate 250,896, forward strand.
GCACAGCGACTTCGAGGCGCTGATCGACGCGCTGGTCGCCGCCCACCTGGTCGAGCCCGAACTCAACCGCATCCTGGAAGAAGAGTTTCCCGCCTACAACCTGCCGGTCTCCACCGAAATCCGCCAGCGCTTCTTCGACGCCATCCGCGGCGTGCTGGAGAAGCATCGCGGCAGCATCACCACGCCCGACCTGGACGTGGCGACCTTCGTCTTGCAGCGCATGCTCAAGGCGCTGATCAACGCCGTCGTGCTGACCGGCCCCGGTGGCCTGTCCGCCGGCAGCGTGCGTCCGGAAATCCTGCCGGCCGTGATCGGCTACCTGACCGCGTCGCGCAGTTAGCACCTGTTGTTAGGGCCAGTTGTCAGAGCCTGTTCTCAGGAAAAATATTTTTCCCGGACTGGAATAATCGGGGATGGTTGGCGTATACCGAGTCAGGGTATGGCACATCGCGTAACCCAGTTAAGAACCTGTTCAACGCCTCGGCGGGAGTTGGGCAGGTTCTTTGAAAGGAAAATGACATGAGACTGCTTGCAACTTCCCTGGTAGCGCTGGCTTGCGCCACCGTTTCGTTGGGCGCATCGGCGCAGGGCGCCGGCGTGAAAGCCATGGGCGGCATATTGGTAGACAGCAAGGGGATGACCGTCTACACCTTCGACAAGGACACCGCCAACAGCGGCAAGAGCGTCTGCAACGGCCCTTGCGCCAAGGCATGGCCGCCGGTGGCGCCGATGGGCACGCCGGCCGCGCCGTATTCCAGCATCACCCGCGACGACGGCAGCGCCCAGCTGGCCTATGACGGCAAGCCGCTGTACCTGTACGAAAAAGACCAGAAACCGGGCGAGCGCGCCGGCGACAACTTCAAGGACATCTGGCACGTGGTCAAGCAATAAGCCCGACCCGGGCCGTTCCCTTCCACCTCATATGTTCGGACGCAAAGCCCGGCAGCAACCAGCGCGGCAGGCCGACGAGCAACTGATGCTCGCCTGCCTGCCGCGTTTGCGCCGCTACGCCCGCGCGTTGCTGGGCGAGCGCAGCGCCGCCGACGACCTGGTGCAGGACACCCTGGAGCGCGGCTGGGAAAAGCTGGCCTCATGGCAGCGCAGCGATGACATGCGTCCCTGGCTGTTTGCCATCATGCACAACCTGTATGTGGACCAGCGCCGCCGGCCCGCGCTGGCCATGGTCGGGCTGGACGAGATGGAGCTGCCGGAATCCGGCGCGATGCCGGCCGACCACGGCCTGGCATTGGACCTGGAGGCGGCGTTGCGCCTGTTGCCCGCAGGGCAGCGCGAAACCCTGCTGCTGGTGGTGCTGGAAGATATGTCCTACGAACAGGCGGCGACGGCGCTCGGCGTCCCGGTGGGGACGGTGATGTCGCGCCTGTCGCGCGGCCGCGAGCGTTTGCGCCTGCTGATGGATGGCGGGGCGCACGGGGCCGGGCCGGCGTCGTTGAAGGTGGTGAAATGAAATCCTCGGCAATCAGCGAAAACGACCTGCACGCCTATATCGACGGCCAGTTGCCGGCTGCGCGCCAGCGCGAGGTTGCGGACTGGCTGGAGCGCGACCCCGCGCATCTGGAAGCGCTGGAGCGCGTGCACGCTTACCGGCGGCAAAACGCCGCGCTGCATGCCTTGTATGACGAGGTGTTGGACGAGGCCATCCCTGCGCGCTTAACCGGGGCGGCACGCGCCAATCCCGCCGGCGCGGCGAACTACGCCTCCTGGCTGCGTTATGCGGCGATGCTGGCATTGGTGCTGGCCGGCGGCGCCGGCGGCTGGCTGCTGCGCGATGCCGCCCAGGATGGGGCGATGCAATGGCTGCCCGGTACGCACGCCCGGCTGGCGGCGGTGGCGCCGATCACCCTGGCGCGCCAGGCGGCGGTGGCGCATAACGTCTACAGCCCCGACCTGCGGCGTCCGGTCGAAGTCGGCGCCGACCAGGAGCAGGCGCTGGTCACCTGGCTGTCGCGCCGCATCGGCGCCAATGTGCGTGCGCCCAAGCTGGCGCCGCTGGGCTACGACCTGATCGGCGGCCGCTTGCTGCCGGGGCAGAGCGGGCCGGTGGCGCAGTTCATGTACCAGGATGCCGGCGGCCAGCGCTTGACCCTGTATGTCTCGCGCGACCAGGTGCAAAGCCGGGGAACGGGCTTCCGTTTCGCCCAGGAAGGCAAGGTCAACGTGTTCTACTGGATCGACGGCCAGTTCGGCTATGCGCTTTCGGGCGGCATTGCGCGCAATGAACTCTCGCGCATCGCCAGCTCGGTCTACGCGCAATTGGAAACGGCGCCGCCTGCGGCCGATTGAGCGATGCGCCGTCCTTACGGCTGGCGCGCCTCGTCGGCGGCGCCGTCCGCCGCTTGCGGCGCATCCTTGGGCGGCCAGAAGAATTCCCCCGGCTTTTTCAGGAAACGCTGCGACAAGGCCTTGAGCAGCTTGCCGCCCTGGCGGAAACGCACCTGCCTTGAGCGCAGCGCCACGAACAGCGCCAGCCCGAAACTCACCCACAGGTTGACCGCGCCCACCGCCAGCACGCCTGCCGCCGACAGCACGAACACCTTGACCCCGACGCCCCATTGCAGCGCCTCCATGGCGATGGCCAGGTTGGCGGCGGAAAAGGTGATGTGGCGGATGTCGATCGGCAGGCCGAGCAGGAAACCGATGGTGCCGATCGTGCCCAGCATGATGCCGAAGTAGAAATTCCCCATCAGGCCGCCCAGGCCGGTTTCCAGATAATCCCCCAGCCGCCGCGCGCGACGCTGGCCGATGATGGCGGTCAGCCAGCGCGCCCGCACCACGCGCTGCGACATGCGGGTATAGAGCGCCTTGTTGTCGTAGTAGCCCGAGATCAGACCGGCCAGGAACAGGCAGACGCCGGCGATGGCGGCGTGGAACAGCGCCAGGCTGCCGATCGGGTTGAGGTCGTGCAGCAGGTGGGCGGCCTTGTCGGCGTCGACGAAGTGCGAGCCGGTCAGGCGGAAATACCCGGTCACCAGCAGGTAAGCCATCGGGAAGGCCAGCGTCAGGTTGCCCAGCACCGCGATGAACTGGGTGCGGAACACCTGCACGATGATGTCGACCAGGCTTTGGATGTCGATGTTGCGGCTGTCGCCGCTGCGGTGCAGGGCAGCGGCGATGCGCGAGGCGGTCATGGCCGGCTGTTTGGTGGCCACGGTGAAATGCAGCACGTGGATCAGCATGAAACCCAGGGAATAATTCATGCTGAACAGGAAAGCCTCCACCAGCGGCGCCGCATGCAGTTCGGAAAACAGGATCTTGATCAGCGCCATGAAGCCGATGATGAAGCCGGCGCCGGCGGCCGAGCGGTACATGGCGCCGAATTCGCGGCGGTTCTCGGCGATGTAGTGCTCGCCGGTACGGCTGGCGTTTTCGATGATATTGCGCGCCAGCAGGTTGATGTTGCCGGCCAGCAGTCCGCGGATGGTGTACTTGCGGTTGTGCGCCTCCACCAGCTCCATCGCCAGCGCGAAGCCGGTGCGGCGTTTTTCCTGCGCATCCCCGCCGGCGTCGGGCTCGGCCAAGGCCAGCAACTGGCGCAGGCGCAACAGGTTCTGTTCCAGGCGCAGCAGGCGGTAGGTGAGCGAGACGCTGGTGCCGAGGCGCAGCGCATGTTTGCGGATCTTGTCGACCACCTCCTGGCACTGGTCCAGCAGCACCAGCACATGCCGCGCATCCTCCATCGGCGCGGTCTCGTCCTGCAGGCGGCGGCGGTAGCTTTCCATCCAGGCATGCAGCTCCACGTTTTGCATCAGGAACGGCGATTCGAAAGCCTTGACGTCGCTGTAGATGCGGATCAGCTCCGGTTCCGTGCCGATGGCGCTGATGCGGTAGGACAGCACCTGGATTGCCTGCAGCAATTCAGTCAGCGTCTTGCCCCGGTCCGGCTGGCCGGCGCCGGGCGGCAAGGCCGGCGTTGGCTCCGCCGCGGCGATGGTTTGCCACAGCGCATCCCATGTTTCGAATGGGATGGCCTGCAACCACAGGTGATCGCGTGCATCGGGGAAAACGATATCCAGGCAATCCTGCAGGTTGCGCTCATCCAGCGCCGGCGGCAGCACGCGATAGGCGAAGCGCCGGCGCAGCTCATGGAAGAAGCCGTCGTTGGAGAGGATGCCGGTGTCCGTGTAGAGGCTGGCCTGGCGCCGTACCGACAGCAGATGCAGGAGGTGGGTGCGCAACGCCGCCGCGTAGTGCGCATTGTCATGCAGCAGCAGCGTGAGCGTCTGCACCCGGCCCAGCGCCGAAGCCGGGTCGCCGTTGCGCCCCGGGCGCAGGCAGGCGACCAGTTCGGCGATGCCGGAGAGATCGGTGGACAGCGGGGCGGAGGCAATTTTTTCGAGGGCAGGCAGCATGAAGTCTTCGTCAGTGAAAAGGGGCAAGTCTAGCGGCGAAGTTTACCGTGCTCGCTCGCCGGAGAAATTAACATCTGAAAATTAAGGTAAGGACGATGCAATCGCGGTTAAGACTTCGATGGCGCTTGCCGCTAACACATGTGGTCATTGGGTAAAGAACACGCCTGTATGCTTGCCAGATCGGGGAGGAGGCATGCATGCGGCGGGCAAGCTTTGCGCGATGGCATCCTGTTGCATATCAATCAAGGAGTTCTCATGGAGATGGCAACGATTGCCAGCGGGGCGGCAACCGCCTGGCTGGCCGACAAGGCGGCGCAGTCCGTCGGCGTGGATTTGACCAAGGTCGCCAAGAATGTGGCGAACGATGTGGTCGATACCGTGGGGGCGGTTCTCCGCCTGCCAGCCAATATCAATATAGGCCGCATCATCAACACCATCGCCTAGTCGCCTGGGCATGCTGTGCGCAGCAGTCGGGCGCATGCGCTTGGATCGCATCCTCCGGGGTGCGATTTTTTTGCCCGTGCTTGATTATTTTTTAATATTTCTTATTGGAAATATTGAGGGCGCCATGAAAAGAATTCCCCTTATTTCTTTAAAATGATTGATTGATGTAAAGAAACGGGTTTGAATGCCGTTATGCAGATACTGCCTGCCTGAAGTCGGCCGGCAGTGATCTTGTCCTCAAAAGGAGTGGTTCATGGATGTTACTCAAATTGCTTCGGTGGCAACCAACCTGGCCTCGGCGCAAACCTCCGATGCGGTCAACATGCTGGTGCTCAAGAAAGCCTTGAATACACAGGCAGCAGCCGCAATCGGGCTGCTGCAGGCACTGCCGCAGTTGCCGGCCAATCCGAATATCGGGCGGAACGTGAATACGACCGCCTGAGCAGTTGTCGTCGGGTTTAGGAAATCGCAGCCTTCGGGCTGCGATTTTTTTTGTCCATGGCTTGCGGGGAGCATGCGACGGCCCCACCGGCTGCCTGCCAGCCGGGGGCGCGGGCTTTGCGCAAGCTGGCCGGCTGTCTTGACCCGGCGGCAATCAAAAAATGGGGTTTTAAAATGACCATTTAATTGATTTTTTATATAAATAAACAATAAATTAGTCATTTCTTGTTTTGAACAGTTATTTGGGTAAAAATACATTCTCAACCTGAACACTGAGGCACATCCCATGGCCAGCATCCTGGATATCGGCGAGCAGATCCGGCGCGCCCGCAAGGCCCGCAAACTGAGCGCGGTCGAACTCGCGGCCCAGGCCGGCATTCATCGCAATACGCTGCTGGCGCTGGAAACCGGCAAGGGCAATATCGAACTGGCCAGGTTGCTGGCCATCTGCAGCGAGCTGGAGCTGGAGCTGGAGCTGGTGCCGCAGGCGGTAGCCCGGCTGCGCCGCGCCGATGCCGACGCTGCCGGCGCCGGCAGCATGACCGAGTTGTCCGAGCAACTGCACGGGCTGATGCATAAGCGGAGCCGCCCATGAGCATGCTGCGTTCCCTGCGCATCCGCCTGGGGCTCGACGACGTCGGCTCGCTGTTTGCCCTGGATGACGGGCGCTGCTATTTCCGGTTTGACGACGCCTATGCCGCCAACGCCGCACGCCCCGTGCTGTCGCAGCTGTACCAGGCCGCCAGCGAAGAGCGCACCGCGGCCCAGCTCCTGAACCCGACCCTGGCAGTCAACCGCGGCGATGGCAAGGGCGGCTTGCCGCCGTTTTTCCAGAACCTGCTGCCGGAAGGCCAGTTGCGCAAGCACCTGATACAGCGCGCAGGCTTGTCGCCGGATGACGAATTCGGCCTGCTGGCCTATTGCGGCAAGGACTTGCCCGGCGATGTCTCGGCCCTGGCCGAGCAGCTCGATGACAGGCACCTGGGGCGCCTGCTCGGCCAGGGGCATGACAGCTACGAAATGAGTTCGGGGCAATTGCCGGTGCCGGAGGGCGAATCGCTGTCCGGCGTGCAGCCGAAACTGGCGCTGGTGCAGGAGGGCGGCCGCTATGTGATGCGTTCCAGGGATCGGCAGGGCAGCCATTTCATCGCCAAGCTGCCGGCCTCCGACTATCCCAACATGCCGCAGGTGGAGTTCGCTTCGCTGACGCTGGCCGCCGCCGCCGGCGTCGAGGTCTGCCAGTTCGCATTGGAGCCGCTGTCGGCCATTGCCGACCACCTGCCGTTCGGCCTGCGCAACGACGCCAGCCGTTTCTTGCTGGTGCACCGTTTCGACCGCGACGCGCCTACGCCCACCGGCCGTCTGCACATGGAAGATTTCGCCCAGGTCACCGGCACCGCGCCCGGCGCCAAATACGCCGGCACCTATGCCGCCATCGGCATGGTGCTGCTGGAGCGCAGCGTGCGCGGCGCCGACGATGTGTTCGAACTGCTGCGGCGGATCAAGGTGAATGAACTGCTCGGCAATTTCGATGCGCACCTGAAAAACTTCAGCCTCCTGTACCGCACGCCGCGGCAGGCCGCGCTGTCGCCGGCCTATGACATCGTCGCCTATGCCGCGTATGTCGGCGGCAATGGCCATGCCTTGAATTTCGTGCCGGGGCAACAGGGCAAGCAACTGCTCACGCCGGCGATCCTGCGCCAGCTTGCCAATATCTGGGGTATCCCGGAACCCAAGCTGCAGGCGGTATTGGTGGAGACGGTAGCGCGCGCCATGACGCACTGGCCGGCGCTGATCGCGCAATTGCCGTTTACCGACGCGCAGCGCGGCAAGCTGCTGGCGCATATCGACGCCAATGCCAGCGTGGCCGCATGGCGGCGGCGCGCGGCGCGCAAGCAAACCGCGCGAGGAGAAAATCAGTGAGGCCGACGCCGACCTTGCCGGTGCGCGACGGCCTTGCGCCCAGTTACCTATGGCTGCAGCCGGGGCCGTGGCCCGACATGCTGTCCTTCCTGGCCGAGCGCTTCACCGCCGTCCCGCCGCCCGTGTGGCGCGAACGCCTGCTGCGCGGCGAAGTGCGCAACCAGCGCGGCGAAGCGCTGCGGCCGGAAACCCCTTACCGCAGCGGCGACTGCATTTTTTATTACCGCCAATTGCCGCAAGGCGAGGCGCGCATTCCGGTGGAGGAAAAGATCCTTCACATCGACGATCATCTGCTGGTGGCCGACAAGCCGCATTTCCTGCCGGTGATCCCGACCGGGCGTTTCGTGCAGGAGACCTTGCTGGTGCGCCTGAAGAAGGCAACCGGGCTGGAACATCTCACGCCGATCCATCGCCTGGACCGCGAGACGGCCGGCGTGATCGTGTTCTCGCACCATCCGGGCAGCCGCGGCAAATACCAGTCCATGTTCCAGCGGCGCGCCATGTACAAGGTGTACGAAGCCATCGCGCCATTGCGCGCGGAGCTGGCATTGCCGCTGGTGCATCGCAGCCGCGTGGAAGAGATCCCGGGGCAGTTCTTCAAGATGCATGAAGCGCCGGGCGAGCCCAATTCGGAAACCCATATCTCGCTAGTCGAGCCGCGCGGGGAACTGGGCTTGTATCGCCTGGAGCCGGTGACCGGACGGCGCCACCAGCTGCGCGTGCACATGGCCTCGCTGGGCATTCCCATCCTCAACGACCTGTTCTATCCGGAGGCGGTGCCGGTGGGCGTGGCCGATGACCTCGACAAGCCGTTGAAGCTGCTGGCGCGTTCATTGTTCTTCATCGATCCGCTGGACGGCAGCGAGCGCCATTTCCGCAGCGAACGCACCCTCTGAGAAGCCGATAGGTTCTCAGCGGCAAGACCGCTACAATCGGTACCGGCATGATCACAATCCATCCAAGAGAAAGACATAGATGACATCTGCTTTCGCACCGTATAAGAAAACCCCGTTGAACATCCTTGCCGCCATGTTGTTCGCGCTCGGCGCGCAATCCGCGCTGGCCGCGCCGCAGGCGCCGTTCTACGACATGGCGCAACAAGAGAAGGCCGGCCTGATCGACACCATGCGCGACCTGGTCGGCATCGAGTCGGGCAGCAAGGACCTGGAGAGCCTGGCGAAGATCGCCGCGCTGATCCGCGACCGCCTGGCCGCGCTCGGCGGCAAGGCCGAGCTGCTGGATGCGCCCGAGGTCTACCGCATGGGCGACACGCCGGAGAAGATCGGCCAGATCGTACATGCCGAATTCAAGGGCAGCGGCCGGCGCAAGATCATGCTGATCGCGCACATGGATACCGTGTACCTCCGCGGCATGTTGAAAGACCAGCCGTTCCGCGTCGACGGCAACAAGGCCTACGGCCTGGGCATCGCCGACGACAAGCAGGGCATCGCCACCATCCTGCATACCATCGCCATCCTGCAGAAGGCGGGTTTCAAGGACTATGACACGCTGACCGTGCTGATCAACGGCGACGAGGAAATCAGCTCGCCGGGCGGGCGCAGCCTGCACACGAAATACGGCGCCGAGCAGGACGTGGTGCTGTCGTTCGAAGGCGGCGGCGCCGATGGCCAGTTGCGCCTGGCCACCAGCGGCATCGGCGCGGCTTACCTGACGGTGGCCGGCAAGTCCTCGCACGCGGGCGCGGCGCCGGAGAAGGGCGTCAACGCGCTGTACGAGCTGTCGCACCAGTTGCTGCAGCTGGACAAGCTGTCCCAGCCCGAGCGCGGCCTGAAGCTGAACTGGACCGTGGCCCAGGCCGGCACCAACCGCAACGTCATTCCCGCTGCCGCCAGCGCGCAGGCCGATGCGCGCGCGCTGAAAGTGAGCGACTTCGAACAGTTGCAGCAGCGCCTGAACGACGGCATCAGGCAGCAGTTGATCCCCGAGGCCAAGGTCAGCGTCAAGTTCGAGATGCGTCGTCCGCCGCTGGAAGCCACGCCAGCCTCGCGCAAGGTGGCGGCGCATGCGCGCGCCATCTATGAAGAAATCGGCATGCCGTTGAAGGTCGCCGAAGTCGCCACCGGCGGCGGCACCGATGCGGCCTTCGCGGCCCTGAAGAGCCGCGGCGCGGTGATCGAAGGCATGGGCCTGAGCGGCTTCGGCGCACACTCCAACGATGCCGAATACGTGCTGCTCGATACCATCGTGCCGCGCCTGTACCTGTCCACGCGCTTGATCATGGACGTGGCGCAGGATAAGGTGAAGTAAATACGGTGAAGTGAATGCGCCGTTGAAGCGGCAGTAAGTCACGAAGGACAGGCAGGAGAGGAAGGAAAGACGGCGGCCCCGGTGACGGGCCGCCGTTTTTTTGCGGGGTCAGGTCTCGAACAGGCTCAGGCTGCCGATTTCAGCTGGTGCAGCGACGCCACCAGATCGGCGAAGCGCTGCCCCTGGATCATGATGTGCTGGCGCAGCACCTCCACCGTCTTTTCCGCATCGCCGGCGATGATGGCGTCGACCGCCGCCTGATGCTCGTCGAACGACATCTTCAGGCGGTCGCGCACCCGCAACTGCAGGCGCCGGTACGGGCGCAGCCGGCGGTGCAGCGCGCGCGCCTGCTCGGCCAGGAAGCTGTTGTGGCTGCCGGCGTAGATGCGGTCGTGGAAGGCTTCGTTAAGGTAGAAATAGGCGTCCGGGTCGGAGGCATCGCGCGCCGCCTTGCAGGCCTGGTGCGCCGCCATCAGCTCGGCATGCTCGGCCGGCGTCATGCGGCGCGCGGCCAGGCGGCCGCACATGGCTTCGAACTCGGCCATGACCTCGAACATTTCAATCAGTTTCTGCGGGCCGATCTCGGCCACGATGGCGCCGCGCCGCGGGCGCATTTCGACGATGCCCATCGAATCCAGCTGGATCAGCGCTTCCCGGATCGGCGTGCGCGAAACCCCGAATTCCTCGGCCAGCGAGGTCTCGTCCAGGTGCTGCCCCGGCGCCAGCTTGCCGACGGCGATCATTTCCTCGATCGATTCGCGCAGGGTTTCAGAGCGTTTCTTGGCGGTCTCCATCTTGGGAATCCTTTTTTGGGATTGCATACAAGACAATTATTTTATATGAATTTATGCTTGACAATGTATTCGTTTCCTAAGAAATTGTATACACGATGAGATCATAAAAACACACGCAGTATCCATCAATCCTAAGGAGGAGACACGAAATGACTTCCAAGACACGTCGGCATTTGCTGGGCGCGCTCGCTGCTGCGCCCTTTTTTGCGGGGACGCAACTGGCCTGGGGCCAGGCGACGAACCTGAAGATCTCGCACCAGTTTCCCGGCGGCACCATCAATGAAGGCGACTTCCGCGACCGCCTGGTGCGCATGTTCGCCCAGCAGGTCAGCGAACGCACCAAGGGCAGCCTGAAGTTCGAGATCTATCCCGGTTCTTCGCTGATGAAGACCAATGCGCAGTTCTCCGCCATGCGCAAGGGCGCGCTGGACATGTCGCTGGTGCCGCTGAACTACGCCGGCGGCGAAGTCCCCGAAACCAACATCGGCCTGATGCCCGGCCTGGTGACTTCTTACCAGCAGGGCGCATCGTGGAAGAACGCCGAAGTCGGCAAGGAGCTGGCGCGCATCCTGGGCGAGAAGGGCGTGGTCATCGTCAGCTGGATCTGGCAGGCCGGCGGGGTGGCTTCGCGCGGCAAGCCGATCGTCGATCCGGCCGATGCCAAGGGCATGAAGGTGCGCGGCGGCTCGCGCGAGATGGACCTGATCCTGAAGGAAGCCGGCGCGGCCGTGGTGACGCTGCCTTCCAACGAAATCTACGCCGCCATGCAGACCGGCGCCATGGATGCGGCGATGACTTCGTCGACCTCCTTCATGTCGTTCCGCCTGGAAGAAGTCGCCAAGGCGCTCACCACCGGCCGCGACAAGGCCTACTGGTACATGTTCGAGCCGCTGATGATGTCCAAGGCGGTGTTCGAGCGCCTGTCCAAGGACCAGCAGGCCGTCGTCATGGCGGTCGGCGCCGAGATGGAGCAGTTCGCCATGAAGGCGGCGCAGGCCGACGACATCGCCGTGGCCCAGGTCTACCAGAAGGCCGGCGCCAAGGTGGTCGACCTGAATGCGGAAGTGGTCAAGAAGTGGCAGGACATCGCCCGCAATACCGCCTGGAAGGATTTCGCCGCGCGTAACGCCAACTGCGCCAACCTGCTGAAGCTGGCGGAGAAAACCCTATGAGCCACGGTTTCGAGATGCCGGGCGCCGCTGCGGCACGTCCGGTGGTGCCGGCCTGGGCGCCGCTGGCGTGGCTGGCCGCGGCGCTGGAGAAGTTCCACAAGCTGGCGGTGTTCCTGGGCATGATCGCGCTGGTGGTGACCTCGTGCATCCTGACCTATTCGGTAGTGGTGCGTTATTTCTTCCACCATCCCACCGACTGGCAGGATGAGGCCTCGGTGTTCATGCTGGTGGGCGTGATCTTCCTGTGCTCGGCCTACGTGCAGTCGCTGCGCGGCCATATCGGCATCGAAGCCCTGGCCGGCTTCCTGTCGCCGGCCGCCAACCGCGTGCGCATGTTCATCGTCGACCTGTTTTCCTTTTTCTTTTGCGCTTTCTTCGCGTGGAAATCGTGGACGCTGTTCCATGAGGCCTGGGTCGATGGCCAGACCACATCGTCGACCTTCGCGCCGCCGCTGTGGATTCCCTATTCGATGATGGCGCTGGGCATGACCGTGCTCACGCTGCAACTGCTGGTGCAGGTGCTGGTGCGCATCACCGGCACGGTGGAAGCGAAAGGGGGCGCGCAATGAGCCCGCTCACGCTTGGCGCCCTGTACGGGATCGTCACCATCGCCGTCATGTGTTCCGGCATGCCCATCGCCTTCGCGCTGGGCGTGGTGGCCACCGGTTTCATGTACGTCTTCATGCCGGCCTCTTCGCTGGACACCATCACGCAAAACGTCTACGAAGAAATCGCCTCGATCACGCTGCTGTCGATCCCGCTGTTCATCCTGAAGGGGGCCGCCATCGGCAAGTCGCCGGCGGGCAAGGACCTGTATTCGGCCATCCACGCCTGGTTGAACCGCGTGCCGGGCGGGCTGGGCATCGCCAACGTGTTCGCCTGCGCGCTGTTCGCCGCCATGGCCGGTTCCTCGCCGGCGACCTGCTCGGCGATCGGTTCGGCCGGCATTCCTGAAATGCGCCGGCGCGGTTACTCGCCGGGCTTCGCGGCCGGCATCATCGCCGCCGGCGGCACGCTGGGCATCCTGTTGCCGCCGTCGATCACCATGATCCTGTACGCGGTGGCCGCCGAGCAGTCGCTGGGCCGCCTGTTCCTGGCCGGCATCGGCCCGGGCGTGCTGCTGGTGCTGCTGTTCGCCGGTTATGCCGTCTACCGCGCCCGCAAGGAATACAAGCTGGCGCATGCGGTCTACAGCGCCGGCGGCGCCAAGTCGGCCTACCTGGACGACGAGCACTTCACGCTGGCGCAGAAGGTGGAGATGCTGCCGCGCGTGCTGCCGTTCCTGATCCTCTTGATCGGCGTGATGGTGGCGCTCTACGGCGGGCTGGCCACGCCCTCCGAGACCGCCGGCCTGGGCGCGCTCTTGGCGCTGGTGCTGATCGCCATCGTCTACCGCATCTACAAGCCGCGCGAGATCGCGCCGTTCCTCTCCTCGACGATCAAGGAGTCGGGCATGCTGCTGCTGATCATCGGCATGTCGCTGCTGTATTCCTACGTGATGAGCTACCTGCACATCAGCCAGTCGGCGGCGCAATGGGTGGTCGACCTGCACCTGTCCAAATGGCTGCTGCTGGCGGTGATCCTGCTGATGGTGATCGTGCTGGGCTTCTTCCTGCCGCCGGTGTCGATCATCCTGATGACCGCACCCATCATCCTGCCGCCGCTGAAGGCAGCCGGTTTCGACCTGATCTGGTTCGGCATCGTGATGACGGTGGTGATGGAGATGGGGCTGATCCACCCGCCGGTGGGGCTGAACCTGTTCGTGATCAAGAACATCGCGCCGGACATTCCCCTGGGCGACGTCATCAAGGGCACCATTCCTTTCCTGGCGCTGATGTTCCTGGCGGTCGTGCTGCTGTGCATGTTCCCCGGCATCGCGACCGTATTGCCTGACTTACTGATGGGAGCGAAGTAAATATGAGCGGTAGCGAACGCGTCTGGAACGTGCGCCAGAAGAACCGGGACGACCGGCTGGCGCGCGCCGCGGCGGTGCTGGGCGGAAAACTGCAAGGCAAGATCGCGCCGGCGGCGCAACTGGCCGAGCTGCTGTATGCGGTGATCGAGCCGGGCGACCGGGTCTGCGTCGAGGGCAACAACCAGAAGCAGGCCGACTTTTTGGCCAAGGGCCTGGCCGCGCTCGATCCGGCGCGGGTGCACGGCCTGCACATGCTGTTCTCGGTGCTGGCCTTGCCGGAGCATCTGGACGTGTTCGAAAAGGGGATCGCCTCGAAGCTGGACTTTTCCTTCTCCGGTCCGCAGGCCGGACGGCTGGCGAAACTGGCCTCGGCCGGCAAGCTCAACATCGGCGCGATCCACACCTACCTGGAACTGTTCGGGCGCTACTTCATTGACCTGACGCCGCGCGTGGCGCTGGTGGCCGCGCAGGCGGCCGACCGCCACGGCAACCTGTACACCGGCCCCAACACCGAAGACACGCCGGCGATTGCCGAGGCCACGGCATTTTCCAGCGGCATCGTGATCGCCCAGGTCAACGAGATCGTCGATGAACTGCCGCGCGTGGACATTCCCTCGGACTGGGTCAGCTTTGCCATCAAGGCGCCCACGCCGCATTACATCGAGCCGCTGTTCACCCGCGATCCGGCGCAGATTTCCGAGATCCAGGTGCTGATGGCGATGATGGCCATCAAGGGCATCTATGCCGAATACGGCGTGCAGCGCCTGAACCACGGCATCGGCTTCGACACCGCTGCCATCGAGCTGATCCTGCCGACCTATGCCGAGTCGCTCGGCCTGCGCGGCAAGATCTGCAAGCATTGGGCGCTCAACCCGCACCCGGCACTGATCCCGGCGATCGAGGCCGGTTTCGTCGAGTCGATCCATTCCTTCGGTTCCGAGCTGGGCATGGAGGAATACATCCGCGCCCGGCCCGATATCTTCTTCGTCGGCCCCGACGGCTCCATGCGCAGCAACCGGGCGTTCTCGCAGACGGCCGGCCATTACGGCTGCGACATGTTCATCGGCTCCACGCTGCAGATCGATTTGCAGGGCAATTCTTCCACCGCCACGCTGGGCCGCATCGCCGGCTTCGGCGGCGCTCCCAACATGGGCGCCGACGCGCGCGGCCGGCGCCACGCCAGCCCCGCCTGGTTGAAGGCCGGGCAGCAGGCGCGCGCCGGCAGGAATACCATCCCGCGCGGCCAGAAGCTGGTGGTGCAGACGGTGGAAACCTTCCGCGAGCACATGCAGCCGGCCTTCGTCGAACGGCTGGATGCGTGGCAACTGGGCGAGCAGGCCAAGATGCCGATCCCGCCGGTGATGATCTACGGCGACGACGTGACCCACATCCTGACCGAGGAAGGCATCGCCAACCTGTTGCTGTGCCGCACCGACGAAGAGCGCGAGCAAGCCATCCGCGGCGTGGCCGGCTACACGCCGGTGGGCCTGGGGCGCGACAAGCGCATGGTGGAAAACCTGCGCGACCGCGGCGTGATCCGCCGCGCCGAAGACATGGGCATCGACAAGCGCCTGGCTACCCGCGACCTGCTGGCGGCCAAGAACATGAAGGACCTGGTGCGCGCATCGGGCGGCTTGTACAACCCGCCCAAGCGGTTCCGCAACTGGTAACGATGGAAAACAGCCGGTTGGCGGGAAGGTAAGGCGGTCGAAAAACGCAACCTGCCTGTATCCCCGTATCACGTTATTGGGCAGGCATTCTCAACCGCAGTTATCCGATAGTGAGGACACCATGCGGCAGTGTGACGGCATCAGCGGTATAGATTCCTCGGAGGTGAACCAGCAACGGCGCCGGTTCGTCGCAGGCAGCGGCCTGCTATTGGGAGGGACTGCGCTTGGCATGGCGGCATCCGGGCCGGCAGCGGGCGCAACCACGGCAAATTCAACAGACAACGGCAAGACCATGACTTCATCGCAACGTTATTCGCCGCCGGACATCGTCGCGCTCGACGCGCTGTCGTTGTCGGCCGCCATCCGCGACCGGCAGGTTTCCTGCCGCGAAGTGATGGCGGCCTACCTGTCGCACATCGGACGCGTCAATCCCAGGGTCAACGCCATCGTCGCGCTGCAGGACGGCGATGCCTTGCTGCGGCAGGCCGATGAGAAAGACCGCCAACTGGCTGCCGGCCAGTATCTGGGCTGGATGCACGGCATGCCGCACGCGGTGAAGGATTTGGCGCTCACGCGCGGCATCCGCACCACCTTCGGTTCGCCGATGTTCAAGGACAATGTGCCCAAGACCGACGATATCTTCGTCGAACGCATCAGGAAGCAGGGCGCGATCCTGATCGGCAAGACCAACACGCCGGAGTTCGGGCTGGGTTCCAACTCTTACAACCCGGTCTATGGCATCACGCTCAACGCTTACGGCCAGAGCCGCATCGCCGGCGGCAGCAGCGGCGGCGCGGCGGTTGCGCTGGCCTTGCAGATGGTGCCGGTGGCCGACGGTAGCGACATGATGGGTTCGCTGCGCAATCCGGCGGCCTTCAACAATGTCTACGGCTTTCGTCCCTCGGCCGGCGCCATCCCCAGCGGGCCGGGGCCGGAGCTTTATCTCGGCGGGCTGTCGACCAATGGCCCGATGGGCCGCAATGTCAGCGACCTGGCAAGATTGATGGCGACCCAGGTCGGCTACGACGAGCGCGCGCCGATGTCGACGGTGCAGGATGCGGCGCGCTATGCGCAGCCGCTGCAGCGCGACTTCAAGGGCACTCGCATCGGCTGGCTGGGTGACCTGCATGGCTACCTGGCCATGGAAGAGGGCGTCATGGAGGTCTGTCGCGGCAGCTTCGGCGCGTTCGAAAGCCTGGGCTGCAGCGTGGCCGAAGTCGGCAAGGCCGAACTGGATTTCGCGCCGGAACGCTTGTGGCATTCGTGGCTGGTGCACCGCCAGTCGCTACTGGCCGGCGCCTGGGGCGAGGCTTACGCCGACCCGGCCAGGCGCGCGTTGATGAAACCGGAATTCGTATGGGAAGTGGAAAACGGCATGAAGTGGAGCGCGCGCGATTTCTACCGCGCATCGGTGGAGCGCAGCGCGTGGTACAAAGCCATCCATCGCCTGCTGGAACGCTACGATTACCTGCTCATGCCGACTGCCCAGGTATTCCCGTTCAGCGCGCAGGAGCACTGGCCCAAGAGTATCGCCGGCAAACCGATGGACACCTACCATCGCTGGATGGAAGCGGTGATCCCGGCGTCGCTGGCCGGCACGCCCGCCATCAGCGTCCCGGCCGGATTCGGCAGGCAAGGACTGCCGATGGGCGTGCAGATCATCGGCAAACGGTTCTTTGACTACGAAGTGCTGCAGCTGGCCTATGCCTACGAGCAGGCCACCCATTGGGAACGCAAGCGGCGGCCGGCGCTGCTGCAGGCATGAACATCAACACGCATCGCAAGCACAGGCAACGACGATATTGGCTATGGAAACCTTAAATTTTCGCTTTCAAAACGGCAGGCGCCGTCTCAAGGCCGCACCCGAACTGGTCGGCGTGGTCAGCTCCGGCAACCTGGAAGTGCTGATCGAGAACGCCGCGCTCAATGGCGCTTGCGCGATCGAGGTCAAGACCGCCGCGCGCGGTTTCGGCGCCATCTGGGAGGCGGTGATGGGCGACTTCTTCCAGCGCTGGCAATTGGCCGACGCGCGCATTTCCATCAACGACATGGGCGCCACCCCGGCGGTGGTCAGCCTGCGTCTGGACCAGGCGGTGGAAGCCATAGTGGAGGACGCCAAATGAGCGTCAGCTACCTGGAAGCCAGCGCCCGCGAACGCATCCTGCAAGTGCTCGACGCCGGCAGTTTCAAGGAACTGCTGCCGCCCGCGCAGCGCGTGGTCAGCCCGCACCTGGGGCAACTGGATGCGCCGGTTTCGTTCGACGACGGCGTGGTGATCGGTGAAGGCATGCTGGACGGCCGCGCGGTGATGGCGGCCGCGCAGGAGGGTGGCTTCATGGGCGGCGCGGTGGGCGAGGTGCATGGCGCCAAGCTGGTCGGTTTGTTCAAGCGCGCCATCCGCAAGAAAGCCGCGGGCGTGGTGCTGCTGCTGGAAACCGGCGGCGTGCGCCTGCATGAGGCCAACGCCGGCCTGATCGCGGTATCGGAAGTCATGCGCGCCGTGCTCGATGCGCGCGCGGAGGGTATCCCGGTGATCGTGCTGGTGGGCGGCGCCAACGGCTGCTTCGGCGGCATGGGCATCGTGGCGCGTTGCGCCAGCACGGTGATCATGTCGGAAGAAGGGCGGCTGGCCATGTCCGGCCCCGAGGTGATCGAGACCGCCAACGGCGTGGAAGAGTTCGACTCGCGCGACCGTGCGCTGGTGTGGCGCACCACCGGCGGCAAGCATCGCTACCTGACCGGCGATTGCCAGGCGCTGGTCAATGACGATATCCGCGCCTTCCGCGCCGCCGCTGCGCAGGCCTTGGAAAATGCCGGCCCGACCGCGCTGACGCTGCAGGGGCTGGAAGCGGAGCAGGAGGCGCTGCGCCAGCGCATCGCGCGTTTCGGCCAGGCCCGCGACCCGATGGAGATCTGGCAAGCGCTGGGCATAGCGCAACCGGAGGCGGTGCCGATGCTGGAAGCCGAACCCTTCGTCGCCCTGGCCGATGCCCATCGCGTCCGCACCCAAGCATAAGGAATCCACGCATGCAAACCGCAGCCAATACCGCCGCCGAAGAGATCAGACAAGTCGACTGGCGCGCGCTCGCGCAACAGCTGTTCCCGCAGGGGCATGACATCGCCGAGCAGGACAATTTCCTGACCGGCACGGCCCGGGTCGATGGCGCCGCCGTGACCGTGGTCGGCACCACCGGCCATACGCCCATCGGCATCGAGATCGCGCTGGCGCAGGCCGCCGAGATACTCAAGACGGTGCGCGAGCATCCCGGCCGCGCCATCGTCATCCTGGTCGATACGCAAGGCCAGCGCCTGCGCCACCGCGACGAGATGCTGGGCATCAACAGCTACATGGCGCACCTGGGCAAATGCGTGGAACTGGCGCGCCGTTCCGGCCACCGCGTGGTCGGGCTGGTCTATGACCAGGCGCTGTCGGGCGGCTTCATCACCAGCGGACTCATCGCCGACGCCTGCTATGCCTTGCCGGACGCCACCATCCGCGTCATGGGCCTGCCGGCCATGGCGCGCATTACCAAGGTGCCGCAAGAGCGCTTGACCGAACTGGCCCGGAGCAACCCGGTGTTCGCGCCCGGCCCGGAAAACTATCTGCGCATGGGCGGCGTGGCCGGAATCTGGAACGGCGACCTGGCGCAGGCGCTGCGCGAGGCGCTGGCGGTGGACCGCTCGACCGACCGGCGCGCCATCGACGGCCTGGAGCGCGGCGGGCGCAAGCTGGCCCAGCGCGTGATCGATGCCGTGGCCGACGATGTGCCGCTCGATTGAACGGGATTGCCCCATGGATGCACGCCATCACCTGGTCTGGCTGAGCGAAGCGGGCTGGCAGCGCGCGCAGGAGCGCGCGGGAGACGCCCGCCAGCGCGAGGCGATGGCGCACTGGCAGCGCAACCGCTGGCCGGTGGTGGTGCGCCGCGCCGATGCCGATATCGACGCCGATGCCGGCGAGATCTGCGCCGGCATCGCCTTGCCGCCCGATGCGCACGGCAACAAGCCGCGCATCGCCTTGCGCCTGCATGCTTCGGAGGTGGCGTCGCGCCGCGCGCCGTTCCTGCTGCGCGACATCGCCGCCGCGCGCTTGCCGGGCCTGCCGCCGGCATGGCATGAGCCGATGGCGCAATTGCAGGAAAGCATGGCGCGCGAAGGGATTGCATTGGGCGTGTTCGGCTCGCTGGCCTGGCAGGCCATCACCGGACAGCAATATCTGCGCGGCGGCTCCGACATCGACCTGCTGTTCGAGCCGGCCAGCCAGGCGCAACTGGCGCAGGGCGTGCGCCTGCTGGCCTACCACGCGATGTTTTTGCCGCTGGATGGGGAAATCGTCTTTCCCGGCGGCGCCGCGGTGTCGTGGAAGGAATGGCGGCAGGTCGCCGTCAAGGGCGGCGATCCCGACAACAAGGTGCTGGTCAAGACGCCGGAGGCGGTGAAGCTGGAACGCGTCGGCGCACTCGCGGCAAGCCTGCCGCAATCGTGCAGTGACAGTGAACCACAGGGGCGCGAACTACAGGAGGGCCGACCATGCGCGGCCTGAACCGTCCCGCCAATCCTCCCGGAGACGGTTGGCGCGCTGCGCTTGCGCCGGTCCCGCACTACACGCAGAAGCGCCGCGATGCGCGCGATAACCTTGCCTTCAGCCGCACGTTGGCGCGCTTGGCGCTGCGCAGCCTGTATCAGGAATTGGTGCTATATCCCAAGCCGGGGCTGGTCTCGCTGGTGGATAACGGCAGCCATCGCGATATGGATGCCTCCACTTTCATGCGCAGCCTGTTTGCGCTGCGCCGTTATTTCTTCCTGATTGCCGAAGCCGGCATGCGGGGCGCGCCCTTCAATGAATTGCAGCGCCTGGCGATTGCCGCGGAACGGCGCATGTTGCGCGCCACCGGCGGCATCAATACCCATCGCGGCGCCATTTTCGCGCTGGGCATGCTATGTGCGGCGATGGCATATTGCCGGGCGCAGAAGATGCCGCTGTCGGACGCCACGATACGCGCCACGCTGTTGATCCAGTGGGGCGATGCGCTGGCCGGCCATACCCATGCGCAGGCGCCGGGCCAGCCCAGCCACGGCCAGCAAGTGGCCGCCGCGCATGCCGTGGGCGGCGCGCGCGAAGAGGGCGCGCTGGGATTTCCGTCGGTGTTCGAGATCGCGCTGCCGCGCATGCGCCAGACGCTGGCACACGGCCGCGACTGGCAAGCGGCCAAGATCGATGCGCTGTTTGCATTGATGCAGCATGTCAGCGATACCAATGTCTACCACCGTGGCGGTGCGCAGGGGGCTGCGCTGGTGCGTGCGCGCAGCGCCGCTTTCCTGGCCGCCGGCGGCACCGCCAATCCCGGCTGGCATGCGATGGCCCTCGATTGCCACCGCGCCTTCGTGGCGCAACGCCTGTCGCCGGGCGGCGCGGCCGACCTGCTGGCGGCGGCGTGCCTGGTGCATCAGGCGTGCGCGTTGGGCGATGCGTCCGGCTTGCCGTCGCGCGGGAGGGGCTGAACATGCGGCTGGCGATCCTTTGTCCCGGCCAGGGCGGCCAGCATCCCGCCATGTTCGACATGGCGCGCGCCGATGCGAACGGCGCCGCTTTCCTGGCGCAATGCGGACTGCAACAGTGGCTGGATGCGCCGCTGGCCGATGTGCTGGCCGATCCGCAGCAGCTCTATGCCAACCGCCATGCGCAACCGCTGATCGTCGCGGCCCAGCTTGCCGCCTGGCATGCCATTGCCGATGAGCTGGCCGCTATCGCCGGCGCGCCTGCGGTAGTGGCCGGCTATAGCGTCGGAGAATTGTCCGCCTATGCGGTGGCCGGCGTGTTCGGGGCCCAAGAGGCCGTGGGCATCGCGGCCCGGCGCGCAGGCCTGATGGATGCTGCACGGCAGCAGGCGCCGGCCATGCAGCGCGAGCAGGGCCTGATCTCGGTCAGCGGCATGGCCGCCGCCGCGGCGCGCGCGGTGCTGCAACGCCACGGCGCCTATGTGGCCATCGATACCGGCGAAGAGTCGCTGATTGCGGGCGGCGCCAGCCGCGACCTGCGCGCCGCCGCCGATGAGCTGGCCGCCATGGGCGCGCGCACCGGCGAGCTGCCGGTCGGGCTGGCTTCGCATACGCCGCTGATGCAGGCGGCCGCCGCGCCGTTTTCCGATGTGCTGGCGCAGGCTTCCTGCGCAGCGCCGGCGCTGACCTTGTTGGCCGGCATCACCGGGCAGGCCGTCGACGACGCGGCGCAAGCGCGTACCTTGCTTGCCAGGCAACTGACCGAGACCATCCAGTGGGCCGCCTGCATGGACGCCTGCGCCGAACGCGGCGTCACGGTCGCGCTGGAGCTGGGTTCTTGCGCGGCCCTGTCGCGCATGCTGCGCGGTCGCCATCCGCAGATCGAATGCCGCTCCCTGTCCGACTTCCGCAGCTTTTCCGGGGCGCTGGCCTGGCTGCGGCGCCAGGCCGATTGAGGCTGCCGCCAGCGGCTTGCCGGTCCCGCCGCGTTCTTCCCTTGCAATCTCCGGCCAATAGCTGATCCATAGCGGGAACCGAATCGGGATTACTGGCATCGCCCCTGTGCAAGTGCTATGTTGAAGGCGTGGTGCTGTGCACATTCGTGCCTGAACTTATAAAACAGGCCCAAGTCGGACCAGCAAGCCGTGTTGCCATGGCACGGCGCGGGCTGTACTTGCATCGATGTTTGCAGCATTGCGCAAACCGTGTTCAACCCGACCAGGAGCCCCACGATGAAAGTCGACGTTTACAAACGCCCGGACAGCGACGGACTGTTTTCCTATTTGCTCATCCCGCACCAGAAGCTATTGCCGCAAGAGGTCACCAATACCGATTGGCAGATGCATGAACGGGGCGCCGATGTCGAGCAGGACGGGCGGCGGCATTTCACGCTGCAGCCGGATGACGCATTCGTGCAGATCAGCCAGAAGGGCTATGCCATTACCCACCTGGGCGACCGCGCCGGCGACGGCGCTTCATGATGCCGTGCGCAATGCCACATGAACCAAGGAGGAAACCGTCATGCCAACCGAACACATGGGCGACTACGATATCGAGTACTCGGGCGTGCGCGTGATCGGCGGCGAAGAGTGGGTGGCCAATGTGGCCATCTTTGGGCCGTCGCACAACCCCATGCACCGCAATCCGGTATTTCCGTCGCAACGGGTGTTGCCCGACCAGACTTTCGGCGATGAAAAATCGGCCGAGCAGGGGGCCTTGCAGGTGGCGCATGAGCTGCTGGAGTCCCGCCGAGGCCCGGGATCGCATCACTGAGCCGATGCCGCTGGCGCTGCTGGCGTCGCTGGTGTTGTTTCTGCGCCAGCGGCGCCGGGCCGCATCTCCGGTGGCATGGAAATCGCATGGGGAAATGCGCCCGCCCGACGCGGCAGCCGTGCATACGGTTGGCCGCTTTTCGCCATAGAATGTCGGGCACCGCGATTTTTCACATTCACGTCCCGACCCTATGAAGCCGCCACTGCTCGTCCTGATCCACCTTTCCGACACCAGCCTCGCCACCATCGGCGAACACTACGACATCCTCTACGCTCCCGACAAGCAGCGCCGCGCCGACATGATCGCCGGCCCGGCCCGGCATGTCGCGGTGGTGCTGACCAATGGCAGCACCGGGCTGCGTGCCGACGAGATGCGCGCCTTGCCGCGCCTGCAACTGGTGTGCGCCTTTGGCGCCGGCTATGAAAACATCGACGTGGCCCACGCCGAGGCGGCCGGCATCGACATCGCCACCGGCGCCGGCACCAACGAGGATTGCGTGGCCGACCATGCAATGGGCCTGCTGCTGGCCACCGTGCGCCATATCCCGGCGCTGGACCAGGCCACCCGTGCCGGCGGCTGGCGCGACAGCCTGCCGCTGCAGCCGCAGATGACGGGCAAGCGCCTGGGCATCGTCGGGCTGGGCAACATCGGCAAGAAGATCGCCCGGCGCGCCGCTGGCTTCGACATCGAAGTCGGCTATTGCAACCGCAAGAAGCGCGACGACGTCGATTTCCACTATTTCCCGGATGTGGCGCAACTGGCCGCCTGGGCCGATTTCATCATCGTCGCCGCGCCGGGCGGGGCCGATACCCAGCATCTGGTGTCGGCGCGCGTGATCGATGAACTGGGCCCGCAAGGCTACCTGGTCAACATCGGCCGCGGCAGCATCGTCGATACCGCCGCGCTGGCGGCCGCCTTGCGCGAGGGCCGCCTGGCCGGCGCCGGGCTGGATGTCTACGAGAGCGAACCGAAGCCGCCGCAGGAGCTGGTCGGCCTGTCCAATGTGGTGCTGACGCCGCACGTCGCCGGCTGGTCGCCGGAATCGATCGATGCTTCCGTGCAACAGTTCCTGCGCAACTGCGAAGAGCATTTCGCCGCCGCCGAGCCGGCGGTACGGGCCTGAACGGCGGATTTGCGGGTTTTTTGAGGGCCGGGAGGCGCCTCAAGCCCGTCCAAGGCTGGTAATATCTGCGGCCGGCCGGATTGCGCGGGGATGCGCTCCGGCTTTCATCCATTCCAAACGCTGACAGCAATACAGAGAGAGCCAAGCACCATGGATCTGCCATCTCACCAACTCACCATGACGGTCCTGATGACGCCCGACATGGCCAACTTCGCCGGCAATGTGCACGGGGGCACCATCCTGAAGCTGCTGGACCAGGTCGCCTACGCCTGCGCCAGCCGCTACGCCGGCCAGTACGTGGTGACCCTGTCGGTCGACCAGGTGATGTTCCGCCAGCCCATCCATGTGGGCGAACTGGTGACTTTCATGGCCAGCGTCAACCACACCGGCACGTCGTCGATGGAGATCGGCGTGAAGGTGGTGGCCGAGAACATCCGCACCCAGGAAACGCGCCACGTCAACAGCTGCTTCTTCACCATGGTGGCGGTGGACGACCAGCGCAAGCCGATCGCCGTGCCGCCGCTGCGGCCGTTCTCCCGGGAAGAGAAGCGCCGTTTCGAGGCCGCGGTGCTGCGCAAGTCGCTGCGCAAGGAGCTGGAGCGCCGTTTCGAGGAAGTCAAGCCGGGCTGATGGCCGGCCATCGGCTGGCCAGCGTCGCGCACCAATGAAAAAGGGACAGCCGGTTGGCTGTCCCTTTTTTTATTGCACTGCGCCTTCGCTTCAGGCGAGCTCGATGGCGACCGAGCCCAGCGGCCCCAGGTCGGCCAGGACGCCTTGGCCGGCGCGCACCGGCAACGGCACGATGGTCGAGCCGCTGGCGACGATCTGGCCTTCGGCCAGCGTCAATCCTTGCCGGGACAGTTCGTTGGCCAGCCAGGTCAGCGCGATGCGCGGGTCGCCCAGCACCTGGGCGCCGCTGCCGTCGCGTTGCTCGCCGCCGCTGATGCGGCCGAAGGTCGGGAGCGCGGCCAGGTCGAGCGCGCGCCAGTCGACGTCGGCCGGCGCGCCCAGCACGAATTGGTCGGCGCAGGCGTTGTCGGCGATCAGCTGGGCGGCGCCGACCTGTTTGAAGTTGTCGTAACGGGTATCGGGGAGTTCGATGGCGGGGTAGACCGAGCCCACCGCATCGAGCACTTCCTCTTGCGAATAAGGCGCGCTGCGCGGCGGCAAGGAGGTGCGCATGCGGAAGGCGACTTCCACCTCGACCACGCTCATCAGGCTGTTGCCCAGCGAGATGACGGCACCGTTGCGATGGATGCGCTCGGCCAGCAGACGGCCGGCCAGCGGCGCGTCGACGTTAAGCAGCTTCTGGCCGCCGGGGCCGGTGGCGCCGATCTTCCAGCCGGCCAGCGGCGCGAAGCTGTGCGCTTCCAGTCGCGCCTGGACGGCATAGGCTTCCGCGCGGTCGGCCGGGCACAGCTCCGGCGGCAGCTGTGCGATACGGCGTCCATGCGCCCAGCAGTCCCACAGCAAGTCGGCGGCCTGCTGGCGTTGCGATTCATTCAGCACGTCTATTTCCCCCTATTGTTGTCGTATTGTCGATATGCGGCGATGGCGCGGCCATGCCGGGCCGCCGCGCGGAACAGCTTCTCAAGCCATCATCGGTCCCAGCGCGCCGATGGCGATGGTCAGCAGGCCAAGGCACAGGTTGATGCCCACCAGCATGCGGATCTGGCCCAGGGCGCGCGAGGCGCGATCCCAGTCTTGCCGGGCGGCGGCCAGTTTCAGGCGGCGGAACGGCGCGAAGAAGATGTGGCCGAAAACCAGCATCATCAGGATGCCGATGCCGGCCATTGCGTGGACATAGGGCGCCGCGTGGCCGCCCATGAGCAGCATCATGTGCAGGCCGCTGCCCAGCACCAGCGCGATGGAAATCCACACCCAGATGAAGAACGCGCCCAGCGTCGCCGCCATCAGCACCAGGCGCTGCGGCGGCTGCAAGGACGCCAGCGCCGGACGCAGCGCCATGTGGGCGAAGAACATGCCGCCGACCCAGATGGTCAGCCCAAGCAGATGGAAGAATTTCGCAAGCAGCATTTCAATCTCGTCAGGTAAGCGCAGTTGGAAGAACGATTGGCGCATTGTCGCATGATGGCGCGGCCCGTGTCGTTGCGCCGGATATCGGCGCGCTGGCTGTGATAATGTCATGCCTTAATGGCAACGTCGTATCGCGGCGTTCGCTACGGCAACGATCATCGAGAACAGGGAGCGGCATGGCAATACTCAGCGCAATCAATATCTATCCGATCAAGTCGTGCGGCGGCATCGCCCTGGAGCAGGCCCAGATCGGCCCGCTCGGGCTGGCGCTGGACCGCCACTGGATGGTGGTGGACGGCGCCGGGGAGTTCCTGACGCAGCGCAGCCATGCGCGCATGGCCTGCATCGTTCCGCGTTTCGAGGAGGGCGCGCTGCTGCTGACGGCCCCCGGCATGCCCGAACTGCAGCTGGCGGCCGCCGGCGAAGATGGCGCAAGCGTTCTGGTGCAGGTGTGGAAGGATAGGGTGGCCGCCCTGGACCAGGGCGCGCGCGCCCGCCAGTGGTTCTCGGACTATCTGGGCATCGACGCCCGCCTGGTACGCTTCGATCCGAATGCAACGCGCGCCTGCAACCAACGCTGGACCGGCGAGCACCGTGCGACGACGCAATTTTCCGACGGTTATCCGCTGCTGGTGATCGGCCAGGCATCGCTGGACGACCTGAATGCGCGGCTGGGCGCCAAGGGCGCGCCGGCGTTGCCGATGGAGCGTTTTCGCCCGAACCTGGTGATCCAGGGGCTGGAGGCCTACGAGGAAGATTTCATCGATACCATCACCCTGGACGATGGCGATGGCGGCGTCGTGACGCTCAAGCTGGTCAAGCCCTGCGCGCGCTGCCCGGTGCCGGGAATCGACCAGCGCACCGGCCTGCGCGATCCGCAATGGCCGGACGAACCGCTCGATACGCTGGCAGCCTACCGCGCCAATCCGCGCGTGGGTGGCGGCCTGACCTTCGGCCAGAATGCCATCGTGGTCGGCGGCATGGGCGGCCGCATACGCGCGGGACAGGCCTGCGGCTGGGAATTGAATTTCTGAGCCAAGCTCCGACGGCAAAACGCCGGCGGCGGCGTTGCGGCTCCTGTTGGCGGCTCCAAGCGAAAAGCGCCGCTCCGATGATCTCGGAGCGGCGCTTTTTTTGGATGTCGCGGCCCGCTGGCGAACCGCTGCACCACGCAGCGTTCCCTTATTTCTTGGGGCGGCCGACCTTCAGCGGCGTCAGGCTGCTGAGGATGTCCTTCAGATCGGCGATCTTCAGGTTCTTGATCAGCGACACGCCGATACGCAGCAGGTCGCTCTTCTTGATCTCGACGCCGGCCTTGAGGCAGGACTTCTTGACCTGCGCCAGCACCGCATATTCGTTTTCCGGCATGGTGAAGCTGTCGCGCACCTGCTTGACCTTCTTCGGCTTGGCGGCTTTCTTCTCCGCCTTGGTCAGCGCTGCCGGCTTCTGGAGCGGCTTGGCCGGCACGGCGACGGCAGGCTTCTTCGGCGCCGGCGCTGCTGCCTTCGGCGTAGCCGCGGGCGCCTTCGGGGCGGGGGCTGCAGCCTTGGGGGCGGTCTTGGGTGATGCCTTGGCTGCAGGGCGCGCGGCCGGTTTGGCGGCGGGCTTCTTCACGGTTGGCCGGGCGGCGGGTGCGGCCTTGGCCACGGTTTTTTTTCTTGCGGTTGTTGCGGCTTGAACTCTGGTTGCCATGAACCCTCCTGTTAAAAATTAATATAAACAATATATATTGTTTGTCACGCTGCCGCAATCGTGGCGGCAGGATGTGAACGATTCCATCCGTTCCTGTTTGCGCTGCAAACGTTTACATCGGCCATTTCCGTGCCGGAAAAAGACACACCGGATGGAAAGAAGCGGCCGCCGCCCGAGGGCGGGAAATGCCCAGGAACGCAGGCGGAGCAGGGGATGGAGCAGCGCGAATGCCATGCCGGCGATCCTAGCAAGCCCAGGTTAAAGCATTGTGACAACGCCGGAAAACAATTTACGTCGCGCCGGCCGGCAAGGCGGGAGCGAGGGGAAATGGAAAATGCCTGCCATCTTCGGCCGGTTGGCGCGGCCCGCTCGCCCTCATGACGGCCGGCGAAACCTGGCGCTTCTCCAACGTTGCGATCGACGCTGGTTGCTCAGGCCAGCGTCGCCGAATATGGCTGTGGGCCGCTCGTGCCGGATGGGGATATTGCATGGGAATTCTCGGCTATTATTGCTCCCCATGACAGATATCATTCCACTCTCCATCGCGCCTCAAGTGGCGCAGGCCCAAGCCATCATTGAGCGGCATCTGGGCGGCCATGTGGTCGCCATCCACTTGTTCGGTTCCGCGGTAGACGGCGGACTTCGCCCCTACAGCGATATCGACCTGCTTGTCACAGTGGCCGAACCTCCCGGCGAGGAGGTCCGACGCGCGTTGATGACTGAGCTGTTGACGGCATCCGCCGCTCCCGGATCATCAACGTCCCTGCGCGCGCTCGAAGTCACCGTGCTGGCGCTTGGGCAGATCGTGCCTTGGCGTTATCCGCCAAGGCGGGAGCTCCAGTTTGGCGAATGGCTGCGCGAGGACATATTGGCAGGCGTTTTCGAAGAACCCGCGTTGGACCATGACCTGGCTATCCTCCTTACCAAAGCCCGGGCCAGCAGCATCGCAATCGTCGGATCAAGTGCGGGAGACGTCTTCAATGCAGTCCCGCGCGCAGACCTGGTGCGCGCGCTCCTGGATACGGTGGCGCAATGGAACGCGCCAGCAGACTGGGAAGGCGAGGAGCGAAACATCATTCTCGCGCTCGCTCGCATCTGGTATACGGCAACCACAGGCGAAATCGCCGCAAAGGATTTTTCGGCCACCTGGCTGCTGGAGCGGATCGAACCGCGGCATCGGGCGGTGCTGGCCAACGCCAGGGCCGGTTATCTTGGTGAAGCGCCGGATAATCTGGCCGAACATGCGCCTGAGGTTGAGGCTTTCATCGCGGGCGCGCAACTGGAAATCAGGCGGCTCTGCTCGAATGCCGATCGTTGGCAGACTGTGTCTTGAACTCGCCGCAGCGATGGATAAGCCCGCTGCGGCGAGTCGTTGCGTAGTCCGGCGAAAGGCGATGCCGGAGCCATGGCGCAATGGAAAAAGCCCGGCGCCAACGGCCGGGCTTCCGGATGGGCTGGGTTGCCCGCCGGGGATTACATGAAGCGCCGGGTTGTCGCCGCCGGCTGGCTGTCGGCAGCCGCGGGCAGCGGGCGGCGCTGCTGCGCGGCGGCGGGCTCGAATTCTTTGATGGCGGCAACTTTCAATGGCGCGCTTGGCTGGAGCTCATGCCCGGCGTTGAAGTCGCGCAGGAAATGCGCGAAGTCGCCGCCGATTTCCTGGTGCTTGATGCCCATGGCCACGGCGGCCTTCAGGTAGCCCAGCTTGGAGCCGCAGTCGAAGCGCCGGCCTTCGTAGCGGTATGCCAGGATCTGCTCTTCCGCCAGCAGGGCCGAGATCGCATCGGTGAGCTGCAGCTCCCCGCCGGCGCCGGCGGTGATGTTTTCCAGGCGCGTAAAGATGGCCGGCGTCAGCACATAGCGGCCGACCACGGCCAGGGTGGAGGGCGCGGTTTCAGGCGTCGGTTTCTCGACGATGCCGCCGACCTGTTCCAGCCGGTCGCGGTAGCGGGTGCCGCTGACGATGCCGTATTGGCGGGTATCCTGGCGCGGCACATCCTGCACGGCCAGGAGGCTCTTGCCTTCGCGCTCGAACATCTCGGTCATCTGCGCCATGACATTTTTGCGGCCGGCATCGATATCCATGAAGTCGTCGGCCAGCAGCACCGCGAAGGGTTCGTTGCCCACCAGCGGTTTGGCCAGCAGCACCGCGTGGCCCAGGCCCAGCGGCTCGGCCTGGCGCACGTAGACGCAATTGATATGCTTGGGAATGACATTGCGGATGGTTTCCAGCAGCTTCTGCTTGCCGGCCGCTTCCAGTTCGCTCTCCAGCTCGTAGGCCTTGTCGAAATGGTCTTCGATGGCGCGCTTGTTGCGGCCGGTGACGAAGATCATTTCGGTGATACCCGCTTCGACGGCTTCTTCGACCGCATACTGGATCAGCGGCTTGTCGACGATGGGCAGCATTTCCTTGGGTTGCGCCTTGGTGGCGGGCAAGAAACGGCTGCCCAGGCCGGCGACAGGAAAGACTGCTTTGGTGATTTTTTTCATGGTAGGCCCAAGTAGAGGTTGATTGATGAACGTGGCGTCCTCTCCCATTGCTGCGCAGGCTCGAGGCCTGTTTTTCGATTGTTCCGGCTTGCTTGCCGGTTGCCGATTCCGTTTTTCATGGTTGGCGCAAGCTTAAAAAAAGACCTGGATGCCGGCTATAGGAAAGCCGCTGTTTGGCCTGTAGGAAAACAGGAGAAAAACGGCAGGAAAGCGGGAGGAAAACAGCAAGAAAACGCCGCGCTTGTCCTACAAGGAAATGGGCCGCTGTCCGATAGCTGGCCGGAGCGCGGCTGCCTACCATTGCCTCATCCGTTGCTGCCATCGGCACAGCGTCAACCGCAAGAAGTCCCCTCCACAACATCATACGAAAGGGAACATCATGGATCATGGAATCATTGCCTGGCTCATCATCGGGGCCGTGGCCGGCTGGCTCGCCGGTGTGCTGGTGAAGGGCGGCGGCTTCGGCTTGCTGGCCGACATCCTGATCGGCATCGTTGGTGCCGTCATCGGCGGCTGGCTGGCCGGACTGCTGGGCATCTCCATCGGCGGCGGCATCCTGGCGTCGATTCTCACCGCCACGCTGGGCGCGATCGTCCTGCTCGTCATCGTGAGGGCGTTTTCCAGGCGCGCGTAGCCTGGCCCAGCCGGAAAAACGAGGCTCCCCCGATGCCGCCGCATCGGAAGGGGCTTCTTTCGCTTTGTCCGAGACGGCAAGCTTGCCCTACAATGCCGTTTTGACAGAGTCATTGTCGCGCTTGATGAGCATGGCGCGAACAGTGGCTGTCAATACGCCCGACCCTGTTTTCCTCCATCAAGAAAAAATATTCCATGAGTAGTAGCGCCAATCCACTGGCCGGCAAACGCGCGGCACCCTCGGCACTGGTCAACCTGCCAGTCCTGCTCTCCAATTACTACAGCCTGCACCCCGACATGGGCGAGGCCACCCACCGGGTCGCCTTCGGCACCTCCGGGCACCGCGGCAATGCCAATGCCCACAGCTTCAATGAATGGCATGTGCTGGCCATCACCCAGGCCATCTGCGACTACCGCAACGGCAAGGGCTTCACCGGCCCGCTGTTCCTGGGCATCGATACGCACGCCTTGTCCGAACCGGCCTGGCATAGCGCGCTGGAAGTGCTGGCCGCCAACGAAGTGGTGACCATGCTGGCCGAAGGCAGCCCCTATGCGCCCACGCCCGCGGTGTCGCACGCGATCCTGGCGCACAATCGCGTCAACCGGACGGCGCTGGCCGACGGCATCGTCATCACGCCGTCGCACAACCCGCCGGACAATGGCGGCTTCAAGTACAACATGCCCAATGGCGGCCCTGCCGATTCCGATGTCACGGGATGGATCGAGCAGCGCGCCAACGCCTATTTTGAAAAGCACCTGGACGGCGTCAGGCGGATGACCTTCGACAAGGCGCTCAAGGCCGGCACCACGCGCCGCTACGACTATCTCGACAACTATGTCAGCGACTTGCCCAACATCATCGACCTGGCGGCGATCGCCGGCGCCGGCGTCCGGATCGGGGTCGATCCGCTGGGCGGCGCCGGCGTGCATTACTGGCCGGCCATCGCCGAGCGCTACAAGCTCAACCTGGAAGTGGTCAATACCGAGGTCGACCCCACTTTCCGCTTCGTACCGCAGGACTGGGACGGGCAGATCCGCATGGACCCGTCTTCGCCGTACGCGATGAGCGAGCTGATCGCGCTGAAGGAGCGCTTCGACGTCGCGCTGGCATGCGATACCGACCACGACCGCCACGGCATCATCGCCGGCAGCACCGGCTTGCTGCCGGCCAACGATTACCTCGCCGTCGCCGTCCATTACCTGTTCAGCCACCGCCCGGCATGGCGCGCCGATGCGGCGGTCGGCAAGACCCTGGTGTCGAGCCAGATGATCAACCGCGTGGCCGGCCATCTCGGCCGCAAGCTGCTGGAAATGCCAGTCGGCTTCAAGTGGTTCGTCGACGGCCTGTATGACGGCAGCATCGCCTTCGGCTGCGAAGAGAGCGCCGGCGCCTCCTTCGTGCGTTTCGACGGCCAGCCCTGGAGCACCGACAAGGACGGCATTACCGCCGCCTTGCTCGCCGCTGAGATGACCGCCCGCACCGGCAACGATCCGGGCCGCATCTACCAGGAACTGACGCAGCAGCTCGGCGCGCCGCGCAACGGCCGCATCGAAGCCGCCGCCACGCCGCAGCAGAAGGCGCGCCTGTCCAGGCTCTCGCCGGACGACGTCAGTTCCACCGAACTGGCCGGCGAGCCTATCCGCGAGGTGCGCACCACCGCGCCGGCCAACGGCAAGCCCTTCGGCGGCCTCAAGATCGTCACCGACAACGGCTGGTTCGCCGCGCGCCCGTCCGGCACCGAGAACATCTACAAGATCTACGGCGAAAGCTTCCGCGACCAGGCGCACCTGGACAGGATCTTCGCCGAGGCGCAGGAGATCGTGACGCGCGCGCTGAAGGCCGGCTGAGCGAGTATCCGCGCTTGCCTGCAAACGCCGGTTGCTGCAAGGCAACCGGCGTTTTTTCTTCCGGACTTCCTACATGCGATTGCTCCAATGTCCGGTTGCCCGGTCGCTGCCGCCTCCCTAGGATGGTCAGATACATTCAGGCAGGAGGGCCGGATATGGACAAGCAGGCGCCAGCGGGCGCGCAAGACCCCGCGCGCGACACCAAGGGCAAGCGTTTCGGCGGCAATTGCGCGCTGACCGCCGGCCACAAGCTGCCGGCGCCGGAGACTGAAGCGCTCCAGGCGCCGGAACCGGACGGCACCGAAGACCCGGGCGCCAGCGCCGACGATGCGCTGATGTCCGGCCCAGGCAAGGATTGAGGTCTGCCTGAGCCGCCATGCACACGGAGACGATCATGCACAAACCCCAGGATGTTCCGCCGGTGGAGGTTCCGCCCCTGGATCCGACACCGCCGCAAGAGCCGATTCCCCACCAGCATCCCAACCGGCAAGGATGAACGTGCCGCCGGGCGATGCGCAACAGGAGGCGCCATTTGAAAAACGCTTTGCATACCCCGCAGGAAACGCCGCCGATTCCCGATCCCCATCTGCCGCCGCCGGAATTGCCCGACGACGACCCGATTCCGGTCGAGGATCCGCCGCTCAATCCGCGCCCTGCGGACAAGCCTGTCCGTATGCGGCAAAAGGAAGATAGCCCCGCGTTCCGGAGCGCATCCGGTTTCATATAGAGGAGCTTGCCATGCACCAACCCGATTTCCTCATTCCCCGTTTCGCCAGGATGCTTGCGATGGGCATGGGTTCGCTCATTGCCATGCCGGTGGCGCCGGCGTCGCCGGCCTCCGACGAGCAGGAGCGCCGGCGCAGCCACAGCGCGCACGAACCCGCAGTGAAACAGGCCGCTTCCGACAATGAGCCGGGCCGCGACATCGTCGAGGACGATGCGCGCAAGCTGGCCGAGCAAAACAAGACGGTGCGCAACAACGAACGCAATAAAGAGCACGACAAACAAGACCGCAAGCGGGAAGCCGAAATCGACCAGGCCTTGGCCGATACCTTCCCGGCCAGCGACGCCGTCGACCGCTCCAGCGGGAGCTGAGGAGGCGGCCCGACCCCGGCGCTGCGGTTGCCCTAAGCGGGGCCGGCCTTTATACTGCGCGGCACAAGATTGCTTCTGGTATCCCGCGCGCAGCCGCGCAAGGGATTGAAACGGGAAGCCGGTGCGGCCCGCCATCGCCATGGCGGCGCCAAAGCCGGCGCTGCCCCCGCAACGGTAAGCGAGAAGGGCTCGCACCACGCCACTGTGCGCATGCATGGGAAGGCATCTGTCCGCGAAGCCGACGGCTTCATCTCGCCAGTCCGGAAACCGGCCCGAAGCGAATTCAGGGTGGCATCGCGGAGGGCGATCATACTGGCAGCTTCCACCATCGCTGTTCAACTCCATCAGGCCGGCATGCGCCGGTCGTTATATCGTGCGCGAAACAAATTCACGGACCGGGCGGTTTTCCGGCATAGGGGACGGCCGCAGCCGCATGCCCGTTACCGGCGTCCGGTGCCTTTGCCGCAACGGCACGCTGCGCGCATTTCCGCTTCGATTTCCACTCCATATCCGCCATATCCGTCATACCCGCTCCGCCCTCATGAGCCGCGCGCGAACCCCCGCGCGGCTGTTTATCCCCCTATCCGTTTCGATTGGATGAAATGATGTTCGAACACCGCCGGCAAGGAAAAGGCCCATGAACGCGCCCCCGAACGCGCCCCCGAACGCGCCCCCGAATGTGCCCCCGAATGTGCCCCCGAATGTGCCCCCGAATGTGCCCACGAACGCGGCGCAATCGCGGCGCACCCTGGTGTTTGGCGGGGCCCGCTCCGGCAAGAGCGCCTACGCCGAGCAGCAGGCACTGGCGGCGGCCCGGTCCGGCGCGGGCGAAATCGTCTGCATTGCCACCGCCGATCGCAACGCCAGTGCGGCCGACGCCGAGATGGCCGCGCGCATCGCCCACCATCGCCAACGGCGAGAGGCGCTGGGCAGCCGCTGGCGCACCGTGGAAGAACCGCTGGCGCTGGGCCAGGCATTGCGCGCCAACGCCGGCCCCGGCAAGGTGGTGCTGGTCGATTGCCTGACGGTGTGGCTGTCCAACCTGCTGTTCGCGGAAGGCCATGCGTTTCCCGAGCTGGGGCCGATCGCCGCGCCGGCCGCCTTTGCGCTGCAACGCGAGGACTTTCTCGGCGCGCTGCAAGAGGCGCAGGGGACGGTGATCCTGGTGTCCAACGAAGTGGGCATGGGCATCGTGCCCATCGGCGCGGTATCGCGCTGGTTCGTCGATGAGGCCGGGCGCCTGAACCAGTCGGTGGCGGCGATCTGCGAGCGGGTGCAATGGGTGGCCGCGGGCTTGCCGCTGAGTTTCAAGGACGCCTCATGCTGAGCGGCTTGTCCTGGCCCTGGCTGGGCTTGCTGATGGCGGCCGGGCTGGCGCTCGACCTGATGCTGGGCGAGGCGCGCCGCTGGCATCCGCTGGTCGGTTTCGGCAGCCTGGCCCAGCGCATCGAGGGCGCGTTCAACCGGGCGCCCGCATTGCGCCTGCGCGGCATCCTGGTATGGATGCTGGCGGTGCTGCCGGGCGTGGCGCTGGCGGCCTGGATCATCCAGCTGGCGCCATGGTGGCTGGCTTGCCTGTTGCATGCGGCGCTGCTGTATTTCTGCATCGGCCTGCGCAGCCTGCGCGACCACGCGCTGCCGATCGCGCTGGCGCTGGCGCGCGGCGACCTGGCGGCGGCGCGGGTACTGGCCTCCCGCATCGTCAGCCGCGATACGCGCCAATCCAATGAAACCGAGCTCGCCAGGGCCGGCGTCGAGTCGCTGCTGGAAAACGGCAACGACGCCGTGTTCGGCACGCTGTTCTGGTTCCTGGTCGCGGGTGGGCCGGGGGCCTTGCTGTTCCGCTTGGCCAACACGCTGGATGCGATGTGGGGCTATCGCAATGAGCGTTTCCTCCATTTCGGCTGGGCCGCGGCGCGCCTCGACGACGCGCTCAACTGGGCGCCGGCCCGGCTCACCGCATGGTCTTACGCCTGGCTCGGCAACCGCGCCCAGGCGCTGGCCTGCTGGAAGCAACAGGCCGCCGCCTGGAGCAGCCCGAACGCCGGGCC
The DNA here is from genome assembly GCF_006715495.1 of Herbaspirillum sp. SJZ106. Classification (GTDB taxonomy): domain Bacteria; phylum Pseudomonadota; class Gammaproteobacteria; order Burkholderiales; family Burkholderiaceae_D; genus Herbaspirillum. The sequence continues at coordinate 286,131 of NZ_VFNI01000005.1, forward strand.
GGTAATGGCGGCCGGCGCCGGCGCGCTGGGCGTGACGCTGGGCGGCCCCGCGGTGTATGACGGCGCACTCGAACAGCGCCCGCCGCTGGGCTGCGGCAAACCGCCTGAGGGCGCCGACATTGTCCGCGCCTGGCGCCTGGTGGCGCAGGCCGCCTTGCTGTGGCTGGCCATCGTGGGCGCGCTGGCGTTGCTTTCCTTCGGAGCCTTCCATGCTTGAACACGGCGGCAACCTCAGCGAGGCAATGGCGCGCTACGGCCGTGCGCCCGGCGCGTGGCTGGATCTGTCGACCGGCATCAATCCGGTGCCGTACCCGGCGCCGGCATTGGGCGCCAACGCCTGGCACCGCCTGCCGGAACCATCGGTGGAGTTGGCGCAGGTTGCCTGCGCCTACTACGGCGCGCCGCACATGTTGCCGGTGGCCGGCACCCAGGCCGCGATCCAGGCGCTGCCGCAACTGCGCCTGCGGCGCGACGGCCGGCCCGCGCGCGTGCTGGTGGCAGCCCCCATCTATGCCGAACATGCGCATTGCTGGGCACGCGCCGGGCATGCGGTGCGCGAAGTGCCCTACGCGCAGCTGGCGGCCGAGGTCGATGCCGGCAATTGCGAAGTGCTGGTGCTGTGCAATCCCAACAACCCCACCGGCGCGCTGGTCGAGCAGACGCAATTGCTGCGCTGGGCCGAAACGATGGCCGCGCGCGGCGGCTGGCTGGTGGTGGATGAAGCCTTCGGCGATACCATGCGCGAGCGCAGCGTGGCCGCGCATGCCGGGCAACGGGGACTGGTCGTGCTGCGCTCGGTCGGCAAGTTCTTCGGCCTGGCCGGACTGCGGCTGGGCTTCGTCGCCGCCGAACCCGCCTTGCTGGATGAACTGGCCGACTGGCTGGGGCCGTGGTCGGTCAGCGGTCCGGCGCAGCAGATTGGTACGGCCGCCTTGCGCGACCTTGCCTGGCAGCGCGCCACGCTGCGGCGCTTGTTGGCCGAAGGCGAGCGCTTGCGTGACTTGCTGGCGCGGCATGGCATCGCCTCATCCGGCAGCGCGCTGTACCAGTGGTGGCCGTGGCCGCAGGCGCAGGCGCGGCAGTTCCATGCGTCGATGGCGCAGCAGGGCATCTGGGTGCGGCTGTTTACGGGCGGCGCCGGCGGCATTCGCATCGGCTTGCCGCCGGATGAAGCCGGCTGGCAACGACTGCAACAGGCGCAGGGACAAGCGCTGGAACAAGCGTTGGAAAAAACGTTGGAAAAAACGCTGCTGCAATGGAGCGCCGATGGCCGCTGAATTTCCCTTCCATACCCTGATGATCCAGGGCACCACGTCGGATGCCGGTAAGAGTACGCTGGTCGCGGCACTATGCCGCCTGCTCCGGCGCGACGGCATCACGGTGGCGCCGTTCAAGCCGCAGAACATGGCCTTGAACAGCGCAGTCACCGCCGACGGCGGCGAGATCGGCCGGGCCCAGGCGCTGCAGGCGCAGGCCGCCGGCATCGCCCCGCATACCGACATGAACCCGGTGCTGTTGAAACCTTCCAGCGACACCGGCGCGCAAGTGATCGTGCATGGCAAGGTGCGCGCCGACATGCACGCGCGCGACTACCACCGCTACAAGAGCGAGGCCATGCAGGCCGTGCTGGCGTCCTACCATCGCCTGCGCGCGCAGTATCGCGCCATCATCGTCGAAGGCGCCGGCAGCCCGGCCGAGATCAACCTGCGCGCGCGCGATATCGCCAACATGGGCTTCGCCGAGGCGGTCGATTGCCCGGTGGTCATCGTCGCCGACATCGACCGCGGCGGCGTGTTCGCGCACCTGACCGGCACGCTGGATTGCCTCTCCGGGAGCGAGCGTGCGCGCGTGGTCGGCTTCGTCATCAATCGTTTCCGCGGCGACCCCGGCCTGCTGCAAGCGGGGCTGGACTGGCTGGAGCAGCGCACCGGCAAGCCGGTGCTGGCGGTGCTGCCTTACCTGCACGGCTTGCACCTCGATGCGGAGGATGCAATCGCCTCATCGCAGAACGCGCGCGGGCAATTCCGCGTGGCGGTGCCGGTGCTGCCGCGCATCAGCAACCACACCGACTTCGATGCGCTGCGCGCGCATCCCGAGGTGGACCTGCAATTCATCGGGCCGGGCCGGCCGATTCCGCCGGCCGACCTGATCATCCTGCCGGGCAGCAAGAACACTCGCGACGACCTGGCCTGGCTGCGGCAGCAAGGCTGGCCGGAGGCGATCGGCAGGCACCTGCGCTATGGCGGCAAGCTGATCGGCATCTGCGGCGGCTTCCAGATGCTGGGCCAGAGCGTGGACGATCCGCACGGCGTGGAAGGCGCGCCGGGCAGCACGCCCGGCCTGGGCCTGCTGGCCATGTGCACCGAGCTCACGCGCGACAAGCGCCTGCTGCAGGTCAGCGGCCGCTGCACTTTCGGCGCAGAGGACGCCGGCGTGCGCGGCTATGAAATCCATATGGGTGTATCGCAAGGCGCGGCCTTGCAGCGCCCGGCCTTCGTCATCGATGGCCGCGGCGAAGGGGCGGTGTCGGAAGACGGCCAGATCCTCGGCAGCTACCTGCACGGCATGTTCGACACGCCGCAGGCGTTTTCGGCGCTGCTGGCATGGGCTGGACTGGACGGCGCCGCCACGGTTGACCTGGACGCGCTGCGCGAGGCCAGCCTGGAGCGCTTGGCCGATGCCTCGCTGCCTCTGTATGAGGCCTTGAAGAAACTGGAGTCCCGCTTCGGGCGGTGAGAAAAGCAAAGTCCCGGCGCAAGGCCGGGACGGGTTGGGGAGGGCGATGCAGGCTCAGGCCAGCGCTTCCTTGGCGGCTTCTTCCGGCGTCAGGCCATCGTAGAAGAGGTCGGTGAACCACTCGACCTGTTCTTCGATATGTTCCTGGGCCTGGTCGAGCGTGGCGCCGCCCTTGACCAGGAACTGCTCGACTTCGGTGCACCATTGGATCAGGGCTTCGGTTTCCGGATCCAGTTTCTCTTTTTTGGGCATGATATTTCCTTGCTTCGTTCAGGTTCGGGCACTGCAGCTGCAAGGATATGCCAAAGCCCGCGATCGCGCCGGAATATCTTCCCGGCCGTCTTTGCGCGCCAGTTATTGCCGGCCATTTATTGCAGCAGGCCGTTGCTGGCCAGCACCGCCGCCGCCGAACGCGTTTCAACGCCGAGTTTCACGAAGATGTGCTCCAGGTGCTTGTTCACCGTGCGCGGGCTCATGCCCAGGATGTCGGCGATGTCGCGGTTGGTCTTGCCCTTGCCCAGCCACATCAGCACGTCGTTCTCGCGCGGGGTGAGGCGAAAGCCTTCGATGCAGGGGGGCGTTTCGCCGCCGGCCGGCGCTGCCGCGGCAAGGTGCTTTTCTTCCAGCAGCAGGGTGAGGCCGTGGCCGGCGCCGGCGCCCGAGACGGCGATGCGCAGCTCGCACTCGCCTTGCCGCAGCGCCAGCGGCGGGATGTCTTCGATCTTGCCGCCGTCCTGGCGATGGCGCACCAGGCTTTCGTTGAGCCAGGACTGCAGCGCCGCCGGCAGCTTGTGGCCGGCGCCGGCGAAATACTTCTCCAGCCATAGCGACGCCTTGCTGGTCTGCCACAGGGGCAGGCCGTTGTGGCCGAGCACGATCACCGCGTGCGCGGCATGCTCCAGCACGCCGCGCGTTTGCGACATCATGCGCGCGGTGCGGATGTGGGCGCCGATACGCGCGACGACTTCCTGCGGCCGGATCGGCTTGGTGACGTAGTCGATGCCGCCGACCTCGAAGCCGCGCACCACATGCTCGGTTTCCGACAGGCCGGTCATGAACACCACCGGCACATGGTTGACGCTCCTGATCAGCTTGATGCGGCGGCAGGTCTCGAAGCCGTCGATGCCGGGCATCATGGCGTCGAGCAGGATCAGGTCGGGCGTGATGCGGTCCAGGCGCTCCAGCGCGGACAGGCCATCGGTGGCGACCAGCACGATATGGCCGCTCTCGTCGAGCGCGTCGGACAGCATGGCCAGGTTGTCGGGCATGTCGTCGACGATCAGGACCACGTGCCTATCGAACGTCGTTGAGATCATGGCGGATCAGCTCCTCGATGCGGGTGACATATTCGTTCAGGCGGAATTGCCTGACCAGTTGGCGAAGGTCGGTGGTGAAGGGCAGGTAGGCGGGAGTGTGCCGTTCCAGTTCGTCGAGCTGGTGCAGGATGCCCTTGGCATAGCCGATCGCGCCCAGCTCCAGCAGCGCCTGCAGTTTATGGCGGGGCGGCACCAGCATCACCGGCTGGGCGGGCGCCGTCGTCGCTGCTGCAGCAGCGGGCGGGGGCGCCACCCACTCCAGGCGCAGATGCTGCCGGATCTTGGCCAGCAGTTCGTTGTACGACACCGGCTTGACGACGAAGTCGTCGTATAGCGGCGGGTCGCTGCGTTCGTGCAGGTTCTCGAAGGCATCGGCCGAGACCAGGATCACCGGCAGCTGCGCCAGGCCGCGGGCGCGGATGGCGCGCGCGACCGACCAGCCGTCCATCAGCGGCATGGCAATATCCAGCAGCACAAGGTCCGGTACGCGCCGCGCCAGCGCTTCCATGCAGGCGATGCCGCTGTCGGCTTCGGCCACCTCGAAGCCCAGCGGCAACAGCATCTCCTTGAGCAGGCGCCGCTGCGAGGCCTGGTCGTCCACCACCAGCACCCGCCGCGCGGGGCCGGCATAGCCGGTCATCTGGTCTTCCAGCTGCAGGCGCGGGCGCGGCACGTGCACTTCCGGCAGGTAGATTTTCAGGTGGAAGCTGCTGCCGCGGCCGACCTCGCTCTTGACCGACAGTTCGCCGCCCATGATGTGCGTGAGCATGCGGCTGATCGCCAGGCCCAGGCCGGTGCCGATGTCTTCGCGCAGGTTGGCGGCATTGCTGCGCTCGAAGGGCAGGAAGATGCGTTCCAGGTCGTCGTCGGCGATGCCGATGCCGGTATCGATGATGTCGAAATAGGCGATCTCGCGCATGTAGTGGACCCGCACCGTCACGCTGCCGCGGTCGGTGAACTTGACGGCGTTGCCCAGCAGGTTGATCAGGATCTGGCGCAGCCGCTTCTGGTCGGCGTGCACGATGTGCGGGATGCGGCCGATCTTCTCGAAGCTGAAGGCCAGGCCCTTTTGCTCGGCCTGGGGCGCGAACATACCGGTGATCTGTTCCAGCAGGCCGGCCAGCGCCACTTCGTCGGAGGCCAGGCGCATCTTGCCGGCCTCGATCTTGGCGATGTCGAGCAGGCCGTCGATCAGGCTCAGCAGGTGCTCGCCGCTGCGCCGGATGACCGCAATGGCGTCCTTGCGCGCCGGCGGGATGGTGGCGTCGACATGCAGGATCTGCGCATAGCCGAGGATGCTGTTGAGCGGGGTGCGCAGCTCGTGGCTCATGCCGGCCACGAAGCGGCTCTTGGCCAGGTTGGCCGATTCGGCGGCTTCCTTGGCGCGCTGCAGTTCGGCGTCGGTCTGCTTGTGCGCTTCGATCTCCTGCAGCAGCAGGTTGGTCTGGCGCTCGGATTCCTCCTGCGCGACCGCGCGGCTTTCGTTGGTCAGCACCAGCCACCATGAGCCGACCCCGAGCAGCACCAGCAGCATGCAAAACAGCTTGACGAAGATGCTTTTGATGGAGGCCGGCCCGGCCGTCGCCAGGCCGGAACTGTCGGCCATCTGCTGGAAGTACAGCATCCACAGGATGACCGCCAGGCCGCCGGCCAGCGTGCCGAACACGATCAGGTAGTGGCTGATGCGGGTATTGAGCTTGAGCGTGAAGCGCGCCGGCACCAGGCTGCGCAAGGTCTGGAAGATCTGGTTGGGCAGGCGCGCCGCGGGCGCCTTGCAGCGGTCGTTGCAGCGCGCGTCGAGCGAGCAGCACAGCGAGCAGATCGAGCCCTGGTAAGCCGGGCAGTACGCCATGTCGGGCGTTTCGAAACGGTTGCCGCAGATCACGCAGTCGAGCTGGCCCTGGGCGTGGCTGTGGTCGGACAAGGTGTCGCGCCGGGCGATGTAGTAACGGCTCCTGGTGGCGACGGCGATCAGCGGCGCGCACAGCAGCGCCGTGCCCAGCGCGATGAAGGGCGCCATCGCCGCGGCCAGCTTGCCCAGCACGCCCGACATGGCGATCGCCGACAGCAGCGAGGCGATCGCCATCGCGCCCACGCCCACCGGATTGACATCGTACAGGTGGGCGCGCTTGAACTCGATATGGGCCGGACTCAGCTTGAGCGGCTTGTTGATGACCAGGTCCGAGACCACCGCGCCGATCCAGGAAATCGCCACCAGGCTGTACAGCGCCAGCACATGCTCCAGCGCATTGAACACGCCCAGCTCCATCAGCAGCACCGCGATCAGCACGTTGAACACCAGCCACACCACGCGGCCGGGATGGCTGTGGGTCACCCGCGCGAAGAAGTTGGACCAGGCCAGCGAACCGGCGTAGGCGTTGGTGACGTTGATCTTGATCTGCGACACCACCACGAACAGCACCACCGCGCCCAGCGCCAGCGCCGGATTGGAAAAGACGTACTGGTAGCCGATCAGGTACATCTGGGTCGGCTCCACCGCCTTGGCCATCGGCACCTCGTGCTGGATGGCGAGGAAGGCCAGCAGCGCGCCGCCCAGCATCTTGGCGCCGCCCAGCAATATCCAGCCGGGCCCGGCCAGCAGCAGGGCGGTCCACCAGCGGCCGCGGTTGGCCGCGGTCTTTTCCGGCAGGAAGCGCAGGAAGTCGACCTGCTCGCCGATCTGCGCGATCAGCGAGAAGGCCACCGTGGCGGCGGCGCCGAAGAGCAGGATGTTGAACGAGCTACCATCCTCGGCACGCCCGGCGAAGGTGAGCAGGTTGGCCAGCGCCTCCGGTTCCTTGTACAGCACGCAGATGTAGGGCAGGGCCAGCAGCACGATCCACAGCGGTTGCGTCCACATCTGCAGGCGGTTGATCAGGGTAATGCCGTAGGCCACCATGGGGATGATGATCAGCGAGCACAGCACATAGCCGTAGACCAGCGGCAGGCCGAAATAGATCTCGATGGCCTGGGCCATGATGGCCGCCTCCAGCGCGAAGAAGATGAAGGTGAAGCTGGCGTAGATCAGCGAAGTGACGGTGGAGCCGATGTAGCCGAAGCCGGCGCCGCGCGTGAGCAGGTCCATGTCGACGCCATAGCGGGCGGCGTAATAGCTGATCGGCAGCCCGGTCAGGAAGAACAGCACCACCACGCAGGCGATGGCCCAGAAGGTGTTGGTAAAGCCGTAGCTCAGGGTGATGGCGCCGCTGATGGCCTCCAGCGCCAGGAACGAGGTCGCGCCCAGCGCCGTGTTGGCCAGGCGGAACTCCGACCAGCGCCGGAACGAGCGCGGCGTATAGCGCAGCGCGTAGTCTTCCAGCATCTCGTTGGCGACCCAGGTGTTGTAGTCGCGCCGGACTTTGACGATGCGTTGCGTGGCGGGATTGGTCACATATTGCTCGCGTTGTTGTCAGGGGGCCGGAGGCCGTGCGCGAGAAGCCCGCTCGTGCCGGCGGAGCTTGTCCCATCCTGCGGGACAGCATCTTTCGGCGGCGCTGCTTCCTGCGCTTCTTGCTAGCAATTTTCAAACCAATCGGCCGGCGAGGGCATACGTCAAATGACGTATGCCGCCGGGCCATTTCTCGCCGGTTTCACCAAAACATCGCAGGCCAGGGGTTTTGCGCAGGCTTGCGCGGCGCGGCGATGGATGCCCGATGCACCAATAACATGCCGCGCGTGTTCGAAACATGTGCGCGCGGGCCCGGCCGGATACGCCCGGCCGTTACGTCGAACAACGTATTGTTGCACTGCATCGCCAACCCTATTCTTCGTCCCAGAACGACGGACAGCGCAGTGCCGGCGGGCGCAGCGGGGGAACAGCTCGCATGCCCGCATCCAAGTTGCGGCGCCGTCCGCATTCGTTTCGACCGGCCCGTTCCGGCGCCGGCCTGGCAAGGCCACGATCGCTTCTACAACATCCAACAAAGCCTCGAAAGGAGTACCGCATGTCGCACCGTTCCTCTTCCAGACCGCCTTCGCCCCAACGCCGCAAGATCCTGGCGGGACTGGCCGCCGGTGCGGCTGCCGCCGCGCTGCCGGGCCTGGCTTCGGCGCAGCAGTTCCCGACCGCCAAGGTCAACACCACCAAATTGGCCATCACCGACACCGAAGTCACCGTCGGCCAGCTGCACTCGGCCACCGGCACCATGGCCATCAGCGAAACCGGTTCGATCCAGGCCGAGCGCTTGGCGATCGACCAGATCAACGCCATGGGCGGCATCCTCGGCCGCAAGATCAAGATCATCCAGGAAGACGGCGCCAGCGACTGGCCGACCTTCGCCGAGAAAGCCAAGAAGCTGCTGGAGAACGACCGCGTCGCGGCCGTGTTCGGCTGCTGGACCTCGGCCTCGCGCAAGGCCGTGCTGCCGGTGTTCGAGAAGGACAACGGCCTGTTGTACTACCCGACCTTCTATGAAGGCCTGGAACAGTCCAAGAACGTGTTCTATACCGGGCAGGAGGCGACGCAGCAGGTGCTGGCCGGGCTGAACTGGGTGGCCAAGGAAAAGAAGGCCAAGACCTTCTTCCTGGTCGGCTCGGACTACATCTGGCCGCGCACCTCCAACAAGATCGCGCGCAAGCATATCGAAAACGTGCTCAAGGGCTCGGTGGTGGGCGAGGAGTACTACCCGCTCGGCAATACCCAGTTCGGTTCGCTGATCAACAAGATCAAGCTGAAAAAGCCCGACGTCATCTTCGCCGACGTGGTCGGCGGCAGCAACGTGGCCTTCTACAAGCAGCTCAAGGCGGCCGGCGTCACCGCCAAGACCCAGAACCTGCTGACCATCTCGGTGACCGAGGATGAAATGCTGGGCATCGGCGGCGAGAACGTCGAAGGCTTCTTCGCCTCGATGAAGTATTTCCAGAGCCTGGACAACGCCAACAACAAGAAATTCGTGGCCGAGTTCAAGGCCAAATTCGGCGCCAACTCGGTGATCGGCGACGTCACCCAGGCCGCCTACCTCGGCCCCTGGCTGTGGAAGGCGGCGGTCGAGAAGGCCGGCAGCTTCGATGTCGACAAGGTGGTCGCGGCTTCGCCCGGCATCGAACTCAAGACCGCGCCGGAAGGCTACGTCAAGGTTCACGAGAACCATCACCTGTGGAGCAAGACCCGCATCGGCCAGGCGCAGAAGGATGGCCAGTTCAAGGTCGTCTACGAGTCCGATCTGATCGAGCCCAATCCTTTCCCCAAGGGTTACCAGTAAGCGCTATCGCCGGGCATTGGCGCCCGGCCATCCTGCAGCAAAGCGGCGGCGCCTGTTGTGACATGCGGGCGCTGCCGCCCCTGTAAATCGTTTCCCAAGGCGGGAGTCAATCATGGTTTCTCTATCCGAATTCGGCGCCATCCTCGCCATGCAGGGCTTCAATGGCCTCTCGGTATTTTGCGTCCTGCTGCTGATGGCGCTGGGCCTGGCCATCATCTTCGGGCAGATGGGCGTGATCAACATGGCGCATGGCGAGTTCCTGACCATCGGCGCCTACATCACCTACCTGCTGTCGCACCTGACCACCACCTACGCGCCCAGCCTGCAGCCGTTCTACTTTTTCGGCGCGGTGGCGCTGTCCTTCGCGGTGGCCTACGGCGTGGGCTATCTCACCGAACTGCTGCTGATCAGCCGCCTCTACAAGCGCCCGCTGGACACGCTGCTGGCGACCTGGGGCCTGTCGCTGGCGATGCAGCAGACCTTCCGCTCCATCTTCGGCGCCAAGGAAGTCAGCGCCACCTTGCCGGACTGGCTGCTGGGTTCGTTCAAGCCGACCGACTCGATCGACATCCCGATCAACGGCCTGTTCATGATGGGGCTGACGGTGCTGCTCACCGGCGCCATCTTCGTGCTGCTGTTTCGTTCGCGCTGGGGCTTGCAGGTGCGCGCCACGATGCAGAACCGGGTCATGAGCGGCGCGGTGGGCATCAATACCCGCAAGGTCGACCGCACCACCTTCGCACTCGGCTGCGGTGTGGCCGGGGTGGCCGGTGCGGCGTTCACCACGATCGGTTCGACCGGCCCTACCAGCGGCTCGCTGTACATCGTCGACACCTTCCTGGTGGTGGTGTTCGGCGGCGCGCAGAGTTTGGTCGGCACCATCGCGTCGGCGTTCTCGATTGCCCAGACCCAGTCCACCGCCGAGTTCTTCCTGACCGGTTCGATGGCTAAGGTGCTGACGCTGTCGGCGGTGATCCTGATCCTGATGCTGCGTCCGCAAGGACTGTTCTCGTCCAAGGTGCGCAAATGATGCCGGCGGCCTTTTCCCGACTTATCCACCGCGAGGTTCGACCATGAATGCAGCGTATGAAAAATTATTGGGCGGCAAGTCAGGCCTGATCGGGCTCCTGGCGATGGCGGTCTTGCTGCTGGCGGTGTTCCCGCTGGCGCTGGACATGTTCCGCCTCAACCTGGTCGGCAAGTACCTGTCCTACGCCTTCGTGGCGGTGGGTCTGGTGCTGTGCTGGGGCTACGGCGGCATCCTGAGCCTGGGGCAGGGCGTGTTCTTCGGCGTCGGCGGCTATTGCATGGCGATGTTCCTGAAGCTGGAAGCGTCCGACCCCATCAGCACCAAGATCCAGTCGACCCCGGGCATTCCCGACTTCATGGACTGGAACCAGCTGACCGAACTGCCGGCCATGTGGCAACCCTTCCACAGCTTCGGCTTCACCGTGCTGGCGGTGCTGGCGGCGCCGACGCTGCTGGCCTTCCTGATCGGCCTGGCGATGTTCAAGCGGCGCGTGGGCGACGTGTATTTCTCCATCGTCACGCAGGCCATCGCCGCCATCCTGTCGATCCTGATCATCGGCCAGCAGGGCCTGACCGGCGGCGTCAACGGCATCACCGACCTGAAGACGCTCATGGGCTGGGACATCCGTACCGACAGCGCCAGGCTGATCCTGTACTTCGTCAATGCCGGGCTGCTGTTCGCCTGCATCCTGGCCGGCCGTTACATCCTGTCTTCCAAGCTCGGCCGCCTGCTGGTGGCGATGCGCGACAAGGAAGAACGGGTGCGCTTCTCCGGCTACGACGTGGCCAGCTTCAAGATCTTCGTGTTTTGCGCCGCGGCCATGTTCTCGGCCATCGGCGGCGCCATGTTCACGCTGCAGGTGGGCTTCATGTCGCCTTCGTTCGTGGGCATCGTGCCCTCGATCGAGATGGTGATCTACGCCGCGGTGGGCGGGCGCATGTCATTGCTGGGCGCGGTGTACGGCACGCTGCTGGTGAATTTCGGCAAGACCTATTTCTCCGAGACTTTCCCCGAGCTCTGGCTGTTCCTGATGGGCGGCCTGTTCATCGCGGTGGTCATGTACTTTCCCAACGGCCTGGCCGGCCTGTACCAGACCCAGGGCAAGCGGCTGCTGGCGCGCCTGCGCGGCAAGCCGGCCACCGCGCCGGAACCGGCCAAGCCCAAGGCCGCCGTGGCCGAGACTACCCGCGACGGCATCGAGCCCGTCGCCACCCTGGAGGCCAGCAAATGAGCGACGCACCCATCGGATTCGAATCGGATGCCCACCCGGTATTGGCGATCGAAGACCTCACCGTTTCCTTCGACGGCTTCAAGGCGGTCGACAAGCTGAACCTGTACGTGCAGCGCAACGAGGTGCGGGTGGTGATCGGCCCCAACGGCGCCGGCAAGACCACCGTGCTGGACCTGATCTGCGGCAAGACGCGCGCCACCTCGGGCAGCATCCGCTTCAACAACCACGAACTTACCAAGATGAGCGAGCACGCCATCGTGCGCGCCGGCGTCGGGCGCAAGTTCCAGACGCCGTCGATCTACGAGAACCTTTCCGTGTTCGAGAACCTGGAGATGTCCTTCCCGCGCGGCCGCAAGGTGTTCGGCGCGCTGACCTTCAAGCGTTCGCCGGATGTGGTGGCGCGGGTGGAGGCAGTGGCCGCCGAGATCTTCCTCGAGCGGCAACTGCATACCCAGGCCGACCTGCTCTCGCACGGGCAGAAGCAGTGGCTGGAGATCGGCATGCTGCTGATGCAGGAGCCGGAACTGCTGATGCTGGACGAGCCGGTGGCCGGCATGAGCGTTTCCGAGCGCGAGCAGACCGCGCAGCTGCTGGGGCGCATCAGCCAGGGGCGCTCGGTGGTGGTGATCGAACACGACATGGACTTCGTCAAGAGCATCGCGCACAAGGTCACCGTGCTGCACCAGGGGAAGATCCTGGCCGAGGGCAGCATGGACAAGGTGCAGTCCGACCCCAGGGTGATCGACGTCTATCTCGGCCACTAAACCATCCGGAGCCAGCCATGTTCAACGTCTCGCAACTCGCCTCCGGCTATGGCCAGAGCGCGGTCATCCACGACATCAACCTGTCGGTGGCCAAGGAAGAAATCGTCGCCATCATGGGCCGCAACGGCATGGGCAAGACCACGCTGTTCAAGACCCTGATGGGCATCTTGCCGCTGCGCGGCGGCAGCATCAGCATCGACGGCGTCGAGCTGGGCGGCATGGAAAGCCACCAGCGCGTGGCGCGCGGCGTGGCCTACGTACCGCAAGGGCGCATGATCTTCCCCGGCATGACGGTGCTGGAAAACATCCAGACCGGCCTCGGCCCGGCCGCGCGCGGCAAGGTGCCCGACGAGCTGTACGCGCTGTTCCCGGTGCTCTACGACATGCGCGGCCGCAAGGGCGGCAACCTCTCGGGCGGGCAACAGCAGCAGCTGGCGATCGCCCGCGCGCTGGCGACCAATCCGCGCGTGCTGCTGCTGGACGAGCCGACCGAGGGCATCCAGCCGTCCATCATCAAGGACATCGCGCGCAGCCTCAAGGAGATCCGCAAGATCCGCGCGCTGACCATCATCGTGTCGGAGCAGGTGCTCAGCTTCACGCTGGAGATCGCCGACCGTTTCCTGGTGATCGACAAGGGGCGCTTCGTCTACGAGGACACGCGCGACCACGTCGATGCGCCGACCATCAGCAAGTACCTGTCGGTGTAAGCCGATTTTTACCGTAGTTTTCGCCAAGGAGTGAAGCCATGAGGCATGGAGACATATCGAGCAGCAAGGATGCCGTCGGCGTGGCGGTAGTCAACTACAAGATGCCGCGCCTGCACAACCGCAGCGAAGTGCTGGACAACGCCCGCAAGATCGCCGCCATGCTGGTCGGCATGAAGCAGGGCCTGCCGGGGCTGGACCTGGTGGTGTTTCCCGAATACTCGACCCACGGGATCATGTACGACGAGGCGGAGATGTACGAGACCGCCGCCACCGTGCCGGGCGACGAGACCCGCATCTTCTCCGAGGCTTGCCGCATCGCAGGCGTGTGGGGCGTGTTCTCGCTGACCGGCGAGCGCCACGAGGAGCATCCGCGCAAGGCGCCGTACAACACGCTGGTGCTGATCGACGACCAGGGCGAGATCGTGCAGAAGTACCGCAAGATCATGCCGTGGACGCCGATCGAGGGCTGGTATCCGGGCGACACGACCTATGTGTGCGAGGGCCCCAAGGGCCTGAAGATCAGCCTGATCATCTGCGACGACGGCAACTACCCGGAGATCTGGCGCGACTGCGCCATGAAGGGCGCCGAGCTGATCGTACGCTGCCAGGGCTACATGTACCCGGCCAAGGAGCAGCAGGTGCTGGTGGCCAAGGCCATGGCGTGGATGAACAACGTCTACGTCGCCGTGGCCAACGCGGCCGGCTTCGACGGCGTGTATTCCTACTTCGGCCACTCGGCCATCGTCGGTTTCGACGGCCGCACGCTGGGCGAATGCGGCACCGAGGAGATGGGCATCCAGTACGCCGAGCTGTCGGTGGGCGCGATCCGCGACGCGCGCCGCAACTGGCAGTCGCAGAACCACCTGTTCAAGCTGCTGCACCGCGGCTACACCGGCAAGATCAACTCAGGCGAATCGCCGGCCGGCGTGGCCGATTGCCCCTTCGATTTCTACAAGACCTGGGTCACCGACCCGCAAGGCGCGCGCAGCCAGGTCGAGGCCATCACGCGCAAGACCGCCGGCACGCCGGAATGCCCGGTGCCGGGAATCCCGGCCGAGCCGGCGGGATGAGCGCGCAACAGCATTCCATTGCCGGAATCCGGAATTCCGTTCGGACTGGGTAGACCTGAAGGGGCGTATCGAAGGCGCACATGCCGTCCGCCAATATCCGGAGCGTCTTCGATACGCCGCGTTGCGGCTACTCAGCCCGAACGGGAGGAGAAAGCAGGGAAAACCCCTGCGAAGGGAAGGTGCCGGCCCAGGTGCTTTTCTACGCACAGCAACCCACGAACCTACTTACCACCAAGGAGATCGCATGCAACACTTCAAGATCAAGCCCGGCGTGCCGCTGGCAGAGCAGCCGGAACTGGGCCACAACCGCTGGCATCCCGACCTGCCGTTCCTGGCGTCGGTCAAGCCGGGCGAGTCGATACTGATCGAGTCGCTGGACTTCCTCGACGCCCAGATCAAGGACACCGACGATGTCTCCGACGTCAAGAATGTCGACCTCACGCGCGCGCACCCGCTGACCGGCCCGTTCCACGTCGAAGGCGCCGAGCCGGGCGACCTGCTGGTGATCGACTTGCTGGACATCAAGCCGGTGACGCCGGTCGGGTTTTCCGGCGTGTTCGCCAAGGAAAACGGCGGCGGCTTCCTGGCCGACTACTTCCCCGAGGCCGACAAGGCGATCTGGGACCTGAAAGGCCTGTACGCCACCTCGCGCCACATCCCCGGCGTGCGCATCGCCGGCCTGACCCATCCGGGCCTGATGGGCTGCCTGCCGTCGCATGACCTGCTGGCCGAGTGGAACCGCCGCGAGGCGCCGCTGGCGGCCAAGGGCCTGGCCAAGCCGCCTGATCCGAGCACCGCGGTGCTGCGCGGCCTCTCCGGCGCCAAGTTCGACGAGATGGCCAAGGTCGCGGCGCGCACCGTGCCGCCGCGCGAGCATGGCGGCAATACCGACATCAAGGACCTGTCGGCCGGCACGCGCATCTTCTTCCCGGTGTACGTGAAGGGCGCGGGCTTCTCGATGGGCGACCTGCACTTTTCGCAGGGCGACGGCGAGATCGGCTTTTGCGGCGCCATCGAAATGGATGGCGTGAGCCACGTCGGCTTCGACCTGATCAAGGGCGGCATGGCCAAGTACAACATCACCTCGCCGATCTTCATGCCCAGCATCGTCAAGCCGCACTACGAGCAATGGCTGACCTTCGAGGGCATCAGCGTCGAGAACGGCGTCAACTACTACCTGGACGCCACGGTGGCCTATCGCCAGGCTTGCCTGAAGGCGATCGACTACCTGACCCACTTCGGCTACAGCGGCAGCCAGGCCTACATGTTGCTGACGGCGGCGCCGGTGGAAGGGCGCATCGGCGGCATCGTCGATATCCCGAACTGCGCCTGCACGGTGGCCTTGCCGACGTCCATCTTCGACCAGGACATCACGCCCAAGGGCATGCTCAACGACAAGTCGTACTGGGGACGAACGCGCTAGTTCAAAAAAGAGTGGCCGCGCGGCCGCGATCCCATCGCAGCCGCGCGGAATCGAATCCGAACTTCATTTTGTGGGGGAGTCAGATATGCCCTTATACGACATCCGTTGCCGCCACTGCGCGGGCATTTTCGAGAAATTCCTCAGTATGCAGGCGCTGCATGGCGAGGTGGCTTGCCCTTATTGCCAGCAGGAGACCGCTGCCGCGCCCATGCTCACGGGCGGGCGGGTCGGCTTGCAGGTGAAGGAGCGCTGGCGCCCGCGCAACGGGGCCGAGCAACTGGCCGGACAGGGCGCCGCCGGCCCGGGCGCGCATGCGGGAGCGGCGCGCAGCAGCGTGCTGCATAACTGCAAGGGGCATAGCTGCAGCATCTGCGCGACCTGAAGGCGCCGGGAGCGGCGTCGGGCCTCGGCTTGCGTCAAGGGCGCTCGCCCGTTTTCAGGCGGGCCTCGATTTGCGCGACGACTTCCGGCAAATCCGCCACCGAATCGATCACGTAATGGGCGCCGGCCGCGCGCAGCTTTTGTTCTGCCTGCGCCTTGAGCGCCATCACCTCGGCAGGTTCAAGCCCGGCCAGTTGCCGTTGGGTATAGCCGACCTCATTGCCCGACAGCGACACCCCCACGCTCCACATGCCGGCGCGGATGCCTTCCTCGATGCCGGGCACGGTGTCGTCGACCTTGATGCAGCCGGCCACGTCGCCGATCTTCAGCGCCAGCACATTGGCTAGCGCCATGTAGGGGCCGGGGCGGCCGCCGGCTGGCAGTTCGTCGCCGGCGACCACGTGGTCGGGCGCAATGCCTTCCCTGGCGGCCAGCGGCAGCAGCACATTGAGCACTTCGCGCGGATAGCCCGAGCAGGAGCCGACCTTCAGGCCGCGTCCGCGCAGCCAGGCCAGCATCTGCGCGGCGCCGTTGATGGGCTGCGAATATTCCCCAACCTTGGCGATCTGCATCGGCATGAAGCGCGCGTAGATGGCGTCGACATTCTTGTCGCTTGGAGCATGGCCGGTGTAGCGCTGCCATTGGCCGGCGATATCGGCGTCGTCCAATAGCGTGCGGATGTGCTGCCACTTGGACAGGCCCATCGGGCCGCGCGCCTGTTGCAGCGTGATGTCGATGTCGAAGCTCTTGAAGGCGTCGACGAAGATCTGGGTCGGCGCCAGCGAGCCGAAGTCGACCAGGGTGCCGGCCCAATCGAAGATGACGGCTTCGAGGGCGATGGCGGCTTTGTTTGCGGTGGGCATGGGGACTCCTTTATCGATGAATCTGTATGTGTATGTTTCAGTGGACGGCGGCGATGAAGTTGCGTCCGCGCGGGCCTTGCAGGGCACGCTGTACCAGCGTGTCCCAGGCATCGGCGATGCCGTAGTGGGCGGGGTCGGTCGACACGCCCAGGTTTTCCAGCAAGCCTGACAGGCGGGCCACGGCGCCGTCGCGGTCGGCGGCGCCGAAGATCTGCAGCAGCAGGGTATCGACCTGGGCGTCGCGGCCGAAGGCCAGGCGCATCACGTGCGGCAGCGAAAACGAACAGGCGATGCCGTGCGCGATGCCGTGGTGCAGCGTGATGTCGTAGGACAGCGAGTGCGCCAGCGCGGTCTTGGTATTGGAGAAGGCCAGCCCGGCCTGCAGCGCGGCGATGGCCATGCGTTCGCGCAGGGCCAGGTCGGCGGGCTTGCGCATGAGCAGCGGCAGCGTGGCGACGATGGCGCGCGCGGCGGCCGCGGCCAGGCTGGAGGAGACCGGATTGCGGTTGACGTTCCAGATCGCCTCCAGCGCGTGCGATAGCGCATCCAGGCCGCTGGCCAGGGTGGCGCCGGGCGGCAGGCTCAGCATCAGCTTGGGATCGATGATGGCGGCTTCGGGCCAGGTCCAGTCGCGGTGCAGCGAATATTTGCTGCCGGCGGCGGCGTCCCAGAGGGTGGCCCAGGGCGTGACCTCGCTGCCGGTGCCGGCGGTGGTGGGGATGGCGATCAGCGCCTTGGCGCGGCCCGCGGCCAGCGGCGCGCCGTCGCGCAGGTGCGCCAGCAATTCGTCGAAGCGGCCCGACGGGGTGGACGCCAGCATGGCCTTGGCGCAGTCGATGACGCTGCCGCCGCCGAAGGCGACCACGCACTGGGCCTCGGCATGTTCCGACCAGACGCGCTCATGCATGGCCGACAGCCAGCTGACGTCGGGGTTGGGTTGCACGGCATTTTCGGTGCCGGCCAGTTGCGCGCCGAGCAGATTGGCGATGGATTGCTCCAGGCCCAGCGCGGCGGCCTCCGGGAAGGTCACCAGCAGGGCGTGGCGGCCGGCCAGCAGCGCCGGCAATTGCGCCAGGCTGCCGCTGCCGGCGTGGATGGATACCGGGTTGTGATAGGTCCACATAAGATTGTCGTTCGGGGGCTTGTCGTTCGGGTTCTCGGATGGGAGGGATCAGTGGACGCGGCCGTCCTGGATCAGTTGGCGCAGGCGGCTGGAGATCGTGTCGGCGGCCACCACCATCAGCGTCACCACGACGATGCAGGTGGCGGTGTCCTGGTACTTGAACAGTTTCAGGCTGTTGACCAGTTCGAAGCCCAGGCCGCCGGCGCCGACCATGCCCAGTACGGTGGCCTGGCGCAGGTTGACCTCGAAGCGGTACAGCACGGTGGCGATCCAGGCGGTGATGACCTGCGGCAGCACGCCGAATGCGATCACCTGCAGCGGGCGGGCGCCGGTGGCGCGCAGCGCTTCCAGCGGGCCGTCGTCGATCTCCTCGATGCTTTCGGCGAAGAACTTGCCGACCATGCCCACGCCATGCAGCGCCAATGCCAGCACGCCGGGGAAGGGCCCCAGGCCCACCGCCGAGACGAACACCAGCGCCAGGATCAGTTCGTTGATGCTGCGCGTGACGTTGAGCAACTGGCGCACGCCCTGGTACACGACACGGTTGCGGTTCAGGTTGCGGGCAGCGAGGAAGGACACCGGGATGGCGCCCAGCACGCCCAGCAGCGTGCCCCACAGCGCGATCTGCACGGTTTCGATGGCCGGATCGAGCAGGTTGCCGAGGATGCTCCAGTTGGGCGGGAAGGAGCGACTGAGGAAATCGCCGATCTGCGGCAGGCCGCTGGCCAGTTCGCTCCAGGAAAGTTGCGTGCCTTGCGCGCTCCAGGCCAGCACCAGGGCGGCCAGCGCGACAGCCGCTACGCACAGCAGCCAGGAACGCAGGTTCAGCGGGCGCGGGCCGGTCCAGATGTAGTCGTGGTAGCTGCTGCGCGCCTGGACGGATTGCATGGGCGTGTTCATCACAGGGCTCCTTGCAAGGCCAGTTCCGGCGCCGGCGGGTGGGCGGCGCCGGGTTCCGCGCCCTGCAGCTGCTCCAGGCCGGCGTAGATCAGGTTGAGGTGCGACTCGCGCAGCTCGTCGCCGCGGCCGTCGAACACCAGCTTGCCGCCGGCCAGGCCGACGATGCGGTCGCCGAATTCGCGGGCGTAGTCGACCTGGTGCAGGTTGCACACCACGGTGATGCCCAGTTCGCGGCAGGCCGCGCGCAGGTATTGCAGCACCAGGCGCGAGGTCTTGGGGTCGAGGCTGGCGACCGGCTCGTCGGCCAGGATCACCTGCGGCCGCTGCGCCAGGGCGCGCGCGATGCCCACCCGCTGGCGCTGGCCGCCGGAGAGGGCGTCGGTGCGCTCATGCGCCTTGTGGTCGAGCTCGACCCGGCGCAGGCAATCCATCGCCAGCGCCACATCCTGCCGCGAGAACAGCTGCAGGATGGACGCCAGCGAGGACACCTGGCCGAGGCGGCCGGTCAGCACGTTTTTGAGCACCGACAGGCGCGGCACCACATTATGGTGCTGGAAGATCATGGCCACGTTGCGGCGCAGGCGGCGTACGTTGCGCGCTTCGGTGGCGTCGTATCCGGCCGCCACCAGTTCGCCGGAAGTCGGTGCGACCAGGCCGTTGATACAGCGCAGCAGGGTCGACTTGCCGGCGCCCGAAGGGCCTAGCACCACCAGGAACTCGCCGGCGGCGACATCGAGGTCGATGCCGCGCAGCACGGCATTGCTGCCGTATTGCTTGGTGAGCGAACTGATCCTGATCATTTCATTGCCTTGAGGTCGAGATTGAGGATCTTGGCGGTGTCGCGCACGACGTTATAGGCGGCGTCGCTGGTGGGCACGAAGCCGTTGAGCATGCTCTGGTCGCCCCATTGCACATCCTTGATGCTGGCGAAGGCGGCGGCGATCTTTTGCTTGAGCGCCGGGTCGAGGTCGCGCCGCCAGACCATCGGCGACTCGGGAATGTCGGGCGAGGTCCACACCACGTTCAGGTCGGACTGCTGCACCACGCCCTTGGCAACGGCGGAGGCCAGGATGCGGTCGGCCACCGCGGCGGCGTCGACCTTCCTGTTGGCTACCGCCAGGATGCTGGCGTCATGCGAGCCCGAGAAGATCACCCGCGAGAAGTACTTGTTGGGATCGATATTGAGCTTTTGCAGGCCGGCGCTGGGGAACAGGTGGCCGGAGGCGGACGACGGATCGACGAAGGCCATGGTGCGGCCTTTGAGTTGCTCCAGGTTCTGGATGCCGCTGTCCTTGCGGCTGATGATCAGGCTCTTGTAGGCGCTCTTGCCGCTCTTCTTGGTTTCGGCCACGGCGAAGGCTTCGACATTGGCGACCGAACTGGCCAGCACGTAGGAGAACGGGCCGAGGTAGGCGACGTCGAGCTTCCTGGCGCGCAGCGCTTCGATGATGCCGTTGTAGTCGGTGGCGATGAAGGGCTTGACCGGCATGCCGAGCTGCTTTTGCAGGCTGTCGATGACGGCCTTGCTGTTTTCCAGCATGGCTTGCGAGTCTTCGGCCGGGATCAGGCCCACGGTCAGCGGCTGTACCGCCAGTACCGGCTGGCTCAGCAGCGATGCGGTCAGGGCGCCCAGGCAGAGGGCGAAGAGGGAGCGTCGTTTCATGTTCTATCCTTAATCTTGTGGCGCGGTCGGCAGGCGCTGCCCGGGCGGAGGCAGGCATGCGGGGGTGACAGAGGGATTCGGTCCGGACAGGGCAAAGATTAAAGAGGCTTTGTGACGGCTGTATTATCGATATAATCCGAAAAAATACCGTCAACTATTGATTGGAGCTATAGATGACTCCTTCGCAACTGCGCGCTTTCCTGGCGGTGGCCCGCCACCGCGGTTTTTCCGCCGCGGCGCGCGCCCTGGGCGTGAGCCAGCCGACCTTGACCACCCAGGTGCAATTGCTGGAGCGCGAGCACAATGTCGAGCTGTTCTTCCGCCGCGGGCGCCGGCTGGACCTTTCCGAGACCGCGCAGCGCCTGCTGCCGATCGCGCAGAACATCGCCGAGCTGGAGCTGGATGCGCTGAACCTGCTGGTCAATTCCGGCGCGCTGCATGTGGGTCACTTGCGCATCGGCGCGGTCGGGCCGTTCCATGTGATCGAGATCGTGGATGCCTACCGGGCGCGTTTTCCCAAGGTCGAGCTGTCGATCAAGCTGGGCAATTCGGCGCAGTCGCTGGCCGACCTGGAGAACTACGTCACCGATGTGGCGGTGCTGGCCAGCTTCACCGACGATGCGCGTTTTTTCGCGGTGCCTTATGCCGACCACGCGGTGGTGCTGTTCGCGCACCGCAGCCATCCCTTTTACAAGCGCGAATCGGTGGCGCTTGCCGAGCTGGCCGGGCAGCCGATGCTGATGCGGGAGAAGGGCTCGACCACGCGCCTGGCGCTGGAGAAGGCCATGCAGGATGCCGGCGTGGCGCCGCGGGTGGTGATGGAGATCGGCAGCCGCGAAGCGTTGCGCGAGGCGGTGGCGCGCGGGCTGGGGCTGGGTACGGTGTCGGAGGCGGAGTTCGTGCCGGACCCGCGTTTTCGCATGGTGCGCATCGAGGGCGACCCGGTCAGCACGCACACCTATGTGTACTGCCTGGCCGAGCGGCGCGAGGGGCGGCTGGTCGGCTCCTTCATGAAGATCGCGGCGCGCGGCTGAGGCGCAGTTCCCTGCCGGAAAGAGGCCTTTCGCTTATCATTACGGTTTGCCCAAGAAAGTCATCGGAGACCGGACGTGATCAAGCATATCGTGATGTGGAAGTTGAAAGAGC
The DNA here is from genome assembly GCF_006715495.1 of Herbaspirillum sp. SJZ106. GTDB lineage: Bacteria > Pseudomonadota > Gammaproteobacteria > Burkholderiales > Burkholderiaceae_D > Herbaspirillum. The sequence goes on from NZ_VFNI01000005.1 coordinate 307,685, forward strand.
AAGCCGAAGGCGCCGACCGCGCCACCAACATCGTCAAGATGAAAGCGCTGCTCGACAGTTGCGCCAACGTGGTGCCCGGCATCCTGAAGTTCGAGGCGATAGTGGCCCAGCCCGGCCTGGAAGCGACCTACGACGTGGTGCTGTACTCCGAGTTCGAGTCGCGCGCGGCGCTGGATGCCTACCAGGAGCACCCCGACCATGTGGCCATCAAGCCCTTCATCGGCGCGGTGCGCGAAGCGCGCCAGTGCATGGATTACGAAATCTGAGCGGCCAGACGATGAGCCTTGCCTTGACCGATGTGTTCCCGCAGGGGAATCCTTATCTGCACGAACTCGGCGTGGAGGTGCTGGAATACGGCGACGACCGCGCCGTGATGGCGCTGCGCCTGAAGCCGGAATTCATGAACAGCTGGCAGGTGGCCCAGGGCGGCATCTCGATGACGCTGATGGATGTGGCGATGGGCCTGTCGGCGCGCGCCGGCGTGCCGGATGCCAAGTCGTCGGCCACGGTGGAGATGAGCAGCAGCTTCCTGCAGCCGGCCGGCCACGCGGGCGAGACCATCGTCGCGCGCGGGCATACCTATCATCGCTCGACCACCATGTGCTTCTGCCAGGCCGAGCTGTGGAACGGCGACAAGCTGGTGGCCAAGGCCATGGGCACCTTCAAGCTGATCCGCCGGCTCGACATCGGCAGGAAGCTCGACCATGAGTAATGCAACAGCCAAGCGCAGGGAGACGCCAATGAACATCATCGTCGGCAATTGGGAGCAACTGCGCGCCCACGCGCAGCCGATCCGTTTCGAGGTCTTCGTCGACGAACAGAAAGTGCCGGCCGAGATCGAGCTCGACGAGATGGATGCGGTGTGCGTGCATGCCGTGGCCTATGCCGAGGACGGTTCGCCGCTGGCCACCGGCCGCCTGCTGCCGGATGGCCATGTGGGCCGCATGGCGGTATTGAAGGCGGGGCGCGGCAAGGGCGTCGGCGGGGCGGTATTGCAGGCCCTGATCGGGGCGGCCCGCGCGCGCGGCGACAAGGAGGTCATCCTCAACGCCCAGACCCACGCCGAGCAGTTCTACGTCGCCCATGGCTTTGCCCGCGAAGGGGAAGAGTTCATGGAGGCAGGCATTCCCCACATCACCATGCGCGCCAGCCTGGCGTAAGCATACCTCGGTAAGCATGCCTCGTTGCCGGCGCCATCGCCCGATGGCGGCCGGCGAATCGCCTTCCCGTTCCCATTCCGGTGCGTTCCCCCCGGTGCAATAGCCCGGGATGAGCCGTCTTTGCCCGCCGATGTGGTTTCCCACAATACCGGCCAGGGCCCGCTCTGATACATACTTGCGCCCGAACCGGGGAGGAGGAGCCTCCCGGACGCGAAATGGCCTGCGCGGGCGACGAACGGCGACGGGCCGGCGGTTTGCCCGGCGCCTGACGCCATACCTACCCGGGGCAGGCCGGAAATTGATGTTTTTTGGAGAATGACAAATGACGGCGAAACAGCCTTTGTATAAGTCGCTTTACTTTCAGGTCCTGGTCGCCATCGCGATCGGCGTGCTGCTGGGCCATTTCTACCCATCCACCGGCGAAGCCATGAAGCCGCTCGGCGACGGTTTCGTCAAACTGATCAAGATGATCATCGCGCCGGTGATCTTTTGCACGGTCGTGATCGGCATCGCCGGCATGGAAGACATGAAGAAGGTCGGCAAGACCGGCGGCCTGGCCCTGCTGTACTTTGAAATCGTCAGTACCGTGGCATTGATCATCGGCCTGGTGCTGGTCAATGTGCTCAAGCCGGGCGCCGGCATGAACATCGACCCGGCCTCGCTGGACACCAAGAGCATTGCCGCCTACACCGCGCCGGGCAAGCTGGGCAGCACCACCGACTTCATCATGAACGTCATTCCCAGCAGCATGTTCGATGCCTTTGCCAAGGGCGATGTGTTGCAGGTGCTGCTGGTGGCCGTGCTGTTCGGTTTCGCGCTGCATAAGTTCGGCGGCCGCGGCACCCTGGTGTTCGACTTCATCGAGAAGATCTCGCACGTGCTGTTCTCGGTGGTGGGCACCATCATGAAGGTGGCCCCGGTCGGCGCCTTCGGCGCGATGGCCTTTACCATCGGCAAGTACGGCGTCGGTTCGCTGTTGTCGCTGGGCAAGCTGATGGGCACCTTCTACCTGACCTGCCTGCTGTTCATCTTCGTGGTGCTGGGCATCATCACCCGCCTGCACGGCTTCTCGATCTGGAAGTTCGTCAAGTACATCAAGGAAGAACTGCTGATCGTGCTGGGCACCTCGTCGTCGGAATCGGTGCTGCCGCGGATGCTGGCCAAGATGGAAAACGCCGGCGCCAAGAAGACCGTGGTCGGCCTGGTGATCCCCACCGGCTACTCGTTCAACCTGGATGGCACAGCGATCTACCTGACCATGGCGGCAGTCTTCATCGCCCAGGCGACCAATACGCCGATGACCTTCGTCCAGGAGCTGACCCTGCTGGCGGTGCTGATGCTGACCTCCAAGGGCGCGGCCGGCATCACCGGCTCCGGCTTCATCGTGCTGGCGGCCTCGCTGTCGGCGGTGGGCCACTTGCCGGTGGCGGGGCTGGCGCTGATCCTGGGCATCGACCGCTTCATGTCCGAAGCGCGCGCGCTGACCAACACCATCGGCAACGGCGTGGCGACCCTGGTCGTGGCGAAATGGAGTGGAGAGCTGGATGAGAAGCGCCTGCAGGCGGCGCTGAACAATGAGACCAACGAGGAGGCAAGTGCACCGGAAGCCGTGCTGGATCGCACGCAATCCAAGATGCACAACTGATCCCCGGATGGGCCGGAAACGGCGCCGCCGGGATGGCCGGCAAGCGGAAAAGCGGACTTCGGTCCGCTTTTCTTTTTGGTGCGGCGCCAACAGGCCGCGTGCAGGCGAAAAAAAAGCCCACGACCTTGCGGTGTGGGCTTGAATCCAATTCTTTAAGGAGGAAATTGGAGGAGACAGGTGCAACTTTACTGCTGCGCATCAAATCAGGCCAATTTATCTTTCAAATATCAGATATTCGATTTGCTTATTTCTTGTGGGAATCTTCCCTGTGCAGCCCGGCCATGCCTTCAGATCATGCCTTCAGATGCCGTCGATGGTCTTGCCGGCGGTCGTGGTTTCTTCGGCGGCGGGCTGCACGCCGGGTTTGCAGGGGATCTTGCATTTGGCGTCGGTGCGGGGCTCGGCCGCATATTGCACGGCCATCGGGTCGACGACATGTTCGGTCAGCAGCGGCTCGCCCACGATGGGCACGCGCAACACGGTCGAGCAGCGGGTGCCGTAGTCCGGCGAACGGATGAAGATCGGCGAGAGCATGCGCTCCTTTTCCAGGCCGACGCCGGTATCGGGCAGGCGGCAGTCGTTGGCGCGGGTGGCATCGGTCAGCATCTCGAAGAAGGTCTCTTCCGGCGCGCCCTGGCACAGCAGGCTGGCGAACTGCGCCTTGGCCCGCGTGACCTTGGGCCAGGGCGAGTCGAGCAGGGCGTTGGACAGGCCGTAGACGCCGTAATCCAGCGGCTTGCCATTGCGGGCGTCGTCCAGGCCGCGGTTCGAATACCACAGCATGGTGTTGCGGTCGCCCACCAGCAGGTTGAAGCCGTTGTAGCGCTGGGCGGTGGGCTCGATGTGCCTGAGGTATTCGTCCGGCGCCATGTCGCCGGCCAGGTAGTCGGACACCAGCAGGCCGCGGGTCGGCGCATCGGCGCGGCGTTCCGACGGCGAGCGCACATTGGTCAAGGCGGCAAAACGGCCGTCGCGGGTGGTGCCCAGCCAGGTGCCGCCGCCTTGCAGGTCGCGGCCGGCGAACACCTTGGGATAATCGCTCCACCAGCCGGCATCGGCCGTCGGGCGGGCATAGAATTCGTCGCGGTTGGCCGCCAGGATCAGCGGCATGCCGGGGATGACTTTCCAGGCGAAGATGATCAGGCACATAGGGCGACATCCTCGAAATGTTCCACATGGCGCGGCCCGTCGATCAGGGTCGGGATGCCGGCATCGACCAGGGCCTGTTCCAGCGCGCGGCTGAAACCGTCTTCCTGGCCGGATGGGATATGTTCATAGACCTCCATCCAGGTCTGCCGGCCGTCTTGCTCGCCCGGGCGGCGCTTGATGCCGCCGGCCACGCCGAAGCGCTCCAGCAGCGCCGCCTGCACATCCTTGAGCCTGGCTTGCAGCGCCTGCGTTTGCGCGGACGGGACGCGGTAGTAAATGTAGAGATCCATGGCCTGGGGGCGTGGTCCGCTTATTGCGGATCGGCCAGTTCGTAGGGCAGGTCGTGGAAGTGCAGGGCGGGGCCATCGGCCGAACCCAGGCGGACCGGGCCGTCGGCTGCCGCCAGCTTGATTTCCACCAGTGCCAGCGAGTGTCCTGGGCCGGCCGCCTCGGCATTGACCACCATGCCGCAGGGTTGCGCCGGATCGGCGCTGGCAAACACCTCGTTGCCGGCCGCCGCGGCATCGCTGTCCACGGTCGCCAGCATGGTGCGGCGCTTGAGTTTGCCGAGGTACTGGCTGCGCGCCACGATTTCCTGGCCGGGGTAGCAGCCTTTCTTGAAATTGACGCCGCCGATCAGCTCGAAGTTGACCATCTGCGGCACGAATTGCTCCTGCGTCGGCGCGGTGATCTGCGGCACGCCGGCGCGGATGTCGGACAGGCGCCAGGCTTGCGGGCCGGTCGGCGTCAGGTGCTGGCACAGCCTGGGCCAGGCGGCGATGGCGATCTCCGGCGTGGTGATCCATTGGTAGCGCGCGCTGCCGGCGGAATCGGCCAGGCGGATCAGGGTGCCGTTGGCGTTGTCGATCTTGGCGTACGGCGCGGCCGGCAGCACCGGATACCATTCGGCCAGCGCATTGTTCGCCGCCGGGCCGGCCAGGCCGATGATGGCGGTGTTGGCGCCCTGGTCGGACAGCTTGGCCTTGGCGCGCAGCACGAACATCTGCAGGCGCTTCTGGATGGCGACCTGCAGCGGGCGCGGCAGTTGCAGGAAGATGAACTCGGGATTGCGCCACATCAGGAAGCTGGCCAGCAGCCGGCCCTTGGGCGAGCAATAGCCGGCCAGGCGGGCAGCCGAGGTGTCCAGGTGCTCCACATCGTTGGTGAGCTGGTTGTGCAGGAAGCTGGCGGCATCGTCGCCGGCCACGCCGATGATGCCCAGGCCGGTCAGCGGCGCCATGAAGCTTTCCAGGCTCTCAGGCGCGGGCGCCGCAGCGCCGAAACCGAGCAGTTCGGCGCCGTCGGCGTCGAAGCGGGCGCCTTGCTGTTTGAGGAAGTCGAGCCAGACGGAGGTCGAGGCGGTCAGTTCAGTCATAAATAATTTACGCACGGTTTAAACGTGCGATAGAAGTGTTGCTTGCCGGTTGCTGCTGCAATTGTCATAAATTGTCGCAAATTCTTCGAATCGCAGCCGAAAGATGCCGGCGCGGCAGGCAAATTAGGCAACTGCCGTGCCAGCGATTATCATTGATGCCTCGATTATAGTGATGTCCGAAAAAACGCGTCAGGAAACAGGGATTTTCGATTTGGTATGAAGAAGTTATTTGTGACATTGCTCTTGCTGGCGGCCCTGGTGGCGGCGGCCGGCCTCTATTGGTCCAAGCAGCCCATCGTCGATGCGACCGGGCAGGCCATCGCTTTTACCATCACGCCGGGCAGCGGCGTGTCGGGCGCTTCGCAGCAGATTGCGGCGGCGGGCGTGCCGATCAACCCCGACCTGTTCACCATGTATGCGCGCCTGAGCGGCGAGGGCAGCCGCATCAAGGCCGGCAGCTATGAGCTCAAGCCCGGCTACACGCCGGCCCGCCTGCTGCAGCAACTGGTGCGCGGCGAGTTCGCCCAGGAGGCGCTGACCGTGATCGAGGGTTGGACCTTCAAGCAGATGCGCCGCGCCATCGCCGAACAGCCGGCCCTCAAGCACGACACCATCACCTGGACCGACCAGCAGGTACTGGCCAAGCTGACGACCGAATATACCCACCCGGAAGGCCTGTTCTTCCCGGATACCTATCTTTTCGCCAAGGGCGCGAGCGACCTGCAGGTCTACAGGCAGGCGTTCGCCCTGATGAACAAGAAACTGAACGAAGCCTGGAGCAAGCGCGACCTGTCGCTGCCGTACCGCACGCCCTACGAAGCCCTGACCATGGCCTCGATCGTGGAAAAGGAAACCGGCCAGAAATCCGAACGCGGCATGGTGGCCGGGGTGTTCGTCAACCGCCTGCGGGTAGGCATGCTGCTGCAGACCGATCCCACCGTGATCTACGGCATGGGCGAGCGCTACCAGGGCAAGATCCGCAAAGCCGATCTGCTGGCCGATACGCCCTACAACACCTATACCCGCTCGGGCCTGCCGCCCACGCCGATCGCCTTGCCCGGCGCCGCCTCGCTGGCGGCGGCGATGAACCCGGACAAGACCGAGGCCCTGTACTTCGTCGCGCGCGGCGACGGCACCAGCCATTTTTCGAGCAACCTCAACGAACACAACCAGGCCGTCAACCGTTACCAGCGTTGATTCCTTCACTTATCCATTCAGCGATCCCTTCATGGCATCAGGCAAATTCATTACCTTCGAAGGCATCGACGGCGCCGGCAAGTCGACGCATATCGCATTCGTCGCCGAGCAGCTGCGCGCGCGCGGCCTGACCGTGGTCGCCACGCGCGAGCCGGGCGGCACCGAGCTGGGCGAACAGCTGCGCGAACTGCTGCTGCACCAGAAAATGCACCTGGAAACCGAAGCCTTGCTGATGTTCGCCTCGCGCCGCGAACATCTGGCGCAGGTGATTGAGCCGGCACTGGCGCGCGGCGACTGGGTGATCTCCGACCGTTTCACCGATGCCAGCTTCGCCTACCAGGGCGGCGGCCGCGCACTGCCGCTGGACAAGCTGGACGCGCTGGAACGCTGGGTCCATCCGCATCTGCAGCCGGACCTGACGCTGTTGTTCGACGTGCCGCTCGACGTGGCGCGCGCGCGCCTGGATGCCGAGCGCACGCCGGACAAGTTCGAGCAGGAGAAAAGCAACTTCTTCGCCGCCACCCGCGCCGAATACCTGCGCCGCGCCGCCGAATTTCCGGCGCGTTTTCGCATCATCGATTCCACCCGGCCCATCCCCGAGATCCGGGAAGAGCTGCGCGGCATCGTCGCGGCCCTCTGAGGCTGAGATTGAGATCGCCATTCCATGAGCACACCCACTGATTCAACGCTGCTGCCCTGGCAGCACGAGAGCTGGACGCAACTGCAGCAGTTGCGCGAACGCCTGCCGCACGCCTTGCTGTTCTATGGCGCGCAAGGCACCGGCAAGACCGTCTTCGTCGAAGCCTTCGCCAAGTCGCTGCTGTGCGAGACCCCGACGCCCGAGGCGCATGCCTGCGGCGCCTGCGCTTCGTGCAACTGGTTCGCGCAATACAACCATCCCGACTACCGCCGCGTGCGACCCGAGGCGCTGGAAGACGAAATCGCCGACGACGAGGGCGGCGAGGAAAAGAAAAGCGCCAAGGCCAGCAAGACGCCCTCCAAGGAAATCAAGATCGACCAGATCCGCGCGCTGGCCGACTTCATGAACGTCTCCACCCACCGCTCCGGCTTGCGCGTGGTGATGCTGTACCCGGCCGAAGCGCTCAATACCGCCGCCGCCAACGCCTTGCTCAAGACGCTGGAAGAACCGCCGCCGGGCACCATGTTCCTGCTGCTGTCGAACCGCCTGGATCGGCTGTTGCCGACCATCCTCTCGCGCTGCCGCAAGTTCGCCCTGCCGGCGCCGCCGCGGGAGGCCGCGCTGGCCTGGCTCAAGGAGCAGGGCGTCAAGGACGCCGATGCCTGGCTGGCCGAACAGGGCGGCGCGCCGCTGGCGGCGCTGGAAGCGGCCCAGGGCGACAGCCGCGAGGCGCTCGACGAACTGTTGCGCCATCTGGCCCAGCCGGGTGTGGATGGCGCATTGCGCACGGCCGACAAGCTGCAGAAGGCGCCGGTGTCCGAGCTGGTCGGTTGGGTGCAGCGCTGGCTGTACGACCTGTTCTCATTGAAGTCCGCCGGCCACATCCGTTATTACCCGCGTTATGCGAAAGAGCTGGGCCGGCTGGCCGAACGCGCCGACGCCATTGCCATCTCCCGCGCGATCAAAGGCATGGGCGAGCGCCGCGCCATCGCCGACCATCCGTTGTCGGCCAAGCTGTTTATCGAAGAGATGCTGATCGATTACGCCGGCCTGTTCGACTGACCGATGATTGATGACCGATCATCGGTCATCGCTCATTGATTGATTGATTGATTGATTGATTGATTGATTGATTGATGGCCGTGCCGGCCGGCATTCCTGTTTTGTTTCCCTTGTTTTTATCATGAGCGCTTCCCACTACACCCATCGCCTCGCCGTCCAGGGCGACCTGCCGGCCATCGTCGCCATCTACAACAGCACAATCGCCTCGCGCCAGGTCACGGCCGATACCGAACCGGTCGCAGTCCAGTCGCGCCAGGCCTGGTTCGACGACCACGAACCGGGCAAGCGCCCGCTATGGGTGGCCGAGCGCGATGGCGACATCCTCGGCTGGCTGTCCTATTCCAATTTCTATGGCCGCCCGGCGTATGCCGGCACCGCCGAGTTGTCGGTCTACATCCATGAAAAGGCGCGCGGCCAGGGCCTGGGGCGTTATTTCCTGGAGCAGGCCATCGCCCATGCGCCGCAGATCAAGGTGCATACCTTGCTGGGCTTCGTCTTCGGCCATAACGCGCCCAGCCTGAAGCTGTTCGAAGCCTTCGCTTTCGAACGTTGGGCCCATATGCCGCGCGTGGCGACGCTGGATGGCGTGGAGCGCGACCTGGTGATCTTGGGCAAGCGGGTGGCCTGATCGCTGCCGGGCATGCGCCGTTGCGGACATGCCCGGCACCCAGGGCGCTGCGCTGGCGGACATTTATAATCGGGCCATGCAGCCTTCCTTTCCCTTTCTCTTCTCCGGCGGCGTGCCTGTCTTGCCGCAGCACCAGATCCTGGCGCGCCTGTTCTGGATGCGCTGGGCCACCATCGCCGGCGAACTGCTCGTACTGGCCGGCGCGCATTTCTGGTTGCAGATCGCCTTGCCGCTGCCGGCCTTGCTGGCGCTGATCGGCTTGCAGGTGCTGATCAACGGCGCCACCTGGGGACGCATGCGCTGGGTGTCGCCGGCCGGGCAGGGCGAGCTGTTCCTGCAACTGCTGCTGGATATCGCCGTGCTCTCGGCCCTGCTGTTTTTCTCGGGGGGAGCGACCAATCCGTTTGTTTCGTTCTACCTGCCGGCGCTGGCGGCCGGGGCGGCGACGCTGGCCTGGCCGTATGCCCTGGCGTTGGCGCTGTGCGCGCTGGCCGCCTATTCCGGGCTGGTCTACTTCTACCAGCCCTTGCACATCCACGACCAGGGGCAGGCGATGGCCTACCACCTGGCCGGGATGTGGATCAACTTCTCGATCTCGGCGCTGCTGATCACTTGGTTCGTCACCCGCATTGCCGCAGCCGTCAGGTCGCGCGACGGCGAATTGGCGCTGGCGCGCGAACGCCAGTTGCAGAGCCAGCGCATTCTGGCGCTGGGCACGCAGGCCGCCGGCGCGGCGCATGCGCTCAATACGCCGCTGTCCACCGTGGCCGTGATCGTCGGTGAAATACGGCGCGACATGGCCGGCAACGCCGCGCTGGCGCCGTACCAGGAAGACTTGCGCGTGATCGAGGAACAGATTGCCGTCTGCAAGGCGGCGCTGGAAAGCATGCGCCTGGATGCGGATGCCCAGGCCGACCGGACTGCCGCGCTGGGGCCGTGGCTGGCAACGCTGATCGACGGCTGGCGCCTGCGCCATCCGGCCGTGCCGCTGGCCGCCGACCTGCGCTGGGAAGGCGCGGCTGCGGGCCAGTTGCAGGACTTGTCGCAGATCCTGCTGACCTTGCTCGACAATGCAGCGCATGCGATCAAGGCGCGCAACGCCGATGGCGAAGTGCGCCTGTCGCTGGCCGCCGACGACAGCGCCGCCGCCAAGGCTGGGCGAAAGACGGCTATCATCCGGGTTGCCGACAACGGTTGCGGTATCGTTCCCGAATTGTTGGCGCGTCTGGGCCGCATGCCGGTGGACAGCCGTTCCGGCGGGCAAGGCATCGGCCTGATGCTGGCCTTCGCCGCGGCGGCGCACATGGGCGGCCGCTTGCAATTGCGTTCGGCGCCGGGGGTGGGCACGGTGGCTGAATTGCAGTTTCCTGTATCCTGACGCGGTTTGGTTTTACGTATCGATAACGACAGGTTCCCGATTTTTTGATGAGCGCCGCTTTCCTGATCCTCGACGACAACGACGTTTTTGCCGGTACCCTGGCGCGTTCGCTCACGCGCCGGGGTTTTCGCGCCACCGTGGCCCACAGCGGCGAGGAGGCGCTGGCGGCGGCGCGCAGGGAAAGCTTCGACTACGCCACCATCGACCTGCAGCTGGAAAAGGATTCCGGCCTGCAATGGGTGTCGCCGTTGCGCCAGGCATTGCCGGATGCGCGCCTGCTGGTGCTGACCGGTTATGCCAGCATTGCCACCACGGTGCAGGCGATCAAGGCGGGCGCCGACAATTACCTGTCCAAGCCGGCCAATGTCGACTCCATCCTGTCGGCGCTGGCCCACGGGGATGCGCGGGAGGCGGCGCCCGGCATCGCCCCGCCGGCCGACGAGGCGGCTCCGCTGTCGCTGGAGCGCCTGGAGTGGGAGCATATCCAGCGGGTATTGGCCGAGCACGAGGGCAATATCTCTTCCACCGCCCGCGCGCTGAACATGCATCGCCGCACCTTGCAGCGCAAGCTCGCCAAGCGGCCGGTGGCGAAGTAGCATTCCGTCAAAGCCCCAGGCGGGGACGCATCGCTTTACAATAGTGCCCATGTACATCGATTCCCATTGCCACATCAATTTTCCCGATCTCGCCGCGCGCTTGCCCGAGATTTTCGGCAAGATGGCCGAAAACCAAGTCAGCCATGCCTTGTGCGTATCGGTCGACCTGCCTGACTTTCCGCAAGTGCTGGCGCTGGCCGAGCAATATCCCAATATCTACGCATCGGTCGGCGTGCATCCCGACTATGAAGACACGCCCGAGCCGGATGTCGAGCAACTAGTCAGGCTGGCCGACCATCCGCGCATCGTCGCCATCGGCGAGACCGGGCTGGACTACTACCGCCTGCAAGGCGACCTGGAATGGCAGCGCGAGCGTTTCCGTACGCATATCCGCGCCTCGCGCGCCACGGCCAAGCCGCTGATCATCCATACCCGCTCCGCCTCGGAAGACACCATCCGCATCCTGCGCGAAGAAGGCGCCAGCCCGGCGGCCGGCGGCGCGGCGGGCGTGATGCACTGCTTTACCGAGTCGCAGGAAGTGGCCGATGCCGCCATCGAGCTGGGTTTTTATATCTCGTTTTCCGGCATCGTCACCTTCAAGTCGGCCAAGGAGCTGCAGCAGGTGGCGCGCACCATTCCGCTGGAGCGCATGCTGATCGAGACCGATTCGCCCTACCTGGCGCCGGTGCCGTTCCGCGGCAAGACCAACGAACCCGGCTATGTGCGTCACGTCGGCGAATTCATCGCCGACCTGCGCGGCATTTCCGCCGCCGAAGTCGCACGCCAGACCAGCGACAATTTCTTCAAGCTGTTTGGAATCGCGCCATGACGTCTTTGCTGGAAAAGATCCGTTCCCGCTTCGGCCGTTTCGGCCGGGTATTGCTGTACACCTCCATGCTGCTGCCGGGCGCGGCCCGGGCCGGCGCCTATGAGGACTATTTCCAGGCGATCCGCATGGACAATGTCTATTTCCTCAAGCAGTTGATGCAGCGGGGAATGGGACCCAACCTGATCGAACCCAAGCGCGGCTATACCGGCCTGATGCTGGCCATCCGCGAGGATTCCATGCAGGCCTTCGACCTGCTGGTCAACGCGCCTGACGTCAACCTGGAGGCGCAAGCCACCAACGGCGATACGCCGCTGATGCTGGCGGCCTTCTACGGCAACGTGCCGGTGGTGAAGCTGCTGCTGTCGCGCGAGGTCGAGGTCAACCGGCCGGGCTGGGCGCCCTTGCATTACGCCGCCATCAACGGCAATGCCGAAATCGTCGGCCTGCTGCTGGAAGCGTCGGCCTACATCGATGCCGAGTCGCCGGACGAGCAGATGACCCCGGTCATGCTGGCCGCCATGCGCGGCCGGGTGGCGGCGGTCGCGGCATTGCGCGACGGCGGCGCCGACCTCACGCTGAAGAACAAGGATGGCCTGACCGCGCTGGACCTGGCGCGGCGCTACGGGCAGACCGAAGTGATCGGGGTATTGCAGGAAAAGCCGCGTTCCTGAACCGCCGTTCAGTTAAGCCCTGGTACTCTGCAAATCGTCGTCCCGGCGAAGGCCGGGATCCAGTGTCTTTCGTTGTATCCCGTGGCCGCTGAACGACGCTGGGCCCTGACCTTCGTCCGGGCGACGGCGGTAGTATGTCTGGACAGTTTTTCCTGATACAAAAAATCCCGGGCCGCCTTGCGGCGTCCGGGATTTTTATTGGCTGCAGCTTCTTGTGAGGAATCAGGGCACGAGGATCTGGCGGCCGACATCCTTGATGTCCTTGGTGCCGGTCAGCGCCATGCTCACGTCCAGTTCCTTGCGCAGGATTTCCAGCATCTGCGAGACGCCTTCGCCGCCCATGGCGCCCAGGCTGTAGAGGAAGGCGCGCCCGATCATGGTGCCCTTGGCGCCCAGCGCCACGGCCTTGAGGATGTCCTGGCCGGAGCGGATGCCGCCGTCGAACCAGACTTCGATCTGGTCGCCGACCGCTTCGGCAATCGCCGGCAGCGCCTGGATCGACGACATCGCGCCGTCCAGCTGGCGGCCGCCGTGGTTGGAGACCACCAGCGCGTCGGCGCCGGTCTGGGCCGCGATCCTGGCATCTTCGACGTCGAGGATGCCCTTGAGGATCAGCTTGCCGCCCCATTGTTCCTTGATCCAGGCGACGTCGTCCCAGTTCAGGGTCGGGTCGAACTGGCTGGCGGTCCACTTGGACAGGGTTTGCACGCCGCTGCCGCTGTTGCCGCCGTTGATGTGGCCGGCCAGGTTGCCGAAGGTCTTGCGGCCGCCCAGCGCGCGCAGCGCCCAGCCGGGCTTGCTGGCCAGGTCCAGCAGGGTATCCAGGGTCAGCTTGGGCGGCACCGACATGCCGTTCTTGAGGTCCTTGTGGCGCTGGCCGAGGATCTGCAGGTCCAGCGTCAGCACCAGCGCCGAGCACTTGGCGGCCTTGGCGCGGTCGATCATCGACTTGACGAAGCCGCGGTCGCGCATCACGTAAAGCTGGAACCAGAACGGCTTGGTGGTCACGCTGGCGACGTCTTCGATGGAGCAGATGCTCATGGTCGACAGGGTGAAGGGAATGCCGAACTTCTCGGCGGCGATGGCGCCCAGCATTTCGCCGTTGGCCCATTGCATGCCGGTCAGGCCGGTTGGGGCGATGGCCACCGGCATGGTGACGTCGTGGCCGATCATGGTGCTGCGGGTGCTGCGTTCGTCGACATTGATCGCCACGCGCTGGCGCAGCTTCAGCGCAGCCAGGTCGTCGTTGTTGGCGCGGTAGGTGCTCTCGGTATAGGAGCCGCTGTCGGCGTAGTCGTAGAAGGCCTTGGGAACCCGTTTTTTCGCAAGCAGGCGAAAGTCTTCGACACAGGTCATGACCGGCATATTGTTTTCTCCGTAAAAATGAAACGCGGCACATGGCCGCGGGGCGGGTTGGAGCGCCGGCACGAACCGGAATCGGGGCTGCTCCGAGCTTGTCCGTATGCTAGATCAAAGCGGCGATGCGTGGGGTGAATCCCTTTCCGCCGATCCATGAAAATTTTATATGGCGCCGGGTTGCCGGGATAGTGGCCCAACCTGCGCTGCGCTATGGGTTTTGGATGATGTGGATGCGGATTTTCCCGGTGCGGCATCCGCGTTGGCATCTGCTTTGGCATCCGCTTCAGGCCAGCATGGCCCGGGCGGCCGCGATGCCGCTGCGCACCGCGCCTTCGAGCGTGGCCGGGTAGTCGCCCGCCACATAGTCGCCGGCCAGCGCGAGCCCGGGCGGCAGGCCGGCATTGGTCGGCCGTTGCAGCCCCGGCGTGCAGGAAAATGTCGCGCGCTTTTCGGTGATGACCTTGCCCCATTGCGGAACGGACAACTCGGGACGTCCGAAGTCGGCCGCCAATTGCCGGGCGATGCCGTCGAGCAGCGCTGCGTGGCCGTCGGCGATGGCCTGGCCGGCGGCGCTGACGACGACCGCCAGCAGCCCGGCATCGGCCGCATCGGCGCTCAGTTGCCCGCGGTCGAAGACGAATTGCCCCCAGGCGCGGCGCTGCCCGTCGTCGGCCAGCGCGCAGAACGGCAGCGGCAGGCGCAGCGTCGGCGCGTATTGCAGGTAGCAGGTGGTGATCGGTTCGTACGCCAGCGCATGCAAGGCGCCGGTGTCGCAAGCGTCGGCCAGCCCCTGGGCGCCGTCCAGCAATTGCGCGGCGGCATCGGGGCCGGTGGCGACGATGACCCCGGCGAATTCGCCAAGGTTGCCGCCCTGGCGGTCTTGCAGGCGCCAGGCGCCGGCCGCGCCGCTGGCGTGCAGGCCGGCGACCGCGGCGCCGGCGATGGCTTGCCCGCCGCGTCGTTCGATGTAGGCGGCGGCAGCCTGCGGCAGCAGGGCGCTCAGGTCGATGCGCGGGATCAGCATGTCGGATGCCGCGCGGCGCGCGCCCAGGCTGTCGCGCAGCACGTTCAGGAATACCTGGGCCGAGGCCCGTTCCGGGGGCGTGTTCAGGGCCGCAATGCAGAGCGGGTTCCACATCAGCCGGATCAGGCGCGGCGTCTGTTCGAAGCGTTCCAGCAACTCGGCCACGCTGCAGTCCTGGTGCAACTGCCAGCCCATCCAGCGCGCGCTGGTGGAAAAGCGCGCCAGCGCCATCTTGTCTGCCTTGCCCAACCCCTTGGCGCGCAGCAACGCGATGGCCATATGCAGCGGCGCCGGCAGGCGCGGCGCGACGAAGTCCATGCCTTCGCCTCCGGCTTGCAGCGGATAGCGCATCTGCAGCGGCAGGCGCAGCAAGGCCGCGGCCGGCTTGACGCCGACCTGCTTCATCAGCTTGAGCGAGGCGCCATAGGCGCCCAGCAGGATGTGCTGGCCGTTGTCCAGCGTGCGGCCGTCGATCTCCACGCGGCGCGCGCGTCCGCCGAGGATCTTGCCGGCCTCGAACAGGCTGACCCGGCGGCCGGCCGCCGCCAGCGTGACCGCCGCCGCGCAGCCGGCCCAGCCGCCGCCGATGACGGCGTAGTGGCGCGCGGCGTGGTTGGGCATCAGCCGAACACGTAGGTTTTCCACGCCAGCCACAGCTTGCGGATGGGCGTGAGGGAGATGCGCTGGCTCAGCACCTGGTAGCCGTCGCGCTCGATTTCGTCGAGCAGGGTGCGGTAGATCGCCGCCATCATCAGGCCGGGGCGCTGTGCGCGGCGGTCTTCCTTGGGCAGCAGGGCGAAGGCTTCGTCGTAGATGGCCTGGGCGCGCTGCACCTGGAATTTCATCAGCGCCTCGAAGCGGTCGCTGTGGCGGCCGTGGAGGATGTCGGCGGCGGTGACGTTGAATTGCTGCAGTTCGTTGACGGGCAGGTAGATGCGGCCGCGGCGGCCGTCTTCGCCGACATCGCGGATGATGTTGGTGAGCTGGAAGGCCAGGCCCAGCTTTTCCGCGTAGAGCAGGGTGCCGCCCTGGGTATGGCCGAAGATGCTGGCCGAGAGGATGCCCACCACGCCGGCCACGTGCCAGCAATAGCGCTGCAGGCCGGGGTAGTCGAGATAGCGGCTTTGGTCGAGGTCCATCTCCATGCCGTCGATGATGGCCTGCAGGTGCTCGCCCTTGAGCTGGTAGACGGCCACGTGCGGATGCAGGGCCTTGGTCACCGGGTGGGTCGGGGCGCCCTCCAGCATGGCGGCGATTTCCTTGCGCCACCACATCAGCTTGGTGCGGGCCACCATCGCATCTTCGATTTCATCGACGGTGTCGTCGACTTCGCGGCAGAAAGCGTACAGCGCCGTGATCGCGCGCCGGCGTTCCGGCGGCAGGAACAGGAAGCTGTAGTAAAAGCTGGAGCCGCTGGCGGCGGCCTTCTGCTGGCAGTATTCGTCTGGAGACATGGATGGCGGCGGTGGGTGGCGTGGCGTACAAATGCCTTTGAGGGCCGTTTGGCGCCGGGACGGGCAAAATCCGGCAAAGGCGCTATGCTAGCCGAGTGCGCACGGGAGGGCAAATGCGGCGCGGCCATTGTATTGCGGCGGTCATCGATGTCCATTAAGCTCAAGGCATCGAATGCATCGAATCGCCGCTGTAAAAAATGCGCGAAGCCTGTAAAAACAGGACGGCTCCTGCCGATATGGAAGCAACTGGACGGTCGCACGGACAAGAAAGAACGCACGCGGACGGCATGCTGCCTTGCAGCATGCCGCCGGATAACCTGGGAGGCTGGAGACGTCATGGACAGACTGGAAATCTTTCGCAACATCGCATCGCAGGCCGGACGCGGGGAGCTGGTGTTCCCGGCCAACGTCAGCGCGTCGATCAAGTTGCAGCAGGCATTGTCGGACCCCGACTGCCACCTGGAACAGGCCGCCAAGCTGGTGATGGCCGAGCCGCTGGTGTCGGCGCGCACCGTCGCCATCGCCAATTCGGCCGCCTACAACCGCTCCGGCGGCGAGATCAACAATGTGCGCGTCGCCGTCATGCGGCTGGGTTTTCGCACCCTCAATACCATCACCACCTCGGTCATCGTGCGCCAACTGGGCCGCACCATCGGCAACCCGGCCATGCGCATCAAGGCCGCGCAGCTGTGGGAACACTGCGCCCACGTGGCGGCCACGGCCCACGTGCTGACTGCCAAGCTGACCAACGGCGACCCGGAAACGGCGATGTTTGCCGGCATCGTCCATGAGGTCGGCGGTTTTTACCTGCTCTCGCGCACCGATGAATTCCCCGATTTGCTGGCGGGCGGGGCCGAGGATTGGGCGGAGTATGGCGAGAAGATGATCGGCCGCGCCGTGCTCAAGAAGCTGGGGGTGCCGCAGCCGGTGACGGAGGCGATCGAATCCTTGTGGCATGGCGTGCGCGTGCTGCCGCCGGTCACCATCGGCGATGTCTTGCTGCTGGCCAAGGAGTTGTCGCCGGTGCCTTCGCCGTTCCAGCGTACGGTGGCAGAAGCCGGCATCGGCGGCGAGAGCCTGGTCGACGACTACATCGGCGACCAGTCGTTGCGCGGTCTGCTGGACGATTCGGAAGAGCAGATCCGCTCGCTGACTACGGCCTTGCTGGTCTGATCAGCAAGCTGCTGGCACTGCCGACGCTGCTGCGCCCGCCCGGCCGGAATGGCCCGGCGGGCGTTGTCACATGGTGAGGGCGCGCCAGCCTATTGCCAGCCAATCGGCCCGGCCCAGCTTGGGCCGGTGGCGAAATACATCGCCGTTGACTTGCCCGATGCGCTCCAGGATGCGCAACCCGCCCTGGACCACCAGCCGCAGCTCCCAGCCGATCCGTCCCGGCAGGCGTTTTGCCAAGGGCGCGCCCGAGAGCATCAGCGCGCGCGCGCGTTCCACCTCGAACCGCATCAGCGCCTGCCAGCGCGCATCCGCCCGGGCATCGGCGATGTCTTGCTCGCTCACGCCGAAGCGCGCCAGGTCTTCCAGCGGCAGGTAGATGCGCGATTTTTGCCAGTCGATGGCGACGTCTTGCCAGAAATTGGTCAGTTGCAGGGCGATGCAGATGGCGTCGGAGTCGCGCAGGTTCTGTTCGGTCAAGGCGCCGTACAGGTGCAGCATCAGGGCGCCGACCGGATTGGCCGAGCGGCGGCAATAGTCCAGCAGATCCTCATAGCGCGCATAGCGGGTGGTCACGACATCCTGCTTGAAGGCCGAGAGCAGGTCGCGCATGGGCTGCAGCGGCAACTGGTGTTGACCGATGGCCTGCTGCAGGCGCTGGAAGATGGGGGCCTCGCAATGCCCGGCGCCGGCGATCAGGTCGAGCTGTTCTTCGTAGGCTTGCAGCGCGGCCAGGCGCTGCGCGGGCTGGGCATCGCCCTCGTCGGCGATATCGTCGGCGCTGCGTGCGAAGCCATAGATGGCGCTCACCGCAGGCCGCAGGCGGGCCGGCAACAGCAGGGAGGCGACAGGGAAGTTTTCGTAGTGGTCGACAGCCATGAAGCCGCTTTTCTATTCGCGTTGCAAAATGTGGGGTCGACTATACGCCATGGCATGCAGCGGGCGGAGAGACCTCAGAACTTGTCCTGGAGCAGCGCTTCGATGGTGGCGATGCGGGTTTCGACGGTGTCGAGCAGCGACTTGGGCATGGTGCCCCCGGCCGCCAATTGCGAGGCCAGCGAACGCGCGATGCCCATGGCGCCCTGGGTGAACTGGCGGCCATCCTTGGACAGCACCGCGGCGGCGGTAAACAACGTCGAGAACAGGATCTGGTCGGCGGTATTGTTTTCGATGAATTTGTTGAGCAAGGCGTTGTGGCTTTGCTTCAAGGCGTCGAATTCTTCCTGGGTCGGCATGGTGGTTCCTGGGCGCTGGCCTGAACGGCCTCCGGGTGCCTGGATCGTTCAGGGCCGGGAGGCATGCAATATCAAGGGATCGTCTGGTGCGAGGAGGGGGACTCGAACCCCCACACCATTGCTGGCGTCAGGACCTAAACCTGGTGCGTCTACCAATTTCGCCATCCTCGCTGAAGGTGTCGGACATCGGCGCGATAGCAGTCTGGAAGCCGTGTTGCGGCAGGCCTGCCGCTACCGATGCGGGTAGCATTTTCGTAAAGCGCGCTATTGTACTGCAAGCCGTTGCGCATGTCTGTGTTTTTCGGAAACGCCCGGTGCGCGCCGCGGGCAAGGGGCCGCACGCGCTTGCGCGCTGCCGCCGGGAGTTGCGTTTTGCCGGTGCGGGAGTACCATGCCGGGCCTGGCGTTGCGCCAGTGTTTATCTCACTTTTCGGACATTGCCATGACACGCTATCGCCATTACAAAGGCGGCATCTATGAATTCGTCGGCGAAGCCACGCTGGAGTCGGATCTGACGCCCATGGTGGTCTATCGCGCCGCCAACGGCAGCTTGTGGATACGGCCGCGCGAGGTCTTCCATGAGACGGTCGATGTCGACGGCAAGCAAGTGCCGCGCTTCGAGCGGCTGGCCGACTGATTCGCTGACAGCCGGTTGCGGCCGGCGTTGACGGTACATTGGCATATTGTTGCCGCAGCCTTTTTCTTTCATCCATTCACAGCTGGCAGATATAGAGATCCATGATCATGAAACTCAACGCACATTCCCTGGTGGGTCTTTTGTTCTGTGTCGGCGCCGTCGTGGCAGGCAGCGCGGCGGCAGATGAGCTGGCGGACGTGAGCACGGCCTTCCGCTGGCTGGGCAGGAACGACCGCGTGGTGATCGAAGCCTATGACGATCCCAAGGTGACCGGCGTGACCTGTTACGTCTCCCGCGCGCGTACCGGCGGCGTCAAGGGGACGGTCGGCCTTGCCGAAGACAAGGCGGAAGCGTCGATCGCCTGCCGCCAGGTTGCGCCCGCGGTGCAATTCAACGGCAAGCTGCCGCTGCAGGAAGACGTGTTTACCGAACGCATGTCGATCCTGTTCAAGCGCCTGCATGTGGTGCGGGTGGTGGACGTCAAGCGCAATACCCTGGTCTACCTGACCTATTCGGACAAGCTGATCGACGGCAGCCCGATGAATGCGGTCACGGCCGTGCCGGTGGCGGCGTCGACGCCGATTCCGGTCAAGTAACGTAACCGTTGCGGTGGTCCGGCGCTGCTCGCCGGTGCTGCTTGCCCGGCGGAAATCAGCGTTGCAGGCGGCCGCCGCCAGGCGCGATGAAATTCTTGCAACTGCCAGCCTTGGCCTGCGTTTCAGGGCAGTGCCGGCGCTTTGGATGGGCTTTGCGCGGCCGCGCGTCCAATTTTGGACTCCGCGCGGTTTTTGCGTATAAAATAGAGAGCTTTAGCGCGGTCGGGCAGGCCGCTTTTCGTCCGGGCACATCGATGCGGATGGGAAAGCGAATGCTCCGGCTTACGGAATTCTTAATTATTTGGACGATTTAAATGGCAACTGCAGTCGAAACCCTGAGCAAACTCGAACGTCGTATGACCCTGACTTTCCCGCTGGCCGATGTTCAGGCTGAAGTGGAAAAGCGCCTGAAGGTGCGTGCCCGCACTGCCAAGGCGCCAGGCTTCCGTCCAGGTAAAGTGCCGATGAAGATGGTTGCCGCACAGTTCGGCTACCAGGTCGAGACCGAAGTCCTCAACGACAAGGTCGGCCGCGCATTCAACGACGCCGCGGTCGAGAACAACCTGCGCGTGGCCGGTTTCCCGTCGATCGAACCCAAGACCAGCGAAGAAGCCGGCGAAGGCCAACTGGCTTTCAACGCCACCTTCGAAGTGTATCCGGAAGTGGCCATCGGCGACCTGTCCGGCGCCGAAGTCGAGAAGACCACCGC
Organism: Herbaspirillum sp. SJZ106; assembly: GCF_006715495.1. Lineage (GTDB taxonomy): Bacteria > Pseudomonadota > Gammaproteobacteria > Burkholderiales > Burkholderiaceae_D > Herbaspirillum. The sequence continues at coordinate 328,199 of NZ_VFNI01000005.1, forward strand.
ATCGGTGTCCGACGCTGAAATCGACAAGACCATCGACATCCTGCGCAAGCAGCGCGTGCACTACCACGTCAAGGGCGAGCAAGGCGCGCACGGCGACGGCGGCGCCGACCAGTCGGCACAGAATGGCGACCGCGTGACGGTCGACTTCGTCGGCAAGATCGACGGCGTCGAATTCCAGGGCGGCAAGGCTGACGATTTCCCGTTCGTGCTGGGCGAAGGCCGCATGCTGCCGGAATTCGAAGCCGCTACCCTCGGCCTGAAGGTCGGCGAGTCCAAGACCTTCCCGCTGCCGTTCCCCGAGGATTACCACGGCAAGGACGTGGCCGGCAAGACCGCCGAATTCACCATCACCCTGAAGAAGGTCGAATGGGCGCACATGCCTGAAGTCGACGCCGACTTCGCACAGTCGCTGGGCATCGAAGACGGCGACCTGGCCAAGATGCGCGAAGACATCAAGAAGAACCTAGAACGCGAAGTGACTGCGCGCACCAAGGCCAAGACCAAGGACAGCGTGATGGACGCGCTGATCAAGGCGAGCGACCTGGAAGTGCCCAAGGCGCTGGTCGAGCAGGACGTCGAGCGCCTGTCGGAAATGGCCAAGCAGGACATGGCCCAGCGCGGCATGGACCCGAAGGTCATGCAACTGCCCAAGGAACTGTTCACCGCCCAGGCCGAGCGTCGCGTGCGCCTGGGCCTGATCCTGGCTGAAGTGGTCAAGCAGAACAAGCTGGAAGCCACCGAAGAGCAGGTCAAGGCGCAGATCGAAGACTTCGCGCAAAGCTACGAAGATCCGCAGCAAGTGCTGAAGTACTACTTCTCCGACCGCCGCCGCCTGGCCGAAGTCGAAGCTCTTGTTTTGGAAGAAAACGTCGTCAACTACGTTCTCGGCAAGGCCAAGGTTTCGGAAAAGCCGGTTTCGTTCGACGAACTGATGGGCAATCAGGCGCAAGCGTAATCCGGTTTTCTCGCGTAGTATCGGAAAACTTTTACGCTAAGGATGCACACATGACAGGTCTGATCAAGGAGTCTGCACTGGACACGCAAATGCTCGGCATGGTGCCGATGGTGATTGAACAGAGCGGCCGCGGCGAGCGCGCGTACGACATTTACTCGCGCCTGTTGAAGGAACGCATCATTTTCCTGGTCGGACCGGTCAATGACGCTTCGGCCAACCTGATCGTCGCCCAGTTGCTGTTCCTGGAAAGCGAAAATCCGGACAAGGACATTTCGCTGTACATCAACTCGCCGGGCGGTTCGGTTTCGGCCGGCATGGCGATCTTCGACACCATGCAGTTCATCAAGCCGCAAGTGTCGACGCTGTGCACCGGCCTGGCCGCGTCCATGGGCGCGTTCCTGCTGGCCGCCGGCGCCAAGGGCAAGCGTTTCTCGTTGCCGAACTCCCGCATCATGATCCACCAACCCCTGGGCGGTGCCCAGGGGCAGGCGTCGGATATCGAGATCCAGGCGCGCGAGATCCTGTACCTGCGCGAGCGCCTGAACAATATCCTGGCTGAAAAGACCGGCCGCACGGTCGATCAGATCAGCAAGGATACCGATCGCGACAACTTCATGTCGGCCGATGCCGCCGTGGAATATGGCCTGATCGACAAGGTGCTGCACGAGCGCGCCTGAGTTTGCGCTGCAGCAGGCTGCGTGAAAATGCCCGGACGAATTGCCGTCCGGGCATTTTTCTTATGAATGTCGCAAAGAACGGCTTTTTTGGCTCTGTTTCCTTGATAAATCGGGCCGGAGATGACATATAAATGCCATGTGATGGATTGGGGATTGGGCCGAATGGTCGAAAATGACCAAGCCGTGACGAATCCGCATTTCGCAGGTATGATCAGGCCGTAAATTATCTCCTTTAGCTCTATGTCCGAGAAAAAATCTTCCAGCGGCGAAAAATTGCTTTATTGCTCTTTCTGCGGCAAAAGCCAGCACGAAGTCAAAAAGCTGATCGCCGGCCCTTCGGTATTCATCTGTGACGAATGCATCGATTTGTGCAACGACATCATCCGGGATGAAGCCGCCAGCGTGGAGTCTGTTCCAGGCGCCAAGTCGGATTTGCCTACCCCGCAGGAAATCTGCGACCTGCTGGATCAATATGTGATCGGCCAGTCGACCGCCAAGCGTATCCTGTCGGTGGCGGTGTACAACCATTACAAGCGCCTGAAGCACCTGGGCAAGAAGGACGATATCGAGCTGGCCAAGAGCAACATCCTGCTGGTCGGCCCCACCGGCTCCGGCAAGACGCTGCTGGCGCAGACGCTGGCGCGCATGCTCAACGTGCCTTTCGTGATCGCCGACGCCACCACGCTGACCGAAGCCGGCTATGTCGGCGAGGATGTCGAGAACATCATCCAGAAGCTGCTCCAGAACTGCAATTACGAAGTCGAGAAGGCGCAGCGGGGCATCGTCTACATCGATGAAATCGACAAGATCTCGCGCAAATCGGACAACCCGTCGATTACCCGCGACGTCTCGGGCGAGGGCGTGCAGCAGGCGCTGTTGAAGCTGATCGAAGGCACCATGGCATCGGTGCCGCCGCAGGGCGGCCGCAAGCATCCGAACCAGGATTTCGTCCAGATCGACACGACCAACATCATGTTCATCTGCGGCGGCGCCTTCGATGGCCTGGCCAAGATCATCTCCGACCGTTCGGAAAAGAGCGGCATCGGCTTCTCGGCCAGCGTCAAGAGCCAGTCCGAGAAGACCGCCTCCGAAGTGCTGCTCAACGCCGAACCGGAAGACCTGGTGAAGTTCGGCCTGATTCCGGAACTGGTCGGCCGCCTGCCTGTGATTGCGACCCTGAACGAGCTGGATGAGGCCGCGCTGATCGAGATCCTGATCGAACCGAAGAACGCCCTGGTCAAGCAATATGCCAAGCTGCTGCAGATGGAAGGCGCCGAACTGGAAATCCGTCCCGCCGCCATGAATGCGATCGCCAAGAAAGCGTTGGCCCGCAAGACCGGCGCGCGCGGTTTGCGCTCCATCCTTGAGCATGCCTTGCTGGACGTGATGTATGAGTTGCCCAGCCAGCAGAATGTGGCCAAGGTCGTGGTCGATGAAAACACCATCACCAACGGCGCCAAGCCGTTGATGATCTACCATGACCAGCCGAAGGTTTCCGGCGCCTGAGGGGGCGCGGGATTCCCGGAAACAGTTTCAGCAGCAAGGGAGCGCCGCGGCATAGTGCGGCGCTCCACGCAGTAACAGGCCGCATCAAGTCCGGTATTCGCCAAACGCGGTAAAATAAACCGGCGCAATTCACTCTGGCTTCCATCGCAAAGCCACCCGAGGGCGACTTCGTGTGTGGCTTTTTTTATTTTGTTGCGATCATGACATCGGTCTTTCTGCACTGATTTTTTAACTCAGCCGGACTTGTGTTTTGGTCACTCGTGCCAACATCATTCACAGTATTCATTGATAAGGCCCGCCATGACGACTCCAATACTTACAGAACAATCGCAATTGCCGCTGTTGCCGTTACGGGATGTGGTTGTGTTCCCGCACATGGTGATTCCGCTCTTCGTTGGTCGCCCCAAGTCGATCAAAGCGCTGGAAGCGGCCATGGAGCAAGGCAAGAGCATCATGCTCGCGGCCCAGAAGGCCGCCGCCAAGGACGAGCCTTCCGCCGATGACATTTATGAAATCGGTTGCGTGGCCAATATCCTGCAGATGCTGAAGTTGCCGGATGGCACGGTCAAGGTGCTGGTCGAAGGCGCCCAGCGCGCGCGCATCCACCACATCAGCGAACTGGAAACCCATTTCGTGGCCGACCTGACCCCGGTCGAGTCCGAGCAGGGCGACGAAGCCGAGGTCGAGGCCATGCGCCGCACCATCGTGCAGCAGTTCGACCAGTACGTGAAACTGAACAAGAAGATCCCGCCCGAGATCCTGACCTCGCTGGCCGGCATCGACGATGCCGGCCGCCTGGCCGACACCATTGCCGCGCATCTGCCGTTGAAGCTGGAGCAGAAGCAGGTGATCCTGGAGATCTTCAACGTCGCCAAGCGCTACGAGCACCTGCTCGGCCAGCTGGAAGGCGAGCTTGACATCCTGCAGGTGGAAAAGCGCATCCGCGGCCGCGTCAAGCGCCAGATGGAAAAGTCGCAGCGCGAGTACTACCTGAACGAACAGGTCAAGGCCATCCAGAAGGAACTGGGCGAAGGCGAAGACGGCGCGGATCTGGAAGAGCTGGAAAAGAAGATCCTCGCGGCCAAGATGCCCAAGGAAGCGCTGGAAAAGGCCCAGGGCGAACTCAAGAAGCTCAAGCTGATGTCGCCGATGTCGGCCGAGGCGACCGTGGTGCGCAACTATATCGATACGCTGGTGGGCTTGCCCTGGAAGAAGAAGTCCAAGGTCAACAACGACCTCACCAACGCCGAGAAGGTGCTGGAAGGCGACCACTACGGCCTGGACAAGGTCAAGGAACGCATCCTCGAATATCTCGCCGTGCAGCAGCGCGTCGACAAGCTGAAGGCGCCGATCCTGTGCTTCGTCGGTCCTCCGGGCGTCGGCAAGACCTCGCTGGGCCAGTCGATCGCCCGCGCCACCAACCGCAAGTTCGTGCGCATGGCGCTGGGCGGCGTGCGCGACGAGGCCGAGATCCGCGGCCACCGCCGTACCTATATCGGCTCCATGCCGGGCAAGATCCTGCAAAGCCTGTCCAAGGTCGGCGTGCGCAACCCGCTGTTCCTGCTCGACGAAATCGACAAGCTGGGTATGGATTTCCGCGGCGACCCGTCGTCGGCCCTGCTCGAAGTGCTGGATCCGGAACAGAACCACACCTTCTCGGACCACTATATCGAAGTGGACTTCGACCTGTCGGACGTGATGTTCGTGGCCACCTCGAACTCCTTCAATATCCCGCCGGCGCTGCTGGACCGGATGGAAGTCATCCGCCTGTCGGGCTACACCGAGGACGAGAAGACCAGCATCGCGCAGCGTTACCTGCTGCCCAAGCAGATCAAGAACAACGGCTTGAAGGAAGGCGAGATCAGCGTCGCCGAATCGGCGATCCGCGACATCATCCGCTACTACACCCGCGAAGCCGGCGTGCGTTCGCTGGAACGCGAAGTGTCCAAGATCTGCCGCAAGGTGGTGAAGATGCTGCTGCTGAAAAAGCAGGAGAAGAAGGTCACTGTGACTTCGCGCAACCTGGACAAGTTCCTGGGCGTGCGCCGCTTCGATTTCGGCATCGCCGAAAAGGAAAACCAGATCGGCCAGGTGGTCGGGCTGGCATGGACCGAAGTGGGCGGCGACCTGCTGACGATCGAGGCGGTCAACATGCCCGGCAAGGGACAGATCATCCGCACCGGCACGCTGGGCGACGTGATGAAGGAATCGATCGAAGCGGCTCGCACCGTGGTGCGCAGCCGCGCCCGCAAGCTGGGCATCAAGAACGAAGTGTTCGAGAAGAGCGATATCCACATCCACGTGCCCGAAGGCGCGACGCCGAAGGACGGCCCGTCCGCGGGTATCGCCATGACGACCGCGCTGGTATCGATTTTCAGCGGCATCCCGGTGCGCGCCGATGTGGCGATGACGGGCGAAATCACCTTGCGCGGCGAAGTGCTGCCGATCGGCGGCCTGAAGGAAAAGCTGCTGGCGGCGCATCGCGGCGGGATCAAGACCGTACTGATCCCCGAGCAGAACGTGAAGGATCTCGCCGAGATCCCGGACAACGTCAAGAACAAGCTCGAGATCGTCCCGGTGCGCTGGATCGACAAAGTCCTGGAAATCGCGCTGGAGCGCCAGCCGGTTGCACTGCCGGAAGACGAGGCGATCGTCGAATCGGCCGTCGCCCCCAAGGACGGCGTTGTTGATCCGGTGGTCAAGCACTGAAAAGCGCTGCCTCGGAACAGGTAACGCGACAAGTTGAAAACGCCTCTTCGGAGGCGTTTTTTCTTTCTGAAGCCGCTACCGGCCTGGCTTCTTTCCGGAAAAAGGCCTGCCAGCCTGAAAATTGCCGCAAAAGACGGAAACCCGCTTGACACAAGGATTTGCGACTTGTTTAATAGCCGCTGCGGAATTTTTCCGCAAGGCAAGCGACGGTGAAAGGGCTCTGTCGTTGAGTCGCAAGCGCTGTCACTAATAATCAAACTTATTTGTACAAGGGGCGTAAGTGAATAAAGGCGAACTGATTGAACATATTGCCGGTGCCGCAGACATCTCCAAGGCCGCCGCCGGCCGCGCAGTCGATGCCTTCATCGGCGCGGTGAAGACCACGCTGAAGAAGAACGGCAGCGTGACCCTGGTTGGCTTCGGCACCTTCGCAGTCGGCAAGCGCGCAGCGCGTACCGGTCGCAACCCGCAGACCGGCGCAGCGATCAAGATCAAGGCAGCGAAAGTGCCCAAATTTAAAGCTGGCAAGGCGCTGAAAGATGCTATAAAATAACGGACTTCGCCGCTGGTGACAAAGCGGAAAACTGTTAAGGTATCGGGGTGCTTAGCTCAGTTGGTAGAGCGGAGCCCTTACAAGGCTTAGGTCGGGAGTTCGAGCCTCTCAGCACCCACCATCGGCATCGAGCAGTTGAACAAGTTTAGGAGCGGTAGTTCAGTTGGTTAGAATACCGGCCTGTCACGCCGGGGGTCGCGGGTTCGAGCCCCGTCCGCTCCGCCAGATAAAAACGCCCGCGCAAGCGGGCGTTTTTACGTTTACGCCTTGATTCGCGTAGCGAATCTTCCGATTGGAAGCGGAGTGGAGGGAGCCGCCTGCGCGGCTCCCGGCGGGGCGAGAAGGGAATCGCTTGCAAGCGATTCCGCGGCCTGCGCAAGTGTAGGAGAGCCCCGTCCGCTCCGCCAGATAAAAACGCCCGCGTAAGCGGTAATGCCGTTCAGTTAAGCGCTGAACGGCATTTTTGTTTGTGGAGGTTTGTGGAGTCCAGACTCCGTTCGCCCTGAGTAGCTGCGCAGCAGCGTATCGAAGGGCAGGCAAGACTGGTAGGTAGGGCCGACACGCTGGCTTCGATACGGCCCTGGCGGGCCTACTCAGCCCGAACGGGTTTGTGATGAGTGCTTCAGAATTGGCCTTAACTGAACGGCATTACCGCGTAAGCGGGCGTTTTTACGTTTTATGCCTGGAGTTTACGCCTTGATTCGCGCAGCGAATCTTCCGATTCTTATTTCCGGTCGGTTAGGTATTCTTGCCTGATATCGATGGAGATGAAAAACCGCTCAGGTAATGAGCGGTTTTTTTTCACCGTTTTTCCGTCCGTCCCCCGGGCTGCTTTGGCATCGGAGCGTTCTCCCGTGCGCTATTTCCGGGTATCCGAAGCAGGTGTCAATACTACATATGCAGTAGAGACAAACGGCTTGCGGTTTTGCAGAATGGCAAGCAGTGACTGCGCCCATCTCGCGCATGACAACAAGAATCAGAAAGAAGCACCATGAATCCGCAAATGAAGCCTGGTTTAAAGCGTCTGCTTGCCGGCACCCTTCTGGCCGTTGCCATGGCGTCGGCCTGGGGCGCGGATGACAGCGCCGTTCGTTTTGAAATCTCGCGCTTCGAGGTCGAGGGCAACACTTTGCTGCCGCAAGCCGAGGTGGACGCCGCAGTGAGCAGGTACGCCGGCAAGGAACGTGGTTTCGGCGATATCAAGGAGGCGCAGGAAGCGCTGGAAAAAGCCTATCGCGACAAAGGTTACAAGCTGGTCGTCATCGAACTGCCGGAGCAGGAGCTCAACGGTGGCGTGGTGACGTTGCGGGTCGAGGAAACCAAGGTCGGCCGCGTGACGGTCAGGGACAACCGGTATGTTGATGAAGCCAATATCCGTCGCAGCCTGCCTGCGCTGAAGGAAGGGCAGCCGCCCGACCTGGACGCGGTCTCTGCCAACCTGAAGCAGGGCAACGAAAGCCAGGCCAGGAAGGTAACGATGCGCCTGCAAGGCGGCGAGGACAAGGATCGCGTCGACGTGGTGTTGGACGTGCAAGACGAGTCGCCCTGGAAAATCATGGGCAGCGCCGCCAATACCGGCAATGCCTCCACCGGCAGGACCCAGCTTGCCGTGGCCCTGCAAAACGCCAACTTGTTCGGCCGCGACCATCTCGCCACGTTGCAGTACATCACCTCGGCCGAGGAACCGGGACGCGTCAAGGTCTATGGCGCCAGCTATCATATTCCGTTCTATGCGTTGGGCGACTCGCTGGACCTGTATGCCAGCTATTCCAACATCGATTCCGGCACCATCAATGCCGGCCTGTTCAACCTGGCAGTCAGCGGCAAGGGCTCGGCGTATGGCGCACGCTACAACCAGGCCCTAGTCCGGCGCAGCGATTTCAGCTCCACCTTGTCGTACGGCATCGACGTCAAGGCTTTCAAGAACAGCGTGCAGTTTGCCGGGGTAGAACTGGGCAACGACGTGACGGTACATCCGGTGAGCATCGGTTATCAGGCCAATGCGCCGATCAGGATGGGCGAGGTGGCGGGACTGGTCACGCTGCTGCATAACATCCCCGGTGGTCCGAACGGCGACCGGCATGCCTTCATGCAGGCCCGCATGAATGCCAAAGCCGACTATTCGATCCTGCGCATGAGCGGCAGCATTACCCGTGCGCTGGCAAACGATTGGCAACTGCGCGCCATCGCCAACGGCCAGTACACTCGCGATGCGCTGGTCCCCGGCGAGCAATTCGGCGCCGGCGGGGCGGCGTCGGTGCGCGGTTTCCTCGAACGCGAATTCGCCAACGATTCCGGCCTGGCCGTCAACCTGGAAGCATACACACCGAATCTGTGTCCACAGGCCGGCTGGAATTGCCGTCTGCTGGGTTTCTACGATACCGCTCATCTCAGCCGCAACAAGGCGCTGCCGGGCGAGCTGGACAGCCTCACCATCGCCAGCGTCGGCGTTGGGGTGCGCTTCGTGCTGTCGGGCTATGCCAACCTGCAACTGGATTACGGCCATGTGATCAACGCCGGCATCACTCCTCGCGCCGATTCCAATCGCCTGCATGCGCGCCTGGCCCTGGCCTACTAATCGAGGAAAATCCGAAATGAAACAGCACACCCCATTCCACTTGCGACGCAATGCACTGGCCGTTACGATGGCAGCCGCCTTCGGTGCCGCGCAAGCCAATCCGGTGGCTCCGACGGTGGTCAATGGCGCCGCGACGTTCAGCCAGCAGGGCAATCAGTACACCATCACCAACACCCCCAACACCATCATCAACTGGAACAGTTTCTCGATTGCGGCCGGGGAAATCACCCGTTTCATCCAGCAAGGCGGCGACAGCCGGGTACTGAACCGGATTACCGGCCAGGATCCGAGCCAGATCCTCGGTTCCCTGCAATCGAACGGCAAGGTGTTCCTGATCAACCCGAACGGCGTGATCTTCGGCGCCGGTTCGCGCGTGGATGTCAACGGCCTGGTGGCTTCCAGCCTCAATATTTCCAATGCCGATTTTCTTGCCGGGAAAAATATTTTCAGCGGCAGCGACAGTGCCGGTAAGGTCAGCAACCAGGGCACGATTACCACGCCGTCCGGCGGACAGATTTTCCTGATCGGGCCATCGGTGGAAAACAGCGGCATCATTTCCTCACCCAATGGCGATGTGGTGCTGGCGGCCGGCAAGAGCGTGCAGCTATTCGATTCGGCCGATCCGAATGTGCAGGTCGTGGTATCGGCGCCGTCGGACCAGGCGTTGAACCTGGGAAGCATTGTGGCGCAGGGCGGCCGGGTGGGCGTATACGGCGCGCTGATCAATCAGCGCGGCATCATCAACGCCAACAGCGCGGTGCGCGGCGAAAATGGCAAGATCGTACTCAAAGCCAGCGACACCACGATGGTGGAAGCCGGCAGCGTGACCAGCGCCACCGGCAGCAATCTCAATAGCGGCGGCGAGATCATGCTGCTGGGCGCCAAGGTAGGCGTGGCCGGCAATGCCGTGGTGGACGCCAGCGGCGAAAGCGGCGGCGGCAAGGTGCTGGTGGGCGGCGACTACCAGGGCAAGAATGCGGCGGTGATGAATGCCGACGCCGTCTACGTCGGCCAGGACGCGACGATCCGCGCCGACGCTACGCAGAACGGCAATGGCGGCACCGTGGTGGTGTGGGGGCGGGATGCGACGCGCATGTACGGCACATTGACGGCGCGCGGCGGCGCGGCCGGCGGCAATGGCGGGCTGGTGGAAACGTCGGGAGGCTATCTCGATGTTGCCGGCGCGCGCGTCAACACCAGCGCGGCCGCAGGCAAGATCGGCAACTGGTTGCTGGATCCGTATGATATTGCCGTGGTATCCGGCCGCGGCGGCGCCCTGACCGATGTGGCGACCTTCGATACAGGCCCCGCAAGCGGCGTGACTTCGATCGGGGCCGACCTGATCTCGGAATCGATGAGCAATGTCGTGCTGCAAGCCAAGCACGACATCACTTTCAACAGCGCGATATTTAACAGCGCCAATGTTTCGCTGACTGCGCAGGCCGGCAACGACATTCAAGTCAATGCACCGATTGACATGTATGGAGGCATCACGCTCAGTGCCAACGATGCTGCCAGCGGCAGCGCCTCCGGCACAGGAGGGGTGACAGTGGCGAACTTGGGCGGTATTGATGCATTGAGCACTTACGGCAGTAATGCGACCTTGAAAGGCAGTTATGTCACCATTAATGGTGCTGTATCAATGTCCGGCGGCAATTTCGATGCGCATGCCACCGTGGCGGGAGGTGTTATTACGCTTGGCGCCAACGGCAATATCAGCAGTAGCGCCGGCAGCAACTCATCGCTGTCCTTCACTGCCGACAACATTAATCTGAATGGTAGCGTCACAGGCAGCATCATCAATATCGATACCTACAGCACAAGCACGGGTATCAACCTCGGCGCCAAAGTTGCCGGCCAGCTGAGCCTGACCAACGCCGAATTGAATCGACTGGATGCACCGATACTGAACATCGGCCAGAACACGAGCCACAGCGCCGCACTGACAGTAGCCAGTGCGATCGACTTGACCAATAGCGCGGCCGGATACCAACAGCTCAACCTGCGCGGCAATCTGATCACGGTATCCGATGCTCTCAAAACCCGGGGCCAATTGACATTGGACGGCATGAGCGGCTCGGTCAGTGGCGCCGGGCCGGTTACCGCCAATAGTTTGGTCGTCAACGCCGGTTCGGTCGCGCTGACCGGCAGCAATATGGCGGGCGGCATCAGCGGCAGCGCCACCACCGGCAACTTCGGCTTCACGGCTGCCAACGACTTGACGATCAATGGCAATATCAGCGGCGCAACCGGCATCTCGCTGACGGCGGGCGGCAACATCAACCAGAATAACAACACGACGCTGACAACGCCTTTATTGAGTGTGGCAGCGCCTGGCTCGGCCAACCTGAGCGGCACCGCCAATCGCATTGGCGCACTGACGGCGCCCGGCATCGGCTCGCTGACGGTGAACAATGCCGACAGCATTGCATTGAAGGCCATCACGCTGACCGGCATTGGCAGCGGCGGCGCCATCAACGTGACTACGCCTGGCAATATCGCGGTGGATGGCGTGGTAGACGCCAAGACGCAAAACATCAGCCTGTCAGCCAACAATATCAGCGGCGCCGGCACCCTGGCGGGGCAGGCCTTGACCCTGAATACCACCGGCGGCGTTGGCAGCGCCGCCAGTGCGCTGCTGACCAGGGTGGCTGAACTGACTGCTACCAATACCGCCGGTGCGAATTCGGTCGCGCCGATCAATATCGCCAACACCGGCAATAATACGAACGTGTTGATCGTGCATGACGTACAGCAGGTCGATGCCGGAGGCGGCAATGGCGGCGCCATCAAGATCGCCAACACAGGCGGCATGACGACTGCCGGCACTGTCTCGACCGGCGCCGGAGCGATCACGCTGCAAGCCAATGGCCCGTTGGCGGTGAATGGCCAGGTGTTGTCGGACAGCGGCTCGATTGCGCTGATCTCCGGCCCCGGCTATAACCCGGACAATACGCTGACTATCGGCAATGCGGCGGTAGTCAAATCGACTAACGGCACGGTGGCCATGACGGCAACGGCGTACACGCAAAACGGCGGTACTGTCACGGACAGGAATGGCCCGGTCACGGCGACGCTGATACCGAAGCCCACGCCGGAAACCCCATCTGACGCCTGCGCCGCCGCGCCGAATTCGCCGCTATGCGGGGCACTCTCGTTGCCGACGATCGCAGAGCTGGCCCGGCCGGCACAAGTGGCAATCAATGAGGTAGTCACCACCCTGAATGCCGTAAATGGCCAAAACAGCAACCGGGACGAAGGTTTTTCCAAGGCGGAGGAAGACGCAGGAGATGGCGCCTTGGAGGCAGCTGTAGAACAATATCGAAAACTGGCCAGGCCGCCGCGGCAATGAATTTTGAAAGACCGCAGGCCGCCACGCAGGGACGATGACATCAAAGCAGGGAGGACGATGAAGGTTGTAGGCCGAATCAAGAAGGAAATGACCGAAGGCATCGTGTGTGCGATTCTCGAAGATGCGCAGCAACTGGGGCAAGGCCTTGTTCGAAGAGGTGAGGGAGCAGGTGCGCTTGTTTGGCGAAAGCCAGCGTGGGATTTAGCCGGAATCAGGTTCCGGCGCTTGTTGTCCTTTGGTGTTGCCGTGCATTAACGCAGGCTGGCCTGCCGGCTTTGGGCGAAGAAATGCCGGACGCCCAAGCGGAGTTCATCCGGGGAACTGGCGCAACCCATCCAGGTCGTTGATGGTGATGCTGCCGTAATCCACTTTCAGCAAACCGGCCTTTTCCAGCACCTGCAACGCCTGGTTGGCGCGCTGGCGCGAGGTGCCGGAGAGATTGCCGACTTCCTCCTGGGAAATCTGCAGGTTCAGGCCGATGCCGGGATTGAGGTAAGGATTGAACAGCGCCGCCAGGCAACGCGCCACGCGCGCATCCGGTTCCAGCATGCGGTCGTATTCCACCAGCGAGATGAACAGCGCCAGGCGCTCGTTCAATTGCGTGACCAGGAAGCGGTTGAAGGGAATGCTGTTGTCCAGCAGCCAGATGTAGGTGGCTTTGGGCATGTAGAGCAACTCGCTCTCGCGCAGCGCCACCACGTCATACTTGCGCGGTTCATCCTTGAGCAGGGAACCTTCGCCCAGCCAGCCGCCGTTGGCCATGCCGGCGAACGAGACCGTCTTGCCTTCCGGCGAGACGCTGCTCATTTTCAACAAGCCCTCATGCACGCCGATCCAATGCGTCACCGGATCGCCCTTGCGGCATACGTAGCCGCCGGCGGCAATCTTGCGGCTCGATACCTCGGCCTCCACCCGGGCCAACTGAGCTTCTGTCAGTGCTTGCGCCCAGATGCTTTTTGCCAGCATGGTTCTGATCGGTGTCTCCATCATGATGCGTCGCAATATCGAAAGTTTGACAATTGTCGGTGAGATGACATCCGCTGGCAACAACTGACTCTACTATCATCCAAAAAAAGAATATGTAAATACAGGACGGCTGGCACGCAAGACTTCACGACGGACGTAGTAAGACCGACGTAAGCAAGGCGGCACAGACTGATCCGACACCGGATATTTCCAGCATCCTGGCAATATCCTCCGAACCTACAAAAAGAAGGTGGGAAGATGGTGGAGACGAGACAAGAGACGGAAACGCCAACGTTTCCGCAGCTGCTGCTTGCGCACGCGCAGGCACGGCCGCAGCGCCCGGCCTTCCGCGAGAAGGATCTGGGCATCTGGCAAGCCACGAGCTGGCAGCAGGTGGCCGACGAAGTGCGCGCCTTCGCCTGCGGGCTGGCCGCGCTGGGTTTCAGGCGCGGCATGAGCCTGGCGATCATCGGCAACAATTGCCCGCGCCTGTATTGGGCGATGTCCGCCGCGCAGGTGCTGGGCGGCATGTCGGTGCCGCTGTACCAGGATGCGCCGGCCGCCGACATGGCCTATGTGCTGGCCGACGCCAATGTCGACTTCGTCATGGCCGAAGACCAGGAGCAGGTCGACAAGGTCTTCGAGATCAAGGAAAACCTGCCGCGCATCGCCCATATCATCTACGACGATGAGCGCGGCATGCGCAACTACCATCAGCCGGAACTGCTGTCGTTTGCCCGCGTCCAGGAACTGGGCCGCGCCTACGAGCGCGCGCATCCCGATTTCTTCATGGACCAGGTCAAGGCCGGCAACCCCGACGACGTCGCCATCATCCTCTATACCTCCGGCACCACCGGCAAGCCCAAGGGCGTTTGCCATTCGCACCGCGCGATGATCGCCACCGCGCGCACGCTGGTGGAGTTCGACCGCCTCGATGAAGACGATGACATCCTCTGCTACCTGCCGCTGGCCTGGATCGGCGACTTCCTGTACTCGTTCGCCCAGCAGCACGTGGCGGGCTTCTGCCTGAATTGCCCGGAGTCGCCCAATACCGTCATGAGCGACCTGCGCGAGATCGGCCCGACCTATTACTTCGCGCCACCGCGCATCTATGAAAACATCCTGACCCAGGTGATGATCCGCATCGAGGACGTCGGCTGGATCAAGCGCACGATGTTCCACGGTTTCATGCGCGTGGCGCGCCGTGTCGGCATGCGCATCCTCGACAGGAAGCCCGGCGTATCGCTGGTCGACCGCCTGCAGTACGCGCTGGGCGACCTGCTGGTGTATGGCCCGCTGAAGAATGTGCTGGGCATGTCGCGCTTGCGCGTGGCCTATACCGGCGGCGAAGCCATCGGCCCCGACCTGTTCGACTTCTACCGTTCGCTTGGCATCAACCTGAAGCAGCTCTACGGCATGACCGAGACTTGCGTCACCATCTGCATGCAGCCTTCGGGCGACGTCAAGCTCGACAGCGTGGGCCGGCCGATGAAGGGCGTGGAGGTGCGCATCGATGACAACGGCGAAGTGCTGGTGCGCTCACCCGGCCTGATGAAGGAATACTTCAAGCGCCCCGACGCCACCGCCGAAGCCATCGACGCCGAAGGTTATTTCCATACCGGCGACGCCGGTTTCTTCGACAGCGACGGCCACCTCAAGATCATCGACCGCGCCAAGGATGTCGGCAAGATGGCAAGCGGCAGCATGTTCGCGCCCAAGTACATCGAGAACAAGCTCAAGTTCTTCCCCTTCGTCAAGGAGGCCGTCACCTTCGGCAACGGACGCGACAAGTGCATGGCCTTCATCAACATCGACATGGACGCGGTGGGCAACTGGGCCGAGCGGCGCAACCTGCCGTACAGCGGCTATACCGACCTGGCCGCCAATCCCGCCGTCTACGAGCTGGTGCGCGAATGCGTGGAAAAGGTCAATGCCGACCTCGCCGCCGATCCGTTGCTGGCCGACTCGCAGGTGCACCGCTTCCTGATCCTGCACAAGGAGCTCGACCCCGACGACGAGGAACTGACCCGCACCCGCAAGGTGCGGCGCGGCTTCATCGCCGACAAGTACGCGGTGCTGATCGAGGCGTTGTATGACGGCCGTGCGTCGCAATACATCGAGACGCAGGTGAAGTTCGAGGACGGCCGGCAGGGCATGATTGCGGCCGACCTGAAGATCGCCGAGGCCAAGACCTTCGCGGCGCTGGGGCGCGCGGCCTGAACGGCGCGCCGACGCATGCATGCAGCCACACGAACCGGGCCTGTCGGTCCGGCCGAACCCAAGCGTATCCTGACCTATCGATGAATACGATCATGAAACGACACATGACTGCAGAAATTATCCCCTCCGGGCAACCGCCGGTATCGAGCCCGGATGCGCAAGACGCGGGCACGGCCGCCAGCGGCCGCCGGATCGGCGGCGTGATCCTCGACTTGCAGAACATTTCGCTGTCCTTCGGCGGAGTCAAGGCGCTGACCGATATCTCCTTCAATGTGCGCGAGCACGAGATTCGCGCCATCATCGGCCCCAACGGCGCCGGCAAGAGCTCGATGATCAACGTCATCAACGGCGTCTACCATCCGCAAAAGGGCAACATCGTCTACCGCGGCCAGCAGCGGCGCGGCATGCGCCCGAGCGCGATCGCGCGCCAGGGCATCGCGCGCACCTTCCAGAACATCGCGCTGTTCAAGGGAATGACCGTGCTCGACAACATCATGACCGGACGCAATACCAAGATGCGTTCCGGCCTGCTGTCGAACGCGCTGTGGTGGGGCGCCGCCCGCAACGAGGAAATCGAACACCGGCGCAAGGTGGAAGAGGTGATCGATTTTCTCGAAATCCAGCATATCCGCAAGACTCCGGTGGGGCGCTTGCCCTACGGCCTGCAAAAGCGCGTGGAGCTGGCGCGCGCGCTGGCGGCCGAGCCGGGCATGCTGCTGTTGGACGAACCGATGGCCGGCATGAACGTGGAAGAAAAGCAGGACATGTGCCGCTTCATCCTCGACGTCAACGACCAGTTCGGCACCACCATCGTACTGATCGAGCACGACATGGGCGTGGTGATGGACATCTCCGACCGCGTCGTGGTGCTGGACTACGGCAAGAAGATCGGCGACGGCACGCCCGACGAGGTGATGAACAATCCGGAAGTGATCAAGGCCTATCTCGGCACCTCGCACTGAACGGGCCGGAAATAAAAACGCAAGGCGATCGGGAGACGACATGCAATTCTTTTTCGAAGTGGCGCTGAGCGGCCTGCTCTCCGGCCTCATGTATTCGCTGGTGGCGCTGGGCTTCGTGCTGATCTACAAGGCCTCCGGCGTGTTCAATTTCGCCCAGGGCGCGATGGTGTATTTCGCGGCGCTGGCGGTGGTGGGGCTGATGGACAAGGGCATGCCGATGTGGGCGGCGGTGATCGGCGCCTTCCTGGTGATGATCCTGGTGGGCCTGGCGACCGAACGCTTCGTGCTGCGCAAGCTGGTCAACCAGCCGCCGATCACGCTGTTCATGGCCACCATCGGCCTGACCTTCTTCCTTGAGGGGCTGGGACCCTTGTTGTTCGGCAACGAAGTGCGCCCGATCGACCTGGGCATCGTCGACGAGCCCATCATGTCGGTAATGGACAGCATCGGCATCGGCATTTCCAAGTTCGACCTGTTCGCCTCCGGCATGGTGGTGGTGCTGGTGGCCGCGCTGGCGCTGTTTTTCCAGAAGACCAAGGTCGGCCGCGCGCTGCGCGCGGTAGCCGACGACCACCAAGCGGCATTGTCGCTGGGCATCCCGCTGCAGCACATCTGGGCGGTGGTCTGGGGCGTGGCCGGTTTCGTCGCGCTGGTGGCCGGACTGCTCTGGGGCTCGCGCAACGGCGTGCAGTTCGCGCTCACCATGACGGCGTTGAAGGCGCTGCCGGTGCTGATCCTGGGCGGATTCACCTCGATCCCCGGCGCCATCGTCGGCGGCCTGATCATCGGCGCCTCCGAGAAGCTGGCCGAGATCTATATCCCACCGGTCATGCAGGACGCCTTCGGCGGCAATTTCGGCGGCATCGAAGGCTGGTTTCCCTACGTGTTCGCGCTGCTGTTCCTGCTGGTGCGGCCGGAGGGATTGTTCGGCGAACGGCATATCGACCGGGTGTGAGAAAAAGGATGGATGCGATACGGCGCCGTTCGCCCTGAGCAGGCCGCAGGCCGTATCGAAGGGCAGTTTCGGAGCGGGACGGAAACACATGTGCGCTGGCTTCGATACGCCGCCGATGGCGGCTACTCAGCCCGAACGGGAAGAGATGAAGCGCAGTGGGCAAGGCATAGGAGAAAAACATGCTGTACCGTGAAGCAGGACAATTCAAGACAAGCTACATCGCCGACAGCCAGATCTTCCCGATCCGGCAGGATCGGATCGTATTTGCGCTGTTCATGGCGGTGGCCTTCGTCGCCGTGCCTTTTCTGGGCAGCGAGTACTGGTTTTCGGCGATCCTGATCCCGTTCCTGGTGTTCGCGCTGGCCGCGCTCGGGTTGAACGTCCTGACCGGCTATGCCGGCCAGTTGTCGCTCGGCTCGGCCGCCTTCATGGCGGTGGGCGCCTATGCCGCCTACAACTTCCAGTTGCGGGTGGAAGGCATTCCCATCCTGCTGACCTTCATCCTGGCCGGCGGCTGCGCGGCCTTGGTGGGCGTGCTGTTCGGCCTGCCTTCGCTGCGCATCAAGGGCTTTTACCTGGCGGTGGCGACGCTGGCGGCGCAGTTCTTCGTGGTGTGGGCGCTGACCAAGTTCGCCTGGTTCTCCAACAACAGCTCCTCGGGCGTGATCAGCGCGCCCAAGATCGACCTGTTCGGCATCGACATCAATACGCCGGTCAAGAAATACCTGTTCGTGCTGGCCATCGTGTGCGTCATGGCGCTGGTGGCCAAGAACCTGGTGCGCTCTTCCACCGGCCGCGCCTGGATGGCGGTGCGCGACATGGACGTGGCGGCCGAGGTGATCGGCATCCCGCT
This sequence comes from Herbaspirillum sp. SJZ106, assembly GCF_006715495.1. GTDB lineage: Bacteria > Pseudomonadota > Gammaproteobacteria > Burkholderiales > Burkholderiaceae_D > Herbaspirillum. Next base: position 346,485 of record NZ_VFNI01000005.1, read on the forward strand.
CATGCGCACCAAGCTGACCGCCTTCGCCGTCAGTTCCTTTTACTGCGGCGTGGCCGGCGCGCTCTATGCGTTCTGCTACCTGGGCTCGGTGGAGCCGGACGGCTTTTCGCTGGACCTGTCGTTCCGCATCCTGTTCATGATCATCATCGGCGGCGTCGGCAGCATTCTCGGTTCTTTCCTGGGGTCGGCCTTCATCCTGCTGCTGCCGATCTTCCTCGACAACGCCTTGCCGCCGCTGGCCGCCTTGCTGCACCTGCCGTTCACCAACGCCACCGTGTCGCATATCCAGCTGATGGTGTTCGGCGCGCTGATCATCTTCTTCCTGATCGTCGAGCCGCACGGGCTGGCGCGGTTGTGGCAGATCGCCAAGGAGAAATTGCGACTGTGGCCGTTCCCGCATTGACGGGCGGCGCAACAGGTTCATGAGTTGGAAGGGCCGGCTCACCGGCAACGCATAAGTCGGAAACGACAATACAAGAGGAGACGAGACCATGAAGAGCGTGAAACACCTGATGTTGGCCGCGGCAACCGCCGCCAGCCTGCTGTCGACGGCGCTGCCGGCCGCGGCGCAGACAGGCGAGCAGTTCATCGCCATTCCCAGCTACCGCGTGGGGCCCTACGGCACCAACGGCCAGTCCTACTACGGCGGCTATGTCGATTACCTCAATTACGTGAACATGAAGGACGGCGGCATCAACGGCGTCAAGCTGTCCTGGGAAGAATGCGAGACCGAGTACAACAACGCCAAGGGCGTGGAGTGCTATGAGCGCATGAAGAACAAGAACCCGGTGACCAAGGGCACCGCGATCAATCCGATGGCTACCGGCATTTCCTATGCCTTGATCGACAAGACCGCTGAAGACAAGGTGCCGCTCTTGATGATCGGCTACGGCCGCACCGATGCGGTGGACGGTTCGGTGTTCCCGTATGCCTTCCCGCTGGTGACCACTTACCAGATGCAGGTCTCGGCCATCGTCAAGTTCCTGGCCGGCAAGAACGGCGGTTCGCTGGCCGGCAAGAAGATCGTGTTCCTGTACCACGACTCGGCCTACGGCAAGGAGCCGATCGTGGCGCTGCAGGCCGAGTCCAGCATCGGCAAGTTCAAGCTGATCGAGATTCCGGTGGCGCATCCCGGCAACGAGCAGGGCGCGCAATGGCTGCGCATCCGCCAGGAGAATCCGGACTACGTGATCTTCTGGGGCTGGGGCGTGATGAACCAGACCGCGCTGAAGGCGGCGCAGAAGGTCGGCTACGCGCGCGACAAGATCATCGGTTCATGGTGGGCCGGTTCCGAGGAAGACACGATCCCCGCGGGTGATGCCGCCAAGGGCTACATGAGCGCGACCTGGAACGTGGCCGGCAAGAACGTGCCGGTGATCGCCGACATCGACAAGGTGCTCTACGGCGCCGGCCGCGGCAACATGCAGGACAAGAACAAGGTCGGCTCGATCCTCTACAACCGCGGCGTCTCGGCCGCCATCGCCACGGTGGAGGCGGTGCGCACCGCGCAGGACAAGTTTGGCAAAGGCAAGGTCATGAGCGGCGAGCAGGTGCGCTGGGGCCTGGAAAACATGAACATCACCAATGCCCGCCTGCAGCAACTGGGCGCCACCGGCCTGCTGCCGGAGATCAAGACCTCGTGCGACAACCATGAAGGTTCCGGCAAGGTCAAGATCCAGCAGTGGGACGGCAGCAAGTGGGTGCTGGTGTCGGACTGGATCGAAGGCAACAAGAACCTGATCCACCCGCTGTTCAAGGCTTCCGCCGCCAAATACGCAAAAGAAAAAGGCATTACTCCTGCCTGCATGAAGTAGGCGCTTGCGCCGGCGGCCTTGCACGTCTCCCATCCGTCGCCGGCGCTTTTTTGAATTGCGGACGAACATATGAGTACTGCGCTCTCGATCAACAATATTGAAGTCATCTACGACCACGTGATCCTGGTCTTGAAAGGCGTCTCGCTGGACGTCCCGGACGGCAAGATCGTGGCGCTCTTGGGCGCCAACGGCGCCGGCAAGAGCACCACGCTCAAGGCCATCTCCAACCTGCTGCGCGCCGAGCGCGGCGACGTCACCAAGGGCAGCATCGAATTCCGCGGCGAGCGGGTCGACCGCATGACGCCCAACGACCTGGTCAAGCGCGGCGTGATCCAGGTGATGGAAGGGCGGCACTGCTTCGGCCACCTGACGGTGGAAGAGAACCTGCTGACCGGCGCCTACACGCGCGGCATCAGCAACGGCGAAGTGAAGCAGGAGCTGGAAAAGATCTACGACTATTTCCCGCGCCTGAAGGTCAGGCGCAAGTCGCAGTCGGGCTACACCTCGGGCGGCGAGCAGCAGATGACGGCGATCGGCCGCGCCATGATGGCCAAGCCGTCGATGATCCTGCTGGACGAACCGTCGATGGGCCTGGCGCCGCAGATCGTCGAAGAGATCTTCGAGATCGTCAAGGACCTCAACACCCGGGAGAAAGTCTCGTTCCTGCTGGCCGAGCAGAACACCATGGTGGCGCTGCGCTACGCCGATTTCGGCTACATCCTGGAAAACGGCCGGGTGGTGATGGAAGGCGCGGCCGGGGAGCTGTCGGATAACGAAGACGTCAAGGAGTTCTATCTCGGCGTGTCCTCGGGCGGGCGCAAGAATTTCCGCGACATGAAGTTCTATCGCCGCCGCAAGCGCTGGCTCGCTTGAGATCGGGAGGCGACATGGCAGACAGCAGGCAAGTCCTCGCGGAACTGGATGCGCTGGAACGGCGCGATCCGCAGCAGCGTGAAGAACAATTGCTGCGGCGCCTGCCGCAGTTGCTGGCGCGCGCGCAGGCGGCGCCGGGTTGGGCGCGCATCCTGCACGATATCGACGCGCAGGCGGTGCGCACGCGAGCCGACCTGGCGCAATTGCCGGTCACGCGCAAGTCCGACCTGAAGGAGCTGCAGGCGCGCGAGGCGCCGTTCGGCGGCCTCAACAGCACCCCGGTGCGGCAATTGCGGCGGCTGTTCGTCTCGCCCGGGCCGATCTACGATCCGGAAGGGCATTGCGCCGACTGGTGGCGTTTTTCCAGCCCGATGAAGGCGCTGGGGCTGGAAGCCGGCCATATCGTGCAGAACTGCTTTGCCTACCATTTCACGCCGGCCGCCTTCATGGTCGAAGGCGCCGCCGCCAAGCTGGGCTGCGCGGTGATCCCGGCGGGCATCGGCCAGACCGAGCTGCAGGTCAACGCGATGGCGGCCCTGAAACCGGATGCCTATGTCGGCACGCCGTCGTTCCTCAAGATCATCATCGAGAAGGCGCGCGAGATGCAGGCCGACATCAGCAGCGTGCAACGCGCGCTGGTCAGCGCCGAGGCCTTGCCGCCGTCGCTGCGGAGCTGGTTCCATGAACATGGCGTGCCGCATGTGCTGCAACTGTACGCCTCGGCCGATATCGGCAACATCGCCTACGAAACCATGAGCGACGGCGCGGTCAACCCCGGCATGGTGCTCGATGAGGAACTGATCCTGGAGATCGTGCGCCCCGGCACCGGCGACCCGGTCGCCGCCGGCGAGGTGGGCGAGGTGGTGGTGACCTCGTTCAACCCGGATTACCCGCTGCTGCGTTTCGGCACCGGCGACTTGTCGGCGGTGATCGCCGGCGCATCGCCGTGCGGGCGCACCAATACCCGCATCAAGGGCTGGATGGGACGCGCCGACCAGACCACCAAGGTGCGCGGCATGTTCGTGCATCCTTCCCAGGTGGCCGACGTGCTGCGCCGCCATGGCGATGTGCTCAAGGCGCGGCTGGTAGTGAGCGGCGAGATGGCCAACGACATCATGACCCTGCATTGCGAAGTCGGCGATCCGCAAGACCCCGCCGTCGACGCGGCGGCCGTGGCCGGCAGCCTGCGCGAGCTGACCAAGCTGCGCGGCGAGGTGATGTTCGTGGCGCCGGGTAGCCTGCCTAACGATGGCAAGGTGATCGAGGACGCGCGCAAATACGAATGAGCGAAGCGCAACGAGATCGGCCGCCGTTATGTCTTGTACGGCGGCCGGTTCCCGCATAGAATCTTTCTCGGGGTATTCACCCCAACGTCGCTCGGACGGTTCCGGGCGCTAACGTGAAAGTCCAACATGACGCAATCCGCAGATTCGCGCGAGCCTTCGCGCACGCCTGACGTTTCTTCTTCCGCTTCTCTTTCTTCACCTGTTCCCGACGCCAACGCCATCCCGGTCAGCTTTCCGCGCATCGACCGCCTGCCGCCCTACGTCTTCAACATCACCGCCGAACTGAAAATGGCGGCGCGCCGCCGCGGCGAGGACATCATCGACATGTCGATGGGCAATCCGGACGGCCCCACGCCGCCGCATATCGTGCAAAAGCTGGTGGAGGTGGCGCAGCGGCCCGACACGCACGGCTATTCCTCGTCCAAGGGCATTCCGCGGCTGCGCCGCGCGATCGCGCACTGGTACAAGTCGCGCTATGCGGTGGACTTCGATCCGGACAGCGAGGCCATCGTCACCATCGGTTCCAAGGAAGGCCTGGCGCACCTGATGCTGGCCACGCTGGACAAGGGCGATACCGTGCTGGTGCCCAACCCCAGTTACCCGATCCACATCTACGGCGCGGTCATCGCCGGCGCCAGCATTCGCTCGGTGCGCATGAGCCCGGGCGTGGATTTCTTCGACGAGCTGGAACGCGCGGTGCGCGAAAGCTATCCCAAGCCCAAGATGATGATCTTGGGTTTCCCTTCGAACCCGACCGCGCAATGCGTCGAGCTGGAATTCTTCGAGCGCGTGGTGAAGCTGGCGCGCGAGCACAACATCCTGGTGGTGCACGACCTGGCCTACGCCGACATCACCTTCGACGGCTGGCAGGCGCCGTCCATCATGCAGGTTCCCGGCGCGCGCGACGTCGCGGTGGAATTCTTCACGCTGTCCAAGAGCTACAACATGGCCGGCTGGCGGATCGGCTTCATGGTCGGCAACCAGAAACTGGTGGCGGCGCTGGCGCGCATCAAGAGCTATCACGACTACGGCAGCTTCACGCCGGTGCAGGTGGCGGCGATCGCCGCGCTGGAAGGCGACCAGTCCTGCGTGGAGGAGATCCGCGCCAATTACGAAAAGCGCCGCAACGTGCTGGTCAAGGGCCTGCACGAAGCCGGCTGGATGGTCGACGTGCCCAAGGCCTCGATGTACATCTGGGCGCGCATTCCCGAGCCTTACCGCGCTTTGGGTTCGCTCGAATTTGCCAAGATATTGCTGGAACAGGCCAAGGTCTGCGTGTCGCCGGGCATCGGTTTCGGCGAATACGGCGACGAGTATGTGCGCTTCGCCCTGATCGAGAACGAGTCGCGCATCCGCCAGGCGGTGCGCGGGATCAAGGCCATGTTCAAGGCAGCCAAGGGCAACTGACGCAGGTCTTTATGGCCTGGAACGGCGCGCAATGCAATTTGCGCGCCGTTTTCATTTTCCGGTCAGATCCAGGCCGTTCCATGCGCGCCGATTGCGGTGCGCGCAGCACCCAATCGCGGGGGAGCGTGACGGATGGCGGTCATCGTTGGGCACGTTGTAAAAAGAGATACGGATTGTAATCCAGGCTGCAGTTCCCGGTGATCGATGCTATTGTCTGGCCATAATGCGCAGGGCATGCGGCGCATTGCCTATGTATCGTTTTTACTTGTCGTCATCACAACATCGCTCATCATGAGAAAAATAATCTTCGCCTCTCTGATCGCCATCGCAAGCGCGGCGTCCGTCTTGCCCGCCGTTGCGCAGGCCCAGGTTTCCGTCAGCATCAATATCGGCCCGCCGCCGCTGCGGGTCGAACCATTGCCGCCGCCGCGCCACGGCTACATCTGGGCGCCCGGCTATTGGGACTGGAACGGTCATGACCACGTCTGGCGCGAAGGCCGCTGGATGCGCGAGCGCTCCGGTTATTCCTACGCCCAGCCGGTCTGGCGCCAGGGCCCGAACGGGTGGGTGCTGGATCGGGGCGGCTGGCGCGGCAACCCGCATCGCCACGACGATGGCGAGCGCCGGCCCGGGCGCGGCAATGACCGCGACCATTGCCCGCCGGGACATGCCAAAAAGGGAGAGTGCTGATTACGCTCCGGTCGAGTAGGCCGGTAGCCAGAAAGAACGGCCGCGACGTGCAGTACGTCGCGGCCGTTTTTCATTGTCCTGCGGTTTCCGGGCGCAGCCGGCTCAGACCCTGTCCATCAGCGCCGATACCGCAAACGAGACGACGCCGGCGGTGATGCACCATACCGCGAGGCGGTATTGGGGAATGAATTTGGTCACGAAGGGCAGCAGGAAATACAACGCGACGGCAATCAGGATGCTGGTGATGAGTCTTTTCATTGGCATGGCGATGTTGGTTGGACGCTGGCCGCTATGATAGTGCGATTTCGCCCGTCGGTGGCGCTGGTGTACGTCGGTCGGCCTTGCCGCGCCTAGCGGGTTGGCTGTGTGGGCGCGGCCGGCGCCATGGGCGTTGCCGTCCCTGGCGGCAGGTTGCGGTCGGCCGCGTCGTCGGCCGGGCGTTGGCCGCCGTGGCGATTGAAGAACTCGACAATCACGCGCGACGCATCCAGGTTCTGCGACGCCTTGCCGCCATTGGACATGGGCGCGGTGCCGCCCGGCCAGTTGTGGCCGCCGCCCTTGATCTCATAGAGCACCACCGCCTGCGGATCGCTCTTGCTGTGGTAGGTGTATTGGCGTACCGAGGTGCCGTCGCCGGCGGTGTCGGGGATGTCGTTTATGTCAGGCCTGGGATCGGCGCCGTTGGCCTTGACCCAGGCGTCGATGGTCTTGGCGACCGACAGGCGCGGCACCTGGGTCGCTTCCTTGGGGCCGACCCCGCCCAGGAACGGGATGAAGGGATCGTCGCTGCCATGGATGTGCAGCACCGGCACGCCGGCTTTGACCGTCTCGGGCGGCACATCCAGGACCGCGCTGACCACCGCCACGCCCTTGAACAGCTCCGGCGCTTCGGCCGCCAGGCGGTAGGCCAGCATGCCGCCGTTGGACAGGCCCGCGACATACACCCGGCTGCGGTCGGCCAGGCCTTCGGACACCAGCTTGTCGATCAGTGCGCGGATGAACGCGACGTCATCGACCTTGTGCATTTGCGCGTAGCCGCAGCAACCGCCGGAATTCCAGGTGCGCGCATCGATGGTCAGGCCGGTGCCGTTGGGATAGGCCACCATGTAGCCGGCCGCTTCGGCGATTTCGGTCAGGCCGGTGTTGCGCGCCAGCAGGGAGCCGCTGGAGCCGCTGCCGTGCAGGGCGATGATCAGCGGTTGCGGCATGCCCCGGCCGCCGCGTTCGGAAAAATAGGCGCGCGCCAGGTTGCCCACGCGCATCGACTTGAGCGACAGGTCGACCGCTTGCGCCGCCGGGCTGATGAGGAAAAGGCACAGTCCGGACAGTAGCAACGCCCGGCAGAAGGCGAGAAGGGGGATTCGGATCGTCATGGGCAAGCGTTCAGGGCATGGCTATCACAAGGCGTTGACGCTATGTTAATCCGTCGATCCGAATGCACAAAGGGGATTTACACCCGCGTTGAATGGGGGGCGCCGCCGCCGTTCCCTGCCACAGCTGCCGCTGCTGCCGCAGACGGGCAGCGGCGCATGCTATAGAGGAAACGGCGCTGGCGCGGAGGCCGTCAGCCGCGGGCTGGGATGTTCAGGCCCCTGGCCACGGCCGGACGCGCCACGAAGGCTTCCAGCGCGCGCGCCACATGGGGGAAGTCCTTGAAACCGACCAGTTCGCCCGCTTCATAGAAGCCGACCAGGTTGCGAATCCACGGGAAGGTGGCGATATCGGCGATGCTGTATTCGTCGCCGGCCAGCCACTTGTTCTCGGCCAGGCGCTTGTCCATCACGCCCAGCAGGCGTTTGGATTCGTTGACGTAGCGCTCGCGCGGGCGCTTGTCTTCGTATTCCTTGCCGGCGAAACGGTGGAAGAAGCCGAGCTGGCCGAACATCGGGCCGACGCCGCCCATCTGGAACATCACCCACTGGATCACCTGGTAGCGCGCGGCCGGATCGACCGGGATGAACTTGCCGGTCTTCTCGGCCAGGTACAGCAGGATGGCGCCCGACTCGAACAGCGGCAGCGGCTGGCCGCCGGGGCCGTTGGGGTCGATGATGGCGGGGATCTTGTTGTTCGGGTTCAGCGACAGGAATTCCGGCGACATCTGGTCGTTGGTGTCGAAGCTGACCAGGTGCGGCTCGTAGGGCAGGCCGGTTTCTTCCAGCATGATCGATACCTTCACGCCGTTGGGCGTGGGCAGCGAATACAGCTGGATACGGTCGGGGTGCCGGGCCGGCCATTTGTCGTTGATGGCGAAGTTCGACAATGCGTTCATGTATGCGTCCTATGCGGCAGTGAATCGGGGATCGAATTCCTGCGCGAACTTCTCGAAAGCGTCGACCGCAACCGGGCGGCAGAAGAAATACCCTTGGTAGGCATGGCATCCGGCAGCGGCCAGGAAGCTGCGCTGGGCATCGGTTTCCACCCCTTCGGCGATGACCCCCAGGCCCAGGCTCTGTGCCAGGTTGACGATGGTCTTGGCGATCGATGCATCGTTGGGGTCGATCAAGACGTCGCGCACGAAAGACTGGTCGATTTTAAGCTGATTCAGCGGCAGCCGCTTGAGGTAGGACAACGAGGAGTAGCCGATGCCGAAATCGTCCAGCGAGAATTCCACGCCGTAGGCTTTCAACGCGAACATCTTCTGGATGATGTCTTCGACGTTGTCCACCAGCAGGCTTTCGGTCAGCTCCAGCTTCAGGCGCCGCGGGTTGGCGCCGGTGCGCTCGATCGCATCGAGCACCGCCTGCACGAAATCCGGTTCGCGGAATTGCTGCGCGCTGACGTTGACGGCAATGGTCAGGTGTTCGGTATGCCGGTTCCGCGCCCAGGCGGACAACTGCTTGCAGGCGGTTTCCAGCACCCAGTTGCCCAGCGACAGGATCAGGCCGGTTTCCTCGGCCAGGGGGATGAAGTCGCCCGGCGACACCATGCCGCGCTGCGGATGCTGCCAGCGCACCAGCACTTCGGCGCCTGTCACGCCGCCGCCTGCGACCACCTGCGCCTGGTAGTGCAGCAGCAACTGGTCGCCTTCGATGGCCTTGCGCAGGCCGGTCTCCAGGGCGGCGCGCTCCAGCACCACGGTCTGCATCGCCGGGTCGAAGAAGCGCAGGGCATTGCGCCCGGTTCCCTTGGCTTTGTACATGGCCAGGTCGGCCTGCTTCATCAGCTCGTCCACCGAGGCCTGGCGGCCGCGGAAGATGGTGGCGCCGACGCTGGCGGTGGTCCGGTATTCGACTTCGTCGAGCTGGTAGGTGTTGCCCAGGGTGGCCAGGATCTTCTCGCCGATCGCCTTGGTCTGGTTGGCCGCTTCCTGCGGGTGTTCGTTCAGGCCTTCCAGCACCACCACGAATTCGTCGCCGCCCACGCGCGCCACGGTATCGTTTTCACGCACGCTGGCCAGCAGGCGTTGCGATACCTGCTTGAGCAGCAGGTCGCCTTTCTCATGGCCGATGGTGTCATTGAGCGTCTTGAAATGATCGAGGTCGATGAATAGCAACGCCGAGCAGGTCTTGCCGCGCGCGGACAGCGCGATGGCCTGTTTCAGGCGTTCCAGCAGCAAGGCGCGGTTGGGCAGGCGCGTCAGGGCATCGAAGGAGGCCAGTTCGCGGATGCGTTCCTCGGCCAGCTTGCGGTCGCTGATGTCGTGGTGGGTGCTGACGTAATGGGTGACGTGGCCGTCCTTGTTCTTGACGGCGGAGATGGTCAGCCATTCGGGATAAACCTCGCCATTCTTGCGGCGGTCCCAGATCTCGCCCTGCCATTTGCCGAAACGGCGGATGCTTTCGCGCATCTCCTGGAAGAAGGCGGGGCCGTGGCGGTCCGAGCGCAGCAGGTTGGGGTGCTTGCCGACGATCTCTTCGGCGCTGTAGCCGGTGATCTCGGTGAAGGCCTTGTTCACGCGCAGGATCTTGCTGTTGGCGTCGGTGATCAGCATGCCTTCGCGCGAATCGAAGGCCACCGCCGAGATGCGCAGCTCGGCCTCGATCTGCTTGCGGTCGGTGATGTCGCGGCTGCTGGTGCGAAAACCGGTGAAAGTGCCGTGCGGGTCGGTAATCGGCGCCGACGACAGCGACAGCCAGAATACCGAGCCATCCTTGCGCACGCAGCGAAATTCGACGTCTTCGCGCTTTTGGCCGTCCATGCACCTGGACAACTCGGCGCGGATGCGCTGTTCGTCTTCCGGATGCACGATGGTGCCGACGAAGTCCCGCATCGCCAGGCACTCCTCGACCGTGTAGCCGGTATAGTCGCGCACCGCATGGTTGACCCAGCGCGGGCGGCCGTCCAGGCCCCACCAGACCTCCCAGTTGACGGTGCAGTCGGCGATGGCGCGGAACTGCTCCTCGCTGGCGCGCAGCTCGGCGGTCATCTGCTGCGCCAGGCGCACCGCGCGCACGCGGGAAGACATCATCAGCCAGGCCAGCAGCGACAGCGTGATGCTCATGCCGATGCCGGTGGCGGCGATCAGGTGTTCGGCGTTGCGGCCGAACTGGACGGTGAAGCTGTCGAGCGCGCTCATGCTCAGCGTCCAGTTGTGGTTCGCCACCACCAGATATTCGGTGGCGGTGATGCGCGGCGGCCGCGCCTGCTGCTGCGGATCCTCATTGCGCGAACGGTAAAGCAAGGCCTGCGGCTCGGCCTCGACCCCGTCGTACAGCGAAAAGGCGATGCCGCGGGAGCTTTCGCCATACAGGCTGGCGATCACGTCGTTCATGCGAAATACCGCATGCACCCAGCCCAGCAGGTTGGCGCGGCGCTCGGCGATGGTGCCTTGCGGCTTGCCGCGTTCGTACAGCGGCAAATACATCAGGAAGGAGGGTTCGGTCTTGTTGCCGTTTTCCAGGTCCAGCTCGATCTTGCCGGAGATGGCCGCCATGCCGGAGTCGCGCGCTTTTTCCATGGCCGCGCGACGGATCGGATCCGACCAGTGGTCGAAGCCGAAGGGAATGCGGTTGCGGCCGATGTAAGGTTCGCGCAGGGTCAGGGGCGCGTAAGCGTCGCGGTCGCCGGACGGGCGGATCGCGTAGCCGTCCAAGCCTTGCTTGCGCATGCGTTCCAGGTGGGCTTCCAGGCGCCCGGCAGGTATCCATTCCTCGATCGAGATGGCCTGGATGCCGGAGAAATTGGCGTCCAGGTTCAGCGAGCTGACGTAATCGCGCAAGCTGTTGCGGTCGATGGCGCCGGTGGCGGAGATCAGCCCTTGCACACCATGCAGCATCTGCTCGTAGGACGCCATGCGCTGTTCGATGCGGCTGACCGTCTCGCGCAGCGCCGAAGCAAACTGCGTATGGAGCTCCTTGTTGGACGCCTGGCGCTCATGGTCCCAGGCGACCCAGGTCACGGCCAGCCCGGTGAGCAGGATCAGCAGCGGGAGCGCGGTCTTGCGGAGCCAGTTCACGGCTTGGCCTGGCCGACCATCGAAGCAGCCAGTTCCGGGTTGAAATATTTTTCGAAGATGCGCAGCACGGTGCCGTCGGCCAGCATGCCGTTGACCAGGGCGCGCCACTTTTCCTGCTCGGCCGGCGGCAGCGCCTTCCTGGACATGATCAGCCCATGCGGTACCGACGGGTCGCTCAAGCCGATGATGGAGGTGACATCGCGGATGCGTTTTTCCTGCACCGCCGGATAGTCGAAGGGCTCCATGATCATGCCCTGGATGCGGTCGAGCAGCAGGGCTTCATATAAGGGTTCGAGGCCGCCGGCCTGGCTCACGCGGTTGGCGGCGGCAAGCTTGTCGACCAGGCGGTTGGCATTGTCGCTGTAGCGGAAGCTGCGGATGACGCCGAGCTGGAAACGCTCGTTGCGCGCGAAGTCTTCCAGCCGCGCGATGCCGGAATCCTTGCGCACCAGCAGGTAATACTTGTTGCTGAAGTACCAGGCGAAGGCGGCGAACTGCTCGCGCTCGCGGCTGGCGATGCCCGACAGGCTGAAGTCCAGCGCGCCCGACTCGATCAATTGCCAGATGCGCGCGCGCGACATCAGGCTGACGTTGATCTGGCAGCCGCTGCGGCGGATCAGTTCATCGGCGAAATCCTTGTCGATGCCGGTATCGGTAGCCGACGAGTACAGCAAGCCGTGGTCGTGCAGCGCCAGCGTCAACGGGCGGGCGCAATCGGGGCCGGCAGGGGCGGCAGAAGCGGGTCTGGCGAACGGGAGCAGGGCAATCAGCAGGGCGGCTGCGCAGCCGGAAGAACGTACCGCGCGATTGCGAAAGATATGACTGAAAATACCCGCCCCCTATTTGTACTCCGCCATTGGGCATCCGGATGCCGGAGCGAAGGGGCGGCATGTGCCGCCTGCCTTCGTCCATTCGCCAGTGCCTCTCCCGATCGGCCGCGCAGGCGCAACCGTATGCTGATGCGCCGACTCCGACCCAGGTGCAAGAACCTGTTTGTGCGTGCACAAACAGGCCCTGTAAAGTGAGTCGATTTATTGAAAAAATTCTAGCTCGACGCCGAGCGATGTTACCCGAGCACAATGCAATCCGCAACACAATGCATCGACCTTTGCAATCGTCATGGATGAGCTTGCACAGGGCATGTGCGGCAAGTGCGGCAAGTGCGGAGAGCCTGCGTGTGCAGGCAAGCGGAGGGAAAATGGCGGGGCCCGAAGCGGGCTGCGAAAAATGCGAGTGATGGGAGTGATGGGAGTAGCGCCGCAGGGAGCGCTGCTCCGCGGCGCCAACGGCAGGGCGCGGCGGCGGCCGACGGCCGGCCGCCGATGGCACGATCAGATGAACATGCCGCCCGATACTTCGATGCGCTGGGCGTTGATCCAGCCGTTTTCCGGGCGCAGCAGCGAGACCACGGCGGCGCCGATGTCATCCGGCCGGCCGGCGCGGCCCAGCGCGGTCTGGCTGGCGACGAAGGCGTTGAGCTCGGCATTGTCGCGCACGCGGCCGCCGCCGAAATCGGTTTCGACGGCGCCCGGCGCCACCGTGTTGACCACAATGCCGCGCGCGCCGAACTCCTTGGCCATGTAGCGCGTCATCACTTCCACGCCGCCCTTCATCGCGGCATAGGCCGCATAGCCGGGCAGGGAGAAGCGCGCCAGGCCGCTGGAGGTGTTGATGATGCGGCCGCCATCGGCAATCAGCGGCAGCAGTGCCTGGGTCAGGAAGAAGGTTCCCTTCAGGTGCACGTTGTACAGATCGTCGAAGACCGTTTCGCTGGTCTCGGCGATGCTGGCGTGCATGCCCATGCCGCCGTTGTTGACCAGGTAGGTGAGGCGTTCGGCGTTCCAGGTCTGCTTGAGCGCGGCGCGCACGGCATCGGCGAAGCCGGGGAAGCTGCGGCTGTCGGCCAGATCCAGTTGCAGGGCCACGGCCTTGGCGCCGGCGGCCTGGATGTCTTCCACGGTCTGTTCGGCGGCGGCGCGGTTGCCGACATAGGTGATGATCACGCCGACGCCGTCGCGCGCCAGGTGCAGGGCGGTATTCTTGCCCAGGCCGCGGCTGCCGCCGGTGACCAGGGCGATGCGGGGGGATGTGTTGTCTGCTTGGGTCATGCTGGGCTCCTGTCGATGAGATGGGATAGGGATGGGTCTGACTACGGAGCTCAGTATATTGAGAAGATTTTTGTTAATAAATTTCTTATTTAATATTAGACTTTTCAATATTGAATAATAATCGGAGCGCTCCTTGAACCAGCTCGACACCCTCCAGATCTTCCAGCGCGTGGCCGAACTGGCCAGCTTCAGCGGCGCTGCGCGCCAGCTTGGCCTGCCCAATGCCACGGTTTCGCTGGCGGTGCAGCAGCTGGAGCAGATGCTGGGCACGCGATTGCTTCAGCGCACCACCCGGCGCGTACAGATGACCGGCGACGGCGAAGCCTTTTACCGGCGCAGCAAGGAATTGCTGGACGATTTCGAGTCGCTGCGGGCGATGTTCCGGGGCGGCGGCAAGTCGCTGACCGGCAAGCTGCGGGTGGACATGTCCAGCGCCATGGCGCGCGAAGTGGTGTTGCCGGAACTGCCGGCCTTTCTGGAGCAACATCCGCAGCTGGAGATCGAGCTTTCCGCCAGCGACCGCCGCGTCGACCTGGTCGGCGAGGGATTCGATTGCGTGCTGCGCACCGGGACGCTGGACGACTCGTCGCTGGTGGCGCGCCCCATCGGGCATCTGGTGCAGATCAACTGCGCCAGTCCGGCGTATCTGGAACGGTATGGCGTGCCGCGCACACTGGAGGATCTGGCGCACCATAAGCTGGTGCATTACCGCCAGGTGCTGGGCGGCCGCTCCCCAGGCTGGGAGTGGTTCGATGGCCGCCAGACCCACTATGTGCCGATGGCCTGCAGCCTCACCGTCAACAGCACCGAAACTTATGACGCCGCCTGCCAGGCAGGCCTGGGCATGATCCAGCTGCCGCTCGTGGGGCCGACCAAGCGCCGTTTGCTGGCGCAGGGCGCGTTGGTGGAAGTGCTGCCGCAGTATCGCCCGGCGCCGATGCCGGTATCGCTGCTCTACGCCAGCCGCCGCCATGTGCCGGCGCGCGTGGCCGGCTTCATGGACTGGTTGCACGCCTTGATCCTGCCGCTGACGCAAGAAGGGCGGGCATAGTCCCCGGGTTCAGGCCTGCGCGGTGCGCCCGATCGGATCGATGGTGACGGTGCCGCGCCCGATTTCGATCACGCGGCCGCCAACCTGGATCGTGCCGTTTTCCGATACGGAAAGATGCAGGCGAGAAGGGCGATCGACCGCCACGCCCTGGTCGATCGCGTAGCGCGCCGGCAGCGCATGGCCGGTCGCCAGCAGCCAGCCGCCGAGGTTGGCGCAGGCCGAGCCGGTGCCGGGGTCTTCGGCCACGCCGCCGCCTTGCTTGGTGAAGAAATAGCGCGCCAGCACATTGCCCGGTTCCTTGTCATCGAAGGCGAAGACATACGCCGTCTTGCGGCCCAGGCTGCTTTGCGGCCAGCGTTCCAGCGCGCCGCTGTCGGGCTGGGCGCGGCGCACGGCCGCCGGGGACTTGAGCGGGATCAGGAACTGGTCGGCGCCGGTATCGACCCAGATGGGGTCGCCCGCGAGGTCTTCGGCCGACAAGCCGACCAGGGCCGCGACTTCGGCCGGCGGCAACTGCGAGGGCGCGGTCTTGGGGGCGCCGGCGCTGGGCGCGGTGAAGGTCCAGACATCGCCCGCGGCGTTCACCGGCACCACGCCGGCCTTGAATTCCAGGGTCAGCTGATCGCCGGTCTTGAACAGTTCGCGCACCACATGCGCCGTTCCCAGCGTGGGATGGCCGGCGAACGGCATCTCGTAGCCGGTGGTGAAGATGCGCACGCGCGCATCGGCTACCGCCGAGGGCAGGATGAAGGTGGTTTCCGACAGGTTGAACTGCAAGGCCAGCGCCTGCATGGTGGCGTCGTCGATGCCGCGCGCGTCTTCGAACACGCACAGGGGATTGCCGCCGAAGGTGGATTCGGCGAACACGTTGAGCAGGCGGTAGGCGTAGGTGGCAGGCATGGTGCTCTCGCAGTGATGGAGGAGCGGCCGATTCTATCGGCCGCCCATGTCGCGCGACAGATACAGTTCACTCATCCACGGCGATACAGTTGCGGCCGAGCTGCTTGGCTTTGTACAGGCGCTGGTCGACGGTTTCCATGAACTCGATGCGCTGGTCCTGGCCGGAAGGGATGATGGTGGATACGCCAAGGCTGATCGTGACCACTTCCGCCACTTGCGAAGTCTCATGCGGGATCGCCTCGTCCAGCACCAGTTTGCGGCAGCGTTGCGCCACCTGCAGCGCCGCCTTGGCATCGGCCTCCGGCAGGATCAGCACGAACTCCTCGCCGCCATATCGGGCGAAGAAGTCGCGTGCCCGGGTGGCTGCCTTGGACAGTACAGCGGCCACTTTCTTCAGGCATTCGTCACCGCGGATGTGGCCGTAATGGTCGTTGTACTGCTTGAAGTAGTCGATGTCGAGCATGATCAGCGACAGCGGCGAGCGATTGTTGAGCGCATTGGTCCATTCCACTTCCAGCGCCGAGTCGAACATGCGGCGGTTGGCCACGTTGGTGAGGCCATCGCGATAAGACAGCGCCTCCAGTTCCTTTTGCAGCTCGACCAGATGGGCCTCGGTCTTCTTGCGTTCGGTGATGTCGAACATGAAGCCGATCAGGGAATTCGGGCTGCCGTCCGGGTTGCGCACCACATGCACCACGTCGCGGATCCAGATGTGCTCGCCGTCGCGCGTGAGGGCGCGGTAGTCGGCCTCGTGGTCGATGCCGGACTTCGATTGCGAGATGCAGAAATTGACTACCGCTTCGCGGTCTTCCGCATGGATGCGCATGGCCCAGTCCTCGGCGCTGACCCAGCTCTCCGGCGTCCAGCCCAGCAGTTCCTCGATCTGCGGGCCGATGTAGGCGAATTTCATCGTGCTCCAGTCGATTTTCCACGGAATCGCCTTGGTCGATTCGAGCAGCGTCTTGTAGACGGTGCTGTCGGGTTCCATCTGGTCTTCGGTCCGTTCGCTCATGTTGTTATGTGAGGTAAGTGGCTCAAGAATTGTTGGCACATGGAAATTCACGCGTATTGCTTGCTGCATGGAGCAGTATCAGCATGCATCAACCATTCCATGTGAAGCCGCATGCGCGCATTGGCGGCGGACAAGCATGCACAAGCATACCGCGTATGGATGAGCATCGGATGAAATCCAGGGGAGGCAAGCCGCCGCGCCCAATGATCCGGCGGAAACGGTGGGGTATCATTTTTCCTTATGGCCCTATCCCCAATCGGTATTTCCATGTCCGGGCAACACGGGGATAGACTTCAGTCACAGCAGTTTTCGAGACGGGGATTGTTGTGATGACCGCTACCACGGTCGAAGTGTCTGGCAGTGATGCGCCGTACCCGGCGCGGTAATGACAGGCGCTATCTGAATCAAAATTTTGGAGACAAGCAATGGAAATCCGTTCGGCAGCTGAGCCTGTCGGAACGACGGCGCCAACCGTAGAAGGCGTTCGCGATTCCGATCTGGCTGCGACCCAAGTGAGCGCTCACTCGCCGGTCCCCGGTAATACCGAGGAAACCGCCGGCAACCCCGCGACAGGCGGCTTGCATACCGCCGTTGCACATGCATCTGCAAACCGCATGGGCGGTTCTCCCGACATTGTCCCGCTGGCGCCCGTCAGCCTGGACGACAAATACACCGCCACCGCAGGCTCGATTTACCTGTCTGGCATCCAGGCCCTGGTGCGCCTGCCGATGCTGCAGCAAATCCGCGACCAACAGCTCGGCCTGCATACGGCCGGCTTCATCTCGGGCTACCGCGGCTCGCCGCTGGGCGGCCTGGACGAGGCGCTGTGGAAGGCGCAGCCTTATCTGGCGGCGCACCGCGTCAAGTTCCAGCCCGGCGTCAACGAAGACATGGCCGCCACCGCCGTCTGGGGCACCCAGCAGGTCAAGCTGATCGGCCCGTCCGAATACGACGGCGTGTTCGCCATGTGGTACGGCAAGGGCCCCGGCGTGGACCGCTGCGGCGATGTGCTCAAGCACATGAACCATGCCGGCACCTCCGCCCACGGCGGCGTGCTGCTGGTGGCCGGCGACGACCACGGCGCCTATTCCTCGACATTGCCGCACCAGTCCGACCACATCTTCTCGGCATCGATGATCCCGATGCTCTATCCCTGCAACGTGCAGGAATACCTCGACCTCGGCCTGCACGGCTGGGCCATGTCGCGCTATTCCGGCTGCGTGGTGGGCTTCAAGGCGCTGGCCGACACGGTCGAGTCGAGCGCTTCGGTGGACGCCAATCCGTTCCGCATCGATATCCAATATCCGGCCGACTTCGTCATGCCCGAAGGCGGCTTGAACGCTCGCCTGTCGACCGACACGCTGGGCGTGCAGGCGCGCAAGCAGGAAGCGCTGATGCAGGACTACAAGATCTACGCGGCGCTGGCCTACGCCCGCGCCAACAAGCTCAACCGCGTGATGATCGACAGTCCCAGGGCGCGGCTGGGCATCATCGCCTCCGGCAAGTCCTACCTCGATGTGCTGGAGGCGTTGTCCGAACTGGGCATCGACGAAGCCTTCGCGGCCGAGATCGGCCTGCGCCTGTTCAAGGTTTCCATGCCCTGGCCGCTGGAGCCGGAAGGCGTGCGCGAATTCGCGCAGGGCCTGGACGAGATCCTGGTGGTAGAAGAAAAGCGCCAGATGGTCGAATACCAGTTGAAGGAGCAGCTCTACAACTGGCGCGACGACGTGCGCCCGCGCGTGATCGGCAAGTTCGACGAGAAGGGCGAATGGGTGGCGCCGCGCGGCGAGTGGCTGCTGACTTCCAAGGCCGACTTCTCGGTGGCGCAGATCGCCCGCGTGATCGCCGCGCGCATCGCGCGTTTCCACACCAGTGACCTCATCAAGGCGCGCCTGGCGTTCCTCGACGCCAAGGACGCGGTGCTGTCCAAGGCGGTCAACACGCCGCCGCGCCCGGCTTATTACTGCTCGGGGTGCCCGCATAACACCTCGACCAAGGTGCCGGAAGGCAGCTTCGCGCTGGCCGGCATCGGCTGCCACGTGATGGCCACCGCCATCTATCCTGAATTCAACAAGCTGACCACCCACATGGGCGGCGAGGGCGCGCCCTGGATCGGCCAGGCGCCGTTCTCGCAGGTGCCGCACGTGTTCGCCAACCTGGGCGACGGCACCTATTTCCACTCCGGCTACCTGGCCATCCGCGCCGCCGTGGCGGCCAAGGTCAACATGACCTACAAGATCCTCTACAACGACGCCGTGGCGATGACCGGCGGCCAGCCGGTGGACGGCACGGTGTCGGTGCCGATGATCGCGCAGCAGATGGCGGCCGAAGGCGTGCAGCGCATTGCGCTGGTGTCGGAAGACATCGCGCGCTACACCGACCGCTCCAACCTGCCGCCGGCGGTCACCGTGCACGACCGCAAGGACATGGATGCCGTGCAGCGCGAACTGCGCGAGCTGCCGGGCGTGACGGTGATCATCTACGACCAGACCTGCGCCGCCGAGAAGCGTCGCCGCCGCAAGAAGGGCGAATTCCCCGACCCCAACCAGCGCCTGTTCATCAACGAGGCGGTGTGCGAAGGCTGCGGCGATTGCGGCGTGCAGTCCAACTGCACCTCGATCCTGCCGCTGGAAACCGAATTCGGCCGCAAGCGCGCCATCGACCAGTCGTCCTGCAACAAGGATTACTCGTGCGTGAAGGGTTTCTGCCCCAGCTTCGTCACCGTCACCGGCGGCAAGCTGAAGAAGTCGAAGGCGGGCATCATCAGGAAGGGCGAGGCCGACGATTTCGGCGCGCTGCCGCAGCCGGCGCTGCCGTCCTGCGACACGCCGTTCAATATCCTCATCAACGGCATCGGCGGCACCGGCGTGATCACCATCGGCGCCTTGATGGGCATGGCCGCGCACCTGGAAGGCCGTGGCGCTTCAGTGCTGGACATGACCGGCATGTCGCAGAAGAACGGTTCGGTAACGTCGCACGTGCGCATCGCCGCCACGCGCGAGGCCATCCGCGCCCAACGCATCGCCACCGGCGAGGCCGACCTGATCCTCGGCTGCGACATGCTGACCGCCGGCTCCTTCGACGCCATCTCCAAGATGCGCCCGGGCCGCACGCGCGCCGTGGTCAACGTGCACCAGCAGCCGCCGGGGCAGTTCGCCAAGAATCCGGACTGGCAATTCCCGTTCGAGGAAGTCAAGGCGCTGATCGTGGAATCGGTGGACGGCCAGGCCGACTTCATCGACGCCACCCGCCTGGCCACCGCGCTGATGGGCGATTCGATCGCCACCAACCTGTTCATGCTGGGCTACGCCTGGCAGCGCGGCGAATTGCCGCTGACCGAGGCATCGCTGCTGCGCGCCATCGAGATGAACGGCGTGGCGGTGGACGCCAACAAGACCGCCTTCCTGTGGGGCCGCCGCGCCGCGGTGGATCTGGCCAAGGTGGAAAAGATCGCCGTGCCGGCCCAGCCGGTGGTGCTGCGCATGCCCGAGACGCTGGACAAGCTGGTCAAGCGCCGCATCGCTTTCCTGACCGATTACCAGAACGCCGCCTATGCCGCGCAGTTCGCCGAAGTGGTGGAAGCGGTGCGCGCCGCCGAAGCGCCGCTGGGCGGCGACAAGCTGGCGCTGGCGGTGGCGCGCAACCTGTCCAGGCTGATGGCCTACAAGGACGAGTACGAAGTGGCGCGCCTGTACACCGACGGCAAGTTCATGCAGCAACTGGAGCAACAGTTCGAGGGCGACTTTGCCTTGAGCTTCAATCTGGCGCCGCCGATCTTCGCGAAGAAGGATGCGCAGGGCCGCCTGCTCAAGGCCAGCTACGGCAGCTGGATGTTCAAGGCCTTCAAGCTGCTGGCCAGGATGAAGGGGCTGCGCGGCACGGCGCTGGACATCTTCGGCCGCACCGAAGAGCGGCGCATGGAGCGGCAACTGATCGTCGATTACCGCGAGATGGTGCTGGGCCTGCTGTCGCGGCTGGACGCCTCCAACCATGCCCTTGCCATCGAACTGGCGCAGTTGCCGGACCAGGTGCGCGGCTATGGACATGTCAAGGACAAGGCGGTAGCGGCGATGCGGGAGCGTCGGGCGAGTTTGCTTGCCGCGTTCGGCAAGGTTGGCACCGGCAGTCCTGCATTGGATGCGGCCGCTTGAAGCAACTGGATAAAGCCGCTGGATCCTGACATTCGTCAGGATGACGGAGCGTAGTTTGTACGCCGTCATCCCGGCCAGGCCGGGATCCGGTGGCGTTGCCGTTTCCGGTAAGACAATGCCCTCAATGTCGCGCCAGCGACAACCCCATTTCCCAAATTCCATTAATCTAGACCGATATCAAGACCAAAACAGGAGACAAGCATGGACTTCGAACTCAACGAGGATCAACTGGCTTTCCAGCAAAGCGCGCGTGACTTCGCCGCCGGCGAGATGGCGCCGTTTGCCGCCAAGTGGGACGAGGAAGCGCATTTCCCGCTGGACGTGATCGCCAAGGCCGGCGAGCTGGGTTTCTGCGGCCTGTACACGCCGGAAGAGGTCGGCGGCCTGGGCCTGACGCGGCTGGATGCCACCGTGGTGTTCGAGGAACTGGCGCGCGCCTGTCCGTCCACCGCCGCTTATCTGACCATCCACAACATGGTGAGCTGGATGATCGCCTCCTGGGGCACCGCCGCCATCAAGGCTGAATGGTGCGAAAAGCTGGCGGCCGGCCGCAAGATCGGCTCCTACTGCCTGACCGAACCCGGTTCGGGTTCCGACGCGGCCTCGCTCAAGACCACCGCCAGGCTGGTGGACGGCCACTATGTGCTCAACGGTTCCAAGGCCTTCATCTCCGGCGCCGGCTCGACCGACGTGCTGGTGGTGATGGCGCGTACCGGCGGCGAGGGCGCCAAGGGTGTTTCAGCCATCGTGGTGCCGGGCAATGCTCCCGGCATCGGCTACGGCAAGAAGGAAACCAAGATGGGCTGGAACAGCCAGCCGACCCGCACCATCAGCTTCGACAACGTCAAGGTGCCGGCCGACCACCTGCTGGGCAACGAGGGCGAGGGTTTCGTGTTCGCCATGAAGGGCCTGGACGGCGGGCGCATCAATATCGCCACCTGTTCGGTCGGCGCGGCGCAGGCCGCGCTTGATGCCGCGCACGCCTACATGAAGGAGCGCAAGCAATTCGGCCGCCCCATCGCCGACTTCCAGGCGCTGCAGTTCAAGCTGGCCGACATGCAGACCGAACTGGTCGCGGCGCGCCAGATGGTGCGTCTGGCGGCGGTCAAGCTGGACAACAAGGCGCCCGGCGCCACCACTTATTGCGCGATGGCCAAGCGCCTGGCCACCGACCTGGGCTTTCGCATCTGCAACGAGGCGCTGCAAATCCACGGCGGCTACGGCTACATCCGCGAATACCCGCTGGAACGCTATTTCCGCGACGTGCGCGTGCACCAGATCCTGGAAGGCACCAACGAGATCATGCGCGTGATCGTCTCGCGCCATCTGCTCAATAGCGACAACCTGGACGACATCCGATAAGCGATTCCCCGAAAGGCATTCATGCGTACCTATACCAATCTCAAGCTGGAAAAGACCGGCCACACCGCGGTCCTGACATTGTCCAACCCGCCGGCCAACACCTGGACCCGCGATGCGCTGGCCAGCCTGACGCAACTGGTCAACGACCTCAACGCCGACCGCAACATCTACACGCTGGTGGTGACCGGCGAGGGCGAGAAGTTCTTTTCCGCCGGCGCCGACCTGAAGCTGTTCGCCGACGGCGACCGCGCCATGGCGCGCGAGATGGCGCGCCGTTTCGGCGAGGCGTTTGAGACGCTGTCCAATTTCCGCGGCGTCTCGATCGCTGCCATCAACGGCTACGCCATGGGCGGCGGGCTGGAGTGCGCCCTGGCCTGCGACATCCGCATCGCCGAGGAACAGGCGCAGATGGCCTTGCCGGAGGCGGCCGTGGGCCTGTTGCCCTGCGCCGGCGGCACGCAGAATTTGCCGTGGCTGGTGGGCGAGGGCTGGGCCAAGCGCATGATCCTGTGCGGCGAGCGCGTCAATGCCGAGACCGCCTTGCGCATCGGCCTGGTGGAGGAGGTGGTGGCCAGGGGCCAGGCCCGTGCGCGGGCGCTGGAACTGGCGCTGCAGGCCGAGAAGCAAAGCCCGTCATCGGTGGCGGCCAGCAAGAAGCTGATCCAGGGCGCGCGCCACAATCCGCTGGGCACCATCTTGCAGACCGAGCGCGAACTGTTCATCGACCTGTTCGATACGCAGGACCAGAAGGAGGGCGTCAATGCCTTCCTGGAAAAATGCAGCCCGGTGTGGAAGAACGGCTGACGATGCCGATTTGATTCCGATGTCGCGAGTCATCCATCGCCGGCCTTGCGCCGGCGATTTTCTTTAGGGCGGCACGTCCTGACAGCCGCTCTCCCAGTCGCCCTCTGTTTCGGTATCATGCTGGCTTTAGCTTTAGCCTTCGCTCGCCTGCTGCCATGACCATCGCCTACAAGACCGACGTCGCCCTCACCGTCGAGCAGTTCATCGACGTTCTTTCGCGCACCTCGCTGGGCCCGCGCCGTCCGCTGGACGACCTCGCATGCATGCAGGGCATGGTCGAGAACGCCAACCTGCTCGCCACCGCCTGGGACGGCGAACTGCTGGTCGGCGTGGCGCGCTGCGTGACCGATTTCACCTATGCCTGCTACATGTCGGAACTGGCGGTCGATGAAAACTACCAGCGCCGCGGCATCGGCAAGGAACTGATCCGCCATGCCCGCAGCCGGCTCGGCCCGCGCTGCCGCCTGCGCTTGCTGGCCGCGCCCGATGCGGCCGACTACTACGGGCATATCGGCTTCGCCCACAGTCCGCGCTGCTGGGAGCTGACGCCGGGCAATGAACTCAAGTGAATTTTTGGACACCGACAAGACCATGATTGAAATCCAGCCGTTTTCTTCCGAACATTCCGCCGGCGTCGTCGACGTCATCCTGCCGATCCAGCAACAGGAGTTCGGCATTCCCATCACGCTGGAAGGCCAGCCCGACCTGAACGACATCTCCGGTTTCTACCAGAAGGGCAACGGCAATTTCTGGGTGGCGCTGGATGGCGAAAAAGTCGTGGGCACGGTCTCGCTGCTGGATATCGGCAACGGCCAGGTAGCGCTGCGCAAGATGTTCGTCGCCGCCAGCCATCGCGGCAAGGAGCATGGCGCCGCCAAGCGCTTGCTGGACGGCGCGATCGGCTGGGCCAGGGAGAAGGGGGTGACACAGATCTACCTGGGCACCACCGCCAAGTTCCTGGCGGCGCACCGTTTCTATGAGAAGAACGGTTTCGCGCTGGTCGAGAAAACCGCGCTGCCGCCCGCGTTTCCGGTGATGGCGGTGGACACGCGCTTCTATGTGCTGGATTGCGGCTGACCGAGAGGCTTACAGCTGGCGCCCGCTTTTCACGCCGAAATAGAACCATTCATTGCCGGACAGCGCCTTGGGGTTGGGGAAGACGATGTAGCCGTCATCCGGCGCCGTCACTGCCGCGCCGCCGTGGCGATGGCCGATGGTCTGTCCCTTGGTCACGCGGTCGAAGCTGGCCCATTCGCGGGTGAAGGCATCGTCCGGATGCTCCATGTCGATCACGTCGACCAGGCGGATGATCTCGATGTTTTCCCGAGGCGGCTCCAGCGGCACATCGATCATATCCAACAGCGCCAGCGTTTGCCGGATCGCCTGGTAGGCCACTTCCGGTGCGCGCGGATCGTCATGCTGCCCGCATTCCAGCGTGATGCCATAGGCGCCCTGGGTGCGGGCGAATTCGGTGGTGCCTACGCCATAGTTGCGGTCCAGCAGGTCCGGCGCGCTCACTTTGCCTTCCTGGCGGCGGCGTTCCACGCCGCGCGCATAGGTAGCCATCCATCCTTCCACGATGCGTGTCGTTCCCAGGTGGGCGGCCATGCGCTGTTCCGCCTGGGCATGGGCGAAGGGCTCGATGTCGCCATCGTTGTCTTCCGGCCCCAGCATGGCGAAAGGCACGCCGGCGGTATGGAACGAGTGCAGGTCGAGCAGCACATCATGTTCGGCGATCCACGGGCACAGCAGGTTGGATATCCGGTCTTCGAAATTGGCGGGAGCGGGATTGATCCGCATGTTGCGGTTGAGATTGCGTTCGCCCTGGCGCTGCTGGTTGCGGTAGGCGAGGGGATTGGTGACCGGCACCAAGGTCAGCAGGCCGCGCGCGATGGCGAGGTCGCCGCTGTCCAGTTCTCGCAGCAGCCGTTCGATGGCGCGCGTGCCGCAAGTTTCATTGCCGTGTACCGCGCCCAGCACCAGCAGGTGCGGGCCGGGTTCAAGCGCGGCGAATTGGTGGCGTTGCAAGGTGCTGGGGATGCTGCTGGAAATCATGAGGGAATCTGTCGTTCTGGTAATAGATGAAAGATACTCCGGTTCGCGCCGGCGCGCATCTTTCATCCATCGGCCTGCTTTAATCGATGCGCTCCCAGCCGGGCGTCGCACAAGAGGCAACCGCATCATGCGGATGCAGGCTTTCGTGATGGCTGACGGTGACCGAGCAGGCGCCGAAATTTTGCTCCAATGCCCGCCGCAGGCGACGCGCGGCATCTTCCACGTACATCAGGTTGGCGCCGTTGAGCAGGGCGAACGCCTGCTCGTCGGCGCGCTTGACGGCGGTCTGCACCGGCGTGGCCAAGGCCGTTTCGGCGCAGTCGATCAGTGCCGAGACCGGCAGGGCTGCGGCATCGGGGGAAAGCCGGATGCGCACCTCGGCTTCGCTGCGCTGGCTGTGCGGCGTGGCCAGGCTGGCCCTGGCGGAAATCCAGTCGAGCGCGTCGCCGCGCGCGACCAGTGCGGTATCGTCGAAGTCTGCCGCAAAGGCATCGCGCACCGCCTGGCGCGACAGGGCGGCCGAACAGGGGCAGGTGGAGGAATACTGGATGCGCACCGCAAGTTCCACCTGCGTGGCGTGGCCGCGCTGCACCGCCTGCACGCTGGCCGGATAACTTTGCCAGCCTGCCAGCTCGGGCGTGCGCAGCGCCGGCCGTTGTTGCAGCAAGTCGAACGCCAGCCCGAGGCGGGCCGCGCGCGATCCGCAGTCGGCGTGGCTTTCGATCATGCCGAGCAGCAGCCGCCGCAGCGCGCGCGGCGACAATTCCCCATGCCGGGCGAACTCGCCCAATAAACGGTACAGGCGCGACATGTGGATGCCTTTGGCGAGCGGATCGGGCAAGTCCACGGCAAGCTCGGCCGTGGCCGCCAGCGGTGCGCCTGATCCGCTTTCCCGGCCGCCCGGCGGCAACGGGATGGCGATGCCGCGCATGCCGACCCAATCCAGCGCCAGAGCGATGGCTGAACTTTCGTGGCGGGCCACATCGGGCAGCGCGGAGGCCACGCTCAACCCCATAGCGGGAACGGATCGGCCATGCGCGCCCAGCCCAGCGGGCCTTGCGCCATTTCGGCATCGTCCAGCAGGCAGGCATCGAGCCTGGCGCGCAGCATGGCCTGGTCCAGCGCCATGCCGATGAGCACCAGTTCCTGGCGCGCATCGCCGACGTTTTCGTCCCATTGCGCCATGATGAAGTCGACCGACTCCTGGTCTTGCGGCCATTGCTCGCGCGCCACGGCGGCCCACCATTTGCCCGCCAGCCCGTGCCGGCATACGCCGCCCGCCTGCGACCAGGAACCGGCCTGCGCCGGCCGGCTGGCCAGCCAGAAGAAGCCCTTGGAACGCACCACGCCCGGCCATTCGGTATTGATCAGGTCGAAGAAGCGCTGCGGGTGGAAGGGGCGACGCGCGCGGTAGGCGAAGCTGGAGATGCCGTACTGTTCGGATTCGGGAACATGTTCGCCGCGCAGCTCCTGCAGCCAGCCCGGCGCCTGCTGTGCCTGTTCGAAGTCGAACAGGCCGGTATCCAGGACCTGCTCTAGCGCCACGCTGCCGAAGATCGCGGTCTCGATGCGGGCGCGCGGATTGAGGCCGCGCAGGATGGCGGTGAGCCGTTCCCGCTCCTGCGGCGACACCAGGTCCAGCTTGTTGAGCACCAGCACGTCGCAGAACTCGATCTGTTCGATGAGCAGGTCGACCACGGTGCGGGTGTCTTCCTCTCCCAGCGATTGGCCGCGTTCTTCCAGGCTGTCTTGCGAACTGTAGTCCTTGAGGAAATTGTAGGCATCGACGACGGTGACCATGGTGTCCAGCCGCGCCACATCGGACAGGCTGGCGCCATCCTCGCCGGTGAAGGCGAACGTCTCGGCCACCGGCAGCGGTTCGGAAATGCCGGTGGATTCGATCACCAGCTGGTCGAAACGCCGTTCGCGCGCCAGCTTGCGCACTTCCAGCAGCAAATCCTCGCGCAGCGTGCAGCAGATGCAGCCATTGCTCATTTCCACCAGCTTTTCATCGGTGCGCGACAACTCGGCGCCGCCGTTCCTGACTAGGGCGGCATCGATATTGATTTCCGACATGTCGTTGACGATGACGGCCACGCGACGGCCTTCGCGGTTATTGAGGATGTGGTTGAGCAGGGTGGTTTTGCCGGCGCCGAGAAAGCCCGAGAGCACGGTCACGGGAAGCCTGCCGTCGGCAGGTCGCAAGGTGGTGGTTGGCATGGGAATAGGGGTGTGGGCGTCAAAAGGGAACGGTCAAAAGGGAACGATGGGAATCGACTGGGTTAAATGCAACTGAGTTGCGTAATATCCCATAAATGCAACAAAGTTGCAAATTTCGCCTGCGATGGGCTCCCCTGAGAAAAAAGCCGCTTCGTGCTAGCATTGCGCCTCGCAATCAGGAGGCTTTTTGATGTCCAATCTCTTTCCTTACAAGGGAAATTCCGTCATTCCACAGGTCCAAAAAATGGACAATGGAAAATTCATGGCCTGCTTCGTGATCCACGAAGGCAAGGACAGCAGCGGCAAGCTGCGCTACCAACGCAAGTCGCCGACCAACGAGTTCGATTCCGAAGATGAGGCCATTGCCTACATCCTGGATTTCTCGGGCGACTGGATCGACCAGAACCCCCTCTAAGCCAATGCCGCCGGCAACGCGCCAGGCAACGGGCCATACGGAAGAGCCGCATATTGCGGTAATGCCGTTCAGTTAAGCGCTGAACGGCATTTTTGTTTGTGATTGCGAAGTCCAGACTCCGTTCGCCCTGAGTAGCTGCGCAGCAGCGTATCGAAGGGCAGGCAAGACCGGGAATGCTGGCACGCTGGCGCGCTGGCTTCGATACGGCCCTGGCGGGCCTACTCAGCCCGAACGGGATAGGGGGGATGAGTGCTTCAGAATCAGCCTTCACTGAACGGCATTGCGCATATTGCGGCTCTTTTTCATTGCGATCCCATCCGGTGAGCCGTTGGGCCGGTTTTCACCCGGTACCGCCCGGTTCGTGCGACAAATTGCCGCATTCGCAGCGCATGGCGCGCGGCCTACAATGAGTCGCTTATTCTTGCCACTTCCATGCATCCCGTGATGTCTCATCGGGGACACGATTTCCTGCCATGACCACCCATACCTACCAGCCGGTCGCCGGCGTGGCCGACCAGCGCAAGAGCGCATCGGCACTGGCGGCCTTGCTGCTGCGCCTGCATTTCTACATCGGCCTGTTCGTCGGCCCGTTCATCCTGGTGGCCGCCGTCACCGGCACGCTGTTCGTGGTGACGCCGCAGATCGAGGCGCGCTGGTATGCCGACCAGCTGTTGAACCGCTCGCAAGGCGTCGCGCAGCCGCTGGCGGCGCAGGTGACCGCGGCACAGAGCTATATCGGCGAAGGGCCGCGCCTGTTTGCGGTGCGCCCGGGCAAGGAGCCGGGCTGGAATACGCGCGTGATGTTCAGCCAGGAGGGACTGGGCGACTCTGAAAGCCGCGCGGTCTTCATCGATCCCGTGAGCCTGGCGGTCAAGGGCGACCTGATCGTCTATGGCACCAGCGGCACGCTGCCTTTTCGCACCGCGCTGGATTACCTGCACCGCAACCTGATGCTGGGCAGCCTGGGCCGCAATTACAGCGAGCTGGCGGCATCGTGGCTGTGGCTGGGCTCGCTGGGCGGTCTCTGGCTGTGGTGGAGTGCGCGGCGCAAGGCGCGTCCTGCCGCGCGCCGGCCGATGAATGCGCGCCGCCTGCATGCGTTGCTGGGGCTGTGGATCGTGGTCGGGCTGGTGTTTTTCTCGGCGACCGGGTTGACCTGGTCGAAGTGGGCCGGCGGACACGTCAACATGCTGCGCGCTGCAATGGGATGGGTGACGCCTTCGGCCTCGATGCAGTTGCAGTCCTCCGGCGCTGGCGCTGGCGTCGATGCCGATGCCGGCATGGGCGAGCATGCCGGGCACATGGGGCACCATGGACAGGCCGGCATGGCCATGCCGATGCCCGCGGGTGGCGACCCGGCGCGGTTCGACCTGGTGCGGTCGATCGCGCGCCAGGGCGGCATCGATGCCGGCGAGATCGAGATCCGTCCTCCGCGTGCGCGGAACCAGGCGTGGATGGTACGCGAAGTCGACCGCTCCTGGCCGACCCAGGTCGATACGGTGGCAGTCGATCCGGAGCGCATGGCCATTACCAGCCGTGCCGATTTCGAGACGTTTCCGCTGGTGGCCAAGCTGATCCGCTGGGGCGTCGATGCGCACATGGGCATCCTGTTCGGCGTGTGGAACCAGATCCTGATGGCCG
Organism: Herbaspirillum sp. SJZ106; assembly: GCF_006715495.1. Lineage (GTDB taxonomy): Bacteria > Pseudomonadota > Gammaproteobacteria > Burkholderiales > Burkholderiaceae_D > Herbaspirillum. The sequence goes on from NZ_VFNI01000005.1 coordinate 375,669, forward strand.
CCTTCGGCATTGCGCTCACGGCCATGATCGTGCTGGGCTATGTGATGTGGTGGCGCCGCCGTCCGGCTGCCGGATCCGCCCTGGCGCCGCTGTCCGAGGCCTTCATGCGGCTGCCGCCGGCGCAGCGCACGGCGGTGGGCGCGCTGGCCATCGCCCTGGGGTGGAGCCTGCCGCTGATGGGGCTCAGCCTGTTGCTGTTCTTGCTGGCCGATGTGTTGCGCTGGCACTTATCCCGTCGCTTGGCCCGTCGCTGAGGTCATCCGTCTCGAACCATTCGCTGCCGCGTTGCACGAAAGACTGCGACGCCGCCAGCGAGAAGCTGTTCTCCCCGGGCTCCCAGCCCAGCCTGTGCACCGCGATCCGGTGCGCCTCAATCCGCAATACATTGAATGAATTGGCTTCGCCGCGCCCGCGGGTGGAAGTGGCCGTGCCGGCCTGCACCACCAGCGCCGAATAGCCCGGGATGTTGTAGCGCCCGGCGCTGCTGACGGCCGAGCTGGTATGCGCATGGCCCGCCAGCAGCAGGTCGGCGCCGCAGAGCGCGAAGGCGCGCATGGCGGGCGCCGCCTTGCCGACCAGGCTGTGGTGTTGCGGCCCGGGCGGCAGGTCGAAGGGATGGTGGGTGACGATGATCTTGACCATGTGGTCGCCGACGGCGGCCAGCTGGCGGCGCGTGATTTCGATCTGGCGGTCGTTGACGCGGCCATCCTTGATGGTCAGCGAGCGCGCGGTGTTGATGCCGACCACCACCATCTCCTCATCCATGAAAACCGGGTGCAGATCCGCCTCGATATGGCGGCGGTATTTGCGCAGCGGCTGCAGCAGGCGCGCGGCGATGTTGAACAGCGGCACATCGTGGTTGCCCGGCACCACCAGTTGCGGCTGCGGCAGGGCATCGAGGAAGCGGCGCGCCTGCTTGAACTGGGCGCTGCGCGCACGCTGGGTCAGGTCGCCGGACACCACCACCAGGTCGGGCTTGAGTTCATGTACCTGCGCGATCAGCGGCGCGATGATGGCGGCGTCGATGCGGCCGAAATGCAGGTCCGAGAGGTGGATGATGGTGCGCATCAGTCGTCCTTTCTCCATGTCGGCGCGATGGCCGCCTGGGCTGGCCCGGGAATGGGGCGGGTTGCGCGATCCGGCACGATCACTTCCAGCGAGGCCGGGCGGATGCGGTATTGCAGCGGCGTCTGCATGATCGTGACTTCGCCGTCGGTGGCCACCAGCATGCGTTTCTTGTGGGTTTCGATCAGGATTTCGCTGGCCGTGAGGACGTCGAAGTCGTGCGCCTCGTGCAGGCGTCCGAACAAGGCGTTGACGGCCAGGCGCAGGAGGCCGAGGCGGCCGGTGCGGTGACAGACGTAGAGGCTGAGCTTGCCGTCCATGAGCGAGGAGCGCTTGCCGATATCGAGCCCGCGCATCAGGTATTCGTTGTTGCCGATGAAGACCAGGGGCGTATGCCGCCAGTGGTCGCGGCCGCCGATATGCAGGCGCACCCGCAGGAAGGGGTAGCGCCGCAGCGCGCCCATGGCGGCCCAGCTGAAGGCCAGCCATTTTCCGCGTCCCAGGCGGGATTGCTGTTTTTCCCGCTCGCGCACGATGTCGGGGTACAGGCCCAGGCTGGAATTGTTGATGAAGGGAATGCCGTTGACTTCGCCGCTGTCGACGCGGATGCGCCGGCCGTTGGCGATCGCGGCGATGGCCTCGTCCAGCGCCAGCGGGATGCCGAGGTCCTTGGCGAAATGATTGAGCGTGCCCAGCGGCAGCACGCCCAGGGCGCTGCCGCAAGCCGCATCGGCCATCAGCGCCGAGGCCACCGCGTTGACGCTGCCGTCGCCGCCGCCCACGGCGACGATCCCGATCCTGTCGCGCACGGCTTGGCGCGCGGCGGCCAGCATTTCTTCGCCGCTGGCCGCAAGGCACACGCTGGCGCGCAAGCCATGCCTGGCGAACTCGGCGGCGATGTGTTCGGCCAGTTCCTGCGCATGGCCGCCGCCGGCCGTGGCATTGATGGTGGCGACCACGTCGGGGCGGCCCAGGTTGGCATCCTGTTGCTGCTTGCCTGCCGGAAATCCGGCGGGGGTGGTTTTTCCTGGCGGCTGATATGTCGTCATAGGCGGCATCGCAAAAGGGCCGGCCATGCGCCGGCAATCAGTTGGAGCGCGCCCGCGCCCGATAGTGCCGGTGCAGCGTGAAAATGGCCGTGGTGCACAAGGCGAACCAGGCCGTGCCCAGCAGCATCGCGCTCAGCACATCGCTCAGGAAATGGGCGCCGAGATAGACCCGGCTGAAGGCCGTCAGCAGCACCAGCAGCAAGGCCGTGCAGACGATGGCGGCCTGCGCGCCGCGCCCGGCCAGCGCCGGCAGCCGGAGCAGGTAAGCCGCCAGCATCGCATACAGCAAGGTGGCGCCGATCGTGTGGCCGCTGGGAAAGCTGTAGCTGTGCAGCACCAGGATCGGATCGTCGAAATGCGGGCGCAGCCGCATGAAGACATGCTTCAAACCGAAATTGAGCAGCATGCCGCCCGGCAGCACCAGCAACAGGTCGGCCGCCCAATGCCACTGCCGCCGGCGCAGCATATGCCACAGCAGCAGCGCTCCCATGGCCAGCACGCCGATGGTGCCGTGCAAGTGGGTATAGCCGAGCACCAGCGTCGTCAGGGGCGAAAAGGCATGGCGGTTGAACCAGTCGGCCAGTTGCTGGTCGAGCCGCGCCAAGGCGCCATGGGTCGTGATTTCACAGGCGATCAGGGCGAACAGCAGGGCGGTGGCGGCCACGGCCAGTATGCCGGTGGTCAGCGGCAGGCCGAGGTGATGGCCGCGCATGAGGCGCGCCTGGAGGAATCCGCGGGGAGAGGGGGATGGGTTGTGTGTCCGATATGTCATCCGGACATTCTAGCGCGGCGCGAAACCCGCGCGATGCATTTGAAGCAGTCCGCTCAGGCGCAGGGATCGCTGCCCAGTGCGATGGCGCGTAGCGATGGCAGGTCGCGCAATTCCACGTCGCGGTGGTTGACGTCGATGACGCCGGTTTTCTTGAACGCGGACAGCAGGCGGCTCACGCTTTCCACCGCCAGCCCGAGGTAGTTGCCGATTTCCTCGCGCGTCATGCGCAGCTGGAAGCGGGTCGAGGAATAGCCGCGGCTCACGTAGCGCGACGACAGGTTGACCAGGAAGGCCGCCATCTTCTGCTGCGCGCTCATGCTGCCCAAGGTCAGCATCACGCGTTGTTCGCGCGAGATTTCCAGGCTCATCATGCGGTGGAACTGGCGCAGCAGGACCGGCATGTCGCGGAACAGGTCTTCCAGGCTGGCGAAGGGAATCTCGCAGACTTCGCTGTCTTCCAGCGCCACCGCCTCGCACAGGTGATGGCCGGCGCCGATGGCATCCATGCCGAGCAATTCGCCGGCCATCTGGAAACCGGTGATCTGCTGGCCGCCATTGGGGTTGTGCTGGAACGTCTTGAAGTGGCCCAGCCGGATCGCGTACAGCATGTCGAACTTGTCGTTGACGCGGTACAGCGTCTCGTCGCGCCGGACCTTGCGGCGGCGATTGATCACTTGCTCCAGCCGCTGCATGTCGCCCTGGTCCAGCCCCATCGGCAGGCACAGCTGGTGCATGCCGCAGGCCGAGCAACTGGCGCGCAGCGCCTGCACGGTAGCGCCGGACGAGGGGCGGGGCGAAGGAGGGGGCAAGGCAGAGGGCGATAAGCTGGACATAAGTGTTTCGGATACCTTCTTCATGTTTGCGCCGCAGGGATTGCCGTTTTGCAATCCGGCTGCGCCATCATACGATGCGGCAAGCGCATTCAAATCGACGGACAGCGGGGGGATCCCCGCTCTTGTACCACAGTTCCGGGGCCGGGCAAGCCGTCGGGAAATTTTCATCTGTTGCCTGCCGCAGGAATGCGTTGGCCGACCTGGCTGTTTTTACTTGATGAGTTTGAGCACATCCCGAAACAGCGGATGCCGGGCGTCGCGCAGCCATTCATACGCCACCATTTCCACCGTCACCGGCACCGCGCCGGCATGCTGCAGCCGCGCGAAGGCGGCTTGGCGGTCGCCGGGCTTGCGCGATCCGCAGGCGTCCAGCAGCGGCAGCACCTGATAGCCGTGCTCCAGCAGCGAGAGCGCTGTCTGCAGCATGCAGATGTGCGCCTCGCAACCGGCGATGACAATCTGGCGCGCGGACGCCGGCAAGGCCGGCAGCAGGCCTTCGGCACAGGCGTCGAAGTGGCTCTTGGCCAATGTCCGGCCGCACAGGGGGCGGATATCGGGATGGTTGGGGCCGAGCTTGTCGGGAATCTGCTCGGTGCCGATCACGGGCACGCCGAGCAGGCCGGCAATGGTGGCCATGCGCACGGCCTGCGCCAGGATGGCCTGGTTGTCATGGATCGCCGGCAGCAGTTTTTGCTGCAGGTCGACCACCAGCAGTACGGATTGGCTCGCATCGATCAGCATGGGCAGGGTTCTCGTCAAATGGTTGCAAGGGCTGCGCCGGGTGGGTTGGCAGGAATTGAATGGTTTGTGTCATTGACGCCATGCCGGGCCAAATCGACAATTTTTCCTCCGACAACATACCGATTTAATGGGAACAGCCCCAGGAGCGACAAACCATGACAACACCGCCGACAAGCCATCCGGGGCAGCAATCCGAGCATGTTAAGGCACTTTCCTTACCGCCCGCTTATGCCGCGGGAAGATACAACCCGGCAGTGCTGGCGGTATGCCAGGGCCTGTTTACCTGCGCCATTTCCATCGACCTGACGCTGACCGCGCTGACCGGCTGGCAACTGGCGCCGGACAAGGCGCTGGCGACCTTGCCGTTCGCCCTGATCACCGTTGCCGGCGCGCTCGTGACCTGGTTCGCCGCCTTCCTGATCCAGCGCCTGGGGCGGCGCTTGTCGTTCGCATTGGGCGCCGCCAGTTGCTGCGTGGGCGGACTGGTGTCGGTCTGGTCGGTATGGCATGGCGACTTCTGGACCTTTTGCGCAGGCACCGCGCTGGTGGGCGTATTCCAGGCCTTCGCCCAGTATTACCGGCTGGCCGCGGCCGATGCCGTCTCCGACGAATTCAAGAGCCGCGCCATCTCCACGGTGCTGGCCGGCGGCGTGATCGCGGCCATCGCCGGGCCGGCGCTGGCGGCATGGAGCAAGGACCTGTTCCCCTCGGCCCTGTTCGCCGGGGCCTATCTGGTGGTGGCTGTCATGGGGGCGCTGTCGGTGCTGGTCCTGCTGCTGTTGTACCGCGATGCGGCGCCTTCACAGGGATCGGCCGATGCCGGTGCGCAGGCGCAGGCCCCGGCCCGCACGCTGGGCCGGATAGCGCGCACGCCGGTCTTCATCGCATCGGTGGCCAACAACGTGGCCGGTTCGATGGTGATGATGTTCATCATGACCGCGGCCCCATTGGCGGCAGTGGCCTGCCACTATCGCATCGATGACGGCGCGGCCATCATCCAGTGGCACCTGGTGGGTATGTACGCGCCATCCTTTTTCGCCGGCCGCCTGATCAAGCGCTTCGGCCTGGGGGCGGTGCTGATGGCCGGGCTGGCGCTGAACCTGGCCTGCGCCGCGACCGCCATGGCTTCCACCAGCCTGCCGGCCTTCTATGCGGCGCTGCTGTTTCTGGGGATCGGCTGGAATTTCATGTTCGTCGGCGGCACCACCTTGCTCGCGCGTTCCTATGCGTCATCCGAACAGGCCAAGACCCAGGGCTTTTCCGAACTGCTGCGCTACGCCGCTACGGCACTGGCCACGCTGGGCGCCGGCCCCTTGCTGGCGCGGTTCGGCTGGCAGACGCTCAACGCGGCGATCCTGCCGATCCTGCTGCTCAGTGCGCTGGCGACCGCATACTGGATGCTTGCGCAGCGCGCCAGCCAGCCTCGACCGGCTTGAACGTCAGGCTTGAGTGGCGCATGGGATAACATCGGCAGATACCGACCAGATTTTCGCGAGGCAGATAGTGAGCTCCAGCGCACCGAAGAAAACCGCATCCACCCAGCCCAGGCGCGTGGTGCTGCTGGCCTACGAAGGCATGAACCTGCTCGACCTGTCCGGCCCGCTGCAGGTGTTCGCCACCACCAACCGGCTTGCCGGCGAGGCCGGCCCGTATCGTCTGCATGTGGTGTCGGCCAGCGGCGGCAGCATTGTCACCGGCGCCGGCTTGCCGGTAGCCACGCAATCGCTGGCGGCGCTGGATGCCGAGCTGGAATCCGGGCCCGGCATCCATACGTTGATTTCTCCCGGCGGCAGCACCGGCGAAACCTTCGCTACCGATGCCGCGCTGGTGCAATGGATACGCCGCCGCGCGCCGCAGGCGCAGCGGGTGTGTTCGGTCTGCACCGGCGCCTTCCATTTGGCCGAGGCGGGCATCCTGGATGGTTTGCGCGTGACCACGCACTGGAATTGGGCCGCACAATTGCAGCGGCAATATCCGCGCCTGGAAGTGGATGCGGAACCGATTTTCATCCGCCAAGGGCATATCTGGACCTCGGCCGGCGTGACTGCCGGCATCGACCTGGCGCTGGCCCTGGTGGAACAGGATGGCGGGCACCGGCAAGCCATCGCCACGGCGCGCCAGTTGGTGATGTTCATCAAGCGCCCGGGCGGGCAATCCCAGTTCAGCATGCCGCTGGCCTCGCAATCGGCGGGCGCGGGGCGCTTTGCCGAGCTGCATGCCTGGATTGCCGCCCATCTCGGGGATGACCTGCGGGTGGAAAACCTGGCGCGCTACGTCAACATGAGCCCGCGCACCTTTGCCCGCGCCTACGTCGCCGAGCTTGGGCGCACCCCGGCGCGCACGGTGGAACTGATGCGGCTGGAAGCCGCCCGGCGCGCGCTGGAAGAAACTTCGCTGCCCCTCAAGCGCATCGCCACCGATGCCGGGTATGGCGAAGAACAGAACCTGCGCCGCGTGTTCCAGCGCCAGCTGGGCGTGAGCCCGGCGCAGTACCGCGAGCGCTTTGCCGCGCATTGAGCGCGAGCGGGCCGATCATGGCTTGAGCGGTTCCAGCGTGTTGAGCGCGGCCAATGAGTCGAGCCACCACGACAGCGCCGGTCCGGCGCGATAGTCGGGCTTGTAGACGCATTGCACCGGCAGTTCGGAACCCTGCGGCGGATGGTGGATGGTGGCGATGCTCACCAGCCGGCCGCTAGCGATGTCGTCCTGCACCACATGCAGCGGCATGTTGCCCCAGCCCATGCCGGCGCGCAGCAGCGCATGCTTGGTGCCGAGGTCGCTCATGCGCCAGGTCAGCCGCGAATGCACCGAGAAATCCTGGCGCGCGGTCAGTTCGCTGCGGTCCGACAGCACCAGTTGGGTCTGCTGCAACAGCAGCTTTTCGGATATCCGCCCCTTGACCTGCGCCAGCGGGTGGTGCGGCGCCACGACCGCCACCAGCTTCACGCTGGGCAGGGTGATGCGCAGCAGGTTGGGCGGGGTGGTCGGCAAGGTGCCGAGGATGCCCAGCATGGCGCGCCCGTCCAGCACGCGTTCGGCCACCGCGCCCAGCGCTTCGATATCCAGCCGCACCGTGACCGCCGGAAAGGCATCGCGGAAACGCTGGAGCAAATCCACCAGGCAAGCCGTGGGAAAGAACACGTCGACCGCCAGCGCCACTTCCAGCTCTTGTCCCTTGGCATACGAACTGGCGCGCACCTGCAGCGAATCCACATGGTCCAGTACCTGGCGCGCGTCAGCCAGCAGCGCTATGCCGGGGCCGGTCAGTTGCGGCCGGTAGCCGCTGCGGTCGAACAAGGCGACGCCCAGTTGTTCTTCCAGCGTGGCGATGGCATAGCTGACCGCCGACTGCGCCCGCGCCAGCTTGCGGGCCGCCGCCAGGAAGCTGCCGCTGTCGGCGACCTGGGCGAAGACCCGCAACTGGTCCAGGGAGAGGCGTTCGATGTTCATGGTAGCGGCTCCCAACTATATCTAATAATCAGATATTGATTATATAAAGATAATCTGTTTTGTTTGTCGGGAATTTTGCTTATTCTGTCGCTACCGGTTGCAGCAAGACAGGCCACCGGGAAAAACGACAACCGGCGGAGCAACGCCCCGAAGCATTGCAAACCAAATCCAATACGGAGAGGAACATCATGATCACCAATATCAACACCTATCGCATCGGCCGCATCCTGCTGGCATCGCTGTTCGTCATTTCCGGCATCTTCAAGATCCTCGGTTTTTCCGGCACGGTCGGCTATTTCACCAGCCTGGGCCTGCCGGTGCCTACGCTGGCGGTAATCGTGACCATCCTGGTCGAAGTCGGCGGCGGCCTGTTGCTGATGTTCGGCCGCGGCGTCAAGCCGGTGTCGCTGGTGATCGCGCTGTTCACGGTCGGCGCGACCTTGTCGGCCCACCATTTCTGGACGATGGAAGGCGCTGCCGCACAGGCGCAACTGACCCAGTTCCTGAAGAACCTGTCGCTGATCGGCGCCTTGCTGCTGGTGTCGTCGATCGATCCGGAAGCCCAGCCCGAGCGGCCTCACTAAATCGTTGTCTGCGCCTGGCGCATCGCCGGCCGGGCGCAGCAAACAGCATTGCATGAAATTGAATGACCCAGGCAGCCCTCCATGCGCATGACATTGGCGCATGAAGCGGAGGCACCCAAGGAGAAAGCACCATGAGCACCCCCTATACCCGCCAGATCGAACGACTCGTCAACGGCATCCCGACCCAGGATGGCGCCGGCGTCAGCCTCACCCGCGTGCTGACCCATGACCTGCAACGTCGCCTGGATCCGTTCCTGATGCTGGACGCTTTCCACTCGGACGAGCCTGGCGACTACCTGGCCGGTTTCCCCGACCATCCGCACCGCGGCTTCGAGACCGTGACCTACATGCTGGCCGGCCGCATGCGCCATCGCGACAACGCCGGCAATGAAGGTTTGCTGGAACCGGGCGGCATGCAGTGGATGACCGCCGGCCGCGGCCTGGTGCACTCCGAGTTGCCGGAGCAGGAAAACGGCCTGATGAGCGGTTTCCAGCTGTGGGTCAACCTGGCCGGCCGCGACAAGATGATCGATCCCGGCTACAGCGACATCCCGTCGGCCGGCATCCCCGAGGTATCGCCGCAGCCCGGCGCGAAGGTGCGCGTGCTGGCGGGCGACGCTTTCGGCACGGCCGGCGCGATCCACCGCGACACCACCGAGCCGCTGTACCTGGACATCGCGCTGGAGGCGGGCGTGGCCATCGACCTGCCGATCCCGGCCACGCACAATGCCTTCCTGTATGTGTATGAAGGCAAGCTGGCCGTCGGCGCCGAAGGCGGAGAGCGCGGTGAGCGCCGGATGGCCGATGCCGGCCGCATGGCGGTGCTCAACAATGCCGCCGGCGCGGCCGGGGTGTCGGTGCAGGCAGAGCAGGGCAGCCGTTTCCTGCTGATCGCAGGCAAGCCCCTGAATGAGCCGATTGCGCAATGGGGGCCGTTCGTGATGAATACCCGCGAGCAGGTCGAGCAAGCCATCGAGGATTTCCGCGCCGGCCGTTTTTAAGCGGATTTCCGAACGGACATTCCGCCTCCGACAATATCCGCGGGCGCCCGAGTGGGCGTCCGCCATCCGTCATCTGCCATCAGGGAGTACTGCATGAGCAACATCCGCCACAAGATCCACGGCCTGACCCGCGACATCGGCTTTCCTGTACGCCGCCTGCTGCCGTCGGCCGCCGCCCGTACCGTCGGCCCATTCGTGTTCTTCGATCACATGGGGCCGGTCGAATTCGACGCCGGCACCACCGAAGGCGATGTCCGCCCGCACCCGCACATCGGCCTGGCCACCGTGACCTACCTGTTCTCCGGCGCCATGATGCACCGCGACAGCCTGGGCGTGGTCCAGCGCATCACGCCGGGCGCGGTGAACTGGATGGCTTCCGGGCGCGGCATCGTCCATTCCGAGCGTGTGCCCGACGATATCCGCGAGCAGAAGGTGCCGGTGCATGGCTTGCAGATGTGGGTGGCCCTGCCGGCCGACCAGGAAGACAGCGCGCCGTTGTTCCGCCACTATGCTTCCGAAGATATGCCGGTGGCCGAAGTCGGCGGCGCCAGGCTGCATGTGCTGGCCGGCTCGGCCTTCGGCGTTACTTCGCCGGTGGCGACCGCCAGCCCGACGCTGTACGTGGCCGGCAGCGTGGAGAAGGGCGCGCAGTTGGAGATTGCGGCCGAGGTTGCCGAGCGCGCCGTCTATGTCGTCAAGGGCGATGTGTCGCTGGATGGCGAGTCCCTGGAGGCCGGCACGCTGGCCATCCTGGAGCCGGGCGCCGCGGTCGCGCTCAAGGCCGGCGGTGATGCCGTCTTCATGCTGCTGGGCGGCGAGCCGCTGGATGGCCCGCGTTTCGTGTGGTGGAATTTCGTTTCCACGTCGAAAGACAAGATCGAAGCCGCCAAAACCGCCTGGAATGCGCGCGACAAGAGCGTGTTCCCGGACATCCCCGGCGAGACCGAATGGATTCCGCTGCCGGCGCATTGAGCAGATCGGCTGCATGAAAAAGAAAACCGCCTGCCGCAGTCGATGCGGCAGGCGGTTTTTCATTGGAAGGAGGCGCTACATCAAACCGATGATGCGGCCCATCTCGGCAATGTAGGGGCTGTCTTTCAATACCGCGTTTTCCACGCTGTCGGCGGCCCGGCGCAGCGACTGCCAGGAGTCGCGCACCGAGCCGGTGTGCGGTTGCGGCGCCGACAAGTGCTCCTTCAGGCGGGCGATGTCTGCGCTCAGTTGTTGCGCGTCAAGGCTGCCGGGGGGCTGTTTCTGCAATTCCAGTTCAAATTCGTTCACCATCTGCAGCAAGCGCTGGTGATCGAAGTCCGGCGTATCCGTTTGCGTGTCGCTCATCTTTTCTCCTTCGGTTGTTGGCCGTTCCCCATCATAGCCAGAATGTGGCAGTGCCGGCGAAAAAAGCTGTCGGGAGTTTGCCCGGCATCAAATGCCGTCGATTGGTTGGTTGCCGCCTGAAAAGGCAAGTTCCCCAAGCGCTGCGGCAGTACGCTTGCTACACTGGCGGCTGTTTCCGGCGGAGCCCCCATGGCGCCGCCATTCTTATTGCCAATTAATGACCTTATCCCAAAATTTAGCTCCCCACATCGCATGGCAGGCCGACGGCGCGCAGCACACGCTGCCCTGGCACTCGGAAGCCGGCAACGGCCCGCCCAAACGCGTGGTGGAGGCGGATGACCAGATCCCGGCCGACACCGCCTACAAGTTGGCTTGCGAAGGCACCGGCCTGTTGTGGCGCGGCGACTTCCAGAACGCGCGCCTGTTGCTGCAAGCCCTGGGCCGCCGCGTCGACCGCGCACGCGAGCGGGCCGATGCCAAGGCAGCCGACAAGGCCACCGCAGCGCAGCCGGCACAGGCATTCCACCACCAGCGGCAGATGCAGGCGCAGCGCGCGCGCATCCTGGGCATGCTGCTGATTCCCTTCGATCCCGGTTTCAGCATCCCGCTGCGGCGCGCGCCAGATGTGCGCGATGCCTGCGCAGAAGCCTATGGGCCGCAATTGGGCGCGCAGCCGTTCGCCGCCTCGCTGCGCGAACTGCAGGGCCTGATCGGCGCCCATGAGTGGCGCAAGAAGGGGGTTGAGATCGCGTCATTGGGCGCCCGCATCCATCCTTACTACGGCGTGTTCTCGCCGGTGCGCGGGGAATACGTCGACCTGGTGGCGCAGGCGCCGCTGCCATCGACCGCGCTGGCGTTCGATGTCGGCGTGGGCAGCGGGGTCTTGTCGGCAGTGCTGGCCCGGCGCGGCGTGCGCAAGGTGGTAGCGACCGACATGGATGAGCGCGCCTTGGCATGCGCGCGCGAAAACCTGAACCGCCTGGGTTTGCTGGCGCAGGTGCAATTGCACAAGGCCGACCTGTTTCCGGAAGGCCGCGCGCCGCTGATCGTCTGCAATCCGCCCTGGCTGCCGGCGCGCCCCAGTTCGCCCATCGAGCACGCCGTCTACGATCCGGACAGCAGCATGCTGCTGGGCTTCCTCAACGGCCTGGCCCGGCACCTGGAGCCGGGCGGCGAAGGCTGGCTGATCATGTCCGATTTTGCCGAACACCTGGGCTTGCGCGCCCCCGGCATGCTGGCCGAAGCGATCGCCGCCGCCGGCCTGGAAGTGGCCGGCCGCATCGACACCAAGCCGCGCCACGGCAAGGCCGCCGACCGCGACGATCCGCTGTACGCGGCGCGCAGCAAGGAAACCACTACCTTGTGGCGCTTGAAGGCGCGCGCCTGATTATCTTGTCAAACCGAGGGGGACCACGATGAACGCCAATGCCATCCATGCCGTATTCCTGCGCGGTGCTGCCATTGCGCTGGCGCTGGCTTGCGCGGGACCGGCATCGGCCCAGGTGACCACCCGCGACCTGGGCGGCAGCTATGGCACGCATCATCAGGCCGTTCCTGTCCCGGTACCGATCCCGGTGCCCGATCCGCTGAACCGCAGCCAGCAGCCGAGCGAGCCGATCACCACTTCCGGCAACAGCTGCGCGTGCCAGGTGGCACAGGCCAGCGGCAGCGCCTGCATGATTTTCCTGCGCACCAATGCGGCGGACTGGATCGCCAGGAACGCGCCGCAGACCGCCATGCGCTCATCGGCCGGCGGCCGTTTCTACGATGCGCCGTTCAGCCTTGCGGCCAGCGCCTGCGCCGGGCGCAAGGTGGCGCCGGGCGGCATCAAGGTGCATTGGCTCGATCGCGGCAATGCGATCCTGGAGTGGAAGTAAGTTGTCGGCGACGCGGGAGGGAGGCCAAGCACGCCGCCTTCAACGTCCGGCGAATTCCCGCGCCAGTTTGAGGAAGTTCTGCTGCGTCGGCTCGCCCGCCTCGCCGCGGCACACAAGGTTGATCGGCGCCAGCAGCGCCGGCCTGGCGTCTTTTACCCGGCAATACACCACGCTCTCGCGGTGAAAGCTCTTCATCGATGCAGGCACCACCGACACGCCCACGCCCGCGGCCACCAGGCTGATGTTGGTCAGCATGCGATCGATTTCCAGCGCGATCTTCGGGGTGAAGCCGGCGTTTTCGCAGGCTGCGATCAGATTGGAATACATGCCCGGCGCACCGTGGCGGCGCACCAGGATGAATTCCTCCGCAGCCAGCGCGTTCAACGGGATCGAGGGCAGGTTGTCATCGGCCGCCGGCGCGTCGCGCCGGCCCGCCAGCAGCGGGTGGCCGGCGGGCAGGATCAGCAGCATTTCCTCTTCCAGCAATTCGTGGAAGGCGATGCCTTGCGGCCGGGCCACGGGCTGGCGCAGGAAGCCGATATCGACCTTGCCGTGCATGATGTCTTCGGTCAGTTCCGCTGCATTGGCTTCGGTCAGCGCCATATGCACGCCGGGATAGGCTTCGCGGTAGGCGCGGATGATGCCGGGGATCAGGGGATGCGCCGCCGCCGAGCTGGTGAAGCCGATGGCGAGGGTGCCGGCAAAGCCTTGCGCGGCGCGCGCGGCCTTTTGCGAGGCCAATTCCACGCTATGCAGGATGGCCTTGGCTTCTTCCAGGAAGACCCGCCCGCCGGCGGTCAGGTCGGCGCCCTTGGGATGGCGGCGCAACAGCTCGAAGCCCAGCTCCTGTTCCAGCAGGCGGATCTGGTGGCTCAGCGGCGGCTGTTGCATGCCCAGCCGTTCGGCGGCGCGGGTAAAGTGCTGTTCTTCGGCGACCACGAGGAAATAGCGGAGATGGCGCAATTCCATTCTGTCTCCATATTTTGTTTATCTGAAAATATTATTTTCGATATATTTTACAGATCCCATCCGCACTGTGCGCCGCCGGCAATGACGGATATCCCTTAGCGTGCGCGGCAAGCTTGGCCGGTAAACTCCGTGCTGCGGGCCATCGCCAGGATGGCCGGAAAAAACAAGACACAAGACACACAACACGCAACACCCACGCAACACAACAAGAGGGAGACAGCGCCGTTTCGACGGCGTCCAGCATCGATGGCGGGGAAGATATTGAGGAACGGCTTGGTCCAGATGGCGGCGGCGATTGTCGCCGGCATCGCCCTGGGCCAATGGCAGCCCGACCTGGCGGTGCAGATGAAGCCGTTGAGCGATGGGTTCGTCAAGCTGATCGGCATGCTGATCGGCGTGATCATGTTCGCGCTGGTAGTGTCGGGCATTGCCGGCATGCAGGGGCAGGCCCGGACCGCCAGGGTCGGCGGCAAGGCGGTGCTGTATTTCGAGGCAATGACCTTGCTTTCGCTTGCGCTCGGCATTGCCGCCGCGGTGCTGCTGCAGCCGGGCAGCGGCTTTCACCTCGATTTGTCGGCCACGGCGGCGGAGGCGGCGGGCGGCGGCGCCCAGATGGTGTCGGGCTACATACGCCGGGCCGAAGACTTCCGCTTCGACCGGTTCGCCCTGGGGCTGATTCCCGATAGTTTCGCCGGCGCCTTCGTGCACAACAACAGCCTGCAGATCCTGCTGCTGGCGGTGTTCTTCGGCGTCGCGCTGGGGCGCCTGTCGGCGGCCAATCCCCGCATGGCGCAACTGCGCGACTTCATCGACGCCATCCTCGGGGTGCTGTTCGGGATGGTCAGCCTGATCCTGAGGCTGGCGCCGCTGGCGGCTTTCGGCGCCATGGCCTTTACCATCGGCCGTTATGGCCTGGGCTCGATGCTGCCGTTGCTGCGCTTCGTCGGCGCCATCTACCTGGCCAGCATTGTCTTCGTCGCGGCGGTGATGGCGCTGGTGGCGCGCGCGGTCGGCGTGAACCTGTTCCGGGTGATCGCCTATGTGCGCGACGAGCTGCTGCTGGTGATCTTCACCGCTTCCTCGGTGGCGGCGTTGCCGGGGCTGATCGAGAAGATGGAAAAGATCGGCTGCTCGCGCAATGTGGTGCGCCTGGTGCTGCCGGCCGGCTACAGCTTCAACCTTTCCGGCACCAATCTCTACCTGGCGATGGCGACCCTGTTCCTGGCGCAGGCCTCGGGCGTGCACCTGGGCGCATGGCAGTTGCTGACGCTGCTGGCGATCGCCATGCTGACCTCCAAGGGCGCCACCAGCGTGGCCGGTTCCGGCTTCATTGCGCTGGCGGCGACGCTGGCCGCGCTGCAGATGGTGCCGGTGGGCGGGATTGTGCTGTTGCTGGGCGTGGAGCGGCTCATGAAGTGCCGTTCGCTGACCAATGTGGTCGGCAATTGCCTGGCCTGCGTGGTAATCGCGGCATGGGAGCGCGAGTTCGACTATACGGCGATGCGGCGCGAGCTGGGCGGCAAGTAAAGAGTCTGTTCAGGCCGGCTCTTCGGCCGGTGCCTGCCATGCCGGAAAGTCCAGCGCCACCGAAAAATGGCCTTGCGCCGTATGTTCGAAACGCATGCCGCCGGCATGCGCGCGCATCACTTCTTCCACGATCGACAAGCCCAGGCTGGCGCCCATGCGGCCTTCGCCGCGCGGCGAAAAGGGCTTGCGCAGCCGCTCCCAGTCGGCGGCGGGGATGCCGGGGCCGTCATCGATGAAACGCAGTACATAACGCGCTTCATTGCGCACCTCCTCCGTATCGAGCCGCACATGCAGCAGGCCGGGGGAGCCGTATTGCAGCGCATTGTTGAGGATGTTCTTGATGGCCTCGCCCAGGCTGATGGCGTCGCCGCGGATGAAGCAGGGCGCCTCCGGCATGTCCAGCGCCAGGTCGGGCGTGCGTTCGCGGTTGGACAGCACATCGGTCATCTGCGAGCGCACCAGCTCGCCGAGGTCGATGCGCTGCTGCAGGCTGATGTCGCTGCGGTGCTGCACCATCGCGTGGTTGATCAGCTGGTTCACCAGCGCACCCAGGTTGCGGGTGCGCTCGCGCAACTGGTCCAGATGGCGCTGGCGCTTTTCCTCGCTGGCCTCGGTGTCCAGCAATTCCATTTGCGAGACCAGGGCCGTGACCGGCGTGCGCAGCTGGTGGGCGGCGTCGCCGATCACGCGCCGCATGGTGGCGCGGTGTATCGCCAGGCGCTGCATGAAGGCGTTGATGGCCGAAACCAGCGCGTGGGTCTCGGCCGGCACGGTCAGGTTCAGCGGCGAGAGGTCGTTGAGGTCGCGTTCGCGGATGGCGGCCTCGATGCGTTTCAAGGGCGCCAGCGCCTGGTACAGGGTGAACATGGCCGCCACCAGCGTCAGCACGCTCATGGCGATGATCACCATCAGCGCCTTGCTGCCCAGGCTGTGCGCGAACGACATGCGGGCATTGTTGGTCTGCGCCAGCACGATCACCGCCCACGGATGCGGGCCGTCGACCGGCATGCGACGGCCGATGATGGCCATGCGCACCGGCGTGCCGAGGTATTCGCCGTCGCGCAGCAGCGGGCCTTGCTCCAGTTTGTCCCACGGGATATCGGGGCGGAATTCGCCGTCGCCGGCGATCACCCGGCCTTGCGGATCGAGCACGACGTAGATCGCATGATCGCCGGTGCCCAGCATCGACAGCGCGGCCAGCGGCACGTCGATGTTGACGGCGCCGTTCTCGTACCAGGTATTTTCCGCGATCTGCAGCGCGCTGCCGGTAAGGATGCGGTCGTAGGCCTGGTTGGCGGCCAGTTGGGTGGAGATCCAGATGGCGATCAGCAGGGCGGCGGCGCTGACGGTGAGCACCGCGCCCATGCGGGTGACCAGCCGGGTATAGAGCGAGCGTCCGGCGACGACGTGCTGGGTGCGCGGCAGCATCAGTGGAGCGCGCCGTCGTCGGCCGGGGCCTGCGGCGCATGCAGCACCAACTGGTAGCCCAGGCCGCGCAGGGTGCGGATCTCGAAGGCGGCGCCGGCCAGCTTCTTGCGCAGGCGGGCGACGTATTGTTCGACGGTATTGGCGTTGGGGGTATCGTCCAGCGTGAACAGGCGGTCCATCAGTTCGTCCTTGTTGAAGATGCGTCCCGGGCGGGCGGCGATGATCTCCAGCAGCGTCACCTCGCGCCGGGTCAGCTCGATCGGTGCGCCGTCCAGCGTGGCGCTGCGGCTCTTGCGGTCGATGCTGACGTTGGCGCAATGGATCAGATTGGTCGATTCGCCGCCGCTGCGGCGCAGCAGCACGCGGATGCGCGCGTCCAGTTCGCGGAAGTCGAAGGGCTTGATCAGGTAGTCGTCGGCGCCCAGGTCGAGCGCGCGCACGCGCTCCTCGATTTCGGCGCAGGCGGTCAGCATCAGCACCGGCGTTTTCTGGCCGCGCCCGCGCAATTGCTCCAGCAGGGAGAAGCCGTCCTGCTGCGGCAGCATCACATCCAGGATCACCAGGTCGTAGGAGTCGGCCATGCGGCGGCCGGCGGCGGCGCCGTTGCTTTCCCACTCCACGGTATGGCCGATGCGCGCGAGGTGGGAGACGATGGCTTCGGCCACGTCGGAGGTGTCTTCAACTAGCAGGATGCGCATGGGATCTCCGGTCTTGTTGCGATGCCGCATTCGTGGGCGCGGCTTGGGCAGGCTGAATTGTATGCTCGTCAGCGCAAAAAAATCCGGGCGTCAGGATTTAGTCAGATTCGTTACAGCTTCGCGCCCTAGCATCCGTCCCAATCATTAAAACAAACTGGAGACCTGCATGAGCAATCCTGCCCATGGCGCGCCGGCTATCGATCCGTCCCGTCCGCTGCTGGAAATCGACAACGTCACCCTGCAATACAAGACCAGCGATTCGCTGGTGACCGCGACCCAGCAGGTCAGCTTCAACGTCCATCCATCCGACCGCTACATCCTGCTCGGCCCCTCGGGCTGCGGCAAGTCGACGTTGTTGAAGGCCATCGGCGGCTACCTGCAGCCGACCTCGGGCGCGATCCGCCTGAAAGGGCGCGAGGTGCACGAACCCGGCCCGGACCGCATGATGGTATTCCAGGAGTTCGACCAGTTGCTGCCCTGGAAGACCGTGCGCCAGAACGTCGAATTCGCACTCAACGCCAGCGGTCGCCTGCACGGCAAGGAAGCCGCCGAGCGCGCGGCGTACTACATCGGGAAGGTCGGCCTGGCCAAGTTCATCGACAGTTACCCGCACATGCTCTCGGGCGGCATGAAGCAGCGCGTCTCGATCGCGCGCGGCATGGCCATGGAGCCGGACGTGCTGCTAATGGACGAACCGTTCGCCGCGCTGGACGCGCTCACCCGCCGCAAGATGCAGGACGAGCTGTTGCGCCTGTGGGACGACACCCGCTTCACCGTGCTGTTCGTGACGCACTCGATCGAAGAGGCGATCCGCATCGGCACCCGCATCCTGCTGCTCACGCCGCATCCCGGCCAGGTGCGCGCCGAATTGAACAGCATCGATCCGCAACAGATGGGCACCGCGGCCCAGGCCGAGCTCGAAACCCGCATCAACGACATGTTGTTCGCCCATCACTGACCAGCGGTCAATCAACAGGCGACAACCAGGAGACACGCATGAACAACAATACCTTGCCCTTCGTCCGCCCGGAAATCGTGGTGGAACCCAACCGCAACGCCAGCGCTGAAGTGCAGCGCCCATTATCGGCCTTTGAATCGCTCTATCGCCTGGGCTGGCTGCGCAAGACGGCGATCCTGCTGGTGCTGGCGGCGATCTGGGAAATCTACGGCCGCTGGCTGGACAACGCATTGCTGTTTCCCAGCTTTAGCCAGACGCTGGAGGCTTTCCTGCACGGCATCGCCAGCGGCGTGCTGCTGGAGCGCGCCGCGGTGTCGCTGCAGACGCTGCTGGTCGGATACGGCCTGGGCATCCTGCTGGCGGGCTTGCTGACCACGCTGGCCATCAGCTCCCGCATCGGCAACGACTTGCTGGAAACGCTGACCTCCATGTTCAATCCGCTGCCGGCGATCGCCTTGCTGCCG
Organism: Herbaspirillum sp. SJZ106; assembly: GCF_006715495.1. Taxonomy (GTDB): domain Bacteria; phylum Pseudomonadota; class Gammaproteobacteria; order Burkholderiales; family Burkholderiaceae_D; genus Herbaspirillum. The sequence goes on from NZ_VFNI01000005.1 coordinate 394,423, forward strand.
CTGGCGCTGATCTGGTTCGGCCTGGGCACCGGCAGCATCATCTTCGTGCTGGTGCATTCTGTGCTGTGGGCCGTGGCGCTGAATACCCACGGCGGTTTCCGCGCGGTGTCCAACACCCTGCGCATGGTGGGGCAGAACTATGGCCTGCGCCGTTTCTCGCTGGTGAAGTCGATCCTGATCCCGGCCGCCTTCCCGAGCATCCTGACCGGCTTGAAGGTCGGCTGGGCCTTCGCCTGGCGCACGCTGATCGCCGCCGAACTGGTATTTGGCGTGTCTTCCGGAACCGGCGGCCTGGGCTGGTACATTTTTGAAAACCGTAACCAGCTGGAAACCGCCAACGTGTTCTCGGGCCTGTTCTTCGTGATCATCATCGGCCTGGTGGTGGAGAACCTGATCTTCGCCCAGATCGAAAAACGCACCATCCGCCGCTGGGGCATGGCCCACTAAGCGGCCGGCGCAGGCAGCCGCAATACCGATAAACTGACGACCCAAGGAGACAAGAATGAAACGTCGCACTTTTTCAAGCATGATGATCGCCGCCACGCTGGCGCTGTCGGCCGCCGCCGTGACCGGCACCGCCCGCGCCGAAGCGCCCGAGGTGCGCATTTCCCACGGCTACGGCCTGCTGTACCTGCCGCTGATGGTGATCCGCGACCAGGGCCTGGTCGAGAAGCACGCCAAGGCGCTCGGCCTGGGCGACGTCAAGACCAAGTGGGTGCTGCTTGACGGCGGCAACGTGATCAACGACGCTATGCTGGCCGGCAATCTCGACATCGCCGGCACCGGCGCGCCCGGTTTCGTGACGCTGTGGTCCAAGGCGCGCGGCATCCCGCGTTCGGAAGTGGTGGGCCTGGGCGCGTTGTCGACTTCGCCGCTGTGGCTCAACACCAATAACCCCAACGTCAAGTCGCTGAAGGATTTCACGCCCAAGGACAAGATCGCCATCCCCGGCATCAAGACCTCGCTGTCGGCAGTGCTGCTGCAGATGGCCGTGGCCAAGACCTTTGGCAGCGAGAACTACGCCAAGCTCGACCCGCTGACGGTCGGCCTGTCGCACCCGGAGGCGATGGGTTCGCTGCTGTCGGGCAAGACCGAGATCACCGCGCACTTCACCTCGCCGCCATTCTCCTACCAGGAAGCCAAGGACCCGCGCATCAGCCGCGTGCTCAACACCTCCGACGTGCTGGGCCACATCACCATGGACGTGGTGTTTGCGCTGAAGTCTTTCACCGAGAAGAACCCCAAGCTGACGCAAGCCTTCATGGCCGCGCAGGAAGAAGCCAACGCCTATATCGCCAAGAACCGCAAGGGCGCCGCCGAGACCTTCCTGCGCGTATCCAAGATGAAGCTGCCGCAGGAGGAAGTGGAACAGATGCTGGCCGACCCCGGCACCGAGTTCTTGACCACGCCGGTGGACATCATGCAATACGTGCTGTTCATGAGCAAAGCCGGCACCATCAAGACCAAGCCGGCGGTATGGAACGAGATGTTCGTGCCGGCATTCAAGGATCGCAAGGGCAGTTGATTGCGTGAGCGATCTGCCCGCGGGCGCATCAACCAAAAGGCTTCCTGAGGGAAGCCTTTTTTTGTGGGCGATTCGTGCCGGGCGATGCGGAGAAACCGCAGGAACGGCTATACCCCCGGGATGTGGCAGGCAGGAAATGTGCAGGTGCAGCTTGTCCGACGATATTTTTCGGTGCTATCCTCTGTTGCGCGCAAACGTTTGCGCAACCATTAACGGTACTCAACTTCGTTGAAAAGCCGATAACACCAGAATATGGAGACATACATGAAAAACCTGACCCGCCGCCAATTCGCGCTCGCCGCATTGCTCGCCTGCTCGGTGCTGCCCGCCTCCGTCATGGCGCAGACGCCGGCCAAGCCCAAGGTTGCGCTGGTGATGAAATCGCTGGCCAATGAATTCTTCCTGAACATGGAAAACGGCGCGCGCGAACACCAGAAGGCGCACGCCAGCCAGTACGACCTGATCGCCAACGGCATCAAGGACGAGCAGGACACCGCCAACCAGATCAAGATCGTCGAACAGATGATCGTCTCCAAGGTCAACGCGCTGGTGATTGCGCCGGCCGACTCCAAGGCCCTGGTGCCGGTGGTGAAGAAGGCGATCGACGCCGGCATCATCGTGGTCAACATCGACAACAAGCTCGATGACGCGGCGCTCAAGGAGAAGGGCATCAGCGTGCCCTTCGTCGGGCCGGACAACCGCAAGGGCGCCAAGCTGGCCGGCGACTACCTCGGCAAGCAACTGAAGAAGGGCGACAAGGTCGCCATCATCGAGGGCGTCTCGACCACCGTCAACGCGCAGCAGCGCACGCTGGGCTTCCAGGATGCGATGAAGGAAGCCGGCGCCAACGTCGTGACCGTGCAATCGGGCCAGTGGGAAATCGACCAGGGCAACAAGGTGGCCGCTTCCATCCTCAACGCCCATCCTGACATCAAGGCAATCCTGGCCGGCAACGACAACATGGCGCTGGGCGCGGTAGCCGCGATCCGCGCTTCCGGCAAGGCCGGCAAAGTGCTGCTGGTGGGCTACGACAATATCAACGCCATCAAGCCAATGCTCAAGGACGGCCGCGTGCTGGCGACCGTCGACCAGTTCGCCTCGCAGCAGGCTGTGAACGGCATCGAAATCGCCCTGAAGGCCGTGACCGAGAAAAAGTCGCAAAGCAGCCTGGGCGGCATCGTCGAGACCAAGGTTGCGCTGATCACCAAGTAAGCAAGCTTGCCTTGACTTGACCTGCGAAGAGCCGGCGCCCAAGCCCAGGGCTGTGGCGCCGGCTCTTAGCCATGTTCCAACCAGTGTCGCCGCCCATGTCGCCAACCGATTCTCCATCCCAATCTTCTCCCTTGCTGACCCTGTCGGGTATCGGCAAGAGCTACGCCGCGCCGGTGCTGGAAGGCATCGAGCTGCAACTGCGCGCCGGCCAGGTGTTGGCGCTGACCGGCGAAAACGGCGCCGGCAAGAGCACCTTGTCCAAGATCGTGTGCGGCCTGGTCGAGGCCAGCGCCGGCCGGATGTCGCTGGACGGCCAGCCCTACGCGCCAGGCTCGCGCACCGAGGCCGAGGCGCTGGGCATCCGCATGGTGATGCAGGAGCTCAACCTCATCCCCACGCTCAGCATCGCCGAAAACCTGTTCCTGGAAAAGCTGCCGCAGCGTTTCGGCTGGATCGACCGCAAGAAGCTGGCCGCCGCCGCGCAAGTGCAGATGGCAGTGGTCGGCCTGGGCGAGCTCGACCCGTGGACGCCGGTGGGCGAACTGGGCCTGGGCCACCAGCAGATGGTGGAGATCGCGCGCAACCTGATCGGCAGCTGCCGCTGCCTGGTGCTGGACGAACCTACCGCCATGCTGACCAGCCGCGAGGTGGCGCTGCTGTTCTCGCGCATCGAAAAGCTGCGCGCCGAAGGCGTGGCCATCATCTATATTTCGCACCGGCTGGAAGAACTCAAGCGCATCGCCGACCGCATCGTGGTGCTGCGCGACGGCCGCCTGGTATGCGACGAGGACATCACCCGCCACAGCACCGAACAACTGGTGCAGATGATGGCCGGCGAATTGACCAAGGTCGACCTCGATGCCGAACATCGCCGCATCGGCGCGCCGCTGCTCAAGGTGCGCGGGCTGGGCCGCAGCGGCGCCGTGCAGCCGGCCAGCTTCGACCTGCATAGCGGCGAAATTCTCGGCGTGGCCGGCCTGATCGGCTCCGGCCGCACCGAATTGCTGCGGCTGATCTTCGGCGCCGACCGCGCCGACAGCGGCGAAGTCTTCATCGGCGACGCCGCTCGCGCAGCCGACCTGCGCAGTCCCAGGCATGCGGTCAGGGCCGGCATCGCCATGGTCACGGAAGACCGCAAGGGCCAGGGCCTGCTGCTGCCGCAATCGATCAGCGTCAATACTTCGCTGGCCGACCTGGGGCGCGTCAGCCGCGCCGGCGTGCTCGACCATGACGCCGAAGACAGCGCCGCGCGCGATTTCGTGGGCAAGCTGCGCATCCGCTCCAGCCATGTCGGCCAGGCGGCCGGCGAGCTGTCCGGCGGCAACCAGCAGAAAGTCGTGATTGCACGCTGGCTGTACCGCGATTGCCCGGTGATGCTGTTCGACGAGCCCACGCGCGGCATCGACATCGGCGCCAAGGCCGATATCTACAAGCTGTTCGCGGAACTGTCAGGGCAGGGCAAGGGCTTGCTGGTGGTATCCAGCGACCTGCGCGAACTGATGCAGATTTGCGACCGCATCGCCGTCATGAGCGCCGGGCGCATCGTCGAGACCTTCGCCCGCGCCGACTGGTCGCAGGAGCGCATCCTGGCTGCGGCCTTCAGCGGCTACGTGGGCCGGCAGGAAGCCGGCGCCGCCGAGCCGGCCGACAACATTGTCTGAGGCTGCAAGCCAGCTTTTATCCAGCAAAGAACACACAGAGAACCGAAACATGTCGACTTCGTCCAAGCGCCGCCAGACTGCCCTGGCCGGCTTCAAGAACTACACCGGGCTGGTCATCGCGCTGCTGGCGATGTGCGCGATGTTCGCCTTCCAGAGCGAGAACTTCCTGTCCGCCGCCACCTTCATCACGCTGTCCAACGATATCCCGCCGCTGGTGGTGATGGCGGTGGGCATGACCTTCATCCTGATCATCGGCGGCATCGACCTGTCGGTCGGCTCGGTGATGGCGCTGGCGGCCTCGATGCTGTCCATGGCCATGGTGCGCTGGGGTTGGCCGCTGTACGCCGCCGCGTCCCTGGGCGTGGTGGTGGCCGCGGCCTGCGGCACGGTGACCGGGATGATCTCGGTGCACTGGCGTATCCCATCCTTCATCGTCTCGCTGGGCGTGCTGGAAATCGCCCGCGGACTGGCCTACCAGGTCACCAATTCGCGCACCGAATACATCGGCAGCGCGGTCGACGTGGTCAGCTCGCCGATCCTGCTGGGCATGTCGCCGGCCTTCCTGTCGGCCATCGCCATCGTGGTAGCGGCGCACCTGGTGCTGACCCGCACCGTGCTGGGCCGTTACTGGATCGGCATCGGCACCAACCAGGAGGCGGTGCGGCTGTCGGGCGTGAATCCCAATCCCAGCAAGGTGCTGGCCTTCGCCCTGATGGGCGCGTTCGCCGGCATCGCCGCGCTGTTCCAGGTCTCGCGCCTGGAAGCGGCCGACCCCAATGGCGGCGTCGGCATGGAGCTGCAGGTCATCGCGGCGGTGGTGATCGGCGGCACCAGCCTGATGGGGGGGCGCGGTTCCATCATCAGCACTTTCATCGGCGTGCTGATCATCTCGGTGCTGGAGGCGGGGTTGGCGCAGATCGGCGTTTCCGAGCCGATGAAGCGTATCATCACGGGCGCAGTCATCGTCGCAGCGGTGATCCTCGACACCTATCGCCGCCGCGGCGAGCGCAACGGCCGCTAAGCGCCGGGCATCTGAACTTTTTATGGCAACCATCAAGGACGTCGCACGGCTGGCCGGGGTTTCCTTCACCACGGTCTCGCATGTGCTCAACGAGACGCGGCCGGTCAGCCCCGAGGCGCGCCAGCGCGTGCTCAGCGCGGTCGAAGAGCTGGCCTACGTGCCCAGCGCGCTGGCGCGTTCGCTCAAGAGCAAGGTAACCGGCAGTATCGGGCTGATCATCCCCAACAACACCAATCCGTATTTCTCCGAGCTGGCGCGCGGCATCGAGGATTTCTGCTACGGCGCCGGCTACAGCGTCATCCTGTGCAATTCCGATGACGACCCCGACAAGCAGAACGACTACTTGCAGGTGCTGCTGACCAAGCGCTGCGACGGCCTGATCATCGCCACCCTGACACAGACCGATCACGCGCTGCTGGGCCGGCTGAAGATTCCCACCGTGCTGCTGGACCGTGCGCCCAAGGAACTGCAGATCGACCTGGTCAGCACCGACAACGTGCAGGGCGGCCGCTTGGCGGCGCAGCACCTGCTGGCCCTGCGGCGCCCGCGCCTGGCCTGCATTGCCGGGCCGCGCGGGCTGGCGCTGTCGGACGAACGCGTCGGCGGTTTTCGCGACAGCATCGAGCAGCAGGGCGCCCAGCTGGCGCCGGCGGCGGTGCTGCATGCCGACTTCACCAGCATCGGCGGCTATCGCGCGGCGATGCGGCTATTGCAGGCGCAGCCGGCGCCGGACGCCATCTTTTGCTGCAACGACCTGATGGCCATCGGCGTGCTGCGCGCGGCCGGGGAACTCGGCATCGCCGTGCCGGAAGCGCTGTCGGTGGTCGGCTTCGACGATATCGAACTGGCCCAGTTCGTGCATCCGCCGCTGACCACGGTGGCGCAGAACACGCGCCAGCTCGGCAACCTGACCGCGCAATGCCTGCTGGAGCGCATTGCCGATCCGAAACGCCCCATCCGGCGCGAAACGGTCGCGCCGCAATTGCAGATCCGGGGCTCGACGGCCCCGTTTTTGAAGAAAGCTTAGAGCATGATCGTCATCATCGGCAGCATCAATATGGACCTGGTCTTGCGCGTGCCGCGCATGCCCATGCCCGGCGAAACCCTGGCCGGCGGCAAGTTCATGACCATTCCCGGCGGCAAGGGCGCCAACCAGGCCGTGGCCTGCGCGCGCCTGTGCCAGCACGGCACGCCGGTCGCCATGGTCGCCTGCCTGGGCGGCGACGCCTTCGGCCGCCAGATGCGCGCCTCGATTGTCGCCAACGGCATCGACGACCGCTACATCGCCGACATCGCCGACGAAGCCACCGGCATCGCCTCCATCCTGGTCGACGACCGGGCGCAGAACAGCATCGTCCTGGCTGCCGGCGCCAACGGCCGGCTGGATGTGGCCCAGCTGGAACGGGCGCGCGAACTGATCGCCTCGGCCTCCATCGTGCTGCTGCAACTGGAAGTGCCGATGCCGGTCGTCGCGCACGCCGTCGACATGGCGCACGCGCTGGGCAAGACCGTGGTGCTCAATCCCGCGCCGGCGCAAGCCTTGCCGGCGGGGATGCTGGAGAAGATCGACTATCTCATCCTCAACGAGATCGAGGCGGCGATGCTGGCCGAAGAAGAATCCGACGACATCCCCATGCTGGCGGCGAAGCTGCGCGCGCGCGGCGCCCGCAACGTGGTGGTGACTTTGGGGGAGAAGGGCGTATACGGCCACTTCGAGCGGGCCGGCGCGCGCCATCTGGAGGCGCAGAAGGTCAAGGCGGTCGATACCACCGCCGCCGGCGACACCTTCATCGGCGGCTTCATCGCCGCGCTCGATGCCGGCCGCGACGAGTTCACCGCCATCGCCTACGGCCAGGCCGCAGCCGCCATCAGCGTCACCCGCACCGGCGCCCAGACCTCGATCCCGATGCGCGACGAAGTGCGCCTGTAAGTTGCCGTACCGCCAAGGAAAAAGCATGAAGAAAACACCGCTGCTCAACGCCGCCATCTCGCAAGTGATCGCATCCATGGGGCATGGCGACACGCTCGTCATCGGCGATGCCGGCCTGCCGGCGCCGGCAGGCGTGCCGGTGATCGACCTGGCGCTGACGCCGGGCATTCCCGGTTTCATGGACACGCTCAAGACCATCCTGGCCGAACTGCAGGTGGAGCAGCATGTGCTGGCGCAGGAGCTGGCGCAGCGCAGCCCGGCATTGGCCGCGCAGATCGGGGCATTGGGATTGCCGGGGGCGCAGCTGGTGCCGCATGAAGAATTCAAGCAGCGCACGCGCCAGGCGCGCGCCTTCATCCGCACCGGCGAATGCACGCCTTACGCCAACATCATCCTGTCTTCGGGCGTGGTGTTCTGAATCCCGGTCAGCGTACCCGCTGACCGTTTCCGGTCAGAACGCGTCGCCCGGCACCCGCACCCAGCCTTCCATCAGCACCCGCGCGCTGCGGCTCATGATGGCCTTGGTCACGACCCACTGTCCGTTTTCCAGCTTGGCCTCGGCGCCTACCCGCAGCGTGCCGGAGGGGTGGCCGAAGCGCACGTTGTTGCGCTCGCCGCCGCCGGCGGCCAGGTTCACCAGCGTGCCGGGGATCGCCGCAGCGGTGCCGATGGCGACGGCGGCGGTGCCCATCATCGCGTGGTGCAGCTTGCCCATCGACATCGCGCGCACCAATACGTCGGCATCCTTGACGGTCACCGGCTTGCCGCTGGACGAGATGTAATCCCGCGGCTTGGCCACGAATGCCACCTTGGGCGTGTGCTGGCGGGTGGCGGCTTCTTCCACCCTGGTAATTAGACCCATGCGGATGGCGCCGTGCGCGCGGATGGTCTCGAAGCGCGCCAGCGCGGCCGGGTCGCCGTTGATGGCGTCCTGCAGCTCGGCGCCGGTGTAGCCGATGTCTTCGGCGTTGAGGAAGATGGTGGGAATGCCGGCATTGATCATGGTGGCCTGGAAGCTGCCGACGCCGGGCACCTCCAGCGTGTCGACCACGTTCCCGGTCGGGAACATGGCGCCGCCGGCGCCGTCTTCGTCGGCGGCCGGGTCCATGAATTCCAGTTGTACTTCGGCCGCCGGGAAGGTCACGCCGTCCAGTTCGAAGTCGCCGGTTTCCTGCACCTGGCCGTTGGCGATGGGGACGTGGGCGACGATGGTCTTGCCGATGTTGGCCTGCCAGATGCGCACCACGGCGATGCCGTCCTGCGGCACCTTGTCCGCCGCGACCAGACCGGCGGCGATGGCGAACGGGCCGACCGCGGCCGACAGGTTGCCGCAGTTGCCGCTCCAGTCGACGAAGTCCTTGTCGATCGAGACCTGGCCGAACAGGTAGTCGACGTCATGGCCGGGGCGGGCGCTCTTGGAAATGATCACCGTCTTGCTGGTACTGGAAGTGGCGGCGCCCATGCCGTCGATCTGCTTGCCGTAGGGGTCGGGGCTGCCGATCACGCGCTGCAGCAGCTTGTCGCGCGCGCGGCCGGGCACGCGCGCGGCTTCGGGCAGGTCATCCAGCTTGAAGAACACGCCCTTGCTGGTGCCGCCGCGCAGGTAGGTGGCGGGGATGCGGATCTGGGGGACTTGGCTCATGCTTGCATTCCTTTTCTTTTTGCCCGTTCGGGCTGAGTAGCCGCTTTAGCGGCGTATCGAAGCCAGCGCACCGAAGCTGCCCTTCGATACGCGCTGCGCGCTACTCAGGGCGAACGGAGTCACTGCTTCAGAGATCCATCAAACCGACTTGTGGTCGTTTTTGCCGGCATTGGCCGAGGCTTCCAAAAAGTCCTGCGCAAACCGCTGCAGCACGCCGCCGGCTTCGTAAATCGATACTTCCTCGGCGGTATCCAGGCGGCAGGTCACCGGCACTTCGACGCGTTCGCCGTTCTTGCGGCGGATCACCAGCGTCAGGTCGGCGCGCGGGCGGCGTTGGCCGATCACGTCATAGGTCTCGGTGCCGTCGATGGCGTAGGTATTACGGTTCTCGCCGGCCTTGAACTCCAGCGGCAGCACGCCCATGCCGATCAGGTTGGTGCGGTGGATGCGCTCGAAACCTTCGGCCACGATGGCTTCCACGCCGGCCAGGCGCACGCCCTTGGCGGCCCAGTCGCGCGAAGAGCCCTGGCCGTAGTCGGCGCCGGCGATGATGATCAGCGGCTGCTTGCGCTCCATGTAGGCTTCGATGGTTTCCCACATGCGCATGACCTTGCCTTCCGGCTCCAGGCGCGCCAGCGAACCTTGCTGCACGCTGCCGTCCGCCTTCTTCACCATTTCATTGAACAGCTTCGGATTGGCGAAGGTGGCGCGCTGCGCGGTCAGGTGGTCGCCGCGGTGGGTGGCGTAGGAGTTGAAGTCTTCCTCCGGCAAGCCCATCTTGTGCAGGTATTCGCCGGCCGCGCTGTCGAGCAGGATGGCGTTGGACGGCGACAGGTGGTCGGTGGTGATGTTGTCGCCCAGCACCGCCAGCGGCCGCATGCCTTGCAGCGTGCGCTCGCCGGCCAGCGCGCCTTCCCAGTAGGGCGGGCGGCGGATGTAGGTGCTTTGCGGGCGCCAGTCGTACAAGGGGCTGACCTTGGCGCCGCGGTCGACGCGGGCGGCGAACATCGGGGTGTAGACGTTGCGGAATTGCTGCGGCTTGACGGCGGCCTTGACCACTTCGTCGATTTCTTCATCGGAGGGCCAGATGTCTTTGAGGCGGATTTCTTTGCCGTCGGCAGTGGTGCCCAGCACGTCCTGCTCGATGTCGAAGCGGATGGTGCCGGCAATCGCATAGGCCACCACCAGCGGCGGCGAGGCCAGGAAGGCTTGCTTGGCGTAGGGGTGGATGCGGCCATCGAAGTTGCGGTTGCCCGACAGCACGGCGGTGCTGTACAGGTCGCGGTCGATGATTTCCTGCTGGATCTTGGGATCGAGCGCGCCCGACATGCCGTTGCAGGTGGTGCAGGCGAAGGCGACGATGCCGAAGCCCAGTTTTTCCAGGTCGCCGGTCAGGCCGGCTTCGTCCAGGTACAGTTCGACCGCCTTCGATCCCGGCGCCAGCGAACTCTTCACCCACGGCTTGCGCTGCAGGCCCAGGCGGTTGGCGTTGCGCGCCAGCAGGGCGGCGGCGATCACGTTGCGCGGGTTGCTGGTGTTGGTGCAACTGGTGATGGCGGCGATGATGACGGCGCCGTCGGGCATCTTGCCCGGCTCGTTTTCCACCTTGCCGGCGATGCCTTGCGCGGCCAGTTCGGATACCGGCAGGCGCTTGTGCGGATTGCTCGGCCCGGCCAGCGTGCGCACCACGGTCGAGAGGTCGAAGCGCAGCACGCGCTCGTACTCGACATCCTTCAGGCTGTCGGACCACAGCCCGGTTTCCCTGGCATAGGTTTCCACCAGCCTGACCTGCTCATCTTCGCGGCCGGTCAGCTTCAGGTAGTCGATGGTCTGCTGGTCGATCGAGAACATGGCGGCGGTAGCGCCGTATTCCGGTGCCATGTTGGAGATCGTGGCGCGGTCGCCCAGGGTCAGGCTGGAAGCGCCGTCGCCATAGAACTCCAGGTAGGCGCCGACCACCTTCTGCTTGCGCAGGAACTCGGTCAGCGACAGCACGATGTCGGTGGCGGTGATGCCGGGCTGGCGGCGGCCGGTCAGTTCGACGCCGACGATGTCGGGCAGGCGCATCCACGAGGCGCGGCCCAGCATCACGTTCTCGGCTTCCAGGCCGCCCACGCCGATGGCGATCACGCCCAGTGCATCCACGTGCGGGGTGTGGCTGTCGGTGCCGACCAGGGTGTCGGGGAAGGCCACGCCGTCCTTGGTGTAGATCACCGGCGACATTTTTTCCAGGTTGATCTGGTGCATGATGCCGTTGCCGGGCGGGATCACGTCGACGTTTTCAAAGGCCAGCTTGGTCCAGTCGATGAAGTGGAAGCGGTCTTCGTTGCGGCGGTCTTCGATGGCGCGGTTCTTCTCGAAGGCTTGCGGGTCGTCGCCGCCGCATTCCACCGCCAGCGAATGATCCACGATCAGTTGCACCGGCACCACCGGGTTGACCTTGGCCGGGTCGCCGCCCATGTCGGCGATCGCATCGCGCAGGCCGGCCAGGTCGACCAGCGCGGTCTGGCCCAGGATGTCATGGCACACCACGCGCGCCGGGAACCAGGGGAAATCCAGGTCGCGGCGGCGCTCGATCAGTTGGCGCAGCGAGTCGGTCAGCGTGGCCGGGTCGCAGCGGCGCACCAGGTTCTCGGCCAGCACGCGCGAAGTGTAGGGCAGGCCGTCCCAGGCGCCCGGCTGGATGGCGTTGACGGCGGCGCGGGCGTCGAAATAGTCCAGCTTGGTGCCGGGCAGTTGCTTGCGGTATTGAGTGTTCATGGCGGATGGCTCGTGGTTGTCTCGGTAAATGGGTGTCGTTGTCAGGCTTGATCGCGCTGTGCGTTGGCCTGTGCGATCTGGTGCTCGATATTGCGGCGCGAGGCGCCGATGTGCCGGCGCATCAGCAGGTCGGCCAGTTCGCCGTCGCCGTCGGCCAGCGCGTCGAGGATGCGATGGTGTTCGGCGAAGGCGTGGCGCGGACGGTTGGGGGTGGCGGAATACTGGATGCGGTACATGCGCGCCAGCTGGTACAGCTCGCCGCACAGGATGCGCGTGAGGATTGCGTTGCCGCTGGCCTGGATGATCTTGTAATGGAAGTCGTAGTCGCCTTCCTGCTGGTAGTAGCCGCGCCCGGCCTGGAAGGCTTCATCCTTCTCGTGCATGTCCAGCACGCGGCGCAGTTCGTCGAGTTCGGCGCGGCTCATGCGTTCGGCCGCCAGCCGGCAGGCCATGCCTTCCAGCGATTCGCGGATCTGGAACAGTTCGACCAGGCCTTCCAGGGTCAGCGACACCACGCGCGCGCCGACGTGCGGCACGCGCACCAGCAGGTTCTGGCCTTCCAGGCGATGGATCGCCTCGCGCAGAGGGCCGCGGCTGATGCCGTAGGTGCGCGCCAGTTCCGGCTCGGAAATCTTGCTGCCGGGGGCGATGGCGCCCTGGACGATGGCGGTCTGGATTTTCCGGAAGACATGTTCCGAAAGTGTCTCCCCATCTCGTTCCGAACCCGGCAAAGTGATCAACTCGCTCATAGTGTCGACAATGTTGGCTGTTTTATTGATTTAATCATAGCACTTTGCATGAAATGTTTTGCAAGTGTCGACAATTAAATATTTCTATCTTGATTCGGTTAAAAAATAGCATGAGTCAATTCGGATCGCAGGTGAGAAAATTTGCCGCCATTTGAGAAAGCTGAAATAGCTTCTTAAATTTTTAAAGAAAATTTCTCTACCCACGGGAAATTAAATCCAAAACTGAGAATTTAAACTTATATTGCGTCCATGGACTCTCCTCAAACCTCGACCACCGTCGATCGCGTACTTCATGTTCTGGCTGGCGTGGCGCGCGCCGGCAAGCCTGTGAGCGCCAAGCAGATTGCCGCCATGGTGCAGCAGCCGGTCAGCACCGTTTATCGCCACCTGGCGTCGCTCAAGAAGTGGGGCCTGCTGCAGGAACACATGAACTCCGGCACCTTCGAACCCGGTCCGACCGGCGTGCAACTGGCCTGGGGCTTCGACCAGAACTCCAACCTGATCAGCCAAAGCCGGGACGAGATCAGCGCGCTGGTCGCGCGCAGCGGCGAGAGCGTGGGCCTGCTGGTCTATACCAATGGCGAGATGGTTTGCATCGCCATGGAAGAAAGCACCCAGCCGTTGCGCTGCTCCTTCACCAAGGGCCGCGCGCATAAGCTGCACAAAGGCGCATCGGCCAGAAGCCTGCTGGCGTTCATGCCGCGCAAGCTGCAGCAAAAGCTGCTGGCCGACCAGTTGGGCGACAAGCCGGAAGAAGCGGCCGCACTGGAAGCGAAACTTGAAGAGATTCGCCGCCGCGGCTATTCCACCAGCGAGAGCGAGGTCGACCTCGGCGTTTGGGGCGTTTCGGTGCCGATCATGACGTCCAACGGCCGCCTGGAAGGCACGATCACGCTGATGGCGCCGGCATTGCGCGTCGGGGCGCGTGAGCAGGAGCTGATCCGCATGACCGTGGAAGCGGCGCAGCGCATTTGCAATCGTTTTTAAGTTAGGGCCTGTTCGTTAAAGGCCCTGGGGCCTAGGCCGACAGGGAGTCATGCTGAAACGGCATGGGAAGCGGCCCGAGCGTTTTGTTGTTGTCATCCCGCCAGGAAATCATCCTGCACCAGTCCGATCCGTCGTTTTTACTGAGGAACACATGATGAAATTTTCCAAGCTGCTCTGCGCCTGTATGGCCGTCTTCGCCTTGTCCGCCGCCGTCCCTGCGGCCCAGGCCGCCGACAACGTGATCCGCGTCGGCACCGATGCGACCTTCCCGCCGATGGAGTTCGTCAAGGACGGCAAACGCACCGGCTTCGACATCGAACTGATGGAGGCGCTGGCCAAAAACATGGGCAAGAAGATCCAATGGGTGGACATCGACTTCAAGGGCCTGATCCCCGGCCTGATTTCCAACCGCTTCGACATCGCCGCATCGGCCATCTACATGACCGATGAGCGCCGCAAGGTGGTCAACTTCAGCGACCCGTACTATCGCGGCGGCCTGGCTGTGCTGGTGCGCCGCGACGACCAGAGCATCAAGGTGCCGGACGACCTGAACCGCGGCAAGAAGGTATCGGTGCAGGTCGGCACCAAGTCGGTGGCCTACCTCAAGGACAACTTCCCCGGCGTGGAGCGCGTCGAGGTCGAGAAGAACCAGGCCATGTTCGACCTGCTGGCCACCGGCCGCGTCAATGCCGCCGTCACCGGCCGCCCGGCCGCGGTGGAATACGCCCGCACCCAGCCGCTGGTGCGCGTGCTGGACAAGGGCCTGACCACCGAGCTGTACGGTTTCGCCATGCGCAAGAGCGATACCGAACTGGCGCAGCAGTTGAACCGCGCCCTGCAGACCCTGCGCGTGAACGGCACCTATACCGCGTTGACCGACAAGTGGTTCGGCAAGAGCGAGTAATGCCGGCCTGAGCGCCGCGCCGCCATTGCCATCGTGACGGCGAGCGCGGCCGCGGCGGCTTTCTTCTTTTTCAATCGACCTGCACGGCGGCAAGCCGGCGCGGTTGTGCATTCTGCATTTCAATTCGCATTTCAATTTTCCGGAGCCCACATGGATTTCGACTTTTCGCCGGTATGGGAAAGCTGGCATTCGCTTGCCACCGGCACCGCGGTCACGGTGGAAATCACTGCCGCCGCCTTGGTGCTGGGCTGCCTGCTGGGCCTGCTGGTCGGGCTGGGGCGCCTGTCGCCGCAGCGCCGCATCATCTATGGCATCTGCACCGTCTACCTGACCCTGGTGCGCGGCACGCCGCTGCTGGTGCAATTGTTCATCTGGTTCTTCGGCCTGCCGCATTTCGGCATCCTGCTGCCGGCCTATGTATGCGGCATCCTCGGCCTGGGCATCTACAGCGGCGCCTATGTTTCCGAGATCGTGCGAGGTTCGATCCAGTCCATCGAGCGCGGCCAGATGGAGGCAGCCCGCTCGCTCGGCTTGCCGTACAAGATGGCGATGCGCCGCGTGATCCTGCCGCAGGCTTTCGTGCGCATGATCCCGCCGCTGGGCAATGAATTCATCGCGCTGATCAAGAACTCGGCGCTGGTGTCGCTCTTGACCATCGCCGACCTGATGCACGAGGGCGAAAAGATCATCAGCGTGAGCTACCGCTCGCTGGAGGTTTACCTGGTCATCGCCGCGATCTACCTGATCCTCACCAGCGTGACCACCCTGATCCTGCGCCGGATCGAGAAAGTACTGCGTTCGGAAGGGAGAGTGTGATGACGCAAGCCATCGTCGACATCAAGGGCCTGAAGAAATCCTTCGGCGACCATGTGGTGCTCAAGGACATCGACTTCGCCGTGCAGCCCAGCCAGGTGGTGGTGGTGATCGGCCCCAGCGGCTCGGGAAAAAGCACCTTCCTGCGCTGCCTGAACGGCCTGGAAACCGCCGAAGGCGGCACCGTCACGGTGTGCGGACACCCGGTGGTGCAAGCCGGGCGCATGATGCCTGAAGCCCGGCTGGACGAGCTGCGCGCCGAGGTCGGCATGGTGTTCCAGTCGTTCAACCTGTTCCCGCATCTCACCGTGCTGGACAACATCACGCTGGCGCCGACCTGCCTGCGCGGAGCGCCGCGCAAGCAGGCCGAAGAGCAGGGCATGCGCCTGCTGGAGAAGGTGGGCCTGGCGCACAAGGCCAAGGTCTACCCCGGCACGCTCTCCGGCGGCCAGAAGCAGCGCGTGGCGATCGCCCGCGCGCTGGCGATGGAACCCAAGGTGATGCTGTTCGACGAGCCGACCTCCGCGCTCGACCCCGAACTGGTGGGCGAAGTGCTGCAGGTGATGAAGGACCTGGCCGCCGAAGGCATGACCATGCTGATCGTCACCCATGAGATGGGCTTCGCCCGCGAGGTGGCCGATGTGGTGGTGGTGATGGACCATGGCAGCATCGTCGAGGCCGGCGCGCCGGCCGATATCTTTACCGCGCCCAGGGAAGCGCGCACCCGCAGCTTCCTGCAGACCATGCTCGCGCGCGAGGCGGCCCATGGCGGCTGAGGCTTTCCCGAAGGCGCAAGCCGGCGACGCCATCATCGCCAGCGGCAGTCTCGCGCGGATTGCCGCGGTGCCCTGGAAAAACGAAGGCGGGCAGACGCGCGAGCTGTGCGTGGAGCCGCCCGAGGCGGATTTCTCCTCCTTCGCCTGGCGCGCCAGCGTGGCCGATGTCGGGCGCGATGGCGTCTTTTCGACTTTTGCCGGCATCGACCGCACCATCGTATTGCTGGAGGGCGGCGGTTTCACCATGCATGCCGACGGCGCGCAAATACACGACCTGCGCCAATGCTTCGCGCCGTTTTCCTTTGCCGGCGAGGCGGAGGTGTCGGTCAGCCTGCACGGCGCGCCCACCCTGGATTTCAACCTGATGGTGCGGCGCGATCTGGCCAGCGGCGAAGTGGTGGCGCTGAGCGAGCAGAATTCCCGCCGGCTTCCGGCCGATACGGTATTGCTGTATGTCGCGCAAGGCGCGGCCTGTCTTTCCGACGCCTCCGGGATGCTGCTGCAACTGCGCGCGGGCGAATTCGTCAGGCTGCGTGAAGGCGCGCTCCTGCCCGACTTGCTGTGCGCGGCCGGCGCGCTGGCGCTGGCCATCCGTATCCGCCGCAAGACCTGATCCGCTGCCCGTGGCCGCCAGCCGGCGCGCGGTGTCATTCAACCATGCAAAGAACGGGAAAGGTGAGTCCATGCACACTCACACCGAGCAAGACAACAATTCCGCCGATGGCGCGCTGTTCTGCCCGCGCGCATTGCTGCCCGAGGGATGGCGCAGCGACGTGCTGCTGCGCTGGGACGCCGTCGGCAACCTGATCCAGGCCACGCCCGGCAGCGTGTGCGGCGGCGCGGCGCAGGCCGCCGGCCCGGTGATTCCCGGCATGCCCAACCTGCATTCGCATGCCTTCCAGCGCGCCATGGCCGGCCTGACCGAGACCATGGGCAGCCCGACCGATTCCTTCTGGAGCTGGCGCACGCTGATGTACCGCTTCGCCCAGCGGCTGCAGCCGCAACACATGGAAGCGATCGCGCGCCATCTCTACATCGAGATGCTCAAGGCCGGCTACACCTCGGTGTGCGAATTCCATTACCTGCACCACGCCGAAGGCGGCGCCGCCTATGCCGACCCGGCCGAGCTGTCGCTGCGCGTGATGCAGGCGGCGCAGGACGCCGGCATCGGCATGACGCTACTGCCGGTGCTGTACCAGCATGGCGGCTTCGGCGGCATCGCCCCGATGCCGCACCAGGCGCGTTTCATCTCGTCGCCGCAATGGATGCTGGAACTGCGCGAACGCCTGCAGCGCGTATTGCCGGAGAACGGCATGCGCCGCTACGGCGTGGCGCCGCATTCGCTGCGCGCGGTCGCCGCCGACGGCCTGGCCGAACTGGTCGGCGGCGTGCGCGCATCGGCGCATGGGGCCGATGCGCCGATCCACATCCACATCGCCGAGCAGACCAAGGAAGTCGACGACTGCCTGGCCTGGTGCGGCAAGCGTCCGGTACAGTTGTTGCTTTCATTGCAGGAGCTCGATGCCCGCTGGTGCCTGGTGCACGCCACCCACATGGCGGACGACGAGTACCGCGCCGTGGCCCAGAGCGGCGCCGTGGCGGGCCTGTGCCCCACCACCGAAGCCAATCTCGGCGACGGCATTATCGATGCGCCGCGCCTGCTGGCCGACGGCGCCAACTGGGGCATCGGCTCGGACAGCAACATCGCCATCGACCTGCGTTCGGAGCTGCGCCTGCTCGAATATGGGCAGCGCCTGCACCATCGCCGCCGCAACATGCTCGCCTCCCAAGCGCAGCCGGCCGTGGCCGACCGCCTGTTCGCGCAGGCGGTATCCGGCGGCGCGCTCGCTGCCGGGCGGGCTGTGGCCGGACTGGCCGCAGGGCAGCGCGCCGACTTCGCGGTGCTCGATGGCGAGGACGTCAACCTGGCCGGCCGCGGCCCGGAGCAGTTGCTGTCGGCCCTGGTGTTTTGCGAACACCAGGGCAATCCGGTGCGCGACGTCTTCGTCGGCGGCCGCCAGGTGGTAGCCGGGGGACGCCATGCGCTGGAAGAACAGGCGCGCGCCGATTACCGTGCGACCGTGTCGCACTTGCTCAACGATTGAGAAAGATTGAGGATGCAACAATGACCCAGGAAGTATTCAAGCTGCGGCAGGGCACATCGCCCTTGCTGATCTCCATGCCCCACGTCGGCACGCTGCTGCCGGAGGAGTTGCAGCCCGCCTTCAGCGACGTCGGTCTGCAGGTGGACGACACCGACTGGCATATCGAAGACCTGTACGACTTCGCGGGCGAACTGGGCGTATCCGTAATCCGTCCGTTGTATTCGCGCTATGTCATCGACCTGAACCGCCCGGCCGACGGCAAGAGCCTGTATCCGGGGCAGAACACCACCGGCCTGTGCCCGCTGACCACCTTCGACAACGTGCCGCTGTACAAGCCGGGCATGGCGCCGGACGATGACGAAGTCGCGCGCCGCCTGCCGCTGTACTGGCAGCCTTACCACGATGCGCTGCAGGCCGAGCTGGAACGTCTTAAGTCCATCCACGGCTACGCCTTGCTGTGGGATGCGCATTCGATCCGCTCGGTGATCCCGCACCTGTTCGAGGGCGAACTGCCGGTGTTCAACTTCGGTTCGGCCAGCGGCCAGTCCTGCGCTCCCGGCGTGGCCGAAGCCTTGCTCAAGCAGGCGCAGGCATTGGCGCCGCATTATCCGGCGGTGCTCAACGGCCGTTTCAAGGGCGGCTACATCACCCGCAACTATGGCCGGCCTGCCGACAAGGTGCACGCGGTGCAGCTGGAACTGGCGCAGCGCAGCTACATGGAAGAGCAGGCGCCCTATGCGCTGGATGCGGTGCTGTCCGGCAAGCTCAAGCCGGTGCTGCGGGAATTCATCACGAGTTACCTGGCGTTCAAGCCGTCCTGACGGCGGCGCCAATGCAAAAAAGGCCGGCAGCGATGCTGGCCTTTTTTGCATGAACGGAGGGCGTGCGATCAGCGCTTGCCGCGATTGGCGACGATATCCCAATGAATTCGAGCATGACATAGGCGTTAATATGCTCAAGCAGCGCCATGCCGTTGCGCAAGACGGCCGATTTGGAAAATCGCGCCACAGTTGGTACAGTCTGCCCTTGGTTAATGATGAGCTGGCAAGGAGTATCGATTTGAGCAATGCACACCACAGCCGCAGCGGCGGCAAGGCCTTCATGAAGTTTTTCGAGAATGAGGCGGCCGGCGGCATCGTGCTGGCTATCGCCGCCGTGCTGGCGCTGGTCATCAGCAATTCGCCATGGCGCGACCTCTATGGCAATTTCACGCGCATCCAGGGCACGGTCGATATCGGCGGGCTGATCGTACTGTCCAAGCCGCTGCTGTTGTGGGTCAACGACCTGTGGATGGCCGTGTTCTTTTTCCTGGTCGGGCTTGAGATCAAGCGGGAGTTCTTGGAAGGGGAGCTGGCTTCGCGTCGCCAGGCCATCCTGCCTGCGGTGGCGGCCCTGGGCGGCATGGCGGTGCCGGCGGCGATCTATGCCGCGATCAACTGGGGCGATGCGGCGGCATTGCGCGGCTGGGCGATTCCTGCGGCGACCGACATCGCTTTCGCCATCGGCATCGTGATGCTGCTGGGCTCGCGCGTGCCGACCTCGCTCAAGGTATTCCTGACCGCCGTGGCGATTATCGACGACCTCGGCGCCATCGTCGTCATCGCGCTGTTCTATACCGAAAGCCTGTCGCTGAGCATGCTGGTGTCGGCCGGCGTTGGCAGCATCGTGCTGCTGCTGCTCAACCGCGCAGGCGTGCGGCGGGCCGACGTTTATATCGTGGTCGGCCTGGCGATCTGGGTGTGCGTGCTGAAGTCGGGCATTCACGCCACGCTGGCCGGGGTATTGACGGCGCTGGCCATCCCGATGCGGGACAAGAAGGAGCAACCGCTGGCCGGCGCGCTGGAGCACGGCCTGCATCCATGGGTGGCTTTCCTGGTGTTGCCGATGTTCGCCTTCGCCAATGCCGGCGTGTCGCTGCGGGGGATGTCCGTGGACAGCCTGCTCGATCCGGTCCCGCTAGGCATTGCCGCCGGGCTGGTGCTGGGCAAGACCATCGGCGTCTTCGGTGCCAGCTGGCTGATGATACGCAGCGGCCTGGCCAGCGCGCCGGCCGGCGCCAGCACGCGCCAATTCGTGGGCGTTTGCATGCTGTGCGGAATCGGTTTCACCATGAGCCTGTTCATCGGCGGCCTGGCCTTCCAGGGGTTGAGCGCTGATTTTGAAGCGAAGCTCAAGCTTGGGGTGCTTGGCGGTTCGATCCTGGCAGGTTTGCTGGGGACGCTGGTGTTGTGGCGGAAGACTTCGCCGCGCTGAGGCCTCAAGGGGGAAGCGGCGTCCCGGTGCGGAGAAGCTCTGCGGCCGTATCTCCCGATAATCATCTTTTATCGATAATTGTTTATATTTTTTGCGATGCTTTTTAGAATGGCCGTCGCCAAATGGCGACGGCCACCGGGGTTTTCGTATTGCATTGCAAAATGCCATTTGGCCGACGCATCGGCATGCGCCGAATCCGTCGGCTCCCCATCTTCCGAAAGAGAAAAGTCAAACCGGCAAGCGTTGCCGGATGGCTTTTTATTGATGACAGGCGGAAATTGCTGCTGCGCGAAATAAGTGCCGCTTTACTTCGTAAAATGGCAAGAGCAAGATGAACTTAAGTTCAGTCACTGCGCGGGATTGCCCGTGGATAACGGGTGCGGATGGCAGCAGGCCAAGTGCAACAATCCGGTGCATTTCTGAAGGCTGCGGCATAGGCGGGCCTGCATAAGACTGAACAATAAGCTGCGCGAGCTGGGCGCGTCGGCAAAGAATATCCGGTGGAGACAATATGAAAATCATCGACCTTTTGATGAGCTACGGTGCGCAAGCCTTGCTGTGGTATGCCGTGTATGTGCTTATCGCGAGTTGCGCATTCGGCGCGTATGTCTGGCGGCGCAGCGGATTGGGTCATTGACCGTCGTCGGTATTTTCTGATGGACCTGCCCCCGGATGCGTTGCTCCCGGGCTGCGCGCAGGCATTTGCTAGGACGGGTTGACGGCAGGTTGGCGCGCGCGGCGCAAGCTGAAGCGAGCGGGGAGAAGCGCAATGGGGATCATGGATCAAATCTTGTCGTACGGGGTGCTCATACTGAGCTGGTATGCGCTCTATGTCCTGGTGGCCGGTTGCGCGTTCGGCGCCTATTTGGCCTACCGGCTGTGGTGGCGGGAAGAATTCTTCAAGATCAAGGGCGACCATCGCCGTCCCCGGCAGCGAGAAGTCGACTGAAGTCCGCCCGCATGGCGGCATAGCCTTCCTTTCCTTCATTCCTTCCTTTCGTCATTCCCGTACTCATCCCGTAATCAGGCGCCAATCGAATTGCCGCAATGCGTAGCTGCATTGCGGCAATTTCCATTTTTCCTACAGGGAAAAGCGGAGCAGTCCTATCGCAGCGCATAAGTTGCGCCGTTACCCTGTGGCTCTGTCTCGCATGCCATGCCAACATGCTGGAATCCTTATCCAGCAAGCATTTGGCCAGATCGGGGCGATGTACGGGCAAGCGGCTCGGATAGACAAGAGCCTTGCCTGGGCCATCGTTGGTGCGTTGCACTATCAGGCGTGCAGCGATGCCATGCCCGCCCCCGCCCAGCACACCAGGAACAAGGAGCAGGACTCATGACGACTTTGCCCGCCAGCGACATCCAGTTGCCTCTCTTTCTCTATGCCCAGCGTGAACCGTTGACCGAAAAAAGCGCCTGGGCCGCGCTCGACGAGCATTACCGCGACCGCGCACGCCACTTCCAGCTTGAACGCCTGTTCGCCGCCGATGCAAAACGCGGCGAGAGCATGGTGGTCGAAGACGTCGGCATCTACCTCGATTACTCGAAGAACCTGGTCACCGCCGAAACCATGGCGCTGCTGATGCAATTGGCCCGCCAGTGCGGCCTGCAAGATCGCATCGATGCCATGTTCCGTGGCGAGAGGATCAACAGCACCGAAGGACGGCCGGCATTGCATACGGCCTTGCGCAAGCCGCCGGGATCGCGGCTGATCGTCGATGGCGAGGATGTGGTGGCGCAGGTGCAAGAGGTGCTGGGCCGCATGGAGGATTTCGCGGGCCGGGTGCGTTCGGGCCAATGGCTGGGGCATACCGGCCGCCCGATCCGCCATGTGGTCAACATCGGCATCGGCGGTTCCGACCTCGGCCCGATGATGGCGCATGAAGCGTTGCGCTATTATGGCAAGCGCGATATCGGCATGCATTTCCTGTCGGACGTGGATGGCGCCGCGTTGCTGGAAACCGTGCGTGCGTTGCCGGCCGAGCAAACGCTGTTCATCGTCTGTTCGAAAACCTTCACCACGCTCGAAACCATCGCCAACGCCCGCGCCGCGCGCGATTGGCTGGTTGCCCAGTTGGGCGACGAAAGGGCCGTGTCGCGCCATTTCGTCGGCGTGACCACCAACACCGGGCAAGCCGCGCAGTTCGGCATCGATCCTGAAAACATGTTCGGTTTCTGGGATTGGG
Source organism: Herbaspirillum sp. SJZ106 (assembly GCF_006715495.1). Taxonomy (GTDB): domain Bacteria; phylum Pseudomonadota; class Gammaproteobacteria; order Burkholderiales; family Burkholderiaceae_D; genus Herbaspirillum. Next base: position 416,947 of record NZ_VFNI01000005.1, read on the forward strand.
TGGGCGGACGTTATTCGATGGCCAGTGCCATCGGCCTGTCGACCATGATCGCCATCGGCCCGGAAAATTTCCGCCAGATGCTGCGCGGTTTCCATGCCATGGACGAGCATTTCCGCAGCGCGCCGCCGGAGAGGAACCTGCCGGTGATCCTGGGCATGCTCACGGTCTGGTACACCAACTTTTTCCACGCCGCCAGCCAGGCGGTGCTGCCATACAGCCAATACCTCAAGCGCCTGCCGGCCTATCTGCAGCAACTGACCATGGAGAGCAACGGCAAGCACGTCACCGTCAACGGCGAGACTGTCGATTACCCGACCTCGCCGATCTATTGGGGCGACAACGGCATCAACGGCCAGCACTCGTTCTACCAGATGCTGCACCAGGGCACACAGCTGGTGCCATGCGACTTCATCGGCTTTTGGAAGCCGCTGGAACAGGGCGGCGAGCGGCATGAACTGCTGATGGCGAACATGTTTGCGCAGGCCGAGGCCCTGGCCTTCGGCAAGAGCGCTGCCCAGGTGCGCGGGGAGGGCACGCCGGAAGAACTGGTGCCGCATCGGGTATTCGACGGCAACCGGCCCAGCAACAGCATGCTGGTCGAGCAGCTCACGCCGTACAGCCTGGGTACGCTGGTGGCGTTGTATGAACACAGCGTGTTTACCCAAGGCGTGATCTGGAACATCGACTCCTTCGACCAGTGGGGTGTCGAACTGGGCAAGGCGCTGGCCAAGCGTACGGCATCCCAGTTGCTGGACCATCGCCAGCCGCTGCATCATGACAGTTCGACCAATGCGTTGATCCGCCGCTTCCGCAATTGCAGCCGCGACGACAACCTGCAACAGGCCAGGGCGGCCTGAGCCTTCCGGCCGAGGCGCAGGCGGCAGTGCCAGCAAGCCGCGCAGGTTCGCCGACGACGTTGCCGATCCGGACAGTATCGCCGTTATACGGCGGCTTTCGCTTTGTCCTACAAATAAATACGATGGCGTCCGATACGGCTCATCATGGCGACCGCCTATGATCGTCAAACCCGTCTGGAAGCGCACATGAAAACAGGTTGCGCCAGGCGTGTTGCATGTCCGGTAAGGGTTGCGCGGCGCGTCTTTGCCGCTGTTTTTTTAGGAGGAGTCCGGGCCCAGGAGGGCCGCGCCGGGCACGGCGTTTCCATGGCGTGCTGGCAATGGCGGCGATGATGTTCATGGGCAATACAAGCTCTCGTTTTTCACAAACAAAATCTGCCGGATCCATGTGGTTTGGCTAAAATGAACTGGCTGGCATTTGCGAAACATCGCATGTATTTGCACCTGGACATCAGGGAGTGAAAACCATGTTGTCGATGAAATATAAAGAAAAATCGATTGCAGTTTCCAACGTCCGGCACATTTTTCCCGCCACAGGAGGCGCAAGTTGCAGCGCGCCGATGCGAAGCCGGAACGCGCCTTAGGAAGCGCGAGGAACAAGGATTGCTAGCTTTGGAAATTTGACAGGGGAAATGTCATGGACAAGTCCGATTCCGCTCATCCGACCGACAAGAATATCTCCATCCAGCAAGGCGATTGGGATGCATACCGGAACCATATCGGAAGCCACGCGGCCGATCCGCAAAAAACGCCGGACGAATGCGAGGAAGAGATCCGCAGCGCACCGGCCGGCGCCCCGGGCGATTCATCCGGGCAGCCATTGCACGGCGAAGAAGACATCCTGGCTTACCGTCGCCAATGCGCGCGCGCCTATATCGGCATGAACGGACGCCTGGGCGGGCGCGCCTACCATGCCAATGAACCGGTGATCCTGACTCCCGAAACGGTCAACGAACTGGCCGAACTCAATCGCATCTTGCGGGAAGAGCGCGCGCAAAAAAAGAAGGGACGCTGACGAGGGCGCATGTCCTGATGGCGGATGCCCTCAGGACTCTTGGCAGCAAAAGGGGACATTGCCGATCCCGGCCGCAACGGACCGGCGGATCCCATGCAGGTTCTTTGCCAGGCGCAGTAATGCGTTGCGCGCTTGGCGTCATCATATAACCGTTAAGTGCCTTGCCTCCGTGCATGGCGCAGATGCCGCCATACCCGGACGACATAGTGGGCCTTATACGTTTTCACGACATGGCAGAAATTTCTTGGTTGCGCGGTGGCGGTCAGGCCGGCAAGATCGTTTCCGCGTCCGACTGGACGGACAATGCGTTGGGCGATCCGGCGCATTGGCCGGTGGCGCTGCGGGCATCCCTGAACATCGCCCTGCATTCTCCATCGCCGGCCCTGCTGATCTGGGGCGACGCGCGCAATATCCTCTACAACGATTCTTTCGCGGCCTGTATCGGCAGCCAGCATCCCGGCGTGTTCGGCGCGCGCCTGGATGAGGCGCCGTTTTGGCCGCAACTCCGCGCAGCGCATCTGGCCGCGATCGAGGCATGCTTCGCCGGCCGCACGCAAACACTGGAAGAGCAGCACGTGGTGCGGCCGGAAGACGCGGTCGATGCCTGGTTCGATTTTTCCTATGTGCCGATTTTTGCGGCAGACGGCGCCGCTGTCGAAGGCGTGTTGTGCACCCTGGTCGACCTCACCGAACGCCGCCGCGGGATACAGGCGCTGCTGTCGAGCGAGAACCGCCTGACCGCGATTTTCAACCAGGCGTCGGTATGCTTTTCCGAACTCGACCTGCAGGGACGCTACCTGCGGGTCAACGATGCCCTGTGCCGCATGTTGTGCCGCAGCGAGGAGGAATTGCTGCGCATGACGCTGGCCGACGTGACGCATCCGGACGATGTGCCGGTCAACATGTCGATGTTCAACCGCTGCATCGGGGACGGCAAATCCTTCACGCTGGAAAAGCGCTATGTGCGCCCGGACGGTTCGTCTTTCTGGGTGTCGAGCAACATCAGTCGCATCGTCGATGCGAAAGGCCGGCCGCAGGCCATGATCGCGGTATCCACCGACATCACCGAGCGCCGCCGCGCAGAAGAAGCGTTGCGCGAACTCAACGATACGCTGGAGCAGCGCGTGGTCGAGGAAATCCTGGAGCGCAGCCGGGCCGAGGCCGCATTGAGCCAGATGCAGAAAATGGAAGCGGTAGGCCAATTGACCGGCGGCGTGGCGCACGACTTCAACAACGTGCTGCAGATCATCGGCGGCAACCTGCAATTGCTGCAGTCCGCTGCGGCGCTGGAAGAGAAGAGTCGCCAACGCGTGAAGATCGCCATCGATGCGGTCGACCGCGGCGCCAAGCTGTCGTCGCAGTTGCTGGCGTTCGCGCGCCGGCAGCCGCTGCAGCCGCGCAGCATCAACTTGAAGCGCGTGCTGCATGACATGGATGACCTGCTGCACCGCGCGGTAGGCGAAACCATCGAGATCTCCACGATTGTCGCAAGCGACCTGTGGAACGCCATGCTCGACCCCAATCAGGTCGAGAATCTGATCATCAACACCGCCATCAACGCGCGCGACGCCATGCCTGACGGCGGGCGCCTGACGCTGCAGATGGGCAACGTGCGCTTGTCCGATCCGCATTTCCTGGCGCAAGCCGATCTGGAGCCGGGCGACTACGTGGAGCTGTCGATTTCCGACAACGGTTGCGGCATGTCGCCGGAAGTGCGCGAGCGCGCCTTCGAACCGTTCTTCACCACCAAGAAGGAAGGCGAGGGGACCGGGCTCGGCTTGTCCATGGCCTACGGTTTCGTCAAGCAGAGCAAGGGCCATATCAGTATCCAGAGCGAAGCGGGCCGGGGCACCACGATCCGCATCTGTTTCCCGCGTTCGCGGGAGGCGGAGGCCGCCGTCGACGACATCCGCGAAATGGAGGTGCATGGCGGCGACGAAACCATCCTGGTGGTGGAAGACGACCCCAGCCTGCAATTGACCGTGACCGATACGCTGTCCTCGCTGGGGTATCGCGTGCTCAAGGCCGACAATGGCGAGCGCGCGCTGGCCATCGTCCGGAGCGGCGTCCCGATCGACATGCTGTTTACCGATGTGGTGATGCCGGGCAGCGTCCCGGCCACCGAGCTGGCGCGCCAGGCCCGCCAGTTGTTGCCGGGCATAGAGATCCTGTTTACTTCCGGCTATCCGCGCGACGCCATCGTGCATGAAGGGCGGCTGGATGCCGGGGTCGAGCTGCTTTCCAAGCCTTACCGCCTCAACCAGCTGGCGCAGCGCATCCGTCACATGCTGTCCAGGCGGGCACATCGCATGCAGGCGATGCGCGGCGATCGGGGCGGCGACATTGCGGATGAGGCGCCGGGCTCGGCCACGATCCATGTCTTGCCGGTGGCCGAACGCCAGCGCAGGAAAGCCGCGGATGCCGCCGGCGCGTCGCCGCAGCATGGGCCGGCCGGGAATGACGGCGGCCAGCCGCCGCGCCTGCGCTTGCTGGTGGTGGAGGACAACATCGATTCGCAGGAACTGATCTGCGAATTGCTCGAAACGCTTGGCCATGCGGCGCACGGCGTGGCCACCGGGGAAGAAGCGCAACAGGCGCTGGAGGAGCAGGCGTTCGATGTGCTGTTTACCGACGTCAACCTGCCCGGCATCTCCGGCGTCGACCTGGCCCGGGACGCGCTATCGCGTTTTCCCGGCATGTCCATCATCTTTGCCTCCGGTTACGGCGCGGCGGTGGCGCGCAATGTCGGCTTCGCCTCCCACTCCCTGCCCAAGCCTTACGACATCGCCCAACTACGGGACATCCTCAGGAAAATCGCGGCCGCCGCCTGAGGTCACGCTGATTCCGGTGGTTCCGGTGGTTCCGGCGCAAGCGGAGCCACATGCGGGATCGGCGGCAGTCGCGTTTTCTCTGGCTGTGCACTGGCGGTTCCGCCGTTTTTTCTTCCTTCCTGGGCTCTTTACTGGCCTCTCTCCTGGGCGTCGGCAGCTTGCCAAGGCGCTATCGAAGCGCGCCGGCAACGATCAAACTTTGTAAGTCTTGTTCCCTTTTTTACTAGTTTTATTTAATATAAATACGAACAATTACCATTTGTATTTATATTAAATTGTTGAAAAGGTAAAACTTGAACCGCCATCATCCGATTCCGACGCGGCCGCGCGTCATGATCCGCGCGCTGCGCAAGGCGCTTGTTTATATGACCCTGGCCGGGGCGCCGGCATTGGCAAGCATGCCGGCTGCGGCCCAGGCCGCACCGGCCTCGGCTGAGCAGCAGGCGCCAGCCGCAGATTCCCAGGCCGTAGACGCCCAGGGCGCCAACCTGCCCACGGTGACCGTCACCGGCAGCGGCGAAGGCCAAGGTACGCAGCACTTGCAGATCCAGTCGAGCAGCGGCGCGCTGGGCTCGCGTTCCATCTTGGATACGCCGTTCTCCCTCACCAGCATCACTGCCGACGAACTGGCCGACCGGCAGATCCTCAAGCTGGGCGACGTGTTTTTCAACGATGCATCGGTCAGCGACAGCAGCGGCGGCTATAGCTCCTGGGCGTCCTACATCTCCATCCGCGGCTTGCCGGCCGACTGGCAGAATTCCTTCCGCATCGACGGCAAGCCTTTCCTCAGCTACGCCATCACGCTGCCTTACGACCATTTCGAGCGCATCGACCTGCTCAAGGGTTCGTCCGGCTTCATGTATGGCTTCGGTTCGCCGGGCGGCCTGATCAACTACATCAGCAAGAAGCCGACCGACACGCCGGTACGCAGCGTCAGCGTGGGCTATACCAGCAACAACCTCTGGAGCGAGCACGTCGACCTGGGCGGGCGCTTCGGCAATGACCAGATGTTCGGTTATCGCCTCAATGCCACGCATGACCAGGGCGAGACCTTCAACGAGGGGCATCTCAAGCGCGATTCGGTATCGCTGGCACTGGATGCGCGGCTTACGCGCGACCTGACCTGGGATTTCCAGGCGATCTGGCAGAACAGCAACGGGAAAGACCAGACGCCGTCGATCGTCACAACCGGCCTGGCCGGCGGCGGTTTGCCGGCCGTTATCAGCGGCGGCAACCGCAACCTGGTAGGCCCCGGCCAGCATATCGACACCAATTTCCAGTTGTACCAGACCGGCCTGACTTATCGCATCACGCCGGACTGGAAAGCCAACCTCAGCTATAGCCACAGCACCTCCAAGCGCTTCCGCAACGAAGGCATCGCAAGCCTGACCGATGCCGCCGGCAATTACGCCGACTGGCGCTCCGATTCGCGCGAAGGCCACGTCTTCGACCAATGGCAGGCCATGCTGGAAGGCAATGCGAAAACCGGTTTCCTGGAGCACCAGCTGGTGCTCGGCGCATCCTGGCAAAAGCAGGTCAACAATTATTCGGTCGCGCAGTACTACCAGCAGATCGGCAGCGGCAACCTGTACACGCAAAACACCAATGCGCATGACAGTTCTACCGACCTGCAGACCTACCACGCCGGCATCATTACCCAGCAGGCGGTGTTCGCCAGCGATACCCTGAAGTTCTCCGACCGCTGGTCGCTGCTGGCGGGCGCCCGCTATAACGAGTTCCAGCAGGACAGCTTCGACGCCACCGGCGCCCGGACCGCCCGTTACGACAAGTCGGCGCTGACCCCGACGGTGGCCCTGATGTTCAAGCCTGAACCGAACACCACGGTCTATGGCAGCTATGTGGAGTCGCTGGAGCAGGGCGGCACGCCCGCCACGACCAACACCAACTACGGCCAGCAACTCAAGCCGCTCATGAGCAAGCAATATGAAGTGGGCGTGAAGACCGACCAGCGCCTCTGGAGCGCCACGGCGGCGCTGTTCCGTATCGAGCGGGCGGCGGAATACACCGATTCCGGCGGCGCGCTGGTGCAGGATGGCCAATCCGACTACCAGGGCCTGGAGCTGGGCGGCGCACTGAAGCTGGGTTCGCAGTGGCAACTGGGCAGCAGCCTGATGTTCCTCGATTCCAAGTACAGCAAGGGCTCGGCCTACACCGGCAACCGCGTGGCCGGCGCGCCGGACATGGTGGCGACCGCGCAGCTGTCCTACCTGGTGCCGCAACTGGCCGGCCTGAAACTGATGGCCGACGCCAAGTACACCGGCAATACCATGCTGCGCGCGGCCAACGACCTCAAGGCGCCCGGCTATGCGTTGTTCAACCTTGGCGCCAGCTACACCACCCGCATCGGCAAGTACGACACCACGTTCCGGGCCGCGGTCAACAACCTGCTGGACAAGCGCTACTGGCAATACCAGTGGGAGAACTACATCAAGCCAGGCGATCCGCGCACCTTCAGCGTGAGCGCCAAGGTGGACTTCTGATCTTCTGATTTTCTGATTTTCTGATCGCAGGTGCGTAGGTAGTAAAATATCGAAAAAGAAGCAATTCTCGTTCTCAATTATCGACAGCCTTCCCGTTCTCTCCGGAAGGCTGTCGCTTGTGCTTGTAGAGGTTGCCGTTCCAAAGCGATATCGGCGTAGCGCCGAAGATCATTCAAGCCAGCCGACAAAACCCAAAGTAGCCAGGTAAAACAGCAATGCGCGCACTGTTCGTCATCATCCACCGCTGGTTCGGCCTTGCCGCCGCGGTCTTTCTTTTCATTTCCGGCGCCACCGGCGCGGTTATCTCCTGGGATCATGAGCTCGATGCCTGGCTCAATCCCGGCCTGTTCCAGGCCAACAGCGCCGGCCAGCCCGGCGCCGGCGCTCCCAAAGGCGGGCTGGAACTGGCCAACCTGGTGGAGCAGGCCGAGCCCAGGCTGCGGGTGACCTATGTGCTGACCCAAGGCGAGCCCGGACACACCATCGGCATGATGGTCGAGCCGCGCATCGATCCCGCTAGCGGGAAGCCTTATGCGCTGGACTATAACCAGATCGCGGTCGATCCCGTTACCGCCGAGATCCAGGGCCGCCGCATGTGGGGAGCGGTGTCGCTGTCGCGCGAGAACCTGCTGCCGTTCCTGTACAAGCTGCACTACACGATGCACCTGCCCGACATGGGCGGCATCGAAACCGGCGTCTGGCTCATGGGGATCATCGGCATCGTATGGACGCTGGATTGCTTCATCGCGCTCTACCTGTCCTTTCCCAATTGGCGCAGCTGGCGCAAATCGTTCGCCTTCCGTTGGCGCGACGGCGGCCACAAGCTCAATTTCGACCTGCACCGCTCCGGCGGCGTGTGGGTATGGGCATTGCTGCTGGTGCTGGCGGTGACGTCGGTGTCGATGAACCTGGAGCGCCAGGTCATGCGTCCCATCCTGCAAACCGTCTCGACCCTGACGCCCGGCCCCTTCGATACGCGTACCCCGGTGGCGCCGGAAAAGGCGGTCGAACCCCGCATCTCGCGTGAACAGGCGGTCGCGCTGGGCCGGCAGGAAGGAAGCAAGCAGGGCCTGGCCGAGCCGGTCGGCGGCGTGTTCTATTCCTCGATGTTCGGCGTGTATGGCGTGGGCTTTTTCCAGGCCGGCAACGATCATGGCGACGGCGGCCTGGGCAATGCCTGGCTGTATTTCGATTCCAATACCGGCGCTTACGCCGGCGGCCGCGTGCCGGGCAACGGCAGCGCCGGCGACATCTTCCTGCAGGCGCAATTCCCCTTGCATTCCGGCCGCATTCTCGGCCTGCCGGGGCGCATCCTGATTTCCTTCATGGGCGCGCTGGTGGCGATGCTGTCGGTGACCGGCGTGGTGATCTGGGTGCGCAAGCGCAAGGCGCGCATCCAGCAGCGCGCCCGCCTGGAGCCGGCCGTCCAGGCGATGGCCAAGCCGCGCTGAATATCCCGCCGGATTGAAGCGCTATGCGGCGTCGTGGAAGATGATGCCCAGCGTATGCCGCCGCCCGCTGCGCAGGCGCGACACGCCATGGCGCAAGTTGACCCGGTAGACATGCCCTGGCCCGCGCGCGCCTGGCACCGGACGCTGGCTGACCGCGAACACCACCGCGTCGCCCTGGCGCAGCGGCACGACTTGCGGGCGCGACTGCATGCGCGGGCGCTGTTCGGTCAGCACGAATTCGCCGCCGCTGAAATCGCGCCCCGGTTCCGACAGCAGGATCGCCACCTGCAGCGGAAACATGTGTTCTCCATACAAATCCTGATGCAGGCAGTTATAGTCGCCGGCCTCGTAGCGCAGCAGCAATGGCGTCGGGCGTACCTGCCCGGCTTCGTTGCAGCGGCGCACGAATTCGGCGTGCGTGGCGGGATAGCGCACGCCGATATCCATCAGGGCGTTCCAGTGGTTGGCCAGCGGCGCCAGGTGCGGATAGAAGGCGCTGCGCAGCGCCTGTACCGGCGCCGGCAGCGGGTAGCGGAAGTATTTGTATTCGCCCCGCCCGAAGTTGTGGCGCGCCATTGCGATGCGCGAGCGGAACAGGCTGTCGTCGTCGTAGAGGGCCGCCAGCCGCAGCGCTTCCTGCGCATCCAGCAGGGCGGGAATCAAGGCGCAGCCATCGGCATGCAGCGCGGCGACGATGTCGTTCCATGCTTGTGCGGCGATGCGCTGCTGCAGGTTCGCGCCGGCATCGGGGGCTTCCAGCGGTAAGGGAGGAAACAGGGGAGTAGGGTTGGTGGGCATGGCAAATCCTGGTCGATGAATATGCTCAGTGTGTCATGCTGTTCAGTTAAGCCTTCCATCAGTGAATCGTCATCCCGGCGAAGGCCGGGATCCAGTGTCTTTCGTTGCGCCTCAATGGCCGTTGAATTGGCCGTTGAATGACGAATGACGCGACGCTGGACCCTGACCTTCGTCAGGGCGACAGGGAAATTTCGGCTTAACTGAACGGCATTAATGCCCAGTGTGGGCCGGTTGCCGGGCCGGCGCACTCCGCCTCTTGCTATCGAATTGCTATCGAATTGCTATTGAATTGCTATTGAATTGCTATTGAATTTCAGGCCGGTTCGGCCGACGGAATGGCCTGCGACAACATTTTCAGCATATTGGGACGTTCGCCCTGGGCGGGCATGAGCAGCACGATGTCGCGCGAGTAGCGCGCATGGCCTTCGCCTTCGACCGCTGCCATGCGGCAGCCGGCGGCGAGTTTTTCCAGGCCGCTCCAGCGCGGCACCAGGCTTATGCCGACGCCATCGGCCACCAGCATGGCGATGGTTTCCAGGGCATCGAGGTCGCATAGCAGCGCCGGTTGCAGGCCTTGGTCATCGAGGTAGCGCTGGGCGGGGCGGCCGCCCCAGGCCGACGGGTCGTATCGGATATAGGGCTGGGTGCGCAGCAGCGTGGCGGCGTCGCCGCGCAGCTTGCGCCGCGCCAGCAGGATCAATTCCTCGCGGCGCAGCGTGCACGCGCGCAGGGTCTTGGGCAATTCGAACGGCGGCGCCACCAGGATGGCGGCGTCGATCTCGCCGGCCAGCAGGGCCTGGTAAAGCGAGCGCGAGGTGCCGGGGACGATGCTCGGGCGCATGCCGGGCGCCTGTTGCGTCAGCATGCGCAGGGCGGCCGGCAGCAGGCCCGTGAGCGCGGTTGAAATGGCGCCGACGCGCAGCGTGCCGGTCAAGCCTTCGTCGTCGGCGTCGCCGGCCAGCAAGGCGACTTCGTGCACGATGCGGCGCGCCCGCGGCAGCAGCGCCAGGCAGGCCTCGGTGGCGCGGGCGGCATGGCCGGCGCGCGACAGCAGTGCGAAGCCGAGCGAACGTTCCAGCGCCTGGATGCGCTGGCTCACGGCCGCCGCCGTCAGGCCTTCGGCGCGTGCGGCATCGGCAATGGAGCCGCTGTCGATGACGGCGATCAGGCTTTTGAGATAGCGGCTATCCATAAAAAATTCTTTCGAATCGATTAAAAATTACATGCTATCTCTTTTGATGGGCAGCGGCTATCCTAAGGCCCTTTCCGTACCTGTTCATTTTTGCTATCGAGGGAACCCCATGAAATCGATCTTCCACCTGGCCTATCACGTGCGCGACCTCGACCAGGCGCGCGGCTTCTATTGCGGCCTGCTCGGCTGCGAAGAAGGCCGCAGCACCGACACCTGGGTCGACATCGATTTCTTCGGCCACCAGTTATCGCTGCACCTGGGCGAGCCTTTTGCGGTTTCCAATACCGGCCGGGTCGGCAACCACATGGTGCCGATGCCGCACCTGGGCATCATCCTGGCCATGGACGACTGGAAGCAGCTGGCTGCCCGCCTGGGCGACAGCGGCAAGGTGGAGTTCGTGCTGGAGCCCCAGATACGGTTCGCCGGCGAACCGGGCGAGCAGGCCACGATGTTCTTCCTGGACCCGTTCGGCAATCCGATCGAGGTCAAGGGCTTCGGCAGCCTGGAACAGGTCTACGCCAAATGAGCGGGGCGGCTGGCCCGGCGATGGCGCCGATCCCTTTCGTCAGCCAGGGCGATGTCGCCGCGGTGCAGGCCTGGCTCAAGGCGCTGCGCGCGGCCATGCCGGGCGAGTGCGTGGTGGAGATGGGCGAACTGAACGCGGCGCAACGGGCGCAATGCAAGCTGGCGGTGGTGGCCAATCCGGATCCGGCCGAACTCAAGCGCCTGCCGCAGCTGGAGTGGGTGCATAGCGTATGGGCCGGCGTCGAACGGCTGGTCGAGGATCTCGGCGACAGCAGCCTGCAGCTGACCCGCCTGGTCGATCCCCGGCTGGCCGCCACCATGGCCGAAGCGGTGCTGGCGTGGACGCTCTACCTGCATCGCGACATGCCGCTGTATGCGCAGCGCCAGCGCTCGCGCCTCTGGCAGGCGGAGCAATATGTGCTGCCCGAGCAGCGCACGGTTGGCATCCTGGGGCTGGGCGCGCTGGGAGAGGCGGCCGCGGAGGCGCTGCTGCAGGCGCGTTTCAAGGTATGCGGCTGGAGCCGCAAGCGGCGCGAGCTGGCCGGCGTGCGCACCTTCAGCGGCGAGCCGGGCCTGGCCGAGATGCTGGCCATGAGCGATATCCTGGTGTGCCTGCTGCCGCTTACCGGCGACACCCGCGGCCTCCTGAATGCGCAGCGCCTGGCGCTGTTGCCGCCGCAGGCCCAACTGATCAATTTTGCGCGCGGGCCCATCGTCGACGACCAGGCGTTGCGCGCTGCGCTGGATGCGCGCGCGTTGCGCCATGCGGTGCTGGACGTGTTCGCCACCGAGCCGCTGCCGGTCGACAGCTGGCACTGGGACCATCCCGATGTCACGGTGCTGCCGCATTGCTCGGCGCCGACCAATCGCGAGACGGCTTCGGCGATCGTGGCCGGCAATGTGCGGCATTACCGCCAGACCGGCGAGATACCTGCCAATGTGGATATGCGGCGCGGGTATTGAGTAACACTGTCGTCCTGACGAAAGTCAGGACCCAGCGACGCTTGCTGCAGACGCTTGCTGCATATCCCGGAACGCTGAACGACGCTGGATCCCGGCCTTCGCCGGGATGACGGCGGTTAGGGCGTCAAGCCTGGGAAATAGTGAATCCAATACTGTTGCAGCCATCCGCGCTGGAAGCGAAGGCGCGGCCGCCATGCATGCGCGCCACCGCCTTGACGATGGCCAGCCCCAGGCCATGGCCGTGGCTGCCGTTGATGTCCTGGCGCGCGGTGTCGACCCGGTAGAAACGGTCGAACAGGCGCGGCAAATGGCGCGCGTCGATGGGCTGGCCGGGATTGGTGACGGCGATGCGCACGCCGTCCTCTTGCGCGGCGATGTCGATGCGGATCAGGGCGCCGGCCGGCGAATGCTGGATGGCATTCTGGATCAGGTTGGTCAGCGCCCGCCTGAACAGCGCCGTCTCCATCATTGCCGTGGATTGAATGTCGCCGCTGACGGCGATGTCCATGCCGGCGTCGTCCAGCACGAACTCGAAGAAGTCGACCGTCTTCTGCACCTCGTCGGCCACCCGCGCATGCACCAGCGACGTGGCGGCCTCGCCCTGGTCGGAACGCGCCAGGAACAGCATGTCGTTGATGATGGAGCGGATGCGGTCCAGCTCCTCCAGGTTGGATTGCAGCACGTCCTTGAACTCGCCGGCGCTGCGCTCGCGCGCCAGCGCCACCTGCGTTTCCCCGATCAGGTTGGCCAGCGGCGTGCGCAACTCATGGGCGACGTCGGCGTTGAAGGCTTCCAGCTGGGTATAGGCATCCTCGATGCGTTCCAGCGCGCCGTTGAAGGCGTGCGCCAGGACCGACAATTCCTCCGGCAGCGATCCGACCGGCATGCGCGCCGACAACTTGCGCGGCGAGAAGCCCTGGGCGTGCGCCGACATGCGCCGCAATGGCGCCAGCCCGGCGCGGGCGATCCAGTAGCTGGAAATCACCGCCAGCACGATGCCCAGCAGGGAGAACATGAAGGTCGCCATCAGGAAGGTGCGCCGCATCGCGAAATAGGGTTCGGTATCGATGCCGACGGTCACCCGCACTTCGGGCCGTTCCTCGAACGCGGGCAGGGTGCGCGTCATGGTGTGCAGCGGGTATTCCTTGCCCGCCAGGCGCAGCATGCCCACGGCATTGTTGTCATGCTCGATCGTCTCGTGTTGCAGGCGCGAGAGGTCGCCATAGCGGAAACGTTCATCGTCGCCGGAGATCCAGAACGACACCCGCTGGTCGGCCTGCGACAGCGCGGCCAGTTTCAGCTGCACGCGCGACCAGCGCTCGGTGTTGCCGGCGCGCGAGATCTGGAAGCTGATGTCGTTCAAGGTGGTGACCAGGCCGTCGCGCTCGTGGCGCAGCAGCTCTTCCTTGAGCACGGTGTAGAGCACGATCCCGGTGAGCGCGAAGATGAACAGCGCCGACGCCGCCGACATCCATACCAGTCGCGCGGTGATCGACTGCCGCCGCGGCAGGAAGCGTTGCGGCCGCTCGGGGGCTGGGCTGGAATGCTGCATGGCGCGTTCAGTCCGCCACGACGTCGGCCGCGGCGCGCGGCTCCAGCACATAGCCCAGGCCGCGCACGGTGTGCAGCAGCTTCTGGTCGAACGGGGCGTCGATCTTGGCGCGCAGGCGCTTGATGGCGACTTCGACCACATTGGTGTTGCTGTCGAAATTCATGTCCCACACCAGTTCGGCAATCGCCGTCTTGGACAGGATCTCGCCCTGGCGGCGCGCCATCACCGCCAGCAGCGCGAACTCCTTGGCAGTGAGGTCGATGCGAGCGGCGCCGCGGAAGGCCTTGCGGCTGATCAGGTCGATCTGCAGGTCGCCGATGCGCAGCTGCGCCGGTTCCTGCGAGCGGCCGCGGCGCGTCAGCGCCTGCAGGCGGGCCAGCAGTTCGAGGAAGGAGAAGGGCTTGATCAGGTAGTCGTCGGCGCCGTCATGCAAGCCCTTGATGCGGTCTTCCACGCTGTCGCGCGCGGTCAGCATGATGACCGGGGTCTGCTTGACCGTGCGCAGCGAGCGCAGCACCGAGAAACCGTCCAGCCCCGGCAGCATCACGTCCAGCACGATCACGTCGTAGTCGTGCTGGATCGCCAGGCGCTGGCCGTCGATGCCGTTGGATGCCAGGTCGACCGCGCACCCTTGCTCGGTGAGGCCCTTGCAGAGGTAATCGGACATCTTTTGTTCATCTTCGACAATCAGGATTTTCATGCGCTCTCCATATCCCGGGATTTTAACCTTTCGGCTGCTGGCGCTCGTCGCCGGGATGCCGGCTTGTGACCCGCCGCGCCACGGTTGGCTGTGCGGCGGCGATTGACAGGGCGGCCGGAGGGATTAAGCTGCCCTCATCCTCAATTCCGGACGATCACAAGAAGGAGTTCGCCATGCCCCAAGAATCTGCCGCCACGACAACCACACCGGTGGCCGCCTCCATGCTGGCCGAAATCTGGGCCGCGCTGGACGGCCCGCAAGCCATGCTCTCCAGCGTGCGCCTGGTTGGCGACGGCGCGTTGCCCTCGGTGTTTGCCGCCAGCGACCTGGCGCAAGCCTCGCTGGCCGCTGCCGGACTGGCGGTCGCCGAACTGGCCGAGGCCGCAGGCGGCCCGTTGCCGTCGGTGGAATGCGACCGGCGGCTGGCCTCGATGTGGTTTTCCGGCTCGCTGCGGGCCCAGGGCTGGACGCCGCCGGCCTTGTGGGATTCGGTGGCGGGCGACTACCGCAGCGCCGACGGCTGGATCCGGTTGCATACCAATGCGCCGCATCACCGGGCGGCAGCCTTGCAGGTCTTGGGGCTGGATGCGCAACCAGCGTCGCGCGAACAGGTGGCTCAAGCCGTGGCGCGCTGGAAGGCGGGCGAGCTGGAGGCTGCCATCGTGGGCAACAAGGGATGCGCGGCGGAGATGCGCAGCCAGTCGCAATGGGCCGTCCACCCGCAGGGGATGGCGGTTGCCGCCGAATCGCTGGTCGGGCGCCAGGCGTTCGACGCCGGCTGGCGACGCACGACGCCCGCCGATCCGGCGCGGCCGCTGGCGGGCGTGCGGGTGCTGGATCTGACGCGGGTGCTGGCCGGGCCGACTGCCACGCGCTTCCTGGCGGCTTTCGGCGCCGAGGTGTTGCGCATCGATCCATCCTCCTGGGACGAGCCGGGCGTGGTGCCGGAAATGACGCTGGGCAAGCGTTGCGCCCATCTCGACCTGGGCCGGCCCGATCACCGGCGCGTATTGGAACATCTGCTGTCCCGGGCCGATGTGCTGGTGCATGGCTACCGTCCGCAGGCGCTGGAGCATCTGGGGCTGGGCGCGGCGCGGCGGCGCCAGCTCAATGCGGCGCTGGTGGATGTGGCGCTGGATGCTTACGGCTGGAGCGGCCCCTGGGCCGGCCGGCGCGGTTTCGACAGCCTGGTGCAGATGAGTTCGGGGATCGCCGATGCCGGCATGCGCCTGCTGGGCCGCGACCAGCCGACCCCGTTGCCGGTGCAGGCGCTGGACCACGCTACCGGCTACCTGATGGCCGCCTCGGCGCTGCGCGGCCTGGTGCGCCGGCAGCAGGCCGGGCAGGGCGGCGAGTATCGCCTGTCGCTGGCGCGCACGGCGCAATTGCT
The DNA here is from genome assembly GCF_006715495.1 of Herbaspirillum sp. SJZ106. Classification (GTDB taxonomy): domain Bacteria; phylum Pseudomonadota; class Gammaproteobacteria; order Burkholderiales; family Burkholderiaceae_D; genus Herbaspirillum. The sequence goes on from NZ_VFNI01000005.1 coordinate 432,722, forward strand.
GGCGGCGCAATTGCTGGCGGCGCACCGTCCGGCAGGCGCCGAACCGGCGTTCGCGGCCGAACAGCCCGGCGATCTGGGGACGGCCGTGGAAAATACCGTCTGGGGGCCGGCGCGCCGCTTGCGTACGCCGTTGTCCATCGCCGGCGTGCCCATGAGCTGGGAGCTGCCGGCTTCGCCATTGCGCTCGGCGCCGGCACAGTGGCGCTGAAAACGATACGATAACGGCTGTCATGCGGCAGAGGGCGGTCAACCGGATCGTCCTCTGCCGCATTGTGATTCCCATATCCAATCCATTGCCAATCGACAAGGAAAATCCCATGAAACCGATCAAGAGCCTGCTGGGCGAATACAAGGGCGTGCTGGTGTTCATGGCGCTGATGGTGGTATTCCGTAGCGCCATCGCCGACTACAACGTGGTGCCCAGCGGTTCGATGCTGCCGACGGTGCTGGTCGGCGACCGCATCCTGGTCGACAAGACGGCCTACGACCTGCGCGTGCCGCTGACGCATCTGCGCATCGCCCGCCTGGGCGAACCCCAGCGCGGCGATATCGTGACCGTCGATTCGAAGGAAGCCGGCGAACTGCTGTTGAAGCGGGTGATCGGCCTGCCCGGCGACGTGGTGGAACTGCGCGACAACGTCCTGTATATCAATGGCCAGGCCGCCAGCTACAGCCATGCCGCGGTCAAGGCGCAAGCCGGTGACGGCATCGACGAGGCCGCCTACCGCGATGAGCGCCTGGGCGATATGTCCCATCTGGTGCGCTTGTCGCAATCGCATCCCAGCCTGCGCAGCAGCTATGGTCCGGTGGTGGTGCCGGCCGAGCATTACCTGATGCTGGGCGACAATCGGGACAACAGCGCCGACTCGCGCTATTACGGCTTCTTCGGCCGCGATGAGCTGATGGGGCGCACCCGTCGCATTGCGTTTTCACTGGATGCCGAGCGCGGCTACCTGCCGCGCCTGAGTCGTACAGGGCGGCTGCTGGATGGTGTTACTGCCCAACATTGAGGCGGCAGGAGGCATTCGGCCGTTGAAATAGCCGCGATCAGGGTGAGAATAAATTTAATAAATCACTTTAATTATCGTTTTTAAGTATTTGATTTTATTTGATTAAATATTTCATGATGTGAGGCGCTGCCTGTTCCTGGGCGGCGCCAGGCAAAGCTGCTCCGGGTTTGTTGCAACAATTTCCTGTTTTTGCCGGCAAAAATGCTCAAGTTGTAGCAAGGCATGCCGTTATACAACACGGATTACCTGCAATTGTCATTGGAGCACATCATTTCTCTCACCTTCATTTCCGATCCGGCCACCGGCCGCCGCAGAAACGCGGTCAGCCACGACGCCATCCTCGACGCCACCTATGTGATGCTGGAGGAGATCGGCTTTGACAAGCTGTCGCTGGAAGGTGTGGCCACGCGCGCAGGCGTGGGCAAGGCGACCATTTATCGCTGGTGGCCCAACAAGAGCGCGCTGGCGATGGAAGCGCTGCTGCGCGCGGTCGAGCCGATGCCGTCGATTGGCGATAGCGGCTCCGCGCGCCAGGATATCGAAGATCACGTCACCCGCCTGGCGCAGTTGTTTCGCGGCAAGAGCGGGCGTGTGGTGCGGGAGATGATCGCGCTGGCGCAGTTCGATGGCGATGCCATGCGCATCTTCAATGACAACTATCTGGAACCGCGCCGTTCGGCGCTGGTGGAAGCACTGCGCCGCGGCGCCCAACGCGGCGAGTTCAGGGACGATCTCAACCTGGACCTGGTTTTCGATCTGCTGTACGCCCCCTTGTTGCAGCGGCTTCTTACCGGCAGTGCCGACATCGATGAGCGCCAGGTCAATGCGCAATTGAAGCTGGTGCTCGGCACGATCGCCCTTGAGCATTCCGTCACAGCGTCATCACAGGACTGAGTAAATATTCGAGCTAACAATCGTAAATTTTGTTGAGTGCTAGATAATTTGCACCTAGAATCCGAGACGAAACGTATCGTATTGGTTCTGGGCAAATCTCCTATTGCGAGAGCAAATGATGGCCATTCATGGGGATGGCCTGATTTGACGCTCGAATAGACATTGGCGGCGGCTCTGCATGGAATATCCATGCCATCGGCCGATACCGCTGAAATGCGAGCCGGGGTTTTCTCCCCGGTTCAGCCCATCCGGACACGCTTGCCTGGGCAAGCGTCCTGCCTGTCCGATATGTTCATCCAGATGCGAAGAAATACCGGCTTCCCGCCAGGGCGGCCGGCAGGCGATCGTCATGCGGCGGAGGGCGTCTAGCAGGCGGCCGTACGGAGATCCAGGGGCGTAAAACACATGCACGTGCAAGGGGAAAAAATGCACAGCGATGCGATGAGCGGATGCGGGGGCGCGTCAGGCATGCCTCCGCGCGAACCGGAGGGGAAAAAACCGCCGCGCGGCACCGACTGGCGCCGGCGGCAGCGCAAAACCAGGCGGTGGTGCGCCTTCGGCGTGGTCCTGATCCCGCTCATGCTGGCTTTCTTGTGGGCGCAATACGCATCGGCGCGCGAATCGGGAGAGCTGCTGTATGCCGACCAGTATTGCGGCTGCCGCGAGACGGTATCGCGCTGGGTTAGCGACTATGTCTGGACCCAGATGATCTGGTTGCCATGCAATACCCTGTTCCTGCTGGTGTGGGTGGCGCTGGCGCTCAAGCTGTGGAGCGGCAAGCGGCCATCGCGCTGAGGCCGCCGCTTTATTTCTTGCCCCCCAGGCTGGGACATGTCCGCCAGGCGGCCCGCCCCGGGAGCCGCCGTCGATCGGCCGGCCGCCTGCTGCGCGTTCCCCCCACACACCAAAAACAAACAGGCTTGTCCCCCCAAAATACGAGCCGTATTTCTTGGCATGACTTGGAAATTCTATTGTCATTGAGTCGTAATACTTCGATGCAACAATCCGCCCCGCGTCCGCTACGGCCTGATTTTTTGTTCACTTTCCAGGGATGATCGTGAACCCGCGCCACGGATCGCCTTCACAAGGGGAACTCAATGACCATCCGTCTGCGCATCACGCTGCTCGTCATACTTACATTCATCGCCATCGCCGGCATCGGCGGCTACGCGATGATCCAGTCTCGCGACAGCGCGGCGGAGGTCAGGTCGGTTACGGAAGGGGTGATGCCGAGCGTGCTGGCCTCGTCCGACCTGATGGGGCAGCTGAAGGATGTGCAACTGGCGGCCATGGTGATGGTCACCGAAGCCGACAACCAGCTGGTAGCCCAGGAAAACGAAAAGCTGGCCGAAAAAAAGGCGGCGCTGGAAAAGGCCCTGGAGATGCAGGCCCAGCATGCCGACGGCGTCGCCCAGCGCGGCCTGGTCGAGCAGGCGCGCGAGAGCCTGGATAACTACTTCGGCGCCATCGACAACACCGCCAAGTTCAAGCTCGCAGGCAAGAACGAGATCGCCCAGGCGCAGTTCTTCGGCGGGGTGATGCAGTACCAGACCGAACTGGAAGGCATCGTCAACACCCTGCGCATCGAGAAGAACCGTTTCAAGGACGCGGCCATCACCTCGCTCAACGGCAAGCTGTCGTCGACCACGGCCACGATTTCCATCGTCACTGCGGTGGCCGTGCTGCTGCTGGCCGGCATCGGTTTCCTGCTGTATCGCCAGATCACCGGCCCGATCAGCCGCATGTCGAGCATGATGGGCGAGATCGCCGCCAGCCAGGACTTCACCCGCCGCCTGCCGGTGCAGCGCATGGACGAGGTCGGCCACTCCATCGTCGCCTTCAACGGCATGGTGGAAAAGATCGAAGAGGCTTCCGCGCAGGTGCGCCAGAAGACCGCCGACATGCAGGCCATGCTGCAGAACATCCCGCAAGGCATCCTGACCATCGTCGACGGCAACAAGATCCACCCCGAATATTCGGCCTTCCTGGAAACCGTGTTCGAGACCGCCGACATTGCCGGCCGCGACGTGATGGAGCTGGTGTTCTCCGGCACCAACCTGGGCGCCGATACGCTGTCGCAGATCGAAGCCATCGGCGGCGCCTGCATCGGCGAAGACGTGATGAACTTCGAATTCAACGAACACCTGATGGTGGGCGAAGTCGAGAAGACCATGGCCGGCGGCGGCAAGAAGATCCTCGATTTGTCGTGGTCGCCCATTACCGACGGCAACGATACGGTGATCCGCCTGATGCTGTGCGTGCGCGACGTCACCGAGCTGCGCCAGCTGGCGGCCGAAGCCAACGAACAGAAGCGCGAACTGGAAATGATCGGCGAGATCCTGGCCGTGGCGCCGTCCAAGTTCGGCGAATTCATCGGCAGCGCGCGCCGCTTCCTGGACGAGAACGAACAGATCGTCCACCAGAACCCGGAAGCCACCGCCTTTGCGATCGCCAAGCTGTTCCGCAACATGCATACCATCAAGGGCAATGGCCGCACTTACGGCCTGTTGCACCTGGCCAACGTGGTGCACGATGCCGAGCAGCATTACGACGACCTGCGCCATCCGCAGACCGGCGCCGTCTGGAACCAGGGGCACCTGCTGCTGCAGCTGGCGCAAGTGCGCGAGATCATCGACCGTTATGGGCGCATCAACGACGTCACGCTGGGGCGCGGCGCGGCCGCCGAGCCGGGCGAAGCGGGCGCCGGCTACGAGCGCCACATCATGACCATCGACCGCAAGTACATCCAGGAAAGCCTGCAGCGCCTGGAAACCGTCAATACGGCGAACCTGCACGAGCTGGTGGCGGTGCGCAACGAAGTACGCCGCACGCTGCGCCTGTTGGGCACCGAGAGCGTGCAGGACGTGCTGGCGCCGGTGACCGCTTCGTTGCCTGCGCTGGCGGCCGACCTGGGCAAGGCGGCGCCGGTGGTGGAGATCGAGGACAACGGTTATGTGGTGCATAGCTTCGCCTCGCCGCTGCTGCAGAACGTGTTCATGCACCTGATCCGCAATGCCATGGACCACGGCCTGGAAAGCGCGCAAGAGCGAGTGGCCGGGGGCAAGCCGGAAGCCGGCACGATCAGGCTGGAAATGGGCGTGATGGACAACATGTTCCAGATGGCGCTGTCCGATGACGGCCGCGGGCTGGCGCTGGAGCGGGTGCGGCAGATCGGCGTAGAGAAAAACCTGATCGGCGTCGACCAGGCCATGACCGATGTTGAACTGGCCAACCTGATCATGCAGCCGGGATTTTCGACCCGCAGCGAAGTGACCGATGTTTCCGGCCGCGGCGTGGGCATGGATGCGGTGCTGGACTTCGTCACCCGCGAGCAGGGCAGAATCGAGATCCGTTTCACCGGCCAGGATGAAGGCGCCGCTTTCCGCGCGTTCCAGATCATCGTGATGCTGCCCGAGAGCGTGGCGGTGGAAGTGGATGGCATCGACGTGCCATATCCCGTGGCTGGCCAGGAACAGGCCGCGCCGGCGGTGAATCTGCCGCAGGGCGGCGATCCCCGGGTGGCATGAGGGGCCGTGTCCGGCCCGGTGTTGCAGGATTGCGCGCTTTGGCGCAGATGTGAAGCGATGGTGGTGAGAAATGAATGTCATGGTGTGGAACCCGATACTTTTCCTGGCGCTGGGCGCCTTGCTGGCCGGCATCCCGATGGCGCTGCTGTGGCGCCGCCAGAAGGCCCGCGCGGCGCGCATGATCGACCTGGCGCAGGTGGAATCCCTGAAGCGCAGCGTGCAGGAAACGCTGGAAGCGCAGCAGCGTGAGGTGGCCGAGCACCGGCAGCACGCCGAGGCGGAGCGCCTGGAAAGCGAGCGCCGCATGGCCGAGATGCGCGGCGAAAGCGAGGCGCTGGTGGCGAATCTGAGCCAGCAGAATTCGCAAAGCATGGCGCGCGTGATGGAAAACTGCGAGGCCTCGCAGGACACGATTTCCAAGCTGCTGGGCCTGATGCGCACCTTCGAGCGCTGGCACGACGACATGAACGTGCTCATTTCCCATAACCGCGAGATGCACCGCAAGAACGACGAGTTCGCGCTGATCGTCAACCAGGTCATCATCGTCGCCCTCAATGCCTCCATCGAAGCGGCCCGGGCCGGCGCGCACGGCCGCGGTTTCGCGGTGGTGGCGTCGGAAGTGCGCGACCTGGCGCAGCGCGCCGAGAAACTGTCCAAGAGTTATCGCGCCAACCTGTACCAGAACGACCTGATCACCACCACCACCTTCCAGGACTTGCAAGCCGGCGGCAAGATGATCATGAGCGCCGTGATCGGGCTGGACCTGATCAACAAGCGGACCCGGGAAGCGCTGGCCGAGGCGGCCTGACGATGGAGTGCGAGATATGATCAGCCAATCCGCCAAGGACGGTTTCGATACGCTGTTGCGGCAAGCGCTCAGGACCAGCCTGGTGCCTGCCGATACCGAGGCCGGGATGTCGGCCATCGACGATATCTCCGCCATCAGCGAAAAGAAGATGGTGGTGCTGACGGTGTCGTCTTATCTGTTCCGCCTGATGGTGATGTTTTATTTCACGCCGGACGCCGCCACCAAGGCGCATTTCGCGCGCCTGAACCGGGTCGCCCCGGAAGAGATGTCGGAGCAGGCCTTCATGGATGCCATCGCCGAATGCGGCAACCTGTGCTGCGGCATCCTGAACCGCGACCTGGGGCGTTTCTTCCCGCACCTGGGCATGTCGACGCCGAACGTGATCGACAAGAACTGCGCGGCTTACCTGCAGACGCTCAATCTCGGGCATCTCCGCCATCTGGCGGTGGACATGCCGCAGGCGCCGCGTTTCCACGTCACGCTGTGCGTATCGGCCTATGCGGAGATGGATTTTTCCGTGTCGGAAGAAGAGGCCGATGCCGGCACCGGCGAGCTGGAACTGTTCTGAGCCAACATCCGCACCATCCGCACTATCCATTGCAATTCAATTTGACTATCTAGAGAGACAACAACATGGCACAAATTCTGGTCGTAGACGATTCAAGCACGGTGCGCGCCGAAGTCGGCGACTTCCTCAGGAAGAACGGGCTGGACGTGGCGCTGGCGGTGGATGGCCGCGACGGCCTGAGCAAGTTGAAGGGCGATCCGTCCATCAAGCTGGTGGTCTCCGACGTCAACATGCCCAACATGGATGGCCTGACCATGGCCGAGAAGATCCGCGGCGAACTGGGCAATGCCAGCGTCAACATCATCATGCTGACCACCGAGAACTCGCCGATCATGAAGGAGCGCGGCAAGGCGGCCGGCATCAAGGGCTGGATCGTCAAGCCGTTCAAGGGCGACGCGGTATTGCCGACCTTCAAGAAGCTGGTCGGCGCTTAACGCACGCAGGCATGCGCGGGGAGTAGTGAAGGGGGGCAAGCCGCGCCGGCCGCGGCTTGCGGAACGTCGCCGGTCATCATGACGGCGACGTTTTTTATTGTCATTGCTCTTCGATCACCAGTTCGAAACAGATCAGCACCGGATTGCGGCCGCGCGCCAGCACGCCTTCGCATACCTTGCCTTGCGGATTGATCAGCGCGATGTCCAGTTGCGCGCGCAGGCCTTGCGGGCCGCTCCTGACTTCGCCCGAGCGCACCAGGATCTCGGTGGCGCGGTCTTCCAGCACGCGGCCATCCTCGAAATCGGCGCCGATGATGCTGCCGACGCTGCCGCGGATGATGGCATGCCCGATGCCGTGCGAGCGGCAGACTTCTTCGATGGCCATGGTCAGGTCTTCATCCGGGCGGATGCGGGCCAGGACGATGCGCTTGCCTTGGGCGGCGTGTGTCCGCTCTTCCAGGCGGGTGGGGTGGAACAGCGTGAAATTGGTTTCCGGATCGTACCTGGTGGCCATGGTGGCGTCATGCACGCCCCAGGCCTGCGCCTGGCAGGCTTCGGCCACGATGGTCTGGTCCATCAGCATATGGCCGCCCTGGCGCTGGCCGTCGCTGCCGCGCCAGACGGCATGGCAATGCACGAAGGGGGCGCCGTCCTTGCGGCCATAGGTGGCGCAGGCGAATTCGATGACCGTGCCTTCCTCGATGGCGTAAGGCGCGCTGTAGAACGCGGCATGCTGGTCGTCCACCGCCACCGCCGGCATCAGGAAATGGTGCGGCGTCACCTTCAGGTTTTCAAAGCGCACGGTGCCGCCGGCGATGCCGGCCTCGTCCAGCGGAATGCTCATGGCGTCGCGCAGCGTGCGGCCCGGCTCCAGGGTGAAGGTCTTGTGCATGGCGCCGCCTTCCAGGCTGACGATGCGTACCGGGTCGGGCTTGCCTGGATGGCGGGCGGTGCGGGCGAATGGCTGGCTCTGGGGCATTGCGGGTCTCCTTGTGGCGCCTGGTTCCGATCACGGCTTGGGCAGGGTGGGCCTGGCCGTTTTGTATTCGGTAGACAATGTCTGGCGCGTATTATCCCGTTTTCCCCTGCGGCCTGCAGTTGAATGTTTTTAACCGGGCGCGATGAAACGGCGCCGGCATCGTCGGCCTTGATGGCCTGCGACAGGCGTTCAGAGCGGGTCGGGCACCAGTTCGGGAATGCCGACCACCGTGGCCCAGGGCTTGACTTGCCAGCGCGTCACCAGCCCGTGCCGGACATAGGGATCGGCGGCGGCGAAGGCTTCGGCATGGGCTGCCGCAGCGTTGAACAGCAGCAGGCCGCTTTCGGGCGGATCGCCGACGGCGCCGCCGGCCGCCAGTTCGCCGCGGGCCACCGCCTCTTTGCACAATGCGAGATGCTCGTTGCGATGGACGGGGCGGCGCGCGAGATAGTCGGGGACGAAATCGTAGATGAGCAGATAGTGCATGGCAGGCTCTGACGCGGATGGTAAGGAAATCCAATATAGCACCAGCCGGAAAAAACAAAACCCGGAAGCGAACCTCCGGGTTTTGTTCTTGCCGATGCCGAAACGGCCGGCTATCAGTACCTCAGTCTTCCCGGGCTTCCAGTGCCCGGTTCAGGCTCAGTGCCGCCAACGAGCCAACCGCGCCCGACAGCAGGTAGAAACTCACGTAAGCCAGGCCGAAGTGCGCCGACAGGCCCAGCGCCACCAGCGGCGCGAAACCGGCGCCCACCAGCCAGGCCAGGTCTTGCGTCAGCGCGGCGCCGGTGTAGCGATACTTCTTCTGGAAATTGGCGGTCACGGCGCCGGCAGCCTGGCCATAAGACAGGCCCAGCAATGCGAAGCCGATCAGGATGAAGGTGTTCTGGCCGTATTCGCCGCCATTCATCAGGGTCGGCACGAAGGCGGAGAGGATGGCGATGAGCAGCGCCATCGAACCCAGCACGGTGCGGCGGCCGAAACGGTCGGCGATCAGGCCCGAGGCGACAATGCCCAAGGCCATGATGACCGCGCCGATGATCTGGGTGATCAGGAAGTCATCCATGGCCCGCAGCGAGTACAGCCTGGCCCAGGACAGCGGGAACACCGTCACCAGGTGGAACAGCGCGTAGCTGGCCAGCGCGGCGAGGGCGCCGATGATGATGTTGCGGCCCTGGGTACGGGACAGTTCGACCACGCCGGCCGGTTCCAGCTCGCGCTCGTCGAGCAGCTTGGCGTATTCCGGCGTGGAAACCAGGCGCAGGCGGGCGAACAGCGCGACAACGTTAATCGCGAACGCCACATAAAAAGGATAGCGCCAGCCCCAATCCAGGAAATCTTCCGTGGTAAGATCCGCAAGCATGTAGGCAAACAGGCTGGCGGCGATGATGAATCCGAGCGGCGCGCCAAGCTGGCCGAGGGCCGCATACCATCCGCGCCTGTTCTGAGGAGCGTTTATCGCCAGCAAGGATGGCAAGCCGTCCCAGGCGCCGCCCAGCGCGACGCCCTGTCCGACCCGCAGCAGGGACAGCAGGATGATGGCCCATGCGCCTATATGATCATAAGTTGGCAGCAAGGCAATACCCGCCGTTGAAAAACCAAGCAGGAACAGCGCCAGCGTCAGTTTCACTTCTCTTCCGTATGCCCGCTGGATCGCCATGAATATCACTGTGCCCACAGGCCGGGCAAGGAACGCGAACGCGAAGATCACGAACGCGTAAAGCGTGCCTTCCAGCCTGTTCTCGAAAGGAAAGAAAATGGCCGGAAACACCAGCACGGATGCCAGCGCATATACGAAGAAGTCGAAATATTCGGACGCCCGTCCGATCACCACGCCGACGGCGATTTCACCTGGTTCGATGTGCCCATGACTATGGGTTGCGGGGGCGACGTTGGATTGCGGCCGGAACTCGCTGGAACCTTGACCGTTGTGGATGCTGCTTGCCATGGCTTTGTCTCCCACTGTTAGAGGTTTAGTCGCAGTACGAACTCCCATCCCGGCGGGTGCTGCATGACGGGGTGGGACAAAACGTCCAATCGCCAACACACTTTATTGCCGTTACATTAGCATGCTCTGCTACATACGACTGGACTTTTCCTCCATGGTTTCTCAAATACTCCGTCGCGGATTGTTCCTCCTGCCCGCTATTTTGTTGGCTGGATGCAACACCGTAGTGATGAATCCGTCCGGCGATATCGCCTCCCAACAGGGACGCCTGATCGTCATTTCCACCGTTCTGATGCTCCTGATCATCGTCCCGGTGATCGCGCTGACCGTGCTGTTCGCATGGCGCTACCGCAAGAGCAACACCTCCGCACCCTACGAACCCGAGTGGGACCACTCGACCCGCCTGGAGCTGGTCATCTGGGGCGCGCCGCTGCTGATCATCATCGCCCTGGGCCTGCTGACCTGGATCACCACGCACACGCTGGATCCGTACCGTCCGCTGTCGCGCCTGGACGCGGAGCGTCCGATCCCGCCGGAAACCAAGACCCTGACGGTCGAAGTGGTGGCGCTGGACTGGAAGTGGCTGTTCATCTATCCGGAGCAGGGCATCGCCACCGTGAACGAGCTGGCCGCGCCGGTCGATACGCCGATCCAGTTCAAGATCACCGCGTCGAACGTGATGAACTCCTTCTTCATTCCCGCCCTGGCCGGCCAGATCTACGCGATGCCGGGCATGGAAACCAAGCTGCACGCGGTCATCAACAAGGCCGGCGAGTATGAGGGCTTCTCCGCCAACTACAGCGGCGCAGGCTTCTCGCACATGCGCTTCAAGTTCCACGGCCTGGACCAGCAAGGCTTTGACGACTGGGTCAAGAAGGCCAAGGCCGAGTCCGGCGCCATGGGGCGCGCCGACTACCTGCAACTGGAAAAGCCCAGCGAGCGTGAGCCTGCCCGCCGGTTCGGCAATGTCGACCCCAGCCTGTTCCACGCGATCGTCAACCGCTGCGTCGAGCCCAATACGGTCTGCATGGACAAGATGATGGCCGCCGACCTGAACGTGAAGCCCGGCCAGAAGAATGAATGACCGTTCCGAGCGCAGTAGCTGTATTGGCGCGGCAGTTGCCGGCTGCACCGTATTTTCCTTTTTCCCCGGGAAGTAAAGATGTCTGACAATTTTGACCTGATAAAGCTGATCTTCGGTCGTCTCAGCCTGGAAGCGATTCCATACCATGAGCCGATCCTCATCGGCACCTTCGCCGCAGTCGCCCTGGGCGGCATCGTGCTGCTGGCGCTGCTGACCAAGTATCGCCTGTGGGGCGTGCTGTGGCGCGACTGGTTCACCAGCATCGACCACAAGCGCATCGGCATCATGTACATCGTGCTGGCCATCGTCATGCTGCTGCGCGGTTTCTCCGACGCCATCATGATGCGCGCCCAGCAGGCCATCGCCTTCGGCGACAATCCCGGTTTCCTGCCGCCGCACCACTATGACCAGATCTTCACCGCCCACGGCGTGATCATGATCTTCTTCGTGGCCATGCCGCTGGTGACCGGCCTGATGAACTACGTCGTACCCCTGCAGATCGGCGCGCGCGACGTGGCGTTCCCGTTCCTCAACAACTTCAGCTTCTGGATGACCACCTTCGGCGCGCTGCTGGTGATGGCCTCGCTGTTCGTGGGCGAATTCGCGCGCACCGGCTGGCTGGCGTATCCGCCGCTGTCGGGCATCCTGTACAGTCCGGACGTCGGGGTCGACTACTACATCTGGGCCTTGCAGGTGGCCGGGGTAGGGACGCTGCTGTCGGGCGTCAACCTGGTGGTCACCATCGTCAAGATGCGCGCCCCAGGCATGAACATGATGAAGATGCCCGTCTTCACCTGGACCTCGCTGTGCACCAACGTGCTGATCGTGGCCGCCTTCCCGGTCCTGACCGCCGTGCTGGCCATGCTCTCGCTGGATCGCGTCTTCGGCACCAACTTCTTCACCAACGACATGGGCGGCAACGCCATGATGTACGTGAACCTGATCTGGATCTGGGGCCACCCCGAGGTCTACATCCTGGTGCTGCCGGCGTTCGGCATCTTCTCCGAAATCGTCTCGACCTTCAGCGGCAAGCGCCTGTTCGGCTACACCTCCATGGTGTACGCGACCGTCGTGATCACCATCCTGTCGTACCTGGTGTGGCTGCACCACTTCTTCACCATGGGTTCGGGCGCCAGCGTCAACTCGTTCTTCGGCATCACCACGATGATCATCTCGATCCCGACCGGCGCCAAGATCTTCAACTGGCTGTTCACCATGTATCGCGGCCGCATCCGCTTTGAAGTGCCCATGCTGTGGACCATCGGCTTCATGATCACCTTCGTCATCGGCGGCATGACCGGCGTGCTGCTGGCCGTTCCCCCGGCCGACTTCGTGCTGCACAACAGCCTGTTCCTGATCGCCCACTTCCACAACGTGATCATCGGCGGCGTGGTGTTCGGCATGTTCGCCGGCATCAACTTCTGGTTCCCGAAGGCCTTCGGCTTCAAGCTCAACGATTTCTGGGGCCGCTGCTCGTTCTGGTTCTGGCTGGTCGGCTTCTACCTGGCCTTCATGCCGCTGTACGTGCTGGGCCTGATGGGCGTGACCCGCCGCGTGAGCCACTTCGACGATCCGTCGCTGCAGATCTGGTTCGTGGTCGCCGCGCTGGGCGCCGGCCTGATCGCCCTGGGCATCGCCTCGTTCATCATCCAGATCTACGTGTCCATCCGCGACCGCAAGAAGCTGGCCGATGTCACCGGCGACCCGTGGGACGGCCGTACCCTGGAATGGTCGACCGCGTCGCCGCCGCCGGCCTACAACTTCGCGTTCACCCCGGTGGTGCATGACAACGACGCCTGGACCGATATGAAGAAGCACGGCTACAAGCGTCCGCTGGGCGACTTCGTCGAGATCCACATGCCGAAGAACACCGGCGCCGGCTTCATCATCGCGGCCCTGTCGGCAGCGTTCGGCTTCGCCATGATCTGGCAAATGTGGCTGCCGGCAGTGGCTGCCCTGATCGCCGTGGTGGTAGCGACTATCGTCCACACCTTTAATTACAACCGCGACTACTACATCCCGGCCGACGAAGTCGTCCGGGTCGAAGCAGAGCGCACTCGCCTGTTGAATAGCCATGTCTGAAGCGATTAATCCCACGGCCGACGCGACGCCAAGCTCGCGTTTCTGGACCCGCCATCACCATCCGGAGAACGGCACCCTGCTGGGCTTCTGGATCTACCTGATGAGCGACTGCCTCATCTTCGCCTGCCTGTTTGCGTGCTACGCCGTGCTCGGCCGCAACTACGCGGGCGGCCCGACCGGCGCCGAACTGTTCGACCTGCCGCTGGTGGCGCTGAACACCGCGCTGCTGCTGCTGTCGTCGATCACCTATGGCTTCGCCATGCTGGCGATGCAGGCCAAGAAGCAGCAGAATACGCTGGTCTGGCTGGCCATCACCGGCCTGCTGGGCGCCGGCTTCATCTACTTCGAACTGTATGAGTTCCTGCACCTGATCCACGAAGGCGCCGGCCCGACCCGCAGCGGTTTCCTGACCTCGTTCTTCGCGCTGGTCGGCACCCACGGCCTGCACGTGTCCTTCGGCATCATCTGGCTGGTCGTGCTGATGTTCCAGGTCAACAAGCATGGCCTGACCCCGGAAAACGGTCGCCGCCTGATGTGCCTGTCGATGTTCTGGCACTTCCTGGACGTGGTCTGGATCGGCGTCTTCACCTTTGTCTACCTGATGGGAGTCCTGCCATGAGCCGCGGCCACCAAGAACACCCGGCCCGCCCGATGGGCCAGCACGACCACCACGACGGTCATGGCCACCATGACGACCACGGCGCGCATGGTTCGATGAAGGACTACGTCACCGGCTTCGTGCTGGCCGTGATCCTGACCGCCATCCCGTTCTGGCTGGTGATGGGCAAGAAGATCGAAAGCTCGAGCAGCATGGCCATGGTCCTGCTGGCCTTCGCCGCCGTGCAGATCGTGGTGCACATCAAGTACTTCCTGCACATGAACGGCAAGTCCGAAGGCGGCTGGAACATGCTGGCGATGATCTTTACCGTCGTCATCGTGGGCATTACGCTGGCCGGCTCGCTGTGGGTCATGTACCACTTGAACCACAACATGATGCCGGGCATGTCGCCGCAGAACATGCCCAATGAAACCGTGCCGCAGTCGATGCAGCAAAGCATGCCCGGCATGCAGCACGAGATGCAGCAGGCGAAATGAGCCAAACGCCACGCAACCGCGTGACGCAAGGCATCGAAACGGGGCGCGCGCAAGCCGCCCCGACATCCCGCTCAAGAGCCAGCCTGATTTTCCTGGCGCTTTGTGCGGGATTTTTCTTTATGGTCTTCGTCGCGCTCGGAACCTGGCAGGTCTACCGCCTGCAATGGAAACTGGCGCTCATCTCCAAGGTCGATGCGCGCGTGCATGCGGCGCCGGTGCCGGCGCCCGGGCGTGCCTTGTGGCCGCAAGTCTCGTCGGAGGCCGACGAATACCGCCGCGTCAGCCTGAGCGGTCGCTTCCTCTATAGCAAGACCACCGCCGTCCAGGCCAGCACCGACCTGGGCAGCGGCTCCTGGCTGCTGACCCCGCTGCAGACCGCCGACGGCGACCTGGTGCTGGTCAATCGCGGCTTTGTCGGCGCCGCGCCGATCAAGCTGATCGCCAGCACTGCGCAGGATGGCCCCGGCGAACCGCCGGTCGAAGTGGTGGGCCTGATGCGCATGAGCGAGCAGGGCGGCGGTTTCCTGCGCAGCAACGAGCCGCAGCAGAACCGCTGGTATTCGCGCGATGTGCAGGCAATCGCTGCCGCGCGCGGCCTGGCGCCGGAGCGCGTGGCGCCTTACTTCGTCGATGCCGACCGCGCATCGTCGCAAGCCAATGCCGGCAACGCCCCCGATGCCGAAAAACCGGTCGGCGGGCTGACCGTGATCGCCTTCCACAACAGCCACCTGGTCTATGCGCTGACCTGGTATGCGCTGGCGCTGATGGTCGCAGGCGCCGGTTTCTGGGTGGTGCGCGATGAACGCCGCCGCGCCGGCCTTGCACGCCCCCAACAGGAAAAGAAAGATGACGGCCGGCACTGAGTCTGGCGGAGCCGCCGGGGCCGGCAAGCCCAGGACGCTCAAGGAGCGCTGGCAGCGCCTGAGGCAGGGCCAGGAAAACCCGGCCGGCCACCAGAACATGCTGCTGCTGATCCAGCTGCGCTGGCTGGCGGTGCTGGGGCAGATCTCCACCGTCGCCTTCGTGGCGCTGGTGTTCGACATCCGCCTGCCGCTGCCGCACATGCTGGAGGTGCTGTCCTGCCTGATCGCCTTCAACATCGCCAGCCACCTGCGCTGGCATGAACGCCGCACGGTCACCAACGCCGAACTGTTCCTGGCCTTGCTGGTGGATGTAGCGGCGCTGACTTTCCAGCTCTATCTCTCCGGCGGCATCACCAATCCGTTCGCCTTCCTCTACCTGATGCAGATCATCCTCTCGGCGGTGCTGCTCAAGCCCTGGTCGAGTTGGGCCATCGTCGGCATCACCCTGGGTTGCCTGGCCGGACTGGCGCTGTTCTCCGAACCGCTGGCGCTGCCGCCCGACCACAGCAACGGCCTGTTCAGCCTGTATGTGGAAGGCACGCTGATCTGCTTCCTGCTCAATGCCGGGCTGCTGGTGTTCTTCATCACCCGCATCAACAGCAACCTGCGCGCCGGCGACGCCATGCTGGCCGACCTGCGCCAGCGCGCCGCCGAAGAAGACCACATCGTGCGCATGGGCCTGTTGGCCTCCGGCGCGGCGCATGAACTGGGCACGCCGCTGTCGACCTTGTCGGTGATCCTGGGCGACTGGCGCCGCATGCCGGAAATCAGCCAGCGCCAGGAACTGCTGGACGACATCAGCGAGATGGAAGCGCAACTGCAGCGCTGCAAGGCCATCGTCAGCGGCGTGCTGCTGTCGGCCGGCGAAGCGCGCGGCGAATCCTCGGTCAAGACCACCCTCAACACCTTCCTCGACAGCGTCGCCGAAGACTGGCGCAAATCGCGGCCGGTCGCCGAGTTCGAGTACCGCAACCTGATCGAACAGGACGTGCCCGTGGTGTTCGACTCGGCCATCAAGCAGATGCTGGGCAACGTGCTGGATAACGCCTTCGAGGTATCGCCCGACTGGATCTCGCTGCTGGTGAAGCGGGAAGGGGACCTGCTGCAGATGGAAGTGAGCGACCGCGGGGCCGGTTTTCCGGAGTGGATGCTCAGCCAGCTCGGCAAGCCTTACCAGTCGACCAAAGGCAAGCCGGGCCGGGGGCTGGGCCTGTTCTTCGTGGTCAACGTCGCCCGCAAGCTGGGCGGGCGGATTGCCGCCAGCAACCGCGCAACCGGGGGCGCCACGGTGACGCTCACGCTGCCGCTGTCGGCGATCAGCCTGGAAGAGGCGCCCGATTCACCGGCTCCGGAAGTCCAATCCCCGTCCCGGCAGAACACGACGCAAGCTGGCTGAGCGGGCGCACAAGCCCATCGGCTGCCGCCTGGCGCCGGTCAATTCCTATTTCATGCCTGGCATAGGCGCCCAAACCCGATCTCGCCATACAATAGCGGGTTGGGAAAGTAGAAAGAAATATGGAAATTGCAACATGACGGTTGACCGCCTGCTCCTGATCATCGAGGATGACGCCGCCTTCGCCCGCACCTTGAGCCGCTCGTTCGAGCGCCGCGGCTACACGGTGCTGCAAGCCTCCAACCAGGAAGAGGCCGCGGCTCATCTGCAGGACCACAATCCGGGTTATGCCGTGGTCGACCTCAAACTCTCCGGCAACGCCTCGGGCCTGGCCTGCGTGCAGATGCTGCACGCCCACGATCCCGCCATGCTGATCGTGGTGCTGACCGGCTTCGCCAGCATCACCACCGCGGTCGAGGCGATCAAACTGGGCGCCTGCCAATACCTGGCCAAACCTTCCAATACCGATGACATCGAAGCCGCCTTCGGCCATGTGGCCGGCATGGCCGAACTGGAATTGCCGGCGCGCGCGACTTCGATCAAGACTCTGGAGTGGGAGCGCATCCACGAAGTGCTGGTGGAAACCGACTTCAACATCTCCGAAACCGCCCGCCGGCTCGGCATGCACCGCCGCACCCTGGCGCGCAAGCTGGAAAAGCAGCGCATCAAATAAGCCGCAGTACCGCGCCAGGCCCGCTACTGCGACAACGGTTATGATTACGCCTGCGCGCCGCGCCAAGACGGCAATGACCTCTGAAGGGAACAACGTGACACATCGCATCGGCTTTCTCCAACGCTTCCAACGTCTCCAATACCTGAAATGCAGCAGCCTGCTGGCCGTCGGCGCCGCCATCCTGGCCCTGTCCGCAGGCCCGCTGGCGCAGGCGCAAAGCACCATCAAGATCGGCGAGATCAACAGCTACAAGGCGCAGCCGGCTTTCCTCGAGCCCTACCGCCGCGGCTGGGAAATGGCCGTCGATGAGGTCAATGCCGCCGGCGGCGTGCTGGGCAAGAAGCTGGAAGTGATCGCGCGCGACGACAACGGCAATCCCGGCGACTCGGTGCGCATTGCCGAGGAACTGATGACGCGCGAGCGCGTGGCGCTGCTGTTCGGCGGCTTCCTCTCCAACACCGGCCTGGCGCTGACCGACTACGCCAAGCAGCGCAAGGTGTTCTTCCTCGCCGCCGAGCCGCTGACCGACAAGATCGTCTGGCACAACGGCAACAAATACACCTATCGCCTGCGTCCCTCCACCTACATGCTGGTGGCTTCTGTTGTGAAAGAGGCGGTCAAGCTGAAGAAAAAGCGCTGGGCCATCGTCTACCCCAACTACGAATACGGCCAGTCGGCCGCAGCCAGTTTCAAGGCGCTGATGCAGCAGGCGCAGCCGGATGTGGAGTTCGTCGCCGAACAGGCGCCGCCGCTGGGCAAGATCGATGCCGGCGCGGTCGCCCAGGCGCTGGCCGACGCCAAGCCTGACGCCATCTTCAACGCGCTGTTCGCCGCCGACCTCGGCAAGTTCGTGCGCGAAGGCAATACCCGTGGCCTGTTCGATGGCGTGGAAGTGGTCTCGCTGTTGACCGGCGAGCCGGAATACCTCGACCCGCTCAAGGGCGAAGCGCCGGTGAACTGGATCGTCACCGGTTACCCCTGGTATGCGATCAACACGCCCGAGCACAAGAAGTTCGTCGACGCCTACCGCAAGAAATACAACGACTATCCGCGCAACGGCTCGCTGGTCGGCTATGCCGCGCTGATGTCGATCGCCGCCGGCATCAAGAAGGCCGGCAGCACGGATGCCGACAAGCTGGCCGCGGCTTTCTCCGGCCTGCAGGTCGATACCCCGGTGGCGCCCATCGTCTACCGCGCGCAGGACCACCAGTCCACGCTGGGGGCTTTCGTCGGCCGCACCGGCCTCAAGGATGGCAAGGGAATCATGACCAGCTTCACCTACATCGACGGCGCCGCGCTGCAATTGCCGGACGCCGAGGTGAAGAAGCTGCGCCCGGCCGATTGATTGCGCCTGCCATGAGCATTCCTCTTTGGCGGGCGCGGCTCCCATGACGCTGGCCAGCCTCACCGTCCAGCTGATCAACGGCCTGGCCGACGCCTCCGCCATGTTCCTGGTGGCGGCCGGCCTGTCGCTGATCTTCGGCGTCACGCGCATCGTCAACTTCGCGCATGGCTCCTTCTACATGCTGGGCCTGTACATCGCCTACACCCTGGTCGAGGCCATCGGCGCCAGCGCCGGCGGTTTCTGGAGCGCCGTGCTGCTGTCGGCGTTTGCCGTGGCCATCATCGGCGCGGCGGTGGAAATCCTCATCCTGCGCCGCATCTACCGCGCTCCCGAACTGTTCCAGTTGCTGGCCACCTTCGCCCTGGTGCTGGTGATCAAGGACGCTGCGCTCTGGGCCTGGGGCCCGGAAGACCTGTTCGCGCCGCGCGCGCCGGGCCTGGAAGGCGCGGTACACCTGCTGGGCCGCCGCCTGCCGCAATACGACTTGCTGCTGATCCTCATCGGGCCCCTGGTGTTCGGCCTGCTGTGGCTGCTGTTGAACCGCACCCGCTGGGGTACGCTGATCCGCGCCGCCACCCAGGACCGCGACATGCTGGGCGCGCTGGGCGTGAACCAGGCCTGGCTATTTACAGGCGTGTTCACGCTGGGCTGCTTCCTGGCCGGCCTGGGCGGCGCCTTGCAAGGACCGCGCATTCCCGCCAACCTGGCGCTGGACCTGGATACCATCGGCACCACCTTCGTGGTGGTGGTGGTCGGCGGCATGGGATCGATCGGCGGCGCTTTCGCGGCGGCCTTGCTGATCGCCGAGGTCAAGGCCCTGTGCATCGCGCTGGGCAACGTCTCGCTGCTGGGCATCGAGTTTTCCCTGTCGCGCCTGACGCTGGTGGTGGAATTTTTGGTGATGGCGCTGATACTGGTGGTGCGGCCATGGGGCCTGTTCGGCAAACCGCTGGCGCCAGCGCGTGGCGGCGCCGGGCATGAATTGCCGCTGCGTCCGGCCAGCCGCGCCGCCCGCCTGGCGGGCATGGCGCTGTTCGCGCTGTTGCTGGCCTTGCCGCTGCTGGCCGACAGCTTTCCCTATCTGCCGGTGCTGATGGTGGAAATCCTGGTGGCCGTGCTGTTCGCCGCCAGCCTGCACTTCATCATGGGGCCGGGCGGCATGGCCTCGTTCGGGCATGCCGCGTATTTCGGCTTGGGCGCTTACGGCGCCGCGCTGCTGGCGCTGAAACTGCAATGGCCGATGGCCGCCGCCTTCGTCGCCGGGCCGGTGGTGGCGCTGCTGGGCGCGTTGCTGTTCGGCTGGTTCTGCGTGCGCCTGTCGGGCGTCTACCTGGCCATGCTGACGCTGGCCTTCGCCCAGATCGTCTGGGCCGTGATCTTCCAGTGGGACGACGTCACCGGCGGCAGCAACGGCCTGGTCGGCATCCGGCCGATCGAAGCATTGGCCTCTCCCGTCGCTTACTACTATCTGGCGCTGGCATGTGCCGCGGCCGGCGTCTGGCTGCTGCGCCGGGTGGTGTATGCGCCGTTCGGGCTGGCGCTGCGCGCCGCGCGCGATTCGACCGTGCGCGCCGAAGCGCTGGGGATCGACGTCAAGCGCGTGCAGTGGCTGGGCTTCGCCGTGGCCGGCGTGTTCTGCGGGCTGGCCGGCGTGCTGTTCGCCTTTTCCAAGGGGAGCATTTCCCCCGAAGTGGTCGGCATCAACCGCTCGGTCGATGGGCTGGTGATGGTGATGCTGGGCGGCCTGCAAAGCCTGCTCGGCCCGCTGCTCGGGGCGTCGCTGTTCACCTGGCTGCAGGATGTGGTGGCGCGCGAGACCGATTACTGGCGCGCCTTGCTGGGCCTGGTCATCCTGGCGCTGGTGCTGCTCTTGCCCGGCGGCGTGGCCGGCCTGCTGCGCCGCTTCGAACGCCGTTCGGAGGAGGCTGCGCCATGAGCCTGCTGCAGGTCAGCCATCTCTCCAAGGCCTTCGGCGGCGTACAGGCGCTCGACGATGTGTCGTTCCAACTGCCGGCCGGGCAGTTGCTGGCGCTGATCGGCCCCAATGGCGCCGGCAAGTCTACCTGCTTCAACATCATCAACGGCCAGCACAAGCCCGACGGCGGCGCCGTGCTGCTGGACGGAAAGGATATCGCCGGCCTCGGCCCGCGCCGTATCTGGCGCCGCGGCGTGGGGCGCACTTTCCAGGTGTCGGCCGCCTTCCATTCGATGACGGTGCTGGAAAACGTCCAGGCCGCCTTACTGTCGCACCACCGCAAGCTCGGCCAGCTGTGGCGCCCGGCCGCGCGCTACTACCGCGACGAGGCGATGCACTTGCTGCAGCAGGTCGGCATGGCGCCGCAAGCGCAGCGTGCCTGCGGCATCCTGGCCTATGGCGATATCAAGCGCGTCGAGCTGGCCATGGCATTGTCCAACCAGCCGCGCCTGCTGCTGATGGACGAGCCGACCGCCGGCATGGCCGCGCACGAGCGCCGCGAACTGATGGCGCTGACGCGGCAACTGGTCAGCGAACGCGGCATCTCGGTGCTGTTTACCGAGCACAGCATGGACGTGGTGTTCGCCTTCGCCGACCGCATCATCGTACTGGCGCGCGGCCGGCTCATCGCCGACGGCGTCGCCGCCGACATCCGCCGCGACGCGCAGGTGCGCGAAGTCTATTTCGGCTCCGGCAGCACCTTCGAAGACCGGCCGGAGGAGGACATGGCATGAGCACGCCGCTGTTGAAAGTGGAAGGGCTCAACGCCTTCTATGGCCAGGCCCATATCCTGTTCGACCTGCAACTGGAGGTCGGGCGCGGCGAGGTGGTGGCGCTGACGGGGCGCAACGGCGCCGGCAAGTCGACCACCCTGAAGGCGTTGATGGGGCTGCTGGACGGCACGCAAGGCAGGGTGGCTTTCGACGGCTGCGACATCGCGCGCCTGCCGTCCTACAAGCGGGCGCGCCTGGGCCTGGGTTTCGTGCCGGAAGACCGCCGCGTGTTCACCGAATTGAGCGTCGTGCAAAACCTGGAAACCGGACGCCAGCCGCCGCGCCCCGGCGCCCCGGCATGGACGCCGGATGCGCTGTTTGCACTGTTCCCCAACCTGGGCGCCATGCCGCAGCGGCCCGGCGGCCAGATGAGCGGCGGCGAGCAGCAGATGCTGACCATCGCCCGCACGCTGATGGGCAACCCGCACCTGCTGTTGCTGGACGAGCCGTCGGAAGGCGTGGCGCCGGTGATCGTGGAGCAGATGGCGGCCATGATCGTCAAGCTCAAGCAGGCCGGCATGGCGGTCTTGCTGTGCGAGCAGAACCTCCACTTCGCCCGCCTGGTCAGCGACCGGGCCTATCAGTTAGATCACGGCCGCATCGTCCGCGAGGGCGGCCTGGGCTAAGATCGCCGGATCGAGCAGGCCCGCCGCCATGGCCGCATCCATGCCGTCGCGCCACGGCAGGCGGCCCAGCATCGGGGTGTCGATGCGCTGCCGCAGGCTGGCCACCATCGCCCCGGATCGAGGTTCCTGCGGATCGATGACATTGGCCACCCAGCCGGCCAGGCGCAGGCCCCGGCCGGCGATGGCTCGCTGGGTCAGCAGGGCATGGTTGATGCACCCCAGCCGTATTCCCACCACCAAAATCACCGGCAGGCCCAGCCGGGCGGCAAGATCATCGCTATTGGCGTTGTCATTGAGCGGCACCACGAAACCGCCGGCGCCTTCGACTATCACCATATCCGCCGCGCGCCGGATTTCCCGGTAGCAGCGTTCGATATGCGCCAGCTCGATGGGTATCCCCTCGGCCTGCGCCGCGATATGCGGGGCGGTCGCCTCTTTCAGCTGGTAAGGATTGATGATGGCCGCGGGAAGGTCGACGTTGGCCTGGGCGCGCAGCATCTCGACGTCTTCGTTGCGCCAAGCGTCGCCATCGCGGTATGCGCCCGACGCCACCGGTTTCATGCCGGCCACCCTGATTCCGCGCTGCGCGAACAGGCGGATCAGCGCTGCCGATACCAAAGTCTTTCCCACGCCGGTATCGGTGCCGGTGATGAAAAATCCCGCCGTATTTGTATTATGCGTATTCATGCGGCCTCCATCACCGCATCGAAGGTGCGCCGTATCCGTTCGGCCAGCCAGGCGGCGTCTTCCAGCGCCAGGAGATAAGGCGGCATCAGGTAGATGGTGTTGCCGATCGGCCGCAGCAGCAGTTCGTTGCGGGCGGCCGCGGCGGCGAAGCGGCGAGAGAAGCCGGGTGGCCCGTCAATGGCGGCATCGCAGGCCCAGATCATCCCGGTCTGGCGGAAGTGGGCGATGCGCGAGTCCTGCGCCAGCGGCTGCAGCGCCTCGGTCATCGCGGCGGCGAATACGCGGTTGCGCGCCAGCACATCGTCGTCCTCGAAGATGGCGAGCACCTCCAGCGCGGCCCGGCATGCCAGCGGATTGCCGGTATAGGAATGGGAGTGCAGGAAGCCTTTGCGCACATCGTCGTCGTAGAACGCTTCATAGATGGCGTCGCGCGTCATCACCAGCGAGAGCGGCAGGTAGCCGCCGCTGATGCCCTTGGACAGGCACAGGAAATCGGGCCAGATGCCGGCCTGCTCGCAGGCGAAGAAGCTGCCGGTGCGGCCGCAGCCGACCGCGATTTCATCGGCGATCATATGCACCCGGTAGGCATCGCACAGCCGGCGCACGCCGGCCAGGTAGCCGGCGTCATGCATGGCCATTCCGCCGGCGCATTGCACCAGCGGTTCGACGATGACGGCGGCGATATGGCCCCGGCGTTGCTGCAACAGTCGTTCCAGGTCCGCCAGCGCGCGCAGCGCGACATCCGCGGCGCTTTCTCCGGACCGCGCCAGGCGCGCGTCGGGCGAGGCGGCGACATGCGATGCCCGCAGCAGGCTTTCATAAGGTGCGCGGAACAGGGCCGTGTCGGTGACGCCGAGCGCGCCCAGGGTTTCGCCGTGATAGCCCCCTTGCAGGCAGATGAATTCGCGCTTGTTGCCATCTCCCGCGTTGCGCCAGGCATGCGCGCTCATCTTCAGGGCGATTTCGACGGCCGAAGCGCCGTCCGAAGCGTAAAAGCAATGGCCGAGCGCGTGGCCGGTCAGGGCCGACAGTTTTTCCGACAGGGCGACCACCGGCTCATGGGTGAAACCGGCCAGCATCGCATGCTCAAGCCGGTCGAGCTGATCCTTCAGGGCGCTGTTGATGCGCGCATTGGTGTGGCCGAACAGGTTGACCCACCATGAACTGATCGCATCGAAATAGCGGCGGCCGTCCGCATCGTGCAGCCAGGCGCCGTGGGCATGCGCAATGGCGATCGGCGGGCTGCTTTCATGGTGCCGCATCTGGGTGCACGGATGCCAGACGCTGCGCAGGCTGCGCGCGACCAGCTCGCCGGAGCGTGAATCATTCATGCAGCTTCCCCCACAAGCGCCGAGGCGGCGTGCAGCAAGGCCTCGGCCAGTTGTTCCAGCTGTTGTTCGGTGTGCACGGCGGACAGGCTGATCCGCAGGCGCGCCGTTCCCTTGGGCACGGTCGGCGGACAGATCGCCGGCGCCCAGATGCCGCGGCTGCGCAGGAAATCCATCAGGTCGCGGGCGCCCTTGTTGTCGCCGACGATCAGCGGCTGGATCGCCGTCGATGACGGCAGCAGTTTCCAGGGCAATGGCGCCAGCCGCTGCCTGAGATAGGCGGCGCCTTCCCGCAGGCATTCGCGCCGCCATTCGTCGCGGCCGATGAGGGTCAGGCTGGCGCTGACCGCCGATGCCATCATGGCCGGATTGGCGGTGGTGAACATATAGGTCCGGGCGCGTTGCATGAGCCACTCGACCAGCTCGGCCGGCCCGGCCACGAAGGCGCCGGCGACGCCGGCGGCCTTGCCCAGCGTACCCATGTAGACCAGGCAATCGGATTGCAGGCCGAGGTGTTGCAGGCTGCCGCGCCCCTGCGGCCCCAGCACGCCGAAACCGTGGGCATCGTCCACCAGCAGCCAGGCGCCGTGGCGCTCGCATATCGCCGTCAGTTCCGCCAGCGGCGCGAGGTCGCCATCCATGCTGAAGACCGCATCGGTGACGACCAGCTTGCGCGGGCTCCGGCATTTGGCCAGCAGATGTTCCAGCCGCGCGACATCGTGATGCGGATAGACGCTGAAGTCGGCGCGCGACAGCCGGGCGCCGTCGATCAGCGAGGCATGGCTGAGCCGGTCGAGGAAGACCGCGTCGCCGGCGCCCACCAGCGCGGTGATGGCGCCGATGTTGGCCATGTAGCCGTTGGAAAAATACAGGGCGCGCGGCATGCCGACGAAATCGGCCAATTCCCGCTCCAGCGTTTCGTGCGCCCGCGCATGGCCCGAGATCAGTGCCGACGCGGCCGCGCCGACGCCATAGCGCTGCGCCGCAGAGATCGTGGCATCGATGATCCCGGGATGGCTGGCCAGGCCGAGATAGTCATTGCTGCAAAACGACAGGTACGGCACGCCGTCGACTTCCAGGATCGGCCCCTGCGGGCCGTCGACCACGCGCCGGGTGCGGCGCAGGCCTTGGGCGGCCAGTTCGGACAGGGATTGGGAGAAGTGGTTTGCGCTCAATGGGGGCTCCCGTGGTATGTGGCTTGCCGCGCCTGATGCATGGATGGCAGGGGCGGTATGGACGGCAGATGGCAAGTCAGGGGCAGCCGTTCCAGCGCGCGATAGGCGCAATTGTCTTGCCAGGCCAGGCCGGCGGGGCCCAGCGCCATGTCGGGCATGGCCCGCAGCAGTGCGCCAAAGGCGATCTCCGCCTCCATGCAACTGAGCGCGGCGCCGATGCAGACGTGCGGGCCGTGGCCGAACGCGAGATGGTTGCCTTCATCGCGGGCGATGTCGAAGCGGTGCGGCTCGCTGAAGCGTTCCGGATCGCGGTTGGCGGCGCCGATGTGCAAGATCGCCAGCTGGCCTTTGCGCAGCGTCTTGCCGCGCAGTTCAATGTCGGCCAGCAGTCGGCGGCCGGTGTATTGCACCGGGCTGTCATGGCGCAGCATTTCCCGGATGGCGTTGCGCAGCAGTGGCGGCGACGCCTTCAGCCTGGCCCATTGCTCCGGATGCCGCAGCAGCGCCAGCAAGCCGTTGCCGAGCAGGTTGCGGGTGGTTTCGTAGCCCGCAAAGAGCAGGGTGCAGCATTGCGCCAGGGCTTCGATGCGGGACAGGCGATGCTGCCGGTGCGCCAGCATGATGCGTCCCAGCAGGTCGTCGCCTGGGGTGGCGCTTGGAGTGGCGCTTGGAGTGTCCGCGCGCGCCGACATTTCATCCTGGAAGAATCCGGTCATGCAGGCCAGCGCCTGCTGCGCGCGCCGGGCTTGTTCGGCGGTGGGCGTCGGGCTGCCGATGAACGCGGCCAGGTCGGCCGCCCAGGCGACGAAGCCGGGCGGCTGCCCGGAGGTGATCCCCAGCATGCGGGCGAT
This sequence comes from Herbaspirillum sp. SJZ106, assembly GCF_006715495.1. Lineage (GTDB taxonomy): Bacteria > Pseudomonadota > Gammaproteobacteria > Burkholderiales > Burkholderiaceae_D > Herbaspirillum. Next base: position 458,840 of record NZ_VFNI01000005.1, read on the forward strand.
CACCAGCGCCGGCAGCGGGCGGGCGAAACTTTCGATGAAATCGAAGGCGACCTGGCGCCGTCCGTCGCCGCTTTCCCCGGCTGTCGCCTTTGCGCAGAGCGCGGCGATCAGTTGCTCGGCAATGCCGGCAATGGCCGGCGCCAGCGACTGCAAATCGTTCGGTTTGAAACCGATGTTGACGATGCCGCGCAGCCGGCGATGGGCGCGGCCATCGACAAACAGCAGGGAGCGCGAGAACACGCGCTTGAACTGGTCCAGCCCCGGATCTGGCAGCGCATGCGGCAGGCCGCCCTCGGGCGAGGCGAGCGTGCTGTTGATCCAGCGGGCCGCGCGCCGTACCGAGAACCGCGGGTCGCGCAAGGCGGCGGCGACGTCGGCATAACTCCTGATGATCCAGGCGCCGCCGCAAAATTCCTCGTTCCATTCCACGGGCGCCTCATGTGCGTGATGCGCGCCATCCTGCCGCATCACGATGCGCAATCCGCAGGCATGGGCTTGATGCCAAGCCGCGCCAGCAAGTCCTGGTCGGAAGAGAGGGCGGCATTGGGCGTAGTCAGTAGTTTGGCCCCGAGGAAGATCGAGTTGGCGCCGGCGGCGAAGCACAGCGCCTGGGTAGCTTCGCCCATGCTTTCGCGGCCGGCCGAGAGCCGGACCATCGACTTCGGCAAGCTGATGCGCGCTACCGCCACGGTACGGATGAATTCGAGCTCGTCCAGCGGCGGCGCATCTTCCAGCGGCGTGCCCTTGATCGGCACCAGATGGTTGATCGGCACCGACTCCGGCTGCGGCGTCAGGGCGGCCAGCTGCGCGATCAGCATGGCGCGCTGGCGGCGCGTCTCGCCCATGCCGACAATGCCGCCGCTGCAGACGCGCAAGCCGGCATCCTGCACCTTGCGGATGGTGTCGAGCCGATCCTGGTAGCTGCGGGTGGAAACGATGTTGCCGTAGAAATCCGGCGCGGTGTCGAGGTTGTGGTTGTAGTAATCCAGCCCGGCCTGCTTGAGCGCCTGCGCCTGGGTTTCTTCCAGCATGCCCAGCGTCATGCAGGTTTCCAGCCCCAATGCGCGCACCTCGCGCACCATGGTTGTGAGTGTGTCCATGTCGCGCTGCTTGGGATTGCGCCAGGCCGCGCCCATGCAGAAACGGCTGGCGCCTTGTTGCTTGGCGTCGCGCGCGGCGGCCAGCACATCCTGCGTCGACATCAGCTTGGTCGCGGTGATATCGGCCGACTGGTGCCGGGACGATTGCGAGCAATAGCCGCAGTCTTCGGGGCAGCCGCCGGTCTTGATCGACAGCAGGCTGGACAACTGCACCTCATTGGCCGGGAAGTTGTCGCGATGGACGGTTTGCGCCCGATACAGCAAGTCGAGGAAAGGCAGGTCGAACAGCGCCTGGACTGCGTCCGCATTCCAAAGGGAGGAGGCGGAATCGGCAGCCGAAGAACCGCGCTGGGGCGGCGCCCACTGGATCGTGCATTCTGATTGCATCATATCCTCCAAAAAGTATAGATAAAATGAAATTGACGACATCATCACGTAGAATGGTGCGTTTGGCGGATTCTATCTTCCGTCATTTTCATTTAACAATTTCTTTTTTTATAGATTATCTATAAATGGATCATCAGCAGAAAGACGCCGGCACGACCGCGGAACGCATCGCCGAGGCGCTGCGCATGCGCATCGTGCGCGGCGAGATAGCGGGCGGCGCGGCGCTCCGGCAAGACCATGTGGCGGAGGAATTCCAGTCCAGCCATGTCCCCGTGCGCGAAGCGTTCCAGCGCCTGGAAGCGCAGGGCCTGGTGGTGACCTTGCCGCGTCGCGGCGTGCGCGTGACTTCGCTGAACCCGGCCGTCATCAAGGAAAACGTCGAGATGCGCGCCGCGCTGGAGATCCTGGCGCTCAGGCACAGCGCGCCGAAATTCACGCCGGAGCACATCGAACGCCTGGAGCAGGCGCATGCCGCATGTTCGGAAGCCGCTTCGCTGGCGCAGTGGGACGCGGCCAATAACCTGTTCCACGAAATCCTCAGCAGCGAATGCGGCATGCCCAGGTTGCTGGCGGTGCTGCGGCAACTGCAACTGACCAATTCGCGCTACCTGTTTTCGACCGGCTTCAAGCGCGGCTGGCAGCCGCGTTCGGACCACGATCACATGCTGATCATCGATGCGCTGAAAGAGAAAAAGGTCGACCGCGCGCTGCAGCTGCTCAGCATGCATATCGGGACGATGGAGAGGGTGGGCTTCTCAGCGGCCTGAGCCGGCGCATAAGGCGCCATGGCAGGCATGGCGCGCAAATTGGAGACGCCGTCAGCGTGCCCCGGTCGGCGCCAGCAGGCCGTTGACGGCATCGTTGACGATCACGGACGGCAGCGAATTGCGGTCGTTCCTGACGATCACCATATCTTTCTCGATATCGCCCGGCAGCGCCAGTTGGCCGATGTAGGCGCAATCCGCGCTGCAGGTGTAGCGCAGCACGGCCTTGCCGCGGCTGGCCTCGATGATGTACTGGCCGTTCTCTATGCCGTAGTAGCGCACGCCCACCAGCGCCGCCGCTGCGCCGGCTTGCGGATCTTCATAGAAATACTCCCCGCTGTCGACGCGCACATAATGCGGCCACGGCATGGCTCCGGGCGGGGCGATGCCGGCAATCTGGACATCGTTGAGCTTGAGCCGCAGCGGTTCCGCGCGTACGGTTTGGGCTGCCGCTGCGGCCTTGTCCGGCAGGCGTACGTCGCCGGCAAGGGCGCTGCCGGCCTGTGCCTGCAGCTCGGCCTGGCGGCGCCGGTACCAGTCGAGCAGGCAGGCGCGATCGCGGCAGTTCTGTTCGCGCCAGCGCCATTGCTGGTCCGAAGCGATGGTGAAGGCGCGCCTGTCGGCGGCATGCATGCGGGCCAGGCGGAACGCCTTGCCCAACTGGTCGTCCAGCGCGGAAAGTTCGCTATCTCCGCAAATGGTTTTTTCGTTGGCGGAACCGGCTTTGCTGCAATCGAAACCGGCGGCAACGGCCGGGGCGCTGGCGAAGGCGCAATGCGCAGCGAAGGCCGCAGCGTAAAGGATGGTTTTCTTCATGGCGTTGGCGAAATGACGTGGCGGATGATCGGCATCGGGAACTGGAAGGCGGAAAGCGGAAAGCGCCGCGGGGCAAGCGTGAGCGGCGTTTCCATGATGTTCCTCCCATGTTGCGGCGATGCGATATGCGCAAGCATGGCATCGCCGTTGCAGGCGCAAAACGACAAGAAGAGAGGTCTTTTTTTTAAAATCTTTGCAGGTGAAAAAGCGTGTTCGGACTTCTTTACATCCGAATTCCGGATGCGGCTTCGATGGCATGCCGATGCATTGCGCGCGGCGCGTTTCCTATCCAAGTAAAATCGCGTTTTCACGACGGTGAAGCGAAGCCGGCGGGATACCAGGGAGACGGACAGGAATGCAGGACAAGGGCGGCCGGGATGGCCGGGATCAAGTGCAGGAAGGCGAGCGCCGGGGATTCATCCTCAGCCGCCATTGGCGCGATACGCCTGCCGGGATCGAGGTCGAACTGTGGCTGGCCACCGATGACGGCCCGCAATGCCTGCGCTTGCCGCCGCAGCAGGCGGTGGCCTTCATTCCCCGATCCGAGCGCGAACGGGTGGAACCTTTGCTGGCCGGCGACGGCAGTTTCGAACTGCGTGCGCTGGACAACCTGAAAGACTTCAGCCAGCGGCCGGTGATGGGGCTGTATGCGCGCCATTATCGCAAGCTGCTGAAGAAGGAAAAGCAACTGATAGAAAACGGCATCCCGGTCTATGAGGCCGACGTGCGCCCGCCGGAGCGCTACCTGATGGAACGCTTCATCAATGCGCCGCTGGCTTTTTCGGGAACGCCGGCGGCCGACGGCGCGCTCACGGAGGTGCGCATCCGCCCGCTGGCGGGCTACCGGCCGCAACTCAGGCTGGCCTCGCTGGACATCGAAACCAGCTGGCACGGCGACCTGTATTCGATCGCCCTGGAAGGCTGCGGGCAGCGTACCGTCTACACCCTGGGGCCGGCCAGCGGCGCCGTGGACACGGTGGATTTCGCGCTGCATTTTTGCGCCAGCCGCAAGGAGCTGATCGAACGCCTCAACGAATGGATGGCGCGCCACGACCCGGACGCCATCATCGGCTGGAACCTGATCCAGTTCGACCTCAACGTGCTGCAGAAGCAGGCGGACAAGTTCAAGACGCCATTGCGCCTGGGGCGCCGCGGCGCGCCGCTGGAATGGCGCGAGCACGGTTTTCGCGCCAACCACATGCTGGTGACGGCGCCGGGCCGGCTGGTCATCGACGGCATCGAAAGCCTGCGCTCGGCGTTCTGGAATTTCCCCTCGTTCAGCCTGGAAAACGTGGCGCAAACGCTGCTGGGGGAGGGCAAGGCGATCGCCACGCCTTACCAGCGCATGGATGAGATCGACCGCATGTTCGCCGAGGACAAGGCGGCCCTGGCCACCTACAACCTGAAAGACTGCGAGCTTGTCACCCGCATCTTCGCCAAGACCGAGATCCTCGAGTTCCTGCTGGAGCGCGCCAGCGTCACCGGCTTGCCGGCCGACCGCAGCGGCGGCTCGGTGGCGGCGTTCACCCACCTCTACATGCCGCACATGCACCGCAAAGGCTATGTGGCGCCCAACCTGGGCGACGCCGAAGCCATCGCCAGCCCGGGCGGCTTTGTGATGGACTCGCGCTCGGGGCTGTACGACTCGGTGATCGTGCTGGATTACAAGAGCCTGTACCCGAGCATCATCCGCAGCTTCCTGATCGATCCGGTCGGACTGGTGGACGGCATGCACAACGAGCCCGAAGCCGATACCGTGCCGGGCTTCAACGGCGCCCGCTTTTCCCGCCGCAGCCATAGCCTGCCGGCCATCATCGAGCAGATCTGGCAAGAGCGCGAGGCCGCCAAGCGGCACGGCAACCAGCCGCTGTCGCAGGCGCTGAAGATCATCATGAACTCCTTCTACGGCGTGCTGGGCTCGACCGTGTGCCGTTTCTTCGATTCGCGCCTGGCCTCGTCGATCACCCGGCGCGGGCACGAGATCATGCACCGCACGCGCGAACTGATCGAAGAACAGGGCTATGAAGTGATCTATGGCGATACCGACTCCACCTTCGTCTGGTTGAAACGCGCGCACAGCGATGAACAGGCGCGCGCCATCGGACTGGACCTGGTGCGCACGATCAACGACTGGTGGCGCCGCCGCCTGCGCGAGCAATACCAGTTGGACAGCGCGCTGGAACTGCAATTCGAAGTGCATTACCAGCGCTTCCTGATGCCCAGCGTGCGCGGTTCCGACGTCGGTAGCAAGAAGCGCTACGCCGGCTACGTGCGCACCGCCCAGGGCGAAGACAAGCTGACCTTCAAGGGACTGGAAACCGTGCGCACCGACTGGACGCCGCTGGCGCAGCAGTTCCAGCAGGAGCTTTACCTGCGCATCTTCAGGAAGGAGCCTTACCGCGAATACATCGCCGCGTATGTGGCCGACCTGCTGGCGGGCAAGCTGGATGCGCAACTGGTCTACCGCAAGCGCCTGCGCCGGCAACTCGACCATTATGAAAAGAATGTGCCGCCGCACGTGCGCGCCGCGCGCATGGCCGACGAGGTGAACAAGGGGGACGGGCGGCCGCTGCAGTACCAGCAGGGCGGCTGGATCAACTACGTGATGACCACGGCCGGGCCGGAGCCCCTGGAAAAACGCAGCGCCGCCATCGACTACGCGCACTATCTGGAGCGCCAGCTGGCGCCGGTGGCCGACGCCATCCTGGCTTTCGTCGGCGACAGCTTCGCCAGCGTCACTTCACCGCAACGGGAACTGTTCTGACGGGGCGGTTGCAGGGACTATCGGGGCAGGTGCGAATCGGAGTCGCCAAGGCGAGCCGCAATGCCCTGCGGTTTGCTCCCGCTGCTGCGGAAAACCTTGCGCCAGATGAAGTAGCCGAATGCCAGCGCGCCTACCACTACGTACAAGGCGTAGAAGGTCAATGCGTAGGCCCCGTAGTGCGCCAAGGTTTGGAAGATGTTCATTTTTCCCTCATGCAGGAAGGGAGACGTGTTGTCATCGCGTCATCCTGTTTCCTGCCAAGCCAGTCGTATATCGGGAGTTTTCCGTCCCGGTGTGTATGCATTTCGATTCCCGTCGAAATGCCCGATAGACCATTGTGCCAAGCAATTCGCGATTGCTCCAGAGGGAAAATCCCGAAAAATCATAAAACCGGGCAATCAATCGCTATCGCGAGTGCCGCGCATTGCATCGAAAACCATCCCCATTGAAGCGGCAATGCCATTTTCAATGAGGGCCCTGGCCCTCTCCGTTTTTGCAAAAAATGGATTGATCAACTTGTGCATTGACGCTTTTGTATTTATCAAGCATTCTGCTTACCTTGTATGTAACTGGCCATGCGGCAATATTTTTTAAAACTAGAAAATAAATCTGCCATGGGTTGTTTATGACGATTCGATTGTCGCTTTATTGACGGCAATTCCAGAGGCGGTATTGTTTGCCGCGCTGGCCATTGGATATGGCCTTGGAAAAATAAAATTCGGACCGATTCAATTAGGCGGCGTATGCGGAACGCTGATTGCCGCGCTCGTCCTCGGCTAGCTGGGCGTCACGCTTGCCCCGCATATCAAGACCGTTTTCTTCGCGCTCTTCATCTTCTCCCTGGGCTTCGCCGGCGGCCCGCAATTCTTCGCCAACCTGAATGCCAAAGGCCTGCGGCTGGGGGCGTTTTGCCTGATCGAAGTGGTGGTCGTACTCTGCATGGTGCTGGCCGCGACATACGTATTGCAGCTTGATCCGGGCACCGCCGCCGGGTTGATGGCCGGGGCCGCCACCGAATCGGCGATCGTCGGCACGGCGACCGATGCCATCTCAAAACTGCCGCTCCCGATTGCGCAAGTCACGCAATTGCAGGCCAACATTGTCACCGCCTATTCCATTACCTATATCTTTGGACTGATCACGATTGTTATCGCGACAAGCCAGGTGTTCCCATTGCTGTTGCGCATCGATATCCGCGCCGAAGCAAAAAGGCTCTGGGCGGAAATGGGAGGAGAGGGCGATGACCGGGAAAACGCTGTCATCGCGGCGCCCGACCTGGTCGGGCGTATTTATCGGATCGGCGGGCCGGCCAGTGCGGCGCCAGGAAAGACCATTGCCGAGATCGGCATCCAGCTGGGCGACCGGATCAGCATCGTGCGCATGCACCGGCACGGAAATGACGTCGCCATCCATCCGGCGCTGCGGCTTGAACCCGATGACGAAGTGCTGGTGGTGGGGCGCCGCGACGCGTTGATCAGGATAGCCCCCTTGCTCGGCGAAGAGTTGGCCAACACGCCGGAATTGAATACGGGGTTGCACACGCAAAACATCGTCGTGCGCAACAAATCCCTGCAAGGACGCACGCTGCTCGAACTGCTATCGGGCTTGCCGCCCAACCTGCATATCGCCATGATCAGGCGTGGCGAACAGAGTTTGCCCTTGCTTCCCGAGGTTGAGCTGCAGCTCAACGATGTCATCCGGCTGTGCGCCGTGGCGGCGACATACAAGGCGGCATTTTCCGAGGTGATCCCCCTGATCGGAAAACCCCTCCCGGAAAACCGTCGGAGCAATATCGGCGTGCTGGGGCTGGGGATACTGCTGGGGATTTTCCTCGGCGGATTGAGCGTACGCATCGGCGATACGCCATTTTCGGCCGGCACCGGCGGCGGCGCCTTGCTGACCGGGCTGCTGCTGGGGTGGTATGGCGCAAAACGCCCCGATCTTCCTACCATCAACAAGGATGCCCTGATTCTTCTCAAGGATATCGGGCTCACGGTTTTCATCGCCTGCGTCGGCCTGGAAGCCGGTCCCCAGGCCTTGGATCTGCTTTCCCGATATGGCATCACCTTGCCGCTGATCGGCGTCGCCGTGGCGCTGGTTCCGGCACTGGTTTCGTTGCTGGTGGGGCATTTCTTCTTCAAGTTGAGCGCGCCGATCCTGCTCGGGGCGATCGCCGGCCAACAATGCAGCACGCCGGCATTAAGCGGCATCCAGAATGCCGCCGGCAACTCCACGCCGTTGCTCGGGTACACCATTACCTACGCGATTTCAAATGTCGTGTTGCCCCTGCTTGGTCCACTGGTCGTTGCATTGGCCGGTGTCGTGGGACAGATGGCGAGACATTAGAATGCATTGCATCACTCACATCACTCACATCACTCACATCACTCACATCACTCACCGCGAGATTGGGTCTGGGCAAGTATTGATAGAACGCATCCACTGTATTCACTTTATTTACTGTATTGAAAGGTGGTAATCATGGAATGGTTACATCAGTTATTTTCACGGTCTCCTGAAATTGCGTTGTTCCTGTCCCTTGCGGTCGGCTACTACATAGGGAAGATCCAGTTCGGGAAATTCCAGCTCGGCGGCGTGGCCGGTTCGCTGCTGGTTGCCGTCTTGGTCAGCCAGGTTGGCGTCACCATCGATCCCGGCGTGAAATCGGTGCTGTTCGCCCTGTTCATCTATGCCGTCGGTTACGAGAGCGGCCCGCAATTCTTCAATTCGCTGGGCCGACAATCGGTCCGCGAGATCATCCTCGCCGCCGTGCTGGCCATCACCGGGCTGGCGACAGTGGTCGTCATGGCGCGGCTGTTCGGGCTGGATAAGGGGTTGGCAGCCGGCGTGGCCGCCGGAGGGCTGACGCAATCGGCCATCATCGGCACCGCGGGCGACGCCATCAACAAGCTCGGGCTGGCGGCGGAAGAGGTCCAGCGGCTGCAGGGCAATGTGGCGGTCGGCTATGCCGTGACCTACGTATTCGGATCGTTCGGCGCGATTCTGGTATGCGTCAACTTGCTGCCCAGGTTCATGGGGCGGAGCATCAAGGAAGATGCCGTGCGCGCCGAAACGGCCATGCAAGGCGGCCTGCAAGTCCTGGCTCCCGGGCAGGAAGCCGCCGCGCCGGACCTGGTCGGCCGGATTTACCAGATCGGCGACCATGCCGACCTCACCGTCGAGCAGCTTGAAAAAGAGCATGCCGCGCATGGCATTACCATCGAGCGTCTCAAGCGCCATGGCAAGATCATCGAAATATCGCCCGAGCTCAAGCTGGAGACGGGCGACATCGTCCTGGCGGTCGGACGCCGGCAGGCCATGGTCGATATCGTGCCGATCTTCAGCAAGGAACTGTACGCGGTCGAGGGCATGGAGCTGATGATGGAGCGGCGCGACATCGTCCTGGTCAACAAGGAATATCACAACAGGACGGTCGGCGACATCCGCGCCAACACCTCGCAACAGGTCCGGCACGGCATCTATGTCGTCCAGATCCAGCGCATGGGGAAAGTACTGCCCATGCAGGAAAAAACCGTGGTCCAGGCCGGCGATGTGGTGTCGGTATTCGGCTCGGAACAAGATATCAAGCGCGTCTCTTCCCTGATCGGTTATGCGGTCGTGCCCAGCGCCAAGACCGACTTCGTCTACCTCGGCGCCGGCCTGGTGGTCGGTTTGCTGGTCGGCCTGCTGACGGCGCGCATCGGCTCGATTCCATTGACCCTGGGCAGCGGAGGCGGAGCCTTGCTATCGGGCTTGCTGTTTGGCTGGTTGCGCGCCAAACGCCAGACCTTCGGCGCGATGCCCAACGGCGCCGTACAGATCCTCAAGGACCTGGGCCTGGCCGGCTTCGTGGTGGTGGTCGGCCTGTCATCGGGCTTGCAGGCGGTGCAGACCGTCAAGCAGCAAGGGCTGACCCTGTTCGGCGTGGGCGTGGTGGTCACCGTGCTGCCCTTGATCCTCACCATGCTGATCGGCCGCTACGTCCTGCGTTATGACAATACCGCCATCTTCGCCGGCGCCCTGAGCGGCTCGCGCAGCGCCAATCCGGCGTTCGGCGAGGTGCTCGACAAGGCCGAAAACTCGATCCCGACCGTACCCTTCGCCATCACCTACGCGCTGGCCAACGTCTTCCTGACCTTGTTGGGGCCGCTCATCGTGGCGTTGGTATAGAGGATTTCCCCCTTCAGGATATTTTTGCCGTCATCCCTTAGAAAAGGAGCTACACCATGGATTTCAGTGACCCGGACAAGCTGTCCCTGTTAAGCCCGTTCGAACTCAAAGATGCGTTGATCCAGACCGCCCGGCAAAGCAACAAGCTGATGCTCAATGCCGGCCGCGGCAATCCGAACTTCCTGGCAACGACGCCGCGGCACGGCTTCTTCCAGTTCGGCCTGTTCGCCATGACCGAAGCCGAGCGTTCGTATATCTACATGGACGGCGTGGGCGGCTTCCCCCAGCGTGACGGCATCGAGGCGCGTTTCGAGCTGTTCGCCAAGCAGCATGCCGGCGTCCCCGGCATCCGCTTCATCGAGGCGGCCGTGTCCTACGTGCGCGACCAGCTTGGCATGTCGGCCGGCGACTTCATCTACGAGATGTGCGAAGCCATCCTCGGTTGCAACTACCCGGTGCCGGACCGCATGCTGCGCATGACCGAACGCATCGTCGGCAATTATCTGCACAAGGAGATGATCGGCACGTATCCGTTTGTGGGCCATTTCGACATGTATGCGGTCGAGGGCGGAACCGCGGCGATGACCTATCTGTTCGCCAGCCTCAAGGCCAATCACGTCATCAAGGAGGGCGACACCATCGCCCTGGGCATACCCATCTTCACGCCGTATATCGAGATCCCGCATCTGGCCGAATTCAGCCTGGTGGAAGTGGCGATCGATGCGCCGCAATCGAACAACTGGCAATACACGAAGAAGGAGCTGGACAAGCTGCTGGACCCGAAGGTCAAGGCTTTCTTCCTGGTCAATCCCAGCAATCCGCCTTCGGTCAAGATCGATGACAAGACCCTGGCCTACATCGCCGAGATCGTCAAGAAGCGCCCGGACCTGATCATCCTCACCGACGATGTCTACGCCACCTTCGCCGACAATTTCACTTCGCTGTTTGCGATCTGCCCGTACAACACCATCCTCGTGTATTCGTTCTCCAAGTACTTTGGCGCAACAGGTTGGCGCATGGGGGTGGTCGCGACGCACAAGCAGAATGTCATCGACGAGCTCATTGCCAAATTGCCGGAAAAGACTTCCCGCCAACTGGACGAGCGCTACAGCTCCATCACGACGGCGCCGCGCGACCTCAAGTTCATCGATCGCCTGGTGGCCGACAGCCGCACCGTCGCGCTCAACCACACGGCCGGCCTGTCCACGCCGGTGCAGGCGCAGATGGCGCTGTTCTCATTGTTCTCGCTGATGGACGAGGCGGGCAGCTACAAGGCCGAAATGAAGCGCATCGTCTTGCGCCGCAAGGAAGCCCTGTATCGCGAACTCGGCCTGCCCATGCCTTACGACGCCAATTCGGTGCGCTACTACCACCTCCTCGACATGGAATCCCTGGCCGCGCAGATGCATGGCGTGGAGTTTTCCAAGTGGCTTCTCAAGCAACTCAAGCCCAATGAAGCCTTGTTCCGCCTGGCCGAGGAAACCGGCGTCATCCTGTTGCCAGGAAAAGGCTTCGGCGCCACCCATCCGTCAGGCCGGGTCTCCCTGGCCAATCTCAATGAATATGATTACGCCAACATCGGCCGCGCCATCAGGAAGATGGCGTCCGAATACTTCGAGCTGTTCAAGAGCGCGAAGAATGGCGGAAAAGGGAAGCCCCAAAAGCCGGCCAAGCCCGTCAAGCCGGCGGCCAAGCTGAAAAAGTAAGGCGCAAGGAAGGCGGGGCCGATATCGCATGGCGATGTCGGCCCCGCGCCCGCGTCCGGCCAATCCATATTCGGACGCTATATGGCTTGAATCAGCTTCCCCCTTGCGGATAGGCTTCTTCAAAGAAGTAGTCCTTCCATGAAGCGGGGCGGTGCCTGATCGCGCCCACATCGGCCAGGAACGACGCCAATTTATACGTGTTCTGGGGCTGCAGGGTGTATTGGACATCCGGCAATGAAATGATCTCCTGGATGAAGCTCACCGGCAGTCTGGAGTTCTCCAGGCGGACATAGGCCGCGGCCGCTTCGGCCTTGTTGTTGCGGACGAACGCCAGGGCTTCGGCCAGGGCTTTTCTGAGGGCGATGAACGTCTTCGGGTTCTCGCGCTGGAAGCGCTCCGGGGCCCACAGGATATTGAGGGTGGCCGGCCCGCCAAGAATGTCGTAGGACGAAGCGATTTTGCGGATGGCCGGGTCCTTCAGCTCCTGGAACTGGAACGGCGGGCTGGCAAAGTGCGCATTGACCTCGGTCTTCCCCGACAGCAGCGCCGCTGCGGCTTCGCTATGCGGCAGGCTGACGGTCAGCTCATCGAAATGATTGAAATGCTCCTTCCCATATTGCGCGCTGGCGGCGATCTGCAGTAGCCGCGCATGCAGGGAAATGGTGGTGGCGGGGAGGGCGATGCGGTCTTTCGGCCCGAAATCGCCCAGCGTCCTGACCGCCGGATTGCGCGTCAGCAGATAGGTCGGCAACGAACCCAGCGCGGCGATGGCCTTGATGTTTTGCTTGCCGTAGGTGCGGTCCCATATCGTCAGCAAGGGCGGCAATCCGGTGGAGGCCACGTCCAGCGTATTGGACAGGATCGCATCGTTGATCGCCGCGCCGCCGGAGAGCTGCTTCCATTCGACGTTGGCCTGGATGCCTTCCTGACTGGCATATTTCTCGATCAGCTTCTGGTCGCGCACCACATGCAGCAGGATATCGCCGACATCGAACTGGTAGGCGATGCGAATCTGCCCCTCCGCATGGGCCTGGCCCGCCAGCAAGAACATGGCAGGCGCCAGCAGCTTGGCAATGCGGGCAAGCCACGGCACTGGCTTCTGGTTTTTAGTTTGATTGGACGTCGGCATCAAGGGCTCCTCTGCGTCTGCTGCCGAACTCAGAATAAGTTCCTGTCGCAGCAGGGAAAGCCTGACATCCTATTGGCCATGGGCTGGACACTCAAAGAATGTTTACGAAGATCCATAGCCGCTTTTTGCGCTTGGCGTGCCGGCTTCGCATCCCGACGCTACTCGAGCCCAAACAGGAATGGCCAGGGATAGATGCCGCGGTCATGGCCATCGCTGAATACCAATTGAATGCCGTACTGGCCGACCGGCGCGATGGTGTTCAGCCGGATATCGGCCGCCGGCGCCGGGCCTTGTCCGGTTCGTTGCGCCAGCGCGAGGCAGTCGGCGCAGCGACAGGCCTGTCGCAAAGCCAGGTACGACAACTGTTGCCGACGGCCGTCATCCCAGTCGATGACCAGTGAGGCGGTGGCGGTATGGTTGGTGATGCGCAGTGGATACGACATGGCGCAGGCGCTCAGCTTGCGGCGCGGATCTGTTCCAGCGCCAGCCGCACCGATTTGCGTACTTCGGGGGCGGCATCCTGTTCGGCCAGCAGCAATCCGGGCAAGGCCGCGGCGTCGCCGATCTCGCCCAGCGCCAGCGCAGCTTCCTTGCGCAGGTTGCTGATCTCGTGCTGCAAGCTCACCAGCAGCGGCGCCACGGCCTGGCTGTCGCGCAGGCGGCCCAGGCTGCGGGCGGCGCGCAGGCGCACTTGCCAGTAAGGGTCGTCGAGTGCCGCGATCAGTTGCGCCAAGGCGCTGGGCAGGCGCAACTTGCCCAGTGTGGTTGCCGCTTCTTCCCTGACTTGCCAGGCGGAGTCGCCCAGCGCCGACAACAATGCCGGCAATACCTCCTCTTCCTGGGCGAAACCCAGCGCCCCGGTCGCGGCGCGCCTGATTTCCGGTTCCGGATCCTGCGCGGCCAGCTCCATCAGCGCCTTCAATGCGCGGCTGTCCTTGAGGTAGCCGAGCACGGCCACCGCTTCGCGCCGCACCAGGGCATCGCCGTGCGCCAGCGCTTGCAGCGCCGGGTCGAAGCTCTGCGCAACGCGCAGCTCGCGCAGGCCGCGCAGGATGGCTACCAGTACGAAAGGCCGTTGGTCGCGGGCATGCGCCAGCAGCAGCGCCGCCGATTCGGCATGCTTGAGTTCGCTCAAGGCATGCGCCGCGGCTTCGCGCACTTCAATGTCCTCGTCGCTCAGCAATGGCACGATGCCGGCCACGCTGGCTTCGCTCTCGAAGGCTTCCAGCGCGCGCACGGCCTCCAGGCGCACTTCGGCCGAACTGTCGCCCAGCGCCTCGACCAGCAGCGGGGCGTGTTCGTCGCCGGCCACGTCGATCAGGTCCAGGACCGCGATGCGGCGCACCGCGGCATCGGCATGGCGCAGGCGGGCGCGGAATTCTTCGGTCTCATCGTCATGCGTGGCAAAGGCTGCTGCGTTCACTGCGGTTCCTCAAATGGCAAATTGGACTTCGGACGGATTGGCGCCGAGCGGGCTCAATCTTTCCAGCGGAGCGACCTTGGCTTGCGGATGCAGCAGGGCCAGGCAATGGCGCTTGAGCTCGGTGAAGCGGGGCGAGGTCACCAGTTCGGGGCCGCGCGGGCGGGGGAAGTCGATCCGGATCTCGTCGATGATGCGTCCGGGGCGAGGGCTCATCACCAGGATGCGGTCGGCCAGGAACAAGGCCTCGTCGATGTCGTGCGTAATGAACAGGATGGTGGTGTTGATGCGTGCCCACACCTGCAGCAGCAGTTCCTGCATCTTCAGGCGCGTTTGCGCATCGAGTGCGCCGAAGGGTTCGTCCATCAACATCACGCGCGGATGATTGATCAGCACGCGGGCGATCTCCACCCGCTGCTGCATACCGCCGGAAAGCTGCGCCGGATAGCTCTGCTCGAACCCCTCTAGCCCGACCAGCGCCAGCAGGTCGCGGGCGCGCGCATGGCGTTCTCGGCGTGACAGGCCCTTCATCTTCAGGCCGAAGGAAACGTTGTCGATCACCCGCTGCCAGGGGAACAGCGTATGGTGCTGGAACACCAGCCCGCGCTCCGGATGCGGCCCGGCGACGGGCACGCCGTCGACGCTGACGCGTCCGGCGCTGGGGGCGAGGTGGCCCGCCAGCGCGCCCAGCAGCGTCGACTTGCCGCAGCCGGAAGGGCCCAGCACGCAGACGAATTCGCCCGCTGCGATGGTGGTGGCGATGTCCTGCAGCGCCTCGAAACGGCGCGTGCCGGTGCCGAGCTGGATATGCAGGTGATCGATGACGATTTCGCCGCTCTGTTTGTTGCTCACGATATTGCTCATGATATTGGCCATGCTTTACCTTTGCAGCCGGTACCAGGGCATCAGCAAGTGGCCGATTTGCCTGATCGCGGCGCTGCTACCCATGCCGAGGATGCCGATGAACATCATGCCGACCACGATGTCGGCATAGTTCTGGATGGTGTAGGCGGCCCAGGTGTAATAGCCGATGCCGAACTGGCCGGCGATCATCTCGGCGGTCACCAGGCAGAACCAGGCGGTGCCCATGCCGATTGACAGCCCGGTGACGATGCTGGGAGCCGCCGCCGGCAGGATCACCTGGGTGAACACCGCGCCGCGCCCGCTGCCCAGGCTGCGCGCCGAGGCGATCAGGCGCGGATCGACGCCTTCCACGCCGTGGATGGTGTTGAGCAGGATGGGGAACAGGGCGCCGATGAAGGTGATGTAGATCATCGAGATTTCCGACGAGGGGAACATCAGGATCGCCAACGGAATCCAGGCCACCGCCGGAATCGGCCGCAGCAATTCCAGCGGCGGCAGCAGCACGTCCGACAGCCAGCGCAACCGGCCGATCAGCATGCCCAGCAGGATGCCGGCCGCGGCGGCCACCGCGAAACCGGAAAAGACCCGCGCCAGGCTGGCCCATAGGTGCGACAACAGCCTGGGCGACTGCGCCAGCGCCCAGGCGGCCGCCAGCACCTCGCGCGGCGCAGGGACGTTCTGGAAGGTGAGCAGGCCCAGGTTCATCCGGTGTTGCGACGCCCATTGCCATAGCAACAGGCAAACGGCCACTGACGCAATACGCAGGGCAAGGCGGGGCCATTGTCCGGGACGGGCGGCGGGGCCGGGCGATGCCGGGACGGACGCTTGCGCGCCATCCTGCGCCGGCAATGATGAACTCAGGGTCATGAACAGCTTCCAGTGGCGCACCAGCGGTTCGCCCTGCACCCAGATCTGGCCGACGCGCTTGGGGGCGGCGATGGCCTTGCCGGTCAGCGCGTCCCTGGCGTTCAAGGGCGACTTGGCGTAATTCTTCAACTGCGCCTCGTAGTCCAGCCCGGATTGCTTGAAGGCAGCCTTGATATATTCGTCGTCGACGAAGGTATTGGGATCGAGCTCGGTATCGGTGCGCTTCATGGCCTTGAGAGTATCGATCGAGGTCTTGACCGCCTGGCGGTATTCCGGCTTCCAGGTGAAGTCGCGCGTCTGCAGGCCGAGCGGGCCGTGGAACAGGTAATTGACCTCGGCTTCGATACCGGTGACCTTTTCGATCAGTTCACTGTACTTTTCAGGTTCGGCGGCGATGATGCGGTTGGCCTCGATGGCTGCGCGCAGGTAGGCCACGACGATCTCGGGGTACTTCTTCGCATAGTCGGCGTCGACCAGGCTGCCGTGGAAGGTCGGGGTGTTGGCTTGCGAGCCGTCGAAGATCTTGCGTGCGAAACCGCGATGCGGGAACAGTTCGGCGAACGGCACGAAGTCCGCATGCGCCTCGATCTTGTTGCTCTGCAGGGCGGAACCGGCCACTTCTGGCGCCTGGGTGATGATATTGACGTCCTTCTCCGGATCCCAGCCCTGGTCCTTGACCGCACGCAGCAGCATGCCGTGGGCGGTGGAGGCGAACGGCACCGAGATGGTCTTGCCCTTCAGTTCGGCCAGCGACTGCACGGTCGAGCCCTTGGGCACCACGATGCCGTTGCCGCTGCCGGTAGTGCTGCCTGACAGCACGGTAATGAAGAGGCTCTTCTTGCCGGCCTTCTGGAAGGCGGCGCCGTTGAACGAACCGGGGAAGTCGGCCATCGAGCCGATATCCAGCTTGCCGGCGACCATTTCGTTGGTCAGCGGCGCGCCCGAAGTGAAGTTTTTCCACTGGATGTCGTACTGCGCATCCTTGTATTTGCCGTCATGCGGCAGGTATTTCTCCAGCAGTTTCAATTCGCGGATCAGCAGGCCGCCGGTGGCGCAGTTGATCGTGGTGTCCTGTGTGCCGATGGCGATGCGGATGGTCTCGGCGCCGGCCGAGGCGGCAGCCAGCAGCGTCAGGCCGAACAGCGTGGTCGTGATGGTGTTGCGCAATTGCATGGTTTTCCCCAAAGTGATATCCCGCGGCCGTGTGGTCAGCGCAGCAGGTACGGTATGTCGACATGGACTGCCCCGGTGGGACAGTCCTTCTCACAGGGCATGCAATACCAGCACTCGTCGAACTTCATGTAGGCACTGCCTTTGTCGAAGTCGATGGCAAGCACGTCGAGCGGGCAGACATCGACGCAGACCGTGCATCCCTTGTCGGCGATGCACTTGTCTTGGTCGATCGTGACGGGGACGTTGGTGACGGAAAAGGCGGTTGGCATTGGGTTGTCCTCACATGGATCAGGCGGCGGCCGGTTCTGGTTCTTTCTTCACGCGCAGGTGTTGGTAGGCCGATTTTTCCGCATCGTCCAGCGGCACGATGTAGGGATCGATGGCGCGCTTGAAGCTGACCATGCGGCCGTCCTGCTTCTGCAGTTGCGTATGCACCATCCATTCGGCGTCGTTGCGCTCCGGATAGTCGACCCGGTTGTGGTACAGGCCCCAGCGGCTTTCGGTGCGGTACAGCGAGGCGCGCGCGGCCATCTCGGCGCAGTCGCGGATGGCGTGGACTTCCATGGCGCGCATCAGCTCGTGCGGGTTGCGCGCCTGCAGGCGATGCAGGTCTTCATGGATGGCGTCGAAGCGCTGCAGGCCGATCTCCATCTTGCGCGTGACCTTGGGCGGCTGCAGGTAGTCGTTGACCATGCGGCGCAGCTTGTACTCGACCTGGTTGGGCGGCAGGCCATCCTGGCGCGCCAGCGGCGCCCAGACGCGTTCGCGCTCGGCAGCGACCTGCTGCTGGTCGACCTCGGCCAATGGTTTTTCCTCGCAATAACGGGCCGCGCTTTCGCCGGCCAGGCGGCCGTAGACGAAGGCGCCCAGCATGTAGTTATGCGGCACGCAGGCCAGGTCGCCAGCTGCATACAGGCCGGGCACGGTGGTCTCGGCATGCTCGTTGACCCACACGCCCGAGGCTGAGTGGCCGCTGCACAGGCCGATCTCGGAGATGTGCATCTCCACCATCTGCGCGCGGTAGTCGGTGCCGCGCCCGGCATGGAAACGGCCGCGGCTGGGCCGCTCGTTAGTGTGCAGGATGGTCTCGATGGCGCTGATGGTTTCCTCGGCCAAGTGGTTCAGCTTGAGGAATACCGGGCCGTTGCCGCCCTGCAGTTCGTTGTAGAACTCCTGCATCATCTGGCCGCTCCAGTAATCGCATTCGATGAAGCGCTCGCCGTGGCTGTTGGTGGTGAAACCGCCGAAGGGCCCGGTGACGTAGGCGCAGGCCGGGCCGTTGTAGTCCTTGATCAGGGGATTGATCTGGAAGCATTCGATGCCCGACAGCTCGGCGCCGGCATGGTAGGCCATGCTGTAGCCGTCGCCGGCGTTGGTCGGATTCTCGTAGGTGCCGAACAGGTAGCCGGAAGCCGGCAGGCCCAGGCGTCCGGCCGCGCCGGTGGACAGCACCACGGTCTTGGCGCGCACCACATGGAAGTCGCCGGTGCGGCAGTCGAAGGCCATGGCGCCGGCGATGCTGCCGTCGCCGGCCGTGAGCAGGCGCGTGGCTACCAGCCGGTTGGTGATCTCCACCCGGGCGCGTTTCAAGCGCCGGTACAGCACCTTCTTGATGTCATGGCCCTCGGGCATCGGCAGCACATAGGTGCCCATGTGGTGCACCTTGCGCATGGCATAGTCGCCGGTTTCGTCCTTCTCGAACTTCACGCCCCAGCGATCCAGCTCCTCGATCATCGAGAAGCTGTTCTGCGCATAGGCCATCACCGCCTTCTGGTTGACGATGCCGTCATTGGCGATGGTGATTTCCTTCACATACTGCTCGGGCGTGGCGAAGCCGGGGACGATGGCGTTGTTGAGGCCATCCATGCCCATCGAGATGGCGCCGCTGCGCTTGACGTTGGCCTTCTCGAGCAACAGTACGCGCAATTGCGGGTTGGCCTCCTTGGCCTTGGCCGCGGCCATCGGTCCGGCGGTGCCGCCACCGATCACCAGGACGTCGACTGTCTGGACATGCGTTTGCATGGCGTTTCCTTTCTGTCAGGTCAGACGGCGCTTTCCGGCTGGCGCGATATGCGCAGGTGGTACTGGAAGGTTTCGCCGCGGAAGTAGAGGTATTCGAAGTCGAACGGCTTGCCGTCGGCTGTATGGGTCAGGCGCTCGATGCGCAGCAGGGCAGTGCCTTCGCTCACTTGCAATGCTTCGGCCAGCTTGCCGTCGGCCACCACCGCGCCGATCTGCAGGTCGGCATGGCCCAGCGGGATGCCGAAGTCGTTCTCGAAGATCAGGAAGATGTCGCGGTTGCCCAGGTCTTCGTTGCGCAGGCGCTCGCCCAGCTCCTCCGGCAGGTAGGTGATCTCCAGCGACACCGGTTCGCGGTTGAGATGGCGGATGCGGCGGATCTCGGCTACCGCGGTTCCAGGCTCCACGCCCAGGCGTTGGGCCACTTCCGGCGTGGCCGGCAGGGGGCGGTGGCCGATCACGCGGTTGTAGATCTCGTAGCCCTTGCGGGTCATCGCCTCGGCGAAGCCTTCCAGGCGCGTCAGTTCCTGCGCCGCCTCTTTCTTGGCCACGAAGGTGCCCTTGCCGGCGATCTTGAAGATCACCCCTTCGCGCTGCAAGTCGGACAGGGCTTGGCGCACGGTGATGCGGCTCACGCCGAAGACGGCGCCCAGTTCGCTCTCCGACGGCAATTGCGCGTGGGCGACATAGGTGCCGTCGAGGATGCGTTCGCGCAGCCTGTCCTTGACCTGGACATACAGCGGCATCGGCGAGGGGGCGATGACTTCGAAGACGGGCATGACGTTTCCTGATGGCTGGTTCGGCTCGATATCAACCTGTCATGACAGGTATTGACCGATTGGATGCGCCGATATTACGGCGCATCATTCCAGCCTGGAACGAAGCATTTCGCAGTTGTATATGAGGAAAATCTCCGCCGGGGATGCGCATGCATTTGTTCCCCCCGTTACGGCCCAATTGAGTTGACGGCTTGGGTGGGTAGTCAATCGGAAGAGCGCTGCCAGCAGGAAACTGGCTCGATCCGGCAAGATCTGCGAGATGCGGGCTGCAACTGGAATGAGGCACGCGGGCTTGTATTGGGCAGCCTCTAAACCCGCCGGTCGGGGAAATGACGGTAAGGCAGATGTCACGATGCCTTTGCGCTGCTTTCGTCTGAGCTTATGCGCTTTCTGAATGAGCGCGCAGCGTCATTCTGGATGCAAGCATTGGAGAAGCTGATCGCAGAAATATGGTTTCAGGTCTGGGCAGGATGGAAAGGGCGGACTAAGTTAAATGGCCGAGGCGTCGCGTTGGCGGAGCCTTCTTTCTTTCACCACCATTCTTTCACCACCAGAGACCGACGACCATGATCATCGCCCAATACGAACACCGACTCCCCGCCGATTACGACCTCGGCATCATCCGCCGCCGCGCCGCCGCCCGCGGCGGGCTATGGGACGATGTGCCGGAACTGTATTTCAAGGCCTTCCTGCTGCGCGAAGCGGGCAGGCACGGCGCCAGCGCACACAGTTACTCCTCGCTGTACCTGTGGCGCCGCGAGGCGGCCTTCACCGATTTCATCTCCAGCCGGTTCCGCTCGGTGATCGACAGTTTCGGTCGTCCGGACATACGTACTCGCTTCGCATTGGATGCGCGCAAAGGGCTGGGGAGCATTGCCCGTCTGGCCTACCGGCAGGAGATCGAGATTGCGCAAGACGCCGACCTGGCCGAAGTGCTGGCATCCGAAACGGCGCACAATCGCGAGGCGGCAAGCCAACCCAGCATCGTGGTCGCGGCAGTCGGCGTAGACGTGGATCGATGGCGCATCATGCGCACCTGCCTGTCGGAAGGTGAGCTGGACCTGCCAGGCGCCATCGCGTATCAGGTGCTGTACCTGGCCCATCCCTTGCTGGATGAACTGCCCGGCTGAGGGGCGCTGCCGGTCGTCCTGCTTGTATCAGGCAACCGGCTTTTTCCGGTGAGTGGTTAGAATGCTCTATCATGAGCCTTCACTCATAAAAGGCATTTTTACAATGCTCACCGAGAGACCCCGTCATGAGAGATTTGCCTCCCACCGCTACATTGCGCGCCTTTGAGGTTGCGACACGGCACGCGACATTCACCTCCGCTTCGGAAGAGTTGCATGTCACCCAAAGCGCCGTCAGCCACCAACTGAAGAATCTCGAAGAGATCTGGGGATTGCAGTTGTTCCAGCGGGGAAAGTCGTTGAGCCTGACGCCCGCCGGGGCGGCGCTGGCGCCGATCGTGCGCGAGTTCTTCATGAACCTGGAGGGCGCGCTGGCCGACCTGCGGGAGCAACAGGGCAGGGTCCGGCTTAAGGTCAGCACGACCTATTCCTTCGCGCTGAAATGGCTGCTGCCAAGATTGCCGGACCTGTCCCGGCAGCATCCGGAAATCCTGGTCACGCTGGAAACCACCGACAAGGCCATCAATTTTTCCAGCACGGACTCGGACGTCGCGATCCGCCTGGGCAATGGGCATTATCCCAGCCTGTACTCGGAATTCATGTTCCGGGAACAGGTGTTCCCGGTTGCCAGCCCCGATCTCCTCAAGCGCCTTGGCGCGCCGCGCAAACCGGCCGAATTGTTGCGCTACCCGCTGCTCACGCGTGGCGGCGCCGATCTGGTGCCGAAATGGGCGCTCTGGTTCCAGCAAGTGGGCATCGGTATTTCCGCGCTCAAGGAGAGCGTCAGGTTCGCCGACACCAACATGACGATCGAGGCGGCGTTGCTGGGCCAGGGCATCGCATTGGCCCGCAGCGGGCATGTCGAAACCGAGATCGGCAACGGCAGCCTGGTCAGGTTGTTCGACGTGCCGTTCGCTTCCCCCGTGGCCTACTATTTCGTCTGCCCGAAAGGGATCGAATCGCAGCCCCACATCGCCAGCTTTCGCAACTGGCTGCTGATGGAGTCCGGCAAGGCCCAACAAAGTTACCGATGATGCATGAGGATTTGTTCATTCTTCAATGAAGAGACTTCGCTTTAACCAGGGCGCCGCTTTGCTTAGGATGGCGCATGCCTTTTCACATCGTATTACTGGTGCTTTTCGCGGCGCTGCTGCATGCAAGCTGGAATGCGCTCCTGCGCGGCGGGGCCGACAGGCTGTGGTCGATGACGGTCATGTGCCTGGCGGTAGCGATTTCCAGCGCCGCCATCGCCTTGTTCTTGCCGGCGCCGGCCCAGGCCAGCTGGATATATGCCGTGCTGTCGGCGGTGCTGCATGTCGGCTATAACCTGTTCCTCGTCAGGAGCTACCAGGTTGGCGACCTCGGTCAAACCTATCCGATTTCGCGCGGTTCCTCTCCCGTCCTGATCACTGTCGCCGCATCGGTTTTCGCCGGGGAGCGGGTAGGGATGGCGGCGCTGCTAGGCATTGCCCTGGTGTCGGGCGGCATTGTTTCCCTGGCCTTCAAGGGGCGCAGGCTTGCGGTCCCGAGCCTGCCGTATGCGCTGGGAACCGGATGCTTCATCGCCGCCTACAGCGTGACGGACGGCATCGGCGTGCGCCTGTCCGGCGCCCCGATGGCCTACACGGCATGGATGTGCGCGCTGTGGGGCGTCCTGATGCCGCTGGTCTACATCGCCTTGCGCGGCGTCGACAGTTTGTTGACCATCCGGCCCGGGTTCGGCATGGCCTTCACCGGTGGCCTGGTTTCGCTCCTGGCCTATGGAATCGTCATCTACGCCATGTCCGGCGCGCCCATGGGCGCGGTATCGGCATTGCGCGAAACCAGCGTGCTGTTTGCCGCGCTGATCGGCTATTTCTTCCTGGGCGAGGCGCTGACGGTGCGCAAGATGCTGGCCTGCACGGTGATTGCCATCGGCACGCTCGTCATCGGTTGATATCGATTGACGGTCGTCGCGATCGCCCGGCCGCAGGTCTGTTCATTCTGTTTATCGTTATTTCATCCTGACATGGAGATTCGCCAAATGGATACCGTCTCGCAAGCGCCGCTGATCCTGATCACGGGCGGAGGCCGCGGCATAGGTGCGGCCACTGCGCGGCTGGCCGCCGCACAAGGTTACGATGTAGCGATCAGCTTCGTCGCCAACGAAGCGGCCGCTCTCGCAGTAGCGGCCGATGTCGAGGCCGCCGGACGCCGGGCCTTGGCCATGCGCGCCGACAGCGCCGATCCGGAGCAGGTCGCCCGGCTATTCGCCGCCATCGACAGCAAGTTCGGCCGGATCGATGTGCTGGTCAACAATGCCTCGATACTGGCGCAGCAGTCCCGCCTGGAGGATCTCGGGTTCGAGCGGATGCAGCGCATCTTCGCGGTCAACGCGCTCGGCCCCATCCTCTGCGCACAGCAGGCGGCCAAGCGCATGTCCTATCGCCATCACGGGCGGGGCGGCGCGGTGATCAACATCTCGTCGGCATCGGCCCGCCTCGGCAGCCCCAACGAATATGTCGACTACGCTGCCTCCAAGGGCGCCGTCGAGACATTTACGACCGGTTTCGCCAAGGAAGTCGCGCGGGAGGGGATACGCGTGAACTGCATCCGCCCCGGGCACATCTACACCGAGATGCACGCCAGCGGCGGCGAGCCGGGACGGGTGGAGCGCGTCAAGGACTCGATCCCGATGGGGCGGGGCGGCCAGCCCGAAGAGGTCGCGCGGGCGATCCTGTGGCTGGCAAGCGCCGAGGCTTCCTTCATCACCGGCACATTCCTCGATGTCACCGGCGGCAAGTGAAGAACCGGGGCCGGGCCGGGCGCGATTTGCCTGGCTTGGCAATGCAGCCCATCGCAGGTCTATTGGACATCGCCTGGGCTCGTTCGATGAAATTGTCGAATAGTTTCAGCAAGCCAATCCCATCTTTCATAAGCATCGCGACGATGATTGCAACTTCCGGCTGATGGCCGATATCCATGCGTACTATTCCCCCCGGCATAAGAATCCTTCCATTGGGCCAGCGGCAATGATGCCGTCATGCGCTTGCGGAAGCATACCTATCACGAAACGCTATGGATCTCGAAAACTACTTCCCCGTATTGATGTTCATTCTTGTCGGCCTTCTCGTGGGCGTCGCGCCTCAGGTGCTGGGCAAGATGCTGGGGCCGAACAAGCCTGATCCTCAGAAGACGTCGCCTTACGAATGCGGATTCGAAGCGTTTGAAGACGCCCGCCTAAAATTCGATGTCCGCTTCTACCTGGTCGCGATCCTTTTCATTCTTTTCGACATCGAGGTGGCGTTCCTTGTGCCCTGGGCCCTGGCGCTGGATGAAATCGGAACCGTTGGTTTTGCCGCGGCGATGATCTTCCTGGGCATCCTGACCATCGGGCTTGCCTTCGAATGGAAAAAGGGCGCATTGGATTGGGAGTGATGGGAAGTCGATGAATCCTGTCATCCAACGGGGATGGCAATCCATGCGCCTTCGACCAAGGTTCCAATCCCGATGGTTTCCGGGGCGGTTGAACGCCTGTTAATCGCTTTTATCCATCTAAGATGTGGCGGTTGCGGTTGCGGCCGCGTCCCGTCTTGGCTTCCTGGGGCATGGCGCAACCGGAACCAGGGGCGCAAGCGGCGGATTTCGTGCTGTCCAATGGCATGGCGGTCACACGCGACGTGGCGCCCGCCGTCGAAGCCGGCAAGACGCTCACGCGTCTGCAATATGGGGCGCACTACGCACTGCTGGATCCGGCCGCATTCGCCGATCTGCCGCTCGGGCCGGGCACGCGTGTGGCGGTGGCTGACGTCAATGGACATGTGCTGGGATGCCATCGGGTGGAGGTGGGGGGAATCGAACCCCCGTCCAAGGCACTGTTGGCCCTCGAGTGCGCGACGTTTGTCGCCTACACCAATATCCATGAGTGGAGCCGCGTGCGGCGGCGGTTCCATCTATTGCTTCGATCCAGGGTGATTCAACACGAGATGGCAACGTCAGCGCCCCAGCTCTCAGGCTGCCATCGCCACGCCGCGCGGGCTGGGATCCAGCGGCAGGAAATTGTCGACCTGTTCACGCACGAACGCGAAGCCGCGCGCATAGTAGTTCTTCAGTGCGGCCGGGTGGTCGAGGTTGCAGGTATGCAGCCACAATTCATCGGCGCCCAGTGAAAAGCCATGCTCGATGACCGTTTCCAACGCCAGCTTCCCCAGTCCGCGGCCGATGCAGCCGGGCCGCAGGCCGAAGTTGACGATTTCTACGGCATCGCCCTGGCGCTTCAATTCCAGGTAGCCGACCACGCCATGCGTATCCCGGATGAGCGAGATGTGCACATCGGGTTGGCGCAGGTAGTCTTGCCAGTCGTCGGCGTTCCAGCCGAGCCGGTAGATGTCCCAGTAATAAGGTTTGCCCACCTCCTTGTACAACGCCGAGCAACGTCGCGCGTCGGCCAGCGGGTGGATCGTCAACCGCGCCGCATCGGCTGGGCGCGGCTGGCGGGTCAGGTCTGCTTGCCTGATTTTCAGGTACGTCGTCTTGATCATCGTTTCACGCTCCGTCTGTGCGGGATGCCATGGATGGCACATCGATGATCGTGAGTGACGGCCTGGCCGGTCCGGGTTCCTTGCTGCCTCAGCCAGACGGGGCTCCGGGTCAGCAACATCAGGAACGGGCAGGCCGCCTTCGAATCACAACGCGTGGTGCGAAGTTGTTTGCCACGCCGGGCCCCCTGAAGCCCTTGCACCTGGAAGTCGAACTGTGCAGCCTGGGGCGAAGAGGAGAGCGCTTGCGCGGCAACTGGCCAGGCCGCCATGGCCAGGGGGGCCGGCAGCCAGGCAGTGCGCCAGCAGGAAGGCGAGACGTCGCGCTTGCATGGGGGAAGGTCGGATCAGGAGCGGGCGCTGATGGTCACCCAGTAGGGACTGACCCGGGTCACCGAGATCGGCAGGGCGCTGGCCAACGCCGACAGCGCGCGGTCGGTATCGTCCAGCGGAAAGGCCCCGCTGATGCGCAGATCGGCTACGGCCGATCAAGCCGCAGGATTGCCCCTGCGGTACGGACGCAGTGCCGCCACCACGTCGGCCAGTGCGCTGTCGGAGGCGGTGTAGTAACCCTCGACCCACGAGGCTTCGCCTCCCTCGTTGGCGCGCGGCTCCCCGATGCGGTCGCTGTCGAACCAGGCGTGCTGGCCGCTGGCAAGTTCGCCACGGGTGTTGTTGCGGGTGACGATGCCTATCTGTGCAGCCTGTACTGCCACCAGGTCGGTGCGCAGCGGCTGCAAGGCCATCATCAGCGTGCCGGCGAGCAGGCTGACGCTGCCGTGCACGGTATCGATGGCAAAGGGCTGGCCATCGCGCGCGGCCACCTGCAACTGCATCTCGCCCGCCAGCAGGCGGATCTGGCGCAAGCCAGGCTGGATCTGGTGGTCAATGGCGCTGCGGGGGGGGGGGAGGATGACGATGCTGCCGTCGGCCAGCGTATTTAGAGGGCAGTTACATGCGATTCAGTGATTTGTTCGTTTATTTGCACTGCCCAGGGAGCCATTCAGATCCGCGCAAGGTGTTCTCTATTGCGAGTTGAACTACTGTACAACGTGCAAATAGTGTCGATGCCGCTCGTATTGATCGAGAATGTCATTGATGACGGCTTCTCTGCTCCATCCCATGATGTCGTAGTCCTGCCCCCCTTCGTGCAAATAGACTTCAGCGCGGAAGTACTTGCGGGTTTCCTCTTCATCGAATTCAGCGATAGTAAGTCCTGGTCGAACATACTCTTGGGAGCGGACGCCATATAGGAAGTCCAGATATTGACCATGGAGGACGCGCAAGGTCACCGCATGATTTTCTTCCTCCGAGACTTCCGCGCCATATCCCTGTTTGTGCAATTCGTCACGCACCGAATTGAGCGCGGGAATGACAACATCGCTGATAAAGCGCTGGGTATGGGCGCGCCGAGGCATCATCACGATGTTGCGCAAGCGCGACTCCCAGGAATCCTGGTCGGCAGTTGCCGTTGCAAGGCGTGAGAAGGTATGCGTATGGTGGCGCAGCTCGCGCTTGGTGGCATCGAGTCTGAGTGCACGAAACAAGCCCATCAATGACACGAGCAGTACAAAGGCAAAGGGCAGGGCACTGGCAATCGTAGCCGTCTGCAGCGCACTCAAGCCATTGGCCAGGAGCAAGGCGATGGCGATGGCGCCAATCAGAACAGACCAGAACACGCGTTGCCACAAAGGTGTGTTGCTGGCTCCGCCTGAGGCCAGCAGGTCGACCACCAACGCGCCGGAGTCAGCCGAGGTGACGAAGAACACGACAACCATGATGATGGCAATCATGGAGGTCAAGCGACTGAATGGAAACTGCTCGAGGAAGGCAAACAGCGCCAATGAGCTGTCGGCCTTGACCATTTCCGCCAGGGACTGCACATGGTCAACCAATATCAGATGAATGGCGCTGTCGCCAAACACAGTCATCCAAAAAAGCGTAAACACGGCGGGTACCAGCAATACTCCACCGATAAACTCACGGATGGTGCGGCCACGTGAAATGCGCGCGATGAACAGTCCGACAAACGGCGACCAGGCCAGCCACCAGCCCCAGTAGAACAAGGTCCACCCGCCAATCCAATCGTTGGGCTCGTACGCGTAAAGGTTAAAGGTTTTGCTGACAATATCGGACAAATAGGCACCGGTATTTTGCACAAACGTCTGCAGCAGGAATATCGTTGGCCCAAGAATCAGGACAAATAACAGCAGGATTGCCGCCAAATACAGATTGGTCTCAGACAGGATACGGATCCCGCGATCCAACCCGCTCACCACTGACAGCGTTGCAAGGGCGCAGGTGATAACGATCAGCAAGACTTGCATGGACACGCTGACTGGCATGCCGAATAAATAGTGCAGCCCGCTGTTGATCTGGGCCACGCCCAGGCCCAGAGACGTTGCGACACCGGCTACTGTACCCAGGATGGCAAAGATATCGACAGCATGGCCAATCGGCCCGTGGATACGCTTGCCAATGAGCGGATAAAGGGCCGAGCGCAAGGTCAACGGTAAATTATGGCGATAACTGAAATACGCAAGAATGAGGCCGACGACGGCATAGATGGCCCAGGCATGCAGGCCCCAGTGGAAGAAGGTCAGTTTCATGGCCTCCTTGGCGGCCAGGATGGTGCCGGGTTCGCCGGTTGGCGGCGCCATCAGATGCATCACAGGTTCGGCCACGCCAAAAAACATCAAGCCAATCCCCATGCCAGCCGAGAACAACATGGAGAACCAGGTGAAGTTCCGATAGTCTGGCTTGCTATGGTCAGGACCTAGCCGGATTTCACCATAGCGGCTGATGGCCAGAAATACAACCGAAGCAAGAATGACGGCTACAGCCAGGATATAGAACCAACTGGCATTGGTTAGTATCCATCGTTGAATGGCGTCAAAGAAGCTCTGTGCGGCGTTTGGCGCGAGCATTGCAAAACCGGCCAAAAAGATAATAAGTACAGCGGCCGGAAAGAAAACTTGCCGTTTTAGCGGTATGGATGTCGATGGCGTCATGGGCATGGATTTTACGGCCATAAAAGTATAAGTATAAATAGGAGACGAATGAGATTCTGCTCGTTTATGGCATGAATCCCGATTGAAGAAAAAACCCTGCACAGCGTTTTTCCTCGTTTTGGGCTTGTGTTACGATTTGCTATATTTTCGCATAATTTGTATTATGTAAAATATATGATCCTACTCAAAACCAAGAAAGCCACCCGCGTCCGCTGAAGTAAGCGTCGCGCATGAAGCAAAAGTGCGGCAGTCTCACTGCGACTGCCGTTCATTGAACTAGGCAGAACTAGGCGGCCTTCCTCTCCTACTCTTCAGAGCGCAAATTCCTTCTGCTGCACTTCAGTCTCAGTTTTGAGGACTGCCGAGTTCCGGGTCAATTGACCATTCTCCAAAGACAGGAGCACATCGGCTTGGCCGAAGTAGCGGTCGTCATGCGAGATCACCAGCACGGCTTTTCCTCGCGCTTTCAGCTCCGGCAGGATTTCGCGATAAAAGACATCCTTGAACAAAGGGTCCTGATCGGCAGCCCATTCGTCGAAGACCATGAAGGGCCGGTCTTCCAATGCCGCCACTACCAGTGCCAGGCGCTTGCGCTGGCCTTGTGACAGGGCGCGCGTGGTGAATGCGCCCTCCTTCACCTGCACCACGTGCTGCAGCTGCAACCGTTCCAGCAGGCGGTTGGCCTCCGCATCCAAGCCGGGGCGGCCTCCTTCGAGCAATTGATCGAACAGGTGAAAGTCCGAGAACACCGTCGAGAACAGTTGCCGATACGCGTCGCGGTTGGCGTCGTCGACCGCGACGCCATTCCAGAGGATGGCCCCATCCTGAGGCACATACAATCCCGCCAGCAGCTTGGCTAGCGTGGTCTTGCCGCTGCCGTTGCCGCCGACCAGAAAGCACAACTCGCCCGGACGGAAGCTCAGGTCGATCGGCCCCAGCATGAACATCCCATCGCTACGCTCATGATAGTAGCGGTGGGTTACGCCACGCAGGACCAGGCTGTCCAGCTGGCTGCGCTGGCCGGCCGGTGCGAGTGCCTCGCTACTGACCATTTCTTGCGTGATCAAATCGATACGGGCAGCGGCCACACGGGCCAGATTGGCACGTGGGATGTTCATCAGCAGCACTTCCAGCGGTGTGACGATGTAGACGAACACCAGCGCGAAGCCGCTCACCACCGCGCGCTGCCCGGGGACGTCGCTGACCAGCGCGAACAGCACCACCCCGATGAAGGCAAAGATCAGGAAATTGCCCCATCCCGCAGAGGCACTAAAGGTACACATGCCCCGCGTGCGAAGACGGCGCACATTCTCGATGGCGACGTGTAGCAGGTCGCGCTCGAAACGCTCGCGCTTGTCGCGATGCAGGCGCAACTCCTTGGCGCCGTGGGTCATGCCCTGGAAATGGCTGAACATCACATCTTGCTCACGGGCAGCCTGCTCCAGGTAACGGATGGCCTTCAGATGGGCCAGGTGATAGCCCACCGACCCCAGCGCCAGCACCGCCAGCGCGCCAAGGAACACCTGCCAGGACAGCAGCACCATGTAGATCAGGCAGCCGATCACCACGACCGAGTTGGTCAGGATGGCCGGCATGCCGACAAAGAATTCTGCCACCTTGGCGCTGTGCTCGGTCAGGGCCGACTGGATGCGCGGTGCGCCGATCTTTTCGATATGCCGATAATCGGCGCCGATTACGCGCGAGGAGATGTAGCGGCGCAGATCGGCCTGGGCGCGCTGGTTCAGCCGCTCGAAGGAAATGTTGGAAAGCATGTGAAACACCATCAGCAGCAGTACCGTCGCGGCGAATTGCCAAGCGGCCTGGGGACGGCTGGCTGCCTGGCCGGCGATGGCAGCATTAATCTGGACCACTGTCAGCACGCTGCAGATGCCGCGCAGGACGCTGGCAGAAGCGGCTAACAGAAGCAGTCGCCAGGATTGGCGTATCAGGAAGTTGAGCATGCGGGACGGGGTTGAGTAATCGAATGAAGGGGGAATACAAGGAAATCGTGAATGAATGACTCTTACTGAACTGACGATCCAGCCACCCCGCCATTTACCCCTGCTGACCTATCGGGATACCGACCTCGAATTGCTCTGTGCCGCGCTCAAGAGGCACTCCAGCCGATTTCACGCTTTCTTATAAATAAAAATACGTCTCATTCGTCTAAATAAAGGTGAAGGATTTTTTGCGATCCCGACATGTTCGGAGTTGCTTTTAGTCATCTTTCTTGAGTATCCATCGCTGATCGCTGGCGCCTCGCCTTGCGTCCGCTTGCCTACCGGGAGCCTTTGTTTATGCCGCTGTCCCCCTCCTCCGCCGTCACGCCTGTCTGCATCAGCGGCGAGTCCCTGCTGGTGTTGCGCCAGGCGCAGCAGCTCGCCGTGACCGATCCCGATGGCCAGGTGCGGTCGCGCTGGTCCTGGCAGCGCAGTACGAGCAGCCGGGACTGGACCATCGCCAAGGAAGGCGGCGGCGCCTCTTACGCGGATCTGCTGGCCATCCTGCAGACCATCTTCCTGCATGCGCCAGAAGCCAGGTTGGTCACTGTCGAGCTGCCCCGGGAGCAGGCCGCGGCCATGTGCCGCGCCGGCCTGCTGCAGCGCCAGGGCACGCGTCATGTGGCCGCGCCCGAACTGGTCTGGCAGCACGCCGCCGGATGGCTGCCGCAGGAGCGCCCGCCCTTCCCGGTGCAGCAGGTGATGAGCGAAGGCAAGCGCCACCCGCTGCGTGCGCCCAAGCCGGAGGGCGAAGTATATCGCCGCTACCTGCCCTGGCTGGGCCAGACCCTGTCGCTGCGCAGCCTGCGGCTGGAACAGGATCTGCCGCTGTTCAACCGCTGGATGAATGACCCGGTGGTGGTGCAGTTCTGGGATGAGGCTGGCGACCTGGCGCGCCATCGCCGCTATCTCGACACCATCGCCGCCGATCCGCACATGACCTCGCTGATCGCCAGTTTCGATGACCGGCCCTTTGCCTATTTCGAAGTCTACTGGGCCAAGGAAAACCGCATCGCGCCCTTCTACGACTGCGGCGACTTCGACCGCGGCTGGCATGTGCTGGTGGGCGAGGAAGCCTTCCGCGGCAAGCAGTTCGCGGTGGCCTGGCTGACCTCGATCTCGCATTACCTCTTCCTCGACGATTGCCGTACCCAGACCGTCGTGGGCGAGCCGCGCGCGGACCACGACAAGCAGATCCGCAATCTCGACAAGAGCGGCTACGCCAAGCTCAAGGAGTTCGACTTCCCCCACAAGCGCGCCATGTTGGTGATGCTGTCGCGCGAACGCTATTTCGGGCAGGGCCTGTGGCAACCGCAGACCACGCTGGCGCCGCTGGACCCGCCGTTTTTCCCCTGCTCCCCCTGAAAGGAGACCCGTCTTGAAGATCCATGACCTCATCGGCGTCGGCTTCGGCCCGTCCAACCTGGCGCTGGCCATTGCCCTGCAGGAAGGCCAGGCCCAGGCGGGCGCGATCGATGCCCTGTTCCTGGAAAAGCAGCCGCACTTCGCCTGGCATGGCGACATGATGCTCGATGGCACCCACATGCAGATTTCCTTCCTCAAGGATCTGGCCACGCTGCGCAATCCATCCAGCCCTTACACCTTCATCAACTACCTGCACCAGAAGCAGCGGCTGTCGGACTTCATCAATCTCAAGACCTTCTACCCCAGCCGGCTGGAGTTCAACGATTACCTGGCCTGGGCCGCGGGGCACTTCGGTCATCAATGCCGCTACGGCGAAGAAGTCATCGCCGTGCTGCCCGAGATCAGGGGCAGCGAGGTGACGCTGCTGCGGGTGATCTCGCGCGATGCCCAGCACCGCACCCAGGAGCGCCTCACGCGCAACCTGGTGATGGCCCTGGGCGGCACGCCCAATATCCCGGATTGCCTGGCGCACCTGCGCGAGGAGCCACGGGTATTCCATTCCAGCAGCTTTCGCAGCGCCTTCGACCGGCTGCAACAGCCGCGCCGCGTGGCCGTCATCGGCGCCGGCCAGAGCGCCACCGAGATCTTCCTGGAACTGCAAGGCCATCCGCACCTGTCGGTGGATCTGGTCACGCGCGCGCGCACCATCAAGCCCTCCGACGACAGTCCCTTCGTCAACGAGATCTTCAATCCCGACTACACCGATTACGTCTACAACACCCCGGCCGACAGCCGTGTGGCACTGCTGGACGAATTCATGCAAACCAATTACGCCGCGCCCGACATGGCCCTGATCGAGCGCCTCTACGACGTGCTGTACCAGCAGAAAGTACGGGGCGAACAGCGCCATCGTTTCCTGCGCCGCCACGACACCGTCGAGGCCTGGAGCGATGACGCCGGCGTGCACCTTGCCCTGA
Organism: Herbaspirillum sp. SJZ106; assembly: GCF_006715495.1. Taxonomy (GTDB): domain Bacteria; phylum Pseudomonadota; class Gammaproteobacteria; order Burkholderiales; family Burkholderiaceae_D; genus Herbaspirillum. The sequence continues at coordinate 491,795 of NZ_VFNI01000005.1, forward strand.
AGGACCTGGAAAGCGGCAAGGTGAATACCGAAACCTACGATGCGGTGATCCTGGGCACCGGCTACCAGCGCCAGCAGCATCACGCCCTGCTGGCCGAGCTGCAGGCCTATTTGCCCGGCATGCGCGTGGATCGCCACTATCGCCTGGACAGCACGCCCAATTTCCGTCCAGCGATCTTCCTGCAGGGCAGTTGCGAAGCCTCGCATGGCCTGTCCGACACGCTGCTGTCGATCACGCCGATCCGCACCGACGAAATACGCGTGGCCCTCACGCACACGCTGCACCAGGGCCATGCCGTACCCGCAGCACTGCAAGCATCAGGGGATGTCCAGCGCCATGGCGCCTTGCAGGCCTGACCCGGGGCACGCTAGCCGCCGCCCGCGCCGCCCCATGTTCAACTTCACGTCAATAACATCAACAACAACAGCAATCGAGGAACGCGTTTTACCATGACCACACGAAACTCCCGGAACCATCCGTCCCCGCTGCGCCAGCGCCTGCTGGTCAGCTCCCTCCAGTGCGCCCTGCTGGGCATGTCGGTCTCCGCCAATAGCATGGCCCAGACCGCCAGCACGGATGAAAAACTGCCCCAGGTCACCGTCACGGCTACGGGTGAAGAAGAGAAAGCCACCGGTCCAGTGCATGGTTTCGTGGCCAAGCGCAGCGCCACCGCCACCAAGACCGACACCCCTATCACCGAAACGCCTACGTCGATCTCGGTGGTGACGGCCGACCAGATCGCCACCCAGCAGGCCCGCACCGTCGCCGAAGCGCTCAGCTACACCAGCGGCGTGCAGGTCTCCACCGGCGCCTTCGCCATCGTCGACACCGCTTCGCTGCTGCGCGGCTTCGCCCTCAACAACGGCGGCTCCTTCTATCGCGACGGCATGCTGACCTCCTCCAACGCCAGCTACAGTCGCTATGCGCCCGAGCCCTATGGTCTGGAACGCATCGAACTGCTGCATGGCCCGGCCTCGGTACTGTTCGGCCAGAATTCACCGGGCGGATTGATCAACGTGGTCTCCAAGAAGCCCACCACCACGCCGCTGCACGAGCTGCAGGTGCAGGCAGGCAGCTTCGACCGCAAGCAGATCGCTGGCGACTTCGGCGGCGCCCTCGATGATGCGGGTGTCTGGTCCTATCGCGTCACCGGCCTGGCCCGCGAAGCCAAGACCCAGGTCGACAACACCGTCGACAACCGCCTGTTCCTGGCTTCGGCCATTACCTGGCGCCCCGACGACCGCACCGAATGGACCGGCCGCATCGAACTGCAACGCAGCGAAGGCCTTGCCAACAACCTGTTCCCGGCCGCCGGCACAGTCACCTACAACCCCAATGGCCGTATCCCCACCAGCACGGCGCTGGGCCGCTCGGCCGATAACAACGAGAAGTACGACAACGCGTCGATCAGCTCGCAGTTCTCGCACCGGTTCAGCGATGTCTGGAGTTTCCGCCAGAACCTGCGCTACACCAAGTACGACGGTACCCGCAACAACCTGCGCTTCGCCTCCTACTACCCGACCACCCAGTACGCCACCGCCGCGCTGCAACGCTGGCGCCTGAAGACCGATTCCGACACTCTCACGACGGATAACCAGCTGCAGGCCGACTTCAGCACCGGCATGGTCAAGCACAAGATGCTCATGGGCGTGGACTACCATCGCACCGTCGGCACCGTGACCGGCTACCTCAGTCCCAACACGCTGGCCGGCTACGTGCTCTCCAACATCTACACCAACACCTATGCCAACCTGCCGGCGGTGGCGGACAACTACAACACCAAGACCGAAGACGAACAGGTCGGGGTGTATCTGCAGGACCAGCTCAGGATCGGCCAGCGCTGGATCGTCTCGGCCGGCATCCGGCACGACAACTCCGATCAGACCGTCAGCAACTACATCGCCAGAACCCGGACCAAGCGCAGCGACCAGGCCAATACCCGCAACCTGGGCACGGTGTATGAGCTCGATGGCGGCTGGTCTCCCTATGCCAGCTACTCGGAATCCTTCACCCCGACCACCGGCACCAGCTTCGGCGGCGCCATGCTCACACCGGAGACCGCCAAGCAATACGAAGCCGGTGTCAAGTACGCCCCGGTCAACACGAATGCATTGTTCACGTTGGCCGTGTTCGACCTGCGCCGCCAGAACGTCTCCACCGCCGACCTGGCCCACACCGGTTATTTCCTGCAAACCGGCGAAGCCCGTTCGCGAGGCGTCGAACTGGAAGGCAAGATGTCGCTGGCCGATGGCCTGAACCTGACCTCCAGCTACAGCTATACCAACACCAAGGTCACCAGCAATACCTCCGGCAGTTCCAGTACCAGCACGCTGGGCAAAGCCTTGCCGGGCGCCTCCAAGCACAATGCCGGCGTGCTGCTGGACTACGGCTTCCAGCGCGGCGCACTGGCTGGCGCGCACGTCTCGGCGGGGGTACGCTACATCGGCCGCGCCTATGGCAATGCGCTCAACACCTTCGAGACACCTTCGGTCACGCTGCTGGACTTCGGCGCGCGCTTCGACCTGGGCCGCATTTCCAGCGACTGGCGCAACTTCGAGCTGGCCCTCAAGCTCAACAACGTCACCGACCGCGTCTATGCCTTCTGCTCGGAACTGTGTGAATACGGCGCTCGCCGCACCGGCCTGGTACAGGTGACCACACGATGGTAAAAACCGCTCCGGCGTCCTCCGGGCGCGCCTGGAGGCTGTGGGTGCCGACTCGCCAGACCTTCGTCCTGCTGCATCGCTGGACCGGTCTGGCGATCGCGTTTTTCCTGGTGGTGGCCAGCCTGACCGGCATCCTGCTCGCCTTCGAGGATGAGCTGGAGGTCTGGCTCGCGCCCGAGCTGCAACTGGCCCAGCCGGCACCGGGCCAGGCAGCCGCTGCCATGCTGGACCCGTACACCCTGCGTGAACGGGTCCAGCAGCAGCTGGGCGAGAAGCTCCACATCAACCAGCTGATGCTGCATCCGCAGCCCGGCCGCACGGTCTCCTTCATGGCCGACCCCGCCACCGATCCGGCTACCGGCCGGCCCTACCGGCTGGGCTACAACGAAATCCTGGTCAATCCGTACACCGGCAAGGTGCAGGGTGTGCGCGACCGCGACAAAATCAGCCTTCGTCCGCAGAACCTGATGCCGCTGGTCTTCAACATCCACCACTCCATGGCCCTGCCGCGCGTGCCGGGCGCCTTGCTGATGGGATTGGTCTCGACTTTCTGGACTATCGACTGCTTTGTCGGCGTCTATCTCACCTGGCCGCGCGGACGTCCGTTCTGGTCCAAGTGGAAACCGGCGTGGATGGTCAAGTGGCAGGCCGGCGTCTACCGCATCAACCTCGACCTGCATCGGGCCTTCGGCCTGTGGTGCTGGCTGATGCTACTGCTGTTCGCCTGGTCCAGCGTGATGTTCAACCTGCGTGACCAGATCTACATGCCGGTGATGTCGCGTATCCTGCCTTTCGACAACAGCTGGCGCGCCCAACCGCCGCTGCGCGAACCTCTGGCCGCGCCGCCGATGAGCTGGCCGCAGGCGCACACGATGGCCCGCGAGGCGATGCAGCGTTTTGCCGCCGAACGGGGCATCAGCACCGATTTCGAGGAAAGACTCAGCTTCGATCGCCGCCGCGGCCTGTATGCCTACATGGTGCACAGCACCGCCGACCTGCGCAGCAACGTCGGCAACACCGGCATCCTGATCGATGCCCGCACCGGGCAGTTGCGCGGCCACTGGCTGCCCAAGGGCGATCGCAGCGGCAATACCTTCAGCAACTGGATAGGCGCGCTGCATATGGGGCATGTGTTCGGGCTGCCATGGCGCATCTTCATTTCCTTCATGGGACTGGTCATCACCCTGCTGTCGGTGACCGGCATCGTGGTGTGGTGGAAAAAGCGCAAAGGCCGCAAACTCAGCAAGGACAAGCTGCGCCAGGCCTGAAGCCCACACTGCCACTGCCTTGCTTCGACCTCTGGCACGGCCTCCCGGATGATTCCGGGAGGCCGTTTTTTCACGTCCGCCCTGCCCGCTTCAGACCAGCAATGCACGCACGCTGGCGTGCCAGTGGCCATCGGTGAGCAGGGACAGGTGATCGGCCTGCGGTACCGTGTTCACCGAGATCAGCGTAGCGCCATGCTGCACCCAGTCGGTCGGCGCCTGCCCGGCATCGCGCCGACCGGCCTGCCAGACATGCAGCGGCGCCGACACCTGTACCTGTGCCTGCAGGCCAAGCCGCAGGCAACGGATGCGCTCCCACAGCGCCGCTTCCGCCCCGACTGTGCCCGGAGCATCCAGCGGCAGGCGCTCACCCAGCCGCCCCACGATCTCCATGAGGAAATACGCCCGCTGTGCCGCGCTCATCTGTCCCAGCACCGCATACCAGCGTGCGCGCCGCTGCGAACCCGCCAGCCAGCGCTCCAGCGTGGCCTCATGGGCCAGCAGCACAGCCGCTGGCGGCATGGGCATCTGCGCGAGTTGCTGGCGCAGCCCGGCAAAGTCGGCACTGTCGGCCAGGCCGATCCACTCCACCTGTACCGCTCCATCGCTGCGCGCCTGCAGCTGCCGCGCCGTCTCCAGCGCCAGCAGGCCGCCCACTGACCAGCCCAGCAGGCGCAGGCGGCGGCCCGGCAGGGCTGCGCACAGCGCACTGGCATACTGCGCCGCCAGCGCAGCGGCATCCATGCTGCTCCAGCGCCACTGCTCATGCGACGGACACAGCAGCTGGTACACCGCATGCTCGCTGCCGATGGCTGCGGCCAGCGCATCGTACTCATGGGCATTGCCCATGTGCGCCGGGAAGCACACCAGCACCGCATCCTCCGGTCGCTCCTCCTGACCATCGCCACGCGTGCGGCTGGATGGATGGCGGTGCAGTACCGATGCAGTACGGGTACGGTCGGCCAGGCGTCCACGTGTGGACAGCGGGTCCCCCTGGCGCAGCAGACCGGACAGCTTGTCCTGTCCGGGCAGCGCCAGCAGCAGCTCGATCAGCCGGCGAGCCAGTTGCGCCGCCTGCGCCTGCTCCATCCGTGCGCCGTCGTACTCGAACTGGAAGCGCAGCGCCGCGCCCGGCAACGCCACCACCGTCAGCGGGAATTCGGTGGCGCCGCGGCTGCGGATGGCGTCGAAGGCCAGCGAGCGGCCCACGCCCTTCTTCAGCGATTCATCCACCGGGAAGTTCTCGAAGATCAGCAGGCTGTCAAACCAGTCGCCCTCATCGCGTGCCGCCCATTGAGAAATCGCCGCCAAATCCACATGCTCGCGCTGGCGCAGCGCCAGGTTGTGCGATTGCAGCCCGGCCAACCACTGCGGCACCCCCATCGCGCCGTCCAGATGCTGGATCAGCGGCAAGGTATTGATGCACATGCCCATGACCCGCTCGATGCCCGGGAAATCGGTGCTGCGCCCCGAGGCCGTGACGCCGAAGACCACATCATCGGATCCGGTGGCCTCCTGCAGCACCAGACTCCAGGCGGCCTGCACCAGGGTATTGAAGGTGACCTTGCTGCTGGCCGCAAAGGCTTGCAGCACCTGGGTCTGCGCCGTGGTGAGCTGCTCGCGCACGGTGCCATAGGCCGATGGCGCGCCACTGGCCTGGCCTTGCGGCAGGCCAGTGGCGGCGCCGCACAGCAGCCCGGCCGGGAACTGCGGGCAGCGCGCGAACTGGGCGCGCCAGAACGACTCATCCTGCGGCCCGGCCTGCTGTTGCAGCCAGGCGATGTAATGGCTGAAGTCCAGCGCCTGATGCTGCAGTGGCTGTTCTTCCATCAGCGAGAACACCTCACCCAGCAGCTGCGACATGCTCCAGCCATCCAGCAGCACATGGTGCCAGGTCCAGAGCAGCCGATAAGCGCCATCCTCCTGGGCGATCACAAAACGCATCAACGGCGCCCGCTGCGGCGCGAAGCCGCGCTGGTGCTCGTGCTGACACAGCGCTTCCCATTGCTGCTGCACATTGCCCGCCGACTGGCCGCGCCAGTCCAGCACGGTCAGCGGCAGCTCGGCCTGGCGCAACACCACCTGCACCGGCTGCGCCTGCCCACCCCAGGCGAAGCCGGTGCGCAGGATGGGATGACGCTGCAGCACGGTGCGCCAGGCCTGGGCGAAGCGCGCCAGATCGATGTGGGCGCTGCTGGCGTCGAGCTGCACGACGTTGGCCACCGAGTAGGGCGAGTCCCGCAGATGGCGCAGCATATTGCGTTGCCAGGGGGGGGCCGGATAGATGTCCTCGATCAGGGCCGGCGGGCAGGCCATTTCGGCCACGATGGCGTCCAGCTGCGTCTGGTCGCGCTGCAGCAGCGGGAAGTCCGATGGCGTCACCCCGCCCGCGCTGCTGGCGCAATGGGCGATCAGTTCGTGCAAGGCGGTTTCCAGCGTGCTGGCCAGCCGCTGCACGGTGGCGGCCTGATAGCGTTGCCGGCTGTAGCTGATCTCCAGCCGCAGCTCGCCCCCGACCACCTGGCCATTGATGGACAGCTCGCAGCCCAGCGGCGCGCCCGGATCGCGCGAGGCGCCGGGCGATTCCGGCGCCGGCTGCCAGCCGCCCTCCTCGCGGAAATTGCCGTCGAACTGGCCCAGATAGTTGAAGGCCAGCGCCGGCTTGGGCATGCGCCGCAAGGCTTCGCGTTGGGCATCTTCGCCCCACTGGCGCAGCAGGCCGTAGCCGATGCCGTTGTCCGGCAGGCTGCGCAGCAGGCTCTTGACGGCGCGGATCAGGGTGGGCCACTCGCCCGCCGTGGGCAAGGCCACCGGCATGACGCTGGTGAACCAGCCTATGGTGCGGGAGACGTCCGGCGCCTCGCTGCCGTTCTCAAGCTGCTCGCGGCCATGCCCTTCCAGCGTGATCAGCAACTGCGCCATGCCACCCCACTGGCCCAGCGCGCGCCCCAATGCCGCCAGCAGCAGATCGTTGATGCGGGTGCGATAGGCCGCCGGCGCCTGCTTGAGCAGCGCCTGCGTCTGCGCCGCATCCAGGCGGCACGCCACGCGGGCCTGATCGGCGGCCAGCAACGGCGCGTCGGGATGATCGCACGGCAGGCTGGCAGGCACCTCCATGAGCGCTTGCCAGTAGCCGAACTCCTTGCCGCGCGTGGCCGCCTGGGCCTGCAGCCAGCGGCCCCACTGGCGATAGGATGCGGTGCGCGGCGGCAAGACCGGCTCGGCATGGGCCAGCCGCTGGCGGTAGGCCAGCCCCAGGTCTTCCAGCAGGATGCGCCAGGACACTCCATCGACCACCAGATGGTGCACCACCAGCAGCAAGCGCCAGCTACCGTCGTTGAGCGCCATGCTGCCGGCGCGCAGCAAGGGGCCGCGTTCCAGCTGCAGGCTGCGCTGCACGCGCGCGCAGAAGGCCTCCAGCTCGGCCGGCGCATGCACCCGTGCCTGCCATAGCAACGACTCATCGGCATCGCGTTCGCGGCGCGGGCCATAGGCCTGCTGCCACAGCCCTTGCGCATCCTGGCGGAACACCATGCGCAATGCATCGTGATGGTTGACCACATCGTCCAGGGCCTGCTGCATCGCGCTGAAATCGATGGGCTGGCGGCTGTGCAGCAGGATGGCCTGATTCCAGTGATGACGCTGCGGAATGGCGCTGGCCAGGAAGTCGGCCTGGATCGGCAGCAGCGGCACCGGGCCATCGCTGGCTTCATCCACCTCGGCACCTGCCTGCGCCCGCTGCGCCACCGGCTCGGCCGGGGTGGCCGCCTGGGCCAGCGCCGCTACGGTCTGCTGTTCGAATATCTGGCGCGGCGTCAGCTTCCAGCCCTGCTGGCGCAGGCGCGCAATGATCTGCAGGCTGAGGATGGAATCACCGCCCAGTTCGAAAAAGTTGTCGTGCCGGCCGACCCGCTGCACGCCCAGCACTTCGGCCCAGCTGGCCGCGATCAGGTTTTCCAGCGCGCCCTCGGGCGCATCGCCCAGTGCGCTTTCCGGCATGGCCGGCAGCTCCTGCGGCAGCGCCTTGCGGTCGATCTTGCCATTGGCATTGAGCGGCAGCGCCGGCAGCACGATGATGCGGCTGGGCAGCATGTAGGGCGGCAGACTGTCGGCCAGCGCCTGCTGGATCGCGACCAGATCAGGCGCGTACTCGGGATGCGCGCTGACATACGCCAGCAAGCGATCGATGCCGCCCATGGTACGGACCACTACCACAGCCTGCCGCAAGGCAGGCTGGGCCAGCAGTGCCGCCTCGACCTCGCCCAGTTCGATGCGGAAACCCTTGATCTTGACCTGATGGTCGATGCGTCCCAGATAGGCGATCTGCCCGTCCTCGCGCCAGCGCGCCAGGTCGCCGGTGCGATACATGCGCTGCCCCGGCGCGCCGAAGGGATCGGCCAGGAAGGAGGCCGCCGTCAGGCCGGGACGATCCAGATAGCCGCGCGCCAGTCCGGCGCCGCCGATGTAGAGTTCGCCGGCCACGCCGCGCGGCAGCAATTGCAGGCGGTCATCCAGGATCATCGCGGTACGCTGCCCGACCGGGCGGCCGATGGGCGCATACGGCACATCGCAGGGCTGGGTCGCTCCGGCTTTCCAGACCAGCGGCGTGACCACCGTTTCGGTCGGCCCATAGCCGTTGATCAGACGCTGCGGCCGTAACACGCGCTGCACCTGTTCGAAGGTCTCGCGCGGCATGGCTTCGCCGCCGAAGGAGTACAGGAAGACCGGCGGCGCATTACCGGTGCGCTCGACCCAGTCGGCCAGCTGCTTGAGATAGACCGGTGGGAAGCCGGCGTGGGTGATGCGATGCCGGTGCAGCGCTGCGGCGGTCTGCTCCGGCGTCCACAGTTCGGGATCGCGCAGCACCAGCACACCGCCCACGCTCAGCACCGTCATCCAGCGCTCGTGCGCGCCATCGAAGCTGAAGGAGAGGAAATGCAGTTCGCGCGACTGCGGCCCCATCTCGTAGAGCGCGGCGGTGGCCTGGATGTGCATGGACAGCGGCCCATGCGCCACTTCCACCCCCTTGGCGCGGCCCGTGGAGCCGGAGGTGTAGATGACATAGGCCAGGCTCTCCGGGCTGGTCTCGACCGCGGGCAGCGTGGCGTGGCCATTGTCCAGATCCAGGCTGTCGATATCCAGCCAGTCGGGACCATCCTGCGCCGCCAGCGGGGGCCAGGGCTGCCCCTGCGCAACGACGAGGCCGACCCGGGCATCGCGCAGCATGTAGGCCACGCGCTCCTGCGGTGCTTCCAGATCGAACATCACATAGGCCGCGCCGGCCTTGAGGATGCCTAGCAGGGCCACGATCATCTGCGGCGAACGCGGCAGCGCCACGGCGATGCGCTGCTCGCCTGCACTGGCGGGCAGGCCGCGCGCCAGCAACTGCCGGGCGAAGCGATTGGAGCGCTGTTCGATCTCGCCATAGCTGAGGCTGAGTTCGCCCATTACCACCGCCTCGGCCCGCGGCTGGCGCTGCGCGATCTGCGAGAACAGCAGGTGCACCGGTACGCGCTCCATTTCGCCGGGCGCGGCCCGGCCCAACTGCAGCAGCGCCTGCTGCTCATCCTGCGCCAGCAGCGCCACCTCGCCCACGGCGCGCGCCGCCGATTGCGTCAGCGCCTGCAGGCCATGCAGCAGATGACCGGCGATCTGCTGCACGGTCGCGTCATCGAAGTGCTGGCACTGATAGCGCAAACCGATCTGCAAGCCGCTCTGCCTCCCATCCCCCGGCGCCACGCCCACCGTCATCGGATAGTTGGTCTGCTCGCGGGTATGGGTGCGGCGGAAACTCGGCCCCTGCGCCTGGCCGCTGCGCAGCACGCTGTCGATGGGATAGTTCTCGAACACCAGGATGCTGTCGAACAGGCTCTGGCCCAGGTGGCTGTGCCAGCGCTGGATCTCGTAGAGCGGCGTGTGCTGGAAGGCGCGCGCGCCCAGGTTCTGATCCTGCAGCTGTTGCAGCCACTGGCCGACGGGCTGGGCGTGCGCCGCCGGCACCAGCACCGGCAAGGTATTGATGAACAGGCCCAGCCATTGCTGCACGCCCTCCAGTTCCTCGGGACGCCCGGCCACGGTCGCGCCGAAGCAGACCGCCGCCTGTCCGGTATAACGTTGCAGCAGCAGCCCCCAGGCGGCCTGCAACAGGGTGTTGAGGGTGACCCGCTGCTCGCGCGCGAAGCCTTGCAATTGCTCGGTCTGCCGCACCGACAGGAAGACCTTGTATTCGCCATAGCCGGCCCCAGGCCCGGCCGCCGGGGCCTGTTGCGCCGGGGCGCAGGCCTGGTGCAGATAGGTCGGCGCCGCCAGCGCGGCCAGACTGTCCTGCCAGTGGCGGCGCGCGGCCTCGGCATCCTGTTGCTGCAGCCAGCCGATGTAGTGGCGATAGGCACCCTGCACCGGCTCGCTGGCGGCTTGCCCGTGATAATGGCGCACAACCTCGCCCAGCAACTGCGAGGTGCTCCAGCCATCCAGCAGCAGGTGGTGAACAGTCCAGATGAAATGATGGCGCGTCGCGTTGGTGCGGACCAGCATCAGGCGCTGCAGCGGCGGACGCGCCAGGTCGAAACCGCGCCCCAGCTGCTCGGCGGCGATCGCTTCCAGCGCCGTGCCGGGGTCGCTGGCGGCGCGCACATCGGCTTGCTCGATGGGCAGCGCCAGCGTGCGCGCCACCCATTGCAGCGGCGGAGCATGCTCGGCCAGGAAACCGGTACGCAAGACGTCGTGCCGATCCTGCACCGCTTGCCATGCATTGCGCAGGCGCGCCACGTCCAGCTCGCCATCGATATCGATGCGCAACTGGTTGAGATAGGCGGCGCTGCCGCTGTCATAGACGCTGTGGAACAGCATTCCGGTCTGCATCGGCGAGAGCGGATAGACGGCGGCCACCTCTTCAGGCGGCGCCGGCAGGACCGGCAGGTCGGCCGACGCCAGCAGGCTGATATCGGGACCGCTGACGGCGACCGGCGCGGCGCCGGGAGGCAACGCCTGATCGATGGCTTGCGCCACCTCGGCCAACTGGGCGATGGTCTGGCGATCGAACATCTGGCGCGGCGTCAGCTTCCAGCCGCTCTTGCGCAGGCGCGCGATGATCTGCAGGCTAAGGATGGAATCGCCACCGAGGGCAAAGAAATTGTCCTGACGTCCCACTTGGGGCAGGCCCAGCACTTCCTGCCAGATTGCCGCCAGCGCCAGTTCGATCTCGCCTTGCGGGGCGCTGTAGTCGTTGTCCTGGCTGATCTGCACCGCCGGCAAGGCCTTGCGGTCGATCTTGCCATGGGTGTTCAGCGGCAACGCCGCCAGCACCGTGATGATGGCCGGCACCATGTACTCGGGCAGATGCTCGGCCAACGCGGTTTTCAGCGCTGCCTCGTCATGCCTCTGGCCCTGATGCAGCGACACATACGCCGCCAGTCGCTGGCCATCCACGGCCACCACCACCGCCTCGCGAATCGAGGGCTGCGCCAGCAAGGCAGCCTCGATCTCGCCCAGTTCGATGCGCAGGCCGCGCAGCTTGACCTGATGATCCAGCCGGCCCAGGTACATCAGTTGTCCATCCTCGCGCCAGCGCACCAGGTCGCCGGTGCGATA
>NZ_VFNI01000006.1 GCF_006715495.1 Herbaspirillum sp. SJZ106
AAGGTGGAGGGCCACATCGAATACCTGGGCACGGCCTTGAAGGGCAAGAAATCCTTCGAGCTGGTCAAGGACAAGCTGGCGATGGTGCCGGAGGGGCGCGGGGTATTTACCCGCATGAGCATCCAGGAAAACCTGTTGATGGGGGCCTACACCAGCAACGACAAGGGCCAGATCGCGGCCGACATCGACAAGTGGTTCGCGGTCTTCCCGCGCCTGAAGGAGCGGGCGGGGCAGATGGCGGGGACCTTGTCGGGCGGGGAGCAGCAGATGCTGGCCATGGCGCGCGCGCTGATGAGCCACCCGACGCTGCTGCTGCTGGATGAGCCGTCGATGGGCCTGTCGCCGATCATGGTGGAGAAGATCTTTGAGGTGATCCGCAATGTATCGGCGCAGGGGATCACGATCCTGCTGGTGGAGCAGAACGCCAAGCTGGCGCTGGAGGCGGCGCACCGGGGCTATGTGATGGAGTCTGGGCTGATCACCATGGAGGGCAAGGCCGGCGAGATGCTGAACGATCCGCGGGTCAAGGCGGCGTACCTGGGCGAGGGTTGAGACAGCACGCCCATCACGAACTGCATCGCCACGACGCCGCATGGGTGACCCCATGCGGCGTTTTTTTATGGTGTCCATCGGATTCGCCCTGGCGCCTTTGCTGTTAGGATTTATCGTTCACCGTTTATTCCCCCAGCAAGGAGAACTGTATGAGCCAGACAGACGTGAAGATCCTCGGCATTTCCGGCAGCTTGCGCGCCAAGTCCTATAACACCGCCGCCCTGCGGGCGCTGCATGAACTGCTGCCGCCGGGCGTGTCGTTGACCGAAGCCGATATTTCGGCCATCCCGCTGTATAACGACGATGTGCGCGAGCAGGGCTGGCCGCCTGCCGTGGAACGCTTGCGCGAGCAGATCGGACAGGCCGACGCCATCATCTTTTCCACCCCCGAATACAACTATTCGGTGCCGGGCGTGCTGAAAAATGCCATCGACTGGGCTTCGCGCCCTCCGCAGCAGCCGTTCGCCGGCAAGCCCGCCGCCATCATGGGCGCCAGCCCGGGCGTCATCGGCACCGCGCGCGCCCAGTATCACTTGCGGCAGATCGGCGTCTTCCTCGACTTGCAATTCATCAACAAGCCGGAGGTCATGATCGGCACTGCCGCCGAGCGTTTCGATGCCGATGGCAAGCTGGTCCACGAGCCTACCCGTGAATTCCTCAAGACCATGGTAACGGCGCTGGCCGACCGCGTGCGTTTCTTGCGCGACCGCAAGTGAACCTCGCGGTTCGATGCCATGGCATGGATGTCATGGCATCCATGCCAACGGCGCAGCCTGCATCATGCAGGCTGCGCTTTTTTCATCGCCAGGCTGCCGCTGCCGCGGCGGGATAGCATCAGGCGGCGTTGCGCCTGCGCACCTGGTTGTGCAGGCCGCGCACCTTGTCATGGTTGGCCAGCACACCCTGGTACTGGCGCTCCACGATCAGGCGCACATCGTTGGGCAGATCCAGGCTCAAGGCCTGCCGATACGCATGGATGGCGGCATCCTCGCAGCGTTCGCATTCGCTGAGGACGGTCTCATCGTCACGGCCCATGAGTGCAGCCTTCAGGGCCACCCATTGCCGATGCAGCGTGCCGCCGAAGGTGCTGTGGTTGGCCGGCTCCCCGCCCAGGCGATGCACCAGGTCTTGCAGCTCCAGCACGACCTGCCCGTATTCGGCGGCGCGTGCCATGAACATCTCCTGGTAGCGCGCATCGCGTTGTTCGGCATCCTCCGCGCAAGTGCGGAATCCCTTCTCGCCATCCTTGGAAATCTGGATCAGGTCGTTCAATGCGGAAATCAGATGGTCGTTGGTCATGATGGCCTCCTTGTGCCTGATCGCCCCGGCGGTCGCCGGGGCGACAACGGATGGTTCGGTGGGCGAACGGATGGGGCAACGCCATACAGCCGCGCCGGAAAATTCCAGCCGATGTGCCAGCCGATGCTGTTCGCCTTCCTTGTTGCGCATGCACATGCAATGCTGCTGGGCGAACGCGAGGTCCGAGGCCCAGTGCCGCCATCCTAGGCGTCGTCCTATGCGGCTGCCATCGGACGGCGGCGCATGCGGGCGTAGGAATGAAGGATTTTCGTCCGCAGGCTTGCGCCGGCGGTTGCCTGAAGCGCTGGAAGCCGCTCCTGTGGCGGACTTTCGCGTTGTCCTACAAGACAATCGGGGAGCGTCCTATAGAGCGCCGCCGTAGCCGGTTGTTAACATTTTCCCCATATCGCAAGGCTGACCCGATTCTATTTCCGGAGGTGTACCCATGAACAAGAAGACGATCACCGGCCATTTCCAGTTCGCTTTGGGCAAAGTCCAGGAGCGGCTCGCTTCGATGACGGGCAATGCCCAATGGCAGCAGGCTGCCATGCAGCGCCAGACCGACGGCAAGATCATGCATGCGGTGGGAGAAGCGCAGGAACTGATCAAGCGTTCATTGCGCCACCAGCGCGCCTCGATGTAAATGGGCCGCGCCCATGGCCTGCCAGCGCCCGCAGCGCCGGGGTAGTTTGTCCTACAGGTCAATGGGCTTGGGGCCTATAGGTGGCGCAGTGGGCTGCGGGTATCTTGGAGACCTCGGGATCGCGAGCCGCTGCGCAAGCAGATCGGGCATGGCGCCAGAACAGACGCGGCAAGGCAATCCGGCGCGATGAGAAGAAGATCAAGGGAGACGTTCATGGACAAGCTTGTGCTTGGATGGCTTTTGGGTGTGCCGGTGCTGACGCTGATCGTCCTGCAGTATCTGTTGTGAGCCGATGGCGGCGCGGTCAATGATGAACCCCGAATGAATGGAGGACAAGCATGCAGGCCAATAATCTGAAGACCGTTCGCAACGATGTACGGGCTTTGTTGCAGCAAGCCCAGGATCTTTTCGCCGAAGCGGCCGCAGCCACCGGCAAGAACGCGGACGAATTGCGCGCGAAAGGGCAGCAGGTGCTGGATCAGGCATTGAATACCGCCCAGGACGCGCAGTCCGCAGTGATGCATGCCGGCCGCCAGATCGTCACCACCACCGATGATTATGTGCAGTCCAATCCCTGGCGGGCGATCGTCATTTCCAGCGGCATCGGCCTGCTGGTCGGGTTGGCGGTGGGCCGTTGCGCCGAGCGGGATTGAGTCCGCCGGCGAGCCGGCAGGGCCAGCGGCAAGGCCGATGCGCATGAACCACGACATCAGAAGAGAAAGGAGTGAGCATGGCGAAGAATTCATCGCTGGCATCCGTCCAGCACAAATCTGTCCAGCACAAGCAATCCTTCCGTCTCGATAAGGAATCCATCCGTGCCGCGGCCAAGGAGGTCGATGACGGGGCGGTGACCGACGGCTATCGCGGCAACCGCCAGGAAGTGCTGGCCATGCTCAACGATGCGCTGGCCACTGAATTGCTGTGCGTGTTGCGCTATAAGCGCCATTACTACACAGCCAAAGGCATGGAGAACGAGTCCGTCAAGGCCGAGTTCCTGCAGCATGCGCAGCAAGAGCAAGAGCATGCCGACAAGATTGCCGAGCGCATCGTGCAGCTTAACGGCGAGCCGGATTTCAATCCGGCGACGCTGTCCCGGCGCAGTCATGCCGAATACGACGAATCGCACGGCATCAAGGAAATGATTCGCGCCAACCTGGTCGAGGAGCGGGTGGCGATAGAAGCGTATCGCCAGATGATCGAACGCATCGGCGACGGCGACCCGACCACCCGGCACATGCTGGTCCAGATCATGGCGCAGGAAGAGGAGCACGCCGACGACATGGCCGATTTGCTCAATCTTTGATGCGCGCTCCGGACAGTGCGGGTCGCCGGACCCTCAGGAAGACGCAAGGGAAATCCGGAGAAAGGGATATCTATTGTCAGGAAAAGAGAGAAAAGGAGAAATATGAAAACCATCATCGCAACCATGATCTTCGGCGTGGCCGCCATCGGCATGCAGGGTGCAGCGTCCGCGGCCGATCCGAATGCGGCCCAGTACAAGGCCGACAAGGCCAGGGCAGATGCCGACTACAAGATGGCCAAGAAGAAATGCGGCCCGCTCCGGGGCAATGACCAGGACGTTTGCGAGAAGGAAGCCAAGGCGGCGCATGAGTCGGCCCTGGCCGATGCCAAGGCCAAGCGCAAGAATGCCGAAGCCGACAAGGATGCCCGGAAAGACAAGAATGACGCCAATTACGACGCTGCCAAGGAAAAATGCGACGCAATGAGCGGCGACGCCAAGGATCAATGCAAGGCAGCCGCCAAATCCCAGTACGCCAAGTAGTGGCTTGAACAATAACGGGCCTTGGAGGCTGAACAGCCTGCCAATGGCCATTCCCGCACCGGTTTTTCTTTAGGAGAACATCATGACGTTCAATAAAATTTCCCTGTCCAAACGTTTCGCAGGCTTTTTCCTGGCGTTGTTGATGGTATCGCTGGTGGGCTGCGCTTCCAGCCCGGGCAAGGAGGGAACCGGCGAATATGTGGACGACGCCGTCATCACCACCAAGGTAAAGGCGGCGCTGTTCAATGAGCCGAACCTGGCGTCGTCGGAAATCAATGTCGAAACTTACAAGGGCGTGGTGCAGCTGTCCGGTTTCGTCTCCAGCGCGACGTCCGCCACTCGTGCGACCGAGCTGGCCCGTGGCGTGAAGGGCGTCGTATCTGTGCGCAATGACTTGCGGTTGAAACAGTAATAACGGCCTGGGAACAGGCCTGCCAGAAAGCGCAGCCGGCCCTGGGCCGGTTTGCGCTTGTTCGCTTCCAGAGCGCATCTGCGGCGGCCAGCGCGCTCCGGAAGCAGACAGGGAATGGGCTGTAATGTATAGTTGAAGGCCATTATGCCAAGGCATTTCAAGGTCGCTCCGACGGCCGCAAGGATATTGCGCAAGCAGGCCGGGCGCCGGCGCCATGGCTGCGATGCGCGGCCTGGCACGGCAGAAGCCGTGCGCAAGCGACGCCACAACGCAAGCAATGCCGCGGCATCATTATCACCGCTCAAATTACCATGACAAAAATACTTGTAGTCGATGACCATGCGGTCGTGCGGGCAGGTGTACAGCACTTCATCTCCGAAATTGCGACCATGGAGGTCGGGGGCGAAGCCAGTACCGCCGAAGAAGCGATCCGCCTGGTGCGTACCCAGGACTGGGATATCGTGCTGCTGGATATCGCCATGCCGGACAAAAGCGGCGTGGAGGTGCTCAAGCAGATCAAGCGTGAAAAGCCCGACTTGCCGGTGCTGATGCTGAGCATGCATCCCGAGAGCCGCTATGCGGTGCAGGTGCTGCGCAGCGGCGCCAGCGGCTATGTGCAGAAGGAGGCGCTGGCCACGGAACTGGTCAGCGCCATCAACACCATCCTGCGCGGCCATAAGTACATCAGCTACGGCGTGGCCGAACTCCTGACCAGCGAGCCTGTGGATTCGGAAAAACCGCTGCACGAGACGCTCTCCCAGCGCGAGTACGAGATTTTCTATAAGCTTGGGCAGGGCCAGGGGGTGACTCAGATCGCCGATGAACTATGCCTCTCGGTCAAGACGGTGAGCACTTACCGCTCGCGCGTGCTGCAGAAAATGAGCATGACCAACAATGCGGACATCATTTATTACGCGATCAAGAACAACCTGATCGATTGAGCATGGGTCATCCGGCCGTCGGTCCGGCGGGTCAGGCGACGGTTGCGGCAGACGCAGGCGGCATCGAGAAATAGTGCAGATCATGAACGACATCCTCAATTCCTGGGCGGAGTACGGCGCTGGCGACGCGCCCTTGCGGATCTTCCTGGTGGAGGATTCGGCGGATGTGCGAGAGCTGATCGTGGAAAGCCTGGCCGAAATCGCCGGCATCAGTCTGGCCGGCTACGCCGAGAGCGAGGCCGATGCCCTGCAGCATCTCCAGCACCACAGCTACGACGTATTGATCCTGGACATCCAGTTGAAGCAAGGCAATGGCATGAGCCTGCTGCAATCGCTGGCGCGGTTCGATGCCCGCAGCCAGAACGAGGTCAAGGTGGTGTTCAGCAACCATGTCAGCCCGACTTACCGCCGTGCTGGCCAGCAATGCGGCGTGGGGCACTTCTTCGACAAGTCGTCCGAGTTGCCGCTGTTGCACGATTTGCTGGAGAAGCTCGCGCGTGAAAAGATGGGCGTGGCAAGTTATGCGCCTGCCAATGCGCCGCCCGGCCCGGTGCTGCCCGGCAGCATCTGACCCATTTTCTTTTGCGGCATCATTGAATGTCCTGGCCGGGGGGGACGTTTCATCAATCGATGATCAATCGATGAAACAGGCCCCGGCAATGCCGCCTTTTCGGGGCTGTTCGGCGCGATCGCCATCGATTCAAAAAAAACAGCTTCAACAGAAGCAGGGGATTCCCGACGATGCAAAAGAAAAACAGCGGCCTTCGCCCGTCCTCGGCGGATATGCAAAAGAACTCCTCGGTCGAGCACTTTGCCGCTTCCCAATCCAGCTACAGCAGCATGGTGACATTGGCCATGGGACTGGCCATGGCGGTGGCCCTGTTCGGCATGGTGGTGCTGGCCGCCACCTTCCTGGAGGTCGAATACCGCAAGCTGCTGGCCGACCTGCTGGCGGTGAAGGAGGTCACGGCCGCCGGCTTCATCCTGGGCGGTTGCGCGCTGTACCTGCGTTGCGTGAACGTATCGGCGCATAGCGCGCGATTGGACCTGCTGGTCAATCTCCTGGCGCTGCTGCTGCTCGTGCTGGGCGGGGTTACGCTGGTGCATGGCAGCTTGTACGGGCTGGGCTGGCTGCCGGTGGATGCGGCGCATCCGATTTCCCCGCTGGTGATACCGCCGCTGCTGTCGGTGGGTTTCCTGCTGATGGCGGCGGTCCTGCTGCTGCACGACTGGCGCCTGCTGGGCGGCTATTATCCGTCCGAATACCTTTCCTTCGGCCTGATCGGACTCTCCGCGATCCCGTTGGTGGGCTATATCTACGGCGTGAGCCAGTTCATTTACTTCGATTTCTACCTGCCGGTGCCATTGCTGTCGGCGCTGGTGTTTGCGCTCCTGGGCGCAGCCCTGCTGATGGCCAGTCCCGGCCACCCGGTGATGGCGGTGATCATGCGCATCGCGCCGGGCGGCCAGATGCTGCGCCGGCTCTTGCCGCAGACCTTGTTCCTGCTGCTGGCCTTCAGCCTGTTGCTGAACTGGGGCTTGTCCAATGGCTGGGTCTTGCCGGAACTGCTGCTGCCCACGCTGACGCTGGTCAATGGCGCGATCATCCTGTTCATCTTCTGGAGTTCGGCCAGCAAGCTCGACAGCGAATACGGCGAACGCACGCGCAACGCGCAAAAGCTGGCCGAGACCAGCGCGCTGCTCAACGCGGTCAGCGAAAGCACCAGCGACCCGATCTTCGTCAAGAACCGCCAGGGCCTGATGATTTTCGCCAATCCGGCCACGCTGCAAAAACTCGGCAAGACCTGGGAAGAAACCATGTACCGTTCCAGCCGCGAGCTGTTCATGGTGGAGGAGGAAGCCGATCGCATCGACCGCGACGACCGGCGGGTGATGGCCTCCGGAAAACCGGAGAAGCTGGAGCAGACGCTTCATCTGCCCGAAGGCGTCATTACCTTCCAGACCGCCAAGGTGCCCTGGTTCGGCAAGGACGGCAGCGTGCAAGGGGTGATCGGGATCAGCACCGACATCACCGAGCGCAAACTGGCCGAGGATGTACTGCGCCAGCGCGAGAGCCAGCTGGAAAAGACCGTGGTGCAGCGCACCGCGCTGCTGCGCGAACTGACCAATCACCTGGAGACGGTGCGCGAAGAAGAAAAGCGCGCCATCGCGCGCGAGCTGCACGACAACATGGGGGCGTCGCTCACGGCCTTGTCGATGCATCTGGAAGGGGTCTACCAGGTGCTGCCGGCCGATGAGAAATGGATCGACCGCAAGACCCGCATGCAGGGCCTGCTCAAATCGCTGGTGGCGACCACGCGGCGCATCCAGACCGAGCTGCGCCCCAATACATTGGACCTGTTCGGTTTGAAGGCGGCGATTTCGGAGCAGCTAGACGACCTGCATGAGCGCACCGGCATCGCCTGCCATGCCAGCCTGCCGGACGAGGACGTGGCAGTCGGCCATGAGATGGAGATCGCCATCTACCGCATGCTGCAGGAGGCGCTCAACAACGTCACCAAACACGCCAAGGCCAGCAAGGTCGACGTGATCCTCGACATCGACGAGGACCACGTGGCGCTGACGGTGCGCGACGATGGCGTGGGCATTCCGGAGGAGCGGCGCGACAACCACAAGACCTACGGCCTGCGCGGCCTGCGCGAGCGGGCTACCTATTTCGGCGGCAAGGTCGATATCCGCTCCACTCCCGGCAAGGGGGCGCTGATCTCCATCAGCCTGCCTATCAGGCTGGAGATGGCGCCGACGGAAAGCTGAACGGCACTGGCCCGTCGGCGGTTTTCTTCATCGCGCGTTATTTCTTGGCCGGTGCCGTATTCCTGCGCCTGTTTCCGTTTTCTCCTACGTTCGAAAGAGCGGCTTTCTTATGCCGCTGGAAGGTGCTCGTCGTTACCATGAACTCATCGTCGCCACATGCCTGAATCGGGAACGGCGATCCCCGGCGGATCGGATATTCCTGTGCCGGGGCCTGTATCAACCATCCGAGTCAATCATCCGAGGAGAGATCATGAACAAGGACCAAGTCAAGGGTAGCCTGAAGCAGGCAGCGGGTAAGGTGCAGCAAAAGGCCGGCGAGGCAGCCGGCAGCCAGACCCAGAAAATCAAGGGTGTTTCCAAGCAAGTGGAAGGCAATGTCCAGAAAGCCTATGGCGATGCCAAGGAATCGATGAAGCGCTGACCGGACCCGCCGGGGAGGACAGGCTCCGGCGGGTAGGAAAAATCCTACAGGATAATCAGAAAGGGCTGATTTTGTGCTGCAGCATTTTCGGCGAACATATGTTCATCGTGCGGCAAAGTGAAAAATGCCCGTGATTTCCTGCCGATTGCATGGCGATTTGCCCACGGCCACAGAGGTGGCCTCCAGGGAGGGACCATGAAAAGAACACTACTTGGATTCTGCCTGCTGGCGGGAATATCTGCAGCAGCCTCGCAGGCCGGCGCCCACCGCCTCGACGCGCCATTGGCGGATGCGGCCTCGCGCTGGTCATCATCGGTGATGGAGCGTCACGCGCCGATGGACTCCACCCAGTTGCAGAAGCTGGGGCAAAAAAAATTCCGTTACATGGACATGGCCCAGGGCAAGCGGTCGAAATCGATTCGCAACGCGGTGATCGTCCGCGACCTGGCAGGCGCCAGGCAAGAGTGTACTGCGCAGCCGCAAACCGGGCAGCATAATTCCCATTTCCCTTCCCATTCCCCGTACCCTGTCGCGAGCATGCGTCCGATGACCTGATACCGCAGAGCTGCGGTAAGCGGATGCAAGCGATGTAACCCTTTCCGGTTTTGGCCTGCGATGAGGAATTTGAGTCGTTTTCGGGTATCTAATCTATTCCCACATATCAAGGAGGTGCCGTGATGAAAACAATTCAAAAAGTCGCTATCGCTGCTATCGCCGTGTTTTCCTTTTCGGCGTTGAGCGGCTGCAGCAACATGTCGCAACGTGACAAGAATACCGCCATCGGCGCGGGCGTCGGCGCCGTCGGCGGCGCCGTGCTGACCGGGGGCAGCGGCATCGGCACCGCCGGCGGCGCTGCCGTGGGCGGAGTGATCGGCAACCAGATCGGCCGCTGAGCAAGGGCCATGCACGAACCGCAGGCGGAGAAACGCCTGCCAGAAACAAACAGCCGGCTTAGGCAGGTAATGCCGTTCAGTTAAGCGCTGAACGGCATTTTTGTTTGTGCGGATCTGACTCCGTTCGCCCTGAGTAGCTGCGCAGCAGCGTATCGAAGGGCAGGCAAGAGCGGTAAGGCTGACACGCTGGCTTCGATACGGCCCTGGCGGGCCTACTCAGCCCGAACAGGTTCTGTGATGATTAGACTTGACTGAACGGCATGACGGCTTAAGCCGGCTTTTTGTTGAGGCCCGCGTCTGCCCTGTTCAGGAGGCCGGGGTAGTTTCTTTGTAATCCTTGTAGATGCGCCTGGCGCGTTCCATATCTGCTTTTTTCGCCGCGCCGGCTTCGTCCCGGCAGCTCCTGGCTTGCTTGCCGCGCATGCCCTTGCAGGTTTGCAGGGCCTCGCCATAGGCGGCGTTGGCTTCCTTGGTCAGGTTCCGGTAGCGTTCCTTGGGGGTATCGTCAGCCTTGTACCAGCGGGCCGGATCGGCCTTGCTGACGTCTTCTTCTGCTGCATGGGCAAAAGAGGCGCACAGTGACGCCGCGGCAACCAGGCAAGAGACTGCGAGAATATTTTTCTTCATAGACCCACCTCATGAGGGAAATTGGCATAAGCATGCGCATCGGCGCGGCCGTTGCAAAACAACACGACACGGCCGATGGCAGGGCGCAGGCGGCGCCGGACGCCCATCCGCAGGACGGATGTTATCAGGCTTGGTCTATGGAAACCCGTTCTATATCTTTCCCAGCAACAGCAGGATCAGAAGGATGATGACGATAGTGCCGGCGATGCCGCTGGGGCCATATCCCCAGGTGCGGCTATGGGGCCAGGTCGGCAGGACGCCGAGCAACACCAGGATCAGAATGATGAGCAGTATGGTGCCGAGTGTCATGGTTTTTCTCCTCTTGTTGTCTTATTGAAATTGTCGCCGCCGGTTCGCCGGCCAGCTGGTGCAAGTGAATGCAGCTTAGGCTCAAGGCTCTTGGGGCGCGATCAGCGTGCGCCGCGAATCCCTGTAGGAAAATGCGCCCGGCCTTGTCGCGCAAGCGGAAAGCGTCCAATGGTGCGAAATTTGCTATATCGTTCTGGCATGCCGCACCGGCGCCTGCGCCTGTTTTTATGGCGATGCATGTTTTTTGAGCGGCAATGGGTTACTATTCCGGCCGTCAATCGCATGCTGCTTCGCAGCGCAATCGTTGGAAACGGATCAGCGAGTTTGACTTGTTTGCGTTCTCACCAGAGCCGATAGCCAGTTCGTCCTTTCTATGAAGTCCGGTAGCCCATCGACATCTACCGCCCCCGCAGGCGGACGCCCGCTGCGTATCGTCATCGTCAATTCCGTGCCGCACCTGGAAGAAGACCATGACGAAGCCGCGCATGAGCAGGCGCGACAGCGGGCCGAAGCGCTGCGCGCCGGGCTGCTCGATGCCGGCTACAACATCATTGCCGCGCTGCCGGCCGACCTTTCGCTGCCGGACCGCATTGCCAGCCTGCAGCCGGACATGATCATCATCGAAGCCGAGTCCGACGCGCGCGACGTGCTGGAACATATCGTGATCGCCACCCGCGACGAACGCCGCCCCATCGTCATGTTCACCGAAGACGACGACACCTCCAGCATGGAAGCCGCCATGGCCGCCGGGGTGACCGCCTACATCGTGGCAGGCTTGCATTCAGAGCGGGTCAAGCCGGTGCTGGACGTGGCGCTGGCGCGTTTTCGCCAGGAGCAGAAACTGCTGGCCGAGCTGTCCGATACCCGTAACAAGCTGGCCGAACGCAAACTGGTCGAGCGCGCCAAGGGCGTGCTGATGGCGCGCAAGGGCTTGTCCGAAGACCAGGCCTACCAGAAGCTGCGCGGCATGGCGATGAACCGCAACCTCAAACTCTCCGAAGTGGCCCAGCGCCTGCTGGATGCCGAGGACCTGCTGGGCTGAACGCTTCTTTCCCGGTCGCTTTTCCCCTCCTTTCCCTGTTCCGCCAATTTGGTGCAAAGCACAAATGAAGTGCGGTGCGGCGCTCGTTTTGCTGGCGTTGCGCACTTTCGCCGAAACCTGTGCGCAACTGCCTTCGATGCTGCCGCGGATCCCGTTTTCATAGGCGATGGCGGGTATTCGGCTGCGTTTTGCATCCGTCTGGCACGGTCTTTGCTGAACGTACCCCGTAGCGCAACGAGTGCGCATAGGTGCGGCCAACGGAGGTTGCATCGCCCAAGACAAAGGCGTCTTTCGACATGAAGCGATTCATGTCGGGATACGCCTTTTTTCGTTTATCGGCTAGCAAGGGGGAAAATGCGATGGGTTTCCAGGAAGAGCAGGCGGGCAAGGCGGTGACCGGGGTAACCAATGGCGCGGAAGTGGATGCGACGCGCCGCAAGATCATTCATACCGCGGGCATCGCGGCGGGAGCGAGCATGATGGGTTTAGCCACCGGCGGCGTTTGGGCGGCCGGTTCCGACAAGCCGGAAAAGGAAGAGGTCAAGATCGGTTTCATTCCCCTGACCGACTGCGCTTCGGTGGTGATGGCTTCGGTGCTGGGCTTCGACAAGAAGTACGGCATCAAGATCGTGCCCAGCAAGGAGGCTTCCTGGGCCGGCGTGCGCGACAAGCTGACCAATGGCGAACTGGACGCCGCCCATGTGCTGTACGGCCTGATCTACGGCGTGCAGCTGGGCATCGGCGGCCAGAAGAAGGACATGGCGGTGCTGATGGGCCTGAACCACAACGGCCAGGCCATCACCCTCTCGAAGAAGCTGGCCGACAAGGGCGCCGTCGATGGCGCTTCGCTGGCCAAGCTGATGCAGGCCGACAAGCGCGAATACACCTTCGCCCAGACCTTCCCTACCGGTACCCACGCGATGTGGCTGTACTACTGGCTGGCGGCCAACGGCATCAATCCGATGAAGGATGCCAAGGTGATCACCGTGCCGCCGCCGCAGATGGTGGCCAACATGCGCGTGGGGAACATGGACGGCTTCTGCGTGGGCGAGCCCTGGGGCCATCGCGCCATCGTCGACGGCGTGGGCATCACCGCCACCACCACCCAGGACATCTGGAAGGACCACCCGGAGAAAGTGCTGGGCACGTCGCTGGAGTTCGTCAAGAAATACCCCAACACCTGCCGCGCGATGATGGCCGCCATCATTGACGCCAGTAAATGGATCGACGCCTCGCTGACCAACAAGAACAAGATGGCCGAGGTCATCGCCGACAAGTCCTATGTCAACACCAGCAAGGACGTGATCGACCAGCGCATCCTGGGGCGTTACCAGAATGGCCTGGGCAAGACCTGGGACGATCCCAACTACATGAAGTTCTACGACGACGGCACGGTCAATTTCCCGTACCTGTCGGACGGCATGTGGTTCATGACCCAGCACCGCCGCTGGGGCCTGTTGAAGAGCGATCCCGACTATCTCGCCGTGGCCAAGGCGGTCAACCAGATCGACCTGTTCAAGGACGCCGCCGCGATGACCAAGACGCCGGTGCCCAAGGATGTCATGCGCACCTCCAAGTTCATGGACGGCACCGTGTGGGACGGCAAGAATCCGGCGGCCTATGCCCAGTCGTTCAAGATCAAGGTCTGATCGTCGGCGCATGCCGGCGATATGCG
This sequence comes from Herbaspirillum sp. SJZ106, assembly GCF_006715495.1. Classification (GTDB taxonomy): domain Bacteria; phylum Pseudomonadota; class Gammaproteobacteria; order Burkholderiales; family Burkholderiaceae_D; genus Herbaspirillum. The sequence continues at coordinate 13,373 of NZ_VFNI01000006.1, forward strand.
GCGCGCCGAGGGAGGCGCGCCGATGCGATTGAAGTTCCAACAGGAAGGGAGTCGAAATGAGCGCAGTCATGGAGAACATCATGGGCGATAACGCCAAGCCGGCCGCCGGGGCGCCGGCCGCGGCACGCGGCGCCGATGCCGCCAACGAGGCCAAGGCGCTCACGCCTGCGCCGGCTGCGGCGCAGGTTCGCCCGGCCAGGCGCCGCATCGCCGCCGGCGGCGTTTTCATGCGCATCGTGCCGCCGCTGCTGGGAGTGGCGGTGCTGGTGCTGGTCTGGCAGATCATCGCCTTGAAGAACAGCAGCTTTCCGACGCCGCTGGCGACGCTGCAGGAAGCATTGAACATGTTCTCCGATCCCTTCTACCGCAACAGCCCCAACGACCAGGGCATCGGCTGGAACGTGCTGGCGTCGTTGCAGCGCGTGGGCGTGGGCTTCGGCCTGGCGGCGCTGGTGGGCATCCCGCTGGGGTTCGCCATCGGGCGCGTGCAGTTCCTGGCGGCCATGTTCGGGCCCATCATCAGCCTGCTGAAACCGGTCTCGCCGCTGGCCTGGCTGCCGATCGGCCTGCTGGTGTTCAAGTCGGCCAACCCGGCGGCGATCTGGTCGATCTTCATCTGCTCGATCTGGCCGATGATCATCAACACCGCGGTGGGCGTGCAGCGCGTGCCGCAGGACTACATGAACGTGGCGCGCGTGCTGAACCTGCCGGAATGGAAAATCCTGACCAAGATCCTGTTTCCCTCGGTGCTGCCCTACATGCTGACCGGCGTGCGGCTGTCCATCGGCACCGCCTGGCTGGTGATCGTCGCCGCCGAGATGCTGACCGGCGGCGTGGGCATCGGCTTCTGGGTCTGGGATGAATGGAACAACCTGAACGTGCCGCACATCATCATCGCCATCGTCGTCATCGGCGTGGTCGGGCTGATCCTGGAGCAGGCGCTGGTGGCGCTGGCCAAGGCCTTCACCTATGAGCAGGTCAGCAACTGAAACCGAACGCGGGGGACATCATGGAAAACATCAACGGCAAATTCATCGACATCCACGGCGTGGAAATGGTGTTCAACACCAAGAAGGGCAGTTTCCATGCGCTGCGCGACATCAACCTGACGGTTGCCAAGGGCGAGTTCGTTACGCTCATCGGCCACTCCGGCTGCGGCAAGTCGACGCTGCTGAACCTGATCGCCGGCCTGACCCGGCCCAGCGAAGGCGTGCTGCTGTGCGCCAACCGCGAAATCGGCGGCCCGTCGCCGGAGCGCGCGGTGGTGTTCCAGAACCACTCGCTGCTGCCCTGGCTGACCTGCTACGAGAACATCCACCTCGGCGTCGAGCGCGTGTTCGGCGCGCAGGAAGACCGCACCCAACTGCGCGACCGCACGCGCGCCGCGCTGGCGCTGGTGGGCCTGTGGGCGGCCGAGACCAAGCGCCCAAATGAAATCTCCGGCGGCATGAAGCAGCGGGTGGGCATCGCCCGCGCGCTGGCGATGGAACCCAAGGTCTTGCTGATGGATGAGCCGTTCGGGGCTCTCGATGCATTGACGCGCGCCCACCTGCAGGACGAGCTGCTCAAGATCGTGGCCAAGACCGAGTCGACAGTGGTCATGGTGACCCACGACGTCGACGAGGCCGTGCTGCTGTCGGACCGCATCGTGATGATGACCAACGGCCCGGCCGCCACCATCGGTGAAGTCCTGGAGGTGAAGCTGGCACGTCCGCGCGAACGCGTGGCGCTGGCGCAGGATGCGCAATACTCCGCGTACCGCACCGCGGTGCTGGAATTCCTGTACCGCAAGCAGGCGCATCCGGCGCGCGAAGCGGCCTGATCCTTCATCGCAGAGCGACAGAGTGGAGGTAAGCTATGACCAGCCAGACCGCCGGGCAGGACGCACGGCTCATGTCGCCTTGCCGTCCGGCCGCGGTAAATGATGCGTCAGCCGTCTCGCCCGCGATGGCGGTCGTGGGCGGGGATGACGACGCCGATGCCGATGTCATCCCCTTGTCGGGCGAAGTGTTTGGCATGCTGATCAACCTGTCGGGGCGCCGCCGCTTCACTTCGCAGCGCCTGGTGCTGTACGCGGTGCTGGGTGCGCAAGGGCATGCAGACGCTACCGCTACCGCGCGCGAGGCGCTGGCGTTGTTTCGCGGCGCCCACGCCATGTTGCTGAAACGATCGGGCGACTTGCCCGGCGTGTTCTGTCCGGAGCTGGAAGATGCTTATTTCGGCAAGGCCGGCGGCGATGCGCGCATCACCGGCTTTGCCGAACTGGCCGGCCGCACGCTCAACGCCATCGACGACAAGCTCAAGGCGGCTCCCGAGCTGCTGGCCGAACTGGTCAAGGAAACCACGCCGCTGCTGGCGGTGCTGAACCAGATCACGGCGATCTACGAAGAGCAGTCCAGGAAGCACGCGCGCCTGATGCGCAAACAACTGCGCGGCATCATGACCAACATCGAGACCATCGCCCGCGAAGCCAAGATGGTGGCCTTCAATGCACGCATCGTCGCGGCCCGTTCAGGCCTGGCGGGCAAGGAGTTTTCGGTGGTGGCCGGGGTGCTGTCGGACATTACCGGCGAGATCGACGATCTGGTCAAGGCGGCGCTCAGCGGCGCTGCTGCCTGAATCAGCATTCGATAGTGGGAAATCGAATTTGTGTTCTAATCCGGGCAACATGAGCCTCGGCCGGCAGGTCGGGGCAATGTCCAGGGAGAACACATGAGAAAGCTCAATGAACAGCGCCTGGCCTATTTCTTCGAGGCGGTGCAATGCGGCAGCGTGCGCGCCGCCGCCGACAAGCTCGATATCGCCCCGTCGGCGGTGAGCCGGCAGATTGCGCTGCTGGAGCAGGAAGTCGCCATCCCCGTGATGGAGCGCCACCGGCGCGGCGTGGTGCCGACCGAGGCCGGGCAGCTGCTGATCGACTACTACCGCGAGCAGGGCGCCCACCAGGCCGACCTGTTGTCCAAGCTGCAGGGCCTGCGCGGCCTGAAACGCGGCCACGTCAGCATCGTCATCGGCGAGGGGTTCGTCAGCGATTTCATGAGCCAGCCCATGGCTTACTTCGCGGCCCGGCATCCGCAGATTTCGATTTCCATCGACCTGGCCGGCACCAACGAGGTCTTGCGCCAGGTCGCCGAAGACCAGGCCGAGATCGGGTTGGTCTATAACCCGCCCAGCGATCCCAAGATCGTCTCGCGCGCGGTGCAGCCGCAGCCGATGCAGGTCATCGTCGGACCGCAATCGCCGCTGCGCAACAGCAAGTCGTGCAGCCTGAAGGAACTGACCGAATACCCGATCGGCCTGATGCACGAATCCTACGGCACGCGCCAGCTGCTGGCGCTGGCGGAGTATGCGGCCAAGATCAAGTTCAATCCGCTGCTGAGCACCAATTCCATCAATGTGCTCAAGCACTTCGTGAAGTCCGGCCAGGGCATCACGCTGCTGCCGCGCTTTTCGGTGTCGACCGAGCTGGCCGCCGGCGAGTTGCTGGCCATTCCCATCGACAGCGACGTGCTGACCACCGCCGAGGTACACCTGATCACGCGGGTGGGCCGCAAGCTGTCGGTGGCGGCCAACCGGCTGCTGTCGTATTCCAGTTCGCTGATGCAGGCCTTCCAGGTCACCAGCTGAGACCATCCTGCGTTCTGTTAATTAGAACAAAAACCCAGTTTCCTTGTAATTGATCCGTACCGCCTCTGCTTGCACACTGCATTCACGACCGGCGCATGACATGCCGGTCCGATCCGATGAATCTTCAGGGAGCGTGCATGGAACAGGCAGGAACGATAGCGACGGTCGGCGTGGCCGGTCTGGGCAACATGGGCAGCGGCATGGCGCGTTCGCTGCTGCGCGCGGGCTACAAGGTGGCGGGCTTCGATCCGTCGCCGGCGGCCTGTGCCGCGTTGCAGGCCGATGGCGCGGCGATCGCCTCCTCGGCGGCGGAACTGGCGGGGCAGGTCGAGCTGCTGATTTTGTCGCTGCCGACCTCGGATGTGGTGGAGGCGGTGGTGCTGGGCGCGGGCGGCGTGCTGGAAGGCGCGCGCCGCGGCCTGCTGGTGGTGGATACCACCACGGCCGATCCGAACAGCACCCGCAAGGTGGCCGCAGCCCTGGTCGAATGCGGGCTGCGCTTCATCGACGGCCCTGTCAGCGGCGGCCCCAAGGGCGCAGCCACCGGCGCCATGACTATGGTGCTGGGCGGGGATGCCGGCGATATCGCCGCCGCCATGCCGGTGCTGGAAGCCATCAGCGCCAAGCGCGTGCATGTGGGGCCGGTCGGCGCGGGCCACGTCACCAAGCTGCTCAACAACCTGATGTGCGGCGCCCATCTGCTGGTGGCCGGCGAGGCCGCGCGCATCGCGCGTGAAGCCGGACTCGATGCGCAGCAGATCTTCGAAGGCATCAACGCCGGCTCCGGGCGCAGCGGCGTCACGCAGGTCAACTATCCCACTTGGGTCTTCAACGACGCCTTCAACTCTGGCTTCACCATGAAGCTGATGCGCAAGGACATCCGCCTGGCCATGGGGCTGCTGCAGGAGCTGCGCGTGGATGCGCCGCTGTCGGCCGAAGCCGGCCGCCTGTGGGCTTTCAGTGCCGACAGCATCGCCGATGGCGAAGACTTCAACCGCATCGTACAGCTGGGTGAAGCGATGAACGAATAAACACCGGCGCCGCCGGATCATTTCCAGATCGTTTCCAGATATTTTCCACTCAAGGTTTCAGGAGCAAGCAATGCAATTGAATGAATCGGAACACCTGCTGGCCGCGTTCGCGCATTTCTTCCCGGGCGCGACCACCATCGGTTCCTACGTCGGCGGCCAGCTGGTGGCGGGCGATGGCCCAGCCGTGCAACTTCATAGCGCCGCCAGCGGCCGTCCCAGCCTGGCGTATTGCGATGCCGGCGCGGGCGTGGTGGAGCAGGCCGTACGCGCCGCCGCCGCCGCGCAAAAGCAGTGGTGGACGCTGACCCATGCCGCGCGCGGGCGCATCGTGTTCGCCGTCGGCCAGCAGATCCGCAACCATCTCGAACCGCTGGCGCAACTGGAAGCCATCAGCGCCGGCAAGCCGATCCGCGACTGCCGTGGCGAGGTCGCCAAGGTGGCCGAGATGTTCGAGTACTACGCCGGCTGGTGCGACAAGTTCTATGGCGATGTCATCCCGGTGCCGACCACGCACCTGAACTACACGCGCCGCGAACCTGTCGGCACGGTGCTGCAGGTGACGCCCTGGAATGCGCCCATCTTCACCTGCGGCTGGCAGGTGGCGCCCGCCATCGCCATGGGCAACGCGGTGCTGTTGAAGCCTTCGGAGCTCACGCCGTTTACCTCGCTGGCGGTGGCTGCGCTGGCCGAGCAGGCCGGCGTGCCGGCCGGCCTGATCAACGTACTGGCCGGTTATGGCCACACCGTGGGCCAGGCTGCGATCGACAATCCGGCGGTGAAGAAGGTGGTGTTCGTAGGTTCGCCCGCCACTGGCAAGAAGATCGCCGAAGCCGCCGCGCGCCGCTTGCTGCCATGCGTGCTGGAGCTGGGCGGGAAGTCCGCCAACATCGTGTTCGAGGATGCCGACCTGAAGCGTGCCTGCCTGGGCGCGCAGGCGGCGATCTTCTCTTCGGCCGGGCAAAGCTGCGTGGCCGGTTCGCGTCTGCTGGTGCAACGCTCCCTGTATGAGCGTTTCGTCGACATGCTGGCCGGCGGCGCCGCGCGCATCAAGGTGGGCTCGCCGCTGGACGACGGCACCGAAGTCGGGCCGATTTCCAACAAGAAGCAGTACGAGCATGTGATCAGCATGATCGCCGAGGGCGTGAAGGCGGGCGCGAAGCTTGCTACGCCACCGCAGCAGGCGGGCGAGGGTTTCTTCGTGCGGCCGACGGTGCTGGCGCATGCGACCAACGAGATGGACGTGGCGCGCACGGAGATCTTCGGCCCGGTGGTGGTGGCCATTCCCTTCGATACCGAAGAGGATGCGGTGCGCATCGCCAACGACAGCGACTTTGGCCTGGCCGGCGCGGTCTGGACCAACGACATCGCCCGCGGCCACCGTGTGGCGGCGCAGGTCAACGCCGGCACTTTCTGGATCAACGGCTACAAGACCATCAACGTCGCTTCGCCTTTCGGCGGTTACAACCAGAGCGGCTACGGCCGTTCCAGCGGCGTCGAGGCGCTGCATGAATACACCCAGACCAAGAGCGTGTGGGTGGAGACGGCGGCGGCGCCGGCCGCGGCGTTCGGCTACGTATAAGCCGGATGCGGTTGCGCTGGCAATGCGCCATGTGTCATGTGCCATGCGCGGGCGGGGAGGCCGGCGCATGGCGCTGCAGGGCAGCGGCAATACACGAGGTAAACACGAGGTAAAACGACACGACATCACCCCCCGTCCGGCAACGCGACGGGGCCGGATCAACGCGATGCAGTACTTCATCCACAGCGGGAGAGCAACATGCAGGCAGCAGCGACATCGGTATCGGCAACACGGCAGGGGCAGCAAACCTGGAAGCTATACGCCTATGCGGCGCTCATCCTGATCATCGCCGAATGGATAGGATCGGCCACCCTCAAACTCGGCCCCGGCAAGATCGTGCTGCTGCCCATGGTGTGGGCGCTGATCATGGGCGCCGCGCTGGGCCTGTTCAGCCGCCGCTTGCCGGGCGGCGTGGCGCTGACGCAGCCGATGCAGTTCCAGGCTGCCGCCATCCTGCAGCCGGCGCTGCTGCTGTTCGTCGCCAAGCTGGGCCTGATGGTGGGAAATTCCCTGCCCAAGCTGGTCGAGTCGGGCTGGGCGCTGGTGTTCCAGGAGTTCGGGCACTTCGTCGGCACCATCGTGATCGGCCTGCCGCTGGCGCTGCTGCTGGGCATCAAGCGCGAGGCCATCGGTGCTACCTTCTCGGTGGGCCGCGAGCCCAGCCTGGCCATCATCGGCGAGCGCTACGGCATGGATTCGCCGGAGGGCCGCGGGGTGTTGGCGGAGTACATCACCGGCACGCTGTTCGGCGCCGTCTTCATCGCGGTGTTCGCCGGCTTCATCGCCAGCCTGAACATCTTCCACCCCTATTCGCTGGCCATGGGCGCGGGCGTCGGTTCGGGCAGCATGATGGCGGCCGCCGCCGGCGCCATCGCCGCGCTGCAGCCGGCCGATGTCGCCAAGGACGTGGCCACCTTTGCCGCTGCCAGCAACCTGATCACCACCACTATCGGCACCTACTTCACGCTGTTCATCTCGCTGCCGCTGGCGGTGTGGGGCTACCGCGTGCTGGAGCCGCTCATCGGCCGCACCAATTCCGCCTCCACGCCGCCGGACGACGGCCTGCACAAGGAAACGCATCTCGACACCGCCGAACTCGGCCTGGCCGGCCGCATCAGCGCCTGGGTCTTCGCCGGTGTGCTGACCATGGTCGCCAACTGGATCGCTTACAAGGTGACGCCGCTGGCATCGCTTGCTTGTATTGCGTTGATGGTGGCGGTGGTGTTCGTCGGCGACCAGCTGCGCAACCTGACCGGCAAGAAAGTGCCGGCCGTGTGCTGGGTCACGCTGGTGGCGATGTTCCTGACTTCGCCGGCCTGTCCGTGGGCGGCCGCCATTGTCGACCTGACGGCGAAGGTGAACTTCCTGGCCGTCATCACGCCGATGCTGACCTTCGCCGGCCTGTCGATCGCCAAGGACATTCCCGCTTTCCGCAAGCTGGGCTGGCGCATCGTGCTGGTGTCCTTTGCGGCCAATGCCGGAACCTTCATCGGCGCCACGCTGATCGCAGAGTTCTTCCATCGCTGATCATCCGTACGCCGGAAATGCAAAAGCCGTTCGAGAGAGTTAATGCCGTTCAGTTAAGTACTGAACGGCATTTTTGTTTGTGCAGTCCAGACTCCGTTCGCCCTGAGTAGCTGCGCAGCAGCGTATCGAAGGGCAGGCAAGAGCGCTAACGCTGGCGCGCTGGCTTCGATACGGCCCTGGCGGGCCTACTCAGCCCGAACGGGGGGGCTGTGATGAGTGTTTCAGAATTAGTCTTAACTGAACGGCATTAGCCCGAGAGAGGGCGGTGTTCTTGTCGGCAGGCTGCGGTTCAGCGCATGCCCTTGTAAGCCGACCATGCCACCAGCAGCCACGCCGCCAGGAAGGCGGCGCCGCCGATGGGTGTGATCGCGCCCAGCACGCGGGTGCCGGTCAGCGCCAGCAGGTAGAGGCTGCCGCTGAAGATGACTATGCCGGCCAGCATCAGGTTGCCGGCCCAGCGCATCATCGCGCCGCCGAATCTGGGCAGCAGCAGGGCGACGGCGATCATGCCCAGCGCATGCATGGCCTGGTAGGTGACGGCGGTATGCCAGACTGCCAGCATGTCCTCGGAAAGCATCTTCTTCAGGCCGTGCGCGCCGAAGGCGCCGCAGCCCACAGCAATGAACATGTTGATGGCGCCGGCGACGACCAGGGGGCGTTCATTCATGGATCTATCCTTGTTGGCAATGTTTTCCGTCGGGGGGCGCTCAGAACCGGATACGTTGGCTTTTTCCGATCCGGTATTCATGCCTGAGCACGAACTGCGAAGTCGCGATCATGCCTGACAGGCCGAGGATCAGTTGCGTGAGCGTATCCTGCGGTAGTACCCAGACGGTGCCGGCCGGAGACGCCGCGCCGGTGGCGGCGCTGATCACCGGGTTGACCCATGAGGCTTCTTCGCTCACGTCCAGCAGCACCTGGCCTTCGGTCGTGGTGTGCAGGTAGATTTCGCCGCCCAGTTCCAGCGCGAAGCAGATGCCCTGGCCGGCGTTGGCCGTATTGAGCTTGTTGCGCCAGACGACCGCCTGCAATTCGCGGTTATAGGTCTCGATCCAGGTCTCGACCTCATGCGCGTTCTGCAATACGATCCACGGCCGCGGCGCCGGAACGGTATCGGCGCCGCTGACGGCGTCATCGGGAAACAAGGGATCGGGCGGCTGGTCGGACATGGTTGGCAATCGGGATATCGAAAACCTGCGGATGAAAAGCGGAAGTATATCGGATCGCGTATCGTCGGGCGCAAGCGCAGGGTTCGTCTTCGGCAATCCGCAGGGCAAAGCCCGATGCTGTGGCGGGCGAGCCATGCGTTCGTGCATTGTGCTTGCCGGAACGCCCGGCCGGCGTTAGCGTAGCGGCTCCGGCTGCCTTTGCAGCTTCATTTCCACGACAAGAAAAACATGCGCCGACACATACTGCTGCTTACGGCGTGGCTCTTCGCCGCCAGCGCCGCCAATCTCCACGCCCAGCAACTGGCGATGGATCTTAACGAATCGGTGACATCGATCGATGTCACGGTCAAGGATCTCTACGGCAAGGAAGAAACCGGAAAGGTCGTGATTACGCAGTTCAAGCCGGATGGTCCCGGACCATTCCCCATCCTGATCCTGAACCACGGCCGCAGTCCGACCAACCGGCGCGACCCGCCGCGCGTGCGTTATACCAGGCAGGTGCGCTACTTCATCGAGCGCGGCTTTGCGGTATTCGAGCCGACCCGCATCGGCTACGGCCAGTACAGCACCCAGTTCGACCCGGAAGACAGCGGCGGTTGCAGCAGCAAGGACTACGCGCCCATGGCCAAGGCCGCCAGCACGGAGATCCTGGCGGTGCTGGACTATGCCAAGCAGCAGCCCTATGTCGATGCGCAGCGCGTGTTGCTGGTAGGGCAATCGGTGGGCGGTTATTCGACGGTTGCCACCGCCGCGTTGGCGCCGGCCGGCCTGGTCGGCGCCATCAACTTCGCCGGCGGCTCCGGCGGCGATCCGGTCGGGCATCCGGCCAACCCCTGCCAGCCGGGACGCATGGAAGACATGTATGCCCAATTCGGCAAGACCGCCAAGGCGCCCATGCTGTGGATCTATACCGAGAATGACCTTTATTTCGGCCCGTCCTATAGCAAGTCCTGGCACGCGGCTTTCGTGAACGCCGGCGGCACGGCCGACTACCATCTGCTGCCGCCGTTCGGGAAGAATGGACACTTGCTGTTTTCCAACGGAGTGGATATCTGGTCGCCGATCGTGTCGGCGTTCCTGGAAAAATTGGGGTTTGCGGGGCAGCCGCTCAAGCGGTAAAGGGAGATGGCGCGCGCGCCTGATTTTGCGTCCCTATGATCAGCTCAGGCTAACAGGTCTGGAGGACGGCCTCAGAAATGGCAGAAAAATACACGCCGCTAGAAAAACAAAAAGGGCTCCAGCGAACTGGAGCCCTTTTTTCTACTTCTGAATTTCTGGTAGGCCGTGCGGGACTCGAACCTGCGACCAACGGATTAAAAGTCCGCTGCTCTACCAACTGAGCTAACGACCCGAAAGACCGCAATTATAGGCAAACTTCATTGGCGGTGTCAAATCCTTGCGTAAAACGCTATACAACAGCCGGTTTGCTGCCAGGGCCCTTATTTCAGCGTGGGCAGGCGTTCCTTGGCGGTTTGCGCGGCCGGGCTGTTCGGGTATTTGGCGATCAGTTGCTCCAGCGTTTTCCTGGCGGCGGCCTTGTCCTTCAGTTCGGCTTGCGAGCTGCCGATGTTGAGCATGGCGTCGGCTACCTTGGGATTGTCGGGGTAGTTCTTCACGACATTCTGCTGGGCCGCGATGGCGCCCTTGTAGTCGCGCTGGGCGTACAGGGAATTGCCTTGCCAGTACTGCGCCGAGGCGGCGTAGCCCGATTGCGGGTAGCGTTTGATGAAGTCGCCGAAGGCATTGGCCGCGCCCTTGTAGTCGCCGCCCTTGAACTGGGACAGCGCGACATCGTAGGCCTGCTGTTCGGAGACGCCGACGGCAACCGTCTGGCCGTCGACATTGACCTGTTGCGGTTCGAGCTTGCGCAGGCGCGCGTCGAGGTCAACGTAAAAATCTTTTTGCCGCTGCTGGGCGTTGGTGACCTCGTTGGTCAGCACTTCGATCTGGCCGCGCAGCGCCGAGATCTGCGATTGCAGGTTGTCGTTGCGGTCGGAGAGTGTGAGGACGCTGTTCTTGTCGGCCTTGTTGTCAATGTCGTGCTGCAGGGCTTCGATCTTGGCGCGGATCTCCAGGATCGCCTTGCGCGCCTCGTCGTCGCCAAACAGGGCAGCGTGGGCAGTGAGCGGTAAATAAGCCGTGGCAGCCAGTACGGCTGCCACGGTTACCGATTTCAGTTTGAAAGCGGTACGCATGTCGATCACTGATAAGCGATGTCGGCGCGACGGTTTTCAGCGTAGGAGGCTTCGTCCTGGCCCAGGGCCTTCGGCTTTTCCTTGCCGAAGGATACGGCTTCGACTTGCGACTCCGACACGCCCAGCAGCACCAGTGCCTTGCGCACGGCTTCTGCACGCTTCTGGCCCAGGGCCAGGTTGTACTCGGCGCCGCCACGATCATCGGTGTTGCCCTGGATGATCACCTTGCGGTCCTTGTGGGCCACCAGGTACTTGGCGTGGTTTTCAACCACGGAGCGGTATTCGTCCTTGACGGTGTAGCTGTCGTAGTCGAAGTAGACGCTGCGCTTGGCCAGAACGCCTTGCGGGTCGTTCAGCGGATCGGCGGAGCCGGCGTTGACGGTGCCGACGGCGCGCATATCGGCGCCGCTGCCGGAACCGGCGCGGTTTTCAACAGGGGCGTTCTTGTCGTCCAGTTTGGTGGACGAGCAAGCGGCCAGCAGAACAGCGCTGGAGACGATGAGGGCGAGGGTGCTGATGGTACGCATTTTGGATTTCTCCTTGTCGTGATGAATGTTAATGTTGGATTTCTTTATTTCATTTCATGAACGGACCCCAAGTCGGTTCCCTGATATCTCCGACTTGCGTTGTCAGACGCTGCTTGACACGGCCATCGACAGATACGATGGCAAGGGATCCGCGACGACCAGCTTCCGTCGCGTACATAATGTATTTGCCGTTGGGGGCAAAGCTGGGCGATTGGTCGCGGCTGCCGTCGGACAGGCGCTGTTCCTGGCCGTTGGTCAGGTCCAGCGCGTACAGCTGGAACTGGCCGTCGCGGCGCGAGATGAAGGCCAGCGTCTTGCCGTCGGGCGAGATGCGCGGGCTGATGTTGTAGCTGCCGTTGAAGGTGACGCGCTGGGCGCTGCCGCCGTCCACGCCGACCTTGTAGATCTGCGGGCCGCCGCTGCGGTCGCTGGTGAAGTAGATGCTGCCGCCGTCAGGCGAGAAGCGCGGTTCGGTGTCGATACCGGAGGTGTTGGTCAGGCGGCGCAGGCCGGAGCCGTCGGCATTGATGATGTAGACCTGGGTCAGGCCGTCGCGCGACAGCGCCACCGCCAGGCGCGAGCCGTCGGGCGACCACGACGGGGCCGAGTTGCTGCCCTTGAAATTGGCGACGACGGAGCGTTGGCGGGTCACCAGGTTCTGAATGTAGATGATCGGTTTCTTGGCTTCGAACGAGACGTAGGCGACCTTGGTGCCGTCGGGCGACCAGGCCGGCGAGATGATGGGCTCGTTCGAAATCAGCGCGACCTGCCGGCCTTCGCCGTCGGCGTCGGCCACTTCAAGGCGGTATTCGCTGCCCGATTTGGTCACGTAGGAAATGCGGGTCGAGAAGATGCCGGGGATGCCGGTCAGCTTCTGGTAGATGTCGTCGGCGATCTTGTGCGCGGTCAGGCGGATCAGTTGCGGCTGGCTGCCGAAGGATAGCGCCGAGAGCTGGCTCGACTGCACGGTGTCGAACAGGCGGTAGCGCACGTCGAAGCGGCCGTCGGCCAGGCGCTGCACGCTGCCCACCGCCAGTGCGTTGGCGCCGCGCTTTTGCCAGTCGGCGTAGTTGATGACGGACGAATCGGACAGCGCGTCGCTGTTGTCGATCAGCTTGAAGATGCCGCTGCGGGCCAGGTCGGCCTTGACGATGGAAGTGATCTGTTGCGGCGCGGCTTCTTCGCCGGGAAAGGCGGCCACGGCGACGGGAATCTGGGTCGCGCCCACGCCGGTGATCTCGAAGCGCAACTGCGCCTGCGAAGCCGGCGCAAAGGACAGGCTGGCGGCGGTGACGGCAATGCTGGTCAGGTAACGGACATTTATCATCGTTTACTGATCTTTCGGGTAATGGGTGAAAGTAAAGCTGGACGGCACCTTGCCATCCTTGTCCGCCGGGAACGGCTGCGACTTCATGACGGCCTGGCGCACCGCATCGTCGAAGCCGGGCAGGCCCGACGCCTTGATGGTGCGCACGCTGCGTACCGTTCCGTCCGGGAACAATTCGACAGTGTACTCCCCGGCGGGGTTTCCGCTCAGATTGGCGGGTACATCGAAGATCGTATTGGAACGGATCTTGGCGCGCAGCTTGTTGGCGTAGTCCGGGGTGCCCTTGGGACCTTGCGACTTCTCGGCCGTGCCGCTGCCGCCGGTGGCGCTGGTCGCCTGGCCCATCATCCGCTTCAGGTCTTCCTGGCGGCGCGCCTCGGCGGCCTTGGCGTCGGCAGCCGCCTTCTTCTTGTCGGCGGCTTGCTTCTCGGCATCGGCCTTCTTCTTGGCCTCTTCCTCTTTCTGCTTGTCTTCCTTCAGTTTCTTCTGCTTCTCGGCTTCGAGCTTTTCCTTCTTCTCGCGTTCGGCCTTTTCCTTCTCAGCCTTCTCTTTTTCCGCCTTCTCCTGCTTTTCCTGCTGTTCCTTCTTCTCCAGCTCCTGCTTGCGTTTCTTTTCCTTTTCCAGGGCGATATCGGGCTTCTCGACCTTGGGCTCGTCGATCACCTTGGGCGGCTGCGGCTTGGGTTCGGGCTGGATTTTCGGTTGCGGCTCGGGTTGCGGTTCCGGCTGGGGCGGCGGCACGGGCAGGGGCGCCGCTTCCTTGTATTGCGGATCCCAGATCTCGGCCTCGACCGTCAGCGGCGTCTCGTTCTGCCAGCGGATGCCGATCCAGAAGAACAGGAACAGCGCGACGTGCATCACCAGCGCCAGCGCGATGGCGCGCCAGCGGCCGGGAGGCCTGGGGATGTTGTACGGAGAGTTGTCGCTCATGGTGACTGCTTGGTAACTGCTCACTTGGTGGCCAGGCCGACGCGCGCGATCCCCTGTTTCTTCACTTCGGAAATCACCTGCACCACCTCGTCGTACTTGATGTCCTTGTCGGCCGAGATCATCACCGCCAGGTCCGGATTGTCGGCGTGCAAGGCCTGCAGGCGCTCGGACAGGTCGACCTTGCCGGTCACGGTTTCAGCCTTCTTGCCGCCGCTCTTGGGGCCGTTGAGGCGGATGGTGGCCTGGGTGTTGGGCTTCAGGGCGATTTCGATGTAGTCGGCCGGTGGCTGCGTGGACTTGCCGGCGGTCGGCAGGTTGATCACGCTCGGATTGGTAATGGGGGCGGCGACCATGAAGATGATCAGCAGCACCAGCATCACGTCGATGTAAGGCACGACGTTGATTTCCGACTTGAACTTGCGGGTGCGGCCCCCGCGCATCGATGAGCCTGCCATTAGCGTGCCTGACGTTGCAAGATGTTGGAGAATTCTTCGATGAAGCTCTCGAAACGGATCGCCAGGCGGTCGATGTCGTGCGAGTAGCGGTTATAGGCCACCACCGCCGGAATCGCCGCGAACAGGCCGATGGCGGTGGCGATCAGCGCTTCGGCAATGCCGGGGGCAACCGCCGCCAGCGTGGCCTGTTGCACGTTGGCCAGGCCGCGGAAGGCGTTCATGATGCCCCACACGGTGCCGAACAGGCCGACGTAGGGCGAGACCGAGCCGACCGAGGCCAGGAAGGCCAGGTGCGATTCCAGCGCATCCATCTCGCGCTGGTAGGCCGCGCGCATGGCGCGGCGCGCGCCGTCGAGCAGGGCGCCGTTGTCGGCCGCGCCGCCGCGTGCGGCCACCGAGGCCTTGGCCTTGTTGAATTCACCCATGCCGGCCTGGAAGATGCGTTCCAGCGCGCCGCCGCTGCCGCCCGCCTTGCGGCGGTTGGAGAGGGCGTCCTGGTACAGCGCGGCGAGGTTGCCGCCGGACCAGAAGACGCGCTCGAATTCTTCGGTCTGTATGCGGGCGCTGCGGATGGCGAACATCTTGCGGAAGATGTAGGTCCAGCTGATGACCGATGCAGACAGCAGCAACAGCATCACCAGTTGCACCAGAACGGACGCGTTGGCGATCAGCGAAATGAAGGACAGGTCTTGTGTGACGTTCATGGGGAAGTGTGGCGGCTAAAAGGGCGGCAATTAAAAGGACTGCAAATTGTAAGAGCAAAGATTTCGGTTCCGATACCGGCGCTTGTTAAGAAAAGCTTGCCGGCAGCCGGCATGTTCTTGGTAGCCATGTGCTCATGGCGCATCCTGCCGGGGTAGTCCGGGGGCAGTCTTGATGCGCGACAGCAGTTCTGCGGGAATTTGTTGCGGTCGGAAGCTTGCGGCATCGACGCAGACCACGGTGATGCGTCCACGGGCCAGCAATGTTGCTTCCTGGTTATTTCCGGCGGCGCCGTTCCCCGACGGCAGGCGCCAGGCTTCCTGGACAAATTCAATGGAAGCGTTTCGGAGCTTTTCGACCACGACCGTGAGCTTGAGTTCATCGTCCAGCCGGGCCGGGGAGAGATAATCGACGCTGGTGCCCTTGACCACGAAGATGGCGCCGGTGGTTTCAGCCAGCTGTTGTTGCTGGAAACCGAAAGAGCGCAGCCACTCGGTGCGGGCGCGCTCGAAGAATTTCAGGTAATTGGCGTAGAAGACGACACCGCCGGTGTCGGTATCTTCGTAATAGACTCGGATCTTCCAGTCGAACGGACTACTGGCGGCACTCATATGCTTCTTGTTATTCGGCGAATTGTAGTTGCAGCGGCACGGAAAATGTTGCTTGCATGAAACGGCCAGGGCCCGGTGGAATGTGAGAGCTGCGGCGTTGTGGCACCGCAGCAGACTCCCATTCTACCTCATCCATTACTGTTTGCGCTTGACGTTGAAGGGCGAAAAGCCTTGGCAAGTCGGCATCAGTTCCATGTAATTGATGTTCACATGGGCCGGCATGGTGGCGACCCAGAAGGCCGCTTCGGCGATATCCTCGGCGGTCAGCGGCTGGGTGCCTTCATAGACCTTGGCCGCGGCCGCGTCGTCGCCCTTGAAGCGCACGTTGGAGAACTCGGTGCCGCCGCACAGGCCCGGCGCCAGGTTGGTGGCGCGCACACCGGTGCCGACCAGGTCGGCGCGCAGGTTCAGCGTGAACTGGTCGACGAAGGCCTTGGTGGCGCCATAGACGTTGCCGCCCGGATAAGGATAGGCGCCGGCCACCGAACCCAGGTTGATGATGGTGCCGCTGCCGCGCTTGACCATGGCCGGCAGCAGGGAGTGGGTGATGGTCACCAGGCCCTTGACGTTGGTGTCGATCATGGTTTCCCAGTCCGACAGCGCGACTTCGTGGGCCGGGCCCAGGCCCAGGGCCAGGCCGGCATTGTTGACCAGTACGTCGATGTCCTTCCACTGGCCCTGCAGGCTGGCCAGGCCGGATTCGATCGATTGCTTGCTGGTCACGTCCAGCACCAGCGGCAGCACATTGCCGGCGCCCAGTTCGTTGACCAGTTCATCCAGGCGTTCCTTGCGGCGGCCGGCGGCGATCACCTGATGTCCGTTCTTGACGAATTTGCGCGCCATGGCGGCGCCGAATCCTGCGGTTGCTCCTGTAATCAAAACGACCATCTGCAAATCTCCTGTTGTGGTGCGGGGCCGGCGGCAGCCTTGGCGCGGGCGCTGGGCCCGGCGGGATTGCCGTCCCGGAAAGAAAACGAAATTGTAGCCCAAAGCCGGTTTTTACGAGGGCAGGCTCGCTTTCAGGGCGGGGCGGGCGGTGTTGCGCGATGGCGAACCGTCTTGCTGAAATCGCCCCGTTTCAATACAATGCGCTCACCATTTCGTCTCACGTGACTGGCGAAAAGCCGGAGCATCTCCGGCCAAGATGGGCATCCATCGGGAAGCGTGAGATTTCATCAGCCGTGCGCCTGGGCAGCCGAATGGAAAGTACGACTGAGGCTGCCCGCAATCCTACCTGTTTGGCCCCTCATTCGATTTTGAAGTCGACCCGAATGGCATTGTGCCGCCGTGACGGTTGGTCTTCGGCCGCACCTCATCAATTTGGAGAAACCATGTTTGACAAGAACCAGACTCTCGCAAAAGTCGATCCGGACCTGTGGTCTGCCATCCAAAAGGAAAACACCCGCCAGCAAGAGCACATCGAGCTGATCGCTTCGGAAAACTACACCTCGCCGGCGGTGATGGAAGCCCAGGGTTCGCAACTGACCAACAAGTACGCCGAAGGCTATCCGGGCAAGCGCTATTACGGCGGCTGCGAATACGTGGACATCGCCGAGCAACTGGCGATCGATCGCCTGAAGGCCCTGTTCGGCGCCGAAGCCGCCAACGTGCAGCCCAACTCCGGCTCCCAGGCCAACCAGGGCGTGTTCTTCGCCATGTTGAAGCCGGGCGACACCATCATGGGCATGTCGCTGGCCGAAGGCGGTCACCTGACCCACGGCATGGCGCTGAACATGTCCGGCAAGTGGTTCAACGTCGTCTCCTACGGCCTGAACGACAAGGAAGAGATCGACTACGAAGCCATGGAAGCCCTGGCGCGCGAGAAGAAGCCCAAGCTGATCATCGCCGGCGCTTCGGCCTACTCGCTGCGCATCGATTTCGAGCGTTTCGCCAGGATCGCCAAGGAAGTCGGCGCCTACTTCATGGTCGACATGGCCCACTACGCCGGCCTGATCGCCGCCGGCGTCTACCCGAACCCGGTGCCGCACGCCGACTTCGTCACCTCGACCACCCACAAGTCCCTGCGCGGCCCGCGCGGCGGCGTGATCCTGATGAAGGCCGAGCATGAGAAGGCCATCAACTCGGCGATCTTCCCGGGCATCCAGGGCGGTCCGCTGATGCACGTCATCGCCGCCAAGGCGGTGGCCTTCAAGGAAGCCTCCTCGCCGGAATTCAAGGCTTACCAGCAGCAAGTGGTGAAGAACGCCGACGTGCTGGCCAAGACCCTGATCAAGCGCGGCCTGCGCATCGTCTCCGGCGGCACCGAGTCGCACGTGATGCTGGTGGACCTGCGCCCGAAGAAGCTGACCGGCAAGGAAGCCGAGGCGATCCTGGGTTCTGCCCACATCACCTGCAACAAGAACGGCATCCCCAACGATCCGGAAAAGCCATTCGTGACCTCCGGCATCCGCCTGGGCAGCCCGGCCATGACCACCCGCGGCTTCAAGGAAGAGCAAGCGGAAAAGGTCGGCAACCTGATCGCCGACGTGCTGGACAACCCGCATGACGCAGCCACCATCGAGCGCGTGAAGGCCGAAGTCAAGAAGCTGACCGACGCGTTCCCGGTCTACGGCTGATCATGGCCGCATGACCGCATGGGGGCCGCCAGGCCGCCATGGCTTGTTTGCAGTTCGAGCTGAGCGACGGCGCCCGGGACCGGGCGCCGTCGCTTATCCGCAGTACCATGTGGTTTGAGCGTGTTTGCCAACCAGCAGGCCGGCAGATACGGATAACGCAACAGTAACAACCGCCCATTGCCGCCATGAAGTGCCCATTCTGCAATCACGAAGATACACCGGTGCTGGACACGCGCGTTTCCGAAGACGGCAGCTCGATCCGCCGCCGGCGCCGTTGCGACAATTGCGACAAGCGTTTCACCACCTATGAGCGCATCGAGCTGACGATGCCGGTGATCGTCAAGAAGAACGGCAGCCGCACCGAGTTCGACCCGGCCAAGCTGCGCGGCAGCCTGATGTTGGCGTTGCGCAAGCGTCCGGTCTCGGCCGAGGCGCTCGACGCCGCCATCCAGAGCATCCAGGAAAAGCTGCTGCAAAGCGGTGCGCGCGAAGTGATGTCGGGCCAGATCGGCGAACTGGTCATGCGCGAACTCAAGCGCCTGGACAAGATCGCCTATATCCGTTTCGCTTCGGTGTACAAGAGTTTCGAGGATGTGACCGAATTCCAGGATGCCATCGCCGAAGTCGGGCATGAGCGCAAGGGCGCCAGGAAACGGGATATCTGAAGAATCAGAGGAAGGCGGGTGCCGTTGCGCAGGCCGATATCCGGGCGCAAGGAAATAAAGATGCAAAGATGCGAGGAAATGAAAAACGGCTGCAGATGCAGCCGTTTTTCATGGAATCAAGTCCCGCCTGTGCCGCTGTGCCGGCATCCTGAACCTGACGGTTCAAGTTGGCTGCAGTAGTTCAATTTCGGGTTCATCGGACTAGCGACGCTCACGCCCATCGAACGATCCTACAGCCTATGCTCGTAAATGGTTCAAGGAATATATGGCAACCGCGAACACGGCAGGAGTACAAAGTCTAACGCAATCGGCCGGCGAGTCCAAGGACTTAGTACAAAAATATAACGCGAATTTGTAACGGAACAGGCTTGTGTGCGGGCGTGTTTCCTGCTCTATCTTTCCGGGGCGGCGGCTTCTTGCATTGCGATAACAATTTCATGCCCGCTTGCCGCAATGCCCGTGCCGATGCGTTGCGCATCTGGCAATGCAAGGGCGCGATGGCAATGGGGCGCATCGCGGAGGGATCGCAATAAAAAAACGGCTGTCGCGCAGACAGCCGTTTTTTATTGGCGGCGCGGCCGGAGTCAGAACAGTTTTTCCTGCGGCGCCAACGCCTGGTCCAGCACGTCGTTGATGGCGGCGACCTGCTGTTTCCATTCGGCGATGGTCAGGCCGGCGAACGGGCCTTCGGCTTGCTGGGTGGAGAGCAGTTCGGCGGCGATGCCCAGGGCGGCCATCACGGCGATACGGTCGGTGCCCTTGACCTTGCCGGCGTCGCGGATGGCGCGCATCTTCTGGTCGAGATAGCTGACGGCATGGTGCAAGGCAGCCTGTTCGCCTTCGCGGCAGGCCAGGGTATAGGGCTGGCCCATGATGGTGGCCTGGATCTGGATGACGCTCATGCGGCCTCCTCAGTGGTTTGCGCCGGTTCCTCGGGTTCGGCGGCAGGCAGTTCGGACAGCGCCGCGCTGACGCGCTGGTAGGCTTCATCGATGCGCTGGTTCAATTGCGCATTGTCGTCGGTCAGCGTCTTGACGTGACGGCGCAGCTCGGCATTTTCATCGCGCAGGTTCTGTGCCAGTCGGGCGAGCTGGGCGACTTTGTCGGCCAGTTGTTGGAATTCTGAACTCATCTTGGTGGGTCGCTGGATAGGAATTGAGCGCAATCGCCAATTGTCGAGGATCGCGCAATTATATGCTCATTGGCGGGGTCGGACAGCATATCCAGGGCCTAGTTGCAGCGCGGTTGGACTTTGTTTCAATTCCGTTGCCCGCCGGCGCGCCAGGAAAAGATCAGAGGGCGCCGCCTGCGCTTCAGTCGCCGCACCGGCTGGCCTGGCCGCGGCTGCGCAACTGGGTCTGCTGCAGCACGAAGCCATCGAAGGCGGTCAGCAGCGGGTGGTACTTCTCACTGTTTTTCTCTAGCTGCATCAGCGCATAACCGGCGGCTTCCAGCGTGGACAACTGCTCCGGCTTATGCGCCTTGCGGATCACGTATTGCGACAGCGGCGTGTCTTGCAGCGCCAGCCGCGGCAACGCATGCAGCAAGGGATTCTCATGCAGCATCTTGCGGCTCTTGCGCCAGGTGCCGTCCAGGATCACCAGCCGCAGCCGTTGCTCGGGCGGCTGGCCGTCGATAGACATCGTACGCGCATCGAAGCGGGAGCTGGCCGGCGTGCCGGCATCTTCGGTATAGAGCAGCACCGGCTGCACCGGCAGCTCGATGCCGGCGCCGGAGGGGAGCATCGAAGGCGCGTGCAGCAAGGCATGCAACTCGGCGGGATCGAAGATTTCTCCCACCGCCAGCTTGCTGTGCGGCAGGCTCAGGTGCAGCAGGCGGGCGCTGTTCTTGGCGCTGCCGGCTTCCAGCGGATGCTGCAGGATCAGCACGTCGAAGAGATGGTCGATCGGCGAAATCCAGTGGCAGATGCATGCCGTCTGGACGCGTTGGCAGCGGGAACAGAGCTGGCGGCGAGGCTGGAACGGATCGTGGGACGACATTAACATAGGGGTTTCCTCAATGATGGATGCGGTCGGATGCGGGCGGGCCGCGTTTGCAGGCGCGGTAGCCGATCTGGCGTAAGTTTCTCCAGCGTCCGCCAAATAGTGAAAAAAATCGTTAACCTCACTGAACAAGTAGATTGGCCTTTGAAAATCACCTAGTCAATCGGTGCACATCGAACATTTGCTCCCTGTTTTTCTGGTTGGAATTGAATAATTTCAATGCCGGTTCTTTTTCTTGGCGGCACGGGCAGATGCCGCAGCATGTTCCATCCGGCCCATCCGGCCCATCCGCTGCATCCGGTGCGTCTTAACCATGTCGGTCATCAATGAATAATGCGTCCTAGAAAATCCGCCCAGCAAGATAGCGCCAGCCAGATCGACGATCCGGCGCCGGAGCCGCCCGTCGAGCCGCAACTGGAAGACTGTTGCGGCAGCGGTTGCGTGCCCTGCATTTTCGATATCTATGAACAGGCGCGCGAGCGTTATCTGGCGCAGCTGGAAGCCTGGAAGCAACGCCAGGCCGAGCGCGCCGCCGGCGGCAGGAAATCCCGCCCAAAAAGCGCGAAATGATGTCGCGCCGGCGCCAGGCGGGCCATGCCGCCGGCCGCCGCGGCCTTCATACCTTCAGGTAATCCTCGCGCCCGCCCAGCCAGCGCGCCAGATGGCGCTCGACGATGTCCGGCGCATGTTGCAGCAGCGCCTGCGCGGTGTCGCGCGCCTTTTCCACCAGCCATTGGTCGGTCGCCAGGTCGGCGAAGCGCAGCATGGCTTCGCCCGACTGGCGCGCGCCCAGGAATTCGCCGGGGCCGCGGATGTCGAGGTCGCGCCGGGCGATCTCGAAGCCGTCGGTGGTTTCGCGCATGATCGCCAGCCGCTCCTTGGCGGTGCCGCCCAGCGGCCCCTGGTACATCAGCAGGCACACGCTGGCGGCCGAACCGCGGCCCACGCGCCCGCGCAACTGGTGCAACTGCGACAGGCCGAAGCGCTCGGCATGCTCGATCACCATCAGCGAGGCATTAGGCACGTCCACCCCGACTTCGATCACCGTGGTCGCCACCAGCACATGGATTGCGCCGCGGCTGAAGCCTTCCATCACGATCTGTTTTTCCACCGGTTTCATGCGCCCGTGCACCAGCCCGATGGTGAGGTCGGGCAGGGCGGCCGACAAGGTGGCGTGGGTGTCGGTGGCGGTCTGCAACTGCAGCGCCTCGGACTCTTCGATCAGCGGGCAGACCCAATAGATCTGCTTGCCTTCCAGCGCCGCCGCATGCACGCGTTCGATCACCTCGTCGCGCCGGTTCTGGTCGATCACGCGGGTCACGATAGGCGAGCGGCCCGGCGGCAGTTCGTCGATCACAGACACTTCCAGGTCGGCGTAATAGGTCATGGCCAGCGTGCGCGGGATCGGCGTGGCCGACATCATCAACTGGTGCGGCACGGTGGCATTGTCGGCCTCGGCCGGGTTGAAGCTCTTGTTGCTCTTGTTACGCAAGGCCAGCCGCTGGCCCACGCCGAAACGGTGCTGCTCGTCCACGATCACCAGCCCCAGGTTGTCGAACTGCACCGTGTCCTGGATCAGCGCATGGGTACCTACCACCAGCCGCGCCGCGCCGGACTCGATGTGGGCCAGCGCCTCGGTCTTTTCCTTCTTCTTCTGGCTGCCCGAGAGCCAGGCCACGCCCACGTCCAGCGGCTCCATCCAGGCGGCGATCTTGCGGAAATGCTGCTCGGCCAGGATTTCGGTCGGCGCCATCAGCACCGCCTGGAAACCGCTGTCGATGGCCTGGGCCGCGGCCAGCGCCGCCACCACCGTCTTGCCGCTGCCCACATCCCCCTGCAGCAGGCGCTGCATCGGGAAGGAGTGGCGCAGGTCGGCGCGGATTTCTTCCAGCACGCGCTCTTGCGCCCCGGTCAGCTTGAACGGCAGTTGCTTGATCAGGTCGGCCGTCACCCGCCCGGTCACCGGCAGCGCGCGCGCAGTCTTGGCGCGGCGCGCGGCCTGGGCGCGCTTCAGCGACAACTGCTGCGCCAGCAGTTCGTCGAACTTCATGCGGATCCAGGCCGGGTGCGAGCGCTCGATCAGCGCATGCTCGTCGACATCCGGCGGCGGGTTGTGCAGCAGCCGCACCGACGGTTCGAAGGCGGCCAGCTTGAGCGTGTCCAGCATCGATGGCGGCAGCGTGTCCTGCCAGTCGAGCCGACTCATGGCATTGGCGATGGACTTGCGCAGGTAGGCCTGCGACAGGCCTTCGCCGGCCGGATATACGGGCGTGAGCACATCGGGCAGCGGCGCGCCCTGGTTGACGACCTTGTATTGCGGATGGACCATCTCGGCGCCGAAGAAGCCGTGGCGCAGTTCGCCGCGCACCCGCACCCGCGTGCCTTCGGCCAGTTGCTTGGTCTGGCTGCCGTAGAAATTGAGGAAGCGCATCACCAACTGGCCGCTGTCGTCTCCCACCGTCACCACCAACTGGCGGCGCGGCCGGAACTGCACGTCGCAGGCGGTGACCACGCCCTCCACCTGCACCGTCTGCAGGCCGCGCAGGGAGGCCTCGGCGATGCTCATGAGCGTGGTTTCGTCCTCGTAGCGCAGCGGCAGGTGCAGCGCCAAGTCCATGTCATTGTGCAGGCCCAGCTTGGCCAGCTTGTTTTCGGGTTTGGCGGCGCCGGCCGCCCCGGCTTTGGCGGCGTCCTTCTTGTCCGAGCTCTTGCTCGTGGTTTTCTTCGCGGTAGCGGGCATGCGTCGTGGCGGCGTTGGTCGTGGCGCGTCGGGTGCGGGCGGGTGATATGGATCGCTGATAAACGCTAGCGGGGCAGGCATATGGGAAAAATGCCCCGACAGCGTAAAATAGCGGGTTGGGCGTTATTTTACTGTGATTATTTACAGTATCAATCCCACCGGCAACACTTCTTTGCTTTGCCGTGCGGGCAGAACGCCCCCGATATTTCATCGTACACGCATGTATTCTCTTTCCGACTTCGATTTCGCGCTCCCGCCCGAGCTGATCGCGCAGACGCCGCTGGCCGAGCGCAGCGCCTCGCGCCTGCTGCAGGTAGACGGCGCCACGCTCACTGACCGCCGTTTCGCCGACATCCTCGCGCTGCTCAACCCCGGCGACCTGCTGGTATTCAACGACACGCGCGTGCTCAAGGCGCGCTTTTTCGGCGTCAAGGAAACCGGCGGCAAGATCGAGGCGCTGGTCGAGCGCGTGCTCGATCCCCGTACCGTGCACGCCCAGCTGC
Organism: Herbaspirillum sp. SJZ106; assembly: GCF_006715495.1. GTDB lineage: Bacteria > Pseudomonadota > Gammaproteobacteria > Burkholderiales > Burkholderiaceae_D > Herbaspirillum. The sequence goes on from NZ_VFNI01000006.1 coordinate 37,540, forward strand.
GCGCCTCCAAGTCGCCGCCGCCGGGCACCAAAATCCGCCTGGCGGACGCCTTCGACGTCACCGTGGGCGAGCGCTTCGGCGAGTTCTACACGCTGCATTTCCCGTCCGACGTATTCGCGTTGCTGGAGCAATACGGCAGCCTGCCGTTGCCGCCGTATATCGAACACGAGGCCGATGCCTTTGATGAGACGCGCTACCAGACCGTCTACGCCAAAGAACCGGGCGCGGTCGCCGCGCCTACCGCCGGCCTGCACTTCGACCAGGCCCTGCTGGATCAACTGGCCGCGCGCGGCGTCAAGCAAGCCTTCGTCACGCTGCATGTGGGCGCCGGCACCTTCCAGCCGGTGCGGGTGGAAGACCTGTCGCAGCACAAGATGCACAGCGAGTGGTACACCATTTCGCCAGCCACGGTGGAGGCGGTGCGCGCCACCAAGGCGGCGGGCGGGCGCGTGGTGGCGGTCGGCACCACCAGCATGCGCGCGCTGGAATCCGGCTCGCAGTCCGGGCAATTGCAAGCCGGCAGCGCCGATACCCAACTCTTCATCACGCCCGGCTACACGTTCAAGACCGTGGATCGCCTGGTGACCAATTTCCACCTGCCCAAGTCGACGCTGCTGATGCTGGTCTCGGCCTTCGCCGGCTACGACAACATCCGCGCCGCCTATGCGCACGCGATCCAAGAGAAATACCGTTTCTTCAGCTATGGCGACGCCATGCTGCTCACCTGCAACCGAGGCTGACCGATGCTCGAATTCACCCTGCTCAAGACCGACGGCAATGCCCGCCGCGGCCGCGTCAAACTGAACCACGGCACCGTGGAAACGCCGATCTTCATGCCGGTCGGCACCTATGGGTCGGTCAAGGCGATGTCGCCGCTGGAATTGAACGAGATCAACGCCCAGATCATCCTCGGCAACACCTTTCACCTGTGGCTGCGTCCGGGGTTGGAGGTGGTCGGCAAGTTCGGCGGCCTGCACAAGTTCATCGGCTGGGACAAGCCGATCCTGACCGACTCCGGCGGCTTCCAGGTGTTTTCGCTGGGCGAGATGCGCAAGATCACCGAAGAGGGCGTGACCTTCGCCTCGCCGATCAACGGCGACCGCCTGTTCCTCTCGCCCGAGATCTCGATGCAGATCCAGCGCGTGCTGAACTCCGACATCGTGATGCAGTTCGACGAATGCACCCCCTACGAGATCGACGGCCGTCCCGCCACCCGCGAGGAAGCCGGCAAGTCGATGCGCATGTCGCTGCGCTGGGCCAAGCGTTCCAAGGATGAATTCGACCAGGGCGAGAACCCCAATGCGCTGTTCGGCATCGTCCAGGGCGGCATGTTCGAGGGCCTGCGTGACGAATCGCTGGCCGGCCTGAGCGAGCTGGGCTTCGACGGCTTCGCCATCGGCGGCCTGTCGGTGGGCGAGCCCAAGGAAGACATGATGCGCGTGCTGGAACACGTCGGCCCGCGCTTGCCGGCCGACAAGCCGCACTACCTGATGGGCGTGGGCACGCCGGAAGACCTGGTGGCCGGCGTGGCCAGCGGCGTCGACATGTTCGACTGCGTGATGCCGACCCGCAATGCGCGCAACGGCTGGATCTTCACCCGCTACGGCGATATCAAGATCAAGAACGCCAAGTACAAGGATGACGAAAAGCCCTACGACGAAACCTGCGGCTGCTACGCCTGCGAGAACTTCTCGCGCGCCTACCTGCATCACCTGCACCGCGCCGGGGAGATTCTCGGCGCGCGCATGAACACCGTGCACAACCTGCATTACTACCTGCAACTGATGCAGGAGATGCGCGACGCCATCGACGGCGGCCATTTCCAGGCTTTCGTCGCCAAGTTCAAGGAAGACCGGGCGCGCGGCGTTTGAACCTTTGGTTACCTGTCGTCCTGACGAAAGTCAGGATCCAGCGCCGTGCAACTACCGTTGCGGCATGACAAACGCCGCTGGGTCCCGGCCTGCGCCGGGACGACACCAAGATGCTCAGGCCTTGCGCCAGTTCTCCACCATATCCCTTAGTTGCCGCCGGATCACCTTGCCGGTAGTCGTCATCGGCAACTCCTCCACGAAGTAGACCTCGCGCGGATACTCATGCGCCGCCAGCCGCGTCTTGACGTGCTGCTGCAACGCGCGCTTGAGCGTTTCCCCGGCTTCATGCCCGTCGTTGAGCACCACGATCGCCACTACGACCTCGGTGCGCTCGGCGTCCGGCGCGCCCACTACCGCCGCCATCTTCACCGCCGGATGCTGCAGCAGGTTGTCCTCGATCTCGCCGGGGCCGATGCGGTAGCCGGCCGAGGTGATCACGTCGTCGTCGCGTCCGACGAAGCGGATATAGCCTTCCTCATCGCGTACGCCGGTGTCGCCGGTCAGCAGCCAGTCGCCGGCGAACTTGGCGGCGGTGGCCTCGGGATTGTTCCAGTACTGTAAAAACATCACCGGATCGGGCCGCAGCACGGCGATGTTGCCTTGCGCGCCGTCGGGCAGCGGCAGGCCCCGGTCGTCCACGATCGCTACCCGGTGGCCGGGCGCGGCGCGGCCGATGCTGCCGGGGCGGCAGGGCATGATGGCGGCGTTGGAGGAAACCGTCATGTTGCATTCGGTCTGGCCGTAGAACTCGTTGATGGTCAGGCCGAAGGTCTTGCGGCCCCAGTCCAGCAGTTCGGCGCCCAGCGATTCGCCGCCGCTGGCCACCGAGCGCAGGTTGAGCTTCCAGCGTTGTTCGGGAGCGCTCACCGTGCGCATCATCTTCAGCGCGGTCGGCGGCAGGAAGCAGTTGCGCACGCCGTGGTCCTGCAGCAGCTGGAACGCCGCTTCGCCGGTAAATTTCTCGAAGCGGTGCGCCACTACCGCCACGCCGTGGTGCCAGGCCGGCAGCAGCACATCCAGCAGGCCGCCGATCCAGGCCCAGTCGGCCGGCGTCCAGATGCGATCGCCTTCGATCGGAAATAAATTGTGGGACATCTCGACTCCGGGCAGGTGGCCCAGCAGCACGCGGTGCGCATGCAGCGCGCCCTTGGGCTGGCCGGTGGTGCCGGAGGTGTAGATGATGACTGCCGGGTCGTCGGCGCGGGTGGCGACCGGGGTGAACGATTCGCCCTGGCCGGCCAGCGCCGCATGCAGGTCGACCGTGCCGGGCCGGGCGCCGTCGATGGTGAAGACTGTCTTCAGTGCTGGCAGGCGGTCGCGGATGCCGGCCAGCTTGGCCGCGCCTTCGGCATTGGTCACTACTACCCTGGCGCCGCTGTTGTGCAGCCGATATTCCAGCGCCTCGGCGCCGAACAGCGCGAACAGCGGGATCGCGATGCAACCGCTCTTGTACGCCGCCACATGCGAGAACGCAGTCTCCGGCGCCTGCGGTAGCAGGATGCCGATGCGCTCGCCGCGTTGCACGCCGTGCGCGCGCAGCAGGTTGGCCATGCGGTTCGACAGCGCGCGCATCTGGCCGAAGCTGTATTCACGCACGCCGCCGTCGCGCGCGATATGCACCAGCGCCAGCCGCTGCGGTTCGCGTTCGGCCCATTTGTCGCAGACGTCGACGCCGATGTTGTAGTGCTCGGGAATATTCCAGCCAAAGCCCGAGGCGATGTCCTCGTAGGGTTGCGGCGCGGTGGGCAGCATGCGGGGGTCTCCTGTGTCGTGGCGGAACGGCGCGTTCCATCTTGTCTTGATTTTGTTTGCCACTGTACAAGTTTTGCCGTGACGCGGCGATGCCGTTTTGATAAGAGCAATGGCAGCGCCGGACCGGCATGGCCGTCAAAGGCGGGCAAACAGGCCGGAAAATCGCCAAATCGATCTTGATCTCCGGCAAGCCGTCCCGATTTAGGGGCATAGCGCCTGCGCAGTGCTAGAATGCAGGGCTATTTTTCAATCAACCTTTGGAGCCTTACGTGTTTATTTCCGATGCATACGCGCAAACGGCAGCAGCAGCCCCCGGTGGCATGCTGGGCAACCTGACCAGCTTCCTGCCGATCATCCTGATGTTCGTGGTGCTGTACTTCCTGATGATCCGCCCGCAGATGAAGCGTCAGAAAGAACAGAAAGCGATGATGGATGCACTGGCCAAGGGCGACGAAATCGTCACCTCGGGCGGCATCCTGGGCAAGGTCACCAAGGTCACCGATGCCTACATCACCATCGAAGTGTCCGAAGGCAACGAAATCATCGTGCAAAAGGCAGCCGTTGCCACGCTGCTGCCCAAGGGCACCATCAAGGGCCTGTAATCCGGCCGCAACGGTCCAATGGGCGCATCGGTGATGCGCCCATGTTGTTGGAACCCCCGGGTTCCCGCTGCAAGCTGCAAGCAACCCGCAGCTCATTCTGGAAGCTAGAAGCACAACACCATGAATCGTTACTCTCTCTGGAAATACGCATTAATCGTCGTTGCCTTGCTGTTCGGCGTGATTTATACCGTCCCGAACTTCTTCGGCGAGTCGCCGGCCGTGCAGATCAGCAGCGCCAAATCGACCATGAAGGTCGAGGCCGCCGTGGCTGGCCGCGTCGATGAGATCCTGAAGCAAGGCAGCCTGTCCGCAGAGAGCGTCGCATTCGACGGCAGCGGCGCCCAGCCTTCGGTGCGCGCGCGTTTCGCCACCACCGACATCCAGTTCAAGGCCAAGGCCCTGCTGGAAAAGGAGCTCAACACCGACCCGTCGGACCCGACCTATATCGTCGCGTTCAACCTGCTGCCCAATACCCCGCAATGGCTGCAAAGCCTGCACGCCTTCCCGATGTACCTGGGCCTGGACTTGCGCGGCGGCGTGCACTTCCTGATGCAGGTCGATATCAAGGCCGTGCTCAACAAGCGCCTGCAAGGATTGCAGGCCAGCGTGCGCAGCCTGCTGCGCGACAAGAACATCCGCCATAACGGCATCAGCCGCAACGGCGACGCCATCGAAATCTCGTTCCGCGACGCCGACACCCGCACCAAGGCCCGCGCCGCGCTGGGCGAGCTGCAAGAGATGGTGCTGGCCGACGCCGGCGCCGGCGACGACCTGAAACTGGTCGCCACCCTGCGTCCGGAAGCCTTGAAGCAGACCCAGGAAGACGGCGTCAAGCAGAACATCTCCACCCTGTCCAAGCGCGTCAACGAGCTGGGCGTGGCCGAGCCGCTGATCCAGCGCCAGGGCGCTGACCGCATCGTGGTCGAGCTGCCGGGCGTGCAGGACGTCTCGCGCGCCAAGGACATCATCGGCCGCACTGCCACCCTGGAAGTGCGCATGGTCGACGAGAGCGTGGTGCGCGGCACCGAAGAAAGCGCCGCCATCCCGTTCGGTTCCGAACTGTTCAAGATCGGCAAGGGCGCGCCGGTGGTGCTCAACAAGGAACCGGTGCTGACCGGCGACTACATCTCCAACGCCTCGGCCAGCTTCGATGAAAACCACCAGCCGGCGGTCAGCATCGACCTGAACGGCGACGGCGGGCGCAAGATGCGCGAAGCCACCCGCGACAAGGTCGGCAAGAACATGGCCATCGTGCTGTTCGAAAAGGGCAAGGGCGAAGTCCTGACCGTGGCCACCATCCGTTCCGAACTCGGCTCGCGCTTCCAGATCACCGGCATGGGTTCGCCCGAAGCCGCCAGCGACCTGGCGCTGCTGCTGCGCGCCGGCTCCCTGGCCGCGCCGATGGACATCATCGAAGAGCGCACCATCGGCCCGCAACTGGGCGCTGACAACATCAAGAAGGGCTTCGACTCGGTGCTGTACGGCTTCCTGGCGATGGCCATCTTCATGGTGATCTACTACCAGCTGTTCGGCTTCTTCAGCGCGCTGGCGCTGTCGGTGAACGTGCTGTTGCTGGTGGCGGTGCTGTCCACGCTGCAGGTTACGCTGACCTTGCCCGGCATCGCCGCGATTGCGCTGGCGCTGGGTATGGCGATCGACTCCAACGTGCTGATCAACGAACGCATCCGCGAAGAACTGCGTGCCGGCAATTCGCCGCAGGCGGCCATCTCGATCGGTTTCGACCGCGCCTGGGCGACCATCCTGGACTCCAACGTCACCACCCTGATCGCCGGCCTGGCGCTCTTGATCTTCGGTTCCGGCGCGATCCGCGGCTTTGCCGTGGTGCACTGCCTGGGCATCCTGACCTCGATGTTCTCGGCGGTGTTCTTCTCGCGCGGCATGGTCAACCTCTGGTACGGCCGCAAGAAGAAGCTGGCCGGCCTGGCCATCGGCCAGATCTGGAAGCCGGACAGCGAGACGCTGTCGACTTCCGGCAAGGTTTCGACCAAGCGCGGCGCCAAGTAAGCGCGGCAGACAAGTGATTTGAGCCGGATCGCGCGGGGTAAGACCCCGCGGCCGGCACCGAAAGGATAGCGATGGAATTTTTCCGCATCAAAAAAGACATTCCCTTCATGCGCCATGCGTTGATCTTCAACGTGATCTCGGCGCTGACCTTCGTCGCCGCAGTGTTCTTCCTGGTGAGCAAGGGCCTGCATTTCTCGATCGAGTTCACCGGCGGCACGGTCATGGAAATGGCCTACAGCAAACCGGCCGACCTGGAGAAGATCCGCAAGTCGGTCGAAGGCCTGGGTTACCGCGACACCCTGGTGCAAAGCTTCGGCACCGCCCAGGATGTGATGATCCGCCTGCCGGCGCAGCCCGGCGTGAACGCCAGCCAGCAGAGCGAGAAGGTGACGGCGGCGTTGAAGGCCGACGATCCCGAGGTGCGCCTGCAGCGCGTCGAATTCGTCGGTCCGCAGGTGGGCGAGGAGCTGGCGCACGACGGCCTGATGGCGCTGGCGATGGTGGTGGTGGGCATCGTGATCTACCTGGCGTTCCGCTTCGAATGGAAATTCGCGGTGGCGGCGGTGATCGCCAACCTGCACGACGTGATCATCATTCTCGGTTTCTTCGCCTTCTTCCAGTGGGAATTCTCGCTGACCGTGCTGGCGGCGATCCTGGCGGTGCTGGGCTATTCGGTCAACGAATCGGTGGTGGTGTTCGACCGGGTGCGCGAAGCCTTCCGCGATCGCCGCTTCGGCAAGCTGTCCACGCCCGAGGTGTTGAACCACGCGATCACCAGCACCATGTCGCGTACCATCATCACCCACGGCAGCACCGAAATGATGGTGCTGGCGATGTTCTTCTTCGGCGGCCCGACCCTGCATTACTTCGCGCTGGCGCTGACCATCGGCATCCTGTTCGGTATCTATTCGTCGGTGTTCGTCGCCGCCGCGCTGGCCATGTGGCTGGGCGTGAAGCGTGAAGACCTGATCAAGCCGGTCAAGGCCAAGGACGAGAACGGCGGCGCGGTGGTGTAATCACCATCGGCATCGTCCACGAAGGCCGCAGCGTTCGCGTTGCGGCCTTTTGTCTTCAACAACGCGATTGAATTTCCCCATGAGCACTACCGCAGACGCTGCTTCCACGTTGCATGACATCGATTACGACCGCCGTTTCGGCGGGGTCGCCCGCCTGTACGGCGCGCAGGCCTTGCAGCGCTTCCGCGATGCGCATGTGTGCGTGGTCGGCGTCGGCGGCGTCGGCTCGTGGGTGGTGGAGGCGCTGGCGCGCAGCGCCATCGGCCACATCACGATGATCGACCTGGACAACCTGGCGGAGTCCAATGTCAACCGCCAGATCCACGCCTTGTCCGACACCCTCGGCAAGGCCAAGGTGACGGCGCTGCATGAGCGCATCATGCAGATCAACCCGACCTGCATGGTGACCGAGGTGGAGGATTTCCTCGACCCCGACAATGTCCCGCAGATGATCGGCGTGGGCCGCTTCGACTACGTGATCGACGCCATCGACAACGTGCGCGCCAAGGTCGCGCTGATCGCCTATTGCCGCCAGCATGGCGTGCCGCTGGTGACCATCGGCGGCGCCGGCGGCCAGATCGACCCGACCATGATCGAGATCCGCGACCTGTGCCGCACCGAACAGGAGCCCTTGCTGGCCAAGGTGCGCAAGCGCCTGCGCGCGCAGCATGGCTTTCCGCGCGGCACCAGGAACAAGTTCCATATCGACGCGGTGTTTTCCACCGAGCCGTTGCGCTTCCCGGAGTTGGCGGAGGGCGAAGCCTGCGTCATCGACCCGGCGGGAGAAGAGATGGATATCGGCGGCGATGCCGTGGATGTGGCCGCCGCCGAGGATGTCGCGCAAGGCGGCGTCACCGGCCTGAACTGCGCCGGATTCGGCTCGGCGATGGTGGTGACCGCATCGTTCGGCCTGGTAGCGGCGGCGCATGTGCTGAAGAAGATCGCGCAGAAAGCCTGAGTTTTACGGTGCATAAAAACGCCTTGCGGCTGCAAATCGCAAGGCGTTTTTTTGTGCGTGCCGGGCAGCGTTCAGTGCCCGCCGCCTTCATCCACCACGCGATGCGCCGACACGCACAGCAGCACGCTGGCCGTCACCAGCAACATGGCCGCCGTTTCCAGCAAGGTCGGCAGGCGGCGCTCCCACAGGAAACCGTAGAGCAGGGCGAACAGCGTTTCGAACAGGATCATCTGCCCGATCATGGTCAGCGGCAGCAGGCGGCTGGCCTTGTTCCAGCAGGCGTTGCCGAATAGCGAGGCGATGATCGCCACGCCGGCCGAGACGGCCAGGAAACGTCCCCATTCAGCCTGCGAATGCGGTTCCAGCAGCAGCGTGAAGGCTGGCAGCGCTACGAACAGCGACAGCAGCCCGGTCACCAATCCGGTCAGCAGGCTCCAGTCGTGCGCCGAGATGGCGTGCAGCCGCGCCAGCCAGCGGCTGTTGCCGACAGCGTAAGCGGTCCACGACACCAGCGCGCCGAGCGCGCAAAAGAATCCCAGGATCTGCTGGGCGCCATCGGCTGCCGAGCGCCCGGCAGCCAGCGATTGCCATGCCACGCAGGCGATGCCGGCCAGGCCCAGCGCCAGCGAGGGCGCCAGCTTGCGGATCGGCACCGCGCCGCGGCCGCGGCTGCCGATGATGGTCACCGCCACCGGCAGAAAGCCGATCACCAGCGAGGTCATGGCCATGCCGCCCAACTGCACCGCGCTGGACAGGAAAACATAGTAGACCACATTGCCCAGCAAGCTCAGCCACACCAGCGCCCACCATTCGGGCGCGCCCAGGCGGCTGGCCACACTGCGCAAACGCGGCGCGATCAGCACCGCGGCGAACGCGCCGTAAGCCAGGTAGCGCCCGGCGGACAACTGCCAGGGAGAAAATTCGCGGGTCAGCTCGGGCGCCAGGAACACCAGCCCCCAGGCCGCGCCGGCCAGTGCGCCGAACAGGATGCCGCGCAAGATCGTATTGGAACTCATCGGAAAAGCTTTGCCATGAAAACTGCGAATGTCGCAGTATGCCTTGGCAAGCGGGAAACGGCTTGGCGCAGGCTACGGACAATTTGGGAAATCGTCGCCTGTTGCCGGGCGCGCGCAGGGGCCGGCCGGTGCGCGGCGCAGGCGTTGCCACAGGCGCCTGCCCTGACAGGCCAGGCCGGCGGCTGCGGCGGCCGACGCCAGCATGGCCGCGGTATGGATGAACACCGCCGCCATGGCGCGCGCCAGCGTGCCGGATGCGGAACCGGCGTCGCCGCATAGCGGCATCAGCGCCGGCAACATCATGCCCGCCCCATGCGCGCCCGAGAGCGCGAAGGACCACAGCGCCAGCGCGCAACAGCCGGCGGAGATCCGTCTTGTGCGGCGCAGGCCGGGATGCAGGCGCGCTGCCAGCATGAGCAACAGCAGCAAGCCCGCCGTTGCCAGCGACAGGTTGCGCTGGGCCGTTGCCGTGAGCGCCTGGGCGGCCCCTGCCGCCGCCAGGCCGAGCGCGGCGAGGTGCCCGAGCGCGCTGGGCAGCAGGGCATGCAGCGCCTGCAGCCGTCCATCAGGCCGGGCGGCGGCGAATATCCAGCCGCTGGCCGGGCTCAGCCCGTGCAGCGCGCCGCTGGCGGCCAGCGCAATCCAGAACCAGGCGGCGGACATGGCAGCTTCGCGCGAGAGGGGGCGGAACGCTTTAACCTAGACCGAGCCTTAGCCGCGCGCGTGGCAGCATGCAGCCTGCCCGGCGCCGGCGCTTGTTGCAGCGCCGCCGTCATAGCGGTCATGGTGGCGCACCCATTCCATCTTGTGCGGCACGTCGCGTTCGCCGCGGCCGTTGGGCGTCAGATCCATCATATGGTAGGCGCCGATCATCACTTCCACGCCGCGGCCATAGGTGGAATAAGAGTGGAAGACCTGTCCCGCATCGTCGCGGACAAAGACGCTGATGCCGGGCGCTTCTGCCGCAGGGAAAAAGCGGCGGCCATAGTTGTAGCCGACTTCGCCCGCGGCCAGTTCTTCCTGCGTGAAGCTGACGCCGAAGTCCGCGTTGAAATCGCTGCCATACGAGGAAACCCAGCCGAAGCGCCAGCCCATGCGGCGGCGGAAGCGTTCGATCTCGGCCAAAGGCGCGCGCGAGACGGCAAGCAGCGTGATGTCGCGCTGGGCCAGGTGCACATTCATGCCGTCGCTGTGGTCGGCCATGAAAGAGCAGCTCGGGCAGCCTTGTTCCCAACCCGGGCCCAGCATGAAATGCTGGACCAGCAACTGGCGGCGGCCGTCGAACAGTTCGGCCAGCTTGCGCGGGCCATCGAGGGTGTCGAAGACGTAATCCTTGTCCACGCGTTCCCACGGCAATGCGCGGCGTTCCGCGGCCAACTGGTCGGCCAGGCGCATGACCTCCTTTTCGCGCGCCAGCAATTTCTTGCGCGCATCCAGCCATTGTTCGGAAGAGGCGATGGGGTGACGGGCGATATCCATGATGTGCTCCCTGGCCGTACGGCCATGCAATGTGTTGTCTGAGGTGGGGGATGGCTGCGGGCGAACGCCCGCGCCGATTACTTGGGCCGGCGTACCGCGCGTAGCTTGCCGCTGCTGCCGCCGCCGCAATAGAACAGCCCGGCGCCGTCCGATTCGAGTCCGCTCACCCCGGTGCCGGTGGGCATGCGCAACTCTTCCAGCATGTCGCCGTTATCGGGATCGACGCGGTGCAGGCTGCTCTCCTCGCCTTCCCAGGTGCCGTGCCAGAGCTGGCCGTCAACCCAGGTCACGCCGGTGACGAAGCGCTTGGATTCGATGGTGCGCTGGATGGCGCCGGTGTCGGGATCGATGCGGTGGATCTTGCGGTCGCGGTACTGGCCCACCCACAAGCTGCCTTCGGCCCAGGTAAGGCCGGAGTCGCGACCGTTGCCGGGCGCGGGGATGGAGGCCACCACGGCGCCGCTGGCCGGGTCGATCTTGTCGATGCGCTGTTCGGCGATCTGGTACAGGTAGGTGCCGTCGAAGGCGGTGCCGGCGTCGCAGGGGCATTCCAGCGCGCGTCCCGGTTCGCCGCTGCCAGGATCGATGGCGACCAGCCTGGCGCCGGTGGCGGCCCAGATGCGGCGGCCGTCCCAGGTGACGCCATGGACGGCGGCAACGCCGGGGAAGGGGCCGTATTCGCGCACGATCTCGGCGGCTTGTGCGGTCACTGGGGATGTTTCCTTGCTGCTCATCGTCGCTCCTCGTTCTCGGTTTTTTCCATCTGCGCTGCATATCGGCGCCGTGAAAGTACTTTATCCGATGGCCAGCGCAGCGGGGAGTAACAAGATTGTCGTGAATCCGGCCAGCGGCGGAGCCAGCCAGCGCCGGGTGCGCGCGCGGCCGATGCAACGCACGCGCTGTTGCGCTTCCAGCTCGGCCAGGGCGCGTTGCACGGTGCGTTGGCTGGTGTCAAGGGCGAGCGCCAGGGCCGACGTCGACCAGGCCGCACCATCCGACAGCAAGGCCAGCAGTCCGGCCTGGTCGCCGTCGAAGGGCGGGACCAGCAGCACCAGTTCGCGTGCGTTTTCCGGCTGGAGGGCAAAGCCCCGGGGCGTGGCATCGATGCGCGCCAGCCCTTTGGCGAGCGCCCGCAGCCGGCCGATTTCCACGCGCAGGCGGGCGCGGTGCGTCTCGTCCGGGGCGCGGGTATGGAAAGCCCGTTCGATCAAGGTTTCGCGCGTGACGTCGCCGGGCCACGCCGCCGCCAGCGCGTGCGCCAGGGCGAACAGCACCGGGCGACGCGCCAGCGGTTGTTGGACGGGGCCGGCGCCAAGGCTGCGGCGGCAGGCGTCGATTACCAGCGCGTCCGAAGCGAGCAGGGCGGCCACTTCGTCGATGCGCAAGGCTTGCTCGCCCCCAGGGGCGAGCCGTCTGGCTGCCGTACGTTCCAGCGCGGTGCGCGCTTCTGCCACTTCTGCCGACAGGGCGGGAATCCCCGAGCGTGCCGCCGCATCCTGCGCTTGCGCAAATGCCTCCCGCGCAGCCTGGATGCGCCACGAACGCAGCGCCAGCTCGGCGCGTAGCAGGGAGGCTAGCGCCGCCAGCGGCGACGGCAATGCTTGCGGATCGAGCTGCGCCAGCATGGCGCCGGCTTGCTGCAATTGGCCCAGCAGCAGCAATTTTCGGGTGGCGACCAGCCGCGCCTGCAAGGCGTTGGCATGGTCGGCATGGGCTTCGAGCGTGACCAGCGCGCTATTGAGCGGACGCGGCGATCCGGCCAGGTCGCGCTCGGCCAGCGCTACTTCGGCCTCCGCCACGATGCAGCGGGCGCGCGCCAGTTCTTCCCGGGCGCCGAAACCGCGCGCGGCCCGCCGCAGCAAGGCGCGGGCGAGCGGGTGTTCGCCCAACTGGGCCATGGCGATGCCGCGCAAGGCCAGCGCCGGCGGGTCTTCACGCAGGGCGACGCGTTTTAGCGCACCCAGCGCGTCGCCGGTGGCCAGGGCGCGTGCGGCAGCAGAGATGAGCGAATCCATGGCATGCAGAATACACTGGGGTGCGGGGAATGCCGCGAGGGAGATTGGGATGCTCGAATAGGTTGATAAAAAAAGACAATCAACAATCTTGTTTTAATGCTTTATATTAATCGCTCTACTGAACAACTGACCAGGACGCGACGAAATTGAAGTCAAGGCAACGGAATCGGCGGCGTCATCAAGCCGTCGCATTACGCAGCCAGCATTTCGTCCGACAGGGTTGCCGCGCGGAGCAGGATGCCCAGATCCGCAACGCAACCATCCGAAACATGCCCGTATCCTGGTCCGGGCATGGTGACTTTAGCGCAGCGTTCGACGCTTGGCGGCACATAGAACCGCCAAACGTCGAACACCGCACTAGCTGGATCGATTAAGAGGAGAGATCGCAATGTCAAACGAAGCGAAGTGCCCCTTCAACCACACCGCCGGTGGCGGCACCAGCAACCGCGACTGGTGGCCGAAGCAGTTGCGCCTGGATCTGCTGGCCCAGCATTCGTCGAAGTCCGACCCCATGGGATCGGACTTCAATTACGCAGAAGCATTCAAGAGCCTCGACCTGGCCGCGCTGAAGAAAGACCTGGCCCGGTTGATGACCGATTCGCAGGACTGGTGGCCGGCCGACTTCGGCCACTACGGCCCGCTGTTCATCCGTATGGCCTGGCACAGCGCCGGCACCTACCGCATCGGCGACGGCCGCGGCGGCGCCGGACGCGGCCAGCAGCGTTTCGCCCCGTTGAACAGCTGGCCCGACAACGTCAGCCTGGACAAGGCGCGCCGCCTGCTGTGGCCGATCAAGCAGAAATACGGCAACAAGATCTCCTGGGCCGATCTGCTGATTTTGACCGGCAACGTCGCGCTGGAAACCATGGGCTTCAAGACCTTCGGTTTCGCCGGCGGGCGTGAAGACGTCTGGGAACCGGACCTCGATGTCTACTGGGGCACCGAGACCACCTGGCTGGGCGGCGACGACCGCTACGGCAAGGGCAAGGGCGGCAGCCCGCTGGGCGAGATCACCGCCGACCCCGACCGCCACGGCGAGGAAGCCGACCGCACCGAACCGGCCGGCCGCAACCTGGAAAACCCGCTGGCGGCGGTCCAGATGGGCCTGATCTACGTCAACCCGGAAGGCCCGGAAGGCAACCCCGACCCGCTCGCCGCCGCGCACGACATCCGCGAAACCTTCGCCCGCATGGCGATGGACGACGAAGAGACCGTGGCCCTGATCGCCGGCGGCCACACCTTCGGCAAGACCCACGGCGCGGGCGACGCCAAGCACGTCGGCAGCGAACCGGAAAGCGCCGGCCTGGAACAGCAGGGCCTGGGCTGGAAGAGCAGCTTCGGCAGCGGCGCCGGCCAGGACGCCATCACCAGCGGCCTGGAAGTGACCTGGACCCAGACCCCGACCAAGTGGAGCAACTACTTCTTCGAGAACCTGTTCAAGTACGAATGGGAACTGACCAAGAGCCCGGCCGGCGCGCACCAATGGGTCGCCAAGGGGGCGCAGGCGGACATCCCCGACCCGCAGGGCAACGGCAAGCGCCTGCCGACCATGCTGACCACCGACCTCTCGCTGCGTTTCGACCCGGCGTATGAAAAGATCTCGCGCCGTTTCTACGAGCATCCGGAGCAGTTCGCCGACGCCTTCGCCCGCGCCTGGTTCAAGCTGACCCACCGCGACATGGGCCCGCGCGCCCGCTACCTTGGCCCCGAAGTCCCGGCCGAGGAACTGATCTGGCAAGATCCGCTGCCCAAGGCGGACCATGCGCCGATCAACGATCAGGACGTGGCGGCGCTCAAGGCCAAGGTGCTGGCGTCGGGCCTGAGCGTGCCTGAACTGGTATCCACCGCCTGGGCCTCGGCCTCGACCTTCCGCGGCGGCGACAAGCGCGGCGGCGCCAATGGCGCACGCATTCGCCTGGCCCCGCAAAAGGACTGGACCGTGAACCAGCCGCAGCAACTGGCCAAGGTGTTGAAGGCGCTGGAAACCATCCAGGCCGACTTCAATGCCCAGGGCGGCGGCAAGAAGGTATCGCTGGCCGACCTGATCGTGCTGGCCGGCAGTGCCGCGGTGGAAAAGGCGGCCAAGGACGCGGGGCAGAACATCGTCGTACCGTTCGCCCCCGGCCGTACCGACGCGACCGAGGCGCAAACCGATGCCGCATCGTTCGAACCGCTGGAGCCGATCTACGACGGCTTCCGCAACTTCCTGAAGAAGCCCTTCGCGGTGCGCGCCGAAGACCTGCTGATCGACAAGGCGCAGTTGCTGACGTTGACAGCGCCGGAAATGACCGTGCTGGTAGGCGGCCTGCGCGTCCTGGGCGCCAATGCCGGCGGCAGCAAGAACGGCGTCTTCACGCAGCGCCCGGGCGTGCTGAGCAACGACTTCTTCGTCAACCTGCTGGACATGGGCACCGTATGGAAAGCGACGACGCCCGCGGCCACCGAGTTCGAAGGGCGCGACCGCAAGACCGGCGCGGTGAAGTGGAGCGGTTCGCGGGTCGACCTGGTGTTCGGTTCGCATTCGGTGCTGCGCGCCTTGTCCGAAGTCTATGCCAGCGCCGATGCCCAGGCGAAGTTCGTACAGGACTTCGTGGCGGCATGGACCAAGGTGATGAACCTGGATCGTTTCGACCTGAAGTGATGTGATGATGTGAATAGGGGGAGGGCCGGAATTTCCGGCTTCCCTTTGCAGGGAAACAGCGGCGCGTCGGAAGATGCGCCGTTTTTTTTGGAGGAAACGGATGGTGAAACGGGTAACCCATGCTGCCATGCCTCGATCCGGAAGTAGTGCGCTATCTGGCATACCATCTGATCGTTATTGCCTCTTTGGACAGACCTGGGAAACTCCTATGCAGGTATAAGCCGCGGAAAATCCGCGAAAGCATTCGCCGGCAGTCCCGGCAGGCGCTTCCAGCCTGACCGGGCGGGCTGCCGCAGGTATAATGTCGGCCTCATGTCCGTTACCAAGCCTTCCACTCCAGCCCCTTCCGGCAAGCCGCCACGGGCGGCCCGCCCCGATGTTCCGCCTGCCGTGCGCAATCCCTTGCCGCCGGTCACGTTCCCGGAGGAATTGCCGGTTTCCGGCCGCCGCCATGAAATCGCCGAGGCGCTGCGGCAGCACCAGGTCATCATCGTCAGCGGCGAGACCGGTTCCGGCAAGACGACCCAGCTTCCCAAGATCTGCCTGGAGCTCGGGCGCGGTGAAAAAGGGTTGATCGGCCACACGCAGCCGCGCCGTATCGCGGCTTCGTCGACCGCCAAGCGCATTGCGCAGGAGTTGAATTCGCCGCCGGGCGAACTGGTCGGCTACAAGGTGCGTTTCAATGACACCTTGTCCAAGGGGGCCTGGATCAAGCTGATGACCGACGGCATCCTGCTGGCCGAGACCCAGACCGATCCGCTCTTGCGCCAGTACGACACCATCATCATCGACGAGGCGCATGAACGCAGCCTCAACATCGATTTCCTGCTCGGTTACCTGAAGCAGCTGTTGCCCAAGCGTCCCGACCTGAAGGTGATCATCACCTCGGCGACCATCGACGCCGACCGCTTCGCCCGCCACTTCGGCCGCGAAGTCAAAGGCGCGCAGGGGCCCGAGATCGTGCCGGCGCCGGTGATCGAGGTCTCCGGCCGTTTGTATCCGGTGGAGATCCGTTACCGTCCGATCGACAATGCCGACCGCAGCGGCGCCAGCCAGGTCAGCGCCGAGGTGGCGCAGGCGCGCGCCCGCGCCGAAGGCCGGGCATCGCAGGCGCAGAAAGACCGCGAGCAGCGCGACCTGATGGATGCGGTGGTGGATGCGGTCGACGAACTGGCGCGCATCGGCTCCGGCGACGTGCTGGTGTTCCTGCCCGGCGAGCGCGAGATCCGCGACGCCGCCGAGGCGCTGCGCAAGCACCATCCGCCGCATGTGGAGATCTTGCCGCTGTTCGCGCGCCTGTCGGCGCAGGAGCAGGAGCGCGTCTTCAAGATCAGCAACGCGCGCCGCATCGTGCTGGCGACCAACGTCGCCGAGACTTCGCTGACGGTGCCGGGCATCCGTTATGTGGTCGATGCCGGGCTGGCGCGTGTGAAGCGCTACAGCTACCGCAACAAGGTCGAACAATTGCAGATCGAGCCGGTGGCGCAGTCGGCCGCCAACCAGCGCGCCGGCCGTTGCGGCCGGGTGGCGGCAGGCGTGTGCATCCGCCTGTACGACGAACAGGATTTCCTGCAGCGCCCCAGGTTCACCGAGCCGGAAATCCTGCGTTCTTCGCTGGCTTCGGTCATCTTGCGGATGAAGTCGCTGCACCTGACCGATGTCGAAACTTTCCCCTTCATCGAGCCGCCGCTGGGCCGCGCGATTGCCGACGGCTATCAGTTGCTGCAGGAACTGGGCGCGGTGGAAGAACAGGATGGCGTCAACCGCCTGACGTCGCTGGGCAAGCAGCTGGCCAAGTTGCCGCTGGACCCGCGCGTAGGCCGCATGATCCTGGCTGCGCGCGACAACGCCTGCCTGACCGAACTGCTGGTCATTGCCGCCGCACTGTCGGTGCAGGACCCGCGCGACCGGCCCATGGACGCGCAGAACGCGGCCGACAACGCGCACAAGAAATTCGCCGATGAGAAGTCCGAATTCGCCAGTTACCTCAAGATCTGGAAGTGGTTCGAAGACGCCATCGCGCACAAGAAGTCCAATCGCCAGCTACAGGAACATTGCCGCGAGAACTTCCTCTCGCAGTTGCGCTTGCGCGAATGGCGCGATGTCCATTCGCAGTTGCTGACCATCGTCAAGGAGCAGGGCTGGCGTCTCAACGAAGCGCCTGCGACGTATGACCAGTTGCATCTGGCGTTGCTGACGGGCTTGCTCGGCAACATCGGTTTCAAGTCGGAAGACGATGCCCAATACCTGGGCGCGCGCGGCATCAAATTCAATATCTGGCCGGGTTCGCACCTGACCAAGAAGCCGGGCCGCTGGGTGATGGCGGCCGAGCTGGTCGATACCGCGCGCCTGTATGCGCGCTGCGTGGCCAATATCCAGCCGGAATGGCTGGAAAAGATCGGCGGCCACCTGCTGAAGAAATCCTGGGGCGAACCGCGCTGGGAAAAGCGCGCCGCGCAGGTCACCGCTTCCGAGCGCGCCACCTTGTACGGCCTGGTGGTGTACAGCCAGCGTCGCATCAATTACGGCAACATCAACCCGGACGAGGCGCGCGAGATCTTCATCCGCGACGGGCTGGTGGGCGGCGATTTCGATACCCGGGCGCCGTTCTTCGCGCACAACCAGAAGCTGGTGCGCGAGATAGAGAACCTGGAACACAAGTCGCGCCGCCTGGACGTGTTGGTGGACGATGAACTGATCATCGCCTTCTACGACAAGCTGATCCCGGCCGGGATCTGCAATGGCGTCGATTTCGAGAAGTGGCACAAGCAGGCCACCGCCGCCGATCCCAAGCTGCTGTACCTGAACCGCGACGACCTGATGCGCCACGAGGCGGCCGGCGTTACCACCGAGCTGTTTCCCAAGACCATGAACGTGGCCGGCATCGCGATGGCGCTGTCCTACCATTTCGAGCCGGGCGCCACGCGTGATGGCGTGACGCTGACCGTGCCGCTGTATGCGCTCAACCAGGTGTCGGCCGACCGCTGCGAATGGCTGGTGCCGGGCATGTTGAAGGAAAAGGTGCATCTGCTGCTGAAATCGCTGCCGCAAAAGCTGCGTCGCCACTGCGTGCCGCTGCCGGATTATGCGGCCAAGTTCTGCGAGCGCATGGAAGAGCGCAAGATCTTCGGCCGCGGCAACCTGATCGATGCCATCATCGCCGACATCCGCGAGCAGATCACCATCCTGGTCAAGCCCAGCGACTTCAAGCAGGAGACGCTGCCGGCGCACCATGCGATGAATTTCAAGATCGTCGACGAGCATGGCCGCCAACTGGAGATGGGCCGCAATCTCGCCGCCCTGCAAGCCGAATTCGGCGGCCAGGCGCGCCAGCAGTTCCAGAAGCTGGCCGAGCAGGTGGCGATTGCGCCGCGCGACGAGGACGAGGGCAACGACGTACCGCAATCTGCAAAGCCGGCACAAGGTGCCGCAGCCAAGCCGTCCGCCGCTGCCGCGCCTGTTTCATCCGGCGAGTACAGCAACCTGACCGGCTGGAGTTTCGGCGAATTGCCTGAACTGCTGGAAATCACGCGTGGCGCCGGCAAGCAGGCGCAGACGCTGATCGGCTTCCCGGCGCTGGTGGACCGCAAGACGCATTGCGACCTGGAAGTGTTCGACGACCCGGCCGAAGCGGCGCGCTTCCACTATGCAGGCCTGCGCCGCCTGTTCGCGTTGCAGATGAAGGAACAGCTGAAGTACCTGGAAAAGAACATTCCCGGCCTGCAGCAGATGGGCATGCAGTTCATGGCGTTGGGAACGCAGGAGGAATTGCGCGACCAGATCCTCAATGCCGGCCTGGAGCGCGCCTTCCTGCAAGACCCGTTGCCGAAGAATGCCGACGAGTTCAACAAGCGCAAGGAGGAAGGCAAGGCGCGCCTGGGCCTGCTGGTCAATGAAATCGCGCGCCTGGCCGGCCAGATCCTGGCCGAGTACCACTCGCTGCCCAAAAAATTGCAGGGCATCAAGGCGCATGCCCAGGCGGCGGCCGATATCCAGTCCCAGCTTGCGCAGCTGGTCGGCAAGCATTTCGTGGCCGAGACCGACTACGCCAACCTGACGCACTATCCGCGTTACCTGAAAGCCATCAACGTACGGCTGGACAAGCTGCGCGCCGACCCCGCGCGCGATACGCGCCTGCTGGCCGAATGGAACCAGGTGGCGCTGCCTTACCAGCGCGGCCTGAAAGAGCGCGCCGGACGCGCCGACCCCAAGATGACCGAATTCCGCTGGATGCTGGAAGAGTTGCGCGTATCGCTCTATGCGCAGGAGTTGAAGACGCCGATGCCGGTGTCGGTCAAGCGGCTGCAGAAGGTGTGGGAGAGCATGCAGCGGTGAAGAAAAATAGATTCGGAGCTTTTGTGTTGGCTAATTGACTTTACTTATCCTCCGGCAGTATTGGTACTAGCAGATATTTCAAGAGCGTGAAGTGCTGGATGGCGTACGCTCCCAATTTTGTGGGCAATGTAGTCAATTAAGGGAAGTTCTACGCATTTTTTCTTTTGTTTCGATAAGACTAATACCAAGCCAAATCCTAACCTTTGAATGTCTTCCTCAGAAAGATCTGCATAGTCAGCACATTTGATGACCCAATTCATATTGGCATTGATGTTTAGATTGATACTGATACCTTCTTTGAGAGCTGTCATGCAGATAGTGACAAACCCTTCACTGCCCATGATTTGCTCAAAGATTGGATCCTTCATCCTTTGGAGATCGGGAATTCCATTAATTGCTGGCATAGGATCATCAGGACGGAGATGTAAGGCCTTTTGCAATTCTTTCCGATAGGTCGTCTGTAGCGTTTTTTCTCCAAATAAGGAAGAGGCAATTCCAATTGCCAGTTTGGCCAAGAATCGAGTATCGAAGTTTATATTTGAAGAGAATTGAATTGGCAAAGGATCACCTTGCAGCCTCTCTCGAAGAAAGAATTCAGCTCTTCTGGCATCAATATCGTCTGGCTTCGCAAATCCGATCTGACTCATATCGAAACCTTCAACTATTGAACAACAAATCTTTTTTACCCTTTTTCTGCTGGCGAACGAATCTCTAAATGCTAATAACGTTTTTCTAGTATTCGTGGTAGTACGTTGAGAGAACATGAAATATGCTCGGGTCTTGACTGATTTTGTGGTGATGGGATTGCCTCCGCTATACCAATAGAGATTTTCGTCTTTAGGTCTGATCCAGTAAATTTGTTCACCTGATGGGCCAAGCCATGATTCGCATACTTCTTCGGCCTGAATTTCTGGAACAGCTAGATCTTTCACCACTCCCATGCAGAGGAGTGGAAGACCAACGTCATCTTCAGGCGAATAGGTCTTATGAGCGCAAAGTGATAGCGACTGTGATACGCGCCAATCTTTTTCAAAACTTGCATCTACAAATAATCCTAAATTGTTATTACATTGGCGGCATACGTTGTACGTCTTGAACCTATCTGGGGCATAGGCTCCTCCTAGAAATTGCGGAATTGTGTGCTCAAGGGAGATTTGCTTTTCATTAATCAACCCGTAGCAATATATGCATTGCCTCATGATGTATTTAGGTACGCTGATATATAAGTAAGACGCGATGCCGTAATTTACTCTGGTTTTTCGCGTAAAATCACGCATCTTCAGAGATTGTCAAAACACCATGTCTATCAAGTCAGATAAGTGGATCCGCCGCATGGCCGAGCAGCAGGGCATGATCGAGCCCTTTGAGCCGGGCCAGATCCGCACCTCCGTCGATGGCGCCAAGATCGTGTCTTATGGCACGTCGTCGTATGGCTACGATATCCGTTGCGCCAACGAATTCAAGATCTTCACCAACATCAATTCCACCATCGTCGATCCCAAGAACTTCGACGAGAAGTCCTTCGTGGACTTCAAGGGCGATGTCTGCATCATCCCGCCGAATTCCTTCGCGCTGGCGCGCACCGTAGAGTACTTCCGCATCCCGCGCAGCGTGCTGACGATCTGCCTGGGCAAGTCGACGTACGCGCGCTGCGGCATCATCGTCAACGTCACGCCTTTTGAGCCGGAGTGGGAAGGTTACGTCACGCTGGAGTTCTCCAACACGACGCCACTGCCAGCCAAGATCTACGCCGGCGAAGGCTGCGCGCAGGTGCTGTTCTTCGAGAGCGATGAAATCTGCGAAACCTCGTACAAGGATCGTGGCGGCAAGTACCAGGGCCAGCATGGCGTGACGCTGCCCAAGACCTGAACGTCCGATTGGGCAATCAGGGTCAGGAAAGGGCCTCCGCTTGGAGTAATGCCGTTCAGTTAAATGCTGAACGGCATTTTTGTTTGTGCAGTTCAGACTCCGTTCGCCCTGAGTAGCTGCGCAGCAGCGTATCGAAGGGCCGGCAAGACCGGGAATGCTGGCACGCTGCGCTGGCTTCGATACGGCCTTGGCGGGCCTACTCAGCCCGAACGGGCTCTGATGAATACCTCAGAATTAGCCTTGACTGAACGGCGTTACGTCGCTTGGAGGCCTTTGTCGTTTCAGCAGCGTCCCCAGGCTAGCGTTTTTTCTGCGCCGCGCTCAGCTTCAGGGCTTCGCTGCGCATCAGCGCCACCGCGCCGCCGATTTCTCCTTCGCGGTAGGCCAGGTGCAGGGGCGCCTTCAGCGCCGGCGCATCGTTGAGCTTGAGATAGGTCACGCCTTCGGCGCTGATGCGCATCATCGATGCCGGAATCACCGCGACCCCCAGGCCGGCTGCGACCAGGCTCAGCGTCGACAGGTTCTTGCGCGCCTCCTGCGTCACGCGCGGGCTGAAGCCGGCGCTGCGGCAGGCGGCGATGATGGTGTCGTACAGGCCGGGGCCGCTGGGGCGGCGCGTCATGATGAAGGATTCATCGGCCAGTGCCGACAGCGCGATGCTCTTCTTGTGGCCCTTGCCTGCCAGTCGATGGTCGGCGGGGAGGGCGGCCACCATTTCTTCGACCAGCACGGTTTCCATCACGATGCCGGTGGCGTCGCCCACCGGGGAGCGCACGAAGGCCAGGTCCAGCTGCTTCTTGCGGATCGCCTCGACCAGCTCGGCGGTGTTGGTTTCTTCCACCGTCAGCGCTACATCCGGCGCCGCGGCGCGGAAGGCGCGGATCACGGCCGGCACGAACGGGTGCAGCGACGCCGATTCGGTAAAGCCGACCGCGATGCGCCCCATCTTGCCCTGGGCGATGCGGCGTACACCGGCCACCGTGGCATCCACCTGCGCCAGGATGGTGCGTGCATCGTCCAGCAGGGCGGCGCCGCTTTCGGTCAGTTCCATGCCGCGCGGCATGCGGTTGAACAAGGTCACGCCGAGTTCTTTCTCCAGTACGCGGATTTGCTGCGACAGCGGCGGTTGCTGGATGCCGATGCGCAGGGCGGCCTTGGTCAGGTGGCCCTCTTCGGCCACGGCGATGAAGTAGCGCAGCAGGCGCAAATCGATGTGTGGTGACATATCGGTTAAATATGGATTGAGTATCTGACATATATTAGACAAAAACCCTCCCCGGGAGTAGCCTTTCATTCGTGCGGCAATGGCGCCGCAGCAGCATTGCGAGATGAACATGAGCACTTCCAAACATACCCAGGCCAACGCCGCGGCCGTAACCGATGCACCCGATGCGCACAATGCGCAGGGTGGACAAACGGCAGGCTTCACCCCACCCACTTCCAAAGAACTGTTCCTGGGCTTCCTCGGCCTGGGCATGACCGCTTTCGGCGGCGCGCTGCCGCTGGCGCACCGAATGGTGGTCGAGCGCCGGCGCTGGCTGTCCGAAGCCGAATTCGTGGAATTGCTTGGCCTGTGCCAGTTCCTGCCGGGCGGCAACATCATCAACCTGTCGGTGGCGCTGGGCATGAAATTCCGCGGCGTCAAGGGCGCGCTGGCGGCGATCTTCGGGCTGATCGCGGTACCCTCGGCGGTGGTGGTGGTGCTGGGCATCATCTACCAGCATTACCAGCACGATCCCAACGTCAAGCACCTGTTCGCCGGCCTGGCCGCGGCGGCGGCCGGCCTGCTGATCCAGATGGCGGTGAAGATCGCGCTGCCGCTGCGCAAGAACCTGGTGCTGGCGGCGGTGGCCATCGTCTGTTTCGTGGCGATCGCTTTCTTGCGGATTCCGCTGCTGTGGGTGATGCTGGTGATGACGCCCATCAGCGTGCTGCTGACGGCGCGCTACGGCGATAGGTTCTCCGCCAAGCCGCAAGTTGCGGCGGAGAAGGCAACCGTGGGCAAGGAAACGGCGAAGGAGGGCGCGAAATGAGCCAGACCCTGATTGCGTTGGCTGTCATCATGACCCAGCTCTCGGTGCTGGCTTTCGGCGGCGGCAACACCATCCTGCCGGAGATGCAGCGCCAAGTGGTGGAAGTCCATCACTGGATGTCGGCCGAAGACTTCAGCGCGCTGTTCGCGCTGGGCCAGGCCGCTCCCGGCCCCAACCTGATGGTGGTGACCCTGGTCGGCTGGCACGTGGCCGGCTTCTGGGGAATGCTGGTGACCACCTTCGCCAAGTTCGGCCCGTCTTCGCTGATCACCATCATCATGCTGCACATGTGGGAGCGTTTCAAGGACAAGCCGTGGCGCCGCCATGTGCAGGCCGGCCTGTTGCCGGTGACCGGCGGACTGGTGGCGGCCAGCGCCTTGCTGATCGCCCAGGCCTCGATCACCCATGGTTTCCTGGCCGCGATCACCGCCGCCACCGCCGTCATCGCGTTGAAGACCAAGATCCATCCGTTGTGGCTGCTGTTCGGCGGCGCGCTGGCCGGGTATTTCTATCTCGGTTCGTTCTAAGAACCTGTTTGAACAGGTTCTTATTATTAGAACCATCAAAATAGAACCATCAGAATAGAACCATCAGAATAGAACCATCAGAATAGAACCATCAAAGACAAAGCCGATACCGGCGCACGGTATCGGCTTTGTCTTTTCCGCAGCGCAGGCCAGGAGGCCTGGCGCATCGGGTCTTACTGTTTCACGCAGTCGACGAAGTAGTCGCGCTTGCCATTGACTTCGCGCTTGACCAGGCCGTGCACGTCGGTTTCGAAGCCGGGGAATTTCTCGTTGAAATCGCGTGCGAATTTCAGGTAGTCGACGATGGTCTTGTTGAAGCGCTCGCCCGGAATCAGCAGGGGAATGCCCGGCGGGTAAGGCGTCAGCAGGATCGAGGTGACGCGGCCTTCCAGCTCGTCCAGCGGTACGCGGTCGATCTCGCGGTGCGCCATCTTGGCGAAGGCGTCCGAGGGCTTCATGGCCGGCTGCATGTCCGACAGGTACATTTCGGTGGTCAGGCGCGCGACGTCGTAGGCCTTGTAGGTCTCGTGGATCTGCTGGCACAGGTCGCGCAGGCCGAGGCGCTCGTAGCGTGCGTTGCGGCCCTGGTTGGCGGCGGCGAACTCGGGCAGGATGCGCCAGATCGGCTGGTTCTTGTCGTAGTCGTCCTTGAACTGCTGCAAGGCGGTGACCAGCGTGTTCCAGCGGCCCTTGGTGATGCCGATGGTGAACATGATGAAGAACGAATACAGGCCGCACTTTTCGACGATGACGCCGTGTTCGGCCAGGTACTTGGTCACGATCGAGGCCGGGATGCCGGTCTCGCCGAACTGGCCGTCGAGCGACAGGCCGGGGTTGACGATGGTCGCCTTGATCGGGTCGAGCATGTTGAAGCCCGGCGCCAGGTTGCCGAAGCCGTGCCAGTCGTCTTCGGCCTTGATGACCCAGTCTTCGCGCTCGCCGATGCCGTCGGTGGAGAAGCTGTTGGGGCCCCACACCTGGAACCACCAGTCGAGGCCGAACTCCTGGTCGATCTTCTTCATGGCGCGGCGGAAGTCCAGCGCCTCCAGGATGCTTTCTTCCACCAGCGCGGTGCCGCCCGGCGCTTCCATCATGGCCGCGGCGACGTCGCAGGAGGCGATGATGGAGTATTGCGGCGAGGTCGAGGTATGCATCAGGAAGGCTTCGTTGAAGGCGTCCTGGTCCAGTTGCACGGTTTCCGATTCGCGCACCAGGATCTGCGAAGCCTGCGACAGGCCGGCCAGCAGCTTGTGGGTCGACTGGGTCGAGAAGATCATCGACTTCTTGGCGCGCGGGCGGTCCTTGCCGATGGCGTGCATGTCCTTGTAGAAGTCGTGGAAGGTGGCGTGCGGCAGCCAGGCTTCGTCGAAGTGCAGGGTGTCGATCTCGCCGTCGAGCATCTGCTTGAGGGTCTCGACGTTGTACACCACGCCGTCGTAGGTCGACTGCGTGATGGTCAGGATGCGCGGCTTCTTGTTCTTGGCTTCGCGGGCGAAGGGGTTGGCTTCGATCTTCTTGGCGATGCTTTCCAGCGTGAACTCTTCCAGCGGGATTGGGCCGATGATGCCGAGGTGGTTGCGGGTCGGCATCAGGAACACGGGAATGGCGCCGGTCATGATGATCGAGTGCAGGATCGACTTGTGGCAGTTGCGGTCGACCACCACGATGTCGCCCGGCGCCACGGTGGAGTGCCAGACCATCTTGTTGGAGGTCGAGGTGCCGTTGGTGACGAAGTAGCAGTGGTCGGCGTTGAAGATGCGCGCGGCGTTGCGTTCGGAGTTGGCCACCGGGCCGGTGTGGTCCAGCAGCTGGCCGAGTTCTTCGACGGCGTTGCAGACGTCGGCGCGCAGCATGTTCTCGCCGAAGAACTGGTGGAACATCTGGCCCACCGGCGACTTCAGGAAAGCCACGCCGCCGGAGTGGCCGGGACAGTGCCAGGAGTAGGAGCCGTCCTGCGCGTAGTCGACCAGCGCGCGGAAGAACGGCGGCGCCAGGCCGTCGAGGTAGGACTTGGCTTCGCGGATGATGTGGCGGGCCACGAATTCGGGCGTGTCTTCGAACATGTGGATGAAGCCGTGCAGCTCGCGCAGCACATCGTTGGGGATGTGGCGCGAGGTGCGGGTTTCACCGTACAGGTAGATGGGGATGTCGGCGTTCTTGTGGCGGATTTCGCCGACGAAGGCGCGCAGGGCCTTGAGCGCGAAATCGGTTTCCTCGTCGGAGCCGGCGCCCAGTTCCTCGTCGTCGATCGACAGGATGAAGGCCGAGGCGCGCGACTGCTGCTGCGCGAACTGGGCCAGGTCGCCATAGCTGGTCACGCCCAGCACTTCCATGCCTTCGGCCTGGATGGCGTCGGCCAGCGCGCGGATGCCGAGGCCGGAGGTGTTTTCGGAGCGGAAGTCTTCGTCGATGATGACGATGGGGAAACGGAATTTCATGGTGTTCTCCAGGGCTTGAACGCAGGAGACGCCATGGAGGGGCGGCATGCGTTCAGAAGGGCAAAAAGAAACTGCGCCTGGGCGGAAAGCTTGCGCGCCAAAAAAGAAAGCGGATTGTCGCAGATATGCGCAAAAGAGGTGCGCATATTAAGCAAAAAACGGAAAAAAGCAACAGCGGCCGGCGCGCCCGCTCAGCGTCTTTCGTATGTCACAAACGCGTAGTCAAATCCGGAAGTTTCGGCGCGATGTTGCTCGCGCGCGGTTTCTTGCCAGATTTGCGGATCGAGCGCGGGGAAAAAGGCGTCGCAGTCGAAGGTTTGCTCGATACGGGTGATGATCAGGCGGTTCACCAGCGGCAGCGCTTCGGCATAGATTTGCGCGCCGCCGATGATGAAGGCGGGGCCGTCGCCGGCCAGCGCGGCCGCTTCCGGCAGCGAGGCGGCGGTTTCCACGCCGGCATGTTGCCAGCCTGCATTGCGCGTGATGACGATATTGCGACGGTTGGGCAGCGGCCGTCCGATCGACTCGAAGGTCTTGCGGCCCATCAGGATGGCGTGGCCCGAAGTGGTGCGCTTGAAGTGCGCCAGGTCTTCCGGTAGGTGCCAGGGCAGGGTGTTGTTGATGCCGATGCCGTTGTTGCGGTCGGTGGCGACGACGATGGTCAGGTTGCCCGCTGCGGAGGAAGAAGACATACGCGTGTGCTGTTCAGATCAGATGGATGACTAAGCAATGAATAAGCGGCAAACAGGCGCGGCCGCGGATCGGGAAGATCGGCTGCCGCCTGCCGAACCCGTCATGTTACAGGAGCCATGCTGCACTACGGAACTTTCTGTGGCGCCGCCGCCCTTATATGGGATAGTGCATAGCCGAAAATGCTGCGCCGGCAGCGCGGAACCGATGGAACGGGGCGGCGGATCCGATCCGGCAACATCGCCATCCGGTCCGGTATGGCTATATCGGATTACTTGATGGCAATATCCCCGGCAAATGCCGGGTTCGGGCCATCGGCCGAACAATTCACGCAACATTTGGGTAAACTAGCGCCTTGCTTTCCGGGCCGGTCGCGGCGTACGGCTGCCGCGGGCCGGAAGCATTTCAACCAGAAGATTGCATGTCAGACAAAACAATAATGTCGTTCAAGTTCATCAAATGGCCTGTGCCGGGCTCGTTTCCGCGCCGCGCCGCAAGGCCGGCATGGTGGCGTCGCCTTGTTATTCCGGCAACGGTTGCCGGCTTGCTGGCGGTCCATTCGGCCGCCTTCGCCTTCGATTTCAATACGGTGGCCGCGCGCGCCAAGGCCCTGGCCGCCAAATCGTACAAGAAACCCTCCGACAGCCTGCCCAAGTCGATCAAGGACCTGAGCTACGAGCAGGCGAACCAGATCCACTTCCGCGCCGAGAAATCGTACTGGCGCGCGCAGAAGTTGCCGTTCGAGCTTTCCTTCATCCACCTGGGCGGCAGGTTCAACGAGCCGGTCAGGGTCAACGAGGTGGTCGGCGGCGCGGTGCGCGAGATCAATTTCAGCCCGGCATTGTTCGATTACAGCGCCAACCGCAATATCGATCCGCGCGGGCTGCGCAATATCGGTTTCGCGGGCTTCCGTATCCGCTTCCCCGTCAACTCGGCCAAGGTCAAGGATGACGTGCTGACTTTCCACGGCGCGAGCTATTTCCGCGCCATGGGCAAGGGGCAAGGTTACGGCCTGTCCGCGCGCGGGCTGGCGATCGACACCGCCTTGTATTCCGGCGAGGAATTCCCGCGCTTCACCGAGTTCTGGCTGGAGCGTCCCTCGGCCGACAGCCGCGAGCTGACGGTGTATGCGCTGCTGGACTCGCCGCGCGCCACCGGCGCCTATCGCTTTGTGCTCAAGCCCGGCGCCGATACCGCGATGGACGTGAAGGCGCAGATCTACCTGCGCGCCAACGTGACCAAGCTGGGCATTGCGCCGCTGACCAGCATGTTCCTGTTCGGCGAGAACCAGCCGGGGCCGGGCGACGATTTCCGTCCCAAGGTGCACGATTCGGACGGCCTGTCGATGCAGTCGGGCACCGGCGAATGGCTGTGGCGTCCGCTGGTCAATCCCAAGCGCCTGCTGGTGACCTCATTCTCGTTCGACAACCCGCTGGGCTTCGGCCTGATGCAGCGCGACCGCGAATTCTCCAGCTACCAGGACCTGGACTACAACTACCAGGCGCGCCCCAGCGCCTGGGTCGAACCCAAGGGCAAGTGGGGTTCGGGCCGGGTGGAGCTGGTGCAGATCCCTACGCCGGACGAAACCAACGACAACATCGTGGCCTACTGGGTACCGAACAACATGCCCAAGGTCGGCCAGCCGATGAATGTGGAATACCGCTTGCTGTGGCAAAAGGAAAATGAGAAGCGTCCGCCGCTGGCCTGGGTCACCCAGACCCGCTTCGGCCACGGCTACCGTCCCAGGATAGACGGCAAGCAGGACGATTCCCAGGCCCTGGCCATCGACTTCGACGGCGCCGCGCTGAAGAAACTGGCCGCCAACGCCCGCGTCGAGGGCGTGGTGGAGGCCGATGCCAACGGCAAGATCGTGAGCGTGAACACGCGCAAGAACGACATGACCGGCGGCTGGCGCATCGAAGTCAAGCTGCGCCGGGTGGAAGATAACAAGCCAGTCGAGCTGCGCGGTTTCCTGCGCAATGCCAACGGCGGCGCAACCTTGTCAGAAACGTGGAGCTACATATTACCCCCCAACTAAGGCAGACGTCGGCGGCATCCCGGGCGCTTGAGGACTATCTCGCGCGCCTGCCGTTGTCGCCTGAGCAGCGCCGCGAACTGGCGCAACGGGCGGGCGAGCTGGGCTCCGGCGATCCGGTGGCCGACCTGCACCGCGTGCTGGCCGATGCTGCCGGGCAGGATGTCCAGGCCTCTCCCGCGATGGCGCAAGCCTCGGTCGATGCGCGCCTGCGCCTGATGTATCCAGCCGCCGCAGATCCGGCCGCCGCAGATGCCGAGGGCAGCGTGCCGCCGATCGGCAGCGACCGCGGGCAGCCGCATATTGCCGTGGCGCCGCCGCTGAACCGCAAATCGATGGTGCCGCGCCCCTGGGGCGAGCTCAATCCCTTCACTCGCTGGGTGGAAGAGGAAAACCGCCGGCTGGAGCGCCGTCCCAGCCGCTGGCGCCGGGGCAAGAAGGCCAAGGCGGCCGCCGAAGCCGTACCCGACGACGAGCCGCATTACGTCGAGGACCACCTCGACAGTTCCGATGCGCCGGATCCGAAGGGCTACTGGCAGCATACCGGCAACGTGCGCCGCATCACGCTGCTGGTGCTGATGGTGCTGCAGACCTCGATGGCCACCTACTTCATGAGCGACGTGCTGCCTTACCACGGCACCAAGCCGCTGGAGATGCTGGTGCTGGGCCTGTTCGCGCTGCTGTTCCTGTGGGTGTCGGCCGGTTTCTGGACCGCCATGACGGGCTTTCTGGTCCTGATGCGCGGCGATGACAAATACCTGATCTCGCACGAGAAGGCGGGCAACAAGGAGATCGCTCCGGAAGCCCGCACCGCGATCGTCATGCCCATCTGCAATGAAGACGTGGCGCGCGTGTTCGCCGGCCTGCGGGCCACCTATGAGTCGCTGGAGCGCACCGGGCAGATCCGGCATTTCGATTTCTTCGTGCTCTCCGACAGCGGCCAGGCCGACATCTGCGCCGCCGAGACCGCCGCCTGGGCGGACTTGTGCCGCGAGACCGGCGGCTTCGGCCGCATCTTCTATCGCCACCGCCGCCGCCGCGTCAAGCGCAAGAGCGGCAACCTGGACGACTTCTGCCGGCGCTGGGGCGCCGACTATCGTTACATGGTGGTGCTCGATGCCGACAGCGTGATGACCGGCGATTGCCTCACCAAGCTCACCCGCCTGATGGAAGAGCATCCCGGCGCCGGCATCATCCAGACCGCGCCGCGCGCAGCCGGGCGCGAGACGCTGTACGCGCGCATCCAGCAGTTCTCCACGCGCGTGTACGGCCCGCTGTTCACGGCCGGCCTGCACTACTGGCAACTGGGCGAGTCGCACTTCTGGGGGCACAACGCCATCATCCGCCTGCAGCCCTTCATGAAGCATTGCGCGCTGGCGCCGCTGCCGGGCAAGGGCAACCTGTCCGGCCCGATCATGTCGCACGACTTCGTCGAAGCCTCGCTGATGCGCCGCGCCGGCTGGTCGGTGTGGATCGCCTACGACCTCGACGGCAGCTATGAGGAAATGCCGCCCAACCTGCTCGACGAGCTCAGCCGCGACCGCCGCTGGTGCCAGGGCAACCTGATGAACTTCCGCCTGTTCCTGGCGCGCGGCATGCATGTCGTGCACCGCGCGGTGTTCGTCACCGGCGTCATGGCCTATGTGTCGGCGCCGTTGTGGGGGCTGTTCCTGCTGCTGTCGACCTTACTGCTGGCCGCCCATACGCTGATCGACCCGACCTATTTCGTCGAGCCGCGCCAGCTTTATCCGATCTGGCCCGAATGGCATCCCGAGAAAGCGCTGGCGCTGGTGTCGGCCACCGCGACCATCCTGTTCCTGCCCAAGATCCTGGCGGTGCTGCTGTTTGCGGTGAAGGGTGCGCGCGGCTTCGGCGGCGTGCTGGCGCTGTTTGCCAGCATGGTGATCGAACTGCTGTTCTCGATGGTGCTGGCGCCGGTGCGCATGCTGTTCCACACGCGCTTCGTGCTGGGCGCCTTCCTCGGCTGGGCGGTCGGCTGGAAATCGCCGCCGCGCGCCGACAATGAAACCGGCTGGGGCGAAGCGCTGCGCCGCCACGGCTGGCACTCGCTGCTGGGCCTGGCCTGGGGTGCGCTGGTCTATTGGCTCAACCCCTCCTTCATCTGGTGGCTGCTGCCGATCGCCGGTTCGCTGGCGATTTCGATACCGACCTCGGTGCTGTCTTCACGGGTATCCTTCGGCCGCGGTTTCCGCCGCGCCGGCCTGTTCAAGATTCCGGAAGAGACCGATCCGCCGTTCGAGCTGCGCGAAACCGTGCGTCATCTGAATGAGACCCCTGAACTGCCGGGCTTCGTCGATGCCGTTGTCGATCCCGCGTTCAACGCCCTGGTCTGCGCTACCGCGCATGCGCATCCCGGAGCGCCGCAGTTGACGCGGCACCTGCGCGAGCAGCTGGTGCGCACGGCGCTCAAAGACGGTCCGGATGCGCTCAGCGACAAGCAGAAGAACAGCTTGCTCGAAGAGCCGCAATTGCTGTCGCAGTTGCACCAGGCGGTATGGAGCGGGGCGCCGCACGTGCATGCCGACTGGCTGGCGGCGATCGCTTCGCCGCCGCAGGCGGCCGCTGCCTGAGCGCGGGCGGCGCACGAGGGCGCACGGCGGCCGGGCGGTAATCCGGCCGTGATCTTTTTCTGAAACGAGTTCTGGCACACGCAATCGACATGACCGAGCAACGCGACGACTTTCCGCAAGCCACCCCGGCGCCGCTGCCGGCCGGCGCCGGCCGCGCACGCGGCAAGCGTGAGGCGCTATTGGGCGGCGCCATCCTGGCGGTGCTGGTGGCGGGCGGGATTGCCTTCTGGCAGCACCGCCAGGCGCCGCAACCGCCCCGGGCGGTGCCGGTCAAGCTGGAGACGGTCAGGGTCGAGAAGGCCGACATCGAGCAAGTGGTCAATGCCACCGGCAATGTGGTGGTGCAAACCTATGTGGATGTCGGCTCCAAGGTGGCCGGCCAGATCGCCGATGTGGATGTCGCCATCGGCGAGACGGTCAAGGCCGGCAAGCTGCTGGTGACGGTGTCGCCGGCCGTGCAGAACAGCCGCATCGAAAACAACCGTGCCCAGTTGGCGCGCCTGAAGGCGGAGCTGGCGGGGCAGAATGCCCAGCTCGACTTCGCCCAGCTGCAGTTCCAGCGCCAGACCCAGCTGAAGGCCGAGAACGCCACGCGCGAAGAGTCGTATGAATCCAGCCGCATGAACATGTACTCGGCCGCGGCCCGGGTGGACGCCACCAATGCCCAGATCCAGCAGACCGAAGCCGCGATCAGGGACGACGAGGCGATCCAGAAGCAGACCCGCATCGAGGCGCCGGTGAGCGGCACCATCGTCACCATGAACGCGCGCGTGGGCCAGATGCTGGGCGCCAACCAGGAAGTGCTCATGCGCATTGCCGACCTCTCGCGCATGACGGTGCAGGTGCCGGTGGCTGAAGAAGACGTGACGCGCTTGCAGAAGGGAATGACCGCCTATTTCACCACGCCCGGTTATCCCGGCAAGCGCTGGAGCGGCAAGCTGCGCCAGATCATGCTGCTGCCCACCGACGACTCCGGTCGCCAGGGCAAGAAGGCGTTCTATACCGTGCTGTTCGATGTCGCCAACCCCAGCCGCGAACTGATGAGCGGCATGAGCGCCGATGTCTATTTCGTGCTGGCGCGCGTGGAACAGGCGCTAAGCATCCCGCTGTCGCTGGTGGCCAAGCCCGGCATGGACGGCACCCAGACCGTGAAGGTGGTGCAGGAGGGCGGCAAGCTGGAAGCGCGCAAGATCAAGATCGGCATCCGCGATGGCGAACGTGCGCAAGTGATATCGGGTTTGAAGGAAGGGGAGCAGGTACTGGTGCCTGCGGCGCCAAAGCTGTAAAAATGGTGCAACGCCAGTAATGTCGTTCCGTTAAGGCGCATTCTGAACCACTCATTACAGAATCCGTTCGGGCTGAGTAGGCCCGCCAGGGCTGTATCGAAGCCAGCGTGCCGGCGTTAGCGCCCTTGCCTGCCCTTCGATACGCTGCTGCGCAGCGACTCAGGGCGAACGGAGTCCGGACTCCACAAACACAAATAAACATGCCGTTCGTTCAGCGCTTCACTGAACGGCATCAGTGCAAGGCCTGCGCATGATCTGCTACGTATCTGACATATGAATTCCAGTCGTCCACCCAAGTTTGCAGCGTTGTCCCCATTGCCGTTGACGCTGGCATGCGTCCTGGCGCTGGGCGGCTGCGCCTGGCGCCCGATCCAGACCGATCCGTTGCCCGAGATGCAGGTGCCGGATAAATGGAGCATCGGCGCCCTCGCCGATGTGGCGCATGCCGAACAGCTATGGCCCGATTCGGATTGGTGGAAGCAATTCGGCAGCAGCGAACTGAGCGCGCTGGTCGATGAAGGGCAGCGCAATAATTTTGAGATCGCGGCCGCTTTCTCTCGCGTCAAGCAGGCCGAGGCGCAGGCGCGCATCGCGGGCGCGCCGCTGTTGCCCAATGTCGAGATCAATGCCAACGCCGCGCGCGACTTGCCGATTTCGGGTGGCTCGCCGGTCAATTCCGCCGGCGCCGCCTTGCAGGTCAGCTATGAAGTGGACTTCTGGGGCAAGAACCGCGCAAGTCGCGACGCCGCCGAAGCCTCGCTGCGCGCCAACCGCTATGACCGCGAGACGGTCGCGCTGACGGTCACCAGCGGCATCGTCTCGACCTACCTGCAGGTGCTGTCGCTGCGCGACCGATTGGAGATCTCGCGCCAGAACGTCAGCACCGCCGAGCGCGTGCTCAGGCTGGTCGAAGCGCAAAGCCGGGCCGGTTCCGCCTCGCCGCTGGATCTGGCGCGCCAGCGCTCGGCGCTGGCCAACCAGAAGGCGCTGATTCCCGATCTGCAGCAGCAGGAACAGGACGCGCAGACCGCGCTGGCGATCCTGCTCGGCCGTCCGCCGCAGAATTTCACCGTGCAGGAGAAGGGCCTGTCCCGTATCCGGATGCCGCGCATTTCAGCCGGCCTGCCCTCGGAACTGTTGATGCGCCGCCCCGACATCCGCCGCGCCGAAGCCAATCTGGTTGCAGCCAACGCCAACGTCGCGGTGGCGCGCGCGGCCCTGTTCCCCAGCATCACGCTGACGGGTTCCACCGGGGCGCAAAGCAATGCGCTGCTGTCGCTGTTCGACGGGCCCAATTTGTTCGCCAGCATCGGCGCCGGCCTGATCGCGCCGATCTTCGACGGCGGCCGCCTGAAGAACCAGCGCGATCTGGCCATTGCGCAGAAGGAGGAACTGGTGCAGGTGTATCGCCAGGGCGTCATCAATTCCCTCTCGGAAGTGGAAAAGGCCTTGGGGGCGATCCGCAGCCTGGAAGAGCGCTATCGGCTCAAGAGCGGGGAGGTCGACCAGGCGCGTTTCGCCTTCGACCTGTCTGAAATCCGTTTCCGCGCCGGGGCCGAGGATTTGATGGTGGTGCTCGATACCCAGCGCACCCTGTCGGAAGCGCAGAACCAGTTGGGCCAGATCAAGCTGCAGCGGCTGCAGGCCACGGTATCGCTGTACAAGGCGCTGGGCGGCGGTTGGCACGACGATGCCGCCGGCAATGGAGCGGCGGCGCCCTGAGCGGACGGCGGCGGCGCAAGGGAAACCGACCGCGAAATGAAAAGCCCCCAAGGCCAGGACGAAACTCCGGGCCTTGGGGGCTTTTTGCATGGCGGGCCTGCGCTTTACGCGCGATGCCGGATCACTTCTGCGCGGGTTCGCGGAAGTAGATGCGGCGCGGCAGTGCCCACAGCAGCAGGGCGGCGCCGACCAGGCATTCGGCGGCGACCACATACAGGCCGATGGCGGCGCTGCCGGTCAGGTCGCGGATCTTGCCGACCATGTAGGGGGTGATGATGCCGCCCAGTTGGCCGACCGAATTGATCAGCGCGATGCCGGCCGCGGCCGCCGCGCCCGACAGCACGCGCGGAGGCAGGATCCAGAACAGGCCGATGCCGGCGATGATGCCGGTGGCGGCCGCCGACAGCGCGATCACCAGGATCAGCGTGTTGTCGCCGAAGTAGGCGGAGGCCGCGTAGCCGATGCCGCCGATCAGCGCGCAGCCGGCCAGGTGCCAGCGGCGTTCGCCGGTGCGGTCGGAGCTGCGGCCGATGAAGATCATGCCCAGGCCGGCGCAGATGTACGGCACCATCGAGATCAGGCCGATGATGAAGGTGTCGTCGGTGCCGGCGGTCTTGATCAGTTGCGGCATCCAGAACACCAGGCCATAGATGCCGGAAGCCAGCACCAGGTAGATCAGCGACATGACGATGGTCGACGGCTGTTTCAATGCCGCGCCGAAGGAGTGCACCGCTTCGCTCTTGGGTTCGGCCGCGATGCGATCGATCAGCAGCTTCTTCTCTTCAGGCTTGAGCCAGCGGGCGTCTTCGATCTTGTCGTCGATCACCAGGTAGCACACCACGCCCAGCAGGATCGACGGAATGCCTTCCAGCAGGAACAGCCATTGCCAGCCGTGCATGCCGGCCATGCCATGGCTCCACTTCATGATGCCGCCCGACAGCGGGCCGCCGATGATGCCGCACACGGCGATGGCCGCCATGAACAGCGAATTGATGCGGCCGCGGCGCACCGACGGGAACCAGTTGGTGAAGAAGTACAGTGCGCCCGGCACGAAGCCGGCTTCCAGCAAGCCGATCAGGAAGCGCAGGATATAGAAGCTGGTCTCGTTGCTGACGAACATCATCGCCGCCGAGGCGATGCCCCAGGTGACCATGATGCGGGCGATCCAGCGCTTGGGGCCGACCTTGTGCAAGATCATGTTGCTCGGCACTTCGAACAGGAAGTAGCCGACGAAGAATATGCTCGCGCCCAGGCCGTAGACGGCGTCCGAGAAACCCAGGTCGCTTTGCATCTGCAATTTGGCGAAACTGATGTTGACGCGGTCCAGGTAGGCGAACACGAAGCAGACCATCAGCAAGGGCACGAAGCGCCAGGTGATTCTGCGGTACAGGTCGGATTCTTGAACATCCGCCGTGCTGGCCGGATAGGGTACTGCTGCCATGATGTCTCTCCTCGAAAGGCTTTTGATTAAAACCGAAGGCGCAAAAAAGTCCGATGCCGCCGCGCGGTACGCGGAGGTCGCTTATTGTTGTTGTGCGATTGGATGAGCGGACGGAAGGACTCCGCCCGCCGGTGCTGCTTTTTACATTGACGATATTGCGACCGGCCGCCGCAGGCGGGCCTGCATCATGCCCCTATGCAGGCTGCTGGCGAGAGTGCCGGTCGATGGTGTCGCTCAATAGGTTGCGCGGCCGCCCGACAGGTCGAACACCGACGCGGTGGTGAAGGAGTTCTCTTCCGACACCAGCCAGGCCACCATGGCAGCCAGTTCTTCCACCTTCACGAAACGCGCGCGCGGGATCTTCGACAGCATGTAGTCGATGTGCGCCTGGGTGCATTGCTCCAGGATGCGGGTTTGCGCGGCGGCCGGGGTGATGGCGTTGACGGCGATGTTCTTGGTCGCGGTTTCCTTGCCCAGGCTCTTGGTCAGGGCGATCATGCCGGCCTTGGCGGCGCTGTAGGCCGAGGCGGTCGGGTTGCCTTCCTTGCCGGCGATGGAAGCGATGTTGACGATGCGGCCGTAGTTCTGGGCGATCATGCGCTGCACGACCACCTGGTTGACGTAGAACGCGCCGTTAAGGTCGATGTCGATCACGCGGCGCCATTCTTCCGGCGAATAGTCGGCCACCGGATTGTTCTGGCCGGCGATGCCGGCGCTGTGCACCAGGATATCGATCGACTGGGTGACCTTTTCGGTGGCTTCGATGGCTTTCTTGACGTCGGCTTCATTGGAAATGTCGACCTTGATGGTTTCGACATTGCCCAGCGGCTCCAGCTTGGCGCGCGCCTCGGCCAGCGCCTTCTCGTCCATGTCCCACAGCACGACCTTGGCCTTGCCCTGCAGCAGGCGCTCGGCCACCGCGTAACCGAAACCCTGGGCGCCGCCGGTGATGATGGCGCTGCGGCCCTGGAAGTCGTAATGATTCATTGCCTTCTCCTTCTCGTGATCTGATCTTGAGGTCGGCGCGCAAGCCGGCCGGCCTGCGCGCATTGTTCTTATTGTTGGTATGTGCCGGCGACGCTGCCGGGACGGCTTAAGCGTCGATGGTCTTTTGCTGCTGCTCGCCCAGGCCGTCGATGCCCAGGCGCATGGTCTGGCCGGCGCGCAGGAACACCGCCTCCGGCTTGACGCCCATGCCCACGCCCGGCGGCGTGCCGGTGGAGATGACGTCGCCCGGCTGCAGGCTCATGAACTTGGACAGGTAAGCGACGATGTGCGCCACGCCGAAGATCATGGTGCTGGTGTTGCCGTTCTGGTAGCGCTTGCCGTCCACTTCCAGCCACATGCCCAGCTTCTGCGGATCGGGGACTTCGTCGCGGGTGACCAGCCATGGGCCGATCGGGCCGAAGGTGTCGCAGCCCTTGCCCTTGTCCCAGGTGCCGCCGCGCTCGATCTGGTATTCGCGCTCGGAGACGTCGTTGACCACGCAATAGCCGGCCACGTGCGACAGCGCATCCTTCTCGTCGATATAGGCGCCGCCCTTGCCGATGACCACGCCCAGTTCGACTTCCCAGTCGGTCTTCTTGGAACCGCGGGGGATCTTGACGTTG
The DNA here is from genome assembly GCF_006715495.1 of Herbaspirillum sp. SJZ106. Lineage (GTDB taxonomy): Bacteria > Pseudomonadota > Gammaproteobacteria > Burkholderiales > Burkholderiaceae_D > Herbaspirillum. The sequence continues at coordinate 75,492 of NZ_VFNI01000006.1, forward strand.
TCGTTGGGGCCGACTACGGCCGAGGTCCACTTGTTGAACACCACCGGCTCGGCCGGGATCGGCAGGTTGGATTCGGCGGCATGGTCGGCGTAGTTCAGGCCGATGCAGATGAATTTGCCGATATTGCCGACACAGGCGCCGATGCGCGGATTGCCGTCCACCACGGGCAGGCTGTTGATGTCGAGCGCGCGGATCTTGGCCAGCGACGCATCGCTCAGGGCGGCGCCGTTGACGTCGGCGATGTGCGCCGACAGGTCGCGGATCTTGCCAGCCTGGTCCAGGATGCCGGGCTTTTCCTGCCCAACCGGGCCGTAGCGGAGTAATTTCATCTTGTTTCCTTTGGAAAATAAGTTGTCTCAAATCGGCGCCGGCGGATTGCCGCTGCAAGCCTTGGAAGCGCAAGCGGCATGGCGGGCCTTGTCGTTTTGCGGATTGGATAATACCAGTTTATTGGTAAGACCAATAGGGCGCAGGGGATAAGTTTTGGTTATCGGGTGATCTTGTTGTGCTTGAGAATTATAAGTGGGCAGATTTAATGATGAATGGGAACCTGGTCTTATAAAATCGATGAAAATCAATGACTTGGCTGCGAGGCGAACTCATCAGGCTGAAAATTTCATGAAGACGCTCAAGGCCGAGGAAGTCTATCTGGCTTGGCCGGTTGATGAAAATGGACAGCATTGCGGCTAATGCCGTTCAGTTAAGTGCTGAACGGCATTTGTGCTTGCGTGGTTCAGACTCCGTTCGCCCTGAGTAGCTGCGCAAGCAGCGTATCGAAGGGCAGGCAAGACCGGTAAGGCCGACACGCTGGCTTCGATATACTCGGCCCGAACGGGCTCGGTGATGAGTGCTTTTGCCTCAACTGGACGGCATTACTGTATTGCGGCCCATTTTTATTGAATCTTGGCTTGCTGTCGTAACCACCCCAAAAATGCCTCAACCGCGGGCCGTTTTATATGGTGAGCGGGATACACCGCGAAGTGAGCTTTGATACGGATGCATTTTGTCAATCCGAACACCGGCTTCAACTTCCCTTCCTTGATGTGTTGTGCCGCGACAGTTGTACTTTCCAAGGCAACTCCCAATCCTTGTGTTGCCGCGTCGAGCGACATCTGAGCGCGGTCGAATCGAACAGGGAATTGCTCGGGTGGACGTACTTTTGAAAACTCCGCAAACCAATCCGCCCATTGAACCACGCTGACATTGCTTCGAATGAGCTTCACGCCAAGCAGGTCTGCCGGCTTTCGTAACTGGTTTTCTTCAATGAAGGCGGGGCTTGCCAAAGGAACGATTCGTTCATCAAACAATGGCTCAACCTGCAAGCCTGGCCAATTCGGGATGCCATATCGAATATCGATATCAGCTTCGCCAAGTTCGAAGTTGCTTGGCGTATGTGCGGCAGAAAGATTGAAAGAAATTTCAGGATAGGAGCGGGCGAAGTCGTTGAGTCGCAACATAAGCCAGAGACTGGCGATACTCGGCGCCGAGTGAATGTACAGACTCTTGCTGACCCCCTGTTTGACGTCCATGGACGCCGCGGTGATGGCCGATAGAGCACCTTGAACACGCGCAAGAAAGCTCTCGCCCGCATCGGTAATGACCACGGCGTGAGAGCTTCTCTCGAACAATCTGACACCTAGAAATGCTTCAAGTCTCGCTACCTGGTGACTGACTGCGGAGGCAGTGACGTGCAACTCGCTTGCAGCTGCCGCGAAGCTTTTTCGTCGCGCAACAGCTTCGAATGCCTGTAGGTTGGGCAGGGGAGGTAGCGTCGCCATTTGAGGTTTCATTCTTAAGATGACGGATCGTCACTTTACCATGACGAGACTTCGCTTGTCGTCAGTTCCTGAAAGGTTGAATATTCGAACCCAGAACAAAAGGAGACATCTGCGAGCGGCCAATAGAGCTGCGTTGCGGCGCACTATTGCCCACTTTGTCTCCAGTGTTCCTTTGAACAAACGCCAACTAACTGGAGATGTATTTCATGCTGCTCAAGGATAAAGTCGCCGTCATCACTGGCGGTGCGGGTATCAACGGTCTCGGATTCGCTACTGCACGCCTGATGGCATCGCATGGCGCTCGCGTGGTTGTCCTGGATTTGGAGCAGGCAGACCCTGCCGGAGCAGCAGCGCGTCTGGGGGATGGCCATCTCGGCCTGGTTGCGGACGTTACCGATAAGGCGTCGTGCGACGCTGCTGCCGCCTCCGCACTCGCCAAATACGGCCGCATCGACATCCTCATCAACAACGCCGGCATCACTCAGCCGGTGAAGACCCTGGAAATCACCGGCAATGACTACGACCGCGTTCTCGACGTGAGCCTGCGTGGCACGATGTACATGTCGCAGGCCGTGCTGCCGGCGATGCAGAAGCAAAAGAGCGGTTCCATCGTTTGCATCTCGTCCGTTTCCGCGCAACGCGGTGGCGGCATCCTGGGCGGCCCGCATTATTCCGCCGCGAAGGCCGGCGTGCTTGGCCTGGCGCGAGCAATGGCGCGTGAATTCGGTCCTGAAGGAATCCGCGTCAACAGCATTACTCCTGGCCTGATTGGTACCGACATCATCAAGGGCAAGTTGACCGAAGAAAAGAAGGCGGAGATCGCAGAGACGATTCCTCTGGCCCGCCTGGGGCGCGCAGACGATATCGGCGGCGCCTGCGTCTTCCTGGGCAGCGACCTTTCCCAATACTGCACCGGCATCACACTGGATGTGAACGGCGGCATGTTGATTCACTAAGCCGGCGTTGCCGAATATTAAAGAAATCAGAAAAATAGGAGACCTGACATGACAACCGAAATCACAAAGAAAGGCATCACCCGTCGTCAAATTCTGAAGGCAGGCGCTGTCGGCGCCGCTTTGCCGCTCTTCTCCATCGCGAGTCGTCCTGCCAATGCTGCCGAATTCACCTACAAGTTCGCAACTGGTCAGGATCCGACGCACCCGGTGAACAAGCGAGCCCAGGAAGCGATTGATCGTATTCGCAACGCCACGAATGGGCGCCTGGAAATCAAACTGTTCCCGGCGAACCAGTTGGGCTCCGATACCGACCTGATGTCGCAGATTCGTAACGGCGGCGTTGAATTCTTCAACCAGGCCAGTGTGGTTCTGTCCACGTTGGTGCCGGCGGCCGGCATCGTCAATACCGGTTTCGCTTTCCACGACTATCAAGAGGTCTGGAAGGCGATGGATGGTCCGTTGGGCGCTTACGTCCGTGCCCAAATTGAGAAGGTGGGTCTGCTGACCATGTCCAAGCCATGGGACAACGGATTCCGCCAAATCACTACCTCGACCAAGCCAGTCAAGACCGCCGCAGACCTGAAGGGCCTGAAGCTTCGCGTGCCGGCAGCACCGATGCTGACGTCGCTGTTCACCGCACTGGGCGCCAGCCCGACGCCAATTAACTTCAACGAGGTGTACTCATCGCTGCAAACCAGGCTGGTCGAGGGGCAAGAGAATCCGCTGGCCATCATCAGTACCGCGCGTCTGTATGAGGTGCAAAAGTTCTGCACCATCTCCAACCACGTGTGGGATGCCTACTGGATTCTTGGCAACCGCCGTGCCATTGAGCGCCTGCCGAAGGATATCCAGGAAATCGTGCGCCGCGAGCTGGATAAGGCAGCCACCGACGAGCGTGCCGACATCGCCGCGCTGTCCGGCTTCGCGCGCAACGAGCTGAAGGGCAAGGGTGTGCAAATCATCGAGGCGGACAAGGATTCCTTCAAGGAGATGCTGGCTAAAGGAACCTTCTACAAGGACCTTCGCGCCAAGTTCGGTGAAGATGCCTGGAAGCTGCTGCAGAACAGTGTGGGGAGCCTGGGGTGAATACCATGTCGCTTGAGCAATCGACTGTAGCGGATACGTCGTTGTCCGCTCGTATGGAGAACTGGCTGGGCCACGCCATCGAGATTCCTGCAGCAGCGCTTGTCGTTGGCGAGGTAGGCGTGCTCTTGGCCGGCGTTGTCATGCGGTTCATTTTCAACAGCCCGCTTCCCTGGACTGATGAGCTGGCCTCGATCCTGTTCCTGTGGCTGGCCAATCTCGGTGCCGCGGTAGCTTTGCGTCGCGGCACCCACATGCGGACTACCGTCCTTCTCGGTTTCTTAAGCGACCGTGGCAAGGCCTGGGCTGAAGCCTTGGCCATCATTGCGCCGTGCCTGATGCTGCTCATCCTCATGGGACCCATGTGGGAATACGCGGAAGACGAGATGTTCGTCCAGACGCCCGCATTGGGATGGCCAAATACAGTGCGTGCCGCAGCAGTTGCCGTTGGCGCCGCGCTGATGATTGCCATTTCGCTGCTGCGCATTTCGCGCCAGCGCCTGAGCGACCTGCTGGGCGTTGTTGCCCTGGTAGCTGTGGCTGGTGGCGCCATGTATCTAGGCTCCGGGTGGCTGCAGAGCATCGGGAACTGGAACCTGGTCATTTTCTTCGGTCTGGTACTGGGAGTCTCCGTCTTGATGGGTATTCCCATTGCTTTCTGTTTCGGCCTGGCGACCGTTGCGTTCATGCTGACCGTGACGTCCAGCCCGCTGGCTGTGGTGGCCGGGCGCTTCGATGAAGGCATGAGTTCGCTTATCTTGCTGGCAGTACCGCTGTTCATTCTGCTGGGCCATCTGGTCGAGATGACCGGCATGGCCAAGGCGATGGTGGACTTTTTGGCGTCGCTGCTGGGCCATGTGCGTGGCGGCCTGAACTACGTGCTGCTGGGTGCGATGTTGCTGGTGTCGGGCATCTCCGGCGCCAAGACTGCCGACATGGCGGCAGTGGCCCCGGTGCTGCTGCCGGAAATGAAACGCCGCGGCAACCATGAGGGCGAACTGATCTCGCTCTTGGCCGCATCGGGCGCCATGGCGGAGACGATTCCGCCGTCGTTGGTGCTCATCACCATCGGGTCGGTGGCCGGTGTTTCAATTGCGGCGCTCTTTACCGGCGGCATCATGCCCGGCATCGTACTGGCGATATTGCTGGCGATACTGGCTCGCTGGCGCAGCGCTGAGATTACCGAAGGCTTCAAGCGCGCCCCGGGTAAGGTGGTATTGCGTACGCTGGTGATCGCTCTTCCCGCATTGCTGCTCCCGATTCTGATTCGCACTGCCGTGGTGGAAGGTGTCGCAACTGCAACCGAGGTTTCGACCATCGGGATCGCATACGCAGTGGTAGCTGGCCTGCTTGTCTATCGCAAATTCGACTGGTCTCGCCTGTATCCGATGCTGGTCGATACCGCGGCTTTGTCCGGGGCCATCCTGTTCATCATCGGCACTGCCACGGGGATGTCGTGGGCGCTGACTCAGTCGGGGTTCTCGCACGCGCTGGCCGAGGCCATGACAAGTGTGCCGGGCGGGAAGTACGGCTTCCTGTTGGTCTCTATCGCAGCATTCATCGTTCTGGGCAGCGTCTTGGAAGGAATCCCCGCCATGGTGCTGTTTGCCCCGTTGCTTTTCCCGGTTGCCAAGGCCATTGGGGTTCATGAGGTGCACTACGCAATGGTGATCATCCTGTCCATGGGCGTTGGTTTGTTCGCGCCGCCGTTCGGCCTGGGATATTACGCCGCTTGCACGATTGGCCGTGTTCATCCGGACGTCGCAGTCAAGCGTATCTGGCCCTATCTGGGAGCACTGGTGGTGGGGCTGCTGATTGTCGCCTTCATACCGTGGTTCTCCATCGGATTCCTCTGAACCAATACGCATTCATCCACTAAGGGTTTCTCATGTCTGAAAATTTGGCAAGTTTGCGCGAAAGCGCATATCGAATCCGCCGCTTCGCCGTTCGCATGGGCGAAGTTCAGGGGCAAGGCTATATCGGTCAAGCACTCGGTTGGGCTGACGTACTGGCTGTGGCCTACAAGCACTCGATGCGGCTGCGGCCATCGGACCCGGAATGGGAAGGCCGGGATCGCTTCCTGCTGTCTCATGGGCACTACGCGATTGCCGCGTATGCCGCGCTGATTGAAGCGGGCATCGTTCCTGAAGACGAGCTGGAAACCTACGGTAGCGACGATAGCCGTCTGCCCATGTCGGGGATGGCGACTTACACCCCCGGTATGGAAATCTCAGGCGGCTCGCTGGGGCAAGGCCTCGCCATTGGCGTTGGCATGGCTCTGGGGCTGCGCTACCAGAAGAATCCGGCATTCGTCTACAACTCGATGTCGGACGGAGAACTGGATGAAGGTGCGACTTGGGAGGCCGCCATGGGCGCTGCGCACCATCAGTTGAGCAATCTCATTTGCCTTGTCGATATCAACAACCAACAAGCAGATGGCCCGTCCAGCAAAGTCATGGGATTCGAGCCGCTGGCCGACAAGTGGGAATCCTTCGGCTGGCACGTCCAACGTGTGAACGGCAATGACCTTGCTGCCGTGGTGAAGGCGTTTGACGTGGCCCGTCAACTGGCCGAACCGAAGCCCCGCGTCATCCTGTTCGACACCCTCATGGGCAAGGGCGTCCCGTTCCTGGAACAGCGGGAGAAGAATCACTTCATCCGCGTGGACCCGCCGGAATGGCAGCAAGCATTGAAAATTCTCGACCAGTCTTACAACGAAGGAAACGAAGCATGAATACCGTAGCTGAAAAGAAGCCACGCCTGACCACGTCGGCGATGATTGCCTCTATCGCAGCCGAAGGGCAGCGTGTTCAAGCCGCTCCCTTCGGTAAGGCGCTGGTCGAATATGCCGCCAATCGCCCTGAAATCGTTGGCCTGACCGCCGACCTGGCGAAATATACGGACCTTCACCTGTTCCAACGTGCATATCCGGAGCGCTTCTTCCAGATGGGCATGGCCGAGCAGCTGCTGATGGCAGCCGCCGGCGGCATGGCAAAAGAGGGCCTGATTCCGTTCGCGACAACCTATGCTGTCTTCGCTACCCGTCGCGCCTATGATTTCATTCATCAGATCATTGCCGAAGAGAACTTGAACGTGAAGATTTGCTGTGCGTTGCCCGGCCTGACGACCGGCTACGGCCCCAGCCACCAGGCGACCGAAGACCTGGCCATGATGCGCGCAATTCCGGGGCTGACTATCGTTGACCCTTGCGACGCTCTGGATCTTGAGCAAGCAGTTCCGCAGATTGCCGAACACAAGGGGCCTGTCTACATGCGCCTGGCTCGCGGAAACGTGCCGCTGGTGCTGGACGAGTACGACTACAGGTTCGAGCTGGGCAAGGCCAAGGAACTTCGCGATGGTAACGATGTGCTCATCATTTCCAGCGGTTTCATGACCATGCGTGCTTTGGAAGTGGCCAAGGTTCTGGAAGCTGACAACGTCAGCGTCGGCGTTCTGCATTGCCCGACCATCAAGCCCTTCGACGAAGCAACCGTCCTGGAGCAAGTCAAAAAGAAAAATCGTCTGGTGGTGGTGGCCGAAAACCACTCGGTCATTGGCGGCCTGGGCGAAATCGTCGCCACCACGCTGATGCGCAATCGCGTCCAGCCCGCAGGTTTCGAGATGGCCGGCTTGCCAGATGCATTCCTGGATGCTGGCGCGCTGCCGACGCTGCATGACCGCTACGGCATCAGCTGCGAAGTGCTGCGTGAGCGTATCAAGCAGTGGCTTAAGTGAGTCAGGCAATTGGGGCGGCATGTGAGGAGGGGGCTCCTGGCCGCCCCGCCCATGTGCGGCACCGCCGATAGTTTATTGGTAGCGCTCCAGCCCCAGCACTGCTTCGTAATCGGCGATCGCCGCCGAACCCGATGGCACGCCGAAGGCGCTGCCGGTGGCGCGGATATGTTCGGCCAGGCGCTGCATCATGTGGGTGTAGGCCAGCGTCGCCGAGATCGGGAAACTCAGCAAGCGGAACCCCAGGCGCTCGAACTGCGCGGCGTTCAGCGGCGGGGTCTTGCCGTCGACCGCGTTGAACATCAGCGGCGCGTCGATGGCCGATAATGCGCGCCGCATTTCTTCTTCCGATTGCAGCATCTCCAGCAGCACCAGGTCGGCGCCGGCGGCGGCGTAGGCCCGGCCGCGTGCGAGCGCCTCGTCCAGCCCGAGCGGGATGCGGGCATCGCTGCGGCCGATGATCAGGAAATCGGCGCTCTTGCGGGTGGCCACCGCGATGCGGATCTTTTCCGCATGCTCTTCCATCGATACCAGCGCCAGGCCCTTCATGGCGCCGCATTTCTTGGGCGTGACCTGGTCTTCCAGGTGGATCGCCTGCACGCCGGCGGCTTCATAGCCTTGCACCGTGCGCGCCACGTTGTTGAGGTTGCCGTAGCCGGTGTCGGCATCGGCGATCACCGGCACATCGACGGCGGCGGCGAAGGCGCGTCCGCGTTCCACCATTTCACTCATGCCGAGCAGGCCGATATCGGGCGCGCCCAGCAGGCTGGCCGAGAGGCCGTTGCCGGTCATGTACACGGCTTCGAAGCCGGCCTGCTGGTAGATGCGCGCGCCCAGCGCGTCGTGGCAGCCGGGCGCCACCACGATGCCGGGCTGGCGCAGGCGTTGGGCCAATGAGGTGCTTGTCATGTCGTTCCCGCAAAAATAATGGCGCCGGCCGCCATGCGTCCGGCGCCAGGGTGGTTTAACGCCCGGTCCTGTCGTTGCGCATTTTCAGCGTCAGGCACAGGAAGAAGCCGATGATCGGGCTCATCGCCAGCACCAGCAGGGCGGTCGAGAAGCTTTGCGTGCTTTCGCGGATCCAGCCCACCAGGTAGGGGCCGACGAAGCCGCCGATCTGGGCGAAGCCGTTGATCATGGCGATGCCGCCGGCCGCGGCGGCGCCGGCCAGGAATTGCGTGGGCAGCGTCCAGAACACGCCCAGCGTGGCCCACAAGCCCATGGCGGCGATGCATAGCAGCACCAGGCCCAGCAGCGGCGAAGGCGCCAGCGCGCTGGCGGCCAGGAACACGCCGCCGCACAGGCCGGCGCAAGCGGTGTGCAGCTTGCGCTCGCCGGTGCGGTCCGAGCTGCGCGCTACCAGGACCAGGCCGACGGCGGCGCAGATGAAGGGGATGGCGGCGACCAGGCCGGTCTGGAAGTTGTTCAGGCCGCCCAGGCTCTTGACGATCTGCGGCAGCCATAGCACCACGCCGTAGATCGCCACGGCGTTGAACATGTAGATCAGCGTCAGGATCCACATGCGCGGGTCGCGGAAGATGGTGGCGAAATCATGCTGGGCATGCGAGGCGTTGCTTTGCTGTTCGGCGGCCAGGGTGGAGGTGAGCCATTGGCGTTCCTCTGCGTTCAGCCACTTGCCTTGCTCGGGGCGGTCTACCAGGTAAAACAATGTGACCACGCCCATGATTACCGCCGGCAGGCCTTCCAGGATGAACATCCATTGCCAGCCGGAGAGCCCGGCCCAGCCGTGGGTGGAACTGAGCAGCCAACCCGACAGCGGCGCGCCGACCACCGAGGACAGCACGGTGGCCAGCATGAAGCCGGCCACGGCCTTGCCGCGTTCCTTCTTCGGGAACCAGTAGGTCATGTACAGCAGCACGCCCGGCGCGAAGCCGGCTTCGGCCAGGCCCAGCAAAAAGCGCAGCGCATAGAAGCTCCAGGCGCCCTGGATCATGGCCATGGCGCAGCCGACCAGGCCCCAGGTGATCATGATGCGGGCGATCCAGATGCGCGGGCCGACCCGGTGCAGGATCATGTTGCTGGGAATCTCGAAGGCGATGTAGCCGAGGAAGAAGATCCCCGCGCCCAGCCCGTAGACCTTGGCCGACAATCCCAGGTCGGCGTTCATCGTCAGCGCGGCGAAGCCGACGTTGACCCGGTCCAGGTAATTGATCATGAAGAGGAAGAAGCAGTACCAGACGATCTTGCGGTGCAGCTTGGCGATAACGCGGCGGCCGACCGCGGATTCGCCGTCCATCGGCTGCGCAGCGGCAGCCGGATTGGCGTAGGACATGTTGTCTCCTTGTTTTTGATGGTGGTCAGGCAGACATGCCGTTTGCCGCATTTCTGCCCGCGCCCGGACGTGTGTTTGTTGTAGGGTTCCGGGCTCGGGAATTATACGAGATCACATCAAAGGTAAAAAGGTATTACCACATGACGGCGCTATTCCCGATGACTGTCGCGCAAGGAAGGCGAGCTTACTTGGCTGCTGGGAGCGCGGCTTGTTGCTGATTGCCGGCGACGACGAACTTGCCGGCGCCCAGGTGGTGCAGCGTGTGCAAGCCGGTGTTTTCTTCGGTGAAATTCCAGTGGCCGTTGGCGAAGATGCGGGCGTCGGCGGCGGCCGCGACTACCTCGCCGAAGAAGGTGTCGTAGGCGTTCTCGGTATGCGCCTCTTCGATCCAGCGGCATTCCAGCCAGGCGGCGCAGCCTTGTTCCAGCGTCGGCATGCCTAACACCGGGCCGGCGCCGGCGGCGATGCCGTGGTGCGCGAACTTGTCCATGTCGCGCCCGCTTGCGCTGCCCACCGCATAGGTCAGATCCATCAGCGCCGCGCCCGGCACGATGATGCCGAAGCCGCCGGAGGCGGTGATCAGCTCGCGCGTATAGGTGCTCTTGTCGATCACCACCGCGATGCGCGGCGGCGTGAATTCCACCGGCATCGACCAGGCCGCGGCCATGATGTTGCGCCGTTCGCCGTGGGCGGCGGTAACCAGCACGGTCGGTCCGTGGTTGACCAGGCGGCTGGCGTGGTGCAGTTCGACGGGGCGGAAGTGGTTCAAGGCAATCTCCTGTGTCTGGCAAGCGCAAAGCGGCAGGATGACATAGTTCACCGTAACGCGCCGTGCCGTCATCGGCGGCGCAGGGCGGATAAAAAACGGGAGCGAAGCTCCCGTTTTCTCGTTGCCCGTTACCTTACTTGTTACTTGCCCCAGGTCAGCACCAGCGGATTCAAGCGGCGCGCCACGCGCAGCAGGCCTTCGCGCACCTTCGGGTGCATCGGCGGCTGCGGATGGCGCAGCATGTCGGACTTGATCACGCCGCCTTCGAGCATCAGCGCCTTGCAGGCGGCCAGGCCGCATTGACGGTTTTCGTAGTTGATCAGCGGCAGCCAGTGCATGTACAGCTCGGCGGCTTTCTCGGTGTCCCCGGCGAAGTAGGCGTCGGTGATCTTGCGGATGCCGTCCGGATAACCGCCGCCGGTCATGGCGCCGGTGGCGCCGGCGTCGAGGTCGGGGATCAGGGTGATGGCTTCCTCGCCGTCCCACGGGCCGACGATGGCGTCGCCGCCCAGTTCGATCAGGTCGCGCAGCTTGGAGGCGGCGCCGGCGGTTTCGATCTTGAAGTAGGAGACGTTTTCGATTTCCTTGGCCATCTTCGCCAGGAACGGCGCCGACAACGGCGTGCCTGCCACCGGCGCATCCTGGATCATGATCGGGATGTCGATGGCGGCGGAGACGCGCTCATAGAATTCGTAGGTCTGCTTTTCCGAGACGCGGAAAGTGGCGCCGTGGTACGGCGGCATCACCATCACCATGGCGGCGCCGGCGTCCTGCGCGGCGCGGCTGCGCTCGGCGCAGATCTGGCTGCCGTAGTGGGTGGTGGTGACGATCACCGGCACGCGGCCGGCGACATGTTCCAGCACGGTGTTTTGCACCTGGGTGCGTTCCTCGTCGGACAGCACGAACTGCTCCGAGAAGTTGGCCAGGATGCACAGGCCGTTGGAACCGGCGTCGATCATGAAGTCGATGGCGCGTTTCTGGCCTTCCAGGTCGAGCTTGCCGTTCTGGTCGAAAATGGTCGGGGCGACGGGGAATACGCCGCGATAGATAGGGGTGCTCATCAGTGTCTCCGCTTGTGTTTGGGATGGGGCTGGCCGGATGCCTGTGCTCCGGATGGCGATGAATATACGTCCGGCGGCTGGGGCTGTATAGTGAAGACTTTCCATCATGTGATCGCTTTTACGACTCACCTGATTTGGCCTCATCTTTGGCCTCATCTTTTGCCCCATCTATTCACTGTCGATGCCATGAAACGCGCCCCCAGCCAGCAGAACCTCAACAGCCTCCTGTCGCGCCTGCGCATGAAGCAGCTCCAGTTGCTGATCGCGCTGGACGACCATAAATCCCTGCACAAGGCGTCCAATGCGCTGGCCATGACGCAGTCGGCCGCCAGCAAGTCGCTGGCCGAGCTGGAGGCGGTGCTGGAGGCGCAATTGTTCGAGCGCACGCGAAGCGGGCTGATCCCCAACCAGTTCGGCCATTGCGTGATCCGCTACGCGCGGCTGATGGCGACCGACCTGGGCGCGTTGTGCGAGGAGATGGCGCAGATCCGCTCCGGGCGCGGCGGCCGGCTGGCCATCGGCGCCGTGATGGGGGCGGTGCCGGAGCTGGTGGTGCCGGCCGTCAACGCCTTGCACAAGAGCCATCCGGAGCTGTCCATCGACATCATCGAAGACACCAGCGTGCATATGCTGGGCTTGCTCGACGATGGCCACATCGACCTGCTGCTGGGGCGCTCCAGCGTGTCGGACAACCCCGGCAAGTACCACTACCAGCCGTTGTCGGACGAGCCATTGTCGGTGGTGGTGTCGAGCGAGCATCCGCGCCTGCGCAGCAAGTCGGTCAGCCTGGCCGACCTGCGGGGCTACCGCTGGGTCACTTATCCCAGCCACATGCCGCTGCGGGCGGTGCTGGAGCGCGAGTTCGATCTGGCCGGGCTGGATTTGCCGGCCGGCGCCATCGCTACGGCCTCCACCTTCGTGACGGTGGCGGTGCTGCGCCAGGCCAGCGACACGGTCGCCATCCTGCCCACCAGCGTGGCCGGCATGTTCGTCGACAGCGGCGTGCTGCGCATCCTGCCGGTGGCGCTGAAGTCGATGTCGCAGACTATCGGCATCGTCACCCGCAAGGGCGGCGAACTGTCGCCGGCGGCGCGTTCTTTCGTGCAGTTGCTGCTGGAACGAGGAGGGAGCGGACCCAAACCGGCCGCAGCCTGATCTTCTGCCTCACCCCTTTCCGCATCCCTTCCACATTTCTTCCTTCACCTGAACGCGGCCCCGAAGCCGGTTGCCATCCGGCATCGTCGCCCGCGTTCATCTTTGGCTTGCAAAAAATTAATCGATCGCTGAAAAAGTAAACTGGTATAGTGATGATACCAGTTGCGAAAACACGCCTTTTGTAAGGGAAAGGCGCGCTAACTGGCCATAACAGCGCGCAGCGTGGCAATACCAGGCATCAACCAACAGCAAGCAGCAGCAAGCAGTAGCAACCAGCAAAACCGCAGAACCAGCAAAAAGACGGCAGCCAGGCGAGCGCAGGCGTTCGCAGCCCCCGCAGATCCTGGCGCACACACAACAAGAGAGGTTGTTGTTGAAGGGCAATAGCCTCGCAACCAGCCAGGAGACAATATGCAAACCAACGCCAGCGCGGTCGAGAAATCGGCCATCCGCAAGGTCGCGATGAGGCTCGTGCCTTTCGTCGGCCTGATGTTCTTCATCAATTTCCTCGACCGCACCGCGATCTCGTTCGCCGGTCCCAACGGCATGACCCGCGACCTGGCGCTGACCGCGGCCCAGTTCGGCTTCGCCGCCGGCGTGTTCTTCATCGGTTACGTGCTGCTGGAAATCCCCAGCAACCTGGCCCTGCACAAGTACGGCGCGCGTCGCTGGCTGGCGCGCATCATGGTCACCTGGGGCATCGTGGCCCTGCTGTTTACCTGGGTCAGCAGCGTGGAAGGGCTGTACGTGCTGCGTTTCCTGCTGGGCGTGGCCGAGGCCGGTTTCTTCCCCGGCGCCATCCTGTACCTGAGCCTGTGGGTGCCGGCCCGGCACCGCAGCCACATCCTGGCGCTGTTCTACCTGGCGCAGCCGCTGACCATCGTCATCGGCGCGCCGGTGGCGGCGCTGCTGATCGAGGCGCACGGCCTGTTCGGCCTGGAAGGCTGGCGCGTGATGTTCGCCGGCGTCGCCTTGCCGGCCATCGTGGTGGGCGTGATCGCCTGGTTCTACCTGGCCGACAAGCCGGCCGACGCCAAGTGGCTCAACGAAGCCGAGCGCAAGTGGCTCACCGCCGAACTGCAGGCCGAGCAAAGCGGCAAGCGGGCCACCCACGTTCCGCACGCCGCCGGCGCGCTCAAGAACGGCCGCGTGTGGATGCTGTCGCTGGTCTACTTCGGGCTGATCTACGGCCTGTATGCATTGGCCTTCTTCCTGCCCACCATCATCGGCGGCTTCGAGGCCCAGTTCGGCGCCAAATTCAATGTGTTCCAGAAGGGGCTGATCACGGCGATCCCGTATCTGCCGGCCGCCATCGCGCTGTTCCTGTGGAGCCGTGACGCCACCCGCCGCGGCGTGCGCAGCTGGCACGTCGGCCTGCCGGCGCTGCTGGGCGCAGTCAGCATTCCGGCCGCGCTGTACATGCAGACCCCGGCCGCCACCGTGCTGGCCATCACCGTGACAGCTTGCGCCATCTTTTCGGCGCTGCCGACCTTCTGGTCGATCCCGGCGCGCTTCCTGTCGGGCGCGGCGGCCGCTGCCGGCATTGCGCTGATCAACACGGTGGGCAACGCCGCCGGCTTCATGGCGCCCTTCATCACCGGCGCCATCAAGGATGCGACCGGTTCCTACCAGGCGCCGATGTTCGTGGTGGGGGCGCTGATGCTGCTGTCGGCGGTGGTGATCTTCGCCATCGGCGCCGGCGCACGGGAAGACATCCCCGAGCTGCAAGGCCGGGCCATTGCGGAATAAAACGATTGTTGTCGAATCATTTGTGCAGAGATGCAGTTTTGAACGGAGAGTCATCATGAAAGAAAAAATCGCCTTGTTCGGCGCCGGCGGCAAGATGGGCGTGCGCCTGGCCAAGAACCTCAAGAAGTCGGACTACCAGGTCGCCCACGTGGAAGTGAGCGAGGTCGGACAGAAGCGCCTCAAGGAGGAGGCCGGGATCGACTGCGTGGGCATCGATGCCGCGCTGGACAATGTCGACGTGGTCATCCTGGCGGTGCCCGATACCCTGATTGGCAAGGTCGCCGCCGAGATCTCGCCCAAGTTGCGCGCCGGCGTGATGGTGATGACGCTGGATGCGGCCGCGCCCTTCGCCGGCCACCTGCCGGACCGTCCGGACCTGGTCTATTTCGTCGCGCACCCTTGCCACCCGCCGATCTTCAACGACGAGAGCACGCCCGAAGGCCGGCGCGATTTCTTCGGCGGCGGCGCGGCCAGGCAGTCGATCACCAGCGCGCTGATGCAAGGCCCGGAGTCGGCCTTCGACCTCGGCGAGGACGTGGCCAAGGTGATCTACCAGCCGATCCTGCGCAGCTATCGCCTGACCGTGGAACAGATGGCGATCCTGGAGCCGGGCCTGTCGGAAACCGTGTGCGCCACGCTGCTCTACGCGATGAAGCAGGCCATGGACGAGACCGTGCGCCGCGGCGTGCCGGAAGAAGCCGCGCGCGACTTCCTGCTGGGCCACATGAACATCCTGGGCGCGGTGATCTTCAAGGAAATCCCCGGCGCCTTCTCGGATGCCTGCAACAAGGCCATCCAGAACGGCTTGCCGCGCCTGCTGCGCGACGACTGGCTCAAGGTGTTCGAGCATGAGGAAATCGCGGAGAGCATCCGCCGCATCACCTGAGCGTGCCCGGGCCGCCCGAGCCGACTGCACCACATGACGGCGGCCCGTTGCAGCGCATGAAGAACCAATAAGAGAGACAGCCAATGGAACGCATCTACGCCAGCTACTGGCTGGAAACCGGCGACGACCCCGCGCGCGCCGCCGAGGTCATCGCCGGCGAGCAATCGAGCGGCACCTTCGTCGCCCTGGCCGCCGAAACGCCGGAACTGAAAGAGCGCTCGGGCGCCCGTGTCGAACGCCTGAACATCCTCGGCCACAGCAAGGAACCCAGCCTGCCGGGCGGCATGCGCGCCGAGCGCTACACGCAATGCGAACTGGAACTGTCGTGGCCGCTGGAGAACACCGGCGCCTCCTTGCCCAACCTGATGGCCACCATCGCCGGCAACCTGTTCGAGCTGCGCCAGGTGTCGGGCCTGCGCCTGACCGGGTTGACACTGCCCAAGGCCTTCGCCGAAGCGTATCCGGGGCCGGCCTTCGGCATCGAGGGCACGCGCAGGCTGTCCGGCATCGCGCATGGCCCGCTGATCGGCACCATCATCAAGCCCAGCATCGGCCTGTCGGTGGATGAGACGGTGCAGCAGGTGCGCGAGCTGGTGGCCGGCGGCATCGATTTCATCAAGGACGACGAGCTGCAAGCCGATGGCGGCCGCTGCCCGTTCGACGAACGCGTGCACGCCGTCATGCGCGTCATCAACGAACACGCCGAACGCACCGGCAAGAAGGTCATGGTGGCCTTCAACCTTACCGGCGACCTCGACCAGATGCGTCGCCGCCACGACCTGGTGCTGGCCGCCGGCGGCACTTGCGTGATGGCCAGCCTGAACGCCATCGGCCTGGTCGGTCTGCAGGAACTGCGCCGCCATGCGCAACTGCCGATCCATGCGCACCGCGCCGGTTGGGGCTACCTCACGCGTTGCCCGCAACTGGGCTGGGACTACGCGCCCTGGCAGCAGCTATGGCGGCTGGCCGGCGCCGACCACATGCACGTCAATGGCCTGCGCAACAAGTTCAGCGAACCGGACGACAGCGTCATCGCCGCCGCGCGTTCGGTGCTGGCGCCGGTGATCGAAGGCGCCGGCATGGTTTCCACCATGCCGGTATTCAGCTCCGGCCAGACCGGACTGCAAGCGGCCGACACCTATGCCGCGATCGGCTGCGCCGACCTGATACACACCGCCGGCGGCGGCATCTTCGGCCACCTGCAAGGCGTGTCGGCCGGCGTCGAAGCGCTGCGCGAG
The DNA here is from genome assembly GCF_006715495.1 of Herbaspirillum sp. SJZ106. Taxonomy (GTDB): domain Bacteria; phylum Pseudomonadota; class Gammaproteobacteria; order Burkholderiales; family Burkholderiaceae_D; genus Herbaspirillum. The sequence goes on from NZ_VFNI01000006.1 coordinate 92,192, forward strand.
GCCTGGGTGGCGGCGATGGAAGGCGTGCCGCTGGCGCAGCACGCCAAGGGCAACCCGGCCTTGCAGGCCGCGCTGGGATTCTGGAAATGACAACGCCAGGCAACGCATTGCCGCCGGGTTTGCTGCTGGCTTACTACGGCGACGATTTCACCGGCTCCACCGACGCCATGGAAGTGATGACGGCCGCCGGCCTGTCCACCGTGCTATTTTTGCGCACGCCGGACCGGGCCATGCTGGCGCGCTTTCCCGACGCGCGCTGCATCGGCATCGCCGGTTCCTCGCGCGGGCGCTCGCCGCAATGGATGGAAGAACACCTGCCGCCGGCATTCGAGGTACTGGCGGCGCTGCGGCCGCCGCTGCTGCAATACAAGGTGTGCTCTACGTTCGACTCTGCCCCCGCGACCGGCTCCATCGGCCGCGCCATCGACCTCGGCGTGCGCGCCATGCCGGGCGACTGGTCGCCGATGGTGGTGGGCGCGCCGCGCCTGAAGCGCTACCAGATGTTCGGCAACCTGTTCGCCGCGGTCGATGGCGTGGGCCATCGGCTGGATCGCCATCCGACCATGTCGCGCCATCCCGTCACGCCGATGGATGAAGCCGACCTGCGCCGCCATCTGGGAAAACAGACCGGGCGCCGCATCGAACTGGTGGACATGGTGCAGTTGCGCGACGGCGCCTCGGTTGCGCACGCACGCCTGCCTTCCTTGCGCGGCAAGGACAAGCCGGTGGTGCTGGTGGACGTGCTGGATGAGGAAACCCTGCGCGAAGCCGGCCGGCTGGTGTGGGAAGGCAAGGGCGCGGGCGTGTTCAGCGCTTCGTCTTCGGGTTTGCAGTACGCGCTGGCGGCCTACTGGCGCGCACGCGGCTGGATTGCGGACCAGCCTTCGTTGCCGCAGGCCGGGCCGGCGCCGGTGATCGCAGCCGTCAGCGGCAGTTGTTCACCGGTGACGGCCGGCCAGATCGCTTGGGCGCGCGTGCATGGTTTCGCCGTCGAGCGCATGGACTTGCCGGCGGTGCTGGCCGAAGGCACGCGCGAGACGGAGTTGGCGCGCCTGGTCGCGCGCGCCGGCGCGGCGCTTGGCGCCGGCCGCAGCCCGCTGGTGTTTTCCGCGGAAGGGCCGGACGACCCTTGCGTCATCGGTTTCGACGCCATTGCCCGCGCGGCCGGCATGGCGCGTTCCGATGCCGCGCGCAGCGTCGGCGTGGCGCTGGCGCAAGTCATGCGGGGCATCCTGGAGGCGAACGACTTGCGGCGCATCGCCATCGCCGGCGGCGACAGCTCGGGCGAGGTGGCCGGCGCATTGGACATTGCCGCCTTGTCGGTGTGCGCCGGCCTGGCGCCGGGCGCGCCGCTGTGCCGCGCATGGTCGGAGCATCCGCGCCGCGACGGGCTGGAACTGGTATTGAAGGGCGGGCAGGTAGGGAGCGAAAGCTTTTTTGGCGATGTGCTGGAAGGGCGTGCCGCGGCTTGATGCCGGGCCACAGCCAAACCGGCGCAAAGTCAGGCCGGGCCTGGGATTGTGGTAGAGTTCGCGTCCAACGATACCTAAAAGTCAGAGACAGCTTCTCTCATGCCGGAACCGATACAGCGACGCAAGTTATACCAGGAAGTGCTGGAACGCCTGATGGGGCGTATCCATGCGGGCGAGTTTCCGCCGGATTCGCAATTGCCGTCCGAACGCGAACTGATGGAACAGTACGGCGTGGGCCGCCCCGCCGTGCGCGAGGCGCTGCAGGCGATGGAGCGCTCCGGCTTCGTCGAGATCACCCACGGCGAACGTGCGCGGGTGGTCGACCCGACCGCCGAGCGCCTGATCGCCCAGATCGCTGCCGGCGCCCAGCACCTGCTGCGCACCAAGCCCGACATGTTGCGGCACATGAAGGAAGCGCGCGTGTTCCTGGAAACCAGCACCGCCCGCATGGCCGCCGAGCGCGCCACGCCGGAACAGGTGGCGCGCCTGCGCCAGGCGATCGAGGAGCACCGCGCCTCGATGGTCAACCTGGAAGAGTTCATCGAGCGCGACATGGCCTTCCACCGCGAGATCGCCGACATCAGCGGCAATCCCATCTTCCCTTCCATCGTCGAGTCGATGTTCCGCTGGGCCAGCGAGTTCTACACCACACTGGTGCGCGCGCCAGGCGCCGAGGAGCTGACGCTGGCCGAACACCAGCGCATCGTCGATGCCATTGCCGCCCATGATGGCGATGCCGCCGCCGAGGCGATGCGCGCCCACCTGACGCGCGCCAACGAGCTATATCGGGCGCTGGGCCAGCAGTAACCGCAGGGAGCCGGGAGGGCTTTTTCGCATGCTTGGCGCGCATGGGAGCGCGCGCAAATCTCGGTTGAGCCGGCGCCGCCATGGCGTTCCAATGTGCGTTTCACGACAGCCGCATACCGCGCCAGACCCATGCCATCCATTCCTCGCATTGCAGCTTCGCGCAACCGGATCCTGCTCATCGTCGCTGCCGGCGCCGCGGTGATGAGCATGGCATTGGGCGCGCGCCAGACCTTCGGCCTGTTCATCAGCCCGCTGTCTTATGACTATGGCTTGCCGGTCACGCTGATTGCTTTTGCCATCGCCTTGCACAACCTGGTATGGGGACTCGCCCAGCCGCTGGCCGGCGCGGCGACCGACCGTTACGGCCCGGCGCCGGTAGTGGCGTTCGGCGCCGCCGCTTATGCCGCCGGCCTGGCGATGACGGCGCTGGCGCCGAATGGCGTCGTGCTGGTACTGGGCATGGGAGTGTTGATCGGGATCGGCATCAGTTGCACCAGTTTCGGCGTCGTGCTCACCGCCGTCGGCCGCAGCGTGGCGCCCGAGAAGCGCAGCATGGCGATGGGCCTGGCCAGTGCCGGCGGATCGTTGGGGCAGGTGCTGATGGTGCCGCTGGTGCAGGCGTTGCGTTCGATGTCGGGCATCACCGTGGCCTTGCTGGTATTGGCGCTGATGCTGTTGGCGGCGGCGCCGCTCGGTTTGGCGTTGGGACGGCCCCCGCGCGCGGCCGCGGCCGCCGATCCCGGCTTGAATTTCTCGTTGAAGGAAGTGCTGTGGCAGGCCTGCCGGCATCGCGGCTACCGGCTGTTGACCATCGGGTTTTTCGCTTGCGGCTTCCAACTGGCTTTCATCGCCACGCATTTGCCGGGTTACCTGGAGCTGTGCCACATGCCGATGGGGCTGGCGGCCACGGCGCTGGCGCTGATCGGCCTGTTCAACATGGCCGGCAGCTGGACCTGCGGCTGGCTGGGCGGGCGTTTTCGCCAGCATCATGTGCTGGGCTGGCTGTATCTGTTGCGCAGCGCCGCCATCGGCCTGTTTTTCGTGCTGCCCAAGACGCCGTTCTCGGTGGCCGTGTTCGCCGCTATCATGGGGCTGGCCTGGTTGGGCACGGTGCCGCTGACGACCGGGCTGGTGGCGCGCATCTTCGGTACGCGCCATATGGGAACGTTGTTCGGCGTGTGCTTCCTGAGCCATCAGATCGGGTCTTTTCTGGGCGTATGGCTGGGTGGGCTGGTGCTGGACCTGACCGGGTCGTATTCGCTGCTGTGGGGCGCCACCTTCGCCGCGGGCGTGCTGGCGGCGGCGCTGCATTTCCCGATAGATGACCGCAGCGTGGAACGGCCATCCACCCCGGATTCTCCCGTGCATGCCTGAGTGCGCCGCGTTAACATAACGGGTTGCCGGCGCAGATGCGCCGATTTTGAGGTTCCCTGTTTGGTTTTCGAGAGGCTGTCATGTTTTTCCATCTTTTCCCCTATGCCGGCGACCGCCAGGCAGTGGCGCAATCTGAAGCGATGCCGGAGGCGTCGCGTGGCTGAAGCGCCAGCCAAGGCGCCGGCCGATGTGCGCCACAAGGGGTATGAGGATGCGCTGGCGCTGGTGATTGGCACCCTGTTCGTTTCGCTCGGAGTGAACATGTACACCCATGTGGGCCTGCTGACCGGCAGCACCGCCGGCCTGGCCTTCCTGATCCAGTACCTGACCGGGCTGCCGTTCGGCGTGGTGTTCTTCACCATCAACATCCCGTTCTATTACTTTGCCTTTCGCCGCATGGGCCTGCGCTTCATGGGCAAGACTTTTTGCGCGGTGGCGCTGGTGTCGGGTTTTTCGCTGTTGCATCCGCAGTTCATCGCCTATGAGAAGCTCAACCTGTTCTATTGCGCCATTCTCGGCGGTTTGCTGATGGGTACCGGCTTCGTGATGCTGTTTCGCCATGGCGCCAGCCTGGGCGGCATCAATGTGGTGACGCTGTTCCTTCAGGATCGCTACGGCCTGCGCGCCGGCAAGCTGCAGATGGGCGTGGATGTGGCGATTGTGCTGGCGTCGCTGTTCGTGGTCACGCCGACGGTGCTGCTGGCGTCGATCGCGGGAGCGGTAGCGGCCAACCTGGTGATTGCGCTGAACCACCGGCCTGGCAGGTACATGGGTATGTGAGGCGGCACCAGGGGCGCCGTCGTCCGGGCGGAAAGCGGGGCGACGGCAATCGGCAGAAGCCGATGTATCGAAGAGCACCCGTGCGGTGCTCTTTTTTCATTTCATTCCATCACCAGCGAGCGATGCGCGCTGACTCCCGCCATGACGCCCGAGGCCGATGCCAAGGTGGCGTTGTGGAAGGCTGCGGCGGCATCGCCGGCGGCGAAGACGTGCTGCACCGAGGTTTGGCGCAATTCGTCGGTGCGGATGTACGGCCCCATCGGCCCTTGTTCGAAGGCGCAGCCCAGTTGCATCGCCAGCGGGCTGGCCATGTGCACGCGCGGGCCGACGAATACCGCGCCGATCTCCACCGTGCGGCCATCGTCCAGGCGCAGGGCTGCGATGTCGGGAGCAGTGCCGAGAACCTCGATGACCGGTGTGCGTTCGATCGTCACGCCGCGCTTGGCCATCTGCTTCAACTCCTGTTCTTCCGGTTCGAACTGGCCTTGCGTGAAATAGGTGGTCGGCCCCCAGTCCGGCAGCATCAGTCCCTGATGGGCCGACAGCGGCGTGGTGGCGATCACGCCCAGTTTACGGTCGCGCACTTCGTAGCCGTGGCAGTACGGACAATGGATGGCGGTCTGCCCCCAGCGTTCCTGCAGGCCGGGGATGGCGGGCAGCTCGTCGCGCACGCCGGTGGCGAGGATCAGGCGGCGCGCGCTGAAACGCCTGCCGTCGTCCAGTGTGACGGCCACGCCCTGGCCGTCGGCAGTAGCGTGCTCTGCCTGCGCTGCTGCCAGTTCGAAAGTCGGATAGGCGAGCAACTGCTCTATGGCGATCGCCATGATCTTATGCGGTGCGACGCCGTCCTGGCCAAGGAAACCATGCGAGGCTTCGGCGAAGCGGTTGCGCGGCTGGCCGGCGTCGACCATGAGAACGTTGCGGCGTGCACGCACCAATTGCATGGCGGCTGAGGCGCCGGCGAAACTGGCGCCGACGATGATGACATCGTATTGCATGGACTTTCCTTTCATGGCATGAGCTTCCCCGCACGCCTTGCGATGCAAGGCGCGTCAAGTTGTCGGCAGGGAAGGGCGATTCCTGGTGAGCGTTAATGCGGCGGCGGCTGGCCCAGCTTGAAGTGCGGCCCGATGTCGCGCGCCAGGTCGGCCAGCGTGATGCCGGCCAGGCGTTGATCGAGCAGGCGGTTGGCTTCTTCCAGGGCATCGTCGAGCGCGCGATTGACGGCGATCTCGACCAGGCAGCCAGGCGATTCTTCGCGTGCGCCCAGCGTGACCAGGCGTTCACCAAGTGCCTGCTGGACCTGCTGCAGGCTGATCTGCGCCATCGGCCGTGCCAGCGACCAGCCGCCGCCATGCCCTTTGGTCGACGTCACAATGCCGGCCTCGCGCAGCCCGGCGAAGGTGCGGCGGATGACAACGGGATTGGTGTCGACCCAACCGGCGATCTCTTCCGAGGTCATCGGAGTGTCGGGACGCTGGCCCATGTGCAACAGGATGTGCAGGGCAATGGAGAGGCGGTCGCTGCGTTTCATGTAACTAATATTATTACGTGAAACGCGCGATGTCAACGATCAGAAAAATTCAGGCGCGCGCGATGCGGTAGACGCAGCGCCGTCCGCCCGCCGGCAGGTGCTCTTCGCGCGTGACGCTGGCCTCGTCTCCCACCACTTCACGGAACAGATGCAGTTCCGAACGGCAAAAGCCCTGGCAGTTTCGCGCGGCGGCGCAGATGGGGCAGTGGTCTTCCACTAGCAGCCAATCCTTCCCTTGCTTCTCGACGCGCGCCATGTAGCCTTCGGCGCTGCGGATCTCGGCCAGCTTTTCCAGCCGCTTCGGCAGCGTCGCGATGCCGGCGCAGTGGCGCTGGTAGTCGGCGCGCATTTCCTGTTCGCGCTGGTCGATCAGCTTGTCCAGTCCCTGCTCGCCGAACAGTTGGCGGATCGAGCCGATCAGTTGCACCGTGAGCTGTGCGTGCGAATCGGGGAAGCGCGCGTAGCCGGCGGCGGTCAGGTCCCAGTTCTGGCGCGGGCGGCCGGCGCGCGGCGCAGTATTTTCCTGGTGGCCGGCGATCAGGCCTTCGGCCACCAGCTTCTGGACTTGCTGGCGCGCAGCCTCGGCCGTCATGCCAAGCTCGCGTCCCAGCTCGGCGGTGGAAGTGGGGCCGTGCGTCTTGATGTGCAACAGGATGCGCTCGGGCGTGGATGCCCCGGCCGGGTCTGTATCGGTGGCTAATTTATTTTCCAAGTGTTTACTTGTTAAATTCATGAGGGCGTTCTAAGATTCGGTCTGAATATCCAAATAAATGCTTGCATATTATGCCGGCTTCGCGGAATTGTCGAACCGTCCATGCAGGCGCCCCGGCCACCGGCCGCAGCCAGAGATGAAAGGCACGATATGACGACCAACAGTTCTAGTTCTTCCACTGAAGCGGCATTGCAGTCCCCCGAACCCGCCGGGCGCACCGCGTCCTGGGGCGAACTGCTCAATGCCCGCAACGCGCCGCGCGCGGTGGCGCTGACCGGCGGCGTGGCGCTGCATGCGATCAATGTGCATATCGTCACCACCATCCTGCCGTCGGTGGTGCGCGACATCGGCGGCCTCGATTACTACGCCTGGAACGTGACCCTGTTCGTGGCGGCTTCCATCATCGGTTCCACCCTGACCGGAAAACTGCTCTCGACCCTGGGCGCGCGCCGCACCTACCTGCTGGGGCTGGCGGTGTTCGGCGCCGGCGCGCTGGTGTGCGCGGCCGCCGGCAGCATGATGTGGATGCTGGCCGGGCGCGCGGTGCAAGGCATCGGCGGCGGTTTGCTGGCGGCGCTGGGGTATGCGCTGATTCCCCTGGTGTTCGAGCAGCGCCTGTGGTCGCGCGCGATCGCGCTGGTGTCGGGCATGTGGGGCATTTCCACCTTGCTGGGGCCGGCAGTGGGCGGGCTGTTTGCCGCCAGCGGCCATTGGCGCCTGGCGTTCTGGGCGCTGATGCCGTTGCTGCTGTTGCAGGCGATCCTGGTGACGACGCAACTGGGGCCGCGTTCCGTCAAGACGGACAACACGCAGGATAACGCCATGCCCCTGGGCCGCATCCTGCTGCTGGCGGTTTCGGTGCTGCTGGTGGCGCTGGCTGCGCAGGCCGATGCCGGCTGGAAAGCGGCGGCCTGCGTGGCCGGCGGCGCCTTGCTGGGTTTGCTGGTGGTGCGCATCGACCTGCGCCATCGCATCAGTTTGTTGCCGCGCAGCGGCTATGCGCTGTCCTCCGACATGGGCAAGGTGTTTGCCTGCGTGTCGCTGCTGGTGATCGGTAGTTGCACCGAAATCTTCGTGCCGTATTTCTTGCAGGTGCTGCATGGCTACCAGCCGCTGGCGGCCGGTTACATGACGGCCGCCATGGCGGGGGGCTGGAGCATCGGTTCGCTCACGAGTTCGGGGCGCAGCGGCGCGGCGGCCGATCGCATGGTGCGTATCGGGCCGATGCTGATGGCACTGGGCCTGATGGCGCTGGCGCTGTTGTTGCCGGGCCGGCTACTGGCGGCGAGCCTGGTTGCCGATGTTGGCATCGTGCTGGCGCTGGCCGCGGCCGGCATGGGGATCGGGCTGGGCTGGCCGCACCTGATCGCGCGCGCATTGCATGCGGCCAAGCCGGGGGAGGAGAACCTGACGTCGTCGGCCGTGACCACCGTACAGTTGTACGCCATGGCAATGGGGGCGGCGCTGGTCGGCCTGACGGCCAACGAGGCCGGACTCACCGTTCCCGGCGGCGTGGCCGGCGCGCAGGAGGCGGCGGCGGTGCTGTTTGCGGTATTCGCACTGGCGCCGGCGCTGGCGGTGCAACTGGCCCGGCGCCTGACGCGCACACTGAAGCCACTGAAATCATTGGAGCAATAAGGAGGAGGGCGATGATGGCGACGCCTGCCGAACTGGATGAAATCGAGTATTACCTGTTGCTGGCCGAGTTCGACTTGCTGTGGTCGCGCCGGCCGCTGCCGGGCGACCGCCAACGCATGGATCAGATGATGCGTTTGATCGAGGCGTTCGAAGCGATGCGGCGGATTGCCTCTTCGGCCTGATCGAGTTCGGCCGCCGGCAGGCGCAGCCGCAAGTGGGCCAGCGTGTCGTGGCGGCTGTCCAGCAATGCGTAGTTGTGTTGCGCCAGCCAGTGGCGCAGCTGCGGTTCGGCGGCATAGCCGACGCCGATGTCGAGCTCGGCTTGCGCTACCCGTTCGATGCGCTCGGTGTGCTTGAGCGCGGTGGCGATTGCTTCGGTGTAGGCCCGCACCAGGCCGCCCGCGCCCAGTTTGATGCCGCCGTAGTAGCGCACCACCATCGCCAGCACGCCGTCGAGTTCGTGATGGCGCAGCACTTCCAGCATCGGCCGCCCGGCGGTGCCCGAGGGTTCGCCATCGTCGGACATGCCGGAATGGCCGCCGGCCATCAGTGCCCAGCACACATGCGTGGCGCCGCGGTGGGCGTCGCGCATGCGTTCGACCTCCTGCATCGCGGCCTCACGGCCGGCCACCGGCATGACGATGCCGATGAAGCGGCTCTTGCGGATATCCAGCTCGATCTCGGCGCGCGCGGCGATGGTGAAGGTGGGCATGGCGGACGGATGCGCGGCTCAGGCGCCGCTGCCCTTGAGCAGCGCCAGTTCGGCTTGCAGGCCCTGGTTCTCCTGCGTCAATTGGGTCACGCGCGCCTGCAGCGCGGCGACTTCGCGGCGCAGCGCGGCGGTGACTTCGTTTTCCATGCCTTCCACGATGGCCACCGCGCTGCCTTCGCCGTCGCCGGCCTTGGGCGCGCGCGGGGTGCGGGTGGCGGCCTTTTGTTCGCGCACTTTCTTGGCGGCTTCGCGCAGTTCCTTCTTGCCGCCGGCTACCGCATTGACCTGGACGTCGCTGGGCAGCGAGGCCACGGCGGCGGCGGCGTTGATCGAGATGGCGCCGCTGCGCACGGCCTGCACCAGTTCCGGCGCGGCGGTCTTGCGGATGCGGTCGATCTGGCCGATGGTGGCGCTGCTGATGCCGGCGGCGCGGGCGATGTCTTCGCGCGTCTTGATCGGCGCGGCGCCGTCGGGCGAGGTGTCCCATGGCGGATCGCCGCCATCGGCCGGCGAGGCGTCGGCGCTGCCGGCCGTGTTGGGTTCGGCGGCGGCGTTATCGGCGTCAGCGGCAGCCTTGGACGGCTTGACGTCGGCCTTGATGCGGGCGGCGAGGATGTCGCGCTTGCGCAGCGCCAGCATGCCGCGCTGGAAATCGGAGACGCTGCGGCGGCCCAGCTGGTTGTCGATCATCCACAACAGCACGTCTTCCAGCGACTTGAAGCTGTCGTTCTGCACCGTCTTGAATTCGAGTTCGTACTTGCGGCAGATCTCGTAGCGGTTGTGGCCGTCGATCAGCACCTCGCCCCATAGCACCAGCGCGTCGCGGCAGCCTTCGGCCAGGATGCTGCGCTCAAGCGCGGCGTATTCGTTGGGGGTGAGGGGATCGATGTACTTTTGCAGTTCTTCGTTGATGACGATATTCATGGACTTCGTTCTATCGTTTGCATGGCGGAGCCGGATTCGGAACCGGGCGGCGCATTCTACACCAGCGGGCGGGCGCGGCCGCGGCAAGCGGCTTCAAGTAAAATGGCGCGGCGCCGTCAGCGGGCGCTGTCGCCAGCGTGGCGGCTTATGTATTGCTGCTGGTTTCTCCAAGTCACTATTTTCTCCATGCGCATCGCTTCGCACCTGGCGACCCTCGCCGTCCTGACATCTTCCCTGTTGCTGGCCGCCTGCGGCACGACTGCCTGGCTGCCCGGTTCTTCCGACGCCAAGCCGGCCGAGTCGGCCGCCGCCACGCCGGCGCCGCCGACCGCGACGGCGCCGAAGAAAATCCGCATCGGCCTGGCGCTGGGCGGCGGCGCTGCGCGCGGTTTTGCCCATATCGGTGTGATCAAGGCGCTGGAGTCGCAGGGCATCGACGCCGATATCGTCGCCGGCACCAGCGCCGGCAGCCTGGTGGGCGCGCTGTATGCGGCCGGCAATGACGGCTTCGCGCTGCAGAAGCTGGCGCTGCAGATGGACGAGGCCACCATTTCCGACTGGTCGGTGCCGTTCTTCGCCAAGGTCGCCGGCGTGCTCAAGGGCGAGGGAGTGCAGAACTACGTCAACAAGGCCCTGAACAACCTGCCCATCGAAAAATTCAAGATTCCCTTCGGGGCGGTGGCGACCGACCTGAAGAGCGGCCAGCCGATCCTGTTCCAGCGTGGCAATGCCGGTATCGCGGTGCGGGCGTCGTCGGCGGTGCCGGGCGTGTTCCAGTCGGTTCGGATCGGCGATCGCTATTATGTGGACGGCGGCCTGGTGGCGCCGGTGCCGGTGCGCTTCGCGCGGCAGATGGGGGCCGACTTCGTGATCGCGGTCAACATCTCGGCGCAGCCCGAGACGCAGGCGTCGGCCAGTTCGGTGGACGTGCTGCTGCAGACGTTCGCCATCATGGGGCAGACCATCAACCAATATGAATTGAAGAACGCCGACATCGTGCTGCAGCCCAGCCTGGGCGCCATGAGGGGCAGCGATTTTGCCAGTCGTAACGTGGCCATCCTGGCCGGCGAGCAGGCGGCGATGGAGGCCATGCCGGAGATCAAGCGCAAGTTGAAGTTGCTTTCGGGGAATTGAGCGGAACCAAGGCAACGCCAGCGCCAGTGCCGGAAAAGACAAAGCCGCCAGATTTGGCGGCTTTGTCGTAGGCGGTGCACCGGGATGGCGCTGGATGGTGCTGGATAGTGCTTATTGGGTATCGCTGGCGTCCGTGGCGATCCGGCGCGCGCCGCTGAAACGTTTCTTCCAGTAGGACTCGTCCATGCTCTCGATGCGAACCTGGCCGCCGCTGGAGGGCGAGTGGATGAACTTGCCATCGCCCAGGTAGATGCCGACATGGGAAAAGCTGCGGCGCAGCGTGTTATAGAACACCAGGTCGCCGGGTTGCAGGTTGTCCTTGCCGATCTTTTCGCCGACGCGGCTGATTTCAGCCGAGGTGCGCGGCAGGTCGGTGCCCCATGCTTCCTTGAATACGTAGCGCACCAGGCCGCTGCAGTCCAGGCCGGTATCGGGCGAATTGCCGCCGTAGCGGTAGTTGATGCCCAGCATGGCCAAGGCCTGGGTCGCCAGTTCGGATGCGCGGTCGGTGATGGCTTGCAGGCGGGCGATGGCAAGATTGGTCTTGCTGATCTGCTGCTGGGCTTGCGGGGTTTGTGCTTGGGGAGGGGGAAGATCCTGGGCCGCCAGGGAGAGGTCGGCGGCGCCAGCCGATGCGCTGATCCAGAGTCCGGCCGCGAGCACGCACGCTCGCACGGTTTGGCGTCGGAATCGGTCAGATCGGCGTAGAGTCATCAGGATCCTCTATAAGTAGGATTGCAGGACTGTAAGTGAATTCTCATGACCTGTCAAAAGCTAATTTCATGCCAGCTTGCAATAATTGCATTATTTCCAGGCATGACCGGAATTTTTTCGCTAAACGATTTACAGCTTGCCGTCCCGGCGGCTCGCATGAAAAACGCTCACCGAAGAGTTTGTTCGGGCCTGATGTCAAAACATCTTTCTCGCCGTACAATCACCGTTCAATTTTTTCAGCACACCGGAGCCAACATGCAAAACAAACCATTCCTGACGCTGGACGATGTCAAGAAGATCGCCGCCGGCGCGGAAGCCGAAGCAAAGGCCAACAACTGGGCCGTGACGATTTCCATCGTCGACGACGGCGGCCACCTGCTGTGGCTGCAACGCCTGGACGGCGCCGCTCCGATCTCGGCCCACATCGCTCCGGGCAAGGCGCGCACCGCCGCGCTGGGTCGCCGCGAAACCAAGATCTATGAAGACATGATCAACAACGGCCGCTTCTCCTTCCTGTCGGCGCCCGAGCTGGATGCGCTGCTCGAAGGCGGCGTGCCGGTCGTGATCGATGGCCATTACGTCGGCGCCGTGGGCGTGTCGGGCGTGAAGTCGTCGGAAGACGTGCAGATCGCCAAGGCCGGCATCGCCGCGCTGGCGCTGTAATTCCGTTCCTCGCCGGCAGGCCGCGCCTGGCCGGCGAATCCCGCGATTTGCGTTCATTTCGGCGCATCTTGCGGTAACTTTCGGCGATCCTGGATTTGCCGGAGGGAGTCTCTTGCGCTATAATTATGCGGTTTAGCTAATTTAAATTCCGTCGTAGCGCATACCCATCCTCCACCTCGTTCCAGCAGGCCAACAAGCACCCGAACCGAATGAGTCAGGGGCTTTGCGCCGGTCGGTTTGGTGCGCAAGGTCTTCCGGTCATCCAGCAGCGACGGTAACAATCTCAGGAGTTACCCTTGCTGCCTCTTCTTTCCGGTTCCGCGATTCCGGCAATCCTCGCGCTCGCAGACGGGTCTGTCTTTCAAGGTTTTTCCATCGGCGCCGCAGGCAATACCACTGGCGAAGTGGTGTTCAACACGGCCATGACCGGTTACCAGGAAATCCTGACCGATCCCAGCTATAGCCGCCAGATCGTCACCCTGACTTACCCCCACATCGGCAATACCGGCGTCAACCGCGAAGACGTCGAAGCGTCGCAAATCCACGCCGCCGGCCTGATCATCAAGGATCTGCCGCGCTTGGTATCGAACTTCCGCACCCAGCAATCGCTGTCCGATTACCTGAAGGAAAGCAATATCGTTTCCATCGCCGGCATCGATACCCGCAAGCTGACCCGCATCCTGCGCGAGAAGGGCGCCCAGAACGGCGCCATCGTGGCCGGCGAAGCCAACATTGAAGCCGCCACCGCGAAAGCGCTGGAACTGGCGCGCGCCTTCCCGGGCCTGGCCGGCATGGACCTGGCCAAGGTGGTGTCGACCAAGAAGGCCTACAACTGGACCGAGACCGAGTGGCAACTGGGTCGCGGCTACGGCCAGCAGATCACCCCGAAATTCCATGTGGTCGCGTTCGACTACGGCGTCAAGTTCAATATCCTGCGCATGCTGGCGCAGCGCGGCTGCAAGGTCACCGTGCTGCCAGCGCAGGCGACTGCCGCCGAGGCGCTGGCCCTGAATCCGGACGGCATCTTCCTGTCCAACGGCCCCGGCGACCCGGAACCTTGCGATTACGCGATTGCCGCGTCCAAGGAACTGATCGAGCGCGGCATCCCGACCTTCGGCATTTGCCTGGGCCACCAGATCATGGCGCTGGCTTCCGGCGCCAAGACGCTGAAGATGAAGTTCGGCCACCACGGCGCCAACCACCCGGTGCAAGACCTCGACAGCAAGCAGGTGATGATCACTTCGCAAAACCACGGTTTCGCCGTGGACCAGGCGACACTGCCGGCCAACTGCCGCGTCACCCACGTCTCGCTGTTCGACGGCTCGCTGCAAGGTTTCGAGCGCACCGACAAGCCTGCTTTCTGCTTCCAGGGTCACCCCGAAGCATCCCCTGGACCGCATGACATCGCCCCGTTGTTCGACAAGTTCGTGGCGATGATGGAGAAGAAACAAAATGCCTAAGCGTAACGACATTAAAAGCATCCTGATCATTGGCGCCGGCCCGATCATCATCGGCCAGGCCTGCGAATTCGACTACTCCGGCGCCCAGGCCTGCAAGGCCCTGCGCGAAGAAGGTTTCAAGGTCATCCTGGTCAACAGCAACCCGGCCACCATCATGACCGACCCGGAAATGGCCGACGCCACCTACATCGAGCCGATCACCTGGCAAGCGGTGGAGCGCATCATCGCTAAGGAAAAGCCGGACGCCATCCTGCCGACCATGGGCGGCCAGACCGCGCTGAACTGCGCGCTCGACCTGCACCGCAACGGCGTGCTCGACAAGTACAAGGTCGAGCTGATCGGCGCCACGCCGGAAGCCATCGACAAGGCTGAAGACCGTTCCAAGTTCAAGGACGCCATGACCAAGATCGGTCTGGGTTCGGCGCGCTCGGGCGTGTCGCACACGATGGAAGAATCGTGGGCGGTGCAACGGGAGCTGGGCTTCCCGGTCATCATCCGTCCGTCCTTCACCATGGGCGGCACCGGCGGCGGCATCGCCTACAACGCCGAAGAATTCGAAACCATCTGCAAGCGCGGCCTGGAAGCTTCGCCGACCTCCGAACTGCTGATCGAGGAATCGCTGATCGGCTGGAAGGAATACGAGATGGAAGTCGTGCGCGACAAGGCCGACAACTGCATCATCGTGTGCTCGATCGAAAACCTCGACCCGATGGGCGTGCATACCGGCGACTCGATCACCGTCGCCCCGGCGCAGACGCTGACCGACAAGGAATACCAGATCATGCGTAACGCCTCGCTGGCGGTGCTGCGCGAGATCGGCGTGGATACCGGCGGCTCCAACGTGCAGTTCTCGGTCAATCCGAAGGACGGCCGCATGATCGTCATCGAAATGAACCCGCGCGTGTCGCGTTCGTCGGCGCTGGCCTCCAAGGCGACCGGCTTCCCGATCGCCAAGATCGCCGCCAAGCTGGCGGTCGGCTTCACGCTGGACGAACTGCGCAACGAAATCACCGGCGGCGCGACCCCGGCTTCGTTCGAGCCGTCGATTGACTACGTCGTGACCAAGATCCCGCGTTTCACGTTTGAAAAATTCCCGCAGGCCGACAAGCACCTGACCACCCAGATGAAGTCGGTGGGCGAAGTGATGGCCATCGGCCGCACCTTCCAGGAGTCGTTCCAGAAAGCCCTGCGCGGCCTGGAAGTCGGCGTGGACGGCATGAACGAGAAGACCACCGACCGCGAAACCATCGAGGAAGAGCTGGGCGAACCCGGCCCGGATCGCATCTGGTACGTGGGCGACGCCTTCGCGCAGGGCTTCTCGCTGGAAGAAGTGCAGGGCCTGACCCATATCGACCCGTGGTTCCTGTCGCAGATCAAGGAGATCGTCGACATCGAACTGTGGCTGGAAAAGGACGTCGCCCTGGAGTCGCTGGACAAGGCTACCTTGTTCCAGCTGAAGCAGAAGGGCTTCTCCGACCGTCGCCTGGCCAAGCTGCTCAAGACCACCGACACCGCCGTGCGCGAGCAACGCAAGAAGCTGGGCGTGCGTCCGGTGTTCAAGCGCGTCGATACCTGCGCCGGCGAGTTCTCGACCGACACCGCCTACATGTATTCGACCTACGACGAAGAGTGCGAGTCGAATCCGACCGACAAGAAGAAGATCATGGTGCTGGGCGGCGGTCCGAACCGCATCGGCCAGGGCATCGAGTTCGACTACTGCTGCGTGCACGCGGCGCTGGCGATGCGCGATGACGGCTACGAAACCATCATGGTCAACTGCAACCCGGAAACCGTCTCGACCGACTACGACACCTCCGACCGCCTGTACTTCGAGCCGGTGACGCTGGAAGACGTGCTGGAAATCGTCGACAAGGAAAAGCCGGTCGGCGTGATCGTGCAGTACGGCGGCCAGACCCCGCTGAAGCTGGCGCTGGACCTGGAAGCCAACGGTGTGCCCATCGTCGGCACCTCGCCCGACATGATCGATGCGGCCGAAGACCGCGAGCGTTTCCAGAAGCTGCTGCAGGACCTGGGCCTGCGCCAGCCGCCCAACCGTACCGCCCGCACCGAAGCCGACGCGCTGCGCCTGGCGCAGGAAATCGGCTACCCGCTGGTAGTGCGCCCGTCCTACGTCCTGGGCGGCCGCGCGATGGAAATCGTGCACGAGCAGCGTGACCTGGAGCGCTACATGCGCGAGGCCGTCAAGGTCTCGCACGACTCGCCGGTGCTGCTGGATCGCTTCCTGAACGACGCCATCGAAGTCGACGTGGACTGCCTGTCCGACGGCCAACGCACCTTCATCGGCGGCGTGATGGAACACATCGAACAGGCCGGCGTGCACTCGGGCGACTCGGCCTGCTCGCTGCCGCCGTACTCGCTGTCGAAAGACACCATCGACGAATTGAAGCGCCAGACCGCGCTGATGGCCAAGGGCCTGAACGTGGTCGGCCTGATGAACGTGCAGTTCGCGATCCAGCAGGCCGAAGTCGACGGCAAGACGGTCGACACCGTGTTCGTGCTGGAAGTGAACCCGCGCGCCTCGCGCACCGTGCCGTTCGTGTCCAAGGCCACCGGCCTGCAACTGGCCAAGATCGCGGCGCGCTGCATGGTCGGCCAGTCGCTGG
This sequence comes from Herbaspirillum sp. SJZ106, assembly GCF_006715495.1. GTDB lineage: Bacteria > Pseudomonadota > Gammaproteobacteria > Burkholderiales > Burkholderiaceae_D > Herbaspirillum. Next base: position 108,740 of record NZ_VFNI01000006.1, read on the forward strand.
ACAGCCAGGGCATCAAGAACGAAGTGGTGCCGCCTTACTTCAGCGTCAAGGAAGCCGTGTTCCCGTTCGTCAAGTTCCCGGGCGTGGACACCATCCTCGGCCCTGAAATGAAGTCGACCGGCGAAGTCATGGGCGTGGGCAAGACCTTCGGCGAAGCCTTCGTGAAGTCGCAGATGGGCGCCGGCGTGAAGCTGCCGACCTCGGGCAAGGTGTTCCTGTCGGTGAAGAACAGCGACAAGCCGCGCGCCGTGCAAGTGGCCCGCGACCTGGTCGCACTGGGCTTCTCGGTGGTGGCGACCAAGGGCACGGCGGCCGCCATCAGCGCCGCCGGCATCGCGGTGACCACCGTCAACAAGGTGGTCGAAGGCCGTCCGCACATCGTCGACATGGTGAAGAACAACGAGATCGCCCTGGTGGTGAACACCGTTGAGGAAAAGCGCAATGCGATTGCCGACTCCGGAGCGATCCGTACCTCGGCCCTGGCTGCGCGCGTGACCACCTTCACCACCATCGCCGGCGCCGAAGCCGCGGTGGAGGGCATGCGCCACCTGGACGCGCTGGACGTCTACGATTTACAAGGCCTGCATAAAGCTATACACTAAACCCACAACACGTTATTTTTGCCGGCTGGATGTAGTGCCGGCAAGCGCAGAGGGCATCTGAGCAATCGATGCCCTCTCTGACTTTTAGAGTCGCTAACAAGACGCTGATGGCAAGGCTGGCTGGCGCGGACAGTACGCGGGTACGAAGTTCCGGCAAGCCAGGGCAACGCCGCCAGCGACGTTTTGTTAGCGACTCTTAGGACGACTCCCTGCGGCCACAACATGTTCAATGTTGCAGGGCAGCGCCGTCCGGGGGCCGCTAACAAAATCCTTCCGCCGCAACACGGCCAGTGGGATTTTGTTAGCGGCTCTGAGTCGGACGCACGTGTTGGAGACGAGCTGACGGAACATCTGCAGCGGCGTTTCGTTCACCAGTAAAGATTGTTCCCATGAAAAGACATCGACCAGTCGCCCTGTCGGCGACGGCGTTTTCTTTTTGCGTTTTCAGTCTGGCCGGTGGGCGCCGTCGGCGTTTTCCTCAATTCCCTAACCTTGAGCAAGAGACTTATGAGCACAGTTCCCCTTACCAAGCGTGGCGCAGAACTCCTGAAAGAAGAACTGCAACGTTTGAAATCCAAAGATCGTCCGGAGGTCATCAACGCGATCGCCGAAGCGCGCGCGCAGGGCGACCTGTCGGAAAATGCCGAATATGAATCGGCCAAGGAACGCCAGGCGTTCATCGAAGGCCGCATTGCCGACCTGGAAGGCAAGCTGGGCGCGGCCCAGATCGTCGATCCCGCTGAACTGAACGCGGAAGGCCGCGTGGTGTTCGCTTCCACCGTGGACCTGGAAAACCTGGACAGCGGCGAGAAGGTCACTTATCAGATCGTGGGCATGGACGAGGCCGACATCAAGGAATCCAAGGTTTCCGTGACTTCGCCCATTGCGCGCGCATTGATCGGCAAGAGCGCCGGCGATGTGGTGGCGGTGGAAGCGCCGTCCGGCGTGAAGGAATACGAAATCCTGGAAGTGCGCTACGTCTGATGAGCGCGAGCGCCGCCGCTGGCTCATCCAGCGGCGGCAGGCGTCACGCCAGGCAGCAGCTGCAGCAATGAAAATGCCCGCAATCTGCGGGCATTCTGTTTTTCGGCGTTTTCCGTTTTTCCGGTCATCCCGGAACGCGGCGCTGCTCAGCCCAGCGGCTTCTTGGTGCTGCGCTGGCGCGGCTTGGCCTTGCGCACGTTGCCGCCGGCGGTGACGCGTTCATTGCCCTTGAGCATGATCTTGTTGACCGTGGGGCGCTTGGTGATATGCGTCTTGACGATGGTGACCTCGCGCAGGCCGCCCTTGCTGCCGGCGGGTTTCTTTTTCTCGTCTTCCTTTTTGGGGCGGTAGAGCACCAGCAGCTTGCCGATATGCTGGACCGGCGCCGCCTTGAGCTGCTCGCAGATGGCTTCATAGATGGCAATGCGGGCTTCGCGGTCGTCGCCGAACACGCGGACCTTGATCAGGCCGTGGGAGTCGAGGCTCTTGTCGATTTCCTTGAGCACGGAGTCGGACAGGCCGCTTTCGCCGACGATGACGACCGGATTCAAGGCATGGGCCTGGGCGCGCAGTTCGCTGCGCTCGGCGGGAGTAAGTTTCAACATGGGAATGCGATGGCGGAACCGCGCCGGGCGGCGCGAAGCTGTCCCTGAAAGAGATAAAACCAGTATTCTACGCGAATGGCAAAGAACAAATTAAACAAAAACTGGTTACACGACCATATCAACGACCCTTACGTGAAGCTCGCGCAGAAGGAAGGCTATCGCGCGCGCGCGGCCTACAAGCTCAAAGAGATCGACGAGGAAGAGCGCCTGATCAAGCCGGGGCAGATCATCGTCGACCTGGGTTGTACGCCCGGCAGCTGGTGCCAGTATGTGCGCAACAAGCTGGCCGGAGCCGAGGGCGGCGGCATCCACGGCACCATCATCGGCCTGGATATCCTGCCGATGGATCCGATCGCCGACGTGCATTTCATCCAGGGGGACTTCCGCGAGGAAGAACCGCTGCGCCAGTTGGAAGCCTTGCTGGATGGGCGCAAGGCCGATCTGGTGCTGTCCGATATGGCGCCCAACCTGTCGGGGGTGGCGATTGCCGACGCGGCGCGGGTCGAATATCTTATCGATCTGGCAATCGAATTCACCCAGGCGCACATGAAACCCGGTGGTGCGCTGCTGGTGAAATGCTTCAACGGCACTGGCTACAACGAACTGGTGCACAAGTTCCGCGCCGAATTCAAGACGGTGACCTCGAAAAAGCCCAAGGCCAGCCGGGACAAATCTTCCGAAATCTTCCTGTTAGGGAAGATCCTGAAGAATCCTCGCTGAAAATCGACTAAAGTGGCCCGAAGGCCGGCCTTATTCCCAATTCTCCGCCGTTGGCCTGTTTTGCGTCTTGTTTTGCGCCGCTTCAGCCTTATATCGCTTCATAGGAAGCAACTTATGCTTGAGGTGGCTGTCATTTCGGCAAGATCGATGTAGTGTGTCTTCATCGCATATTTCCCCGCGTCGCGATTCCGAGATCGGTTTGGCAATGCCCGCGATGGCGATCAGGCCATCGCTGCGTTGCAGGCAAGCACGATGGGATGGGCGGTTTCCTAGTAAGGGTGTTTGAATCCGGGTAAAATCGGGACATACAAAGGCAACGTGGCGCATCGGCGTCGGAGGAGTTCCAGTGAACAACATGTTTTCCAAAGCCGCCATCTGGGTGGTCATCGCGCTCGTCCTGTTTATGGTGTTCAAACAGTTCGACAGCCGCACCATGGCGTCGAACGCGAAGGCGATCGCGTATTCCGACTTCATCAGCGAGGTGAAGGCCGGCCGCATCAAGGATGCGACCATCGAAGACCGCACCATCGTTGCCACCACGCAGGACGGCACCAAGGTCAAGACCGCCGCTACCTACCTGGATCGCGGCCTGGTGGGCGACCTGCTCAACAATGGCGTCAAGTTCGACGTCAAGCAGCCGGAAGAGCAATCCTTCCTGTCGCAAGTCTTCATTTCCTGGTTCCCGATGCTGCTGCTGATCGGCGTATGGGTCTTCTTCATGCGGCAGATGCAGGGCGGCGGCAAGGGCGGCGCGTTTTCCTTCGGCAAGTCCAAGGCGCGCATGCTCGATGAGAACAGCAACTCGGTCACCTTCGCCGACGTCGCCGGTTGCGACGAAGCCAAGGAAGAAGTGCACGAGCTGGTCGAGTTCCTGCGCGACCCCACCAAATTCCAGAAACTGGGCGGCCGCATTCCGCACGGCGTGTTGATGGTCGGTCCCCCGGGTACCGGCAAGACGCTGCTGGCGCGCGCCATCGCCGGCGAAGCCAAGGTGCCGTTCTTCACCATCTCCGGTTCGGACTTCGTTGAAATGTTCGTCGGCGTGGGCGCATCCCGCGTGCGCGACATGTTCGAGAACGCCAAGAAGCACGCGCCCTGCATCATCTTCATCGACGAAATCGACGCCGTCGGCCGCCATCGCGGCGCCGGCATGGGCGGCGGCAACGACGAGCGCGAGCAGACCCTGAACCAGATGCTGGTCGAGATGGACGGCTTCGAAGCCAATTCCGGCGTCATCGTGATCGCTGCGACCAACCGCGCCGACGTGCTGGACAAGGCGCTGCTGCGTCCGGGCCGTTTCGACCGCCAGGTGATGGTCGGCCTGCCCGACATCCGCGGCCGCGAACAGATCCTGTACGTGCACATGCGCAAGGTGCCGATCGCTCCGGACGTCAAGGCCGACATCCTGGCCCGCGGCACCCCCGGTTTCTCCGGCGCCGACCTGGCCAACCTGGTCAACGAGGCCGCCCTGTTCGCCGCGCGCCGCAACAAGCGCCTGGTCGAAATGCAGGACTTCGAAGACGCCAAGGACAAGATCGTCATGGGCCCGGAACGCAAGTCGGCCGTGATGCGCGAAGAAGAGCGCCGCAACACCGCCTACCACGAGTCCGGCCACGCGGTGGTCGCCAAGCTGCTGCCCAAGGCCGATCCGGTGCACAAGGTCACCATCATGCCGCGCGGTTACGCCCTGGGCCTGACCTGGCAATTGCCCGAGCATGACCGCGTGAACATGTACAAGGACAAGATGCTGGAGGAAATCTCCATCCTGTTCGGCGGCCGTATCGCCGAAGAGATCTTCATGCACCAGATGTCCACCGGCGCATCCAACGACTTCGAGCGCGCCACCAAGCTGGCCCGCGCGATGGTGACCCGCTACGGCATGTCCGAGACCCTGGGCACCATGGTCTACGAGGATTCCGAGCAGGATGCCTACTTCGGCCGCATGGCGTCCAAGACCGTGTCGGAAGCCACCCAGCAAAAGGTCGATGCCGAAATCCGCAGCATCCTCGACGAGCAATACGCGCTCTCGCGCAAGCTGCTGGAAGAAAACCGCGACAAGGTCGAAGTGATGGCGCAGGCGCTGCTGGAGTGGGAAACCCTCGACGCCGACCAGATCAGCGACATCATGAACGGCGACGAGCCGCGCCCGCCGCGCAACGGCGTGCCGACCAAGAAGTCCTCGTCGGACAACAATCGTCCGGGCGACATCTCGCCCAACGCCACTGCACCGGCCTGATCATCCCGGCCGGCGGGTTTGGCAAGCGAACCGGGAAAAGGGTGAGGAGCGATCCTCACCCTTTTTTCCGTCCGGCGCACCGATTGCAACCGGTTGCCGCGTTGCCGGGACAAGGCGGGGCCGCGCAGGACAATGCAAGAAAAACACCGGACAGCAGCAATCCAGGCAGCAAAGATATAGGCAACAACGCACGATGACACAAGCATTTCTGAAATGCGGCAGGTTCCGCCTGCCGGTGCAGCAAGGCCGTCGCCCTCTGGTGATGGGCATTCTCAATGTCACGCCGGATTCGTTTTCCGACGGCGGACGCCACAATTCGCTCGAATTCGCGCTATCCCATGCAGAGCAGATGATCGCCGACGGCGTCGACATCATCGACATCGGCGGCGAGTCGACCCGCCCCGGCATCGCGCCGCTGTCGCTGCAGCAGGAACTGGAGCGCGTGATGCCGGTGATCTACGCCCTGCGCGACTGCGGCAAGCCGCTCTCCATCGATACCTACAAGCCGGCTGTCATGCGCGAGGCGCTGCTGGCCGAGGTGGACATGATCAACGACATCAGCGGCTTTCGCGCCGAGGGCGCGATTGACGCCGTCAAGGACAGCGAAGCCGGCCTGTGCGTGATGCACATGCAGGGCCAGCCGCAGACCATGCAGCAGGAGCCGCATTACGGCGACGTCGTGGCGGAGGTGGAAGGTTTCCTGCGCCGCCAGGCGGACAAGATGATGGCGGCCGGCGTGGCGCGCGAGCGCATCTGTATCGATCCGGGTTTTGGCTTTGGCAAGACACTGGCGCATAATCTGGCTTTGCTCAAGAACACCCGGCGCATGATCGGCGCGCTCGACCTGCCGTTGCTGGCGGGGATGTCGCGCAAATCCATGGTCGGCGCGGTCACCGGCAAACCGCTGGAAAAGCGCATGGCAGGCAGTATCGGGGCCGCACTGGCGGCGGCCCAGCAGGGGGCGATGATCATCCGGGTGCACGATGTGGCCGAAACCGTCGATGCGCTCAACATGTGGCAGGCCGGACGGGAAGAGCATTGATCCCGGCAAATAAAAATTAGAATGGAATGACAGGACGTGCCCTACGGGCGTCCTGCGATGCCGCCGCAGAGCGGCCGTCAGTTTAAAAGGAAACGAGCTTATGGCAGCAAAATATTTCGGCACCGACGGCGTTCGCGGCCGCGTGGGCGAAGCCCCCATCACTCCGGATTTCGTCATGCGCCTGGGCTATGCCGCGGGCAAAGTCCTGGCCAAGGCGCGGGATGGGGTTGCGCGTCCTACGGTGCTGATCGGCAAGGACACGCGGATTTCCGGCTACATGCTGGAAGCCGCGCTGGAAGCGGGTTTTGCCGCCGCCGGCGTGGATGTGATGCTGGCCGGCCCGGTGCCTACGCCGGCCGTCGCCTACCTCACGCGCGCATTGCGCCTGTCGGCCGGTGTGGTGATTTCGGCTTCGCATAATCCCTTCCACGACAATGGCATCAAGTTCTTTTCGGCCTCGGGCAACAAGCTGCCCGACGCGGTCGAGGCCGATATCGAAGCGGCGCTGGAACAGCCCATGGACTGCGTGCCTTCGGAAAAACTCGGCAAGGCGCGCCGCCTGGACGATGCCCAGGGCCGCTACATCGAATTCTGCAAGAGCACCTTCCCCAACGCGCTGGACCTGCACGGCATGACCATCGCGCTCGACTGCGCGCATGGCGCCGCCTACAACATCGCCCCCCATGTGTTCCACGAACTGGGCGCCGAGGTCATCACCATCGGCAACAAGCCCAACGGCCTGAACATCAACGAGGAATGCGGCGCCACGGCGCCCAAGGCCCTGTCGGAGACGGTGCGCGCCAATGGCGCCGACCTCGGCATCGCGCTGGACGGCGACGCCGACCGCTTGCTGATGGTCGACGCATCGGGCCGCATCTACAATGGCGACGAGCTGCTGTACCTGATGGTCAAGGACCGCCTCGCCACCGGCCCGGTCGATGGCGCGGTAGGCACCCTGATGACCAATATGGCGTTGCAGGTGGCCTTCAAGAAAATGGGCATCCCGTTCGAACGCGCCAAGGTAGGCGACCGTTATGTGCTCGAAGTGCTGCAGGAAAAAGGCTGGCTGCTGGGGGGCGAAGGTTCCGGTCACTTGCTGTGCCTGGACAAGCACACCACCGGCGACGGCATCGTCTCCGCCTTGCAGGTGCTGTCGGCATTGAAGCGCAGCGGCCAGTCGCTGGCGCAGATGACGGCCGACATCCGACTGTTTCCGCAATCGCTGATCAATGTCAGGATTCCGGCCGGCTACGATTGGAAGTCGAATGCGGCGCTGCGGGCCGAGCAGGCGGCCGTGGAGGCGTCGCTGGGCGAGCGCGGCCGGGTGCTGCTGCGGCCTTCCGGCACCGAGCCGCTGATTCGCGTGATGGTCGAAGCCGAGGATGCCGAGCTGGCGCGCAGCATGGCCCAGCGCATCGCCGACAAGGTACTGTAACCCCCATGGCGCTTGCGGATTTGTCCGTGGGCGTCCCAGGCCGTGATGTAGTTTCCAGGCAGAAGGACCATGTCAAAAGAGTCGCCCCATATCCTGCTGGTCGAAGATGAGCCCAGCATCGCCGAATTGTTGCGTTTCACGATGCAGGGGGCAGGTTTTGCCACCACCATCGCCACCGACGTTGCGCAAGCCCGCCAATCGATCGCCGAGTCGCTGCCGCATGCGGTGCTGCTGGACTGGATGCTGCCCGACAGCTCCGGCCTGATCTTGCTCAACGAGCTGCGCCGGGAGCCGCGCACCGCTGCGCTGCCGGTGATCATGCTGACCGCCAAGGGAATGGAAGAGGACAAGGTCAAAGGCTTGAATGAAGGGGCCGACGATTACGTGACCAAGCCGTTCTCGCCCAAGGAACTGGTGGCGCGGGTACAGGCGCTGTTGCGCCGCAAGACGCCGGAGATCGGCAGCCAGCTGCTCAAGTACGGCGAGATCAGCATCGACGCCGAGCGCCGCCAAGTATCGGCGGCCGGGCGGCCGGTGGCGCTGGATCAGGCCGAATTCAAGCTGTTGCGTTATCTGGTGGCGCACCCGGACCGCATCTTCTCGCGCTCGCAACTGCTGGACAAGGTGTGGGGCGACCATACCTTCATTGAAGAACGCACCGTGGATGTCCACATCATGCGTTTGCGCAAGTCGCTCGGCGATCTGGCGCATTATGTGCAGACGGTGCGCGGCGTGGGATACCGGCTGAGTACGGATGTCCAGGATTGAGCGGCCGGGAATCCGCATCGGCCGATAAAGAAGCGATCCGAAATTCGGATCGCTTTTTTTACGTCCGGATTTTTACGTCCGGAACGTTCAATCCAGCGGCACGCCGCGATAGCGGTTCACCTCCGACGGCGAGACGAAACCGGCGCGGTTGTCCCAACTGTTGCGGATGTAGGAAACCACGGCTGCCGCTTCCTGGTCGCTCAGCTTCGGCCCGAACGGCGGCATGCCGAACGGATACGGGTTGCCTGCCGTCGAGGGCGGGTAGCCGCCGTTGAGCACGATGCGGATGGCATTGACCGCAGAGGCGGCGGCGACCGCCTGGTTGCCATCGAGCGGCGGGTAGCTTGGGGTCGCGCCCTGGCCTTTGTCGCTGTGGCAATCGATGCACAAATTTTCATAAAGCTGTTTGCCGAGCTTCATGATGCGCTCTGCTTCGGCCGGCTCCGGCGGTGGCGCCAGGGGCAGCGCGGACGCAGCATCCGGCGGCAGCGATTTGAGGTAGATGGCCATCGCTTCGATATCCGCATCGTCCAGGTACTGCAGGCTGCGTCCCACCACCTCGGCCATCGGCCCGAAGGCTGCGCCGCGCGGCGAGACGCCGGTCTTGAGCAGGGCGGTGAGATGGGCTGTTTCCCAACTGCCCAGGCCGTTTTCGCGGTCGCCGTTGAGCGGCGGCGCATACCAGTCCAGCATCGCGATCATGCCGCCCGCCAGCTCCGCCTGTGCGGCGGTGGCGCCCAAGGCGTTGCGCGCGGTGTGGCAGGCGCTGCAATGCCCCAGCCCCTGGACCAGGTAGGCGCCGCGGTTCCATTGGACCGATTGCCTTGTATCGGCCCGGTACTCGCCCGGTTCGAAGTACAGGGCGCGCCAGCCGGCCAGCAGCAGGCGCTGGTTGTAGGGAAAGCGCAGCGCGTGTTCCCGGTTGGGGCGGTCTGTGGCCGGGACCGTCTGGAGGAAGGCGAACAGCGCATCCGAATCGTCGCGGCTGACCTTGGTATAGCTGGGGAAGGGGAAGGCAGGATAGAGGAAGCGGCCATCCTTGGCGCGCCCATGGTGCAGCGCGCGCCAGAAATCGTCGGCATCCCAGTTGCCGATGCCGGTCTTCTTGTCCGGCGTGATATTGGAGGAGTAGAGCGTGCCGAACTTGGTGGCGATCGCGCGGCCGCCGGCGTAGGCATCGCCGCCGCGCGGGGTGTGGCAGCCGATGCAATTGCCGGCGCGCGCCAGGTATTGGCCGCGTTCGATCTGCTGCGCGCGGTCGGCAACGGGCGTGGCGATGCCGCGATCTTCGTTGCGCAGCAACTGCCATGCCACGACCGCGGCAGGTACCGCGATGGCAGCGGCCATCACGGTTGCGGCGATAATGCAGAGCGCTTTTTTCATTGTCCCGGCACTCCTGCCGGCGCCATGCTGCCGCAGGCCAGCGGCAGCGGGGCAGGGGGCGACGCTGCCGGCGCGGCATCGTGCGGCACCGGCTGGGCCGACAGCCAACTGCTGGCGGCATTGATGTCTTCCGGGGTCAGCTTATGGGCGATCGTCGCCATGCAATCGGGAGATTTTGCCTGGCGTACGCCATTGATCCATGCACCCAGTTGCGCATTGATATAGTCGCGCGGCAGGCCGAGCAGGCCGGGGATGGCAGGCTGCACGCCGGTCAGCGCCGTCCCGTGGCAGGCGGCGCAGGCCGGGACCTTGCGCTCCTCGATGCCTCGCGTGACGAGCTGCTGGCCGCGTTGCAGGACGGCGGCCGAGGCGTCGGCCGGCGCTGGCGCCGGATAAGGCGGATGCTGGTTGGCGAAGAAGGCGGCGATCTGATGCAGGTAGTCGTCCGAAAGGTTGCCGAGCAGGTAGTTCATCATCGGATACTGGCGCCGGCCGTCGCGGAAGTGTTGCAACTGGTTGTACAGATAGGTTTCGGGTTTGCCTGCGATACGCGGATAGTAGCCGTCCGGAGTGGCGCGGCCTTCCTTGCCATGGCAGGCGATGCAGGCGGCGACCCGCTGCGGCATGTCGGGGACGGCATCGGCCGCGACCGTTGGCGAAACCGGCGGGCTTTGCGCCTGCGCGGCGCCAAGGGCAAGGCTGCATGCCAGCAGCATCAGGCCTCGTGCGAACCTGCTGTGGCCGTGGCGGGCCGGATACGCTATGAACGCCAACTTCGGTCTCCCTTTGCCGGCATCGGCCTGGATTGCAGGGGCCGATGCGATTTTTATGCTTTTTCTGGCGCTGCCCGGGGCAGCCATGCAGCTATTGTAGTGGAAGAGCGGCCGCCGGCATTGCAAGCCCGTCCCCGCACGGCGCATGCGGACAACGCGGCCGCGGCGCGGCCTGCGCTTTCCAAGCCGGGGCGCAGCGGCTACAATAGCGACCTGCTGCCCCCGTAGCTCAGTGGATAGAGCGATCCCCTCCTAAAGACGATTGGGCACCGGATGCCGAAAGGCGCCGCGTGAATGGAGTCAAATTCGGTGAACCCTGACAGCGCATCGGCCAACATGGCGTGCGGCTGCTGGCGATACCGAGCCAAGCCGGTTCCAGGCAAGCATGGGAACCGGAAGGTGTAGAGACTAGACGGCTCCGGCCTGTCGGCGACGTTGCCTCAATGGCGATAGCCGCCCAAGGCCAAGGTATAGTCCAGACCACAAACATTCATCTGGTGGCGAAAGCCATAGTGGTACGAAGGGATAGGTCACACGTTCGATCCGTGTCGGGGGCGCCAGCATAAAAAAAGCGCAGAAGATGTCTTCTGCGCTTTTTCCTTTTGGGGCTCCGGTTCCGGCCTGCTTCGCTTCAATGCCCCTGGTACAGTTTGCTGTCGAAATTATTGGCAGGCGCGCCGCGCGATGGCGGCGGCGCTTGTGGCGTGCCCGGGGCGTTAGGTGCGTTAGGCGCGGACTGCGTACCGGGGGCCGGCGCCTGGCTCGGCGTCCAGCCGAAGAAATTGGAAATCGCATCGACCACCGTCACGCCGACGTTGGTGACCAGGCCATTCTCGGGCGTGAAGTTGTCGTAATACGGTTCGCCGTCGATGAAGCGGATGCCGTCCGGCACCGGCTGGTCGAATTGCGGGACGCCCTTCAAGGCCTTGCCCATGTAATCGACCCAGATCGGCAGGGCCAGTTGCGCGCCGAACTCCATGCCGCCCAGGCTCTTGGGCTGGTCGTAACCCATCCATACCACGGTAGCCAGCGTGCGCTGGTAGCCGGCGAACCAACCGTCGATCGCTTCATTGGTGGTGCCGGTCTTGCCCGCCAGGTCGGCGCGGCCGAGGCTGTTGCTGCGTGCGCCGGTGCCGCGCTGGGCCACTGACTTGAGCAGGCTGGTCATCATGTAGCTGTTGCGTTCGGCCACCACCCGCGGTGCGCCGTTGCCCACCACCAGCGGATCGGCCTTGGACAAGACCTTGCCGCGGGAGTCGGTGATCTGCGTGATCAGGTAGGGCTGGATCTTGTAGCCACCGTTGGCGAACACCGAGTAGGCCGCGGAAAGCTGCAGCGGAGTGGTTTGGCCGGCGCCCAGCGCCATCGGCAGATAGGGCGGGACCTTGTCGGAATCGAAGCCGTAGGCGCCGGTGATGAAGTCCTTGGCGTAGGGTACGCCGATGTAGTCGAGCGTGCGGATGGCCACCAGGTTGACCGACTTTTGCAGCGCGGTGCGCACGCTCATCGGCCCGGCCGGCGGTTCATCGTCCCGCGGTTCCCAGTTCGGCTGGCCGGGGCCGGCCGGGTAGGAAACCGGCGCATCGTTGACGATGCTGGCCGGAGCAAAACCCTTTTCCAGCGCCGCCGAATAGATGAAGGGCTTGAAGGTGGAGCCCGGCTGGCGCCACGCCTGGGTGACGTGGTTGAAGTTGTTCTGGGTGAAGTCGAAGCCGCCGATCAGGGCGCGGATGGCGCCATCCTGCGGCACCACCGACACCAGCGCCGCCTCCACTTGCGGCAACTGCACGATCTGCCAGTTCTGCTTGGCATCCTGCATCACGCGGATCAGCGAACCCGGCTGGATGCGCACTTCCTTCTTGGCCTTGTCGGACAGCGCGTTGGCGACGAAACGCAGGGCATCGCCCTTGATGCTCACCTTGTCGCCCGAGCGCAGCACCGCGTCGACCTGCTTGGGGCCGGCGGCCACCACCACGGCGGCCAGGATGTCGTCGTTGTCGGGATGGTCGTCCAGCACATCGTCGATGGCGCTGGCGCGCTCGTCGGCGTTGGCCGGCAGCGCCACCGTCTCTTCCGGGCCGCGGTAGCCGTGACGGCGGTCGTAGTCCATCACGCCCTTGCGCACGGCAAGGTAGGCGGCCTGCTGGTCGGCGGCATTGATGGTGGTGTAGACGTTGAAGCCCTGGGTATAGGTGTCTTCCTTGTATTGCGCATACACCATCTGGCGCACCATTTCATTGACGTATTCAGCGTGGGTGTTGTACTGGCTGCCCGGTGTGCGTACCTTCAACTCTTCCTTGGAGGCCGCGTCGTATTGCGCCTGGGTGATGAAGCCCACGTCCAGCATGCGCTGCAGGATGTATTGCTGGCGGATGTGCGCGCGCTTGGGGTTGACGATGGGGTTGTAGGCCGAGGGCGCCTTGGGCAGGCCGGCCAGCATCGCGGCCTCGGCCAGCGTGACATCCTTGAGATCCTTGCCGAAATAGGTGCGCGCGGCGGCGGCAAAGCCGAAGGCGCGCTGGCCCAGGTAGATCTGGTTCATGTAGACCTCAAGGATCTGGTCCTTGGTCAGGGCGTTCTCGATCTTGTTGGCCAGCAGGACTTCGTAGAGCTTGCGCGAAAAGGTCTTTTCCTTGGTCAGGAACACGTTGCGCGCCACCTGCATGGTGATGGTGCTGGCGCCCTGGGAGGCGCTGCCGCGCAGCACGTCGGTCACCAGCGCGCGGGCGATGCCGATATAGTCGATGCCGCCATGCTGGTAGAAGCGATAGTCTTCGATGGCCAGCACGGCATTCTTCATGTCGGCCGGAATATCGTCCAGCTTGACCAGGCTGCGCTTTTCCTCGCCGAATTCGCCCAGCAAGACCTTGTCTTCGGAATAGATGCGCAGCGGAACCTTGGGCCGGTAGTCGGTGATCAGGTCCAGCGAGGGCAGGCGCGGATTGATGAAGATCAGCGCATAGACCACCAGCAGGGCGCCGGCGATGCCGAGGCCGAGGATGGACAGTCCGATGAATTTGGCGATATTGGGATTGAGGAAGCCGCGTTGGCGCTGCAAGCGGCCCGGAGACGTTGGAAGAGGCATGGAGTAGGCGGAAATCTGGATGCGTTATCTTACAGCATCAAGCCCGCCGGCCCGGAAAGACAGGCGCCGGCAATGCTTAACAGGATGTAAAAAGTGTTTCGGGGCATGTTTTTCATGTGCTTGCCGGCAAGCATTTCCACAAACCGGCCATGCGGCGCCGCATTTCCCCGCCGCAGTCGGTACAATGCCGCTCTTTACGCATATTCCGGACGCGGTGCAGCAGGCCGCGGCATATCTCCTATGGCAGTCATTTCCCTTAGCGACGCGCAACTGGCCTTTGGCCACGTCGCCCTCCTCGATCACGCCGAATTCTCGCTGGAGACCGGCGAACGCGTCGGCCTGATCGGCCGCAACGGCACCGGCAAGTCGTCGCTGCTGAAGGTCATCGCCGGCCGCTCCAGGCTGGACGATGGCTTGCTGGTGATGCAACAGGGCCTGAAGATCGCCTATGTCGACCAGGAACCGCATTTCCCTGACGAGATGACGGTGTTCGACGCCGTGGCCTCCGGCCTGGGCGAACTGCCCGCGCTGCTGGCCGAATATGAGGCGATCACCGGCCAGTTCGGCGGCGACAACGATGACGCCTTGCTGGAGCGCATGCACCAGATCCAGACCGTGCTGGACGCGGCCGATGCCTGGTCCATCGGCAACAAGGTCGAGACCACGCTGGACAAGCTCAACCTGAACCGCGACGCCAGGATCGGCGAACTCTCCGGCGGCATGCAAAAGCGCGTGGCGCTGGCCTGCGGCCTGGTCGGCAACCCCGACGTGCTGCTGCTGGACGAGCCGACCAACCACCTCGACTTCGGCTCCATCCTGTGGCTGGAAGGCCTGCTGCGCGACTTCAAGGGCAGCATCCTGTTCGTCACCCACGACCGCAGCTTCCTCGACAACGTCTCGACCCGCATCATCGAGCTGGACCGCGGCAAATTGTTGTCCTTCCCCGGCAATTTCAGCACTTACCAGGCGCGCAAGGCCGAGTTGCTGGCCAATGAGGAAGTGGAGAACGCCAAGTTCGACAAATTCCTGGCGCAGGAAGAAGTGTGGATCCGCAAGGGCGTGCAGGCGCGCCGTACCCGCGACGAAGGGCGTGTGCGCCGGCTGGAGGCATTGCGCGTGCAGCGCAGCGAGCGGCGCGACCGCCAGGGCCAGGTCAAGCTGGAAGTGTCGGCCGGAGAGCGTTCGGGCAAGATCGTGGCGGAGCTGGACAACGTCAGCAAGGCCTACGGCCCCAAGACCGTGGTGCGCGAGTTCAGCTCCATCCTCATGCGCGGCGACAAGATCGGCCTGATCGGCCAGAACGGCGCCGGCAAGACCACGCTGCTCAAACTGATCCTGGGCGAAGAAACGCCCGACAGCGGCACGGTCAGGCAGGGCACCAAGATGCAGGTGGCGTATTTCGACCAGATGCGCGCCCAGCTCAATGAAGAAGCCAGCCTGGCCGACACCATTGCGCCGGGCAG
Organism: Herbaspirillum sp. SJZ106; assembly: GCF_006715495.1. Classification (GTDB taxonomy): domain Bacteria; phylum Pseudomonadota; class Gammaproteobacteria; order Burkholderiales; family Burkholderiaceae_D; genus Herbaspirillum. The sequence goes on from NZ_VFNI01000006.1 coordinate 123,836, forward strand.
CGACTGGGTCGAGGTCAACGGCCAGCGCAAGCACGTCATGACTTACCTCAGCGACTTCCTGTTCTCGCCCGAGCGCGCGCGTTCGCCGGTGCGCACACTGTCCGGCGGCGAGCGCAACCGCCTGCTGCTGGCGCGCCTGTTCGCCAAGCCGGCCAACGTGCTGGTGCTGGACGAACCGACCAACGATCTCGATATCGACACGCTGGAGCTGCTGGAAGAATTGCTGGAAGAGTACGACGGCACCGTGTTCCTGGTCAGCCACGACCGCATGTTCCTGGACAACGTGGTGACCCAGGTGATCGCCGCCGAAGGCAATGGCGTCTGGCGCGAATATGTCGGCGGCTATTCCGATTGGGAGCGCGTGCGCGCGGCTTCTCCCACCACGTCGGCCAGGCCGGCGGCCAAGACAGACAAGAACGAAGTCAAGGCCGAGTCGAGCATGGCGGCCCCAGCGCCCGTGGCGCCCGCACAGCCGAAAAAGAAGCTCAGTTACAAGGAGCAGCGCGAGCTGGAGGAGTTGCCCAAGCGTATCGCTGAACTGGAGGCGGAGCAGAAGTCGATCTCGGAAAAGCTGGCCGATCCCGATCTGTACAAGAACAATGCCGATGACGCGGTGAAGCTGAACCAGCGCTTTGCCGAAATCGACGAGGAATTGCTGGTCAGCCTGGAGCGCTGGGAAGAGATCGAGGCGCGCAAGTAAGCGGAGCCCGGACGGGCCGGGAGCCGCCGTTCCTGTTTGCGCAGGGGCTCAGTTGGGTTTGCGCAGCGCCTCGCGCAGGTCGGGCAGCATCTCGCGCAGGTTTTGCGCATCGTCCGCATGCGGGCGCAGCGCGAGGTAGGCTTCCAGGTCTTCCAGCGCAGCCTGGGGCAGGCCGAGGTTGGCGCGCGCCAGGCCGCGGTCGCGCTTTTCGGTAATCTCTTCGGGAAGCAGGATCACCAGGCGTTCCTGCACGTCCAGCACCTGTTGCCAGCGCTGGCTTTCCATGAAAATGGCCTTGAGGTTGCGCAGCATGCGCGCCAGGATCTCGCGCGGATGGGCGGCGCGCAGGTAAGCGCCCAGCGGCAGCTCATCGCCGAAGTCCTGTTCGTGCTGGCGTTCCAGGTACGGTTCCAGGCGTTCTTCCAATTCTTCCCGCGACAGGCTGGAGCCGTTCATCGGATCCAGCACGATCTCGCCCGACTGCACCGACAGCTTCATCAGGAAATGGCCAGGGAAGGAAACGCCCTTCATGTCCAGCCCGACCTGTTGCGCCAGTTCGATATAGACCACCGCCAGCGAGATCGGGATGCCGCGCCGGGTCGCGATGACGCGGTGGATGTAGCTGTTGTCGGGGTCGTAATAATTGTTGACGTTGCCGGCGAAGGCCATTTCCTGGAAGAAGAAATGGTTGAGCATGCGCAGCTTCTGGATCTGCGAGGCATCTGACGGCAAGCGCTGCCTCAGCTTTTGCGCCAGCAGGTCGAGCTCGACTTCCTGCTCGGCGAAATCCATTTCGGGATAAAAGTCCTGACCCAGCGTCAAGGCGGATTCGAACAGCGGAATCGAATCGTCCTGGCGCACCAGCGAAGCAAAATAGTCGAGGGAGGTGAGCGTCATGCCATCCATCCTATCAAAATATTTTGGCGCGCGTCACGCTTGGCAACGCGGCGAAAAAATACTTGTTGTTTCCAGCCAGCTACTCTGGCATACAAGGTCGCCGCGGTTTATTCTTTTTCGCTTGCCGTTCTTCGCGGAGCGGCAACAGGTTCTTAACGCCGGGCGATGCGCTTGAATTCGCGCAACCTGAATCCCATCGCCAGCAGCGGCCCGAAATAGGCGAGCCCGCACACCGCGATCACCAGCATCAGCGCGCCGATGCGCGCCAGCGGATGGGCCCGCAGGGCGATCCAGTCGAACTGGCCGGCCATCCACAATGACACGCCCGCCAGCACCAGCAGCGCACCGGTAAGCCGCGCCAGGAAGATCCCCCAGCCCGGACGCGGGATGTAGATCTGGCGGCGGCGCAATCCCAGGAACAGGAGTGCCGCGTTCAGGCAGGCGCCCAGGCCGATCGACAAGGCCAGGCCGGCATGGGCGAACATCGGCACGAAAATGCCGTTCATCAACTGGGTGGCGATCAGCACGCCGATGGCGATCATCACCGGGGTGCGGATGTCTTGCTTGGCATAGAACCCCGGCGCCAGGATTTTGACCATGATCAGGCCGATCAGGCCGACGCCGTAGGCCACCAGCGCATGGCCGGTCATGGTCACCGACAGGTTGTCGAATTTGCCATAGTGGAACAGCGTGGCCGTCAGCGGCTCCGACAGGGTGGCCAGCGCCACCGCCGCCGGCATGGCCAGCATGAACGTCAGGCGCAGGCCCCAGTCGAGCAGGGACGAGTATTCGTCCATGTCGTTGGCGGAGTGGGCGTTGGACAGGCTGGGCAGGAGGATGGTCCCCAGCGCCACGCCCAGCAGGGCGGTCGGGAATTCCATCAGGCGGTCGGCGTAGGAGAGCCAGGACACGCTGCCGTGCTCCAGGCGCGAGGCGATGTTGGTATTGATCATCAGGCTGATCTGGGCGGCCGAGACGGCGAATACGGCGGGCCCCATTTTCTGCAGCACGCGCTTCACGCCGGCGTCGGAGAGGCCGATCATCGGGTTCCAGTACAGGCGCGGCAGCATGCCGATCTTTACCAGCGCCGGCAATTGCAGGGCCACTTGCAGGATGCCGCCGACCAGCACGGCGAACGCCATGGCGTAGATCGGCTGTTTCATGAACGGCGCGACGAACAGCGATGCGACGATGAAGGCCAGGTTCAGCAGCACCGAGGTAAAGGCCGGAATCTTGAATTCCTTCCAGGTATTGAGGATGCCGCCGGCCAGCGCCACGAAGGCCATGAAGCCGATATAGGGGAACATGATGCGGGTCATCGTCACCGAGGCGTCGAACGCTTCCGGATTGTATTTCAGGCCGGTGGCGATGAAATAGACCACGAAGGGAGTGGCGACGATGCCGGCCACGCAGGTGACCAGCATCACCCACATCAGCACGGTGGCGACATGGTCGACCAAGTGCTTGGTCTGCTCCTCCCCGCGCTGGTTCTTGTATTCGGCGAGGATGGGGACGAAGGCTTGCGAAAAGGCGCCTTCGGCGAACAGGCGGCGCAGCAGGTTGGGAATGCGGAAGGCGATGTTGAACGCATCGGTATAGGCGGAGGCGCCAAAAGCGCGGGCAAACAGGATTTCCCTGGCCAGTCCGGTGATGCGGGAGAGCATCGTCATGCCGGAGATGGTCGCGAGCGTTTTATGCAAGTTCATGGTGCGGCATTATAGCGGCGCGGCGCAGTCCGGCGGCCGGGAATCGGCGGCGCGGGCAAGCGTTTCGGCCTGATGGGCGGAAGGGTGGGCGGTGGCGGTAGAGTCTCCTGATTCCAAATCGGTTCGATGCATGAATGAAATTTCTTTATTGCAACATCGGTATCCGTCATTGAATCCGCATGCCCATTTGCCTATGCTGGTCAGGTAGGGCATCTGAGGCAAGCCAGGATGGCATGCGCCGTTTTGACCTGAATGCAACGGATGGGCACGCGGCTTGGACAAGGTATTTGCCCAAGCCTGCAAAAATGGTTATACTCCAAGGCTTTACAGAATTTGGCTTCGCGAGTCCTAAGGGTTTGCGGCGCATACGACTCTCGATTTAGGATAATTTCATGGCAAATACCGCACAGGCACGCAAGCGTGCACGTCAGGCAGTTAAGCAAAACGCGCACAACTCGAGCCAGCGTTCGACCCTGCGTACCGCGATCAAGGCTGTTCGCAAGGCAATCGCCGGTGGCGACAAGGCTGCGGCAACCAGCGTGTTCCAGGCATCGGTGTCGACCATCGACAGCATCGCCGACAAGAAGATCATCCACAAGAACAAGGCCGCTCGCCACAAGAGCCGCCTGGCTGCTGCCCTGAAGGCCCTGGCTGCTTAATTCGCCGGCTGTTGGCTGAGCCGGCCAGTCCGGCGCAATTCAGTTGCAGTAAAACAGAAACCCGTCTTTTCAGGCGGGTTTTTGCGTTTGTATCGTTTCTGGCATGGCGGGCGCATGTCCCAGCTTGCGCCGGGGGGGGGGGCGGTGCATGCCGTCCCGATGCGACGCCTGGCGTTTACCTGGGCAGGCCTTCGATTTTTGCGCCCGGTTTGATGTTCTTTTGCTTGAACCAGCCCTTGTTCATTTCCAGCGCATAGACCGCGCCGCGTTTGGCGCAATGCGAATCCAGGGTCTGTTCCTTCATTTCCTCGATGTTGATGATCTCGCCTTTTTCATCCATGAAGGCGACCGACAACGGGATCAGCGTGTTCTTCATCCACATGCAAACGCCTGCCGGTGCACCGAACAGGAATAGCATGCCTTCGTTATCGCCCATTTTTTCCCGGAACATCAGGCCTTGCTCACGCTCGGCTTCGGTCTGGGCGACTTCGGCCTTGATCAGGTGGATGCCGATGTTGAGCTGTGTGGTCGGGAAGCGGCGGACTTGCTGCGGCGTCTGGGCCGCAGCGTCGGCAAGGCACAATGCCGTGAGCAGGGTGGCGGCGATGCCGGCGAACAGGCGGGGGCGATTGAGTTGGCGCATGGTCAATATTGGTGTTCGATCAATCGGGGGATTGGAATCTGCAGGATTATAGCGATTCGCAGCAGTTGTGCTTTGGCGCGGCTGGCGAACAGGTTAATCCGGCAATGATTGGCGGCGGGAAAATGAATCGTTTGGGCGGGATCATCCGGGCGGGATCGTCCGGGCATGAAAAAAGGCAGGACTAGCCTGCCTTTTTGAATTGCGCGACGCTAAATTACTTAGCTTCAGCAGCCTTCTTTGCCTTCTTGGCTTTCTTTGCCTTCTTGGCCTTCTTTGCCTTAGGAGCGGCAGCTTCAGCCTTCGGGGCTTCCGGAGCGGCCGGAGCTTGTGCGAAAGCGGCAGTTGCGAACAGACCAGCGATCAGAGCGGCGATCAATTTTTTCATTTTGCGTCCTTCAATTCAACATGTTAGGGATGTGAGGCAAACGATGATTCGTGCGAATCACTGACAATAACGGTAGCAGGCAACAGAGGTTGACAACCTTTTCGATCTTTTTTGGGAGTCGCTGGGCGTGCGATGGAAGATTGATGTCGTTTTGATAATTTAACCGAGTCTTGTCGCTTAACGCTTCAGCTCCTCCGGATCCACCTCGCGCCACTCCCCTGGCAGCAACGGATGCGTGGCCAGCGAAAACGGGCCGATGGCGATGCGGACCAGGCGCAGCGTCGGCAGGCCGACCGCCGCCGTCATGCGCCGCACCTGGCGATTCTTGCCTTCGCTGATGGTGAGCGCGATCCAGCTAGTCGGCTGGCTCTTGCGTTCGCGGATGGGGGGATTGCGCGGCCACAGCCAGCCCGGTTCCTGGATCAGCCGGGCTTGGCTTTCCTGCGTGACGAAGTCGCCCAGGTCGAGCGGATTGCGCAGGCGTTGCAGCATTTCCCCGGAGACGTCGCCTTCGACTTGCGCCAGATAGGTCTTGGGCTGCTTGTGGCGCGGATTGCTGATTTCATGCTGGAGCTTGCCGTCGTCGGTGAGCAGCAGCAGGCCTTCGCTGTCGGCATCGAGGCGGCCGGCGGGATAAACGTTGGGAACCGGGATGTAGCCGGCGAGGGTTTCGCGTTCCGGATGGGCGGAGAACTGGCTCATCACCTGGAACGGCTTGTTGAATAATATGAGAGGCATGCGCTGGGGCCTGTGAACAATGAATTTGCTGGCTGCACCCGGTCGGGCGCAGCCAGCAGGCGTAAATTGAATGTTAACAGGCCCTGGCGTCGCAAAATCATGGGATTCCGTAAAATCCTCGGGCATAATCGAGGGCATATCTTATGTCTTATAGAGGACATGGCGTCCGGGCCGGCAGCAGCGTTGCCTTCCCCGGGCATCCATCCGACCTGCTTTCCCGAAATCTCTTAAAATTCCCCGCTTGTTCTGCTTAAACGCCGGAGACCACGATGCCGTACCAACATATCCAAGTGCCTGCCGAAGGCCGGAAGATTACCGCCAATGCCGACTTCACCCTGAATGTCCCGAATAACCCGATCATTCCGTACATCGAAGGCGATGGCATCGGCATGGACGTCACGCCGGTGATGCTCAAGGTGGTCAATGCCGCCGTGGAAAAGGCGTATGGCGGCGCGCGCAAGATCCATTGGATGGAAATCTACGCCGGCGAAAAGGCGACCAGGATCTACGGCCCGGAGGTCTGGATGCCGGATGAAACGCTGGAAGTGGTCAAGGATTACCTGGTCTCGATCAAGGGACCGTTGACGACGCCGGTCGGCGGCGGCATCCGTTCGCTCAATGTCACGCTGCGCCAGCATCTGGACCTGTATGTCTGCCTGCGTCCGGTGCGCTATTTCAAGGGCGTGCCATCGCCGCTGCGCGAACCGGAAAAGACCGACATGGTCGTGTTCCGCGAGAATTCGGAAGATATTTACGCCGGCATCGAATGGCAGAGCGGTTCGGCTGAAGTCAGGAAAGTGATCGATTTCCTGGTCAATGAAATGGGCGTCAAGAAGCTGCGCTTCCCCGAGACCTCGGCGCTGGGCATCAAGCCGGTCTCGCGCGAAGGCACCGAGCGCCTGGTGCGCAAGGCGATCCAGTACGCCATCGACAATGACAAGCCTTCGGTGACCCTGGTCCACAAGGGCAACATCATGAAATTCACCGAAGGCGCTTTCCGCGACTGGGGCTATGCGCTGGCGGCCAGGGAGTTCGGCGCCGAACTGATCGATGGTGGCCCATGGATGAGGTTGAAGAATCCCAAGACCGGGCGCTATATCATGATCAAGGATGCGATCACCGATGCGTTCTTCCTGCAGATCCTGATGCGTCCGGCCGAATACAGCGTGATCGCCACGCTCAACCTGAACGGCGACTACATTTCCGACGCCGTGGCGGCCCAGGTCGGCGGGATCGGCATCGCGCCCGGCGCCAACATGTCCGACTCGGTAGCGATGTTCGAAGCCACCCATGGCACCGCCCCCAAGTATGCCGGCAAGGACTACGTCAACCCGGGATCGGTGATCCTGTCGGCCGAAATGATGCTGCGCCATATGGGCTGGATCGAAGCCGCCGACCTGATCATCAATGCAATGCAGAAATCGGTGTCGTCCAAGCGCGTGACTTACGACTTCGCACGCTTGCTTGAAGGCGCGACCCAGGTTTCCTGCTCGGGATTTGGTGAGGTAATGATCGAAAACATGTGAGCGCGTTGATGTTTGCGCGAAGTGCGGAAGCCGGGCGATGCCCGGCTTTTTGCTTGGCGGGTGCGTTGACGGTTCAGCGTGCCGGTACGGGCAGCGGATGCCTTGCCAAGGCAGGAAGGGGCGCGCGGCAATGAAAAAGCCTCGCGATGCGAGGCTTTTTCAGGCGCTAACCGGGATTAAGCGGCTTGCTGGATGTTCGAAGCTTGCTTGCCTTTGGGGCCTTGCGTGACATCAAACTGGACTTTCTGACCTTCTTTCAAGGTCTTGAAGCCATTCATGTTGATGGCCGAGAAGTGGGCGAACAAATCTTCGCCGCCGTCATCCGGAGTGATGAAGCCAAAGCCTTTGGAATCGTTGAACCACTTGACTGTACCTGTTGCCATAAAAGCATCTTTCAAATTTTAAACTATCACACGAGCCGTTAAAGCAAGAAGCATCGCGCGTCACGCAGCCCCCCTTAAACCGTGCCCCCTTACATACCTTCAGCATTGACAAGTAGTAACTACTAATCAATGAATCCATTGTTCTCGCTGGAAATCCAAAAGTCAAGCGGTTTTCAGCTTAAAGTTTGGCCGCTTGTTTCTCCGATGGTTACGGTAGCCCTTGATTTAGGATAAATCACCGTCATCTGCGCAGCATCTGGAAAACGCGTAATATCTCCCCATCTGGATCTTACGTAATCATTGTGCGTTGCACAGCTTTTGATGGTCAAATAAACGCATGGCAACCAAGCACGAAAATGATGGCGGTACCGTGTTGGAGCGGCAAGAGGCGAAACTTAAGCCGCCCCCTATGTACCAAGTCCTTTTGTTGAACGATGACTATACGCCGATGGAATTCGTCGTCGCCGTCATCCAGGAGTACTTCAACAAAGACCGTGAAACTGCGACGCAGATCATGCTCAAGGTTCACCGCGATGGGAAGGGTATGTGTGGTGTGTATCCCAAAGATATCGCATCCACAAAAGTGGAACTCGTTTTAACCCACGCTCGAAAGGCAGGGCATCCCCTGCAATGCGTGATGGAGGAAGCATGATTGCGCAGGAACTTGAAGTCAGTTTGCATATGGCCTTTGTCGAAGCCAGACAATCGCGTCATGAATTCATTACCGTGGAGCACCTGCTGCTCGCGCTGCTGGACAACCCGTCCGCAGCCGAAGTGCTGCGCGCCTGCTCGGTGAATATCGACGATTTGCGCAAAACGCTGACCAATTTTATTACCGACAACACCCCGACCGTGCCCGGCACCAACGAGGTGGACACCCAGCCCACGCTGGGATTCCAGCGCGTCATCCAGCGCGCCATCATGCACGTGCAGTCGGCTTCCAACGGCAAGAAGGAAGTGACCGGCGCCAACGTGCTGGTGGCCATCTTCGGCGAGAAGGATTCGCACGCGGTCTACTACCTGCACCAGCAGGGCGTGACCCGCCTGGATGTGGTCAATTTCATTTCGCACGGCGTGCGCAAGGACCAGCAGGCCGATCCGCAGAAGGCGCCGGAAGGCGCCGAGGATGTGCAGGTCGAGGGCCAGCAGAAGGAAAGCCCGCTGGACCAGTTCACGCAGAACCTGAACAAGGCCGCCGCCGAAGGCCGGATCGATCCGCTGATCGGCCGTGAGTCCGAGGTCGAGCGCGTGATCCAGACCCTGTGCCGCCGCCGCAAGAACAATCCGCTGCTGGTCGGCGAGGCCGGCGTGGGCAAGACCGCCATCGCCGAAGGCCTGGCATGGCGCGTGACCCAGGGCGACGTTCCGGAAATCCTCAAGAACGCCGTCGTGTATTCGCTCGACATGGGCGCGCTGTTGGCCGGCACCAAGTATCGCGGCGACTTCGAGCAGCGCCTGAAGGCGGTGCTCAAGCAATTGAAGGACAGCCCCAACGGCATCCTCTTCATCGACGAGATCCATACCATCATCGGCGCCGGTTCGGCCTCGGGCGGTACGCTGGACGCGTCCAACCTGCTCAAGCCGGCGCTCTCCAGCGGCCAGCTGAAGTGCATCGGCGCGACCACCTATACCGAATTCCGCGGCGTGTTCGAAAAGGATCACGCGCTGTCCCGGCGTTTCCAGAAGATCGACGTCAACGAACCGACCGTCGAGCAGACCGTGCAGATCCTGCGCGGCCTGAAGTCCAAGTTCGAAGAGCACCACGGCGTGAAGTATTCCGCTTCGGCGCTGACCTCGGCGGCCGAGCTGGCGGCCCGCTTCATCAATGACCGCCATCTGCCCGACAAGGCGATCGACGTCATCGACGAAGCCGGCGCGGCCCAGCGCATCCTGCCGAAGTCGAAGCAGAAGAAGACCATCGGCAAGTCCGAGATCGAGGAAATCATTTCCAAGATCGCGCGCATCCCGCCGCAATCGGTCAACCAGGACGACCGCGTCAAGCTGCAGACCATCGACCGCGACCTCAAGAACGTGGTGTTCGGCCAGGATCCGGCGATCGAGGCATTGTCGTCGGCCATCAAGATGGCGCGCGCCGGCCTGGGCAAGACCGACAAGCCGATCGGCTCCTTCCTGTTCTCCGGCCCGACCGGCGTGGGCAAGACCGAAGTGGCGAAGCAATTGGCCTTCATCCTGGGCATCGAGCTGGTGCGTTTCGACATGTCCGAATACATGGAGCGCCATGCGGTGAGCCGCCTGATCGGCGCGCCGCCAGGTTATGTCGGGTTCGACCAGGGCGGCCTGCTGACCGAGGCCATCAACAAGAAGCCGCATGCCGTGCTGCTGCTGGACGAAATCGAAAAGGCGCATCCGGATATCTTCAATATCCTGCTGCAGGTGATGGACCACGGCACGCTGACCGATAACAACGGCCGCAAGACCGACTTCCGCAACGTGATCATCATCATGACCACCAACGCGGGCGCCGAGAGCTTGCAGAAGCGCACCATCGGCTTTACCGAGAAGAAGGAAGCCGGCGACGAGATGGTGGATATCAAGCGCATGTTCACGCCTGAATTCCGCAACCGCCTGGACGCCATCATCAGCTTCCGCCCGCTGGACGAGGACATCATCCTGCGCGTGGTCGACAAGTTCCTGATGCAGCTGGAAGAGCAGTTGCATGAGAAGAAGGTGGAAGCCGTCTTCTCCGACAGCCTGCGCAAGTTCCTGGGCAAGAAGGGCTTTGATCCGCTGATGGGCGCACGTCCGATGTCGCGCCTGATCCAGGACATGATCCGCAAGGCGCTGGCCGACGAACTGCTGTTCGGCAAGCTGGTCAGCGGCGGCCGCGTCACTGTCGAGATGGATGACAAGGACCAGGTCAAGCTGGAGTTCCCGGAAGGCGACGACTCGGTGCCTCCCGAAGAGCCGCAGGAAAAGCTGGAAGTGGAATAAACGTCAGGCCGCAGCCGCGAAAAAGCCGGAACATCGTTCCGGCTTTTTTTATGCCCTCCGGGGGACGGGAATGCGCATGATATCCACCGCCGTCATCCCGGCCTTCGCCGGGATGACGGCGGTGGATTGGCAAATGTAGAAATGAAAACGGCGCGGAAGAATTCTCTTCCGCGCCGTTTTCATTCAAGCCACAACAGTTCAGGGCATCAAAGGCTTGCCCGCTTCCTGCTTCGCCTTCACGATCTGCGTCACCTTGTCGATCATCGAGAGGCGATACGCCGTCGATGGATGCAAGGCCGTGTAGCCGTTGGCCACGCTGGCCGGATATTGATCCGCCAGGCGCTTCCAGAAAGCCGGCACGTTGTCGATGTTGTAGCCGGCGCGCGCCAGCAGGTAGAGCGAGAGCGTATCGGCGGCCGCGTCGAGATCCTGGGGATAGACGCGGATGCCCGCGGTGCCGGCGGTGGTGGTCGGATCCGGATGCGGCAGCAGCAGGTTGTCGATGACTTCGGCGATGGTCGACACCATGCGCTGGCGGATCGCGTGGCCGAGGATATTGTGGGCCATGTCCTTGGCGATCAGGTAGGCCAGTTCCTCGTCGGTCTGGGTGAATTTGAGCATGCCGCGGGTGATCAGCACGCGGCGGCCGTCGGCATAGGTATTGATGTTGTCGGCGTTGCCCAGCTCGATACTGAAGGCGCAGGCGAACGTCAGCGGAACATTGATGTTGCGTTGCTGGCCGTTGCGCAGCACGCCCAGGCTGATCGGCGCCTTTTTCACCACCAGCGGGGAGAGCAGCACGGCGGCCTGGCGCTCGGCGTCGGTGCCTTGCGGCATCGGCTTGCCGGCCAGCATGACCAGCAGGTCGCCGCGCTGGATGCCGGCTTGCTCGGCGCCGCTGCCGGGCAGCACGCCGGTCACCTGCAGGCGCTCGTCATAGCCCAGGCTGCGCGCAGTATCGGCATATTCGATGGGGAACGAGTACTTGTTCTTGGCGGTGAAACCAAGCAGGTTGCGCGCATTGCCTCGGCACAGTTGCGCATTGCTGGTCAACAGCGGCGCCGCCACACGGTACAGGCGATCCTGTTGCGCGATTAGATCGCGCAGTTGTTTTTGCTGAGGAGTGTCCGCCGGCCGGGGCGCTTGCGTCACGACCGCGGCGGGGCTGCCGCTGCTGGCGGCGGGCGCAACAGGGACGCCGGTTTCCTGCGTGGCGCAGGCCGCCAATACGGCCAGCGGCGCCAGTACGGCGATACTTCTGAGCTTCTGCCACGCGGGCAGGTAGGGTACGGACATGCGGTTCTCCATCAGTGTTTGCCTGTGCTGCCGAAACCCCCGGCGCCGCGTGCGCTGCTGTCGAATTCTTCCACCACATTGAAGCCGACCTGCAGTACCGGGACGATCACCAGCTGGGCCAGGCGTTCCATGGGGTTTAGGACAAACTCGGTTGCGCCGCGGTTCCATGTCGAGACCATCAATTGGCCCTGATAGTCGGAGTCGATCAGGCCCACCAGGTTGCCGAGCACGATGCCATGCTTGTGGCCCATCCCGCTGCGCGGCAGGATCACGGCCGCATAGTTGGGGTCGGCCAGGTGGATCGCCAGGCCGGTGGGGATCAGGTGGGTGCTGCCGGGGGCGATCGTTAGCGGCGCGTCGATGCAGGCGCGCAGGTCCAGGCCGGCGCTGCCGGGCGTGGCGTAGGCGGGCAACTGGTCTTGCATGCGCGGGTCGAGGATCTTGATGTCGATGGTCTTCATGGAGGCGGCGGTCTGTTTCGATAGGGTAAAAAACATGGCCCGCGAAGGACGCGGGCCGCGGGGTTTCAGGCTGCCATGCGGCGCGCGATTTCGCGCACCAGCTGGCGCGCCAGCATCAGCTTGTCGGCTGGCGGCAGGCTGGCGTGGCCCTGTTCGTCGAACAGCATCAGGGCGTTGTCGTCACGGCCGAAGGTCTGGGGGCCGAGATTGCCCACCAGCAGCGGGATGTTCTTCTTCACCCGCTTGGCGGCGCCGTATTGTTCGAGGTTCTCCGACTCGGCGGCGAAGCCCACGCAATAGGGGCGCTTGGGCAGGGCGGCGACTTCGGCCAGGATGTCGGGATTCTGTGCGAACTGCAATTGCGGCGCGGCGCCGTCGGCGTCCTTCTTCAGTTTTTGCGTGCTGGCATTGGCCACGCGCCAGTCGGCCACCGCCGCCACCGCGACGAACAGATCCTGCCCGGCGACGTTGGCCATCACCGCATCATGCATCTGCTGCGCGGTCTGCACGTCGATGCGCTGTACCCCGTGAGGCGGCTGCAGCGCGGTCGGGCCGGACACCAGCGTGACCTCGGCGCCGGCTTCGCGCGCCGCGCGCGCCAGCGCGTAGCCCATCTTGCCGGACGAGAGGTTGGTGATGCCGCGCACCGGATCGATCGGCTCGAACGTCGGGCCGGCGGTGAGCAGCACGCGGCGGCCGGCCAGCAGCTTGGGCTGGAACGCGGCGACGATGTCTTCCAGCAGTTGGGCCGGCTCCAGCATGCGGCCTTCGCCCATTTCGCCGCAGGCTTGCGCGCCGGCGTCGGGACCCAGCAGCAGGATGCCGTCTTCGCGCAACTGGCGCACGTTGCGCTGGGTGGCCGGGTTCTGCCACATCTCCACATTCATGGCCGGCGCCACCATCAGCGGCACGCGCGCCGGACGCGCGATGCACAGCGTGGAAAGCAGGTCGTCGCAGGCGCCGTGCGCCAGCTTGGACATGAAATCGGTGGAGCAGGGCACGATCACGATGGCGTCGGCATCGCGCGTGAGGTCGATGTGCGGCATGTTGTTGGCGATGCGCGCATCCCAGGCGTCGGTATAGACCGTGTTGCCGGTCAGCGCCTGCATGGTGACCGTGGTGATGAACTGTGTGGCCGCGGCCGTCATCACCACCTGCACGGCGGCGCCGGCGCGGCCCAGTTCGCGCGCCAGCATGGCGGCCTTGTAGCAGGCCACGCCGCCGGTCAGGCCGAGTACGATTTTCTTGCCAGCGAGATCCATGTCTTGTCCCTTGTCCCTGATGAGGCGAACGACGGATTCTTTACTTTTTGGAAACCCGGCGCAGCTCGTCCACCACGAACAATACCGCACCTACGCAAATCGCACTATCGGCCAGGTTGAAGGCCGGCCAGTGCCAGTTGCCGACATAGACGTCGAGGAAGTCGATCACATGGCCGTAGGCGACGCGGTCGATCACGTTGCCGATGGCGCCGCCCAGGATCAGCGCCAGCGCCCAGCAGAACATGCGCTGCCCGGGATGCTTGCGCAGCAGGTGGATGATGAACACCGCGGCGGCGATGCCGATGGCGGTAAACAGGTAACGCTGCCAGCCGCCGCTGGCGGCCAGGAAACTGAAGGCCGCGCCCTTGTTGTAGACCAGCACGAGATTGAAGAAGCCGGTCACCGGCAGCGATTCGCCGTAATGGAACAGCTTGAGGATGGTGATCTTGGTGAGCTGGTCCAGCAGCAGGACGATGGCGGCGATACCCAGCCAAGGTAGAAGATTTTGCGTGCCGGAGGCAGTGGAGGAAGAGCGCTTTTTGGTTGCCATGAGGATGCTCGTTAAGATTGCGCGCCTTCGATACGCGCCGATGGCGCTACTCAGTCCGAACGGTCATTGATTGGTTTCCGTTCGGGCTGAGTAGCCGCATAGCGGCGTATCGAAGACGCGCCGACTACAAATAATCAGGCGAAGCGACGCTGCTCGCCCTGGCCGAACAGGTTGGCGAAGCAGCGGCCGCACAGGCCGGGATGCTCGGCATGAGACCCGACATCGGCGCGATAGTGCCAGCAGCGTTCGCATTTCTGGTTCGCCGACGGCGTGACGACCACGGCTTCCTCTTCCGCTGTGGCGACCTTGGTCACGCGAGCGGCGGAGGTGATCAGCACGAACTTCAGGTCGTCGCCCAGGCTTTCCAGCACGGCCGCCTTGTCGCCGGCCGCCTTGACTTCGACCTCGGCTTGCAGCGAGGAACCGATGTCGCCGGCGATGCGCACTTCTTCCAGTTGCTTGGTGACCGTCGCGCGCACTTCATGCAGCACCGCGAACTTGGCCAGCAGCGCATCGGCGCCGGCCACTTCGGGCAGGGCATAGTAAGTCTGCGAGAAGATGGTTTCGCCGCTTGCTTCGAAGGCTTCCTTGCCGGCGAAGAAGCTCCATGCCTCCTCCGCGGTGAACGACAGGATCGGGGCCATCAGGCGCAGCAGCGCCTGGGTGATGTGCCAGATCGCGGTCTGCGCGGAGCGGCGCGCGGCCGATTCGACGCCGCTGGTGTACAGGCGATCCTTGAGGATGTCGAGGTAGAAGCCGCCCAGGTCTTCCGAGCAGTACATCTGCAGCTTGGCCACCACAGGATGGAATTCGTAGGACTCGAAGTGCGTCAGCACGTCGGCCTGCAGGCGCGCCATGTCGGCGATCGCGTAGCGGTCGATTTCCAGCAGTTCGGCCACCGGCACGGCGTGCTTGGCGGGATCGAAGTCCGAGGTGTTGGCCAGCAGGAAGCGCAGCGTGTTGCGGATGCGGCGATAGGACTCGACCACGCGCTTCAAGATTTCGTCGGAGATCGACAGCTCGCCCGAATAGTCGGTCGAGGCTACCCACAGGCGCAGGATTTCCGCGCCCAACGAGTCGGACACCTTCTGCGGCGCTACCACGTTGCCCTTGGACTTGGACATCTTCTTGCCCTCGCCGTCGACCACGAAGCCGTGCGTCAGCAGCGCCTTATACGGCGCGCGGCCGTTGAGCATCGAGGAGGTCAGCAGCGAAGAGTGGAACCAGCCGCGGTGCTGGTCCGAACCTTCCAGGTAAAGGTCGGCCGGGAACTGCGACTGTTGCTTGTGCGAGCCGCGCAGCACCGTTTGGTGCGTGGTGCCGGAGTCGAACCATACGTCCAGCGTATCCTTGTTCTTCACATAGTGCTCGGCGTCGGCGCCCAGCAGTTCCTTGGGATCCAATGCCTGCCAGGCTTCGATGCCGCTCTTCTCGATGCGCTGGGCGACCTGTTCGATCAGCTCGGGCGTGCGCGGATGCAGCTCGCCGGTTTCCTTGTGCACGAAGAAGGCCATCGGCACGCCCCACTGGCGTTGGCGCGACAGCGTCCAGTCCGGACGGTTGGCGATCATGCCATGCAGGCGCGCCTTGCCCCAGGCGGGGAAGAAGGCGGTGTCTTCGATGCCTTGCAGCGCGGTTTCGCGCAGGCTCTTGCCGCCGTCCCTGGGCGTGTTGTCCATGCTGGCGAACCACTGCGAAGTGGCGCGGTAGACGATCGGCGTCTTGTGGCGCCAGCAGTGCATGTAGCTGTGGTCGAACATGACCAGCTTGAACAGCGAACCGGTTTCTTCCAGCTTGGCGCAGATCGGCTTGGAAGCCTCCCAGATGGTCAGGCCGGCGAACAGCGGCAGCCACGATGCGTAGCGGCCGTCGCCCATGACCGGGTTGATGAAGTCGTCGTCCTTCATGCCGTGCGCCTTGCACGAGACGAAGTCTTCGATGCCGTAGGCCGGCGCCGAGTGGACGATGCCGGTGCCGCTGTCGGCGGTTACGTAGTCGCCCAGGTAGACCGGCGACAGGCGGTCGTAGCCCTTGTCGGCGGCGGCCAGCGGGTGGCGGAAGTTGATCAGCGAGAGCTTCTCGCCGACGGTGGTGGCGATCACGCTGCCTTCCAGGCCGTAGCGTTGCAGGCAGGACTCGACCAGGTCCTTGGCCAGAATCAGCAGCAGCGGTTCGCCGTTGCGCTCGGTCTGTACCAGCGCGTAGTCGAATTCCGCATGTACGTTGAGCGCCTGGTTGGACGGGATGGTCCAGGGCGTGGTGGTCCAGATGACGATGTAGCCCTGGTCGGTCGGCAGCTTGGACAGGCCGAAGGCGGCCGCGACCTTGTCGGGTTCAGCGAACGGGAAGCCGACGTCGATGGCCGGATCGCGCTTGTCCTGGTATTCCACTTCCGCCTCGGCCAGCGCCGAGCCGCAGTCGAAGCACCAGTTCACCGGCTTGAGGCCGCGATAGACGTAACCCTTCTCCAGGATGGTGCCGAGCGCGCGCAGCTCGTCGGCTTCATTGGAGAAGTTCATGGTCTTGTACGGATTGTCCCATTCGCCCAGCACGCCCAGGCGGATGAAGTCGGCCTTCTGGCGCTCGATCTGCTCGCTGGCGTAGGCGCGCGCCTTGGCTTGCACTTCGGCCACCGGCAGGTTCTTGCCGAATCGTTTTTCGATCTGGATCTCGATGGGCATGCCGTGGCAATCCCAGCCCGGCACATATTGCGCGTCGAAGCCGGCCATGTTGCGGGCCTTGACGATCATGTCCTTCAGGATCTTGTTGACGGCGTGACCGATGTGGATGTCGCCGTTGGCGTACGGCGGACCGTCATGCAGGATGAACTTGGGGCGGTGGGCGGAAGCCTTGCGGATGCGCTCGTAGACTTTCTTTTCCTGCCATTGCCTGACCCATTGCGGCTCGCGCTTGGCCAGGTCGCCGCGCATCGGGAACGCGGTCTCGGTCATGTTGACCGGGTACTTGGAGGGCGCCTTGCCCGGTTTTTCCTGCTTGCCCGGCTTGGCCGGCGATTCGTTGTTGGACATGACAAATTTCTCTGATGGATGCTGGTTGATTCAGGTGGCGCCGCATGGGACGCGGCGCAAATACGGAGAACTGGAACGGAGAGCTGGACGGCGGCTGGCGTGGTGGCCGGCCGGCTGCCAGCGTCAAATTCGGTCGGTCGCCGAAATGGCGAAGCCGGCGTTTTCCCGGAAATAGGCGCGCGCCTGTTCGGCATCGCGCGCGATCGCCGCGGTCAGCGTGGGCAGGTCGACGTACTTCTCTTCGTCGCGCAGTTTCTTCAGGAAATCCACGCGCAGGAGCTTGCCGTAGCAATCGCCCTGGAAGTCCAGCAAGTGGGTTTCCAGCAGCACGCGGCCGCTGTCGTCCACCGTCGGGCGCACGCCCAGGCTGGCCACCGCCGGCAGCGGATGGTCGCCGAGGCCGTGCACCTGCACCACGAAGATGCCCGACAACGCCGGATGCTTGTGGCCCACGCGCATGTTCAGCGTGGGGAAGCCGATGGTGCGGCCCAGTTTCTTGCCGTGCACCACATGGCCGCTGATCGAGTAGGGATGGCCCAGCAACTGGCGCGCCAGGCCAAAATCGCCCGCGGCCAGCGCCGCGCGCACGGCCGAAGAAGAAATGCGCACGCCGGCATTGGTCACGGTCGGCATGGAATGCACTTCAAAGCCGTATTGCTTGCCCGCTGCGACCAGGGTGTCCAGGTTGCCGGCGCGGCGCGCGCCGAAGCAGAAGTCGTCGCCGACCATCAGCCAGCGCACGTGCAGGCCTTGCACCAGGATCTTTTCGATGAAGTCTTGCGGCGAGAGCGCGGCGAAATGGCTGCCGAAATGTTCGACGATCACCCGGTCGATGCCGGAGTCGGCCAGCGATTGCAGCTTGTCGCGCAGGTTGGCGATACGCGCCGGCGCATTTTCCGGCTTGCCCGCCAGTTGCGCGAAGAATTCGCGCGGATGCGGCTCGAAGGTCATCACCGCGGCGTCCAGCTCCAGGCGGCCCGCAGCCTCGCGCACGCGCGCCAGCAGCGCCTGGTGGCCGAGATGCACGCCGTCGAAGTTGCCGATGGTCAGCGCGCAGGGCGCGCGCGATTCGGCGTTGGGAAGTCCGCGAAATACCTTCATTGAAAAGCTGTTTGGAACGCTGGAAAGTGGCTCTGTTGCAAAAGCCTTCCATTATAAATGTTTTCGAAGGCTTTCCTTGATTCGATGGCTGGAATCGGCGCGATCGGGCCTGGTATGAATATTTCTGTTGAGAAATAAACAAGCCTTTACATCTCTCCCCAAATCGCATTCAAGGCCGAAAGAGCCGCCATGCCAGCGGTCTCGGTGCGCAGCACGCGCGGCCCCATGGACAGCATCAAGGCGCCCTGGGCGCAGGCGAGTTGTTCCTCTTCTTCATTGAAGCCGCCTTCGGGGCCGACGATCAGGGTCACGGCCTGCGGTGGATGATGGCGCGCCCAACTCGACAGCGGTTGCTCGCCGCGCGGCGACAGCAGGATGCGGCGGTGCAGGTCGCTCTGGGCGATCCAGCGGCGGAATTCGGATAATCCGGCCAGGTGCGGCAGGCGGTTGCGGCCGCATTGCTCGACGGCGGACTGCACGATGCCCTGCCAATGCGCCAGTTTTTTCTCGGCCCGCTCGCCCGACAGGCGCACCACGCAGCGCTGCGCGGCCAGCGGGACGAGCGCGGTGGCGCCCAGTTCGACGGCTTTTTCCACGATCCAGTCCATCTTGGCGCCTTCCGGCAGCGCCTGCGCCAGCGTCAGCGCATAGGGCAGTTCGGCCTCGCGCGGGGAGAAGGTCTTGATCTCGGCATGGACGCGCTTTTTTTCGATGGCGCTCAGGGTGGCGGTGTACTCGCCGCCCTCGCCGTTGAATAGCGTGACATGCTCGCCCGGCTGCAGTCGCAGCACCTGGACGTGATGGGCTACGTGGTCGGGCAGCACCAGGGATGCCCCGATGCTGAGGGGTTGCGGACAAAAGAAACGGGGCATGTGGATGGGACTTGGCGATAAATATGGGGCGATCCGGGATTTTACCGTCTCCGCCCCCGCTCCCGGCCCATTTATGGCGCACAGGGCTTGGGGGCGGGCGCTCTCTGGTAAAATATAGCCCCGCGCGACCCCGGACATTTCCGGGGTTTGCATTTGAATGGCAGCACCGGAGCCGGCGGCAACAGGGCGTTGGCTCCCCGATACAGGTTTTTGGCGCCTGCGGGCGCATCCAGCAACTCTCTGACACCGACATGATTTCCACTCTCCCCACCGATAAGATGGCCAACGCGATCCGCGCGCTGGCGATGGACGCTGTACAAAAAGCTAATTCTGGACACCCGGGCATGCCGATGGGGATGGCGGAAATCGCCGTGGCGCTGTGGGCCAAGCACTACCGCCACAATCCGGCCAATCCGCAATGGGCCAACCGCGACCGCTTCGTGCTGTCCAACGGCCACGGTTCGATGCTGCACTACGCGTTGCTGCACCTGACCGGCTACGACCTGCCGATGGAAGAGATCAAGAACTTCCGCCAATTGCATTCCAAGACCGCCGGCCACCCCGAAGTGCACATCACCCCGGGCGTGGAAACCACCACCGGCCCGCTGGGCCAGGGCATCACCAACGCGGTGGGCATGGCGCTGGCCGAGAAGCTGCTGGCGGCCGAATTCAACAAGCCCGGCCTGGCCGTGGTCGACCACTACACCTACGCCTTCGTCGGCGACGGCTGCCTGATGGAAGGCATCTCGCATGAAGCCTGCTCGCTGGCCGGCGTGCTGAACCTGTCCAAGCTGATCGTGCTGTACGACGACAACGGCATCTCCATCGACGGCCACGTCGAAGGCTGGTTCAAGGACGACACCCCGAAGCGCTTCGAAGCCTACGGCTGGAACGTGATCCCGGCCGTCGACGGCCACAACGTGGAAGCGGTCAACGCCGCCATCCACCAGGCCAAGCTGGCCGACAAGCCGACCCTGATCTGCTGCCGCACCGTGATCGGCAAGGGTTCGCCCAACCTGGCCGGCACCGACAAGGTGCACGGCGCCGCGCTGGGCGAGAAGGAAATCGCCGCCGTGCGCGAAGCGCTGGGCTGGACTTCCGCCCCGTTTGAAATCCCGGCCGACGTCTATTCGGCATGGGACGCCAAGGCCAACGGCGCGCAACTGGAAGGCGCGTGGAACAAGACGTTCGCCGACTATTCGGCCAAGTTCCCGGCCGCAGCCGCTGAACTGCAGCGCCGCCTGAAGGGCGAGCTGCCGGCCGATTTCGATAAGACCGTGGCCGCCTACATCGCCTCCACCGTCGAGAAGAAGGAAAACATCGCCACCCGCAAGGCCAGCCAGAACGCCATCCAGGCCTACGCGCAGGTGCTGCCGGAATTCCTGGGCGGCTCGGCCGACCTGACCGGCTCAAACCTGACCAACTGGAAGGAATCGGTGGCGGTGCGCGCCGACCAGGCCGGCAACCACATCAACTACGGCGTGCGCGAGTTCGGCATGAGCGCCATCATGAATGGCATCGCCCTGCATGGCGGCTACCTGCCGTTCGGCGCCACCTTCCTGACCTTCTCCGACTACAGCCGCAATGCGCTGCGCATGGCCGCGCTGATGAAGGTGCGTTCGCTGTTCGTGTTCACCCACGACTCGATCGGCCTGGGCGAAGACGGCCCCACCCACCAGTCGGTGGAACACGTCTCCAGCCTGCGCCTGATCCCCAACCTGGACAACTGGCGTCCGTGCGACACCACCGAATCCGCCGTGGCCTGGGCTGAATCCATCAAGCGCAACGACGGTCCCAGCACCCTGATCTTCTCGCGCCAGAACCTGCCGTTCCAGGAACGCACCGAGGCCCAGATCAAGGACATCGCGCGCGGCGGTTACGTGCTGCGCGATGCCGCCGGCGCCAAGCTGGTGATCATCGCCACCGGTTCCGAGATCGAACTGGCCACCAAGGCCGCCGACGCGCTGGCGGCAGAAGGCATCGCCGTGCGCCTGGTGTCGATGCCGTCGACCGACGTGTTCGACCGCCAGGACGCCGCCTACAAGGCATCCGTGCTGCCCCGCGGCTTGCCGCGCCTGGCCATCGAAGCCGGCGTGACCGCCTTCTGGTACAAGTACGTGGGCCTGGACGGCGCCGTGGTCGGGATCGACACCTTCGGTGAATCGGCGCCGGCCGGCGTGCTGTTCAAGCACTTCGGCTTCACCGTCGAGAACGTGGTGGGCAAGGCCAAGCAACTGCTGGCCTGACCCCCGAGGACAACGCAATGACACAAGCAGCAGCAACGGGCGCGCCGGCCGAGGAAGTCACGATCCGGCGCGCCCGCGTTTCGGACGCGGCGTCGATTGCCGGGGTGCGCATCGACAGCTGGCGCGCCAGCTATCGCGGCCTGGTGCCCGACAGCTACCTGGACAGCTTGCAGCCCGAGCAGAGCGTGAAGCTGTGGGAACAGGTGCTGGGCGCGTCCTCGGACGCGGCCTGCACCTTCGTGGCCGAAGCCGGCGGCGAGATCATCGGCTTTGCCTCGGGCATGACGCTGGCCGAGAGCAAGTTCGGCTGCGATGCCGAGCTCTCCGCCATCTGCGTGCTGCCCGATGAACAGCGCCGCGGCCTGGGCAAGAAGCTGCTGGCCAACGTCGCGGCGACCCTGATCAGCGCCGGCGCCACCGGACTGATGGCCTGGGTGCTGGCCAAGAACGAGGGGGCGCGGGAGTTTTTCAAGGCACTGGGCGCCGAACAGCTGTTCGAGCAGACCTTCACCTGGGACGACGGCACCGAGATCGACGAAGTCGGTTTCGTCTGGCGCAAGCTGAAGTCATCATCGTCTTAAGCGGACGGCAGGGAATCGTCAGCCGGAAGGTTTGCCTGAGACGCAGGTCATCCGGTGCAGTGCAGGGCAGGGCCAGAACAATACGCAAGAACAAGGCCGGGAAAGACCGAAAAATGGCCGGGAGCGCCCCGGCCGCCCCAGTAGACTCTCTTGCTGTGGGCGGTTTTCCGGCAGAACCGGTTTGCATTGATTTTTTAATACCTTAAGGAGAAGAGCATGGCAATTCGCGTCGCAATCAACGGTTATGGCCGCATCGGCCGCAATATCCTGCGCGCCCACTACGAAGGCGGCAAGAAGCACGACATCGAGATCGTCGCCATCAACGACCTGGGCGATCCGAAGACCAATGCCCACCTGACCCAGTACGACACCGCGCACGGCAAGTTCCCGGGCACCGTGGCCGTCGACGGCGATTCGATCGTGGTCAATGGCGACCGCATCAAGGTGCTGGCGCAGCGCAACCCGGCCGAGCTGCCATGGGGCGAGCTGGGCGTGGATGTGGTGCTGGAATGCACCGGCTTCTTCACCACCAAGGAAAAGGCCAGCGCCCACATCAAGGGCGGCGCCAAGAAGGTGATCATCTCCGCTCCGGGCGGCAAGGACGTGGACGCGACCGTCGTGTTCGGCGTCAACCACGGCGTGCTCAAGGCCAGCGATACCGTGATCTCCAACGCATCGTGCACCACCAACTGCCTGGCGCCGCTGGTGCAGCCGCTGCATGACAAGATCGGCCTGCTGAACGGCCTGATGACCACCGTGCACGCCTACACCAACGACCAGGTGCTGACCGACGTCTACCACGAAGACCTGCGTCGCGCCCGCTCGGCCACCCAGTCGATGATCCCGACCAAGACCGGCGCTGCAGCAGCGGTCGGCCTGGTGCTGCCTGAGCTGAACGGCAAGCTGGACGGCTTCGCGATCCGCGTGCCGACGATCAATGTTTCGCTGGTCGACCTGTCCTTCGTCGCCGCGCGCGACACCACCGTGGACGAAGTCAACGCCATCCTGAAGGCCGCTTCGGAAGCCGGTCCGTTGAAGGGTATCCTGACCTACAACACCGATCCGCTGGTGTCGGTCGACTTCAACCACAACCCGGCATCGTCCAACTTCGACGCCACCCTGACCAAGGTCTCCGGCCGCCTGGTCAAGGTTTCGTCCTGGTACGACAACGAATGGGGCTTCTCCAACCGCATGCTGGACACCACCGTGGCCCTGGCGACCGCCAAGTAAGACCCCGGCGATACCGGCCGCTGGAAATTTTCCCGGTCGGTATCGTCAATTTCCGGGCTGATTCGGGTTCTTTTCCTCGGATGCAAGCTTGCGCAGGCCGGTGAAAATATGTCATCAGCCTGCAAAGGATCGAAAGGCTGTTGCAAACTTCGGTTTGCAATGGCCTTTCGTCCGTTTGCGGCATTGCATTTCAAACAAGATCAATTCGAATCCATAAGAGGGACGTCATGTCAGCAACCTCATTCCAAGCGCATCGCCTCGTTGCCAGGCTGGCCCTGATCGCCGGTGTCGCCTTTTCGCTTTCCGCGTGCGACTACATCAGCAGTTTCGCCAAGCCCAAGCAGACCCCGGAGGAAGCCAAGGCCGAAGGCATTGCCCTGGGCGCCGGTTGCCGCCAGGCCGGCCAGACCCTGGAAGACTGCTACCAGCGCAATCCGGACGCCCTGAAGGCGGGCATCTTTGCCGGCTGGAAGGACATGCACGAATACATGGCGGCCAAGAACATCCAGACCGTCACGCCGCCACCTCCGCCGCCGCCTGAACCGGCCAAGGACAGCAAGGACAATAAGGATGGCAGGGACGCCAAGGATTCCTCCAGCCGTTCGCGCGAGCGCGACAGTACCCGCGACAGCAACCGGTCGCGCGACCGCGATAGCAGCTCCTCGCGCGACAGCGGTTCCAGCGACCGCCGCGCCAGCCGCGACGACGACAGCAAGCCCACGCCCAAGTATTGAGGCGCAGCAAAGCAAAAACGCCCCTTACGGAGTAATGCCGTTCAGTTAGGCGCTGAACGGCATTTTTGTTTGTGCAGTCCAGACTCCGTTCGCCCTGAGTAGCTGCGCAGCAGCGTATCGAAGGGCAGGCAAGAGCGCTAACGCTGGCTTCGATACGGCCCTGGCGGGCCTACTCAGCCCGAACGGGCTCCGTGATAAGTGGTTCAGAATTAGCCTTAACTGAACGGCATTACCCCTCACGGGATCTTCTTGTTTTTCCGGCAAGCGGTCCGCTCAACCAAACACCAACTGCCACAGCCGGATCACGCAGGCGCGCTCATGTTCCACGCGCTCGGCGTCGATGTGGGCGCGTTCCGCGCCTTGCAGGCGGATCTGGTGCTGCAGCTTGCGGAAGAGCCGGTAGGCATTGGCGGCTTCAGCCGCCAGCGCGGTGTCGATCAGGCCCAGTTGCGCGGCCAGCTTCAGCAGCGCGATGTTGCCGATGTCGCCGGTCAACTGCGGATGTTCCGGCGCATGGCGCAGCACCAGGTATTGGACGATGAACTCGATGTCGATCATGCCGCCTTCATCGTGCTTGAGGTCGAACTGGGTGCTGCGGTTGGGATGGGCGTCGCGCATGCGGCGGCGCATCGACAGCACTTCCTCCTCCAGTTTCTGGTAATCGCGCGGCTGGCGCAGCACGCGTTCGCGCAGCGCTTCGAAACGTTCGCCGATGGCGGCGTCACCGGCGCAGAAGCGTGCGCGCGTGAGCGCCTGGTGTTCCCAGATCCAGGCCGAGTTGAGCTGGTATTTCTCGAACGAGCTGACCGGCGACACCAGCAGCCCGCTGGCGCCGTCCGGGCGCAGCGCGATGTCGATGTCGAACAGCGTGCCGGCCGGGGTGTGGCTGGTCATCCAGGTGATGAAACGCTGCGCCAGCTTGGCGTAGAGCGCCGGGGCCTCCTGGTCGTCGTCGTCGTACAGGAACACCACGTCGAGGTCGGACACGTAACCCAGCTCCTTGCCGCCCAGCTTGCCGTAGGCGATCACCGCGAACTGCGGCACTTCGCGGTGGCGCTGGGCGATGGTCTGCCATGCCGCCTTGATGGTGGCGGCGACCAGGATGTCGGCCAGCGCCGAGAGTTCGTCGGCCAGCTTCTCCACCGACAGGTCGCCCTCCAGGTCTTGCGCCAGCAGGCGGAACAGTTCGGTGTGGTGCAGCTCGCGCAGGATATCCATCTGCCGTTCGGTATCGCCCGGGGCGGTGTCGAGCTGGCGTTGGCAGTTGTCGGCGAAAGCGGCCCAGTCGGAGTCGGCTTTCAGGTTGCGGTCGTCCAGCAGTTCGTCCAGCAGGATGGGGTGCTGGATCAGGTAGGTGGCGGCCCAGCCGCTGGCGCCGATCATGCGGATCAGGCGTGTGAGCGCATGGGGATATTCGGTCAGCAGCGCCAGGTAGGCGGCGCGGCGCGCGATGGCCTCAAGGAAGTCGAGCAGGCGGCCCAGCGTCGGCAACTGGTCGTAATGCAATGCCGCCACCAGCGGCAGGGCGGCGTTGATGACGGTATTGAGGCGGTTGCGGCTCTGTTCCGGCAGGCTTTGCATGCGCGGCGATTGCCAGGTCAGTTGCAGGCGCTTGGCGCCGGCTTCGATATCGGCCGCCGGGAAACCGACCAGCGTGAGCGCATCGGCGATGGCTTCCAGGCCGTCGGTGTCGTTGATGCCCGGGGTTTCGCTTTCGTTGTCGGGCGCGGCTTGCTTGTCGTTGAAAATGGCATCGAACTGCGCCGCCACGATGCGCCGATGCGCTTCCAGCGCCTGCAGCAGGGCCGCGCTGTCGGGGTAGCCCATCATGCGCGCCACCAGCAGCAGGTCATCGGGATTGACCGGCAGGGTGTGGGTCTGCGCGTCTTCCAGGTATTGCAGGCGATGTTCCAGGTCGCGCAGGAACGCATAGGCCGCCAGCAACTGTTCCACCACCTCCGGCGCCAGCAGGTTCTTGGCGGCCAGCGTGCGCAGGGTGACGCGGGTGGAGCGGTCGCGCAGTTCCGGATCGCGGCCGCCCCGGATCAGCTGGAATACCTGGCTGACGAATTCGATCTCGCGGATGCCGCCGCGTCCCAGCTTGACGTTGTTGCTGCGGTCCGGATGCAGCGCTTCCTGGCGTTTGACCTCGGCGCGGATCTGCGCGTGCATCGAGCGCAGCGCATCGATCGAGCCGAAGTCCAGGTAACGGCGGAAGATGAAGGGGCGGCTGATGGCTTCCAGCGCGGCGATGTCTTGCGGGTCGCCGGTCAGCGCGCGCGCCTTGGTCCAGGCGTAGCGCTCCCATTCGCGGCCCTGGCGCACCAGGTATTCCTCGACCATGTTGAAGCTGGCCACCAGCGGGCCGGAATTGCCGTTGGGGCGCAGCGCCATGTCGACCCGGAAGGTGAAGCCGTCCTCGGTGATCTCGGCCAGGGCGCCGATCAGCTTCTTGCCCAGGCGCACGAAGAATTCATGGTTGGAGAGTTGCTTCTGGCCATCTTCTGCCCGGGTGTCGCCGTCTTCCGGGTAGACGAAGATCAGGTCGATGTCGGAGGAGACATTGAGCTCGCCGCCGCCCAGCTTGCCCATGCCCAGCACGATCATCTGCTGCTGGCGCCCGGATTCCTCGCCCATGGGCACGCCGTACAGCGCGGTCTGCTCGCGCATCAGGGCGGCCAGGTGAGTCTGCACCGCGAAGTCGGCGAACTCGGTCATGGTGGCGACGACCTCGCCCAGGTCGGCGCGGCCGGCCAGGTCGCGCTCGATCAGCGTGCAGACAACCAGGTTGCGCAGGCGGCGCATGGCGGCGTTGAGCGCAAGGCCGGTATCCAGGTCGGCCTGCAGGCGGCGTGCAAAGAATGCGCGATCCATGGCCCGGGCGGCTGCTTCGGCGACCAGTGCCGGACGGGCGGCGTCGGCCTGGGTCCAGCGGGTGAAATAACGTGAAGCCTGGGCGTTGACGAGGGGAGCGGTCGGATCTGGCATAAGGGGACGAATGGGTTGGCGCAGGTGTAAAAGAAGGAAAACAGGGCGTAAAACAGGTTCAGTCCCGGCCGGCGACAACCGAAAATAGGACTGGCCTGACGCGGCACTGACGGATTTTTATCCAAAGGCGGATTTTATCCCCCGTTTTTAAACTTATCGCTGTTTTTGCTGTTCATAGCTATTCCGTTCGGATGGCAACACCATGTTTTCCATGCGATCATGTCATTCGCGCGAATTATTTCATATCGAGTTGCCTTAGCCTGATGTCCGAAGAACAACATAACGCCACATCGAAGCCTGCCCATTGGGCGCTATGCTGGCGAATCGTGCGGGGCACCTGTTTTCACCTGAACCGGGCCAGCTATCACGTCCTCGGCTTCACCTTCAAGCTGCTGCTGGCGGCTTATTTCATTTTCTGCGCGTTGTTCCTGGTGCTGCGCTATGTCGTGCTGCCCGAAATCGGCCACTACAAGCCGCAGATCGAGGGCGTGGCTTCCAAGGCCATCGGCCGCGCGGTGTCCATCGATGCCATCGACGCCTCCTGGAGCGGCTTGCGGCCGCAACTCTCGCTGAACAACATCACCGTACACGACGAGGCCGGCCAGCCTGCGTTGACCTTGCCGCACGTGTCCGCCACCCTGTCGTGGACCAGCGTGCTGGTGGCCGGCCTGCGCCTGGAGAGCCTGGTCATCGAACAAGCCGACCTGTCCATCCGGCGCGATCCCTCCGGCAAGCTGTTCGTGGCCGGCATTCCGGTGCCGACCGGCGGCGACGGCAGTTCGCTGGACTGGTTGCTGTCGCAGCGCGAGATTGTCATCCGCGGCAGCAAGCTGCGCTGGAGCGATGAAATGCGCGGCGCGCCCGAACTGGCGCTGGAAGATGTCGACCTGGTATTGCACAACCATTGGTTGCGCCACCGCATGGCCCTGCGCGCCACGCCACCGGCCGCGTATGCGGCGCCGCTGGATGTGCGCGCCGATTTCAGCCATCCGGCCTTTGCCAGCCGCATTTCCGACGTTTCGCACTGGACCGGCACCCTCTATGCCGACCTGCGCCAGACCGATCTTTCGGTCTGGCGCGCCTGGTTCGACTATCCGCTCGACATTGCCCAGGGGCGCGGTTCGGTGCGCGCCTGGCTGGCGCTGGATCGCGCCAAGGTGGCCAATTTCACCGCCGACCTGGCCTTGTCCGATTTCACCGCGCGCCTGTCGAAGAAGCTGGAGCCGCTGAACCTCAAGCGCGTCAATGGTCGCATTTCGGCCAGCGAGAGCCTGGGCGGCACGCCCGAGGACGGCGTGCCTACCTTCGGCGCCAACGGCCACAAGGTGGCGCTCTCGGATTTCTCCATCGAGATGCCGGATGGTTTCAGCCTGCCGCCCACATCGATATCCGAAAGCTATGAGCCGGCCACCCTGCTCAAAGCCGAACAGACCAGCGTCAAGGCCACCCACCTGAACCTGGAGGCGCTGTCGCAACTGGCGGCGCGCCTGCCCTTGACGCTGTCGCAGCGCAAGCTGCTGGATGACCTGGCTCCGCGCGGCGAGCTTCACGATTTCACCGTGCAGTGGCAGGGGACTTATCCGGAATTGACTTCCTACCGCATCCGGGGCGGTTTTACCGGTCTTGGCCTGAAGGCCCAGGCGCGCCATGTCGAGGTGCGCAAGACCGCGCTGCAGCAGGCGGCGCCGGCGCAGTGGGCAGGTCTTCCGGGCGTGGAGAACCTGGCCGGGGAAATCGATGCGACCGAGAAAGGCGGCACGGTGCGCCTGTCTTCGAAGAAGATGGCCCTGCAATTGCCGGAGCAAATGTTTGCCGAGCCAAGCATGCCTTTCGACAGTCTGGATCTCAAGGCGCACTGGCAATACCAGAAGGACCAGACCCTGCTGTTTGCGCTGGACGACATGCAATTTACCCAGCCGGGCGTGGCCGGCCGCCTGCGCGGCACGCATTTGCTGCCGTTGCAGGGCCAGTCGCTGGGCAGCGTGGACATCACCGGCGAACTGAGCGCGTTCGACCTCAAGACGCTGCGGCGCTACCTGCCGGCGCATATCAGCGAGCCGCTGCGGCGCTGGCTCACCGAAGGGCTGATGGACGGCACCATGCGCGATGTGCAGCTGACGCTCAAGGGCG
Organism: Herbaspirillum sp. SJZ106; assembly: GCF_006715495.1. Classification (GTDB taxonomy): domain Bacteria; phylum Pseudomonadota; class Gammaproteobacteria; order Burkholderiales; family Burkholderiaceae_D; genus Herbaspirillum. The sequence continues at coordinate 152,905 of NZ_VFNI01000006.1, forward strand.
CACTGGCCGACTTCCCTTTCCATGCGGCAAAGCCGGGCGACAAGCCCAAGGGCCGGTTCCTGGTCAGCGGCGACTTCGATGGGCTCAAGATCAACTACACGCCCGGCCATGTGAACCAGGATGGCAAGGAACCGGAATGGCCCTTGCTGGAAGACGGGAGCGGCAGATTCAGCATCGACAGCACGCAGCTGGAAGTGAAGGCCGACAGCGCCAGGACCCTGGGCGCGAACCTGAGCCGGGTCACGGCGCGCATTGCCGACCTGGCCTCGCATGAGGCCGTGCTGGAGATCGATGGCGCGGCCAACGGCCCGATGTCGACCTTCCTGCAATATGTCAGGCAAAGCCCGGTGGCGCATTGGACCGGCGAGGTCATGGCCCAGGCCAGCGCCACCGGCGATGCGCGGCTGGAGCTGAAATTCCAGATGCCGCTGAACCATGCCATCGATACCAAGGCGCAAGGCGTGTTCAGTTTCGCCAACAACGATGTCGACCTGTTGCCTACGTTGCCCATGATGTATCGCACCGTCGGCAAGGTCGAGTTCAACGAGCGCGGCTTCAGCCTCAACGGCATCCGCGGCCAGTTCCTGGGGGACAGCGTGGCCATTACCGGCGGCACGCAGCGCGACGGCAGCAGCCAGGTTCGCATGGATGGCGCGATCAATATCGACGCCTTGCGCCAGCTCTATCCCGAAGCTTCGATGCAACGCTTGCTGGCGCGCCTGTCCGGCGGCGCCCGCTATACCGCTTCGGTGCTGGTGCGCCAGCATCATCCCGAGGTGATCGTCGAGTCCAGCCTGGCCGGGCTGGGGTCGGAGTTGCCGGCGCCGCTGAGGAAGTCGCCGCAGGAGAGCCTGCCGATGCGCTTCGAACTGCAGCCCGTCGCCTCCAACGATCCGCTGATCGAACGCGAAGAGATCAAGGTCGCGCTGGGCCCGAACATCGCATCGCATTATCTGCGCGAGAAGGTCGCGGCCCGCTCCGACGAGTGGCGCGTGGTCAGCGGCGGCATCGCCTACAACCAGCCGCTGCCGTCGCCGGCGTCGGGCTTGAAGCTGGCATTGTCCGCCGACAGTGTCGACATGGATGCCTGGCAGGCTTTCAAGGCCGAGATCGCGGGCAAGGGCAATGCGGCATCGGCGGCGGGACAGAGCAAGCTGACCAGTTCGGAAATGGCCCAATACGTGGAGCCGGACATGGTCTCGGCGCGCGTAGGCGAATTCACGCTGATGGGCAAAAAACTCAACAAGCTGGTGCTGGACGCCACGCACCAGAAGAACGCCTGGAAAATGAAGCTGGAGTCGCAGCAGGTTTCCGGCGACATTACCTGGGACGAGCCCGGCGGCAGCCGCGGGTCGGGCAAGGTCACGGCGCGCTTGTCTTCGCTGGTTCTGCCCAAGGGGAATGGCGCGGCCGACGCCGCCAATGCCAATGCATCAGGCGCCGGCGGTTCGGAGCAAATGCCCGCGCTGGATATCCGCGCGGAGCAGTTCGAACTGGCAGGCAAGAAGCTTGGCCGCCTGGAGCTCGACGCCAACAATATGATGACTGCGGTGGGCCGTGAATGGCGCATCAATCGGCTGGTGCTGGCCAATGAGGATGCGCAGTTCCGCGCCGCCGGCAACTGGATGTCTTTCGGCGCCAGCAATACCACCAACATCACCTATGCGCTGGATATCAACGACGCCGGCAAGTTGCTGGAGCGCTTCGGTTATCCGGGCACGATCAGGGGCGGCCACGGCAAGCTGGACGGCGACCTGAGCTGGAAGGGCCTGCCCTATGCCATGGACATGGCCAGCCTGGGCGGCCAACTGCACATGGATGTGCATTCAGGGCAATTCCTCAAGGTCGACCCGGGGGCGGGCAAGCTACTGGGCGTGCTGAACCTGCAGGCGCTGCCGCGCCGCCTGACGCTGGATTTCCGCGATGTGTTTTCCGAAGGCTTTGCGTTCGACAACGTGGTCGGCACCGCTTCGGTCAACCGCGGCATCGCAACTACCGACAACCTGAAAATGACCGGCGTCACCGCCTCGGTGCTGATGAACGGTTCGGCTGACATCGCCAGGGAAACGCAGGACCTGCATGTCGTGGTGATTCCCGAAATCAACCTCGGCACTGCTTCGGTGGTGGCGATGGCGGTCAATCCGGTGGTCGGCGTAGGCACCTTGCTGGCCCAGCTGTTCCTGCGCAATCCGGTGATGAAGTCACTCACTTTCGAATACAAGGTCACCGGCCCGTGGAGCGATCCTATCGTGGTCAAGCAGGGGCAGGTGTCGCAGGTCGAACCCGAGCGCGTGCCGGATAACGGCAAGCCGGCGACGCCGGCCGAGGCTGCCGGGACTGCGCGCCGCCGGGCACAGGATATCGGCCCGCCGATCAACGTGGGCCACTGATTCCGTCGATGCGCCGGGAGCTTGACGTTGCCGGCGCGGCAGGCGGTTCTGCGCGATACTTGAGGTAATGTACTTGAAGCAATGCAGGCATTTCCGATGAGGCATGACAACATGACGCAAGCATTCAGGGTGGCGGCGATACAGATGGTGTCGACGCCCGAGGTAGGACAGAACTTCGAGAGCGCCGCGCGCCTGGTCGGCCAGGCGGCGGAGCAGGGCGCGGGATTGGTGTTGCTGCCGGAATATTGGCCCATCATGGGCATGCACGAGCGCGACAAGCTCGGCCATGCCGAGACCGACCAGGCCGGCCGCATCCAGGAATTCATGGCCGACCTGGCGCGCAGGCACGGCATCTGGCTGATCGGCGGCACGCTGCCGATGGCCGCGGCCACCGACGGCAAGGTGCTCAATACGTCGCTGGTCTACGATCCGCAGGGACGGCGCGTGGCGCGCTACGACAAGATCCACCTCTTCAGCTTCTCCCGCGGCGAAGAAAACTACGACGAGGCGCGCACCATCGAATACGGCACCGAGGTCAAGACGTTCGAGGCGCCGTTCGGCCGGGTGGGCTTGTCGGTTTGCTACGACCTGCGTTTCCCGGAACTGTACCGGGCCATGGGCGAGTGCGCATTGATCGTGATGCCGGCCGCCTTCACCTACACCACCGGCAATGCCCATTGGGAAACCCTGCTGCGCGCCCGCGCCATCGAGAACCAGTGTTACCTGCTGGCTTCGGCCCAGGGCGGCAAGCACGTCAATGGGCGCCGCACATGGGGCCACAGCATGCTGGTCGACCCCTGGGGGGAAATCATTTCCGTATTGCCCGAAGGCGAAGGCCTTGTGATCGGCGATATCGACCCCCATCGTCTACAATATGTCAGAGAAAGCCTGCCGGCATTGCGCCACCGCAAGTTTTGAAACGTTGCTGATGTCGTCGCCGATGTTGTTGCCGATGTCGCTGCACTGTATTAAGCCTTCCAGAAGATCCTATGAAATTATTTGAACCGAATATGGGCGCCCTGCAAGTGGCGCGCGACGTGCTCCTGACCCCTTTCGGCCTGGACGAGTCCAAGCTGTTGAAAGCGCTGGGCAGCATGTTCACCCATAAAGTGGATTACGCCGACCTGTATTTCCAGTTCACCAAGAGCGAGGGCTGGAGCCTGGAAGAGGGCATCGTCAAGACCGGCAGCTTTTCCATCGACCAGGGCGTCGGCGTGCGCGCCGTGTCCGGCGACAAGACCGCGTTTTCCTATTCCGATGAGATTTCCGAGCGCGCCTTGCTGGATGCCGCGGCTGCCACGCGCACCATCGCGCGCCAGGGTGCGGGCAAGATCAAGGTCGCCGGCAACATGACTCCCGGCGGCGGCCGCGCGCTGTACCTGCCGCACGATCCGCTGGTCTCGCTGGACGCCACCGCCAAGGTGCAGTTGCTGGAGCGCGTCGAGCGCATCGCGCGCGCCAAGGATCCGCGCGTGGTGCAGGTCATGGCCAGCCTGTCGGGCGAATACGACGTGGTGCTGGTGGCGCGCGCCGATGGCGTGCTGGCGGCGGATATCCGCCCGCTGGTGCGGGTGTCGGTGACGGTCATCGCCGAGCAGAACGGGCGCCGCGAGATGGGCAGCAGCGGCGGCGGCGGCCGCTACAGCTATGCCTATTTCACCGACGCGCTGCTGGAGAAGTACGCTTCCGAAGCGGTCGCCACCGCACTGGTCAACCTGGAATCGCGCCCGGCCCCGGCCGGCCCGATGACGGTCGTGCTCGGGCCCGGCTGGCCCGGCGTGCTGCTGCATGAGGCGATCGGCCACGGCCTGGAAGGCGATTTCAACCGCAAGGGATCGAGCGCCTTCTCCGGCCGCATCGGCGAACGCGTCGCCGCCCGCGGCGTGACCGTGGTCGACGACGGCACCCTGGCCGACCGCCGCGGTTCGCTCAACATCGACGACGAAGGCAATCCGACCCAGTGCACCACGCTGATCGAAGACGGCATCCTGAAGGGCTATATCCAGGACACCATGAACGCGCGCCTGATGAAGATGCCGGTGACCGGCAACGCCCGCCGCGAATCGTTCGCGCACCTGCCGATGCCGCGCATGACCAACACCTACATGCTGGCCGGCGACAAGGACCCGGCCGAGATCCTGGCCTCGGTCAAGAACGGCCTGTATGCGGTCAACTTCGGCGGCGGCCAGGTCGACATCACCAACGGCAAGTTCGTGTTCTCGGCCAGCGAGGCCTACATGATCGAGAACGGCAAGGTGACCTATCCGGTCAAGGGCGCCACCTTGATCGGCAACGGCCCGGATGTACTCAACCGCGTCTCGCTGATCGGCAACGACATGAGCCTGGATTCGGGCGTGGGCGTGTGCGGCAAGGAGGGCCAGAGCGTGCCGGTGGGCGTAGGCCAGCCGACCTTGCGCCTGGATGGCGTGACGGTGGGCGGCACCGCCTGAGCGTTTTTCGCATGCCTCACAAAAGCCGCCGGCGTTCCCGGCGGCTTTTATTTTTTTAGGAAGCCGATTGGCTGCGGAGCGGGGTGAGCCTGCGGCGCCGAAGCAGTAAAAAGGTGAAATGGGCAGGCGATTTCAATGTTTTTTTGCATGTCCGCCACACCCGGGATGATCGGATAGGGGCCAGATTCCGTGCATCGGCCTTGGTTATTTATTGTATTTGTAGCCGTCTTTGCACATATTTTGAGTTTAAATTTTCATTTAAGTCATTATTTTTGGATGTTTTGTGTAAATAATCATGGGAAAGCCATTTTGGTGGCTTCGCTTGCCAAAGCCCGGGATTTGTAGCACTATGGGTGCCTGTTTCGATTTATCCATGCAGCCGACGATGTCTTTCTTCCGCGCTTACTTTTATTTTTACTTTAGCTATTCCAGCCCCACGGCGGTGAAAAGCGGTAAGCGTTCGTAAAAAGACAAAACCGAATTTCCTAAAAAACCGCCAGTGATGGCGGTTTTTTTTTAGTCGATTTCCAGCTAACCAAGCTAAAGCAACTCAGGAGAAAAAATGCCGCGCACTGACGATCTTCGCATCCGAGAAATGAAAGAACTGCTTCCTCCTTCGCATTTGATCCGCGAGTTTGCCTGCACCGAAAAGGTCGAGAGCACCACGGCCGAAGCGCGTACCGCATTGCACCGCATCCTGCACGGCCAGGACGACCGCCTGATGGTGGTCATCGGCCCGTGCTCCATCCACGACACCAAGGCCGCGATGGAATACGCGCGCCGCCTGGTGGTCGAGCGCGAGCGCCACAAGAACGAGCTGGAAATCGTGATGCGCGTCTACTTCGAAAAGCCGCGCACCACCGTCGGCTGGAAGGGCCTGATCAACGATCCGTACATGGACAACAGCTTCCGCATCAACGACGGCCTGCGCACCGCACGCGAACTGCTGCTCAACATCAACGAGCTGGGCCTGCCGGCCGGCACCGAATTCCTCGACGTGATCAGCCCGCAATACATCGCCGACCTGATCAGCTGGGGCGCCATCGGCGCCCGCACTACCGAGTCGCAAGTGCACCGCGAGCTGGCGTCGGGCCTGTCGTGCCCGGTCGGCTTCAAGAACGGCACCGACGGCAACGTCAAGATCGCGGTGGACGCGATCAAGGCCGCCTCGCAGCCGCACCACTTCCTGTCGGTCACCAAGGGCGGCCACTCGGCCATCGTCTCGACCGCCGGCAACGAGGATTGCCACATCATCCTGCGCGGCGGCAAGACGCCCAACTACGACGCCGCCAGCGTGGAAGCCGCATGCCAGGACATCGCCAAGAGCGGCCTGGCCTCGCGCCTGATGATCGACGCCTCGCACGCCAACAGTTCCAAGAAGCCGGAAAACCAGATCCCGGTGTGCGCCGACATCGGCCGCCAGGTCGCCGCCGGCGACACCCGCATCGTCGGCGTGATGGTGGAGTCGCACCTGGTGGCCGGCCGCCAGGATCTGGTGCCGGGCAAGGAACTGACCTACGGCCAGTCCATCACCGATGGTTGCATCAACTGGGAAGAAAGCCTGCAAGTGCTGCAAGGCCTGGCCGACTCGGTCAAGCAGCGCCGCCTGGTGGGTGAGCGCGACGCCGCCTGATCATTGCTGTTGTTGCATGGCAAGCCGCCGTGAGCCAGGTTGTGGCCACGGCGGTTTTTTTATCCGCATCACTGGCGGCCGTGCGGCGCAAGTGTGATGGAAGAGCTTTGTTTTGCATGTGTCCCGGTGCAGAATGGCATCCGCAGTTCCATTGCTGATGCTTAAAATACTTAAGGAGATTGCAGATGTCTACTTCATCCAAAGTCAAACCGATTCCCGAAGGCATGCATTCCATCACGCCGCACCTGGTCTGTGCCGGCGCCGCAGACGCCATCGAGTTCTACAAGAAAGCCTTCGGCGCCGTGGACCGGGGGCGTTTGCCCGGCCCCGACGGCAGGCTGATGCATGCGCAGATCAGCATCGGCGATTCTTACCTGATGCTGGTCGATGAAGCGCCGGAATGGAAGAGCCTGGGCCCCAAGGCGCTGGGCGGCTCGCCGGTCACCATCCACCTGTACGTGGAAGACGCGGATGCCGTATTCGCCCAGGCCGTGGCGGCCGGCGCCCAGGTGACCTTGCCGCTGACCGACATGTTCTGGGGTGACCGCTACGGGCAACTGGTCGATCCCTTCGGTCATAAATGGTCGGTGGCCACGCATGTGCGCGACCTGACTCCGGAAGAGATACGCGAGGGCGCCAACGCCATGATGGCCGCGGCGGGGAAATAAGCGATACCACGCAGCGCAACAGCGTGGCCTGAAGCGACAACGCCGGCATCATGCCGGCGTTGTCGTTATGTCGTCATCGTATTGCCGCCGCTTAGTCGCGGAAGTTGTTGAATTCCAGGGGGATATCCTTCACTTCCTTGCGCAGCAGCGCCATGGCGGCCTGCAGGTCGTCGCGCTTGGCCCCGGCGATGCGCACGGCATCGCCCTGGATGCTGGCCTGCACCTTCATCTTGCTGTCCTTGATGACGCGCACGATCTTCTTGGCATCGTCGCTTTCGATGCCGTTCTTGACCTTGATCACCTGCTTGACCTTGTCGCCGCCGATCTTCTCGATCTTGCCTTCGTCGAGGAAACGCACATCGACGTTGCGCTTGGTCATCTTGTTGGTCAGCACGTCGCGCACCTGGCCGAGCTGGAATTCCGAGTCGGCGAAGGCGGTCAGTTCGCGTTCCTTTTGCTCGACGCGGGCGTCGGTGCCCTTGAAGTCGAAACGGGTGGAGATTTCCTTGTTGGCCTGCTCGACGGCATTCTTGACTTCGACCAGGTTGGCTTCGCAAACGGTATCAAATGAGGGCATGGCAGTATCCTTTTATTCTTGCGGCCGGAGGGTTCCGGCGTTACCAACGAGATTTTAACGGACTGGCGGCAGCAGGGCTATGGCATGTGCGCCGACAGACGTTCTCCGGCAGCAGCTATAATCCAGCCCTTATGTTCCCGATCCCCGTACAGCGCGATTTTTCCTTGCGCGCACTCAATACCTTCGGCATCGACGCCCGCGCGCAAGCCTACCTGGCCATCGATGCCATGGATGCCGTCGACACCTTGCGCGCCGTGCGAGCAAACGCCGAACTGTCCGCCTTGCCGCGCCTGGTGCTGGGCGGCGGTAGCAACCTGCTGCTGACGCGCGACTTTCCCGGCCTGGTGCTGCACATGTGCGGCCGCGGCATCGCCGTGGTCGGCCAGGACAGCGAATTCACCTATGTGCGCGCCGCCGCCGGCGAGAACTGGCATGGCTTCGTGCAATGGACGCTGGCCCAGGGCCTGGGCGGGCTGGAGAACCTGTCGTTGATTCCCGGCAGCGTGGGCGCCGCGCCGATCCAGAACATCGGCGCCTACGGCGTGGAGGTCAAGGATCGTTTCCATGCGCTGAGCGCCTTCGATTTCTCCACCGGCGAAGTGACGGTGCTGGACGGCCCGGCCTGCCGCTTCGGCTATCGCGACAGCGTGTTCAAGCATGAACTGCGCGACAGCGCCGTGGTGCTGGACGTCACCTTTGCCTTGCCCAGGAAATGGCAGGCCAACGCCAGCTACGCCGATGTTGCGCAGGCGCTGGCCGACAAGCAGATTTCTGAACCCGGCGCGCGCGACATTGCCGATGCCGTCATCGCCATCCGCACGCGCAAGCTGCCCGACCCGGCGCGGATCGGCAATGCCGGCAGTTTCTTCAAGAACCCCATCGTCAGCGCGCAGCAGCGCGAGGCCCTGGTGCAGCAGCATGCCAACTTGGTCAGCTATCGCCAGGACGACGGCAGCTACAAGCTGGCCGCCGGCTGGCTGATCGACCAGTGCGGCTGGAAGGGCAAGTCGCTGGGCGCGGCCGGCGTGTACGAGAAGCAGGCGCTGGTGCTGGTCAACCGGGGCGGCGCCAGCGGGGCCGAGGTGGCGGCGCTGGCGCGGGCGATCCAGGCCGACGTGCAGGCAAGGTTCGGGGTGGTGCTGGAGCCGGAGCCGGTTTTCATCTGAGCGGGCAGATCTGGAATGCCGTTCAGTCAAGGCTAATGCTGAGCTACTCAACACCGGAGTCCGTTCGGGCTGAGTAGACCCGTCAGGGGCGTATCGAAGCCAGCGCGCCAGCGTCAGCGGCCTTGCCTGCCCTTCGATACGCTGCTGCGCAGCTACTCAGGGCGAACGGAGTCTGGACTCCACAAACACAACTCCACAAATGAAAATGCCGTTCAGTGCTTAACTGAACGGCATTTGTCATCGACTGGCGCTTTTTACATGCGCTGCAACTGCCGGCGGATCAGCCGTAATGGCAGACGTAATCCACGGTTTCCGTGACTTCGATGTCGAAGGACGAATTGCCCGGTACGCTGAACTGGGTGCCGGCGCCGTAGGTATTCCACGTTTCTTCGCCCTTGAGGCGCACACGGCAGCTGCCGCTGATGATTTCCATGATTTCCGGCGAAGCGGTGCCGAAATTGAGCGACGCGGGCAGGATCACGCCCAGGGTCTTCCTGGTGCCGTCGGCGAACAGCACGGTGTGCGAGACGCACTTGCCGTCAAAGTAGACATTGCCCTTTTTCAGGACGGTGACGTTGTCGAATTGGGTGCTCATCAGAAATTCTTTCAGATATCTCGGTTGCAGGCGATTACTTCGAATCCTTGTCCAGCAGCGGCAGCGAAACGGCGGTGCTGCTGTCCAGCAGGCCGGTGCTCTGGTAGATCGCCAGCTTCTGGCGGGTGTCGGTGATGTCCAGGTTGCGCATGGTCAGCTGGCCGATGCGGTCGGCCGGGGTGAAGGCGCCTTCGCCCTTTTCCATGGTCAGGCGTTCCGGCTGGTAGGTCAGGTTGGGCGACTCGGTGTTGAGGATCGAGTAGTCGTTGCCGCGGCGCAGTTCAATGGTCACTTCGCCGGTGATGGCGCGCGCCACCCAGCGTTGCGCGGTTTCGCGCAGCATGATCGCCTGCGAGTCGAACCAGCGGCCCTGGTACAGCAGGCGGCCCAGCTTGCGGCCGTTGTCGCGGTATTGCTCGATGGTGTCTTCGTTGTGGATGCCGGTGATCAGGCGCTCGTAGGCGATGAACAGCAGCGCCAGGCCCGGGGCTTCGTAGATGCCGCGGCTCTTGGCTTCGATGATGCGGTTTTCGATCTGGTCGCTCATGCCCAGGCCGTGGCGGCCGCCGATGCGGTTGGCTTCCAGGATCAGCTCGGTCATGTTGGCGAAGGTCTTGCCGTTCAGGGCCACCGGGCGGCCTTCCTCGAAGCGCACGGTGACGGTTTCGGCCTTGACCTCGACGTCATCGCGCCAGAACGCCACGCCCATGATCGGTTGCACGATCTTGATGCCGCTGTTCAGGAACTCCAGGTCCTTGGCCTCGTGGGTCGCGCCCAGCATGTTGGAGTCGGTCGAGTAGGCTTTTTCCACCGACATCTTGTAGTCGAAACCGGACTTGATCATGAACTCGGACATTTCCTTGCGACCGCCCAGTTCATCGATGAAGGTATTGTCCAGCCACGGCTTGTAGATCTTCAGGTTGGGGTTCACCAGCAGGCCGTAGCGGTAGAAGCGCTCGATGTCGTTGCCCTTGAAGGTGCTGCCGTCGCCCCAGATGTCGACCTTGTCTTCGCGCATCGCGGCCACCAGCATGGTGCCGGTCACGGCGCGGCCCAGCGGGGTGGTGTTGAAGTAGGTCACGCCGGCGGTGGAGATGTGGAAGGCGCCGCTTTGCAGCGCGGCGATGCCTTCGTTGGCCAGCTGTTCGCGGCAGTCGATCAGGCGCGCCAGTTCGGCGCCGTATTGCATCGCCTTCTTGGGGATGGCGTCGTAGTCCGGCTCGTCCGGTTGGCCCAGGTTGGCGGTGTAGGCGTAGGGGATGGCGCCTTTCTGGCGCATCCAGGTCAGCGCGGCGCTGGTGTCGAGGCCGCCGGAAAAGGCGATGCCGACTTTTTGTTTGACCGGAACGGATTGCAGGATGTTGGACATGATCTTGGCTGTTGCGAGTGTGTTGATATGACTTGTTGCTGGTGCGGGCGGCTCAGTCGAACTTGCCGTGTACCAGGTATTCGAGCAGGGCCTTCTGGACGTGCAGGCGGTTTTCCGCCTCGTCCCAGACCACCGACTGCGGGCCGTCGATCACCTCGGCGGCGACTTCCTCGCCGCGGTGCGCCGGCAGGCAGTGCATGAAGAGGGCGTCCTTCCTGGCGCGCGCCATCTTGGGGCCGTCGACGATCCAGCCGTCGAAGGCCTTCAGGCGCGCAGCGTTCTCATCTTCGTAACCCATGCTGGTCCACACGTCGGTGGTGACCAGGTCGGCGTCCTGGCAGGCGTCGGCCGGGTCGGCGAAGAAGGTGTAGTTCTTGTTGCCGGGCGTGACTTGCGCCGGGTCGATGTCGTAGCCCTTGGGGGTGGAGACGTTGACATGGAAGCCGAACACCTCGGCCGCCTGCAGCCACGAATACAGCATGTTGTTGGCGTCGCCGATCCAGGCCACGATCTTGCCGCAGATGGAGCCGCGGTGTTCGATGAAGGTGAACACATCGGCCAGCACCTGGCAGGGATGCTGCTCATTGGTCAGCCCGTTGATCACCGGCACGCGCGAATGCGCGGCGAAGCGTTCGATGATTTCCTGGCCGTAGGTGCGGATCATGATCACGTCGCACATGCGCGACATCACCTGCGCCGCATCTTCCACCGGCTCGCCGCGGCCCAGCTGGCTGTCGCGCGTGTTCAGGTAGATCGCCGCGCCGCCCATCTGGTGCATGCCGGCTTCGAAGGAGAGGCGGGTGCGGGTCGAGTTCTTCTCGAACACCATCACCAGCGTGCGGTCGGCCAGCGTGTGGTGGGGCTCGTAATTCTTGAACTTACGTTTGATCACACGAGAACGTTCGATCACGTATTCGTATTCATCAAGCGTAAAGTCGGAAAACTGAAGGTAGTGTTTGATTGCCATAAATGAAAACGGCGGCCAGCGTGGCGCCTGCCGCCGATCGTTATAACTGCTTAGATTATAAGGGATTCAGGGCAAAAAGATACCCGACCGGGGTTGCCGGGAGGAAACCGGGCCGCAGCCCGTGCTGTGCCTGCCGCGAGGCATCGGTGTTCCGGCCGGATGCGGATCGGATTGTACGACGCGGGGCTTGATGCCCGCCTGGCGCCGGTTCCGGCATGTCAAAAGATCAAGCGATCAAGCGTCAGAAAGACATCGGTGGATTTCTTTCATTTATTGAAGGGCGGGCGCCATGTTTTGTGATTTGTTGGCGCTTTCGCATTCTCGCGTTGATGGTAATGAGAATTATTGTTGTTTGTGGTCCTAGAATTGCCCCTCCTTTTTGATCAGAGAGGGGCCCTGTCCGGGCCTCATTCAATCCATGCCTACCCAATGCATTTCCGAGCATCGCCTCAGCGTGATGGCGCTGGCCTTTTCCTCCCTGTTTTCCATCCCGGCCTTCGCAGAAGGCGAAGCGGATGACAAGCTGCCGCACATCGAAGTCTCCGGCGAGCGCAGCCATTACGACCCGCGTCCGGGCAAGGTATCGACGGCGACGCGCACGGCCGCCGATCTCAGGGATGTGCCGCAAACCGTCAACAGCGTCAACATGGAAGACGCCGCCTCCTACGGCGCACAAACCATGGCCGGGGCGCTGGCGGGGGTGCCGGGCGTCACCAATAATTCCGACACGCGTTTCGATTCCTTCAAGATCCGCGGCTTCTCCAGTGCCGGCGACGTCTTCCTCGACGGCATCCGCGACGATGCGCAGTACGTGCGCAGCCTGGGCAATATCGAGCGCATCGAGATCTTGAAGGGGCCGGCCGCCGTCCTCTATGGGCGCGGCAGCGGCGGCGGGGTGATCAACCGCATCAGCAAGCAGCCGGGAGCCGATGTCCAGAGCAGCCTCAAGCTATTCGCCGGAAGTTACAGCCGCCTGGGCTTTGCCGCGGATGTGAACAAGGTCTTGAGCGAGCAATGGGCCATGCGCATCAATGCCGGCCGCGAGCATGCCAACAGCTTTCGCGACGACGTCAACAGCGCGCGCCAATACATCGCTCCCTCGCTGAAGTGGGACGACGGCCGCACCTCATGGCTGCTGCAGGCGGAGTTTTCCGAATTCGACCGCACCCCGGATCGCGGCATGCCGGCCTGGCGCCGCAACGCCGGCAGCCCCTACCAGTTGCCGCCGGCGGGCCGGGCCACCACCTATGGCGTGCCGGAGCGCGACTACATCAAGGACAGCATGCTGTACCTGCGCTCCACGCTGGAACAGCGGATCGACCAGGACTGGAAGTTGCGCTACACGCTGGGCATGCTCCATCTGAACAGCATCTTCGACAATACCTTCGCGACCAATCTCGAGGGAGCCAACCATAGTATGGTGAGGCGCGCGCGCTGGCAGCAGAATATGCACCAGCGCAACTGGCAGAATAATCTGGAGCTGGAAGGCCGCGCCATGACCGGCGCCGTGCGTCACGACATGCTGTTCGGCGCCGAATACAGCGTGGAACGCCGGCAGCCGACGCTGTATTCCCGTGCCCCCGCCGGCAGCGTGTCGTTGTTGAATCCCTCCAAGGCGCCAGATGCATTGGCGCCACCGGCCTTGTTCAGCAACAGTTTGCATCGCGCCGACGGCATCGCCCTGTATGCGCAGGATCAACTCACCCTTTCGTCGCAATGGAAGATGCTGGCGGGGGTGCGCTGGGATCGCTTCGCGGTCGATTCGACCAGCCGCATGGGCGCGGGAGCCCGGGCCGAACGCACGACTTCCGCCTTGAGCCCGCGTATGGGCCTGGTCTGGTCGCCGCTGGCCGAGCACAGTTTCTATGCCTCCTACAGCAAAAGCTTTATCCCGAGCGGAGGGGCCGATACCGTCAACCTGGACACCGGCGCAAGCACGGTGTCCAACAATGCGCTGCAGCCGCAGTCCAGCCGGCAATTCGAGGTCGGCGTGAAAAGCGATTGGCTGGAGAAGAAAATCAGCACCACCTTGTCGGTATTCCAGCTGGATCTGTATAACCGCCGCACCCTGATTTCCAGCAACCCGAACCTGTTCGTCACCAGCGGCCTGGAACGCAATCGCGGCATTGAATTGTCGGTAGACGGCCAGGTGGCGCCGAGCTGGTTCATCCGCAGCGGTTTTGCGGTTCAGCGCTCCCGCATCGTCGATGCGCCCCGTTGCAACCGCTGCGCCACGCCGGATCTCCAAGGCAAGCGCTCGACCGGCATCTCCGGCGCCAACGGCAGCCTGTTCGTCAGCTATGCGCCGGCATTGGGCTTCTTTGGCGAGGCCGGGCTGGTCTACGAAGGCTCCCGTTACGCCGACGTGGCCAACCGGCTCGACCTGCCCGCCTACACGCGCTGGGATGGCAAGGTGGGCTATCGCCTGCCCAAGCTTGAACTGACGCTCGCCGTCACCAACCTGACCAATCGCCAGTACTACGCCAGTTCCACCGCGGTGACGCAGATCATGCCCGGCGCGCCGCGCAGTGTCCTGCTGAGTGCAGCCTACAAATTCTGAGCCGGACGGTGCCAACAGAAACGGCCGCCTGCACATGCAAGGCGGCCGTTTTTCCTGGCGGGCAGAACTCAGTACAAGGTCTGCGACGATTCATGCACCAGCTGCGCATACAACTGATGCCGCATGCCCGAGATCGCGCCGGACTGCACCGCCTCCAGCACCGCGCAGCCGGGTTCGTTGAGGTGGTGGCAGTTGTAGAAGCGGCACTTGCCCAGGTACGGCGTGAAGTCGCGAAAGGCGCGTTCCAGCATGCCTTCGCTCAACTGGTACAGGCCGAATTCCTGGAAACCGGGCGAATCGATGATGCTGGTCTCTTCCCCCATCTGGTACAGCCGCGTGAAGGTGGTGGTGTGCTTGCCGGTATCCAATGCCGCCGAGATTTCGCGCACCGCGATGTCGGCGTCGGGAATGATCAGGTTGATCAGCGAGGACTTGCCCATGCCGGACTGGCCGATCAGGATGGTGCTCTGGTTTTGCAGCAGCGGCATGAAGGCGGCGCGGGTCTGCTCCGGTTGCGCCGTGGCCGAGACTTCGTGCACCGGATAGCCGAGGCGGGAGTAGACCTGCAGCCGTTCGCGCGTCTTCGGCAGCGCTTCGGCGATGTCGGTCTTGTTCAGGATCAGGTGGGCGGCTACGCCGGCCGATTCGGCCGCCACCAGCGAGCGCGATACCAGGTCGTCCGAGAAGCTGGGTTCGGTCGCCACCACGATGAACAATTGCGTGACGTTGGCGGCCAACAGCTTGGACTTGTACTGGTCGGAGCGGTACAGCAGCGTCTTGCGCTCGTCGATGGATTCCACCACGCCCTGGTTGGACGAGGTGCGGGCGAAGCGGATGCGGTCGCCGACGGCCACATCTCTTTTCTTGCCGCGCGTGACGCATTGCAATTTCTGCTCGCCGGCCTGGACAAGATAATGCCGCCCGTGGGCGGCAATCACCAGGCCGGCTTCCAAGGCGCCGGCTGCCTGGCGCGGTGCGGCGTGCGGTTTCTTCGATGCCATCAGGAGGCGGCGCGCTGGGCGAACACGGCATCCACCTTGGCGGCGCAGATGAAGTCGTTGATCGACAGGCCGCCTTTGCCGTTGTTGACGCTGTGCGTATCGAACTTCACGCCGCAGCGGTTGTAGCTGACCGCCAGCTCGGGATGGTGGTCTTCGGCATGGATCACCCAGGCGATGGCGTTGACGAAGGCCAGGGTCTGGTAATAGTCCTTGAAGTCGAAGCTGCGCGCCAGCTTGCCGCCGTCGACCTGCCAGCCGGGCAAGGCGGCCAGGTGGGCCTGGATGGCGGCTGCGTCCAGGGCGTCGGTCTGGTGGGCGCAGCGGCGGGCTGCGAGTTCGTTGGCGGTAATGCTCATGAAATTCTCCTCGGTTCCGCTTGCGCCGAGGCGCAGCCGGAACATGTTGATTAGTGGCTAGTGGCCCGCGGCGCCTTGCGCCAGGTTCAGGCGGCCAATGCGCAGAGAGGCCGGCGGGTGCGAGTCGTAGAAGGCCGAGTGCAGCGGATCGGGCGTGAGCGTCGAGGCATTGTCTTCGTACAGCTTGACCAGCGCCGACACCAGGTCTTGCGCATTGGTGTGCTGGGCGGCGAAGGCATCGGCCTCGAACTCATGCTTGCGCGAGGTCAGCGACGACAGCGGCGACAGCAGGAAGGTGAAGATCGGCAGCACCAGCATGAACAGGATCAGCGCCATCGCATCGTTGCTGCCGAACAGCAACGGGTTCACGCCCAGGCCGGTGTAGAACCACACCTGGCCCTTGAGGTAGCCCAGCAGCGCCAAAAAGCCCAGCGAGATGGCGAACATCACGCTCACGCGCTTGACGATGTGCTTGAGCTTGAAATGGCCCAGTTCGTGCGCCAGCACCGCCTCGATCTCCTGCGGCGCCAGGCGCGCCAGCAGGGTGTCGAAGAAGACGATGCGCTTGCTCGCGCCGAAGCCGGAGAAATAGGCGTTGCCGTGCGCGCTGCGCTTGGAGCCGTCCATCACGAACAGGCCCTTGGAAGCGAAGCCGACGCGTTGCATCAGGCCCTCGATGCGGCGGCGCAGGTTATCGTCTTCCAGCGCGGTGAACTTGTTGAACAGCGGGGCGATGAAGCTGGGGTAGATCACCAGCATCAGCAGCTGGAACGCGCACAGCACGATCCAGGTGTAGAGCCACCACAGCGCGCCGGCCTTTTCCATCAGCGTGAGCACCACCCACAGCAGCGGCAGGCCGATGGCCGCGCCGACCAGCGATTGCTTGACCAGGTCGCTGAAGAACAGGCCGGGCGTCATCTTGTTGAAGCCGAAACGGGCTTCCAGGCGGAACTGGCGGTAGTAATCGAAGGGCAGGTCGACCGCGCCGGAGATGATGCCGAAGGCCGCCACCAGGCCGATCTGGTACCACATGCCGGGGCCGCCGGTCCAGCCCAGGATGGTACCGGACAGCCATTGCAGCCCGCCCAGCAGCGTGAAGACGACCAGCACCGCGGCGTTGACCGCCAGCGTCACCAGGCCGAACCTGGTGCGCGCCACGGTATAGTCGGCCGCCTTCTGGTGCGCGGCCAACGGGATTTTCTCGGCGAATTCGGCCGGCACCGCGGCGCGATGCGCCAGTACATGGCGGACATGGCGCGCGGCCAGCCAGAAGCGAACGGCCAGGCTGGCGGCCAGGAATGCGACGAACAAAACCGAGAACGTGAGTGAAGACATGCTTTCCCTGTGCGAAAATGGCGGAGGTTCAATGTCCGGCCTGTCCTGAGAGTTTCTGGGCGACAGCGCTGTACAGCAGGACGATCAATCCATACAGCAAGCGAACGAATAAACCTGCAGATGGGCGTTTTCCCACTGCATCGATAAGGAAGAATTATGTCACAAGCCGCCGACGCCAACGCCGGGCAAGCAGTTGCCGCACCGATCCGCCCCAATGAGATGAACCTGGTCTGGGTGGATATGGAAATGACCGGCCTCGACCCGGACAACGACCGCATCATCGAAGTGGCGGTGGTGGTGACCGACTCCGAGCTGAACGTGCTGGGCGAAGGCCCGGTGTTTGCGATTCATCAATCCGATGAAGTGCTGGACGGCATGGACGCCTGGAACAAGGGCACCCACGGCCGCTCGGGGCTGATCGAGCGCGTCAAGGCCTCGACCGTGACCGAGGCCGACGCCGAGAAGCAACTGATTGAATTCCTGAAGAAATACGTGCCGGCCGGCAAGTCGCCCATGTGCGGCAACTCGATCTGCCAGGATCGTCGCTTCATGGTGCGCGGCATGCCCAAGCTGGAAGAATTCTTCCATTACCGCAACCTGGACGTGTCCACGCTCAAGGAACTGTGCAAGCGCTGGAAGCCGGCCATCGCCACCGGCTTCAAGAAGCGCCAGATGCATACCGCGCTGGCGGATATCTTGGAATCGATCGAAGAATTGAAGTTTTATCGCGAGCATTTCATCCAGGAATGAACTTGGGTTGAGCGCGCAGCTCTACACCTGACGCCCCGGCTTGAACCGGGGCGTTTTATATTGGGCGGCCTGTGCGCGAGGGCGGCAGTGTCGCCCAGGTGTGTACAACATGATGAAAGGAACGCCATGTCAACCAGTCGACGCCTATTCCTGCAGGCCGCCATTGCCGCCGGCGCCATGCCGGGTTTGGCAAAAGCAGCCGCCTCTTCTTCAGGTAATGAAACGGGAGAAAACTGGGCGGCCTATTTTGCCGAAGCCGGCGTGCCGGGTACGCTGGTCGTAGCGGACCTGCGCGGCGGCAAGGAACGCATCCTGGTACATGCACAGGAGCGGGCGGCGCAGCGCTTCGTGCCGGCATCCACCTTCAAGGTGCCGCACAGCCTGATCGCGCTCGATGCCGGCGTGCTGCGCGACGAGTTCCAGGTGATCCCATGGGATGGCGTGCAACGCTCCGTCCCGGCATGGAACCGCGACCAGGACCTGCGCTCGGCCATGCGCTATTCGGCGGTCTGGGTGTTCGAGCGTTTCGCCGCCGAGATCGGCAAGGAGCGCGAAGTCGCCTATATGCGCAAGATCCCGTACGGCAATGCCTCGGCCGACGGCCCCGAGCCGTTCTGGGTCGATGGCCAACTGGCCATTTCAGCCAATGAGCAGATCGCCTTCCTGCGCCGCCTGTATCGCAATGAATTGCCTTTCAAGGTGGAACACCAGTTGATCGTCAAGGATGTGATGGTCAACGAGGCCGGAAAGGACTGGATCCTGCGCGCCAAATCCGGCTGGAGCGGCAAGATCGGCTGGTGGGTGGGTTGGGTGGAGCGGGAGGAAGGCCCGGTGTTCTTCGCGCTCAATATCGACACGCCCAACCGCATGGCCGACTTGCCCAAGCGCGAGCGGATCGTGCGCCAGGCGTTGAAGAAGATGGGCGTGTTGCCGGCCTGATTGCGCAGTCCTTTTCATGCAAAACGGCGCGCCAGTTCATGCTGGCGCGCCGTTTTACCTTGGCTTGCGACGACAATGGCGGGACAGTCTTACTCCTGGCCATCGGCCCCGCAGCACTTCTTGTATTTCTTGCCGCTGCCGCAGGGGCAATCGTCATTGCGGCCGACCTTGGGCGCGTCGCGCTGCACCTGCTCCACCGCCGACTTGCGCTTGGGCGCCCAGTAACGGTGGATATGCGGGATGGCCGATTCGATCTCGATGGCCAGCTTGTGGGTCTTGACCGGATCGTCGATCAGTTTGGTTTCTTCTTCCTCCAGCTCGTCCGAGCCCAGCAGGTAGATCGGGCGCATCAGCGGCGCCAGGTCAGAGTGGAAGATCTCGTCCCATTGCTGGGCGCGCAGTTGCATGCCTTCCCAGAAACCCCAGGCCCAGGCTTCCGCATCCAGCAGCGGCTTGCCTTCATGCTCGCGCTCGCAAAACAGCGGTTCGTATTCCTTGGGCGCAACCTCGAAGGTGATGGCGATCTCGTTCATGGTGCGCGCGATCAGGCTGGTGATGCGCTCGGCTTCCTTGCCGGACTTGAACTTGGGCGTGTCTTCCGGGCGGCTGCCCCACACGCGCGGTAGCCATTCGGCCATCAGCACTTCCTGCGGGCCGATGACCAGCGCGGTCAGGTAGCCGTGCAGCGTGTCCATGGTCATGACGTCGTCGGCGCAGCGGTCGGACAGGAGGAAATCGTCGAGTTCGTCGAACTCTTGATCGGAAAGGGGCTGGTCGAGGTGCATGGCTTCCTTGGTATGCGAATTACTGATAATCAGCTTGCCAGTGTAATTCTATTCAGCCAGCGGTGCGAGCATTGTCGGTTTGTCTACTGCCGCGAGAGGTCTTTGAAGCACGCAGACCGCCGCCTCGCCGGTACTCGCCAGTACAATAGCCGGATGAATGAATCCGCCAGCAATTTTCCCGACGCCACATCCTTCGCCACGCTATCGCCCGACATGGTGCTCGATGCCCTCGACAGCGTCGGCCTCTTCGGCGATGGCAGGCTGCTGGCCTTGAACAGCTACGAAAACCGCGTCTACCAGGTCGGGATGGAGGAGGGGCCGCCGCTGGTGGCCAAGTTCTACCGGCCGCTGCGCTGGAGCGACGCGCAGATCCTGGAAGAGCATGCGTTTTCGCAGCAACTGGCCGACGAGGAGATACCGGTGGTGCCGGCGCTGGCGCTGGAAAACGGCGCGACCCTGCAGCGCTATGCGGGCTTTCGCTTCGCGGTATTTCGCCGCCACGGCGGACGCGCGCCCGAGCTGGACAGCCCCGACACGCTGGAATGGATGGGGCGCTTCATCGGCCGCATCCATGCGGTCGGCATGCAGCAGCCTTACGCCGAGCGCCCGGCGCTGGATATCGCCAGCTTCGGCATAGAGCCGCGCGACTGGCTGCTCTCCCACAATTTCATCCCGGATGAGCTCAAGGCTTCCTGGCTCAGTACCGTCGACCACGCGCTGGATGGCGTGCGCCGCTGCTTCGAGCGTGCCGGCGAGGTGCGGGCGTTGCGCCTGCATGGCGACTGCCACGTCGGCAATGTGCTGTGGACCGACGCCGGCCCGCACTTCGTCGATTTCGACGACAGCCGCAGCGGCCCGGCCGTGCAGGATTTGTGGATGCTGCTCTCGGGCGAGCGCGGCGACATGGTGCGCCAGTTGTCCGACCTGCTGGCCGGCTACGAGAGTTTCTGCGAATTCGACCCGCGCGAGCTCTACCTGATCGAGGCGCTGCGCAGCTTGCGCCTGATCCATTATTCGGCCTGGCTGGCGCGGCGCTGGGACGATCCGGCGTTCCCGGTCGCCTTCCCGTGGTTCAACACGCAACGCTACTGGCAAGACCGCATCCTGGAGCTGCGCGAGCAGATCGCGCTGATGGATGAGCCGCCGCTATGGCCGGTCTGAATCGACAAGACGAAGGGGGAAACATGAAAACACGCTGTGCCTGGGTCAATATGAACAATCCCTTGTACGTGAGCTACCACGACGAGGAATGGGGCGTGCCTTGCCACGACGAGACCCGGCTGTTCGAAATGCTCAACCTGGAAGGCGCGCAAGCCGGCCTGTCATGGGAAACCGTGCTCAACAAGCGCGCCAACTACCGTGCCGCCTTCGATCACTGGGACGCCCGCAAGATCGCCCGCTACGACGAGCGCAAGGTAGCCGAATTGCTGGCCAATCCAGGCATCATCCGCAACCGCCTGAAGGTGGCCGCGGTCATCACCAATGCGCATAGCTATCTGCGGCTGAAAGAAGAAACGGGCGGGCTGGATCCCTACCTGTGGGGCTTCGTCGGCGGCAAGCCGATCCGCAACAAATGGAAGGCGCACGGGGAATGTCCGGCCAAGACGCCGCTGTCGGACCAGATTTCCAAGGATCTGGCCAAGCGCGGTTTCAAGTTCGTCGGCTCCACTATCGTCTATGCCTACATGCAAGGCATCGGCATGGTCGACGACCATGTGGTGGGCTGCCACTGCCATGGCCGCAAGCATTGAAGCAGAGGCAGGGGCCGGGGCAGGGGAGCAATGACGCCAGGATGGTTTACACTCGCTGGCGGCCGGATCCTGACCGGCCGTGGATCTGGAATCAAGATGCCGGTTCAGGCAAGCAGCCTGCCGGATTCAGTTTGGGAATAGCATGATTTTCATCAAGTGGTTTGGCTGGTCGGTGCTGTGGATACTGCCCCTGTTGCTGAGGTCGGCGGTGTCCGCGCTGACCCGCAAATCCATTCTCGGCGGACGCGGCGCGATCCGCGTCTGGCTCGGCACCTTGCTGCTGCTGTGCGGCAGCAGCGCTATCGAGTCGCTCATCCGCGCGCAGTTCGATACCGCCGACGAGGGCGCCAGCGCCGACCTGTTCGGTTTCGCCCTGATGGGCGCGCTGGCCGGCAAGTTCAACAAAGTGATCGCCGTGGTGCTGATGCTGGCGCTGGCGGCGCTGGGGTTGAAGTGGCTGCTGGGCGCGTTCTTCGGACGCGGCAACCAGGCCGACCGCGACGACCATCCCGAGCTCGACCTGGCGCCGCCGCGGCGCGGCAGCATCGAGAGCGAACGCAACCGGCTGGCGGGGCTCCGCTATGGCGGCTCGTCGGCGCAAGGCGCCGAGCGGCGCATGCCGCCGGCCCGTCCAGCCGGTCTGGCCAATATGCAGCGGGCGACCGGCGCACCCGCCGCCGCACCCGGCCGCCACCCCGGCATGGCCGGGCGGGAGGACTGGCAAGTGCCTTTGTCGGCACTGAACAGGAGCGCCGCGCAGCGCCAGTTCACGCCACCGCAGGACAGTTCCGGACACGGCGGAAAATGGCCTTCCCTCAAGCCCATGGCGCAAGATGCGCGCCCGCGCCCTGAATCGGAATGGGCGACTTTCGAGACCTTGCGCCCGACCGATGCCATGCTGGCGCGCGCCGCTGCCAGCAGCGCCATTACCGCCGCCAGCGCAGCGGCCAATGCCAGCCTGTCGCGCGCGGCCAATCCGATGCCGCCGGCGCAGCAGATCCCGCCGTCGATCGTGCGCGCGACGCCTAGCCAATCTTCGCAACCCGGCCTGGCGCCGACCCGCAGCATCCGCATCAGCAGTGTCGGCCGCGCGGCCAGGCAGGCCCCGGAACCCAGTACGCCGGCCGAGCGCGCCGATGTCATTCCCACGCGCCTGATGCGCTCGCTGCAAGAAGCGGCGGGGCAGAAAGCGGTTGCCGGCGGCGAAGCGGCCGAGCCACAGGCGCCTGCGGTTGCGGGCGGGATGCAGATGGCGGATGGCGGCGCCATCGCCCCAGCTGCGGAATCCGGCATGGCGCACGGCGAGATGCCGCAAGACATGCCGGCGGCAGCCCAGCCTGCAGCCGTCGAGCCGTACACGGCGCCATGGCTCGAAGCTGTGCCGGAACCGCTGGTTCCGGCCGCTCTTGTTGATTCTGTTGCGCCTGTCGAGGCGCAGCCTGAAGCGCTTCATATTGAAGATCCTTTCATGTCGCTGTTCGACCAGGAACCGGAATCGGTTCCTGCGCCGCAAGCGCCTTCCGGTCCGGTTTCCGGTACGCCATCGTTTGCGGTGCGCAGCCCCGGGCCGGCGCCGGTAGCGCCGCCCGTTACCGCTTATGCGGAAGATGAAGCGCCCGAGCCGCAGGTGCAGATCCCATTGCCCGCGCTGGATTTGCTCGATGTGGTGCCGGATGCCGCCATCGAAGTCGATGCCGAACAATTGCAAGAGACCGGCCGCCTGATCGAACAGCGCCTGAAGGAATTCAAGGTGCCGGTGGCGGTGCTGGGCGCCGAAGCGGGGCCGGTGATCACGCGCTTTGAAGTCGAGCCGGCGCAGGGCGTGCGCGGGGCGCAGGTGGTCAACCTGATGAAGGACCTGGCGCGCGCGCTGGGGCTGACCTCGATCCGCGTGGTCGAGACCATCCCCGGCAAGACCTGCATGGGCCTGGAGCTGCCCAATGCGCGCCGGCAGATGATCAAGCTGTCCGAGATCGTGCATTCGCAAGCCTACCGCAAGTCGGCCTCGCTGCTGACGCTGGCCATGGGCAAGGACATCACCGGCACGCCGGTGGTCACCGACCTGGCGCGCGCGCCGCACATGCTGGTGGCCGGCACCACCGGTTCGGGCAAGTCGGTGGCGATCAACGCCATGATCCTGTCGCTGCTCTACAAGGCCACGCCGGAAGAAGTGCGCATGATCATGATCGATCCCAAGATGCTGGAACTGTCGATCTACGAAGGCATTCCGCACCTGCTGGCGCCGGTGGTGACCGACATGCGCGAGGCCGCGCATGCGCTGAACTGGGCGGTGGACGAGATGGAGCGCCGCTACAAGAAAATGTCGAAACTGGGCGTGCGCAACCTGGCCGGCTACAACCAGAAGATCGATGACGCCCATGCGCGCGGCGAGAAGATCCCCAATCCGTTCAGCCTGACGCCGGACGCGCCCGAGCCGCTGGACAAGTTGCCCACCATCGTGATCGTCATCGACGAGCTGGCCGACCTGATGATGGTGGTCGGCAAGAAGGTGGAAGAGCTGATCGCGCGCCTGGCGCAAAAGGCGCGTGCGGCCGGCATCCACCTGATCCTGGCCACGCAGCGCCCGTCGGTGGATGTGATTACCGGCCTGATCAAGGCCAACATCCCGACCCGCGTGGCCTTCCAGGTATCGTCCAAGATCGACTCGCGCACCGTGCTCGACCAGATGGGCGCGGAGTCGCTGCTGGGCCATGGCGACATGCTGTTCCTGCCGCCCGGCTCGGGTTATCCGCAGCGCGTGCATGGCGCCTTCGTCTCCGACGAGGAGGTGCACCGTGTGGTGGAATACCTGAAGTCGTTCGGCGAGCCGCGCTATATCGAAGAGATCCTGGCGCCGCTGATCGCGGAGGATGCGGCGCAAGGCGACATGTTCGGCAGCGACATGCCCGATCCCGAATCCGATCCGCTGTATGACGAGGCGGTGGCCTTCGTGCTGAAGTCGCGCCGCGCGTCCATTTCATCGGTGCAGCGCCAGTTCCGCATCGGCTACAACCGCGCCGCGCGGCTGGTGGAACAGATGGAGACGGCCGGCGTGCTGTCGGCCATGTCGCGCAATGGCAGCCGCGATATCCTGGTGCCGCCGTCGGGCGAAGAATAAATCCTTATCGCAGCTTCCCGTCATCCCGGCGCAGGCCGGGATCCAGTGTCGTTGGTAGCGATTAACCGGCGTCGGGGTGATGCGACGAACGACGCTGGGTCCTGACTTTCGTCAGGACGACGGTGAATTGAGCGGCAGATAAAAAAATGGCGAACCGGATTTCCGGTTCGCCATTTTTATTTCATCCAGGCCGATCAGACATCCAACTGGGTCACCAGCTTGGTGTTGATATAGGCTTCGATCGCCTCGGTGCCGCCTTCGGAACCGTAGCCGCTGTCCTTGATGCCGCCGAACGGCAGTTCGGGGATCGCCAGGCCCAGGTGGTTGATGGTCAGCATGCCGCTTTCCACGCGCGCGGCCAGCGCGTGCTTGGTGTGCGCCGACTTGGCGAAGGCGTAGGCCGCCAGGCCGAAGGGCAGGCGGTTGGCTTCGGCAATCACTTCATCCAGCGTGTCGAACGGGTTGATCAGCGCCAGCGGGCCGAACGGTTCCTCGTTCATCACGCGGGCCGACAGCGGGATGTTGGTCAGCACGGTGGGCTGGAAGAAGTAGCCGCGGCCGTCGATGCGCTTGCCGCCGGTGCGCAGTTGCGCGCCTTGCGAGACGGCGTCGTCGATCAGCGATTCCAGCGCCGGGATGCGACGCTTGTTGGCCACCGGGCCCATGGTGGTGCCGGCGTCGATGCCGTTGCCGACCTTCAGTTGCTCGGCGTAGGTGACGAACTTGTCGACGAAGGCGTTGAACACGTTCTTCTGCACCAGGAAGCGGGTCGGCGAGACGCACACCTGGCCGGCATTGCGGAACTTGGCGGCGGCCAGTTGCTTGGCGGCGGCGTCGATGTCCGCATCGTCGAACACCATGGCCGGGGCGTGGCCGCCCAGCTCCATGGTGGCGCGCTTCATGTGCAGGCCGGCCAGCGCGGCCAGTTGCTTGCCCACCGGGGTGGAGCCGGTGAAGGAAATCTTCTTGATCACCGGATGCGGGATCAGGTATTCCGAGATCTCGGCCGGCACGCCGTAGACCAGGTTGATGACGCCGGCCGGCACGCCGGCATCGGCGTAGGCGCGGATCAGTTCGGCCGGGGAGGCGGGGGTTTCTTCCGGCGCCTTGACGATGATCGAGCAGCCGGCGGCCAGCGCGGCCGACAGCTTGCGCACCACCTGGTTGAGCGGGAAGTTCCAGGGCGTGAAGGCAGCCACCGGGCCGACCGGCTCCTTGATCACCATCTGGTAGGCGCCCGGCACGCGCGCCGGTACCAGGCGGCCGTAGGTGCGGCGGGCTTCCTCGGCGAACCAGTCGATGGTGTCGGCCGCGCCCAGGGTTTCCATCTTGGCTTCGGGAATCGGCTTGCCTTGTTCCAGCGTCATCAGGCGGGCGATCTCGTCGGCGCGTTCGCGCAGGAGGTTGGCGGCGCGGCGCATGATCTTCGAACGCTCGAAGGCGGAGATATTGCGCCATACGTCGAAGCCCTTTTGGGCGGCTTCCAGCGCGCGGTCGAGGTCTTCGCGGCCGGCGTGGGCGATCTTGCCGATGACTTCTTCGGTGGCCGGGTTGACCACGTCAATGGTGCCGCCGGAAACGCTGGCGCTCCATTCGCCGTTGATGAAAAGCTGTACGTCCTTATACATATGAGGTCCTCGTTCGTCAGGGGTTACAGGGATGCCGCCGACGGCAGTTGCGGCTTGCGCGGCGGGCGTCAATGATGGTGATGGCGACAGCTCTGGCGGCGTCTTGTCGATGTGCGGGCCGGCCAGTTGCTTGTGGATGGGCCGGCCTGCGAGAAGGAGAGTTATACCACGCATCGCGCATGTCCGCAGGCGGCGCCTGCGGACTGCCAACGGGGCAATGAGTCAATGGACGTGCCGGGGGATTTCCATTTCGGCCAGGATCATTTCCACCTGCAGGCACTGTATCTTCAGTTCCTTGATGGCCTTGCGGTACTGGCGCACCGACTTCAGCAGCGGCGGCCCGCTATCTTCGTGCCTGGCGGTGCGGATGACGTTGAGCATGATGTGCGAGAGCATCGTGGCTGCTTCGTCGTGGGAGCTCTTCAGTTCGGCGATGCTTGTCAGCAAGGCAAGCCGTTTGTCCATGGCGATCTCCTCTTGGTCGGGTCTGGTGAGACTGTGCCGCAAGAGGGAATGTTCCGGAGCCGGGAAGGCGGCGGGTTGCATTGCCCGGGGCCAGCCTTGCGGACGAAAAAAGCCCCGCCGAAGCGGGGCAAAGAGGGAACTGGGAGTCATCCCAGTTTTTTTGCAACAACGCAAATCGGCCCGGTCTGCGCCGGTTTGCGCCAAGGTTGGCCGATCAGTACTTCCACATGATCTTTTGCAGTTCCTTGCTGTCGTTGGTTTTGGTCAGCGCCAGTTCGGCCAGGATGCGGGCCTTCTGGGCATTCTGGTCGTCGGTGACGACCCAGTCGTACTTGTCGTCAGGCTGCTCGCCGTTGCGGATCACGACGCCGCTGCCGGTGCGGGTGGCGCGGATGACTTGCACGCCCTTGCCGCGCACTTCCTGCAGCACCGGCACGATCTGTTCGGCCACGCTGCCGTTGCCGGTGCCGTCATGGATGATCGCCTTGGCGCCGGCGTTGACGAAGGCGTCATAGGCGGCGCGGCTGACGTTGCCGTAGTTGTAGGCGATATCCACGCGCGGCAGGCTGTTGATCTTGTCGATGTCGAACTCGGTTTGCGTGGTGTGCGGACGGGCCGGCAGGCGGTAGAACATCAGCTTGTTTTCAACCACGTAGCCCAGCGGGCCGTAGGGCGAACGGAAGGTCTCGACCTTGAACGAGTTGCTCTTGGTGACGTCGCGGCCGGAATGGATTTCGTCGTTCATCACCACCAGCGTGCCTTTGCCGGCGGCTTCCTTGCTACCGGCGACCAGCACCGCGTCATACAGGTTCAGCGCGCCGTCCGCGCCCAGCGCGGTGCCGGGGCGCATCGAGCCGACCACCACCACCGGCTTCTCGCTCTTCAACACCAGGTTGAGGAAGTAGGCGGTCTCTTCGATGGTGTCGGTGCCGTGGGTGATCACGATGCCGTCCACATCGCTTTGCTTGAGCAGTTCGGAAACGCGCTTGCCCAGCTTCAGCAGGCGCTCGTCATTGAAGCTTTCGCTGCCGATCTGGAAAATCTGTTCGCCGCGCACGTTGGCGATCTTCGACACTTCCGGCACGGCGGCGATGATCTTGTCGACCGGAACCACGGCCGACTGGTAGGCCGCGGTGTTGACGCTGGAAGCGCCCGCGCCGGCGATGGTGCCGCCGGTGCCGATGACCACGACGTTGGGTTTCTTGTCCTGGGCCTGCGCCGATACGCTCAGGGCGGCGAAGGCGGCGGACATGATCATGACAGCGCCGATTTGTTTGAATTTTGCCTGCTGCATTTGAAGTCTCCTGGTGACAGTTTGTAAGTCCGTTTTACGGCTTGCTTCCGTTGTTCTGATGGCGCGTCGAAACGGCCGGTCCCGCACGGATGGTGAGGAACGCAGCGATCATACGAAAGCCGAATTGCGATGTCTCATGCTTTTAAAACATGGAAGGATGCGCCAAACGCATGAGTCCCGCCGGCGGCCCGGATCGCGGGGGGAGGGCAAGAAAAAACCGCCGTGAAGGCGGTTGGGGAGGCGTTCGTCGAAGACGGCGGGTCAGAAGAATTCGACGGTGTCGTTGGTGGTGATGCCGGAATGCAGTACACCGGAATCGACCAGCTCTTCATAGAAGCAGATACGGTTGCGGCCGTTTTTCTTGGCGTGGTACAGGGACTGGTCGGCATGGCCGAGGATGACCACCGGCGTTTCGCGCGAGATGCCGACAAAGCCGAGGCTGACCGTGACCTTGCCGACCTGCGGGAAGTCGTATTCCTGCACGTTCTGGCGGAAGCGGTCGAATATCTTGCGCGCGTCGGACAGGGTGGTCGAGCGCAGCAGGATGACGAACTCTTCGCCGCCGAAACGGAAGATGCGGTCGTGGCTGCGGAAGGAGGCGCGCAGGATGTTGGCCATCAGGATCAGCACTTCATCGCCGTACAGGTGGCCGTAGCGATCGTTGACCTGCTTGAAGTGGTCGATGTCGACCACGGCCAGCCAGTGGCCCTTGGCTTCAGCCAGGCCGTCATGGCGGCGGTCGTTCTTCTCCAGCGAATGCGCTTCATGCGGCGCGATGGCGAAGGCGTACTTGGTGAACTGTTCGTCGAAGGTCTTGCGGTTGAACAGGCCGGTCAAGGCGTCGCGCTCGCTGTAGTCGAGCAGGCTCTGGTAATTGCAGTAGACATGGAAGATGCCATGGATGACATCGAGCATCTGTGCATCGAAGGGCTTGGTGCTGCGAATTTCGACGCAGGAGTTCATCTTTCCGTGCAGCCATACCGGCAGCCAGAGGATGTGCGTGCCGTCCTCGGCGGTTTCGAGATATTCGTTGAGATGGCTGCGGATGCAGGCCACCATCGCCGGGTAGCTGGAGAGGGGTTCCTTGGGGTCGTCGCTGGTGTGTTCGTCGATGGTGTGGACTTCGCCGTCGCGGATCACCATCTTTTCCTGAACGTAGTGCGTATCGCGCATGTTGAAGATATCCAGCATGCGGATTTCCTGCACATTGGTCAGCTGGTACAGCGCCGAGATGACGGAGAGCGCCAGACGGGAATGCTCCCGGTGAGCAGTGATCTCTACCAGATGCTTGAGCAGCGGTTTCTTCATCTCGTTATCGATGTCCTGCATGAGCCCATTGTTCTATGTATGGTCGGTACTCGGATTTCGTGCTTCGCCATTCGCGCGATGTATCAGCACTTATGCAAGAATCACGCCATGAATCAAGCAAGGAAGCGGGATGATTTTACACGTTCGCGCGCGCTGGGATGAAGCAGTTTCTGCAGTTTGAAACCGAAAATATCGAATTCATTTCCACTTGGAAATTTTGTTTTGCAGTGAGTCATATTTACGCGCTGGTTTGATAGTCTTTTGACTTTGTGCGCGTTTGCCGATTCATGGACAGTTGCCTGGAAGCCTTGCCCCGAGTGCGTTTCGTGAGTATTTGTGAGAATTGATCCTGGCATCGCATGCATACCCGAGGGACGGCGGCGCCGTATGCAAGCGCGGCAAAACGCGCGCAAAAAAATCGCCGGTTGCTAGGCCGTAATGCCGTTCAGTCAAGGCTAATTCTGAAGCGCTCATCCCCCAAGCCCGTTCGGGCTGAGTAGGCCCGTCAGGGGCGTATCGAAGCCAGCGTGTCACCGTTTAGCGCTCTTGCCTGCCCTTCGATACGCTGCTTGCGCAGCTACTCAGGGCGAACGGAATCTGGACCGCACAAACACAAATGCCGTTCAGCGTTTAACTGAACGGCATTAGGTTGTTAGGGCCTGTTAACATTTAATTTACGAGTGCGAGTGGCCAGCAAGCGTTGTCTGCCTAGGCGTGGCGACGCGTCGTAGTGGTGCTACGGCAAGGAGCAACAACAACGGCAGGCGACGCTTGCTGGCTGCTCCCGGAGGGTTGCCTCCAGAAGACGCGCTGGCCGCGTTGCCCGGTGAGGCTGGTGGCCCACCACCAGCCTCACCGCGCGCCTTGCCACCCCGCCTTCTGGAGGCAACGCATCTCGCAAATTAAATGTTAACAGGCCCTAGACCGGCGATTTTTTATGTCGCTGTCACTTTCGCCAGCTTGTCAGGCATAGATGATCAGCAGCGCAATGGCGATGATCAACCCGAATTTGGTGATGCGGTAGACGGTCTTGTTCCATTTCTTGAAGCGGCGGCGATACTGGCCGGCCAGCCACACGAAGCGGAACAGTTTGTTCACGCGGCCGGTCTGGTCGCCGGTTTCATTGGGCGAAGCGGCGGCGGTCATCATGGTGCGGCCCAGCCATTGGTTGATCGCTTCGGCCCAGCGGTAGCGCAGCGGGCGTTCGACATCGCAGAACAGGATGATACGGTTCGTCTCGGTCCCGTTCTGCGCCCAGTGGATGAAGGTCTCGTCGAACACCACGCTCTGGCCGTCGCGCCAGCTATAGCGCTTGCCGTCGACTTCGATGAAGCAACGGTCATCGTTGGGCGTGACCAGGCCGAGGTGGTAGCGCAGCGAACCGGCATAGGGGTCGCGGTGCGGATTGAGCGTGCCGCCCGGCGCCAGCTCGGCGAACATCGCCGCCTTCACGCTGGGGACGCGGCGCAGGATCTCGACGGTCTTGGGGCAGAATTTCTCGGCCGAAGGATGGCTGGCGTTGTACCACTTCAGGTAGAAGCGCTTCCAGCCGGCCTTGAAGAAGGAGTTGAATCCGGCATCGTCGTTTTTCTCGGCGGCCTTGATCTTGGCCAGGTTCTGCAGCGCCACGGCTTCATCGCGGATGGTTTCCCAATTCTCGTCGATGAGGGCCAGGTCCTTGAACTCGCGCACGGCCGGATAGGGCACCGCCGGTACGCGCGAGAAGGCGTACATGAACAGGTTGATCGGCGACATGATCGACGAGTGGTCGAAGAACTGGCGCAGGAAGGGCAGCCGCACGCGTCCGCGGAAATGGATGAAAACGATCGAAAACAGGTAAATAAAGACGATTACCCACTTCATTGCATGGTCCTCTTGATGTTGCAGGCCGCCGGCCGATGTTGGCATGCGGCAAGGCAGATGTCTGCCAGATGGAGTCGGATCGGGAAAAACCAACCGCAGAAAGCGTCTGAAGGCGCCCAAAGCGCGCGGATGAGCTGAGTTGGTTCCCGAGCGTAGGCCCGCGCAGCGCGCGAGGCAAGCAAACGATTCTACACCAAGGGGGTGTCAGCAAATGTAAGCGTACCTGCCGCCTTGGCCCCGCTGCGCGGCTACGGCATGAGGGAAATCAAACAGGCAATAAAAAAGCGGGCCGGGGAAACCGGCCCGCGAGGGACAACAACAGTGAAGGATGAGACGTTGCGTATCGCTCAGGCGGCTTGCTGCACCACGGCCGGGCCGCGGTTCCAGCGCGGCAGGCCGGTGAAGGCGAAGTCGATCTCCGGTACGCGGCCGGCGACGATTTCGGCGATGGCGCGGCCGGAGCCGCAGCCCATGGTCCAGCCCAGGGTGCCGTGGCCGGTGTTCAGGTACAGGTTGCTGAACTTGGTCTTGCCCACATAGGGCACGTTGGACGGCGTCAGCGGGCGCAGGCCGGTCCAGTAGACCGGGTTCTCGTAGTCGCAGCCGTCCGGGAACAGTTCCCGGGTGCGGCGGGTGATGGCTTCGCAGCGGGTGGTGTTGAGCTCGCGGGTATAGCCGTTCAGTTCGCAGGTGCCGGCCACGCGCAGGCGGTCGCCCAGGCGCGAGACCACCAGCTTGTAGCCGTCGTCGGTGAGCGAGACGGTGGGGGCGGCGTCGGGATTGATGACCTTGTAGGTGGCCGAATAGCCCTTGCCTGGATAGAGCAGCAGGTCGATGCCCAGCGGCTTGACCAGCGGTTGCGAGAAGCTGCCCATGGCGACCACGAAGGCATCGGCCTTCAATACCTCATGGCGGCCGTCCGGATTGATGACTTCGACCCCGGTCACACGGGCCGAAGCGCCCGCGCCTTCGGTGATCAGGCGGGTGATGGTGGTGGAGAAGCGGAACTGTGTGCCGGCTTGCTCGGCCTTTTGCGCCAGGCCGGTAGTCAGCTTGTAGACGTCGCCGGATTCATCGGTGGCGGTGAAGTCGCCGCCGACGATCTTGTTGCGGATCGAGGCCAGCGCCGGTTCGATCTTCACCACTTCGTCGGCGCCGATCGATTCGCGCGGGCAGCCCAGGTCGCGCATCAGCTTGGCGGCCGGCAGCGATTCCTGGAATTCCTTTTCCTCGGTATAGAAGTGCAGGATGCCGCGGGTCAGGTGGTCGTACTGGATGCCGGTTTCGGCGCGCACGGCCTGCAGGGTCTGGCGGCTGTATTCGCACAGGGCGACGATGTTGCGGATGTTCTCGTCGGTGCGGGCGGCAGTGCATTCGCGCAGGAAGCTGACGGCCCACTTCCATTGCAGCCATTCGGGACGGAAGCGGTACAGCAGCGGGGCGTCTTCCTTGCCCAGCCACTTGAGCACCTTCATCGGCGCGGCCGGGTTGGCCCACGGCTCGGCGTGCGAGACCGAGATCTGGCAGCCGTTGGCGAAGCTGGTTTCCTGCGCCGCGCCGGGCTGGCGCTCGATGACGGTGACGTCGTAGCCTTCTTTCTGCAGGAACCAGGCCGAAGCGGTCCCGATAATGCCTGCGCCCAATACGATCACTTTCATCTCATTCTCCCGGTTTATGCGTGGTCTGGTGCGCGGCGGCGCCGAGCTGCCAGCAGATAGCAGATCGCAGATAGCAGATAGCAGCATTGTAAGAATTTCCCGATTGCCGATGTATTCAATACCGGCAAGGAATTTTCTTCAATATTAAGCAATGAGGCTTTGTTTATTTAAAAAACAAAGAAATTGGAGCAGATGTTTAATTTTTTGAAGATGAGAAGCGGGCCATCTCCTCGGCCACCGCGCGGGTCACGGTTTCTGCCAGCGCCTGGCGCAGGCTCTCCTTGACGCGCTGCGTCAGGATGTCGGAGATATTGTCCAGCACCACCGCCATCTGGTCCTGCAGGTGTTGCTGCAGGACGGAATCGGCTTGCGCCAGCAGGTTTTGCAGGACGTTTTCGCTGATTTCCTGTTCCCATTGGCGGTACTGTTCGGCGCTCGGGCTGGCCATTTCTGGTGCGGGTTGGGCCTGGTGAGCGGCCGGCGCCGACGGCTGCCAGAAGGCGCCGGGCTGGGCTGCGGCGCTGGCGGGATGGCCGGCCTGCGGCGGCGCCAGCGGGATGACCTCGGTCAGGAGCGGGATGCTGTTGTCGTCGTGGTTCATGGCATGCACCGTCGCTTAGCTGGCCACGAAGTGGGACAGCGGATAGCCGCGTTCCTTGTAGAAGCGGTAGCGCTCACGGCCGGCGGCGCGGTCGGCGTCGTCGACGGAAATGATTTCCAGCATGCGCTCGAAGCGGGCGAAATGGGCCGGCGTTTCGCCTGAGAGGTTGATCAGCACCTGGTGGTGCGGCAGTTCGATGTCGTCGCTGGCGGTCAGGATGATCGGGGTCTGCGCGGCCAGAGGATCGCCTGCGGCCACATGCGGCAGGAAGTCCTGTTCGGAAAAGGTCCACAGCGCCTGGTCGAGCTGCTGCAGTTCGCTGCGATCGCGCACGCGCAGCACGATCTGGGTGCCGGCGCCGCGCGCCTTGCGCACCAGCCGGCAGACATAGGCGAGTTTTTGCGGGACGTTGCTATGGAAGTCGATGCGGGTCATGGCGGAAGTATAGTGGCAAGCGGTACGGGCTGCCATGATCGGGCGGAGAAGATTGCTTCGCCGCGAGCCATATTCATGGCACCGTCATCCCGGCGCATGCCCCGGGATCCAGCGCCGTCCGTTACGCTCAGCAGGCGCTTGCAGAGCGTGACAAACGACGCTGGGCCCTGACTTTCATCAGGACGACGGTGTGGTGTTCAAGCCGCCATGCCGCTATGCCGCAGCAGCGCATCGATGCTCGGTTCGCGGCCGCGGAAGGCCTTGAACGACTCGATGGCCGGGCGCGAGCCGCCCACGGCCAGGATTTCCTGCTGGAAGCGGCGGCCGGTTTCGATCGACACCACGTTGCCGCCGCCGGCAGCGGCTTCCTCGAAGGCGCTGTAGGCGTCGGCCGACAGCACTTCGGCCCACTTGTAGCTGTAATAGCCCGCCGCATAGCCGCCGGCGAAGATGTGCGAGAACGAGTGCTGGAAGCGGTTGAACTCAGGCGGGCGGATCACGGCGATGCGGTCGCGCAATTCGTTGAGCAATTGCTGCACGGTCTGGTCGCCGCCTGCCTGGTACTCGTGGTGGATCATCATGTCGAACAGCGAGAACTCCACCTGGCGCAGCATCTGCAGGCCGGACTGGAAGTTCTTGGCGGCGATCATCTTGTCGTACAGCGCGCGCGGCAGCGGCGCGCCGGTCTCGGCATGCGCGGAGAGGTGCTGCAGCACATCCCATTCCCAGCAGAAGTTTTCCATGAACTGCGACGGCAGCTCGACCGCGTCCCATTCCACGCCGGAGATGCCGGACACGCCGACTTCATCGACTTGCGTCAACATGTGGTGCAGGCCATGGCCGAACTCGTGGAACAGCGTGATCACTTCATCGTGCGTGAACAGCGCCGGCTTGGCCACGCCGTCGACCACCGCCGGTTCGGTGAAGTTGCACACCAGGTAGGCGATCGGCGTCTGCACGCCGTTGGCGGTCAGGCGGCGGGCGCGGGCGTCGTCCATCCAGGCGCCGCCGCGCTTGCCGCTGCGCGCGTACAGGTCGAGGTAGAACTGGCCGACCAGCTGGCCGTCGCGCTCGATGCGGAAGAACTTCACGTCCTTGTGCCACACCGGCGCGGTGTCCGGCTTGATGGTGACGCCGAACAGTTGCTGCGCGACCTGGAACAGGCCGCCCACCACCTTGGGCTCGGGGAAGTATTGCTTCACTTCCAGTTCCGAGAAGGCGTAGCGCTGCTCGCGCAGCTTTTCCGAGGCATAGGTGCTGTCCCAGGCTTCCAGTGTGTCCAGGCCCAGCTTTTCCCTGGCGAAGGCCTTCAGTTCGGCATAGTCCTTTTCGCCGAAGGGGCGGGCGCGCCGGCCCAGGTCTTCGAGGAAGGCGATGACTTCGGCCGGCGATTGCGCCATCTTGGCCACCAGCGAGACTTCGGCGAAGTTGGCGTAGCCCAGCA
This sequence comes from Herbaspirillum sp. SJZ106, assembly GCF_006715495.1. Classification (GTDB taxonomy): domain Bacteria; phylum Pseudomonadota; class Gammaproteobacteria; order Burkholderiales; family Burkholderiaceae_D; genus Herbaspirillum. The sequence goes on from NZ_VFNI01000006.1 coordinate 188,011, forward strand.
GTTGCGCCTCTTCCTTGCGCAGCTTCAGGATGTCGTCGATGTTGGCGCTGTTGTCCCATTCCGGCCTGGCGCCCAGCTCGGACGCCTTGGTGGCGTTGGCGCGGTAGATCTTCTCGCGCAGCGCGCGGTTGTCGGCGTATTGCAGCACCGGGAAGTAGGAGGGGAAGTGCAGCGTGAACTTGAAGCCGGGCTTGCCGTCCTTCTCGGCGGCGGCGCGCGCGGCCTGCTTGACGTCATCCGGCAGGCCGGCGAGTTCGGCTTCGTCCTCGACGAACAGGCCGAAGTCGTTGGTGGCGTCCAGCACGTTCTCGGAGAAGCGGGTGGTCAGCGCCGCCTGCTTTTCCTGGATGGCGGCGAAGCGTTCCTTCTTGTCGTCGGGCAGCTCGGCGCCGGACAGGCGGAAGTCGCGCACGGCGTTGTCCACCACCTTGCGGCGCGCGGCCGACAGCGAGGCGAAGGCCGGGCTGGCCTGCAGCGCCTTGTACTTCTCGAACAAGGCCAGGTTCTGGCCCAGGCCGGTCCAGAATTCCACCAGGCGCGGCTGGTTCTCGTTGTAGGTGGCGCGCAGCGCCGGCGTATCCATCACCGAGTTCAGGTGGCCGACCACGCTCCAGGCGCGGCCCAGCTTTTCGGTGGCGGACTCCAGCGGTTCGACGAAGTTGTCCCAGGTGACCTCCGCCATCGGCGCTTCCAGTTCGGTTACCAGGCGGCCGGCGTCGGCCAGCAGCTTGTCCAGCGCGGGCGTGACGTGTTCCGGCTGGATGGCGTCGAACTGGGCGTAGCCCGAAAAGTCGAGCAGGGGATTGGCGGCGATGTCAGTGGTCATGGAGTCTTCTCTATTCAGTTCAATATCAGGTGCGTTCGGCGGCTTCGATGGTGTTGACCAGCAGCATGGTGATGGTCATCGGTCCGACGCCGCCCGGCACCGGGGTAATGTAGCCGGCGACTTCCTTGACGTTGGCGAAGTCGACGTCGCCGCACAGCTTGCCGTTGTCGTCGCGGTTCATGCCGACGTCCAGCACCACGGCGCCCGGCTTGACCATGTCGGCGGTGACGATGTTGCGGCGTCCGGTGGCCACTACCAGGATGTCGGCGTTGCGGGTATGCGCGCCGAGGTCACGGGTCTTGGAATTGCAGATGGTGACGGTGGCGCCGGCTTGCAAGAGCAACATCGCCTGCGGCTTGCCGACGATGTTGGAAGCCCCCACCACGACGGCGTTGGCGCCGCGCACCGGGTAATCGATCGATTCCAGCATCTTCATCACGCCGTACGGGGTGCAGGGGCGGAACAGCGGCTGGCCGGTCATCAGCAGGCCGGCGTTGCTGATGTGGAATCCGTCCACATCCTTCTCGGGGGCGATGGCTTCGATCACCTTGTGCGCATCGATATGGGCCGGCAGCGGCAGCTGCACCAGGATGCCATTGATCTTCGGGTCCTGGTTCAGGGCGTCGATGCGGGCCAGCAGTTCGGCCTCGGTCAGCGAGGCCTCATACTTTTCCAGCACCGAATACAGGCCGTTGTCTTGGCAAGCCTTGACCTTGTTGCGCACATAGACCTGGGACGCCGGGCTGTCGCCGACCAGGATCACCGCCAGGCCAGGCTGCTTGCCTTGAGCGGTCAGGGCGGCGGCGCGTTTGGCAACGTCGGCGCGCAGTTGTTGGGAGAGCAGGTTTCCGTCGATCAGTTGAGCTGGCATGGCAAATATAGAAGCAGGGCGGTGGCGAAAGCCCCGGGCGGCGCCGGGGCGATGAAAGCGCATGAAGCGCAGAACCCGTGATTATAAAGCCAGCGCGGCCGGGCGACGATGCGGCGCCCGACGGAAGAGCATCGAAGAAAATTGCCTTTCATGCAATCAAAATGCCCGCGCTTCCACAATGGGGGCATTTTGCCCCGTGCGCGACGGGGAATTTCAATTTCGGTTATGCTCCCGCAACCAAAGCGCTACGACATCACTTTTGAAGGACGCCCGCATGACCGATTTGCTGAACCAACGCCTGCAACAGCTCGCCAGCCCGCAACATATCGCGCTGCTCGGCCAGGGTTTGCGCGGCGTGGAACGCGAAACGCTGCGGGTCGACCGCCACGGGCAACTGGCGCATACGCCGCATCCGCCGGCGCTGGGTTCGGCGTTGACCAACGACCTGATCACCACCGATTACTCCGAGTCGCTGCTGGAATTCATCACGCCGGCCGAGCCGGATATCGCCACCGCCCTGCAACGGCTGGATGAGATCCACCGCTTCGTCTACGCCCGGCTGGGCGGCGAGCTGCTGTGGAATGCCTCGATGCCCTGCGTGCTGCCGCCTGAGGACGAGATTCCCATCGCCTGGTACGGCAGTTCGCACATCGGCATGCTCAAGCACGTCTACCGCCGCGGCCTGGCGCTGCGCTATGGCCGCACCATGCAGTGCATCGCCGGCATTCATTACAACTTCTCGCTGAATGAAGGCGTATGGGACGTGCTGCGCGAAAGCGACCGCGGCGTCGATGCCTCGGTTTCGCGGCGCGACTACCAGTCGGAACGCTACATCGCCTTGATCCGCAACTTCCGCCGCTACAGCTGGCTGCTGATGTACCTGTTCGGCGCCTCGCCGGCGGTGGCGACCAATTTCCTGCGCGGCCGCCCGCACCAGCTGGAGACCTTGTCCGACGACACGCTCTACCTGCCCTACGGCACCAGCCTGCGCATGAGCGACCTGGGTTACCAGAACAACGCCCAGGCCAACATCACCCCGCACTACAACAACCTGCCGGCCTACATCCGCAGCCTGGCGCATGCGGTCAGCGAGCCCTATCCGCCTTACGAGGCGATCGGCGCCAAGCGCGATGGCGAATGGGTGCAGATCAACACCAACATCCTGCAGATCGAGAACGAGTTCTATTCGTCGATCCGCCCCAAGCGCGTCATCTACAGCGGCGAACGCCCGGTGCAGGCCTTGTCGGCGCGCGGCGTGCAGTATGTGGAAGTGCGCTGTATGGACATCGACCCGTTCGATCCGCTGGGCATCAACCTGCAGACGGCGCGCTTCCTCGATGTGTTCCTGCACTTCCTGGCTTTCGACGACAGCTGCCTGACCTCGGACGAGGAGGGTATCGAGAACCGCGCCAACTTCATGGCCACGGTCAAGCAGGGGCGTCAGCCCGGCCTGCAATTGCAGTTCAAGGGCCGTGCGATCGGCTTGAAGGAATGGGGCGAGCAACTGCTGGAGCGCATGGCGCCGGTGGCCGAACTGCTGGACCGGCAGGCCGGCGGCAGCGCCCACCGCGACAGCATGGCCGCCCAGCGCGCCAAGCTGGCCGACCCCGACGCCACGCCATCGGCGCGGGTGCTGCGCGAGATCCGCGCGGCCGGCAATTCCTTCCCGGCCTGGGCCCTGCAAAACAGCGCGGCGCAGGCCGGACAACTGCTGGCCGAGCCGCTGACGGCGGCGCAGACCGCCGACTTCGTCGCCATCGCCCAGGCTTCGCTGGAGGCCCAGCGCGAAATCGAGCGCACCCAGACCGGCGACTTCGACGCCTTCGTCGCCGCCTACCGCGCCAGCACGCTGGGCAATATCAGCGTCTGATCCTCCAGGCCGGAACCAAGCCGCCGTCTTTACGCCTATCTATATAGAACCGACCTCATCCGGTGCATGATCCATGGGGCGGTATCGCTGCTGCCGCCAGGCTTGTGATGCGAACTTCATTGTCTTTTTGATATTTTTCGTGGTGGGCCGCTGCGGTCGCAGTGCTTCTTCGATGGCCTGAACGGGGTGGCGAAGGATTATTTTGCGGCATTGCAAACATGGCAAAAAATCCCCTTCATATCGTCCTGACCGTAAAAATACGGTGGCTGGAAAGCGCCTGTTCATGCCGCTTTGCAGCATAATTTTGCATTATGAAATCAATTATCGCAATTTGAAAATCAAAAAATCCCTGATAAAATGCGTCGTCCATACGGCTGGAAGACCGTACATTAGAGTTTATGAGTGTTTTCCACGCATCATCGCCGGCGGCTATTTGCACTGAATGACCCGACCGACCCGGCCAGTCCATGAGATCTGGCCAGGGCCTTCAACAAACAGGAGACATGACATGTCAGCCCAAATCGACCAAGTCCTGGCGCAGGCCGCCAACGATCCCGACGTGATGGAAACCCAGGAGTGGCTTGACGCCCTCGAAGCCGTGATCGAGAAGGAAGGTCCGGACCGCGCCCACTACCTGATGGAGCGCATGGTCGACCTGGCCCGCCGCCGCGGCGCGCATATTCCGTTTTCCAGCAATACCGCCTACGTCAACACCATCCCCGCCGACCAGGGCGAGCACTGCCCCGGCAACCTCGAATACGAAGAGCGCCTGCGCTCGTGGATGCGCTGGAACGCCATGGCCATGGTGGTCAAGGCCAACCGCGTCGACGGCGACCTCGGCGGCCACCTGTCCTCGTTCGCCTCGCTGGCCAACATGCTGGGCATCGGCTTCAACCACTTCTGGCACGCCCCGACCGAAGACCACGGCGGCGACCTGCTGTACATCCAGGGCCACTCCTCGCCCGGCATCTATGCGCGCGCCTTCCTGGAAGGCCGCCTGACCGAAGAGCAACTGATCCATTTCCGTCGCGAAGCCGACGGCAAGGGCCTGTCTTCGTACCCGCACCCGAAACTGATGCCGGAATTCTGGCAGTTCCCGACCGTCTCGATGGGCCTGGGCCCCTTGATGGCGATCTACCAGGCGCGCTTCCTGAAGTACCTGCACGCCCGCGGCATCGCCAAGACCGACAACCGCAAGGTCTGGGCCTTCTGCGGCGACGGCGAGATGGACGAACCGGAATCGATGGGCGCCATCGGCATGGCCGGCCGCGAAAAGCTCAACAACCTGGTCATCGTGGTCAACTGCAACCTGCAGCGCCTGGACGGCCCGGTGCGCGGCAACGGCAAGATCATCCAGGAACTGGAATCCGACTTCCGCGGCGCCGGCTGGAACGTGGTCAAGGTCATCTGGGGCAGCGGCTGGGACGAGCTGCTGGCCAAGGACAAGGAAGGCATCCTGCAGAAGGTGATGATGGAAACCGTCGACGGTGAATATCAGAACTACAAGGCCAAGGATGGCGCCTACGTGCGCAAGCACTTCTTCGGCAAGCACCCCAAGCTGCTGGAAATGGTCAGCAAGATGTCCGACGACGACATCTGGCGCCTGACCCGCGGCGGCCACGATCCGCACAAGATCTACGCCGCCTTCAAGGTCGCGCAAGAGAGCAAGGATCAACCGACCGTGATCCTGGCCAAGTCCATCAAGGGCTACGGCTTCGGCAAGGCCGGCGAAGCGCGCAACACCGCGCACAACACCAAGAAGCTGGACGACGAGGCCATCAAGGCCATGCGCGACCGCTTCCAGCTGCCGATCTCGGACGCCGACCTGCCCAATATCCCGTTCTTCAAGCCGGCCGACGACGCGCCTGAAATGCAATACCTGCACGAGCGCCGCAAGGCCCTGGGCGGCTATCTGCCGCAGCGCCGTCCGCAAGCCGACGAGAAGCTGCCGGTGCCTGAGCTGTCCGCCTTCCAGGCAATGCTGGAGCCGACCGCCGAAGGCCGTGAAATTTCCACCACCGCCGCCTATTCGCGCGTGCTGACCGCGCTGCTGCGCGACCAGAACCTGGGCCCGCGCGTGGTGCCCATCATGGTCGACGAATCCCGTACCTTCGGCATGGAAGGCCTGTTCCGCCAGATCGGCATCTTCAGCCAGGTCGGCCAGCTGTACGAACCGGTCGACAAGGACCAGGTCATGTACTACCGCGAAGACAAGGCCGGCCAGATCCTGCAGGAAGGCATCAACGAAGCGGGCGGCATGAGCTCGTGGATCGCCGCGGCGACCTCGTACTCGACCAACAACCGCGTGATGATCCCGTTCTACACCTATTACTCGATGTTCGGCCTGCAGCGTATCGGCGACCTGGCATGGGCGGCAGGCGACATGCGCGCGCGCGGCTTCCTGATCGGCGGCACCGCCGGCCGCACCACCCTGAACGGCGAAGGCCTGCAGCACGAAGACGGCCACAGCCACGTGTTCGCCTCGGCGATCCCGAACTGCGTACCCTACGACCCGACCTTCGCCCACGAAGTCGCGGTGATCATCCATGACGGCCTGCGCCGCATGGTGGCCAACCAGGAAGACGTGTTCTACTACATCACCGTGATGAACGAGAACTACGCGCATCCGGGCATCAAGCCGGGCCAGGAAGAGGGCATCCTGAAGGGCCTGTACCTGTTGAACGAAGGCGGCAAGAAGAACAAGCTGCGCGTGCAACTGCTGGGCTCGGGCACCATCCTGCGCGAAGTCATCGCCGCCGCCGACCTGCTGCGCGACGACTGGAAGGTCGACGCCGACGTCTGGTCCGCGCCCTCGTTCACGCTGCTGGCCCGCGACGGCCAGGATGTGGAACGCTGGAACATGCTGCACCCGGCCGAGACCGCGAAGAAAAGCTATTTCGAGCAATCGCTGGAAGGCACCGACGGCCCGATCGTGGTCTCCACCGACTACATGCGCACCTATGCCGAACAAGTCCGCGCCTTCGTGCCCAAGGGCCGTTCCTACAAGGTGCTGGGCACCGACGGCTACGGCCGTTCGGACACCCGCGCCAAGCTGCGCGAGTTCTTCGAGGTCAACCGCTACTTCGTGACCGTGGCGGCCTTGAAGTCGCTGGCCGATGAAGGCAAGATCAAGCCTGAAGTCGTGGCGCAGGCGATTGCCAAGTACGGCATCGACCCGAACAAGCCGAACCCGGTGACCCAGTAAGTTCCGCCGACCCGAGCATCCCCGCTTCAGCTTCCTGATCGCGGGGATGTTTCGTGTCGGTGCCAGCCGGAAAACAGGAAAGCGGCGGCCGCAACATGGCTTAAGATGCAATGGCCACGCGGCAGCACCTTCCCCTCTGCGAATACCCCCTCCCAGCCCAAGGCCGGGGAACAGAACAACGGAGCGCAACAGATGAGTCAAGTCGAAGTAAAAGTCCCGGACATCGGCGATTTCAAGGAAGTCGAAGTCATTGAGGTGATGGTCAAGGTCGGCGACACGATCAAGGTCGACCAGTCGCTGATCACCGTCGAATCCGACAAGGCCAGCATGGAGATTCCCTCCAGCCAGGCTGGCGTGGTCAAGGAAATCAAGGTCAAGGTCGGCGACAAGGTCGCCGAAGGCTCGCTGTTGCTGATCGTCGAAGGCGAAGGCGCCGGCGCAGCGCCGGCCGCGGCCCCAGCACAAGCCGCAGCAGCGGCGCCGGCAGCGGCACAGGCTGCGGCGCCCGCACCGACACCTGCTGCTGCTCCCGCTGCTGCACCCGCTGCCGCCGGCGGCGTGATCCAGATCGAAGTGCCCGACATCGGCGACTTCAAGGAAGTCGAAGTCATCGAACTGATGGTCAAGGTCGGCGACACGGTCAAGGCCGAACAGTCGCTGCTGACCGTCGAGTCCGACAAGGCCAGCATGGAAATCCCGTCCAGCCACGCCGGCGTGATCAAGGAACTGAAGGTCAAGCTGGGCGACAAGGTCGCCAAGGGCAGCATCATCGCCTCGCTGGAAACCACCGGCGGCGCGCCTGCTGCCGCACCGGCCGCCGCATCAGCGCCTGCTGCCGCGGCCCCCGCGGCTGCGCCAGCGCCTGCGGCAGCACCGGCCGCCGCGCCGGCCATCGCCACCGCATCGGCGACCAGCACCGGCGGCAAGGCCCACGCCTCGCCGTCCGTGCGCAAGTTCGCGCGCGAACTGGGCGTGGATCTGGCGCGCGTGCCGGCCACCGGCCCCAAGGGCCGTATCCTGCAAGAGGACGTGCAGAACTTCGTCAAGGGCGTGATGGCCGGTTCGACCCAGGTTGCCGCCGCACCGGGCAAGAACGGCAGCGGCGCCGGCATGGACCTGCTGCCGTGGCCGTCGCTGGACTTCTCCAAGTTCGGCGCCACCGAGCTGCAGCCGTTGTCGCGCATCAAGAAGATCAGCGGCCCCAACCTGCACCGTAACTGGGTGATGATCCCGCACGTGACGCAATTCGACGAAGCCGACGTCACCGAACTGGAAGAATTCCGCGTCGCCTCCAATGCCGCTTACGCCAAGGCCAAGTCGCCGGTCAAGCTGACCATGCTGGCGTTCGTCATCAAGGCCAGCGTCGCCGCGCTGAAGAAATTCCCGGCGTTCAATTCCTCGCTGGACGCCAATGGCGAAAACCTGATCCTCAAGCAGTACTACAACATCGGCTTCGCGGCCGATACGCCGAACGGCCTGGTGGTTCCGGTGATCAAGAACGCCGACCAGAAGAGCATCAGCCAGATCGCCACCGAAATGGGCGAGCTGTCGGCACAGGCGCGTGACGGCAAGCTGAAGCCGGCCGACATGCAGGGTGCGACCTTCACCATCTCGTCCTTGGGCGGCATCGGCGGCACCGCCTTCACGCCCATCATCAACGCGCCGGAAGTGGCGATCCTCGGCCTGTCCAAGTCGATCACCAAGCCGGTATGGGACGGCAAGCAGTTCGTGCCGCGCCTGATGCTGCCGACTTCGCTGTCCTACGACCACCGCGTCATCGACGGTGCAATGGGGGCCCGCTTCTCGGCCTACCTGGCTGACGTGCTGGGCGACCTGCGCAAGTCCTTGCTCTAATCAAGTCGATGCGCCGCCCCGGTGGCGGCGCGCAGCGAAACAGAACATAACGGAGCCAAGACAATGAGTCTCTCTGAAGTCAAGGTCCCCGATATCGGGGATTTCAAGGAAGTCGAAGTCATCGAAGTGATGGTCAAGGTGGGCGACACGATCAAGGTCGACCAGTCGCTGATCACCGTCGAGTCCGACAAGGCCAGCATGGAAATCCCGTCGTCGACGGCGGGCGTGGTCAAGGAACTGAAGGTCAAGGTCGGCGACAAGGTCGCCGAAGGCTCGGTGCTGCTGATGGTGGAAGCTTCGGACGCGGCCGCCGCGGCCCCTGCGCCGGCAGCTGCTCCGGCGCCTGCAGCGGCGGCACCGGCAGCCCCGGCGGCAGCGCCCGCCGCTCCCGCAGCCACAGCGGCCGCACCGGCCGCCGCCAGCTTCGGCGGCAGCGCCGACGTGCAGTGCGACGTGATGGTGCTGGGCGGCGGTCCCGGCGGCTACTCGGCCGCCTTCCGCGCGGCCGACCTTGGCCTCAACACCGTCATCGTCGAACAGGAAGCCACGCTGGGCGGCGTCTGCCTGAACGTCGGCTGCATCCCGTCCAAGGCGCTGCTGCACGTGGCCGCCGTGATCGACGAGACCGCCGCCATGGCCTCGCACGGCGTCACCTTCGGCAAGCCCGAGATCGACATCGACAAGCTGCGCGGCTACAAGGACAAGGTGATCGGCACCATGACCGGCGGCCTGGCCGGCATGGCCAAGGCGCGCAAGGTCGCCGTGGTCAACGGCAACGGCCAGTTCGCCGGCCCCAACCATATCGAAGTGACGGCCGCCGACGGCAGTAAGAAGGTGGTGCAGTTCAAGCACGCCATCATCGCCGCCGGCTCATCGGTGGTGAACCTGCCGTTCGTGCCGCAGGATCCTCGCATCGTCGACTCCACCGGCGCGCTGGAACTGCGCCAGGTGCCCAAGCGCATGCTGGTCATCGGCGGCGGCATCATCGGCCTGGAAATGGCGACGGTCTACTCCACGCTGGGCGCGCGCATCGACGTGGTCGAGATGATGGACGGCCTGATGCAGGGCGCCGACCGCGACATGGTCAAGGTCTGGCAGAAGTTCAACGAGAAGCGCTTCGACAACGTCATGCTCAAGACCAAGACCGTGGCGGTGGAAGCGTTGAAGGAAGGCATCAAGGTCACCTTCGAGGCCGCCGAAGCCGGCGCCAAGTCGCCCGAGCCGCAAGTCTACGACCTGGTGCTGGTGGCCGTAGGCCGCAGCCCCAACGGCAAGAAGGTGTCTGCCGACAAGGCCGGCGTGATCGTCGGCGAGCGCGGCTTCATCCCGGTCGACAAGCAGATGCGCACCAACGTGCCGCACATCTTCGCCATCGGCGACCTGGTGGGCCAGCCGATGCTGGCGCACAAGGCTGTGCATGAAGGCCACGTGGCGGCCGAGGCGATCGCCGGCGAGAAGAGCTTCTTCGACGCCAGCGTGATCCCGTCGGTGGCCTACACCGATCCGGAAGTGGCATGGGTCGGCGTCACCGAAGACGAAGCCAAGGCCCGCGGCATCAAGATCGAGAAGGGCCACTTCCCGTGGGCCGCTTCCGGACGCGCGGTGGCCAACGGCCGTTCCGAAGGCTTCACCAAGCTGCTGTTCGACGCCGAGACGCACCGCGTGATCGGCGGCGGCATCGTCGGCACGCACGCCGGCGACATGATCGGCGAAGTGGCGCTGGCCATCGAGATGGGCGCCGACGCGGTCGACATCGGCAAGACCATCCACCCGCACCCGACGCTGGGCGAATCGCTCGGCATGGCGGCGGAAGTGGCGGAAGGGCATTGCACCGACCTGCCGCCGCAGCGCAAGAAGTAAGCGTTGCTGCGCAATGAAAAACGGCGAACTCCGGTTCGCCGTTTTTTTTCGCCTGCGGACAGGACCGGCGGCGCTTAAAGAAGTTTGCCCGGATTCATGATCAGGTTGGGATCGAAAGCCTGCTTGATCCGCAACATCAATTCCATCTCCAGCGGTTGCTTGTAATGGCGCAGTTCGTCGCGGCGCAGCTGGCCTACGCCATGTTCGGCGCTGATGCTGCCGTTCATGCGCGCGACCAGGTCGTGCACCAGCCGGTTGAAGACGGCGGTGGCGTGCTTGGCTTCTTCATCGGTCGACGACAGCGGGATCATCACGTTGAAGTGCAGGTTGCCGTCACCCAGGTGGCCGAAGTTGACGATCTCGGCGGTGCTGCCCTCGCCGCCGATGGCGGCCTCGGCCGCCTGCGTGAACGCTGCCAGCGACGAGATCGGCAGCGCGATGTCGTGCTTGACCACCTTGCCGGCGCGCACCTGCGCTTGCGAGATGCCCTCGCGCAGTTTCCACAGCGCCGCGCTTTGCGCCTGGCTGGCGCAGAACATGGCGTCGTTCACCAAGCCGTCTTCCAGGGCCTGGCCCAGCACATCTTCCAGCATCGCCTGTAGGCCGCCATCCTCGGTGTCGGCCAGTTCGACCAATGTGTTGAAGGCGGCCGGCTGCGCCAGCGGCGCACGGGTGTCGGCCACGTGCTGAAGCACCAGCGCCAGCGCGGCGGCCGACATCATCTCGAAGGCCACCAGCCGTTCGCCGCAACGCGCGCGGGAGCGCGCCAGCAATTCGACCAGCTGCTCCAGCGTATCGGCGCCGACCCAGGCGGTGGCGCGCGCGTGCGGCTGGGCGAACAGCTTGAGCACGGCGCCGGTGATCACGCCCAGCGTTCCTTCGGAACCGATGAAAAGGTCGCGCAGGTCGTAACCGGTATTGTCCTTGCGCAGCCCGCGCAGGCCGTTCCAGATGCGCCCGTCGGGCAGCACTACTTCCAGCCCCAGCGCCAGTTCGCGCATGTTGCCAAAGCGCAGCACGGCGATGCCGCCGGCATTGGTGGCGAGGTTGCCGCCGACCGTGCAGCTGCCTTCGGCGCCCAGGCTCAGCGGGAAGTAGCGGCCCGCCTCGCGCGCGGCTTGCTGCGCGTTGGCCAGGATCACGCCGGCATCTACCGTCATGGTGTTGTTGAGAGGGTCGACCTCGCGGATGCGGTTCATGCGCGTGGTCGAGAGGATCACCTGGGCGCCGCTGTCGTCCGGCGTGCCGCCGCCGCTCATGCCGGTGTTGCCGCCCTGGGTGACGATGGGCGTATGCGTGATGTGGCACAGCCGCACCACCTCAGCAGTCTGGACGGTGTCGGCCGGGCGCACGACGACTGTCACGCGGCCTTGCCACTTGCCCAGCCAGTCCTTCAGGTAAGGCGCCTGCGCCTCCGCATCGGTCACCAGCCCGGCGTCGCCGACGATGGCGCGCAATTGTTCGATCAGGTCTTGCGTGTTGTCGCTCATCTCAGGCTCCATGCCAGTTCAGCTTGACGCGGCCGATCGCCATCGCAACCGCGGCCTGGCTCGGTTCCACCACCGGCATGCCCAGCGCCTGCTGCAGCGGTTCGCGATAGACCGCCATGCCGGCGCAGCCCATGACGATCACGTCGGAGCCACGCTCGTCGCGCAGCCGGCGGCCGACCTCGGTCATGCGTTGCAGCGTGCGTTGGTATTGGGAGAGCTCGGTCACGTTCAGGCCGATCGCCAGTTCGCCGGCCAGGCGCGACTGCACGCCCATGGCGCCGTAGGCGCGCAGGTGGCGCGGGATGGAGGCGTCGAGGATGGCGATCACGCCGAAGCGCTGGCCCAGCGTCAATGCGCTCAGGATGCCGCATTCCATGATGCCCAGCACCGGCGCCTTGACCGCTTCGCGCACCGCGAACAAGCCGGGGTCGGAGAAGCAGGCGATCACAAAGGCGCCGGCGCGCGCTTCCAATGAGCGCGCCAGCGCCGCCAGCGGCAGCGTCACCGATTCGACGTCGTGCTGGCTCTGGATGCCCGGCGGGCCGGATGGCAGCGACAGGCATTCGATGGCCGGGCCGCCGGCCATGCGCAGCGGCGCCATGGCGGCATCGATGCCATCGGTGACGCGCTGCGTGCTGTTGGGATTGATGACGAAGACGGTCTGGCCGTCAGGTGGGGGAGTGGACATGGTGCTTTCCCGGGAGTGGGCGGTTGGGTTCACAATCGATGAAGAAACTCTAACCCAGGCCGCTGGGCATGCTCCTTGCTCATTTGTCGGTTCCCCTTAACATCCTGTTATGCATGGCGAGGACTTATGGCACTGAACCTGCGTCAGATCGAAATCTTCCGCGCGGTGATGATCACCGGCTCCATCAGCGGCGCTTCGCAGCTGTTGTTCGTTTCGCAACCGGCAGTCAGCCGCCTGCTTTCGCATACCGAGCAGCGCGTCGGTTTCGCCCTGTTCGAGCGCATCAAGGGCCGGCTGTACGCCACGCCCGAGGCCAAGAAGCTGTTCCATGAAGTGGAGAGCGTCTACCAGGCGGTGCAGCGCGTCAACGAACTGGCCACCGACTTGGCCGACAACCGCAGCGGCATCCTCAACATCGTCTCCAGCCCCAGCATCGGGCAGATGCTGATCCCGCAGGCCATCACGCTGTTCCGCAACCGGCACCCGGACGTCAAGCTGAGCTTCCACTGCCTCAACTACGGCTACCTCAAGGAACGCCTGCTGAACCGCCAGGCCGACCTGGGCATCATCATCCTGCCGATGGAGCATCCCAACTTGGAGGTGGTGCCGCTGTGCAGCAACCGCCTGGTGTGCGTGCTGCCGTACAACCACGAGTTGGCGCGGCGCGGCACGCTGGCGTTGGCCGACCTGAGGCCCTTCCCGCTGATCTCCTACGACAAGGATTCGCCCTTCGGCGGCATCGTCGGCCGCTTCTACCAGGCCGAGGAAGAGGCGCTGCGGCCCATCATGGAAGTGGGCTCGCCGCAGAATGCCTGTTCGCTGGTGCAGATGGGGGCGGGGGTGGCGCTGGTGGACGAATTCTCCGTGCGCAGTTGGGCCGGCAGCAGCCAGATGGTGGTGCGGCCGGTGGCGCGCGCGCCCATCCTGCAGGCCAATCTGGTGCATGTGCGGCTGGAGCCGTTGTCGCAACTGACGCAGGCTTTTATTGGCGAACTGCGGAAGTTGGTGAAGGCGCAGGGGTATGGGGTGCCGCCGCAAGAGGGGGAGGTGCTTGCGGCGGCGTGAGGGGGCTTCACCTTATGTGTTGGTTGTATGGTCGTTATTTGGGTAGTCTGGTCTTGCTGTGTGCAGATGTACTGGCTTAATGCTTATCTTTCTTCGGTCGAAGCGGAGCGCCGGGGGCGGCCCGGCAGCCGCTTACTTTCTTTGGCCCGCCAAAGAAAGTAAGCAAAGAAAGGCGGCCCCTAAGTGCCAGCCCCTTCGGGGTGCCCGTTGGAGCGCCATGAAAAATGGG
>NZ_VFNI01000007.1 GCF_006715495.1 Herbaspirillum sp. SJZ106
CACCGCAGGCTACGCTGCCGGCAACAACCCCAGCACCACTGCGGCTTGCCGCTTAGACTAACTTTAAGTCTGGACCAGTTGTTTCAGGCCGGTCAACGATGCGAAGCCAGGCACAAGAGACGGGCGGACTCTGAGAGATTCGTCTCGTGCATGGCTCTTTAGCGCCTTGCTTTGGTGTGACGCAGAGAATGCGGAAACTCGAAAACTCGCGATCTTTCACGTCTCGGAGAATCAAGAGTCTTACTATGCAGTTCGATATTGGATAGTCGTTGCATGTTATCGGCAACGAGTTACATATCTTTCAGAGATTCTTGATCTCGCAAGAGATGATTCGACGGCAACAGTTCGGTTATTAGTACAAGTCATTCTTGAGCAGCGGAGTCGTGATTTTATTCGTGAATGGACGGAATATTTCGAATCTAAAGATTACGAGATCATAGACGCGATGTTGTGGGCGCTGCGGATAGTGCCTGTTTTTGATCTGATTCCCGCCATTTGCACCGTGATTGAAGTCCGATCATTTCGCGACGACGCAATTAGGAATGCCTTCTTTGCCTTGTCGTATCCAAGATCTCCACAGATTGCTATACCAATACTTTTACAGTCCCATACCCTCTCTGAAATTTTGCGCTTGGCCATCAACTCCCTTGCGAAGCCAGAGCCTCGATCCGTAGAACATCTTTCCTATTTTCTAAGCCATCTAGATCAGAAAGAATTGCTCTCAGCGCTTCGTGATTATAAGAATAATGGCACCCATAGCAATATCACGGAGCTTCTTCTCGCACGCATCTTCCCAGAAGTTAACGGCGAGCGCGATCTTGTTGCTGGTTACGCATCAGATTCGATCAATGTTAGTTCTGACAGGCTTGGCATTTCGATGGAGGTTGGTGTGTTGACAGCCATCATGATGGCAAAAGCTGTCAAGCCTCCGCTAGCAATTGGCCTATTTGGGAATTGGGGAACGGGGAAAAGCTTCTTCATGCAGTCGATGAAGCTACGTGCTAAGCAGCTGGAAGCAAAAGCAAAGAAAAATGAGAGTTCAAATTTTTGCTCAAAGATTGTGCAAGTCGAATTTAACGCATGGCACTATGTTGATACCAATCTATGGGCAAGCTTAGCGACCTTTATTTTGGATAGCTTAGCTCGAGAAGTAAAGGAGCCGGGAACGGAAGAGGACAGCGAGGCGACGTTGTTCTCTAGTTTAGAGCTGGCAAAAAGTGATAAAGATATTGCTCAAAAAGAAAGCGATGTGGCTACTAAGCGGTTAGAGGAAAATGAAAAAAGCCTGCTATCACTTCGAAATGAGAAAATGGCTAAAGAACTGAGCCTGGCTGACATACAGATAAAGGATTTCATAGATCAAGTTGCAAAAGATGAATCTGCTCAAAAAATTAAATCTGCACTAACTGACCTTGGCATTTTTACTACTTGGAAAAATGTCGAAGAGTTCGAATCCGCTATTGCGAATGCGCGAAGCACTGGTGGAAGAATTTGGGCATTGGGGAGTGCATTGACTGTACGTCCCAACTTTTTCTCGCGTACTACATTCATCTTACTGTTGATCTTTGTCATCCCCGCTCTACTCTACTTCGGTCTACAGTTCGTATCGATCGACGTATTTGCAAAAAAGGTTTCTGCTATTGCAGCGCAGGTTAGTACTATATTTATTGGCCTAACACTTTGGTTGAAAAAAGGCATAGATTTCGTCAAGGGAAATCTTAAAAAAATTGAAGAGGCGAAGGAGAAATTTGATAAGCAGGTCGTTAAGTTTAGGGAAAAATTAACGCAAGAGGAGCAGATCCTCTTAAATGAGATCGATACGCTCAAAGCTCATGAACAGGTTGCTCTAGCCAGGGTTGGCGCTGCCACCAGTAAAGTATTAGAAATTGAGACACGACTATTAGAGTTGGAAAAACAGAAGAGCTTGACTCATTTTCTTAAAGAGAGAACAGAATCTGAAGACTATAGGAAGCATCTCGGGTTGGTTTCGACCGTCAGAAAAGACTTCGAGGCATTGGCAACAAAATTAAGCATGGAGAATGCCGTAGTCAAAGTTGATCGCATAATTCTTTATATTGATGATCTTGATCGGTGCCCAGCAGATAAAGTCGTAGATGTATTGCAAGCTGTACATTTGCTGTTGGCCTATCCGTTGTTCGTGGTGGTGGTAGGTGTAGATTCACGTTGGCTACTTCGTTCACTTAGACTTCATTTCCAAGAACTAGGATTTGAAGAAAAGAAGAACGAGTGGGCTGCTACGCCGCAGCACTATCTCGAGAAGATATTTCAGATTCCTTATTCACTTCAGCAGATGAGTAATAAAGGATATGTTTCGTTAATTGAGCAATTAATGGCAAATCCGAATAACGTAGATTCCACGCAAAATGAACGAGAATCGAATTTGCACCACGCCCCTGGCGTTAAAGAAAACGGTGCACCGAATAAAGCAGAGACTAAAAATATTGGCAGAGATCCTACAGGCGAATTATCTGACCATACATCAAACGATCGTGATTTTGCCGCGCAAGATGAAGCGGAGGATGACTTTGTGGTTGAGGAAAATGCATTGATCATCAGGGAATGGGAGATGTCATTTGCACAACAGCTAGGAAATTTTATCCCGTCGCCGCGTGCTGCTAAGCGGCTGTCGAATCTTTATCGAATTCTAAAAGCTCGGGTATCCTTGGCAGATCTAGGCAAGTTCGAAGGGAGTGCTGAGACCAAAGGTGAATTTCAGATCCCGATGTTATTGCTGGCTATTCTCATCAAGGATTCATACGCTGCCGCAATGTGGTTCCCTATGCTGGAAAAGAAAGCAAGAAGAGTTGAATCCATGCGGGAGGTTTTTTCTGAGGTAGCGGGTGAATTTCAGCTTATCTCCGCAACATTGCGAGACGATGTGCTAGATATCATCGATTCTTCTGACGTGTCGGATAGTCCAGACCTCTTGACGGAATGGATCCCTTTTGTCAAAAGATTCTCTTTTGATCAATATGATGCAATGGGCAACATATTCGAAAGATAGATACTCCATATGGCGATGAAGTCCTTGAAGAGCTTCTTTCCAGTTTTCGAAAGCAATTGGAGGCTACGCGCTCGCAAAACAAGTCTCATCATCTTGTATAAGAAATCTCAGTTACTTACAGAAATTTTCTTTCTCGGTACGTAGAAAATCTCAACATCTTCTTTTCTTCACAAGCGGCGATCCCATCGCCGGACGCGGCCGGGCTATTCCGGCCGCGCGTAATGCAGCAGGACCACGCCGCATGAGAATGGCCTGGCATCGACCAGCCGCAGTGGAATGGCGCCGCCGATGTCCTTGAGCATGCCGCGGCCGTTGCCGAGCACGGCCGGATTGACCAGGAAGTGAAATTCGTCGATCAGTCCGGCAGCCGCCAGCGCCGAAGCGAAAGCCGGCCCGCCGTAGGCGAGCATGTCCTTGCCCGGCTGGCGCTTGAGGTGCATCACTTCTTCCACCAGATCCCCTTTTGCCAGCACCGTATCCGGCCAGCGCGACTGCGGCAGCGTATGCGTGAACACGACCTTGCGCATGGCGACAATCTGCCGGGCGAACGCATTGCGCGCGTCGCCGGGCTGCTCTGCGACTTGCTGCCAGTGCGCGTAGAAGCCTTCTTCCGCCATCACCCGGCTGAGCAGGAGCGTATCGGCCGATGCGGTCAGCTCTTCGTGATGCCGGCGCAGCGCCTCGTCCCAGCGCCAGGGTTCGCCCCAGTTCCACGTCATCCAGCCGGTGTCGCCGTTGGCGTCGGCGGTGAAGCCGTCGATTGAAACCTGCATTTCCAGTTTGAGCTTTCTCATTCGAGTCTCCTTGTCGCAACCGCAGCGGTTTATCGGGCGCTCCGTCCGCCGAGTTCGCCGAGCAGCGCGCCCAGCCGCTCGAAGCCCTGGCTCCAGCCGCCTTCATGCCCGTCGCGCGAGGCATCGGATGTGAAACCTTCCTGGCGGAAAGTCATTTCAGTCTTGCCATCGAGATCCTTCAACACCACCGTGACCAGGGTTGGCGGCCCGGGTTGGCCATCCTGGTCGTCCCAGGCATGGGTGAACACGAGTTTCTCTCCGTGCACGATCTCGCGGTAGACGCCGCCCAACCACAATTCGGCGCCGTCCGGCGCGATCATGCATGCGCGCCAGGCGCCGCCGGGGCGCAGCTCGCCGCTGCTGTGGCTGATGTGGAAACCATGCGGCGCCGACCAGCGTTTCAGGTGTCCGGGATCGGTCCAAGCCGCGAACACGAGATCGCGCGGCGCATCGAATACGCGCGTGATGGTCAGCACGCGGCTGGCGGGGGCGGTTTCATTTTCCATGCGGTTTTCTCCGTTGCGGCAGGTGTCCTTTCTGGTCCTGTTGCAATTGCTCCAGGTATGCGTCGAGATTGTCGAAGCGCTGTTCCCAGTAGAGGCGATATTGTTCGATCCAGTCGCAGGCTTCTTGTAGCGGCTGCGCCGCCAGCCGGCACGGCCGCCGCTGCGCGTCGCGCCCGCGCGTGATCAGGCCGGCGCCTTCGAGCACCTTGAGATGCTTGGTGACGGCCGGCAGGGTCATGTCGAACGGCGCCGCCAGTTCGTTGACCGTCGTTTCCCCCAAGGCGAGCCGGGCGAGGATGGCGCGCCGCGTCGGATCGGCGAGCGCTGCGAACGTGGCGCTGAGCTGGTCGGTAATCATGTTTTATACTAATTGGTTAATTTACCAAAAGGTAAAATAAAAAAGAGCGGTCGTCAACCGCAACCGTACCGGTTTCCGGCTCCCGCATATTGCAAAACCGCAGAGCTGCCTTCATGTGCATGCTTTCAGGCATTCCCGGCCGCAAGCGCGGCGGGGGACTTTTGTCCGCCACCCGTTCCATTTCCTTGCATATGCCCTTTTGCACCCCCTCAACGACCGTCGGGCCGCGCTGAAATAAACCCGGCAGCAGGGTAAGATACGCGGTTCACCGCATCCGTATTGAAAGCAGGTTGTCATGTCGTCACCGATTGAGCCCGGCGCCGTGCCGGAAGAAAAACTCGAATTCGTCAGCTCGTGCAAGTTGCCCACGCCGTGGGCGACGTTTGAACTGCATGCTTTCTACGATGAGGTTTCCGACAAGGAACACCTGGCGCTGGTCTTGGGCGATGTCGGCAACGGCGAGCCGGTGCTGGGCCGGGTGCATTCCGAATGCCTGACCGGCGACGGGTTGTTCTCGCAGCGCTGCGATTGCGGCGCCCAGCTGGAAGCGGCATTGAAGAAGATCGCCAAGGAAGGCCGCGGCGTATTGTTCTACCTGCGCCAGGAAGGGCGCGGCATCGGCTTGTTGAACAAGATCCGCGCCTACCATCTGCAGGACCAGGGCGCCGACACTGTCGAGGCCAATGAGCGCCTGGGTTTCCCGGCCGACATGCGCCGCTACACCATCGTGCTGCCGATGCTGGCGCACCTGAAGGTCACCAGCCTGCGCCTGATGACCAACAACCCGCGCAAGGTGAAGGCGCTGGAAGACAACGGCATCCCGGTGGCCGAGCGCATCCCGCTGATCGCCAACCACAATCCGTTCAACATCGGCTACCTCGGCACCAAGGCGCGCAAGCTGGGCCACCTGCTGCCCGGCGTGGGCAAGGCCGGAGAAGCGCCCGCCAAGGTGCCGCTGGACGCGCACGACAACGAGTAGGAGCGCCGCAAGACGGACCGCGCGCGGTCCGTTTTTCATGGCGCGCAGTCCTCCGCAGTCTTCTTGACGCATCGGTTAGCATGGAGGTTCTCGCGCCGATTCCGCCCCCTATTTCTTCCCGAGCATGCCATCATGAACCCATCCGTACCCGCCGGCGATGCGCCGATTCCCGTTTCCCTGCTGACCGGTTTTCTCGGCAGCGGCAAGACCACGCTGCTCAATCACCTGATCGCCCAGCCGGAGATGAAGGACACCCTGGTCATCATCAACGAGTTCGGCGAGATCGGCCTGGATCACCTGCTGGTGGCCCACAGCCAGGAAGACACCGTGGTCGAGATGAGCAGCGGCTGCCTGTGCTGCACCATCCGCGGCGACCTCAAGAAGACGCTCAAGGACATCACCTGGCGTTTTGCCGAAGGGGGCCAGCGCAAGTTCAACCGCGTGGTGATCGAGACCACCGGCCTGGCGTCGCCGGTGCCTATCCTGCATACGCTGATGACCGATGTCTTCATCGCTTCGCGCTACCGGCTGGACGGCGTGATCGTCACGGTCGACGCCGTCAATGGCATGGCCACGCTGGATAACCACGTTGAAGCGGTGCAGCAGGCCGCCGTTGCCGACCGCCTGCTGCTGACCAAGAGCGACCTGGCCGACGCCGCCCAACTGGCGCAATTGCGCGAGCGCCTGCGCGCGCTCAACCCGGGGGCGCGGCAACTGCTGCCGCAGCATGGAAAGATTTCGCCGTCCGAACTGCTGGATGCGGGTTTGTTCAAGCCGGGCGAGAAGATGCCCGATGTGGCGCGCTGGCTCAACGAGGAGGCCTTTGCCGGGAAGACGGCGCACGATCATCATCACCATGATCATGGGCACGCCCATGGTCATGACCATCATGATCACGGCCACGACCACCATGACCATGCGCACGACGTGAACCGCCACGACGACCACATCCGCGCCTTCTGCTTCACTTTCGACGAGCCGATCGATCCGGCCCTGTTCGACGAATGGCTGAGCTTGCTGGTCGGTTTCAAGGGCCCCAACATCCTGCGCATCAAGGGCATCCTCAACCTCAAGGGGGACGACAAGCCGACCGTGATCCACGGCGTGCAGCACATCTTCCATCCGACCGCGACGCTGCCCGAATGGCCGTCCGGGGATCGCCGCAGCCGCATCGTCTTCATCACCCGCGATATCGAACGCGCCACCATCGAACGCTCTTTCGATGCCTTCATGCAGGCGCAGGCGATCGAGCAGGAAGAACGCAAAAAACAACAATCGGCGCCATACGGCTACTGAACCGGGACGGCGGCGGGCCGGCCGTTCATTCCGGCATCGGCCGCCGATAAAAATAAATCTGGTGTTTTTAATAATTTGACGAAGACCAGATTATTATCGGTATCGTTAAAAAGATAACGATTCGGTTATGCGGCGTGTGATCAACAAGCTGGGGGCAACGTTGTCGGCATCGCTTACGCTGATGCTGGGACTGTGCGCAACCACGTTGGTGTTCATCGCCACCAGCCACCTGGAAGACGACGCCGTCAGCCTGGATTTCGACCGCCGGGCGGCCTTGCGCACCTTCACCGTGCAGCGCGGCCTGGAAGAGGCCGTGCAGGTGTTGTCGACGATCAACCATTTCTACGCCACCGTCGGCGATCCCACCCGCCAGCAATTCCGCAACTTCACCGAGCCGCTGCTGGAGCGCTATCCGTATGTGCGCGCCTTCGCCGTCCACCGCTTCGTCGCCGACGACGACCGGCAGGTGTTCGAAGCCTTGCGCCAGGGCATTGCCCCCGATTTCCAGATCACCACCCTGGCCGACGGCAAGCAGGAGCGGGCGCCCCAGCGTCCGTTCTACCTGGTGGTCGATTACATCGAGCCGGTCAGCAGCAACCGGTCCGCGCTGGGCCTGGACATGAGCGCCAACCAGACCTTCAGGCAGGCATTGGAAACGGCGCTGGCCAGCGGCCGTCCGGCATCGACGCTGCCGATCCGCCTGGTCCAGCTGGGGGCCGACGAACGCGGCCTGCTGTTGTTGCAGCCGGTCTACCGCGGCGGCATCCAGCCCAACAATGTCGATGAGCGGCGCGCCATCATGATCGGCGACACCGCCGCCGTGCTGCAGGTGACCGAATTGGTGAGCAAGATCCTGGACGGCGCCGGTTTGCTGGGCGACGAGCAGATCGGCCTGCGTATCTTCGTCGGCCCGCAAGCCGATGAGTCCAGCCTGGTGTACCGCCATGACAGCGCGATGGTGCAAAGCCATGCGCAACTGGCGGCGCTGGGCAACCTGTTCCGTGAACCGTCCAGCATCATGACCAGCTTCGACATCGCCGGCCAGACCTGGCATGTGGAAATCAGCACGCCCCCGCGTTCGGTGTTTTCCGACCATTACGGCTCGCTGCTGATCTTGCTGGCCGGCATCATTTCCTCCCTGCTGGGCGCGGCCTACCTGCGCGCGCTGGCGCTGCGTTCGGATCGCGTGCAGCGCCTGGTCGAGGAAAAGACCGCCGAGCTGCGCCACACCAATGCGCTGCTGTCCGACGATATCAAGGCGCGCCGCCTGGCCGAGCGCGCCCTGCAACTGCGCCACCAGGCCATCGAAGCCAGCGCCAACGCCATCATCATCCTCTCCGCCCAGGAACCGGATTACCCGATCGAATACGTCAACCCGGCGTTCGGCCGCATCACCGGCTACAGCCCGGCCGAAGCCATGGGCCGCAGCATCCGCTTCCTGGAAGGACGCGACAGCGACCCCGGCGGCTTCGAAGCCGTGTGGAACGCCATGCGCGAGCAGCGCGAGTACAACGTGGTGCTGCGCAACTACCACAAGGACGGCTCGGAGCTGTGGAACGATTTCTACATCGCGCCGGTGAGGGACGACAACGGCGCCGCGACGCACTTCGTGGCGGCGCTCTACGACATCACCTCCATGAAACGCTACGAGGCCGAACTGGAATTCCAGGCCAGCCGCGATACGCTCACCGGCCTGATCAACCGCCACATGCTGCGCCACCACCTGGACCAGGCCATCGGCAACGCCGAACGGCAGAAGCAGGCGCTGTGGCTGGTGTTCGTCGACCTCGACCGTTTCAAGTTCGTCAACGACACGTTGGGCCACAAGGCCGGCGACACCCTGCTGCGCACCGTGGCCGGGCGCCTGCGCGCGGCGGTGCGCGAGGCCGACACGGTGGCGCGCCTGGGCGGCGACGAATTCATCATGATCCTGCCCGAGCAGGACGAGCTCACGCTCGACACCCGCAGCCTGCAACGCATCATGGATGCGGTGGCCGCGCCCATCGCGCTGGGCGGCCATACGCTGTTCATGACCTGCAGCATCGGCGTGGCCTGCTACCCGGCCGACGGCATCGACGGCGAGACCCTGATCAGGCACGCCGACATCGCCATGTACCGCGGCAAGCAGACCGGGCGCAACAACTTCCAGTTCTACACGCCGGCCATGAACGAGCAGGCGCTGGAACGCCTGCGCATCGAAGCCGACCTGCGCGGCGCGCTGGAGAACAATGAGTTCCTGCTGCATTACCAGCCCAAGGTCGACCTCGCCAGCGGCCGCGTCGTCGGCAGCGAGGCGCTGATCCGCTGGCAGCATCCGCAACTGGGCATGGTCTCGCCGGCGCGTTTCATCGGCCTGGCCGAAGAGACCGGGCTGATCCTGCCGATCGGCGCCTGGGTGCTGCGCACGGCCTGCGTCCAGTGCCGCCGCTGGCAGCTCGGCGGGCATGACGACATCAGCGTCTCGGTCAACCTGTCGGTGGGGCAATTCCTGCAGAAGGACTTGGTGACCTCGATTGCCGAGGTGCTGGAAGACACCGGCCTGCCGCCGGCCTCGCTGGAACTGGAATTGACGGAAAGCCTGATGATGACCGATGTCGAGCACGCCATCGGCATCCTGGGGGGCCTCAAGGAGCTGGGCGTGCGCCTGTCGATCGACGACTTCGGCACCGGCTATTCCTCGCTGGCCTATCTCAAGCGCTTCCCCATCGACGTGCTCAAGATCGACCGCTCCTTCGTGCGCGACATCACCATCGATGCCGACGATGCCGCCATCACCGCCTCCATCATCTCGCTGGCGCGCCACCTGAAGCTGCGCGTAATCGCCGAAGGCGTGGAAACCGACGAGCAGCTGGATTACTTGCGCCACTACGGCTGCGACGAGATCCAGGGCTACCTGTTCAGCCCGCCGGTGCCGGCCGAGAAATTCGAGCAGCTATTGAGGCAGGAGCGGGCCGTGGTCTGAGCGGCGCGGGCAATGGCCCGCCGGCCTTTTGCCTTGGACGGCCCGCTTCAATGGCGACCGATCCACGCCAGGATCAAGGCCACGGTCGGCAATGACAAGGTAGTGGATACCAGGATCGCGCGCGACATCCCGGCCACCTCGCGCTGATATAACTCGGCCAGCATGAAGGGGCCGGTGCCGATCGGCATGGCCGCCAGCAGTACCGCGCTGTCGGCCCACAGGCGCGGCAGCGGAAACACCCAGTACGCCAGCACCGCCGTCACCGCCGGCTGCAGCAGCAGCTTGAACACCACCAGCAGCGACACCGAAACGCCTTCGTCGTGGCGCACCGGCTGGGCCAGGAACAAGCCCAGCGACACCAGCGCGCAAGGGCTGGCCGCGCCGCCCAGGATCTTGAACAGCTGCTGCACGCCGCTGGGAATGGCCAGGCCCGACAGCGCCACCGCGATCCCGGCGACCGGCGCGATCATGATCGGGTTGCGCACCAGCGAACGGCCCACCTTGAACACCGTTTGCCCCAGGCCGGCCCCGGCATGCAGGCAGGTTTCCAGCAGCACGATGGCGACTGCGAACAGCAGGCAGGCGGTCATCACCATGGCGATCACCGACGGCGGCAGGCCATCGTGACCGAACGCCAGGTAACACAAGGGAATGCCGATGAAGCCGACATTGGCGTAGGACGCGCCCAGGCTGTCGATGATGAGATCGGCCGCGGGGGCTTTCTGGCGTGCGCGTATCCAGCCGGTCAGCAAGAATACGATGGCCACCCCGGCGGCGAACACGCCGATGAAGCGCACATTGGCGAAGTCGGCCGGCGTGAGCCGCGACATCGAATCGAACAGCAACGCCGGCAGGCCCAGGTAGATCACGAAGCGGTTCAGCTCGCTGGCCGCGCCCGCCGAGAGGATATGGCGCTTGCGACAGGCCCAGCCGAGAAAGATCAGCGCGAAGATCGGGAAGACGATATTGAAGATGGCGAGCATGGCGGCGCGCAGCCATGCTGCGCAGGAGGTGATGGTGATTGTCTGTATGGGATAAGCGGCGCCGGTCGGCCCGAGGGCGCAGGCGGGATCAGGCCTGCTTCCTCTTCGATGCGTACTCTTCGCTGGTCAGCACCCGCGCCAGGTGTTCGGCCGCGCTTTCGGCATGCTGGCGCGCCAGCTTGTCGGCCACCGCTGCGCGGCCATCGATGATGGCCTGCAGGATGGCTTCATGCTCGTCCCACACGGCGATGTGGGAGCGCACGTCCGACGAGAGGATGGCGCCCATGGCGCGGCGGATGTGGTGCCAGTGGAGGGCGGTGGTCTCGCCCACCATCGGGTTGCCGCAGCTGCGGTAGATGAACTGGTGGAAGTTCATGTCGGCCACGATGCGCGCCGACAGGTCGCCCATGTCCGAGACGGCGCGTCCGGCGGCGATCAGGGCGCGGCCCTCGCGCTCGCCGGCGCTGCGTTCATCGCCGTCCCGCTTCCAGCGCTCGGCGGCCTCGCGCGCGGCCAGGCCGTCCAGCACCGAGCGCACCTGGTAGAGCTGCATCAGCCTGGTCGGATCGAGTGCCGTCACCATCACGCCTTTGCGCCCGGCATCTTCGATGAAACCCTGGCGCTTGAGCAGCTGGAAAGCCTGCAGGATGGGTTGGCGCGATACGCCCAGCTGTTCGGCCAGGCCTTCCTGCGTGATTTTTTCGTTGGGCGCCAGCGTGCCGGAGCAGATCGCATCCAGGATGGCATCGTAGACCTGCTCGATCAGTTGCGCCGGAGCGTCGATTTTGTACATGGAGCTGCCGCTAAAAAGGAATCGGAATGGTAAGGCAAAGAACGGCGCAAGATGGAAAAACCGGATATCGGGAAAATGTCGGCCCCGGCCGGTTTCCCACAAAACGCCATTTTCGTGTTCTGTATGCAGATTATTGCTGCGCCGCAGCTTTGTCAAGCCGCAGCGTCCGGCGCCAGGCGAGGGCGTAGAATGGCGGCCTTCCAACTGGCCGAACCTGACACCGAAACGCCATGCCCGCCCGTCCCGTCATCCCAGCCTCTGCCAACCTGCTTGCCGCCTGGCGCGCCGACCCGCATAGCGGCGACGCCGGCCATATGGCGCAACTGCTGGCGATGCCGCAAGCCGGATTGGATGCCTGCCTGCAAGAGCAACACAGCCCGGCCATCCTGGATCTGCATTTCGGCGCCGGGCTGGCCTTCCTTTCCAGTTGGCGGCGTTTCGACCGGATGCGCGCGCAGGGCGGGGCGCAGCGTCTGCATTATGTGGCGATCCAGCCGCACCCTTGTACCGTCGAGCAGTTGCTGGCGCTGCATGTTGGTTGGCAAGAACTGGCGCCTTACGCCGACCGGTTGCGCGCGGCATGGCCGCTGTTGCTGCCCGGCACGCACCGGTTGCTGCTGGATGACGGCTGTGTGGCGCTGACCCTGGTGTTCGGCCCGCTCGACGAAGAATTGGCGCGCCTGGAAGCGCCGTGCGACTTGTTCTACCTGCACGGGCGGCAACAGGATTTCGACGCCGCCGCATCCGATTGGAACCCGCATGCCTGCAAGCGCCTCGCGCGCCTGGCCTGGACCGGCGCACGCGCGCTGGTGTTCGACGGCGCGGCCACGGCTGGCGCCATGCGCCAGGTCGGCTTCGCCGGCGCGCCGGCTTTGCCGCCGTTATTACCGCTGTCATTACATTACGCGCCGGCATGGCCGCGGCCGCCCTCGCATGTGGCCGCGGCCGCGACCCCCTTGCGGCGCCAACCGGAACATGCGCGCCATGCGCTGGTGATCGGCGCCGGCCTGGCCGGTTGCGCCATCGCCGAACGCCTGGCAGCGCGCGGCTGGCGCATCGACCTGGTGGAGGCCGGCAACGGGCCGGCCACCCAGGCTTCCGGCAACCACGGCGGGCTGTTCATGCCGGCGCTGGCGCGCGACGACAGCCCGCTGGCGCGCCTGACGCGGGCCGCCTTCCTGTTCGCCGGGCGCCACTGGGAGCGGCTGGGCGGCGTCGGTACGGCGGCGGATGCGGCCATTGCCGGCGAGCGCTGCGGCATCCTGCAGTTCGGCCGCGACGCCAGGCAGGCGCTGTCTTTCGAACAGGGCGCGCAAGACTGGAACTACCCCCCCGAATACGCCCGCTGGATGGACGCGGAACAGGCGCGCGCGCTGCTGGGCATGCCGGTCATGGGCGGCGGCTATTTCTTCCCGCAGGCCGGCTGGCTGAATCCGCCGTCGGTATGCCGTCGCCTGCTGGCCGTGGCGCAGCAGGGCGGGGCGCTGGCCACCCATTTCGGCCGGCAGGCGGCGGCCTTGCGTCGCGACGACGGGCATTGGCAGGCGCTGGATCCGGCGGGGCACATCATCGCGCAAGCGCCGGTGGTGATCCTTGCCGCCGGCGCCCAGGCGCGCGCGCTGGCGCAGAGCGCATCGCTGCCGCTGAACGCGGTGCGCGGACAGGTCACGCACCTGCCGGCGGCAGGGTTTCCCGAGCTGCCGGTGGCTTTGTGCGGCGACGGCTACCTGACCCGTCCCTATGGCGGCAGCGTATGCATGGGCGCCAGCTACGACCGCGACGGCGACACCGGCCTGCGCGCCGGCAGCCATGCCGAGAACCTGCAGCGCCTGCGCAATATGCTGCCGGGGATCGATCAACATTACGCTGTGCCGGATGCGCAAGCGGCCAATCTGCCGGGCCGCGTCGGCTTCCGCTGCATCGCCCCTGACCGCCTGCCGCTGGCGGGCGCCTTGCCCGACATGGAGGCTGCCGCCGCGCTGGCGCCCACGCGGCCGGAAGCGGTGCCGCGCCATGCTGGTTTGTACGGTTTGCTGGGCTACGCTTCGCGCGGGCTGATCTGGGCGCCGCTCATGGCCGAACTCCTGGCGGCGATGCTGGAGCGCGAGCCGCTGCCGCTGCCCCGCGACTTGCTGGCCGCGCTCGATCCGGCACGCTTCGTCTGGAAAGCCGACGCCGGGATCGCGGGGGCCGACGATTGCTGAAGCCGGCCGGGCACGCCGCGGGTTGTTGGCATGCCTGGGGTGCGGCCGTCCCAAAGCGCGGCAGCCCGCCCACTGGGCCGGCCAGCCCCGGCTGGAGTAGAATGTCGCCTTTCGCGCAGCCCGCCTTGCGCCCTGTCCGCCGGGGCCCGCGCCGGGTTCGTCCGCCGGGACGACGCCCTCGGCTGCGCCGCTCCCATGCATTTCAAGCCACACTGGAAAGTCCCCGCACATGTTGCGCATCAATGAGCTATTCCTTCCGCTGGACCATACGGAAGACGACCTGAACGCCGCGATCCTGGAACGCCTGGGCATCGCCGCCGACGAGCTGGTCGGCTTCACGCTGTTTCGCCGCAGCTACGACGCGCGCAAGAAGAGCGCCGTGATCCTCACCTACACCATCGATGTGGAAGTGAAGGACGAAGCGCAGGTGCTGGCGCGCAACAAGAACAAAACCAATGTCGGCCCCACGCCCGATACCGGCTACCACTTCGTCGGCCGGGCGCCGGCCGGCCTGAAGCAGCGTCCGGTGGTGATCGGCTTCGGCCCGTGCGGGCTGTTCGCCGCGCTGGTCCTGGCCGAGATGGGCTTCAACCCGATCATCCTGGAGCGCGGCAAGACCGTGCGCGAACGCACCAAGGACACCTGGGGCCTGTGGCGCCAGCGCGAACTCAAGCCCGAGTCCAACGTCCAGTTCGGCGAGGGCGGCGCCGGCACCTTCTCCGACGGCAAGCTCTACAGCCAGGTCAAGGACCCCAAGCATTACGGCCGCAAGGTGCTCAAGGAATTCGTCGCCGCCGACGCGCCGCCCGAGATCATGTACGTCAGCAAGCCGCACATCGGCACCTTCCGCCTGGTGAAGATGATCCAGCTGATGCGCGAGAAGATCGAGCAGCTGGGCGGCGAATTCCGCTTCGAGCAGCGCGTCGAGGATGTGCTGATCGAAGACGGCCAGATCCGCGGCCTGACCCTGGCCTCGGGCGAACAGATCGCGGCCGACCATGTGGTATTGGCCATCGGCCACAGCGCGCGCGACACCTTCGAGATGCTGTACAAGCGCGGCGTCTACATCGAGGCCAAGCCGTTCTCGATCGGTTTCCGCGCCGAACATCCGCAGTCGCTGATCGACAAGTGCCGCTTCGGCCCCAGCGCCGGCCATCCCATCCTCGGCGCGGCCGACTACAAGCTGGTGCACCACGCCTCCAACGGCCGTTCGGTCTACAGTTTCTGCATGTGCCCGGGCGGCACCGTGGTGGCGGCCACCTCGGAGCCGGGCCGTGTGGTCACCAACGGCATGAGCCAGTATTCGCGCAACGAGCGCAACGCCAACAGCGGCATCGTGGTCGGCATCACTCCGGCCGACTATCCCGGCCACCCGCTGGCCGGCATCGCCTTCCAGCGCGAATGGGAAAGCCGCGCCTATGAACTGGGCGGCGGCAACTACGACGCGCCGGCGCAACTGGTGGGCGACTTCATCGCCAACCGTCCCTCCACGGCGCTGGGCAGCGTGGAGCCGTCCTACAAGCCGGGCGTCAAGCTGGGCGACCTCAACCCGTCGTTGCCCAAGTACGCCATCGACGCCATCCGCGAGGCGCTGCCGGCCTTCGACAAGCAGATCCGCGGCTATTCGATGCATGACGCCGTGCTGACCGGCATCGAGACCCGCACCTCTTCCCCGATCCGCATCAAGCGCGACGACCATACGCTGCAAAGCTTGAATACCAAGGGGCTGTATCCGGCCGGCGAAGGCGCCGGTTATGCCGGCGGCATCATGTCGGCCGCCATCGACGGCATCCGCGTGGCCGAGGCGCTGGCGCTGGATATCATCGGCCGGCAGTAAGGGACTAAGCATCCGGCAGACAAGACAAAGGCCGCTCCGGTTTCCCGGAGCGGCCTTTGTCGTTTGCCTGCAGCTTTTGACTGCTGCGTGTCTGCGTGTTGTTGCTTGTCGCTGTCGCTTGCCTGCCGATTACTTCTTGGAGCGGGTAGTCGCAGCCGTTTTTTCCGCAACCGCGGTGAATTGCTTGGCGGCGTTGCTCAGGTTGGCTTCCAGCGTTTCGACGGCTTGCTTGGTGCTCTTGGTCAGCTGTTCGTAGCCGGCGTTGGCGTTGGACAGGGTCGCCTTGAGCAGCGAAATCGCCTGTTCCGAACCCGGGGGCGCGTTCTTGCTGATCTCGTCGATCAGGGCGCCGACCTTGCGGCTGGTTTCGGCGACCTGGGCTTCGGCAGCCTTGGTGAATTCAGCTTGCGTGGCCGAAACGATGCCGGCCAGGTGGCGGCCGTAAGCGGCAGCCTTTTCAGCGCCCGGCTGGGCTTGCGCGGCGGCCAGCGCCAGCAGTTCCTGAGGGTCCTTGGCAGCGGCCAGTTGCTTGGCGGCGGCGGCGGATTCTTCCAGCGAAGCCTTGGTGGCCGACAGGTTCAGCTCGACGATCTTTTCCACGCCTTCGAAAGCCTTGGCGGTCAGGGTGTTGATCAGATCCAGCTGGGCTTGCAGGTTGGATTTGGTGGCGGCGGAAAACTGATCTTGGTACGAAAACATGTTCATCTCCTTGATGTTAATGACGATTTGATGCACTAAACGAACAGCCGGTATGGATAAACAAACGGCCTTCCACAGCGGCTTTCGACCAGAATCAACCAACAATCATGATTTGTGCGCCGCAACAATTCCTATTTTATGCACTTCTTTGGGGAGGTCAAGTGAATTTTGTGCGCCGCACAAAATAATTTGTAACATCGTCGAAAATATGCGACGCCCAATCCCGGCGCGGCTTTGCGGCCAATCAAGACGAACGTTCGGACACTTTCACCCGGGTTTCGCCGGTCGGAAGCTCATGCACCACAATGCCCGCCTCGGAAGACTCAAACTGGCAGCCGGCGCTGACTTCGATACCGCGCAGGCCATCCTGGTAACCCTGGTCCCAGCGCCACAGCAGCGATCCGCGCCCGAAATTGACATCCTTGGACGCCATGTTCCAGTCGCGCCCGGCATAGGGCAGGCGCACGATGTGGATGGTGGTGTCGGCGCCCAGCTCGGCCATCATCTTGCGGTCGGCGGCGGTGAGCATGACCGGCGGCAGGCGCTGGTAAAGGTCGTGCGCGGCGCGGCGCAACTGGTATTGCTTGAGATAGGCATCGATATGGCGCTGCGAGCGCGAGGCGAAGGTCACATCCTTTTCGCGCGTCTGCACTTCTTCCAGCGTTGTGGGCTCGGGGCCGTCGGCATGCCACAGGTCGACCATCATGCACAGCGTATTCATGCGCGGCTCATCGTTGAGGACCGCTTCCAGCGGGGTGTTGGAATACAAGCCGCCATCCCAGTACAGCTCGCCGTCGATGCGCACCGGCGCGAAGCCCGGCGGCAGCGCGCCGCTGGCCATGATGTGCTCGGGACCGATGGGGCGGGTGGCGGAGTCGAACTTGACCAGCGTGCCGCACGTCACCTTGACGGCGCTGACCGTCATGCGGATGCCGGCCTTGCGGTTGAGGTACTCGAAGTCGACCAGCCGCGCCAGCGTCTCCCGCAGCTCGGCGGTGCTATAGAAGCTGGCGTCCTCGGGCGGCACCGGCAGGCCCAGGGCGAACGGGTTGGGCGGGCGCGGCCGGAAGAAGCCCGGCGCGCCGCGCATGAAGGTATCGAGCGTGGTCAGCCGGGTGGACAGCAGGCGCAGGTTGTCGGGCAGATGCTGCAGGTCGAACAGGTCGGGATGGGCCACCGTTTCCCAGAACTCGCGCAGGCGCGCGATGCGCGTCTCGCGCGGGTTGCCGGCGATGATGGCGGCATTGATGGCGCCGATCGAGGTGCCGACCACCCAGTCCGGCGTCAGGCCGTTCTCATGCAAGGCCTGGTAGACCCCGGCCTGGTAGGCGCCCAGCGCGCCGCCGCCTTGCAGCACCAGAGCCACCCGGGGCTTGCCGGGTTCGGCTTGGTCGCGGGAGCGCGCGGCGGGCCTGGCCGGCACCGCCTTGCGGCGGCCGGCAGGGGCTGTCTGCTCGGGGATCTTGCGCATGTTCCTTCCTTTTGAAATCTCTCAGGAAAAGATCGGGCGGAAACGGAAACGTTCAGTAGACATCCGCGCTGCCAATCCGCCAGCGGGGTTCTAGCATAGCGCGGTTACAGAGGGAGGATGTGCGGCGGAGTGAAAGAAATATGGGGCAGGGCAAGCTCAGGCGCGCGTGCCTTGCCAGGACTCCACCAGCTGGCGCGCCTGGGTGCCCATTTCGTCCAGCGCCACTTCATGGCGGTGGTCGTAGATCATCATCGCGTACAGGTCGGCCAGCGCGTTCACCTCGGGCGACAGCGCGCATTCCTCGCCGGTGGCGGGGCGCTGCTGGCGCCAGTAGTTGATGGCTTGTTCGAGGTCGGTGAGGGAGAGCATGGGTTTCTTGTTGGTGACGGCGCATGGGAGCGGATCGGCCCATTCTAGCGCAATTCGGCTGCACTACTGTCTAAAAACACAGGTAAATCCGGTTCGCCAGGTCGACGATGAATGCCGGTTGCAGGTAGGCAAGAAATATCGCCGCCAGCACGCCCGCGCCGGCCAGCGCCAGCGACAGGCGTCGCCAGCGTCCGGCGCGAACATGCTCAGAGCGTCTGGCCACGGCAAAGTTCTCCACTCAGTTCACCGCCAGCGGGCGGGCAATCGCCTGCTCGCGCACCGGCAAGTTGATCAGCGTGGCGAAGATGCCCAGCGCCAGCGTGATGGCCCACACCGTGTCATAGCTGCCTTCACGGGTAAACAGCCAGCCGCCCAGCCACACGCCCAGAAAGCTGCCGACCTGGTGCGAGAAGAACACGAAGCCTGACAGCATCGACAGGTGCTTCACGCCGAAAATGCCGGCCACGATGCCGTTGGTCAGCGGCACGGTCGACAGCCACAGGAGCCCCATCGCCGCCGCGAAGACATACACCGACCAGGCCGACAGCGGCGCGGCCAGGAACAGCGCGATCGCCACCGTGCGCGAGAAATAGATGCCCGCCAGCAGGAAGCGCTTGGGCAGCAGGCCGCCCAGCTTGCCGGCGTAGTAGGAGCCGAAGATGTTGAACAGGCCGATCAGCGCCAGCGCCACCACCGCCACATTCGGATCCATGATGCCCTTGTCCTTCAGGTAGGAGGGCAGGTGCGCGCCGATGAACACCACCTGGAAGCCGCACACGAAGTAGCCCGCCACCAGCAGCTGGAAGGGACGGTAGGCGAACGCCTCGCGCACCGCCTCGGCGATGCTTTGCTCTTGCGCCGCCTTCACCAGCGGCGGCTCCCGCAGGCGCATCGCCATCGGCAGCATCGCCACCAGCACCAGCGCGGCCAGCCAGAAGAACGCCTGTTGCCAGCCGGCCAGCGAGATCAGTTGCTGCTCCACCGGCATCATCATGAACTGGCCGAAGGAGCCGGCCGCGGAAGAAATGCCGAAGGCCCAGGAGCGTTTTTCCGGCGGCGCGCTGCGGCCGACGATGCCGCTCACCGCGCCGAAGGCGGTACAGGCCAGCGCCGCGCCGATCAGCACGCCCGAGCCCACCACGAACAGCGCCGGTTGCGCCACCAGCGCCATCCACATCAGTCCGGCCGCGTACAGGAACGCGCCCAGCACGATCACGCGCGCCGTGCCGAAACGGTCGCAGGCCATGCCGGCGAAGGGACCGATAGCGCCCCACATCAGGTTTTGCATGGCGATGGCCAGCGAGAAGGTCTCGCGCGTCCAGCCATGCGCCTGCGACATCGGCTGCAGCCAGAAGCCCAACCCATGGCGCACGCCCATGGCCAGCGTGAGCACCACGCCGCTGGCCAGCAGCACGGTCTTGAAATCGGGGGTACGGTCGGTTTGGAACATGTGTCTCTTCCCTTGAGGTTTTTTATCGTATTTTTGATCCCGGGGAGTTTACTGCAAAGGCGCCGGCGGTGCCGGCGGCCCCTTTCAGGCCAGGCGGTATGGCTGCGTACCTAACTGGGTGGCGATGGCGGCTTGCAGTGCGGCCGGGTCCAGCGGCTTGTGCAGCACCGGGAAGCCGCTGGCGCTGGCCAGGCCGATGCCTTGCGGCGAAGTGTCGCCGGTGACGATGATGGCCGGCACCTCGCTTCCCAGCGCCATCGATACGGCGCGGATCACGTCGATGCCGGTGACGCCCGCGGCCAGCCGGAAGTCGGTCAGCACCAGCTCCGGCGTGCCATCGGCCAGCACGCCCACCGCCTGTTCGCGCGAGCGCGCGGCCAGCACGGCATACCCCCAGCTGGCTAGCAGGATCGACATGCCGTCGAGCACTTGCTTGTCGTCGTCGACCACCAGCACCGTGCGCCGGGCTATGTCCGGCCGGTGCGGCGCGGCCGGCGCGCTGGCCTGACCGGCGGCCGGTTCATGTCGGCATGGCAGGCTCACCGAAAAGCAGGAGCCTTGGCCGACCGCCGAACGCAGCGCGATGCGGGCGCCGATCAGGTCGGCGGTGCGCTGCACGATCGCCAAGCCCAGCCCCAGGCCCTGTTCGCGATCGCGCGCGATGTTCTCGACCTGGTAGAACTCGCGGAAGATGCTGTCGAAATGGTCGGCGGCAATGCCGATGCCGGTATCCATCACGCATATCTCCAGCAGGCCGCGGCGGCGTCGGCAAGCCAGCAGGATGCGGCCCCGTTCGGTATAGCGCACCGCATTGGAAAGGAGATTGGCCAGGACGTTCTGCAGCAGTACCGGGTCGGTGTCGATCCAGGCCGGGGTCGGGCGCACTTTCAGGCGCAGGCCTTTGGCGGCGGCGGCCTGGGCGAACTGGTTTTCCAGGGCGTCGAATGTCTCCTGCAGGCGCAGGCGGCGCGGTTCGACCTGGATGACGCCGGCGTCAAGGCGCGAAATATCCAGCAGCACATTCAGTAGCTGCGACATGCCCAGCAGTGCCGACTGCAGCCGTTCGGCCAGGGTTTCGATCGTGGCGCGTTCGATCTGCGAGGCCTGTGCTGCCATACGCAAGGCGGCGATGTACAGGCCCAGCGCATGCGTGGGCTGGCGCAGATCGTGGCTGGCGGCGGCCAGGAATTGCGACTTGCTGCGGTTGGCCAGTTCGGCGCGCTCCTTTTCCTCGGTCAGTTGGCGGATCAGCGCCGTGTTCTCGAAGCGCAGCGCGATGGCGTCGCGCACGGTGCGCTGGATCACCCGGCTATAGGCCAGGTTGACGCCCAGCAGGAACAGCGAAAGCACGCCCAGTACCGAAAACAGCGGCGTGTCATGGGCGAACGAACGTAGCGCGAACGGCAGCACGGTCGGCAACGCATAGGCATAGTAGGCCGGCCAGAACGACGACAACGAAGCGACCGAGCCGCCGGTCATGCCGGCCAGCACGATGCAGGTATAGACGGTGATGACGGTATTGTCCGGCGCGAAGAAGAGCGGCCCCATCGCGCCCCACAGGCAGCCCGAGATGCCGGCCCATGCCACGTAGCGCCAGCAGCGCGCCGATGTCGTCGCCGGCAGGTGCGCGCCGCCGCGCAGGTCGCGCCAGACCATGGCGATGCGGATCGCCGTGACCAGGCAGATCGCTCCCGCCCAGCCGAGCAGCAATGCATGCGGCACCTGGCCCCACAGCAGGAAGACCGTCAGGCTGGCCACCGCGATATTGCCCAGGAAGATCGGCGGCGACTGCCGATACAGGGTGTTGACCAGTTCGAGATAGACAGCGCGGTCCGAGGTCGGGAGCAGGGTTGTCATTGTTCTTATGCAATGGTGGCGGCGGCAATGCCAGGGTATTTTCCCGCGGGCAAGGCATCGGGTTTATTGTAATATCGGCGCACACAAAGGGGCTGCGTCGACCGGGGAGCAACAATGAAAACCATCGTACTGGCGGAAGACCACGCGATCATTCGCGATGGCTTGAAACTGCTCATTTCCACCAGGCCCGATCTGCGGGTGGCGGCCGATACCGGCCACGGCGACGAGGTCGAACGCCTGGTGCGGGAAAATCGGCCCGACCTGTTGCTGCTCGATCTCGACCTGCCGGGTTGCCACGGCGTGGAACTGACCCGCAAGATCAAGGCCGGGCACGGCGGCACGCGGGTGCTGATCCTCACCGCCAGTCCCAGCGCGGCATCGGTCGAGGCGGCCTTCGAGGCCGGCGCCGACGGCTACGTGCTCAAGCACGAGAATGCAGAGGAACTGCTATATGCGATCGCTCTGGTGCTGTCGGGCATCGTCTATCTCAGCAAGGGCCTGGCGCAACGGTCGGCACTGCCGCCCGCCCCCGAAGAGGCGCCGATTACGGCGCGCGAACAGCAGATCCTGGCGATGATCGCGCGCGGCCAGTCCAGCAGCGATATCGCCGAGAAACTCAATCTCTCCGTGCTGACGGTGCGCAAGCACCGCCAGAATCTGATGGGGAAACTGTCCCTGCACAATGTCGCCGAAGTGACGGCCTATGTGTTGCGTTCCAGTGCGCTGCCTCGATAGTAAGGCGTTGGCGGCGCGCACAAAATACTGCATATGCAGTATTTACCGGGAGATGGCCGGCTCTTAGCATGGGGGCTCTCCAACATTGGCCGAAAGCTTGTTCGGCATTGTGCCATGCCCGTACCGCATCGTTTCCCTTTGCCGCGTGCCGTGCATGGCCGGCCGGCCGCCTGCGCCGCCGGCATGCTCGCCTTGCTGGCCAGTACCCTCGCACAGGCACAGTCGCTCAACGAAGCGTCGCTGCAAGCTGTCTACAGCCAGATCGAAGCCTTGCGGCAGCAGCTTGTGCAGGAGCAGTTCGCCGC
The DNA here is from genome assembly GCF_006715495.1 of Herbaspirillum sp. SJZ106. GTDB lineage: Bacteria > Pseudomonadota > Gammaproteobacteria > Burkholderiales > Burkholderiaceae_D > Herbaspirillum. The sequence goes on from NZ_VFNI01000007.1 coordinate 22,624, forward strand.
TCCTGCAGCGACGCCGCCGCCATCGGTGTCGCCGCTATCGCTGCCGACGATCCAGCCCGTCAAGCCGGGCGCGCTCCAGCCGGAAACCGAACGCCCCGCCGCAGAACTGCAGAAGGAATTGGCGCAGCGGCAGCTGGAACTGGGCCAGCTCCAGAAACAGGAGTCGGAGAAAAGCCGGCAGGAACTGCTGCACAAGCTGATGCTGCAAACCAAGCAGAAACAGCAAGAGCTGGCGCTGGTCCAGAAGCAGCCGGCGCAAATCAAGGAACAACAGCAGACCCAGAAGCAGCAGGAATCGGAAAAAACCAAGCTGATGCAGCAAGAGTTGACCGAAAAGGAAAAGGAGTTGACGCAGAAGCTGCTGGAGAAAACCCGGCAGCAACAGGAAGAACCGGTTGGGAAGCAGTTCGAACAAGCCGAGCAGCAACCGCAGGAAGCGATCCAGAAACAGCCGGAACAGGCTGCTGAGCACCTGCCGGATCGCCGCACCCTGGCGGCCTATCTCAGCGCCGGACAGGGCGACCAGCAGGCACAGGCGCAATTGGCGGAGGCGCCCGATGCGGGGATAGCGGTCACCACCGGCGCGATAGCGGTCACGGGCACCGTCGCCAATACGCAAACGCTCATTGCCGCTGCCGCAGCGACGATAGCCAGCGCGTCTTCCCATGCCAGCGCGCTATCTTCCTCCATGCAAGATGCCTTGCAGCGAGCCGGGCAACTTTCGGCCGTCGCCGCCGCACAATCGCAACAGTCGTCGCAACAGTCGCAACAGCTGAGCTATGAATATGTCACGGCGGGCCTGGTGACGCCGATGGCCAGTTGGCCGACCAACCTGGTGGCGACCTATAACGGCAACGTCAGCGGCACGCTCAACAATGGCGCGGCAGTCAGCGGCACATTCCAGGCCATGGTCGACTTCTCGACGATACACAGCATGGCGCCCAGCATTCCCGGCAGCATGACGTTTGCCGGCGGCCAGGGCAGCACCAGTTTCACCCTCACGCAAATGGGCGGCTACATCGGCGGCTCCATGTCCGGCACCTATGGCGGCCAGGCCGTGAGCGGCTATGTGATGAATGGCGTGCTTTACGGCCCGGCGGCCGAGCAGATGGCGGGGCAGTGGAGCATGCAAAATGCCGCCGCCACGCTGACCGGCAACGGCAACTTCCAGGCGCGGCGATGAGCGCCGCTGCCCGGCGTCGCCGCGATTGGCCCCGTTTTCCTTTCTCTTTCGTTGCCATGCCTTTGCTTCGTTCCCGCTTCTTTGGCCGCGCGTTGAGCGCGCTTCCGGTTGCCGCGGTGTTGGCGGCCTGCCAGCCGGCCCAGGCCCAGGTCCCCGGGCCGGCCGCCGATGCCGCGACAGCGCGCCAACGGGAGATCGGCCAGCAGGCGCTGCTGGAAATCGCCTTCGCGCGCAAACTGCTGTCTGAACGACAGCCGGAGATGGCGTGCCGCCTGCTCAAGGGCAGCCTTCCCGATGCCGATACCGAGGCCGAGCGGGTGCGCCTGCTGGCGCGTTGCTCATCGGCCCTGCGCGAGCGCGAGGCGGCCGAGGGCTACTACCGCCGGGCCATCGCATTGGCGCCTGATGATCCGACGGTCAAGGTCGAGCTGGCCGGGCTGTACCTGGCCATGGGGCGCAGCCAGGATTCATCGGCCATGCTGAGCGCCGCCGCCGGGCAAAGTGCCGGTGCGCAGCGCGACCAGCTTGAAACCGCCGCCGCGCAGTTGCGCGCCAACGACCCGGCGGCGCTGGCCGCCAATGTCGTCAATGCCGCCAACAAGGCCAAGCCCTGGTCGCTGCAGGTCTACATGGGGCTGACCTGGGACGACAACATCAACGCCGGGCCGGTCTCGCGCAGTGTGCCGGCCATCATCGGCGGCATTCCGGTTACCTTCGATCTGGTCGAGGACGCCATGCCGCACAAGTCGGCGGGCGCGGCGATGGGGCTCAATGCCAGCTACGGCATACCGCTGGACGGCCGCTTTTCCCTGCTGTTCCAGGGCGCCTGGTTCGGCACCGGCTATGTCGAGCGGCAGGACTACAACAACGACACCACCACGCTGGCGGCCGCCCTGGTCTATACCGGCAAGGCGTGGGCCGCCAGCCTCCAGCCCAATGTGCGCTACACGCGGCTCGACGGCCGTTTGCAGGAGAGCGCGCCGGGCGTGACCGGGCGCATGGCGCGCAGCGTGACCGATACCGTATCGCTGACCGCCACCGGCGGCTACGCCAAACGTACCGTGCACACCGACGCCAACCGCAATGCCGATGCCTGGCAAGGCGGGTTCGGCGCGCTGGCGCAATTGACGCCGCAACTGCAGGTCGGCGGGGAGTACCTGTGGCAGCGCGAGCAAGCCAGCGCGGCGGTCTATTCGCGCCGGCTGTCGGGGCCGAGCGCTTACCTGCAGTACCGCATCGCCCCGGATCTGCTGCTGGGCGCCAACCTCAGCTATACCGACGTGCATTACGACCAGACCATGGCGCTGTTCGCCGAACCGCGCACCGACCGCCAGACGGTGGTTTCGCTGTCGGCGCTGTGGGATATCAGCCGCTACGTCGGGCGCAACATGGTGGTGCGCGCCCAGTACACCAATATCGACAATCCTTCCAACATCGCCTACAGCGATTTCCGCCGCAACATGTTCAGCCTGGGCGTGCAGATGCAGTTCTGACGGCGGGGGCGCGCCGGCCGATGCGCCGCGCATATGCTTGCGCGGAAAACGCAGCATGAGAAAACCAAGCAAGCACATGCGAAATGCTTCGTTCTGCTCAACGCCGCGCTTTGCTTTAATGATCCTCCGCCCTGGTGCGCCCACATCGGGGCCGCACCGGCCATTTCAGGAAGGATCATTGTTTCATGTCAGCGGCCATCGACGCCTTGCGCGCACCCAGCGTGCGGCGCTTCTCCCAACGCACCGCCCAGCGCATCGCCAGCCAGGCCCAGGCGCTGCAAGTCGCCCATGCGCTGGCGCAGGAATTCGCCCAGGGCGCCGCCGGGCGCGACCGCGAACGCCGCCTGCCGTTCGAGGAGATCGAGCGCTTCTCGCATAGCGGGCTGTGGGCCATTTCGGTGCCGCGCGCCTATGGCGGCATCGGCGCCTCGTGGGCCACGGTGGCCGAGGTCTTCAAGATCGTCTCCGCCGCCGATCCGTCGATCGGCCAGATTCCGCAAAACCATTTCGGCAATCTCAACGTCATCGCCAATGCTGGCAGCGAAGAGCAGAAACGCTTTTTCTTCGGCGAGGCCCTGGACGGCGCCCGCTTCGGCAACGCCGGGCCGGAACGCAACAGCAAGAACGTGCTCGACGTACGCACCCGCGCCGTGCCTGACGACGAGGCCGGCGATGGCAGCTACCTGCTGACGGGCACGCGCTTTTATTCCACCGGCGCCTTGTATGCGCACTGGATTCCCAGCCGCGCCATCGACGGGCGCGGCGATCCGCTGTTCGTCTACAACCGTGCCGACGCGCCGGGTTTGTGCGTGGTCGACGATTGGTCCAGCTTCGGCCAGCGCACCACCGCCAGCGGCAGCGTGGTGTTCGACCGCGTGCGGGTGCCGGCATCGCAGGTGCTGCATGTAAAGGATTTGCTCAAGCAACCTAACAACATTGGCCCGGTATCGCAACTGATCCAGGCCGCCATCGACGCCGGCATCGCCCATGCGGCGGTGCGCGACGCCATCGAATTCGTGACCACGCGCTCGCGCCCCTACGCCGACAGCGACTTCGAGCGCGCCTCCGACGATCCCTACATCATCCGCGACATCGGCAACCTGAAGCTGCGCCTGCACGCCAGCGACGCACTGCTGGAACGCGCCGCCGGCGTGCTGGACGCTTTGCCCGAGGCCATCAGCTTCGAGCAGATGGCCGCAGCCTCGGTGGCCGTGGCCGAAGCCAAGGTGCTCTCCACCGAGCTGGCGCTGCTGGCGTCCGAAAAATTGTTCGAACTGGCCGGCTCGGCGTCCACGCTGGCTGCCCACAATCTCGACCGCCACTGGCGCAATGCGCGCGTGCACACGCTGCACGACCCGGTGCGCTGGAAATATCACGCAGTCGGCAACTACGCCCTGAACGGCACGCCGCCGCCGCGCCATTCGTGGAGCTGAAGCGCTCCGCCGTCACCAACCGCCTATTGACCATTGTCCGAAGAAACGCCATGACCCAGACCGCAGCTCCCACTGCCCCCACCGCCACCGCGCCCGATTCCTTGCCGTCGTCCCCGGCTTCCGCCACCCCGCGCATCGTCGCCCGCATCCGCGACGACGCCGAGGCGCTGGCCGTGGCGCGCAAGCTGGCCGAAGACTTCGCGCGCGAATCCGCCCTGCGCGACCGTGAGCGCAAGCTGCCCTGGGACGAACTGGAGCGCTACGTGCGTTCCGGCCTGTGGGGTATCACCGTGCCCAGGGAATACGGCGGCGCCGGCGTCTCCTACGGCACGCTGGCCGAAGTGATCGCCACCATTTCCTCGGGCGACGGCTCCATCGGCCAGATCCCGCAGAACCATTTCTATGCGGTCGAGCTGATCCGCGTCAACGGCAACGAATCGCAGAAGCGCTTCTTCTTCGAGCGCGTGCTGCAAGGCGACCGCTTCGGCAACGCGCTGGCCGAGCTGGGCACCAAGACTTCGCACGACCGCAAGACCAGCCTCACGCGCGATCCGAACGGCCCCGGCTACCGCATCAACGGCCGCAAGTTCTACGCCACCGACGCGCTGTATGCCGACTGGGTGCCGACCTCGGTGATTGATGAAGCCGGCGTGCAGCAACTGGCCATCGTGCCGCGCCACGCGCCGGGCCTGACCATCATCGACGACTGGTCCGGTTTCGGCCAGCGCACCACCGGCAGCGGCAGCGCCGTGTTCGACAACGTGCACGTGCCGGCCGATGCCGTGATCGGCTTCGCCGCCGCCTTCACGCGCCCGACCCAGATCGGCCCGATGGCGCAGATCCAGCACGCCGCCATCGACCTGGGCATCGCGCGCGCCGCCTACCGCGACCTGATCGCCTTCGTGCAGACGCGTTCGCGCCCCTGGATCGACAGCGGCGTCGAACGCGCCGGCGACGATCCGCTCACCATTCGCGAAGTGGGCGGCCTGACCATCCAGCTGCATGCCGCCGAAGCGCTGGTGCAGCGCGCCGGGCACAAGGTGGACGCGGCTGCCGCCGCGCCTACCGAAGACAGCGTGGCCGAAGCCTCCATTGCCGTGGCCGAAGCGCGCGTGCTGACCACCGAAGTCTCGCTGGCGGCCGGCAGCAAGCTGTTCGAACTGGCCGGATCGCAATCGACGCTGGCCGAACACAACCTCGACCGCCACTGGCGCAATGCGCGTACCCACACGCTGCACGACCCGGTGCGCTGGAAGTACCACGCCATCGGCAATTTCTACCTGAACGGCAAGAAGCCGCCACGCCACGGCGCGCTGTGAGAGACGCCAGGCCGACTATCGGCGGCCGGCGGCGATGTCGCCATTGAGCTGACGCCTGCGCGGCAGGAGAGGGAACATGAGCAAGAAGGAAATCCGGCTCAACGCATTCAACATGAACTGCGTGAACCACATCAACCACGGCCTGTGGACGCACCCGCGCGACCGCTCGCAGGACTACACCGACATCGGCTACTGGACGCACCTGGCGCAACTGCTGGAGCGCGGCAAGTTCGACGGCCTGTTCCTGGCCGATATCGTCGGCGTCTACGATGTCTACCAGCAGTCGGCCGACATCACGCTGCGCGAATCGATCCAGTTGCCGGTGAACGATCCGCTGCTGCTGGTCCCGGCCATGGCCGCAGTGACCGAACACCTCGGCTTCGGCATCACCGCCAACCTGACCTACGAGGCGCCGTTCCTGTTCGCGCGCCGCATGTCCACGCTCGACCATCTCACCAAGGGGCGGGTCGGCTGGAACATCGTCACCGGCTACCTCGACAGCGCTGCGCGCGCCATGGGCCTGACCGAGCAGCTGGAACACGACCAGCGCTACGACCGCGCCGACGAGTTCATGGAGGTGGTCTATAAGCTGTGGGAAGGCAGCTGGGAAGACGGCGCCGTGGTGCGCGACCGCGCCAACCGCGTCTATGCCGACCCGTCCAGGGTGCACAAGATCAGGCACAGCGGCGACTTCTACCGCGTCGAGGGCATCCACCTGTCGGAACCGTCGCGCCAGCGTACGCCGGTGCTGTACCAGGCCGGCTCGTCGGGGCGCGGCCAGGCCTTCGGCGCCCGCCATGCCGAATGCGTGTTCATCTCCAGCCAGACGCGCGATGCCGCCCGCAAGCTGGTGCAGGGCATCCGCGCAGGCGCCGCGCGCGAAGGGCGCAACCCGGACGACGTGAAAATCTTCATGGGCCTGACCGTGGTCACCGCCGCCACCGAACAGGCCGCGCGCGACAAGTACCGCGAATACGCCAGCTATGCCAGTCCGGAAGCCGGGCTGGCACATTTCTCGGCCGGCACCGGGATCGATTTCTCGCAATATGAACTGGATGAGCCGATCCGCGCGGCCAAGACCAATTCCATCGAATCGCTGGTCAAGACCGTGACCAACCCCGAACTCAACTGGACCAAGCGCAAGCTGCTGCAACAGCTTGAGCTGGGCGGGCGCTACGCCACCATGGTCGGCTCGCCCACCCAGGTGGCCGATGAGCTGGAGGCCTGGATGGCCGATACCGGCGTCGACGGCTTCAACCTCACGCGCACGGTCACGCCCGAGAGCTTCGAGGATTTCGTCGATCTGGTGATCCCGGTGCTGCAGGAGCGCGGTTCCTACAAGCGCGACTACGCTGCCGGCACGCTGCGCGAGAAACTGTTTCGCGGCGCCCCGACCTTGCCCGCGCGCCATGTCGGCGCCGGCTACCGCACCGGTGTGACCGCCTGAGGGCGCGTTGCGCCAACGAGGGGAATGCCATGCCCTTGCTCGACATCGGCGGCCTGAAAGCATCCTTCTCCGGCCGCGATGCCGTGCGCTGATCGCGGGAGCGGCGGCATCGCGGGAACCGCAGGCGGATCTGCTGCGCGCTTAGTCGCTGCGGACATAAACAAGCGGGAAAAGATTCGTTCCACTGCCACGGGGCCGTCGTTACATTGGCTGTTTTTCTTGCCGGGGACAAAGGATGAAACACGCAGTGGCGACATGGATCAGGAGATGGACGGGCGCCGTATTGACGGCGGCATTGGCGGCGGCACTGGCGATGCATGCGCCGGCCCGGGCGCAGGACAAGGTGCTGAAGGTCGGCGTGACCAGCGGCCCGCATGCGCAGATCTTCGAAGCGGTCAAGCGCGTGTTCGAGCGCGACAATCCGGGTTACAAGATCAGGATCATCGAATTCAACGACTACATCCAGCCCAATGCGGCGCTCGATGCCGGCGAACTCGACGCCAACAGCTACCAGCACCGTCCGTTCCTGAATGCGCAGATCAAGGCGCGCGGCTACAAGCTGTATGCCGAGGGCAAGACCATGATCGGGCCGATGGCGGTCTATTCCAAGAAGTACCGCAAGCTGGAAGACATTCCCGCCGGTGCCAAGATCGGCATCCCCAACGACCCGGCCAATGAAAGCCGCGTGCTGCTGCTGTTGCAAAAGCATGGCGCGCTCAAGCTGCGCGCCGGCATCGATGCCCTGACCGGCACCAATGCCACGCCCATCGACATCGTCGAGAATCCGAAGAAGTGGAAATTCGTCGAAATCGATGCCGGGCAATTGCCGCGCACGCTGGACGATCTGGATGCCTCCGCGATCAACGCCGACTTCGCCGCCAAGGCCGGTTTGAATCCCGCCAGGGACAGCCTGGTGGTGGAGAACGGGGACAGCCCCTATGCCTGCCTGATCGCCGTGCGCGAGAAGGACAAGGCGCAGCCCTGGTTGCCCAGGCTGGTGCAGGCCTACCAGTCGGATGAAGTGAAGCGGTTCATCGAAACCGAATTCAAGGGCGGCATCCTGGCCGCCTGGTAATGCCGATTTCGTTTTATTCCGTTGCTGTCCCCGCATACGCCACGCAGCGCCGCGCCAGCGTATCGGTGGGATCCACCAGGACGACGGTCTTGCCGCTGCCGTGCTCCAGTTGCGGGTACGGCAGCAGCAGCGGCAGTTCGGTACATCCCAAAATGACCACGTCGGCGCCTTGCCGCACCAGGTCATCCAGGCCGGCGCGGATGTCGTCCTGGCACTGGCCTTCGGTATAACCGGCCTTGACCCCTTCGCGGCCGTAGATGGCGTTCATCACGCGCTCTTGCATGGCCGGCGAGGGCGTCAGCTGTTCCAGTCCCTGTTCTTCCAGCGCGCGGCGGTAGACGCCGCTGCCGACGGTGCCCGAGGTCGCCAGCAGGCCGACCTGCTTCAGCTCAGGAAAACGCGCGCGGATGCTTTCCACCGTCACCGTCAGCATGTTGACGATAGGGATGGAGAGGCTGGGCTGGATGCGCTCGACGTAGGCGTGCGCAGTGTTGCAGGGAATCGCGATGAGGTCGGCGCCGCCTTCCTCCAGTTTCTTGCAGGTGGCGTACAGCGCGATGGTCGGGTCGGGCCCCTGGCCGACCAGGTTCTCGGTGCGGTCGGGGATCTGCGGGTTCTGTTCCACATGCACCTTGATATGGTCCTGGTCGCGTTCGGCCGGCGTATTGCGCACGATCTTTTGCATGAAATCCACCGTGGCCGCCGGCCCCACGCCACCCACCACGCCGATCTTGAACGGCTTGGCCGACGTCTCGCGCCGGCCATCGGCCACGCATTGCGCATAGACCTGGTTGGCATCGACGATCGGCACCGGCAGCGTGCCGATGGCATGCGCCACCAGCGCCACTTCGGTGAGGCCGGGCAGGATCAGGTCCGCGCCTTGCGCCACCAGATCCTGCGCCGCCTCAGTCAGTAACTGCAACGGCTTGCCGGTGAGCGAACCTTGCTTGATGCCGCCTTCGCCATAGACCGCCTCGGTCACCGCGTCGCGGCCCTGCGGCATGCGGGGATAGATCACATCGAAGGCCGGCGCGGGAAAGTAGCGTTCGAACAGGCCGCTGGCGCGCGTGTAGTCCGAGGTCAGCACGCCGATGCGGGCGGCCTGCGGGTGGATGCGGCGCACGTGGCTGCGCAGCGCCTCCATCAGGTCGACGATGGGCAGCGTGGTGTTGGCCTTGAGTTCGTCGAGGAAGGTATGGCTGAGGAAGCAGGGCAGCACCACCGCGCCGACGCCGCGCCGTTCGAAATCGCGGATCATGTCGAACACATACAGCTTGCGCTCGGTGGTGGCGGCGCTGGTCGAACCGCTGCCGCGAAACGGATGCTGCTCGAACACGACATCGGCCTGTTCGATATTGCCGTGCGCCGCCATGGCTTTCATCAGCTTGAAGAAAACGTCGGCGCTGGCCAGCGGGCCGAGCCCGCCGATGATGCCGAACGAGCGGGTGCCTTCGATGAGGGGAACCATGGTGTTTCCTTTGCGTTGGTGGGCCGGACATGTCGTCCGATACCTGCCAGTATGCGCTCCGGGAAGGGCGGCGTTCATGCTTAGCGTGCATGGAAGGGCGGCGCCGAGCGCGGCAGGTTTTTGCGGCCTATGCAGATAAGGCATGACGGGAGACGGATTCCCCCATGTGCTTGGATTATTGTCTCCTGCCTTTGCCCGCCATCTCAATTGGCGGATGCGAACATGTAGTGGCTGGCGAACGGCTGGCCCTTTTCCATCGGGGGCGGCATCAGTCTGCGCAGGCCAGCCGTCCCGATGTTGAAACGGAAGGAGAGCAGAGCGGTGCGTTCAATGATGGCGTTCATGGGAACGTCTTGTGATCAATAGGTATACCGCAAGGTCAACTGCAGGCTGCGAGGCGGGGCCGTGGCGTAACGGATTGCGTTGGTGCTTTGGCTATTGTTGGAAGTCGCATCCTCCGGGCCGATATCGGACCAGCGCGCATAATAGGCATTGAAGACGTTCTCCACATTGAGCCTGACGGTAAAACCGGGAAAAGGCGCCATCCAAGCACCGGCATTGATCACCGAATAAGGCTGCGCCATCTTGGCGGTGCTGTTGGAGGCATCGCCAGCGATGCGACTCCTTGCCTTGCCCCAGGCATGCTCCAGGTTGGCATGCGCACCCCAGCCGGCCTGCCGGTAGCGCGCGCCGATGATGGCGCGCATCGGCTGGATCGAGTTCATTGGCACCCAGCGCTTGCCGACAACGGGAATGGATTGCCCCCAGGCCGTTGGCCGGCCGAATATCGATTCTTCTACATCGCCGCGTGCATAAGCGATGGCGGCATTGGTTCGCCATGCGGCATTGATATCCCATTCGCTTCTGGCCTCAAATCCTCGGATATGCGCCCGGTTTTCATTGACGCTCTTCCATTCCTGGAGCGCGCCCACATCAATCCTGTCGCCGACGACCCGGTTCTGAATGAAATCGCGATAGCGGCTTGTAAATGACGCCAGCGAGTAGCGAAATCCTTTGCTGGCACCGCGTACGCCAAGCTCTATACCGGTTACCTTTTCTGGTTTTAAATGGGGATTGCCCGAGTACATGTAAGTGAAAAACGGCAACTGATGGAAGTAGTTGGCGTTCAGTTGTTCCGGCGTGGGGGCGCGAAATCCCCGGGCATAATTAAAATAGGGCGCAAAGGCCGGCGCAAGCTCCCAGATCAGCCCCAGGCGCGGCGTGAAGGCATAGTCGCTGCGCGTTGCAAACGAGGCTTTTCTGGTTGCAAGTTCTTTCTTGTCGAGGGCCGATAAGGAAGACTCGTCCGGCACCAGACGGAAAAAATCGTAACGCAATCCCGGAATAATCTTGAACTGTGAGATGGATATCTCATCCTGAACAAAGCCGCCTGCCAGCAGATAGCTGCTGTCCGGGGAGACTTTTTGCGGAAAGTGCAGTCCGCTTCCCGGAACGGTTCCTCCAAGCGTCATCGCGATGTTGGAATAGCTGACATCCAAGCCGTGGCGCAGGGCATGGCTGGTCTGCCCGACCCGAAAATGGGTATCGGCCACGATATTAAAACCGATGGTCTTGTCGCTATATCGATTGTCGCGCAGGCGCTGAACTGTGCGCGGTGGCGCAACGGCGCCGAGGAAGGCGCCTTGTTTTTCAAAAAACCAATTATTAAGAAAATCCGTCAAGAACGAACCAGTAGGAACGGGCCCAAACACGCTTTCCTTCGTCAATTGCCGAATACTCGAATCCTGCCAATACAGATGCGCATGCAGCCGACTCAGCCAGTCTGTCTCGCTCCCATCGTGGAAATATTCGAGCGACAGGCGTTTGCGCTTGGTCGTGTCATAGGCATGCATCGAGCGCGTGGCCCGGAAAACCGGTGTCGGCGAGACTTGGTTTAAGGCATTGGTATCGACTTGCAGGTTCAGGTTCTCCAGCGTGGCTTGCAGGCGATTGGCGGGATTCATCTTGAACCCCAGCTTGGACAGGTAGTAGCGGCTTTCCATATTGACCGGATTGGGCGCGGTGCGGTTGCTATTGGGGCTCTGGTTATTTTCCTGTGACCAGGTCTCGTGACCGCTGCGCAGGCTGCCCATGAACATGCCCTGCCAGCGATCGTCGTCAAAGGCGACACCGGCTGAGTGGTTGAAGGAATTGTCTTGTTGTGCATAGGACGACTGCATGAAGCCGCCTGTGCTTTTGCCCGTGCCGATCAGGTCGCGCGCCCCAGTGTGGTGACGCTGACCACCCCGGCCAGGCTATCGGCGCCGTATTGGGTTGAATTGGCGCCGCGCAAAATTTCGATCTTGCGGAAGCTGTCGATCTCCCAATAGTCGCCGCGCCCGGTCTGAAATGCGGGCCCGAATGAAAAACTGTTGGGCAGGCGGATGCCATCCTGCACGATCAGCACCCGGTTGCCTTCAATGCCGCGAATGTTGATGGCTTCATTGCGGGCGCGGCCGGTCGCTGAACGCGTCGCTGAAAAGTTCGAAGGTCGGGTGCGCACCATCACGTCCACCTCGTCCCTGAGTGCGTCCTTGATGTTACGGGCGCTTTTTTCCTGGAGGTCTTCGCGCGTGACGACAGTGACGGTAGCCGCGATGTCATCGGGAACATGGTCGTCATGGACGGTAATATCGTCGAGTCGGCCACGGGTATCCGGGACGCCTTCGCTGCCAGTCGCGCCAGCGGTTAAACACCAGCCCTGGCAACAAGCCAATGCAATGGCCAGGGGGATCTTTCTCAGCATCGGGTCAGCCTTTCTTCTTGAAGGTGTTGGCTGACGTGACGCTGGCGTAACACGAATGGTTGGGAGGAGAGAGCCAGCGCAAGGAGGCGGGTTGGGCCGCTTGCGCCGGCTGGTTTCTTCCATCGCTTCCCTGGCCGGTTGATGCGGCGGGAATAAACGGGAAACGGCCTCGCACAGGAGAATGCTTGGAAACGTGCGACAGCCGAGGCGAATGCATGCTCGTGACTGGATTCGCGCAAACCGGAGCCGCCATTCTTATTGAGAACGATTCCTATGTATGTAGAAGAAATCGGATATTTCCTGGCAGCCGGGCTTCGCTTCATCTGATCACCGTCGCATGGAGGAGCAATGCCAGCGGTTCCGACCGGAAATAAATTCGTCTGCGGTTAAAATGCAAGGCCGATCCACTGGCAGGCATAAGGGTGTGCAGACGTTCTAAGCCTCGCCGCCAACCACAACGAACAACATGAGCTATACCCCGAGCCGGGCCATGGGCTACGGCTGCCTGATGCTGAGTATGTCGATGGTCGGCGCCTATGTCGCGCTGACCAAACCGCTGGCGGCGGCGCTGCCGATCTTTTTGCTCGCATGGCTGCGTTTCGGCATCGGCGCCGTCGCCATGCTGCGCTGGATGAAGAAGCCCGCGGATGAAAAGCCGTTGTCGCCACAGTCGCGCCGGCTGGTGTTCCTGGAGTCCTTCCTCGGCAATTTCCTGTTCACGATCTGCATGATCACCGGCGTGTCGATGACCAGCGCGGTGTCGGCCGGGGTGATCATGTCGGCCATTCCCGCCGCGGTGGCGCTGATGAGCTGGATCTTCCTGAAAGAGAAGATCACGCCGCGCGTGTGGGGAGCGGTGGCCTGCGGGGCGCTGGGCATCGGCATGCTGTCGTTCGCCAAGAGCAGCCACGGCGCCGGCGAGGCTCACGGCCAATATGCCTGGCTGGGCAACCTGCTGGTGTTCGGCGCGGTGCTGTGCGAAGCCTCGTATGCGGTGATCGGCAAGAAGCTGACCGCGGTGCTCACGCCCAAGCGCATCAGCGCCATCATCAACCTGTGGGGCCTGCTGCTGATGACGCCCATGGGGCTCTATACTGCGTTGCGTTTCGATTTTGGCGCCGTATCGGCCAATATCTGGCTGCTGCTGGTGTTCTACGCGCTGGCCGCCAGCGTGTGGACGGTATGGCTGTGGATGACCGGCCTGAAGGTGGTGCCGGCCGGGCGCGCAGGCGTGTTCACCGTGATGCTGCCGGTCAGTGCCGCGCTGGTGGGCGTGGCGGCATTGGGCGAGAGCCTGAGCGCGTTGCAGGGCGCGGCCTTCGCCGTGGCGTTGGCCGGCATGCTGCTGGCGACCTTGCCGGGCGGCGCCCAGACTGAATTTCAGGAAAAACCATGAACAAACCGAACCGCCCGCAAGGCAAGCAGCAAGTTAAACCCAACGGCAAGGCGGCCGCCAAGCCGCAAGGCCCGGCCAGGGACAAGCCCAAGGCCAAGACCCACGTCGCCACCGATGCCTCGCGCCGTCGCCAGCATAATGCCCATGCCGCATCGCAGGTGCTGGACGAGGGCGAGGAGCAGGTCTTGCAACTGGCCGCGCTGGCCGCCGCCGTGGCCGTTGGCGAGCCGGATGCGGCCGGACGCCGCGTGGGCCAGGACGAACTGGAGCGCATGATCCGCAAGTGCCTGCGCCAGCGCGATGACGAAACCTTGTATGAAGCGCTGGAGCACCTGCGCTTTGAAGACAGCCGCGGCCATGCCTTGCTGCGCGCGGTGGCGGAAGAGACCGCCGATATCGTGTTCATGCGCCGCGGCGAGAAGGAAATGGAAATCAACGCCTTCCTGATCCCGTTCCTGGCGCGTACCCAGGGCGGCTTGCAGGCCGGACGCGTGTTTACCGATGGCGATGCCTTCGACACGCTGCGCGCCAGCTTGCAGGAAGCCGGACTGGAGAGCCCGCAAGCCCGCGTGGTGCTGGTGCATCACCTGTACCACCCGGACGAGATCGGCGCGCTGACCTACAGCGATGTCGATGCCATGAACCGCGACGCGTTCGCCTCGCTGACCGACAAGAAGGTGATGAGCGTGCCGGCCATCGAGCGCAGCATGCGCGGCTGGCCGGCCAATGATTTTGCGGCCGACGATGAGGCGCTGGAGCTGCGCTTTTTGCTGGGCTTTGCCCTGAAGGACCTGGACGATCCCTTCTACGCGGTGCCGCAGGACGAGGCCGCCGCCGACGCTTACTTCGAACGGCGCGCCGAACGCTTTCGCACCTGGGCCGACAAGCACACGCCGCTGATGCAGCACTGCCTGACCGGCAAATCCGGCGACGAGGCGCGCTGCCAGCTGCACTTCATGTACCAGGACCTGTTCCACGGCGCCAAGCAGACCGGCAATGCCGAATACGGCACGCTGCAGATGATGTCGGAGCTGGAGCACGGCCTGGCGCAGTCAGGCGCGGCCGCCGCCGATGCCACCGCGATCTTCGCGCTGGCCGATGAAGACGGCGAGAGCGTATTGCAGGTGCAACTGCGCGCGGCCGGGCAAGTGCTGGCGCAAGCGGCGCGGGTGCTGGAAGGCGACCCGCATGAGCAACTGGCCGATGCCGCCGATGCGGTCGCCACGCTGGGCGTGGCGCAATTCAGGCTGGCCGACGGCTTTGCCGCCGATGGCAGCGTGCAGCGCGAGCGCGACTTTCCGGCCTGAGCGCGCGGCCGCGGCCGACTATCAGCTCAATCGAGCAGCGCCTGCAGGCTGAGGCCTTTGGGCTGGCAGCGGAAATACAGGTCGACCTGCATCGGCCGCCAGCCGCGCACCAGTTGCCGCAGGTCGGCATTCATCTGCTGCTTGCCGCAGAAGTCATGGGCTTTTTCCTTGGCGGCGGCGGTCAGCGCGGGTATCGACATGGTGTAGCTCACGCCGGTGGCGGTGACCATGAACATGTCGCGTTGCTCGGATTGCACTTCGCTGAAATTGGCACAGCCGGCCAGCGTGCCGGCGCCGATGCAGGCAGCCAGCCAGCCGCTGGCGCGGCGGCGCCGGGATGGATGTGGTGTGCGCATGAGATTCCCCCTCTTGCTATGCGTAGCGCCGCAGCATTGTTGCCGCAGAGAACGAGACGCAGGAATCACAGCGTAAGCGTGGGCGGGTCGGGGCAGGGGGCTTCTTACCCGGATTTACGCGGATGGCGTTGCTGTTAAAAAAGCGCCGGGATGTTGCAAGGATGCAGTCGTACCGCTGCACTGCCGCCGCCGCGCCGGCCTCACCCGATATCGAACTTCACCCCTTGCGCCAGCGGCAAGGCGCCGCTGTAGTTGATGGTGTTGGTGGCGCGCCGCATGTAGTTCTTCCATGCGTCCGAACCCGACTCGCGGCCGCCGCCGGTTTCCTTCTCGCCTCCGAAGGCGCCGCCGATTTCGGCGCCGCTGGTGCCGATGTTGACGTTGGCCAGCCCGCAGTCGCTGCCCAGCGCCGACATGAACAGCTCCGTCTCGCGCACGTCATTGCTGAAGATGGCGGAAGACAATCCCTGCGGTACCGCGTTGTTCAAACCGATGGCTTCTTCGATGCCGTCGTACTCGACCAGGTAGAGGATGGGCGCGAAGGTCTCGGCATGCATGACCTCGCTCTGGTGCGGCATGAGCACCAGCGCCGGTTGCACATACCAACTGGAAGACGCCGCCTGCGCCGTGCCGACCGGCACGCGTTCACCACCAGTGACCGTGCCGCCTTGCGCCTGCGCGTTGCGCAGCGCGTCTTGCATCGCTTCATAGGCGCGGCGGTCGATCAACGGGCCGACCAGGGTGCCTTCCTGGCGCGGGTCGCCGACGGCCAGGCGCGCATAGACCTGGGACAGGCGCTGATGCAGGCGGTCGGCGATGCTGCGGTGGACGATCAGGCGGCGCAATGTGGTGCAGCGCTGCCCGGCGGTGCCCACCGCGGAAAAGACGATGGCGCGCAGCGCCAGTTCGAGGTCGGCGCTGGGCGTGACGACCATGGCGTTGTTGCCGCCCAGCTCCAGCAGGCTGCGGCCCAGGCGCTGCGCCACGGCGACGGCCACCTTGCGCCCCATGGCGACGCTGCCGGTGGCACTCACCAGCGCCACTTGCGGCGATTGCGACAGCGCTTCGCCTAACGCCGCGCCGCCCAGCAGCAGGCCGCACAGTCCTGGCGGCAATAATCCGGGGTGGCCGCGTTCGAAGCGCGCCGCGGCTTCATCGAAAGCGCGCATCACGGCCAGGGCTGTCAGCGGCGTTTTCTCCGACGGCTTCCAGACCACGCTGTCGCCGCATACCAACGCCAATGCCGCATTCCACGCCCACACCGCGACCGGAAAATTGAACGCGGTAATCACGCCGCATACGCCCAGCGGGTGCCAGGTTTCCATCATGCGGTGGCCGGCGCGTTCGCTGGCGATGGTCAGGCCGTGCAGCTGGCGCGACAGGCCGGTGGCGAAGTCGCAGATGTCGATCATCTCCTGCACCTCGCCGATGCCTTCGGACTTGATCTTGCCGGCTTCCAGCGTCACCAGCGCGCCCAGCGCGGTACGCCGCTCGCGCAAGACCTCGCCCAGCAGGCGCACCAGCTCGCCGCGCAGCGGCGCCGGCGTCTGCCGCCATTGCAAAAAGGCGGCATGGGCTTGCCCGATAGTGCGTTGCGCATCGTCGTCGTTGTGTTCGCGCAGCCGCGCCAGCAGGCTGCCGTCGCAGGGGGAATGGACGGCGAGCGTGCAGTCTGCATGATCGAGCGCAGCGGCGTCGAGGTCGCAGGCGTTGAGGATGTCGGCGCTGGTCATGATGGTTTCCCGGTCGTTGTTACATGCCGCCGCTGGCGGTCATCTTGAAGATGCCTTGCGCATTGCCGCTGTCGAAGCTGAGGTCCAGGCGTTGCACGCCCTGTTCGTCGATGTAACGGTCGCGCGAGATGAATTCGTAGAAAGAACCCGGCACCGCTTTCTGCACCACCGCGCCATGCTTATCGCGCATCGGGCGCAGTACGGTGCAGGCGCGATAGGCGGTCTGGCGCACGCGGCCGTTGCGCGAGACTTCGATCTTGTCTTTCATCGGCCGCCCCAGCGCGCGTTGCCGTTCGGCCACCGCTTCCACGTCCGGCACGCGGTCGGTGGCGTGGTTGAAGACATTGCCCTCGGTGGCGATCCAGGCCATCTCGGCGGACTCCGTGCGCAGCCTTTCATACTCGGCCAGGCTGGGCAGTTCGTGCTGGCGTTCGAAGCATGACAGCAGCACCGGCAGCAAGGCCTGCGCGGCCGCCAACGGCAGTTCGCCGTCGGCTTCCAGCTGCGCCAGCAAGGCCTTGGTATCGTCGCCGAGCGGGTCGCGCGAGGTGCCGATGACGCGGCTGACAATGGCCTGGAACTCCGGCGAAAATCGCTCCGCATGCAATTCGCTGACGAAGAACTGGGCGATTTCTTCGGGCGCATCGGCGTGGCCGTAGGTGCGGCCGGTCATGCCGATGCGTTCCAGCGGGTAGAGGCCGTTCTGCACATAGCCCAGCGGACGCAGGATGCGGGTGATGGCGGTTTCGCCCGGCGGCAGCAGGCCGGTGTTGGCGCCCTGCACCGTGCGCAGCGCGCCGTGGTCGAAGTGCATACGCTCGCCTGCGGCCATGGCGTCGGCGACGTAGGCGGCGGCGTCCGGCACTTCCTGCAGCAGCTTTTCGAACAGCAGCATGTTGAGCGCCTGCGCCAGTTCCAGCCGGCTCACTTCCGCGCGCGCGGGCTTGACGGTACAGGCCGGCACATGCAGCGCGCGCAGCAGGAAATCGATCTGCTGCGAGGCGCGTTGCGTGTGCAACAGGCCGATGAGCTGCGCATCGGCGATGGCGACATCCATGGCGGAATCATGCTGCAAGCGGTCGGCGGCTGGGGTGGTCATGCGGTTCTCCCTGGGATGCGATAGGGGCAGTGTAACTCCGTCGCGCCGGATGTTCAGGCGCCGCTTCGCCCGTATCCTGGCCGGCATAAGCGCGGCCGAAGCGGTTGTCCAGCAGGTCCGGCAAGGCGATCTGCTCCTGGCGGATGAAGCCGCGCTGCGGCAGCCGGCCGGCGGCGAACAGGTCGAGCGCGGCACACACGCCGGCGGCGGTGGTGATCTGGATCGCGCTCTCATGTATGCCATCGGCTTCGCGCGCGAATACCTTGCGGCTGAACACGCGCTGCAGGTATTGGCCGTTGCGGTGGCCGCTGACGGTGACGAACACCAGCACCACATCCTGCATGGTGGCCGGCACGGCATTGCGCAATATGTCTTTCAACAACGCCGGCCGCTCCTTCAGACGCAGCCCTTCCAGCAGGAAGCGCAGCAGGTCGCGGTGGCCGGGGTAGCGCACCGACTTGTAGTCGAGGTTGGCGGCGCGCCCGGCCAGCGTCGCGCACAGCGTGCCCAGGCCGCCCGAGGTGTTGAAGGCCTCGTACTCGACGCCGTCCAGCGAGAAGTGTTCCAGGCCTTCCAGCGGCTGCACTTCCTGCAGGCGGCCGTCGCGGATCGCCTCGCACGGGTGGCAGTACTCGTTGACCAGCCCGTCCACGCTCCAGGTCAGGTTGTACTTGATCTCGTTGGTGGGGAACTCCGGCAGCGCGCCGACCCGCATCTTGATTTCGTCGATGTCGTCGAACGCCTGCGCCAGATGGTGCGCGGCGATGCCGATGAAGCCCGGCGCCAGCCCGCATTGCGGCATGAAGGCGGTATTGGCGTCCTGCGCCAGCTGCATGATGCGGCGCGTGGCCTGCACATCCTCGGTCAGGTCGAAGTAATGCACGCCGGCCGCGCGCGCGGCCTCGGCCACGGTGACGGCCATGTGCCAGGGCAGGGCGTTGATGACGGCGTCGCCGCGCGCCAGCAGGGCCTGCAGGCCGGCGGCATCGCTGAAGTCGGCGCATTCTGTGACGACGCCCAGTTGCGCCAGCGGCGCCAGCGCCGCCGCGTCGCGGTCGGCGGCCAGCACCTCATAGTCGCCGCAGCCGTGCAGGCGGCGTGCGATGGCCAGGCCGATGTGGCCGGCGCCGAGCAATACGATCTTCATGGCGGTTCCTTTTTTCGATGTTCCCTGTAGCGCATTCTAGGCAAGGGTTCATACGATAAAAAGATGAAGATTGATGTTGAAATGGTGGTTTTTAAGACGTTTTGTTCTGTAAGAAGATGCAAAACGTCGAATTATCCGACATCGTCGCGGCCAAGGCCGGGGCCCCGGCTTTGGTCCGGACGACGATCTGCCGGATGTGGATTGTTCCTGCTTTCCCATTGGTTGGGAGGGCGGCGCCGGCGGATCTCCGAAGGATGACGCAACAACAAATTTCATCCGGCAATTGCCCACGCACCCGCCTGCGCCTGGGCTAAAATCGACGGCGCTGTCCGGCTGCTTGCCGGACATATTTTTGACGCGCACAGTCGCCGCCATCCGCCAAACAGGGAGAATCCATGACCAACCGCCGCAGTTTCATCGCCAACGTCGCCGGCCTCGCCGCCGCGTCGTACCTGCCCAATGCCTTCGCGCAAGCCGCCGCGCCGGCTTCCACCGAAGCCACCTTCGCGCGCATCCAGCGCACCAAGACCCTGCGCATCGGTGCGGTGCGCGGCGCGGCGCCGTACTACAACAAGGACCTGGCCAGCGGCGAATGGGGCGGTTTCATGATCGACTTCGCCAAGAGCCTGGCGGCCAGCCTGAACGTCAAGCTGGACATCACCGAAACCACCTGGGGCAACTCGGTGCTGGACCTGCAGACGCGCAAGATCGACATCTTCTTCGGCATGAACCCGACCCCGGCGCGGCGTGAAGTGATCGGCTTTTCCGAGCCGCTGTTCCTGAACGCCTTCACCATCGTCTCCAAGAAGGAATACAAGACCTGGGCCGACCTGAACAAGCCGGAAGTGAAGATCGCCGTGGACATCGGTTCCTCGCACGACCAGATGATCTCGCGCGTGTGCCCCAACGCCACCATCGTGCGCCTGGAAAAGGCCGACGACGCCACCCTGGCGCTGCAGACCGGCCGCGTCGATGCGCAGGTGCTGGTGTGGCTGTTGTCGCTCAACATCCTCAAGAAGAACCCGTCGCTGGGCAAGATGTACGTGCCGCTGCCGCTGGAAGCCACTTCCACCAACATCGGCGTGCCCAAGGAAGACGACAAGGCCTGGGTCGAGGCCATCAACAAGTGGATCGTGGCCGAACGCAATGCCGGCAAGATCAAGCCGACCGTGCTGGGCAACCTGCAGAAGTTCTCCGGCGTGAAGCCGGAAGACGTGCCGCCGCAGATTCCGCTGTAAGGATCTGTTCAAGATTGGTTTGGGGGCCGGCGGATGGTTTTCTGCCGGAACACTTCTTTTTTTAGTAATTTCTTTTGTAGATCAAAAAAAACCGGTTATTGATCTTACTCGCGCCATATTCGCTCAATCGAGCACCGGATAACTTATCAAACCCAAGCCGCAAGCTATCGATCTGGTTGATATCCCAACTGATAGCACACCGGATGTAGTTGCTGGCGTCATCCAGATTCCGAATCCACGTGATCTCGCCTTTTTGTGCCTCAAGCAAGGGAATGTCACCGATACGGATAAATACAGAATTTCTTCGTAACCCAGGTGTACTTAACAAACTTCCTGCCAAACGCGGGTTTCCCGTGTCAGATGTCAAGGTATGAGTAATACCCGCATATTCTTGATTGGAAAAGCCGTTATCGTTGCGCCAATATTCAGTTGTCAACGTGATTCCTCGGTCGGTGGTGTATTGTCTGCCGATGACAATATCGGCAATCCAGCGCTTGGAATCATCCATGGTGCCAGTTACGGTACCGTTGGCGGATAGTACGAGAGACTGGCGGTCACGTCCTTTACGCATGGCAGCCTCGGCGTAGACGATGGTTTTCTCTCCTAATACCGCGGAAAGGTTCACGCCCAGTGCGGGACGATCAGCGTAATAGGCGATCAATGAAACATCCGTGGCGAGTGCATTCCAATTACTGTTTAACTGCAGCATTGCGCGTATGCGCTGGCTGTTCCTGAACGGTGTGGCCAAGAGCGACTGTAGGCTATAGGATGAGCCGAAATAGGACCATCCTGCCATTTCATCTCCTTCTTTTTCGGCCCGGCGATCTTGGTCGGCCAATGTGCGGTCTTCGGTTTTACCTTGGTTAAAGAAATCGGATGGATTTCTGCCAGTGGCTACACCGTTGACAATTTTTCGCTTACCCAGAAAGACAAACGAAACCGGCGAAAATTGATGTTCCCAAAAAAGCTCATCCACATGGATGTTCGTCTCGCTAACGTCGGAATTGATTTGCCACGCCTGCAGAGGACGTAATTGAAGCGTCAGCAGATCGCGCTCAAGTTTCATACGTGACTTGATCAATCCGAGTACTGACAGCCGATCGGCACGCTCGTTGTCGTTGCCTGTGCTATGTAACTGGCGCAGACTGAGATAACCGGAACTCTCAAGCGGAGATGCATCGGTGGTTGCGATCAAGTCAGTGGCCAGAGCGATGTTTGCATACAGACAGAGTAAGGAAAACGCCCAGCGAGGCGTGTATTTTCTAATTTGCTAGCCTCCCTAAATAGGACGGCTGGTAATGCTCGGGCGGCGTATCTTGGATTTTGAAGTTGGAATAGGTCAGCGTTGCCTTCACGGTTGGATTGATGGCATCGACAATTTTGAGAATGGTGGGACGTTGTTGCCCGAGTACGTTTCGATACCCCTCATAGCGAATGGTACGGATCAGTTTTTTGGACAACGAAAAGAAATCCGCCTTCAAGGGACGTAGATCCTTCTGTGTGATCCATAGCTGCACATACTGATAGGGGACGCTGTTTTGCCGTGCGCGCAGTTCAAGTCTTAACGCAGGCAGGTCATCTATGTGCTGTTTTTCAACGAGCTCTACACAATAGTCGAGACTGAAGACGACCCGAGCAACATCGGCATTCGATACCGCACCAGTGAGTTGCTGTTGCGGTGAGATGCGAACCGGGCGATTGGTGCCAGGAATGTAGATCCACATGTTAGGGCCATCCAGAAGCAGCGCCCGGCCACGTTGCCTGATGGGTTGGCGGTACAGAACCAAGCTTTTAGTGCGATTGTGTACTGATACTTCGAATTCGCTTTCGCCCTCCAAGGTGGATGTCAGGGAATTCACCTTTACGGTGAAGACGAAATTCTCCGAAGGAGAACGAATGGCATCAACCTTTTCCAGAATGGATGCTGCATCTACCGTATCGATTTCTTGCGCAAGCACAATCAGCGGTATCGTGGCAAGTAGTGCCGCAGCAGACAAGATAAATTTGATGACATTCATGTGTGGTGTAGTGCTCGGATAATGTCGATACGCGATGCCAACCAGGCCGGATAGAACGATGACAGCATAGACGCCAGAAGTGCCGTGAAAAAGGCGTACAGGAAGGCGAATGAGTTCAGCTTGATGAACGCGGTATAACCCGTGGACATGCCTGGTGGAGCAGGTACCGCGATGCCGCCAGTCAGGTTGATGCCCCATGCCAGAAGCGCGCCCGCCGACAGGCCTAGCAAGCTGCCAATAAGGCCGATCAGCGCACCTTCGCAGACAAACATGTTGACAATGCCTGTCCGTGTCTGGCCGATGGCGCGCAGTGCACCGATTTCATTGAAACGTTCAAAGGCGGACATGCTCATGGTATTGGCGATGCTCAGAAATATCACTATCCCCAATACGATGGAAGCAAGTTTAAAGATACTGGTATAGAGGTTAACTACACCACGATAAAATTCGGCCAATTCGAACCAGGACTTGTATTCAAGAGTCGGATCGCCAGCAATGCTCTGTGCCACCAGTTTTTCAACGGATGGCATCTGATCTGTGTCGTTGGCAAGCACCAAAATTTTCTCTACCTTGGTCGTGTCGAAAAGGCGTTGTAGCAGTGGCAATGGTACTTTCACGTACACGTTGTCATAGTCTTTCGACGCGGTTCTGACGATGCCAACCACGGTGCAATCTAGGGCATTGATCATCCCGCTCAGGGTAGTGGCGAGAATGGTCAAGGTCGTTTTTTCCGTTGCGTTCAATCCCTTCGCCAGCCCTGTGCCGATGACGCAGCCTTCTGGTGTATCGCTATCCAAGTGCGTACCGGCGATGATCGTTTCGAATGCCGAGAAATCCTCTTCCCGCTCGGGGATGATGCCTACCAGACGTGCAGAGAGCGAAGTTTCGCCGGAGCTGATCAAGCCAGAGCCGGTCAGGCGCCAAGTGGTGGTGTTGATTAGCGGTGATTGTCTGATGTCGCGCTCAATATGAGCTGGGTCGGCAATGAGAAAGCTTTCGGACAGGCCTGCGCCTTGATCGAAATAGCCTTTCTTGGCAATCTGTAGATGCCCGAGCTGAGTGCGAATGGTGGTTTCTCTCAAACCTTCGAAAGAGAAGGCAATGAAACCACCGAAAACAATGATCGCGGCGGAGGCCGCAATGATGGACATAAAGGTGAGGGCGGTGCGTCGTTTATTGCGGAAAATATTTCTGAACGCGAGCTGGAAGGTATTCATCGGATCAGCGTTCCATCTTCAAGATGAAGCTGCCGATGGGAAAAAGCTGAACCTTGGGATCGTGGGTGGAAAAAATGAATGCTGTATTCAGCTCTTTATTCAGATCCGACATTAATGCCAGGAGGTCGGCTGCAGTATGACTGTCAAGATTGGCCGTGGGTTCATCCGCCAAGACGAAATCGGGCTCGGCTATTAGCGCACGGGCAATGGCAACGCGTTGTTTTTGGCCGCCAGAGAGTTGATTCGGGCGTTTTTTCATTTGCTGCTGCAATCCCACAGTTGCCAACATCCGTTCGGCACGCTGCTTTCTTTCTCTGCTATCGATACCGCACAAGATCAAGGGATACTCTACGTTCTCCATGGCATTAAGTACCGGAATCAGATTGAAGGATTGGAAAATGAAACCTAAATGATTGCGCCGCAAGGCAGCTTTCTCCGCGTCGTCAAGCGTATCCAGGTTATTGCCCATTACACTGACAGTGCCATCGCTCGGCTTAAGCAGGCAACCCATGATGCTCAACAGTGTCGATTTGCCGCTGCCGGAAGGGCCGGTAATGGAAATAATTTCTCCTGGTTCGGCACTGAACTCCAGATGGTGTAGCGCATGGGTCACCTGGTCGCCAATGTGATAGCGATGTGAGACATCCGTGAGCTTGATCATTTCATCGCTTTGTCTGCTTGCTGCGCCCAATCCGACTGTGGCGAGGCCTTTTTCGCTTGTGTATAGAAAGTCTCGGCCGCGCTCTTCCGTTTCTGTTCTTCTGCTATTTTCCCCAGTTTGTAATAGGCCTCGGCCAGCCTGTTGGGATCGACCTGTGCTCCTGATTCGGCTTCGTTGGTGAAGAAGAGATAATCGTTCTCGGCCGTAGTTTTGCGCGAAAACATGGCGGGCAGGTTGTAGGAAACACTGCCGCGGATAAAGCGCACGGTTAAGTTGCTCGGATCTTTCTTGACCGCTTTATCAAGTGCCGCCAGCCCTTTATTTACATTGCTGACCTTATTGACGACAAAGCTGCTATCGCGACCTGCCATGGCATAGGCACTACCCAGATAGGCCAGCATCTCAGCATTGTCTGGCTCTAGTTCGGTGGCTTTTTTCAGATAACCTACTGCATTATCGCTAGCCCCAGCGACCTTCATACTGGCAAGTTGATGGCTTGCGATGCCTGCAGTCTTTAACCACTCTACGTCATTTTCATGCGTCAATAAGTGTGATTTGGCATTGTGTAGGATGGTGTCGAGTTTATGTCTATCGGTGACTCCATTGGGGATCTCTTGTGCCGTCGTGCAGGTGATGGGAGTGAGTGTAGTAATCAAGATCATCGCCACTTTGACGGGATATTGATAAATATTCATATTGTTCAGTGATGAGTGATTGAGTTAAAGCATTGTCTGAATTTGTTGCAAACTGAAACGCCAAGGCCAATGAGATGATGGTTTGAACAACCACCATAAAGCGATGCGCTTATACCAGCGCTCCGCAAGATATTTATTAATAAATTCAGAAAATTGATATTTATCCAAATTGGATTCATTTCGATAAACAATAAGTCTAGAAAAATTAAGGAAGACGGGGTGGCAAATATGATTTTCTGACATATAGGCATGGTGTTTCTTGGAACGCTCAAACAGTATTTCGAAACCTAATTTGAGGTAAGTTGGCAACCGGGACGCGAAGCTCTCGGCAACAACAAACGATATGTCTTTGCTGAGAGCTAGTTCGGCGAAGCATTTAAATAATCCGTTTAATACATCTGGTCGGTCTCGATAAATAGGATCAACAGCTAATCGCCCTACATAAAGTATTTTTCCAATACGACGTAAAGGATCAAAAGAGACTTGCATATCTTTTTCCATTGAAAAAGAGGACTTTCTCCTATCTACGATGCAACGAATGCAACCAATAATTTTCTTTTTATGTTCGGCTATGAATATATGTGAGGCTTTTCCTAGTTGACGCTCATGTTTAGCGAGGTCGTCAGCGATTTCTCTTTCTGTTTTTCCACTTCCATCATCAATCGAATGATGGGTTTGTTGTGCATAAAAATGACAGAATCGGTTGAAATCAGCGGAATGAGTAGTGACTCTACGAAACGATAGATCACCCATTACAAAATGTTGTTGCAGTTCGTTTCTTTTACCGAACCAAACGAAATTAAAGAAAATCGTAAGTAAGCCGCAGCCAATACAAAGGAGATAGGGGATAATCAAGAAGGAGACATGTGGCATTAACAATGTGCTCGCCAGCAATGAAGAGGTGTAAACGACACACCAGAGAGTAGAAATGGCGTAATGTAGTTGTCTTATTCCTCTGCCCTTGGAATAGAAAGCCGTGAAGGGCATTCTCCATAGAAGTAATAAACCGCTAAGTAGACTTAGCCACGCGAAAATAATAAACCCGGCGTATCCTTCATATTGTTCGGTGAAATAGTCGAGGGCAGTTAATCCAACATACAGTCCTAACATAGAAACCGAGATCGGGGATTTGATCTGAAAATGGAGTTCGGCAGTAATAAGGACTGCATATAGCAGTGCGCATAACATATAGGCGACGGAATGTTGGACAAACATTACGAGGCCCAAGCACACAATCATGTTTGCGAGGGAAAAAAATACAAAGAGGACGGGGAATAATTTTTCCACATCGTCTCTAGGTGTCGGTTCGCAAGCTGCACTATTGAACTTCATTTGCACTTTGCCTTGACTGAAGTTGAGTAATACAGTGGCCAATGAAAGTACGAGGGCTATCGGATTCGATTAGTTTGGTCAATGGAGTGATCGAATCCAGATAGGCCTGAGTTAGACGATCAATCAGCGTCTGCGGTGCTTCTGTAGATGACGAAGTTAAAAAATGGCCTGCTAATGAACCAACAAGTAGGTCACCACAACCAACATCGGTACGAGTCACCATAGGTTTTGGCGGAGGGAGTTCTCGGCGCTGATTTCCAGCTATGATGGTGACGCCTTGTGAGCCGCGTTTTATGATCAATGCTTTGTCATTACCACCAAATGACACTCCCGATCGCACTGAGAGTGGTAGCGCTTTGTATTCGGTTTCGGTAATGGTGACAACATGTGCTTTTTGCAGACAAGCGTTGAGCGATTTTTCTCTTATTCGTAGCCATTCAATGTGCGCATCCATAAAAATTAAAGATGGCGTACATGCAGTCAGTAAAGTTTGATACCAATCGGGATCGCCATTGGCGAGGATAAGCGCATGCCCACTCATGTTGTAATTCTTCGGGGGCATAGCGCGCCAAAGACTCGGATTATCAGATAAGGTGCCTTTCCCCGTCGCGCCAAGTATTGCTGGGCCGCTCCAGGTGATCATTGAGCGTGGTAACTTTGTTCTCAGCGGAATACATTCATCATCAATAGAAATGGCGATAGCATTGTCGACATCGGTAAGATCTCTCCCGACTGCGGTTAGCAACGCGGTGCTGATACCGGCATAACGTACGCCAAGTGCCGCATAAATAGCCGGTCCACCGATAGTTGTGGTATTGCCTGCGATCATTTTCATAGATAGGCCAGCAACTATCGCAGGTGATTTAGGATTGACTATTACGCTGCGTAAATCCGAGGACATAATTTCCTTTTCCAGGCAGTCGATAATTCAAAACAGCCTTGGATGCCGCACTCATAAAGAGATGATGCAAGGCATAGGGGACAAGAGGAGAGGTGAACAGCGTAGCGCTGCTTTTAATTTCTATTTTAAGTATCGCGGCATCTGTCCAGTCTTCTGGCAATGTATACGCGGTGCCTTCAGCTAAGTTGCCACAAAACGCCAATTGCCAATCATTCTCCGAGTTCGGAACTCTAGCTAACATCAATCCAGCGGCGCCGTCTAACCATGGGCGTTGATCATCCAATGCCGCTAGCGCATTGCATTGAACCGGGCAAATTTCCTCGGCGCCAATGATTAGAAAGTAATCCGAACGTTGATGTATGAACGACAAATGGGCATACTCAATTGCCGCACAGACGCCGAATGCTCCATCCTGAAAGGAGATGGCGGCAGCATGCGTGTCAAGAGTTGCCGAGATCTGGGTAGTGATAGAGCTGGGAATTGAGCTAGGCAGCAATAGGGTATCGGTTTTATCCCAGCCTTTAATCAGTCCAACGGTTTCGAATTCCCATGCTATCGGAGTAATGGCCGAGTTTGACGCAACAGCCATGCCAACACGATTACCGTGATAGTTTTCTTTGTCAGAAACAGTTTCAAGTAATTGCTTACCCAATAATGCCGCGAACACTGTTCCCTTGGCAGCAGAACGTGCACGCGCCACGCCGCTGCTGCGCATTACGGACAATGGAATGTCGGTTGAGCAGGTAGTCGTTGCAATGTCTTTAATTCGATAGTCGCCAGTGTCACTGAAATCGATGGGATTTTCCAAGTCAGCCCACTTGGAATGGGAGGCAACACGTACGGAGTGATCTTGTTTATGGATCCAACCAATGGCTCGAACATAAGGTCCGTTGTCAAGAGTATTGATGCTCATTGAAATCCCTTGGGTGGCAATATCGTCATAGCGGCATTTATTCCTCCGAACCCAAGTGCCGTAACAAGTATTGGGCCTGATGTAATAGGATGAGGAGTATTTAGTGTCAGATGAAGATTGTCATATTCAGGATCATGAGTACCAACTATATGGGGTAAGATTTTCTGACGGATCGCCTCACAAGCGGCCAGTACATTGAATGCACCCGAGGCACCCATAGTGTGTCCCAGTGAACCCTTGGTAGACGTGCATAATGGGGATCTATTTCCAAAGACAATCTGCGCAGCAGAAGCTTCGGTTTTGTCGTTCTGGCGAGTACCCGTGCCGTGCCAGAAGATTCCATGAATATCGGACGGCTGCAATTGCGCTTGTTGTAACGCGCTTTGTATGACGATAGCGATGCCGCTGGAATTAGGTTCAACCATATGGGTGGCATCACAGAATATAGAGGTTCCGGCGATCAACCCATATACGTCTTGTTCTGGAAGTAGATTTTCCCTGGATAAAAACATAGCAACCGCACCTTCACCCACGGTGGTGCCATCACGTTGCTTGTCATAAGGGCGGCAGCCCTGTTGCGACATAGCGCCGATATTATTGAATCCAACCGATGCCACGCGTGAGAGAGTGTCGATGGCAACAACAAGAACCGCATCGCAAAGATTGGCGTTTATGCGGTCTGAAGCATAAGAGATTGCTACCAGCGAAGAGGCGCAAGCAGCAGATATGGTAACGCCAGGAAGTTCTCTGCCTAGACTTGTATTTATCTCCTTAATTAAATTGTCTTCCACAATACCTTTCCATGTTGATGAATCAATCATGGACATCTCACCACCAGCGCAATGTACGTTCGCTATTTCGGAAAGGGGTCCTGGGTTGCCATGCGAAGTTGCAACTAGTAATGACAGTGTGGCGGAGGGGTGTGTGGTCAGAAATTGGTCAATAGTTGCCCGCATTTGTTGGCCCACGATGCGCGCGAGTATATCGGTGCGCTGAGAAAAAGGTGGTTGCTCGTCCAACCCGGGGAAATTCAAAATAGCGGACAGAGGAGGGCTATCGGGCCAGCCAGGAATGATTGCGGAACCTTGTGAAAATATTCGCCGACCGGCCAGCAATGCTTCCCAACATTCAGCCCAAGTGTTACCTATATTGGCAATGGCACAGCATTGCTGTGAAATGGCAATTGATTGCTGATAATTTTTAATCAATGGAATCTCCGTTTAGGCAGAGATTGATATGGTTGGTTTATTTATAATTGCACCGATACCAGAAACTCGACACACAAGGCGATTTCCGGCACGTACGACCCCTTCATAAATGGTTTTATCAGCAATCTGATCGCTGACGGTAACTTCGGCGGTGATGGTCTCTCCTATAAAGGCTGGAGAAATGAACTCTCCTTTGCAGCGCCCCAGAACGGCTGTGTTTTCTCGCTTGTTTTTTTCAGCAGTTCCACCACTCAACACGCTATGCAACATTGTCGCTTGGCCAACCAATTCGATATAAAGAACACCCGGCATAATTGAGGGGCCGTTGGCGAGATGTGCTGCCATCATAGGGTCTGAGCCAGATATTGATTTTTGAACAGTGATATTTCGGTTATCCCAAGCAATCACTCGATCGAGCAATAACCAAGGTGAGCGATACGGCACTAATCTGACGATTTGGTGATAGTCCAGCTGTTGTGGAAAGAGAGCTTCAGCAGTCATATAGAAATCCCAACTTAGTCTTTAACCTTGAGCAGTTCTTTTACTATTGCCTTGAGTTGGTCTCCTGTACATACATCGGGCATACGTTCATCAGGGATTCTCACGTCGTAACGTTTCTGTATCTCTACGACTAAAGCTACGGCACCCAGTGAATCCATGTCATAAGCCTCATAAAAGTTAGCGGCCATCGAGAATTCGTTAATTTCACGATCCAAAGCGATTTCCATGATTTCTTTTATTTCACTGTCCTGAATTTCTATCACGTTGGTTTTCCTTCGTTGTCAAAGAGCCGTCATACCGCCGTCAACCTGAATAACTTGGCCGGTGATATGTCGGCCATCCTCACCTAACAAAAAAACCACCATTCCGGCCACGTCTGTTGGCTGCCCAAATTGACGCAAAGGGGTATTCTTGAGCAGGCGCTCTATCGCTGGCATGGGAGTATTCCTAACCATGTTGCTTTCTATTGCACCGGGGGAAACCACATTGCATGTGACGCCAAATCTTCCGAGTTCGACCGCAATTACCCGGCACATGGATTCAATCCCTCCTTTGGCGGCCGCATAGCTCAGTTGACCGGGATTACCCTTGATGGCAGATACCGAACCAATGAGTACGATGCGTGCATATTTCGGTCACTACTGGACACCTGGTTCAGTCTGAACTGGACACTCAGATCGGAACCAGGTGGACACTGTGACGGAAGTCTGGACAAGCAGCCGGCAACACAAGCATTGAAACGGCCACATGGACAGTTCTTCGGCAACGTGGACTTATTTAGACTTCAGCAAGTGACTTCTTGCCGCGCAGTTTTCTCATTGACTCTCCTTTCAGCTGGATCTTGTAAGCCTGATGGACAACACGGTCCAAGACCGCATCCGCTATTGTCGGGTCCGGGAAGAAACCATGCCAATTTTCCACTGGATACTGGCTGGTAATGAGTACTGATCCCGTACGTGAACGCCTGTCGACCACATCCAGCAGCACTTGCGCTGCTGCGGGCGTCATCTCTCCCATTCCGAAGTCATCCAAGATGAGGAGTGCCGGCTTATAGAGTTGATCCTTAAGTGAAAAGAGAGAGCCATCGAGCTGGGCTTCGGTCACCGCGGTGTACAGATCTGATACACGACGGAAAGCCACTGACATCGCCAACCGGCACGCCTGCTGTCCAAAAGCCGAGCCAAGCCATGTCTTTCCGACGCCTGTGGCGCCGAGAATGATCAGATTCTGATGCCGAGAGATCCAGCTGCAAGTCGACAGGGCGGCAACAAGTGTTTTATCAAGTCCGCGGGCTGTACGTCCGTCCAGATCTTCTAGAGAAGCAGCTTCCGGGAAGTTAGCGATCTTGATCAACCGATTTAGCTTGCGTGATTTCCTTGATGCGGTCTCGGCCTCAAGGAGCATTCCCAGGCGATCATCGAAGGCAATGTTCTGCAGTTTGGGTTGCTGGCTTTGGAGTTCATATGCCTCGGCCATAGCTTGGAGCTTCAATTCGCGGAGCTGGATGGTGTTCTGTGGTTGGCTACTCATGTTTATTCTCCGAAGTATTCAGGCCCGCGCACGTTGCCATGAGTGGGACGTGGCTCACTGTTTTGGGGCTTGGCAGGACGTAAATCGGCGTTCGTCTTGAAAATCGACTCAACATTGCGAAGGCTCGTGATGTTCGATTTCAATGCATAAGTACAAACGGCCTCGAAGCGTTCATCTCCGTATGTTCGTGCCAGGCTTCTCATCCGCTGAGCGGCGCGAAGTCCGTTCGTCGGATCCCGTCGATCATGGAGGTGATAGGCAATCATCTTGTTAGCACTAGGACCAATACCTTCCGCCCAGCGAATTAGGTCTGCTGGTTCAGACTCAGTGACAGCTATATGCGAAAGTGGCCTGTGCTCCCGTTCGGTCACCGTGGCACCTTGCTTAGCCTGAACGAGGTGCATTGCGATGCGACGGCCGGCCAGGAAGATTTCAAGGATGGTCTGTGTGAATCTCAGGTCAACGCGATTTCCCGCGAGGTAATAAGGAACGGAGTAAAAAGCACCTTGGTGCTCGACGTGGTAATCCTGGCCAATTCGGACCTGATATTTCCAGTCGCACAGCTCAAACGGGCGCTCCGGCAATGGGCGCAGTTTTTCCCTCTCCGTATCTTCCATCCATTGATGCCGGCATCCATCCAGTTTCTTAAAGCGATGATGGTTGAGCTTTTCGCTCAGGGCATAAAGCTCAGTATTCAGCTCGTCGAAACTAAAGAACTTTCGGTTCCGCAGCCGGAAGAAAAGGCGCTGAGCGATCTGGACACCAACTTCAGCCTTCGGCTTGTCCTTTGGTTTGCGACTCCTGGTCGGCCGGGCAGCGGTACCGTAGTGGGCGAGGCAGTCCCTGTAGCTTGGATTGACGACGATACGATCACGCTCCCTTCTCCACACCGCGGCTTTTAGGTTGTCGCTGACAACCCAAGCTGGGGCACCACCCATGTATTCAAAACATTTAATGTGGCAGTCCACCCAATCAGCCGTTTTTTGACTAGGTACCGCATAGATAAACGTGTAATTGGAATAGCCAAGAACGCCAATAAAGATCTGCGCCTCTTCGATGGCGCCAGTTTCGGCATCGTGGACATCGATCGTTCGACCAGCGAAATCAACAAACAGCTTATCGCCCGGAAGATGGACGCGCCGCATGACGATATGTAATTTCTTGATGTACTTGCGATACCCCGAGGTGAACTGCGTGTAGCCAATACCGGTGGGCTCGGATTCGCGCCATTCCTGCCAGATATGCTCCAGGGTGGCGTCTTCTGCCTGCATCTCTTGATGCACCCATTCCCAATTTGGTGCCGGCTTCGGGGCGGCAACGCTACGGTCGTGAGTACCAATCAGGGTGCGCCACTGAGCATCATCGAGATCTTGGATGTCACTCCAATTAAGTGTTGTTGCTCTCAGTTTATTGCGCAAGACACCCACAGTCGTGGGAGAAATGCCAACAGTGTCGGCGATGGTTCTATCTGAGCTAGATAGCTCATAGAAGTGCAGCCGCGCTATTTCACGCTGCAAATAGATTTCTAGCCTCATAGGCATCTTCCAAGCAGCGCAGGAGTCGCGCCGCAAAAGGGTGTGCATTCCCCTTACGCTCTCCTTGACAGGAAAGACGTTGCAGCCGATACTCCTCCGCGAGATCTGAGATCTTTTCGGTTACGGCCGACGATAAAGCCCGAGTCTGGTCACTCGGGCTTTTCGCTTTTTTAGGGGGGATTTTTGTTCTTAGTTACGGACTAGGTGAGAATCTCCTCAAATTGATGGCTGCGATGCCAAACATCGCCCACAGCAGCATTAAATTGCTGTCCACGTTGCCGAAACGCCGTCCATTTTGCCGAAACGGTGCTGTTGGAGAGCATCCAAACAATCGGTGGCTCATCCTACGCAGAACATGTCGCGAAAACTACTAGGCTATCTGGACATTTGAAATGCCTTTTCACTTGGACGATCTAGATCTCGACAGCATCCCAGCCCCCTATCATTCAGTGCTGAGGCGCATGGCCGCAGCGGTCGAAGACCGGGCTGTCACACCAGCTGTTGCGATCAAAGTAATTCGAGAGCATTTGGTGCCGCTTCTTTCCGATGTGCACCGCCCTCTGATCTCTATTCAGGGCCAGCCATCCTGGGACAAGATTCGGACCCTCTATCCCGCATTGGTATTTGCTTCTGAATCGCAGCAGGAGCAACTGTTGGCCGCGATTGGTCGGATGATTGAGTTGTTTGTCCGACATACGGACAGGCCGCCGCGGGAAATTGAATTCCCACCTTTTATCGAGGTTTTCTCGTTCAGCCGACTGTGTGGCTACCTCGGAGTCCCTATTGCCAAGCCGCTTTTAGAAATCGATGAGGGCACAGGGGATCTCTACCGCTTCTGCAAATATTGCTGGCTTCCCGTAAGGCGAAAGGACGTGTGCGCTTTCCATACGACCATTGTTATCGGTGCTGTAGACGCCAGTAGTCAGCCGGCTTGTGCACATATTTCTTTGAAACAGGCACAACGCCTAAGAGCAGTCTTTGAGCAGAAAGTGCTGGCGCTAGCTACTAGGGATGAGATGGAGTTTCACCAGTCAGGCTTCGGCCTACCTGCGCTCTTACCGCCATCTGGGTTGACTCAGTGGCTGGACGCGCGGCGCCCTCACTTGGCTAGGCTAGTGAGGAACCAGGCTGGCGCGTCGGCTAACGGTCTTCGTATCCTGTCCACCGTTCTTTACGGAGAAGAACTTGGCGCCAGGGTCGTTGAGGCAATAGGAGGGGCGGTTTACTTGTGGACGCCGATCACGACTAGAGCGGAGGGATGGCTGGCTGCCTGGGCGGCTAAATCACCGAGAGGTGGAGCTCGCAGGCGCGCGACCAAGCTTCTGGAGGAATAGACGCGATGTATGCCAATTTTTTGCTTGGTTACAGAAAGTCCGCTGGTCGGAGGTAGATATCGACACGTGGTGCTTCGAACTCGACGTCTGAATCGCCAGGCATAGCTAAGCTGCTGGAGATGCTGCGTTTCAGCGCAAGTAGGCGTTGATATTCCGGATAGCTGATTAGAACATGGCTTGGTATGCCACGATCAGTAATAAAGACTGGCCCAGTCTCGGTCGCAGTAAACGCCTCGTGCACATCCTGAGCAAACTCTTGCGCGGGTAAGGAAGTAATTGCCACAACAAACTCCTTTGGTGCAGAAATACCGTGTACAGGGAAATGCCGGGGGAAATTCTAGGCTAGAAAACACACGCCCCGGGGTCTGCTTTGGCAGAGATCGCACCGGGGCTCGCAGTCCGATGATAGGGTGATTAGTACGATGTGACTACGCTCCCTGTAAAAGCTCACCTATCGACAGACATCTACTCCACAATTATAGCGACAGCGTTATATAAAATTTGTGCGATGGGGGCTGGGTGATATTGCAGGCCACCACCTCCCAAGGCTCCGCTCGAAAAGGTCATGCAAAGGCCAGCATTGGTTAATCGCTGGATCTCCGGGGGCTCAAGCCCTTCGATAAGAGCCTTGGCATCAAGAAATCGCTCCAAATCTCGGATGTAGGCCACATCAATGGCATGTGCCAGTAGAAAGAAGTCCGCTCTCGACAGCTCGTCATTCAAGTACGCCGCGAATACTCGAGCCAGTAACACCGGCTTTTGAAGGTCTGAAAATTTCTCGATGACGAGAAACAGCCTCTCGCCAATAAGCTCTGCATATTCATCCTTAAGTAATTTCTCTCGCATTGCCTCTGACTCTAAGGTCCTTTGGAGGCGTGGCTCATTCAAGAAGCGACTGAGCTTGCTAATCAGCCCTTTATCACGAATGTTTGATGCCTCTTTCATCAGTGCTGCGGCCAAGTTAACAACTGGGATCGCTTTCACGATCTCGCTTTCAAGACCGAGGTCCAGCAGCGCTTCTCCTGATTCAGAAAGGACCCTTACTAGTTCACTATGAGCATTTTTAGCCATCGCTGCGTCCACTAAGTTATTTCGACCATGCTATGTTTTAGAAGATTGATTCTCGAATATGAGTCCACTAAAGGCGGGGAACTACCGGTGATAGAACATTATGGCTCCGAGGATGACAGCGACCCACCAAATCTGCTTTGACGTTGCAACTAGCTTCTCCTCGACGGCCACTATTCGCTTAGCAAGCCTCTCTATCATTTCAGCATCGACAACACGTGGCGCGACTTCAGTTTTGACGTCTTTCAACTCCTCGGTAACAGGGGAAACTGAAAACCATTTGTAATGTGCATGCAGTTGGGTGCATCGTTTGACATAGAGATGTTGAAGTTCATGAGACACATATCCCTCTAATTCCCGACGTGAATCAGGGTTCAGCAGAATCTGGTTATTGAATAGCGCTGCCAGAACAAATATGGCCTTGTCTTTACTCCAGGCTTCTTGGATTTCAGCGGCATTCATTTTTTCTCTGCCGTAGTAGGCGCATCTGAACGCCAATTCTGGTGCATCCAACGAGCCCATGGCCGTGATTGCCTTTCCTTCTGAAATACTGCCGTAAAGGGCTGCCATGACACATTGGAGTTCCTCTTCTAGCGTGCAGGTCGAGTAATAACCTTCGACTCTCTTCCCCGAATCAGAGGTACTTGGTATATCACCCAATTTCCAACGATTGATTAGCTCTGAAAATTCTTCTCTAGATCCCAACATCCTGGTATTGGCGGGATCAAGATTCATCAGTAGATCATGCAGAACGTTAATTGAATTGGATGTAACCATGGCGGTCTGCAGAAGGCGAATAATTGCCTTATTGATGTCCCAGTTAATAAAGTCGGGGCCAGCAATCGTACTGTCATCTATAGTTAGGCCAGGATTGCCCGAAGCAAAGCGCAAAAGATGTAACCACCTTTTCTCATCGACAGTATCGAAAGGCCCTGCTCGTTCGAACAATTTTGGGAGCAGATAACGTCGAGCGGGATTGCGTAACATCGCCAACAGTTCGTCGCTACTGCCACTGCATGCCAGTCGGCGAACTTCCAGAAACTCCCAGTCGTCGGAATCGGACGACTCGCCTAGCCCCCAAGCCCCCAATGGGGCAGTAAGATTTGCCAGACAGGCGAGTCTTACTGCGTAGTCGTATTCATTGTCGCCCGTACCGGCCAATGACTGGCTGTAGAGTAGCTTGATTACACTTTGGCTTCCTGCATTCTTTGCCAGCCCCAAGTTAATCAAACGGTCGTTACGTTGTAATAGCGCATTTTCAAGCGCATCGTCGCTATTCCAGCGCGAAACACCTGTGGCGAGATATTGACCATATTCATCTAGCTCCCTGTAAACCACCTCTGGAGTTGAAAGTTTGAGCCTTTCCCTCGTAATGTGACTGCTAGTGGTAATGTCCCATGCCATATTTCCCCCGATTTTTTGTTTAATTTGTGAAAGTGTAGGCGGAAGTGACGGTTGCTGCCAATCTTCAGACGAGGCCAGTAGCACATGCACAAATCGTGGTGGCGCTCCCTCAACGAAGGCGACTTGGATCACTATTTGAAGTGGTACCGAAAGCTATGTTTTGACAGGCCATGCTCTTTCGAGACCGTTCAACTGGTACTACACTTACTTCGTGCGCTTGAGGACAAGCGGGCTGAGCTTTCGAGTAACAGCCTCCCCCCACAAAACAAATGAACTATGAAAACGGCCCGCTTCGCGGGCCGTTTTCATTCTCGGATACAAAGAGGAATCTATGTTCCTCACGCGATGCCGTGCTAACGTCAGCATGACAATGACATGTGACTTCAGTCCCTGCAAAAGCTCACCTTTCTAATCCTGTCGACACCATTGCGATAGCGGCCAGCCACAGGCATTCCATTGAGCGCAAGCTGGGCCCACTCACGGGACGGCTTGTTGTCGCCGGTCATAGTTTCTGACAATGATCCTCTTGCTGTAGTCGATCTATGGAATTGGCTTCTGGCAAGTACCAGTCACGCTGTTTATGTATTCCAAGGCCACACGGTTCTTCGGGATTTCGGGAAATGTGTGAAAAAGAAGGTGGACAAGCTTCTCCTTGCTAGCCGCTACAGCTTTGAACCGATCGGCAAAGTGGTCGGCCAATTCTAGCAGCGCATGCTTATTCGCAAAGCTTCTTGCGATCTCAACTACGGGCGAGTCTGGTAGGACATGACGCAAGAATGTCCAATGAAGACAGACCGCGAGGCACCGCTCGCCCTCAGGCACATGGGGAAGCTCCGAACAGACACGCTGCATCACAGTCTCCCAATGTTTGCGGCGATCTGAATGAAATTGAAGTTCTTCAGGAACGATAATTATGTGCTCAATGGCATTATCAAGAGCGCCCAGCGCATCCGAAAAACCTTTGTCCCATTCTTCGCTATCGGCTAAAGCAAGCTTTGGAACTCCCTCAACATGAAACCGCCGCACGTGCAACACTTCATGTCGAACCGCCCCATCGGGAAAGTATCCATTGGTCGGAGCAAAGAGTTGAATGCTTTTGGCGTCTATGACGACTGCGAGCTTTCCCTGACCAGTAGTTCCACCTTCATTCTGCTTCGAATCGAGAATTACATTGATTTCAACGCCCGCACCTTCTTCCACGTCAAGGACGAACTGTTGGACTGGCTCATTAAGACGGGCAAGATATTCGGGTTGCATATTCACGAGGAGCGATATTTGGCAGGAAGACACTACATGAAGACTACCCGAAACCGGTTATGTGGGGATGTCCGTTCCTGGCCGATAACGGACGCTCATTCAGCAATTGTCCACCACGGAAAGCGACGCAATCCATGTCGCCTGGCTTGCAGGATTGCCTCTTGCCATCCGCTTCCATCTTTCCATCGCCTTCCGAGGGCGACCGTTCGCTCATGCGCCCCTCGGGCCCAGTCTTCGTCCGGCTGCCGCGAGTCGGATTGCGGTCCAAACGGGAATTCGAAATATCTCAATCGCTACATATATTGGTAACATTTAGGAATAATTCGATATAGAATGGCGCCATGCACGGAAATACCTACACCGTTGAAGAAGTCGCCCGGCAACTCAAGTTGCACGTCAAGACAGTGCTGCGCCATATCAAGGAGGGCCGCCTGCGGGCCTCCAAGA
This sequence comes from Herbaspirillum sp. SJZ106, assembly GCF_006715495.1. GTDB lineage: Bacteria > Pseudomonadota > Gammaproteobacteria > Burkholderiales > Burkholderiaceae_D > Herbaspirillum. The sequence continues at coordinate 61,085 of NZ_VFNI01000007.1, forward strand.
TCGGCAAGTCCTATCGGATTTCCGGTCCGGACCTGAATGACTTTGCCGGTTTGGCGGCGCCAGTAGCGAGCCAAGGCGAAATTGTGGCACGTACCACGAGCATCGTAGAGGTACCCGGGATATCGGCCGAATTTGCCAGCCGCATCGCAACCAACCTGCAGGCTTTGCTGATCAGCCGGAGAGGACACGGCCAGCCCATGCATCTTGATACCGCCTATAACCCGTTGGAAAGCCATCTGAAAATCATCCTGGTTGCATCGCCCAGAGAGGCCGCATCGGTGCTGGAGGCAATCGACTCCTTTCTTGGCTCGGCGCAATGATGCCGATATTCAGGACGCTCGATGCCGAGCGCCTTGCCCTGGCACGCTATCGCGATCTGCTGGACGAGTGGCCGGTTCCTCATACCCGTCGCATGGTGCCAAGCGGCATCGGAGAAACCTTCGTGCTTTCCTGCGGCCCGTCCGACGGGCCGCCGCTGGTGCTGCTGCATGGCGCCCAGGCCAACGCGGCAAGCTGGCTGGCGGACGCGGCGACATGGGCGCGGCACTTCCGCGTCCATATCCTTGACATGCCGGGCCAGCCCGGATTGAGCGCGCCATCCCGCCTGGTTTCCATCAGTCGCGCGGCCCTATGCTGGCTCGACGACGTGATGGATGGGCTTGGACTGGTCAACGCCTCGTTCGCCGGCATTTCGCTGGGTGGCTGGATGGCGTTGAACTACGCAGTATCGCGTCCAGGGCGGGTGGCGCAACTGGTGCTCATCTCGCCCGCCGGGATCGGACGGCAACGGGCATTCCTGCTCAAAGCCTGGCCCTGTTTGATGCTCGGGCAGTGGGGATTGCGCAGGATCCGTCGCATGGTGATCGGCCCTGTTGCCGGCGCGCTGTCGCCGTTCCATGCCAAGCTTGCCTCGCTGATGGAATACATCGGCCTGCATGCGCGTATTCAACCTATCGTGCTACCCAGGTTCAGCGATGCTGCTCTGGGTTCGCTGGCCATGCCGGTCATGGCAGTGCTGGGAGGAAAAGACGTGCTGCTTGATTCGGCCCACACGCGGGCGCGGCTTGAACGGTGCGTGCCGCACGCTTGCATACACTGGAGGCCAGAGGCCTTTCACTTCATCACCCGTGAAGCTGAAACCATCCAGGCATTTCTTCTCGCGCCTGACGCGCGCGGCACGCCATGAGAAGCGTGATCATTCCGATGGGCACGGTCCGGATACTGCATTGCCCGGCCCAGGAAGGGCGCATTGCCAGCGAAGGTGATACGGACTCCCTGCTCAGTGCAGCATGGGAGCACTGTGCGCAGCTGGTGGCCATCGATGCCAGCTGCCTGGACGAATCCTTTTTCCAACTGTCGTCTGGATTGGCGGGCCGGCTTGTCCAGCGCTTCGTGAACTACCGCATGCCGCTCGCCATTCTCGGCCAGCTCGGCCGCCATCTTGATGCCAGTCGGGCGCTTAGTGACTATGTCCGAGAATCCAATCACGGAAACGCCGTCTGGTTTCTCGACCGCTTTGCGGACCTGGAAAGCCGGTTGGGCTCCGACGTGCTTGCACCGCGCCGGCCGTTGCGGTGACAGGCGTCCTCCTGGGGCAAGAAGCCATGCCGGGCGCCCGTCACCGATAGAATCAATTCCGTTAATTAATCATGCTGGAGAGGTAGAAATGCGCAAGACATGGATGTTCGTGGCCCTGATCGCAGGTGGAGTTATCTCGACCGCGGCGTCGGCACGGACGATATGCACCATCGTGGCCGACGCATCGGAGAACGGCTCCATCGTCCAGAGTGGAGATTGCACCCGCCGCTTCACGCCGGCCTCCACCTTCAAGATCGCCATCAGCCTGATGGGCTTCGATGCCGGCGTCTTGCAGGACGAACATACGCCGGCCTGGCCCTATCAGCCAGGATATCCTGACTGGGGCGGCGACGCCTGGCGCCAGCCCACCGATGCCAGCCGATGGATGCAGTATTCGGTGGTCTGGTTTTCGCAGCGTGTAGCGCAGCAGCTGGGGGCGGCGCGGTTTCAACGCTATACGCGCGATTTCCGCTATGGCAACCAGGACGTGTCGGGAGAACCGGGCAAGCGCAATGGCACAAAGGGAGCATGGATCAATTCATCGCTGCGCATCTCGCCTTTGGAACAGATCGCTTTCCTGCGCAGGCTGGTGAACCGGCAACTGCCGGTCAGCGCACACGCGTATGAGATGACCGGCAGGATCACGCGCATCGCGGCTGCGCCGGACGGCTGGGAGATCCACGGCAAGACAGGCACCGGTTCACCGGGCTCCGATGGGCGCTACGATCCTGCGCATGCCTATGGATGGTTCGTGGGCTGGGCGATCAAGGGCGACCGGAAGCGCGTGTTCGCCCGCCTTATCCAGGACGATCATCCGACCCAGCCCAACGCCGGCCTGCGGGCTCGCGACGGCCTGCTGGACGACCTTCCGGCATTGGCCGATCATCTCGCAGGTCGGCCGCGATGAGCGTCGGCCAGCGCAATGCGCGGATCGATGCGCTGCGTGGCGTATCCATATTGCTGGTGCTGTTCCATCATTTCAACATCGCCTACCCGCTCAAAGATACGGTGCCGGCGACGATCTTTGGCGCCCCCGTGGTGCAGGCGATCGCCCGCAACGGCAACTACGGCGTCACCATTTTCTTCGTGATTTCCGGCTACCTGATGACGGCCAACACCTTGCGCCGATGGGGGCGGCTCGACGCCATCGATGCGAGGCGCTTCTACGCGCTGCGCATGGCGCGCATACTGCCATGCGTGTTCCTGTTGCTGGCAATGGTGGCGCTCCTGGCCGCGCTGGGAGGGACGCTCTTCCAGAACCGCGGATTTGGCGAGCCGCCGCTGCCGATGTGGATGACGGGTCTGGCCAGCCTCACCTTCTGGATGAATGTACTGATTGCGCAGCATGGCTGGGTGAACTATCCGCTGGGTGTGCTTTGGTCACTTTCCGTTGAAGAGGTGTTCTATCTGGCGTTTCCGATGGTTTGCCTGACGTTGCGCAGGCCGCGCTTCATCGGCGCGTTCTGGCTGCTGTTCGTCGTGACGGGCCCCTTATACCGCCTGGCGCACCAGGGAGATGAAGGCGGCTTTCTGTATGCGTACCTGGCTTGCTTTGACGGGATTGCCATCGGTTGCTGTACGGCGATCATGGTTGCACGAGGTACGCATCCATGGATGTCGACGCGCTGGCTGCAGTGCATGACGATCCTGGCGATGACATTGCTCTACCTGTGCTGGCCGATTTCCCGTAGCAATGTACTGGGCGTGACTGCAATGGCGCTGGGAACCGCTCTGCTGCTGGCCGGCGCTTCTGGAAAAACTATAGCGCCAGGTTCCGCGGGATACCGATTCCTGGCGTTCTGCGGCGGTCTTAGCTACGAAATCTACCTGTTCCACCTGATCATCCTGGGCCTGATGCGCACCGCAATCCCTCCCATCACCGCGTCATCGGCTGTAAAGCTGGGACTGTTGGCCGGATACCTTATCTGCTCGTTAGGGGTGGCCTGCGCTGTGGCTCGCTTTTTTTCGCGTCCCTTTAATCGCCTTGCGCATGAATGACCGTATCTGGCCGATAGCAGTCCTAAACGCGATGTGATAAGATTTATGTCAATCGCCTGACAGCCCTCATCCCCGAAAACGGTTCTAGTCGGCTGTCGAGTTTCAGGCAAAACGTAAGCGAAAGCCCGCCTCTGGCGGGCTTTCTCCATTTCCGGCCTCCGTTTTTCCATCTTGCATTGCTGAAAAAAATTTCTAGCCTGCAAAGGTTACTCGACTCAATCCCTTCGAGCCAGACGACCTGGCTCCAGACGCTTGGCCCTCGGCGCCAACACCGAGTATTACTGCACATTTCATTTATATCTGTAGGGCCGCTACGTGGCCGGTTGCGGATATCTTAGAGCGACAGACCATTGGCGTTGAGTAGTTTTTTGGTCATTCAACTGTCCAGGGCGACTGAACTAGAAACGTCCACGTCGCCGAACTAGATGTCCACCATCACTGAAATACGCAGATGCGCCCATTTCCAACCACCATCAGTGACCTGGAAACTGCTCTGATACAGTGGAAGGCCCCACTTAGATTGGTTTGAATTACTGCTTGCCAGGTTTCGTCGGAGATGAGTGGAATCGATCCATCCTTAACGATACCTGCGCAATACACCAGATCTGGCGGAGCGCCAAAATCGTGTTCAATAGTCTTGATGAGATGGGTAACTTCGCGGCTATCACAGACATCGACGCCATACCAGCGAATGTTGTCGTCATTGGGAGGAATGCGCTCGGAGTTGGTCGATTTCGCAGAATGTACGAGCGCAAGAGGTCGGCCTTGAGCGGCTAAATGAAGAGCAATCTCTTCCCCGATATTGCCGCTAGCTCCAATAACTAAGCATGGTCGCTTCGTCATGAATTGCTCGTCCTCAAGTAATGGGAAAGCGAAGCGTACAGCTACTTTTATTCTTTCTTCCGAAGGGAGTAATAAATCCCAGTGGAATTTGATGTTGTGCGGTCGTCTCTTAGAATTATTACTAGCTCAAAATAGGAGTTTCTTGCTTCGTTATGCAATGCTTACAACTCCACATGTCGTGGAGATTGTTCAGTCCAGGATGGGAGCGGGGAGCCTCAAAATTACAGCCGCATTCCTCGGAAAGCTACGATGAACCGTTTTTATTGGGCATTATTTTCCAGCGTGACCATCAATAGGCGCTTAGGCCAGATATGCCGCCAGCATGTCGGCGGAGCTGCCGAGTCCATTGAAGATGCTGTCCGCGACATATTCCGGAAAGCCTGCCGGCAGTTCCTTGCGCACGGCTGAAATAACGTCAGGTGTTTTATCTGCGAGCTCTTTGAGTATCGCATTGGGACCGTCGCCATCTTCGGCAACGATGCCGTAATGCATGCCGACCGCATGCCAATGCCTGGGCTGGATTTCCCGCATTTTCCGATGGGGATTCTTCGGCCGTACCGCTATTGCCATGGCGGCCTTATGCTCCAACAGCTTGCCCGGGCCGTCCCCGATGGCATCGACTTCGCGCAGTACCAGTTCACCGCCCAGTATGTTGAGGAGTTCCAGCAGGCTGGTCGGCGCTTGCCTTGGCGGCGTTCCTTCCATTTGAAAAACAAATTTTGATTTGTTTTTCAAATTAACACATTGTGATTTGTATCGAAGGCGGATTCATCTATTCAGGCATGCGTCTGCCTGGCGCCTTTTTCACTTCCACCTGATGCGCCGCGAGCGGTTTACCGTCGTGTCCGGTCGGCTGCATGCGCGGCACGGGCTTGCCGCTTTTCTTTTCCACCAGTTGCGAATGCCTTTCGTCCGGCGCGAACAGGTGCTGTTCGCCCCATTGGCGCAGGCCGATCACCACCGGCAGCAGCGCCTCGCCTTTTTTCGTCAGCACGTATTCCTGGTAGGCGCTGCCATCCGAGGCCGGCACGCTGTCGAGGATGCCGGCCTCGGTCAGCTTCTTCAGGCGGTCGGTGAGGATGTTGCGCGCCACGCCCAGGTTGTCGCGGAATTCGCCGAAGCGGCGCAGGCCGTCGAAAGCGTCGCGCACGATCAGGAGCGCCCAGCGGTCGCCGACGATGTCGAGCGAACGACCTACGGGGCAGTGTTGGGCATAAGCCGCATGGGGCTGGAGGGCGGGCTTCTTGTCGGCGGGCATGGGAATGGCGGTGTCGGTCGCAGCTGCGTTGTCGAAGCGGCAGCTGAAAACCCTGCCGCCAGTCTGGTTGCATTTTAAAACCATAATCGCTTACACTCCAAATGGTTTTGAAATGCAACCACATTGAAAGGCTTCCCATGCCATCCGCCGCACCGGATTCGACAGCGACATCGACATCGATATTAACCGCGACTCCTTGCCTGCCATCCCGGCCATGCCGGCAGCCGGCCCTCAGCCGGACATTGACGCTGCTGTTCGCCATCGCCGCCGGCATCAGCGTGGCCAACGTCTACTATGCCCAGCCCTTGCTGGATGCCTTGGCTGCCGATTTCGGCATCGCTACCGCCGCGGTGGGCATGGTGATCAGCGCCACCCAGGCCGGTTCCACACTGGCCTTGCTGCTGCTGGTGCCGCTGGGCGACTTGCTGTCGCGGCGCCGGTTGATGCTATGGCAGGCGGCGGCGCTGGCCGTGTTTCTGCTTGCGGTGACCGCCAGCGGGTCGGTGTGGATGCTGCTGGCCGGCATGCTGGCGGTGGGCATGCTGGGCACGGCGATGACGCAGGGACTGATTTCCTATGCGGCCGCGCTGGCGCCGCCGCAGGAGCGCGGCGCGGTGCTGGGGACGGTGCAGGCCGGCGTGGTCATCGGTTTGCTGCTGGCTCGTGTGGTCGCGGGGTTGTTGGCTGATGTAGGGGGCTGGAGGCTGGTCTACCTGTGTTCGGCGGCAATGATCGCGGCCACCGCCATTGGCCTGGCGCGCATGTTGCCGCCGGCGCCCGCAGCGGCGCCATCGATGCGCTATGGGCAATTGTTGCGTTCGATGGCCGGCTTGCTGCTGCGCGAGCGGGTGTTGAAGGTGCGCGGCGTGCTGGCGCTGCTGATGTTCGCCGCCTTCAATATTTTCTGGAGCGCGCTGGTGCTGCCGCTGTCGGCGCCGCCGCATGCGATGTCGCATGGCGCCATCGGCGCCTTCGGCCTGGTCGGGGTGATTGGCGTGCTGGGAGCGGCCCGCGCCGGCCGCTGGGCCGACCGCGGCCTGGCCCGGTACGCCACCGGCGGCGCCTTGCTCCTGTTGTTGCTGTCGTGGCTGCCGCTGTCTTTTGCCGATACCAGCCTGTGGGCGCTGGTGGCCGGCATCCTGCTGCTGGACCTGGGCGGGCAGATGATCCATGTCACCAACCAAAGCCTGATCCTGCGCGCGCAACCGCAAGCGCACAGCCGCATGATCGGCTGCTACATGATGTTCTACGCGGTGGGCAGCGGCGGCGGCGCGCTGGCGGCCACGCACATGTATGCGTATGCCGGCTGGGGTGGGGTTTGCGTTCTCGGCGCGGCGGTCAGCCTGGCGGCCTTGTTGTGGTGGGTATTGACGCTGCGCCTGATGCCGCGCGACTGAATGCCGGCATCAGGCTGGCCTGCCGTCTCAGTGCAGCTCTTCCGCCTCGAACCCGGCCCCGCGCAGCGCCTGCAGCACTTGCGCCAGATGCGGGCGGCCGCGCGTTTGCAGCACCAGTTCGATGTCGACGTTTTGCGCCGCCAGCAGGGTGAAGGCGCGCTGGTGGTGGACTTCGTCGATATTAGCGCCGGCTTCGGCGACGATGCCGGTGATTTTCGCCAGCGTGCCGGGGACGTCGCGCGAGCTGACCTTCACGCGCGCCAGGCGGCCGGCGCGCACCATGCCGCGTTCGATGATAGCGGTGAGCAACAGCGGGTCGATGTTGCCGCCTGATAGCACCAGTCCCACGCGCTTGCCGCGGAAGCGGTCGGGGTGGCGCAGCAGCGCCGCCAGGCCGGCCGCGCCGGCGCCTTCGACTAGGGTCTTCTCGATTTCCAGCAGCATCAGTACGGCTTGTTCGATATCGCCTTCGTCCACCAGCAGCAGCTCATTGGCTTCGCGGGCGATGATGGCGCGCGTGAGCGTGCCGGGCGTGCCGACCGCGATGCCTTCGGCGATGGTGCTGGCGCCCATCGGGTGTTCGGTGCCCTTGACGGCGTTGACCATGCTCGGGAAGCGCCGCGTCTGCACGCCGACGATGTCGATCTCCGGCTTGATGGCGCGCGCCGCCACCGCCATCCCGGCCAGCAGGCCGCCGCCGCCGATGGCTACCACCAGCGTGTCGAGGTCGGGCACCGCGCTGAGCATCTCCAGCGCTACCGTGCCCTGGCCGGCGATGATGGCCTCGTCGTCGTAGGGATGGACGAAGGTCAGGTTTTCCTGTTCCGCCAGCGCATAGGCATGGGCGCGCGCCGCTTCCAGCGTATCACCGTGCAGCACGACATTGGCGCCGAAGCCGCGCGTGCGCTCGATCTTCACGCCGGGGGTGAAGCGCGGCATGACGATGGTGGCCGGCAAGCCCAGGCGTTGCGCATGGTAGGCCACGCCCTGGGCGTGGTTGCCTGCCGACATGGCGATCACCCCGCGCGTGCCGTCGCCGCTTTGGGCGACGTCGACCAGCTTGTTGCAGGCGCCGCGCTCCTTGAAGGAGGCGGTGAACTGCAGGTTCTCGAACTTGAGGAACACCTGGGCGCCGACGATCTGCGACAGCGTGCGCGATTCGACACAGGGGGTTTCCAGGATCTGGCCTTGCAGCCGGCGGGCGGCGGCTTCGATATCGTTGAGTGTAGTCATGGTGGGATTATTGCACCGCTTTGTAGCATTTGCCCTTGGTGCCCGTGTGAGATGGCGAAAAATAGACAAGCGGGACGGAACGATGTGCATTTTTCAAAAAACCGACGCGGGAAATTTGCAGGCTATCGCCAGCGATGCCCGGATAGCCATTGGCGGGCATTCATTGGCATCGATTTCCTCGTTGGCGCATGGATATAGGCCTCTGTTCCGGAATTGAAAAATTCTTTTGCCGGCGCCATTGAAGTCAGGCGATGCGCCGACTAGAGTGAAGACTCCGTCGCATCGCGGCCTGGTTCATGCCAGTTCGGGAAGCGGCTCCCCAGGATTGCCGGTCTGACCAGATCGGCAGGCCTTCCCGGCAGTTCCTCAACACAAGCTTCTGCGTTCCACCCAAGGAGACCTCAATGAGCATCGCAACCCGGTATCCGGATGCTAGGCCGTCCCCGCCGCCGCTGTTCCCGTCCGAGAGCGGGGCGCGCGCCGCCTCGCGCTTCGAACAGCGCAGCGCCCCGTTGCTGCTGTCGCTGGTCGAGCTCGATCCGCGCGACGTCGTGGAGGGCGTGATGACCGAACAAGGCTTCCAGGCCGCGGACGTCGTTCCGGTCGGCCCCATGCGCGAAGCATGCCCGCATTGCCCGGGCGTGGCCCTGCAGTTGGTGTTGCGGCATCGCCATGTCAAGCGCTCCCATCTGTTCTGCCGCGTTTGCACTCGTTGCTATGACGCCATGAACGAAAGCGGGCATTCGGTGCTGACCATCTGAGCACAGCGGTAGCAAGCTTTCATCGCGGCATCACGCGCAGGGCGCCGCCCGGATAGGAGCCGCGCCCTGCGGCGTTTACCGCGGCGCGCCGGCAACGCGTGCCGGCTTTCCCCCGCAATAATCGCCAGGAGCCGCCATGCCCCGTGCCCCCAGGTTGCCCGCCAAGCAGGATTTCCCGGTACACCAGATACGCCGCTACCTTGAGCCCGGTCCGATCGTATTGGTGTCGTCGGCGCACAGGAAACAGCGCAACATCATGACCATGGGGTGGCATACCGTCATGGAGTTTGCGCCCTCGTTGCTGGGTTGCGTCATCGCCGGCGGCAACCATAGCTTCGAGCTCATCCGCAACAGCCGGGAATGCGTGATCAACCTGCCCACGGTCGCATTGATCGAGCAGATAGTCGGCATCGGCAATTGTTCGGGCGCACAGGTCGACAAGTTCGAGCGCTTCGGCCTGACGCCGCTGCCCGCGGCCGAGGTCGGCGCGCCGCTGATCGGCGAATGCCACGCCAATTTCGAATGCCGCCTGCACGACGGCAAGCTCATCGGGAAATACAACTATTTCATTTTCGAAGTGGTGAAGGCGCATGTGGCGCGCACGCCGAAAAACCCGAAGACGGTGCATTACAAAGGCAATGGGGAATTCATGGTGGCCGGAGAGGTGATCAGCCGGCGCTCAGGTTTTCGCAGCGAATATCTCTGAGCGTTTCGGGGTAGGATCAATAGGCTAGAATCGGTTTCCGACTCAGGAGGCCGCATATGGACTACGCATACAAGCACATCGATTCGCCGGTCGGCCGGCTCACGCTGGTGGCCAGGGGCGACAAACTGACGGCCATCCTGTGGGAGAACGACCGCGCCGGCCGTGTGCGCCTGGGCGAGATGGCGCAGGACGACGCGTGCCCGGTGCTGCTCGAGACGGCGCGCCAGCTGGCCGATTATTTCGCCGGCCGGCGCACCAGCTTCGATGTTCCATTGGCATTCGACGGCACCGATTTCCAGAAGCGGGTATGGGCCGCGCTGCTCGCCATTCCCTACGGCCAGACCCGCACCTATCTGGAGATTGCGCGCGAGCTCGGCAACGAGAAGGCGGTGCGCGCGGTGGGCGCGGCCAACGGACGCAATCCGATTTCCATCATCGCGCCCTGCCATCGCGTGATCGGCTCGGGCGGCGAGCTGACCGGTTTCGCCGGCGGCTTGCATGCCAAGAAACTGCTGCTGGCGATCGAAGGCATCTCCACCGAAGGGCACGATGCGGGCGCGGCGATCGACCCGGGAAGAAAAGCGCAGCACCGGCGCGCGGCGGATCCCAACCAGCTTTCGTTGCTGTGACGGCTGTCGGAATCTGGCGGCGTTTATAACGCTGCCAGGGAGTGTCGCGGTTATGTTGCGTTTATGTCCTGCTTACCGCTGCATCCCCCAGCGCTTCACCGTCACCCGCTCCAGCGTATTGAACACCAGGTTTTCCACCAGCAGGCCGATCAGGATCACCATCGCCAGTCCGGCGAAGACCTTGTCGGTATAGAGCTCGTTGCGGTTCTGGAAGATGTACCAGCCCAGGCCGCCCTTGCCGCTGGTGGCGCCGAACACCAGCTCGGCGGCGATCAGTGTGCGCCAGGCGAAGGCCCAGCCGATACGCAGGCCGGCCAGGATCGATGGCAGCGCGGCCGGCACCAGCACCTGCAGCACGAACGGCAGGCCATGCAAGCCGTAGTTGCGGCCGGCCATGCGCAAGGTGTCGGACACGCCCAGGAAACCGGCATAGGTGTTGACCGCCAGCGCCCACAGCACCGAATGCACCAGCACGAAGATCAGGCTGCCCTGGCCCAGGCCGAACCACAGCAAGGCGATGGGCAGCAGGGCGATGGCCGGCAAGGGGTTGAACATCGAGGTCAGCGTGCTCAAGAGGTCGCGCCCGAACTGGGTGGACACCGCCAGCGTGGTCAGCACGAAGGCGGCGGCGATGCCCAGCACATAGGCCTTGAGCAGCACCTGCAGCGACAGCCAGGTCTTGTTGAATAGCTCGCCGCTGGCGATGCCCTCGGCAAAGGCTTGCGCGGTCTGGCCGAAGGTGGGCAGCAGCAGGTCGTTGTTCTGCCAGCGGCCGATGGCTTCCCACACGATGGCCAGCAGCAAAAGGATCGCGCCCTTGCGGATCCAGGTTTGCTGCCAGATGCGCTGGGGTAGCGAGAGGCGGCGTTCCAGCACCACGCCGGACAAGGGCGTCAGCGGCAGTTCATATTCTTCCCGCACGGGGGGCGTCAGGTTCATGGGCTTACCTCGGTGGGCGCGGCGCGTCAGTAGGAGAAGCGCACGTCGCCGAAATTGATCGGTTTCTCCGGTGCGGCAGGGGTCGCGCCTTCGTCGAACAGCAGCCGGTGGATACGCTGCGCGGTCTGCTGGAAACCGGCGCCGCCCAGGCTGGCGAGGTCGTACTGGTGGCTGTTGATCTCGGCGCGCACGCGGCCCGGATGGGGCGAGAGCAGCAGGATGCGGTTGCCCACCACCAGCGCCTCTTCGATCGAGTGGGTGACGAACAGCAGCGTGAAGCGCACCTCCTCCCACAGCGCCAGCAGCTCTTCCTGCATCTTGCGGCGGGTCAGCGCATCGAGCGCGGCGAAGGGCTCGTCCATCAGCAGCATCTTGGGTTGCATGGCCAGCGCGCGGGCGATCGCCACGCGCGCCTTCATGCCGCCCGAGAGCGTGTGCGGATAGGCGTCGGCAAAGCGCGCCAGGCCGACTTTCTCGAGGTAGTGGCGGGCGCGCTCGGCGGCCGCGCGCTTGCCCAGCGTCTTCGAGGCCAGCAGCGGGAACATCACGTTCTGCAGCACCGTCTTCCACGGCGGCAGCTGGTCGAATTCCTGGAACACCACGATGCGGTCCGGGCCCGGATGGCGCACGGCCTGGCCATCCAGCCGGATCTCGCCGGAGGCCGGGGGCAGGAAGCCCGCCACCGATTTCAGCAGGCTCGACTTGCCGCAGCCGGACGGGCCGAGCAGCACGAAGCGGTCGGCCGGATAGACGCCGAAGCTGACATCATGCGTGGCCTGCACCACGGCCGAGGCGGTGCGGTACTGCAGGCTGACCCGGTCGACCTGCAGCAGCGGCGTGGACGCCTGGACGGCGGCCGATACGCTGGCCGCTTCAACTGCCGGGTTGTGCATACGCTTCCTCGAAGAAGTAGTCTTTCCACGACGCCGCGCGGTTCTTCAGCACGCCGATCTCATGCAGTTTTTCGGCATACACGAAGCTGCGTTCGGGCGAGACGGTGAAATTGATTTCCGGGTCTTCCACGATCTTGCGCACGAACTCCGGCGCCAGCTTGGACTTCTGCACGCGGATGAAGGTATCGGCCGCCTTGGCCTTGTTGTTGCGGATGAATTCGGCCGCTTCCACCAGCGCGTTGTAGAAGGCGCGGTAGGTCTTCGGGTTCTCGTCGTGGAACTTCTGCGTGGTGTACAGGAAGTTGAAGGAGGCCGGGCCGCCCAGGATGTCGTAGGAGCTGATCACCTTGTGCACGTTCTTGTTCTCCAGCGCCTGGTACTGGAACGGCGGGCTGGAGAAATGGGCATTGATTTCCGAACCGCCGGCCAGCAGCGCGGCGGTGGCGTCCGGGTGCGACAGGCTCACCGTGATGTCGTCGAAGCGCTTGTAGTTGTCCTTGCCATACAGCCGGGCGGTCTCGATCTGCAGCGTGCGCGACTGGAAGCCCACGCCCGCGGCCGGCACCGCGATGCGGTCCTTGCTGCTGAAATCCTTGACGGTCTTCACGTTCGGATTGTTCGACAGCAGGTAGTTGGGCATCGAACCCAGCGAAGCGATCGCCTTGACGTTCTGGCGGCCGCGCGTGCGGTCCCACAGCACCAGCGCCGGCGGGGCGCCGGCCGAGACCACATCCAGCGCGCCGGCCAGCAGCGCCTCGTTCATGCCGGTGGCGCCGGACAGGCTGTTCCATTCGACCTTGATGTCGAGGCCTTCCTTCTTGCCCTGCTTTTCGATCAGCTTCTGGTCCTGCACCACGTCCAGGATCAGGTAGCCGATGCCGAACTGCTGGGCGATGCGGATCTGGCCTTCGGCATGCGCGCTGGCGGCCGGGCCGAGGGCGATCAGGCCGGCCGCCAGGGTCGGGAAGAATGTGCGTGCGAACGGCATGTCAGCTGCCTCCCTGAATATGGGCATCGTCGAAGAAGTAATCCTTCACCGAAGCCGGCTTGTTCTTGATGGCGCCCACGCGATGCATGAACTCGGCCAGCGGGTAAGTGTTCTGCGGGCCGATCCTGAACTGCACTTCCGGGTTCTTGATGATTTGCAGCAGCAGCTTGCGGTCGGTATTGCCCTTGTTGACCTTGAGGTAGATGTCGGCCGCCTTCTCGGGATTGGCGGCGATGAACTTCGCGGCTTCATCCAGCGCGCCGACGAAGGCGCTGTAGGTCTTGGGATTGTCGCGGCGGAATTTCTCGGTGGCGTACAACACCGTGGCCGAGGAGGGACCGCCCAGCACCTGGTAGGAGTTGAGCACGATATGCGCCTTGGGATTGCCGGCCAGCTCCTGTTCCTGGAACGGCGGGTTGCCGAAGTGGCCGGTGATCTCGGTGCCGCCGCTGATGATGGCGGCGGCGGCATCCGGGTGCGGCACGGCGATGCTGATCTTGTCCAGCTTGTTGTACTGGGCGTCGCCCCACAGCTTGGCCGAGGCGAACTGCAGCACGCGCGATTGCACCGATACGCCCACCGCCGGCAGCGCGATGCGGTCCTTCTCGGTGAAGTCGGCGATGGTCTTCACGTTCGGGTTGTTGCTCACCAGGTAGTAGGGGAAGTTACCCAGCGACGCCACGCCGCGCACGTTTTGCTTGCCGTAGGTGCGGTCCCAGATGGTCAGGAGCGGGCCCACGCCGGCGCCGGCGATGTCCACCGAACCGGACAGCAGCGCGTCGTTGACGGCCGAGCCGCCGGAGAGCTTGAGCCAGTCGACCTTGATGTCCACGCCGGCGGCGCGGCCGTGCTTTTCGATCAGTTGCTGGTCCTGCGCGACGTTGAGCAGCAGGTAGACGACGCCGAACTGTTCGGCGATGCGCAACTGCCCTTCGGCATGCGCCGCCATCGGCGCGCCCAGCAGCGACAGCGCCAGCGCGCCGGTGGCCGAAGCGGCCAGGGTGTTGGAAATGAAGCGCCGGAGACGTCCCGGCGTGGGGCGGGTTGGTTGCATGATGTCCTGTCGTTGTCGGTGGAAGGGGCGATCGGCTGAGAACCTGTTTGCGATCCCGGCAGGGACCGCGCACAGCTTCTTAGAACCATCTTGTTGGAAAAGCGTGGTTCTTTATTCGATTGGAGTATATAAAGGGCGCGCAAGAAAGAAAAACTCGATTACCGCATATCCATATGAGGCCACGGCATAGGCTGCCAGGCCTTGCCGCTGGCGGCCTTTGGCGCCCGGGCAGCCCATGTGCGGCAGGGGCAAGGACGGCGCGCCATGCGGGGGAGCCGGCCGGCGAAACCCGAACCGCCGTATTGCCGCGCTGTCAAGTTCCGGATGCCCGGGCAGAGGCAGCGGCGCAACGTCCTGCATCCGGCCCGGGCAATTTGCGCGCACCGCAGGTAGAGTGCGATAAAGTACGCGTCCTGCCCGGCCGGATGCCCCGATCCCTGCCTTTTGTGCAAGGCCCGCGCCGCCGGCGGCGACAATTTGAAGAAGCAAAGGGAGTCCGATGAGTTCATCTCACACCAATCCAAATCTGTCCTTCCGTTCGCAGAAGCTGCACCTGATCACACTGGCCGCGCTCGGCGTGGTGTTCGGCGACATCGGCACCAGCCCGTTGTACGCGCTCAAGGAGTGTTTCAGCCCCGACCACGGCATCGCCTTTTCTCCCGACGCGGTGCTGGGCATCATCTCCATGCTGTTCTGGGCCATCACCATCGTGGTGAGCGTCAAATACGTGCTGTTCGTGCTGCGCGCCGACAATAACGGCGAAGGCGGCGTGCTGGCCCTGATGGCGTTGTCGCTGCGGTCGGCCGCGTCGGGCTCGCCGCGCGCCAAGCTGCTGATGATGCTGGGCGTGTTCGGCGCCTGCATGTTCTACGGCGACGTGGTGATCACGCCGGCCATCTCGGTGCTGTCGGCAGTGGAAGGGCTGGAGATCGCCGCGCCGCAGACCGCCCATGTGGTGATCCCGCTGACGATCGCCATCGTGGTGGTGCTGTTCCTGATCCAGCGCCACGGCACCAGCGTGGTAGGCCGTTTCTTCGGGCCGGTGATGTTCGCCTGGTTCCTGTCGCTGGCCTTGCTGGGCATATACAACATCGTCAAGGCGCCGGAAGTGCTGGTGGCGATCAACCCTTACTACGCCGTGCGCTTCATGGCCGATCATTCGCTGCAGGCCTTCATCGTGCTGGGCTCGGTGGTGCTGGTGCTGACCGGGGCCGAGGCGCTGTATGCCGACATGGGCCACTTCGGCATCAAGCCGATCCGCTTCGCCTGGATTTTCACGGTCATGCCGGCGCTGCTGATCAACTACTTCGGCCAGGGCGCCAACCTGATCGCCAACCCGGCGGCGATCAAGAACCCCTTTTACCTGATGGTGCCCGAGGCGCTGGTGCTGCCGATGGTGCTGCTGTCGACCTGCGCCACGGTGATCGCTTCGCAGGCGGTGATCTCGGGCGCCTTCTCGCTGACCAGCCAGGCCATCCTGCTGGGCTTCGTGCCGCGCATGCGCATCCTGCACACCTCCGAAGACGAGCAGGGCCAGATCTATATCCCGCTGATCAACTGGATGTTGCTGGTGCTGGTGGTGGCCGTGGTGCTGGCCTTCAAGAAATCGGACAACCTGGCCGCCGCGTACGGCGTGGCGGTGACCACCACCATGGTGATCACCACCATGCTGCTGGGCGTGGTGATGCGCCATATCTGGAAGTGGCGGATGCCGGCGGTGGTGCTGGTCATTAGCTGCTTCATGGTGGTGGACGTGGCGTTCTTTGCCGCCAACCTGCTCAAGCTCACCGAGGGCGGCTGGTTCCCGCTGGTGATCGGCGGCGCGGCGTTCTTCCTGCTGATGACGTGGTATTCCGGCCGCATGCTGCTGCGCATGCGCATCAAGGACGACGGCATCCCGCTGGAGCCCTTCGTCGAGGGCCTGCTGGCGCATCCGCCGCACCGCGTGGGCGGCACCGCCGTCTTCATGACCGGCAACATCAACACCGTGCCAGTGGCGCTGCTGCACAACCTCAAGCACAACCGCATCCTGCACGAGCGGGTGTTCTTCCTGAAGATCAGCATCTGGGACGTGCCTTACGTGGCCGACAGCGAGCGCCTGACCATGAAGGACCTGGGCGGCCAGGTCTACCTGCTGCGCGCTTCCTTCGGCTTCAAGGAGACGCCGGAGGTGCACCGGGTGATGGCGCTGGCCGAGCAGCAGTTCGGCCATCATTTCGACCTGATGGACACCTCGTTCTTCCTGGCGCGCGACACGGTGGTGCCGAGCAAGCTCCTGGGCATGTCGCTGTGGCGCGAGCGCCTGTTCGCCTGGATGTACCAGAACGGCGCCAAGCCGTCGGACTTCTTCAACATCCCGGCCAACCGGGTGGTGGAGCTGGGGACCAAGGTCGAGATCTGATTGTCGCCCGGTCGGAGAAGTGCCTGAATAGAGAACGCCCGCATCTGCGGGCGTTCTTGTTTTTATCGGGGATAAACCGGCATGGCAAGCCAGGATTATCCTGCGTCATTTGCGCGGCCGTGCGATGGCAACATAAGCCGCGTCAGAGCATCGGTCCGTTGGAAAACATCTTCAAGAATACCGACCGTATCCAGATGTTCGCTTCGTCCCGATGGTATTTCCGGTGCCAGTGCTGCTTCAAATCCACCGTCGGCAGCTCCATCGGCGGATAGATCGTCCGCACATCGGCCAGGGTGGCGAAGCGCTCGCCCAGCGCGGCAGGCACGGTGACCAGCAGATCGGTCGAGGCGACGATGAAAGGAATCGACATGAAATGCGGTACCGACAGTGCGATGCGCCGCTTGATCTTGAGCTTGGCCAATACCTGTTCGAAGGCTTCGTGGCTGCGGCCTTCAGGCCGGACCACCGCATGGCCCAGCTCCAGGAACTGTTCCATGCTCAGCCGCTTGTCCTTGATGCGGTGCCCTGCGCGGATCAGGCTGATGAAGCTGTGCGAATACAGGCGCTGCTGGTAGAAATTGCGCCGCGTCAAATCAGGAAAATAACCTACCGCGAGGTCGATCTCGCCCTTTTCCAGGCCATTGGCAATATCGTCCGGCGGCAGCGTCACGCTGGTGACGGAGACATGGGGGGCCACCTCGGCCAGGTATCGCATCAGTTGCGGCAGCATGAACATCTCGCCCACATCCGATAAGGCGAAGGTGAAGGCGCGGGTAGAGGCGGCCGGGTCGTAAGGCGCGTGCAGCAATACGTTCTGCCGGATTCGCTGGAGAATTTCCTGGGTCGGCTCCATCAGCGACAGCGCGCGCGGCGTCGGTTCCACGCCGTGCGAACCGCGGATGAACAACGGGTCGCCCAGGGCCGTGCGCAATTTGTTCAGGGCGATGCTTACCTTGGGCTGGCTCCATCCCAGGCGCAGCGCGGCGCGGCTGACGCTGCGTTCTTCGATGACGGCCAATATCACCGGCAACAGGTTGAGATCGAAGTCCAGATCGTTCATGTTATTCAGTTATCGAATAAATGTTATCTAACTAATTTCATTGCTATATACCACGTGTTGGTTATCATCTACATCAAAAAAAACGATAAACATCAAGCATTCAGGAGACCTTATGCCGACACGGATCATCTTTTCTTGACGCGCGCTTGCCGTCGCGAACGAGCAATCACCCCCCATTCTCCGGTCTTGCACGCGGGTTGCGTCCAGGCCGGGCATGGTATGCCTGAAATAAAGCCAGAGGCCCATGTTGTTGCGATGCGGCGCATGCGCCTGGCCAGCTTAATGTCGTCGCCGCCGGGTTGGCCGGAGGCGCGCGGCAAGGAGGGACGCTATGCCGATGTCATTCAACCTGCGCCATCTGCGCGCCTTCATCAGCGTCGCCGAGGCCGGCAGCGCCACGCGCGCCTCCGAGCATCTGTGCCGGGCGCAATCGGCGGTCACCCGCTCGGTCCACGAACTGGAGTCGTACTTTGGCGTCGAGCTGTTCGAACGCAAGGCGACCGGCATGTTGTGCAATGCGTTCGGCAGCGCGCTGCTGTATCGCGGGCGGCGCGCCATCCACGAACTGGAGCAGGGGGTTGCCGAGGTCGCGAGCAAGAGCGCCGATCCGCAGGCGCGCGCCAGGACGCGGGTGCCCGCGGCGCTGCTCAGCGAACGGCGCCTGGCGATTCTGGTGAATCTGGCCAAGCACGGCCACATGCCCACTGTCGCCAAGTTGCTGGGCATATCGCAACCGGCCGTCAGCGCGGGCGTCAACGATCTGGAAGGCGACCTCGGGGTGGCGCTTTTCCGGCGCACCTCCAAGGGAGTGGTCGCGACCGAGCCGGGCGTAGCGCTGCTGTTTCGCGTCAAGCGGGCGCTCATGGAGCTGCGCCATGTGGAGGCCGAGCTCGGCGCCATCAAGGGGGCTACCGAAGGCAAGGTGGTCATTGGCGCCTTGCCGCTGGGGCGCACCCAGATCTTGCCCAATGCCATCCTTGCGGTGCTGTCCCGACATCCCTTGCTGCGCATCGAAACCATCGAAGCGCCGTTCGACACGCTGGCCAACCGCTTGCGCGCCGGGGATATCGATTTCATCTTCGGCGCCCTGCGGCCTGCCGATTACGCGCGCGATCTCAAGGGCGAACCCTTGCTCAACGACAGCATGTCCATCGTGGTGCGCAACGGCCATCCGCTGGGCCGGCGCAAGAACCTCGGCCTGCAAGACCTGGACGGCCTCTCCTGGGTGCTGGCCAATCCGCATACGCCTGCGCGCCGCCTGTTCAGCCAGTCCTTCTGCCTGCAGGGATTGACGCCGCCGGCGCCGGCGGTGGAAACCAGCGACCTGGCGTTGCTGCGCGGGCTGCTGTTGCGTAGCGATATGGCCACCGCGATCTCGGCGCGCCAGCTTGAGTTCGAAATAGGGAATGGCACATTGCAGGCGCTGGATATCAGCTTGCCCAGCACGACGCGCGTGATAGGGCTCATCCAACGGGCGGAGAGCAAACCGTCGCCCGGCGCGTCGGCGCTGATGGCGGCGATTCGCGACGTGGTAGCGGAGATCCGCCGGCCCAAGGCGCCGGCGCCGCAGGATGTCCTGCGGCCGGTCGGCGAGGCGATGGTCGCCTGAGCCGGCCTGGCCGTGTTATCGGCTCGCCAGCCAGCGCCGCATTGCCTGCAGTACGGCCTCGGGTTGTTCCATCATCGACATGTGGCCGCAATCATCCACCAGTTCCAGCACTGCGTGCGGAACCATCTGCGCCATCCGTTCATGGCGCTGCGGCGGGCTCCAGCCATCCTGCTTGCCGCACAACAGCAGTGTCGGGCAAGCGAGGCTGGCCAGGACGTCGGCGGCATCGGGACGGTTCAGCAAGGCGTGTGTCTGCGCCGCGTAGATCTTGCCGGTCATGCGCCCCACCATATCGAATATCGCCTGCACCAGATGCGGATCCTCGCGGTGGCAGGGCGCCAGCATGGGCAATCCCCAGGCCGCGGCGATGGCGTCGGTTCCTTCGGCCAGGGCCTGCCGGACCAGCAGCGCGCGCTTATCCGCTTCGCCGGGAGCGGCGGCTTCGTAGCCGGTGTCGAGCAGGGCCAGCCGTTCGACGCGCTGCGGCGCCCGGCGACACACCTCCAGCGCCACCCGTCCGCCCATGGAGTGGCCGGCCAGGGCGAAGTTCGCCGGCGCATCGGCCAAGACCTTTTCGGCCATTGCCTGCATGCTGTCTTGCTGCAGGAAGGTAATCACGCGCACATCGTAGTCGTCCTGCAAGGCTTGCGCCTGGGCCGCCCAGACCACCTCGTCGCATAACAGGCCGCACAGCAGATAAAGCGTCTTTTTCATGGCGTCTTTCTCACTTTCTAATCCAGATATTTCAGACCGGCCGCTGCCAGCGGACCGCGCATGTCGTACATATCCAGCCCCAGCACGCCGGCGGCCAGTTTTTCGCGCTTCTCGCCTTCCAGATCTTCGCGCTTTTGCGCGGCCTGGGCTACCCGGGCCGCGTCCGACGCCGGCACCGCCACCACGCCGTCATCATCGGCGACGATGGCGTCGCCCGGGTTGACCAGCGCGCCGGCGCAAACCACCGGGATGTTGACCGAACCCAGCGTGGCCTTGATGGTGCCCTTGGCGCTGATCGCTTTGCTCCACACCGGGAAACCCATTTCCTTGAGGATCTTCACGTCGCGCACGCCGGCGTCGATGATCAGCGCCCTGGCGCCGCGCGCCATGAAGCTGGTCGCCAGCAGGTCGCCGAAGTAGCCGTCGGTGCATTCGGCAGTGATGGCCGCCACCACGATGTCGCCCGGCCGGATCTGCTCGGCCGCCACGTGCATCATCCAGTTGTCGCCCGGATGCAGCAGCACGGTCACGGCGGTGCCCGATACCGCGGCGCCCGGATAAATCGGGCGCATGTAGGGTTTCAATAGTCCGGTGCGGCCCTGCGCCTCATGCACGGTGGCCGCGCCGAATTTCCCCAGGTGCTCCACTACGCCGGCATCGGCGCGTTCAATATTGCGCTTGACGATGCCCAGCTGATTGATCAGGGGTGTGCTCATGTTTACAGTCCTTGGCTCTTGAGTGCCGCATCCAGCCGCGGATACACCCGGCGCGCATTGCCTTCGAAGATCTTGCCGCGTTCCTCGTCGCTCAACGCGGCCGCCTGGATGTAGCGTTTGGTGTCGTCGTAGTAATGTCCCGTCTCCGGATCGATGCCGCGCACCGCGCCGATCATCTCGGATGCGAACAGCACGTTGTCCACCGGAATCACCTTGGTCAGCAGGTCGATGCCCGGCTGGTGGTACACGCAGGTGTCGAAGAAGATGTTGTTCAACAGGTGCTCCTTCAACAACGGCTTCTTCATCTCCTGCGCCAGTCCGCGGAAACGCCCCCAGTGGTAAGGTACCGCGCCGCCGCCGTGCGGGATCAGGAACTTCAGCGTCGGGAAGTCCTTGAACAGGTTGCTGGTCAGGCATTGCATGAAGGCGGTGGTGTCGGCATTCAGGTAGTGCGCGCCGGTGGTGTGGAAACAGGCGTTGCAACTGGTGCTGACGTGGATCATCGCCGGTATTTCCAGCTCCACCATCTTCTCGTACAGCGGGTACCAGGACTTGTCGGACAGCGGCGGCGAACTCCAGTGGCCGCCGGACGGGTCCGGGTTCAGGTTCACGCCGACGAAGCCGTATTCCTTGACGCATTTCTCCAGTTCGGCAATCGAGGTGCGGATATCCGCGCCCGGCGACTGCGGCAGCATGGCCGCGCCGACGAAGTGCTGCGGGAACAGTCGCGCCACCCGGTGGCAGAGCTCGTTGCAGATCGCCGCCCAGGTCTGGCTGGTTTCCAGGTCGCCGATGTGGTGCGCCATGAAGCTGGCGCGCGGCGAGAAGATGGTCAGGTCGGCGCCGCGTTCCTTCATCAGGCGCAGCTGGTTGCCTTCGATCGATTCGCGCAGCTCGTCGTCGCTGATCCTGAGTTCGGACGGCCTGGGGCCCAGCGCCGGCGTCTTCAGGTTGGCGATCTGCCGGTTGCGCCACTCTTCCAGCGCCTTGGGGGCGGTGGTGTAGTGGCCGTGGCAATCGATGATCAGGGGATCTCTCATGGTTCTTTCTCGTTGAAGATGGCGGCAGGGATCAGGACTTCCCCGCGCATGATGGGGCGCGCCGTACGCAGCAGCGCGGCGCGGACGATCTTTTGCCGGTCGCGGGCATCGAGCTCCAGCTCGACGCTGAATTCGCCGCTCGGATGCTCCACCGACAGCGTGCGCTGCAGGCCGCCGCCGGCCTGTGCCAGGCCTTGCGCGACAGAACCTTCCAGCACGCAGGCCGTGGCCACGGTCACCGCCGCCAGCACGCCGATGGCTTCGTGGCAGACGTGCGGGATGAAGCAGCGGGTGGCAATGGCGCCGCCGGCCGCCGGCGCCGACAGCAGGCACATCTTGGGATAGTTCTTGGCCGCCACATCGCCCAGGCCCATCAGCGGGCCGCATGCCAGGCGCAGCGCCTCCAGCTTCTGCTTCAGGGCCCGGTTGCCGTTGAGTTCGGCCACGCTTTCGCGGCCGGCAATGCCGAAATCGGCGGCGCGCACCAGCACCATCGGCATGCCGTTGTCGATCAGCGTGGCCGCGATCGCGTGTGCGACGCCATCGGGTGTAGTGAAGGCGACCTGGTCCAACACGCGGCCGCTGGGCAGCATGGATGGGCAGACCGAACCGGCGGTATCGAGGAAATTGATCTTGACCGGCGCCGCGCTGCCGGGCACGCCGTCGATGCGGGTGTCGCCGCTATAGCGCAGGCGGCCGCCCGGCGTCTGCACCGTCACATCGCATTGCATGCCGGTGTTCAGGGTCAGGATACGGGCGCTGGTGACGGGATCCTGCGCCGGCACCAGGCCGCGTTCGATGGCGAAGGGCAAGACCGCCGCCAGCATGTTGCCGCAGTTGGGGGTGGTGTCGACCTTGTCCGAATCGGGTTGCAGCTGGGCGAACAGGAAGTCCAGGTCGACGCCCGGCGTGGCGCTGGGGCGCACGATGCCGGCCTTGCTGGTCAGGGGATGCGCGCCGCCCAGGCCGTCGATCTGGCGGCGGTCGGGCGAACCCAGCGCGGCCAGCAGAACGGCATCGCGTCGTTGGGTGTCGGCCGGCAGGTCGGATTCGGCGAAGAAGGGACCGCGCGAAGTGCCGCCGCGCATCAGCAGGCAAGGAACCGCCCGCTGCTGCGCATCTGAATCTGTCTGCATGGTTACTTCTCCATCTGGTTTTCTTCTGGAGCAGTATCGCCAAGTCCTCGAGCGCAAGGTGTGCGTTGTCCCCTCAAAGTCGATCTAATTTCTTTATCGCGGCATCGGTCGCGCGGCCGCGCCCCGTATCGCCGCGGGCGCAGGTCCGGGCGATGGGGACGCCGGGGCATAAATAAATTAGATCGATATCTGGCCCAAATCCGTTAGCGCGCGATTTTCAAATGCCTAGAATCGGCATCACATCAACGGGCCGGACCAATCCGGCATCCGTGCGCATCAACGGCATCGAATAAGAAAAACGGCGGACGACAGGCCGTTACGCATCCATAGGCGCGGTTGCGCCACCCATTCATATAAAAAAGGGAGACACGGAAATGAGGAAGGTCCATACCACCATGGCGGCGCTGGCGCTGCTGGGCGCCGCCGGCGCCGCGCAGGCGCAGAGCAGCGTGCAAATCTACGGGCTGATCGATACGGCGGTTGAACATCTGACCAATGTCAACGCCGCCGGCGACAGCCTGACGCGCATGCCCAACCTCAGCGGCGGCATGTTCCCGTCGCGCATCGGTTTTCGCGGACAGGAAGACCTGGGCGATGGCTTGCGCGCAGTGTTCACGCTGGAAAACGGCCTCCAGCCCGACAGCGGCGGCATGAACCAGGGTAACCGCCTGTTCGGCCGCCAGGCCTGGGTCGGCCTGGCCGGAAGCTTCGGCACCGTCACCATGGGCCGTACCTACAGCATGCTGTTCCAGTCCTTCTTCGATGTCGACGTGATCGGCCCATCGCAATTTTCGATTGGCTCGCTCGACCTTTACCTGCCCAATGCGCGGCACGACAATTCAATTTCGTACAAGGGCGTGTTCAGCGGCCTGACCGTCGGCGCCACTTACAGCTTCGGTCGCGATACCTCGTCCGCGGGCGGTCCGGCGGCCACCAACTGCGCCGGCGAGAATGCCGCCGATGCCCAGGCTTGCCGCAACTGGTCGACCATGTTGCGCTACGACGCGGCCGGCAAGCAATGGGGCGTGCTGGGCGCCTACGACACTTATCACGGCGGCGCCGGCGCGGCGGCGGCCTTCAGCCCGACCAGCAGCGCGCGTACCGATACCCGCTGGCATATCGCCGGTTACGGCAAGATCGGCGATGCCACCATTGCCGGCGGCTTCCTGCATCGCAATAACGAAGGCAATGCCGTCACGCCCACCAGCACGCTCACCTACCTGGGCATGACTTACCTGTTTACGCCGCAGTTCAGCCTGGATGCGCAGGTGGCGCGCCTGGATTTCAAGAACAGCCCCAACGACACCAACATGGCGGTGGTGCGGGGCACTTATTACTTGTCCAAGCGCACGGCGATCTATGGCCTGGTGGGCCGCGTCAGCAACGGCGGCACGGCGGCGGTGGCGCTGAGCGCGGGGGCCACGGTGGCGCCGGGCGGTACCCAGAACGGCATCATGACCGGGATCCAGCACACCTTCTGATGATGTCAGTGTCGCAGGCGCCGGCACGGGCCTGCTTTTTTATATATAAGAGAGGAGCAAGGCATGGCGGACAATCGCGGTGTGGTCTACATGGGACCCGGCAGGGTGGAAGTGCATGAAATCCAGTCGCCCAAAATGGAAGACCCGGGCGGGCGCAAGATCGAACATGGCGTCATCCTGAAAGTGTTGACGACCAATATCTGCGGTTCCGACCAGCACATGGTGCGCGGTCGCACCACCGCGCCCCAGGGGCTGGTGCTGGGCCATGAGATCACCGGCGAAGTGCTCGAAGTCGGGCGCGATGTCGAGACCCTGCAAAAAGGGGATCTGGTCTCGGTGCCGTTCAACGTGGCCTGCGGCCGTTGCCAGACCTGCAAGGAACAGCATACCGGCGTGTGCCTGAATGTGAATCCGTCGCGCGCCGGCGGCGCTTATGGTTATGTCGACATGGGAGGCTGGATTGGAGGCCAGTCGGAATACGTGATGGTGCCGTATGCCGACTTCAACCTGCTGAAGCTGCCCGAGCGCGACCGCGCGCTGGCCAAGATCCGCGACCTCACCTGTTTGTCCGACATCCTGCCCACCGGCTATCACGGCGCGGTGACGGCCGGCGTCGGTCCCGGCAGCACCGTCTATATCGCCGGCGCCGGCCCGGTCGGGTTGGCGGCGGCGGCGTCGGCCCGCCTGCTGGGCGCGGCCGTGACCATCGTCGGCGACGTCAACCCGGTGCGCCTGGCGCATGCGCGCGCGGTCGGTTTCGAGACCGTCGACCTGTCGCAGGATGCCAGCCTGGGCGAACAGATCGCGCAACTGCTGGGCAAGCCGGAAGTCGATTGCGCGGTGGATTGCGTGGGTTTCGAAGCGCGCGGCCACGGCCATGCCGGCGCCCAGCATGAAGCCCCGGCCACCGTGCTCAACTCGCTGATGGAGATCACCCGCGCGGCCGGCAAGATCGGTATCCCCGGCCTGTATGTGACCGATGACCCGGGCGCCGTCGACAACGCCGCCCGGCGCGGCAGCCTGTCGATCCGCTTCGGCCTGGGCTGGGCCAAGTCGCACAGTTTCCACACCGGCCAGACGCCGGTCATGAAGTACAACCGCGCGTTGATGCAGGCCATCATGTGGGATCGCATCAATGTGGCCGAGGTGGTCAACGTGCAGGTGATCAGCCTGGACGACGCGCCCAAGGCCTACGGCGAATTCGATGCCGGCGTGCCCAAGAAATTCGTGATCGATCCGCATCGCCAGCTCAAGGCGGCCTGATCCCGCAGTGTCCAGCAGTGCTTCATCCCGGGCGGCGCGTTCGCCCGGGCTTTTTCATCAGTCCAGCATGCCAATCAAGCCATGAATACCATCGCGGTCAAAGTCGTCGCCAAGGTGCAGGAAGCCGAGGATATCTTCAGTTATGAACTGGCCAGTGCCGACCGCACGCCGCTGCCGCCATTCTCGGCGGGGTCCCACATCGATGTGATGATCCGCCCGGGCCTGGTGCGCCAGTACTCGCTGTGCAACAACCCGGCCGAAAGCCACCGCTACCTGATCGGCGTGTTGCGCGATCCCGCTTCGCGGGGCGGATCGCAGGCCATGCACGATGAGGTGCAACAGGGCGATGTGATCGAAATCAGCATGCCGCGCAATCACTTCCCGCTGGTGCAGGCCCGGCGTACCTTGCTGTTGGCCGGGGGTATCGGCGTCACCCCCATCCTTTGCATGGCCGAACGCCTGGCCCGGATCGGGGCCGATTTTGCCATGCATTATTGCGCCCGTTCTCCCGGGCGCACCGCGTTTCGCCAGCGCATCGCCGCGAGCGCGTTCGCCGACCGGGTGCAGTTGCATTTCGATTCCGGCGACGAGGCGCAAAAGCTGAAACTGCCGGAGCTGCTGGCCCATCCCGAAGCGGGAACCCACATCTATGTGTGCGGTCCCGGCGGTTTCATCGACCATGTCGTTAACACGGCCAGGGAAAAAGGCTGGCCGGCGGACCAGGTCCATCTCGAGTATTTCGGCGCGGCAGCGGCCAATACCGATGGCGATACCAGCTTCGAGGTGAAGATCGCCAGTACCGGAAAGTGCTACACCATTCCGGCCGACCGTACCGTGGCGCAGGCGCTCGAAGCCTGCGGCATCGATATCCCGCTGTCCTGCGAACAGGGCGTGTGCGGAACTTGCATCACCCGCGTGCTGGAGGGCATTCCCGATCATCGCGATGTCTACTTCACCGACGCAGAGCACGCGAAGAACGACCAGTTCACGCCATGTTGTTCACGCGCCAAAGGGAAGCTCCTGGTTCTCGATCTCTGACTTCCTTCCCCGCGAACTTGTCGGGAATATTGCGGCGCGCCAATGTATACATTGGCGCGCCGTTGCGTTTGCGGGGCGTGGGCGCCGCGCATGGCTTGCGGCAACGACGATCAGCCAATGTGCAAACGGGCGATAAGTATTTTGGATGCCTTTGTGGCGCAGATTGGATACAGACCGGGGAGGACGGCGCGCATACTGCATCAAATCGCCGCCACACGGCACGAGCCGCACTTCGGTCCGGTCTTGCCGGCCGAAGGTCATTACTGGAACGCATTTCATCAATAGGCGCGAGATGCGTTCTGCTTAGAAAGCGCACACTCACGCCTATTGATCAAATTAATTCTAAACAGACACGGAGACAAACAGCATGGCGCTCAATTTCCTGAAGTATTCCCTGGTGGCGGCTGGCGCCGCCCTGGTGACGATGGCCGCTCCGGTTCGCGCGGATGAAATCCGCGTGGGCGTGATCGCCTCGTTCAGCGGCCCCTACAGCAACTGGGGCAAGAACATCCAGGAAGCCACGGATTACTTCCTGGCGCAGAACGGCGGCAAGGTCGGCAACCACACCATCAAGGTGATCTACCGCGACGTCGGCGGCAACAATCCGGCGCGCGCGCGCCAGTTGGCCGAAGAGCTGGTGGTGCGCGACAAGGTGCAATACCTGGCCGGGCTGGAATTCACGCCGACCGCGCTGGCCGTCACCGATGTGGCGACCCAGGCCAAGGTGCCGACCATCGTCAACAATTCCGGCACCTCCGGCATCCTGTCGCGCTCCCCCTACCTGTTGCGCGCCGGCTATACCCAGTGGATGGTCGCCACGCCGCTGGCCAAATGGGTAGCCGAACAGGGCGGCAAGAAGGTGTTCCTGGCCGCGGCCGACTATGCGCCCGGCATCGATGCCATCAATTCCTTCCGGCGCGCGTTCACCGAGGCCGGCGGCGCCATCAGCGGCGAAGCGAAGATTCCGATGAACACCACGGACTTCTCCACCTACATGCAGAAGATCAAGGAAGCCAATCCGGAATATCTCTACATGTTCATGCCGGTCGGTCCCATGTCGGTGGCGTTCATCAAATCCTTCGTCGAACGCGGCCTGGGCACTTCCGGCATCAAGCTGCTGGCTACCGCCGAGACCGAGGAAAGCGAATTGCCCGCCTACGGCGACGCCGCCTCCGGCGTGGTGACCGCGCTGCATTATTCGGCCGCCGGGACCGAACCGGCCAATGCCGCCTTCGTGGCCGGCCTGCAAAAGAAGTATGGCGCCGACCGCATTCCCAACGTGGCTTCGGTCTCCGCGTACGACTCGATGACGATGATCGCCGAGATGATCCGCGCCACCGACGGCAAGCCGGATGGCGACAAGGCCATGGCCGCGATCAAGGGTTACGGCTGGGACAGTCCGCGCGGCCCGGTCAAGGTCGATCCCGAGACGCGTGAACTGATCCAGAACGTTTATATCCGCCGCATCGAGAAGGTCAACGGCAAGTACGTCAACAAGCCTTTCAAGACCTATCCTGCGGTGCGCGATCCCGGCGTCAAGGTGCAATAAGAACCTGTTTCTGAGCGCAGGCGCCTCCACCAGGCAAAGAAGGAGTCCATCATGTTGCAGAAAGTTGAACCGGCCCGCCAGAAGATGGCGGATTACACCACGCCGCTGGTCAGGAATTGCTGGTATGTGGCCGCGCTGGGATCGGAGATCGGGCGCGAGCTCAAGGAGCGTACGCTGCTGGGCAAGAGCGTGCTGATGTACCGCACCGAAGAGGGCCAGCCGGTGATCATGCAAAACCGTTGCCCGCATCGCAATTTCCCTTTGTCCAAGGGACGGCTCGACGGCGACAAGGTCGTGTGCGGCTATCACGGCATGAATTTCGACCCCAAGGGCAATTGCGTGTTCATGCCGTCGATGGCGAAGGCGCCGACCCATGTGACGATCGCTTCCTACCCGGTGATCGAACAGGGGCCGCTGGTGTGGGTCTGGATGGGCGACCCGGCCAAGGCGGATCCGGCCAGCGTGCCGCAGACGCCCTGGCTCAGCGCGCCGGACTGGAAGACCGTCAGCGGCCAGTTCCATGTCGGCACCAACTATGTCGCCATGCATGAGAACCTGCTGGACCAGACCCATTTCCCCATCCTGCATTCCAGTACCGGCATCGGCACGCCCGAGTATTCGCGCGCCACGCTGGAAGTGCGGGTGGTCGGCGATACGGTGGAACAGACCCGTAGCCTGCTCAATTCGCCGCCGCCGGACATCTATGGCATTCCCACCAGGCTGACCGGGCGTCCGGTGGACCGTTTCTCGGACGCCGCTTTCGCCAGTCCGGCATGGCATGTGGCGCATGCCCGTATCGTCAACCTGGAGCCGCGCGAGGGGGAGAAGCGGGAATACCGTTTCACCATCACTCACATCTACACGCCGGAACACCAGAACACCATCCATTACTGGTGGTTCAACAGCCGCAATTGCAACATCGACGATACGGCGGTCGACCAGTACCTGCACGATGCCTCGATCAAGGCCTACAAGGAAGACGTGGACGCGCTGACCTGGATCCAGCAGGAAGTGGAAAAGGAAAGCGAACCGATCGAGGAAGCCAGTTTCGCCCCCGACCGCCCCGGCATCGCGATGCGCAAGATCCTGTTGCGCCTGGCCGCCGAGGAAGCGGCGCAGGACGCCAGCATGGCCGCATAAGGCGGCAACCATCATTCGAGGATCACATGGCAAGAATCATCGGGGGCATCGGCACTTCGCACGTGCCCACCATCGGCCTGGCCTATGACAGGAAGCGGCAGGACGACCCGGCCTGGGCACCCCTGTTCGAAGGCTACAAGCCAGTGGCGCGCTGGCTGGCGGAAAAACAGCCGGACGTGCTGCTGTTTTTCTATAACGACCACGCCAACAGTTTCTTCTTCGACTGTTACCCGACCTTCGCGCTGGGCATTTCTCCCGATTTCGACATGGCCGACGAAGGCGCCGGCCGCCGTCCGCTGCCGGGCATCAAGGGGCATCCGGCGCTGGCCGCGCATGTGGCCGAGTCGCTGGTCAACGACGAATTCGATATCGCGGTGTTCCAGGAGCGGGCGCTGGATCATGGCTGCAATTCCCCGCTGGGTCTGATGTGGCCGCATGAACCCGGCTGGCCCGGCGCGATTTTGCCGCTGGCGATCAATGTGCTGCAGTATCCGCTGCCGACCGCCGCGCGCTGTTACAAACTGGGGCAGGCGGTGCGCCGCGCGGTGGAATCCTTCCCTGCCGACCTCAAGGTGGTGGTGGTCGGGACCGGCGGCCTGTCGCACCAGATCCACGGCGAGCGCACCGGTTTCAACAATGTGGAATGGGATGAGCAATTCCTCGACATGATCGTCGACCAGCCGCACAAGCTGGCCGCACTGCGCCATGCGGAACTGGTCGAGCTGGGCGGCGCCGAGAGCGCCGAAGTGATCATGTGGCTGGCCATGCGCGGCGCCTTGAATGACGAGATCAGGTGCGTGCACAAGAACCATTACCTGGCCACGACCACCAACATGGCCGTGGCGATCTACGAGCAGGGCGCCGATCGCCAGGCGCCGGCCGCGCCGGTGCATGTGAACCCGCAGGTGGCCGGGATGGAGAAGATTCCCGGCACCTATCCGTTCGATTTGCGCGCCAGTGTCCATGCGGTGCGCCTGAACCGCTTCTTCTGGCGCCATCGGGAGCCGGCGTTCCGCGAGTTGGTGGCGCGCGACCTGGAAGCGGCCTTCGACGAACTGCAATTGAGTTCGGAGGAGCGCGACCTGGTGCGGCGGCGCGACTGGCTGGGCCTGGTCAGGTATGGCGTGAGCTTCTTCGTGCTGGAGAAATTCGCGCGCGTGGTCAAGATGTCCAACCTGGCCGTGTATGCGGCCATGCGCGGCGAGACGCTGGAAGAATTCCTGAAAACCAGGCGCGTGCCCGAGTCAGCATGATTCGGCGCGCAGTGGGGATGGGCACGGAGGAGACACTATGAAAAAAACTGACAACACAGTGCGCGGCGGAGGTGGACATGCTGGCTAAGTCCCTGGCGTCGTTCGCGACCACGCTGTTCGACGGCGTGGCGCTGGGCATGATCCTGTTCCTGATCTCGGTCGGCCTGTCGATCACGATGGGCGTGATGCGCGTGGTCAACCTGGCCCATTGCGGTTTCGCGATGATCGGCGGCTACCTGTGCTTCATGCTGACCGCCTGGCTGGATCTGCCGTTCCTGCTGGCGGTGCCGCTGGCGGTGGCGGCCACCATGGTCATCGGCGCGTTGCTGGAACGCACCGTGTATTCCTGGGTGTATGGCCAGAGCGAATTGGGCCAGGTGCTGATGACCATCGGCCTGACCTTCGTCATGATCGCCGCCGCCAATGCCGTGTTCGGCTCGTCGATCCAGAGCATCCCGGTGCCGGCCGCGTTGCGCGGCATGGTGCAGCTGGGGCCGCTCAGCCTGCCGGTCTACCGCCTGTTCCTGGTCGCGGTCAGCGCCGCCTGCGGCCTGCTGATCTGGTTCGCGCTGGAGCGTACCGAAGCCGGCGCCAAGCTGCGCGCGGCGGTCGACAACACCCGCATGGCCGGTTGCATCGGCATCGACGTCAAGGCGATGTTCGCCGTCACCTTCGCCATCGGTTGCGGTTTCGCCGCGCTGGGCGGCGCGCTGGGTTCGGAGATTTTTCCGCTGGAGCCGTTCTATGCGCTGCAATACCTGGTGCTGGTGCTGATCGTGGTGTCGGTCGGCGGCCTGGGCAGCATCAAGGGCACTTTGGTGGCTGCGCTGGTGCTGGGCATCATCGATACCCTGGGGCGTTATTACCTGACTTCCGGCGGCGGCATCGTGCTTTACCTGGCCACGCTGGCGGTGTTATTGATCCGGCCGCAAGGCCTGCTGGGGAGGCCGGCATGACGCAACAAGCACATTTCCAATCCGCCAAGGCGCTGCCGGCGACGGCGCTGCCTTATTACCGCCTGCGGCCGCTGGACATCCTGCCCTGGGCCGTGGCGATCCTGGTGTTCTTCCTGTTCGACACCTACCTGTCGCTGGGCACGCAAATCCTGATCATGGTGATCTTCGGCATTTCGCTGGACCTGGCGCTGGGCTTCGCCGGCATCAACACGCTGGGACATGCGGCCTTCTTCGGCGTCGGCGCCTATGTGGCCGGATACTTCGCGCTGCACGTGTCGCCGGAGCCATTGACCGGGCTGCTGGCGGCGGCGCTGGCCGCCGGCGTGGTGGGGCTGCTGTCCGGCTGGCTATTATTGCGCACCCACGGCCTGGCGCTGCTGATGCTGACGATGGTCATCACGGTGCTGCTGCATGAAGTGGCCAATACCTGGAGCGAGGTCACCGGCGGCGCCGACGGCCTGTCGGGCATCAGCGTGTCGCCGTTGCTGGGGCTGTTCAGTTTCGACCTGTACGGCAAGACTTCCTACCTGTATGCGCTGGCGGTGTTGCTGGCGGCGTTCGCGCTCGTGCGCATCGTGGCCAACTCGCCGTTCGGCCTGGCCATGCGCGGCATCCGCGAGAATTCGCGACGCATGAACCTGGTCGGCGCTTCGGTGCATGCCCGGCTGGTCGTGGTCTATACGTTGTCGGCCGCCATCGCCGGCCTGGCCGGCGGCCTCAATGCGCAACTGACAAAAACCGTCGGCCTGGACCTGCTGAGCTTCCAGTTGTCGGGCAACATCCTGATCATGCTGATCGTGGGCGGGGTGGGGCGGCTGTACGGCGCGTTCGTCGGGATTCCGCTGTACATGCTGCTGCTGGACCGTGCCGCCGCGGTCAATCCCTTCCATTGGATGTTCTTCGTCGGGCTGGCGCTGATCCTGCTGGTGCGCTTTGCGCCGGGCGGCCTGCTGTGGCTGGCCGCCGATGTCCGCGCCCGGCTGTTTGGCGCGAACCGGGGAGGACGGCAATGAGCGCCTATGCCCTGGAAACCCGCAACCTGTGCAAGCGCTTCGGTTCGATCCAGGTGACGCGCGACGTCGACCTGAAGATTGCCCGCGGCGCCCGTCATGCACTGATCGGCCCCAACGGCGCCGGCAAGACGACCCTGGTCAACCTGATGACCGGCGTATTCGCGCCCAGCGGCGGGCAGATCCTGCTCGACGGCCAGGACATCACCGGCGCCACGCCGCAGCGCCGCGTCGGCGGGGGCCTGGCGCGCACCTTCCAGATCAATGCGCTGTTCAGCCAGTTGACCGTGGCCGAGAACGTCGCCATCCCCACCGCCCAGCGCCTGGGCGTGAGCTGGCGCCTGTGGGGCAAGACCAGCGGCCATCCGCGGGTGGTGGAAGAAGTGGCGCGCCTGCTCGACGAACTGGGCATCCTGGCGCTGGCCGGCAAGCGCATCGTCGACCTCGCCTACGGCCATCGCCGCCTGGTGGAGATCGCCATCGCGCTGGCGCTCAAGCCGCAGGTGCTGCTGCTGGACGAACCGGCGGCCGGCATTCCCAACAGCGAAAGCGGGGTGATCCTGGAATTGCTGGAACGCTTGCCGCAGGATATTTCCATCGTCTTCATCGAACACGACATGAACCTGGTGTTCCGTTTCGCGCAGCAGATCACCGTGCTGGTCGAGGGCGCCGTGCTGACCGAAGGGACGGTGGCCGAGATCCGCGCCGACGAGCGCGTGCGCAATGTCTACCTGGGGAAACGCCATCATGGCTGAGATGTTGTCGATAGACGGCCTGTGCGCCGGATACAAGGATGCCGTCGTGATCGACGGCTTGTCGCTGGCGCTCCAGCCGAGCGAGGCGCTGGCGCTGCTGGGGCGCAACGGCGTGGGCAAGACCACGCTGCTGGCGAGCCTGATGGGCCTGACCACGGTCTCGCGCGGCAGCGTCAGGCTGGACGGCGTCGATGTGACGGCCTTGCCCAATTACAAGCGCAACCGCGGCGGCATCGCCTATGTGCCGCAGGAGCGGGAGATCTTCCCGTCGCTGACGGTGGAGCAGAACCTGAAGGTGGCGCAGCGGCCGGGGGAGTGGGATGTGGCCCGCGTCTACGGTCTGTTCCCGCGCTTGCAGGAGCGGCGCGGCAACCTCGGCAACCAGCTCTCCGGCGGCGAACAGCAGATGCTGGCGATGGGGCGCGCCCTGATGGGCAATCCGCGCCTGCTGCTGCTGGACGAACCGCTGGAAGGACTGGCGCCGCTGATCATGGATGTGCTGCTCGATGCCATCCGGATGCTCAAGCAATCCGGCCTGACCCTGGTGCTGGTGGAACAGCATGCGCACCTGGCGCTGGAAGTTACCGATACCGTGGTGGTGCTGGAGCGCGGACGCATCGTGCACCAGGGGCGCAGCGAACAACTGCTGGGTGACGAGGCGCAGATGTCATCCCTGCTGGGGTTGGCGCGCGCGGAAACGCCGGCCGTGATGGCGGCGGCATGAATAGCGGAAACGTGATGGATGACAACGACCGCGCGGCCATCGAGCGCGCTTGCATGCGGCTCATCGCCCAATATGCCTATCTCAATGACGAGCGCCGGTTCGAGGAACTGGCGCAACTGTTCACTGAAGACGCGGTGCTGTATCGGCCGTCGGCGCCCGAACAGGCGATCGTCGGGCGCGCGCAGATCCTGGCGGCGTTTTCGCGACGGCCGGCCGATACCGCCACCTTCCATTGCTGCAGCGACGTGCTGGTCGAGGTCGAGCATGCCGGCGCGGCATGCGCCCGTTCGCGCATCCTGATGCTGTCGGCGCCGCGGGAACACGGCGAAGTGATGGCCGGCGCAGCGCGGCCGCCGGTGCCGGGCGTGTTCGACGACCGGTTCGCGCTGACCGCCGACGGCTGGAAATTCGCGCAGCGGCGCGGATCGTTCTGGATCTGACGCGCCGTTTCCATGGCGACCCAGCAAGACCAGGCAGCCGATGCGCTGCGTGAACTGATCCTCGGCGGCGTTCTCGGCGCCGGCAGCCGGGTCACGGAAACCGCGCTGGCCGAACGGCTGGGCCTGTCGCGCACGCCGGTGCGCCACGCGCTGACGGTGGCGGCGCGCCAGGGATGGTTGAGCCGCTGCGGTTCGCGCGGTTACCGGGTCAGCGGTTTCAGCATCGACGACATGCGCGATGCGCTCGATGTACGCGGCATCCTCGAAGGCGTCGCGGTGCGCACGGTCGCTGAACAGGGCCTGGCGGCAAGCGTGCGCCAGGCCCTGGCGCAATGCCTGGCCGAAGGGGACCGCCTGCTGGCCCATGGCGCGGCGGGCGAGGCGGCTTTCCTCGAGATGGATGTGCGCCTGCATGCGCTGCTGGTCAAGGCGGCGCGCAATCCCGCGCTGGACCAGTTGCTGGCGCCCAATGTCCACGCCGTCGCCGCCGAGGCGCTGGCGCTGCAGGCCTTGCCGCCGGCCGTGCGCCGCGAGGCGCTGCGTTACGCGCATCGCCAGCACCACGCGCTGGCGCGGGCGCTGGAGGACGGCGACAGCGTGCGCGCCGAAGCCCTGATGCGCGAGCACCTGCATGCCGCCCGCGAATGTCTCGATTGGAGGCCGGGCCCATGAGCCAGCAGGACCAGATCGTGGTGCGCCTGCGCGAGATGATTCTCGACGGCGAACTCGCGCCCGGCCAGCGCCTGCGCGAAGTGGCGCTGGCGCAGCGCTTGCAGGTCTCGCGCACGCCGGTGCGGCGCGCCTTGCGCATTCTCGAAGGCGAGGGGTTGCTGGCCGGCGGCGCGACCCGCGGTTGCGAGGTGCGGGCATTCACGCTGGGCGACATGGCCGGCGCGATCGAAGTGCGCGGCGCGCTGGAGGGTTATGCGGCGCGCAAGCTGGCCATGCGCGGCCTGTCGGACGCCGAGCAGGCTTGCCTGGAAGAGTGCCTGGAGACCGGCGAGCGCCTGCTGCGCAAGGGCATGTTGGTCAATGCCGATGCGCAGGTATTTGCGGCGATGAACGTGCGCTTTCACGACGCCATCGTGCGGGCGGCGGGCAACCAGGCGCTCAGCCATGCGGTGGCGCTCAACGAATGCCTGCCGTTCGCGGCGGCCGGCGCGGTGGCATTGAAGCTCGACACGTCGCAAGCGCGGGCGCATCAGTTCGCGCTGATCCGCGCCGCCCAGGCCCAGCACCGCGACATCGTCCAGGCGCTGTTGCGGCGCCAGGCCGCGCGCGCCGAGGCGCTGATGCGCGAGCACGCCGGTTTGTCCATCGACAACATGAAACTGGTCATGGCTGCGCGCCCGACTGCGCCGGCCGCGCATGGCCCGGATGAATCTCCTGTGGCGCACGACGGTTGCGCCACGCCCACCTGATCTTGAAAGGACTGCATCATGTTTCCAAGGAATGCCTGGTATGTCGCCTGCTACCCGTCAGAGGTACAGGACAAGCCGCTGGGACGGCGCATCTGCAACGAAAAGATGGTGTTTTACCGCGACCGGGACGGCAAGGTTCGCGCACTGGAGGATTTTTGCCCGCATCGCGGGGCGCCGTTGTCGTTGGGCTTTGTGCGCGATGGCAACCTGGTGTGCGGCTACCACGGGCTTGAAATGGGCTGTGACGGCAAGACGGTGTCCATGCCGGAGCAGCGTGTCCGCGGTTTCCCCTGCATCCGTAGTTTTGCGGTGGAGGAGCGTTATGGATTTGTCTGGGTCTGGCCGGGCGAGCAGGCGTTGGCGGATCCCGCCAAGATCGAGCATCTGGAGTGGGCGGTCAACCCCCAGTGGGCGTATGGCGGCGGGCTGTACCACATCAATTGCGAGTATCGCCTGATGATCGACAACCTGATGGACTTGACGCATGAGACCTATGTGCATGCGACCAGCATCGGCCAGAAGGAAATCGACGAGTCGCCGGTCAATACCCGGGTCGAAGGAGACTGCGTGATCACCGAGCGCCATATGGAAAACATTATCGCGCCGCCATTCTGGCAAGGCGCCATGCGCGCCAACGACCTGGATCCGAGCCAGCCGGTCGATCGCTGGCAGATCTGCCGCTTTACCCCGCCGAGCCATGTGATGATCGAGGTCGGGGTGGCGCTGGCCGGCAACGGCGGCTATCACGCCGACCCGAAATTCAAGGCGTCCAGCGTGGTCGTCGATTTCATCACGCCGGAGACCGATACTTCGCATTGGTATTTCTGGGGCATGGCCCGCAACTTCAAGGCGGACGATCCCGAGGTGACCGAACAAATCCGCAAGGGGCAGGGGGCCGTCTTTGCGGAAGACCGGGAAATGCTGGAGCGCCAGCAAGCGAATATCCTGGAATATCCGCAGCGCAAGCTCCTGATGCTCAATATCGACGCGGGAGGCGTTCAGTCGCGCCGGATCATCGACAGGATCCTGGCCCGGGAGAAGAGCGAAGCCTGATATTCCGGCCGCACGCTGCTCATGAAGGACCTGGCGGCCAGGTCTACCTGCAGCGGCCCGGAAAAGCAAAATACCCCAAAGCCTGGATCGGCATCCAACGTTTGGGGTGCGGTTTAAAGGGCGGGCATTTTTCTGTGCGGAATGCCCGCTTTCATCCATGTGCGCGGCATCAGCGCGCCGTCCGCGCCGCCCGGTCGATCAACCCGGCCACAGCATCCGGGTGCGAAACCAATGACATATGGCTGGAGCGGATCTCTACCGTGTGCGCACCGGTCATTGCCGCTAACTTGCGCTGCACCGCAATGGGCAGGGCATGATCGCCTTCGGTCAGCAAATACCAGCTGGGTTTGTCGCGCCATGCCGCCTGTCCGATCTTCTCGCTGAACGCCGCGGCTGCGATTGGCTGTTGCACCGCCGCCAGCCGTCGTGTTTCCTGGGAGGCGACATCGCCGGCCATCACCTTGGCAAATGCTGCGGGATCATCAAGCCAGACCAGGCCGTTCGTATCGGGCGCCATGCCTTCCATGGGAGCGTGCAAGCGTTCCAGTAGCTGGCCAACGCTTTCGCCCGAATCGGGCGTCAGTGCTGACAGGTACACCAGGCCACGTACTTTGGGGTGGTTTCCGGCTTCGGTAATCACCGCACCGCCCCAAGAGTGACCGACCAGCAGCACATCATGCGGCTGACGCTCGATCACCCTGGTCGTGGCCGTTACATCGGCCTCCAGCGACGTCAATGGGTTCTGCACTGCCGTGACGCGATACCCTTTCTTCTGCAGCAGGGCGATCACTTTGGACCAACTGGAACCATCGGAAAAGGCGCCGTGGACAAGAACGATATCAAGGGGTTTTTGCATCTCGGATTGCGCCTTTGCCAAGACCGGATTGAGTGACGCGGCCACCAAAAGCGCCAGCAGTATTTTCCGACTCGCTGCCGAGATCATGCGTTTGACTTTGTGCATGTCGTGCTCCCAATGGCCTGGATGTCAGATGAACCTGGCGCCGGGCGCCCAATGCGCGGGAAATTCCGCCGATGCCAGTGCCGGCGAGCAGGCATGGGCCTGATAGCTGGCCACGTTTTGTGCGATGAAGGGGTCTTGCGCCATCATCGCTTCCAGTGCTTCGCGGTTGGGGCAGGAGGCCAAGATCATTCCGCCGGTCTTCGAGTCCAGGGGGCCGGCGAAGATCATGCCGCCCTGGCGGAGGTTATTGACGAGCCAGGCCTTGTGGGGCTCCAGATGGTGGTTCACTTCCTCCATGGGGCGTGTGTAGTTCAGCAAGACTGCATAGATCATGATGCGTTCTC
The DNA here is from genome assembly GCF_006715495.1 of Herbaspirillum sp. SJZ106. GTDB lineage: Bacteria > Pseudomonadota > Gammaproteobacteria > Burkholderiales > Burkholderiaceae_D > Herbaspirillum. The sequence goes on from NZ_VFNI01000007.1 coordinate 99,426, forward strand.
CAGATCGGTTGATCGATTGATTGTTGGTCAGTTGGAAAAAAGGCCGGCAACGGCGGCCGGGATATGGTCGAGCGCCTCGCGCATCGACTTGCTGCGCAGCTCCGCGCCTTTGGTCAGCAGTTCTGCGCGCACAAAGCGCACGCGCTGGATACCAAGGAAGCCGAAGAAGGCTTTCAGGTAAGACTCCTGATGATCCATTATCTCCGCCGGCCCGCTGGAATACATGCCGCCGCGGGTAGACGTCACGATTACCGCCTTGTCTCCGGAGAGGCCGATGGGGCCGGTTTCGGTATAGCGGAAGGTGCGTCCGGGTTGAGCGATGCGGTCCAGCCATGCTTTCAACTGGCTGGGCACGGAAAAGTTGTACATCGGCACGCCAAGTACGATCACGTCGCTGGCCAGCAATTCGCTGACCAGGGTTTCCGACAGCGCATGCTCGCTACGCACGGCGGCATCCTCGGCAACCGTGCCGGGTTGGCGGAAGCCGGCGGCAATGGCGCCATCCAGGTGGGCGATAGGCGTTTGAGCCAGATCCCTCACGTTCACCTGCGCAGCGGGATGCAGGGTAAGCAGTTCCTCGACCACTGCGGCACTGAGTACGCGAGAGGCAGAGGCTGCGCCGAGGATGCTGGAGTCGAGATGGAGGATTTGCATGGCGGAGACCTTTCAGGAAATCGGGAAATGAAGAACACGGAGTCACGATACCCAGTAGGTCGGTGCTTCACTAGTCGCCGCCACTGCACCAGATTGTTCCATCAATAGGACAATCAGGCTTCTATAATGAAGTCTTCATATCAAGCCGCGGCCCCCCATGGAAGATCTCAATGACCTGGCTTTATTTGCCGCCGTGGTGGTGCACGGCAGTTTCTCCGCAGCAGCACGGGCGCTCAATACGCCCAAGTCGCGCATCAGCCGCCGGGTAGCGGAATTGGAGCAGCGACTGGGGGTGCGGCTCCTCCAGCGTTCCACCCGGGTGGTGCGGGTCACCGATGTCGGCTCGGCCTTCTTCACCCATTGCGAGGCCATGACCAATGCCGCGCGCGCGGCGGTGGAAGTGACAGAACACGCCGGCGCCAAGCCCGCCGGCCGCCTGCGGGTGAGTTCGCCCATGGGGGTCGCGCACGTCTTTCTGGCGCCGCTACTGGCACGCTTCCTGAAAGCGCACCCGGATGTCAGGCTGGAACTGGAATTGAGCAACCGGCGGGTTGATGTGATCGGCGAAGGCTACGATGTCGCCATGCGGGTCAGGAGCACACTGGAGGATTCCAATCTGGTGGTGCGCACCTTTGGCGCCAGCCAGCAGATCCTGACGGCCAGCCCGGCCTTCATACGCAGCCATGGCCCCTTTGACGCCACCGCATCCCTGCAAGGGCTGCCCGGCCTCGGCCCTGGAGGCATGCCCGGCGAGCCTTCCTGCTGGCGCTTGCAAGGGCCGGAAGGCGAAACGGTCGAGGTTGACTATGTGTGCGCGTTGCAAACCGATGACGTACACCTGATGATGGCTGCCGCCGTGGGCGGCGTCGGCTTGGCGGTACTGCCATTCAACGTCTGCCATGCAGCGATTGTCCGGGGCGAACTGGCGATGCTGCTTCCGCAGTACCGGGCGCCGGCACACCAGTTGCATGCGGTGTTCCCCTCCCGCCGGGGGCTGGTGCCGGCGGTACGCGCCTTCATCGAATTCCTGGCGGTGGAACTGACGCAGACGATGCAACAGGAAAATCAGGCCTTGCAGGCATTGTTGACTGGCGCCGATGCGAATCGCTAGAACATGGTCGGCCGTTGTAGAAGCCGATCGCGGGGCCTGGCGGCAAGCTAATAATGCCGTATCCCCAGCACCACCGCACCGGCGGTAATCACCGCGCAAGACAATACCCGCCGCAGCGTCAGTTTCTCTCCCTTCTCTCCCAGGAAGATCGCACCGATCAGCAGCGCGAACAGCACCGAGGTTTCGCGCAGCGCCGAGACCATGCCCATCGGCGCCAGCGTGACGGCCCAGATGACGATGCCGTAGGCCAGCAGCGACATCACGCCGCCCAGCAGGCTGGTCCAGGTGTCGCGCTGGCCCAGGGCGAACGGCGATGCTTGTAGAGATAGATCAATGCCAGCGGGATGCTGTCGAGCACGAACAGCCAGCCGGTATAGGAAATCGAGTCGCCGGCCAGGCGCGCGCCGATGCCGTCGGTGACGGTGTAGGCCGCGATGAAGGCGCCGGTGGCGAAGGCGGCCGCCGGCGCCCGCAGGTGTTCGCGGTGGCCCAGTCCGCGCAGGTTGGCCAGGCTGACGATGCCCACGGAGACCAGCGCGATGCCGATGGCGGTATGGATGCCCAGTTGCTCGCCGGCGAACACCGCCGCGCCCAGCGCCACCAGCAGCGGCGAGGAACCGCGCGCGATGGGGTAGGACTGGCCGAAGTCGCCGATCTTGTAGGCGCGGATCAGGAACAGGTTGTAGCCGGTATGCAGGATGCCGGAGAGGATGATGCAGAACCAGCTGGCCGGATCGGGCAGCGGGCGCCACAGCACCAGCGGGATGGCGCCCAGGCCGGCGCCGATGGTCATCAGCGACAGCGAGGCCAGGCGGTCGGCGCTGCTCTTGAGCAAGGCGTTCCAGGAGGCATGCAACAGGGCGGCTGTCAGTACCAGTCCGATGACGGGGAGGTTCATAGAGTTGCGCGGCAGCGCCAGAGAGAGTGGCCGGAGGCGAGGTACTTGCGCTCGAAGGGGGTGATGGGAGCATCGGTAGTGTAAGGCTCGGCGGCGGTGTCCTGTCCGCTCAGCTGCTTCAGCGCGGCGGCGAATTCCTCGACATAGATGCGCCAGTTGCTGCGGCATTCGAGATGGCCGCCCAGCTGGAGGATGGTCGGGAAGACAGCGTGGCCGTGCCAGCGTCGTGCGAGGTGGCCGATCTTGGGCCAGGGATTGGGATAGAGCAGGTAGTGGCGCGCCGGCCGCCAGCCGGCATCGGCCGCCAGGCGCCAGTAGTCGACCAGGTCGGCCCGCACGAAACACAGGTTGCCGGGTTCCGCGCCTTCCCAATGCGTGTTGCGCGCCAGCCGGTCGGCCGACTGGTCGATGCCGATCACGAAGTGGTCGGGGTATTGCGCAGCCAGGTGCAGCGTCGACAGCCCCACGCCGCAGCCGGTGTCGAGGATCAGCGGCGCTTCGCCGGCGGCGCGCCAGGCCGCCAGGCTGTGCTCGAAGGCGCGGCGGTTGTAGTCGGCGATGGGCTTGCGGAACGCGTGCGCGGCATGGCGCGCGACCAGACCGGCAAGTTGCTCATGCACGCCGGTTTGGGCGCTGCTGATGGGGGTGGAGTTCACGGACTGCGCAAAAGAAGACGAAAGCGCAATTCTAGGGCTTGTGCGCCATTATTTCAGCAGGGCTGCAAAGCGGCAGCGCAAAGAAAAACGCCGCGCTGGCGGGCGCGGCGTTGTCACGGGATGGTGGAAGGTGGATTCAATGCAGCGTCATCGGGTGGCGCATCATCACGTCGTAGCGGCTCAGGAAGGTGTCGATGTCTTCCATCGTCGGTTCGCTGGCGATGAGCTCTTGCACATCCTTGCGGAACAGTTCTGCGGCGGGGCCGTCGATGTAGATTTCCCGCTGGCCCGACTTGTCCATGATCTCGTAGCCGCCGAAACGCAGGGCTTCATGGTCGGTGTCGGCACCGAATTCGACGACGCTGTACTGTTCACTGTTGTAGATGAGATTCATAGTGACTCCTTATGCTGGAATACTGCTTCGAAAAGGAAGTGGCGTCTTCACTGGGAATTTCAAGAGCAAGCCCGAAGAAGCGGTTCTGGCGGGCGGTGTGATGCTTTATTGCCATCTTGCTGCGGTACCTCCGGGAGCAACCCCATGCGCTCCCTGAGTCTGGTTACGGCATTGTTGCCTGAAACCTTGATGCCCGATTGCCCCCCGGCTTTCTGCTGCAGCCGTACGGCCGTTGGCGGACGACGGCATTACATCAGTAGATGAAGCCGTCTGCCGGAAGTTCATCGCCGGGCTGGCGTTGCCGGGGCGCAAACAAATCCGTCAACCCGCCGTCACTGCGCCGCCCCGCGTGATTGCCGGGCGTTTCCGGCGCGACCGGGCATCGTCCCGGGCCCGGCGACGGGAGATACCGTAAAACTACCGTATTTGCCGGGCGACCTGCGGGAGGAGAGGGAAACCGGAAAAATCCCGAACCCGGAAAGAAAAACCGCAAGGCGGCGGCAATGGATACGCGCAAGAGACGTCGATAGGCATGCCATGAAAGCAAACAGGACCGCCAAGCGGTCCTGCGGTCCTGTGATCCTGTTGGTCGGCGCCGGCCGCGGTCAATGGTTTCTCTTGGCGAGCTTGCCGGGTTCCACGCCCAGTTGCTTGAGCTTGCGGTAGAGGTGGGTGCGTTCCAGCCCGGTGCGTTCGGCCACGCGGGTCATGCTGCCGTTTTCGCGCACCAGGTGGTATTCGAAATAGGCGCGCTCGAAGGCATCGCGCGCCTCGCGCAGCGGCAGGTCGAAGGAGATGTTGGCGGCGTTGTCGGCTACCTGACTGTAAGGCGAGGCGGCCGGCATGCCATGGTGCAGCGGGTCGCCGCCCAGGGCGGGAGCGTAGTTGGCGATCGGGGCGGCGTGGTCGGCTGCATGCAGGTTCTCCACGCTGCCGTTGGCGACGGCGGCGACCGGGCTCGGACGGTAGCTGGCCGGGCGCGCCGGTTCGCGGCTGTGCGAGAGTCCCTGCTGGACCGCCTTGAGCAGCTTTTGCAGCGCGATCGGCTTTTCCAGGAAGTTGAGCGCTCCGATGCGGGTGGCTTCGACCGCGGTGTCGATGGTGGCGTGGCCGGACATCATGATCACGGGCATGGTCAGCAGGCCGTCGCGCTGCCACTCCTTGAGGAGGGTGACGCCGTCGGTGTCGGGCATCCAGATATCCAGCAGCACGAGGTCGGGCACGCTGTTCTGGCGCAGTTCACGCGCTTGCTGGGCGTTCTCCGCGGTTGCCACGACATGTCCCTCATCGCCCAGAATTTCTGAGAGCAATTCGCGGATACCCATTTCGTCATCGACGACCAGGATGTTAGCCATGTGCTGCTTTCCTCGTTGCTAGTTCATTGTCCAAGTTTTCGGTCTTGTCCCGGTGGGCTGGCTGCATGCGCAGCCGATTCCCCGGGATGCGGCACGCGAATCTTGAGTCTTAATCAATAGGTGCTAACTTTACCAGCAAAATTACTATTTTTGCGCCCCTGCCGTCGGTGCGATTCTGGATATCGATTCTTCCGCCGTGTTCCTCGACGATTTTCTTGACCATGGCCAGCCCCAGGCCGGTGCCCTTGGGTTTGGAGGTGACGTAGGGTTCGAAGGCGCGCGCCAGGATCTTGGGCGAAAAGCCGGGGCCATTGTCCAGGATGGACAACCGCACCGCCGGCTGGCGCGCGCCGTCGGCGCCGGCGATCTCGATCTGCTCGGTGACCAGGTCGATGCGCGGCGCCTGCTGGTCGTCGTCGCCCACCGCGTCCTGCGCGTTTTGCAGCAGGTTATGGATGACCTGGCGCAGTTGGGTGGCGTCGCCCATGACCTTGGCCATGTCCGGCGCCAGGCGCGCATGGATGGCGTCGCGGCCGTCGCCGGCCAGGTAGAGGTTGAGGATTTCCTCGATCAGCGCGTTCAGGTCCAGCGCCGCCGGTTTGGCCGGCGGCGTCTTGGCGTAGTCGCGGAAGTCGTCGACCATGCGCTTCATGGCGGTGACCTGGTTGACGATGGTGGCGGTGCCCTTTTCCAGGATCGCGGCGTCGTTGGGCATGAGCTTGTCCGACAGGCGGTGCTGCAGGCGCTCGGCCGAGAGCTGGATCGGCGTGAGCGGGTTCTTGATTTCGTGCGCCAGGCGGCGCGCCACCTCGCCCCAGGCGATCGAGCGCTGGGCCGAGATCACGTTGCTGATGTCGTCGAACACCACCACGTAGCCCACGCCGTTTTGCACCGGCAGGTGCGAGCCGCGCGCGAACAGCGTGATCTTGTCCTGGTCCGGCTTGCCGGCGTTGCCCTGGTCGTCGCCGCCATCGAATGCGGCGCCCGGCTGGCGCGGCAGCTCGATCTGGCGCTGCCAGTGCAGGGCGTCGTGCGGGGTTTCGGTGCTTTGCTGGGCGCGCTGTTCGGAGAAGGCGCGGATGATGGCCTGGGCGAACAGCGCCTGGCCTTCGATGGTCTGCAGCGGGGTGCCGATGTCGCCCGAGAAATCGTAGCCCAGGATGCGCGGCACCGAGTCGTTGCTGCTGACGATGTTGAACTGGCCGTCCAGCACGATTACCCCGGCCGACATGTTGGCCAGCACCGATTCCAGGTAGGCCTTGGCGTTTTCCAGCTCGGCGCGGTTCTTTTCCACCGAGGTGCGCGCTTCCAGCAATTGGCGCGTCATGGTGTTGAACGATTGCGTGAGCGTGCCCAGTTCGTCGGAAGTGCTGACGATGGGCCGCGGCGACAGGTTGCCCTCGGCCACCGCCTTGGTGCCTTCGGCCAGCAGCAGCAGCGGCTTGGCCAGGTCGCTGGCGATCAGGAAGGCGCTGGCGATGGCGCCGAAGATGGCCAGCAGCAGCGTGAGCGTGAGCGTGACCAGGTAGATCTTGCGCAGGCCGGAGCGCGACACCGAACGCTGCTGGTATTCGCTATAGGCCACGCGCAGGGTCTCGGCGTTGCTCGCTAGGTAATCCGGCACCGGTTGCAGGATCTGCAGGTAGCGGGTCTCGTTTTGCAGCGACAAGCCCTTGCTGGAGCCCGGGATCAGCACCACCACATGCAGCCGCAGGTTGGCGTCGGAATCGGATTCGCCGCTGGGCGGGCGCGAGTCGTCGCTTTCCACCGCGGCGAAGCCGCGCGAGATGCGGGCCTGGCGCATCGCCTGGGCGCTGGGCAGCACCGGCGTGAGCGAACCGATGGCGCCGCCGACGGCGCTGATGACTTGCCCGCTGCCGTTGACGATGGTGATTTCGCTATTTTGCTCGCGCAGGCGCGAAAAATAGGTCACTTGCTCGGACTCGCTCATGTCCGACAGCTCCTGCGCCATGCCGCGCGCGCGCGAGGAGAGGTCCGACAGCGACGAGTCGAGCGCGTTGCGGCCCAGGTTCAGGCCGGATTCCAGCGCCGCTTCCATGCGCACGTCGAACCAGGATTCGATCGAGCGCGACACGAATTGCACCGACATCAGGTAGATCACCGCGCCCGGCAGGATGCCGATGAGCGCGAACATCAGCACCAGCCGCGCCAGCAGCTTGGAGCCGAACTTGCCGCGCCGGTAGCGCTTGTAAAGGCGGGTCAGCAGCAGCAGCACCAGGCACAGCAGCGAGACCGCGACCATGCCGTTGAGGAACAGCAGCCACGGATAGTGCTGCTCGAACAGGGCGGAGTTTTCGGAAGCCGAGGCCAGCAGGAACAGCAGGATGCTGATGACGCCCCCGCCGACTACCAGCAGATAGCGTAAGGCGCGGTTCATTCGGGTTTGTAGGTGAATTCGATCCAGTCGGAAGACAGGCGCCAATCGCTGTTGTTGAGCGCGTTGATCTGGAACGGCTTGGGCAGCTGCGCCACGTCCAGCCGCATGCGCACGCCCACATTGTAGGTGTCGCCGGACTTGAGCGTGTCGTTGTCGGCGACGATCCAGCGCGGCGGCCGGCGGATCAGCGCCATGGCGTCTTCCAGGTTGGAAAAGCTTTGCTGCAGCTGGCCGCTGATGGCGGTGTGGTACTGGCGGGTCAGGACGTTATAGGAGATGCGCACGGTGCGGGTAGCCGAGACGTTGGTCTCGTCGAACCAATACCAGCGGCGGCGCGTTATCTGCACTTCGGTCGTGAAATACAGCGGCACGCCGCGCGTGAGCGCATCTTCCAGGCCGCGGTTCAATTCGAACGAATAGGCCAGCGACAGCCGGTGGCCTTCGGCGCTGGGTTCGATCGAGGCTTGCGTGATGGTGATTTCGGCGGCCCGCGCCGGGATCGCGGCCGACAGCATCAGCAGCGCGGCCAGTGCCGCCAGCGCCAGCCGCAGCCAGCGCCCGAACGAACCAGGCGACTGCGGACGGGCGCCGCCACCGGCCTGGCGCGGGCCGCATTGCGAGTTCAAGAGGGGAAGGGCCGATTGCGTCAAATTCATGCACCAGTTTTTTGGAACAGCGCGTAAAACAGGCCATCGTGGTCGGTTTCTGCGCTGGCAGTCGGCAACAGTTGGCCTGGGGCTGGCAGCCGTATGGCATTGTTTCTTTGCGCGAAGGCAAGTGCCTGCTGTTCCGATTCTTGCGGCCACAGCGAGCATGTCACGAGCAGCAATTTACCATCCGGCCCGAGCATCTGCCAAAGGTTGTCTAAAATTTGCGCAGAAAGTGTTGCAAGCTGCGCGGTGTCGGTCTTGCGGCGCAGCCAGCGGATATCGGGGTGGCGCCGCACGATGCCCGAGGCGGTACAGGGCACGTCGGCCAGGATGCGATCGAACGGCCGGCCGTCCCACCAGTTGCCTTCGCGGGCGTCGCCGGCGGTGAGGCGGGCACGCAGGCCCAGGCGTTGCAGGTTCTCGTCGATGCGGGCCAGGCGGCGCGGATCGTGGTCCAGCGCTTCCAGTTCGAGGTCGGCCAGTTCCAGCAGGTGGCCGGTCTTGCCGCCGGGGGCGGCGCAGGCGTCCAGCACGCGCATGCCGTCGGCCACGTCCAGCAACGGCGCGGCCAGCTGGGCGGCGGCATCCTGCACCGACGCCATGCCCTCGGCGAAGCCGGGGATCTGCTGCACCGGCGCCGGCTTGTCCAGGCGCACCGCCGACGGGCCGACCTGGCGGCCGGGCATGCCGGCCGCGGCCAGCGCCGCGAGATATTGTTCAACCGTGGTTTGACGGCGGTTCACGCGCAGCGTCAGCGGCGGCGCCTGGTTGCCGGCATGCAGGATGCGCTGCCAGTCCTCGGGATAGGCGGCCTTGATGCGGTCGATCCACCAGGTCGGGTAATTCCAGGTGCCGGGCGGGGTCTTGACGGCTTGCGGCATCAGGTTGGCGCGTTCGCGCAGGAAGCGGCGCAGGATGGCGTTGACCACGCCCTTGGCGAAGCTCATGTCGGGGCTGATGGCGGCCGCCTCGACCGCCTGGTCGACCACGGTGAAGCTGTCGTAGCCGGCCTGGTCTTCATCCACCAGCAGCGCCAGCGCGCAATCGAGCAGGCCGCGCAAGACCTCCGGCTGCGGCGGCTTGTTGGCCAGCAGCGCCAGCAGGGCATCGGTGAGGCCGAGACGGCGCATGGCGCGGTAGCTGATGTCCTGGATCGCGCCGCGCGCCTGCGGCTGGTTGCCGATGCGGGTAAAAACCTGGGCCAGCGCCTGCGGCAGCGCGGTGCCGGCGCGCACGCCGGCCACGGCCTGGGCGGCGTAGGCCAACTGGTAAGCCAGCGAGTCGGCCTTGGCCGAAGGGGAAATAAGGGAAATTTGGATCACGTCAACTCTTGCTGAGGGCCAGGCGGATGCCCAAGGCCACGAAAGCGCCGCCGACGATGCGTTCGGCCCAGCGTTTGAACTGTGGCCGGCGGCCGGCGCGGGCCGCCAGTGTACCAGCGACCAGCGCGGTGAAGCTATTCCAGAGCGTGGACAGCGTGATGAACGTCATGCCCAGCACCACGAAGGCCAGCGTCTGGCGCGGCGCATCGCGGGCCACGAATTGCGGGAAAAAGGACAGGAAAAACAGGATGACCTTGGGATTGGTCACATTGGTCAGGGTGGCCTGCCAGAAAACGGCGGGCAGGGACAATGGCGCCGGAGGCGAGATTTCGTTGTCGCCGGCCGTCTGTTTTTGCCAAATCAGTTTGATGCCGAGGTAGATCAGGTAAAGGCCGCCGGCCAGCTTGATTGCCAGGAAAGCGGTGGCGGAGGCCGCCAGCAGCGCCGACAGGCCAAACGCCGAGGCCAGCGTGTGAAAGCAGCAACCGAAGGAGATCCCCAGCGCCGACACTACCCCGGCGGCGCGCCCTTGCGCCACGCTGCGGCCGATGATGTAGGCGGTGTCGGGCCCGGGCGTGAGGTTCAACAGGAAAACAGCCAGGCAGAACAGGCTGAAGTCGGTGATGCCGAGTGCATTCATGGCGCGCAGGGGGGATTCGGAAGACCTGCATTGTAGCGGGTGCGGCGGCGGCCCGCGAATCGGAGCGGGTGGAGTGGTCTCCGGCAAGAATGTGCGAGTTCGGCTAAAGTGGCTGCCTCCCGGAAACCCGGACGCCACACCTCAAGGAAATAAAACAATATGCAAGCCGCCACGGCAGATACCGCGCCGCAACAGGATATTCCCCGCTGGATGGTGATGCTGCTGGCCGCCGCCTGCGGCATCATCGTCGCCAACCTCTACTATGCCCAGCCGCTGATCGGCCCGATCAGCCGCGCGACCGGGATCTCGCCCGCCGCCGCCGGCCTGATCGTGACGCTCACGCAGATCGGCTACGGCTTGGGCTTGCTGTTCATCGTGCCGATGGGCGACCTGTTCGAGAACCGCAAGCTGGTCCTGACCGGATTGGTGGCGACCTGCCTCGGTCTGGTGGGGGCGGCCTTGGCCCAGAGCGCGGCGCAGTTGCTGGTATCGGTGCTGGTGATCGGCCTGTCGTCGGTGGGCGCCCAGGTGCTGGTGCCCTATGCGGCCCACTTCTCGCTGCCGCATACGCGTGGGCGAGCGGTGGGCAGCGTCATGAGCGGCCTGCTGCTTGGCATTTTGCTGGCCCGTCCGCTGGCCAGCCTGGTGGCCGACCTGTTCGGATGGCATGCCATCTTTGGGCTGTCGGCGGTATTGGTGGCGTTGCTGACCGTGGTGCTGGCGCGTTACCTGCCGCCGCGTCGTCCGCCGGCCGGCATGCACTACGGCGCCCTGCTGGGGTCGATGTGGACGCTGGTGAAGACCACGCCGGTATTGCGCCGCCGCGCCTTCTACCACGCCATGCTGTTCGCGTCGTTCAGCCTGTTCTGGACCGCTTCGCCGCTATGGCTGGCCAGCCCCGCATTCGGCCTGTCGCAACAAGGGATCGCCCTGTTCGCCTTCGCCGGCGTGATCGGCGTGATCGCCGCGCCGGTGGCCGGACGCATGGCCGACTGCGGCTGGAGCCGCCCGGCCACCGGTGTGGCCTTGCTGTGCGGTGCAGGGTCTTTCCTGCTGCCATTGCTGATGCATGGCGAGCGCGATTTTTCGCTGGCCATGCTGCTGCTGGCGGCGATCCTGCTGGACTTCGCGGTATCGGCCAATCTGGTGCTGAGCCAGCGCGCCATCTATGCGCTGGGCGGCGAGATCCGCAGCCGGCTGAACGGCTTGTTCATGGCCACCTTCTTCGCCGGCGGTGCGGTTGGATCGGCATTGGGCGGCTGGATGTATGCGCAGGCCGGCTGGACGGGCGTGGCCTGGGTAGGCTTTGCCTTTCCGTTGGTGGCGTTGTTGTACTACCTTACCGAATTGCGCGGGCGGCAATAACGCCGGCGGGACATCCCGCTGCAAAATGCAAAGCGGCTGTCGCAGTCATCCACTGCGACAGCCGCTTTATTTTTTGCGCCGGTCGAACCGCCGGCGCATCGTCACGCAAGGCGCAAGCTCAGACGCCCCACAGGATGTCGTAATTGCCCTTCTTGGCTTCGCGCAGCATGTCCAGCAGCGGGTAGGCGCGCGCCGAGAAGCTTACCGGTTCGATCTTTTCGTGGTTGTGGTCATCGGTATTGGCGTTGTGGTGGGCGTTGACGTCGCGCTCCAGCATTTCGGCCGCTTCATGCGCCTTGCTGGCGGTGATCTGCTTTTCCAGCAGGGCGATGGCGTCGCCGGATTCGGCCGCCGTGATCACGCCGCGGGCGAGGTCCTTGTGCAGCATGTCCAGGATGGGTTTTGCGTGCGACTCGTACATCACCACATCGGCGGCCGCTTTCGATTTGAATGTGATCAGCATATTTCCTCTGAAGTCTTTGATTTGAAACGATTTTTATCGGGTGGCCAGGCGTGCTGCCAGCCAGCGCCGGGCCATCGGGAAATGCGCTGCGGACTGCGCCGGCATTTCTGTGCTTGTCCGGATCGGTTCCTAGAATACTACCCGGCTTGGTCTTTTGTCATTACCTGTCCGACAGACAGGATGCACGCCGTTTTGCGTCATATTGGTTTGAAAGAGGCGAAAAAGGTTTCAATATTTTCTTCCGTGACGGCCTTGGGCTCGCCCAGGATCAGCACCTGGTAGATGCGCCTGTCCTTCGATGCCAGGCGCGCCACCAGCCGCAGCGGGCGGCCGCGCGCCGTGCCTTGCGCATCCAGTTCCAGCGTGCGCGAGAAGCCTGCCGTCTGGCCCGGCAGGGGAGGCCTGTCGGTGGCCTTGCCGCCGATATTGTTGAGCAGGGCGGCGCCCATCGCATCCAGCGCGCGGTCGGCGGCGGCGTTGTCGGCCAGTTCGGCGGTGCCGACAGCGAAGGTGGTGCCGTCGATGTCGGCGGCGATCATGCTCATCTCGACCTTGGGGCCGTCGAGATCGATCGTGCGCGTCGCGCTGGCGGGTTTGCCGGGCAGCAGTACCACGAAGTGCGCGCCGTTGTCGCTGCTTTCACGCCAGTTGTATTTGGGCGAGCAGGCGACGAGCGCTATCGCGGCTGCCAATACCGGCAGCAGAATTGTTTTGCGCAGTTTGCCCATCAGCGGCATTCATTGATGTAGCGGGTTTCCAGTTGGCCGAGTTGGCCATGGTCGCTGCCGCCGGGTTTGAGGAAGGTTGTGCGTGAGGTCGATATGGTGGCGCCGCCCGGGATGGGGGCGTTGGCGTCGCGCCGGCCGTCGCGCAGCGGCGCTTCGGGGTAAACGTCGTATTGCGGCGCAGGGGCGCTGCGGGCGCGTTCGATCTGCAAACGCAAGCCGCGGCAGGCGGCGCTTTCACTGTCGTTGATGTCCAGGCCGGGACGTGTGGACTCGCCCGGTAGCGGCGCCAGCGCTTTCCTGACATCGGACGCATATGGGGTGAGGGCCTTGTTGACATCGTCCTGCGCCAGCGCGGGCAGGATCGATAGCGAAAAGGCAAGCAGCGCGCAGGCGCGTTGCGCGAGGGGGGAGCTGCGCATGGTTGTGCATGAGGTGATGGCTGGGAGGGGAATCATAGCAAAACGCCATCGCTGTTCTGGCGGCCCCGGATCGGGCGCATGGATCACCGTGAAAAATCAGATTTGTCTGACTGCGGCGGGCCGGTTCTTGCGGTATAAGAATCCATTCCAACCGATAAGGGAGCGCGACATGCATCATCACAACGGAACCGGCCTGCCCGAACTGACCTTGCGCGGCATGGTGCTGGGGGCGCTGATCACGGTGGTGTTTACGGCATCGAACGTCTATCTCGGGCTCAAGGTCGGCTTGACCTTTTCTTCGGCGATTCCCGCCGCGGTGATCTCGATGGCCGTGCTGCGCTTTTTCAGCGGCGCCAACATCCTTGAAAACAACATGGTGCAGACCCAGGCGTCGGCCGCGGGCACGCTGTCGGCCATCATCTTCATCCTGCCCGGGTTGGTGATGATGGGGCACTGGCACGGTTTTCCGTTCTGGCAGACGCTGGGCATCTGCGCCGCCGGCGGCATGCTGGGCGTGATGTTCTCGATCCCGCTGCGCCGCGTGATGGTGGTGCAAAGCGGGTTGCCGTATCCCGAAGGCGTGGCGGCGGCCGAGATCCTGCGCGTGGGCAGCGCCGACGCCGGGGGCGGCGAGCAGACCCGGCGGGGCCTGCGCGACATCCTGTTCGGCGGCGTGCTGTCGGCGGGTTTCAGCCTAGCGGCCAGCGGCTTGAAGGTATTCGCCGAGAACATGAACCTGTGGTTCTCGGCCGGAGCGTCGGTGCTGCGCTTGCCGGTGGGATTCTCGCTGGCGCTGGTGGGGGCGGGTTACATGATCGGCATCGTCTCCGGCGTCGCCATCCTGATCGGCCTGGTGATCGCCTGGGGCATCGCCGTGCCTTACCTGACCGCGGTCACGCCGCGCGACGCCGGCACCGCCGTGTCGGCTTTCGCCAGCGGCATCTGGAGCAGCCAGGTGCGCTTCATGGGCGCGGGCATGATCGGGGTGTCGGCGGTGTGGACGCTGGCGACGCTGTTCAAACCGATGCTGGAGGGGGTGAAGGTATCGCTGTCGACCCTGTCGCGGCGCGAGCAGGGCAGCGGCGACCGGACCGACCAGGATATGTCGCCGGCCTGGATCATTGCCATCAGCCTGGCCATGATCGCCCTGCTTGCGGTGGTGTTTGCTTCGTTCCTGTCGGAGGCGCCGGTGTCGTTGGCATTGTTCGCCGGGCTGATCGCGTATGCCGTGGCGTTCGCCTTCATCTTCGGGTTCTTGGTGGCGGCCGCCTGCGGCTACATGGCGGGCCTGATCGGTTCGTCCTCCAGCCCGATTTCCGGCATCGGCATCGTCGCGGTGATCCTGGTGTCCTTGCTGCTGCTGGCCTCGGGCGCGGTCGACCCATTGCTGGCCACGCCGCAGGGCGGCAAGCTGGCCATTGCCATCGCATTGTTCGTCACCGCCGCCATCATCGCGGTAGCGGCGATCGCCAACGACAACCTGCAGGACCTCAAGACCGGCCAACTGGTCGGCGCCACCCCCTGGCGCCAGCAGGTGGCGCTGCTGGTCGGTTGCGCGGTGGGCGCAGCCGTCATCCCGCCGGTGCTGAACCTGCTCTATAACGCCTACGGTTTCACCGGCGCGCTACCGCGCGAAGGCATGGATGCGGCGCAGGCCCTGGCGGCGCCGCAGGCCACGCTGATGACGGCCATCGCCACCGGCATCTTCACCCGCGAACTGAACTGGACCATGCTGGTGATCGGCGTGGCGCTGGGCGTCGTCCTGATCGCGGCGGACTGGTTGCTGGCGCGCCGCGGCGGCGTGGCGCGCCTGCCGGTATTGGCGGTCGGCATCGGCATCTATTTGCCGCCGACGGTGAGCATGGCGCTGTTCTTCGGCGCGGTGCTGGGATGGCTCATCGATGGACGCTTGCGGCAGCGCGCCGCCGCGGCTGGCCAGGAGTTCGACGACTATGCGGAGCGGCCGCGCCAGCGTGGCATCCTGGTGGCGTCGGGGCTGATCGTGGGCGAGAGCCTGGTGGGGGTGCTGCTGGCGGCGCTGATCGGCTTCACAGGCAAGGACGCGCCGCTGGCGTTGGCGGCCGACGTTTTCGACGGCATTGGGCAGTGGCTGGGATTGCTGGCCTTCCTGCTGGTCCTGTGGTCGGTGGCGCGGCGCGTGTTGCCGGCGCGCTGATCGGCGGGAGGCTCCGTTGCCGAGCCAGCGGTGCAATGCGTGCTAGTTGTTGTTCAGCGCACGCCGATACTGGATGGCTTCCGCGACGTGCGGCTGCAGGACTTGCGGCGCGCCCGCCAGGTCGGCGATGGTGCGGGCCACCTTGAGCACGCGGTGATAGGCGCGGGCTGACCAGTTCAGCCTTGCCATGGCGGCGTACAGCAGCTCGTCGCCGGCTTGTTCCGGCCGGCAATGTTGGTCGATCTCCTGGGGCGCGAGCCGGCTGTTGGGCTTGTTCTGGCGCTGTTGCTGCCGATCCAGCGCCAGCGCGGTGCGTGCGGCGATGGCGCTGGAAGGTTCTCCTGCCGCTGCGGCCGCCAGTTCGTGCGGCGCCAGGGCGCCGACCAATACCTGCAGATCGATGCGGTCGAGCAGCGGGCCGGACAGGCGCCCCTGGTAGCGCGCGATGGCATCCGGCGTGCAGCGGCATTTGCCGCTCTCATGACCGAAATAGCCGCACGGGCAAGGGTTCATCGCCGCCAGCAACTGAAAGCGCGCCGGAAACTCGGCCTGGCGCGCGGCGCGGGAAATGGTGATGCTCCCGGACTCCATCGGCTCGCGCAAGACTTCCAGCACATGCCGGCTGTACTCGGGCAGCTCGTCGAGGAACAACACCCCATGGTGGGCCAGCGAAATCTCCCCCGGACGCGGCGTGCTGCCGCCGCCTACCAGCGCCACGGCCGAGGCGGTGTGATGCGGCGCGCGATAAGGGCGCTGCTTCCAGCGTGAAACGTTGAAGCCGGCGCCCAGCGATTGGACCGCGGCCGCTTCCAGCGCCTGTTCATCGCTCATGGGCGGCAGGATGCCGGGAAAGCGTGCCGCCAGCATCGATTTCCCGGTGCCGGGCGGGCCTACCAGCAGCAGGCTGTGGCCGCCGGCGGCGGCGATTTCCAGCGCGCGCTTGGCCTGCAACTGGCCTTTGACGTCGCTGAAATCGGGCCAGTTGCCCGGGCGCGGGTTGTGGGCGGCGGCGCGATGCCGCGCCAGCCGGTGCTGTTCGTCGCGGGAGGAGAAATGCGCGCAGACATCCAGCAACGAGCGCGCCGGCAGGATGGTGGCATCCATCACCAGGGCGGCTTCATCGGCATTGGCAGCCGGCAAGATGAAAGCGCGCCGAGATGAGGCATCGCCGCCGGCGTGGTGCATGGCGTAAGTCATGGCCAGGGCGCCGCGGATCGGCCGCAGCTCGCCCGATAGCGAGAGTTCTCCCGCGAATTCATATCGGTCGAAGCTGTCGCCCGGCACTTGGCCGGAAGCGGCCAGGATGCCCAGCGCGATGGGCAGGTCGAAGCGGCCGGATTCCTTGGGCAGGTCGGCCGGGGCCAGGTTGACGGTGATGCGGCGGGCCGGGAACTCGAAGCGCGCGTTTTGCAGCGCGGCGCGTACGCGATCCTTGGCTTCCTTTACTTCAGCCTCGGGCAGGCCGACGATGGTGAAGGAAGGCAATCCATTGGCCAAGTGCACCTCGACCGTGACCGGCGAGGCGCGCATGCCGGCCAGGGCGCGGCTGCGAAGGACGGCCAGGCTCATCGCGGCGAACCTGGGCAGTCCTTGGGGTGAATGGCGGCGGGCGAGGGAAAAGGAGGGGCGGCTGTCGTCGGCGTCATGGGGTTTGTTTTTGCTGGGCTTCAAGCTCGGCAACACGCGCTTCCAGCGCTTCCAGGCGGGCGCGGGTCTTGGCCAGCACCTGGGCCTGGACGTCGAATTCCTCGCGCGTGACCAGGTCCAGCTTGGCAAAACCCTGGCTCAGCATGGCCTTGACGTTCTTTTCGAGGTCCTTGGCCGGAGAGTTTTCGATCGCCTTGTTGAGTTTGGATTGCAGGTCTTCAAAGAATTGGGGCTTGTCCATGACGGATCTCCTTGGCAGGTTGTTGTGGCGTCAAGTTTAGCCGTTTCCTGGCCATGCATAAACCGTCGGCGCTGGATGCGCGGACAAGCGCCATCGCGGAGACATGCCTGGCCGGGCGGTGAAAGCATCCTGAAGGGAAAAAGTGATCCGACTTGGTGATCCTCATGGCTTGTCGGACGCTGCGCACCAAAAAAGTGTTTGCCGATAGTGAAGAAGTTTGTCAAAAGGAAATCAATATCGCACCAACACTGTGCTTTTGTCCTTTGTGCGCACTATTTTGGTCTTTATCTACAAAAAAATCGGGAGGAAAGCCTTCTTTCTCTGGGAAAGCCGAGTTCGCCGTGCCGAAAGGACTTGGCACGGCTCCTGCTACATGGCCTTGGCAAAACACAAGAAACGATTTTTATTGTTCAACAACAATCCAGAGGGAAGTCATGAAGAAACTGATTCTTGCAACAGCCATCGCAGCATCGTTTGTTACTACCATGGCCCGCGCGGAAGACGCCAAGCCAGACAACGAATTCAGCTTCAATGCCGCCGTGGTGAGCGATTACCGCTATCGTGGCCTGACCCAGACGCGCTTCGATCCGGCATTGCAAGTCGGCGCAGACTATACCCATAACCCGACCGGCCTGTATGCCGGCACCTGGCTGACCAACATCAAGTGGATCAAGGATGGCGTCGACATGGCCAAGGGCAGCGGCGGCAAGGGCGATGTCGAATGGGACATCTACGGCGGCAAGCGCGGCGATATCGGCGGCGGTTTCACCTATGACGTCGGCGGCCTGTATTACTACTATCCGGGCAACAATTACGCGGACATCGCGAAAAACGCCAACACCTTCGAACTGTATGGCCAGATCGGTTACGGTCCGGGCTACTTCAAGTATTCGCAATCGCTGACCAACCTGTTCGGCGCGGTCAACAGCAAGTACAGCCAGTACTATGATCTGGGCGCCAACATCGAAACCTTCTACGGCATCATGCTGGGTCTGCATGTCGGCCATCAGAATGTGCGCGGCAACCCCAGCCAGGCCAGTTACACCGACTGGAAGATCGGCCTGTCCAAGACGTTCGACGATCTGGCCGGCATCACCTTGGGTGTGGCTTATGTCGGTACCGACCTGACGGATGGCTTTGCGACTACCCCGGCTTCGGACGGCCTCAAAAACGTTGGCAAGAACGGTGTCGTCTTTTCCCTCAGCAAAACTTTCTAACAAGAGGTGCGTATGAAACTGATCACAGCGATCATCAAACCCTTCAAGCTGGACGAGGTGCGTGAAGCCCTCTCCGCGATCGGGGTGCAGGGCATCACCGTGACCGAAGTCAAGGGCTTCGGCCGCCAGAAAGGCCATACCGAGCTGTACCGGGGCGCCGAGTATGTGGTCGATTTCCTGCCCAAGACCAAGATCGAAGCGGCAGTGGACGATGCCATCGTCGAACGCGCGCTGGAGGCCATCGAGACGGCCGCCCGCACCGGCAAGATCGGCGACGGCAAGATCTTCGTGCAGGATTTGCTGGATGTGATCCGCATCCGTACCGGCGAAACCGGCAAAGACGCTCTGTAAAACAAAGGGGAATTCGAATGAGCATGAAAAAAATGTTTTCCAGCGCCCTGGCAATTGGCGCTTTGCTGTTGGCGGTAGGATTTACCGCCCCGGCCCAGGCGCAGGATGCGCCCAAGCCTGAAGCCGCCGCCGCGACCGCTGCCGCTCCGGCCGCAGCCGCCGAAGCGCCCAAGGCTGACGCCGCACCTGCGGCTGCCGCTCCGGCCGCGCCGGCTGCAGCCGC
The DNA here is from genome assembly GCF_006715495.1 of Herbaspirillum sp. SJZ106. Taxonomy (GTDB): domain Bacteria; phylum Pseudomonadota; class Gammaproteobacteria; order Burkholderiales; family Burkholderiaceae_D; genus Herbaspirillum. The sequence continues at coordinate 118,334 of NZ_VFNI01000007.1, forward strand.
CGCCGCGCCGGCGCCGGTGCCCAACAAGGGCGACACCGCATGGATGCTGGTCTGCACCGCGTTCGTGATCCTGATGACCCTGCCCGGCCTGGGCCTGTTCTATGGCGGCCTGGTCCGCAGCAAGAACATGCTGTCGGTGCTGATGCAGTGCTTCGTCATCTTCTCGCTGATCTACATCTTGTGGTTCGTCTACGGCTACAGCATCGCGTTCACCGAGGGCAGCGCGTTCTTCGGCGGCTTCGATCGCCTGTTCCTGCATGGCCTGACCGGCGACTCGAACACCGGCACCTTCAGCAAGGGCGTGGTGATCCCCGAACTGGTGTTCGTGGCCTTCCAGGGCGCGTTCGCGGCCATTACCGTGGCGCTGATCATCGGCTCCTTCGCCGAGCGCGTGAAGTTCTCCGCCGTGATCCTGTTCTCGATCCTGTGGTTCACCTTCTCGTACCTGCCGATGGCCCACATGGTCTGGTTCTGGCCCGGTCCGGACGCCTTTACCGATGCCGCTGCCGCTGAAAAGGCGACCGCCGTCTCGGGCTGGCTGTTCCAGAAGGGCGCGCTGGACTACGCCGGCGGCACCGTGGTGCACATCAACGCTGCGGTCGCGGGCCTGGTCGGTTCCTATGTGATCGGCAAGCGCGTCGGTTTCGGCAAGGAAGCCTTCAAGCCGCATAGCCTGACCCTGACCATGGTCGGCGCCTCGCTGCTGTGGTTCGGCTGGTTCGGCTTCAACGCGGGTTCCGGCCTGGAAGCCAACGGCGGCGCCGCGCTGGCCTTCATCAACACCATCCTGGCAACGGCCGCCGCTGTCCTGTCCTGGAGCTTCGGCGAATGGATCGGCAAAGGCAAGCCTTCGATGCTGGGTGCAGCCTCGGGCGCCGTCGCCGGCCTGGTGGCCGTTACGCCGGCCGCCGGTTTCGTGGGCGTGATCGGCGCCGTGGTGCTGGGCCTGGTCGCCGGCCTGCTGTGCCTGTGGGGCGTCACCGGCCTCAAGAAGCTGCTGGGTTCCGACGATGCGCTGGATGTGTTCGGCGTGCACGGCGTGGGCGGCATCCTGGGCGCCATCCTGACCGGCGTGTTCGCAGCGCCGAGCCTGGGCGGCACCGGCATCTATGACTACGTTGCCAACGCGGTGTCCCCGGACTACTCGATCAGCGGCCAGGTCTGGATCCAGTTCCAGGGCGTGCTGACTACCCTGATCCTGTCCGGCGTGGTGTCCTTCATCGCCTACAAGATCGTCGACGTGGTGATCGGCCTGCGCGTGACCGAAGAGGAAGAGCGCGAAGGTCTGGACATCTCCAGCCACGGCGAGTCGGCCTACCACTAAGTCGAATTCAAGTTGTATTCCTTCGGGGCCGGCAACGGTCCCTTTCAAGGGCGCTCTCCGGAGCGCCTTTTTTATTGTTTTTCGGCAAATATAATTCCCGAGTATTTGACTCGGGCTCTTTAAAAAGAGCCCAATGGCCGCCATGTAGACAACCCGAACCTCCGCTGCGCAGCGAGGCGATTGAGGCAAATGGTTTCCCGCAACGAAGGATGGCGATCTGGCAAGGCCATCCTGCGGCGTCGCAACACGACTTCAGGAATCCGCTAAAATCAGCATTTGCTGCCGGCATTTACAAATCGTTAAGGTCTTATATGGTCCCGCATCTTGTCACCGCTCTGAATGGCCCTTTGTTGGAGCTGGAGAAGAAAATCCTGGGCGCCACGCCGGCCATCGAACGCTGGTTCCGCATGGAGTGGCAAGAGCACACGCCGCCCTTCTATTGCTCGGTCGACCTGCGCAACGCCGGTTTCAAGCTGGCGCCGGTGGACACCAACCTGTTCCCGGGCGGCTTCAACAACCTGTCGCCGGAAATGCTGCCGCTGGCCGTGCAGGCGGCGATGGCGGCGATCGAAAAATATTGCCCCGACGCACGCAACCTGTTGCTGATCCCGGAAAGCCATACCGGCAATACCTTCTATCTGCAAAACATCGCCCGGCTGATGCAGATCTTCCGCCAGACCGGGCTCAATGTGCGCCTGGGTACGCTGGCGCCGGAGATTGCCAAGCCCAAGGAAATCGCCTTGCCGGACGGCACCAGCATCACGCTGGAGCCGCTGGAACGTTCGGCCAACGGCCGCCGCTTGGGGTTGAAGAACTTCGATCCCTGTACCGTGCTGCTCAACAATGACCTGTCGATCGGCATTCCCTCGGTGCTGGAAGGCTTGCATGAGCAAAGCGTGCTGCCGCCGCTGCATGCCGGCTGGGCCATGCGCCGCAAGAGCAACCACTTCGCCGCCTACGATGAGGTGGTCAAGAAATTCGCCAAGATGGTCGAGGTCGACCCCTGGATGCTCAATCCCTTGTTCGCCAAGTGCGGCGACATCGATTTCCAGGAAAACACCGGCACCGATGCGCTGGCCGACAGCGTATCGAGCCTGTTGTCGAAGATCCGCAAGAAGTACAAGGAATACGGCATCAAGGAACAGCCCTTCGTCTTCATCAAGGCCAATGCCGGCACCTATGGCATGGGCATCATCGCCGTCAAGGACGCCAGCGAGGTCAAGGACCTCAACCGCAAGCAACGCACCAAAATGCTGGTGGGCAAGGAAGGCCTGGAAGTGTCCGAAGTGATCATCCAGGAAGGCGTGCATTCCTTCGAGCGCATCAATGAAGCGGTGGCCGAGCCGGTGGTCTACATGATCGACCGCTATGTGGTGGGCGGTTTCTACCGCGTGCATGCCGACCGCGGCGTCAATGAGAACCTGAACGCCCCCGGCGCGCATTTCGTGCCGCTGGCCTTCGCCCAGCAGCATGCCTTGCCGGACATGCATGCCAAGCCAGGCACCACCGCCCCCAACCGTTTCTATATGTATGGCGTGGTGGCGCGGCTGGCGCTGCTGGCGGCCTCGCTGGAAATGGAAAAGACCGATCCCAACCCGGAAGTATATTGACCGGCATCGCCACGCACATTCGTACGATCCAGCCAAGCCCAACAGGACGCCAGCAATATGAAAATCGCTTTTCTCGCCGATCCGCTCGATACGTTCAAGACGTACAAGGATTCCACTTTCGCCATGATGCGCGAGGCTGCTCGCCGCGGCCATGCGATCTACGCCTTCGAGCAGGGCGACCTGGTGCTGGAGAGCGGCCTGGTGACCGCCAGCGCCGCCAGGATTGCGCTGACCGGCGAGGCCGAGGATTGGTATCGCGCCGACAAGCCGGCGTCGGTGTTCCTGCCGGAGTTCGATGCGGTGGTGGTGCGCAAGGATCCGCCGTTCGACATGGAATATATCTACACGACCTACCTGCTCGAATTGGCCGAGAAGCAAGGCGCGCGCGTGTTCAACAAGCCCGAGGCGATCCGCAGCCATAACGAGAAACTGGCGATCGCCCAGTTTCCGCAATACACCGCGCCCACGCTGGTCACGCGCGACGCCAAGCGCCTGCGCGACTTCCACGCCGAGCACCAGGACGTGATCCTCAAGCCGCTGGACGGCATGGGCGGCATGGGCATCTTCCGCGTCAAGGCCGATGCGATGAACCTGGGCTCGATCATCGAGACGCTGACCGACAACGGTCAACGCACGATCATGGCGCAGCGTTTCATTGCTCAGATCAGCGCAGGCGACAAGCGTATTTTGCTGATCGGCGGCAAGGTGGTGCCCAATGTGCTGGCGCGCATCCCGCAAGGCAGCGAAGTGCGCGGCAACCTGGCCGCAGGCGGCCTGGGGGTGGCGCAGCCGGCATCGGCGCGCGACCTGGAAATCGGCGAGGCGCTGGCGCCCATCCTGTATCAGCGCGGACTGTTGCTGGTAGGATTGGATGTAATCGGCGACTATTTGACGGAAATCAACGTGACCAGTCCGACCTGCTTCCAGGAAATTACCCAGCAGACCGGTTTCGATGTGGCGGCGATGTTCGTCGATGCGCTGGAAACGGCAGTCGGAGGTTAAATGGGGACGATGGAGCATGACGGGCTGCTCGGAGAAAAGCGCGTCGCATTCGATGGCAACAATTCCATGGTTGGTATTCTTCTTGTGACGCACGCCCCGCTGGGGCAAGCTTTTCTGGACGCGGCGACCCACGTATTCCGCGGCAAGCCCGAGCGGGTGGAAGCGATCGACGTGATCGCCGACCAGAACCCGGCCGAAGTGCAAAACCTGGCGATCGAGGCGGTCAAGCGCCTCGATGACGGCAGCGGCGTATTGGTGATCACCGATGTGATGGGCGGCACGCCGTCCAACTGTACGGGCTTCTTGTGCGGCCTGGAAAACGTCTCGGTGATTGCGGGCATCAGCTTGCCCATGCTGCTGCGCGCCTTGACTTACCGCAACGATACGCTCGACGTGGTGGTCGAAATGGCCCTGGCGGGAGGGCAGAATGGCGCGGTGCGGGTGGATAACCGCATCCGCGTGGCGACCTCGGCCTGATGCCGGCGCATGCCGCGCAGCGGACGCAGGACCATAAAAACGAAAGCTGACAAATGATTCAAAAAGAACTCGAAATCGTCAATAAACTTGGCTTGCATGCGCGTGCCTCCGCCAAATTCACCCAGCTTGCCAGCAAGTACAAATGCGAAGTGTGGATGGCCTTCAACAAGCGCCGCATCAATGCCAAGTCCATCATGGGCGTCATGATGCTGGCCGCCGGCAAGGGCAGTGTGATTACGCTGGAAACCAACGGCGAGGACGAGCAGGAATGCCTGGTCGCGCTGGAGGCGCTGATCAACGACAAATTCGGCGAAGGCCAGTAAGCGCCATCGCAACAGGCGTTGTCCGCAGTCTTGCGCTGCGCCGCAGCAGCGCTGGCGCCTGCACTGATATCCGGTTCGACAAGGTTGTCCGTTTTCCTGTTCTCCGCCTGGCCTCGTTCATCCTTTCGATGGCCGTGATTGCCAAACCGTGGTTTGTTCGGTAACTTTCTTCAGGCTACCGCGAACGACAATACGGCGGAATATAAAAAACGAAGCAGGAGATAACGCGATGGCATCATTCAGCTTACATGGAATCGCGGTGTCGCAAGGCATCGCCATCGGACGCGCGCATCTGCTGGCGCCGGCCGCGCTGGACGTCCAGCATTACCTGATTGCCGACGAACAGGTCGAGGCCGAGGTCGAACGCTTGAAGAGCGCGATCAAGGCGGTGCACCAGGAACTGCACACCATTCGCAGCGAGTTGCCCAAGGACGCGCCGGCCGAGCTCGGCGCGTTCATCGACGTGCACTCGCTGATCCTGTCGGACCCGATGCTGCTGGAGGTGCCGCAGAACATCATCCGCCACCGCTACTACAACGCCGAATGGGCGCTGGTGACGCAGATCGACGAACTCTCGGCGCAATTCGACGAGATCGAAGATCCCTACCTGCGCGAGCGCAAGGCCGATATCCAGCAGGTCGGCGAACGGATCCTGAAAGTGCTCACCGGCAGCGCCATCCACTTGCCGCCCACCGACGGCGATACCGCGCCCAACATCATCGTGGTGGCGCACGACATCTCGCCGGCCGACATGCTGCAGTTCCGCGACGGCGCCTTCGCCGGTTTCGTGACCGACCTCGGCGGCCCCAATTCGCACACCGCCATTGTCGCGCGCAGCCTGGACATCCCGGCCGCCGTCGGCATGCACAACGCTTCGGTGCTGGTCAAGCACGATGACCTGCTGATCATCGACGGCGATGCCGGCGTGGTGATCGTCGACCCGTCGCCGCTGGTGCTGGCGCAGTACCGCGCGCGCCAGGAGCGCATGCTGCGCGAGCGCAAGAAGCTGATGCGGCTGAAGAAGACGCCGGCCATCACCCAGGACGGCGAGCCGATTGCCTTGCTGGCCAACATCGAGCTTCCCGCCGACGCCGCAACGGCATGGGAGGCCGGCGCGATGGGCATCGGCCTGTTCCGTTCCGAATTCATGTTCATGGGGCGCGCCGGCTATCTGGAAAAATTCCCGTCCGAGGACGAGCAGTTCGAGTCCTACAGGCAGGCGGTCATCGCCATGAAGGGGCGGCCGGTGACGATCCGCACGCTGGACGTGGGCGCCGACAAGCCGCTGGACGAGGACGAGCAGACTGCGCTCAACCCGGCATTGGGTTTGCGCGCGATCCGCTATTGCCTGTCCGAGCCGCAGATGTTCCTCACGCAGTTGCGCGCGATCCTGCGCGCATCGGCTTTCGGTCCGATCAAGCTGCTGATTCCGATGATGGCGCATGCCTTCGAGATCGACCAGTCGCTGGGCATGATCGAGCAGGCCAAGCAGCAACTGCGCGAGCGCAAGCAGAAGTTCGACGAGGACATCCCGGTCGGCGCCATGATCGAGATTCCCGCTGCCGCGCTGGCCTTGCCGATGTTCGTCAAGCGCCTCGACTTTCTGTCGATCGGCACCAACGACCTGATCCAGTACACGCTGGCGATCGACCGCGTCGACCATGAAGTGGCGCATCTCTACGATCCGCTGCATCCGGCGGTGCTGTTCCTGCTCTCCACGGTGATCGCGCAGGGCCGCAAGGCCGGCATCCCGGTCTCGGTGTGCGGCGAAATGGCGGGCGACGTCAAGTGGACGCGCCTGTTGCTGGGCATGGGTTTGCTGGAGTTTTCCATGCATCCCTCGCAACTGCTGTCGGTGAAGAACGAAATCCTCAACAGCGACTTGCGCTTGCTGGAACCGCAAGTCAAGAAGGTCATCCGCGCCACCGAACCGGCCGCGATCGCTTCGGCCATGACGCAGCTGCAGGCGTTGTCGGCCGAACCCGAGATCCGGGAAGCCAAGACCGCGCGCCGCCGTTGATCGGCCATCCGGCGCGTTCGGCAAGGCCGCCTGCGGGCGGCCTTGTTTATTTCCGGCGCAGTGCGCCGGTTTGACGCGCCTGCCCGACTTGGGTATTCTTATGCCACTGCGCCGATTTGAATGGTTTAACCAACCTCAGCTTGCGGGCGCCGGGAGATTGTTCCCATATAAATGCGGCTAAAGCGAGCTTGGAGTCAGCAGTTCTCCCCAAGACGAGCCCGCAAGCGATGCTTCCGGGCTTTTTTGTTGCCCCGATGCGGCCCCGATTTTGCCCTGGGTTTGCTCCGGGTTTGCCCGGAAGCAGGTGGAAAACCTTCGCTGAAGCGAAGCGATCGTCCCATGCCGGCATGCGATGCGCGTGCCTGGCGGGACGCCTTGCCACTCACGCCGAATCATCATGTCGATTGGAATCGTATCGCCCCAGGTCATGCATTTCGCCGAGCCGCTCCCGCTGCAAGGGGGCGCGGCGCTGGCGGATTATTCGCTGACCTATGAAACCTACGGCACGCTCAATGCGGACAAATCCAACGCCGTGCTGGTGTGCCATGCGCTCAACGCTTCGCACCACGTCGCCGGCGTGTATGCCGACGATCCCGACAATGTCGGCTGGTGGGACAACATGGTGGGCCCCGGCAAAGCGCTCGATACCGACAAGTTCTTCGTCATCGGCGTCAACAACCTGGGCTCCTGTTTCGGCTCGACCGGGCCGATGCATGCCAACCCGGCCACCGGCAAGCCTTATGGCGCCGATTTCCCGGTGGTCACGGTGGAAGACTGGGTCAACGCCCAGGCACTGCTGGCCGACCGCCTCGGCATCGCGCAGTTCGCCGCCGTCATGGGCGGCTCGCTGGGCGGCATGCAGGCATTGGCCTGGAGCCTGATGTATCCGGAGCGCCTGCGCCATTGCCTGGTGATCGCGTCCACCCCCAAGCTGTCGGCGCAGAACATCGCTTTCAACGATGTCGCGCGCCAGGCCATCCTGACCGATCCGCAATTCCACGGCGGCGATTTCTATGCGCACGGCGTGGTGCCCAAGAACGGCCTGCGCGTGGCGCGCATGGTAGGGCACATCACCTATCTGTCGGACGATGACATGGCCGAGAAATTCGGCCGTGACCTGCGCTCGGGCAGTTATCAGTTCGGCTATGGCATCGATTTCGAGATCGAGTCCTACCTGCGCTACCAAGGCGACAAGTTTTCTACCTACTTCGATGCCAACACCTACCTGCTGATCACCAAGGCGCTCGACTATTTCGATCCCGCGCGCGAGTTCGGCGGCGGCGACCTGGCCAAGGCCTTCAGCCGCACCCAGGCCAAGTTCCTGCTGGTGTCGTTTACCACCGACTGGCGCTTTTCCCCGGAACGCAGCCGCGAGATGGTGCAGGCGCTGGTGGCCAACAAGCGCCGCGTGTCGTATGCGGAAATCGACGCGCCGCATGGGCACGACGCTTTCCTGCTGGACGATGCGCGCTATATGAAGGTGGTGCGCGAGTACTACCAAAGCATCTGGAACGAACTGGCGCAGGAGGGCCGCGCATGACTTTCAACGAATTGAGCGGGCTGCGCCCGGACCTGGCGTTCATCGCCCACTGGGTGCGCGAGCAATCCAACGTGCTGGATCTGGGCTGCGGCGATGGCGTGATGCTGGACTACCTGCAAAGCGACAAGCAGTGCGTGGGCTATGGCGTGGAGATCGACGACGAGCAGATTCCCAAGTGCGTGGCGCGCAATGTCTCGGTCATCCAGCAGGACTTGAACGGCGGGCTGGCGATGTTCGAGGACAATGCCTTCGATACCGTGCTGTGCCTGTCGGCATTGCAGATGGTCAAGGATGTGGAAGGTACGCTGCGCGAGATCGCGCGGGTGGGGCGCGAGGCCACGGTTTCCTTCCCCAATTTCGCGTACTGGCCGCACCGCGTGGCGCTGTTGCGCGGGCGCATGCCGGTGTCCAAGACGCTGCCATACCAGTGGTATGATACGCCGAACCTGCGCTGCGCCACGATCAGGGATTTCGAGGCGCTGGCCAACGCGGTCGGGCTGGAAGTGCTGGAATGCGTGGCGCTCAAGGATGGCAAGCCGGTGCGTTATCTGCCCAACTGGCGCGGCAGCGTCGCCGTGTTCAGGTTGCGCAAGAAGTAGGCTGGCGCAAGGCAGCGCCATCCCGTGTCGCAAACGCCGGTTCGCCGGCGTTTTTCATTTCCCCTTTCACCAGACTCTCGCCTATGACAGCACCTGACGCCATTTGGCGCCAATACCTGAACCGGCGCATGCTTATCTGCGTCTTCCTCGGTTTCACCTCCGGCCTGCCGCTGTTCATCCTGCTGAGTCTGTTGCAGGCATGGCTGGCGAAGTCGGGCCTGAATGTCAAAACGCTCGGCCTGTTCGCGCTGGTGATGTTTCCGTATACGTGGAAATTCGTCTGGTCGCCGCTGATGGACCGCTTCCACTTCGGCAAGATGGGGCGCCGACGCGGCTGGATGTTCTTTACCCAACTGTTGCTGTTCCTGGGCATCGGTTGCATGGGAATGCTCGATCCGCTGACCCAGGTGCCGACGATCGCCTTCATGGCCTCGGTGGTGGCCTTCCTCTCGGCCAGCCAGGACATCGCCATCGATGCCTTCCGGCGCGAAATCCTGCCTGATGATGAACTCGGCCTGGGCAGCGCCATCCATGTCAACGCCTACAAGCTGTCGGGCATGGTGCCGGGCGCGCTGTCGCTGGTGCTGGCCGACCGCATGCCCTGGGCCAGCGTGTTCTGGATCACCGCCGCCTTCATGCTGCCGGGGCTGCTCTGCTCGTTGCTGGTCAAGGAACCCAAGATGTATGGCGTGCCGCCCAAGAGCCTCTACGAGGCGGTGGTGCTGCCGTTCCGCGAATTCATTGCGCGCGGCGGCTGGCGCAGTGCGGCATGGGTGCTGGGCTTTATCTTCTTCTACAAGCTGGGCGACAGCATGGCCACGGCGCTGGCCACCAAGTTCTATATCGACCTCGGCTTCTCGATGACCGAGATCGGCGTGGTCTCCAAGACCACCAGCCTGTGGGCCAGTGTGGCGGGCGGCATCATCGGCGGCGTCTGGATGGTAAAGCTGGGCATCAATCGCGCGTTATGGGTGTTCGGCGTGCTGCAGGCGATCCCCATCCTCGGCTTTGCCTGGCTGGCGCATGTCGGCGCGAGCCTGCCGACGCTGGCCGCGGTGATCGGCCTGGAGGCTTTCGGCGTGGGATTGGGCACCACGGCTTTCGTCGCCTACATCATGCGGGAAACCGACCCCCGCTACACGGCCACGCAGTTCGCCCTGTTCACCAGCCTGATGGCGGTGCCGCGCACTTTCGTCAATTCCTCGGTCGGGTATGTGGTGGCAGAAACGGGCTGGCTGACTTTTTTTGTCATTTGCTTCGTTCTTGCCTTGCCTGGAATGCTGATGTTGCCTAGAATTGCGCCCTGGAATGAAAAGCCGGTTGAGTCGCAGACAAGAAAAGCCTGAAGATTCGAAAAAACGTCGTCGCGTCATTCCTGAGAGCAACTCTCGCCAAGTCAATAAAAAGCATGCTCCGGCTCTTCTTTTAGTTGACAATCGAAAAGTGTTCCACTATAGTTTTGAGTTCCCTGCGCGGAGAGGTGGCCGAGTGGTTAATGGCAGCAGACTGTAAATCTGCCCTCTTACGAGTACGCTGGTTCGAATCCAGCCCTCTCCACCATTTAGTCGGGAAAGTCGAACGAAAGATTCGGCGGCAGTGAAGTGAAAGTTGTTTCCTCGCGGGTGTAGCTCAATGGTAGAGCTGAAGCCTTCCAAGCTTAAGACGAGGGTTCGATTCCCTTCACCCGCTCCAAGTTTTGGTCCGGTTGCATGTTTGGTAGTTGTGCAATTGGCAAAAATGCCCTTGTAGCTCAGTGGTAGAGCACTCCCTTGGTAAGGGAGAGGCCACGTGTTCAATCCACGTCAAGGGCACCAGTTTCTTGAGTCGTTTCGCTGAGGCAAGTCAGCAATCGTCGGGCGTGTTGCCTGGACATTCTCATCAAATAGTTAGGAGTCTAAAATGGCAAAAGGCAAGTTTGAGCGGACCAAGCCGCACGTGAACGTGGGCACGATTGGCCACGTTGACCACGGCAAGACCACGCTGACCGCAGCGATTGCGACCGTCCTGTCGAAGAAGTTCGGCGGCGAAGCGAAGGCATATGACCAGATCGACGCGGCACCGGAAGAAAAGGCGCGCGGCATCACGATCAACACCGCGCACGTCGAATACGAAACTGCAAACCGCCACTACGCGCACGTTGACTGCCCCGGCCACGCCGACTACGTCAAGAACATGATTACCGGTGCAGCGCAGATGGACGGCGCGATCCTGGTGTGCTCGGCCGCAGACGGCCCGATGCCGCAGACGCGCGAACACATCCTGCTGTCGCGCCAGGTTGGCGTTCCTTACATCATCGTGTTCCTGAACAAGGCCGACATGGTGGACGACGCCGAGCTGCTGGAGCTGGTGGAAATGGAAGTGCGCGAACTGCTGTCGAAGTACGAGTTCCCGGGCGACGACCTGCCAATCGTGAAGGGTTCGGCCAAGCTGGCGCTGGAAGGCGACACGGGTCCGCTGGGCGAGCAGGCGATCATGGCGTTGGCCGAAGCGCTGGACAGCTACATTCCGACGCCGGAACGTGCCGTTGACGGTACCTTCCTGATGCCGGTGGAAGACGTGTTCTCGATCTCGGGCCGCGGCACCGTGGTGACCGGTCGTGTCGAGCGCGGCATCGTCAAGGTTGGCGAAGAAATCGAAATCGTCGGTATCCGCGACACCCAGAAGACCACCTGCACCGGCGTGGAAATGTTCCGCAAGCTGCTGGACCAGGGTCAAGCTGGCGACAACGTCGGCGTGCTGCTGCGCGGCACCAAGCGTGAAGACGTGGAGCGTGGCCAGGTGTTGGCCAAGCCGGGTTCGATCAAGCCGCACAAGCACTTCACCGGCGAGATCTATGTCCTGTCGAAGGACGAAGGCGGCCGTCACACCCCGTTCTTCAACAACTACCGTCCGCAGTTCTACTTCCGTACCACGGACGTGACCGGCGCGATCGAACTGCCGAAGGACAAGGAAATGGTCATGCCGGGCGACAACGTGTCGATCACCGTGCAACTGATCAACCCGATCGCGATGGAAGAAGGCCTGCGTTTCGCTATCCGTGAAGGCGGTCGTACCGTCGGCGCCGGCGTCGTCGCCAAGATCTTCGACTAAGATCAAGCTGTAAAACACCTTGCCGCGCTGCGAATTTCGCATCGCGGCATTCGTGTCTCAATCGAGAGTTTTTGTAGGGGCGTAGCTCAATTGGCAGAGCGTCGGTCTCCAAAACCGAAGGTTGGGGGTTCGATGCCCTCCGCCCCTGCCACCGAATCAGGTGCAGGGTACTGAAAGTAAATAATGTCTAGCCAGCCTGTTCAAACCGTCAATACCTCCAACGACAAGATCAAGATTGCCTTGGCAATCGTTGCCGTCGTCGCAGGTGTGGTCGGTTTTTTTGTGTTGTCTGACCAGTCGACTCCGGTGCGTGCTCTCGCCCTGGTCGCCGGTCTGCTGGTGGCGATTGCATTTGCCTGGACCTCTGCGCAAGGCCGCGGCTTCGTCGGTTTCGCCAAGGAATCGGTTCGCGAAACCAAGAAAGTCGTCTGGCCCACCCGCAAGGAAGCGATGCAGATGACCGCAGTGGTCTTCGCCTTCGTATTGGTCATGGCGATCTTCCTCTGGGGTACGGACAAGTTGCTCGAATTCCTGTTGTACGACGTAATTTTGGGCTGGAAATAACATGAGCGATAGCACACAAGACAGCGCACCGATTGGTGCGCAAAGCGTTTCAGGCGCCGGAAAAAAGCGCTGGTACGTGGTGCATGCGTATTCCGGCATGGAAAAGAGCGTCCAGCGTGCGCTGACCGAGCGCATCACCCGCGCCGGCATGCAAGAGCAGTTCGGCCAGATCCTGGTGCCGACCGAGGAAGTCGTCGACATGAAGAACGGTCACAAGTCGGTGACCGAGCGCCGCTTCTTCCCGGGTTATGTGCTGGTCGAAATGGAAATGACCGACGAAACCTGGCACCTGGTCAAGAACACTAGCAAGGTCACCGGTTTCATCGGCGGCAAGTCGAACCGTCCGACGCCGATTCCCCCGCATGAAGTCGACAAGATCATGCAGCAGATGCAAGAGGGCGTCGAAAAGCCGCGTCCGAAGGTGCTGTACGAAGTCGGCGAAATGGTGCGCATCAAGGAAGGCCCGTTCACCGATTTCAACGGCAACGTCGAAGAAGTGAACTACGAAAAATCGCGCGTGCGCGTATCGGTCACCATCTTCGGTCGCGCCACCCCGGTCGAGCTCGAATTCGGCCAGCTGGAAAAAGTCTGATCCCTTCCCGGAATCTCACTCTCCGCAAAACAGAACAAGCGCCCGCAGGAGCGCGTCGCACGGGTATCCCCGTTCGGCCAATCCGGCAAGCCGAGGAGCCACAGTAAAGAGCCGCAAGGCGAATGAACAGGCGCTAAAACTCAATCAACACAGGAGCCGTCATGGCAAAGAAGATTATCGGTTTTATCAAGCTGCAAGTGCCAGCTGGTAAAGCAAACCCCTCCCCCCCGATCGGTCCGGCGCTGGGTCAGCGCGGTCTGAACATCATGGAATTCTGCAAGGCGTTCAACGCGCAGACGCAAGGCGTCGAGCCGGGCCTGCCGATTCCGGTCGTGATCACCGCCTTCGCGGACAAGTCCTTCACTTTCGTGATGAAGACGCCGCCGGCGACCATCCTGATCAAGAAGGCTGCCGGTATCCAGAAGGGTTCGGCCAAGCCGCACACCGACAAGGTCGGCAAGATCACCCGCAAGCAAGCGGAAGAGATCGCAACCCAGAAGAAGCCGGATCTGACCGCTGCTGATCTGGAAGCTGCAGTGCGTACCATCGCTGGTTCCGCACGTTCGATGGGCATCACGGTGGAGGGTCTGTAATGGCTAAGGTATCCAAGCGCGTCAAGGCGATCAAGGACAAGATCGATCGCACCAAGGCTTATCCGTTCGATAACGCCGTTTCCCTGATCAAGGAATTCGCCACGGCGAAATTCAATGAATCGATCGACGTTTCCGTCCAGCTGGGCGTGGACGCCAAGAAGTCGGACCAGGTCGTTCGCGGTTCCGTCGTTCTGCCTGCCGGCACCGGCAAGACCGTGCGCGTGGCCGTGTTCGCCTCGGGCGACAAGGCTGAGGCCGCCAAGGCCGCCGGCGCTGACGTGGTCGGCATGGAAGATCTGGCAGAGCGCGTGAAGGCCGGCGACATGCCGTTCGACATCGTGATCGCTTCGCCCGACACCATGCGTATCGTCGGTACCCTGGGCCAGATCCTGGGCCCGCGCGGCCTGATGCCGAACCCGAAGGTCGGCACCGTGACCCCGGACGTCGCCACCGCCGTCAAGAACGCCAAGGCTGGTCAAGTGCAATACCGTACCGACAAGGCTGGCATCATCCACGCCACTATCGGCCGCAAGTCGTTCTCCGACGCCGATCTGAAGGCCAACCTGCTGGCCCTGATCGATGCGCTGAACAAGGCCAAGCCGGCCAGCAGCAAGGGTATCTACCTGCGCAAGATCGCTCTGTCGTCCACCATGGGCGCCGGCGTGCGCGTTGACCAGGCTTCCCTGGCTGCTTAAGAAGGAATCAAGTCCCCGTTTCCGTCAGGGAGCGGGGCGCATCTTTGGGCTGTAGCGGTTGAAGTCTGGCCGCTGCAGGCAATCAAAGACCGTTGGGCGGACGCCGGGCTGGATTGCCGGAAGAAGTTAAACAGAGCGCATGCGAATGCAATCGACCCAGCGCAGATGGTGAACCCGAACAAGTTTTGTAGTCTCAGGCCGCATTTTCTTCGCACTATGCTGCAATGAACTCCTAAACCTCGGACGCCGTGTTCGAACCGGTGTAAGGCAAGCAGGCATCTCCGCCTGTGTCATGGCCGAGCACTATTTTTGGAGGTTGATCTTGAGTCTCAATCTGAATGACAAGAAGGCCGTCGTCGCCGAAGTTTCCGCAAAGGTTGCAACTGCGCAAACTATCGTCGTGGCCGAATACCGTGGCATCCAGGTTGGTTCCTTGACGCAACTGCGCGCACAAGCGCGTGCCCAAGGCGTGTACCTGCGCGTGTTGAAAAACACGCTGGCTCGTCGCGCCGTTGAAGGCACTCAGTTTGCCGACCTCGCCCCACAACTGACCGGTCCGCTGATCTATTCGATCTCGGAAGATGCCGTTGCCGCTGCCAAAGTCGTCGCCGACTTTGCCAAGTCCAACGACAAGCTGGTTGTGAAGGCGGGTAACTACGCAGGCAAGCAGCTCGACAAGGCTGCCGTGACCGCGTTGGCAAACATCCCAAGCCGCGAAGTTCTGCTGGCCCAGTTGCTGGGCATGATGCAGGCTCCGGTGTCGGGCTTCGCGCGTGGCCTGGCTGCCCTGGCAGCCAAGAAGGAAGCCGAAGCCGCATGATGCGCGGCCGCCTGATGGCGGCTGTCTCTGCAGTTTCGACGTTCCGCGTCACTACCAATCTGATGTTATTACCGAAATAAATTTAGGAGTTTCAAATGGCAATTAGCAAAGAAGATATCCTGGAAGCCGTAGGCGCGCTGTCCGTGATGGAACTGAATGACCTGGTCAAGGCATTCGAAGAGAAGTTTGGTGTTTCCGCTGCGGCGATGGCCGTTGCCGGTCCTGCTGGCGGCGCTGCTGGCGGCGCTGCTGCTGCTGAAGAGCAAACCGAGTTCACCGTTGTTCTGGCCGAAGTCGGCGCGAACAAGGTTGGCGTCATCAAGGCAGTCCGCGAAATCACCGGTCTGGGCCTGAAGGAAGCCAAGGACCTGGTCGACGGCGCACCGAAGCCGCTGAAGGAAGGCATCGCCAAGGCCGACGCCGAAGCAGCCAAGAAGAAGCTGGAAGAAGCTGGCGCCAAGGCAGAACTGAAGTAATTTCTGCTTGCCAACCAAGGCGAGTTGTTACGCCGGAGTCAAAGTGCAGAATCCCTTGAAAAAGGGATTCGGCTTTGGCTCCTTTGTCGTTTCTTATTTTTGTTCGATTTTGATGCGCTGCAATCTTCCGTTGCCCGGAATATTAAGCGCGATTCGGGCAAAAACCAAGGGTTGACACTTGAAGATTTGAGATACCGGTTTCCAGTGCCTTCGGGCCGCACGGTGCGAATCGAGTCTTGAACTATCTATCCTTCCTGTCACTCACGGAGTGTCCATGCACTACTCATTTACTGAGAAGAAGCGCATTCGCAAGTCCTTCGCGAAGCGCGCAAACGTCCACAACGTTCCGTTTCTGCTTGCGACTCAAATCGAGTCGTACCAGACGTTCCTGCAGTCCGACGCTTTACCGTCGAGCCGTAAGAACGAAGGCCTGCAATCTGCCTTCACCTCGATTTTCCCCATCGTTTCGCACAATGGTTTTGCGCGTCTTGAATTCCTGTCGTATGTGCTGGGCGCTCCCCCGTTCGACGTCAAGGAATGCCAGCAGCGCGGCCTGACGTTCGCTTCGCCGTTGCGTGCCAAGGTGCGCCTGGTGATCCTGGACCGTGAATCGCCGACCAAGCCGGTCGTCAAGGAAATGAAGGAACAGGAAGTCTACATGGGCGAACTGCCCCTGATGACCACCACCGGTTCCTTCGTCATCAACGGCACCGAGCGCGTGATCGTGTCCCAGCTGCACCGTTCGCCGGGCGTGTTCTTCGAACACGACCGCGGCAAGACGCACTCGTCGGGCAAGCTGCTGTTCTCGGCGCGCATCATTCCTTACCGCGGCTCCTGGCTGGACTTCGAATTCGATCCGAAGGACATCCTGTTCTTCCGCGTCGACCGTCGCCGCAAGATGCCGGTCACGATCCTGCTCAAGGCCATCGGCATGACGTCCGAGCAGATCCTGGCGAACTTCTTCGTGTTCGACAACTTCAACCTGCACGCCGAAGGCGCCGACATGGAGTTCGTCTCCGAGCGCCTGCGCGGTGAAGTCGCGCGTTTCGACATCACCGACAAGTCGGGCAAGGTGATGGTGGCCAAGGACAAGCGCATCAATGCCAAGCATGTGCGCGACATCGAAGCCGCCGGCATCAAGCACATCTCGGTTCCCGAGGACTACCTGCTGGGCCGCGTGCTGGCCAAGAACATCGTCGACGGCGACACCGGCGAAGTCATCGCCAGCGCCAATGACGAACTGACCGAAGAACTGCTGGCCAAGCTGCGCGAAGCCAACATCTCGGCCATCCAGACGCTGTACACCAACGACCTCGACCAGGGCGGCTACATCTCGCAGACCCTGCGCACCGACGACACCGCCGACCAGACCGCTGCCCGTGTTGCGATCTATCGCATGATGCGTCCTGGCGAACCGCCGACCGAAGAATCGGTGGAAGCGCTGTTCAACGGCCTGTTCTACAGCGAAGACCGCTACGACCTGTCGGCCGTGGGCCGCATGAAGTTCAACCGTCGCGTCGGCCGCGACGAGCTGACCGGCACCATGACCCTGTCCAACGAGGACATCCTGGCGGTCATCAAGATCCTGGTCGAACTGCGTAACGGCCGCGGCGAAGTCGACGACATCGATCACCTGGGCAACCGCCGCGTGCGTTGCGTGGGCGAACTGGCGGAAAACCAGTTCCGCGCCGGCCTGGTGCGCGTCGAGCGCGCCGTCAAGGAACGCCTCGGTCAGGCCGAAGCGGACAACCTGATGCCGCACGACCTGATCAACTCCAAGCCGATTTCGGCCGCGATCCGCGAATTCTTCGGTTCGTCGCAGCTGTCGCAGTTCATGGACCAGACCAACCCGCTGTCGGAAATCACGCACAAGCGCCGCGTTTCCGCCCTGGGCCCTGGCGGCCTGACCCGCGAACGCGCCGGCTTCGAAGTGCGCGACGTGCACCCGACCCACTATGGCCGCGTGTGCCCGATCGAAACGCCGGAAGGCCCGAACATCGGCCTGATCAACTCGCTGGCGCTGTACGCCCGCCTGAACGAATACGGCTTCCTGGAAACCCCGTACCGCAAGGTCGAGAACAGCCAGGTGACCAACCAGATCGACTACCTGTCGGCCATCGAAGAAGGCCGTTATGTGATCGCCCAGGCCAACGCCACCATCACCGACGGCAAGCTGTCCGACGAACTGGTGTCGGCGCGTGAAGCCGGCGAAACCATCCTGGTCTCGCCGGAACGCGTGCAGTACATGGACGTGGCCCCGGGCCAGGTGGTATCGGTGGCGGCCTCGCTGATCCCGTTCCTCGAGCACGACGATGCGAACCGCGCGCTGATGGGCGCCAACATGCAGCGCCAGGCCGTGCCTTGCCTGCGTCCGGAAAAGCCGCTGGTCGGCACCGGCATCGAGCGTACCGTGGCGGTTGACTCGGGCACGACCGTGCAGGCGCTGCGCGGCGGCGTGGTCGACTATGTCGACGCCGGCCGTGTGGTGATCCGCGTCAACGACGACGAGGCGCAAGCCGGCGAAGTCGGCGTGGACATCTACAACCTGATCAAGTACACCCGTTCCAACCAGAACACCAACATCAACCAGCGTCCGATCGTCAAGGTCGGCGACCGCGTCGCCAAGCACGACGTCATCGCCGACGGCGCATCGACCGACCTGGGCGAACTGGCGCTGGGCCAGAACATGCTGGTGGCGTTCATGCCGTGGAACGGCTACAACTTCGAAGACTCGATCCTGATCTCCGAGAAGGTCGTGGCCGATGACCGCTACACCTCGATCCACATCGAGGAACTGTCGGTGGTCGCGCGCGACACCAAGCTGGGCGCGGAAGAAATCACCCGCGACATCTCGAACCTGGCCGAGAACCAACTGGCGCGCCTGGACGAGTCCGGCATCACCTACATCGGCGCTGAAGTCGAGGCGGGCGATACCCTGGTCGGCAAGGTCACCCCGAAGGGCGAGACCCAGCTGACGCCGGAAGAGAAGCTGCTGCGCGCGATCTTCGGCGAAAAGGCTTCGGACGTGAAGGACACCTCGCTGCGCGTGCCCTCGGGCATGGTCGGCACCGTCATCGACGTGCAGGTGTTCACCCGCGAAGGCATCCAGCGCGACAAGCGCGCCCAGCAGATCATCGACGATGAACTCAAGCGCTACCGCCTGGACCTGAACGACCAGCTGCGTATCGTGGAAGGCGACGCCTTCCAGCGTCTGGAGCGCCTGCTGATCGGCAAGGTCGCCAACGGCGGCCCGAAGAAGCTGGTCAAGGGCACCAAGCTGACCAAGGAATACCTGGACGACCTGGACAAGTACCACTGGTTCGACATCCGTCCGGCCGACGACGACCTGGCCAACGCGCTGGAAGCGATCAAGGAATCGATCGCCGAGAAGCGCCACCAGTTCGACCTGGCCTTCGAAGAGAAGCGCAAGAAGCTGACCCAGGGCGACGAACTGCCGCCAGGCGTGCAGAAGATGGTCAAGGTCTACCTGGCCGTGAAGCGTCGCCTGCAGCCCGGCGACAAGATGGCGGGCCGTCACGGCAACAAGGGTGTGGTGTCGCGCATCCTGCCGATCGAAGACATGCCGCACATGGCCGACGGTACTCCCGCCGACATCGTGCTCAACCCGCTGGGCGTGCCGTCGCGTATGAACGTCGGCCAGGTGCTGGAAGTGCACCTGGGCTGGGCAGCCAAGGGCCTGGGCCTGCGCCTGGGCGAGATGGTGCAGGCGCAAGCCAAGGTCGCAGAACTGCGCAAGTTCCTCACCACCATCTACAACGAGTCGGGCAAGAAGGAAGAGCTGGACAAGTTCAGCGACGATGAAATCCTGGAGCTGGTGTCCAACCTGAAGAAGGGCGTTCCGTTCGCCACGCCGGTGTTCGACGGCGCGCACGAGAAGGAAACCCGCCGCATGCTCGATCTGGCCTATCCGGACCCGATCGCCAAGCAGCTGGGCATGACGCCGTCGAAGAACCAGGTCACCATGTACGACGGCCGTACCGGCGAAGCTTTCGAGCGCACCGTCACCGTCGGCTACATGCACTACCTGAAGCTGCACCACCTGGTCGACGACAAGATGCACGCCCGTTCCACCGGCCCGTACTCGCTGGTGACCCAGCAGCCGCTGGGCGGCAAGGCGCAGTTCGGCGGCCAGCGTTTCGGCGAAATGGAAGTGTGGGCGCTGGAAGCCTACGGCGCGTCCTACGTGCTGCAGGAAATGCTGACCGTGAAGTCCGACGACGTGAACGGCCGTACCAAGGTCTACGAGAACCTGGTCAAGGGCGACCACGTGATCGACGCCGGCATGCCGGAATCCTTCAACGTGCTGGTGAAGGAAATCCGCTCGCTGGGTATCGACATCGACCTGGAACGCGAATGACCTGATGCGCAGGAGGGGCGCCGCGGCTGATGCCGCCGCGCCCCGCCGGTGCGTCGGCAGGCAGTCAAGAATTCAAGCAATACCAGTAATCCAAGAAGTCTCAGTTGTAGGCCGTGGACGCCTGTCCCGGTATCGGTGGAACCGCAGGGCGCAAGGCCCGCCGGCTCGCCCGCCGATGCGAACAGGGTTAAGCAGGACGAAACGGCCAATCGATGGACTAGCGTTTTTCACGCCAACCTGGAGTGATACATGAAAGCACTGCTCGATCTATTCAAGCAAGTTCAGCAAAACGAACAATTCGACGCCATCAAGATCGGCCTGGCGTCGCCCGAGAAAATCCGTTCGTGGTCCTACGGCGAAGTCAAGAAGCCGGAAACCATCAACTACCGTACCTTCAAGCCGGAGCGCGACGGCCTGTTCTGCGCCAAGATCTTTGGCCCGATCAAGGACTACGAATGCCTGTGCGGCAAGTACAAGCGCCTCAAGCACCGCGGCGTCATCTGCGAAAAGTGCGGCGTTGAAGTCACGCTGGCCAAGGTGCGCCGCGAGCGCATGGGCCACATCGAGCTGGCCTCGCCGACCGCCCACATCTGGTTCCTGAAGTCGCTGCCGTCCCGCCTGGGCATGGTGCTGGACATGACCCTGCGCGACATCGAACGCGTGCTGTACTTCGAAGCCTATGTCGTGACCGATCCCGGCATGACCCCGCTGAAGAAGTGCCAGATCATGTCCGAAGACGACTACGCCGCCAAGTACGAAGAATACGGCGACGACTTCGTCGCGTTCATGGGCGCCGAAGGCATCCGCGAACTGCTGCGCTCGATCGATATCGACCGCGACGCGGAAACCCTGCGCCAGGAACTGAAGGAATCCAAGTCCGAAGCCAAGATCAAGAAGTACGCCAAGCGCCTGAAGGTGCTGGAGGCGTTCCAGCGCTCGGGCATCAAGCCCGACTGGATGATCATGGAAGTGCTGCCGGTGCTGCCGCCGGAACTGCGTCCGCTGGTGCCGCTGGACGGCGGCCGCTTCGCGACCTCCGACCTGAACGACCTGTACCGCCGCGTCATCAACCGTAACAACCGCCTCAAGCGCCTGATGGAACTGCGCGCGCCTGAAATCATTACGCGCAACGAAAAGCGCATGCTGCAGGAAGCGGTCGATTCGCTGCTGGACAACGGCCGTCGCGGCAAGGCGATGACCGGCGCCAACAAGCGTCCGCTGAAGTCGCTGGCTGAAATGATCAAGGGCAAGGGCGGCCGTTTCCGTCAAAACCTGCTGGGCAAGCGCGTCGACTACTCGGGCCGTTCGGTCATCGTGGTGGGTCCGCAACTGAAGCTGCACCAGTGCGGCCTGCCCAAGCTGATGGCGCTGGAACTGTTCAAGCCGTTCATCTTCAACAAGCTGGAACTGATGGGTCTGTCGACCACCATCAAGGCCGCCAAGAAGCTGGTGGAAGCGCAAGAGCCGGTGGTCTGGGACATCCTGGAAGAAGTCATCCGCGAACACCCGGTCATGCTCAACCGTGCGCCGACGCTGCACCGCTTGGGCATCCAGGCGTTCGAGCCGGTGCTGATCGAAGGCAAGGCGATCCAGCTGCACCCGCTGGTTTGCGCGGCGTTCAACGCCGACTTCGACGGCGACCAGATGGCCGTCCACGTGCCGCTGTCGATCGAAGCGCAGATGGAAGCCCGCACCCTGATGCTGGCCTCCAACAACATCCTGTTCCCGTCCAACGGCGAACCGTCGATCGTGCCGTCGCAGGATATCGTGCTGGGCCTGTACTACGCCACCCGTGAAGCCATCAACGGCAAGAACGAAGGCATGATGTTCCCGGACGTGTCGGAAGTCATCCGCGCGTACGACAACAAGGAAGTCGAACTGGCCACCCGCATCACCGTGCGTATCGTCGAGCATCCGAAGGATCCGGCGACCGGCGAGTTCGTCAAGACCGTCAAGCGCTACGAGACCACCGTCGGCCGCGCCATCCTGTCCGAGATCCTGCCCAAGGGCTTGCCGTTCTCGGTGCTCAACCGCGCGCTGAAGAAGAAGGAAATCTCGAAGCTGATCAATACGTCGTTCCGCAAGTGCGGCCTGCGCGCCACCGTCGTGTTCGCCGACCAGCTGATGCAGTCGGGCTTCCGCCTGGCGACCCGCGCCGGTATCTCGATCTGCGTGGACGACATGCTGGTGCCGCCGCAAAAGGCGACCCTGATCGCGGCTGCCGAAAGCGAAGTCAAGCAGATCGAGCAGCAGTACGCCTCCGGTCTGGTGACCGCCGGCGAGCGCTACAACAAGGTGGTGGACATCTGGGGCAAGGCCGGCGATGAAGTCGGCAAGGCCATGATGGACCAGCTGAAGGTGGAAGACGTCGTCACCCGCGAAGGCAAGAAGACCACGCAGGAATCGTTCAATGCGATTTACATGATGGCCGACTCCGGCGCCCGTGGTTCGGCAGCGCAGATTCGCCAGCTGGCCGGTATGCGCGGCCTGATGGCCAAGCCTGACGGCTCCATCATCGAGACGCCGATTACCGCGAACTTCCGCGAAGGCCTGAACGTGTTGCAGTACTTCATCTCGACGCACGGCGCCCGTAAGGGTCTGGCCGACACCGCGCTGAAGACCGCGAACTCGGGTTACCTGACCCGCCGCCTGGTGGACGTGACCCAGGATCTGGTGGTGATCGAAGACGATTGCGGCACCTCCAACGGCGCGTCGATGAAGGCGCTGGTCGAAGGCGGTGAAGTCATCGAAGCGCTGCGCGACCGTATCCTCGGCCGCGTCGCAGCAACTGACATCATCAATCCGGAAGACCAGGCGACCCTGTACGAAGCCGGCACCCTGATGGACGAAGACGCGGTCGAAGAGATCGAACGCCTGGGTATCGATGAAGTGAAGGTTCGTACTCCGCTGACTTGCGACACCCGCTATGGCCTGTGCGCCAAGTGCTACGGCCGCGACCTGGGCCGCGGCCTGCTGGTCAACGCCGGCGAAGCCGTGGGCGTGATCGCCGCGCAGTCGATCGGCGAACCGGGCACCCAGCTGACCATGCGTACCTTCCACATCGGCGGCGCGGCCTCGCGTGCGGCGGTGGCATCGTCGGTGGAAGCCAAGTCCAACGGCACCGTGCGCTTCACCGCGGCGATGCGTTACGTGACCAACGGCAAGGGCGAGCTGATCGTCATTTCGCGTTCCGGCGAAGTGCTGATCACCGACGACCTGGGCCGTGAGCGCGAGCGCCACAAAGTGCCGTACGGCGCCACCCTGATCGTCAAGGACGGCCTAGTGATCAAGGCCGGCACCGCACTGGCGACCTGGGATCCGTTGACCCGTCCTATCATCACCGAGTACACCGGTACCGTGAAGTTCGAGAACGTGGAAGAAGGCTCCACCGTTGCCAAGCAGATCGACGAAGTCACCGGCTTGTCGACCCTGGTGGTGATCGACGCCAAGCGCCGCGGTTCGTCGGCTGCCAAGGTCATGCGCCCGCAGGTCAAGCTGTTGAACGAGCAAGGCGAAGAAGTCAAGATCGCCGGCACCGAGCACGCCGTGACCATCGGCTTCCAGGTCGGCGCGCTGATCACCGTCAAGGATGGCCAGCAGGTGCACGTCGGCGAAGTGCTGGCGCGTATCCCGACCGAGTCGCAGAAGACCCGTGACATTACCGGCGGTCTGCCGCGCGTGGCCGAACTGTTCGAAGCGCGTTCGCCGAAGGACGCCGGCATGCTGGCCGAAGTCACCGGCACGGTGGCGTTCGGCAAGGAAACCAAGGGCAAGCAGCGCCTGGAAATCACCGACATGGAAGGCACCAAGCACGAGTTCCTGATCACCAAGGACAAGCAAGTGCTGGTGCACGACGGCCAGGTGGTGAACAAGGGCGAAATGATCGTGGACGGCCCGGCCGATCCGCAGGACATCCTGCGCCTCCTGGGTATCGAAGCGCTGGCGCGTTACATCGTCGACGAAGTGCAGGACGTGTACCGCCTGCAAGGCGTGAAGATCAACGACAAGCACATCGAAGTGATCGTGCGCCAGATGCTGCGCCGCGTGCAAGTGGTGGAGCCGGGCGATACCAGCTACATCACCGGTGAGCAGGTCGAGCGTTCGGAACTGCTGGACGAGAACGACCGCGTGACCGCCGAAGGCAAGCTGCCGGCGACTTACGAGAACGTCCTGCTGGGTATTACCAAGGCATCGCTGTCGACCGACTCCTTCATCTCGGCGGCATCGTTCCAGGAAACCACCCGCGTGCTGACCGAAGCGGCCATCATGGGCAAGAAGGACGGCCTGCGCGGCCTGAAGGAAAACGTGATCGTCGGCCGCCTGATCCCGGCCGGCACCGGCCTGGCCTTCCACCGCGCCCGCAAGGAAAAGGATGTCTGGGAAGCCGAAGAGCGCGCAGCGTTGCTCGAAGCCGAACGCGCATCCCACGCGGATGTGTTCAACGAAGAAGCGCCGTCGGCCGAAGCCATTGGCGGCGGCAACGAAGGCGAAGCTTGAGTTGCCTGAGGCGGCCGGAAGCATCGGCCGCCTCAGCCTCCGAGTGAGCGTCATGCAAGACAGAAGCGGCACCGGAATAGCTTCCGGTGCCGTTTTTTTATCCGGGGCGGCAGACTGTCCAATGTTGCTTGATTGACATATGCCAAACGTCGTAATTTGGCGTCAGAAAGCCTGCCAACAGGGTAAAAGGCCCGACCGGGTTGACCAAATGGCCTTTCAGGCATATACTCGCGAGTTCTCGAATTTAGGCTCGCCCGGGCTTATGCGTTCTTTGGTCTGAAGTTTCGCTGTTGCGACGCTTATCTCCCTCCCGGTCTTAAATCGAAACGCGCAGTTTCTCTCGCGCAAGTTTCTTGTGTGGTTCCGGGCAACCGTTTCCGGAACCTGTTTTCAATGTCGTACTTTGTTGGATTAAAACGATGCCAACCATCAATCAACTGATTCGCAAACCACGCGTCTCCGCGATCGTGAAGAGCAAATCGCCGGCGCTGGAAAACAGCCCGCAGAAACGCGGCGTTTGCACCCGCGTTTACACCACCACCCCGAAGAAGCCGAACTCCGCGCTGCGTAAGGTCGCCAAGGTACGCCTGACCAACGGTTTCGAAGTCATTTCGTACATCGGCGGCGAAGGCCACAACCTGCAAGAACACAGCGTCGTGCTGATCCGCGGCGGCCGTGTGAAGGACTTGCCGGGTGTGCGTTACCACATGGTTCGCGGTGCACTGGATACCCAGGGCGTCAAGGATCGTAAGCAAGCCCGCTCGAAGTACGGCGCCAAGCGCGCCAAGGCAGCGAAGAAGTAATAATTGGTCTTTATCATGGCGCTAGTCGCCTGGTAAAAGTGTCGGTCCGGAATGGGCCGAGTAAGTGGAGATCATGATGGTCTCCGCGAGTGCAGGCGATGTTGAAAGCGAAGTCTCAGGGTTCGCCCACTCAACTGAAGATTGAAAGGAATTGAAATGCCACGTCGTCGTGAAGTCCCCAAGCGGGAAATTCTGCCGGATCCGAAGTTCGGCAATGTTGATGTCGCCAAGTTCGTCAACGTCCTGATGCTGTCGGGCAAGAAGTCGGTTGCCGAAAACATCATCTATGGCGCGTTTGACCACATCCAGCAAAAGTCCGGCAAGGACCCGCTGGAAGTGTTCGCCGCCGCGCTGGCCAACTGCAAGCCGATGGTTGAAGTCAAGTCGCGCCGCGTTGGCGGCGCCAACTACCAGGTGCCTGTTGAAGTGCGTCCGGTGCGCCGTATGGCCCTGTCGATGCGTTGGCTGCGTGAAGCCGCCAACAAGCGCAGCGAGAAGTCCATGCCGCAACGCCTGGGCGGCGAATTGATGGAAGCGGCCGAAGGCCGCGGCGGCGCAATGAAGAAGCGGGATGAAGTTCACCGTATGGCTGAAGCGAACAAGGCGTTCTCGCACTTCCGCTTCTAACAAAGACAGGACGGGGCCCTCGTTGCATCGGCAGGGCCCTTGTCTATATCTGAATTGGTTCGAGCCGAGCGTTTATTTGAAAAAATTGACGCTCGGTTTCGTGCATTAAAGACTTAGGAATAAATCATGGCTCGCAAGACCCCCATTGAGCGCTACCGCAATATCGGTATTTCCGCGCACATCGATGCAGGTAAAACCACCACGACCGAGCGCGTGCTGTTTTACACAGGCGTGAACCACAAGATCGGTGAAGTGCACGATGGCGCCGCCACCATGGACTGGATGGAGCAGGAGCAAGAGCGCGGCATCACGATTACGTCGGCTGCCACCACCTGTTACTGGAAGGGCATGGCGAACAATTTCCCGGCCCACCACATCAACATCATCGATACCCCGGGCCACGTCGACTTCACCATTGAAGTCGAGCGCTCGATGCGCGTCCTGGACGGCGCCTGCATGGTCTACTGTGCAGTCGGCGGCGTGCAGCCGCAGTCGGAAACCGTGTGGCGCCAGGCCAACAAGTACAAGGTTCCCCGTCTGGCATTCGTCAACAAGATGGACCGTACCGGCGCCAACTTCTTCAAGGTGTACGAGCAGATGCGCGCTCGCCTGAAGGCCAACCCGATCCCGATGCAAGTGCCTATCGGCGCCGAAGAAAACTTCGAAGGCGTGATCGACCTGGTCAAGATGCGCGCGATCTACTGGGACGACGCCAGCCAGGGCATGAAGTTCGACTACCGCGACATTCCGGAAGGCCTGAAGGCTGAAGCCCAGAAGTGGCGCGAAAACCTGGTCGAGACCGCCGCCGAAGCGTCGGAAGACCTGATGAACAAGTACCTGGAAGAAGGCGACCTGACCGAAGCCGAAATCAAGGGCGCGATCCGCCAGCGCACCATCTCGGGCGAAATCGTCCCGATGATGTGCGGCACCGCATTCAAGAACAAGGGCGTGCAGGCCATGCTGGACGGCGTGATCGAATACCTGCCGTCGCCGGTCGACATCCCGCCGGTTCCGGGCCTCAACGAAGACGACGAGCCGGTCGTGCGCGAAGCCAAGGACGACGAGAAGTTCTCCGCCCTGGCGTTCAAGATCGCTACCGACCCGTTCGTCGGCCAGCTGTGCTTCATCCGCTGCTACTCGGGCACCCTGAACTCGGGCGACACCGTGTTGAACTCGGTGAAGTCGAAGAAGGAACGCATTGGCCGTATCGTCCAGATGCACGCCAACCAGCGCGAAGAAATCAAGGAAATGCTGGCAGGCGACATCGCCGCTGTCGTGGGTCTGAAGGACACCACCACCGGCGACACCCTGTGCGACGACAAGTCCGTGGTCGTGCTCGAGCGCATGGTCTTCCCTGAGCCGGTGATCTCGCAGGCCGTCGAGCCCAAGACCAAGGCCGACCAGGAAAAGATGGGCCTGGCCCTGAACCGCCTGGCCGCAGAAGATCCGTCGTTCCGCGTGCGTACCGACGAAGAATCGGGCCAGACCATCATCGCCGGTATGGGCGAGCTGCACCTGGACATCATCGTCGACCGCATGAAGCGCGAATTCAACGTTGAAGCCACCGTCGGCAAGCCGCAGGTTGCCTACCGCGAAACCATCCGCAAGACCTGCGAAGAGTCCGAAGGCAAGTTCGTCAAGCAGTCGGGCGGCCGCGGCCAATACGGCCACGTCGTGCTGAAGATCGAGCCGCAAGAAGCCGGCAAGGGCTTCGAGTTCGTCGACGCGATCAAGGGCGGCACCGTCCCCCGCGAATTCATCCCGGCGGTGGAAAAGGGTGTTCGCGAAACCCTGAACACCGGCGTGCTGGCCGGTTATCCGGTGGTTGACGTCAAGGTCACGCTGTTCTTCGGTTCGTACCACGATGTGGACTCGAACGAAAACGCGTTCCGCATGGCCGGTTCGATGGCGTTCAAGGAAGGTTGCCGTCGCGCCAGCCCGGTGATCCTGGAGCCGATGATGGCGGTCGAAGTGGAAACGCCGGAAGATTACGCCGGTACCGTGATGGGCGACCTGTCGTCCCGCCGCGGCATGGTGCAGGGCATGGATGAAATCGCCGGCGGTGGCGGCAAGATCATCAAGGCTGAAGTCCCGCTGTCGGAAATGTTCGGTTACTCGACGACGCTGCGTTCGGCCACGCAAGGCCGCGCAACCTACTCGATGGAATTCAAGCACTACTCCGAAGCGCCCAAGAACGTGATCGACGCGATCGTCACTTCGAAGGCCAAGTAAGGTCAAGTAAGTCGAGAAAGTATCGATCCGTCCCGTGTGGGGCGGATCACTGTTTAACGTTAAGCAAACATTCGTTCCTTGAAGGAAATCTAAAATGGCAAAAGGCAAGTTTGAGCGGACCAAGCCGCACGTGAACGTGGGCACGATTGGCCACGTTGACCACGGCAAGACCACGCTGACCGCAGCGATTGCGACCGTCCTGTCGAAGAAGTTCGGCGGCGAAGCGAAGGCATATGACCAGATCGACGCGGCACCGGAAGAAAAGGCGCGCGGCATCACGATCAACACCGCGCACGTCGAATACGAAACTGCAAACCGCCACTACGCGCACGTTGACTGCCCCGGCCACGCCGACTACGTCAAGAACATGATTACCGGTGCAGCGCAGATGGACGGCGCGATCCTGGTGTGCTCGGCCGCAGACGGCCCGATGCCGCAGACGCGCGAACACATCCTGCTGTCGCGCCAGGTTGGCGTTCCTTACATCATCGTGTTCCTGAACAAGGCCGACATGGTGGACGACGCCGAGCTGCTGGAGCTGGTGGAAATGGAAGTGCGCGAACTGCTGTCGAAGTACGAGTTCCCGGGCGACGACCTGCCAATCGTGAAGGGTTCGGCCAAGCTGGCGCTGGAAGGCGACACGGGTCCGCTGGGCGAGCAGGCGATCATGGCGTTGGCCGAAGCGCTGGACAGCTACATTCCGACGCCGGAACGTGCCGTTGACGGTACCTTCCTGATGCCGGTGGAAGACGTGTTCTCGATCTCGGGCCGCGGCACCGTGGTGACCGGTCGTGTCGAGCGCGGCATCGTCAAGGTTGGCGAAGAAATCGAAATCGTCGGTATCCGCGACACCCAGAAGACCACCTGCACCGGCGTGGAAATGTTCCGCAAGCTGCTGGACCAGGGTCAAGCTGGCGACAACGTCGGCGTGCTGCTGCGCGGCACCAAGCGTGAAGACGTGGAGCGTGGCCAGGTGTTGGCCAAGCCGGGTTCGATCAAGCCGCACAAGCACTTCACCGGCGAGATCTATGTCCTGTCGAAGGACGAAGGCGGCCGTCACACCCCGTTCTTCAACAACTACCGTCCGCAGTTCTACTTCCGTACCACGGACGTGACCGGCGCGATCGAACTGCCGAAGGACAAGGAAATGGTCATGCCGGGCGACAACGTGTCGATCACCGTGCAACTGATCAACCCGATCGCGATGGAAGAAGGCCTGCGTTTCGCTATCCGTGAAGGCGGTCGTACCGTCGGCGCCGGCGTCGTCGCCAAGATCTTCGACTGATTGTCGGATCGCAATACCTGTAGCAATTTTCACCATCGCCGGGGATGATCCCATCCCCGGTTCGTTCTTTAAAGGAAAATCATGTCGGTTCCTAGCCAAAAAATCCGTATCCGTCTCAAAGCATTCGACTATCGTCTGATCGACCAGTCCGCACTGGAAATCGTCGACACCGCCAAGCGTACCGGCGCCGTCGTCAAGGGCCCGGTTCCTCTGCCGACCCGCATCCAGCGTTTTGACGTCCTGCGTTCCCCGCACGTCAACAAGACTTCGCGCGACCAGTTCGAAATCCGTACCCATCAGCGCCTGATGGATATCGTCGATCCGACCGACAAGACGGTTGACGCATTGATGAAGCTGGACCTGCCCGCTGGCGTTGATGTAGAAATCAAGCTGCAATAAAAGCAGGCAATGTGTTGGAAAAGCGCACAACCTATGGTTGTGCGCTTTTTTATTCCGGGCTATAATGCTCGGCTTCGATGTGGGTTTTGCGTCTGCAGAGCCCGCAATTATTGGTAGTACGAACATCAGCCCCGCCCAATCGCAGGCGGGAATGGAGAAAACAATGAGCCTGGGCCTTGTTGGTCGCAAGGTTGGTATGATGCGCATCTTCACGGAAGATGGGGATTCGATCCCTGTGACCGTGCTGGACGTGTCCAACAACCGCGTGACACAAATCAAAACGCCTGAAGTGGATGGTTATTCCGCTGTTCAGGTGACCTTCGGTCAGCGTCGCGCTTCCCGCGTGACCAAAGCCGCTGCCGGCCACTACGCCAAAGCTGGCGTTGAAGCTGGTACCGTTCTCAAAGAATTCCGTGTTGACGCCGCCAAGGCTGCCGAATTGAAGGCAGGCGAGGTCGTGGGCATCGGCATGTTCGAAGCCGGTCAGAAAGTGGACGTCCAGGGCGTCTCGATCGGTAAGGGCTACGCCGGTACCATCAAGCGTTACAACTTCTCGTCGGGTCGCGCGACCCACGGTAACTCCCGTTCGCACAACGTTCCTGGCTCCATCGGTATGGCGCAGGATCCGGGCCGCGTGTTCCCGGGCAAGCGCATGACCGGCCATCTGGGCGATGTCACCACCACGGTGCAGAACCTGGAAATCGCCCGTGTCGACGCCGAACGTCAGCTGCTGCTGGTCAAGGGCGCCGTTCCCGGCGCCAAGAACGGTCAAGTGATCGTTTCGCCCGCAGTCAAAGTCAAAGCGAAGAAGGGGGCCTGATCAATGGAACTGAAGCTCCTGAATGACCAAGGTCAAGCTGCTTCGAACGTCGCCGCACCGGATACCATTTTCGGCCGCGACTACAACGAAGCCCTGATCCATCAGGTCGTGGTTGCCTACCAAGCGAATGCTCGCAGCGGCAACCGCAAGCAAAAGGATCGTGAAGAAGTCAGTCACACCACCAAGAAGCCCTGGCGCCAAAAGGGTACCGGCCGCGCACGCGCCGGTATGTCCTCGTCGCCGTTGTGGCGCGGTGGTGGTCGCATCTTCCCGAACTCGCCCGACGAAAACTTCACGCACAAGGTCAACAAGAAGATGTATCGCGCAGGCGTCTGCTCGATCCTGTCTCAGTTGGCACGCGAAGGCCGCCTGTCGGTCGTTGAGAATTTCGCCGTCGAAGCGCCGAAGACAAAGCTGTTGTCCCAGAAGCTGAAGGGCATGGGCCTGGATTCGGTGCTCGTGATCACCGACAGCCTGGACGAGAACCTGCTGCTGGCATCCCGCAATCTGCCGGGCGTGCTGGTGGTTGAGCCGCGTCAAGCTGATCCCGTGTCGCTGGTGTACTTCAAGAATATCTTGATCACCAAGTCGGCTCTGGCAAAGATTGAGGAGTTGCTGGCATGAACGCAATCGTGAAACATAGCGAAGAGCGCCTGATGAAGGTGCTGCTGGCGCCGGTCATCTCTGAAAAGGCAACCTTCGTGGCCGAGAAGAACGAGCAAGTCGTTTTCCTGGTCGCCAAGGATGCAACCAAGCTGGAAGTCAAGGCCGCTGTCGAACTGCTGTTCAAGGTGGAAGTCGAGTCCGTGCAAGTGGCAAACCGCCAGGGCAAGCAAAAGCGCTCCGGCAAGACCATGGGCCGTCGCAACCACACCCGTCGCGCCTTCGTCAGCCTGAAGCCGGGTCAAGAGATCAACTTCACCGAGGAGGCTAAATAATGGCACTCGTAAAAGTTAAGCCGACCTCGCCCGGCCGGCGCGGTATGGTCAAGGTCGTTAATCCCGACCTGTACAAGGGCCGTCCGCTGGCATCGCTGGTCGAAAAGAAGTCCAAGACCGCTGGCCGCAACAACAACGGTCACATCACCACCCGCCACATCGGCGGTGGCCACAAGCAGCATTACCGCGTTGTCGACTTCCGTCGCAACAAGGACGGTATTCCTGCCAAGGTCGAGCGTATCGAATACGACCCGAACCGTACCGCGCACATCGCATTGCTGTGCTACGCGGACGGCGAGCGCAAGTACATCATCGCTCCCAAGGGCCTGACCGTGGGTGATTCGCTGATCAGCGGCTCGGAAGCGCCGATCAAGTCGGGCAACACCCTGCCGATCCGCAACATTCCGGTCGGCACCACCATCCACTGCGTGGAAATGCTGCCGGGCAAGGGCGCACAGATCGCCCGTACCGCCGGCGCTGCCGTGGTACTGATGGCGCGTGAAGGCACCTACGCCCAGGTTCGCCTGCGTTCCGGTGAAGTGCGTCGCGTTCACATCGAATGTCGCGCCACCATCGGCGAAGTCGGCAACGGCGAGCACAACCTGCGCAAGATCGGCAAGGCCGGTGCGACGCGTTGGCGCGGTATCCGCCCGACCGTTCGCGGTGTGGTCATGAACCCGGTCGACCACCCGCACGGTGGTGGTGAAGGTAAGACTGCGGCTGGCCGTCACCCGGTTTCGCCGTGGGGTCAGCAGACCAAGGGCAAGAAGACTCGTAGCAACAAGCGTACGACTTCGATGATTGTCTCGCGTCGCGGCAAGAAATAAGGGATAAAACATGACACGTTCATTGAAAAAAGGTCCGTTCTGCGACGCGCATCTGGTGAAGAAGGTGGAAACCGCCCAGGCGACAAAGGACAAGAAGCCGATCAAGACCTGGTCGCGCCGTTCGACGATCATGCCGGACTTCATCGGCCTGACGATCGCGGTGCATAACGGCAAGCAGCACGTGCCGGTCTATGTGTCGGAAAACATGGTTGGTCACAAGCTCGGCGAATTCGCGCTGACCCGTACGTTCAAGGGTCACGCTGCCGATAAGAAGGCTAAGAAATAAGGTCCTATGATGGAAACTAAAGCTACTCTGCGCGGTGTGCACCTGTCGGCCCAGAAGGGCCGCCTGGTTGCAGACCTGATCCGCGGTAAACAAGTTGATCAGGCACTGAATATCTTGGCTTTCAGCCCCAAAAAGGGCGCGGCGATCATCAAGAAGGTTCTGGAGTCCGCAATCGCGAACGCCGAACACAATGATGGCGCTGACATTGACGAGCTGAAGGTCAAGACCATTTATGTGGAAAAGGGTGCGGTCCTCAAGCGCTTCACAGCGCGTGCGAAGGGCCGTGGTGATCGTATTTCCAAGCAATCGTGTCACATCTACGTGACCGTCGGAAACTAAGGAGTCACGATGGGACAGAAGATTCATCCAACCGGTTTCCGTCTGGCGGTTACACGTAACTGGGGCTCGCGCTGGTATGCAGGCAATAACAACTTTGCCGACATGCTCAACGAGGACCTGAAGGTCCGTGCTTACCTGAAGAAGAAACTGAAGAACGCTTCGGTTGGCCGCGTCGTGATCGAGCGTCCGGCGAAGAACGCCCGCATCACCATTTACAGCTCCCGTCCGGGCGTTGTGATCGGCAAGAAGGGCGAAGACATCGAAGTGCTGAAGACCGCACTGGCCAAGCTGATGGGCGTGCCCGTGCACGTCAACATCGAGGAAATCCGCAAGCCGGAAGCCGATGCCCAACTGATCGCCGATTCGATCTGCCAGCAGCTGGAAAAGCGCATCATGTTCCGTCGCGCCATGAAGCGTGCGATGCAGAACGCCATGCGCCTGGGTGCACAAGGCATCAAGATCATGTCGTCGGGTCGCCTGAACGGCATCGAAATCGCCCGTACCGAATGGTACCGCGAAGGCCGTGTGCCCCTGCACACCCTGCGTGCCGATATCGACTACGGTTTTGGCGAAGCTGAAACCACCTACGGCATCATCGGCGTCAAGGTGTGGGTCTACAAGGGCGACCGCCTGGCAAACGGCGAAGCTCCGGTGCTGGTCGGCGAACTGGACGACGACAAGAAGCGTCGTGGTCCGCGTCGTGACGACGGCAAGCCGGGTGCTCGTCCCCGCTCGAAGACTGGCGCTCCTGGCGCCGGCGCGAAGCGCGGTGGACGTCCTCAAGCTGCCGATGCCGGTGTGTCGGCTGAGAAAGCAGGAGAATAATCATGCTGCAACCAGCACGTAGAAAATATCGTAAAGAACAAAAGGGTCGTAATACCGGCATTTCGCACACCCGCGGAACCGCCGTGTCGTTCGGCGACTTTGGTCTGAAGGCAGTCGGCCGTGGCCGTCTTACCGCCCGTCAGATCGAAGCCGCACGTCGCGCGATGACCCGTCACATCAAGCGCGGTGGCCGTATCTGGATCCGCGTGTTCCCGGACAAGCCGATCTCCCAGAAACCTGCTGAAGTGCGTATGGGTAACGGCAAGGGCAACCCGGAGTACTACGTGGCTGAAATCCAGCCAGGCAAGGTACTGTACGAGATGGACGGTGTTGACGAAACTCTGGCGCGCGAGGCGTTCCGTTTGGCTGCTGCCAAATTGCCGCTGTCGACGACTTTCGTTGTTCGTCAAGTCGGTCAATAATTAGGAGCGGAACATGAAAGCATCTGAACTCCGCGGTAAGGACAAGGCATCGTTGGAAAAGGAACTGGGCGAATTGTTGAAGGCCCAGTTCAGCCTGCGCATGCAAATTGCAACCCAGCAACTGAACAATACCGCACAGCTGAAGAAAGTACGTCGCGACATCGCGCGTGTGAAAACTGTGATCAACTCGAAGGATGGTCAACAATGAACGATCAAGTGAAACAAGCGCTCAAGCGCACGCTGATTGGCAAAGTTGTGTCCGACAAGATGGACAAGACTGTTACCGTCCTGATCGAGCGTCACGTCAAGCACCCGCTGTACGGCAAGATCATCGTGCGCACCAAGAAGTACCATGCGCATGACGAGTCGAACACGGCCAAGGCCGGCGACACTGTCGAGATCCAGGAAGGCCGTCCGGTCTCCAAGACCAAAGCCTGGACCGTGACACGCGTTGTACAAGAAGCACAAATCGTATAAGTAGTTAAGTAGTCCTTGCGCGCTCGATATTATGCTGCCATAATATCGAGCTCTCTTCTTGCTGCGCCCTGCCTGCAGGAAGAGTCAAAAAAGTAGCTAAATTCGTCCCCTAACTAGCGAGTTCGCTTGCTAACAGGACCAAGACTGACCGCTTCTGCATTGTGCACGGCGGATTAAGTTGGGAAAGAAAATATCATGATTCAAACTGAAAGCCGGCTCGAAGTGGCCGACAACACTGGTGCGCGCGAAGTCCTGTGCATCAAGGTCTTGGGTGGTTCCAAGCGCCGCTATGCGGGCATTGGCGACGTGATCAAGGTTACTGTTAAGAGCGCAGCTCCGCGTGGTCGCGTCAAAAAAGGTGAAATTTATAACGCTGTCGTCGTGCGCACCGCAAAGGGTGTCCGTCGTCAGGATGGTTCTCTGGTCAAGTTCGATGGTAATGCAGCTGTCCTGCTGAACGCTAAGCTCGAGCCGATCGGCACCCGTATCTTTGGGCCGGTGACTCGTGAGCTGCGTACGGAGCGCTTCATGAAGATCGTCTCCCTGGCGCCTGAAGTTCTGTAAGGAGTGGTCATGACAAAGATTCGTAAAAACGATGAAGTCATCGTGTTGACCGGCAAAGACAAGGGCAAGCGCGGTGTCGTGGCTGCTCGCGTCAGCGCCGATTATGTCATTGTGGAAGGCGTCAACGTCGCTAAGAAGGCAACCCGCCCGAACCCGATGACTGGTGCAACTGGCGGCATCGTCGATAAGCTGATGCCAATTCATGTGTCCAACGTTGCGTTGTTCAACGCAGCTAGCGGCAAGGCAGATCGTGTGGCTTACAAGGAAGTGGACGGCAAGAAAGTCCGCGCCTACAAGTCGAGCGGCGAAGTCGTTAAGGTTTAATCATCATGGCACGTCTTCAACAGTTCTATAAAGATAAAGTCGTTGCTGACCTGACTGCGAAGTATTCGTATAAGTCGGCAATGGAAGTTCCGCGCATCCTGAAGATCACCCTGAACATGGGTCTGTCGGAAGCGGTAGCGGACAAGAAAATCATCGAGCACGCAGTGGGCGATCTGACCAAGATCGCCGGCCAGAAGCCGGTGGTGACCAAGGCGCGTAAGGCGATCGCGGGTTTCAAGATCCGTGAAGGTTACCCCATCGGTTGCATGGTGACCCTGCGTGGCGCGCGCATGTACGAATTCCTGGATCGTCTGATCACCGTGGCCCTGCCGCGCGTGCGTGACTTCCGTGGCGTGTCGGGTCGTGCGTTCGACGGTCGTGGCAACTACAACATCGGCGTGAAAGAGCAGATCATTTTCCCCGAAATCGAGTACGACAAGATCGATGCGCTGCGTGGCATGAATATCAGCATTACCACGACTGCGAAGACCGACGACGAAGCGAAAGCGCTCCTCGCCGCATTTAAATTCCCGTTCAGAAACTGAGGATGCCATGGCAAAACTGGCACTGATTAACCGTGAACAAAAGCGCGCTGCACTGGTGAAGAAGTACGCCGCCAAGCGCGCCGAGTTGAAGGCTGTTATCGACGACCAATCGAAGTCGGAAGAAGAGCGTTACGAAGCTCGCCTGAAGCTGCAGGCGCTGCCGCGCAATTCGGCTCCGACCCGTCAGCGCAATCGTTGCGCACTGACAGGCCGTCCCCGTGGTACTTTCCGCAAGTTCGGATTGGGCCGTATCAAGGTCCGTGAAATCGCCATGCGCGGCGAAATCCCGGGTTTGACCAAAGCTAGCTGGTAATAGGAGAAGAAGCAATGAGTATGAGCGATCCTATCGCCGATATGCTGACCCGTATCCGCAATGCGCAAGGCGTGAACAAGACTACCGTCGTCATGCCGTCTTCCAAAGTGAAGGTAGCCATTGCCAACGTCCTCAAGGACGAGGGTTATATCGAAGATTTCGCCGTTGTTGCCGCTGAAGGCAAGGCTGAATTGAAAATCGGTTTGAAGTATTACGCCGGCCGTCCGGTTATCGAGCGCCTGGAGCGCGTGTCCCGTCCGGGTCTGCGCATCTACAAGGGCAAGGACGATATCCCGAACGTCATGAATGGCCTGGGCGTGGCGATTGTGTCCACCCCGCGCGGCGTGATGACTGACCGCAAAGCACGCGCAACCGGTGTCGGTGGCGAAGTGATTTGCTACGTGGCCTAAGGAGTGCAAGATGTCTCGTGTAGGTAAAATGCCTGTTGCACTGCCGAATGGCGCGGAAGCGACCATCACTGCAGCGCACATCACCGTCAAGGGCCCGCTGGGCTCGCTGACGCAGCCGCTGACCAACAAGGTCAAGGTGGCAAACAACAATGGCTCGCTGAGCTTCGAAGTGGCTGATGACAGCCGTGAAGCGAATGCGATGTCCGGCACCCTGCGTGCCCTGGTCAACAACATGGTCAACGGCGTCACCAAGGGTTTCGAAAAGAAGCTGACGCTGGTTGGCGTGGGCTTCCGTGCACAGGCGCAAGGCGACAAGCTGAACCTGTCGCTGGGCTTCTCGCACCCCATCGTTCACCAGATGCCTGCAGGTATCAAGGTTGAGACCCCGACCCAGACCGAAATCCTGATCAAGGGTATCGATCGCCAGGTGGTTGGCCAGGTCGCCGCAGAAATTCGCGCGTACCGCGAACCCGAGCCCTATAAGGGCAAGGGTGTTCGCTACGCTGACGAAGTGGTGACGCTCAAAGAAACCAAGAAGAAGTAATAGGGGTTGATGATGGATAAGAAACAATCTCGTCTGCGCCGCGCGACGCAAACTCGTGCCAAGATCGCAGAACTGAAGGTCAATCGCCTGGCCGTGCATCGTACCAATACGCACATTTACGCCAGCGTCATCGGTCCTGATGCAAACGTGCTGGCTTCGGCCTCCACCCTGGAAGCGGAAGTTCGCGCCCAGCTGGCTGGCCAGTCGGGCAAGGGCGGCAACGCCGCTGCCGCGGCACTGATCGGCAAGCGCGTTGCGGAAAAGGCCCTGAAGGCGGGTGTGACCGAAGTCGCATTCGACCGTTCCGGTTTCCGTTATCACGGTCGCGTCAAGGCGTTGGCTGAAGCTGCGCGTGAAGCCGGCCTGAAGTTCTAAGGATAATCATCATGGCAAAAATGCAATCGAAAACGCAAAGCGACAAGCCTGATGACGGCATGCGCGAAAAGATGATCGCGGTCAACCGCGTCACCAAGGTGGTGAAGGGCGGCCGTATCATGGGTTTCGCTGCGCTGGCAGTGGTTGGTGACGGCGATGGCCGCATCGGCATGGGCAAGGGCAAGTCGAAGGA
The DNA here is from genome assembly GCF_006715495.1 of Herbaspirillum sp. SJZ106. Taxonomy (GTDB): domain Bacteria; phylum Pseudomonadota; class Gammaproteobacteria; order Burkholderiales; family Burkholderiaceae_D; genus Herbaspirillum. The sequence goes on from NZ_VFNI01000007.1 coordinate 156,482, forward strand.
AGTGCCTGTCGCCGTGCAGAAGGCAATGGAAGAAGCCCGCCGCAAGATGATCAAGGTCACCTTGAAGAACGGCACCCTGCATCACACCGTGATCGGCAAGCACGGCGCATCGTCGGTTCTGATGTCGCCGGCCAAGGACGGTACCGGCGTGATCGCCGGCGGCCCGATGCGCGCGATCTTCGAAGTGATGGGCGTGACCAACGTGGTGGCCAAGTCGACCGGTTCGACCAACCCCTACAACATGGTGCGTGCTACCCTCGACGGTCTGTCGAAGATGAACACTCCGGCTGAAGTTGCTGCCAAGCGCGGCAAGTCGGTCGAAGAAATCCTGGGCTAAGGTGATTCAGATGGCTAACACAATCAAAGTCAAGCTGGTCAAGGGTCTGATCGGTACTCGTCAGGATCACCGCGCAACCGTGCGCGGTCTGGGTCTGCGTCGCGTCAACTCGGTTGCCGAGCTGGAAGACACCCCATCGGTGCGCGGCATGATCAACAAAGTGTCCTATCTTGTGAAAGTGGTGTCGTAAGCGTCAGCTTGCGAACGGAGCGAATCATGCAATTAAACACAATCCAACCCGCAGAAGGCGCAAAGCACTACAAGCGTCGCGTCGGTCGTGGTATCGGTTCGGGCCTGGGCAAGACTGCCGGCCGCGGCCACAAGGGTCAGAAATCGCGTTCGGGCGGTTTCCACAAGGTCGGTTTCGAAGGCGGCCAGATGCCTTTGCAACGTCGTCTGCCCAAGCGCGGCTTCAAGTCGCTGGCAACGCCGTACAAGGCTGAAGTGCGCCTGTCGGACCTGGAAAAACTGCCCGTCGCCGAGATCGATGTGCTGGCACTCAAGCAAGCCGGCCTCGTGTCGGAACTGGCGCGTGTCGTGCGTATCATCAAGGCTGGCGAATTGACCAAGAAGGTAACCGTCAAGGGCCTGATCGCTACCAAGGGTGCCAAGGCTGCAATCGAAGCCGCTGGCGGTTCTGTTGGCGAGTGATCCGGGCTCGGAGCATTAATTGGCAACTACTCCTCAAATAGCGAAAGGCGCCGCCAAAGGCTTCCCATGGGGCCGTTTGTGGTTCCTGCTGGGAGCGTTGGTCGTCTATCGCATCGGTGCGCATATCCCGGTTCCGGGTATCGACCCGACGCAGCTGGCCCAATTGTTCAAGCAGAACCAGGGCGGCATCCTGGGCATGTTCAACATGTTCTCCGGTGGTGCTCTGTCGCGTTTCACGATCTTCGCACTGGGGATCATGCCGTACATCTCGGCATCGATCATCATGCAGCTGCTGTCGGTAGTTTCGCCGCAGCTGGAGGCGTTGAAGAAAGAGGGTGAAGCCGGTCGTCGCAAGATCACGCAGTACACGCGTTACGGCACCCTGGTGCTGGCGACGTTCCAGGCGCTGGGCATTGCAGTGGCGCTGGAGTCGCAAGCCGGCCTGGTGCTGGATCCGGGCCTGGCGTTTCGCCTGACTACCGTGGTGACGCTGATTACCGGCACGATGTTCCTGATGTGGCTGGGTGAGCAGATTACCGAACGTGGTCTGGGCAACGGCATCTCGATCATCATCTTCGCTGGTATCGCGGCTGGTTTGCCGAATGCTCTGGGTGGTTTGTTCGAACTGGTCCGTACGGGTTCGATGAGCGCCTTGTCGGCGATCCTGATTTGCGTGATCGTGGCGCTGGTGACCTTCCTGGTGGTGTTCATCGAACGCGGCCAGCGCAAGATCCTGGTCAATTATGCCAAGCGTCAGGTCGGCAACAAGATCTACGGCGGCCAAAGCAGCCATTTGCCGCTGAAGCTGAACATGGCAGGCGTGATCCCGCCGATCTTCGCATCGTCGATCATCCTGTTCCCGGCGACGATCACCAGCTGGTTTACGTCGGGCGACACGTCGAATCCCTTCATTCGTTTCCTGAAGGATCTGGCGGCATCGATGGCGCCGGGCGAGCCGATCCATGCTCTGTTGTATGCGGCGGCCATTGTGTTCTTCTGCTTTTTCTATACCGCGCTGGTGTTCAACAGCAAGGAAACGGCAGATAACCTGAAGAAGAGTGGTGCATTTGTTCCGGGTATCCGCCCGGGCGACCAGACGGCGCGTTACATCGACAAGATCCTGACGCGTCTGACACTGGCTGGTGCGGTCTATATCACGCTGGTCTGTCTGTTGCCCGAGTTCCTGATTGCCCGCTGGAAAGTGCCGTTCTACTTCGGTGGCACATCGCTCTTGATCATCGTGGTCGTGACCATGGACTTCATGGCTCAGGTGCAGAATTATGTAATGTCGCAGCAGTACGAATCGTTGCTTCGCAAGGCTAATTTCAAAGGCGGCATGACTCCGCGTTAAGCGGACCCGGTTCCAATGGAAGAAGACGGGAATGGCAAAAGACGATGTTATTCAGATGCAAGGCGAGATTCTGGAAAATCTCCCTAACGCGACATTCAGGGTTAAGTTGGAAAACGGGCATGTTGTACTCGGCCATATTTCCGGGAAGATGCGGATGAACTATATCCGCATCCTGCCAGGCGATAAGGTAACGGTGGAACTGACGCCTTACGATTTGAGCCGGGCACGTATCGTGTTCCGTACCAAGTAACAGTGAATCGAACCTAGTATTGAAAGAAAGAGGGCCACAATGAAAGTGCTCGCATCAGTGAAGCGGATCTGCCGCAACTGCAAAATCATCAAGCGCAATGGCGTCGTTCGTGTGATCTGCACCGAACCCCGCCACAAGCAGCGCCAAGGTTAACTTAACGTTATTGATCGAGGAATAACGCATGGCACGTATTGCAGGGGTCAACATCCCCAACCATCAGCACACCGTGATCGGCCTGACCGCCATCTATGGTATTGGCCGTCCGCGCGCAGAAGACATCTGTGTCGCAACCGGCGTTCCGACCAACAAGAAGGTCAAGGACCTGGACGATAACGAGCTGGAAAAGCTGCGTGACGAAATCGCCAAGTTCGTCGTGGAAGGCGATCTGCGCCGTGAGTTGTCCATGAACATCAAGCGTTTGATGGACCTGGGCTGCTACCGTGGCCTGCGTCACCGTCGCGGTCTGCCGGTGCGTGGCCAACGTACCCGTACCAATGCCCGCACTCGCAAGGGTCCGCGCAAGGCCGCTCAATCGCTGAAGAAATAATCCCGGCAGGCGCTAGTCACTGGTCGGATTCAAGGAAATCATTATGGCAAAGTCCCCCAACAACGCAGCAGCATCGCGTGTTCGCAAGAAAGTAAAGAAGAACGTTGCTGAAGGTATCGCGCACGTTCACGCTTCGTTCAACAACACCATCATCACGATCACCGACCGCCAGGGCAATGCCCTGTCGTGGGCGACTTCGGGTGGTGCTGGCTTCAAGGGTTCGCGCAAGTCGACTCCGTTCGCTGCTCAGGTCGCTGCTGAAACAGCCGGCAAGGTCGCGATCGAATGCGGCATCAAGAACCTGGAAGTGCGTATCAAGGGTCCGGGCCCTGGCCGTGAATCCGCCGTGCGCGCCCTGAACAACCTGGGCATCAAGATCACCCAGATCCAGGACGTGACTCCGGTTCCGCACAACGGCTGCCGTCCGCCGAAGCGCCGTCGCATCTAAGTTGTACGCATTTATGTAGTATAATCTTGCGCTTTGCGGGATTCGGCTGAAAAGCCCCCCGCGAAACGCCGGAAACCACCCGCCAATGACCTTGGCGGGTTTTGTTCTTAAGACCACTGTCTGATCCTGCGCATTTTTTGCGTATGCAGATCAGACTAGCGTCCGGCTGTACGGGACGTCATTCAATAAAGGAAATACTGTGGCACGTTATATCGGACCCAAAGCAAAACTCTCCCGCCGCGAAGGCACCGACCTGTTCCTGAAGAGCGCACGCCGCTCGCTGGATTCCAAGTGCAAGCTGGATTCCAAGCCAGGCCAGCACGGCCGCACTTCGGGCGCCCGCACCTCCGACTACGGCAACCAGCTGCGCGAAAAGCAGAAGGTCAAGCGCATGTACGGCGTCCTCGAGCGTCAGTTCCGCCGCTACTTCGCTGAAGCCGACCGCCGCAAGGGCAACACCGGCGAAAACCTGCTCAAGCTGCTGGAATCGCGCCTGGACAACGTCGTCTACCGCATGGGCTTCGGCTCGACCCGCGCTGAAGCGCGTCAGCTGGTCTCGCACAAGGCGCTGACCGTCAACGGTATCGTCGTCAACATCGCTTCCTACTCGGTCAAGGCCGGCGACGTCATCGCCATCCGCGAAAAGGCCAAGAAGCAAGTGCGTATCGCTGAAGCCCTGTCGCTGGCTGAGCAATCCGGTTTCCCGTCGTGGGTTGCCGTCGATGCCAAGAAGCTGGAAGCGACCTTCAAGTCGTCGCCGGATCGCAGCGAAATCGCCAATGACGTCAACGAATCGCTGATCGTCGAATTGTATTCGCGTTAATCCGTAGTACTCAGTATCTCCGTGCCCACCATCAGGTGGGCATTTTTCCGAACTGCCATCAGCCTTATCGGCGTAACGAGCCGAGGGTATTGAAAAGGACATTTCATGCAAAACAGTTTGTTGAAGCCCCGCATCATCGAAGTGGAAGCAATCGCTCCCGGTCACGCCAAGGTCGTGATGGAGCCGTTCGAGCGCGGTTACGGTCACACCCTGGGCAACGCGCTGCGTCGCGTGCTGCTGTCGACCATGACCGGTTATGCGCCGACCGAAGTCACCATCGCCGGCGTGGTCCACGAGTATTCCTCGCTGGACGGCGTGCAAGAAGACGTGGTCGACATCCTGCTGAACCTGAAGGGCGTGGTTTTCAAGCTGCACAACCGTGACGAAGTCACCCTGACCCTGAAGAAAGAAGGCGAAGGCGTGGTGCTGGCGTCGGATATCGACCTGCCGCACGATGTCGAGCTGATCAATCCGGATCACGTGATCGCCAACCTGACCGCCGGCGGCAAGCTGGACATGCAGATCAAGGTCGAGAAGGGCCGCGGCTATGTGCCGGGCAACGTTCGCCGCCTGTCGGAAGATACCAACAAGACCATCGGTCGCATCATCCTGGACGCATCGTTCTCGCCAGTGCGCCGCGTTTCCTACGCCGTCGAATCGGCGCGTGTGGAACAGCGTACCGACCTGGACAAGCTGGTCATGAACATCGAGACCAACGGCGTCATCACTCCGGAAGAAGCGATCCGCCAGTCGGCCCGCGTGCTGGTTGACCAGCTCAACGTGTTTGCCGCCCTGGAAGGCACCGAAGCGACTGCCGAAGCGCCGTCGCGCGCACCGCAGGTCGATCCGATCCTGCTGCGTCCGGTCGACGACCTGGAGCTGACCGTGCGTTCGGCAAACTGCCTGAAGGCCGAGAACATCTACTACATCGGCGACCTGATCCAGCGCAGCGAAAACGAATTGCTCAAGACCCCGAACCTGGGTCGCAAGTCGTTGAACGAAATCAAGGAAGTCCTGGCTTCGCGTGGCCTGACCCTGGGCATGAAGCTGGAAAACTGGCCGCCTGCCGGCCTGGAGAAGTAATTCTGATGCTAACGGCCGGCGAGTATTCCAGCCGGCCGTAGCGGCAAGAAATAAAGCAGTACCTGTTGTTTATTCGTTTGTTTTTCGTCATTTACCGGTCCGCGAGCGGGTCAGCCAAGCTGGCTTTGCCGATAGAAGAACTGGATCAAAACTGTTATCTGAAAGGAAATCATCATGCGTCACCGTCACGGTCTCCGTAAACTGAACCGTACTTCGTCCCACCGTCTGGCAATGCTGCGCAACATGACCGTTTCGCTGCTGCGCCACGAAGCCATCAAGACCACCCTGCCGAAGGCCAAGGAACTGCGCCGCGTCGTCGAGCCGATCCTGACCCTGGGCAAGACCGACACCCTGGCCAACAAGCGCCTTGCATTCAACCGCCTGCGCGACCGCGAAATCGTCGGCAAGCTGTTCTCCGAACTGGGCCCGCGCTACGCTACCCGCAATGGCGGCTACCTGCGCATCCTGAAGATGGGTTTCCGTCAAGGCGACAACGCCCCGATGGCATTCGTCGAACTGGTTGACCGTCCGGAAGTCAGCGACGATGCAGAAGTCCAGACCGCCGAATAATTCCGGTTGTCACAATTAAAAAAGCCAGGCATTGCCTGGCTTTTTTGTTTCTGCAGCCGGCGGGCGGATGAGTGTGCCGCCCGCCGATGCGCTGCAACTGTTCTTGACTTGAGCGGAGTGGCGGCACGCCCGCCGCAGATGTGGTTGAATATGGGACCGCATCTGCCGCGCAGCCCCACGTTCCCGCAGAGGCCGCCCATTTCATCCGCAGCCGCCATGCCTGGGCATCGCCGGGCCAGCATGGCAAAGGACCGCAGACATGACATCATCCTTATTGAACCAGCCGCTGCTGGTGTTGACCAATGTACCTGAGCAGGAGCTGGCGCAATCCCTGGCGCGCGCGCTGGTGGATGGGGGGCTGGCCGCCTGCGTCAACATCCTGGCGCCGGTGGCGTCGGTGTACCGCTGGCAAGGCCAGGTGGAACACGCGGTCGAGATTCCGCTGCTGATCAAGACCACGCAGGCGCGCTATGGGGAAGTCGAGCAGGCGATCTGCCGGGCCCATCCTTACGATGTGCCGGAAATCGTCGCGCTGCCGGTCGCGGCCGGCTTGCCGGCGTATCTGGGGTGGATAAGGGAAGAGACCGGCCAGCCCCTGCGCACCTAGAGCGCGTTTCTCGCCTGTCGATGTAACGCGTTCCACGATGAAGAATCCAATTTGAGCCGCATGAACAAAACCGAGAACCGTTTTTACCGCAGCATGCATCGCCTGCTGACAAACATCCTTTGCCTGTTGCCGCTGGCGGCACTGCTGTCATTGAGCCCGGCCCGTGCCGCCGATGACTACCTGCCGCCGGAACAGGCCTTCCAGCTCAGCGCGCGCATGCTGGATGCCGCCACGCTGGAGCTGAGCTACCGGATCGCCGACGGCTATTACATGTACCGCGACCGCTTCCATTTCAGCGCCGAGGGGGCGACGCTGGGCGAGCCGCAATTCCCGCATGGCGTGACCAAGTACGACGAGAATTTCCAGAAAGAGGTCGAGACCTATCACCAGGCGGTGACGGCGCGCATCCCGGTGGCGGACGCGGCCGGCCCGTTCACCGTCAATGCGGTGTCGCAGGGCTGCGCCGACAAGGGCTTGTGCTATCCGCCGATGACGCTGAAAGTGAACCTGTCGCCGCAGGCAATCGGCACCGTGGTGCGGGCCGGCAGCGCCAGCGATACCGATGGCAAGATGGCGCCGGCCGGCGGCGCCGATGTCGATGGCATCGCCGCGGTGCTCAAGGGCGGCAAGCTGTGGAGCATTCTCTCGCTGTTCTTCATCCTCGGCATCGGCTTGTCGTTCACGCCCTGCGTGTTGCCGATGGTGCCGATCCTGTCTTCTATCATCGTCGGCCAGCAAGGAACGGCCTCGGGCCAGGGACGCGCCCGCAGCTTCCTGCTGTCGGTCGATTACGCGCTGGGCATGGCGCTGGTCTATACGGCGCTGGGCGTGGCCGCGGGCATGCTGGGCGAAGGCTTGTCGGCGTATCTGCAGAATCCCTGGATCCTGGGCGCCTTCGCATTGCTGATGGCCGGCCTGGCCTTGTCCATGTTCGATGTCTACCAGTTGCAAGTGCCGGCCGCGCTGCAGTCGAAACTGTCGAGCGCTTCCGGCGGCGGCAGCGGAACGTGGGTGGGCGTATTCCTGATGGGCGCCATTTCCGCATTGATCGTCGGCCCTTGCGTGGCCGCTCCCCTGGCCGGCGCGTTGCTGTATATCAGCCAGAGCGGCAACGTGGTGCTGGGCGGCAGTGCATTGTTCGCCATGGCGCTGGGCATGAGCGTGCCATTGTTGCTGATCGGCGCCTCCGCCGGCGCCTTGCTGCCGCGCGCCGGTGCCTGGATGGACGCCGTCAAGCGTTTCTTCGGCGTACTGATGCTGGGTACCGCGCTGTGGATGGTGGCGCCGGTGATCCCGGCCTGGCTGCAGGTCGCCGGTTGGGCCGCGCTCGGCATTGGGTATGGCGCCTACCTGCTGTGGTCGCGTCCGGCCGGCTGGCTGGCGCGCGCCTTCGGCCTGGCGTTCGCCTCGCTGGGATTGCTGCAGCTGGTCAGCGTGGCCACCGGCGGGCGCGATCCGCTGGCGCCATTGGCGCATCTGGCCGCGCCAGGGGCAACTGCCGCGCACACGGAGTTCGTGCGCGTGCGCTCATCGGCCGAGCTGGATGCTGCGCTGGCGCAAAATGCCCGCGGCGAGCGCCGGCCGGTGATGCTGGACTTCTATGCCGACTGGTGCGTCTCCTGCAAGGAGATGGAACGCTTCACCTTCACCGACGCCCGCGTGAAGGAACGCTTTAGCCGGATGCTGTTGCTGCAGATCGATGTCACCGCCAATAACGCCGACGACCGCGCCATGCTCAGGCGCTTCAACCTGTTCGGGCCGCCGGGCATCATGTTCTTCAATGCCGACGGCAAGGAACAGGTTGGCAAGCGCGTCATCGGCTACCAGGACGCCGATCGTTTCCTGGCGGTATTGCAGGGCTTGTAAGGAAGTTTCGGGCTTAGGTAGATCATCATTGCGTCACGTTATTTGGTTACGTCTTAATAATTGTTGGACGAAGCCATCGCGCGAGCTATAGTCAATCTTCTGTTTTACCCTCACCCTCGAACAAGGAGACCGTTATGACACTGCGTCTGGGCGATACCGCGCCGGATTTCGAGCAAGAATCCTCGATCGGCAAGATCAAATTCCACGACTGGGCGGGCGATTCCTGGGTCGTGCTGTTTTCCCATCCGGCCGATTTCACGCCGGTCTGCACCACCGAACTGGGCCTGACCGCCAAGCTCAAGCCGGAGTTCGACAAGCGCAACGTCAAGGCCATCGCGCTGTCGGTGGACGGCGCCGAAGCCCACCAGCAATGGATCAAGGACATCGAGGAAACCCAGCAGACCGTGGTCGGTTTCCCCATCGTGGCCGACGTCGACAAGAAGGTTGCCGGCCTGTACGACATGATCCACCCGAACCAGTCCGAGACCGCCACCGTGCGCTCGCTGTTCGTGATCGACCCGAAGAAGAAAGTGCGCCTGATCATCACCTACCCGATGAGCACCGGCCGCAATTTCGATGAAGTACTGCGCGTGATCGATGCCCTGCAGCTGACCGACGGCTACACCGTGGCCACCCCGGGCAACTGGAAGGACGGCGACGACGTGATCATCCCGCTGACGGTCAAGGATGAGGAAGTGATCAAGCAGAAGTACCCGAAGGGCTACAAGTCGCCGCGCCCTTACCTGCGCATCACGCCGCAGCCGAACAAGTAAGCCGCTCGCTTCACGCGGACAAGAAAACGCTCCTTCGGGAGAAATGCCGTTCAGTTAAGTACTGAACGGCATTTTTGTTTGTGGAGTTGTGTTTGTGGAGTCCAGACTCCGTTCGCCCTGAGTAGCTGCGCAGCAGCGTATCGAAGGGCAGGCAAGGCCGCTGACGCTGGTGCGCTGGCTTCGATACGGCCCTGGCGGGCCTACTCAGCCCGAACGGACTCGGTGATGAGCGGTTCAGAATTGGCTTTAACGGGACGGCATTTCTCCATCGGGAGCGTTTTTTCATTGGAGGATGCATGCGTCCCAGGCAGCTCATGCGTCCGGGGACGGGGCGAGCGCCTGCGCGAAATCCTCGATGAACAGCCGCGCCACCGGCGACAGCTGGGTGCCGTGGCGCGTCACCAGCTGGTAGGGTTCGCTGCGCGTGTGCAACTGCAGCGGCAGGATGCAGGTCATGCCGAAGCGGGTGCAGAACTGCGCCACGTCCACCGACAGCAGTGCTACGAAGTGCGGATTCTTTTGCAGCAGCGAGAGCGTGGTGAAGGCCGAGGTGGTTTCCATCAGGTGCAGCGGAAAGCGCAGGTCGGCGTCGTGGAATTCGCGCTCCAGCGAGACCCGCATCGGCATGTTGGCCGAATACACCACCCAGCGCGAATCGGCCAGGTCGGACAGCTGCAACTCTTGCGCCTGCGCCAGCGGATGGTTGACGCTGGCCACGACCGCCAGCTGTTCATCGTGGATATTGAAGGCGTCGTACAGGTGCGGGCGCTGGCTGATGCTGGTGCGGCAGATCGCCATGTCCAGCCGGCCCTGGTCCAGCAGGCGCAGCAGGCGCGCGCTGGTGTCTTCGACGATTTCCACCGACAGCGAGGGCCGTTTTTCCAGCAGGCGCGTCAGCGCATCGGTCAACAGCGGCACCGCGCCCATGATGGTGCCCACCGCCAGCCGCCCGCCATTGCCTTGCATGATCGACAGCATTTCCTCGCGCAGGTGGGTCAGGTCGGTCTGGATCAGCCGCGCATAGCGGATCACGCAATGGCCCAGCTCGGTCGGTTCCAGCCCGCGGTTGGTGCGCACGAACAGTTGCGCGCCGAGGGTGCTTTCGATTTCCTGCAAGGCCTTGCTGGCGCCCGGTTGGGTCAGGGCGACCTGTTCGGCGGCCTTGAGCAGCGAACCGTGGTCGGACAAGGCGATCAGCAGGCGCAGCTGGCGCAGGTGCAGGCGCGAGGTGATCGAAGCGAGCGAGGGCAGGGAGGTTTGCATGGCGGCGGGCCGTGGCGTCGGAAAACCCTCAGTATGACTGTTGGTTATACCCATATCAACACCTCTCATTAGTCAAAGCGCCCGCATTGGCTTAGAGTCTGGCTTTCCAAACCAAGGCGGTAACGGGGAAAGCGGATCAATGTCCGGCTCCCCGCCAGGCCGGGCGCGAATCGGCCCTTGGTCTGACATCTATAAATCAAGGCTATGTGATGGCACTCATCAATTACATTACCCAGGTCCAGTTCGACTACGGCGCGCTGTCGCTCCTGCAGCAGGAATGCGAGCGCATCGGCATCAAGAAGCCGCTGGTGGTCACCGACATGGGCATCCGCAACGCCGGTATCCTCGACAAGGTACTGGGCCAGTTGAAGGACGGCGCGGCCGTCCCGGTGTTCGACCAGACGCCGCCCAACCCGAACGAAGGCGCGGTGCGCGCGGCCGTGGCGATGTTCCGCGCAGCCGGCTGCGACGGCATCGTGGCCGTGGGCGGCGGCTCCTCGATCGACCTGGCCAAGGGCGTGGCGGTATGCGGTACCCACGAAGGCACGTTGAAATCCTTCGCGCTGATCGAAGGCGGCCTGGCCAACATCACCGCCAAGACTGCGCCGGTGATCGCCATCCCGACGACCGCCGGCACCGGCAGCGAAGTCGGCCGCGGCGCCATCCTGATCCTGGACGACGGCCGCAAGGTCGGCGTGCTGTCGCCGTTCATCGTGCCCAAGGTCGCCATCTGCGACCCGGAACTGACGCTCGGCCTGCCGCCGCTGATGACCGCCGCCACCGGCATGGACGCCATCGCCCACTGCTTGGAAACATTCATGGCGCCGGCGTTCAATCCGCCCGCCGATGGCATCGCGCTCGATGGCCTGTGGCGCGCCTGGGCGCATATCGAACGCGCCACCAAGGAGCCGGGCGACCGCGAAGCGCGCCTGAACATGATGAGCGCCTCGATGCAGGGCGCGATGGCATTCCAGAAAGGGCTGGGCTGCGTGCACAGCCTGTCGCACTCGCTGGGCGGCATCAATCCCAAGCTGCACCACGGCACCCTGAACGCCATCTTCCTGCCGGCCATCATCGCTTTCAACGAAAGCGCCGAGACCATGGTCAAGGACAACAAGATGGCGCGCATGGCGCATGCCATGGGGTTGAAGGACGGCGCCGCGATCGGTCCGGCTATCAAGGAGATGAGCTGTCGTCTCGGTTTGCCTGCCGGCCTGGGCGAGCTGGGCGTGAGCGCCGACATGTTCCCCAAGATCATCCAGGGCGCATTGGCCGACCACAGCCACAAGACCAATCCGCGCGTGGCCTCGGCGCAGGATTACGAACGCATGCTGCAGCAATCCATGTGATGCAACACAATAGACCCGTGCGGCACACGCCGTGCGGGAAGCTTAACCGGAACCAACCGGCCGTCCTCGCCAACACGAGGTGCGGCCCTTCGCGCGTGACCCGTCAGGGCAGCGCCAACGCACAGAGCAGGAGTACATCGTGAGCTTGAACATCCTCGGACACAACTACATCGGCGGCCAGCGCAGCGGCGAAGGCGACCTCCATCTGCACAGCATCGACGCCACCAGCGGCGCGATTTTCGAGATTCCCTTCGTGACCGCGACCGAGAAGGAAGTGGCGGCCGCCGTCCACGCGGCGGAGCAGGCCTACCCGGCGTTTCGCGCGACCACCTCGGAGCAGCGCGCCGCCTTCCTGGACGCGATCGCCGATGAGATCGACGCGCTGGGCGACGACTTCCTCGCCGCCGTCTCGCGCGAAACCGCGCTGCCGGCCACGCCCCGCCTGGCTGGCGAACGCGCCCGCACCAGCGGCCAGATGCGCCTGTTCGCCAAGGTCCTGCGCCGCGGCGACTTCTACGGCGCCCGCATCGACACCGCGCTGCCCGAGCGCAAGCCGATGGCGCGTCCCGATATCCGCCAGTACAAGATCGGCGTCGGCCCGGTGGCCGTGTTCGGCGCCAGCAACTTCCCGCTGGCCTTCTCGGTGGCCGGCGGCGATACCGCGGCCGCGCTGGCGGCCGGCTGCCCGGTAGTGTTCAAGGCCCACACCGGCCACCTGGTCACCTCTGAAATCGTGGCCGACGCCATCGAGCGCGCCGTCAAGAAGACCGGCATGCCGGCCGGCACCTTCAATATGATCTACGGCGACCGCGTCGGCGCCCAGCTGGTCAAGAGCGCCGCCATCCAGGCGGTCGGCTTCACCGGTTCGCTGCGCGGCGGCCGTGCGCTGTGCGACATGGCGGCGGCGCGTCCGCAACCGATCCCGGTGTTCGCGGAAATGTCGAGCATCAACCCCATCATCCTGATGCCCGAGGCGCTCAAGGCGCGCGGCGACGCCATCGCCAAGGACCTGGCCGGTTCCGTCACGATGGGCTGCGGCCAGCTGTGCACCAGCCCGGGCCTGCTGCTGGGCGTGAAGTCGCCTGAATTGACCGCCTTCATCGAGAAGCTGTCGGCCGCCTTCGGCGGCACCGCGCCGGCCACCATGTTGAACAGCGGCGGCCTGTCGCACTACAACAGCGGCGTGGCGCGCCTGACCCAGCTGCCCGGCGTGAAGGTCATCGCCACCGGCGGCAGCAGCTACACCCAGGCCGTGCCGCACCTGTTCAAGGCCGAGGCTTCGCTGCTGTTCTCCAAGGAAGCGCCGCTGGAAGAAGAAGTGTTCGGCCCCTCGACCGTGATCGTTGAGCTGGAAAGCCGCGAACAGCTCATCGATTTCGCCGCCAACATGCATGGCCAACTGACCGCCACGCTGCAAGCCGAGATCGGCGACCTGCAAGGCAACCAGGACCTGATCGCGCTGCTGGAACAGAAGGCCGGCCGGCTGCTGCTCAACGGTTACCCGACCGGCGTCGAGGTGTGCGACGCGATGGTCCACGGAGGCCCGTACCCGGCCACCTCGGATGCGCGCGGCACTTCGGTCGGCACGCTGGCCATCGAGCGCTTCCTGCGCCCGGTGTGCTACCAGAACTACCCGGACGCGATGCTGCCGGCGCCGCTGAAGAACGCCAACCCGCTGGGCATTACGCGCCTGGTCGATGGCGAACTGACGCGCGCCGTCCTCGGCTGATTGTCGCAAGCATGATGGCATGCGCCTCGGCGCATGCCGGCAACACCTTCTCCGCACTCGCTTGCGGAGTCGCAACAAGAACACCACGCGAGAAATCCAAACGAACCGCGGCACGACGCCGTGGCGTTCACCCAGAGGAGGAGACTTTGAGGAAAAGCATCAAGCGCGCGGCGCTGTCCGCTGCCGTCTGCGTCCTGTTCGGCGCATCCCTGCCGGCGCAGGCCGCCGGCGATACCATCAAGATCGGTTTCATCACTGACCTGTCCGGCACTTACGCCGACATGGACGGCCAGGGCGGCGTCGAAGCCATCAAGATGGCCATTGCCGATGCCGGCGGCGCCATCAACGGCAAGAAGATCGAATTCGTGTTTGCCGACCACCAGAACAAGGCCGACATCGCCGCCAACAAGGCGCGTGAATGGTTCGACCGCGACGGCGTCGACATGCTGGTCGGCGGCGTGAACTCGGCCGCCAGCCTGGCCATGGGCAAGGTCGCCGGCGAAAAGAAAAAGGTCTTCATCTCGGTCGGCGCCGGCACCACGCGCCAGACCAACGAGGAATGCAACGCCTACACCATCCAGTACGCCTACGACACCACTGCGCTGGCGCGCGGCACGGGCGCGGCCATCACCAAGCAGGGCGGCAAGTCGTGGTATTTCGTGACGGCCGATTATGCGTTCGGCACTTCGCTTGAAAAAGACACCAGCGATGTGGTCAAGGCCGGCGGCGGCACCGTCGTGGGCCAGATCCGCGCGCCGCTGGCGACGTCGGACTTCTCCTCCTTCCTGCTGCAGGCGCAAGCCTCCAAGGCCCAGATCCTGGGCCTGGCGGTGGCCGGCGGCGACGTCATCAATGCCATCAAGGCGGCCAATGAATTCGGCGTGAACAAGACGATGAAGCTGGCCGGTCTCCTGATCTTCATCACCGATACGCATTCGCTGGGCCTGCAAGTCACGCAAGGCATGTACCTGACCGACGGCTGGTACTGGGACATGAACGACCAGTCGCGCGCATGGGGCAACCGCTACTTCGGCAAGATGAAGAAGATGCCGACGATGTTCCAGGCCGGCAATGCATCGGCCGTGGGCCAGTACCTGAAGGCGGTCAAGGCCGTGGGCAGCACCGACGCCGACAAGGTGATGGATTACCTGCGCAAGAACAAGATCAACGACTTCTTCACCTCCAACGGCGTAGTCCGTCCGGACGGCCGCATGGTGCACGACATGTACCTGATGGAAGTGAAAAAGCCGTCGGAATCCAAGCGTCCGTGGGATTACTACAAGCTGGTGCAGACCATTCCCGGCGAGCAGGCCTACATGACCAAGGCCGAGTCCAAGTGCGCGCTGTGGAAGTAAGGCAGCAATAGGTTCAGCCGGCGTTTCCGAGGAAGCGCCGGGCAGGTTTTGAGCAGAAAGTCTGATGTGGATCGGACCATGTTCGACGCATCCCGGGCGACCGGGGTGCGTTTTTTTTCGTCCTTGTCCTGTGCGGTACGCCGATCAGCTGCGGCGCGGCACCTGCGGGCGCATCGACACACCCAGGCGGTTCCAGGCATTGATGATGGCGACCGCGAAGGTGATGTTGGCGATCTCGGTTTCAGTGAAGTGCTGCTTCATCAGCGCGAACGCGGCGTCTTCCTTGTCGGCGTCCGGGTTCTTCAGGTCGGTGAAGCGCTCTGCCCAGTTCAGCGCGGCGCGCTCCTGTTCGGTGAAGAAGGGGATTTCGCGCCAGGCGGCCAGGGTGTTGAGGCGCTGCTGGTTTTCGCCGGCCTTGAGCAGGTCGTGCGAATGCATGTCGGCGCAGAAGGCGCAGCCGTTGATTTGCGACACGCGCAGGAACACCAGTTCCAGCAGCTTGGGATCGACGCCGCTGGTGTGCACGGCCTCGCTGGCCTTGAGCAGGGCATTGAAGGCAGGGGCTGCGAGCTTGGTGTGTTGCAGGCGTTGCTTGAAGTCGGACATGGCAATTCTCCTGTGGGTTTGGAATCGACGCCGGCGCAAATCGCCGGCGTTCATCCATAAGACGGAGCGCCATGTCGGCTTGTGACAGTTTTTTTTGAAAAAGCGAAAAAAGATTTTTTCAGGCGGCCAGGGTCTGGCGCGCGATCGCCGCCAGCTTGTCCGGATTGCGCACCACGTAGATTTCGCGGATCAGGCCGTTGTCGGTCTCCAGCACCTGGGCCGACTCCAGCTGGCCATCCACATAACGCAGCAAGCCCGGGCCGCCGTTGATCCAGGCCGGGCGATAGGCGATGCGCGCGCCGAAGCGGCGGATATTGGCGTAGTA
The DNA here is from genome assembly GCF_006715495.1 of Herbaspirillum sp. SJZ106. Taxonomy (GTDB): domain Bacteria; phylum Pseudomonadota; class Gammaproteobacteria; order Burkholderiales; family Burkholderiaceae_D; genus Herbaspirillum. The sequence continues at coordinate 172,415 of NZ_VFNI01000007.1, forward strand.
CAGCCAGGAAATGCGCGCGCCGGAGAACAGCGGATGCGGGAACGAGGACACCTTGCCGCCGCCGTCGCCGATCAGGCGCGCGTCTTCCGCCAGCAGACCCAGCATGGCCTCGCGCTCGCCGCTTTGCACCGCCTGCATGAATTTCTGCAGCAGGGTCTCATGCGCGGCACGGGAGATGGGGCTGGAGGCGGCGCGCAACGGCTTGCGCGGGGCGGCGCTGCGCTGGCCGGTATCTTCGTGCCGGGCCAGCCGTTCGCGCGCGCGGTGCACCAACTGGCGGCAATTGGCTTCGCTTTTTTGCAGGATGGCGGCGATGTCGGGATAGTCGTTGTCGAACACTTCGCGCAGCAGGAAGGCGGCGCGCTCTTCCGGGTTCAGGCGTTCGAGCAGCAGCAGGTAGGCGAAGGAAACGTCGCTGTGCTGCTCCAGCAGCGCCTCGGGCGAAGGCGCCAGCATGGCGCTGCCGAACAGGTCGATCTCGGGCGCGGCGTCGGCCAGGTCGACTAGCGGTTCCGGCAGCCAGTGGCCGACGTAGGACAGGCGTTCCTGCCGGGCCTGGCGCAGGCGGTCGATGCACAGCCGTGTGACCACCGTGACCAGCCAGGCCTCAGCCGATGCCAGCGTCGTCGTGTCTTGCCCATGCCAGCGCAGCCAGGCGTCCTGCAAGACGTCGTCGGCGTCGCTGCGCGAGCCCAGCATGCGATAGGCCACGCCGAACAGGCGCGGCCGATGGCGGGTGAAGATATCGGTGTCGGCGCTGGCGCCCATGGCTGGTCGGGGCGGATCAGGCCTGCTTGAGCTTGCGCGCGATATCCAGCGCGAAGTAGGTCAGCACGCCGTCGGCGCCGGCGCGCTTGAAGGCCATCATGGCTTCCATCATGGTCTTGTCATGGTCGAGCCAGCCGTTCTGGGCGGCGGCCTTGATCATGGCGTATTCGCCGCTGACCTGGTAGGCGAAGGTCGGCACCTTGAACTCGTCCTTCACGCGGCGCACGATGTCCAGGTATGGCATGCCGGGCTTGACCATCACCATGTCGGCGCCTTCCTGCAAATCCAGCGCCACTTCGCGCAGCGCTTCGTCGCTGTTGGCCGGGTCCATCTGGTAGGTGGCCTTGCTGCCCTTGCCGAGGTTGGCGGCCGAGCCGACCGCGTCGCGGAAAGGGCCGTAGAAGGCCGAGGCGTACTTGGCCGAGTACGCCATGATGCGGGTGTAGATGTGGCCGCGCTCTTCCAGCATGGCGCGGATGGCGCCGATGCGGCCGTCCATCATGTCGGATGGCGCAACGATATCGACGCCGGCATCGGCCTGGGTTTGCGCTTGCCTGACCAGCAGGGCGATGGTCTCGTCGTTGAGGATGTAGCCGCTCTCGTTGAGCACGCCGTCCTGGCCGTGGCTGGTGTAGGGGTCCAGCGCGACGTCGCACAGCACGCCCAGTTCGGGGAAGCGTTCCTTGAGCGCGCGCACCACGCGCGGGATCAGGCCGTCCGGGTTGGTGGCTTCGATGCCGTCGGGGGTCTTCAGCGCGGGATCGATCGCCGGGAACAGCGCCAGCACCGGCACACCCAGCTTCACGCATTCTTCCGCCACCGGCAGCAGCGTATCGAGCGACAGGCGCTCCACGCCCGGCAGCGAAGGCACGGGCGTACGCAGCTTCTGGCCTTCCTGGACGAACACCGGATAGATCAGGTCGGAGGCGGTGATGACATTCTCGGCCATCAGGGCGCGCGAGAAGGCGTCGCGGCGCATGCGGCGCATGCGCAGGGCGGGGTAGGCGGCGGTAGTTTGCAGAGGGGTGGTGGAAACTGGCATGGCTTTCTTTCAGTTCAATGTGTTTCTAACTCACGTCAACTTAGAATAATTTCTAGGTAAATGTCGCTATGTTCTGAAAATTGCGGTTCTCGATGGGGGTTTCGAAACTTCCCATGGAGCACTCAATCCTATGTGCAGGCAATTCGTTGCCTCCCGCTTCCCCTTCCCTCCCTGAGCGGGGCCGATCGCGCAAGCGAAAGGCGTTGGGCCTTGGAGATTGTTCCCCTTTCTCCAAGGCTTTTTTTTATGGCCGATGGCCTGCCTGTGTTTCGTCTCTTCCGCCTCTTTTTTCCTGTTTTTCGCCACGTTCCCGGGCTTATTCCGCGGCCGGGGGGAGCTCTTCGCCCTGCTCGTCGGCGCCGGACAATCCTGCCAGTTGCAGGATCCGGTCATTGGCCTCATCCAGGCCGGTACGCTTGAGCGCCGAGAACAACTGGGCCGTGAACGGGAACGGGTCGCCATTCGCATCGACATAGCTGGACAGGTAGGTCTGGGCCTGGCGCAAGGCATTGGTGGCGTCGTTGCGGTTGAGCTTGTCGGCCTTGCTGAGAATGCAATGGATGGGCTTGCCGGTCGGCGCGAACCACTCGATCATCTGGATATCGAGGTCGGTGAAAGGGCGGCGTGAGTCGACGATCATCACCAGTGCGGCCAGTTGCTGGCGCTGGCGCACATAGTCGCCCAGCAACGCTTGCCAATGGTGCTTGGCCGAGCCGGAAACCTCGGCGTAGCCGTAGCCGGGCAGGTCGACCAGCATTGCGCGGATCTCGTCGGCGCGCACTTCGTCATGGCGATGCTGGCCGACGTGGGCGCCGCCGATGGAAAAGTAATTGATATGCTGGGTGCGGCCCGGCGTCTTGGACGCGAAGGCCAGGCGTTTCTGGTTGCACAGCACATTGATGGCGGTGGATTTGCCTGCGTTGGAGCGGCCGGCGAAGGCCACTTCCGGCACATCGGTCTTGGGCAGATCCCGCAAATGATTGACGGTGGTGAAAAAGCGGGCTTGCCAAAGTTGCGACATAGGTGGGGCAGAAATCCGAAAGAGGGGCAAAAATGCAGAGAAGCTATTGTACAATGGGGCGCTACCTATTGCCGTGTTGACGCCAAGCAAACAAAAAAATGGCGGCCATCGGAGACAGGTCAAAAGACCGGCATTGGGTATGGGGGCCGCTAGCCGCCAGACGGGCAGAATCTCTGAATTTCACAACCACAATAAGTAAATTAGGGTGACGAATGAACCGTGCCTTTTCCCGAGTGTTGCAGACCGTGTTTGTTGCATTGCTGGCAGTTTCTTCCCAGGCATATGCAGCCGAAGAAAAGAAAGCAGTCGTCAAGGCCGATCCGGCCAAAGGTGAAGCGCTTTATACCAATGGCGACAATGCCCGCAATATCGTGGCTTGCGTCTCCTGCCACGGCGCAGCCGGCAATTCGACCATCACGCAAAACCCCAAGCTGGCCGGCCAGCATGAAGCCTACATCGCCAAGCAGCTGATGAATTTCCGCACGCCGGAGCGCAACAACCCGGTGATGTCGCCGCTGGCCAAGGCCTTGTCCGACGAGGACATCAAGAATGTCGCGGCCTACCTGGCAGCGCAGTCGCCCAAGCCGGGCGCGGCCAAAAACAAGGATACGCTCGAGCTCGGCAAGCACATCTGGCGCGGCGGCATCGCCTCCAAGAACGTGCCTGCCTGCGCCGGTTGCCACAGCCCGAACGGCGCCGGCATTCCGGCCCAGTATCCGCGCCTGGCAGGCCAGCATCAGGATTACACGGTGGCGGAGCTGACCAATTTCCGCGGCGGCAGCCGCAACAACAGCCCGCAGATGACGGCCATCGCCGAACGTTTGTCGGACAAGGAAATCAAGGCCGTGGCGGATTACATCGCCGGCCTCAAATAAGAATCAAGACCCTGTTGGCGATCCGGTACCAAAGAGGCGGCCCGCGTGCCGCCTCTTTTTTTGTGCACGGGCTGGATCGGGTTTGACGTAGCGCCGGCGTGTTCCCCGGGCTCGCATCGCCATGTGGCCATGCGCGGCCCCGGAAGGACTGGCGCATCCGGAAGCGGCGTGCGGAGGATGTCTTCCGGTCCGGCAGGTTCGCATTTCCCGGGGTGCAGGCTGCGCCAGATATGCGGTCTCAGATACCGGTGCTGCGCCGGTACGTATCACGGAGTTTCACCGGGAGCGGTAGAATCCGGGGTTGGCGATGCTTTGCTGTCCGGCAAGGCAATTGAAATGGATGCGGGACCGGCAAGCCGGATCCGGTAAGGCAGGAATATGACGACGGGCAGCAGTACCGAAGGGATTTTGATCAGGACCAGGCAGCGCTGGGTCAGCGATGCGGTCGAACTGGTGTCATCGATGCGCTTTGCGATCAGCTTGCTGACGTTGATCGCGGTCGCCTCGGTGATCGGCACCGTGATGAAGCAGAACGAGCCGATGCCGAACTACGTCAACCAGTTCGGGCCGTTCTGGTTCGAGGTCTTCAACAAGCTGGGCCTGTATGCGGTGTATTCGGCCTGGTGGTTCCTGCTGATCATGGGCTTCCTGGTGCTGTCGACCTCGCTGTGCATCGCGCGCAATGCGCCCAAGATGCTGCGCGACGTCAAGAGCTGGCGCGACAACGTGCGCGAGCAGTCGCTGCGCAACTTCCACCACAAGGCCGAATGGCGCAGCGCCGAACAGCCGGCGCAGGCCGCCGCGCGCCTGGCCCGGCAAGTCGGCGCGCGCGGCTACAAGGTCAAGCTGGTCGACAAGGATGGCGGCACGCTCCTGGCCGCCAAGCAGGGTGCGGCCAACAAATGGGGCTATATCTTCGCGCACGCGGCCATCGTCATCATCTGCCTGGGCGGCCTGCTCGACTCCGACTTGCCGATCCGTTTCCAGCAGTGGTTCTACGGCAAGCAGGCCTTCTCCGGCAACGGCATCATCTCGCAGATCCCGGAGCGCTACCGCCTGGGCATCGGCAACCCGACCTTCCGCGGCAACACGCTCATTCCCGAGGGCGCCAGCAGCAGTACGGCGATCATCCCCCAGCAGGACGGCGTGATGATCCAGGACCTGCCCTTCACCATCCAGCTCAAGCGTTTCATCATCGATTTCTATTCCACCGGCATGCCCAAGCTGTTCGCCAGCGAAGTGGTGGTGCGCGACCATGAGACCGGCCACGAGATCGCCGCCACCATCAAGGTCAACGAACCGCTGATCTACAAGAACGTGGCGATCTACCAATCCAGCTTCGAGGATGGCGGCACCAGGCTCAAGCTGGTCGGCTACCCGATGCGCGGCGCCGAGAACAACCGCTTCGACTTCGCCGGCGAAGTCAACGGCAGCACGCCGCTGGCCCAGGCGGCCGGAGACTACACCGTGGAGTGGACCGGCTTTCGCCCCTTCAACGTGGAAAACATGAACAGCGCCGGCAACGGCGCGGGCGGCGCTGCCGGCGGCGATGCGCGCGCGGTCAACATCGGCAAGACGGTGAACCAGGGCTTCATGGGCAGCCTCGACAAGCATCTCGGCTCCGGCGCCAAGAATGCCAACAACAAGGATTTCAAGAACGTCGGCCCCAGCATCCAGTACAAGCTGCGCGACAAGACCGGCCAGGCGCGCGAGTACTTCAACTACATGCAATCGATGCAGATCGACGGCGCCTACGTGTTCCTAGCCGGCATGCGCGAGCAGCCCGACCAGCCGTTCCGCTACCTGCGCATCCCGGCCGACGACAACGACAGCGTGGTTGAATGGATGCGCCTGCGCGCTGCGCTGGCCAATCCGGCATTGCGTGAAGAAGCGGCGCGCCGCTACGCCCGCCAGGCCATTTCCGGCGGCCGCGATACCCCGGCCGCGCTGCGCGAGCAACTGCAGCAATCGGCCCAGCGCGGGCTGGATATCTTCGCCGGCGATGGCAAGACCTCGGGTTTCATCGCCGTCACCCGGTTCCTGGAAAAGCTGCCGGCCGCCGAGCAGGAGAAGGCCGCCGATATCTTCATGAAGATCCTCAATGGCAGCATGTGGGAACTGTGGCAAGCCGCGCGGGCCAAGGATGGCTTGGCCCCGGTCGCCAGCGACGAGGTGCATGGCCGCTATCTGCAACTGGCGATCAACGCGCTGGCCGACGCGGCTTTCTATCCGGCGCCGGTGTTCCTGCAGCTTTCCGGCTTCGAGGAAATCAAGGCGTCGGTGCTGCAGGTGACGCGCTCGCCGGGCAAGAAGGTGGTCTACCTGGGCTGCCTGTTGCTGGTGCTGGGCGTGTTCGCGATGCTGTATATCCGCGAACGCCGCCTGTGGATCTGGATCAAGCCGCAAGAGGGCGGCCGGGGCAGCCATGCGCTGCTGGCCATGAGCACCCAGCGCAAGACGCTGGATTTTGAAAAGGAATTCGAGCAGATGAAAGCGGGGCTCGCGCCGGCCGCCGATTCTGCCTCCTGACGTTGCACAAAGCCGGCGCTGGCGTAGACAATAAGCCGGTTCATGACATGACGGAGACCGTGCCGCCGGAATATGGCGGTTATCATCCTGCACATATAAACGCTGGGCGGCGCCGCCGCTAGCATGGCCGCAGGAATGCAGTGGAGATCGGAATGGAACTGACAGAAGCAACCACCCCAGGCTACCCCCAGGAACAGGGCTTCTTTCGCCGCCTGAGTGCGGTGGACTGGATTTACGCCGCCGCGCTGGTGGCCGGCTCGCTGTATGCGCTCATGCGTTTCGGCAGCTATATGGATTACTACGAGAAGGCGGTGCTGCTGCTGGCCGCACCGACCTTCGCCTGGCTGGGCTGGCACTGGAAACAGGTGCGCTGGCTGATCCCCCTGCTGGCGCTGCTGTCGCTGGGCGCCATCGGCATGTACGGCGGCTCGCTGGACATGGCGGAGAAGAAATTCTTCCTCAAGTACATGCTCTCCAGCCAGTCGGCCATCCTCTGGATGAGCGCGCTGTTCGCCCTGTCCACGCTGTTCTACTGGGGCGGGCTGGCCACGCGCGCCGGCACCGGCGCGGCGCTCGGCTCCAAGCTGTGCTGGGCGGCGGTGGTGCTGGGATTTACCGGCATGATGGTGCGCTGGTACGAGTCCTACCTGATCGGCCCCGACGTCGGCCACATTCCCATCTCCAACCTGTATGAAGTGTTCATCCTGTTCTGCATGATCACGGCGCTGTTCTACCTGTATTACGAAGAGCGCTATGCCACCCGCCAGCTGGGCGCCTTCGTGCTGACGGTGATCTCGGCGGCGGTCGGCTTCCTGATGTGGTACACCGTGTCGCGCGATGCGGCCGAGATCCAGCCGCTGGTGCCGGCGTTGCAGAGCTGGTGGATGAAGATCCACGTGCCGGCCAACTTCATCGGCTACGGCACCTTCGCGCTGGCGGCCATGGTGGCGGTGGCCTACCTGTTCAAGTCCAAGGGCATCCTGGCAGATCGCCTGCCGTCGCTGGAAGTGCTGGACGACGTGATGTACAAGGCGATCGCGGTCGGCTTCGCCTTCTTTACCATCGCCACCATCCTCGGCGCCCTGTGGGCGGCCGAAGCCTGGGGCGGCTACTGGTCGTGGGACCCGAAGGAAACCTGGGCGCTGATCGTCTGGCTCAACTACGCGGCCTGGCTGCACATGCGGCTGATGAAGGGCCTGCGCGGCCGGGTGGCGGCATGGTGGGCGCTGGTCGGTTTGCTGGTGACGACCTTCGCCTTCCTGGGCGTGAACATGTTCCTCTCCGGCCTGCATTCTTACGGAGAGCTTTGACATGAAGGATCCCGGCAACGCGATCGACCTGGTCATCTTCGATTGCGACGGAACCCTGGTTGACAGTGAAGTGGTCGCTGCCGAAGCCTGGTCCGAATATGTCGCCCGCTACGGCGTCGACCTCACGGCCCGGGAGGCGCTGGCGCAGTTCCGCGGGGTGAGCATGAAGCTGTGCGTGGCGCGCATCGAGGAGTTGCGCGGCGCGCCGTTGCCGGCCGTTTTCGAACAGGAATTGCGCGACATGATGGCCGGCATGCTGGAACAGCGACTGCAGCCGATCAATGGCGCGCTGGAGATGGTGCAGGCGCTGTCGATTCCCTATGCGCTGGCCTCCAACGCGCCGCATCCCAAGATCGAGCTGTGCCTGCGCGTGACCGGCTTGTTGCCGTATTTCGCCGGCCGCATCTTCAGCGCCTACGATGTGCAGCGCTGGAAGCCCGACCCGGCGTTGTTCCTGTTCGCCGCCAGCAGCCTGGGCGTGGCGCCGGCGCGCTGCGCGGTGGTGGAAGACAGCCTGCCCGGCATCAAGGCCGGCATCGCGGCCGGCATGAAGGTGATCGCGCTGCAGGAGCATGGCGTGCATCCCGAGATGCCCAAGGAGGTATCGGTCATTACCCGGCTGGCCGAACTGCATCCGCATCTGGCATCCTGACGGCGATGCGCTGCAGCGCCGATGAAACGTCCTCGAATGTATGCGCAACAGGCCCCATGTTGCGCTTTTCCCGAGCCAGCGACCGAGCATGAACCACCATCTAGACCGCGACCGGCAAATCATTTACTGCGACCGTGACATCGAGGTGCGCCCGCTGGGTTTGCGGGAAGCGCCGGCGCTCTACGACGCGATCCGCCAATCGGTGCGCGCCATCAGCGAATGGGAAGCCTGGTGCACGCTCGATTACGCGCTGGCCGATGCCCGGCAGTTCCTGCAGCGCAGTATCGAACAATGGGAGATGCGCGCTGCGTATGACTTCAACGTCATCGAGCGCGTTTCCGGCCTGGTGGTGGGTTCCGTGGCGATCAACCAGATCAGCCAGCTTAACCAGCTGGCCAACCTGGGTTACTGGGTGCGCGACGGCTACACCGGCCGCGGCATTGCCGTGACAGCCGCGCGCGCGGCGGCCGCTTTCGCGTTCGGCAAGACCGGCCTGACCCGGCTGGAGATCGTGGCCCAGGCCGGCAACCTGCGCAGCCAGCGCGTGGCCGAAAAAACCGGCGCCACGCTGGAGTGCCTGGCGCGCAACCGCCTGGTGTTCCATGGCGAACCGCGCGACGCCAAGGTGTTTTCACTGGTGCCGGCCGATCTCGGCGTGCCGGCGCCGGTGGTGGCCTGACGTCTTTTCCTCCCAGCAATTCCCCGTTGCGGGAAAATTGCCTTCGTGAAATTTCCTTGCCTTGGCGACAGCGTTTCGTATTCCACGCGCCGGATCGATACGTTTAGAAACAGTTGTTTCATCTTTGCACTGCCCCGGGAAAGTGCACAATCAACCCTTTGTTGGGCAAGGGAAAACCTATTGTTTTCAATCACTTGAATCAATATTGCAAAGCATCATGAAAATGCTGCCCAAAAATAAATGAAAATTGGCTGACAAAATACTGACTTTTACGTATTCCAAATCGCGCTTGGGACGTTACATAGTTCAAGCGCCTGTCATGGGCGCTTATGTATCTGGAACGGTTGTCGGAGAGCAAACATTCCTCCGGGCCGTTGCCGGTTCCCCGGAACGTCAACCGGGGAACGTTGAGCGTCAAGCGACGTAAGAGGAAATACGATGCAAGCCATACAACGCAACAAGACCAATGCCAGTAACAACCATGCCGGCCGCGCGGCCCAGCAATACGTGACCAACGGTGAGTCCCGCCCGTCCCGCTTCGGCAAGCGCTTCAAGGGCGCCGGCGAAGCGCCGCATCATGACGATGATTGCTCATCGGCCTACGACAAGATCTCCAAGCAGATGGACGATATCGTCGAGGGCGGCTCGCCGCAGCGCTTCAAGCGCCCCAAGATGGAAAGCGACATCATCGCCCGATGATGTCGTGATGCCCCGCGCTGTCGCGGGAGCGGAGATGTCCGGCCGAAGCAAGGCCGGACCCGGAGATTCACAGAGTTTCTTCGCGCGGATCCCGCGACAGCAGGCGCGCTACCATTTCCTGCACCGACACCCCATCGAACAAGGCCGCCGCCACCGCGTTGGTGATCGGCATGTCGACGCCTTTTTCCTGCGCCAGTTCGCGTACCGCCTTGGCGCAGCGCACTCCTTCGGCCACGTGCCCCAGTTCGGTCACGATATCCTCGAGTTTCTTGTTTTGCGCCAGGCCCAGGCCTACGCGCCGGTTGCGCGAGAGGTCGCCGGTGCAGGTCAGGATGAGGTCGCCCACGCCGGACAAGCCCATGAACGTCTCGGGCCGGCCGCCCAGCGCCACGCCCAGCCGGGTGATTTCGGCCAGCCCGCGGGTGATCAGCGCGGCGCGCGCATTCAGGCCCAGTTGCAGGCCGTCGGCCACGCCGGTGGCAATGGCCAGGATATTCTTCACCGCGCCGCCGATTTCCACCCCGATCAAGTCGTCGCTCGAATAGATGCGGATGTTGCCGCCATGCACGGCGGTGACGACGCGTTCGCACAGTGCGCCATCGGCGCCGGCGATGGTCAGTGCGCAAGGCAGCCCGCGCGCGACCTCCTGGGCGAAGGAAGGGCCCGATAGCGCGCCGGCCGGGATGGCCGGTCCCAGCACCTGCTGCACGATCTGGTGCGGCAACAGCCGGGTGTCTTCTTCCAGGCCCTTGCACAGCCAGACCAGGTTGGGAATGGGATGGCCGCGCAGTTGCCCGGCCAAACCGCGCAAGCCCGCCACCGAAGAGGCGACGATCAGCAGCGAGGTCTGCGGTTCGCCGCAGACGTGGCGTACGGCGGCGCTGAAATCGGCCGTGACGGTCAATTCATCGGGCAGCGGGAAGCCCGGCAGGTAACGCTGGTTCTCGCGTTGCCGGCCGGCTTCTTCCATGGCCTGGGGGTTGCGCCCCCAGAGCATGACGTCGTGCTTGCGCGCCAAAGTGATGGCCAGCGCGGTACCCCATGCGCCGGCGCCGAGGATGGTGATTTTCATTAGGGGGCGTGAGAGCGTAAACAGGTTCTAAGCGGGCGATCCCCGGATTGGCGGATCGGGGAGATTCAGTCGCCCCAGACGTCGGCGACCCTGGCAAAGCCGGTCTGGCCGTCGCGGTGGCGAACCTTGACCCAGCCATTGTTGGGACTCTCGACCATTTCCAGCAGCACGTTCCTGTCGGCGGTAAACACGACCGGGCTGCTCTCGTCAGCCGCATTGAAGATGCGTGCGTTGGCGGCGGAAACCACCAGCATGCGCTTGGGCGTCAGGGCCTTGGACTGTATCCACGACAGCGTGCCGGCGGCGTCGCGCACCTTGCTCCATTCGCCATAGGTCAGCACCACCTCGACCGGCATGCCGCGCGGCGCGACATAGACGCGGCGGCCCTTTTCGGACGGGGCGTCATACATGACGGAAGGCGAGGCGCCGACCGACTTGAAATCGAGCGCAAAGGCGTTGGGGGCGAATGCGGCAGCGCCCAGGACGGTCGCGCAAAGGATCAGGGGCAGGCGTTTCATCGGTGAAGTCTCCGCAGGTTCGGGGGGAAGCGCCGCGGCGGCGGCTGGCCGGCCCCGGCGCGCCGGGGCGATCCGCCGGCGCCGCGCGAGGCTGGACTGCAGGTCAGTTGACGGCGGTGGAGCCGTTGTTGACCAGGGTGGCGCCTTGCTGCTCGGCCAGGGCCTGCAGGCGTTGCTGGTAGAACACTTCGAAGTTGATCTCGGCCAGGTGCACCGGCGGGAAACCGGCGCGGGTGATGGCGTCGGCGATGTTGGCGCGCAGGTACGGGTAGATGATGTTGGGGCAGCCGATGCCCAGCAGCGGATCCAGCTGGTCGGCCGGCACGTTGCGGATTTCGAAGATGCCGGCTTGCTTGCCCTCGACCAGGAAAGCCACCTTGTCGCCGACCTTGGCGGTCACGGTAATGGTCACGGTCGATTCGAACACGCCTTCAGCCAGCGCCTCGGCGCCGACGTCGACCGACACTTCGATCGACGGCGCTTCCTGTTCCAGGAAAATGGCCGGCGAATTCGGCTGCTCCAGCGACAGGTCCTTCAGGTAGACGCGCTGGATCTGGAAAACGGCTTGCTGTTGCTCTTGCTCTTGCTGGTTCTGTTCCGACATGGATCTCTTTCAGGGTTCGGTGGGTTATTCAAAAAATGTACGCTGGCACTGGCGTCAGGCTTGCAGCAGCGGGTCCAGCTTGCCGGCGCGCTCCAATGCGTTCAGGTCGTCGAAACCGCCGACATGGGTGTCGCCGATATAGATCTGGGGCACCGTGCGGCGGCCGGTTTTCTGCATCATCAGCTCGCGCTGCTGAGGTTCGAGGTCGACGCGGATCTTCTCGATCTGCGTCACGCCCTTGTTGGTAAGCAGGCGCTCGGCCATGACGCAGTACGGGCACACGGCGGTGCAGTACATCACGACCGGCGCGCTCATTTTGCGTCCTTGGTGGTCAGCGGCAGGCCCTGGCCGGCCCAGGCGGCAATGCCGCCGTTCAAGCCGTAGACGTCGGCAAAGCCGGCTTTCTTGAGCGAGGCTTCGGCCTTCATGGCCTGGGTGCCGTTCTGGCACACCACGATGACCTGGCGGCCCTTGAACTTGTCCAGTTCGGCGATGCGCTGCGGCAATTCCTTCAGCGGGATGTTGCGGGCGTCGCGCAGGTGGCCGGCGGCGAACTGGTCGGCGTCGCGCACGTCCAGCACCAGTGTCTTGCCCTGGTTGATCATCTGGGTGGCTTGCAGCAAGGTCAGCTTATTGCCGCGCTGCTGCAGGTAAGGAACCAGCAGGGCGCCGCCGGAGACCAAGGCCAGAGCGATCAGGAAAATATTGTCGATGATGAATTTCACGGCTGTCCAATGAGTTTACTGAATCCCGGCATTATAAAATAGAAGCATTCGCGATTTGCATTATCCGACGCTCACGGCCCGCGAGGGCCTGGGAACGTGTTCATGATCTGAAAGCCGCGGCAGCCATGCGCCCGGACTTTCCGCGCACAGCTTTTCCATCATCAAAAAAGCCAACTATGTACAAAATCGTATTCATGCGCCACGGCGAATCGACCTGGAACCTGGCCAACCGCTTCACCGGCTGGGTCGACGTCGACCTGACCGAAAAGGGCGTGGCCGAGGCCCGCCAGGCCGGCAAGCTGCTCAAAGAAGCGGGTTTCCGTTTCGACCTGGCCTACACCTCGGTCTTGAAGCGCGCCATCCGCACCCTGTGGACCACCCTGGACGAAATGGACCAGATGTATGTGCCGGTCAAGAACGACTGGCGCCTGAACGAGCGCCACTACGGCGCCCTGCAAGGCCTGAACAAGGCGGAAACCGCCGCCCAGTACGGCGACGCCCAGGTGCTGGTCTGGCGCCGCAGCTACGATACGCCGCCCAATCCGCTGGCAGCCGGCGACGAGCGCGATTCTTTTGGCGACCCGCGTTACGCCGGTCTGTCGCGCGCGCAAGTCCCGCTGACCGAATGCCTGAAGGATACCGTCGCGCGCGTGCTGCCGGCCTGGAACGATGCCATCGCCCCGGCCATCCGCGCCGGCCGGCAGATCATCGTGTCCGCCCACGGCAACAGCCTGCGCGCCCTGATCAAGTACCTCGACGGCATCAGCGACAATGACATCGTCGGCCTGAACATCCCCAATGGCCAGCCGCTGGTGTATGAGCTGGACGCCGACCTGAAGCCGATCAAGAGCTACTATCTGGGCGACCAGTCCGCCATCGAAGCTGCGCTCAAGGCGGTAGCCAACCAAGGGAAGTCGAAATAAAACTGCGTTCCTTCCGTAAGACGTGCGCCGTCCCGCGCACGCCATTCCATTGGATTTTCCGGACAGCCCGGCGGCATGCCGCGCCGCTGCTGCTGGCGGTCGCGGCCGCCAGTGCCGCGGCGTGGACGCCTGCCGCGCAGGCCCAGGCCATCACCGAGCGCACCCGGCAGAAACAGGCCGCCGAAAAGGAAAGGGCCGACCTGCAGCAGCGCCTGACCGCCTTGAAGCGCGACATCGACCAGACCGAGACCGCCAAGGACAATGCCGCCGATGCGCTGGCCGCCTCCGAACAGGCGATTTCCAAGGCCAACCGTTCGCTGCGCGACCTGGCGCAGGAACAGCAGGCCACCGAAAGCCGGCTGGCCCAACTGGTGCGCCAGCTCAACGAGCTGACCGCGCTGGTCAACGCGCAGCAGGCGCAACTGTCCAAGCTGCTGCGCGAGCAATATGTGGCCGGCAACGAAGACCGCATCAAGCTGCTGCTGTCGGGCGACAATCCCAACCGCATCAACCGCGAACTGCAGTACATGGGCTACATCTCGCAAGCCCAGGCCAAGCTGATCGAAACGCTGCGCGCCAATCTGCAGGCGATCCGCAGCAACAAGGCCGACACCCAGAACGCCAAGTTCGAACTGGAAGAAATCGCCCAGGAAGAGAACGAGCAGAAACAGGTGCTGGAGAAGGAAAAGGCGCGGCGTTCGGCGCTGCTGTCGCAGTTGTCGACCAAGCTGAACACGCAGCGCAAGGAAGCCGGGCGCATCGAGCAGGACCAGCAGCGCCTGTCGGCCCTGGTCGACAAGCTGGCGCAGATCATCGAACAGCAGAAGAAGGCCGAGGCCGCAGCGCGCGAGAAGCGGCGCCAGGAACAACTGGCCAAGGCCCGGGCCGAACGCGAGAAACGCCTGGCGGAGCAGCGTGCGCGGGCGGCCGAGCGGGCGGCGCAAGCGGCCAAGGCCGGCAAGCCGGCGCCCAGGATGCCGGATCCGGCTGACGCCATCGACGACGACGAGCCGCCCAAGACCGCTTCGCTGGGCCGCAACGATACGCTGCCGGAACTGCAGCCGGACAATTTCGGCAAGCCCTTCGCCAGCCTGCGCGGCCAGCTGCGCCTGCCGGTCAAGGGCGACCTGACGTCGAAGTTCGGCAGCCGCCGCGGCGACGGGCCGACCTCGCGCGGCCTGTTCATCCGCGCCGCCGAAGGCTCGGAGGTGAGGGCAGTGGCGGCCGGGCGGGTGGTGTTCGCCGACTGGCTGCGCGGTTTCGGCAACCTGATCATCGTCGACCACGGCAACCAGTACATGACGATCTACGGCAATAACCAGTCGGTGCTCAAGCGGGCGGGCGATCTGGTCAAGGCCGGGGAAGGCATTGCCACTGCGGGCAATAGCGGCGGCAACGAGCAATCGGGTTTATACTTTGAAATGCGGTATCAAGGCCGCGCATTCGACCCACAAGGGTGGGTAACTACTAGGTGACACATGGGCAGCAAACTCAAGAATATCAGTCTGATCGGGTTGGGCATGGTGGCAGGCGCCACCGCGATGATTCAGTTCGATGCCATCGCGCAAAAGAACGCAACGGCATCGCTGCCATTGGAGGAGCTGCGCCAGATGGCCGATGTGTTCGGCCTGATCAAGTCCGACTACGTCGAGCCGGTCGATGACAAGAAGCTGCTGACCGAAGCCATTTCGGGCATGGTCGCCTCGCTCGACCCGCACTCGGCGTATCTGGACAAGAAGGCCTACAAGGAGCTGCGCGAAGGCACCATGGGCAAGTTCGTCGGCCTGGGCATCGAAGTCGGGATGGAAGACGGCTACGTCAAGGTTATCTCGCCGATCGAGGATTCGCCGGCCTTTCGCGCCGGCATCAAGTCGGGCGACCTGATTACCCGCCTGGACAGCACCCCGGTCAAGGGCCTGACCCTGGACGAGGCGGTCAAGAAGATGCGCGGCGAGCCCAATACCAAGATCACGCTGACCATCGCCCGCAAGGAAGAAGACAAGCCCATCATCCTGACCATCACGCGCCAGGAAATCCGCGTGCAAAGCGTCAAGTCCAAGGTCATCGAACCCGGCTACGCCTGGTTGCGCGTGACCCAGTTCCAGGAACCGACAGTCGATGACATGGCCAAGAAGCTGGCCGCGATCTACGCCCAGGAACCCAATCTGAAGGGCATCGTGCTCGACCTGCGCAACGATCCGGGCGGCGTACTGCCGGGCGCCATCGGCGTGTCGGCCGCCTTCCTGCCCAAGGATTCGGTGGTGGTCTCGACCAACGGCCAGATCCCCAGCTCCAAGCAGACCTTCTACGCCAAGCGCGAGTTCTACGCTTCCAACCCGCTGAACGATCCGCTCTCGCGCCTGCCGGAGGCCATCAAGAAGGTGCCGATGGTGGTGCTGATCAACAGCGGTTCGGCCTCGGCCTCCGAGATCGTGGCCGGCGCGCTGCAGGACTACAAGCGCGCCACCATCATGGGCACGCAATCCTTCGGCAAGGGCTCGGTGCAATCGGTAATCGCGCTGCCGCCCGAGAAGAACACCGCGGTCAAGCTGACTACCGCGCGCTACTTCACTCCCAACGGCCGTTCGATCCAGGCGCGCGGCATCGTGCCTGACATCATGGTCGACGAATACCCGGACGGCGACGGCCTGAACGGCCTGCGCCTGCGCGAGGCCGATCTCTCCAAGCACCTGACCAACGATACCGACAAGTCGGCCGAGGTCAAGGCGCAAACGCTGGACGAGCAAGCCGAGGAACGCCTGATCGCCGCCGAGAAGAAGCGCAAGCCGCTGGACTTCGGCAGCAAGGACGATTTCCAGCTGGCGCAAGCGCTGAACCACCTGAAGGGTTTGCCGGTGAAGGTGTCCAGCGCCAAGCCGGAAGTGCGCAACGAAGAAGGCAAGCAAGACTCGCCGGCCAAGGACGACGGCAAGGACGGCAAGGCGCCGCCGGCCAAGAGCCCGGGCAAGTAACTATTCAGGTACTTTGTGCCAGGCCGCTCTCCCGGGCGGCCTTTTTTCATGGGGTTTCACGCATTTCGCCATGAACGACCAACAATTGCTGCGCTATTCGCGCCACATCCTGCTCGATGAGATCGATATCGAAGGCCAGTCGCGCCTGCTAGCCGCGCACGCGCTGGTGATCGGCGCCGGCGGCCTGGGTTCGCCGGCGGCCATGTACCTGGCCTCGGCCGGTATCGGCCGCATCACGCTGGTGGATAACGATACGGTCGACCTGACCAACCTGCAACGGCAGATCATGCACACCACCGGCCGCGTCGGCCAGGCCAAGGTCGAATCGGGCCGCGAGGCGCTGCGCCAGATCAACCCGGACACCGAGGTCGTGGCGCTGGCCGAACGCACCGAAGGGGATCGCCTGCGGCAACTGGTGGAGCAAGCCGACGTGGTGCTCGATTGCAGCGACAACTTCGCCACCCGCCATGCCGTCAACCGCGCCTGCGTTACCGCCGGCGTACCGCTGGTGTCGGGCGCGGCGATCCGTTTCGACGGCCAGGTCAGCGTGTTCGACCCGCGCGACGACGCCTCGCCGTGCTATGCCTGCCTGTTCCCGCCCGACCGCGAGTTCGAAGAGGTGCAGTGCTCGGTCATGGGCGTGTTTTCGCCGCTGGTGGGCATCATCGGCGCCATGCAGGCCGCCGAGGCCCTGAAGCTGGTGGCCGGAGTCGGCCGTTCGCTGGCCGGGCGGCTGCTGATCCTGGAGGCGCGCGAGATGGAGTGGACCTCGATCTCGGTGGCGCGCGACCGCAATTGCCCGGTGTGCGGGAAAAGGCATGCCTGACCCCGGTTTGTTGCCGCACGGGCAAACCTGCCGCGATGCAGCAAACAAGCGCCGGCAGCGTCCACTTCCCTGCGATCTTCTGGTATAAACTGTACTCGGTTTGCCAGCCGCATTTCCCCGGCAGCGCCTCAGGCGCGCCCGGTCTTGCGGCTGAGCCGGCCAGGCTGATGCTCTCGGAACCACCATAACTTTTAAGCGGAGTCAGCCTCCAACGCTTTGCCCGAACAGGGGGAGTAATGAATAGCTCCGTGAAAAGCGCACCAGTCCGCAAGCCGCCCAAAACAGGCGCGCCGGGGCCGACTGTCCCCGCCGCGATCCCAGGTGCGGGCAAGCCCGGCGGCGCCCTGGCGGGAGCGTGCTCAAAGCCCTTGGCATCCGGAAGTGTTGGTGTACAATCCTTGACCGCGAAAAAGGCTGCGCCATGGCAGCCTGCACCGGCAGCAAAAGCAACGTCGGCAAGGGAAGTGGATTCAAAAGCGACCAGTTCCGGCAGCAAGGTATCGGCCGGGCCATTGGATATAGTTGAAAAACCAGTAGGACTCATTTCATCAATAACGGGACTCGCTCGTACTCGCGCCTATTGATGAAATGAGTTCTATATTGAAAGTAAGCGAAGTGGCAACTAAAACTCCCAAAACTACCCCTGCAGCGCAACCATTGCTGACTGAGGAGCAAATCCTCAAGATGGCTGAGAAGGACTACATGAACGAAGCGCAGCTTGCTTTTTTCAAGGCCCGTCTCAAGCAGCTGGAAAAGGATCTGCTCAAGAATGCGGACGAAACCACCGAACACCTGCGCGAAACCGTGTTGGTGCCGGACCCGGCCGACCGCGCCACCATCGAGGAAGAACACGCCCTCGAGCTGCGTACCCGCGATCGCGAACGCAAGCTGCTCAAGAAAGTCCAGCAGTCCATCGTCGCGATCGATAACGGCGAATACGGCTGGTGCGAAGAAACCGGCGAACCGATCGGCATTCCCCGTCTGCTGGCGCGCCCGACCGCGACATTGTCGCTGGAAGCGCAGCAACGCCGCGAGCTCAAGCAAAAGCTCTACGGCGACTGACCCAGGCCTTGCAGGGCTTGACCCCTTGCTGCCGCGGCAAGGGGCGCGCACCGGCAGCGACCTTGCCGCCGGTGTGGTCGGCCGACTGCATCGTTCGCATTGAATCACTCGTCTTGCTTTCCTGTTTCCGGCTGCGCGTCTTCGATTGAGATGACGCGCAGCCGAACCTGATCCCAGCGCCATGCCCATCTTGCGTTCCACGCGTTGTTCGGCCTTCATCGCCTTGCTGGTGGTGTCGCTGCTGTTCGCGCAGGGATTGGGTTTTCTGCACGGCATCGCCCACGCCGGCTGGCAAGGCGGCGCCGTGCATTCGCTGGTTGACGAGGCGCTGTTCGATGAGGGCGACGACCATCGCCAACTCTCATCGGCCGCCCCCGGCGACCCGCATGCCAGCACCCACGGCGACGACCCGCACCACTCTTGCGCCGCCTACGACGCCGCCACGCTGTCGGCCGGCATGCATGTCGACTTTCCCCTGCCGCCGCTGTTGCCGCCGGCCCGCATGCTGGCGCTGTGGCAAGCCTTCGCATCCTGGGATGCGCCTTTTGTCCGCCATTTCTCCTCGCGCGCCCCGCCCTGCTGAATTCCCTCCCGCGTTGATTCGACATTTCGTTGCCGGTTGTCTTTCGTGATCCGGCCGCATGCGCATTGCCGCCGCCCGTGCGGGCCCGGCATCGCCGCGGCATGGGCGCGTCCGGACGGCCGGCGTATCGGCGCCGCCTGCCCGCTGATCCGGCCCCTGGCGGCGCCTTGCGCACTACAAGGAATTCACATGGCAGTCCAATATCCACTCCAACGCCGCCTGCAAGGGCAACTCATGGCCGCCGCGGTCGTTTCCGCGCTGGCCTCCTGGGCCGCACCGGCACTGGCGCAGACCGCATCCGCCACCGGCGAGGCCACTGTGCCGGCGCAACCCGCGCTGCAGCCGATCGTCGTCACCGCCACTCCCTTCGCTTCGGAAGAGGATGTGCAAGTGCTGGCCCCGGCCAAGGTGCTGGCCGGCGATGAGCTGCGCAACAAGCTGGGCAATTCGCTGGGCGACACCTTGTCGTCCGAACTGGGCGTGTCGGCATCGGCCTTCGGCGCCGGCGCTTCGCGCCCCATCATCCGCGGCATGGAAGGGCCGCGCGTGATGATCCTGCAGAACGGCATGGCCGTGTCCGACGTTTCCACCGTCTCCAACGACCACGCGGTCGGCGCCGAGGCGGCCACGGCGCGCCAGATCGAGATCCTGCGCGGCCCGTCCGCGCTGCTGTACGGCTCGGGCGCCATCGGCGGCCTGGTCAACGTGGTCAACGACCGCATCCCGACGGAACTGGTCGGCAAGCCCACCGGCACCGTCGAGGGGCGCTACGGCACCGTCGACGGCGAGAAAAACGGTTCCTTCTCGCTGGATACCTCGGCCGGCCAGATCGGCCTGCACGTCGACGGCAACTACCGCGACACCGACAACTACAAGATCCCCGGCAATGCCAAGCAGGGCGATCCTTCCACCGCCTCGGGCCGCCTGCCCAATTCGTTCACCCACGAAACCAGCGGCGGCGTGGGCGCATCCTATGTCGCCAATTGGGGCTACGTCGGCCTGTCGGCCTCGACGCTGGACGACCACTACGGCATTCCCACCAGCGAGATGTCCTTCATCGACCTGCACCAGAGCCGCTACGACATCGACACGCTGGTCAACAATCCCTTCGCCGGCATCGAGAAATTCCGCTTCCGTTTCGGCTACACCGACTACACCCACACTGAGAAGGAACAGGACGGCACCCCCGCCACCGTGTTCAAGAACCGCGTGCTGCAGACGCGCTGGGAGCTGACCCATGCCCCGCTGGCCGGCTGGCGCGGCACCTTCGGCGTGCAGACCGAACAGGGCAATTACTCGGCGCTGTCGGCCGCCAGCGGCACCTCGGAGCTGACGCCGCCGACGCGTTCGTCATCCTTCGCCGGCTTCCTGGTGGAGCAGCGCCAGTTCGGCCAGGTGCTGGCCAGCGCCGGCCTGCGCGCCGAGAGCGTGAGCCGCCGTCCCGATGGCGGCAGCGGCCTGGCCGGGCGCGACTTCAACCTGCTGTCATGGTCGGCCGGCGCCTTGTGGGCGTTCCAGCCCGGTTACGGCCTGGGGGCGACCTATTCGCTGGCGCAGCGCGCGCCGACGGTGGAGGAGCTGTATTCCAACGGCCCGCATGAATCGACCGCCACCTTCGACATCGGCGACAGCCAACTGAAGAAGGAGACTTCCCACAACATCGAGCTGACGCTGCAAAAGACCGAAGGCCTGGTGCGCTGGAAGGGCAACCTGTTCCACAACAAGGTGCATAACTACATCTACGGCCGCACCAACGGCCAGGTCAATGATGAGGGCAATGCCGATCCGTCCGGTGAATTCACCCAGCGCTTCTGGTCGCAGGGCGACGCCACCATCCGCGGCGCCGAAGCCGAAGTCACTTACAACTGGAGCGGGGACGGTTTCTCGGCGCGCGCTTTCGCCGATACCTCGCGCGGCACGCTGGATGACCAGGGCAACCTGCCGCTGCAACCGGCCACCCGTTACGGTCTGGAGTTCGGCTACAAGACCGGCCCCTGGGCCAGCGGCGTGAAAGTGCTGCGCGCACAGAAGCAGGATCGCCTGGCGTCCTTCGAAAACTACGAAACGCCGGCCTACACCCAGCTCGACGCCAACCTGTCGTACACGCAGAAGTTGAACGGCATGAAACTGACCTGGTTCGCGCTGGCGCGCAACCTGCTGAACCAGGACATCCGCCTGTCGACCTCGGTGCTCAGGGAGTCGGTGCCCCTGGGCGGGCGCAACCTGATCGTGGGCGTGCGCACCAGCTTCTGATCGTGATGCCGGCGGGCAAGCTTGCCTGCCCCCGGCGCGGCTTGCCCGGGCCGCCTTCCAGGCGAAGGCCGCCCGGGTTTTTTTACGGTTGGCAAGTTGTCACCGCCTTTTTGCACAGGGGAAAATGCCGCCGGGCATGCTGGTATAGTTTGAACCTTGCGGCGACCGGCCGCCGATTCATCGACGATCCCCATCCATGCGACGACGCTTCCTCCGTTCCCTTCTCGGTTCGTGCCTGCTGATCTCGGCCTGCGCGGCTTGCGCCCAGGAGGCGGCAAAGGAGGCGGCAAAGGAGGAGTTGCACGTACTGCTGGGATTTACCTCGCCGCTGTCGGGGACGCAAGGCGTCGGCGGTACCGACGCCCTGAACGGCGCCCGCATGGCGATCGAACGGATCAACCGGCAAGACATGCGCATCGGCGGCCAGCCGGCGCGTTTCGAACTGCTGGTCAAGGACGACCGGGCCAACCCCGAACGCGGGATGGAAATCGCGCAGGAATTCGCCCAGGTCAAGGTGAGCGCGGTACTGGGGCCGTTCAATTCAAGTGTGGCGATGGCCGCGGCCAAGATCTATAACCAGCGCCGCGTGCCGATACTGACGGTGGCCTCCAATCCGGCCGTCACGCGCGCCGATTACGACTACGTGTTCCGCCTGGGCGCCAGCGATGGCGACATGGGGCGCAAGCTGGCCCAATACGCCGCCCGCACGCTCAGGTTCAAACGCGCGGTCATCGTCAATGACGGTTCCGACTATGCCGCGGGCCTGATCAATGAATTCCAGGCGGCGGCCCGGCTTGAGGGTTTGCAGACCGCCATGGTGTTCCAGTTGAGCGTCCACGCCAGCGATCCGGAGGTGCGCGGCGTCTTGGGCCAGATCCGCGAGGCCGCTCCCGACGTCGTTTTCTTCGCCGGCTATGTGCCGCAGGCAGCGCAACTGCTGCGCGAAATGTCGCGCGAGAAGATGGACTTGCCCATGCTCGCGGGCGATGCCCAATGTTCGCTCGAGATGTTCCGTCTGGCCACCCACTCCATGGGCGGCGGCGTCTACTGCGTGCAAGGGGGCGTATGGCTCACGCGCGTGGCCGATGGCGCGGTATTCTCCGCTGCCTACCAGAATCGCTACGGTCGTCCGCCCGACGTCTACGCGGCCAGCTTTTACGACGGCGTGATGCTGCTGGCGCAAGCCATGAAGACCGCCGGCTCGGCGCAACCGGAAAAGTTCGTGCCGGTGCTGGCGCGCGGCCGCTACAAGGGCATCACCGCGATCTATGAGTTCGATGCCAAGCATGACCTCAAGGACTCCGACGTCACCATCCTGCGCCTCAAGGATGGCGCCCTCGTTCCTTTGGCAAGCTTCTAGGCCCCAGGGGGCGGTGCAATGAACAGGGGAGGGGTCAGCGGATCGGCAGGCGGATGGTGTTCTTCACTTCTTCCATTACCGCATAGGTGTGCGTCTCGCGCACGCCCTTCAACTGCAGCAGCGACTTGCCGAGGAATTCACGGTAGGCGTTCATGTCCTTGACGCGCGACTTGACCAGGTAGTCGAAGCCGCCGGCCACCATGTGGCATTCCATGATCTCGGGGATGCTCTGCACGCTCTTCTTGAATTCGGCGAACACGTCGGGCGTGGTGCGGTCCAGCACCACCTCGATGAACACCAGCAGCGACACGTCCAGCAGTTCCGGGTTCAACTGCGCGGCGAAGCCCAGGATATAGCCCGCCTCCTGCAACTTGCGCACCCGTTCCAGGCAAGCCGCCGGCGACAGGTTCACGCGCGCGGCCAGGTCGACATTGCTGATGCGGCCGTCGTTTTGCAGTTCGGCCAATATTTTTTTACTGATTTTGTCGAGCGCGGCCATGGTTTCTGAATTTTATTTGGCAAACAGGATTCTGGGAGAATTTTGTTCTGATTATAAAGGCAATAAACGCGCCTAATATCAGCAAAGAGTAAATAGAATCCTCCCTCATAAAAAATACAACGTAATGCGGGCATGGTGCGCCAACGGCGGTGCGCTTGCGCGGATGACAGCAGTTTCTCCGACAATCTTTTTACGAGTTTTGATATGTTCGTACCTGCAACGGCGCAGTACAGCATCGACGGAATCGGTCGCCATGGCTCCATGGCGGGCGGCATATCCTGCTTTTCCAGCGTTTCAACCTAATTACCCGCAGTCTGACTTTCTAGAAGAGAGGAAACACCCCTATGTTCAAGCGCGTCTCCGGACTCAACATCATCGCCGCATCGCTGGCGCTGGTTCCCGCCTTTGCCATGGCGCAGGAAACCCAAGTGGTCAAGATCGGCTTTTCCAGCCCGCTGACCGGCCCCCAGGCATCGGCCGGCAAGGACAACCAGGGCGGCCTGATGATGGCCGTCGAGCGCTTGAATGCGCAACCCATCACCGTGGGCGGCAAGAAGATCAAGTTCGAGGTGATCGCCGAAGACGACCAGGCCGATCCGAAGTCGGGCGTGGGCGCCGCGCAAAAACTGGTCGACCAGGGCATCAAGGCCATCGTCGGCCCCTACAACTCGGGCGTGACCATTCCCGCATCGCGCGTGTTCAATGACGCCGGCATCGTGGTCGCCACCGTCGCCTCCAACCCCAAGATCACCCAGCAAGGCTTTGCCACCCTGTTCCGCGTCGCCGCCAGCGACAGCCAGCTGGGCGGCAAGATGGCCCTGTACGCGGCCAAGGAACTCAAGCTCAAGAAGGTAGCGGTGATCGACGACCGTACCGCCTACGGCCAGGGCCTGGCCGAAGAGTTCAGCAAGGTCGCCAAGGCCAACGGCATCGACGTGGTCAGCAAGGACTTCACCAACGACAAGGCCACCGACTTCACCGCCATCCTGACCTCGATCAAGGGCAAGAAGCCCGACGCCGTCTTCATCGGCGGCTACGCGCCGCAAGGCGGCCCGATCAAGCGCCAGATGAAGCAGCTGGGCATCAATGCCGTGCTGCTGGGCGGCGACGGCATCTGCTCGCCGGAAATGGGCCGCCTGGGCGGCGACGCCATCGGCGACTCGGTCTACTGTACCCAGGGCGGCACCATGCTGGACAAGGCCAAGGAAGGCAAGGTCTTCGCCGACGACTACCAGAAGAAGTACGGCCGTCCTGCGGAAACCTATGCCGTGTCCTTCTACGACGGCATGATGCTTATCGCCCAGGCCATGAAGACCGCCAACTCGGTCGAGCCCAAGCAGTTCGGCCCGGCGTTGGCCAAGATCAGCTACAAAGGCGTGGCCGGCCAGTACGACTTCGACGCCAACCACGACCTGAAGCAATCCCCGGTGACCGTGTACCGTTTCAAGGACGGCATCCCGGTACCGCTGACCAGCTACTGATCGGGCCCCACCCTGGCAGCCTGAACGTTCTGCCCCGCCGGCGCATGCCGGCGGGAAGTTCAACCTCCCTCGCCAGCAACCCATCCGCGCAGCATCCCATCCTGTCGGCGCCGTCCGATACGGACGATTTTTGCCGTGCGGGATGGTACTCTTTGCATCTGCCGGCAGATGCAACAATGAGTTCTAAGGAAGCATATGCTCAACTACACACGCACCGTCCAGACGATAGACGCCCATACCGGCGGCGAGCCGCTGCGCATCCTGGTCTCCGGCCTGCCCAAGATCCCGGCCGGCAGCATCCTGCAGCAGCGCGCCTGGCTGCGCGAACACCGTGACGACCTGCGCCAGTTCCTGATGAACGAGCCGCGCGGCCATGCCGACATGTACGGCGCCTACCTGCTGCCGCCGGTCACGCCGCAAGCCGACTTCGGCGTCATCTTCATCCACAACGAAGGCTACAGCGACATGTGCGGCCACGGCATCATCGCGCTGGGCAAGGTACTGGTGGAGATGGGGTATGTCGAGCCGGTGTCGCCGCTCACGCGCATCTGCTTCGACGCCCCGGCCGGCTTCATCGAAGCCTTCGTCGAATGGGACGGCAAGCGCGCCGGCCGCGTCAGCTTCAACAACGTGCCGGCCTTCATCTACCGCCGCGACGTCGAGGTCGACACGCCCAGCTTCGGCAAGATCGTCGGCGACATCGTGTTCGGCGGCGCCTTCTACTACTACATCAACGCCAAGCAGGCCAATCTCACCGTCAAGCCGGAACTGGTGCGCCAGCTGATCCAGCTGGGCGCCGAGACCAAGGCCGCGGTGATCGCCAAGGTGCCGATCCAGCATCCGCTGGAACCGGGCCTGAACACCCTGTACGGCACCATCATCGACAGCGAACCCAATTTCCCCGGCGCCGACCAGTCCAACGTCTGCATCTTCGCCGACCGCGAGGTGGACCGTTCGCCCACCGGCACCGGCACCTCCGGCCGCGCCGCACAACTGTTCCTGCGCGGGCAGCTGGCGCTGAACCGGAACTACGTCAACGGCAGCATCGTCGGCAGCAACTTCGGCGTGCGCGTGACCGCGCCCGTCAAGGTCGGCGAGTTCGACGGCGCGCTCACCGAAGTCAGCGGCCATGCCCATATCATGAGCACCAACCAGTGGGTACTGGAAGAATCCGACCCATTCCCGACCGGCTTTTTCTTGCGCTGACATGCATATCCTCGACGCCCAACAAACCGCCGCCGCGCTGCCTTACGCGCAACTGGTCGACGCCCTGGAAACGGCCGCGCAAGAGTTCGCTTGCGGCCGCATCCGCGCCCCCGAGCGCCAGGTGGTGCCGATCGACGCATCCAGCGTGCTGCTGGGCATGCCGGCCATCGCCGACGACTTGTCGGTGACTAAGCTCATCACCGTGCATGCCGAGAACGGCCGCCACAACCTGCCCGCCATCCAGGGCGAGGTGGTGGCCTTCGACACGCATACCGGGCGTCGCATCGCGCTGATGGACGGCCCCACCGTCACCGGCCGTCGGACTGCCGCCATGACCATGCTGGGCATCAAGACGCTGCTGCCGCGCGCGCCCAGGTCGGCGCTGCTGATCGGCACCGGCGTGCAAGCCGCGGCGCATGCCGACGCGCTGGCGCAATATTTCGGCGTCAGCCAATTCTGGATTGCCGCGCGCGACCTGGCGCGCACGCAGGCGTTCTGCAGCGCCTTGTGCGAACGCCATCCGCAAGTCGTCGCCAGTCCCTTGCCGGCGGCCATGCTGCAGCAAGACCTGCCGCATACCGACGTGCTGATCGCCCTGACCACCTCGCGCACCGCGGTCATTCCCGAGCAGGTCGCGCCCGACACGCTGGCCATCGGCGTCGGCGCCTTCAAGCCCGACATGGTCGAATTCCCGGCGTCGCTGCTGCACGCGCGCGCCATCGTGGTCGACGATGTCGGCGGCGCGCACCACGAAGCCGGCGACCTGATCCAGGCCAAGGTCGACTGGAACCGCGTGGTCGCCATCGGCGATGTGCTGTCCGGCAAGGTCGGGCGCGCAACGCTGGACGTCAATGGCGCGCTGCCGGTCTTCAAGACCGTCGGCCAGGCATCCTGGGACCTGGCCGCCGCCCGCGTGATGCGAGCGTTCCTGGCCTGACGCACTGAGCGCGACTGGTTTCGCGCTCTTTTTTTATCCGTCGTTTTATCCGCAACAAGCAACATACAAAAAGGGAGAAACCAAATGACACACCACTCGCAGCGCCGTCCACACGGCGCGAGCCACCACAGCTTCCGGCCGGCCGGTCGCGCAGCACGCTAACGCCGCACAGGAGACATCGATTCATGGACATATTCATCCAGCAGATCATCAACGGTTTGGTGCTAGGGAGCATGTACGCACTGATCGCGTTGGGTTACACGATGGTGTACGGGG
>NZ_VFNI01000008.1 GCF_006715495.1 Herbaspirillum sp. SJZ106
CCGCGCAAGTACTTTTTTAAAAATAATGAAAAATAATTTATCCAATCACCTCCACCGCACCCAACCTCCACCGCCAAACCCGCGCCAGCACTGGCTTTACAGCATTCCCCGTTGTACGGAAATAATTCAAAAGAGCCGGGGCCGTCCCGTCAGGGGCGGCCCCGGCTCTTTTTCTGCCCGCTCAAATAACGGCTTCAAGCGCCGCCATCAACGGCTTAGCTGGCCTTGACGGTAAGCTCGCTCTTCACATCCTTCACACCTTCGATCCCGGCGGCCAACTGCAATGCATGCTGGCCGACCTCAGCGTTGGGCACCGTTCCCTTGAGCGTCACCACGCCATCCTTGGTCGTCACCTTGATCTTCATGGCCGAGACCTGCTTGTCTCCCACCAGTGCCGCCTTCACCTTGGTGGTGATGACCGAGTCGTCTATATAGGCGCCGGCTTTCTGGGTCGCCTTGGGCGAATCGCCGGTATCGGCCGCCCGCACGGCCGGCGCCGCGGCAACGGCGGCAAACAAGGATGCGGCAACCAGCTTGGCAATGAATGCAGTCTTTTCCATGATGGGTTCCTTATATAGAGAGAAGAAAAACGGTAGGCGCCTTAACGGCACCGCCTGCCCTGTTCTTCGCAATCCCCGTGCCACCCATCCATTTCTTCAATGTTTTCAATGGTTTGGAAAACAATCTTCGCCTATGTAGACGCGCCAACCCGGCCCATAGACCCGGTTTTCGTCGCCTCTGGGCGACAATTCCGCCACCCGAAATTGGTAAGTCATTGATTTATAAGGAATCATGTCTGTCGCTCTGCGATGACGCTCTCTTCTCCGCCCCGGAACATCCGCGGATCGAGCCCATTCTTCTGCAACAGCCGATAGAACTCGGTGCGATTACGATCAGCCAGACGGGCGGCATCCGACACATTGCCGTCGGTCAGCTTCAACAGGCGGATCAGGTAATCCCGCTCGAACTTCTGCTTGGCCTCGGCATAACGCAGCAGATCCAGCGTCGGCGCGCGCAAGGCGCGCTGCACCAGCGACGCCGGAATCAGCGGTGTGGTCGACAAGGCGCAAACCTGCTCCACGACGTTATAGAGCTGCCGCACATTACCCGGCCAATGCGCCAGGCTCAACAGCTCCAGCGCATCGGGAGCGAAGCCGGTCAGGTGCCTGGCGTACCTGGCCGCGGTCGTCTTGAGGAAATGGTTGGCCAGCAGCGCGATGTCTTCGCGCCGCTCCTCCAGCGACGGCAGGTGCAGCGCCACCACATTGAGCCGGTAATAAAGGTCTTCGCGGAACTGCCCTTCAGCCATGGCCGCCTCCAGGTCGCGATGGGTCGCCGAGATGATGCGCACATCCACGCTGCTGGGCTGGTTGGCCCCGACCTGGCGCAGCGTCTTCTCCTGCAGCACGCGCAAAAGCTTGACCTGCAAGGGCATCGGCATATCGCCGATCTCATCCAGGAACAGCGTGCCGCCATCGGCAGCCTGGAACAGGCCCTCCCGGCTGTCCATCGCGCCGGTGAACGCGCCCTTCACGTGGCCGAACAGTTCGGACTCCAGCAACTGCTCGGGAATGGCGCCGCAATTGACCGCGACAAAAGGTTTCTCCGCACGCTGGCTGGCGCGGTGGATGGCGCGCGCCAGCAGTTCCTTGCCGGTCCCGCTGTCGCCGCGGATCAGGATGCTGGCATCCGATGCCGCCACCAGCCGCGCCTCGGCCAGCAATTCCGAGACCCGCTGGCTGCGGCTGATCAGGTCGGATCGCCAGGCCTGGTCTTCCGTTTCGCATGCCGGCGCGGAAAGGCTCAGGCCCTGGGCGACCTTGTCCAGCAACAGCGTGCCGTCAAAAGGCTTGGTGAGATAGGCGAAGGCCCCGCGCGTGGTCGCCTCGACCGCGTCGGGAATGGTGCCGTGGGCCGTCAGCAGGATCACCGGCAAGGTCGGATGGCGGCTGCGGATCTCATCGAACAGCGCCAGGCCGTCCATGCCCGGCAGCCGGACGTCGGTGATCACCAGCGACGGCAGCGCGATGGCCAGTTGTGCCAGCGCCGCCTCGGCGCTTTCCACGGCGACCACGCGGTGGCCGCTGGCGTTGAGGCGCAGCGTCAGCAGGCGCAACAGGTCGGGATCGTCGTCGACCAGCAATAAGGGGGAAGAATGTCCCATCGGGGCTCCTGTTCCTGATATGGGGAACGGGCCCGACGGGTGATGGCGCTGTTACTTGCCGCCGGCCGGCAGGCTCCGCTCTATGTTCTTGAGGGCCTCAAGCTTGTCGTTGAGCTGGTCCACCTTGCGTTGCGCATCCTTGAGCTGGATGGATGACTTCTCGGCGTTGTCGGCCACGCGGCGCAGATCGGCGTAAGAGCTGACCAACAGTTGAGCCAACGGCTTGAGCTTCTCCGCTTCGACGCTGTTATCGGCCATGACGTTCCACAACTGGGCTTCGGCCTTGGCCAGGTCGATGGGATCGCGCGTCATCGACAGCGCCATGGCGCGCCGCACGTTGTTGGAAGGACTGGCCGGATAAGCATTGATGCGCTGCAGTTCGCGCCCCAGCTCGGCCGCCGGCATCTTGCGCAGCACGGCGTTATAGGCCAGCAGCTCATCGATGTTGCTGGCAGCGTGGATCAGCTTGATATTGGCGGTCGGCGCATCCGGCTGCGCGGCGCAAGCCGCCAGCAAAAGACAGCAGGCCAATAGCAGGATTTTATTTTTCATCAGGCAACTCGATTCTGAAATGCGCCCCGCTTTCGCACGGCATCAACTGCACATAGCCGCTGTGCGCCTGCACGTACTCGCGCACCACCGACAGGCCGATGCCATTGCCGCGGCGCGCGCCGGTCGGCTGGTGCAAACCCTGGTAGAACGGTTCGAAGATGCGGTTGGCGTCGGTCGGCGCCACGCCGGGGCCCTGGTCGATGCATTCTATGCGCACCATCCCCGGCGCATCGGACAGCAAGAAACGGATGAAGCCGCCTTTCGGGCTGAAACGCACGGCGTTCGACAGCAGGTTGCCCAAGACAATCGCCATCTTTTCCGGATCGACCACCACCGTGCGCGCGGCTCCTTCGATCTCCACCTTCAGCTCGCGCGCCAGCCATTGCAGGCGCTGGTCGTCGATCACCTTGTGCAGCAGCGCGCGCAGGTCGACCGGCACCGGCTGGATATGCTGGGCATCGAAGGAAACCTCGTTATAGCGCAGCAGGTCCTCGATCTGCGTTTGCAGCGCCTGCGTATTCTGGCGCAGGATGCGGGCGATCTCGCGCTGGTTGTCGGTGAGCTCGCCGGCCACGCCATCGTCCAGCAGCGCCGCCCCTTCGCACAAGGCCGACAGCGGCGTCTTCAACTCGTGCGATACATGGCGCAGGAAACGCGATTTCTCCGCCTCCAGATCCGCCAGGCGCTGGCGCAACCAATCCAGTTGCTGGCCCAGGCGGCGAATGTCGGCCGGGCCGTGCACCTCGATGTGCTGGTCGAACCGGTTATCGCCCAGGCGGCCGATGGCCTGCTCCAGCTGCGCCAGCGGGCGCGACAGCCACAGCCCGAAGCCGAACGCCAGCAACACCGCCAGCAGGATGGCGCCGACCACCTGCAACGTCAGCATCTGGCGCTGCTGTTCAAGCGCGGCCGAGAGCGCATTGTTGCGGCGGTCGACCTCAAGCCGGCTTTCCTGCGTCATGCGCTCGTTCAACGGCGGCAGGCGCGCAAAATCCTGGAACACCTTCAACTGCTCGGACTTGTCCTTGCGCGATTCGGAATCCAGCACTGCCGCCGCCTCGTCGGCATACACGCCCCACTGGCTGAAGATATCGCGCGGCGCCATCGGCAACGAATCGGACAGCTCGCCCAACGCTTCCCTGGCCTGGTCCCGCGCCTCCACGAAACGGTCGCGGAAGGCCGGATCGTCCAGCACCAGGTATTGGCGCGCGCTGCGTTCCATCGCCACGGTGCGCTCAGCCAGGCGTTGCGCGGCCTCGGTCAGCTGCACCGCCTGGCGCGCGGTGTCGCTACTGTTGGTGGCCATGCGATCCAGCGTAAACAACGCATGGACGGATGTCGCGCTCAACAGCGCGGCGATCAGCAGGAACGCGGCCAGCAGCAACTGCCGGAACGACAATCCAAGATAGCCCTGCCGGGCGGCAGGCTGTCCTGCCAGATCAGAGGTGTGCTCGATGGCGTTCTGCATGCGATTGATCAGGGTCCTCACAAGACTTTCGGTGTAATCCTGGCGCTCAGGCCTTCTCGGAAACCTGCTTACGCCCGCTCCGCAAGCCGTACACATATGCGTTCAGGATAAGGGCATGGCGCAAGGCTCAGGCAAACCGTAGAGCCGGAATGCTGCACCGGCCTGAAAGAATTGTCCAATGGTTCCAGCAGGGAGCGCGGACATGGCTTCATGCCCTTCCCGCATCCGGGCCGCCCATCGGCAACACACCATCGCTCTTTTGTTTGTTATCGGCCGACGGCTGCCGCAGGAAAGCCTGATGCGGGCTCCCATTGTAATCAAGATGAGCTTATCGGAAAAATTTCTATGCGTTGCCATATCGACAACACATGAATCCCTTGCGAAGCGGCGAGGCCGCCATGACGATGGCCCCATTGACCGATGGCGCCAGACGGCGCCCTCAAGCCTGCGGGCCGACGAAGTCCAGAAGCGTCATGGCCACCACCTTGGTGGCCTTCTTCAAATCGTCCAGCGCCAGGTTCTCATCGGCCTGCTTGGCATTGGATTCCATCAGCGTGCGCGGGCCGGCGCCGAACAGCACCACCGGGATGCCATGCTCGCCATACAGGCGCGCGTCGGTATACAGCGCCGAACCGTTGGTGGTGAGCGTCTCGCCCATGACTTCCTGCGCATTGCGCAACAGGCTGTCGACCAGTTTCTCGTGGCCCGGCAGCGGACGCAGCGCGCGCGCCAGCAGCAGGCGACGGATCTCGACCCGGATGCCGGGCAAACCGGCCACCGCGTCCCCGATCATCTTGCGCACGCCGGCTTCGACCTGCGCCGGATCCTCTTCCGGGATCATGCGGCGGTCCATCTTCAGCACCACCTTGCCCGGCACCACGTTGGTGTTGGTGCCGCCGTCGATGCGGCCGACGATCATGGTCGGGTGGCTGATGCCGGGGATCGATGAACGGATATCCTTCAGGCCCGGTACCGCCGCATAGATGGCATTGAGGATGGCAGTTGCCGCCTGCAAGGCGTCGTGGCCGGTTTCAGGCATGGAGCCGTGGGTCGCCTTGCCATTGACGGTGACTTCAAACTGCAGGCAGGCATTGTGGGCCGTGACGATGTTGTAGCTGAAGCCGGCCGCGATCACGAAGTCAGGTTTGGTCAGCTTCTGCTCCAGCAGCCAGCCGGGACCGAGCAGGCCGCCGAACTCTTCGTCGTAAGTAAAATGCAGTTCCAGCGCGCCGCGCAGATCGACGCCCAGCGCCTCCAGCGCGCGCACCGCGAAGATATAGCTGGCGAAGTCGCTCTTGGACACCGCCGACGCGCGGCCGTAGATGCGGCCGTCGTCGATCTCGCCGCCGTAAGGATCGTGGCGCCAGCCTTCGCCCGGCGGCACCACGTCGCCATGGGCATTGAGCGCCACGGTCGGCCCGCCGGCGGCGTAAGGACGGCGCACGATCAGGTTGGTCACGCTCTGCATGCCGTAGTCGGCCACCTGCTGCTGCGGCACCGCATGCTTCTCGGCGCTCCAGCCCCAGGCCTTGACCAGCTCGGCCACCGCATCCGCATGCGGCGCGTTGTTGCCGGGCGGGGTATCGGTGGGTATGCGGATCAGCTGCTGCAGGACGCCGACTTCCTCATCGAAATGCTGGTCGATCCATGCGCACAGGCGCTGCGACAACTGCTTATTGGACATGCTCGCGACTCCGTCATCAAAACGCGCCGGCCGCGCCGGCGCAAACCGCCATCATAGCGCACCATCCCGCCAGCAGGCACCGTCGCCAGCAAACCCCGCGTTTCCCCGCTATCATTGAACGCCGCCTCAACCGGGGGCCGGCCGGAGCCTGTGCCGGAAACAGGCTCTTATATATATAAACAGACAAGCGGCGCACCTTGCCGTTAGCAGGCATACCGCCCCTACCTCGCCCAAGCACATGTCATCGCAGCCTTCATCCACCGGCGCCGCCGAACCCACCCGTCACCTGGTCATCGCCGGCGAAGGCCTGCCGCCCGAACAACGCGGCCGCGCCATCATGACGCTGCTCATCGCCGTCGGCCTGGCCACGCTGGACACCGCCATCGCCAACACCGCCCTGCCGGCCATGGCGCTGGACCTCAACACCACGCCGGCGGGCTCGGTCTGGATCGTCACCGCTTACCAGCTGGCCATGATGGTGTCGCTGCTGCCGCTGGCGGCGCTGGGCGAAATCGTCGGCTACCGCCGCATCTATATCTGGGGACTGGTGCTGTTTACCGCCGCCTCGCTGCTGTGCGCGGTCGCGTGGTCGCTGCCCACGCTGGTCATGGCCCGCTTCCTGCAAGGGCTGGGCGGGGCCGGAATCATGAGCGTCAACACCGCGCTGATCCGCTTCATCTACCCCACGCGCTCGCTGGGCCGGGGCGTTGGCCTGAACACGCTGATCGTGGCCATCGCCTTCACCGTCGGCCCCAGCGTCGCCTCCGGCATCCTCGCCATCGCGCCGTGGCCGTGGCTGTTCGCGGTCAACGTGCCGCTGGGCATCGTCGCCATCGTGCTGGCGCTGCCTTCGCTGCCGCACACCGCGCTGTCCAAGCATACATTCGATGTGCGCAGCGCGCTGCTCAATGCCGCCGCCTTCGGACTGCTGATCCTGGCCATCGGCGAAGGCGCGCACCAGGCCCAGGCCAGCGTGGTCGGCATCGAACTGGCGGCGGCCATCGTGTGCGGCCTGTTCCTGCTGCGCCGCGAAGCCTCGCACCCGGCGCCGATGCTGCCGGTCGACCTGTTCCGCCACCCCATGTTCTCGCTATCGGCGATCACCGCCGTGTGTTCCTTCGCCGCGCAAGGCCTGGCCTTTGTCTCGCTGCCCTTCTTCTTCCACCACGACCTCGGCCGCAGCCAGGTCGAGATCGGCCTGCTGATGACCCCGTGGCCGGTGGCCGTAGCCATCATGGCGCCGATCGCGGGCCGCATGTCCGACCACTATCCGGCCGGCATCCTCGGCGGCGTCGGCCTGGCGCTGCTATGCGCGGGCCTGTTGTCGATGACCTTCATGCCGGCCGCGCCCAGCGTGTGGGAAATCAGCTGGCGCATGCTGTTGTGCGGCATGGGTTTCGGCTTCTTCCAGTCGCCCAACCTGAAAGCCCTGATGACCAGCGCGCCGCCGCACCGCAGCGGCGGCGCTTCCGGCATCGTGGCCACGGCGCGCTTGCTGGGCCAAAGCATCGGCGCGGCACTGGTGGCGCTGTGCTTCAATCTGTCGGAAAGCCAGGGATCGCGTTTCGCGCTGGGTTGCGGCGCCGCCTTCGCCGGGGCGGCCTGCCTGGCCAGCTTCCTGCGCCTGCTGACCAAGAACCCGTATGCGCCGCCGCTGAAAAAATAAGGCAGGCAAGCCGATGGCGGCAACGCCCTCCGGCATGACCGGGCTCAGTCGCGCTGGGCGAAGGCCGCGGTCGAAGCCAGTTCGTTGAGCAGCGCCACGGTGGCGCAGTTGGAGACCAGGTAAGGATTCAGTTCGCCGCACACCGAATATTTCAGCAGCAGCGAACGGTTGATCTTGTCCAGGCGGATCTTGCCCATGGTCCATGACGAGTACTGCCGTTCGTCGATCGACTCATACCCCAGCAACACCAGGTCGTGATGGCGCTCGTCGCGCTGCAACTGGCCATACATCTGGTTCACCTGGTCGCGCCCGCCCTCCAGCACCTGCACGAAGATGGCATCGCTGTAGCACAGCACGCCGGTGATCCCCTTCTGGGGATTGTGCTTGCGCGCGCTGGCCAGGATGGCCTCGACCACCTCGTGGGAAATCGGGCTGCGCGCACGGCTTGCATAGATCAGACGAACTAACATGATGAGAACTCATTTGATGAATAGGCCTGAGTGCGAGCTTACCCCATTTGGGATGAAGTGCAAGGAGCGCAACGCCGCCAGCACCCTTCTTGGACAGAACACATCTCACGCCTGTTCACGCAATGCGTTCTAACCTCGTTGACGTTGGGAAATCAGCGCCAGGAATTCGCGCCGCAGGTTGGCGTCGCGCAGGAAGGAACCCCGCATGACGCTGTTGATCATCTTCGACTCCATATCCCTCACGCCGCGCCAGTGCATGCAGAAATGGTCGGCTTCCATCACGATGGCCAGGCCGTCCGGC
Organism: Herbaspirillum sp. SJZ106; assembly: GCF_006715495.1. Classification (GTDB taxonomy): domain Bacteria; phylum Pseudomonadota; class Gammaproteobacteria; order Burkholderiales; family Burkholderiaceae_D; genus Herbaspirillum. Next base: position 8,306 of record NZ_VFNI01000008.1, read on the forward strand.
TGCAGCTTCTGCATCAGCAGGTCGGCCGCCTGCGACACCGCCTCCTCCTGGATCTGCGGGCGGCTCATCACCCATTCCAGCAATCGCGCGTACTTCGACAGGCCGATCAGGTTGGAATGCTCGTTGGGCATCACCCCCACCCACACCTTGCCCATGATCGGGCACAGGTGGTGCGAGCAGGCGCTGCGCACGGTGATCGGGCCGACAATCATCAGCTCGTTCAAACGCTCGATGTTGGGAAACTCGGTCACCGCCGGCGGCGCCTGGTAACGGCCGCGGAAGACCTCATTGAGATACATCTTGGCCACGCGCCTGGCCGTGTCCTGGGTATTGTGGTCGCTCTCGACATCGATGACGAGGCTTTCCAGCACCTCCGCCAGCTTGCCCTGCACTTCGGCCTGCAATTGCTCAAGCTCGCCGTCTTCAATGAAGGCGGCGATATTGTCGTTGGCGTGAAAGCGCACGCCGGCGGCCTTGATGCGCTCGCGGATGCGTGCCGACACGAGTTGCTCATGCACGCTGGGCTGGTTTTTTTCTGTTGCCATGATTGGGTGCGGGTGCCCCGGACGGGCCCGCCGTATCGGTGGAATAACCGCCATTATGCCCCGAAAAGGAGCATCGCATGACGCGCGGCCGCCGCGCCTGCATGGGAAATGAGGCATGAATACCCGGCATCTCTGCGGCTTGACCATGGCTGATTTTTGTTTGCAGGCATTTACACCGGATTAACCGCCGCTTACACCGTTGGCGCACATCATCCGCACACGAGCCGCCGCGTATTGCACATATGCCGCCGGCGCTCGGCAGAGCCAGACAGTCCAGTCCGGCTGCCAATTCTCGGGGGGATCGCCATGAAGTTCCAATATCGTCTGGCCGGCGCATGCGCGCTGGCCGCATCGCTGTCAGCCTGCTACAGCCCGGCGCCCATGGTGAGCGGCCCGACCAGCGTGCGGCCATCCTATCCGGTGGCCAACGTCGAGAACAACGGCGCCATCTTCCGCGTCTCCAGCGCGCAGCTGTTCGAGGAGCCGACCGCCTACAACGTCGGCGACATCATCAAGATCGACATCTCCGAATCCATCAGCGGCAGCAACAAGTCGGCCACCAACAACAGCACCGACACCACCCTGTCGCAGAAGGGTCCAGGCTCATCGGCGCCGCTGGGCGGGCTGTTTACCGCGCTGTACGACGCCAACTATTCGGCCTCCGGCAGCAATTCGTTCAAGGGCTCCGGCGACACCAGCAACAGCAATACCATGACCGGCACGCTGATGGTCTCCATCGTCGAAGTGCTGCCCAACCGCAACCTGGTGGTGGCGGGGGAAAAGCGCATCGGCATCAACAGCAACGTCAATACGCTGCGCTTCTCCGGCGTGGTGCGCACGCGCGACATCCGCGGCGGGGTGGTGGCCTCGGCCAACGTGGCCGATGCGCGCCTGGAGCAAGTGGGCGGCGGCACGGTCGCGGACGCCAGCACGGACAAAGGGTTTTTCCGCCGCCTGCTGACGATCTGGTAAGCCGGCGTGTGGCCCGCATGCGCGCCGCGATGGCGTGCACAAGAACGGCAACCTCGGTTGCCGTTCTTTATGTCGCCTGCGAAGTATCGGTTCAGTAGCCGCCGGTGGCGCTCTTGGCGTCTTGCGGCGAGTTGTCGGCGATGATCGGCGGGTTGCCCGGCAACAGCGCATCCACCAGCGGACCCAGCTTGTCGTTGACGCTGGCCCACTTGTCCTGAGCGAAGGAGCCGATGCGGTATTGGGCCGACCCCAGCACGCGGCCATCGCGGCGCAGCGTCAGGGCGGCATAGGTGAGGTAAGGAGTATAGGCATCGGAGAACACCTTGGTGTCCCATTTGACGTAGCCGACATAGGTCAGCGTCACCGGGCAGCCGGGGGATTGGGTGCCGGCGTCGTACACGCGGCTCGACACGCCGTGCCTTTGCAGCTCAGCCTGCAGGCCCGGCACAAAGTCGCTCAGGGCCACGGCGCCGTTCCACTCGATGCAGACTTCGCGGATCGGATCCTTGTTGTAGACGACGGGATTGATCGGCGGATTGGGCGTCATCCCCTTCACGCCGGAGGCGGCGTATCCGATCACGCTGGCGGCATCGACCAGCGGATTGGACGACATCACGATGCAACCCGACAATGACGATGCCAGCAATGTAGCGGAAATGATGGTGCGCATGATGCTCCCCCCGGAACGGAACCCGGTTCGACAGACACGGGCTCCAGGCTGGACATCATAGCCGCGCGGATTCCCGCGCCAGGCTTGTTTTACCTTGATTTACGCTGCCCTTGCGCATGCTTTACACCCGGCGCTTCCCACCTGCATTTTTCGCCTGCATTTCCCGCCTGCGCGCGCCATGGCACAATGCCCCCGCAGATGTTCCCTTGACCATTGGAGATCCGAATGAAGCCATCCTTCCCGCGCCCGCTGTTCGCCGCCCTCGCGCTGGCCGGCATCTGCCACACCGCCCACGCCGATACGCTGGCCTCCGAAAGCCAGATCCGGCCGCTGACCGACAAGATCATGGCCCAGGCCGGCGCCGGCCGCACCGATGACGCCTACGCCGCGATGTCGCCTTACGCATTGATCGACATCCGCGCGCTGGAAGCGGCCCGCGTCAACGCGCGCAGCACGCGCATGGCGATCGAAGCGCAGGTCGGCAATTCGGTCGGTTACGAGTTCATCCGTTCAGAGAAGGTCGGCGACTCGCTGCTCAAGCTGACCTACATCGAGAAGACCGAGAAGCAGGCCATCCCCTGGCAGTTCATCTTCTACAAGACGCCGGCCGGTTGGGCCATCAGCGCTTTCAGCAACGGCGACAACGTCGACGCGCTGTTCGAGCGCTGACCCTCGATTTCTTTTCATCATCCCGGCGAAGGCCGGAATCCAGTGGCTTTCGTTGTGTATCGACGGCCGTTGAACGACATCGGATTCTGACCTTCGTCAGGACGACGGCGTTTGCGTAGCGAATAAATCTTCGCAAATCCAAATTCATCGATTCTTCAAAGGCCTGCTTGCCCATACGATGGCCGGCATGAGCTACTACGTCTACATCCTGGCTAGCGACAGAAACGGGACGTTATACATCGGCGTTACCAACGACCTGATCAGATCAATCGCTGCGGCTCCAGGTCGGCGCTTTCGATATCGGTCGCCACGCCGGCGATCTTGTCGGCGATGATGCGGCTGGAACCGCAGGCCGTGGTCCAGCCGTTCGAACCATGCCCGGCGTTGAGCCACAGGTTGGCATAGGGCGTCTTGCCGATCAGCGGCGCGCCGTCCGGCGTCATCGGCCGCAAGCCGGCCCAGTATTCGACCTTGGCCAGGTCTGCGCCGTTGGGATAAAGGTTCTTCAAGGACTTGATCGCGGTAGCGCAGTCGCGCGGCGCGACCCTGGTATCCCAGCTGCCGATCTCGGCCGTGCCGGCCGCGCGGATATGGTTGCCCATGCGGGTGATCGCCACCTTGTAATACTCATCCATGACGCCGCTCCTGGGCGCGCCCTCGGGGTCGGCCACCGGCACCGTGATGGCGTAGCCCTTGACCGGATAGATCGGCAGATCCAGGCCCAAAGGCTTCAACATCGGCACCGATGCGGCGGCGCAGGCCACCACATAGGCATCGGCCTGCAGCGTGCCGGCGCTGGTGCGCACCCCCGCCACCCGGCCGCCGGCGACCTCGATGCCTTCCACCGTCGTCGACAGGCGGAACGCCACGCCCTGCGTCTTGAGCCACGCCGCCAGCGCGCGGGCGAACAGCGGGCAGTTGCCGGTTTCATCCATGGGCAGCAGCAGCCCGCCCTTCAACTCGTTGCGCGCCGCGCGCAAACCCGGGTCGAAAGCCACGCAGCCGTCGCCATCGAGCAACTCGAACGGCACCCCCGCCTCGGCCAGCACCCTGGTCGACAAGCCCGCGTTGTCCACCCCTTCCTGGGTACGGAACAATTGCAGGTTGCCGCCGCTGGTCTGCTCGTACTGGATGTCCAGGCGCTCGCGGATCTGCTTCAGCTGCGAGTGGCTGTAACGCGCCAGGCGGCCCATGCGCGCCTTGTTGACGGCATAGCGCTCGGGCGTGCATTGCGCCAGGAAGGTCTTGAGCCACTTCCATTGGTGCGCGTCCAGCCGCGGCGTAAACCGCAACGCGGCCTCGATGCCCAGCCAGCTCTGCAGCGACCACTTGAGCGACTTGGCCGGCATGCCCGGCGCCGCCCAGGGCGTGGCGTAGGAAGGGCAGACATGGCCGGCGTTGCCGACACTGGTCTCGGCCGCCACGTCGGCACGACGCTCGACCACGGTGACTTCATGGCCGCGCTCGCGGAGAAAATAAGCGGTGGTGACGCCAACGATGCCGGCGCCGAGCACGATGATGCGCATGGTGTTCCCAGAGATAGGTCAGATGAATTAAGAGCGCGTTACAGCGTCAGTCCGCCATCCACGTGCCAGACCTGGCCGGTGACATAGGACGCCGCCGGGCTGAGCAGGAAGCCGATGACATTGGCGATCTCCTGCGGCTGCCCCAAACGGCGCAGCGGGATGCGGTCGAGTGCGGCCTGCCAGGCCGCCGGGTCGATGGCCGATTTGACCGGGTCGCTCTTTTGCACATAACCGGGCGCGACCGCGTTGACCGTGACGCCAGCCGGCGCCAGCTGCACCGCCAGCGATTTCACCAACGCCTCGATGCCGGCCTTGGCCGCGGCCGACGCCGGAAAGCCCGATTCGCCCAGGCGGAATACATGCGCCACGAAGGAGCTGACCGCCACCACCCGCCCCGAGCCGGACGCCTCCAATGCCTCCTTGCAGGCGGTCGTCAGCCGGAAGAATCCCGAGAGCAGCGCATCGAGCGAACGCGACCAGTCGGCGTCCGACAGTTCACCGATACGCTTGCGGTCGGCGAAGCCGGCATTGGCCACCAGCGCGTCGAGCCGGCCGAATTCATCCAGCGCGGTATCGCGCAGCAACGCCGCGGTGCCGGGCTCGGCCATGTCGCCCAAGGCCAGCACGCAGCGCGCGCCCTGCTCGCGACAGCGCTGCGCAGTGGCTTGCAGTTCCGGGGAGTCGCTGCGCGCATGCAGCACCAGCGACACGCCCGGCCCCGCTACCGAGGCGGCGACCGCCGCGCCGATGCCGCGCGCGGCGCCGGTGATGAGGATGGTACGGTGCGGCTCGGCGGAAGTGACGGAAGGGGAAACCTGATTCATTGTCGTTGTCGGATTGGGCGCATTCCCAATCGCTGGGAAAGCCGGTGGGCGGCGTATTCAAGCATATCGCCGCGAGTGCGCTATTTTAGAACTCATTTCATCAACAGGGGCGGGATGCGTTCCAACCGAACGCCACCAAACGCAGCAGCAGCGTGGGGCGCCAGGCCGATCCGGCATGGCCCGGATCTGTCCGCCGCCGGCCGTTCTCCATTACAATTGCCGGATTCGCGGGTTGCGACCATGCAATCCTTATAAAAGATATCCGTGCCCTCCCCCATGCCTTCCCGACACTTGCCAGCGACAGCGGCGGCCCCTGCCCGAAACCATGGCGCCGGGGCATGGATCGTGCTTGGAAATTTCGTATCCCATCCGCCCCGGACCAGGCCTCTGGTCCATATTGAATCGTATTGAAGGAAAACCGCAGATGTATCAATGGGACTTCGGCTCGCTCTGGCAATTCAGGAGCATCATCGGCATCGGCTTCGTCTACACGCTGGGCTATACCGTGGCCTGTATCGCGCTGGGCCTGTTGGTCGGGCTGGTGGTCGGCCTCGGCCGCCTCTCTTCCAACCCGTTCGTCTCGGGGCCGCTGCGCGCCTTCGTGGAAGTGTTCCGTTGCACGCCGGTGCTGGTGCAGCTGGTGTGGTTCTACTACGCGCTGCCGGTATTGCTGGGCATCGAGATGTCGGCCGGCACCGCCGCCATGCTGTCGCTGGCGCTGTATGGCGGCGCGTTCTACTCGGAAATCATCCGCGGCGGCATCGTCTCGATCGACGTCGGCCAGTCCGAAGCCGGCTGGGCGCTGGGCATGACCCGCTTCCAGCTGATGAAGCGCGTGATCCTGCCGCAGGCGTTCAAGCGCATGACCCCGCCGCTGGTGAACCAGTCCATCATGCAGTTGAAGAACACTTCGCTGCTGTCAGTGCTGGCCGTGCCCGACCTGCTCTACCAGGGCCAGATCATCGCCCACGAGACCTATCGCCCGCTGGAAATCTACACCCTGGTCGCGATCATCTATTTCCTGATCCTGCTGCCCGCCACCATCTGGGCCAAGCGCCTGGAAACCCGCCTGTCGGCGCAGCACGGTTAAGCAACGCTTAAGGAACCAATGATGAGCAACGGCAATTCGATGATCCAGATCAGCAACCTCAAGAAGGCCTTCGGCGACCATGTGGTGCTCAAGGATATTTCCATCCAGATCGACCGCGGCTGCGTGGTCGCCATGATCGGGCCGTCCGGCTCGGGCAAGTCGACCCTGCTGCGCTGCCTGAACCTGCTGACCGTGCCGGACCAGGGTTCGGTGCGCATCGGCGAGCGCCACTTCGATTTCGACGGCAAGAACGGGAAGAAAGCGCGCCTGCCCAAGGACAAGGAACTGGCCGGCTTCCGCGCCCGCACCGGCATGGTGTTCCAGCACTTCAACCTGTTCCCGCACATGACCGCGCTCGAGAACGTGATGGAAGGCATGCTCACCGTGCTGCGCACGCCCAAGGCCGAAGCCCGCGCCAAGGCCCTGGCGCTGCTGCAGAAAGTCGGCCTGGCCGAACGCGCCGACATGTATCCGCAAAAGCTTTCCGGCGGCCAGAAGCAGCGCATCGCCATCGCCCGCGCGCTGGCCATGCAGCCGGACGTGATGCTGTTCGACGAAGCCACCTCGGCGCTCGACCCCGAGCTGGTGGGCGAAGTCCTGAACGTGATCCGCAGCCTGGCGGCCGACGGCATGACCATGATCCTGGTCACCCACGAGATCGCCTTCGCGCGCGAAGTGGCCGACCAGGTGGTGTTCATGCGCGACGGCGTGGTGGTGGAAGCCGGCCCGCCGTCGCAGGTCATCGACAACCCGCAACAGGCGGCGACCCAGGCGTTCCTGGCGCGCTTCAACGCCTGATCGGCCATACATCGACCACACGGCGACCACATGAAAACGCGGCTCGACACCCTCGACGACACCGATCGCAACCTGATCGCGCTGCTGCAGGTGTCGGCGCGCGAGAGCGTGGCCAACCTGGCGCGCAAGCTGGGCGTGGCGCGCACCACCGTGGTGGCGCGCCTGGCCCGGCTGGAAAAGAACGGCATCATCGCCGGCTACACCGTCAAGCTGGGCCAGGAAGTGACCGACAATGCACTGCGCGCGTATGTCGGCATCACCGTCGAGGCCAAGGCCGCGCGCGACGTCTTGAAGCGCTTCAGGCGCATGCCCGAGATCGAACTGCTGTGCTCGGTCTCCGGCGAGTTCGACTACGTCGCCTGGCTGCGCGCCTCTTCGGCCGAACGGCTCGACCAGTTGCTCGACGAGATCGGCGAGATCGACGGCGTCACCCGCACCACCACCTCCATCGTGCTGGCGCGCAAGATCGAACGCTGACCCTGCGCGCCGCCCATCTTTCCGGCATCAGGAAAGATGGTGCACTTCCTGCAAGCCGTACACCGGCGTAGCGATGACTTCCATGCGCGCCTTCAACTGCAGCGACAGGTACTGCGAGTAATGGCGCGACTGGTGCAGGTTACCGCCGTGGAACCACAGCGCCGGCTGCTGCGTCGGCTTCCACATGTTGCGCTGTTCGCCTTCCCATGGGCCCGGGTCCTTGAGCGTATCCGAGCCCAGTCCCCACACCTTGCCGACCTTGTCGGCCACCTCCTGCGAAATAAGGTCGGCGGCCCAGCCGTTCATCGAGCCATAGCCGGTCGCGTAGACGACCAGGTCGGCCGGCAATTCGCTGCCGTCGCTCAACACCACCGAATGTTCCTTGAGCTCCTTCACGTCGACGCCGCTCTTGAGCTTGATCTTGCCGTCTGCGACCAGTTCGGAAGCCCCGACGTCGATGTAGTAGCCCGAGCCGCGCCGCAGGTATTTCATGAACAGGCCGGAACCGTCGTCGCCGAAGTCCAGCATGAAGCCGGCCTTCTCCAGCCGCGCATAGAACCCGGCGTCGCGCTCCCGGATGGCGTCGAACACCTTGGTCTGCATTTGCGGCAAGACCTTGTACGGGATCGAGGCAAAGGTAAGGTCGGCCTTGGCGGTGGTCATGCCTGATTGGAGCGCGCGCTCGGAATACAGGTCGCCCAGCGCCAGCTCCATGAGCGAGTCCGACTTGACGATGTGCGTCGACGAACGCTGCACCATGGTCACGTCGACGCCCGCTTCCCACAGCGCCGCGCAAATGTCGTGGGCGGAATTGTTGGCGCCGATCACCACCACCTTCTTGCCGCGGTAAGCATCGGGGCCGGGATGTTTCGACGAATGCTGCTGCTCGCCCTTGAACACATCCATGCCCTTGAACTTCGGCAGGTTGGGCTTGCCGGACATGCCGGTGGCCAGCACCAGCTGCTTCGGCCGCAAGGTGATCCGTTCGCCGCCGCGCTCGACCACCACGCGCCACTCGCCGGCCGCCTCGTCGTAGGAAGCCGATTTGCAGTCGGTGGAACCCCAGAAATTGAGCTCCATGACCTTGGCGTACATCTCCAGCCAGTCGCCCACCTTGTCCTTGGGCGTGAATACCGGCCAGTTGTCCGGGAAGGGAATGTAAGGCATGTGGTCGTACCAGACCGGGTCATGCAGGCACAGGCTCTTGTAGCGCTTGCGCCAGCTGTCGCCCGGCTTCTCGTTGCGTTCGACGATGATGGTCGGCACCTTGAGCTGGCGCAGCCGCGCCCCCAGCGCCAGCCCGCCCTGCCCGCCGCCGATGATCAGGCAATAGGGCTGCTCGCTGCGGCCCAGTTCGGCCAGTTCCTGCTCGCGCTCCTCCTTCCAGCTCTTGCGTCCGGTATGCACGCCATGCACGGCGCCCATCGGCCGCCGCACGCCCTTGCTTTCCTCATGTCCTTTGAGCTCCGACATGGTCGTGAGCAGGGTCCAGATCTTGCCGTCCTTCAGGCGGATCAACCCGCTGCCGCGCGCGGTGCCGGTTTCCACAGTGATCCATGCCTGCGTGACGCCATCGGCCTGGCTGGCGGCTTCGCCCTCGGCCAGGCGCAGGCCGATCTCGCCCAGCGCCGGCAACTGCTGCGCCAGCATCGCGGCGATCTGGGCCCGTCCTTCGAGCGTCTTGATATTCCAGGTGAAGGCGACCAGGTCGCGCCAGTAGCAGTCCTCCAGGAACAGCCCTGCGGCGGCTTCGGCCTTGCCGTTGCGCAAATGGCTTTGCAGCGTTTCGAGCATGCCGGCGACGGCCTGGTCCGGGTTTGTTTTGGACATGATGTCTCCTCTATAAAAATAGATAGTGATTACTTGCTTGGGAAAGCGGGTCTGCGCCCGCCTGGGGAAAGAAGGCCGGCGCCGCTAACGTCGGTGCGGCGGCACGATGTCGAATCTGCGCATGCGCCGGTACAGCGTGGCGCGCGAAATGCCCAGGCGCTCGGCCGCCGGCACCGGCCGCCATTTGCATTCGTCCAGGGCGGCGATGATGTGCTTGCGCTCCAGCAGTTCAGGCTCGCTCGCGCCCGCCGGCTGGGCCCGGTCGGCCGGCATGGCTGCGCCGGACATGCCGGAAGAAGCAGCAGCAGCCACCGCCGACGCGCGGCGCGCCGGGATGCGGACGCGGGCATGCAGCAACGCACCGCCGTCAAGCAAACGCAGGCTCACCAGCGCCTGTTCCGCGCGTGCGCCCAGCAGGCGTTCCGGACGGATATCGAACACCTGTTCCAGCGGCAACGGCAAGTGCTTCAGCGCCGGGATACAGGCGCGGGCGCAGCGGTTGGCGGCGGTGATATTGCCCACCGCGTCGAAAGCGATCAGGATTTCCGGCTGCGCTTCCACGTAATGCCGGCTGCGGTGCGCCAGCAGCACCCAGTCTCCGGCGGTGGCATTGAGGAAATAGCCGTCTTCGATCAGCACCGCGCTCTGGCGCACGATCCGGTTCACCAGGCGCTGGCTGTCGCGCGCATCGGGCGAACGGATGGCCGATGCATCCAGCACGCCGATCAGCCCGCCGTCCGGCGCGAAGATAGGAGACGCGCTGCAGGTCAATGTGGTGAAGGCGGCGCGGAAATGGTCGGTCTTGTGCACCGTGATCGGCATGCGATCCTGCAAGACGCTGGCCACGCCGCAGGTACCTTCCTCCCGCTCCGACCAGCAGGAACCGAGATACAGGCCGGCGCGCTTGAAGTCGCCGCGGCGGTCGCGGTCCACGCGGTAATCGATGGTCACGCCGCTGGCATTGGTCAGCATCACGCAGTAGTCGGCCTCGCGCACCGTCTGGTGCAACATGGACAGGCATTGCCCCGAGGCGCGCAGGAAACGCTCTTCCTGGTGCTGGATCTGGCGCAGCTCGGACGCGCTCAGCACGCGCGGGCCGGCGGTATTGGCGGGATCGAGATGGTGCTGGTCGAGCGAACGCCGGTAAGACGACGCCAACCGCTGGACATCGGCGCCGGCCTGCGGCGAACGGCCTTCGATCAGGTTGCGCACACGGCGCATGTGATCGACCTGCGGAACATAGGGCATGACGAACTCCTTAAGGTTCGAAACGGTTCGCAGGCGCTGCGTTTGTATGCATGTCGCTGGCGAACCGGGCACATGCTTAGTTTTAACACAGGCGTTTTGGCGCGCTACCCTGCACTGCACCATGGACGGCGCCTGAGACGGCTGTCTCATGGCCGGCAAGCTGCCTGTGGCCGCAAAAACTTGCGGGAAAACAAGTCCCGGAAAAACAAAAGCCCCGCAGCTCATCCGAGCGCGGGGCTTGTCGTATGCGGCCATGGCTATGCATCAGCCGACCCGATGCGATTGGTTACAGCGGGATCTGCGGCGGCACGTCTTCCGGCTTCACGCCAGAGAACCTCTGCAGATTACCCGGCGACGGGTTCTTCTTGAGGATGTTGGGCGACAGCAGCCACACTAGCATCTGCGCATCGACGCGCCGGTCTGCTGCGCCAGGGGGCGTTGGGACAATTCTCTGAAACCGCCAGTCCCGGACAAATACTCATCTATAATTTTGCGCCGTGTTGCTTGGCCATACTTCGTCATGAAAAACACCCCAATGGTTAGATCGGCGCCCAACTTTTGGGAGAGCGTTCACTGCCCCAGGACGGGCCGCCGGTCATCCCTTTCGACCTCGAACACGCTGACCAACTGCGCCAAACCGGCCGCCTGCTCGCGCAGCGACTCGGCGGCGGCCGCGGCCTGTTCGACCAGGGCCGCGTTCTGCTGGGTCATGGCGTCGAGATCCGACAAGGCGGCGTTGACCTGGCTGATGCCGCTGTTCTGTTCGACTGCGGCCGCCGTAATTTCACCGATCAGGCCGCTGACGCGATGGACGTCGCCGACGATCTCCTGCATGGCGGCGCCGGCCTGGCCGACCTGTTCCGAGCCGGCGGCCACCGTGGCCAGCGAACTGCCGATCAGTTCCTTGATTTCACGCGCGGCCTGGGCCGAACGTTGCGCCAGCGAACGCACTTCGGAGGCCACCACCGCGAAACCGCGGCCCTGCTCGCCGGCGCGGGCGGCTTCCACCGCCGCATTCAATGCCAGGATATTGGTCTGGAAAGCGATGCCGTCGATCACGCCGGTGATCTCGGCGATCTTGCGCGAGGAGCCGGAAATCTGCGCCATGCGCTCGACCACGTCGTCCATCACGCTGCCCCCGCGGGTGGCCGATTGCGCCGCCTGGGTGGCCAGTTGGCTGGCCTGGCGCGCGGTATCGGCCGACTGTCCGATGGTGCCGGCGAATTCTTCCATGGAAGCGGCGGTGACCTGCAGATTGCCCACGGTCTGCTCGGTGCGGTACGCCAGCTCCTGGTTGCCGCTGGCGATTTCCGAGGTCGCGGTCGAGACCGAACCGACGCCGCTGCGCACTTGCGCCACCAGCGTGCGCAGGCCATCGGCCATCCGTTCCAGCGCCTGCTGCAGCTGTCCGAACTCGTCGCGCCGATCTTCAATGCCATCATCCCGGCCGCGCAACAGGTTGCCGTGTGCGATACGCTCGGCCTGTTCGACGGCGCGCGCCAACGGACGCGTGATGGAGCGCGCGATCAGGCGCGCGGTGGCAAAGCCGATGGCCAGCAGCAAGGCGGCGCCGATGAGGCCCGCGCTCATCAGCCGGCGGCTTTGCGCGCCGACATCGGTCACCACCTGGTCGCGCTGCTGCTCTTCCAGGGCGACGAACTTCTTGAGCGCGCCGAGATAAGCGGCGATGGCCGGCTTGAGCTCATTATCGATCATGGTCTGCACGCCGCCGATATCGCCCTTGTAGGAGAGTTCGGAGGCGGCCTTGGAGATGCCGGTCAGCCTGGCGCTGGCGGCCTCGATGGCGGCCAGCGAAGCGCGATCGCCGTCGCTCAGCGCATGCGAAGCGAGCTCTTTTTCCAGCCTGGCCATCTGCTCGCGACCGGCCTGCACTTCCTGTTCGTAGCGCATCGCCAGGTCGCCGTCGGAAGTGTTGAGTGCGCCCACCATGCGTTCGCTGGTCAATTCGGCAGTGCCCAGCCAGCGCACCGCGGTGATGATGCGCTGGTCATAGTCGCGCACCGACTCCTGCGCTTGCTCCATGGTCAGCACCGTGGTGTACTGGGTGGCGGCCGCCACCGACAGCATCGCCACCATCAGGCCGGTAATGCAGGCCGACAGGCGCGTCGAGACGCGCACGTCATTCCATTTCATTGGCTTCCCCTTGTTGGTCCTTGTGTCCGGCGCCGGCTTCAGTGGTCGCGCAGTTCGGCCAGGAACTTGCGCGCGCGTTCGCTCTGCGCACGGGTGAAGAACGCTTCCGGCGTACCGGTCTCGACCAGCTTGCCGTGGTCCATGAACCAGACGCGGTCGGCCACTTCACGGGCGAAGTTCATCTCGTGGGTGACGCACATCATGGTCATGCCTTCGCGCGCCAGGCCCTTCATCACTTGCAGCACCTCGCCCACCATCTCGGGGTCGAGCGCCGAGGTCGGCTCATCGAACAGCATCGCGGGCGGGTCCATCGCCAGTGCGCGGGCGATCGCCACGCGCTGCTGCTGGCCGCCGGAAAGCTGCCCCGGGAAAGCCTCCGCCTTGGCCGCCAGGCCGACGCGCTCAAGCAGTTCCAGCGCCCGCACGCGGGCGTCGGCGCGCTTTTTCCTGAGCACGTTGATGGGCGCCATCATGATGTTTTCCGCCACCGACAGGTGCGGGAACAGGTTGAAGCTCTGGAACACGAAACCGACGCGGCTGCGGAAGTGGTTCACGTCCAGCTTGGGGGCGTGGACGTCTTGCCCGTCGAATACGATGCGCCCCTTCTGGATCTCTTCCAGGCGGTTGACGGTACGGATCAGGGTCGACTTGCCCGAGCCGGACGGGCCGCAGATCACCACCACTTCGCCCTTGGCGACTTCGGCATTGATGTCGGCCAGCGCGTGGTAGCTGTCGTACCACTTGTTGACGCCTTCGAAGGAAATCATGGCCGTGTTGGTTGCGGACGGGTTGTTGCTCGCCATATGCGTTGCTCCTCGTTGGGTTCAGGCTGCGACCGGCGGCGCTGCCTGCGCCGTCGGGTTCACGGGGTTGGCCGCACGCTTGGCGGCGATGCGCTTTTCCAGCACGCGCGCCATGCGCGTGAGCATGAAGCACAGCACGAAGTACATCAGCGCCAGCAGGATGAAGACCCGGAACGGCTTGGTCAGCAGCATGCTGTTGATCTGGTTGGCGGCGAAGGTCAGTTCGTTGACGCTGATCACATAACCCAGCGAGGTTTCCTTGATGTTGGAGACGAACTGGCTGATCATCGCCGGCAGCATGTTGTACAGGGCCTGCGGCAGCACCACCTTGAACATGGTCTGCAGGTAGCTCATGCCCAGCGCGCGCGAAGCCTCGACCTGGCCGCGCGGCAGCCCCTCGATGCCGGCGCGGATCACTTCGGCCAGGTAGGCCGCCTCGTAGATCACCAGCGTGATGAGCATGGTGGTGAAGCCGGAAACCGTGCGCCCGATCAGCAGGGGAACGAAGAAGTACACCCAGAAGATGAACATCACCAGCGGCACGCCGCGGGCGAGGTAGACGATGACGGTGGCCGGCACGCGAAACACCCGCAGCGGCGAGACGCGCCCCAGCGCCAGCAGCAGGCTGACCGGGAAGGCCAGCGCCAGGCCCAGCACCGAGAGCAGCAGCGTGATCGCCAGGCCGCCCAGCGGGCCGTGCGGATATTGGCCCACCAGCAGCAACATCCAGTTGTCGCGGATGATGTCGTAGATATCGTTCATGGCATTCCTCTCAGCGCGTCTTGATGCGGTAGCGGTTTTCCAGCGCCGCGCCGATGGCCATGATCAGCAGCGAAATGCCGAGATAGATCGTGGTGGACAGCAGGTAGATTTCCACCGTGCGGAAAGACTGGCTCTCGATCTCGCGGGTGGCGTAGGTCAGTTCGGCCACGCCGATCACCATCGCCAGGCTGGTGTTCTTGAACAGCAGCACGCTGTAACTGACCAGCGTAGGCAACGCCAGCCGCAGCGCCTGCGGCAGGATCACCAGGCGCGAAGCCTTGAGATACGACAGCCCCAGCGCGCGCGCCGCTTCCATCTGCGCGCGCGGGATCGAACGGATGCCTGCGCGCAGGCCTTCGGACATATACGCGCCCATGGCCAGGCCGACCGCGATGGTGGCGAACAGGAAATCGCTGCGGTGCATGTTGAACCACAGCTGTACGGAATCGGGCAATAGCGTGGGCACGCCGAAATACCAGAGGAAGATCTGCACCAGCATCGGCACGTTCTGGTGGTATTCGACATAACCGGCGACGAAGCCGGTGGCGACGCGGTTGTTGGTCATGCGGATCACGGCCAGCACGATGCCGACCGCCATGGCCAGCAGCCACGAATAGGCGGTCAGCTTGAGCATGGTGATCACGCCCTCGATGATCATGCGCGGGTAGTCGTCCCGCAGCAGCACCGAAAAATCCAGTTTCATGGAGTACTCCTGCAATGCGCTGCGCCGGACCTTGTTGGGTCCGGCGCGGTCGGGACCGCCTTGCGCGGTCCGGTGATGCCGGCGCCCGGACGATGCCGGCGCCGTGCATTCTCAGAGCCTGTTCACGATCTTGCCGGGAGTTGACCGACCGCCCTTCAGGATCGCGAACAGGTTCCTGGCATCAGCCCTTGATGGGCTCGATCTTGAAGTCGCGCTTGAGCTTGTACTGGGTCGAGGGGCCGAACCACTTGTCGAAGATCTGTTGCGCTTCGCCCGACTTTTCCATGCCTTCCAACGTGGCGTTGACTTGCTTGATCAGGCCGCCCTCTTCCTTGCGCATGCCTACGCCCCACAGCTCATTGATCAGCGGCGGGTTCAGGATGTCGATCGGCGAGCTGCTTTCGACTTGCGCCTGGAACTTCGAGAGCATCAGTTCGGACACGGCGAAACCTTCGACCTTGCCCTGCTGCATCGCCAGGAAAGCGGCCGGCGGATCCTGGAAGGTGGTCACGGAAGCGGTCGGGATGGCTTTGCGCACGGCCAGTTCCGAAGTGGAACCCTTGGTCGCGGAAACGCGCTTGCCGCCCAGGTCGGCCGGCGACTTGTAGCCGGAGCTGCGCTTGACGGCAACCTTTTGCGGGCTGGCGTAATAGGCGTCGGAATACGCGATCTGTTCGGCGCGCTCGGCGGTCCAGCCGAGGTTGGCGATCACGATGTCGACCCGGTTTTGCTGCAGCTCGGGAATGCGGGCCGCGACCGAAATCATCTTCAGCTCCAGCTTCACGCCGAGGTTCTTGGCGATGGCCTTGCAGAAGTCGACGTCATAGCCCTGGATCTCGCGCGTTTGCTGGTTGGGGAAGCTGAACGGCTCGGCAGTGCCCAGGGTGCCGCACACCAGGGTGCCCTTTTGCTTGATGTCGGCCAGCTGGTCGGCTGCGGCGGAGAAGCTCGCCGCCAGCAGGGCGACGGCCATAACGGTTTTCTTGAAGTTCATCATGATCCCTCCGGTTAGATGGAGCGCGTGATGCACGCTCCCGGTTTGTTCGCGGCCTTTCAAATGACCGCTGTGTGAAGCCGGCCGGTAAAGACCGGCCGGCAAGTTTTACTGAACCCGCGCTTACTTCAGCGCCGCGACCGCGGCGGCAAGCTGGGCGCATCCCTGCTCGATCTGTTCCAGCGAAGTCGCGAACGAAAAACGCAGGTAACCCGGCTGGCCGTAAGAAGTGCCATCGATGGTGGCCACCCCGGCTTGTTCGAGGAAGTACATCATCACGTCGACATCGCTGGCCAGCGTCTTGCCTTGCGGCGTGCTCTTGCCCAGCAGGCCCTGCACGCTCGGGAAGATGTAGAAGGCGCCATCCGGCGCCAGGCAACGCATGCCGTCGATGGCATTGACCAGCGCGACGATGCGCTCGCGGCGCTGCGCAAACAGCGCCGCGCCTTCGGCCACGCATTGCTGCGAACCGGACAACGCCGCCACGGCAGCGGCCTGGCTGACGCCGGCGGCGCAGGTGGTGCTCTGCGTCATCAGCAAGCCCAGCGCCTGCATCAGCGGACGCGGTCCGGCGCCGTAACCGATGCGCCAGCCGGTCATCGCATAAGCCTTGGAAACGCCGTTGATCACCAGCGTGCGTCCGGCCAGTTCCGGCTGCACCTGCAGCGGCGATACGTGCTGCGCGCCGGCGTAGACGAAATGCTCGTAGATCTCGTCGGTCATCACCCACACCTGCGGATGGCGCATGAGCACCTCGCACAGCGCTTTCAGTTCGCTTGCGGTGTAGACCGCGCCGCTGGGATTGTTGGGCGTATTGAGCACCAGCCAGCGGGTGCGCAGCGTGATGCTTTTTTCGAGTGCGGCGGCGGTCAGTTTGAAGCCGGAGCTTTCGTCGCAGCCGACGATGACCGGCGTGCCGCCGTTGAGCGCCACCATGTCCGGATAAGACACCCAGAATGGCGTCGGAATGATGACTTCGTCGCCTTCGTTCAAGGTTGCAGCGAAGGCATTGTAAATGATGTGCTTGGCGCCGATGCCGACCACGATCTGGTCGACGCCGTAGGAAAGCGAGTTCTCGCGCTGCAGCTTGTCGGCGATCGCGCGGCGCAGCGCCGGGGTGCCGGTAGCTGCGGTGTAACGGGTGTGGCCGGCGCCGAGCGCGGCGATGCCGGCCTCGACGATGTGTTGCGGCGTCGGGAAGTCGGGCTCGCCGATGGTGAAATCGATGATGCTGCGCCCTTCGGCGCGCAAGGCGTCGACGCGAGCTTTTGCAGCCATGCTGGGGGATGGCTTGACGCTGTCAAGCCGATGGGCAGGCAGGAAATCCAATGCAAACTCCAATGTGGTGAAAACAGGGGGCGATGCCGGCGCGGTTCACAGGCCGAACGGCGTCAGTACGCGGGCCAGCCATTCCTGCTCGACGCGGCCGTTGGCGATTTCAGCCTTGATGGCCTCTTCGTACGCCTGGGTCTTGCGGGCGGCGTCGATCAGCGACTCGGCCTGCGCCTGCGGGAAGCACACCAGGCCGTCTTCGTCGCCGACCACGATGTCGCCGGGATTGACCACCTGGCCGCCGATGGTGACCGGCACGTTGATGTGGCCGGGGCCGTTCTTGTAGGGGCCGCGGTGCGAGACGGCGCGCGCATAGCAGGGGAAGTCGGCCTCAAGAAAAGCCGCGGTGTCGCGCACCGCCGAGTCCAGCACGAAGCCGGCGCAGCCGCGCTGCTGCGCGTACAGCATGATCAGTTCGCCCACCAGCGCATTGCTGGTCTCGCCGCCGCCGTCGACCACCAGCACGTGGCCCGGCTGCATCATCATCAGCGCCTTGTAGATCAGCAGGTTGTCGCCGGGACGGGTCTTGACCGTGACGGCCGTGCCGACCAGCTTCTTGTCGCCATGGATACGGCGCAGGCCGCCCATGCCGCTCAGGCGCTGCAAGTTGTCGGAGAGGTGCGAGACGACAATGTCCTGCAAGGCGGCGACGATGTCGGCCGGGGCCGGCGCGGCAACGGGATTGATCTGGAAAGGCAAAGCGGAAACAGGGACAGTGGTCGCCATGTCGATCTCCTCGGATGCATGTTGTTTTGGTTGATGGCCGCATCATAGGAGCGATAAAAACGCAAAAAAAGCGATATTTAATTATCAGAAATCATCGCTTTTAAGAATGTATTGCACATCCGGCATGAAACGGCTTTGGTGGCGCAGGCGCGCTCCCGGACAACGGGAAAGGCTTCTCGCACAACAAGGAAAACAAAGGGAACACGGCGGCAACGGGCCGGCGATGGCCGGCGGGAGAAAACAAAAGCGATGCCCCGCTTGCACTACAATGCGCCATCCGCCGTGGCGCCACGGCGGCCTGCCAGGAAATGCCCCCATGTTCTCGTTCAAGCAACTCGAAGCCCTCTACTGGATCGCCACCCTGGGCGGTTTCGCGCCGGCCGCGCGCAAGCTCAACACCACGCAATCGGCGGTCTCCAAACGCATCAAGGAACTGGAAGCCAGTTTCGACACCCCGCTGTTCGACCGCGAACACCGCCAGGCGCGCCTGACCGAAAAAGGCGAAGAGATGCTGCTGATCGCGCGCCGCCTGCTGGAGCAGCGCGATATCGCCATCGAGCAGTTCAGCAAGCCCGAGGTGATCGAGCGCCGCCTGCGCATCGGCGTGACCGAACTGACCGCGATGACCTGGCTGCCGCGCTTGGTCAGGCGCATCCACCAGCACTATCCGCGCGTGGTGATCGAACCCGACGTGGACTTGAGCGTGCACCTGCGCGACAAGCTGCAAAACGATGAGATGGACGCCATCATCGTGCCCGACGCCTTCACCGACCCCGGCCTGTCGGCGCTGCCGCTGGCCAGCGTCAAGAGCGTATGGCTGGCGCGGCCGGGGCTGATCGGCGAGCGCAAACGCCCGCTGCGCATGCATGAACTGGCCTCGCACACGATCCTCACCCAGGGCAACAAATCGGGCACCGGCATCATCTACGACCGCTGGATCAAGTCGCAGTCGATCTTCCCCGGCCATTCCTTGAGCTGCAGCAGCGTGGTGGCACTGATCGGCCTGACGGTGTCGGGCATGGGGGTGAGCTACCTGCCCTACCAGCCCTTGCGCCCGCTGATCGAGAGCGGCACGCTGGAAATCATCGAGACCACGCCCAAGCTGCCCGATGTGCCCTACGTGGCGCTTTACCGCAGCGAGCGCAAGAGCAGCTTCATTTCATCCATCCTGATGCTGGCGCAGGAGTGCTGCGCGTTTTCCGACATGTTCCAGATCGAGGAACTGGCGGGCCAGCAGCATGCCAGGAAACGTAATTCCGGCCCTTTTTTTTAATATTCAGACAATAATTACGCCGGGCGTTGTCGCTTCCGCATCGGACCGGAGAAAATTTTCATGCGTTTTTTTTGCAGCGCACTATACTTCCATCAATTTCCACAAGGAAATTTTTAGAACGCATCCCATCCACGGGCTTCGCTGTCCGCGCGATGCGTTCTGCCAAGGGCAAGGGACGAGACGCCGCCGATTCCGGCTGGGAAACCGGAGTGGCCGCAAGGCCGGCAGCGCTCGCAGGGGTGGCAGGGAAACCGCATGGGAGCGGCTTCTCCGCCGCGATTGATTTCGATTCAAGCAGGTCGCGCGGGCCTTTGTCGGACCGGCGCCCTGCGCAAACAAGAACAACATGAATCCAACGCCACCGGATTCGGCCGAGTCCGACATGCCGCAACAGATGCGGGTGCGCACGCTGATCGATGAGATCGGCGCGCTGACGCTGCATGTCCAGGAGCTGGGCCGCATGGCCGAAGAGGCCCGCCAGCTGTATGAGCGGGGCGAGATGCCGCCGCCGGACGATCCGCGCCGCTTGATCGACGAAGTCGAGACCTTCCGCCGCAAGCTGGAACACGCCATCGTGCGCATCTTCGAGGAAATCTTCGGGCCGCGCACCGACACCATCGAACGCCAGATGAGCATGCGCCTGATCGCCGAGATCGGGCCGGCCGCTTTCGTGCAAAAGGTACTGTGGGGCGAGGAAATCAGCGACATCGCGCTGACCATCGCCTTGGAACGCATGATCCCTTCGCTGGAAAAGCTGGTGGAGCAATATCCGGCCGCCTTCCTGGAACAAGCCAATTCGGTGCTCGCCCGCTTCAAGCGGCAGTGACGCGCGCGCCGCGACAGGCGGCCACACCCGCCCTGCCCCTTTACTCCTGTCGGTTCGCGGCGCTGGCGATCCTGGGCATCGTGCTGCTCACCATCGGCTTCTTCACCTCGCACTCGGCCGCCAGCAGCTGGCCCGGCGCTTGTGGCATCCAGGCCGGGCCTGAATACGTTCAAGAAAACACCCGCCCCGGCCGTAATGCCGTTCAGTTAAGCGCTGAACGGCATTTGTGTTTGTGGAGGTTTGTGGTGCCCAGGCTCCGTTCGCCCTGAGTAGCTGCGCAGCAGCGTATCGAAGGGCAAGCAAGACCGGTAAGGCCGACACGCTGGCTTCGATACGGCCCTGGCGGGCCTGTTCAGCCCGAACGGGCTCGGGTGATGCGTGCTTCAGAATTAGCCTTAACTGAACGGCATTACCGACCCGGCCGGTCCCGTTCCGGTTTCTTCATTGGCGCGCCCGGAGCAGGGCCCGCCGCCGCCGGGCGCGGCATGACAATTGCTTGTCACTACGGATAAATGGACAGCAGAATGCCCCATGGCGCGCCATCCCTGGCTGCCGGCTCTAGCGCCATCACATCACATTGGAAGCAGACATGGATATCAAGATCCCGGCCGCGACGGCCGAGCCCGACGTGCCGCTGGCGCAGCAGCTGTTCGCACAACTGCGCAGCGACAACGAGGCCCTGCATGGCGCCGCCCACGGCATCACGCGCGACACCTACGGCGCCGGGGAACAGCGCGCGCACGAACTGATGGCATCTACCGCGCGCCGGCTTGGCCTGGAAGTGAGCACCGATGCCGCGCTCAACCTTTACCTGACGCTGCCCGGCCGCGATCGCGCCGCCCCCGCGCTGATGACCGGCTCGCACCTCGACTCGGTTCCGCGCGGCGGCAATTACGATGGCGCCGCCGGCGTGGTGGCGGGACTGTCGATACTGGCCGGCTGGATCGCGGCCGGCATGCAACCGCAATGCGACGTCACCGTCATGGGCGTGCGCGCGGAAGAGAGCGCATGGTTCCCGCTCTCCTACATCGGCAGCAAGTCGGCGTTCGGCCTGCTGGGCGCCGACGCGCTGGAAATCCTGCGCCTGGATACGCGGCGCAGCCTGCGCCAGCACCTGGCCGAATGCGGCGGACATCCCGCGGGCATCGCCGATGGCCAGGCGCACCTGAAGGCGGAACGCATCGCCGGCTTCCTCGAGCTGCATATCGAGCAGGGGCCGGTGCTGGTGGAAGCGGGCGAACAGGTAGGCATCGTCACCGGCATCTGCGGCAGCCTGCGCTACCGGCACGCACAGGTGCTGGGCAACTATGCGCATTCCGGCGCCACGCCGCGCAGCCATCGCCACGATGCCGTGGCCGCGCTGGCGGAAGTGATCGCCCGCCTGCAGCAGGACTGGGCGCAAATGGAAGCGCAAGGGCATGAGCTGACGCTGACCTTCGGCCAGGTCTATACCGATGCGCAGCAAGCCGACATCAGCAAGGTCTCGGGGCAGGTCAGCTTCGGCGTCGATGTGCGTTCGCGCAGCGTGGACAGCCTGCAGCGCATGGAACGCCACCTGCTGGATGCGGTGGCCGCCGCCGAGCAGAAGCATGGCGTGCGCTTCGCGCTGGGCGAGCGCACCGGCAGCCAGCCGGCGCACATGGACGCAGCCCTGCAAGACGAGCTGCAAGCCGCCGCCGAACGCCTGCGACTGGCGCATCGCCGCCTGCCCAGCGGCGCCGGGCACGATGCCGCGCTGTTCGCCAACCAGGGCATCCCGACCGCGATGCTGTTCATCCGCAACGGCAACGGCAGCCACAATCCGGACGAGGCGATGGCGCTGGACGACTTCGCCGCCGGCACGCGCGCGCTGGCGCAGGTGATGGCGGCGCGCGCCGGACTCGCGCCGAAAGACTGAGAAAGGCTGACGCGGCCACGCCATTGCCTGGCGGCGGGGTGTGACGCATGGCAGCATCGCCACAGACCGCCACATGCCTCCACATACCGCGAGGCAACTCTGTTGCTTTCCCGCATCCGCGTGCGACGGCTATTCACGCCGCCTCCAAAAGCCAGTAATCTGGATCGGCAACTGCTGTCGCACCGGGTCGCCTCGATCCGCCGCGGCAGCGGCCACGCCCAATAACAACCAACAACAATAATCCAGAGACCTGTGGCGCAAGCCACCATCCATTTTGCCGACATCATGAATATCCTCTCCCGCATGCGGATTTCCAACCGCCTGACCTTCGGCTTCGCCATCGTGCTGGTGCTGGCCGTGCTTTCAACCTCGATGGCGCTGTACAACGCCAAGCGCAACGCCGACGCCACGCGGCAGATGATGGAGGTCCCGCTGGCCAAGGAGCGGCTGGTGGCCGACTGGTTCGTGCTCACCTATTCCGCGGTGGTGCGCACCTCGATGATCGCCCGCAGCACCGATGCCGAGCTCTCCAACACCTTCAAGGAAGACATCGAGGAAAGCGTCAAGAAGGGCAGCGCCATCATCAAGAAGATCGAACCGCTGCTGTCTTCGGATGAGGAAAAGGCGCTGATGGCCGTCATCATCGAGGCCCGCAAGAAATACCAGGGCGCCAAGGAACTGGTGATGAACACGCGCAAGACGGGCGACGCCGCCGCTTCGGAAAAAGCCTACAAGGAAGTGTTCGACCCGGCGGCCAAGGCGTATGGCGCGCAGGTCAACAACCTGCTGGCGATGCAGCGCAACGCCATCGACCGGCTGGCCGCCAGCATCGACCAGAGCAGCGAGCGCAGCATGCAACTGATGATCGTGCTGGGCATCCTGCTGGTGGCCATCGGCGCGGTGGCGGTGGTGATCATTTCGCGCAGCATCACCACGCCGTTGAAGCGGGCGCTGGACGTGGCCAGGATGGTGGCCGCGGGCGACCTCTCGGCCACCATCGAGCAGCACGGCAAGGATGAGATCGCCGAACTGATGCGCGCGCTGAACGAGATGAACGAATCGCTGCGCACCATCGTCAGCGAAGTGCAGGTCGGCACCGAATCCATCACCACCGCGGCAGGCGAGATCGCTTCCGGCAATTTCGACCTGTCCTCGCGCACCGAACAGCAGGCCGGCTCGCTGGAAGAGACCGCGGCCTCGATCGAGCAGCTGACCTCGACCGTCAAGCAGAACGCCGAGAATGCGCAGCAGGCCAACCAGCTCGCGATGGATGCCTCGGACGTCGCCCGCAAGGGCAGCGGCGTGGTGTCGCAGGTGGTGGAAACGATGAACGAGATCAACCGCTCGTCCAACAAGATCGTCGACATCATCAGCGTGATCGACGGCATCGCCTTCCAGACCAACATCCTGGCCTTGAACGCGGCGGTGGAAGCGGCGCGCGCCGGCGAACAGGGCAGGGGCTTCGCGGTGGTGGCCTCGGAAGTGCGTTCGCTGGCGCAGCGTTCGGCGGCGGCCGCCAAGGAGATCAAGCAGCTGATCGACGACTCGGTAGGCAAGGTCGACACCGGCAGCAGATTGGTCAACCAAGCCGGCGCCACCATGGGCGATGTGGTCGACAGCATCCGGCGCGTGACCGACATCATGGGCGAGATCTCGGTCGCCAGCCGCGAGCAGAGCTCGGGCATCGAGCAGATCAGCCGCGCCGTCACCGAGATCGACGACGCCACGCAGCAAAACGCGGCGCTGGTGGAACAGGCCACCGCCACTTCCGACATGCTGCGCGCGCAAGCGCAAAAATTGGCGGAGGCCGGACGCAAGTTCAGCCTGGGCCATCCATTGCCGGCAGGCGCCGCCCGGCGCGAACGCGACATCACCCCGTCGCCGCTGCAACTGACGCCTTCGGCCTGAGGTCCTGCCGCAGGCAGGTTCCGGACCGTCCCTTGGCGGCGCGCGGGTTCATGCCGTGCGCCGCATCCCATTCCGCTCTTTCCTTCCCCTGGCGGCCGCCCGAGAGCCGCCCGCCATCAACCGCGGCGCGAGCTGGCGTTGATGATATTCGCCCCCACCTGCCGGGATATGACACAGGAACATGTTTGAAGAACTTGCTCAAATCCATTGAACAAGTTCATTGGCATTTTGTATCGCGGCAATAGGCAACCTCTTGTCCGGCCTCCGAGGCCTGGTTGCACCGGTCCGTGCGGTCATGCTGCCATTGATGGCACAATCCCTTGCTGCAGCGGCTTTCCAGGCGATCACGGGCGGTTTTTGCGGGAATCCCGCATGTCGCCGCGATAGGGGAAAATTGCCATAGATTCAATGGTCTTGTACGAAAAAACTGATTGTTCTACTTTTGGGAATTATGTATTCCGGTTTTGCGCCTTTTTCTTGGGCCTTCCGATCCTTACACTTGGTATCACGATGAAAGCGAAAAGCGACTGATCCACAAACGTCGGGCCGGGCTGAATCGCGCATCTTCTCTCTCACAAGGAAACCATCATGAACACCAAGAACATTGCCAGGAACCTCATTGCAGGCCTTTTGTTGAGCAGCGCCGTCGGCGCCGCCATGGCTGAAGCCCCATATCCTCCGGAATCCCCGATCGTGTCGACCAAGTCGCGCGCCGAAGTGATCGCCGAGCTGCAACAAGCCCGCGCCAACGGCGAGATCCTGGTCACCGACCAATACCCGATCGACAAGCCTTTCGTGTCGACCAAGACCCGCGCCGACGTGGTCGCCGAACTGAAGGAAGCCCGTGCCAACGGCGAGATGGTGGTCACCGACCAATATCCCGTGGACAAGCCCTTTCGTTCGACCCTGACCCGCCAGCAAGTGCAGGAAGAACTGCAACAAGCCCGCTCCCAGGGCAATGTCGTCGGCAGCGAACAGTATCGTCCGCTGTAATCGGGCCTGATGCGCGGCAAGCCCGCGCATCCCCCGGCGCAGTACGCAGTAACCGGCAGCGCGCGCCATCCGCGCCCGTTGCCGAGGACGCCGGCGATCCCGGCGTGCCAAGCTCTCCCCAGGCGGGCCCCATGAAAGCGACAGTCTCTCCCCTCGGTCGCAAGTAGTGTGGCCCGCCTACCTTTTTGCCTTCCCGTTTTCTCTTCTTCCAGCGTGGTTCAAACGCCGCCTTCCCTGGGCGAGCCATCGATGATGGCGCCCGGCGCGTCGGCGTCGGCATCGGGATCGTTGTGCGCCTGCACTTCGGCGCGCAGGCGCGGCAGCGCGTGGGGATAGTTCTTCGCGATAAAGTCGATCATGTGTTCGCGGATCTGGCAACGCAGCTCGAAAGCGCTGCCGGAGTCGGCGGCGGAGACCAGCAGGCGGATCTGCATGTTGCGCTCGCCGGCGTCGGTCACGTGCATCACGCATACGCGCTTGTCCCACAACGGCAAGGTCCGGCACACGCGCTCGAACTCGGCCCGCACTTGCTGCGTGGGCACGCTGAAGTCCATCCACAGGAACACCGTGCCGAGGATGGTGGAAGAGGTATGGGTCCAGTTCTCGAAAGGGTTTTCGATGAACCATTGCAGCGGCACGATCATGCGCCGCTCGTCCCAGATCCGCACCACCACGAAGGTGCCGGTGATCTCCTCGACGCGCCCCCATTCGCCCTTGACGATGAGCACGTCGTCGATACGGATCGGCTGGGAAAAGGCGATCTGCAACCCGGCGAAGAAATTGCCAAGCACCGGCTTGGCGGCGATGCCGGCGACGATGCCGGCCAGGCCTGCCGAAGCCAGCAGGCTGGCGCCGAACTGGCGCGCGCCCGGCAGCGTCAGGAGCACGAACGACAAACCCAGCAGCCCGATGATGAAATACGCGCTGCGCGAGAGCACCCGGGTCTGGGTCAGGATGCGGCGCGCCCTGAGGTTGTCGGCAACGTCGTAGGGATTGAGCTTGATGACGGCGACGCTGACCGATTTCACGCAACGGATCAGGAACCAGGTCAGCGCCAGGATCAGCGCCACCGAGGTCAGGTAGGAGATCGAGGTCAGCCCGGGCGTATTGTCCGGCGCGCCGGTCAGCACCAGGCGCAGCAGGAACAGGATCAGACACAGACGGCTGGCGTTGTAGGCCACCTCGGTGGCGGTGATGGTGAACAGATGGCCGCGGGCCAGGCGGCGCATCAGGCCAATGCCGATGCGATGGGCGATGACGGCCACCAGCACCGCCGCCAGCGCCGCGCCGAGCACGATCAGGCCCGAACGCAGCGGGCCTTCGTTCATGTTGTAGAGGAAATCCAGGTCCATCGCACTCCTTCCATATGGTGGCCACGGCAATGCCGTGGATGCAAACGCTGTGTTCGCGTTCGAACCGGGAAGGGGGATTTTGTTTCCGCTTTTTGTTTCCGCTGCTTGGCCTGGCCGCGCTCAATGCCGCGCCGGGGCAGGGCAGAGCGCCGCCGTCAGCAGGCACAAGGTTTCCACCGCATCGGCCTGGGCCAACTGGATCGGCGCGGGGCGCCGGCGCGACAATTCATGCAAGGCCGCGCCGTCCCGCGCCGCCAACGCCGCGCCCATCTCCTGCAGCCAGGGAACCAGGCCGGCCGCGCCCGGCTGCGGATGCGTCCACACATGGCTGGCGTCCGCCGCCAGGCGGCGCGACAACGCCACGGCGGTGCGGCCGGCGCCGCTTTCGCCCTCGGCCAGGCTGCGCTCACGCATCAGGCGCTGCAGCAGCAGGCCGGCCTCGACGTTGGCCACGCAGGCATCGCGTCGCCGCGCATGCATGCGGGCGACCTCGGCGCCGTCGTGCCCGGCGCACATGGCGTCGGCCAGATACGCGAGGTTGAGCTGCACCATGCGCAGCAATTGCGCCCGCACGTCGACCGGCTGGCGGCGCGGCCAGAACAGGTAACTGGCCAGCACCGCCACCGCCGCGCCGATCACGTTGTTGCCGGCGCGCAGCGCGGCGTTGGTCAACTGCTGCGCGGGATCGACCGCTACATCGGCCACCAGCACGAACACCGGCGTGAGGAAGGTCGCATACAAGCCATAGCTGACCGGGCGCAAGGCCATGGTCAGCACCGTCAGCGGAAACACCAGCACCGCCAGCGCCAGCGGCGAATGCACCACCAGGCACAAGGCCAGGGCCAGCACGCCGCCGACGATGCTGCCGATGGCGCGCTCCATGCTGCGCGCCCAGCTGTCGGCAATGCTCGGCTGCATCACCAGCATGGTGGCCATGGTGGCCCAATAGCCGAACGGCAGTTCCAGCAGATGCACGATCAGGTAGGTGGCCCCAGCGGCCGCCGCGCAGCGCCAGGCGTGATGCATCTCGGCTGAACCGGCATTGGTATGCAGCGCCGCCTTGCGCCACAGGGCGCGCGCACGATGCCACAGCGCGCGCAAAACGCCGTCGGCGTCTACGCCGGCAACGCGTGCGGCCTGCTTCAGCCCGGCCGGGTCGATAGCGCCGACGCCCGCGGCCAGCGGGGCCTCCATCAATTGCAGCACGCGCCCGGCGCCGCTGGGCAGGCGCGCCACCAGTTGCCGCAACCGCAGCATGATGCGCGCGTCATCGGCAGCCGCGATGCTGTCGCCATTGGCCATCGCCGCCTGCATGCCTTGCAACAGTTGCGCCATGCCCTCCAGCACGCGCGCGGTGCGGCGGCCGGCAGCGGGTTCCTGGTAGTGCGTCAGGCGCAGGTCGGCCAGCACGGTGATGCAGTCGAGCAGCTCGCCGGCACGCGCCAGCCGAACCAGCAGGTTTTCGTAGAGGCGGCGCGATTCGGTGCGCTCGCCGGCCACCGCGTCGAGCGCGCGGCGCGCATTGGCGATGTCGACGCGCGCATGGCGGCGCGTATGCGCGGCCAGTTCGGCGGCATGAGCCAATTGCGCGGGGTCCTGGTCATTGCGGCTTGCGGCGGCGATCGCCGCCAGTTCCGCCAGCGCGCCATAGACCCGCGCCACCGCCTTGCGCGCCGGCGCGAAAGGGTGGATACGCCAGACCGTCAGCCCCAGCAGCACGGCCCACAGGCAACCGCTGAAATAAATCAACACATGGCTTTGCGCCAGCGGCCACAGCACTACCGGCGCGTCGGCCATGATGGCCGAGACCCCGGCCGCCAGCATCAGCACCAGCCCGGCGGCAGCGCCGTAGATACGCGAGAATCCTGCCACGCCGGCGCAGGCCATGATGGCCAGCAAACCCGCCTCGACGCTCCAGCCGGCGACCGTGGCCGCGAACATGCCGCCCAGGGTGGAGGCCAGGGCGAAGCCGCCCATCGACGCCAACCGCGCGCGGTTGGAACCGGCGCTGTCGGCCAGGCAGGTGAGGAAAGCGCCGATCGCCGCCCACGAGAACAACGGATTGCCCAGCCATTCGCCCAGCAGCAACATGGCGCTGGCACCGCAGGCCGCGCGCAGGCCCTCGGACAGGCTGGCGTTGCGCAACGGGAAATCCGCCTGCCAGCGCTCCAGCCGCGCGCGGGCATGGCGCCAGGGGGTTCGGACGAGACCACGCAAGAAGGAAAAACCGGGGATGGATAGCGGCGGCGGCATGCTAAGGGTGCGGCGGGTCGGTCTGAAGTGGGGGAGGGGGAAGCCGAGGCCCGCGCGCTTTATTCCCGCAGCGGCGTCATTCCGGTTCCGCCGCCACGGCCGGCAGGCGCTGCAGGCATCGGCAGGAGGCAGTATAGGAAGGCCGAAATATTCTTTGTATGACTTAAGTGCTTATATTTCATTCCAAAGCAGAATAGTTTGAAAAGCACATTCAGACGCCTGATGTTGTTTCATGCTTCAGCCCACAACCCGTCGTCCCGGCGCATGCCGGGATCCAGTGTCTTTCGTTGCCTCCCGATGGCCGTTGAACGACGCTGGGTCCTGACTTTCGTCAGGACGACGGGGGAGGGTCGTCGTTGCCGCCCTGGCTACACGGCATTTATTTCACCCCCCCGGCAAACAATTCCCCGCTGATCCCCATCCACGCCCGCGCCGCATGCGACAGGTAACCGCCGCGCGTCACGTAGGCGACCTGCCATTGCACCTCCGGTTCGACCAGGCGCACCGCCTGCAACTGGTCGGTGGCGATGCGGTGGATGAACGGTTCGGGCAGCAGGGCGGCGCCCATGCCGGCCAGCGCCATGGCCACCAGCCAGTCCCACTGGCCGCTTTGCGCGGCGATCTGCGGGGCGATGCCGATGTCGCCGAAGGTGCCGCGCAAGCTGCGCGTGAGGCCGAATTCGTTGTTGAGCATCACCAGCGGCATGCCGTCCAGCTGGGCGCAGCGCAAGGTGGCCCGGTTCTTCTGGAAGCTGCCAGCCTGGGACACAGCCCAGATCGGATAGCGCGCCACCGGCATGACTTCCAGCTCCAGCTCGGGATCGACGGGCAGCACCGTCATGCCGATCTCCAGCTCGCCATTGGCCACCCGCTGTTCGATCTGCGGGCCGGTGTCTTCCTTGAGGTTGAGCGCGATTTCCGGATGGCGCTCGCGGAAGGCCTTGAGCACCGGCGTGCACAGGATGTTGATCATGGGCGGGATGCCGATGTCCAGGTGGCCCAGGCGCTGCGCCTTGGTGTCGCGCACCTCGGCATGCAAGCGCTGCATCGAGGCCAGGATCTGCTGGCCCTGCTCATAGACCACGCGGCCGGTGTCGGTCAGCGCCAGGCGGCGGCCGTCGCGGATCAGCAGCGGGGCGTCCACCTCGTCTTCCAGCTGGCGCACCATCTTGCTGACGGTGGACTGGGTCACATGCAGCGCGTCGGCTGCGCGGCTGAAGCTGTTCAGGCGTACCGTTTCGGTGAAATAGCGCAGGGCGCGGATATCCATGTCGGCCGGCTTTCGAGGGTGAATTCGAGGGAGATCAAAGTATGCAGATTCCGACTGGAATCGCAGAATTTAAATCATACAGTGCATGCAGGCGGACTTCTATACTGAAGTAAAACAAGAATGAAAGAAGTCCGTTCCGCAGGCCATGCAACGCTCACTGGCGCGGATGCACTTCTCTTTTCCAAAAGAAACCGAGCAGGAGCACACCATGGACAACCAGCGCATCCGCCAGCCCGAATTGGCCGGCAAACTGATGTCGGCCGACGAGGCCGCCGCTTTCTTCCACAATGGAATGACCATCGGCATGAGCGGCTTCACCCGCGCCGGCGACGCCAAGGCCATGCCGCGCGCACTGGCCGAACGCGCCAGGCGCGAGCCATTGCGCTTTACCGTCATCACCGGCGCCTCGCTGGGCAACGGCAGCGATGGCCTGATGGCCGAAGCGGGCCTGCTGGCGCGGCGCCTGCCGTTCCAGGTGGATGCCACGCTGCGCGGCAAGATCAATGCCGGCGAGGTCATGTTCATCGACCAGCATCTTTCCGAGACCGCCGAACAGCTACGCGGCGGCACGCCGTCAGGCATCGACATCGCCGTGATCGAAGCGGCGGCCATCACCGAGCACGGGATCGTGCCGACCATGTCGGTGGGCAATTCGGCCAGCTTCGTCGAACAGGCCAAACAGATCGTGATCGAACTCAATACCAGCGTACCGCTGGGGCTGGAAGGCTTGCATGACATCTACCTGCCTGGCGATCGTCCGGCGCGCGGCCCGATCCCGCTGACCAGTCCGCAGCAGCGCATCGGCGGCACGGCCATTGCGTTCGATCCGGCCAAGGTGGTCGCCATCGTGCTGACCGAAACGCCCGACAGCCCCTCCTCGGTGCTGCCGCCGGACGAGGAAACCAATGCCATCGCGCGCCATGTGATCGGTTTTCTCGAAGGCGAAGTGGAGGCCGGGCGCCTGCCGCACACGCTGGCGCCGCTGCAGGCCGGCATCGGCACCATCGCCAACGCGGTGCTGCACGGGCTGGTGGATTCGCCGTTCCGCGGCCTGACCATGTATTCGGAAGTGCTGCAGGACAGCGCCATCGAACTGCTCGACTCGGGCCAGCTGGCGTTCGCCTCGGCCTCGTCGATCACGCTGTCGTCGGCCAAGTATGAGCACTTCATCAAGCACCTCGACCGCTACCGCGACAAGCTGGTGCTGCGTCCGCAGGAAATCAGCAACCATCCGGAGCTGGTGCGTCGGCTGGGCATCATCGGCCTGAACACCGCGCTGGAGTTCGACATCTACGGCAACGTCAACTCCACCCACGTCGGCGGCACGCACATGATGAACGGCATCGGCGGCTCGGGCGACTTCGCCCGCAACGGGCAGATCTCGATCTTCGTCTCCAAGTCGGTGGCCAAGGGCGGGGCGGTTTCCAGCGTGGTGCCGATGGCCACGCATGTGGACCACAGCGAGCACGATGTCGATGTGCTGGTCACCGAGTGGGGCCTGGCCGACCTGCGCGGACTGGCGCCGCGCGAGCGCGCGGTGCAGGTGATCGAGCATTGCTGCCACCCGGATTACCGTGCGCAATTGCGCGACTACTTCGAGCGCGCCTGCCGGGCCGGCGGCCATACGCCGCACCTGCTGGGCGAAGCCTTCTCCTGGCACCAGCATTACGCGCAGCACAAGACCATGCGTTTGCGCTGAACCTCAATCTTCCTGACCGGGCGGCGTCTTGCGCCGCGCCAGCGCATCCCAGCCGACCGCGCCGCGCACGGCGCCGGGCATGGCTTCCTTCATGGTGTCGATGAAATGGCGCAGGCGCGCCGGGTAAAAGCGCGCGTAGGGATACAGCAGCGACACCGGCAGCGGCGCCGGCTCCCATTCCGGCAGCAACTGCACCAGCCGGCCCGCCGCCACATCCTCGGCCAGGATCCATGACGACCCCACCGCCACGCCCATGCCTTCGATGGCCGTATTGCGCAAGGCGTACAGGCTGTCGGTGACCAGCTGCGGACGGAACGAGATGTGCTTTTGCTCGCCGCTGCGCGCATGGGTGAGCGTCACCTCGCGCCGGTAAAAGGCGGGAATGGCGATCCAGGGCAGGGCGGCCAGGTCGGCCGGATGCTGCGGCAGCGGACGGCCCGCCAGCAACGACGGCGCGGCCACCGTCATGCGCGGCACTTCGGCCAGGTGGATCGCCACCACGGAAGGGTCATGCACCTCGCCTACCTGGATCGCGCAATCGATGCCCTGGGAAATGAAATCGGCGGCGCGGTCATGCAGCAGCCACTCCACCATGACCCGCGGATGGCGGCGCATGAATTCCGTGAGCGGCCCGATCAGCTGTTTCTGCCCGAACGCGTGCGGCACCACCACCCGCAACGCCCCCTCGGCCTGCAAGCGCGCCCCGCGCAGGTCGCTTTCGAACTCGTCCCATCCCGCCAGCAAGTCCTTGGCGCGCTCGTAGCAGCGCTCGCCGTCGTCGGTCAGTTTCATCGCATGCGTGGAACGTTGCAGCAGGCGCACCCCCAGCGAACGCTCCAGCGCCTGCAAGCGGCGGCTGATGGTGGGCTGGGTCATACCCAGCTGGGATGCCGCGGCCGACAGGCTGCCGGCTTCGACGATGCGCACGAAGGTCTGCATGAGCTCGATGCGGTCGGTCAGGCCGGCGGCAAGCGCTGCTGTCTGGGCGGAGGCGGGTGGCTTGGTCATACGCCAAACGTATATCAATTCTGCTGATTGCGCTACTACCGTATGCGAGCCGGGTGGCGCAGAATCCGCCTCAACGCTGGCATACAAGGCTTTCCAAGACCAGCTCGACGCAAATCCATGGCAAACATTTCGGGAGTTTCATCATGAATAACATTCCTAACACGCATATAGCCCCGGGCGACCTGGCGGCCAAGGCGCATCCGCAGGCGCATGGCCTGTCGCCGGCCCTGATCCTGCTGCTGGCCACCGGCGCCGGCCTGTCCGTGGCTTCCCTGTATTACTCGCAGCCGATGCTGGGCATACTGGCCGACGATATCGGCGCTTCCGAGCGCGTGGTCGGCATGGTGCCGATGTCGACCCAGCTCGGCTACGCGCTGGGCATCCTGCTGCTGGCGCCGCTGGGCGACCGCTACGACCGCCGCCGCATCATCCTGATCAAGGCCGCGGTGCTGGCTGCCGCGCTGCTGCTGGCCGGCGCCGCTTCCGGCGTGGGCATGCTGCTGGCCGCCAGCCTGGCGGTCGGCTTGTCGGCCACCATGGCGCAAGACATCGTGCCGGCTGCCGCCACCCTGGCGCCGGAACAGCACCGCGGCCGCATCGTCGGCACCGTGATGACGGGCCTGTTGCTGGGCATCCTGCTGTCGCGCGTGGTGAGCGGTTTCGTCGCCGAAAACTTCGGCTGGCGCGCCATGTTCGTCGGCGCCGCCGCCAGCATCGCCTTGATCGGCGCGGCCGCGTGGCGCGGCCTGCCGCGCTTCCACCCGACCACCCGCATGCACTACGGCGCGCTGCTGGGTTCGTTGGCCAGCCTGGTCAGAAAGCATGGCGCCCTGCGCCGCGCCGCCCTGGCCCAGGGCCTGCTGTCGATCGGTTTCTCGGCCTTCTGGTCGACCCTGGCGGTGATGCTGCATGGCGCGCCGTTCCACCTGGGCAGCGCCGCCGCCGGCGCCTTCGGCCTAGCCGGCGCTGCCGGCGCCCTGGCCGCGCCGCTGGCTGGCCGCATCTCGGACAAGAAGGGCCCTGAACTGGTGACCCGCCTGGGCGTCGGCCTGGCGACCGTATCCTTCGCTGCGATGGCGCTGTCGCCGTGGTTTTCCAAGGAGGGCCAGCTGGCCCTGATCGCGCTGGCCGCCATCGGCTTCGACCTGGGCGTACAGGCCACGCTGGTGGCGCACCAGACCATCGTCTACGGCATCGAACCCGGCGCCCGCAGCCGCCTCAACGCGGTGCTGTTCGTGGGCATGTTCATCGGCATGGCCAGCGGCGCGGCCTTGGGCAGCCTGGCGCTGGCGCAGTGGGGCTGGATCGCCGTGATCGGCCTGGCCACGCTGACCTCGATCCTGGCGCTGGCGGTGCGCCTGTGGCCGGGCGCCGCCCAGGCGCGCTGAACGCCCGGCTGCTACTCCCGGCCTTTTCCTGAAGCGGTTCCGGTGCCAGCCGGGGCCGCTTTTTTCATTTCACGATGGCTCCGGTACCGCACGAATGCGGGAAAGCGCCGCAAGCCTGCCTTGGGCCAGTACAGGGCAGTGCGCGCGCCGTTCATGGTTGCGCCTCTGCCTGTCTATCGGGCGTCGTTGCCGGGCATGAACCGGCCGCACCCACCGGTGCGGGAAAGCCATCCCGCCGGGCCGCCCACACTACCGCCAGCGTCGCCGCCAGCAACACCAGCAAGGCCGGTGCGAACGCGCCGACGCCCAGCCGTTCGAGCAGCACGCCGCCGACAATGCCGCCACCGGCAATCGCCGTGTTCCAGGCGGTGACCAGCATGGACTGGGCGACATCCGCCGCCTCTCCTGCCGTCTTGGCCAGCGCCGTCTGGAACAGCGTCGCCGCACCGCCGAAGGCCAGGCCCCAGGCGGCCACCGCTGCATAGACCACGACAGGCGCATCGCTCCCCACGCCCAGCGCCAGCGCGGACAGACCGAACACGACAGTGCTGGCAAGCGTCAGCGCACGCAGATGGCGGTCGATCAGCACGCCGATGATCCAGATACCCAGCAGCGAGGTGACGCCGAATACCAGCAGTACCAAATCCGTCCGTTCGACCATGCCCGCCGCCGCAAGGAACGACGCGATGTAGGTATAGAGGATGTTGTGCGCCAGCACGAAGGCCAGAACCACGAACAGCACCGGGCGCACGCCGGCGATCCTGAAAACACGACCCAGAGACAGCCGCTTGCCCGCCGGCTGCCCGGCGAAATCCGGCACCTTGACGCGCACCCACACCATGAGCGCCAGCGCCAGAGCGCTCATGATGCCGAAACACATTCGCCAACCGACCAGATTGCCGAGAAAGGCGCCGGCCGGCACACCCAGCGACAGCGCCAGCGGCGTGCCGGCCATTGCAATGGCGATGGCGCGCCCTTTCTGGCGCTCGGGCACCATGCGCGCGGCATAGCCCGCCAGCAGCGCCCACAGCAGCCCGGCCGACACGCCCGCCAAGAAGCGCGCCGCCATCGTCAGAACATAGCTCCCGGAAAGCGTCGTGACGGTATTGGCGACGACGAAACCTGCGATGGCCGCCAGCAGCAGCGGGCGGCGGCGCACGCCCTGCGTGGCGGCAGTCAGTGGAATCGCCGCCGCCAGCGAACCGATAGCGTAGATCGTCACGGTCTGGCCGACCCAGGCCTCGGACACTGCCAGGCCCTGCGCCATCTGCGGCAGCAGTCCGGCCGGCAGCGCCTCGGTCAGGATGGTGATGAAAGCCGCCATCGCCAATGCCAGCAGCGATGCCAGCGGCAGGCGGTCATGGGCAACGGCGCTCATCGTCCAGTCTCCCGCGCGGGTTGCGCCGTGTCGCCCAGCGTGGAGCCGCGGCGAAACGCGATGACCGCCATGCGTGCGGGTATCGTCTGCATCATCGCACCTCCAGCGCGCCATAGACGGCATCGCGCAGGTCGGTGACGAAGCGGCCGGACATGCCTTCGTACAGCGTATTGGTGAAGGCGACGACGCTCAGGCCCTGCGCCCGATCCACGAACCAGGAATGGCCGTAGGCGCCGCCCCAGCGCCATGTGCCCGCCGATTCGGGCGAAGCGGCGAGCACCGGGTCGCGCAAGATCGAGAATCCCAGGCCGAAGCCGAAGCCCGGCGCATCGGGCAGTTCCCGACCGTCCGTTTGATCCCGGGCCATCTCCGCGATCCATTCGTTGGGCAGGAACACACCGTTGCCCTGGCGTAAAGCTTCCAGGAGGCGCAGCAGGTCTTGCGCCGTCCCCGCCATGCCTGCGCCGCCCGAAGGAAATGCCTGCGGATCGAAGATGCGGGATGGACTGTAGGTGATGCCTACGGTGCCGTCGAAGGCCGCGACCGTCTCGCCCTCGGCCAGCCGATGCGGCTGTGGCGTGTCGTTCACATAGACGGTCGCCACCCGCTGGGGATCGCGAGCGGCAAAGCCGGTGTCGATCATGCCCAGCGGACCGGTCACCAATCGGTGCACCGCCTCGTCCAGCGGCGTGCCGTGGATGCACGCGATCAGCGCACCCAGCACATCCGTCGCCAATGAATAGCCCCAGGCCGCGCCCGGTTCGTATAGCAGCGGCACGCTGGCGAGGCGGCGCAGGTTCTCCTCCAGGCTGATACCGGACGCATCCATGCCGTCCGACACGCCGGCCCGTGCGTAGGGGCCGGCTGCGTCGGCCTCGAAGAAGCGATAGCCGAGACCGGCCGTATGGCTGAGCAGTTGCCGCACCGTGATGCGTGCCAAGCGGCCGTCGACAAGCCGGGGCTGGAATTCGGGCAGCCAACGCTCGATGCCCGCGTCCAGGTCGAGCCGGCCTTGCGCCACCAGCGCCAGTGCCGCAGTGGAGACGATGGGCTTGCTCACCGAAGCCAGCCGGAACACCGTCTCGGTGGTCATCGGCCGCGCGCTTTCGCGGTCGGCGAAGCCAGCGGCCTGCTGGTGGATCAGTTCGCCGTCGCGCGCCACGAGGATGACGGCACCGACCAGCCGCTGGTCGTCCAGGGCTTGCTGAACGGTGTTGTGAATGCGTGTGCTGAGATGCGCCGGCGGAACGCCTTGGCGCAGGAAAAGTGGAGGATTCGTCATGACAAGTTGCTCGACTCAATGAGTGAAACCTTGATGATAGAAATCCTGCGATTAAAGAAAAAGTAGGCTACAGTTCCTGTTTGTGCGGATATATAAGTCCGCAATTGAGGTGCAAAATGGATAGCCTGAACGGCTTCGTAGTGTTCGTGCAGGTGGCCGAAACGCGCAGCTTCGTCGCCACCGGCCGGCTGCTGGGCGTGTCGGCCTCGGCCGTCGGCAAGAGCGTGGCGCGACTGGAGGAGAAGCTGGGGGTGCGCCTGTTTCACCGCAGCACGCGCAGCGTCACACTCACGGCCGAGGGCACGCTGTTCCTGGAGCGCAGCCGCCGCATCCTGGCCGAGATCGAAGCGGCGGAACTGGAATTGTCGCAAGCCAGCACGGCGCCCCGAGGACGCTTGCGCGTGAGTCTTCCGCTGGTCAGCTCGCTGGTACTGCCGGTGCTCGGCGAGTTCATGCGCGAATACCCCGAGATCGAGTTGGACCTGGATTTCACCGACCGGATGGTCGACGTGATCGAGGAAGGTTTCGACGCGGTGGTACGCACGGGCGAACCGACCGACTCTCGCCTCACTGCGCGCCGGCTGGGAACCTTCCGTTCGATGTTGGTCGCCTCACCCGACTATCTTGCGCGGCGAGGTACGCCCAAAGTGCCAGCGGACCTGCTGGAACACATCTGTTTGCATTACCGCTTCCCCAACAGCGGCAAGCTGGAGACCTGGGCGCTGCGGCAAGCACCCGGTGCGCCGGAACTGCAATTGCCCACCTCGATGATCTGCAACAACATCGAGACGCGCGTGTGTTTCGCACTGCAAGGACTGGGGATCGCCTACCTGCCGGACTTCGCTATCCGCGAGCCATTGGCCGATGGTCGGCTTCAACCCATCCTCGCGGACCATGTGGAGCGCGCCGGCGTCTTCCATGTACTTTGGCCCGCGAGCAAGCATCCCTCGCCGAAGGTACGGGCGCTGGTGGACTTCCTGTGCGAACGGGTGTTTCCAGCTTCCGAGGACAAGCCCGAAGCGGCACCTCGACGCCTGGCCAACGGCCACGGACAGCAATAACCCTGCCGCCAGCCGCGTCAAATAACAATCGTTCTCATTTATAATCGAGCCCCTCCTCGCCGGATGACGGATTCAATGCACAACGGGAGACTCACATGAACGACACGACGCTTCCTACGCCCTCCATCCAGCGGCCGGATGGCACGCAGGCCGATGAGCATGCGGTACTGCTGCGCCACCTTGCTGCCGCCCAGCTGCGCTGCAGCGAGACCATGCGGCGGCAAGCCGCAGAGATCGCGCAACTGCGCGCGCAGGCGATGCAAATGCGCGCGGCCATCATCGCGCGCGACAGTGCGCTGGCCTGGGCTTGCGAAGACCGCGCCGCGCTGGAGGCGGCCATCCCCGACCTGGCGCCGCGCGTCACGCTGGCGCGCAAGGTCAGGGACCTGAGCCGGCGGCTGCAAGAGCTGATGCGCGACACGCTGCGCCCAACCATATCGACGCCGGCGCCAGCGGCACGCCCGCAAGCCGCCGCCGGCGCGGCGACGCCGGACATCTCGGCGCTGGAGGCCAGCATCGTCGCCGCCGATCTCGTGATCTGCCAGACCGGCTGCCTGAGCCACGGCGCCTACTGGCGCGTGCAGGACCACTGCAAGCGCACCGGCAAGACCTGCGTGATGGTCGAGCAACCGGCCGATTTCCGCGTGGTGCGCATCCACCGTGACATGCGCACGGCCGTCGACGGCATGGCGCCAACTCTCGACTAATCATCAGAACCCGTTCGGGCCGTATCGACGCCAGCGTGTCACCGTTAGCGCTCTTGCTGCCCTTCGATACGCTGCTGCGCAGCGACTCGGGGCGAACGGGAGCTGGACGGTACTACCGGCGTTGCCGGTATTTCTTTTTACCCGGCCGGCACGAAAACAACGGCTGCCGGGCGCCGTTTGTTAATGGTAATCACTATCATTTATAATCACGCTTTCTCACTCCCGGCCTGGCCGCGCCGACAAGGCGCCGATCGAAGCGCGCAGGCGGCTTGCCGGATCGGTTGCCATCTTGTCTGGGATGCCTTTTCCCCATGTCCATCGAAGCCCTCTATTGCGACCACCATTCCTGGCTCAAGGGATGGCTTCTGCGTCGGCTCGGCAATACCGAGCAGGCGGCCGACCTGGCGCATGACACCTTCATCCGCCTGCTCAGCAGCGAACGCGTGCCGGCCACCATCCATGAGCCGCGCGCCTATCTGACCACGGTCGCCCAGAACCTGGTATCCAACCATTGGCGGCGCGAGAAGTTGGAAAAGGCCTATCTCGAAGCGCTGGCGCAAGCCCCGGCCGGCCTGGCGCCATCGCCGGAAGAGCAGGCGATCCTGCTGGAAACCCTGCTGGAACTCGACCGCTTGCTGGACGGCCTGCCGGCCGTCGTCAAGCGCGCCTTCCTGCTGTCGCAGCTCGACGGGCACACCCATGCCCAGGTCGCCGCGGCGCTCGGCATCTCGATTCCCACCGTCAAGCGCTATCTCGCCAAGGCCCTGCAGCGCTGCTACTTTGCCGACATTTCCTTTCCCGGATGAGGCCGACCTTGCCTGCCTCCGACTGGTATAAGCACACGCCCGATGCCGCCGCGGTGCCGCAGCATGTGGCCGAGCGCGCGCTCGAATGGCTGGTGGAACTGCAAGCCCAGCCGGTGCCGCCCCAGACCATCGCGGCATGGACCCGCTGGCGCGCCGAGCATGCCGACCATGAGCGCGCATGGCAGCGCATCGAGTCGGTGCGGGGCCGCCTGCTGCCGCTGGCTTCGCCGCTCAATTCGGCTGTCGCCCAGGCGGCGCTGGCGCCGCGCGGTTCGCCGCATCGGCGCCGGATCGTCAAGGGCCTGGCCGTGGCGCTGTGCGCCGGCGGCGCCGCCTGGGGCACTGCGCAATACACGCCCTGGCGCGAGTGGAACGCCGATTACCGCACCGCCGTCGGCGAACGCCGCGCACTCACGCTGGCCGACGGCACGCGGCTCATGCTCAACACCGGCAGCGCCGTCAACGTCGGCTTCAGCCCGGCCGAACGGCGCATCCGGCTGGTGGCCGGCGAGATCCTGGCAACGACGGCCAAGGATGCGGCGCACCGCCCATTCATGGTCGAGACCGCGCACGGCACGGCCCACGCGCTGGGCACCCGCTATACGGTCAGGCACATGGACGACGCCACCGAAGTGCGGGTATTCGAAGGCGCGGTGCGCATCGCGCCGCGCCACGCTGCCGCCGGGAGCCTGGTCTTGCAGGCCGGCCAGCAGGCGCGCTTCAACGCCGCCGGCGTCCATGCCGCCGGCCGGGTGGACGCCAGCGCCATCGGCTGGACCGACGGCTTCATCATCGCCCGCAGCATGCGGCTGGACGATTTCATCGCGGAGCTGGGCCGCTACAGCCGCGACACCCTCGCTTGCGACCCCGCCATCGCCGACCGGCGGGTATCCGGTTCGTTTCCGCTGGACGATATCGACCGCGTCATCGAAACGCTGGCCGCCACGCTGGACGTGCAGGCCGACATCGGCCACCGCTTCTGGGGCGGCCGCCGCATCCGCATGGACCCGCGGCCGCAACGCGGCTGATCCGTTTCCGGTTTTCGCGGGTCATCGCAACAGGGACGTCAATTTCTTATCCGGAAAGGTCGCATCGACATGGAGCAGGCGAGGGCGCGCTATGCACACGCCATGCAGGCAATGCAGCGGGGGCTGCGGCGTGCGGCATTCATCTGCCGCGCCGTTGCCGCCGTCGCCGCCATGTCGGCGCAGCTGATCCCCGCTCCCGCCTTCGCGCAAACCATGGCCGCGGTGCGCACCTATGACATTCCCGCCGGCCCGCTGGACGAGGTGCTGGGCCGTTTCGGCCACGATGCCGGCATCCTCTTGTCGTTCCGGCCGGACATCGCCGCCGGCCTCCACAGCAACGGGCTGCGCGGCAGTTATAGCGTCGACGGCGGCCTGGCCGCGCTGCTGGCCGACACCGGCATCCAGACGCGCCGCCAGGCCAATGGCGGCTATCTGCTGGACAAGCCCGCCTTCGGCATGGCCAGCCGGCCGCTGCCCACGGTCACCATCATGTCCACCGCAGACCAGGATGCCACCGCGCCCTACGCCGGCGGCCAGATCGCCAAAGGCGGCAGCCTGGGCATCCTCGGCGCCGGCAATGCGATGGATGTTCCGTTCAGCACCGTGAACTACACCGCCGCCCTGCTGGACAACCAGCAGGCGCGCACGCTGGCCGACGTGGTGGAGAACGACGCCTCGGTACGCATGCTCACTTCCGCCGGCGGCTTCGGCGATACCTTCCAGATCCGCGGCTACAGCCTTTCCAGCGGCGATGTCGGTTTCAACGGCCTGTTCGGCCTGGCGTCGGCCAGCCACATGCCGGCCGCCATCATGGAAAGAGTGGAGGTGCTCAAGGGCCCCGGCACCCTGATGAACGGCATCAACCCCGACGGCAGCATCGGCGGCAGCATCAACATCGTCACCAAACGCGCCGGCGACGAGCCGCTCGCGCGCCTGACCACGTCCTTCCAGGGCAAGGGGCAGGCCGGCGTGCAGGCCGATGCCAGCCGCCGTTTCGGCGCCGACAACGCGTGGGGCATCCGCGTCAATGGCGTCTACAAGGATGGGGAGGCCAGCATCAGGGACGGCAACCAGCAACTGGCGGTCGGCGCGCTGGCGCTGGACTACCGCGGTCGCCAGTTGCGCTGGTCGCTGGACACCTATGCGCAGCATGAGGACACCGACAATTTCCGCCCGCAGGTCGGCTTCCTGCCTGAGGTGACATCGCTGCCTTCGCCGCCGCCGGCGGATGCGAACTTCTATCGCGGCAGCCAGTTGCGGCTGGAAGATGCGGCCACGGTGTCGCGCCTCGAATACGACATCGATGGCGACATGACCGCCTACGGCGCCATCGGCTATCGCTACGGCGCGTCCTGGCAGAACCTGGCGACCGGCGCGGTCGATGCCGCCGGCATCGGCACGCTGCGCAACAGCTATTACGACACCTACAGCAAGACCATCACCGCCGACGCCGGCCTGCGCATACGCTTCGACACGGCCGGCATCGGCCATGCGCTGGCCATCGGCATGACGCGGCTGCAGCAGGAAGCCGGCAACGCCTACATCCCCTCCGGCGGCACCGCCACCTACAGCATCTACGGCGCCACGCCGCTGCCGGCCATCACCGATGCGCGCACCTCGCCCAGGAAGTCCTACGACATGGTGCTCACCAGCGTAACGCTGGCCGACACCTTGTCCATGCTGGAAGGCCGGCTGAACATCTTCGCCGGGGCGCGCCAGCAGCAGGTGCGCTACGACAGCTTCGATACCGTCACCGGGCTGCAGACCTCTTCCTACAGCGCCGGCGCGGTTTCGCCGCTGCTGGGCGTGGTGCTCAAGCCGTCCGGAGCAGTTTCGCTGTATGCCAACTACACGGCCGGCCTGACCCGCGGCACGGTGGTGCCGACCGGCGTGCTCAATGCCGGCCAGGTCCTGCCGCCCTACCGCTCCAGGCAATACGAGGCCGGCGTCAAGGTCGACTGGGGCCGCATGACCACCAGCGCGTCGGTATTCCAGATCACCAACCCGAGCGCGGTCATCACCATGTTGCCCAACCCGCCGGGCGCCAGCCTCTACGGCTACGACGGCCAACAGCGCAACCGCGGGCTGGAGCTTTCGGCCTATGGCGAAGCGGCATCGGGCCTGCGCCTGATAGCCAGCGGCGCATTCTTCGACGCCAAGCTGACGCGCACGGCCAACGGCGCCAATGACGGCAAGAACGCCGTCGGCGTGCCGAGATACGCATTCAGCCTGGCGGCCGACTGGGATACCCCATGGCTGGCCGGACTGGCCCTGAATGCGCGCGTAGTCCATACCTCGTCGGTCTACTTCAACGCCGAGAACACCCTGAGCCTGCCCGGCTGGACCCGCGCCGACATCGGCGCGCGCTACCAGACCCGCCTGGCCGGCAAGCCGGTGGTGTTGCGCGCCAACGTGGAAAACCTGTTCAACCGCGACTATTGGCTGCTCGCCAGCCCCTACGCCACGGTGGCGGCGCCGCGCACGTTGCTGTTGTCGCTACAGGTCGATTTCTGAGCGCCATCGCGG
Organism: Herbaspirillum sp. SJZ106; assembly: GCF_006715495.1. Taxonomy (GTDB): domain Bacteria; phylum Pseudomonadota; class Gammaproteobacteria; order Burkholderiales; family Burkholderiaceae_D; genus Herbaspirillum. The sequence continues at coordinate 51,084 of NZ_VFNI01000008.1, forward strand.
CCGCGCCTTGCTGCGCGCATCTTGCCGCCAGGGAATGCGGCGCAGGAATATCTCCCGCCAGCGTCGCCCGCGCTGCCAACATCTTTTATAATCGCCCACAGGAGACAACCCCTCGCGGCATGCCTGCCGCTTCGCCATCGCGCCCACCAGGCAGCATGGATGGCAGGCAGACAAGACGGCATGGCGCGAACAACGACGGTGAATGGCATGGCACTGTATTTCAAGAACAAGAGACCGAAGACCTTCCTTGGCGCGCCCGTGGGCTGGCCATTGATGTTGCTGATGGCGCTCGACCTGTGCATCGCCGGCCTGATGTTTCTCTCCGGCCATGACTGGAGCGGCCTGATCCTGCTGTATCCCCCAATCGCGCTGGCGATCGCCATGCTGGCCGACGCTCGCCGGGAAAAACAGGCCGCACAGCAACGCCGGCGCTGACCCGCCCCAGCCGCATTGCCGGACCGCTCCGCCGCCCGGCGCTTCCACGCCAGACTTCCATGACGACATCACAAGACCGCCCCGCGCTGTTGCTGGTCCGCAAACTCAATTTCGCCTATCCCGGGCATGCACTCTTCAAGGACCTGTCCGCCGCGATCCCGCCCGGAGTCACGCTGGTGCGCGGCGGCGACGGCCGCGGCAAGACCACCCTGCTGCAATTGCTGGGCGGGCTGATGCCGGTCAAGGACGGGGTGCTGGAACTGGACGGCATCCGCCTGGATGAAGACAGCGAAGCTTATCGGCGCCACGTATTCCACGTCGATCCGCGTACCGAGGCCTACGACCAATTGACGCCGCCGGAATTTTTCGACGCCATGGAGAAGCGCTTTCCCGGCTTCGACCATGCGCGCCTGCCGGCGCTGATCGACGGCCTGTCGCTGGCGCCGCACCTGGAAAAGAAACTGTTCATGCTCTCGACCGGCAGCAAGCGCAAGGTCTACCTGGCCGCCGCCTTTGCCGCCGGCGCCGCGCTGAACCTGCTGGACGATCCCTTTGCCGGGCTGGACCGCGCCTCGATCAACTTCGTCACGCAAACCCTCGACGCGCAATCGGACAACCCGCGCCAAGCCTGGGTGGTGGCCTTGTATGAAGCGCCGGAAGGCGTGACGCTGGCCGGTACCATCGACCTGGGCGATTGAGCGCCGGCAAAATTCCAACGTAACAATCCGTACGCTTATGGCTGGGATTCGGCCTGCTGATGGCGCTCATGCTGGCCATGGCCGCATCGGACACCCACGGATTCGCCATTCTGGATGGACTACGATCCCACTTCAGCCATGTTTCTTCGTTTCTGATGGATCGTGAAACGCTAACAGCGCATCAGCCGTTGTCGGGTATGAAAGAACGACATCTACGCGTCGACTTGAAGCAGCCAACTTCCGCAAAAGCATCTCTTTACGACGATCTTCGGTATGACAGCATCCGTGAGAATCTGCGGCTGGAACAGGAGCATGTAAATTTTAGATGGGTGTGCGATCGGTTGCTTCGATAGACAGAACCTCTGCAACGAATACCGACACGTTATGATATCGCCCATCCTCATGCATCCCGCCGTCGTCCACCGTCCATGAAACCCCAACGCGCCCCCGCCGACAACCCGGAAACCCTCGACCAGAACGTGTACGAGGCGATCTTCAACGCCGTCATGCACGGGCGGCTGAAGCCCGGCACGCGGCTGCAGGAAGCCAGCCTGTGCGAACAGTTCGGCGTCAGCCGCACGGTGGTGCGGCAAGCGCTGCGGCGACTGGCGGAATTGCGCATCGTCGACATCGTGCCCAACAAGGGCGCCGCGGTGGCCACGCCGGGCCCGAAGGAAACGCGCGACGTGTTCGCCGCGCGCCGCGCCATCGAAAGCGCCATCGTGCGCGAAGTGGCGCGCAGCATCGACCACGGCGACGTCGCCAAACTCAGGCAGCGCATGCAAGCCGAACACGCCGCCCTGCACGAGGGCGACCACCCGCGCTGGGTGGCGCTGGCCGGCGGCTTCCACCTGGCGCTGGCCGAGCTCTCCGGCAACCAGGTCCTGCAACGCATGCTGACCGAGCTGATGACGCGCTGCTCATTGATCGTGGCGCTCTATGAAGTACCGGGCGAAGCCAGTTGCGAGCACGACGAACATGCGCGCCTGGTCGACCTGCTGGCGCTGCGCGACGGCAACGGCGCCGCCGCTGAAATGGACAACCACCTGCTGGCGCTGGAAGCCCGGCTGCGCCTGCCGCAAGACAACACCGAAGCGCTGCGCCGCGCGTTCTGATTTCCCGCCCGCCATCTCCGGACGATGCGGCTGGTGCTGCCAATGCGACCGATGCGGCGCCTGCCCGCTGGCGGTGCATCCGTCCGCCAACCTCATCTCCCTTGCCCATTTTGCGTGCGAATGCCAAAATGTATACAATCCATATAAATACGTTAAACCCTTTTAAATCAACTAGTTAATTGCATTTCATGGCTGGCATCCAATTTGCATGTATACGATCAATGGCGATCTTTCGCCACCGATCGATCCATCCAATCAAGGAGTCTTGCCGCCATGAACCGCCGTCAATTCTTGCTCGCCACGGGCGCCGCCCTGGCCGCCTCGTCGCAACCCTTCGCCGCGCTGGCCGCGGCACCCAAGCTCAAAATCGGCTTCATCTACCCCGGCCCGGTGGCCGACATCGGCTGGTCGTTCCAGCACGACCTTGGGCGCCGCATGCTGGAGAAGGAATTCGGCGCGCGCATCGAAACCGTGTTCGTCGAACGCGTGCCGGAAACGCCGGAAGCCGAGCGCGTCATGCGCCAGCTGATCGACGACGGCTGCAAGATGATCTTCGCCACCTCGTTCGGCTTCATGAACCCGGTGCTGCGCGTGGCCAAGGAAAACCCGGACGTGATCTTCGAACACTGCTCGGGCTACACCATGGCGCGCAACGTCGGCCTGTACCAGACGCGCTTCTACGAAGGCGCCTACGTGCTCGGCACCATCGCCGGCCGCATGACCAAGACCAACACGCTGGGCTATATAGCGCCGATCCCCATCCCCGAAGTGATCCGCAACCTGGACGCCTTCGTGCTGGGCGCGCGCAGCGTCAACCCCAAGGTCAACGCCAAGGTGGTGTGGATCAATGCCTGGTACGACCCCAGCCTGGAGCGCGACGCCGCGCAGACGCTGGCCGGGCAGGGCGCCGACGTGTTCTACCAGAACACCGACTCGCCGGCCCCGATACAGGTGGCGGAAAGCAAAGGTCTCTACGCCTTCGGCCAGGACTCCGACATGAGCCGCTTCGGCCCCAAGGCGCACCTGACCGGCAACACCCTCAACTGGGGCGTGTACTACGTGCACAAGGTGCGCCAGGCGCTGGAAGGCAAATGGAAAGCGGAGGACACCAAATGGGGCATGAAGGAAGGCATCGTCCAGCTCGCCCCCTACAACGCCGCGCTGCCCAAGGACGTAGTGGCGCAGGCGGAAGAACGCCGCAAGGCCATCGTCGCAGGCACGCTGCAGCCGTTCGCCGGCCCCATCAACAACCAGGCCGGCCAGCTGCAGGTTGCCGCCGGCAAGGCCGTCCCCGAATCCGAACTGTGGACCATGAAATGGTACGTGGAAGGCATCCAGGGCAAGCAACCGTGACCGCCCGCCACGCCCCGCAACAGGCCGCATCCACATGAACCGCCATGACTGAAATCGACTTTTCCGAGATCGGCGTCTACCAGCGCTACAAGTTGATGGCCAGCCTGATCGTGCCGCGCCCGATCGCACTCATCACCACGCTGGGCCAAGACGGCACCGTCAACGCCGCGCCGTTCTCGATGTTCAACATGCTGGGCGAAGACCCGCCGATCATGATGGTCAGCATCAACCGCCTGCACGACGGCGCGCTGAAAGACACCGCCGCCAACATCCTGCGCACAGGAGAGTTCGTCGTCCACCTCACCGACGAAGCGATGTGCACGCAAATGGACGCCTGCGGCGCCACGCTGCCGCCGCACCAGAGCGAGCTGGAGCATGCCGGACTGCACGCCGTGCCATCACGCACCATCGCCCCGCCGCGCATCGCCGAAGCGCCGGTCGCCTTCGAATGCGTGCTGCACGAGAAACTGGAAACGCCCAGCCGCTACATCTTCATCGGCCGCGTGCAATGGCTGGCCGCGCGCGACGGCCTGGTCGACACCGAGCAATGGCGGGTAAGGTTGCAGGACTACCACCCGGTCGGCCGCTTTGGCGCCAGCTTCTATCTCAACTCCAGCGGGCGATTTACGCTGGACAAAGCGCAAACCGCATCTACCCAGATTGATGAAATGTGAGGCCACTATGAACGACAAACCCGTGACTAGATTTACCGAGCAGGATATTGCCGCGATGCGGCTGGCGATCGACGCATCCGAACAGGCATTGAAGCGCGGCGACATGCCATTTGGCGCGACGCTGGTTTCGCCTGCCGGCGAAGTGCTGATGGTGGAGATGAATAACCAGAACACCGCACAGGATTGCACGGGGCATGCGGAGATGGTGCTGGTGCGGCGGGCGCAGAAGGAACTGGGGCTGGCGGCGATGCGCGGTGCTACCGTATATGCAAGCGGGGAGCCTTGTGCGATGTGTGCGGGGGCGATGTTTTGGGGAGGGGTGAAGAGGGTGGTGTTTGGGGCGCCTACGCCGTTGATGGGAGAGATATTGGGTGGGGCGACGTTGCCGTTGCGGGCGGCTGGGGTTGTTGTGGGGGCGGTACCTGGGGTTAGTGTGGAGGGGCCGTTGTTGGAGGAGGAGGCTGTGGCTGTGTTACGGAAGGTTGACGGTTAGGAGAGCAACAATCTCAAACCCTCTAGTGCGCCGCAAGGCAAACCGACCTTGTTTGCGCCTTTCACCAACCATTCTCGCGGATTGATGCGTATCAGCGGCGCTCCCAAATTTTCACTCATGCGCCGCACGGATGGCACAGCCGTACCGGCGCCAAGCTCGATCACCATCGGGCGCTTTGCCGCATCCATCCAAGCGCGCATACGGGCGTACTGCGCATCGGTGCGGCGCTCGTTCCAGCGGTAGTCGTTGAACATCAGAATATTCGGCCGCGCCACCGCACCGCATGACAGGCACAGTGGCAAGGGCGAGCTCAACCGGCAATGCGCCATGTCCACTTGCGGCGTTACCGCATCTGCAGGCCAGATCGCACCGGTGCAGTCGTCGCTGCATTGCAGATGATGGATGCTGCCGTGGCACTCGACGATGTACTCCTCGGCCACTCCGGCCTTCTGAAACTGACCATCGACGTTGCTGGTAAAGACGAACATGCCTTGAGGTTTCGTCTTTGCCAGTTCATTCAGCAATGCAAACCCAGCATGCGGCACAGTCTCGCGATACAGCGCCAGGCGATGACCATAAAAACCCCAGGATTGCACCGGATCTTCAGTGAAGGCCTCGCCATTGGCGATTTCGGTGAAGGTGATGCCGGTTTTGGCCAGCGGGGGATAGGCATTCCAGAAACCCTCGTTACCGCGGAAGTCGGGGAGGCCGGAGTCTACGCCCATGCCAGCGCCGGCTGTGATGATGAGGCTGTCGGCTTCTTGGAGCCATTGACGGACACGGGTAAGAAGGGCTGGATCGATTGAAAGTGTCGAGGGCGTGGCTAGCATCTTGAGCTTAAGTGGTGGGGCATGATAGCGCTTGCAGGGATAGGATCGCTAAGCAAAGTCCCATAGATAACATGCGAGAGCCGGGAAGATAATCGCTGTACTTTGATAAAATGTAACTCAAAGTGTGCTTTAACAATCTTTAAGTTGATAGCTCGTTCCTCTAAGACGCCGGAAGCTAGGGCGCATGAAAAAAGCCAAATCCCAACCTGTTGCTCGTGAAATCTTTGGATTGAACGTCCGGCGTGCTCGCCGGTTTAAAGAGATATCGCAAGAAGAACTTGCTTTTCAGGCGGAGATTAGTCGCAACTATTTGAGCGATGTGGAACGCGGGGTACGCAATGTTTCCATTGACAATATGGAAGCGTTATCCAAAGCACTCGGGATCAATCTCGCCGATTTATTAAAGCCAGATCTGTTCGCAATGAACGCGGATGATCTCAAAGAGTGAGCTCGCAATTACAGATTAATTTCATTTGAAGCGGGCTCATTTCTGAGCCCGCTTTTTATTTCCCCTCCATAAGAATTTATAACGAGGTACACTCCGCTAGACAGAAAATCGAATAAATTCGATTATTCAACGTAACCAAGTTGAAACATCTTGGGCTAGTGAAAAAATGAAGAAGCGAATTGGGGAATTGGCTTCCAAGCCTATGCGAGAAAAGGGCACCACGGTTACAAAGAATGCCAGATGGTCTCGAGACGAGCTGATATTAGCTCTCGACTTGTATATGGAGACTCGCGGTCGTTCTTTAGCAAAAGATGCACCGGAGATCGAAGAACTGTCTCATCTACTGAGTCATTTGGGCCAATCACTCGGTCTGGTTGCTGCAAACAGCTACCGAAATATGAATGGCGTTTATATGAAATTGATGAATTTCAGACGCTTTGATCCAATCCACGCTAAAGCTGGCAAGGTGGGATTGGCTCGCGGTAACAAGGACGAGGAACACGTCTGGAAATTGTTTTCTTCTGATCCTGAGCACCTTAAATACGTAGCCCAATTTATTCGGAACAGCATCAAATCTCCCCAGACAACTCTGCTCCAAAATGTCGATGATCTAGAAATCGAAGAAGCAGAAGAGGGGGGGCTTGCGACCCGATCTCACCATCATCGTGAGCGTAATCGACAGCTAGTAAAGAAAGCAAAAGCAAGGGCATTAAAACTACATGGGCGCCTGTTTTGTGTCGTTTGCAATTTCGATTTCTCCGCGTACTACGGAGACATCGGCGAAGGAATTATTGATGTACATCACACGAAACCGATCCACACCATGCAGCCAGGAGAAAAAACAAAGATTTCTGATTTAGTACTTTTGTGTGCGAACTGCCATCGAATAATTCATTCAAGGCGCAAGTGGCTGACGGTCGAGGAAGTTCGCCTTGCGCTGAAACTTCATGAGTATCGCCCAATGGTAACAATTGAGTGACCGCGAATTTTTGAGGGATTATGGGAAAAAAGAAAAGCGATAAAACCGTGGTCATCGAGTACATCTTTGATCAACTCTATGACTCGGAGACAGAACAATTCACAAGAACTATTGTTACTTCCGAAGATTTGCAGAATGCCAAGCGTTATTGCGCTGAACACCATCAGATTACGTTGAAATTGGACGGTAATCCTTTCAATTTCATGAAAGACATAGTCAGAGGCAAAAGCGCAAACAAGATCTGGCCCGAACGACTGCGTAAACTAGGTATCGTTGGGCAACAGAGAACTGGCAACGGCGCTATCTTCGAATTCGTTAGACAAGAGGACGGCAGCCCCGAGAGTTTTGAAGAAGATTTTCGGCCAACAGAGACAACTCCTCGCATCCCCATACAGAGCTTAAGTCTACCCCTAGCTTCTAAATCTCTCGGGCGTACAGATGAATCGTGGCTATTGCAAGTCGCGGTGAATCTACGGGTTGTCGAAACTCATTTCGCAACGGGTCAAGATACTCAGGTAAATGCGCTCGAGCTGTCGCATTTGCAAATGGATATTAAACTTAGGAAGGTGCAAATTGATGCTCTTTTCTTAGCACAATTTGCATCCCAATCCGGAGAAAAAACAGAAAGCGCCCTTATTACGGTAGAAGCAAAGCAGGGTAATCAGCGCATTCTCACTGAACAAATCGCTCGTCAAGTTAGAGCAGCCTTCGACTCTACCAAAACAAATCTGGTTATTCCTCTCGCTATCGCTGCAATTAAAAACCAAGGAATTTATGTAGTTGAATTTAAGGCAGTAAACCGATCAGAAATTGATCAATTCATGACACCGATCTTCCATCGAGACGCTATGTTCATTTTGTATCCAGCAGTAACCGGAATCTAAGCGAATCAGGATTGAAGCTCTGCTTCGTCCTGCTCTTCGTCAACCCCATTCAATAGCAAAGATTCGTTTTGAGCCTCCGATACCTTTCTTGTACGCTGTGCAATCACAGAACGTGAAACTGCAAAATATGCGGCGGCCTCACCCATATTCATAGACAGAAGCGATGTAGAACCAAGTTTCAGCGCTGATCGTGGACGAGTCGGTTGTACCCCTAGTGCGCTAATAATAGACGACGCAACAGCCCTCCCAAGTATCGGAGGAACACTATTCCCAATTTGTCTAAAACCATGCCATTTGGTGACATGCATACGGAACCAATCGGGATAAGAATGAAGCCTAGCCGCCTCACGCACGGTCAGTACTCGGGAGTAAACAGGATGAATTGGTCTAGGCGACGTATGAGCCCCTCTAGCACTGTCAGTTCCTGCCCGAAGGGTATTACATACTCCATCAAGAGATAAACGTAAGAAGCGACTTATCTTCTCAACAGAACCTGGCGACGTCGCAAGAAAACGTTCTTTAGATTCCGCTGTGTGCTCTGTTATTAGGCTGCAAGTAAGAAGATTCGCATCGAACGCTCTTTTGTAACCATAGTTGCTAGGATCTTCCAATTGTCCACGGAGACGGCGCGCATATGTTGAAGACGTTGTCCATTCAACTAGTACAGAATCGCTCTTTTTCAGTCGATCAAATTGATCTGCATCGGGCAGGTCCGAAATTGCATCACGTACAGTAATTGATTCCGTGCAAGTAGCTGGATATATAGGCATGGACTCACCGTTCCTGGCTGCCATTAGAAAGAGCCGCTCTCTCGACTGAGGTACGCCATAGTCCGCGGCATTAAGCACTTTATAAGGCAACAAGACACTGTAACCAGCGTCTTTCAGAGCGTCAATAAGCTCTTCTAAGAACTGCGCGTGCTTACCAAGTGTGAGTCCTTTCACATTCTCGAAAACACAGTACTTTGGCTGTAACTCTCTTACCAGCCGAACGTAGTGAAACACCAGCTGATTACGTTGGTCGTCAAGGGCTCGCTTGCCAATCATCGAGAAACCTTGGCATGGAGCACCGCCAAATACGACATCAATTTCACGATTTTGCAAATTACTCAGTGCCCGGATTTCCTGTCCCGTCAGATTAATGACGCTCGCACATATTGTCTTGCACTTAGGAAAATTGTATTCGTGAGTTGCACAATGAATCGGGTCGATCTCTACAGCAGCTGCAATATCAAATCCTGCTTGCTCAAAGCCCAAAGAGAGCCCACCAGCTCCGGCGAATAAATCAATCCCAATTGGTCGCGCCATATAACATCTCTCCACTGCAATACCAATAACAAACGATCGCTATCTTAGCTGGTTGTGAAAGAAAAGGCGATCGAAATTTAATCCCTTAAGAATTCCTCCAACCTTAACAATAGGGTTTCAGTTTCATAAAGTTCGCATTGCCACAAAATTAAAATTTTCCACCCTTGCTGTTCAAGTAAATCTACGTTTTTTGCATCTCGAGATTTGTTGGCATTAATTTTTGGCTGCCAATATTCCAGTTTGGACTTGGGTAATTGTCCTTTTTTGCAGAGATGACCGTGCCAAAAACATCCATGGACAAAAATTACCTTCTTTTTCCCAGGGAAACAGATATCGGGACGACCTGGTAAGTCTTTCCGATGCAGTCGATATCGGTAGCCCAAACCATAGATGATCTTTCGAACAATGATCTCTGGGCCTGTGTCCTTAATTCGCACCGATTGCATAATCCTGCGTCGCTGCTCTATGGTACGGGTGTCAACCATCAAGACTCCGATACGTACTCGAAAGGTATCCAGACAATTCAAACTTCCCAATATCCGCTAGACAAAACGCCCGGACAAGCCGGGCGTTTGCATGCTCAAAATAAGTTGAATTATTTCATTATCTGTTGCACCCGAGAGACGTCAAACGTCAATATTCCCCGCCTGCAGCGCATTACTCTCAATAAACGCCCGACGCGGCTCCACATCATCCCCCATCAGGGTCATGAAGATCTGATCCGCCGCAATAGCATCCTCGATCTGCACCTTCAGCAAACGGCGCACGGTCGGGTCCATCGTGGTTTCCCACAGCTGCTCGGGGTTCATCTCGCCCAGGCCTTTGTAACGCTGCTTGTTGACGCCGCGTTCGGCTTCGTCGCGCAGCCAGGCCATGGCCTGGCGGAAGTCGGTGACGGCTGACTCCTTGCGCTTTTCGCCCTGGCCGCGGGCGACGGAGGCGCCTTTGCGGATCAAGCCCTTGAAGGTCTGGGCGGCGTTCGACAGCACCTGGTAGTCCGGGCCGCTGGCGAAGTCGGCGTCGATCACGGTGGCCTTGATGTTGCCGTGGTGGCGGCGCTGGATGTGCAGGGCGAGCTTCTCGGAGAGTTCGTCGAGCTTGGCCACGACTTGCACGCTGGGGTCGGCGATTGCCTTGGTGAGTTCGGCGGCGGTGGCTTCGGCTTGTTCCAGGTTTTCCATCTTCAGGACGACGCCGGCGTTCATGATGGCGTCGAGCGCGGCTTCATCGATGGCGCGCGTGAGGCGCATGATGATGGCGTTGGCGGTGTTGTACTGGCGGGCCAGTTCGACCAAGGCGTCGCCGCTGATGCCGGGGGCGTCTTCGGCCGGTTTCAGTTCGGCGTCGTTCAGGGCGATCTGCATCATGTATTGCGCTTCTTCGAGGTCGTCCTTGAGGTAGCGCTCATCCTTGCCGGCCTTGACCTTGTACAGCGGCGGCTGGGCGATGTAGATGTGGCCGCGTTCGACCAGCGCCGGCATCTGGCGATAGAAGAGCGTGAGCAGCAGGGTGCGGATGTGGGCGCCGTCGACGTCGGCGTCGGTCATGATGATGATGCGGTGGTAGCGCAGCTTGTCCGGGTTGAATTCGTCGGCGCCGATGCTGGTGCCCAGGGTGGCGATGAGGGTGGTGATCTGCTCGGAGGAGAGCATCTTCTCGAAGCGCGCCTTTTCGACGTTCAGGACCTTGCCGCGCAGCGGAAGGATGGCCTGGAACTTGCGGTCGCGGCCCTGCTTGGCGGAGCCGCCCGCGGAGTCGCCCTCGACGATGTAGAGTTCGCACAGGGCCGGGTCGCGTTCCTGGCAATCGGCCAGCTTGGAGGAGAGGCCCAGGCCGTCCATGACGCCCTTGCGGCGGGTCAGTTCGCGCGCCTTGCGCGCGGCTTCGCGCGCGCGGGCGGCTTCGACGATCTTGCCGCAGATGATCTTGGCGTCGTTGGGCTTTTCCATCAGGTAGTCGGTGAGCGTCTTGGCGACGATTTCCTCGACCGGGCCGCGCACTTCGGAAGAGACCAGCTTGTCCTTGGTCTGCGAGCTGAACTTGGGTTCGGGCACTTTCACCGAGAGCACGCAGGTGAGGCCTTCGCGCATGTCGTCGCCGGAGATTTCGACCTTGGCTTTCTTGGCGAAATCGTTCTCGTCGATGTACTTGTTGATGACGCGGGTCATCGCCGCGCGCAGGCCGGTCAGGTGGGTGCCGCCGTCGCGCTGCGGGATGTTGTTGGTGAAGCACAGCACCTGCTCGTTGAAGGCGTCGTTCCATTGCATGGAGACGTCGACCGAGATGTTGGTGTTCTGGTCCGACATCTTGTCGCCGGTGGCCTGGAACACGGTCGGGTGCAGCACGTTCTTGTTCTTGTTGATGTATTCGACGAAACCGCGGGTGCCGCCTTCGAAGGCGAAGTTTTCTTCCTTGCCGGTGCGCTGGTCGCTCAGCTTGATGTGCACGCCGTTGTTGAGGAACGAGAGTTCGCGGATGCGCTTGGCGAGGATCTCGTAGTGGAACTCGACATGGGTGAAGATTTCTTCGTCGGCCCAGAAGTGGACTTCGGTGCCTTTCTTGTCGGATTCGCCGATGACCTTGATGGGCGAGACCTGGATGCCGTCGATGGTTTCCAGTTCGCGGTTTTGCACCACGCCCTTGGCGAACTCCATGGAGTGCACCTTGCCGTCGCGGCGGATGGTCAGCAGCAGTTTCTTGGACAGCGCGTTCACGCAGGACACGCCCACGCCGTGCAGGCCGCCGGAGACCTTGTAGGAGTTCTGGTCGAACTTGCCGCCGGCGTGCAGCTCGGTCATCACGATTTCGGCGGCGGAGCGCTTGGGTTCGTGCTTGTCGTCCATCTTCAGGCCGGTGGGGATGCCGCGGCCATTGTCGGTGATCGAGATCGAGTTGTCGGCGTGGATGGTGACGTGGATCTCGCTGCAGTAGCCGGCCAGCGCTTCGTCGATGGAGTTGTCCAGCACTTCGAACACGAGGTGGTGCAGGCCGGTGCCGTCAGAAGTATCGCCAATGTACATGCCGGGACGCTTGCGCACCGCCTCCAGGCCTTCCAGGATCTGGATGGAGGAGGCGCCGTAGCTTTGTTGCGCGGAGTTGGTGTTGTCTGCTGGGCTGGAGGACATGGTTACCTTCTGAAAAAGCTAGCCAAACGACTAGAGACTGCGGGTGAAACGACAAAGAAACGACAAAATGCGACAGGGTTACGGCTGAAAACGGAATTCTTAAAAGCGACTGAGGGGCCGTCTCGGACGGCCCCTCGTGCGCTTGCAGGCGGCAGCGCTTAAATGCGCATCGGCATGACGACGTATTTGAAGTCGGCGTTGTCCGGGATGGTGACCAGGGCCGACGAGTTGGCATCGCCCAGGGCGATGTTGACGTAGTCGTTCTTCAGGTTGTTGAGCACGTCGAGCAGGTAGCTGACGTTGAAACCGATGTCGACGGTGTCGCCGCCGTAGTCGATTTCGAGTTCTTCGACCGCTTCTTCCTGGTCGGCGTTGGTGGAGCTGATCTTCAGGCTGCCGGGAGCGATCACCCAGCGCACGCCCTTGAACTTGTCGCTGGTCATGATGGCGGCGCGCTGCAGCGAACGCAGCAGCTGTTCGCGGCTGATGGTGAAGCTGTTCTTGTAGCCCTTGGGCACCACGCGGGTGTAGTCGGGGAACTTGCCTTCGACCAGCTTGGAGATCAGTTCGATGTCGGCGAAGCTCAGCTTGACCTGGTTGTTGGCGATTTCGAGTTTGACTTCTTCATCGCTCTCGTCGAGCAGGCGCTGCAGCTCGATGATGGTCTTGCGCGGGATGATGACTTCCTGGCGCGGGAACTCCTGTTCGGTGGCGACCTGGCAGAAGGCCAGGCGGTGGCCGTCGGTGGCGACCGCGATGACATTCTTGCCTTCGACCACCAGCAGCAGACCGTTCAGGTAGTAGCGGATGTCCTGCTGGGCCATGGAGAAGTGGACCATGTTGAACAGGTGCTTCAGGGTCTTTTGCGGCAGGGTGACTTGGGCGTTGTACTGCTCGGCCTGGGCGACGGTGGGGAATTCTTCCGCGGCCAGGGTCTGCAGTGCGAAGCGCGATTTGCCGGATTGCACGGTCAGGCGCTTGTTGGCAAGCGAGATGGAAACTTCGCCGGAGTCGGGCAGGGCGCGCAGGATGTCGAGCAGCTTGCGCGCGGCCACGGTGGTGGCGACGGCATCGCTGCCGGAACCGACTTCGGCGTGCGTGGTGATCTGCACTTCGATGTCGGTGGACAGGAAAGACACTTTCTCGCCGTCCTTGCGGATGAGGATATTGGCCAGAATCGGCAATGTGTGCCGACGCTCGACAATACCGCTCACGATCTGCAGAGGACGCAGGAGCGTGTCTCTTTGGGTTTTAACCAATTGCATAGTCTGTTTGTCCTTGCTAATAGTGGTTTAAAGGATGCCGCTGGCTGACTTGCCGCTCATGCAAATGTCGCGCGTGTTCCCCCTCTGGTGAAAACAACCGGAACCTGCCTGGAATACGCAACGCTCCTGCATTTGCACGGCCTGCCCGCAGCCGGTCCGAAACCTGTTCCCAAGCCGCCGGCAAGCATTCTGGCAGGCTGATTGTTGTGTTTTTAATCACACACCTGGACCACCCTGCGCGCCGGACAGCGCGTTAGGAACATTTGAAGGCAAATCCCCCATTTTTAAAGAGGTTTTCTCCGAAGTTTCCTTGATATCCCGCGGATTTCCTGCTCATTGGGCGGCCCTGGCGTCCGCCGGCGAAATATCGCCTTCCATTGTACCAATCATCCCCCTTCAACGTAAGTTTTTGCTTGGTAAACAGGTGCGTTGGACGCCGGATTGTGGGCGGATTCGGCATGGCTGGGAAAAGGGTCCGGGAATGCCGGGGGCCGGGTATCCCGTTCAGTTAATCCTGAATTTATCTCCGTCGCCCTGACGAAAGTCAGGGCCCGGCGTCGTTCAGCGTCTGTCAGGGCGCAACGAAAGACACTGGGTCCCGGCTTTCTCCGGGACGACGGGTTGGAAAGCGGCGGCAGCGGCCGTCCCAACGCGCCGACCGCACATGAAAATGCCGCCCCAGGCTGCGGGCGGCATGTTGACGGCATGGCGTACGGCTTGCCGGGTCAGCCCTTGAGGGTCTGCTCCAGCACGTGCAGCTCGTGGTTGCATTCCGGGCTCTTGGCGCGGTCGGCGGCGATCTTGCGCACCGCGTGCAGCACCGTGGTGTGGTCGCGGCCGCCGAACAGGTCGCCGATTTCGGGCAGGCTCTTCTGGGTCAGTTCCTTGGCCAGGTACATGGCGATCTGGCGCGGCCGGGCGATGTTGGCCGGGCGCTTTTTCGAGTACATGTCGGCGACCTTGATGTTGAAGAAGTCGGCCACGGTCTTCTGGATGTTTTCCACCGAGATCTGGCGGTTTTGCACCGACAGCAGATCCTTCAGGGCTTCCTTGACGACATCGATGGTGATGTCCTTGCCGTGGAAGCGCGAGTAGGCCAGGATCTTGCGCAGCGCGCCTTCCAGCTCGCGCACGTTGGAGCGCAGGTGCTTGGCGACGAAGAAGGCGACGTCGTCGGACAGCACGACTTCTTCGGCGGAGGCTTTCTTCATCAGGATCGCCACCCGCATTTCCAGTTCGGGCGGCTCGATCGCCACCGTCAGGCCGGAGTCGAAACGGGAGATCAGGCGGTCGTCCATGCCGCTGATTTCCTTGGGGTAAGTATCGCTGGTGATGATGATCTGCTTCTTGGCCGCGATCAGTGCTTCGAAGGCGTAGAAGAATTCTTCCTGGGTGCGGCTCTTGCCGCCGAAGAACTGGATATCGTCGATCAGCAGCAGGTCCAGCGAGTGATAGTAGCGCTTGAAGTCGTCGAAACCCTTGCGCTGGTAGGCGGTGACCACGTCGCGCACGTATTGCTCGGCGTGGATGTAGCGGATCCTGGCGCCCGGGTTATCCACAAGCACCTGGTTGCCGATGGCGTGGATGATGTGGGTCTTGCCCAGGCCCACGCCGCCGTACAGGAACAGCGGGTTGTATGACACGCCGGGGTTGTTGGCGACCTGGGTGGCGGCCGCGCGGGCCAGCTGGTTGGCCTTGCCGGTAACCAGGTTGTCGAACGTCAACACAGGGTTGATGCGCGACTGTTCCTGGCGCGGCGCAACTGCGCGCACCGGTTCCGGCTCTGGCTGGTAGGCCTGGGCCGTCGGCAGGCCGAGGCCGGAAATGCCGCCGCCGCCGGCGCCCGGATAGCCGGGTTCGACGCCGCCGTTGGTGGCCGCTGCGGCGCGCCGGGCCTGGCCCACGCGCGGGTCGAGCACGAATTGCACTTCGATCGGGGACTCCCAGTATTCGCTGGCGAGGTTGGTGATGCGGCTGGCGAACTGGGCCTTGACCCAGTCGAGCTTGAAACGGTTGGGCGCGGCGATGCGCAGCAGCCCGTCTTCATAGTCGAGCGGCACCAGCGGCTTGATCCAGGCGCTGTATTGTTGCGGAGTCAGTTCCTGCTCGAGTTTGGTGGAGCAGGTCTGCCAGAAGTTTTCCATGAAGCTTTCTTATTGAATAGGAGTGCGGCGCCGTTGAACGGATTCAGGTCAGGACCGGTGGATAAAAAACAATGTCGGCCGAGGCGCAAACAAGGGACGCATTTTACCCTGCTGCCGGAAAGTTATCCACAGGACGCGAGGCAGTTTGGCAGAGTAAAAAATCATATCCATCGGTGGGAAATGGCCGATTCGGACATTATTTTCCTGACAAGCGGCACCGCCATGCGGCTTGCCGGGGGACAGAGCCGATCGATTTCCTTTTCGACAATATTTTGATGGGGACAGTGTTTTTTGCAACCGGTGATCCCGTTTGCGGGAGACTGCCCGGCTTTGTCCCTTTTTTACTTCTTTTTATTCTTTTTGGCAGCTTTCCAGCCTGAGGGCGCCGGCCGGTTCAAGCGACCACGTCGCCATCCACGAATACCTTGAGTTCGCCCGGCTGGTATGGCGTCCAGACTTCGTTGTTGGTCAGCGGCTGGGTGACGATGACGGCCACGCGGTCGTTGACCGTGGTGACCTGGGCGAAATCGACCGACAGCTCGTCATCCGACAGCTTGGCGGTGGTGAAGGGATGCTGGCGGATGATGTAGTAGAGGTGGGTGGAACAGTGCGTGTAGAGCGCCGATCCGTCCGAGAGCAGCATGTTGAAGGTGCCGTGGCCGGCGATGTAGTCGGCGATCTCGCGCAGCGCGGCGCGCAGTTCGGCCAGCGGCGGCAGCGTGTCGCCGAAGCGCTTGCGGAACTCCTGCAGGATGTAGCAGAAGGCCTGTTCGCTGTCGGTGGTGCCGACCGGGCGGTAGGGGCCGTCGAGCTGCGGCGTGAAGTTTTTCAGGTCGCCGTTGTGGGCGAATACCCAGTAGCGCCCCCACAGTTCGCGCACGAAGGGATGGCAGTTGGCCAGCGCCACGCGGCCCTGGGTCGCCTTGCGGATGTGGGCGATGACGTGCTGCGACTTGATCGGGTATTGCTTGATCAGTTCGGCCACCGGCGACTCGATCGCGGCCTGGTGGTCGACGAAGGTGCGCACGCCGGCGCCTTCGAAGAAGGCAATGCCCCAGCCGTCGCTGTGATGATCGGTCAATCCCCCGCGGGTGGCGAAACCGGTAAAGCTGAAGACGATATCGGTCGGGGTGTTGCAGTTCATCCCAAGAAGCTGGCACATGGTATTCGAGACATTGATAAGTGTTGCCGGACTGTCAAAGTTATCACGATTGCCGCCTGCCGGGAGCGGCCGGCCCGGTCGACGTGGATAAAAAACGCAGATAAAAAAAACCCCGCGAGCTTGCGCTTGCGGGGTTAATCCTTCCTAAAGAGGGAGGAGGAGACGCGGTACGTACTACAAAACCTCAGAACTACTACTCGACTAGAAGTCGGCTTGCCGTGGAACGGCGGCGGGCGCTCAGTCGCGCGCGGCCATGTTGCGCAGTTCGTTGGCGAAATTCGGTTGGGTCAGGCTGTATTCGTTGGCCATGCGGTTCAACATGCGCTTGCCGCTGAACTTGTGCGCCAGGATGCGCTGTTCCAGCGACTTGCGCGGCTTGACCAACAGCACGGCGGCTTGCGCCAGACCCAGCAGCAGCGGCTTGAACACCATCAGCACCGTCACCAATGCCCCCAGACCCAGGGCCGGACGCACGTAGGCAGCCAGCATGCCGATCAGCGCCTGCGAGAAGGGAATCGCGGTTTCGGCGGGAAAGGCCAGGTTCAGGAAGGACATGTTATTTCTACCTCTGATAAGTCTTTGCGGTGCGCATCAGGCGCGTTCAATCTCACTGTTGTTGCATCGCAGTATATGTTTGTGCGGTTTGTATGACTACTTTAGAGTTCTCATATCAGTTATAGCGCTGATGAATATGGCCAAACAACACTGCCGCTCAGCGTTTGTGAATATCTCGCCGGCCTTGCTGGTGTAGCCTCGGTAGCGGGGGCTTTGTAGCGACGAAAAAAAACCCCACAGGCATGGCCTGCGGGGTTAATCCTTCCTAAAGAGGGAGGAGGAGACAACGGATCGGTGTCCAGACGCGTTGATCGAATCAGCGTCAACACAGGCGCCGTACGCGCCTGGACAACCGAAATTCCTGACACCGGAGGCGGTGGCCGGTTGGGCCTGCCGCCATGTCGCGCAGCGAATGGCGCGCGACCGGTAAAAACTTGAATCCTGTACTGCCTTGCCGCCGGCGCTTTTTCAGCGCCTGTCGGCCGCTGTTGCCAATTAGCCGCGGGAAGCGATGAAACGCAGTTCGGCGGCCAGGTTCGGCTGGGTTGCTTCGAACTTGTCGGCCATGCGGTTCAGCTGGCGCGAACCGTTGGCGCGATCCTGTTCGGCGGCGACCAGGGCCACGGCTTGCAGTTCGTGGGCCTTGACGAAGTGGATGAAGATGTTGCGCAGGACGGCTGCGAACTTGCTCTTGAACGTGGTGTTGACGGTGCTTTGTGCGATGGTTGCCATGATTCGATCCTTGACGTTGTGTGTTATGTTGCATTGCAGTGTAGTGAACTCACATTTATTTGACCAATTTCCTTTTCGGATATCAGTTATATAATTCGTGAATAGCTATTTCCGGAATTCATTCGCGATCCACTTTCCGCCGCAAAGGCCCGCCCTATGAGCTTCCTCACCCTGGACCTGAACCTGCTGCGCGTATTCGACGCGGTCATGACCGAGCAGAACCTGACGCGTGCAGCCAACTTGTTGGCCATGACCCAGCCGGCTGTCTCCAATGCGCTACGACGGCTGCGCGATACCCTCAACGACGACCTGGTGATCCGCACCGCGCATGGCGTCAAACCGACGCCGCGCGCCGAAGAACTGTGGCCGACCGTGCGCCGGGCGCTGTCCGAGCTGGAAGCGGTGATCGCGCCGGAAAGCTTCGATATCTCGCGGGCCCAGAATACCTTCCGCATGGCCATGGTGGACGCCACCGCCGCGCTGTGGCTGCCGTCGCTGGTGCGCACCATCATGCGCGACGCGCCGCGCATCAAGATCCGCATGATGCCGCTGACCACCCGCGACCCGCGCGCCATGCTGCTGCGCGGCGACATCGACCTGGCGGTGGGGTTTTTCCCCGGCGTGACGGCGCAACTGGCCGACGGCCAAGGCATGGCCAAGAGCCAGATCAGCCATGCCCGGCTGTACACCGGCCAATACGTATGCGTGATGCACAAGAACCACCCGCTGGCGGCCCAGCCGCTGACGCTGGATACCTACTGCGCCGCCGACCACCTGCTGGTGAGCCTGTCGGGCAAGCCGCATGCGGTGATCGACGACGTGCTGGCCGGCATGAACCGCGAGCGCAAGATCCTGCTGACGGTGAACCAGTTCTTCACGGCCGGGCGCATCGTCGCCAGTTCGGAACTGCTGACGGTGCTGCCGCGCCACCTGGTGGCCGCCACCGGCATGGCCGAGGTGCTGGTGGTCAAGGAGTTGCCGTTCCAGACGCCGGAAGAACACGTCGACATGCTGTGGCACGAGCGCGATGCACGCAATCCGGCCCACAAATGGCTGCGCGCGCACTTGAGTGCAACGACGCACGACGAATTCGGTCGCATCAACATGAAGCGCTGATGCGGCGCATAGAGATATAAGAATCCCGCCGGCCCCGGGAGACAGGCGGCCGGCAGGGAGCTGCCCGCACCGTATGATCCACCCTCACGGGAACAACCATGCCAATGCCGCGCCCCCGGAAAATCCTCTTGTGGCTGCTCGCCAGCCTTTTCATCGTCATCGCCGCCGCGCTGATCTTCCTCCTGACCTTCGACTGGAACCGGGCCAAGCCCTGGATCAACCAGCGCGTGTCCGAATCGATCGGGCGCGAATTCGCCATCAACGGCGACCTCTCGCTGCAATGGCAGCGCGCCGGGCAGACCACGCCGCCGCAATCCGGATGGTCGAGCTGGGTGCCCTGGCCGCGGCTGCAGGCGCAAGACATCACGCTGGCCAATCCCGATGCGTTCAGCCAGTCCGGCAAGATGGCCACGATCAAACAAGTCACTTTCACCCTCAACCCGGTGCCGCTGCTGGTGCATGACATCTCGCTGCCGACGCTGGAAATCCACAATCCCGACATCGCGCTCTTGCGCAACAAGGACAACGCCAACAACTGGACTTTCAAGAACAGCGACAGCGAACCGTCCGCCAGGAACCTGAAACTGGGGCGGCTGATCCTGCGCCAGGGCACGTTCAAACTGGATGATGCGCTCCAGAAGATCGACATCAAAGCCGAGATCGACACCCTCGATCCCGACAAGGACAAGGTCTACGGCCTGGGCTGGAAACTGAAGGGCAGTTTCAACGGCGCGCCGGTGTCCGGCGACGGCCGTGCCGGCGGCGTACTCTCGCTGCAGGACCAGCAGCAGCCGTATCCCTTGCAAGCCAATGTGAAGGTAGGCAAGACCGCCATCGGCGTGCGCGGCACGTTGACCAAGCCGGCCCAGCTGGCGGCGCTGGATCTGCGCCTGTCGGTCTCGGGCGCCAGCATGGGCAACCTGTATCCGCTGACC
Source organism: Herbaspirillum sp. SJZ106 (assembly GCF_006715495.1). GTDB lineage: Bacteria > Pseudomonadota > Gammaproteobacteria > Burkholderiales > Burkholderiaceae_D > Herbaspirillum. The sequence goes on from NZ_VFNI01000008.1 coordinate 71,334, forward strand.
GGGATACTGCTGCCGGAAACCCCGCCGTTCGCCACCGAAGGCCATCTGCTGGGCAAGATCGGCGCCGCCCATAGCGAATGGCGCTATGAAGAATTCACCGGCAAGGTCGGCAGCAGCGATGTCGGCGGCAGCCTGTTCTATAGCACCGGCGGCCCGCGGCCGCGGCTGGAGGGCGCGATCACCTCCAACCTGCTGCGTTTCGAGGATCTGGCGCCGCTGATCGGGGCCGACTCAAATGAGGAAAAAACGCAGCGCGGCGCCCAGGAACGCCAGCCGGCGGGCAAGGTGCTGCCGGTCAAGCAGTTCAGCACCGATGCCTGGGGCGCGCTGGATGCCGACGTCAAACTGACCGGCAAGCGCATCGTCAAGAAAAAGGACCTGCCCATCAGCGACCTGCACGCGCACCTGGTGCTCAAGGACAAGGTGCTGACGCTGGATCCGCTGAACTTTGGCGTGGCCGGCGGCAGCCTGAACTCGACCATCCGCCTCGACGGCCGGGACCAGCAGATGAAGTCGGACATGGCATTGACGGCGCGCCGCATCAAGATCCAGCAGTTGTACCCGGAACTGGACGCGTCCAAAACCAGCTTCGGCGAAATCAACGGCGACGCCAAATTGAGCGCGACCGGCAATTCGGTGGCGGCGATGCTGGGGTCGGCCAATGGCGAGCTCAAGACGCTGGTCAACCAGGGCGCAATCAGCAAGTTCCTGCTGGAAGCGGCGGGCCTGAATGTGGGCAATATCGTCATCAGCAAACTGTTTGGCGATAAAGAAGTGAAGCTCAATTGCATGGTGGGCGATTTTCCGGTCAGCAATGGCGTGATGGATATCCGCACTTTCGTGCTCGATACCGACGATGCGCTGATCGGCGCCGACGGCACGGTGGACATGAAGCAGGAAAAGCTGGACCTGACCATCCATCCCAAGAGCAAGGGCTTGCGCATCATCTCGCTGCGTTCGCCGCTGTACGTCTCGGGCACGTTCAAGGAGCCGGACGTCGGCGTGAACAAGGCGGTATTGGCATTGCGCGCCGGCGGCGCGCTGGCGCTGGGTTTGCTGGCGCCGGTCACCGCCATCTTGCCGCTGATCAATGTGGATGGCGAACAAAAGACCGATTGCGCCAATCTGCTGGAGGAAGTGAAAAAACAGCCGCAGGCGCCGCCAGCCGGAAAAGCCGTTGCCAGGAAAGTTGCGCCTAAAAAATAGGCATGGGAGAAATTGGCATTTTTGCCATCATTGGCCGGGGGATAACTTTCCCGGCCTTTTTCATTTTTGGCGGCTTTTTTGCTGTCGTGAGTATTTGTTCAAATTATCGGAAAAGGCAAAACGCTCAAAAAATGCTTTGGAATAGGCCCATTTCCCCCTGAAAGTCCGCTCCCGACGGGCCTGAAACGGCAAAAAATGCCAAATTCCCGAAAATTCCCCGTCCGCGCCCAGATGTCCACAAAAAGCAGCTCTGCCTGTGGATAAAGGTCTGGATAACTTTTTCATGGATTGGGGAAAACCGGGAAAGTTATCCAAGGTTATTTTTTTATCCAATAACTGTCCGCCGGCCATACACGCCTTGCCAAGTGTTTATACTTTTCCCAACTCCATGATTCTTTTCCGGTAAACCGGGTTATCCACAGAAACGGGCCTGTGTTAACTATTACCTACTATTTATATATATAGACTTATTCAAAAAGACAAAAAACCGGAATTCCCGGAAAACCGGCGGCAACCGACGATTCTCTCTATCTCATCTATCTCAAAACCCGTCTTGGATCTGATGCAGACGATGACTTCAAACCGCATCAACCCCATGGGTTGTTGAAGGAAGGCACAGGACGCCCTCAGCTCATCCCTTCAGGTCGACCGCAAGGGGTACCTCCAGCACCAGGTCGGTTTGCGCCTGGGCTACGCAAGGAAGGATCCAGCCTTCCTTTTTTTCTTCCTTGCTCAATCCCGGCCATTCGATTTGGTAACTTATCTCGCCTGACTTCAATTGGCACATGCAGGTACGGCAGGTTCCATTGCGGCAGGAACTGGGAATCCGGATGAATTGGGCCAGCGCCGATTGCAGCAGCGATAGGCCAGGGCGTTGTTCAAAACGCAAGCCGGCAGGTTGGATGTCGATGCAGTAGGGCGTGGCGGGAGGCATAGGGCGGTGGAGTCGATGTTGTTGGCTTGTCATTTCAGGCGCCTGTGGATAAGTCTTTGCATATCTATTGCGTGAATTGGGAATATCTCGGCAAGTTATCCAAAGGCGAAAATTTATCCAATATTTGTTCCTGCGCTATGCAGAAGCTTACCAAGCGTTTATCCCTGACGTAATTTGCTGATTCGATTCAGGTAAACCGGGTTATCCACAGAAAAGTCCTGCGTTAACTATTACTACTATCTTTATATATAAACTTTTAATTTAAAAAACAGAAAAGCGGAATTGCGGGGATAACCTGAAAAACGTCGCAAAAACCTGTCTGGCAGAAACAAGAATCCAAGAACGACCGTGCGCTCAACAGGCACCGGAGATGGCATCCAGCGTGCTGGTTCGGCAAGGGGAAGGGATGAAACAGAAACGCCTGCCGGTTCCAGGCCGGCAAGCGATGATGAAACTCAGTACTTCCAGATTTCCTGGAGCACCTGGAATGCTGCTTTGATGGCATTTTCGTTCTGGCGTTTCTCCAGTGAAACAAAACGCAGTTCGGTGGACAGGTCTACCGCGTCGGCGATCACCAGGCCATGGGCATGCGCCTGGCTCAAGGCGATCGATTCCCGCGCCAATGACAGGCCTACCCCCGATTTCACCAGATCCAGCATCGAAGATTCCTGGTCGACCAGGGCCACGGTGTCCGGTTGCACCTTGTGCTGGGCGAAAACCTTGCTCAACAGCCGGTGATGGGCGGACTCCGGCGGCGTCCAGATCCAGGGCAGGCGCGAGAGTTCTTTCCAGCCTTTGCCGGAGACCCGGCTTTTCCAGCCGGCCGGGGCGATCACGTTGTAGGTGAAGGGCGTGAGCGTCATGGCATGGAAACCCTTGCCCGGATCGCCCAGGAAAAATCCGACGTCCAGCCGTCCGTGCCGGATCTCATTCAAGACCGAGCCCGATATGTGATGGGACAACTTGGTGGACAGCTGCGGATGGCGTTCGACCAGCAACTTGAGGAAGGCGCCCAGGCGGATGAATTCCGGATCGAGGATGGTGCCGATGGCCAGCGAACCGGACAGGCGGTCGGCGCTGGTTTGCAAGGCGCCCGCATGGCGGCGCAGTTCCTGCAGGTCGGCCAGGACGCGTTCGGCCAGTGGCAGCAATTTGTTGCCTTCCACCGTCAGCACCATGCCGGCGGCGGTGCGGGTAAACAGGGCCAGGCCCAGCTGTTCTTGCAGCGACTTGATCTGCAGGCTGACAGCGGGTTGGCTGACATGTAGCTTTTCAGCGGCGCGGGTCAGGTTGCCTTCGCGGGCGACGGTGATAAAAGCGCGTAACTGTACGATATCCATCGCTAATTATTATTAAATTCTTTCTTCATTCATCATTCGGCATGATGTTGAAATGAGAGGTTTATAAGTCGTTCTTATATTGCTGTTGATAATAACTCATTGGATAGGATCGAATTGGCGCGATATTCTTCCAACGTCTGCCTAATTGAGCGTTTATCGGCATTTCCATCGCGGGTCATCAGGATTGGGAGACAAATCCGGCCCGATTTGATATCAATCACCAAAGGAATACTTATGAGCATCCCGCACATCGACCATTTCATCAACGGCAAGCTGACGCAATCGGAAAGCGGCCGCAGCCAGGACGTGTTCAATCCGGCCACCGGCGATGTGGCGGCCAAGGTGTCGCTGGCGTCGGTGCAGGAAGTCAATGCGGCGGTGGCCGCAGCCAGCGCGGCAGCGCCGGCCTGGGCCGAGACGGCGCCGTTGAAGCGCGCGCGGGTGCTGTTCAAGTTCAAGGAACTGATCGAGCAAAACCAGGATGCGCTGGCCAAGGCGATTACGCTGGAACATGGCAAGGTGTTTTCGGATGCCAAGGGCGAGGTGACCCGCGGGCTGGAAATCGTGGAATTCGCCACCGGCATCCCGCAACTGCTCAAGACCCAGTTCACCGACAACATCGGCGGCGGCATCGACAACTGGAACCTGCGCCAGCCGCTGGGCGTGACGGCTGGTATCACGCCGTTCAACTTTCCGGTGATGGTGCCGCTGTGGATGGCGCCGATCGCCATCGCCACCGGCAACAGCTTCGTGTTGAAGCCTTCCGAGCGCGATCCGTCGCCGTCGCTGATGCTGGCTGAACTGTTCAAGCGCGCCGGCCTGCCGGACGGCGTGTTCAACGTGGTCCAGGGCGACAAGGTGGCGGTCGATGCGCTGCTGGAGCATCCCGAGGTGCAGGCGGTGTCTTTTGTCGGTTCGACGCCGATTGCCGAATACATCTATCGCAAGGCGACCGAGCGCGCCGGCACCTTCCCGCTGCGCGCGCAGGCGCTGGGCGGCGCCAAGAACCACCTGGTGGTGATGCCCGACGCCAACCTGGAACAGGCGGTCGACGCACTGATCGGCGCGGCCTACGGTTCGGCCGGCGAGCGCTGCATGGCGATCTCGGTGGCGGTGGCGGTCGGCAGCGTGGCCGACAAGCTGGTGGAGGCGCTGATTCCGCGCGTGAAGGCCCTGAAGGTCAAGAACGGCATGGAGGCCGACGCCGAGATGGGACCGCTGGTCACCGCCGCCCACAAGGCCAAGGTCGAGGGCTATATCCAGAGCGGCGTGGATGCCGGCGCCAGGTTGCTGGTGGATGGTCGCGGGCTGAAGGTGCCGGGCCATGAAAACGGTTTCTTCATCGGCGGCACGCTGTTCGACAACGTAACTACCGACATGAAGATCTACCAGGAAGAAATCTTCGGCCCGGTGCTGTGCGTGGTGCGGGTGCCGGACTTTGCCGAGGCGGTGAAGCTGATTAATGCGCATGAGTATGGCAATGGTGTGTCACTATTCACCGCCGACGGCAATACCGCGCATGAATTCTCGCGCCGTATCCAGGTGGGGATGGTCGGCATCAACGTGCCGATCCCGGTGCCGATGGCCTGGCATTCCTTTGGCGGCTGGAAGCGTTCGCTGTTCGGCGATACCCATGCCTATGGCGAAGAGGGGATCCGTTTCTATACGCGTTACAAGTCGATCATGCAGCGCTGGTCGGCGACCATCGGCAAGGGGGCGGAATTCACCATGCCGGTGGCGAAGTAAATTTCTGCAAGAGCGTCGTCCTGATGAAGGTCAGGATCCAGTGTCTTTGGCTTTTCACCCCGTTATCGATGTACGGTAAAAGACGCTGGATCCCGGCTTGCGCCGGGATGACGGGGAAAGAGCGACAGTAGACAAGAACGACAATAAAAACGGAGACACCATGCAATCGGCAGGGCAATACGACTACATCATCATCGGCGCCGGCACAGCCGGCTGCGTGCTGGCCAACCGCCTTTCCAGACAACCCGGCGTGAAGGTGCTGCTGCTGGAAGCGGGGGCCAAGGACGATTACATCTGGATCCATATCCCGGTCGGCTATCTCTATTGCATCAACAATCCCCGCACCGACTGGATGTTTCGCACCGAATCCGATCCCGGGCTGAACGGGCGCAGCCTGATCTACCCGCGCGGCAAGGTGCTGGGAGGCAGTTCCTCGATCAACGGCATGATCTACATGCGCGGGCAGGCGCGCGACTACGACGCGTGGGCGCGCATGACGGGCGACGACAGCTGGCGCTGGGACAATGTGCTGCCGCTGTTCAGGAAGAGCGAGGATTACTACCGCGGTAGCGATGAATTCCATGGCGCCGGCGGCGAGTGGCGGGTGGAGAAGCAGCGCCTGCGGTGGGACATCCTCGACGCGTTCCGCGAGGCGGCGGCCGAGAACGGCATTCCCAAGGTCGACGATTTCAACCGCGGCGACAATGAGGGCTGCGGCTATTTCGACGTGAACCAGAAACGCGGCATCCGCTGGAATGCCTCGAAGGCGTTTTTGCGGCCGGCGATGAAGAGCGGCAACCTCGACATCATGACCGGCTCGCACGTGAAGAAACTGCGATTCTCTCAAGGTGAGAATGGGCCGGTCTGCACCGGCGTGGAATTCACCGGGGGCGGCGGCGAGTGGTTCGCCGAAGCGAAGAAGGAAACCATCCTGTCGGCCGGCGCGATCGGATCGCCGCATATCCTGCAGTTGTCGGGCATCGGCAACGGCGAACTCCTGCAGCAGCACCAGATCCCGGTGGTGCATGCCTTGCCGGGCGTGGGCGAGAACCTGCAGGACCATCTGCAGATCCGCATGGCCTTCAAGGTCAGCGGGGCCAGGACGCTCAATGCGATGGCCTCCACGCTGGTGGGCAAGATGAGGATCGGCCTGGAATACCTGCTCACGCAAAGCGGGCCGATGTCCATGGCGCCGTCGCAGCTGGGCGCCTTTGCCCGCTCCGATCCGTCGCAGGCCAGCGCCAACCTGGAATACCACGTGCAGCCGCTGTCGCTGGAAAAGTTCGGCGATCCGCTGCATGCCTTCCCGGCGTTTACCGCCAGCGTGTGCAACTTGCGCCCGACCTCGCGCGGCCATGTGCGGCTGGCTTCCATCGACCATGCGCTGGCGCCGAAGATCACCACCAATTACCTGTCCACCCCGGAAGACCTGAAGGTCGCGGCCGACTCGCTTAAGCTCACGCGCCGCATCGCCGCATCGCCGGCGCTGGCCAAGTACATGCCGCAGGAGTTCAAGCCCGGCGTGCACTACCGGACCGAAGAGGATCTCTACCGCGCGGCCGGCGAAGTGGGCACGACGATTTTCCATCCCGTGGGCACTTGCCGCATGGGGCGCGCCGACGATGCGGCGGCGGTGGTGGACTCGCAATGCCGCGTGCGCGGGGTGTCGGGACTGATGGTGGCAGACGCATCCGTGATGCCTGCCATCACATCCGGCAATACCAACTCGCCGACGGTGATGATCGCCGAGAAAGTCGCATCAGCTCTGCTTTCCGGGCGTTGAGGCGATATTCTTGGGGCGGTGGCCGATACGGTACTTATACGTATTGTAGGAATGGTACTACTCGGCTACTATGCGCCAAATATTAAAAAGAGCTTCTCGATTCGCCAGATAAGAACCGCGGTCCCTCATGCCAAAAGCGTCGGGCGATTTGCAGCAGGGCAGGCCTCGATGACCGGATGAACCGGCACGGGCATCAAAGGGAAAGATGAGACTATGACAGACGTCATTCTGGAGACAAGAAACCTGACGAAGGAATTCAAGGGTTTCACGGCGGTAAGCGCGGTCAATCTGAAAATTGAGCGCGGCCATATTCACGCACTGATCGGCCCCAACGGCGCCGGCAAGACCACCTGCTTCAACCTGCTGACCAAGTTCCTGGTGCCGACCTCGGGCCAGATCCTGTTCAACGGCAAGGACATCACAGCGGAAGCGCCGGCGCAGATCGCGCGCCAGGGCATCATCCGTTCATTCCAGATTTCAGCGGTGTTCCCGCACATGAGCGTGCTGGAGAACGTGCGCATCGGCTTGCAGCGCAAGCTCGGCACTTCCTTCCATTTCTGGAAGAACGGCGAGAGCCTCAAGCAGCTCGACGCGCGCGCCATGGAATTGCTCGACGAGGTCGACCTGACCGATTTCGCGCAGACCACCACCGTGGATTTGCCCTACGGCCGCAAGCGCGCATTGGAAATCGCCACCACCCTGGCAATGGAGCCGGAACTGATGCTGCTGGACGAACCGACCCAGGGCATGGGCCATGAAGACGTGGACCGCGTCACCGCGCTGATCAAGAAAGTGTCGGCCGGGCGCACCATTCTGATGGTGGAGCACAATATGAGCGTGATCGCCGGCATCTGCGACCGCATCAGCGTCTTGCAACGCGGCGCCGTGCTGGCCGAGGGCAGCTACGCCGAAGTCTCGCGCAACCCGCAGGTGATGGAAGCCTACATGGGCACCGCCGCCACCGAACTGCAGGGAGCGCACTGATGTCGACCGCAACCGTGAACTCTCCCGTGAATACCTCCCATTCCAATGCCCCGCTGGCGCTGCAGATCAGCGACCTGCAATCCTGGTACGGCGAATCGCACATCCTGCACAACGTCAACCTGAACGTGCGCCAGGGCGAAGTGGTGACGCTGCTGGGCCGCAACGGCGCCGGTCGCACCACCACGCTGCGCTCCATCATGGGCCTGGTCGGCACCCGCAAGGGATCGATCAAGATCAACGGCCAGGAAACCATCGGCCTGGCCACGCACAAGATCGCCCACTACGGCGTGGGCTATTGCCCGGAAGAGCGCGGCATCTTCTCTTCGCTGTCGGCGGAAGAAAACCTGATGCTGCCGCCGTTCGTCTCCAAGACGGACAAGGGCATGTCGATCGACGAGATCTACGACATGTTCCCCAACCTGAAGGAGCGCCGCAACAGCCAGGGCACGCGCCTGTCGGGCGGCGAGCAGCAGATGCTGGCGGTGGCGCGCATCCTGCGCACCGGCGCGCGCCTGCTGCTGCTGGACGAAATCTCGGAAGGCCTGGCGCCGGTCATCGTGCAGGCGTTGGCGCGCATGATCACCACCTTGAAAGCCAAGGGCTACACCATCGTGATGGTGGAGCAGAACTTCCGCTTCGCGGCGCCGCTGGCCGACCACTTCTATGTGATGGAGCATGGCCAGATCGTCGAGTCGTTCGAGGCGTCGCAGCTGGAAGCGAAGATGCAGACATTGAACGAATTGCTGGGCGTCTGAACGCGCCGTTCGCAAGGCATGCGTCCTGATCCGGGAAGAGCGGGCTGCAAGAATCATGAAAAGTACTGCCAACAAGTACGTCGCGGGGGAGGCGATCCCTTTCCCGTCCAACATAAAGCTGTCTCGCAGGTCTATCAATTTAGCGGGCTCAACACTGAGGAGATGAAAATGAAACTTAAGGCAATGGCACTTGCTGTCACCGCTGCAGCCGCAGCGTTTTCGATGGCGCCGGCATCGGCGCAGATCTCCGGGGACGTGATCAAGATCGGTTTCATCACCGATATTTCCGGCGTGTATTCCGACATCGACGGCCAGGGCGGCGCCGAGGCGATCAAGATGGCGATCGCCGACATGGGCGGCGCGATCAACGGCAAGAAGGTCGAGCTGCTGGTGGCAGACCACCAGAACAAGGCCGACGTCGCCGCCAGCAAGGCACGCGAATGGTTCGACCAGCAGGGCGTGGATGTGCTGATCGGCGGCACCAACTCCGGCACCGCGCTGGCGTCGGCCAAGATTGCTGCCGAGAAGAAGAAGCCCTACATCCAGATCGGCGCCGGTTCCGCGCGCCTGACCAACGAAGAATGCTCGCCGTACACCGTGCACTATGCGTACGACACCGTGGCGCTGGCCAAGGGCACCGGTTCGGCGGTGGTGAAGCAGGGCGGCAAGAGCTGGTTCTTCCTGACCGCCGACTATGCCTTCGGCCATTCGCTGGAATCCGACACCGCCAATGTGGTGAAGGCATCGGGCGGCACGGTGGTGGGTTCCGTCAAGCACCCGCTGGGCGCATCGGACTTCTCGTCCTTCCTGCTGCAGGCGCAAAGCTCCAAGGCGCAGATCATCGGCCTGGCCAATGCCGGCGGCGACTTCATCAATGCGGTCAAGGCCGCCAATGAATTCGGCATCACCAAGACCGCCAAGCTGGCCGGCCTGCTGGTGTTCATCAACGACGTGCACTCGCTGACGCTGAAGGCAACCGAAGGCCTGTACCTGACCGACAGCTGGTACTGGGACGCCAATGAGGAGACGCGTGCCTTCGCCAAGCGTTACTTCGCCGTGCGCAAGAAAATGCCGTCCTCGCTGCAAGCCGCCGACTACTCGGCTGCCCTGCAGTACCTGAAGGCGGTCAAGGAAACCGGTACCGACGATGCGGACAAGGTCATGGCGCAGCTGCGCAAGACCAAGTTCAACGACATGTACCAGAAGAACGGTTACCTGCGCGCCGACGGCCGCGTGATGCACGACATGTACCTGTACCAGGTCAAGGCGCAGTCGGAATCGAAGTATCCGTGGGACTACTACAAGCTGGTGCAAACCATTCCGGCTGAGCAGGCATGGACCACCAAGGCCGAGTCCAAGTGCGCGCTGTGGAAGTAATGCGCCAGGCGTACCGACTGTATCAACGCTGAAAAGCGGCAGTAAAAGAAGCGGCAGTAAAGGCAATCCGCGAAATCTGTCATTTCTGCTGGCCGGGAATGACAGATTTTTGCTGTTGGAAGCCGCCCCGGATTGTTTCGGAGGCAGTTTCCACGCAAGCACGCGATTGCGTTCTTCACCCATCTGGATGAACGGGTTTTTATGGAACTATTCGGAATCCCCCTGCAAGCCTTGCTGAGCCAGCTCCTGCTGGGGCTGGTCAACGGCTCTTTCTACGCCATGCTGTCGCTGGGCTTGGCGGTGATCTTCGGCTTGCTCAACGTGATCAACTTCGCGCACGGCACGCTCTACATGCTGGGCGCTTTCCTGGCGTGGATGGGCTTGAGCTACTTCGAGCTCAATTACTGGGTGATGCTGGCGCTGGCGCCGGTCCTGGTCGGCATTTTCGGCATCGTCATCGAAAAGACCATGCTGCGCTGGCTCTACAAGCTCGATCACTTGTACGGTTTGCTGCTGACCTTCGGCATTACGCTGATGATCGAAGGCATCTTCCGTTCCATCTATGGCGTTTCGGGCCAGCCCTATTCGGTGCCTGAGGCGCTGCAGGGCGCGACCAACCTCGGCTTCATGGTGTTGCCGAACTACCGCGCATGGGTGGTGGCGGCTTCGCTGGTGGTGTGTTTCGCGACCTGGTTCGTGATCGAGAAGACCCGCCTGGGCGCCTACCTGCGCGCCGGCACCGAGAACCCCAAGCTGGTGGAAGCCTTCGGCATCAACGTGCCGCTGATGGTGACCCTGACCTACGGTTTCGGCGTCGCGCTGGCCGCGTTCGCCGGCGTGCTGGCCGCGCCGGTGATCCAGGTCTCGCCGCTGATGGGCTCGAACCTGATCATTACCGTGTTCGCGGTGGTGGTGATCGGCGGCATGGGCTCCATCCTCGGTTCCATCGTCACCGGCCTGGTACTGGGCCTGATCGAAGGCCTGACCCGGGTGTTCTATCCCGAGCTGTCGGCCACCGTGGTGTTCATCATCATGGCGATCGTTTTGATGATCCGTCCGGCCGGCCTGTTCGGCAAAGAGAAATAATCGGGAGACCGGCATGAACAAGAAACTGTTAGTTGTCATTCTGTTAATACTTGCGTTGGCGGCGCCGTTCGGCCTGTATCCGGTGTTCCTGATGAAGATGCTGTGCTTCGCATTGTTCGCCTGCGCCTTCAATCTGCTGATCGGCTATACCGGCCTGCTGTCGTTCGGCCACGCCGCTTTCCTCGGCTGGGCCGGCTACATGTGCGGCCAGGCGCTGAAGGTGTGGGGCCTGCCGACCGAGCTGGGTTTGCTGGTGGGCACCGGCGTGGCGGCGCTGATCGGCCTGGTGATGGGCTTGCTGGCGATCCGCCGCCAGGGCATCTACTTCACCATGATCACCCTGGCGCTGGCGCAGATGCTGTACTTCGTGGCGCTGCAGGCACCGTTTACCGGCGGTGAAGACGGCCTGCAAGGCGTGCCGCGCGGCAAGCTGCTGGGCTTCATCGATCTGGGCAACGACCTGACCCTGTACTACGTGGTGCTGGCCATCGCCATCTTCGGCTTCGCCCTGATCGTGCGCACCATCAACTCTCCCTTCGGCCAGGTGTTGAAGGCGATCAAGGAGAACGAGCCGCGCGCCATCTCGCTGGGTTATGACGTGGCGCGCTACAAGCTGCTGGCTTTCGTGCTGTCGGCGGCGCTGTCGGGCCTGGCCGGTTCCACCAAGACCCTGGTGCTGGGCTTCGAGACGCTGACCGACGTGCACTGGAGCATGTCCGGCCTAGTGGTGCTGATGACCCTGGTCGGCGGCCTGGGCACCATCGTCGGCCCGATCGTCGGCGCCATCATCATCATCATGCTGGAGAACAAGCTGGGCGACATCGGCAACTGGCTGGCCGGCGTCACCCATATCGACTGGTTCAGCACGCTGGGCGACTCGGTGACTATTGTGACCGGCTTCATCTTCATCATCTGCGTGCTCTTGTTCCGCAAGGGCATCGTCGGGGAGATCCTGGCCTTGAGCAAGAAGGGCGCGGCAAGCCAGCCGCACTGAGTTCGAGAGAGAAGCTTGCCATCCCCGTGATGGCAATCCTTGCCGCCGGCAAGTCATCGGGAGATGATTGCCGGCGGTATTTTTTTGCCGGTACGGTCAGGGTACATAACAGATGCGGCTGTTGCGTAACAGAGGCGGCCGGGCCGGATCTGTTGCCAATACGGAAGCCGGGGGCAGGGTAGAATAGCGCTCCCGGCCGGTAGGGGCCGGGCCATATTTGTCCAACAATAACAATCGCGCCAGTCTCCGGTCGTGCCCAGTGCCGCCGGGCTTGTCTTCGATCGAAAGCCTTTCCCATGCAATTTCGTTTTCCTGTACGGGTGATCCGCCATGGCTGATTACCTGATCCTGTGCGCCGCCGCCTTTGTCGCCGGCTTGATCGATGCGGTTGTCGGCGGGGGCGGCCTGGTGCTGGTGCCGACCTTGTTCTCGGTATTTCCCAATACGCCGCCGGCAACATTGCTTGGCACCAACAAAGTGGCGGGCGTCATGGGTACCAGCGCCGCGGCCATCAATTTCGCCCGCAAGGTTGCGGTACGCTGGAGCACGGTAACGCCGGCGGCGATCGCTGCCTTCGCCTTGTCCTTCTTCGGCGCCTATGTGGTCACCCATATCCCGACGGAGATGATCCGCAAGGCCTTGCCCTTCGTCTTGATTGCGGTAGCGATATATACGCTGAAGAAAAAGGACTTCGGGCAGACCCATGCGCCTACCCTGAGCGGCGCCAAGGAAATGGCGTATGCCGCATTGATCGGGGCCGGGGTGGGTTTCTACGACGGCATTTTTGGGCCGGGTACCGGCAGCTTCCTGGTCTTCCTGTTCGTGCGCGTATTCAGCTATGACTTCCTGTCGGCATCGGCGGTATCCAAGTTCGTCAATATCGCGACCAATCTGGCGGCCCTGTGCTGGTTCGGCTATAGCGGCCATGTGATCTGGCAGTTGGGCTTGCTGATGGCGGTATTCAATATTGGCGGTTCTCTGGTGGGTACCAGGCTGGCGATGAAACATGGCAGCGTATTCGTGCGCAAGTTGTTCTTGCTGGTGGTGGGGGCATTGATCCTGAAGAGCGGGTACGATGCCTTCCTGAAGTGAGCCAGGGAATGTATTTTCGGCGCGATGTTTCACGTGAAACATCGCATCGAAGATAAAAGCGGAAATCAAACGGAGCTACGGCTCCGTTTTGTTTTTTGGCATCCGCGGGAATTGTCGTCGCCCAATGTTTCACGTGAAACAGTCCATGCCGGCCAGCTAGCCGACAGATATCCGATAGCTGGCGGATATCGATAGGGCAGGGAATGAGGTAAACCAGCATCACCCCATGCCGATATTCCACTTAATACGATGGCTTGCCGACCCCATCATCCAAAAGACTTTATAATCTCGCCTCTGTTCACACCGTCTCCACGAGGCGCATCATGCTATTCCCCACACAATTTGACGTCATCGTCGTCGGCGGCGGGCACGCCGGCACCGAAGCCGCACTGGCCGCGGCACGCATGGGCCAGAAGACCTTGCTGTTGACGCACAACATCGAAACACTGGGCCAGATGTCCTGCAACCCGTCCATCGGCGGCATCGGCAAGGGGCACCTGGTCAAGGAAGTCGATGCCATGGGTGGGGCGATGGCGATCGCCACCGATGAAGCCGGTATCCAGTTCCGCATCCTGAACTCGTCCAAGGGGCCGGCCGTGCGCGCTACCCGCGCCCAGGCCGACCGCATCCTGTACAAGCAGGCGATCCGTTCGCGCCTGGAAAACCAGCCCAACCTGTGGCTGTTCCAGCAGGCGGTGGACGACCTGATGATCGAAGGCGACCGCGTGGTCGGCGCCGTGACCCAGGCCGGCATCCGGTTCCAGGGCAGGGCGGTGGTGCTGACCGCCGGGACTTTCCTGGACGGGAAGATCCACGTCGGCTTGAACAACTATTCGGGCGGCCGCGCCGGCGACCCGCCGGCGGTGTCGCTGTCGGCCCGCCTGAAGGAGTTGAAGCTGCCGCAAGGCCGCCTCAAGACCGGCACGCCGCCGCGCATCGACGGCCGCAGCATCAACCTGGCGATCCTGGAAGAACAGCCGGGCGACCTCGATCCGGTGCCGGTGTTCTCGGTCATGGGCAATGCGGAGATGCACCCGCGCCAGATGCCGTGCTGGATTACCCATACCAACAGCCGCACCCATGACATCATCCGCGGCGGCCTGGATCGCAGCCCGATGTACACCGGCGTGATCGAAGGCGTGGGCCCGCGCTACTGCCCCTCCATCGAAGACAAGATCCACCGCTTCGCCGGCAAGGATTCGCACCAGATCTACCTGGAGCCCGAGGGCCTGACCACCCACGAGTTCTACCCCAACGGCATTTCCACCAGCCTGCCGTTCGACGTGCAGCTGGAACTGGTGCGCTCGATGAAGGGCATGGAAAACGCCCACATCCTGCGTCCCGGCTATGCCATCGAATACGACTACTACGATCCGCGCGGCCTGAAGTCTTCGCTGGAAACCCGCCAGATCGCCGGCCTGTTCTTCGCCGGCCAGATCAACGGCACCACCGGCTACGAAGAAGCCGCCGCGCAGGGCATGCTGGCCGGCCTCAATGCCGCACTGCAGACCCAGGGGCGCGACGCCTGGACGCCGCGCCGCGACGAAGCCTACCTCGGCGTGCTGGTCGACGACCTGGTCACCCAGGGCGTGCAGGAGCCGTACCGCATGTTCACCAGCCGCGCCGAATACCGCCTGTCGTTGCGCGAAGACAATGCCGACCTGCGCCTGACCGAAATCGGCCGCCGGCTCGGTTGCGTCGGCGACGCCCAATGGGAAGCCTTCGAGAAAAAGCGCGAAGCGGTGGCGCGGGAAATGGAACGCCTCAAGAGCACCTGGGTCAACCCGCGCATCCTTGCCGCCGCCGAAGCCGAGCGCGTGCTGGGCAAGGCCATCGAGCGTGAGTACAACCTGCTCGACCTGCTGCGCCGTCCCAACGTGAGCTACGACAGCCTGATGAGCCTGAGCGGCGCCGAAGGCCAGCCGCTGGCCGGCCCCGGCATCGAAGACGGCCCGGTGCGCGAGCAGGTCGAGATCCAGGTCAAGTACGCCGGCTATATCGCCCGCCAGGCCAACGAGATCAGCCGCCAGGATCACAATGAAAACCTGAAGCTGCCGGCCGACCTCGACTACATGGAGGTCAAGGCGCTGTCGATCGAAGTGCGCCAGAAACTCAACAAGCACAAGCCCGAAACCCTGGGCCAGGCATCCCGCATTTCCGGCGTGACCCCGGCGGCATTGTCGCTGCTGCTGGTGCACCTGAAAAAGGGCGGCCTGAAGCTGGCGCAACAAAGCCAGGACAACGAAGCGGCCTGAGGACGGCAAGTACAAGAAAACGGAAACGGAATACGGATGAGCATCGCGGCAGACCAGACCCCATTGACCCGAACCCTGAAGGACGGCGCCGCCGAACTCGGCCTGCACCTGAGCGAGCGCCAGTTGTCGCGCCTGCTGGCCTACCAGGCGCTGCTGGCGAAATGGAACAAGGTCTACAACCTGACCGCGCTGCGCGACCCTGCACAGATGATGACCCATCACCTGCTGGATTCGCTGGCGGCGGTATCGGCCTTCGCCGGGGCGCGGCGCGTGCTGGATGTGGGCGCCGGCGGCGGCTTGCCGGGCATCGTGCTGGCGATCTGGGCGGCCGAGGCCGAGCCGCAGATGCACATCACCCTGGTCGATACGGTGCAAAAGAAAACCGCCTTCCTGACCCAGGTAAAGGCTGAGTTGCAATTAAGCAATGTTTCGGTGATCCACACGCGCGTCGAACAATTGCCTGTTGAGCAACAATACGACGTCATCACCTCGCGCGCCTTCGCCGAACTGAACGATTTCATCGATTGGTCGAACCACCTGTTGCAAGAGGGCGGCAAGTACATCGCCCTCAAGGGCGTCATGCCGCAGCAGGAAATCGACCGGCTGCCGCCGGGCTGGAGCGTGAACAAGGTACAAGCCTTGCATGTACCGGGGCTGGATGCCGAGCGGCATCTCATCTTTTTGGAAAGAAAGTCCCGATGACAACCTCCCTCGCCAAGGCCGCCGCTGCGGCCATTGCCGTGCTCATGCCGCTGGCCCTCATGGCCGCAGCAGGCGCGCAGGAAGTGAAGACCGTTCCCTCGGTCGACCTCAAGCGCTACGCCGGCAAATGGTATGAGATCGCCAAGATCCCCAGCGGCTTCCAGAAAAAATGCGTGTCCGGCACCACGGTCGAATATCGCCCCCGCGACGATGGCGATATCGACGTCACCAGCCGCTGCAAGAGCGCCGAGGGCAACGACGAGGAGCGCGGCCTGGCGCGGGTGGCCGGCGGCAGCGGCAATACCCGGCTGCAGGTGAGTTTCATGCCGTCATGGCTGTCGTGGCTGCCGTGGGCCTGGAACGACTACTGGGTCACGGAACTGGACGCGCAATACACGCTGGCCACCGTCGGCAGCCCTTCGCGCGAATCCCTGTGGATACTCTCGCGCACGCCAACCGTCAGCGACGAGCAGTACGAGAACGCCGTCAACAACGCCACCAAGCAGGGGTTCGATACCGCGCGCCTGGTGAAGACCCGGCAGCCATGAATCAGCGCCGCCGTGCCCGCGATGGCGGCGCGGCGGCAAGCACGGAAAAAACAGAAAAACGGCAAAGGGAGAGGCAACATGCAGGCACTGTTTCATAGCATCGGCATCACCGACATCTGGCAACTGGTTGCCGCCACTATGGTATTCCTGCTGTTGCCCGGCCCCGGCACCTTTTGCGTGCTGACCTGCTCGGCCAAGCACGGCCTGCGCGGCGGCTTCGCGGCCATGGCCGGGCTGATGCTGGGCGATATCGTGCTGATGTTCCTGGCGGCCATCGGCGTGGCGGCGCTGCTGCATGCCAATCCGCTGCTGTTTCGCGGCATGCAGTACCTGGGCGCGGCCTACCTGGCCTACCTCGGATTGCGGCTGTTGTTTGCAAGAGGCGAGGGCGGTGGTACAGTCGTACCCTTTTCCAACGCCGCGGATTTCCGGCGCGGCTTTCTGGTGACGCTGATCAACCCGAAAGCCATCGTGTTTTACATGGCGTTCTTCCCGCTGTTCCTGGATCCCGCCACGCAACAGGGTGCGCTCACTTTCGTCACGATGGGCGCGGTGATCTGCTGCTGCACCGCCTTCTACGGCAGCATCCTGGTCCTGGCCGGCAATGCGGCCGCGCGGCGGCTGGCGCGCAACCGCACCATCGCCACCCTGGCTTCGCGCGCGGCAGGCGTGTTCCTGATCGGTTTCGGCATCAAGCTGACGACACAATAAGCGAGTGATCAAAACAATATGGCTAAAATTTTTTGCGTCGCCAACCAGAAGGGCGGCGTCGGTAAGACCACCACGGCAGTCAACCTCGCCGCCGGCCTGGCGCAACTGGATCAACGGGTTTTGCTGGCCGACCTCGACCCGCAAGGCAACGCCACCATGGGCGCCGGCATCAACAAGGCGACGCTGGAAGGCTCGATCTACGAAGTGCTGCTGGGCATGTCCGACATCCGCACGGTGCGCAAGGCGTCGGAGTCCGGCAAGTTCGACGTGCTGCCCGCCAATCGCGAACTGGCCGGCGCCGAAGTCGAAATGGTCGAGCTGGAGCAGCGCGAGGCGCGCCTGAAGAACGCCTTCGCCGCCGTGGCCGACGACTACGACTTCATCCTGGTCGACTGCCCGCCGGCGCTGTCGATGTTGACGCTCAACGGCCTGTGCTCGGCGCATGGCGTGATCATCCCGATGCAGTGCGAGTACTACGCGCTGGAAGGCCTGTCCGACCTGGTCAACACCATCAAGAAGGTGCATGCCAAGCTGAACCCGGACCTGAAGGTGATCGGTCTCTTGCGCGTGATGTTCGACCCGCGCATGACGCTGTCGCAGCAGGTTTCCGACCAGCTGGAACAACACTTCGGCGACAAGGTCTTCAAGACCGTCATCCCGCGCAACGTGCGGCTGGCCGAGGCGCCGTCCTACGGCATCCCCGGCGTGAACTTCGATCCCAATTCCAAGGGTGCGCAAGCCTATATCGCGTTCGGCGCGGAAATGGTCGAGCGCATCAAGACGCTGTAAGCCTCAGGCCGCGGCGTCGTTTTTCATCAGGCAATCCAATGGCAACATCTATGGCAACCAAAAAATCCAAAGGCCTGGGGCGCGGACTCGACGCGCTGCTGGGCGGCTCGTCCGACATCACCGAAGAAGCCCAGGCGCAAGCCGCGCAGGCCGGCCTGCCCAGCGTGATGGCGGTGACCGAGCTGCAGGCAGGCAAATACCAGCCGCGCAGCCGCATGGACGAAGGCGCGCTCAACGAGCTGGCGGCCTCGATCAAGGAACAGGGCTTGCTGCAGCCGATCCTGATCCGCGCCATCGGCCAGAAGAACGGCAAGGATATCTACGAGATCATCGCCGGCGAGCGCCGTTTCCGCGCCGCCAAGATCGCCGGCCTGACCGAGGTGCCGGTGCTGGTCAAGAATGTCGACGACCAGACCACCGCCGCCATGGCGCTGATCGAAAACATGCAGCGCGAAGACCTCAACCCGCTGGAAGAGGCGCAAGGCATCCATCGCCTGATCACCGACTTCTCGTTCACGCACGAACAGGCGGCGGTGGCCGTGGGCCGTTCGCGCAGCGCGGTCTCCAACCTGCTGCGCCTGTTGAACCTGGCCAAGCCGGTGCAGACCATGCTCATGGCCGGCGACATCGACATGGGCCATGCCCGCGCGCTGCTGGTGGTCGACTCGGCCACCCAGATCCAGCTGGCCAACCAGATCGTCGCCAAGCGCATGTCGGTGCGCGACGCCGAAAAGCTGGTCACCCGCGCTTCCGCCGAGCAGGCCGCCAAGCCGCGCGAAGGCAAGGAAAAATCGCGCGACATCGCACGCCTGGAAGAAGAACTGTCCGACCTGCTGGCCACCCAGGTCAGCATCAAGACCGGCGCCAAGAACAAAGGGCAACTGGTCATCAGCTTCAACGACCTCGATGCGCTGGATGGGGTGATTACCCGTTTGCGCGGGGAAGCGGTGGAGTCCTGATTGGCGATAAGCCGGTCGCAGATCAAGCCGCAATGCCGTCCAGTGCAAACTGGGCGGCATTTTTATTTGGCGCGCATCAAAACCTCGCCGTCATCCTGACGAAAGTCAGGATCCAGTGTCGTGCGCGGTGTCTCTGATGGGCAGCGAACGACACTGGGTCCCGGCATGCGCCGGGACGACGGGAGATGGTTGGCCGCAGTCCCAATGGCATGAAATAAAAAAGCCGCTTCAATCGAAGCGGCTTGAATTAATTATATAAATAATTTTTTGGACAGGCCCGAAATCAGAACGTCCGCTGCACATCCGAACGCGGCGGCAACTGGTAGCTCCAGGTCTCGGTCAGCACCTTGGGGCCGGACAACAGCGCCGCGCGCAGCTCCACCGCCTGCGCCGAATTCCGGACCTTGACCCGCAGCGTCAGGCGCCAGCCGTTGATGGCCGGGTTGGGCTGCAGTTTGGCATCGATCAGTTCGCCGTTGTTGCCGATGCTCACTTGCGGGCTGACCGGCGCGCCGGCCGGCAGCCTGGCCAGCGCCGGGCCGGTGAAGTCGACCAGCAGGGCGGTGGTGCCGTCGAAGCTGCGGATCAGGTTGGCCTGGGTCAGCTCGCCGTCGGTGTGGAAGGTCTGCTTCACCCAGCCCACTTCATCCTTTAGGATCGCCGCCTCGTCCATGGTCCAGTGGATGCGGTAATCGAACGCCATCGGCACGCCCCTGGCCGGCAATTGCGCCGGCAGCCAGTAGGCCACGATGTTGTCGTTGGTCTCGTCGGCGGTGGGGATTTCCACCAGTTGCACCGCGCCTTTGCCCCAGTCGCCCTTCGGCTCGATCCAGGCGCTCGGCCGCAGGTCGTAGCGGTCTTTCAGGTCCTCGAAGCCGGAGAATTCGCGGCCGCGCTGCAGCAGGCCGAAGCCCTTGGGATTGGTGACTTCGAACGAACTCACTTCCACGTTCTGCGGATCGTTGAGCGGACGCCACAGCCATTCGCCGGAACCGGTGTGGATCGCCAGGCCGTTGGAGTCATGGATGGCCGGGCGGAAGTTGCGCCTGGACGATTGCTGGTTGGGGCCGAACAGGAACATGCTGGTCAGCGGCGCGATGCCCAGGCGGGCCACCTCGCCGCGCAGGAACACGCGCGCCTGCACGTCCAGCACCGCATCCTGGCCGGGCGCGAGGGTGAACTTGTAGGCGCCGGTGGCGCGAGGGGAGTCGAGCAGGGCGTAGAAGGTCAGCTGCTTGTCGCCGGCGGCCGGGCGCTGGATCCAGAATTCGGTGAAGTGCGGGAATTCCTCGCCGCTCATCATCGCCGTGTCGATCGCCAGGCCGCGCGCGGACAGGCCGTATACCTGCCCCTTGCCGATCACGCGGAAATAGCTCGCGCCCAGCACGCTCATCACCTCGTCTTCCTTGTTGGGGCTGTTGACCGGATAGACCACGCGAAAGCCCGCATACCCCAGGCGCGCGGTGCTCTCCTTGTCGAAATGCAGGTCGCCGAAGTCGAAGCGGTCGGTGCTGTAGCCGATCTCCTGCGTGCGGCCGCCGACGATTTCATGGATCAGCACCGGCGAGTTGAACTGCATGCCCTGGTGGTAGAAGGCCAGCTTGAAGGGCGTCTTCTGGTCGCGCCATTCGAACTTCTCGCCCCTGGGCTGGATCTTCATGTAGTCGGCGAACTGCATGCTGGAAAACACCGGCGGCAGGTTGCTCGCAGGCTTGCGGTAAGGCTGGTCGACCAGCGCCTTGGCGCGGGCCGTCACCTGGTCCAGCGAAAAGGTCTGGGGTTGGGTCTGGGCCTGCGCAGCCGTTGCCAGCAGGGCGGCAGACAACAGCAAGGCGCCGCGCAGGGGAAGGCGCTTGAACACGTTCAGAATCACTCATTTCTCCATAAAGGCGCGGCGCCGGGCAGCGGGGGAGGCGTCCGGCGCGCGTTAAAACAGAATAATATAGCGAACCGTCCAGGTACCGGCGCGTCATAGAACAAGCAAATGCGCAAGCAAATGCGTAAGCAAATACGCAAGCAAACGCGCAGGCATCGATTGCGCAGGGCTTCCGCGCCGACGTGCATCACCCGTTTCCAGGCCGCGGCACCTCCAGCATGAGGAGATGCCGCGGCCAACGTTTACAAGAAGAGAGGAATTTACGTGTCCATCAAGCTTCCCGCCAGGCCGGCCGTCCACGCGCGCCGCCATCGCCGAACCGCATTGCTGTGCGCCCTGGCCTGTGCCGCCGCCTTGCTGGCGCCGCAGGCGCATGCCCAGGGCAAGCCGGCCTTGCTCGGCGACAAGGGCGCCTTCATCGACGACCTGATGTCGCAGATGACGGTCGATGAAAAGATCGGCCAATTGCGCCTGGTCAGCATCGGCCCCGACATGCCGGCCAACAGGCTGGCCGATGAAATCGCCGCCGGCCGCGTCGGCGGCACTTTCAACTCGGTCACGCGCGCCGACAACCGGCCGCTGCAGGATGGCGCCATGCGCTCGCGCCTGAAGATCCCGATGTTCTTCGCCTACGACGTGATCCATGGCCACCGCACCACCTTCCCGATCGGCCTCGGGCTGGCCTCGAGCTGGGACCTGGACGTGGTCGCCGCCGCCATGCGCACCGCCGCCGAAGAAGCCTCTGCCGACGGCATCGACATGACCTTCGCGCCGATGGTCGACATCAGCCGCGATCCGCGCTGGGGCCGCACCTCGGAAGGCTTCGGCGAAGATCCTTACCTGGTGTCGCGCATCGCCGAAGTCTCGGTGCGCGCATTGCAGGGCGAGCAAAAGCCCATCGCCGCTAACCGCCTGATGGCCAGCGTCAAGCACTTCGCGCTGTATGGTGCGGTCGAGGGCGGGCGCGACTACAACGTGGTCAACATGGATGCGCAGCGCATGTACAACGATTACCTGCCGCCCTATCGGGCGGCGGTGGATGCCGGCGCCGGCGCAGTCATGGTGGCGCTCAATTCCATCAACGGCACGCCCGCCACCTCCAACACCTGGCTGCTGCAAGACCTGTTGCGCCGCGAGTGGGGCTTCAAGGGGCTGACCGTGAGCGACCACGGCGCCATCACCGAACTGGTGAACCACGGCGTGGCGCGCGACGAGGCCGAAGCGGCGCAACTGTCGATCAAGGCCGGCACCGACATGAGCATGGCCGACCAGGTCTATATCAGCCAGTTGCCGGGCCTGCTCAAGTCGGGCAAGGTGACGCGGCAGGATCTCGACAATGCCGTGCGCGAGATCCTCGGCGCCAAGTACGACATGGGCCTGTTCCATGACCCTTACGTGCGCATCGGCCAGGCCGCCGGCGATCCGCCCAATGTCAATGCCGAGAGCCGCCTGCACCGCGCCGCCGCGCGCGCGGTGGCGCAACAGTCGATGGTGCTGCTGGAAAACCGCAATGCCACATTGCCGCTGAAGAAGAGCGGAACCATCGCGCTGGTCGGCCCGCTGGCCGACTCGCACATCGACATGCTGGGCAGCTGGTCCGGCGCCGGGGTGGACAAGCAGACCGTCACGTTGAGGCAGGGCCTGCAGGATGCGCTGGGCGCCAGGGCCAAGCTGGTCTACGCGCGCGGCGCCAACATCACCGAAGACCGGCACATCGTTGATTACCTCAACTTCCTCAACTGGGACGACCCGGAGGTGGTGCAGGACAAGCGCCGCCCGCAAGCCATGATCGCCGAGGCGGTCAAGGCGGCGCGCAATGCCGATGTGGTGGTGGTGGCCGTGGGCGAGTCGCGCGGCATGTCGCACGAGTCGTCCAGCCGCACCCAACTGACGCTGCCGGAGAACCAGATGGCCCTGCTCAAGGCCTTGAAGGCCACCGGCAAGCCGCTGGTGCTGGTGCTGATGAACGGCCGTCCGCTGGACCTGAACTGGGCGCGCGAAAACGCTTCCGCCATTCTCGAAACCTGGTACACCGGCACCGAAGGCGGCCATGCGATCGCCGACATCCTGTTCGGCGACGTCAACCCCTCGGGCAAGTTGCCGATCACCTTCCCGCGCTCGGTGGGCCAGATTCCCAGCTACTACAACCACGCGCGCCTGGGCCGGCCGTTCACCGAAGGCAAGCCGGGCAACTACACCTCGCAGTACTTCGAAGAACCCAACGGGCCGCTGTACCCGTTCGGCTATGGCCTGAGCTACACCGACTTCAGCCTGTCCGGCGTGACCATGTCGCAACCGACGATGAAAGCCGATGGCCGCGTCGATGCCACGGTCACGGTGAAGAACACCGGCCGTCGCGCCGGCGCTACCGTGGTGCAGTTGTACATTCGCGATGTGGCCGCGTCGGTGGTGCGTCCGGTCAAGGAGCTCAAGGACTTCCGCAAGGTGCTGCTGCAGCCGGGCGAGCAAAAGGAAGTGCGCTTCACCATCGATGCCAGGGCGCTCAGCTTCTACAACGCCAGGCTGGAACATGTGGCCGAGCCGGGCGAGTTCCAGGTGCAGGTGGGGCTGGATTCGAAGGACGTGAAGACGGCTTCGTTCACCTTGGAATGAAACATATGTAACGCCGTATCGACCAAAGAAAAAAGCAGGACGTACCGGATGTACGCCCTGCTTTTTTCATTTCCTGTCATTGCCAACGGCTTGCGCCGGCGCCGATGGTGTTTTTCGTTTGGGTTCCTTTACTCCATCAAGACCGCAGGCTCGCCGTCTTCTTCGCCCAGGAAGCCGCCGCTCTGGTGCGCCCACAGCCGCGCGTACAAGCCGTTGGCGGCCAGCAGTTCGCTGTGCGTGCCTTGCTCGGCGATGCGGCCCTGGTCCAGCACGATCAGGCGATCCATCGCCGCAATGGTCGACAGGCGGTGCGCGATGGCGACTACGGTCTTGCCTTCCATCAGCTTGTACAGGCTGGTCTGGATCGCTGCCTCGACTTCCGAATCGAGCGCGCTGGTGGCTTCGTCCAGCAGCAGGATGGGCGCGTCCTTGAGCATCACGCGGGCGATCGCGATGCGTTGGCGCTGGCCGCCGGAGAGCTTCACGCCGCGTTCGCCCACATGCGCGTCGTAGCCGGTGCGGCCCTTGGCATCGGCCAGCGTGCCGATGAAGTCGTGCGCTTCGGCGCGCCTGGCGGCATGGATCATCTCGGCGTCGCCGGCATCGGGGCGGCCGTAGAGGATGTTGTCGCGCACCGAGCGGTGCAGCAGCGAGGTATCCTGCGTCACCATGCCGATCTGCGCGCGCAGGCTGTCTTGCGTGACATGCGCGATGTCCTGGCCATCGATCAGGATGCGGCCGCCTTCGATGTCGTAAAAGCGCAGCAGCAGGTTGACGATGGTCGACTTGCCGGCGCCGGAGCGGCCCACCAGACCGATCTTCTCGCCCGGACGGATCACCAGGTTCAGGCGATCCACCACCGGACGCGGCGACGCGCCGCCATAGCTGAAGTTCACGTCTTCAAAGCGCAGTTCGCCCTGTTTCACCTGCAGGGGTTTGGCGTCGGGCGCGTCCTTCACGTCGTGCGCGCGCGAGAGCGTGTTGATGCCGTCCTGCACCGTGCCCACGTGTTCGAACAGCGCCGCCATTTCCCACATGACCCAGTGCGCGATCCCGTTCAGGCGCAGCGCCATCGCGGTGCCGGCGGCGACCGCGCCGATGCCGACCTTGCCTTGCATCCACAGGTGCAGCGCGATGCCGGTGGTGCCGATGATGAGCACCATGTTCAGGATATGGTTGACCACTTCGAAGCCGGACACCAGGCGCATCTGCTGGTTCACCGTGACCAGGAACTCGCGCATGGCGCTGCGCGCGTAGCTGGCTTCGCGGCCGGCGTGCGAGAACAGCTTGACGGTGGCGATGTTGGTATAGGCATCGGTGATGCGCCCGGTCATCAGCGAACGGGCATCGGCCTGGTTGCGGGCCACCCGGGACAGGCGCGGCACGAAGTAGCGCATGGCGATCGCATAGGCGACCAGCCAGATCAGGAAGGGCACCAGCATCAGCAGGTCGAAGGTGCCGACCACGGCGATCAGCGTGACGAAGTAGATCACGATGAACACCATGATGTCGCCGGTGATCATGCAGAAGTCGCGCACCGCCAGCGCGGTTTGCATCACCTTGGTGGCGACCCGGCCGGCGAACTCGTTCTGGTAGAAGCTCATGCTCTGGCTGAGCATCAACCGGTGGAAATTCCAGCGCAGCAGCATCGGGAAATTGCCGGCCAGGGTCTGGTGCTTGTACAGCGTCTGCAGCGCCACCAGCAGCGGGCTGCCGGCCAGCACCAGGCCCAGCCAGAGCAGGTGGCGGCCTTCCTGCGCCCACAGTTGGGACGGCTCGACCTTGGCCAGCCAGTCGACAACGCGGCCCATCATGGCGAACAGCATCGCCTCGAACACGCCGATGATGGCGGTCATCGTGGTCATGGCCGCGATATAGCCGCGCACGCCGCGGGTACAGGACCAGATGAAGCGCATGAAGCCGCGCGGGGGCGGCAAGGGATGGTCTTCGGGATAAGGGTGAACCAGTTTTTCGAACCAGGCGAACATGCAAACTCCACAAAAGCCGGGCCTGCCGCGAAGCGGCGTCGCCGCGGCGCCGACGGTCGATGCAAGCGTGTCGGGCCAGGCAGGCGGGGCGTCAATTATTCATTCGTCGTTGCGCGCCGGCAGGTCGGTGCCGGTGGGATGACCGTGCGCGCAGGCATTGCTGGGCGGTGCGGCTTGGGGCCGCTTATCTTGTTGCCCGGTACGGCGATGACGTGTCTTCCTTGCTAACAATTTTCCTGCGGCACAGAGCCATTTTAGGGATCCGGAGCGTTGCGGAAGGAAAAGATGAAGCCGAATGATCTCATAACGGGGCGCATTGCGTACATCGCCGCACAGGAAAACACTTGTCGGGGAAAGCGAATTGTCGCTTCCCTGGAACAGGGCATTCTATCGGTAATGCCGTTCAGTTAAGCGTTGAACGGCATTTGTGTTTGTGCGGTCCAGATTCCGTTCGCCCTGAGTAGCTGCGCAAGCAGCGTATCGAAGGGCAGGCAAGAGCGGTAAGGCCGACACGCTGGCTTCGATACGGCCCTGGCGGGCCTACTCAGCCCGAACGGGCTCGGGTGATGCGTGCTTCAGGATTAGCCTTAACGGGACGGCATTAGCCTTCTATGGGTGCATGTTAAGTCTGGCTTAAGTCTGCAGCGGCAAGCTGGTCGGCAAATCCATCGACCACCCGCTTGCCATGACCAACACTACGCCACCCAGCAGCCCCGGCCGCGCCGCCATCTGGAAACTGATCAGGCCGTTCTGGGCGTCCGAGCAGAAATGGAAAGCCTTCGGTCTCCTGCTGGCGATCATCGCCCTGAACCTGGGCATGGTCTACATCAATGTGCGCCTGAACTCCTGGAACCGCGACATGTACGATGTGCTCCAGGCGCGCAATTATCCGCAGTTCAAATCGCTGCTGTGGCAGTTCTCCGGGCTGGCCTTCGTCTTCATCGCGGTCGCCATCTACAGCGTCTACCTGACGCAGGCGTTGCAGATCCGCTGGCGCTATTGGATGACCGAGCGCTACATGGACCGCTGGCTGGCGCACCGCGCCTACTACCGCATCGAACAGGGCCAGCAGGGGCGCCTCTCCGACAACCCCGACCAGCGTATTGCGGAGGACCTGCGCGCGCTGACTTCCGACACGCTGTCGCTGGTGCTGGGCTTCATCTCCAGCAGCGTCACCCTGCTTTCCTTCGTGCATATCCTGTGGGCGGTGAGCGGGCCGGCTGCCTTCTCCGTGCTGGGCCAGGCATGGAACATTCCCGGTTACATGGTGTGGTTCGCGGTGGCCTACGCGGCGGCCGGCTCGGCCATCGTATGGTGGATCGGCCGGCCGCTGGTCGGCCTGAACTTCAACCAGGAACGCTTCGAGGCGAACTTCCGTTTCGGCCTGATCCGCGTGCGCGAGCATTCGGAAGCGGTCGCCCTGTATCGCGGCGAGGCGCAGGAGCGCGCGCAGCTCACCGCGCGCCTGGACGACATCCGCGGCAACTGGTGGGACATCATGCGCGTGACCAAGAAGCTCAATATCGCAGTCAATTTCTACAGCCAGTTCGCGGTCATCTTCCCGATGCTGGTGTCGGCGCCGCGCTATTTCTCCGGCGCCATCTCGCTGGGCGTGCTGATGCAGATCAGCAACGCCTTCGGCCAAGTGCAGGATGCGCTGTCGTGGTTCATCAACGCCTTCACCACGCTGGCCAGCTGGAAGGCCAGCATCAACCGCCTGGCCGGCTTCAATGCCGATGTCGAGCGCGCGCAAGGCATGGCGCGCACCATCGAGGTCGAACGCCACGCCGGCAGCGCGCTGACCATCGAAGGCCTGCAGCTGTCCTTGCCGGACGGCGGCATGGTGCTGCGCGGCATGGATGCGCGGCTGGAGTCGGGCGAACATGTGCTGGTCAGCGGCCCTTCCGGCTGCGGCAAGTCGACGCTGATCCGCGCCATCGCCGATGTCTGGCCGTATGGGCGCGGACGCATCGGCCTGCCCGCCGGCGCGGCGGTGATGTTCCTGCCGCAGCGCAGTTACCTGCCCATCGGCACCTTGCGCGCGGCGCTGTCGTATCCGGCCGCCGAGGGCAGCTTCGACGATGCGACGATCGCGCGTTACCTGGCACTGTGCCGGCTGCCGCAACTGGCCGGCCGGCTGGACCAGGCCGCCAACTGGAGTCATGCCCTGTCGCCCGGCGAGCAGCAGCGCCTGGCCTTCGTGCGGGTGTTCCTGAACCGGCCGGCGCTGGTGTTCCTGGACGAAGCCAGCAGCGCCATGGACGGCGAAACCGAAGAAGCGCTGTACGCCGCCTTGCCGCGGGAGCTGCCGGGCGTGACGGTGGTCAGCATCGCCCACCGCGAGACGCTGGCGCGCTTCCATTCGCTGCGCTGGAGGTTCGTGCCGGCCGGCGAAGGCGAAGGATGCCGGGTAGAAGTCGCGGCGCTTTAAACGTCGTCCGGCGGCAAGCGAAAACAGGAAATGCAATACCGTTTTTGCATAACCCCGTACACTTGCGTATGCCACAATCTTTGAATGAAGGCGGCCAATCCGCCGCTTTCGCTCATTCCCGCACACTTGGAAAACTCACCATGAACGACCCCATCGTCTATCTCAACGGCGAACTTACGCCCTTGTCCGAAGCCCGCGTTCCCGTGCTGGACCGGGGTTTCATCTTCGGCGACGGCATCTACGAAGTGATCCCGATGTATGGCCGCAAGGCGTTCCGCGGCCGGCAGCACCTGGCGCGCCTGTTCCGCAGCCTGAAAACCATCTCCATACCGAATCCGCATGACGAAGCCGGCTGGTTCGCCCTGATCGAGCGCGTGGTGCAGGCCAACAGCTTGGACGACCAGATGATCTACATCCAGGTCACGCGCGGCGTGGCCAAGCGCGCGCATGCCTTCCCCAAGGAGGTGACGCCGACGGTGCTGATCATGACCAATCCGATGGTGTTGCCGCCGGCCGCCGCGCGTGAAAACGGCGTGGCTTGCGTGACCATGGAAGACCGCCGCTGGCTGAACTGCCAGATCAAGTCGACTTCGCTGCTGGGCAACGTGCTGGCGGCGCAGTTCGCGGCCGAGAACGAAGTGACCGAGGCGATCCAGTTCCGTGACGGTTTCCTGTCCGAGGCATCCTCGTCCAATGTATGGGTGGTCAAGGACGGCAAGATTTCCGCGCCGCCCAAGGACAACCTGATCCTGGAAGGCATCCGCTACGGCTTGATGGAAGAGCTGTGCGCCGTGCAGGGCATCGCGCTGGAAGCGCGCCGCATCCCGCGCGATGAGGTGTTCGCCGCCGATGAACTGTTCCTCTCCTCGGCCAGCAAGGAAGTGCTGCCGGTGGTGACGCTGGACGGCAAGCCCATCGGCAGCGGCAAGCCGGGCCCGGTCTATGCCAGGATCTACGCCGCCTACCAGGCGGCCAAGGCGCGCCTGTAACTCGCCGTTTTGAGGTTTTCCCCGCATGGGCCGCCAAGTGCGGCCCATGTGCGTTTGGGGGCGTATCGGGGCCTATCGGGCCTGATCCGCTGCCATATGGCGTAGAATGTCGGCATTCCCCCTCCCGCAACCCCGCCGCTTGAAGCCGGCCGTTTGAGCCCCATATGGGTACATTGAAAACGGAGCGCCAGCGGAACACGCCGAGCCATACTGCCATGACTATCCCCACCGAAGAATCCCTCATCGAATACCCGAGCGACTTCCCGATCAAGGTGGTCGGGATCCTGCACGATGAATTCGCCCAGACCATTGTCGAACTGGTGGTCGAGCACGACCCCGAATTCCATGCCGGCAAGCTGGAGATGCGGCCGTCCTCGCAGGGCAAGTACCTGTCGCTGACGCTGACCGTGCGTGCCACCAGCCGCGAGCAGCTGGACAACCTGTACCGCGCGCTGTCGTCGCATGAGAAGGTGAAGTTCGTGCTGTAAGCCCTTGCGCGATCGCGTATGAAACCCGGCGTTGCCTGCCAAGGCACGCCGGGTTTTTGTTTGAGGCGCCGGATCGAACTTTGTGGAACTACGCCAAAAACCGACACCGCAAGCACGCCAATGACGGAGCTTGGTTCACTATATGCCGATGTTTTCCGAAGAATCATCATGGCAAAAATCAAGCTCACCAAGTCCGCGGCATTGCCCGCCGGTTATGCCGGTATCCACGGCGGAATCGTGGAATTGCTCGATACGGCACGTCATGCGGCGGCGCGTAGCGTCAACGCGCTGATGACGGCGAGTTATTGGGAAATCGGCCGTCGTATCGTGGAAGCCGAACAGCAGGGACGGCGGCGTGCCGGATACGGGGAGCAGTTGATCGCTCGCCTGTCCGGTGACTTGACTGCACGGTTTGGGCGCGGGTTCAGCCGCCAGAACTTGCAGCAAATGCGATCATTCTTCCTGACTTGGCCGATTTGCCAGACACTGTCTGGCAAATCTTCCTCCGTATCGTCAGCAGAGCGATTCTGGCGGCTGGACGAACTGGCGCGAATGTTCACGCTGCCGTGGTCTGCCTATGTCCGGCTACTGTCGGTCAAGGATGACCATGCTCGCCAGTTCTATGAAACCGAAGCCTTGCGCGGCGGATGGAGCGTGCGCCAGCTCGACCGGCAAATCGGCAGCCAATTCTACGAGCGTACGGCGTTATCGAAAAACAAGGCTGCGATGCTGGTGAAAGGCGCAAGACCAACGCCGGAAGATGCCATCACGCCGGGCGACGCGATCAAAGACCCGTATGTGCTGGAGTTCCTCGACCTCAAGGACGAATATTCGGAATCCGATTTCGAGCAAGCCCTGACCCGGCGATTGGAGGATTTTCTGCTCGAACTCGGCGATGGTTTTACCTTCGTCGGACGCCAGCGCCGCTTGCGCATTGACCAGACCTGGTACCGGGTTGATCTTCTGCTTTTTCATCGCCGCTTGCGTTGCCTCGTCATTATCGACCTGAAGCTCGGTCCGCTGACGCATGCCGATGTGGGCCAGATGCATTTGTATTGCAACTATGCAAAAGAGCATTGGACGCTGGCTGACGAGAATCCGCCCGTCGGCCTGATCCTGTGCGCCGACAAGGGCCATGCCTTGGCGCGTTATGCGCTGGAAGGGCTGCCCAGCAAGATCATGGCGGCCAACTATCGCACGGTGCTGCCGGATGCCGAACTGCTGCAAAAGGAGCTGGAAAGCACGCGGCGGCTGATGGAGTCTCACAGGGCAATTGCCCCCAAGGCGCGCAGGCGATAACCATGTATTGCGGCGTTAGCCGGGCCAGTCGCCGCTCTCGCGAAACAGTTTCATTTCCTTGAAGATCCACTTCTTGAACTCGGCCACGGCCGGCTTCTCCAGCCCTTCGGGCAGGTGCACGAAGTAATACGACTCGTCGGCTTTCAGGGCCACGTCGAACAGCCGCACCACCTCGCCGGCGGCGATTTCCTGCGAGGCGATCATGTGCCGGCTCAGCGCCACGCCGCCGCCGTCGGCCGCCGCGCGCAGGGTCAGCGAAGAATCCTCGATCACCAGTCCGCCGCTGGGCTCCGGCAAATCCAGCCCGGCTTGCTGCAGCCACGGTTGCCAGGATTCGCGCTGGTCCATGCGCAGCAGCGTGCATTGCGCGAGGTCGGCGGGTTTGGCGGGCTTCTTGCCGCGTTTGCTGCGGTAGGCGGGGGAGGCCACCGGGTAGTAGTAATCGTCGCTCAGTTTTTCCGATACCACGCCGCTATAGTTGCCGCGGCCGAAGCGCAGGCCGACGTCGACGCCGTCCAGGCGCAAGTCGGACAAATGGCTGCCCGACTGCAGCACCACCTCGATTTCCGGATGGCGGTCGATGAACTTCCACAGGCGCGGCGCCAGCCAGCGCGAGGCGAACGAAGGCGTGCTCGAGATCACCAGCCGTTGCTGGCGGTTCAGGCTGCGCAGATGTTCGGCGGCCAGCGCGATCTCGGACAGCGACTTGCGGATGGTGGCGGCGAAGCGCTGGCCGGTTTCGGTCACCGAGATGCGCTTGCCGTGGCGGATGAACAGCTGCAGGCCAAGCTCCTCCTCCAGCGCGCGCACCTGGTGGCTGATGGCGCCGGGCGTGACGTGGATCTCTTCGGCCGCGCGCGAAAAGCATTCGTAGCGCGCGGCGGCATCGAAGGCGCGCAATGCCGCCAGGTTGGGCAGCTTCCTCAAATCGGCCATGCTTGGTTCCTTGTGAATTCCATTCGCAATAACACCGAATATATATCGTTTTGGTTTGTGCGTGAGGCTTCCTACAATGAACTCCAATTCAACGAAATCACCGGAAATTCCTCTGAGAGGCCGCGCCATCAAGGCCTGGTGGCTTGCCCCGGGGTTTGTCCTGCGAAACGGGAAAAGGAGTGCGCCATGCCAATTTCATTCACAAACCAAACCGCCCCGCTATGCCTTGAAGAAGGGCGCGTCCACGCCGTGCGCCTGCAACATCCGGTACGGGTGAGGGTGCGTTGCGGGCTGGTCTGGCTGACGGTGGAAGAGGGCGGCGCCGACGTGTGGCTCAGTCCCGGCCGCGACTTCGATTTCCACGGCCGCGGGCTGGCGGTGTTTGAAGCCGTCAAGGGCCGCGCCGAGTTCGACATCCTGCCGCTGCCCGGCCCGCTGGCGCGCGCCGCCCGGGTCCTCCGCGGCTGGTTGGCCCGCAAGCCGCAGGCGACCGGGCCGGCCGCCGCCGACTGCTGCGCGGCGGGGGAGCAGGGCGCGCTGCGCATCAGCCGCCTGTTGCCGCGCGGACTGATCCGCTGGTTCTGAGCGGAATAACGGAAAGCCTGGCCGGTCGCCTTTTTCCAACGCTTTCCGCCAACAAATATTGCCCATGATGCAATATTGGCCGTCAAAACCCATGCCGCGCCGATGGGCCAGAGCGAAGTTCGCTAAACTGGCAGCCATGCAGACAGCAACACACACCGTCGGCGCGCAGCAAGCGGCCGCTTCGCCCGCCATCCTGGCCGGCCCCGGCCTGCCGCAGATCGTGCGGCGCGGCACCGAGCCCTACGAGGCCAGCTTCGCCGCCATGCGCGCCTACACCGACGCGCGCACCGCCGAGACGCCCGACCAGCTCTGGATCGTCGAACATCCGCCGGTCTACACGCTGGGCCTGGGCGCCGACCGTTCCCACGTATTGAATCCCCACGACATCCCGGTGGTACAGACCGACCGCGGCGGCGAAGTCACCTTCCACGGCCCCGGCCAGGCGGTGATCTACCTGCTGATGGACCTGCGCCGCAACCGCGCCGGAGCCCGTCTGTTCGCGCGCGAGTTCGTGTACAACATCGAGCAGGCGGTGATCGACACGCTGGCGGCGTATAATCTGGCCGGTGAACGCAAGCAGGGCGCGCCGGGCATCTATGCCGCCGACGGGGCGTGGCAGGGCGCCAAGGTGGCCGCATTGGGCTTGAAGATCCGCGGCAACGGCTGCACTTACCATGGGGTATCGCTCAACGTCGACATGGATCTGACGCCGTTTTCCTGGATCAATCCCTGCGGCTACGAAGGCCTGGCCACGGTCGACATGAAGACCCTGGGCGCCGCCGCTGCCCGCCTGGCCGACGTCCAGGCGTTGCTTGCCGAGAAACTGATCGCCCGCTTCACGGGCATAGAAGGGCGCTGAGGCACACGCCGGGCGCCGGAAATACCGACACCATGACTACCGACATCACTCCAGCAGCAGATTCCTCCAGCAACGCGGCGCGCGCCAACCCGCTCGACAAGCAGAAGGGCGCCGGCAAGACCGCCTGGATCCCGATCAAGATCGTGGCCGCCGAGAAACTGAAGAAGCCGGACTGGATCCGCGTCAAGGCCGGCTCGCCGACCACGCGCTTCTATGAAATCAAGGACATCCTGCGCGCCAACAACCTGGTGACGGTGTGCGAGGAAGCCTCCTGCCCCAACATCGGCGAATGCTTCGGCAAGGGCACCGCCACCTTCATGATCATGGGCGACAAGTGCACCCGCCGCTGCCCGTTCTGCGACGTCGGCCACGGCCGTCCCGACCCGCTCGACCCGAATGAACCGGAAAACCTGGCCAAGACCATCGCCCAGCTGAAGCTGTCGTACGTGGTGATCACCAGCGTCGACCGCGATGACCTGCGCGACGGCGGCGCCGCCCACTTCGCCGAATGCATCCGCCGCGTGCGCGAGCTGTCGCCCGAGACCCGCATCGAGATCCTGACCCCGGACTTCCGCGGCCGCATGGATCGCGCGCTGGAAATCCTCAAGATGGCCCCGCCGGACGTCATGAACCACAACCTGGAAACCGCGCCGCGCCTGTACAAGGAAGCGCGCCCCGGCTCCGACTACGAATACTCGCTGAACCTGTTGAAGCGCTTCAAGGATCTGCATCCGGAAACCCCGACCAAGTCCGGCATCATGGTCGGCCTGGGCGAGACCGACGAGGAAGTGCTGCAGGTCATGCGCGACATGCGCGCCCACAACGTCGACATGCTGACCATCGGCCAGTACCTGATGCCCAGCGGCGACCACCTGCCGGTGCGCCGCTACGTGCACCCGGACACCTTCAAGATGTATGAGGAAGAAGCCTACAAGATGGGCTTCGTGCATGCCGCCGTGGGCGCCATGGTGCGTTCCAGCTACCACGCCGACCAGCAGGCGCACGGCCTGGTCTGAGCAGCGGTGTGAATGATATGAGTTAATGAGAATATCTAGAAGAAGTTGAGATTTTCCATAAGTTGGTGAGATTCAAATAATAAAGTGACAATGTATTCGTCATTTTCAGCTGGGGAGCTGAATAACGGATGGCAGAAGCAAATGAATTGATGATCGCTGCCTTGCCGACCGACGGGAATGCTTGGCGCATCGACTGGTTTGGTGAGATCGCGTTTCCAAACCGGATGATTCGACGCAAACAGCCATCCGTTCTCCTTCATCTGTCGCGTGTGATTGATGAGCGCTATCGCGAGGACCATTCGGTTCTTCTCAATCCTGAATCTACATTTGTCGCCAAGCAACGGAAGGTATGGGTTTCAGTTGGAACCTTGCCGTTGCTTCGTATCGGCGATATTTGGCGCGATGGACTATTGGAGACTACGCCCGATTACCAATTCGAAAGCTTTTCCGATTTAGATATAGGCTCAGAAACCGTCAGTCTGATTAAGGCTGGGCTCAATTTGGAAGAGAATGGCTTCTTGCTGCCTCGAGGAGAACATCCTTGGCACATGCAGGCTACGCAATCCTATTGTTTGATGATCGCCTTGCCTGGCGAACGTCGACTGATTATTCCGTGCCTTGAGTTGATTCGTTTCTATTTCGGGTCGTCCAGTAATTTGCTGACAAAGCTGTTTCTACCTCCGCTCAACCGAGACGTTTTATATAGAAAAGCCCATCACAGCAAAATCAATGGCCAACTATCTATTGCGTTAGCCGAAGGTATTTCAGGTGCTTCAGCTGCTGACATTGGCCGTATGCATATGGATTCCACGGCCTGGCGGTCGGCAGTTAACGTGGGAACATCGCTTCTCAAAGCATCAGTATCAAATCAAGAAATTCATCCACAAGCGCATTTTCCATTCGAAGGTCAAACAACGCTAACAGCATCCGGGAAGTGGTTGTCATTCTCTGGGGAGCCACACGTTACGTTCCTTGCCTACAGCCTTCGCTCATGTTCACATCCATTCCCATTTCGTTCTCTGCGCTACGACGTCGAAGATCGGCGCGCCGCGCCAGCGAATACTACTTCACTCACTGAGGCATCCACACCCCGTCTTGTTAAGCCGGCGCGACAATCATCAGATCGGCAGTTGGTAGAAGAGGATGCATCTGGAAAACTTGTCCGGCAGGTACGCTCCGTCTGGGCCGCACAGAGGTTCACCGACTTAACGAAAAAGACCATTTGGAAGAAAAAAATCTTGGCGGCGCAGCCCAGTGGAGCGACGCTTGTCGCCGGACCTACAAGTGATACGAATGTTGCGGTCGGAGATGTTGGATCAGATCGACGCGTACGCTCTGTGGATTTGCAGATAAAGACAAAAGACAAATCGAAATTCCCGGTCCCGGATTTTCTGAAAGAGGTCGTTGATGATCTCAAAGCGCTACGGGAATGGAAACTCGAGTTGCTGACTGAAAGTAGCGAGGACGGATGGACTATTCCTATTTCGATATTGGCGGATGAAGAAGGCGAAATTGATTTCTCTTTGTTCATCGCAGTAGGAGAGAATCAATTACGAGAAAGAAGAGTCTCCGCGTTCTCGGCTATCAATAACAGAGTAAACATCACTATTGTTGTCACTGAATCCGCTCCCCCTTATACGAAGCTCTATCTTATGGAGCCAGAGTGTGAATCTAATTTGCCTGATACGTTGCAGCGCGCGACGTCTGATTTTATTTCCCGTGATCGCGACGCTAAGAGCGAAGCAATTAATATTGCGATTCGACGATTAACGGATGAGGACGATATTTAGCGCCCAGACAGTTTTTCGCGGAGTATGCTTTCTATTGCAAGCGTGAGACCGATATCTGTGTTGACCAAGATCAAGTTTCGGCATCTCGACGCGAAAAGCCATTCGCTATCTTTATTGAAAATGAAGATTTCATACACGAATGAAGGGGCATGTTTAGTTCATAACTATGCATAGTAAAATATAAATGAGAACATATTTAGCCACCCTTGCGAGTATGACGTTACGCAGTTTGGAAAAGCAAAAATAAATAAACCCAATGGATTCGGCATTACGTTATTTGGAGGACCTACCTGCAAAGACGACGTCATGTGATTTCCATCGACATCTGAAGTGAGTTAGGAACGCTTGCCGTTCAATTGAAACTGACCTGACCTGAAAAAACTGGTCCGACTTGAAATTTCATATGCTATTGAAAAGGAGAGTCAGACCATGCCGAAAAAGCGATTCACATCCGAAGA
>NZ_VFNI01000009.1 GCF_006715495.1 Herbaspirillum sp. SJZ106
CGCAATGTATCGGCGCAGGGGATCACGATCCTGCTGGTGGAGCAGAACGCCAAGCTGGCGCTGGAGGCGGCGCACCGGGGCTATGTGATGGAGTCTGGGCTGATCACCATGGAGGGCAAGGCCGGCGAGATGCTGAACGATCCGCGGGTCAAGGCGGCGTACCTGGGCGAGGGCTGAGACAGCACGCCCATCACGAACTGCAGCACCATGACGCCGCATGTGCCACGCATGCGGCGTTTCTATTGTTGGGCTTATTGATGGGCTGCTGGCCGTTCCCCATTGCCGCCAATCAAGCAAGGTCAGGCGCCGGCGCATCCGCCTGAACTCATGTCCGTTGCACGCTGTCCCTCCACACACCAGGTCACCGCAAAGGACAGCGCATGCAACGCGAGCAATGGATCGACGTTTTCCGCGGCATCGGCATCGTGCTGGTGGTATGGGGCCACGTCTACGGCGGCTACAGTTTCGACCTGATCTTCCTGTTCCACATGCCGCTGTTCTTCTTCATCAGCGGCTACCTGTTCCGTCCGGTCGGCGACATCGCGGCATTCGCCCGCCGCAAGGCGATACAGCTGCTGATTCCTTATGCGGTGTTCCTGCTGGCCATTCACATCCCGCTGGCCATCGACCTGTTTGCCAACAAACCGCACGACCAGGCGGCCCTGCTCGATTTTGCCGGCGACTTGTTGCTGGGCGGCAGCCGCCTGTCGTCGTGGGTGGCGGCGTTCTGGTTCGTGACCTGCTTTTATGCGGTGCTGCTGGTGGAAGCCTGGTTGCTGGGGCGCTATCGCCGCCGCACGCTGCTGTGGCTGCATGCGCTCATGCTGGCGTTGAGTTATGCCAACAGTTGGTTCTTCCCGGCCCTGCAGGTGCCGTGGGCGCTCAATGTGGCGCTGGCGGCGGCGCCGTTCTTCTACGCCGGCTACCTGTTGCGCGCCATGCCGCAGCCACCGCGCACCTACCGCGCAGCGGCACTGGCGGCCGGGCTGGCATGCGCGGTGCTGGTTGCCAACCGCTACTTTGGCTGGAACCTCGGCCTGGGTTACGACATGAAGGTGGCCCACTATGGCGTACCGGTCCTGACCTTCGCCGCCGCCTTGGCCTGCTGCGTGACGCTGGTGCGCATCGCCCGCCACATCGCTTCCGGCGATACGCTGGTTGCGCGTTGCCTGGCCGAACTGGGGCAGGCGGCACTGGTGATCATGTTCATGCACATGGTGTTCACCATGGGCGCGGCGGCGCTGCTTGGCGAGCGCTATCTGTTTGCCCGTTTTGCGCTGGGCCTCATGGGCAGTTACCTGGTGTATCGAGAAAGCCGCAAGCATGTATGGAGCCGCGCCTTGCTGCTCGGCTCGGCGACCGATTTCGCGCTGCTGCGCGGGCGCCGCGGGCAGGCGCACGGCTGAGTCAGGCGGCAGGCCGATGCCGGGCGGTTTCTTGCTTGCCTGATTAAAATTTAATTCAGCAATAAATGGAATGGCTAAATTAAATACTGGTTATGACGATCAAATACAGAATTAATATTGGTTGTTCCCGCATAGAATCCGGGTGCGAAAACCGCTTCCAATTCACCGGCATTCACTGATATTTCCAGTCTATCCATGACCACCGCTGCCCCGACCGCCACCACGGATGACACCTCCGTTTCCTCTCCCGGCCTGCCTTTCGGCGCCTTCCACGCCGAGGTGCAGCACGCTCCCGGCGCGCTGCGCGCGGCCATTACCGCCGCCTATCGCCGCGACGAATCCGAAGCGGTGCAGTGGCTGCTGGGCCAGGTCAAAAGCCAGGCGCCCTGGCAGGAGCAGACGCAGCAGCTGGCCAAAAAGCTGGTGCAGCAGGTGCGCGAGAAGCGCACGCGCTCTTCCGGCGTGGATGCGCTGATGCATGAATTCTCGCTGTCCTCCGAAGAAGGCGTGGCGCTGATGTGCCTGGCCGAGGCGCTCCTGCGCATTCCCGACCGCCAGACCGCCGACCGCCTGATCGCCGACAAGATCAGCAAGGGCGACTGGCGCAAGCACCTGGGCGAGTCGCCGTCGCTGTTCGTCAATGCCGCCACCTGGGGGCTGTTGATCACCGGCAAGCTGGTCTCCACCAATAGCGAAAGCAGCCTGAGCTCGGCCATCACGCGCCTGATCGGCCGCGGCGGCGAGCCACTGATCCGCAAGGGCGTGGACCTGGCCATGCGCATGCTGGGCAACCAGTTCGTCACCGGCCAGACCAT
The DNA here is from genome assembly GCF_006715495.1 of Herbaspirillum sp. SJZ106. Lineage (GTDB taxonomy): Bacteria > Pseudomonadota > Gammaproteobacteria > Burkholderiales > Burkholderiaceae_D > Herbaspirillum. The sequence continues at coordinate 2,222 of NZ_VFNI01000009.1, forward strand.
CGAGGAAGCGCTCGACAACAGCCGCGACAACGAGAAGCGCGGCTACCGCTATTCCTACGACATGCTGGGCGAGGCGGCACTGACCATGCACGACGCCGACGCCTATTACCAATCCTACGAGGACGCGATCCACGCCATCGGCCTCGCCTCCAACGGCCGCGGCATCAAGGATGGCCCGGGCATCTCGGTCAAGCTGTCGGCGCTGCACCCGCGCTATGCGCGCGCCCAGCAATCGCGCGTGATGGAGGAGTTGCTGCCGCGCCTGAAGCAACTGCTGCTGCTGGCCAAGCAATACGACATCGGCCTGAACATCGACGCCGAGGAAGCCGACCGCCTGGAGCTGTCGCTGGACATGATGGAAGCGCTGGCGGCCGACCCCGACCTGGCCGGTTTCGACGGCCTGGGCTTCGTGGTGCAGGGCTACCAGAAGCGCTGCCCGTTCGTGATCGACTACCTGGTCGACCTGGCGCGCCGCAACGGCCGCCGCCTGATGATCCGCCTGGTCAAGGGTGCCTACTGGGACAGCGAAATCAAGCGCGCCCAGGTCGACGGCTTGGAAGGCTATCCGGTCTACACCCGCAAGGTGCATACCGACCTCTCTTACCTGACTTGCGCGCAAAAGCTGCTGGCCGCCACCGACGTCATTTATCCGCAGTTCGCCACGCACAACGCGCACACCCTGGCGGCGATCTGGAACTGGGCCAGGCTGCACAACATCGACGATTACGAATTCCAGTGCCTGCACGGCATGGGCGAGACCCTGTATGACCAGGTGGTCGGCCAGGACAAGCTGGGCAAGGCTTGCCGCGTCTACGCGCCGGTCGGTTCGCACCAGACGCTGTTGGCCTACCTGGTGCGCCGCCTGCTGGAGAACGGCGCCAACTCGTCCTTCGTCAACCAGATCGTCGACGAAGCCGTGGCGCTGGACACGCTGGTGGCCGATCCCATCGATACCGTGCGCGCCCAGGGCGGGCTGCCGCACCCGGCCATCGCATTGCCGCCTAACCTCTACGGGCAGGAGCGCAAGAATTCGGCCGGCATCGACCTCTCCAACGAAGACCGCCTGCGCCAGCTGGACCAGTTGTTCGGCCGCATGGTCGAGCGCCGCTGGCAAGCCGCGCCGCTGATCGTCGGGGACGTCGCCGCCACTGAAAAGCAGGCCGTGCGCAACCCGGCCGACCGCCGCGAAGTGGTGGGCGAGGTCATCGAGGCGACACTGCCGGATGTTGAAACCGCGCTGGCCGCCGCCACTGCTTTCGCGCCGCAATGGCAAGCCACGCCGGCAGCCGAACGCGCCGCGTTGCTGGAGCGCGCGGCCGACCTGCTGGAAGCCAACATGGCCGAACTGATGGCGCTGGCCGTGCGCGAAGCCGGCAAGTCGCTGCCCAACGCGATTGCCGAAGTGCGCGAGGCGGTGGACTTCCTGCGCTACTACGCCATCGCCTCGCGCCATGACGGCAATGCGCTAGCCTGGGGCCCGATGGTGTGCATCAGCCCGTGGAACTTCCCGTTGGCCATCTTCATCGGCGAGGTCAGCGCCGCGCTGGCCGCCGGTAACGTGGTGCTGGCCAAGCCGGCCGAGCAGACGGCGCTGATCGCGCACCGCGCCGTGCAATTGCTGCATGAAGCTGGCGTGCCGCGCGCCGCGCTGCAACTGCTGCCGGGCCGCGGCGAGAGCGTCGGCGCCGCGCTGACCTCCGACGAGCGCGTCAAGGGCGTGATCTTCACCGGCTCCACCGAAGTGGCGCAACTGATCAACCGTACCTTGGCCAGGCGCAACCATGGTGAAAACGGCGAGCACGGCGACGTGCCGCTGATCGCCGAGACCGGCGGCCAGAACGCGCTGATCGTCGACTCCAGCGCGCTGGCCGAGCAGGTGGTGGTGGACGTGCTGTCATCCGCCTTCGACAGCGCCGGCCAGCGCTGCTCGGCGCTGCGCGTGCTGTGCCTGCAGGAAGACATCGCCGAGCGCACGATCGACATGCTCAAGGGCGCCATGGCCGAACTGCGCATGGGCCGCCCCGACCGCCTGGCCACCGACATCGGCCCGGTGATCGACGCCGAGGCGCAGCACAACCTGCTGGCCCACATCGAGCGCATGCGCGGCAGCGCCCGCTCGGTGCACCAGCTGAAGCTGGATGCCGCCTGCGAGCACGGCACCTTCGTGCCGCCGACCGTGATCGAGATCGACAGACTGGACCAGTTGCAGCGCGAAGTGTTCGGCCCCGTGCTGCACGTGCTGCGCTACCGCCGCGACCAGTTGCCGCAACTGGTCGACGCCATCAACGCCACCGGCTACGGCCTGACCCTGGGCGTGCATTCGCGCATCGACGAGACCATCGATTTCGTGGCCGGGCGCGCGCACGTGGGCAACATCTATGTCAACCGCAACATCGTCGGCGCCGTGGTGGGCGTACAGCCCTTCGGCGGCGAAGGCAAGTCCGGCACCGGCCCCAAGGCCGGCGGGCCGCTCTACCTCAAGCGCCTGCAGCGCAATCCGCAGTTGCAGGAAGAGTTGCAAAAGGCACAGCCGACCGCGGTCGCCAACACGCTGCTGGACAGCCTGCTGCACTGGGCCGGGACGCACGGCCATGAGCGCCTGGCCGCCGCCGGCCAACGCTACCGCGGCGACAGCCTGCTGCAGCGCAGCCTGCTGTTGCCCGGCCCGACCGGCGAGCGCAACACCCTGGCCTTCGCCCCGCGCGGCCTGGTGCTGTGCGTGGCCGGCAGCGTCGGCACGTTGTTGAACCAGTTGGCAGCGGCTTTGGCCACCGGCAATACGGTGGTGGTCGATGCGGCCAGCGCGGCCTTCATCCCGGCCGGCCTGCCGCAGCAGGTGCGCGCCGCCATCCGCCAGTCGGACAAGCTGGAAGGCGAGCCGCTGCAAGCCGCGCTGGTGGACAGCCACGCCGCGCAAGCCTGGCGCGGCAAGCTGGCCGCCCGCGACGGCGCGCTGGTGCCCATCATCGTGTGCAGCGAAGACACGGCGATCCCGCTGTGGCGCCTGCTGGCCGAGCGCGCGCTGTGCGTCAACACCACCGCGGCCGGCGGCAACGCCAGCCTGATGACGATCTCGGTGTAAGGCGTAGCACCCACGATTCGCCCTCCCGCGGGCGCTTCGGCAGCGATGCCGCAGCGCCCGTTTTTATTGCGGGCGTAAAATACCGTCCTCCGATGGCATTCTGGCAATGCCTTGCAATCCGCCCGACCAACCCCATCTCGAAAAAACGCGGACGGCTCGGCCCGCCCGAATGGGACGAGGGGCGACCCGGCATCCGCAGGCAGCACACAACGCACATATTGAACAGAGGCAAGCATGGAACAATTTCACGGCACCACCATCCTTTCCGTTCGCCGCGGCAACCAGGTCGCGCTGGGCGGCGACGGCCAGGTGACGCTCGGCAACATCGTCATGAAGGGCACCGCGCGCAAGGTGCGCAAGCTGTACCACGGCAAGGTCCTGGTCGGCTTCGCCGGCGGCACGGCCGATGCCTTCACACTGCTCGACCTGTTCGAGGCCAAGCTGGAAAAGCACCAGGGCAACCTGATGCGCGCCTCGGTCGAACTGGCCAAGGACTGGCGCACCGACCGCATGCTGCGTCGCCTGGAGGCGATGCTGCTGTGCGCCGACAAGGACACGACGCTGGTCATCACCGGCAACGGCGACGTGCTGGAGCCCAACGACGGCATCGGCGCCATCGGTTCGGGCGGCAGCTACGCGCAGTCGGCCGCCAAGGCGCTGCAGGAAAACACCGACCTGTCGCCGGCCGAGATCGTCAAGAAGTCGCTGACCATCGCCGGCGAACTGTGTATCTACACCAACCTGAACCACATCATCGAAACGCTCGAATAAGGTGAGCGAGAGCTTGGGCCGGGCAGGGCAAGCATGCCTGCCGGCTCCTTTTTCACCCGACGGACCGCCCCAGCGAAAAGAACATTGCCATGAACATGACCCCCAACGAAATCGTCTCCGAACTCGACAAGCACGTCGTCGGCCAGGGCCGCGCCAAGCGCGCGGTGGCCATCGCGCTGCGCAACCGCTGGCGCCGCCAGCAGGTCGAGGAACCGCTGCGCCATGAGATCACGCCCAAGAACATCCTGATGATCGGCCCCACCGGCGTGGGCAAGACCGAGATCGCGCGCCGCCTGGCCAAGCTGGCCGACGCGCCCTTCATCAAGATCGAAGCGACCAAGTTCACCGAGGTCGGCTATGTCGGCCGCGACGTCGACACCATCATCCGCGACCTGGTCGACATCGGCATCAAGCAGACCCGCGAAATGGAAGTGCGCAAGGTGCGCGCCCGCGCCGAGGACGCCGCCGAAGACCGCATCCTCGACATCCTGCTGCCGCCGGCGCGCGACTTCGGCTTCACGCCGGAAGGCAGCGGCGGCAGCGGCGGCGCCGACAAGGACGAGAAGAACACCACCCGCCAGACTTTCCGCAAGCGCCTGCGCGAGGGGGCGCTGGATGACCGCGAGATCGAGATCGAGCTGGCCGAAGGCGCGCCGCAGATGGAAATCATGGCGCCGCCGGGCATGGAAGAGATGACCGAGCAGATCAAGTCGATGTTCTCGGGCCTGGGCAACCAGCGCAAGAAAGCGCGCAAGGTCAAGATCAAGGAAGCCATGAAGTTCCTGATCGACGAGGAAGCCGCCAAGCTGGTCAACGAGGACGAGCTGAAGAAGAATGCGATCGCCAACGTCGAGCAGAACGGCATCGTGTTCCTGGATGAGATCGACAAGATCGCCACCCGCTCGCAGAACGGCAATGCCGACGTCTCGCGCGCCGGCGTGCAGCGCGACCTGCTGCCGCTGGTGGAAGGCACGACCGTCAATACCAAGTACGGCATGATCAAGACCGACCACATCCTGTTCATCGCCTCGGGCGCGTTCCACCTGTCCAAGCCGTCGGACCTGATTCCCGAGCTGCAGGGCCGCTTCCCGATCCGCGTCGAGCTGGACTCGCTGTCGATCGCCGACTTCGAGCGCATCCTGACCGGCACCGACGCCTGCCTGACCAAGCAGTACCAGGCCCTGCTGGCCACCGAAGGCGTGCAGATCGAGTTCGCCGACAGCGGCATCAAGCGCCTGGCGGAGATTTCCTACTCGGTCAACGAAAAGACCGAGAACATCGGCGCCCGCCGCCTGTACACGGTGATGGAAAAGCTGCTGGAAGAGATCTCCTTCACCGCCGGCGAAGCCGGCGTGGGCGGCTTCACCATCGACGACGCTTACGTCAATGAGCGCCTGGGCGAACTGGCGGTCAACGAAGACTTGTCGCGTTACGTGCTGTAAAGAGCGATGGCCAACAAGGGACTGGCGACGCGGCAGAAGCTGAGTTTCCGCGTGGAGCCCTCGCAGCGCGCATCCAAGCCGCGCAACCCGGTGGCCGTCGCCGCGCAGCAGCGCGCCGGCGGCGCCGGGCCGCATCGCAAGAGCCAGTCGGGCGAGCGGCAGCAGCTCAAGTCGGAACTGTTGAAGAAACTGGCGGGTCGCGAAGAAAAGTAGCCGGCCGTTTCGTTGCAGCCTCAAAAAAACCTCCGCAGGATTGCTCCTGCGGAGGTTTTTTATTGCCTGCTATTGCTGCCGTGCTTACATGTGGTAGCGCAGGGTCAGCGCCACGTTGCGCGGCGCGCCCGGCAAGCTCAGGTTGGGGCTGGTGCCGTGGCCGGAGACGATGTAGCCGGTGTTGAAGATGTTGCCGATGTTGAGCTGGATGTCGTACTTGGCGGTGCGGTAGGCCGCCATCGCGTCGGCCGTCACGTAGCCGGGCAGGGTCACGGTGTTGCCGGGATTGGCGAAGCGCGCACCCACGGCATTGGCGCCGCCGCCGACGGTAAAGCCGCTGCCCAGGTCCTTGGTCAGCCACAGGTTGGCGCTGTGCTTGGGCGTGAGGGTGGCGTTCTTGCCTTTGAACGGGACATCGCCGGTACCGTTCACGCTGCGATCCACAGCGATCGAATCGGTAACGACGGCATCCAGATAGGCGTAGCCTGCCATCACCTTCCAGCCGCCCTTGAGGTCTGCGCTCAGGGTGAATTCCATGCCGTCAGTGCGTTGCTTGCCGACCGGCACCACGTTGTTGTTGGTTGGATCGGTGGCCTTGATATTGTCACGCTCAAGACGGAAGACCGATACCGTGGCACTGGCGCGGCCATCCAGGAAATCATATTTGGCGCCTGCTTCGGTGTTGCGGGTCACTTCAGGTGCCAGGTTGGCATTGGTGACCGCCAGCGGCAGCAGTTCGGCGGACGGCTGGAAAGAGCGGCTCCAAGACAGGTAATAGGACTGAGTCTCGGTCGGCTGCCATACCAGTCCTGCGCGCGGGCTGTAAGCATTGTCGGTGCGCGACAGGTTGCCCGGCGCGGTGCCGCCGACGATACGCGATTTCTGCTTGAAGCTGTCGTAGCGCAGGCCGACCAATGCCTTCCATTGCTCGTTCAAAGCGATGCTGTCCTGCAAGTAGGTGCCGAAGGTATCGTAGGTGCCGTAGGTGGTGGTCAGTGCGCCTAGCGTGTTGGGATTGACCACCGGCAGCACCGGGTTGAAGATCGACACGGGCGGGAGTCCGGAGCCCGTACCGGCGACTGGCACGCCGTTGTAGCTATAGGCATCCTTGCTTTGGCTGCCGAACTCGACGCCATACAGGATCTCGTGTTTGGTGGAGCCCAGCTTCAGTTTCTGCGTCAGCTCGCTCTGGTTGAACCAGCCATTCTCGTCGCGCACCAGTTTGGCGTGGCTCATGTTCATCGTACCGGCAGCTTCGTTGACGTTGCCGCTGATGTTGGTGTTGTTACGGTTCAGGTGATAGTCGTAATAACGGAAGCCATTGCGGAACGAGAATTCATCGTTGAAGCGATGCGTGAAGGTCGCCGTGGTCGACATGACGCGCGACTGGCTGAAGTCGGCGTCGCGCGCATTGGCGGCGCCATAGTAGGTGCCCGGATCCACACTGACCGGGCGGCCATGGTAAGACGGGATGCCGAAGTCGGTCAGGCGGCGGTCTTCCAGGTAATCGGCCTGCAGCAGCAGCTTGGTATCGGCGGAGAAACGCAATTCCATCGACGGCGCGATCGCGGTGCGGTCGATGAATTGCTGGGCGCGGTAGCTGTCGCCGCGTTCCACGGCGCCGGTCAGGCGCCAGGACAGCACGCCGTTGTCGCTGGCGCCGCGCCCCAGGTCCAGTTCGGCGCGGCGGCCGGCGGTGCTGTTGGCGGTGACGCTGACATCGGACACGTCCACGCCCGGCTTCTTGGTCATGCGGTTGATCAGGCCGCCCGAGGAGCCGCGGCCATACAGCACGGCCGCCGGGCCCTTGATGACTTCCAGCGTTTCGACGTTGGAGAGGTCGCGGAAATACAGCGCATCGTCGCGGAAACCGTCGACGAACTGGTCGCCGATGGCGGTGAAGCCGCGGATGAACACCTGGTCGCGCTGGCCGTCGCCGGTCGACATGCCCAGGCCCGGCACGTTCTTCAGCACATCCTGCAGCGAGGTGGCGTTCTGGTCCTTGATCACCTGTGCCGGCACGACGTTAATGGTTTGCGGAATATCGCGCAGCGGCGCTTCGCTCTTGGTGCCGCTGACGGCGGTGGGTGCGACATAGCTGTCGTTGGTGCGCGATCCGCTGACCTGCACCTGGGGCAGGCTGTCTGTCGTTTGGGCGAAACCGGGGGCGGAGCATGCGGAGAGGGCGGCCAGCACAGCGAGGCGGCCGGGCTTGAGACGGGACTTCATGGGATGTCGTATTTATTTGGATAGTTAATAGGAATTGTTTTTATTAATATTACTGATTAACTGTAAATCGAGGTAAGGATTTTGCGAGCGGGTGCATGCGTACAACACTCGCGGGGGGATTTGAGGGCGGGGCTTGATGGCAGCGTGGGCGCCATGCTAGGGCCTGTCGGTTATCGCCCGATGGGAATGCGAGGGGCAAAAAAAGAGCGGCCAGTGGCCGCGGCAGGATCGGAGCGGTGTTGTCTTCAGTGCAGGCGGATCACGTGGGCATCGTCTTCGCCGCCTTCGGGGCCGGCTTCGCCGAAAGAGAACAATTGGTAGCTGGCGCCGTCTTCGTCCGCGCCGTACTGGTAGGGGTGGCCCCAGGGGTCGCGCGGCAGGCGTTCGACGTAGCCGCCGATGGCCCAGTTGGCCGGCACCGGGGCGCGCGCCGGCTTGATCACCAGCGCCAGCAGGCCTTGCTGGGTGCTGGGGTAGCGGCCGTTGTCCTTGCGGTATTGTTCCAGGCCGGCGCTGATGTCGCGCATGGCCGATTCGGCCGCTTGCGTTTGCGGGCTGTGGTCGTGGCTGATGCGCGAGACCAGTTGCGGCAGGCCCAGCGCGGCTACCACTGCCAGCACCGTCAGCACGATGATCCAGCGCAGGCGCGCGAGGCCGCGTTGCAGGAACAGGAAGGCAGGGTGCCGTTGGGGAGGAAAGAGGGAACGGCGCATGGGTGCTGCTGGCTTCGGGTCAGGTGGCTGGGGTTGGGAAAGAGGCAAGTATAGGGCGCATCAAGCCTGCAAGGTGACTTGCACGCCGCTCTGGCTGCTGACCACTTCCGACAAGGCGGCGTACATTTCGGAACCGTCGCGGGTGTTGAGCCAGCGTTGGCCGTCGTACTTGTAATGGAAGCCGCCGGAGCGGGCGGCAATCCACAGCTCTTGCATCGGCGCCTGGCTGTTGACGATGATCTTGGAGCCGTTGTCGATGCATTCGATTTCCAGGACGTTGCCGCTGCGGCTGCATTCGACGTCCAGGTCGCCATCGTCGCAGGCCTTTTCCAGCGCGCCTTCGATGGCATTGAGCGTGGCGTCGGCCAAGTCCAGGAATTCCGTTTCCGTCATGCTAAACTCCAAAGCATTCTCAAGATTTTTCAGTAATCCTCCATTCTATCGTGAAGTCACCCAATTCTCCCGTTCGCCGCGCGACCCTGCTGGCAGCTTCGTCGTTGCTCCTGATGCTGGCTGGCTGCGGCCAGAAGGGGCCGCTGTACATGCCCAGGATCCCGCCCGATCCGCTGGCCCAGACTTCGCCCAAACCGGATACCTCCAAACCTGCCGCGACGCAGGCCGCAGGCACTGCCGGCGCCGCGTCCAAACCGGCCGCAGGCAACGAGTAAGCGCTTACCGCCGGCGACGCCGGACCGAACCAACCGATTTCGTTACTCCGACTTCCATGTCCCATTTTTCCTATCGCAATGGCGTGCTGCACGCCGAACAAGTGTCGTTGCAGGCATTGGCCGCGCAATTCGGTTCACCGCTTTACGTCTATTCCAAGGCGGCGCTGGTCGAGAATTTCTCGGCTTACGCCGATGCCTGCCGCGCCGCCGGCCGGGGCGAGGATGGCGCCCTGGTGTGCTACTCGGTCAAGTCCAACTCCAACCTGGCGGTGCTGAACCTGCTGGGCAAGCTGGGTTCGGGCTTCGACATCGTCTCCGGCGGCGAACTGCTGCGCGTGGTGGCGGCCGGCGGCGATGCGCGCAAGGTGATTTTCTCGGGCGTGGGCAAGGGCCGCGACGAGATGAAGCTGGCGCTGGAGCACGACATCCTGTGCTTCAACGTCGAGTCCATTCCCGAAGTGGCGCGCCTGAACGAGGTGGCCGGCGAACTGGGCAAGCGCGCGCGCATCTCGCTGCGCGTGAACCCCAACGTTGATGCCCGGACCCATCCCTACATTTCCACCGGCCTGAAGGAAAACAAGTTCGGCGTGGCCTATGAGGATGCGCTCAACTGCTATCGCACCGCCGCCGCCTTGCCCAACATCGAAGTGGTCGGCATCGACTGCCACATCGGCTCGCAGCTGCTGGACGATTCGCCGTTGCTGGAGGCGCTGGACAAGGTGATCGAGATGGTCGATACGCTGGAAGCGGAAGGCATCGCCATCCATCACCTCGACATTGGCGGCGGCATCGGCATCGTTTATGACGACGAACAGCCGGTCGCAGTCGGCGACTACCTGGCGCGCGTGTTCGCCCGGGTCGATGCCTGGCGCAAGCAGAAATACGGCGGCCGACGGATCCAGGTGATGTTCGAGCCGGGGCGCTCGATCGTCGGCAATGCCGGCGTACTGTTGACCGAGGTGCAATACCTCAAGCACGGTGAAGGCAAGAATTTTGCCGTGGTCGACGCCGCCATGAACGACCTGATGCGCCCGGCCATGTATGAAGCCTGGCATGGCGTGAAGACGGTCAGGCAAAACGCCGGCCATGCCCAGGTCTACGACGTGGTCGGCCCGGTATGCGAATCCGGGGACTGGCTGGCGCGCGCGCGCGAACTGGCCATCGCGGAGGGCGATTTGCTGGCGCTGATGTCGGCCGGCGCTTATGGCATGACCATGGCGTCCAACTACAACAGCCGCGGCCGCGCGGCCGAAGTGCTGGTCGATGGCGAGCGTGCGCACCTGATCCGCCAGCGCGAAAAACCCGCCGACCTGTTTGCCCTGGAAAGCATCGTCGGCTGATGTGAGCGGTTGACGTTTTTGTGCACGGCAGCCCCGGCGACGCGGCTGCCGTTTGTTTTTGTTGACGGTGCGGCAACGCCGCCCGCGCATGACATGGCAACAAGCCCTATGTAGAAATTTTGCTGCACCTGCATTCTTTGTATTTGCCTTTCAGAAATTTGGGCGCAAAATAAACTCCCGTTGAAAAATACGCCCGCAGAAATGCCGGTATCGAGGTTGATATCGGCCACCAAGGAGACCGGGCAGAACATACACAAACGAACGGGAGGTGTCCGGTTCGGTCGGGACGGCGCGGACGGGAGCGTGAACAGGTTTAGAGAGCCTATTCAGGATCTCAAACACAGGGGAAGTCAATGCAGGCCCTGCATCGCAATGGGGAAGGTCGCGATCAAGGTGTAGGCGTCGATGCGCATGCCGACGCCGGCGCCGGCTCGTCCGTGCCGCAGGAGGCAGGCCGCTCCATGTCTGCCGTTGCCGACGATGAACTCGAAATTCGCGCATCCCAGATTACCGCTGCGGCCGTCGCCGCTGCCGCGGTGACAGCGGCGGTGGCTACGGCCGCCGAAGCGGATACGCCTGGCCGCTTCGACGCGCCGGCGACAGCGCCGATTCCCCAGCCACAATCCCGGCTCCAAACAGGGCCGGGAACTGCCGCATCGGTGGCCGATGCGCAGGAGCCGATGCCGCATGGCGCGGCGGCATCGCCGCAACGGGCCTTGCCGGTTTCGCTGCTGACCTTGGTGGCGATCGGCCTGGCCCTGTGGTGGAGCGCCCAATGGCCGTGGCCGGAGCGCGCCTTGAAACCGATGGCGCCGCACTTGCCCTCGTTGAGAAAGCAGAAGGTCGCACCGCCTGTCGCCGCGCCGCTTGCTGCCGCGGCGACAGAATCGCGAGCGACCCTGGCCGGCGACGAGATCGCCATCTTGCAGCAGGAGGCGGAGCAAAAAGCCCAATTGCTGGCGCAAAAGCGGGCCGCCGCCGAGGCCCGCCGCCGGCGCGAAGATACCGCCCTGGCGTTGCGCGAACAGCGTCGCCGCGAAGCCGAAGCCCAATTGGCCGCTGCCCGCGCCAAGGCCGAGCGCATCCAGCAGGCGGCACCCCAGCAGCCTATGGTGGCGGATACCCCGGCCGTTCCCACGCTGGCCGAACAGGTCCAGCAATGCCGCGCGTTATCCCTGTTTGCGCGCGAAGGCTGCCTGTGGAAGTTGTGCAACGGCAATTGGGGCAAGGATGGCTGCCCTTCCTACGAGCGCAATAACGAAGGCGCCTGATCTTGCGGCCGGCCGCGGATGCGGCGCGGCGGCGGGGTTTCCCCCGAACCATCATTCCTGCTCCCGGCCTGCGCATGGGAGCGTTTCTTGCTTATCGACAAACCGACTGTTGGGTGTCCGCCACCCATCGGCGAGCCATGCGTAAATGTGTGGCCGCGAGCGGCTTTTCGCGCCGGACTTGCCGCTATAATGCGCGTTTTTCTTTTACCCCCAAGGCCTCGGCATCTGTCCGCGAACAGCTGCTTATTGCAAGGATCAAGGCATGAATGCACTCCTCTGGTTCGTCGTTCTCTATTGGATCATTTCGGTGGGCATCGGCCTGTATGCCACCAAGTTCGTCAAGAATTCGAAGGATTACGCCGTCGCCGGACGCTCGCTGCCGATGTCGGTGGTGACCGCTACGGTATTTGCCACCTGGTTCGGTTCCGAGGCCGTGCTCGGCGTATCGTCGACCTTCCTGCAGGAGGGGTTGCGCGGCATCGTGGCCGACCCCTTCGGTTCTTCGCTGTGCCTGATCCTGGTCGGCCTGTTCTTCGCCAAGAAGCTGTACCGCATGAACCTGCTGACCATCGGCGACTATTACAAGAAGCGCTACGGCCGCGCCGCCGAAATGCTGGTCACCATCTGTATCGTGATTTCCTACCTGGGCTGGGTGGCGGCGCAGATCAAGGCGCTGGGACTGGTGTTCAATGTCGTCTCCGGCGGTTACATCCCCATGCACTGGGGCATGATCATCGGCGCCGGCAGCGTGCTGATCTATACCCTGATGGGCGGCATGTGGGCCGTGGCGATCACCGATTTCCTGCAGATGATCATCGTGGTGGTCGGCATGCTCTACATCGGCTGGGAAGTCTCCGGCATGGTCGGCGGCCCCGGCGTGGTGATCCAGCATGCGTTCGATGCCGGCAAGTTCGACTTCTGGCCGGCGCCCAACGCCAGGGAGGTGCTGTGGTTCTTTGCCGCCTGGATCACCATGATGCTGGGTTCCATCCCGCAGCAGGACGTGTTCCAGCGCGTGATGTCGTCCAAGAATGAAAACGTGGCCCGCAACGCCTCCATCCTGGGCGGCGTGATTTATTTCTTCTTCGTCTTCATCCCCATCTTCCTCGCTTACTCGGCCACGCTGATCGATCCGGGCATGGTGTCCAAGCTGCTGGAGACCGATTCCCAACTGGTGCTGCCCACGCTGATCATGGAAAAGATGCCGGTGTTCGCCCAGGTGATGTTCTTCGGCGCGCTGCTGTCGGCCATCAAGAGCTGCGCCAGCGCGACCTTGCTGGCGCCGTCGGTGACCTTCACCGAAAACGTGCTCAAGGAAATCCGCCCATGGAAGAGCGACCGCGAATTCCTGCTTTCGATGCGTATCGTGGTGCTGGTGTTTACCGTGGGCGTGACCTGGCTGGCGCTGAGCAGCCAGTCCAGCATTTACCAGATGGTGGAGAGTGCCTATAAGGTCACGCTGGTGGCCGCCTTCGTGCCGCTGGCCTTCGGCGTCTACTGGAAGCGCGCCACCCGCCAGGGCGCGCTGATGGCCATGGTATTCGGCCTGATCTCCTGGATCACGCTGGAGTACACCGCGCCCGAAGGTTTCTGGCCGCCGCAATTGATGGGCCTCTTGTGCAGCATCGGCGGCATGGTGGCCGGCTCCCTGATGCCGCAGTTGCTGGCGCCGATGCCGCCGATGCTGGCCGGCGCGCCCGAAGGCGGCAGCCAGTCCTGATCTTCCGCCCTTCCGCCTCTGTGACACGGCCGCCCGGCAATGCCGCGCGGCCGTTTTCATTGGTCGGGACTGTGGCGTGTCGGGCAGGATTCTTGCTGTATATCGGTATGGCGGACTCAGGCAGTGTTCGCACGGCCCGTCTCCTGGCTGATTTCGTTTTTGTCCTGTAGATCAATGAAAGTTGTTCGATAGGCAATTGGAACTTATTTGCTTTTCATTAACCTGAAATACCATGACTGAGCAAACTCACCCCTACGATTTTGCTGCCGATGCGTTATTTCTGGACTTCGACGGCACACTGGTCGATCTTGCGCCACATCCTGAAGAGATTGTCGTGCCGCCGGAACTGATCACGCTCTTGCAGCGAATACAACAAGAATCCAACGGTGCGCTGGCCATTGTCAGCGGCCGCCCGCTGGATCAGCTCGACTTTTTCCTGGCCCCCCTGCGCTTGCCGCTGGCGGGGGTGCACGGCGCCGAGCGGCGCACTGCCGACGGGCGCATCATCGCCCAGCCGGTGGCCGATGTGCACCACCTGCGCGAGCGACTGCTGCCGCTGGTCAATTCGCATCAGGGCCTGCAGCTGGAGATCAAGCGCGGCGCCCTGGCCTTGCACTATCGCCATGCCGCCCATCTTCAGCAGCGCTGCATCGAGACCATGATCGATGCCTTGAAGCACGAGCCCGGCTTCACCATGCTCAATGGCAAGATGGTGGTGGAGGCCAAACCTCACGTGAACAAGGGCGACGCCGTCGCGGCCTTTTTGCATGAGCCGCCATTCCGCGGCCGGCGGCCGGTGTTCATCGGCGACGACATCACCGATGAGGCCGGTTTTGCCATCGTCCAATCGGAAACCATGAACGGCCTGGGCATCAAGGTGGGGCCGGGACCCAGCCAGGCCTTGGCGCGCGTGGACGATCCGGCCGCCGTGCTCGGCCTGTTGCGCCAGGCGTTGGGCCCATATCGGGCTGCCGCCTTTTAGTTCGCCGCCATCTGCGTCAGGGCTCGTCGGCAGCCCGGCAGCGCATCAGTCTTCCACCAAGAAATCTGGACAACAGAGCATGAGGGAACCATGAGCCAGCCAAGCACCGATCCGCAGCAAGAACCCCAGCCATCGCCGCATTCCCAATCGCAGCACTCCGAACAGCCGCACCTGGCGGCCCAGGCGCACGACAATCCTTCTACTTCCTCCCTCGACCTCGGCGTAATCGGCAACTGCGCCTTCTCGGCGCTGGTCGACAAGATGGGGCGCATCGTCTGGTGCTGCCTGCCGCGCTTCGACGGCGACCCGATCTTCAACGCGCTGCTCGACCCCAGCGACAACGGCAGCCTGTGGGCTTTCCAACTGGAGAATTTCTCGCACAGCGAGCAATGGTATGAACCCAATACCGCGGTGCTGCGCACGCGCCTGTACGACACCCTGGGCCAAGGCATCGAGATCACCGACCTGGCGCCGCGCTTCTACAGCCGCGGCCGCTTCTTCCGGCCATTGCAGGTGGTGCGCCGTATCCATCCGCTGTCGGGCGCGCCGCGCATGCGCGTCATCTTGCGTCCCAAGTTCGACTGGGGCCGCGAAGCGCCGCTGGAAACGCGCGGCAGCAATCACATCCGCTACGTCGGCAATGGGCAGACGCTGCGCCTGAACACCGATGCGCCCATCAGCTACATCGTCGGCGAGACCGCCTTTGTGGTCAGTCGCCCCTTCAATTTCATCCTCGGCCCCGACGAGACCCTGCACGGCGGCATCAACGACACCGCGCGCGATTTCGAACAGGAGACATTGGCCTATTGGCGCAACTGGAGCCGCGCGCTGGCCACGCCGCTGGAATGGCAGGACGCGGTGATCCGCGCCGCCATCACGCTCAAGCTGTCGGTGTTCGAGGACACCGGCGCCATCATCGCCGCCATGACCACCAGCGTGCCGGAAGCGCCCGGCAGCCAGCGCAACTGGGATTACCGCTATTGCTGGCTGCGCGATGCCTTCTTCGTGGTGCGCGCATTGAACAGCCTGTCCGAACTCGGCACCATGGAAGACTACCTGCGCTGGCTGACCAATGTGGTGGTGCGCTCCGGCGGCGGCCATGTGCAGCCGCTGTACGGCATCGGCCTGGAAGAGGCGTTGCCAGAACATATCCTCGACCATCTGCCCGGCTACCGGAACTACCCGCCGGTGCGCGTGGGCAACCAGGCCTACGAGCACTTCCAGCACGACGTCTACGGCAACATCGTGCTCGGCGCGGCGCAGGCCTTCCATGACATGCGCCTGCATCATCGCGCCGGCGCGGAACATTTCCAGCATCTGGAAGCGGTCGGCGAACGCGCCTATGAAGTCTATGACCAGCCCGACGCCGGCATGTGGGAGCTGCGCACGCGCTCGCGCATCCATACTTCGTCGGCGCTGATGAGCTGGGCTGCCTGCGACCGCCTGGCCAAGATCGCCGCGCGGCTGGACCTGGATGAGCGCAAGCAATACTGGCGCGCCCGCGCCGACGAAATCGGCGCGCGCATCCTGGCCGAAGCCTGGAATGAGCAGCGCCAAGCCTACGCCGAAAGTTTCGGCGGCCGCGACCTCGACGCCAGTGTGTTGCTGATGGTCGAAGTCGGCCTGATCGCGCCAACCGACCAGCGTTTCATCTCCACCGTCGACGCATTGGAAAAATATCTGTGCGACGGTCCCTACATGCGCCGTTACGAAGCGCCGGACGACTTCGGCCGGCCCGAGACGGCGTTCAACATCTGTACCTTCTGGCGCATCGACGCATTGGCGCGCATCGGCCGCAAGGAACAGGCGCGCGAGATCTTCAATGCCATGCTCGACGCGCGCAACCACCTCGGCCTGCTGTCGGAAGACACGCATCCGGTCACACGCGAGATGTGGGGCAATTTCCCGCAGACCTATTCGATGGTGGGCATTATCAATTGTGCGATGCGCTTGTCGGCATCGTGGGAGGCGGTGATCTGATGGGCAGATTGGTGGTGGTATCGAATCGCCTGGTCGACCCGCGCAAGCCGGCCGCCGGCGGGCTCGCAGTGGCGCTGGGCGAAACCTTGAAAAAGACCGGCGGCATGTGGTTCGGCTGGAGCGGCAAGGTGGTGGAGCAAGGCACGCCCGGCGAAGGCGAACTGCGCGTGCACCAGGCCGGCACGGTGACGCTGGCCGAGCTCGACCTGTGCCAGGAAGACCACGACGCTTATTACCGCGGCTACGCCAACGGCGTGTTGTGGCCGGTATTCCACTACCGGCTCGACCTGGCCAAATTCGAGTCCGGCCACCTGGGCGGCTACCGCCGCGTGAACCAGCTGTTCGCGCGCAAGCTGTTCCCGCTGCTCAAGCGCGACGACATCATCTGGATCCACGACTATCACCTCATCCCGCTGGCTGCCGAGCTGCGCGCCATGGGTTGCGAGGCGCGCATCGGCTTCTTCCTGCACATCCCGCTGCCGCCGCCGCCGATCCTGGTGGCGATCCCCTCGCATGAATGGCTCATGCGCGCGCTGTTCGCCTACGACCTGGTCGGTTTCCAAAACCATGCCGACCTGCAGCACTTCGCGCAATACGTGCAGGCCGAAGCCACCGCCGAACCGGTCGGCGCCAACCAGTACCGCGCCTTCAACAGCACCGTGCATGCCGGGGCCTTCCCGATCGGCATCGACGTGGCCGACTTCCAGCGCCTGGGCCGCGCCAAGGAAGCGCGCGACACCTTTGAAAGCACCAAGCAGGAATATTCGCGCCGGCGGCTATTGATCGGCGTCGACCGCCTCGACTACTCCAAGGGCCTGCCGCAGCGCATCCGCGCCTTCCGCGAGCTGCTGCGCCTGTACCCGGAGAACCGCCACAGCGCCACGCTGCTGCAGATCGCCTCGCCCAGCCGCGAGGACGTCGAAGCCTACGGCGACATCCAGCGCGAACTGGAAAGCCTGTGCGGCGCCATCAACGGCGATTTCGGCGACTTCGACTGGATGCCGATCCGCTACATCCACCGCACCGTCGCGCGCCGCCGCCTGCCGGGTTTGTACCGCGCCTGCGCGGTGGCGCTGGTCACGCCGCTGCGCGACGGCATGAACCTGGTCGCCAAGGAATTCGTCGCCGCCCAGGATGAAGAAGACCCCGGCGTGCTGGTGCTGTCCCGCTTCGCCGGCGCCGCCGAGCAGATGAAGGAAGCCCTCATCATCAACCCCTACGATACCCACGGCACCGCCCAGGTGATCCAGCACGCCTTGCAGATGTCGCTGACGGAGCGGCGCGAGCGGCATGCGGCGCTGATGAGCAATATCCGCGAGTTTGATGTGCATTGGTGGTGCCGGGAGTTTTTGCGTACGCTGAAAAACTCCCGCCCCCAGGCAGTTGCAGGCTGAGGATTGCCTAAAGGCAAGTGTGGCGGGTCTGATCGGATGGCGTTTTTCCTTGTGTTGCCAAAATGTTCATTGAAGACCGGGACATGGCCCAAAGCGCAGCTTGTGGACAAGCCGCCGCACCGGCCGCAAAAATCCCGCCAAAACCCTTTATAATTCAGGGTTTTGGAAGTTTTTTGCGGAGTTAGTCATGCCGATTTACGCGTATCGCTGCGAAGCGTGTGGTTTTGCCAAGGATGTCTTGCAGAAGATCTCCGACGATGCGTTGACCGTTTGCCCGTCCTGCAACAAGGACAGCTTCAGGAAGCAACTGACCGCAGCCGGTTTCCAGTTGAAGGGTTCCGGCTGGTATGTGACCGATTTCCGCGGCGCCGGCAGCGGCACCGCCAACAGCGTGGGCGCTACCGGCACCGGGCTGGCCTCGGGCGAGGCTGCCGCTAGCGCCGGTTCCACGCCGGCGGCGGCCGCTCCCGCTGCTGCGCCCGCACCTGCTGCGCCCGCTCCGGCTGCAGCTCCATCGACCCCGACCGCTTCTTCTTCCAGCGCCAGCTGAGAAGCAGCGTCACCGACCCCGACCCATGCGCAAATATTTCATTACCGGCCTGCTGATCCTGGTGCCCCTGGCCATTACGGTCTGGGTGCTCAACCTGATCATCAGCACGATGGACCAGTCGCTGCTGCTGTTGCCGCCGAGCTGGCGTCCGGAATCCCTGCTGGGCTTCTACATCCCCGGCCTGGGCACCATCCTCACGCTGCTGATCATCTTCCTGACGGGCCTGGCCGCGCGCAACTTCATCGGCCGCCAGATCGTCTCGGTGTGGGAAGGCATCCTGACCCGCATCCCGGTGGTCAAGTCGATCTATTCCAGCGTCAAGCAGGTATCGGATACGCTGTTCTCGTCGTCGGGCAACGCCTTCCGCAAGGCGGTGCTGATCCAGTACCCGCGCCATGGCTCCTGGACCATCGCCTTCCTGACCGGCACGCCGGGCGGCGAGGTGAAGAACCATCTGACGGGCGACTACATCAGCGTGTACGTGCCGACGACCCCCAACCCCACTTCGGGTTTCTTCCTGATGTTGCCGCGCGCGGAATCGATCGAGCTTGAGATGTCGGTCGACGAGGCGCTGAAGTACATCGTCTCCATGGGCGTGGTGGCCCCGGAAATGCTGGCCGACAAGAAAATCATCACCGAACCGGCGGCGCCCCGCAATTGATGGGGCGGCCGGCGCCATCGCGCCGGCCAGCCCCGCCTTCGCTCCCAATCAATACCTCGAATCACACAAGAACACTGTCAACGGAATCAGAACCATGTCCATGCGAACCCAATACTGTGGCCTCACTACCGAGGCATTGCTCGGCCAAACCGTCAGCCTGTGCGGCTGGGTGCACCGTCGCCGCGACCACGGCGGCGTGATCTTCATCGACCTGCGCGACCGCGAGGGCCTGGTGCAGGTGGTGTGCGACCCGGACCGCGCCGACGTTTTCAAGAACGCCGAAGCGGTGCGCAACGAATTCTGCCTGCGCATCACCGGCGTGGTGCGCAACCGTCCTGAAGGCACCACTAACGCCAACCTGAAGTCGGGCAAGATCGAAGTGCTGTGCCACGAGCTGGAAGTGCTCAACCCGTCGGTCACGCCGCCGTTCCAGCTGGACGACGACAGCCTGTCGGAAACCACCCGCCTGACGCACCGCGTGCTGGACCTGCGCCGTCCGCAGATGCAGAACAACCTGCGCCTGCGCTACAAGGTGGCGATGGAAGTGCGCAAGTTCCTGGACGCGCAAGGCTTCATCGACATCGAAACCCCGATGCTGACCAAGTCGACCCCGGAAGGCGCGCGCGACTACCTGGTGCCCTCGCGCGTGAACGCCGGCGAATTCTTCGCCCTGCCGCAGTCGCCGCAGCTGTTCAAGCAGTTGCTGATGGTGGCCAACTTCGACCGCTATTACCAGATCACCAAGTGCTTCCGCGACGAAGACCTGCGCGCCGACCGCCAGCCTGAATTCACCCAGATCGACTGCGAGACTTCCTTCCTGAACGAGCAGGAAATCCGCGACCTGTTCGAAGGCATGATCCGCCTGGTGTTCAAGAACGCGCTCGACATCGACCTGCCGAACCCGTTCCCGGTGATGGACTTCGCCACCGCCATGGGCATGTACGGCTCGGACAAGCCGGACATGCGCGTGAAGCTGGAATTCACCGAACTGACCGATGTCATGAAGGATGTCGACTTCAAGGTCTTCTCCGGCGCGGCCAACAGCGAAGGCGGCCGCGTGGTCGGCCTGCGCGTGCCGGGCGGCGCGGAAATGCCGCGTTCGGAAATCGATGCCTATACCCAGTTCGTCGCCATCTACGGCGCCAAGGGCCTGGCCTACATCAAGGTCAACGAGAAGGCCAAGGGGCGCGACGGCCTGCAGTCGCCGATCGTCAAGAACATCCATGACGCCGCCCTGGCCGCGATCATCGAAAAGACCGGCGCGCAAGACGGCGACCTGATCTTCTTCGGCGCCGATAAGGCTAAGGTCGTCAACGACGCCATCGGCGCGCTGCGCGTGAAGATCGGCCACAGCGACTTCGGCAAGAAGAACGGCCTGTTCGACGACCAGTGGCGTCCGCTGTGGGTGGTCGACTTCCCGATGTTCGAATACGACGAGGACAACCAGCGCTGGGTCGCGCTGCACCATCCGTTCACCTCGCCCAAGGATGGCCACGAGGACTTCATCTCGACCAATCCGGGCGCGGCCATCGCCAAGGCCTACGACCTGGTGCTGAACGGCTGGGAACTGGGCGGCGGCTCGGTGCGTATCCACCGCGCCGAGGTGCAGAGCAAGGTGTTCCGCGCGCTGAAGATCGACGACGAGGAAGCGCGCCTGAAGTTCGGCTTCCTGCTGGACGCGCTGCAATACGGCGCGCCCCCGCACGGCGGCATCGCCTTCGGCCTGGATCGCCTGGTGACCATGATGGCCGGCGCCGAGTCGATCCGCGACGTGATCGCTTTCCCCAAGACCCAGCGTGCGCAGTGCCTGCTGACCCAGGCGCCGTCGGCGGTCGACGAGAAGCAATTGCGCGAGCTGCACATTCGCCTGCGCAATGCCGAGCCGGCAGTCAAGGCATAAGAACCCGTTCAATATCTTCTTGCCCGCTGTTTTGGGCATAATGAAAGGCGCCGGTTTCCCCGGCGCCTTTTTTCTTTTGCGAGTGCAATGAACGACCGTCCCTACAAGATTCCCGAATCGGTGCTGGTGGTGATCCACACCGCCGAACGCGAAGTGCTGCTGATCGAACGCGCCGACAAGGCCGGTTTCTGGCAGTCGGTGACCGGCTCCAAGGACACGCCGGAAGAAGACCTGTCGGAAACCGCCCGACGCGAAGTGCAGGAAGAAACCGGCATCGTGGTGGCGGCCGCAGGGGCACAATCCCGGCAAGCGCCCGGGAATGCCTTGCCGGCGGCCAACCTGCGCGACTGGCAACTTTCCAACATCTATGAAATCTATCCGGTCTGGCGGCATCGTTACGCGCCCGGCGTGACCAGGAACACCGAGCACGTTTTCGGGCTGCTGGTACCGCGCGATATTCCGGTGACGCTGGCCCCGCGCGAACACACGCGCTACCAGTGGCTGCCGTACCGCGAAGCGGCCGACCGCTGTTTCTCGCCTTCCAATGCGGAAGCGATCCTGCAGTTGCCGGCCTATATGCAAGCTTGAGTGCAAGGCCGAGCCGGGCAGGGTGGCGGGCCGAACAAGAAAGGTGTCCCATGAAGTTGCGTGTCGCGACATACAACATCCACAAAGGCGTGACTTCGTTCGGCGGCCGGCCGCGTATCCTGGCGCTCAAGCAGGCGCTGGCCCAGCTCGATGCCGATATCCTGTTCCTGCAGGAAGTGCAGGGCCGGCACGACCTGAACGCCTTGCGCCACGCCTCCAACTGGCCGCAGCTGGGCCAGCATGAATACCTGGCCGGCGAAACCCATCATTCGGCGTATGGCATGAATGCCGTGTACGACCACGGGCACCACGGCAATGCGCTGATTTCGCGCTTCGCCATCGCTTCCATCCGCAACCAGGATGTCTCCGACCATGCCTATGAATCGCGCGGCATCCTGCATTGCGTGGTGCCGGTGGAGGGCGTCGACGTGCATTGCTATGTGGTCCACCTCGGCCTGTTCGCCGGCAGCCGCCGCCGCCAGACGGCGGCGCTGATCGAGGCGGTGCGCTCTTCCTCGCCGCCCGATGCGCCGTTGATCATCGCCGGCGATTTCAACGACTGGACCAACCAGCTGAGCAAGCTGCTATATCAGCGCCTGGGCGTGATCGAGGTGTTCGACCAGCCGCTCACCAAGGGGCTGATGCAGAGCCTGCGCAGGATGGGCGGATTGTCGGCGCCGATCCGTCCGGCGCGCACCTTTCCGGCGATGCTGCCGTGGCTGCGGCTGGATCGGATTTACCTGCGCGGCTTCAAGGTCGAGACCGCGCAAGTGTTGAGGGAGGGACCGTGGACGCGCTTGTCCGACCATGCGCCTATCGTCAGCGAACTGCACTTGGCGTAGACTTGGAGCCGCCAGCAAAACGCTGCGGGCTGCGTTGCGCCGGCGGCTCGTGGAAGCTGTCTGCAGTACGCCTTTGCTGCCGTTGGCGGTTCGTCCCGACTGAACAGAACCAAGAAAAAAGTCCCGCATGCGCCATCTGAATTTCACCGACGGCAACGAGATTGCGCTGCTGCACAGCGGCGCAGGCTACTACCCCGCGCTGATCGCCGCCATCGACGCGGCGCGCGTGGAGATCTACCTTGAAACCTATATCTTCGCCATCGACGACACCGGCATCCTGGTGCGCGACGCATTGCAGCGCGCGGCCCGGCGCGGGGTGGTGGTGTATGTGATCAACGACTGGCTGGGCACCGGCCGCGTGCAGACCCGGCAGCTCAAGCAGACCCTGGCGGGAGCCGGCGTGCAGCACCGCTCCTTCAACCCCTGGTTCAGGCGCGGCGTGGCGCGCAGCCACCGCAAGCTGTGCGTGGTGGACCGCCAGGTGGCTTTCGTCGGCGGGCTCAACATCAACGACGATTTCCTGTCCGACCGCGATTTTGCGACCGTGCTGCCGGCGCCGCGCTGGGACTTCGCGGTGCGCATCACCGGCCCGCTGGTGCATGAGATCTATCGCGAGATGGATGCCCAGTGGCGGCGCGTGGGTCGCATGAAGCTCAAGGCGCGCTGGGAGAATTTCAAGCGCTTGCGGCATCGCCTGGTGGTGCCGGTCCATGGCGCGGCCCAGGCCGCGCTGGTGGTGCGCGACAACTTCCGCAACCGCCGCACCATCCAGCACGCTTACCTGCAGGCCTTGGGGCACGCGCGCGACAGCGCTTTTCTGGTCACCCCCTATTTCGCTCCGGGGCGCAAGATGCGGCGCGCGCTGGAACAAGCGGCGCAGCGCGGCGTGAAGGTGACCTTGCTGCTGGGCGTGGGCCAGTTCGCCATGCAGGATGCGGTGGCGCATTCCTTCTATCCCAAGCTGCTGGGCGCCGGGGTGCGCATCGTCGAATACATCAAGACCGATTTGCATGCCAAGGTGGCGGTAGTGGACGACAAGTGGTCCACGGTCGGCTCCAGCAACTACGACGGCCTGTCCCTGTTCGTCAACCAGGAGGCCAATGTGGTCATCCAGGACCCGGCGTTCTCGCGCTACCTGAGGGAAGAGATCGAGGCCGGCGCCGCCGAGGGGCGCGTGATCCACCTGTCCGACTTCACGCATGCGCCCTGGTACAAGCGCGCCTGGTATGGCGCCGCCTTCCTGCTTTACCGCACGGTGATCCACATCATCACGCTGGGGCAGGACGCCTGAGGGGCGGCAGCGGCGGTTGCCGGCGCCTGGATGGCGCTGCGCAATGTACGCAAATACCGAAAATTCACCGTATCGCATTCCATGATGAAATGGACTAAGATGGCCGTCCGGGTTTCCCACGGAAGGCCGCGTGGCTTTCCCGCCAATTCAATAAAAGGAGCGCATTATGGATGACGTCGTCATTGTTGCAGCACAGAGAACAGCAATCGGTAAGTTCGGCGGTTCCCTTTCCAAGATCGCCGCCGCCGATCTCGGTGCGCAAGTCATCAAGGCGTTGCTGGCCAAGACCGGCATCAAGCCGGAAGCCATCAGCGAAGTCATCCTCGGCCAGGTGCTGACCGCCGGCGTGGGCCAGAACCCGGCGCGCCAGGCGGTGATCAAGTCCGGCCTGCCCGACATGGTGCCGGCCTTCGTGGTCGGCAAGGTCTGCGGCAGCGGCCTGAAGGCGGTGCAACTGGCGGCCCAGGCCATCAAGTGCGGCGACGCCCAGATCGTCATCGCCGGCGGCCAGGAAAACATGAGCGCCTCGCCGCATGTGCTCAACAATTCGCGCGACGGCTTCCGCATGGGCGACGCCAAGCTGACCGACACCATGATCGTCGATGGCCTGTGGGACGTCTACAACCAGTACCACATGGGCATCACCGCCGAGAACGTGGCCAAGAAGTTCGACATCTCGCGCGCCGAGCAGGACGCCTTCGCCGCCGCCTCGCAGAACAAGGCCGAAGCCGCGCAAAAGGCCGGCAAGTTCAAGGATGAGATCGTCCCCATCGAGATCAAGGGCAAGAAGGAAACCGTGCTGTTCGACACCGACGAGTTCGTCAAGCACGGCGTGACCGCCGACGCGCTGGGCGCGCTGCGCCCGGCCTTCGACAAGGCCGGCACGGTGACCGCCGGCAACGCTTCGGGCATCAACGACGGCGCCGCCGCGGTGGTGGTCACTTCCGCCAGGCTGGCGGCCGAGCTGGGCCTGCCGGTGCTGGCGAAGATCAAGTCCTACTCGTCGGCCGGCCTCGACCCCAGCATCATGGGCATGGGCCCGGTGCCGGCGTCGCAGCTGACCCTGAAGAAGGCCGGCTGGAACCCGCAAGACCTGGACCTGATGGAAATCAACGAAGCCTTCGCGGCCCAGGCCATCGCCGTCAACAAGCAAATGGGCTGGGACACCGGCAAGATCAACGTCAACGGCGGCGCGATTGCGCTGGGCCACCCGATCGGCGCCTCCGGCTGCCGCGTGCTGGTGACCCTGCTGCACGAGATGGCGCGTCGCGACGCCAAGCGCGGCCTGGCCAGCCTGTGTATCGGCGGCGGCATGGGCGTGGCGCTGGCGGTTGAGCGCTGATCCCGGCCCGGGTCTGGCATGAATGGAAAGCGCCGGCGATTCGCCGGCGTTTTTCTTGCCCGGCCGCAATCGCCGCCATCCCGGCGCAGGCCGGCGCATGCGCCGTACAATCCACATCACGCGACATCGCATCATTACCCGCAGGATAACCATGGACACCATCCGCATCGACAAATGGTGCTGGGCCGCACGCTTTTTCAAGACGCGCTCGCTCGCCACCGAGGCCATCGAGCGCGGCCGCGTCAGGCTCAATGGCGAGCGCACCAAGCCCGCGCATAGCGTCAAGGCCGGCGACAGGCTGGCCATCGATAACGGCGCCACCGAATGGGAAGTGGTGGTGACCGGCGTAGCCGACAAGCGCGGCTCGGCCGCCATCGCCGCCACGCTCTACAGCGAGACCGAAGACAGCCTGCGCCGCCGCGCAACAGAGGCGGAGCGGCACCGTCTGTTCCGCGAACCCGCCGCCGAGATCAAGGGGCGGCCGACCAAGCGCGACCGCCGCCTGCTCGACCGCTCCTCATCCTGACCGGTCGCCGCCGCCCGTTGTAAGATGGAGAAGATTTTCCCGGCCAATCTTAGAACCTGTTCAGAGTAGGCGCAGATGTCCCAGGCAGTCCTGTTCCAACCGACCATCCGCAAAGAGTGCCCGCCAGGCGCGTGCGTGTGCGAGCGCGAGCAGTTGATGGACCGGTTGCATTCGGAGGCGGCGCGGGTGCTGCTGCTGACCCGCGAGGAAGAAAAGCGGCTGATTGAGCGCATCATGCGCATCGGTTCCTACGAAGACCTGCTGCATATCGGCCGGCTGATGCGGAAGAACTTGGGCATCGTCCTGCAGATCGCCCCTGCCGCGCTGGAGGTGCGCAGCGTGCGCGGCCTGCAGATCCGGCTGGCCGAACAGCCCGGCCTGTGCCGCAAGACCCGCGAAACCGTCCCGGCCGCCATCCGCAAATGCCTGGAAAACAATCCCGCCATCGTCTACGCCATCCTGGACGCCCATGACCTGCTGGGCGGCTCCGCATCCGCCCCGCAAGAAGGGGCGGACGGGCCCTGAGTTTTCCCGGCGGCAAGCCCGGCGCCGTTGCACGCCGGCTTGTCCGGTTCACGCCGATTTTTTGTTTGACATTTACGGCGCGATGAATAATAGTACGATCGTTCGAATAAATTCCGGAAGCATCGTGCCGCAAAGGGCAGACCTGCCTATCCGAACCGTTCCCGCCGCCTTCCACGCGGCGGATACCAAAGAGACAATGATGACAGAGACAAGCAAGGCGACGACCGCCACTCCTGCGACCACCCGGCCGAAATTCCTGCGCAAGGGCGAGCAGACCCGCGCCGCCATCCTCGACGTGGCGCTGGAGCTGGCCAGCCGCGACGGCCTGGAAGGGCTCACCATCGGCCTGTTGGCCGAGAAGATGAAGATGAGCAAGTCCGGCGTGTTCGCCCATTTCGGCTCGCGCGAAGACCTGCAGATCGAAGTCGTGCGCCTGTACCACAACCGCTTCGAGCAGGACGTGTTCTACCCGTCCATCAAGGAAGTGCGCGGCCTGCCGCGCCTGGAAGCAATGTTCGCGCGCTGGGTCAAGCAGGTCACGGTCGAAATCGCGCTGGGCTGCATCTACATCAGCGGCGCGGTCGAGTACGACGACCGCCCGGGCGCCATCCGCGACCACCTGGTGGCGATGGTCCAGGCCTGGCGCGATGCGCTGGAGCGCTGCATCAAGCAGGCCATGGAAGCCGGCCACATCCGCGCCGATATCGACGTCGGCCAGATGGTCTATGAAATGTACGGCCTGATCCTGGCGCTGCACCACGACGCCCGCTTCCTCAATATTCCCGGCAGCGTCGAACGCGCCCAGGCCAGCTTCGACCGCCTGATCGACAGTTACCGCCCGCTGGACAGCAGCGCCAAGACTGCCGCCACACCCGCCAAGAATTCCAAATCGGCTGCCAAAAAAGCCGCCTAACCTGTTCCGGAGACATACATGCCCCAATACAACGCCCCCCTGCGCGACATGCAATTCGTCCTGCACGAGCTGCTCAAGGTCGAAGAGGTATTCAAAGAGTTGCCGCCGCACGCCGAAACCAACCGCGAGCTGATCGACCAGGTGCTGGAAGAGGGCGGCAAGTTCACCTCGCAGGTGCTGTTCCCGCTGAACCATTCGGGCGACCGCGAAGGCTGCCATTTCGACCGCGAGACCAAGGCCGTCACCACCCCCAAGGGTTTCAAGGAAGCCTACAAGCAGTACGTCGAAGCCGGCTGGGCGGCGCTGTCCTGCGACACCGAATATGGCGGCCAGGGCCTGCCGCTGACGCTGAACAATTCGTTCTACGAAATGCTCAATTCAAGCAACCAGGCCTGGACCATGTATCCCGGCCTGTCGCACGGCGCCTACGAGTGCCTGCACGCGCACGGCTCCGACGAGCAGAAGGCGCTGTACCTGCCCAAGCTGGTCTCGGGCGAATGGACCGGCACCATGTGCCTGACCGAAGCGCATTGCGGCACCGACCTGGGCCTGTTGCGCAGCAAGGCCGAGCCGCAGGCCGACGGCTCCTACAAGATCACCGGCAACAAGATCTTCATCTCGGCCGGCGAAAACGACGTCTCCGACAACATCGTCCACCTGGTGCTGGCGCGCCTGCCGGATGCGCCGCAAGGCTCCAAGGGCATCTCGCTGTTCATCGTGCCCAAGTTCCTGCCCAATGCCGACGGCTCGCTGGGCGCGCGCAACCCGATCTTCTGCGGCGCCATCGAAGAGAAGATGGGCATCCATGGCAACGCCACTTGCCAGATGAACCTGGACGGCGCCACCGGCTGGCTGATCGGCCAGCCGCACAAGGGCCTGCAGGCGATGTTCGTGTTCATGAACGCGGCCCGCCTGGGCGTGGGCATGCAAGGCCTGGGCCTGACCGAAGTGGCGTACCAGAACGCCCTGGTGTACGCCAAGGATCGCCTGCAGATGCGCAGCCTGACCGGCATCAAGGCCGCCGACAAGCCGGCCGACCCGATCATCGTGCACCCCGACGTGCGCCGCATGCTGCTGACCGCCAAGGCCTTTGCCGAAGGCGGCCGCGCCTTCACCTCCTACGTCGCGCTGGAGCTGGACAAGGAACTGTCCCACCCGGACGAGCAGGTGCGCAAGGATTCGGCCGACATCGTCGCGCTGCTGACCCCGGTGATCAAGGCCTTCCTGACCGACAACGCCTGGATCGCCACTTCCGAATGCCTGCAGGTCTACGGCGGCCACGGCTACATCGCCGAATGGGGCATGGAGCAATACGTGCGCGACGCCCGCATCAACATGATCTACGAAGGCACCAACACCATCCAGTCGCTGGACCTGCTGGGCCGCAAGATCCTGATGGACAACGGCGCCAAGCTCAAGAAGTTCGGCGCGCAGATCCAGGCCTTCGTCGAAGAGAACGGTACCGACGAAGCCATGTCCGAATTCATCACGCCGCTGGCCGACATCGGCGACAAGGTCACCAAGCTGACCATGGAAATCGGCATGAAGTCCTTCGCCAACCAGGATGAGGCCGGCGCTGCCGCCGTGCCTTACCTGCGCGTGGTCGGCCACCTGGTGTTCTCCTACCTGTTTGCCCAAATGGCCAAGATCGCGCTGGAAAAGCAGGGCTCCGGCGATACCTTCTACACCGCCAAGCTGGCCACCGCGCGCTTCTACTTCGCGCGCCTGCTGCCGGAAACCGCGATGCTGATCCGCCAGGCGCGCTCCGGCGCGGCCAACCTGATGGCGCTGGACGCGGATTTGTTCTGAGTTGTCGAGTAAGGACGCGGGGCGGCCAGTTTGGCGCCTTGCGACATTGATCTGCCGCAATAAGATAAGACAAGGCCGTGGCATGGCGTCATGGCTATGTCACCCCGGCACGGCATGCTGTAGAAAGCGGTCGGAAGGCGTACAGTAACGGCACGCCTTGCGCCACGTTTTGCATTGCCCTGCCCCGAATTCATGTTTGAAGCATCAGCAAAAAAGGAGACTTGCGTGTCCAATTTCATCGTCAAAAAAGTGGCCGTGCTCGGCGCCGGCGTCATGGGCGCCCAGATTGCCGCGCACTGCATCAACGCGCGCGTGCCGGTCGTGCTGTTCGACCTGCCGGCCAAGGAAGGCCCGAAGAACGGCATCGTGCTGCGCGCCATCGAGAACCTGAAGAAGCTCAGCCCGGCGCCGCTGGGCAACAAGGATGACGCGGCCCTGATCCAGGTCGCCAACTACGAGGACGACCTGGCGCAGCTGGCCGGCTGCGACCTGATCATCGAAGCCATCGCCGAGCGCATGGACTGGAAGCACGACCTGTACAAGAAGGTCGCGCCGCACATCGGCCCCAACACCATCTTCGCCTCCAACACCTCGGGCCTGTCGATCAACGCGCTGGCCGAAGGCTTCGACGCCGAGCTGAAGGCGCGCTTTTG
The DNA here is from genome assembly GCF_006715495.1 of Herbaspirillum sp. SJZ106. Classification (GTDB taxonomy): domain Bacteria; phylum Pseudomonadota; class Gammaproteobacteria; order Burkholderiales; family Burkholderiaceae_D; genus Herbaspirillum. The sequence goes on from NZ_VFNI01000009.1 coordinate 31,627, forward strand.
CGGCGTGCACTTCTTCAACCCGCCGCGCTACATGCACCTGGTCGAGCTGATCCCGACCACCTCCACCCAGCCGCAGATCCTGGACAAGCTGGAAGCCTTCCTCACCACCACCCTGGGCAAGGGCGTGGTGCGCGCCTTCGATACGCCGAACTTCGTGGCCAACCGCATCGGCGTGTTCGGCATCCTGGCCACCGTGATCGAAGCCGAGAAATATGGCCTTTCCGTGGACGTGGTCGACGACCTCACCGGTTCCAAGCTGGGCCGCGCCAAGTCCGGCACTTTCCGCACCGCCGACGTGGTGGGCCTGGACACCATGGGCCACGTCATCAAGACCATGCAGGACAACCTGAAGGACGACCCGTTCTATGCTGCCTATGCCACGCCGCCGCTGTTGGCCAAGCTGGTCGAGCAGGGCGCGCTGGGCCAGAAGAGCGGCGCCGGCTTCTACAAGAAGGTGGGCAAGGATATCCTGCGCATCGACCCGGCCAAGGGCGACTACGTCCCCGGCGGCGCCAAGGCCGACGACATCATCGCCCGCATCCTGAAAGAAAAGGACCCGGTCAAGCGTATGAAGGCGCTGCACGATTCGACCAACCCGCAAGGCCAGTTCCTGTGGGCCATCTTCCGCGACGCCTTCCATTACATCGCGGTGCACCTGGAGTCGGTCGCCGATAACGCGCGCGACCTCGACTTCGCCATGCGCTGGGGCTTCGGCTGGAGCGTCGGCCCGTTCGAGACCTGGCAGGCCTCCGGCTGGAAGCAGGTCGCGCAGTGGGTCAAGGAAGACATCGACGCCGGCAAGGCGCTGTCGAGCGCGCCGCTGCCGGATTGGGTATTCGATGGCCGTGATGGCGTGCACAGCGCCAAGGGTTCGTACTCGCCCTCCAGGAAGGCCGATGTGGCGCGTTCCGAACTGCCGGTCTACCAGCGCCAGCCTTTCCGCGCGCCGCTGGTGGGCGAAGGCGCAGCCGACGGCAAGACCGCCGGCGCCACCTTCTTCGAAGACGACTCGGTGCGCATCTGGCACCAGAACGACGAAGTCCTGATCCTGTCGTTCAAGACCAAGATGCACGTGATCGGCCAGGGCGTGATCGACGGCATGAACAAGGCCGTCGACGAAGCGGAGAAGAACTTCAAGGGCCTGGTGATCTGGCATCCGGATGCGGCCGAAGGCGGCGCCTTCTCGGCCGGCGCCGACCTGCAGTCGATGCTGCCGCTGTTCATGTCGGGCGGCGTCAAGGCTATCGAGCCGGTGGTGCACCATCTGCAGCAGGCGCACCAGCGCCTGAAGTACGCCAGCGTGCCGGTGATCGCTGCGGTGGCCGGCCTGGCCCTGGGCGGCGGCTGCGAGCTGCTGCTGCACACCGCCAAGCGCGTGGCCTCGATCGAGTCCTACATCGGCCTGGTGGAAGTGGGCGTGGGCCTGATCCCGGCCGGCGGCGGCCTGAAGGAAGCGGCGGTGCGCGCGGCCAAGGAAGCCAAAGGTAACGACATCCTGCAATTCCTCAAGGAATACATGCTGGCCGCGGCCACCGCCAATGTGTCGAAATCGGCGCTGGAAGCGCGCAAGCTGGGCTACCTGCGCGAAGACGACGTGATCGTGTTCAACCCCTATGAGCTGCTGCACGTGGCCAAGGTCGAGGCGCGCGCGCTGTTCGACGCCGGCTACCGCCCGCAATTGCCGCCGCAGGTGCCGGTCATCGGCCGTAACGGCCTGGCCACCATCATGGCGCAACTGGTCAACATGCGCGACGGCGGCTTCATCTCGGCGCACGACTACAAGCTGGGCAAGATGATCGCCGAGACGGTCGCCGGCGGCGAAGTGGAAGAAGGCAGCATCGTCAACGAACAATGGTTGCTCGACATCGAGCGCAAGTTCTTCATGGAGTTGCTCAACAATCCCAAGACGCAAGAGCGGATCATGGGAATGATGCAAACCGGAAAACCAGTGCGTAATTAAAGAGTCTGGTGACTGGAACGCGTTGCACCCATCCCCACCCTAGCCCTCCCCTTGAAGGGGAGGGGACGTGGAGGTGGTGAATTGAGATCGAAACTCCCTCCCCTTCAAGGGGAGGGCTAGGGTGGGGATGGGTTACGCAGGAGCAGTTCCAATGCAAGGCCAAACCAACGCGTTCACGAAACAAGCAGCAAAGGCGTTGCGCAAGACGATGACCGAAGCCGAACAGCGTCTGTGGCATCGCCTGCGCGGCCAGCAAATGGATGTGAAGTTTCGCCGTCAACACCCCTTTGAAAATTATGTATTCGATTTTGTCTGCCTGGAACGGCGCCTGGTAATCGAAGTGGACGGTTCGCAGCACGTCAACAATCAGCATGACGAGCAACGAACCCAGAGATTGAATCAGGCTGGCTTCACGGTTCTGCGTTTTTGGAATAACGAAGTATTGAATGAGACGGATGTGGTCGTTCAGGAAATCTGGAATGCCTTGAACCCATCCCCACCCCAGCCCTCCCCTTGAAGGGGCGGGAGCCCAAGGAGATTTGTAATGAGTAAACAACTGCAAGACGCCTACATCGTCGCCGCCACCCGTACCCCGATCGGCAAGGCGCCGCGCGGCATGTTCAAGAACACGCGCCCGGACGACCTGCTGGTGCGCGCCATCCAGTCCGCCGTGGCGCAAGTGCCCGGCCTGGATCCGAAACTGATCGAGGACGCCATCGTCGGCTGCTCCTTCCCCGAAGGCGCGCAAGGCCTGAACATGGCGCGCAACGCCGTGCTGCTGGCCGGCCTGCCCAATACCATCGGCGGCGTCACCATCAACCGCTACTGCGCCTCCGGCATCACCGCGATTGCCATGGCGGCCGACCGCATCCGCGTCGGTGAGGCCGATGTCATGATCGCCGCCGGCGCCGAGTCGATGTCGATGGTGCCGATGATGGGCTTCCACCCGTCCATCAACATCAACGCCTTCAAGGATGAGAACGTCGGCATGGCCTACGGCATGGGCCTGACCGCCGAGAAGGTGGCGCAGCAGTGGAAGGTGTCGCGCGAAGCGCAGGACGAGTTCTCGCTGGCTTCGCACCAGAAGGCGATCGCCGCCCAGCAGGCCGGCGAGTTCAACGACGAGATGACCCCGGTCGAGATCGTCGAGCGCTTCCCCAACCTGGCCAGCGGCCAGATCGACATCAAGACCCGCACGGTGAACCTGGACGAAGGCCCGCGCGCCGACTCCAACATCGCCGCGCTGGCCAAGCTGAAACCGGTGTTCGCCGCCAAGGGCAGCGTCACCGCCGGCAACAGTTCGCAGACCTCGGACGGCGCCGGCGCGCTGATCATCGTCTCGGAAAAGATCCTCAAGCAATTCAACCTGACCCCGCTGGCGCGTTTCGTCTCCTTCGCGGTGCGCGGCGTGCCGCCGGAAATCATGGGCATTGGCCCCAAGGAAGCGATTCCTGCGGCACTGAAGGCCGGCGGCCTGACCCAGGACCAGATCGACTGGATCGAGCTGAACGAAGCCTTCGCCGCCCAGGCGCTGGCGGTGATCGGCGACCTGGGCCTCGATCCGTCCAAGGTCAACCCGATGGGCGGCGCCATCGCCCTGGGCCACCCGCTGGGCGCCACCGGCGCCATCCGCGCGGCCACCACCATCCACGCCCTGCGCCGCAAGAACCTGAAGTACGGCATGGTGACCATGTGCGTGGGCACCGGCATGGGCGCGGCCGGCATTTTCGAACGCGTGTAAGCGACGTCCGAAGCCGACCATCCCCAAGCCGCACTGCTCGCGCCGTGCGGCTTTTTTCATCGTCGTTACTGAATAACAAAGACACAGCAGGAGACCCATGGATATCCAACTGAGCAAGGAAAACGGCATCCTCACGATCCACTTCGATCGCGAAGCCAAGAAGAATGCCCTCACCGCCGCCATGTACCAGCAACTGGCCGATGCCCTGAAGGAGGCCGAGGCCGACAGCGCGGTGCGCGCCATCCTGTTCACCGGGAAACCGCAAGCCTTCTCGGCCGGCAACGACCTGGAAGATTTCCTGAAGAACCCGCCCAACAGCAAGGACGCGCCGGTGTTCCAGTTCCTGTGGCAGATCAGCCATGCCGCCAAGCCCATCGTGGCCGCGGTGTCGGGCGTGGCGGTGGGCATCGGCACCACATTGCTGTTGCATTGCGACCTGGTCTATGCGGCCGACAATGCCCGGTTCTCGCTGCCGTTCACGCAATTGGGGTTGTGCCCGGAGGCGGCCTCGTCGCTGTTGCTGCCGCACCTGGTCGGCTACCAGCGCGCCGCCGAGAAGCTGTTGCTGGGCGAAGCCTTCCTCGCCGCCGAAGCGCAGGAGATGGGCATCGTCAACCGCGTGCTGCCGCTGGAAGAGCTGCTGCCCTATGCCCAACAGCAGGCCGCCAAGCTGGCCGCGCTGCCGGCCGGCTCGATCCGCGTCACCAAGCAACTGATGAAGAAGAACCGTGTGGCCGCCACCGAGCAGCAGATGACGGCCGAGATCGAGCACTTCGCCAGGATGTTGACCGGGCCGGAAGCCAAGGAAGCGTTTACCGCTTTCCTGGAAAAGCGCAAGCCGGACTTCAGCAAGTTCGTCTGAGAAAAAACCTGGGGGAAGGTCATCCGGAAAGTAAAAATGCCGCTGGCGTCAGCGGCATTTTCTTTGGAACATCCGGCATCCGGAGAGAGAAGCTCAGGCGTGCCCGCCCGGATTGCGCCCATGCTTGCGCAGGTACATCGCCTTGTCGGCCGCTTGCAGCAGCGCGTGGAAATCGCACATCTCGGACGGCGTGACGGTAGCCGCGCCCAGGCTGATCTCGATCTCGGTGTGCGGCCATTTCACCATCGATACCGCGCGCTTGATGCGCTCTGCCACCTGGTGGGCGCCGATCTCTTCGGTGTCGGGCAGGATCAGCGCGAACTCATCGCCGCCGTAGCGCGACAGGAAGTCGCTGGCGCGCAGGGGCGAGCGCAGCACGCGCGCCAGTTGCGCCAGCAGCGCATCGCCGGCCGGATGGCCGTAGGTGTCGTTGTATTGCTTGAAGTAATCCACATCCACCATCAGCATCGACAGCGGACGCGCATTGCGCAGGTGGCGCGTCCATTCCTCGCGCAGGCGCAGGTCGAAGCTGCGACGGTTGCCGATGCCGGTCAGGGCATCGGTCAGCGTCTGCTGCTCCAGTTTTTGCATGGTGCGGCGGCTGTCGAGCTGGCTTTCCAACTGGCGGCCCAGCTTCAAGAAGGCGTCGCGCTGGGAGGGCGACAGCGTGCGCGGCTGGCGATCCATCACGCACAGCGTGCCCAGCACGTCGCCGTTGGCGGCCACCAGCGGCACCGCGGCGTAAAAGCGCACCTGGGGCGGATTGTTGGCCAGGGCCGATTCGCCGAAGCGGCTGTCGGCGCGCAGGTCGGCAATCTCGGCCAGTTCGCGCGGGCGGCGGGCGGCGGCTTCGCATACCGAGAAATCCACCGCGGTGCGCGACACGCCGGTCTGGCCGGGGAAGCGCCACCATTGGTTGCGGATGTCGCCGCGGCCGTTGGCCACCGACACGAAGGGCTCCTGCAAGCCGATGTCGGCATGCAGTTGCGTCATCATGCCGAACGGGGCATCGCACAGGTTGCAGGCCAGCGAGATGAAGTCGGCCAGCATCGGCTCCAGCCAGGCGTCGGCTTGGCCGCCGTTATTGGCCAGTGGGATGCGCGAGCCGGAGACGGTGCGCTTGAAGGCGCTGTCGGGTGTGAAAAAGGAGCGCAGGTTTCTGGTCATGGTGCGAGTCAGATGGTTAATCTGCCGGAATGTGATTGACAAGCCATGTACTGAGGCGAAGTCCCGGGGGCGGATGGTTTATCCGTTGCGGCAAGACACGGGACGGTTCCACGTTCGCCTTTTGTTTTTCGACTGTTTGCGAACGCGCCTTATTGCCTTGCAACATCAAATTAGCAGATGGGATTGCGAAGTAAACATGCTGGAACATCCTCTTACAATTTAAACCGGCTTGTAGCAGAAACGATGTATTTTCAATCACATTGGCCGACATTGGGGTGATCATCGTGACAATTGGCGCTTTGCCATCAGCCCGGCAATGCATCTTCAAGAACCGACAGTACGCTTTTGCGCTGTTGTTGTGGGTAGGATGACGGCGCTAACGCGTGTCGGAAAAGTCTGATATTGCGAAGCAGCATGGCATCGAAAACAATGTCGCCCGCAGGCGACAAGCTCGCATGTTGAACCCGGGGTTTCCCCCGGCATGGGAATGTGGATGGACAGGCTTGCCAACCGCTGCCGACAAAAATAAACTCTGCCGTTTCGTTCTTCGTTTTTGAAAGCAGAGATGTCGACCCAGCCCAAAGCAGGCGCAGTCCTGTTTGCCAAAGATGTAGCCCGCCTTGCCGCATTCTATGCGCAGGTGCTGGCGGTGGTGCCCAAGCATGCCGAGTCCGAGAAGGTGGTGATCGAAGCGCAGGATTTCTTGCTGGTGATCCACGCCATGCCGCCGGCCGTCGCCGCCAAGGTGCAGATCGCTACGCCGCCGGTATTGCGTGAAGCGGTCCCCGTCAAGCTGTTCCTGCCGGTGCGTTCGCTGGCGCAGGCGCGCATCGGCGCGCAGGCCCAGGGCGGCGGCGTCAAGCCGGTCGAGGCCGAATGGAGTGCGGCGGATTTTCGCGCCTGCGACGGCTTCGATCCCGAAGGCAACGTGGTGCAGTTCCGCGAAGCGCTGGCGCACTGACACTGGAACGCTGAACTCCGCATCGGTTTCCGCATGAAAGCAGCCGTGGCGACTGGCGTCGGCACGGCTGCTTGTCGGTACGCCTTGTCCATCCCCTTCCGCTCCAGGACGGAAGGGGATGGACAGGTTGTTACAGCTTCAGCTTTCCGTAAATCTCGCGCTGCATGTCGCTCACGTCCGCCGTGATCTGCACCTGCATTCCGTCCGGCCATTCCTGCTCTTTTTGCACGGTCGCCACCAGCAGGTCGGTGATCTCTTTCTTCACTTCCAGCGTCCGTCCAGAAAGGATGGTCAGGCGCAGGTGCAGGAAGGCGCGCCTGGCTTGCGGCTGGGTGCCGACGACATAATCGTCCAGCCGGATGGCGCGCGCCTTGATGGAGTTCTCGTCGAAGTGGCCGCTGCCGACCAGCGCCTCATTGAGGCGCAGCAGGGTGGCTTGGGTGTCGATGTTGAGGTTGTCGGTATATTCAAGAAAGAGATGGGGCATGGCGGTTCCCGTCGTTAAAAATCTGGAGTGAAGAATGCAGGCGCGGTTCAGTGCGCCAGGTAGGCGGAGAGTTTGCCGAGGTCGATATTGCCGCCGCTGACGATCACGCCCACGCGTTTTCCCTGCAATTGCGCGCGGTGCTTGCGCGCCGCCGCGAAGGCCAGGCAGCCGGTGGGTTCCACCACCATCTTCATGCGCTCGGCGAAGAAGCGCATGCAAGCCACCAGTTCCTCGTCGGAGACGGTCAGGATGTCGTCGACATCGCGCTTGATGACGGCAAAGGTGTATTTGCCCAGGCTCTGGGTCTGGGCGCCGTCGGCAATGGTCTTGGGCGTGGCGATGCTGACCAGGCTGCCGCTGCGCAGGGATTGCTGGCCATCGTTGCCGGCTTCCGGCTCCACGCCATAAATCTTGCAGCCCGGCGCCAGGGCGCGTGCCGCCAGCGCCGCGCCCGAGAGCAGGCCGCCGCCGCCCACGCAGACGAACAACGCATCCAGCGGGCCGGTTTCTTCCAGCAATTCCTTGGTAGCGGTGCCCTGGCCGGCCATCACATGCGGATGGTCGTAGGGCGGGACCACGGTCAATTTCTTTTCTTCGGCCAGGCGCGCGCAGATCTGTTCGCGGTCTTCCGTGTAGCGGTCGTAGGTGACGACGTTGGCGCCATAGCCGCGGGTGGCCGCCACCTTGGCGGCGGGCGCGTCCAGCGGCATCACGATGGTGGCGGGAATGCCCAGCAGTTGCGCCGCCAGCGCCGTGCCTTGCGCGTGGTTGCCGGAGGAAAAGGTGATCACGCCGGCGCGGCGCTGCGCCTCATCGAATTGCGCCAGCGCATTCATCGCGCCGCGGAACTTGAAGGCGCCCATGCGCTGGAAGTTTTCGCACTTGAAGAACAGGCTGGCGCCGAGCTCGGCGTCGGCGGTGCGCGAGGTCAGCACCGGCGTCCGGTGCGCCCAGGGTTTGATGCGCTCGGCCGCCAGCAGGACGTCGGCGAAGGTAGGCAATTCGGTGGCGCTTGAAACGGGGATCACGGCAGCTTCCTTTCGATCGGAGATGTCATTAGGGATGTCGGAGGGGAAAGCTTCAATCCCGCTCGTCGTTGTAGACAGTGGCGCGCGATACGCCCAGGTGGGCGGCGACCACCTCGGCCGCGCGCCGCACCTCCATGCAGCCGGACTCGCGCAGTTCGCGCATCAGCGCGCGCCGCTCGTCGGCCTTGAGGCTGCGCGGCGTGGCCGACAGGCGCGCCGCGAAGGCGTCGATCTTGTGGCGGATCGCCTGGGCGCCGGTCGGCTCCAGCGTTTCCGCCACGCGCGCGTTGCCGTCGATGCCGCCGAACTGGCGCAGCATGCCTTGCAGCGCGCCGAACAGGGTCAGGTCGATGTTCATGCACAGCGCCGCCACGTACTTGCCGTCGGCATCCTTGATGCCGACCGACGTGCTCTTGGCCTGGCGGCCGTCGGGCAGGCGGTTGGCGTAATTGGCCAGCACTTGCGGATAGGATTCGTCGGCGATGCGCGCCAGCCCCAGTTCGGTGGTGGCGTCGCCCACCTCGCGGCCGGACAGGTTGTTATGGATGGCGACAATGGAATGGTCGGCATCGCGCAAGTCGTGCAGCACCACTTCGCAAAAGGGGGCGAAGGTCTCGCCCAGGCCCTGGGCGACCTGCCTGAGCTGCGACATCAGCAGTTCGTGGTCGGGGCGGGGTGGCGGGGCGGCCTTTTTCTTGCGGGCGTCGGTTTTCATGATGCATACATATTATCTAAAATTAGATTTTATGTATAGATGCCGTTTTACCCGATCCTCGCGGAAATAAAAAAGCGGCAGCCCGCAGGCTTGCCGCCGATGTCGCCTTGTCGTTTTTCTTGCCTGGATGCCGTCGGCTATTCCTTGCCTTTGACCGGTTTCGGATACTGCCGCAGCACATCGATCGCCTCGGCATAGGGCGAGCTCCAGGTCTGCTCGTGCAGCTCGGCGATGCGGTGCGCCATCTTTTCGTCGTGCAGCACCACTTCCAGGTTGCGCGACTTGTCGAGGTATCCGCCGGCCCAGTTGCTGGTGCCGATCCAGGCGACGCGCCCGTCGATGCTCATGGCCTTGGTGTGGATCACCCGGGCGAACGGGATGAAGCCGGTGGAGGCGCGCGGCAGCGTGACGATGCGGATTTCCACGTTGGGCAGCACGGCCAGGCTTTGCAGGTAGCGGATCGCCGGCTGTTCGGTATTCCAGTTCGACACCATCAGCTTGATCTTGACGCCGCGCGCGGCTGCGGCGCGGATGGCATTGTCGATCACCGCGTAGTAAGGGCGGGTGCGGTTGGGGCCGTAGGACAGCGGGGCGTAGTCCAGCAACTGCACGCGCACTTCTTGTCTGGCGCCGGCCACCAGCCGCACCAGTTCGCTTTCCGAGTCGCCCACGCCGGGAGGATTGAAGGCGTTGGGGCTGGCCACCAGGTAGTTGCCGCGGCTTTCGTCGGCCAGCACGGTGGCATGGTTTTGTATTGCCGGCGCCTGGCCGGCCGCGATCGCGGCTTGCGCTTGCCAGTCGATCTCGAAGATCTGCTGCACCTGCGCGGCGATGGCGGCATCGGTGATCTTCAGGCCGGTCTCATGGATGTGCGAGAACGAGCGCCAGTCGAAGTTCTGGCTGCCGACATAGGCGCTGGCGCCATCGACCACGAAGTACTTGGCGTGGATGATGCCGTTGCCGGTCATCCTGGAATAATCCAGTTGGCGGAATTCCAGGTTGGGAATGCGCTTGAGCTGCTCGATGGTCGCCGCCACCGAGGCGAACTCGCCCTTCTTTTCCATCAGGAAGCGGATCTTCACGCCGCGCCGTCCGGCCGCGTCGAGGTGGGCGATGATGTCGCCCAGCGCCTCGCCGTCCTGGCCGGCCACGTAGAACTGGCCGAAGTCGATCTCGCGTTTTGCGCTGTCGAACATCTCTTTCCACACCAGCGCGGCATCGCGCAGGTCGGGGGTGCTCAATGTGGTTTCGCGCGGCACGGTATGCACCAGCTCGAAACCGGGAATGGCGAATTCGGCGTGGGCCTGGCCTTGCAGCGACAAGGCCAGGCCAATTGCCGTGGCCAGCCTGGATAACAGGCGTAAGGGGTGATGCATGGGGTCTCCCGGTTGCTGGCGTGGTCGGGCGGTCAGGCGATATGCAGTTTTCCGTGCGCTTGCTGGACGCTGGCTTGCTGTTCGGCGGTACGGCCGACGCAGGCGCGCAGCATCAACACTTTGAGGTGGTCGTTGATGCGTTCGATGCGTTCCTGGAACAGGTTGAAGAAGAACATGCCGACCACCGCGATGCCGATGCCCAGCGCCGTGGCATACAGTGCGGTGCCGATGCCCTGCGACACCTGGCCGGGATCGGACACGCCCGAGACGGCCAGCGCCTTGAAGGTGTCGATGATGCCGAGGATGGTGCCCAGCAGGCCCAGCAGCGGCGCGGCGGTGACGATGGTGTCGAGGATCCACAGGCGCTGCTGCACTTCGCCGCGCTTGGCGATGTAGACCGATTCGCTGAAATCTTCCAGGTCCTTCTCGCTGTGGAGGTTGTGTTTTTCCGACAGGATGTCGGTGACCAGCGCCAGCGGCAGGCTGGGGCGGGCGGTCAGCGCGGCAGGCAATTCCTGCACATGCTGCACGGCGTGGGTCATCGCCTTTTCCAGGCCGGTGGCGCAGCGCATGGTGTAGCCGAAAAACAGTCCGCGTTCGACGATGACGAAGATCGCCAGCGCAGCGCAGGCATACATCAGGTAGAAAGCCAGTTCGTGGAGTAATTGCATGTTCATGATTGCCTCTTTTGCAGGTATTCAGGGCGGCGGCCCTTGCGCGCCGCCGCCCCTGGGGTTGGCCGCGATCAGAAATCCGCGGTCAGCGTGACGGTGAAGGTGCGCGGGGCGCCGATATAGAACGATGGCGCAGTGCCGGCGATGCTGCCCACCGCGTTGGCGTTGGTGGTGAACTGGCTGCCGCTGCCCGAGCTCAGGTTCAGGTATTGCTTGTCGAACAGGTTGTAGAGATTGAAGCGCAGGGTCGGTTTCTTGAGCCAGGAGGTCGACGCAAAGGTGGCGCCGGCGCCGGCATTGAACACGGTGTAGCCGCCGATGGCGTCATCGTTGACCAGCGTGGTGTAGCGGTTGCCGGTGTACTTGGCCTGGCCGAACACATACCAGCCGTCCTGCTGGTATTGCAGCGCGAGGCCGGACAGCCAGTTCGGCGTATCCGGATACTCCTTGCCGCTGGTGGGCAGCGAGTTGCTGGCGTCAACCTTCATGTTGTCCTTCATCTTGCTCTTGATGTAGGACAGCGAACCGTACAGCGACAGGTTCCTGGTCAGCGCATAACCGGATTCCAGTTCCAGGCCCTTGGAGGTCGAGTCGCCGACGTTGTAGTCGGTCTTGGTCGCGGTCTCCGGGTTGTAGGCGGTGGCGATGCGGTTGCGGTAGTCGATGTAGAACACCGAGCTGGAGAAGGTCCACTTGTCGGTGTTGTAGCGGTAGCCGAGGTCGTAGTTCCAGGAGGTCTCCTTGTCCACCGGGACGTTGCGCACGGTGCCGCCGGTATAGGCGCCGTTGACGAAGCTGCCGCCCGAGATCAGGCCGAAGTAGGAGAAGTTGCCCGGCGCCTTGAAGTTCTTGGCGGCGTTGAAGAACACCGACTGCGTCTGGTCGAGCTGGAAGCGCACGCCCACGCTGGGCAGCAGGTCGGAGTAGGACTTCTTCACCGTGTAGAAGCCGCCGGCGCTCTGGCTCGGGTTGTTGGTGAAGTCGCGGTCGATGCTGGAATAGCGCGCGCCGAGCTGGACGTTGAGCTTGTCGTTCATCAGGCTGATGCTGTCCTGGAAGAACGCCGACTTGCCGGTGCTGATGGTGAGCGTGTCGCGATATTGCACGACGCTGCCGTCCTGGTTGCGCAGCCACAGGTCGGGATTGTTCTGCCACATGTCGGCGATGTTGCCGTTGTTGTCGATGGTGGTGTACTGGCCGGTTTGCTGGTGGCGCGCGCGCTCGTACCAGTAGCCGAACATCAGCTTGTGGTTGTCGATCTGCTGGTTGTACTTGAGCGTCACGCCGGGGCGATAGGTGCGGGTGCGGCTGCCTTCGTAGGCGAACACGGTGTCCCTGGTGTCGCCGTCGCCGTTGACGTCGCGCACGCCGCCGCCCAGCAGGTTGCCGGCATTGCCTTCGGTGATGGTCTGCAACTGGTTGCCGCCGGTGCCGAAGCCGTACCAGAAATAGGGGCTGACATCGACGCTGGCCGTCGGGCTCAACTGGAAGTGGCCGTTGACGGTTGCCAGCCAGTTCTTGAACGGGTTCAGGTTGTACGCGTAGTACAGGTCCTTGTTGCCGATGTTGATGCCGGCGTTGGGCGCGTAGGTGCTGTCGTTCTGGGCCGTGCCGTTCACGCCCGGCTGGTGCACCGGCACCTTGGTGCCGAAGTCGTAGTTGGGGCCGAACTGGGCAATCTGGGCCTTGGTCAGCGAACGGTAGTTGTTGTTGATCGCGTTGTTGTACATGAAGCCGGCATCGATGAAGCTGCCCTGGCCGAGATCGAGCTTGCTGTTGAAGTCGATGTGCTGCTTGTCGGCGCCGCCGGCGCCCTTGAACTTGTCGGCCGTGGTCTTCGAATACGACAGGAAGAACTTGAAGCGGTCATTGAACAGCTTGCCCGAGTCGAAACGCACATAACGCTTCCACAGGCTGTTGGAGCCGACCGAGGTGGAGACGCGCACGCGCTGCTGGTCTTCCGGCGCGCACATGGTCATGCCGATGTTGCCGCCGGAGGCGCCTACGTGCGGCGCTTCGGTATCGGTCGAGCCCTGGGTGACGAAGATGTCGCACAGGTTTTCGGCATCGGTGTATTCCTGCGGGTAGACCGCGAAGCTGCCGGAGTCGTTGACCGGGGCGCCGTTGATGGTGAAACCCAACTGGTCGCTGTTGAAGCCGCGCACGCGGATGTTGCCGCCGAACAGGCCGCTGCCGTCCTGGTCGTAGGTGTTCACGCCCGGCAGCAGGCTGATCATCTGGTACGGGTTGCCGGTCGGGCTTTGCTTTTCCATGTAGTCGCGGTTGACCGAGCTGCGCGCCTTGGGAGATTCTTCCTGCTGGATCAGGCCGGTGGCCTGGGCGGTGCCGCCATTGCCTTGCACGGTCACGGTGCCGACGTCGGTGGTGCCGGCGGTTTGGGCGTAGGCGGCCGTGCCGGCCGCCATGAAGATCCCGGAGATCAGCAGCGATAGCCGGGTAAGTTTGCAGTGCATATTATTTCCCCTGAGAGTGATGGTGATGCATTTGTAGGAATACCGCCGCCGGGCCCGGCGGCGTTGGAACTATCCGGAAACAGGAATGAATTCCAGGTCGGCGGTGAAGCGATGCGTGTTCTCTCCGCTCCAGCTGCCTTCCGGGAAGGCGGCGAAGGCGGCGCGATTGATCGTTTTGCGCGCGGCGTCGTCGAGCAGCATGGAATTGGACGATTCATCGATGCCCAGATCGACCACCGAGCCGTCGCGCTTCAACACGAACCAGACGCGCACCTTGCCTTGCGGCCTGAGCTGGCTGGCTTCGCGCCCGGTCGGATAGCGCTTGATGCTGTTGAGGTGGGCGCGCAGTTTGGCCACGTATTGCGATTCGGCGTTGGCGGTATTGGGTTGCGGCGCAGGCGCCGGCTGTGGGGCCGCCGGTTGCGGGGCTGCGGCAGGTGCGGGCGCCGATGGCGGCGCGGTGCTGGCAACCGCTTGGGGGAGCGCCGCCAATGGCGCGGGCCCCTGGGTCAGCGGGCGCTCCTGGGTTGGCGGGGCAGGCGTGGGTTTGGATGCCGGCACGGGTTTGGCCTGCGGCTTGGGCGGCTCGACCTTTTTCGGCGGTTCGGGCGGCGGTGGAGTTTCAATCTTGGGCGCCGGCAGGGCTTCTTCGAACAGCGCGATCTGCATCGGCGTCGGGTCTTCGTGGCGCTTGAGGCGCGTGCTTTGCTGCACGCCGGCCAGCACCAGCGCCAGCAGCACCAGCAGCGACGGCAGGCTTGCCAGCGATTCGCGGAAGCGGAAAAGGAAAGGCGTGCGCATGGTCACTGCTTGCGGGTGGCGATCGAGATCGAATCGAAGCCGCCGTGCTTGAGCTGGTCCATCACGTCGACCAGCTTTTGCACTTCCACGCCGCGGTCGCTGTTGATGATCAGGTTCAGCTTCTCGCCTTCCTTGGGGATCTGCTTGAGACGGGCCACCAGGCCGTCGACCGGCGTATCCTGGCCGTCCACCTGCAGCGCGTCCCTGGTGATGGTGATGATGGCCTTGGCCTGGGGCTTGAGGTCTTGCGCGGTGCTGGAGCCGGGGAGCTGGGTCTTCAGGCCGAGCGCGGGGATCACATTCATGCTGATGAGCACGAAAAACACCAGCAGGAACATCATCACGTCGATCATCGGAATGATCTCGACGCGGGCTTTTCGTTTCTTGGGTTCATCCCAGCTACGCATGCTGCAACTCCTCGGAAGCATTGTTATACGATCCATAACGCTATAAGTTTTATAGCGATGCGCAGCGTACCGAGAAATTATGTCGTGCGTATTACATCAACCGGGTTGGTGTAAGGATCTGTTGGCGAGGAAGGCGCGGACTTACCTGCGCGGCAAGCGGATGAAGGACAGCAGGAATTTGAACAGATAGGCAACGATGATGGAGCCGGACAGATCGCCGATCGACATCACGATCAGCCCGCTCCAGAAATGCGGGGAGACGCCGCGCATGACGAACCAGATCAGCTGGAACAGCGGGTTGGTCAGCGCATACAGCAGGATGCAGGCCATCAGCCGGGTGGTGGTCAGGTTCGCCAGCGAGCGCCGCAAGTCCATGCCCGAAAGGGTGAAGCGGTAGGCGAGATAAGGCGCCGCCGCCGAGATCAGGCAGTAGCCGGCAGCCGTGATGGGGTCATGCGGGAACAGCCGGTAAGTGGCGGCGGTGGCCAGCGAGCCCAGCAGCAACCCGGCGCAGCCGGCTTCGGCAAACAGCAGGGTGCAGATCAGCCGCACGCCGGCCGGCAGGTAGATCCAGGCGATGCCTTCGGTGAATTCGGTCTGGCGGAATAGCCATTCGTTGAGGCTGTAGAACAGGAAATAGCAAATGGCGGTGCCTGCCGCGGCGGCAAGGTGGGCGCGCAAGGTCGACTGGGGATTGGGCGAGGCATCCATGACGGCGCGTATGTTACCGATTTCCATGCTGCCCTGCAGCAGGCAATCCCGCGCTGTGGTGAAATCGCCCGCACGGCGCGGCGGAAAAGCGGGCAATGTTGCGCGATGGCGGCGGCGCGCGTATGATCCGCTATCGAATCTGGAACAATCTGGGCCAGATCGGCTGCCAGCAGCGATATAGCGAAACTAACAACGCGAAACTGACAACGCGACATCAACAGCGTGGCTATGGGTAAAGACAAGAGGCCTGCGGATATCTATCTGCGTTTCCTGCAATTGGCCGATGCATTACGGGGATTGCCTTCCTTGGCATCGCTGGATCCGCTGGAAGACCGGATCCTGGCGTTCATCGCCCGTGCCGGCCAGGAGCAGCAGCGCCTGTCGGTGCGCGACCTGATGGCGCAGAGCGAATTCGGCTCGCCGGCGATGCTGCATACCCGCCTCAAGTCGATGCGGGAAAAAGGCTGGATCGTGCTGGCCGACACCGAAGACCCGCGTCGCAAGCAGGTCGAACTGAGCCAGGCCGCCTGGCTGCATTTCGACAAGCTCTCCAAATGCCTGGTGCAGGCAACCCGCAACGCCGACGACTGAATTCCCGCGCGCCATCGCCTGCGCGCATTTTCTTGCCATCCCCGCATCACCTCCCGCATCGTCACACGGGCGACGCATCCGGCCGCCGCGCGCGACGCCTTTGCCGCCTCCGCCATGGCGGCGCAGTCGCTGCTGCTGACCGGCGTGCGACTGCAAGACGGCGGCCACGGTTTTTTCCTGGTCAACATGCCGGTCAACTTCGACCTGCAGGAAAGCGGCAGCGGGTTTTCGCCAATGATGCCGGAGCGGCAGGCGCGTCGCTCCGGCATTGTCATTTGGCGGGCGCGTATCGTGTTGCCGACAAGGAAACATGGCCCGGCGGCATGTTGCTTGCTTTGAACACGGCGGCAATGCCGTGCAGACAAGCATGCCCCTTTTCTATATGATTGCCGGCCCAAAATGAAGGAGTAATCGATGGCCAACGCATGCGGGGTGGATTTCGGCACCTCCAATTCCACCGTCGGCTGGCTGCGTCCCGATGCGGGCCAGTCCCTGCTGCTGCCGCTGGAAGACGGCCGGGCGACGCTGCCATCGGTGGTGTTCTTCAACGCCGACGAAAACGAATTCAGCTACGGCCGCAGCGGCCTGAACGAATACCTGTCCGGTTATGAAGGCCGCCTGATGCGTTCGCTGAAGAGCCTGCTCGGCTCCGGCGCCATCGACGGCCAGACCGAGGTCGGCGGCCGGGCCTTGCCTTACCGCGGCCTGCTGGCGCAATTCATCGGCGAACTGAAGAAGCGCGCCGAACGCGCCGCCGGCACATCCTTCTCGCGCGTGGTGATGGGGCGTCCGGTGCATTTCGTCGACGACGACCTGGCCGCCGACCAACTGGCGCAGGATACGCTGGAAGAAATCGCGCGCAGCGTCGGCTTCACCGATATCGAATTCCAGTTCGAACCGATCGCCGCCGCCTTCGATTACGAGTCGCGCATCGACGGCGAAGAGCTGGTGCTGATCGCCGACATCGGCGGCGGCACCTCGGACTTTTCGCTGGTGCGCCTGTCGCCGCAGCGCGCGGCGCGCCAGGAGCGGCGCGACGATATCCTGGCCAACGGCGGCGTGCACATCGGCGGCACCGACTTCGACAAATATTTCAGCCTGTCCTGCGTAATGCCGTTGCTGGGCCTGGGCGGTCGCCTGGCTGGCAACGCCGAGGTGCCCTCCAGCTATTACTTCAACCTCGCTACCTGGCACACCATCAACCAGCTTTACACGCGCAAGACCTGGCAGCAATTGCAGGATGTGGCGCGCGAAGCGGTTGACCGCGAGCGCTTCGCGCGCCTGCTCGACGTGGTGGAGCAGCGCTGCGGCCACTGGCTGGCGCTGCAGGTGGAAGGCGGCAAGATCGCCCTGTCCTCGCAAGAATCCGCCACGCTGGACCTGCAGCGCCTGCGTCCGGCGCAAACGCTGGAACTGAACCGTGCCGATTTCGATACCGCCGTTGAGCACCTGGTGCAATCGGTCGAGCAGACGGTCTCGGGCCTGCTGCGCCAGGCCGGACTGCGTGCGTCCGATATCGACAGCGTGTTCTTCACCGGTGGCTCTTCCGGCGTGAACCTGCTGCGCCAGCGCATCGGGGCGCTGGTGCCGGATGCCAAACATGTTGAGGGGGATTTGTTTGGCAGTATCGGTAGTGGTTTGGCAATTGATGCTGCGCGTAAGTTTGGCTAGATTGTTGGGTGTCTGGAGTTTGATGTTTTTTGGGTAGTCTGGTCTTGCTTCATGCAGATGTACTGGTTCTATGCTTTTCTTTCTCCGGTCGGAGCGGAGCGCCGGGAGCGGCCCGGCAGCCGCTCACTTTCTTTGCTTCGCCAAAGAAAGTAAGCAAAGAAAGGCGACCCCTAAGTGCCAGCCCCTTCGGGGTACCCGTTGGAGCGTCATGAAAAATGGGCGAGGCAGAGTCGCTACGCTCCGACTGCCTCGCTGATCCATTTTTCATGACACTCCAACGGCTGGCCCACAAGGGGAGAAAACCTGGACGCCTCGCCTGCGGCATCGGGCTTGGGAGGGGAGTTGCGCGTTGGCGCCATTCCTTGAACCAAGCCAGTCGCAAGCACCGCGATGCCGAAGGCGAGCCGGACAAGACGTCGCATCTAACCAGCCGGCGGATCGGGCAAAAAAATGGATCAGAAAAGCAGTCGGAGCGAAGCGACTCTGCTTTTCCCATTTTTTTGTCCGATCCGTCGGGAACCCCGAAGGGGCTGGGTAGTTGCGTCGCCTTCTTTTGCTTACTTTTCTTGGCGAGACAAGAAAAGTGAGCGGCTGCCGGGCCGCCCCCGGCGCTCCGCTGCGACCGGAGAAAGATAAGCATAGAGCCAGTACATCTGCACGTAGCAAGAGCAGACTACCCAACAAAACCTCAATTCAACACACCAACACGCAGCAAGACCAAACTACCCAAAGCTCGTACACCAACATAGCCCAATGCCATTCAACGATTAAGCATTTCATAAAATCATGAAACCGGCAGCACGGCTATCCATATACAATGCGCCGATCGTGACTCCAGGATGGCCCGCCCGCACTTCATGAGACCTTCTTCCGAATCCTTCGTGCGCCGCGTGCGCAGCAAGCTTGATGAACTGTCGGCCACCGAGCGCCAGCTGGCGGATTTCCTGCTGGAGTTTCCCGGCGAGCTGGCCAGTTATGCCGGCAACGAGCTGGCGCAGCTGGCCGGCGTGTCGCCGTCGACGGTGAGCCGCTTCATCCGCCACATCGGCTACGACAGTTATGAAGAGGCGCGCCGCCACGTGCGCGAGGAGCAGGAAGTCGGTTCGCCGCTGTTCCAGCCATCCTCGGGCGCGGCGCGCCATGTCAGATCGGTGGCGGCGCATTTCCAGCAATCGCAGGCCAACCTGGCCGGCACCTTCGAACGCCTGTCCGACGCTACCATGGCCGAGATCGCCAAGGCCATCGCCGGCGCGCCGCAGGTGCTGGTGTTCGGCAGCCGCAGCAGCCATGCCTTCGCGGTCTACCTGCGCTGGCAGATCATCCAGGTGCTGCCGCGCGTGACCGCCATCCCCGGTCCCGGCGAGACGCTGGCCGAACATACCGCCGGCCTGAGCGAGCGCGATTGCGTGATCGTGTTCGGCACGCGCCGCCAGACGCGCCAGATGGAACGCGTGCTGGATGCCGCCAGCCGCGCCGGCGCCCGCATCCTCTATATCAGCGACCAGGCCTCGCCCGATTACGCCGGCGCCACCTGGTCGCTGCAATGCCAGTGCCGCGGCCCCGGTTCGCTGGATAACCACGTGGCCGTGATGGCCCTGTGCGACCTGCTGGCCACCATGGTCATCGACGCCAGCGGCGCGGCCGGGCGCAAGCGCCTGGCGGCCGTGGAGCAGGGCCATGACGAGCTGGACGACTTCGGCTGAACGTTTCTCCCTCCAGTTTCCTGCCTGGAATTGGGATTTCAGCATGCCGGGCAGATTGAATCCCCATTTTCTTCCAGGCGCCGCACGCTGCCGGTGCGGCGGCGCGGCTGGCTTCACCAATTGAAGGCGGCCAGCGTCGGGAAGACTTGCGCCCGGGCAAAGGACTCTCCCGTCTCCCATCCTGCGGATTCGGCGCGATTGCGCCTCCGGCGTGGGTTTTGCGCCATCCGCATCAGCGCCATTGCGACAATGGCATACCAGCCCCGATGCTGGCACGGCGATTGCTATATGCCTCTCAGGAATGAAATTTAAATTTCAGTAAAAAATTAATTCTGAAATTGTCATTCCATTTGTCGACGCGGTGGACTAAAGTAAGTTACGCAGCGGCGGCCGTATCGGTCGCCGGGTTCCACAGCCATGACGCAGTAGCAAGAATCGAAGCATGACTTTCGTTTGCCATCCCACGCACGAGGAGCTGACCATGGCCGGACCCACACTTTCATCGCCGGATACCCCGCGCATCGCCGAGCTGGACGGCGCGCTGGACAAGATCGGCGTCACCCGTTCGCACCACACCATCATTTTCCTGATCCTGATCGGTTGCCTGTTCGACAGTTTCGAGCAGAACGCCATCGGCCTGGTCGGCCCCATGCTCAAGCAGCAATGGGGGCTCACCACCGCCGACATCGGTTTGCTGAATACCGTCACCTTCGCCAGCGCCGCCATCGGCCGCATCGTCTCCGGCCTGGTGGCCGACCGCTACGGCCGCCGCGTGATGCTGAGCCTGGACCTGTTGCTGTTTACGCTGGGCGCCGGCATCTGCGCGCTGGCGCCGGACCTGACGGTCATGGCCATCGGCCGCGCCATCGTCGGCTTCGGCCTGGGCGGCGAGATCGCCATCGCCGTCACCATGCTGGCCGAGTTCTGTTCCAGCAAGTTCCGCGGCACCGCGGTGGGGCTGGTCAACGTGGGCGCCGGCGGCCTGGGCAACTTCCTGGCGCCGGCCTTCGGCCTGCTGGTGTTTACCCTGTTCCCCGGCGAGAACAGCTGGCGCTGGCTGTTCTTCTGCCTGATGGTGCCGGCCCTGCTGGGCGCGTTCTACCGCCGCTATATCCCGGAAACGCCGCGCTTCTTGCTGTCGCGGCACAAGATCGCCGAAACCAACCAGGTGTTGTCGCGCCTGGCCAGCGGCAAGCTGTCCGGCCCCGCGCCTGAAGCGACGGCGTGGATCGCCGACGATGGCTGCCGCGAGCAGGCCGCGCGCGTGAAGGTGCGCTCGATGGAAATCTTCCAGGGCCCGCTGGCGCGCCGCACCGTGCCGCTGTGCATCGCCATCTGGATGACCTATGGCGCGCAGATATCGGTGCTCACGCTGATGCCGACCATCCTGGTCAGCCTGGGCTACAGCATGTCCAAGAGCCTGCTGTTTACGATGGTGATGCAAAGCGGCAGCCTGCTGGGCGCGATCGCCGCCTCGGCCTTCGGCTTCCACATGCCGCGCAAGCGCGTGCTGACCGTGGGCGCGGTGTGCGCCTGTGCGGCGGCGCTGGCGATCGGTTTCGTGGCCAAGAACATCGCCATGATCCTGGTGGCCGGCGCGGTGTTCCAGTTCTTCGTGCTGCTGTTGAACACCACCATCTGGATCTTCGCCCCAGAGCTGTATCCGACCCGCGTGCGCGCCTTCGGCACCGCCTTCATCCTGGCGACCGGCACGGCCGCCGGCGCCTTCATGCCGCTGGCGGCGGGGCGCCTGTTCGACGCCTTCGGCCTGGCCGGCGTGTTCGGCATGATCGCGGCGATGTATGCCATCTTCACCATCGCGGTGCGTACCGTGCCGGAAACCTACGGCAAGTCGCCCGACGCGCCGTTGGCGGATGGACCGGAGCAGGCCCCGGTCGAAGCCGCCGCGCTCGCCGGCCGCGGTTGATGCCGCCGCATTGAATCTACTTAACCCGAGCCGAGCATGCGCCATATCCTGCTGATCAATCCGAACTCTTCTGCTGCCACCACCGAGATGATGGTGGCCATCGCCGCCGCCGAACTGCCGCCGGGCTTTTCGGTCAGCGGGGTGAGCGCGCGCAGCGGGCCGGGCATGATCGTCAACAGCGCCGAGCTGGAGGCGGCAGCGCCCGAGGTGGAGCGCAACTGGCAGGAGTTCGGCCGCCAAAGCGCCGGCGTGATCGTCAGTGCCTTCGGCGACCCCGGCATCGAGCGTGTGCGCGCCGCCGGCAAGACGCCGGTAGCCGGCATTTGCGAAGCGTCGATGCTGGAGGCGGCGCAGGGCGGACGGCGCTTCGGCGTGGCGACGGTGACGCCGGAACTGGCCGGCGCCATCGCCGCCAAGGCGCAGCAACTGGGATTGGGCGGCCTGTACACCGGCATCCGCCTGACCGCAGGCGATCCGCGCGCACTGGCGGCCGACCCGCAGGCGCTGGAACAGGCGCTGGCGCAGTCGGTGCGGGAATGTGTGGAACTGGACGGCGCGCAGGCGGTGGTGATCGGCGGCGGACCGCTGGGCCAGGCGGCGATCGCATTGGCCCGGCGCTTCACGGTGCCGGTGATTGCGCCGATTCCGGCCGCCGTGCGCGACCTGCTGCGCCAACTGAACCTCGTCGATGCGGCGGCCGCGGCCTGAGTGTCCAGGGGGCTTGTTGACAGGCCCTAGAGCATCGCCAGGGGCAGCTTGCGGCGCGGCGGCGGGAAGGCGGCGTCGAGTTCCCTGAGGTCGGCGTCGGCCAGGGCAATGTCGAGGCTGGCGCGGTTTTGCCGCACGTGCTCCTGGCTGGCCGCCTTGGGGATGGCGATCACGCCGGGGCGGCGCAGCACCCACGCCAATGCGACCTGCGCCGGCGTCACGCCATGCCGCTGGGCGACGGCGGCCAGCGCGGCATTCTTCAGGATGCGCCCCTGTTCGATCGGCGAGTAGGCCATGACGGGCACGCCGCGTTCCAGCGATTGCGGCAGCAGGTCGTATTCGATGCCGCGCCGCGACAGGTTGTACAGCACCTGGTTGGTCAGGCACTGGTTGCCGTTTTCTTCTTCCAGCAATTCATCGATGTCGTCGGTATCGAGGTTGCTCACGCCCCAGCCGCCGATCTTGCCCTGCGCCGCCAGCGCCTGCATCGCCTCCACCGTGGCCGACAACGGGTGCGAGCCGCGCCAGTGCAACAGGTACAAGTCGATGCGGTCGGTGCCCAGGCGTTTCAGGCTGGCTTCGCAGGCGGCGATGGTGCCGCGCCTGGAGGCGTTTTGCGGCAGCACCTTGCTGACCAGGTAGACCTGGTCGCGGCGGCCGGCGATGGCGCGGCCGACGATCTTTTCGGCGCCGCCGTCGGCGTACATCTCGGCGGTGTCGATCAGCGTCATGCCCAGCTCCAGTCCGGCTTGCAGCGCCTTCACCTCGGCCGCCGCATGCGCGGCCGACTCTCCCATGTTCCATGTGCCCTGGCCCAGGGCCGGCACCTGGTCGCCATTGCGCAGCTTGACCAGCGGGATTTGCTTCATGCGTCCTCCTCTTGATAGGAATGCGCCGCCGGCGATGCCTTCACCCGATCCGGCGACGAAAATGCATTAGACCCCATTTTGGCTCCGGCTTCATCCCGCACCGCACATCGCATGGCGCCAATGCATGGCGGCAACTTTTCGATGGTTTTGTGGCCCCATGCCGGCGCCGCGATTGTGGTCGCGGGCAACTGCTGGCATGATCGCAACCAAGAAAAACCAAGGGGATTTATCCTAGATCCGGCAGTTGACCGCTTGCTATTATTTTTGGAGAGCCGTATGAACACAAACACTGGCAGTATCAATACCGTTCTCCTTGCTGGTGAGAGCGCTATGCATTCGCCGGCACCGCGCTCGCCGCACCATGCGGCGTTGTTCCTCCTTGCGCACAGCAGTGCGCCGCGTCGTCGCGCCTTGCCTGGCACGACGATCACGGCACCGGCGAACGCATTCAACCACCGGCTCTAGGATCATGTTCCATCGTTTGCGTCAGGCCTGCGCCAAATACTGGGCGCGCTGGTTGCTGGCACTGGTGCTGACCGGTGTGGCGGCTGCACAGGTGGTCGGCATGCTGCCGGGCGAGTGGGTGGGGCGGCTGGACCTGTTCTTCTACGACTTGCGCATGCGCGTGGCCAAGGCCGAGCTGGATCCGCGCATCGTCATCGTCGACATCGATGAAAAAAGCATCGCCGACATCGGCCGCTGGCCCTGGAGCCGCGACGTGGTGGCCGAGCTGGTCCGGCAGATGACGCAGACCTACCAGGCGCAGTCGGTCGGTTTCGATGTGGTGTTCGCCGAACCGGATACCAGTTCCGGTTATGCCCGCCTGGAAGAATTGGCCCAGGGCGAATTGAAGGATGTGCCGCAATTCACCCGCCAGTTGCAAAGCCTCAAGCCGCAGATGGACTACGACGCGCGCCTGGCCGAAGCCCTCAAGGGGCAGCCGGTGGTGATGGGCTACAACCTGTCCAACGAAGTGGGCGCCATCGCCAAGGGGCAACTGCCGGCGCCGGCCTTCACCGTGGTCGATCTCGGCGGGCGCCGGCTGGACGTGACGCACTGGCGCGCCTACGGCGCCAACCTGCCGCAGTTGCAGCAGGCGGCGCGCTCGGGCGGCTTCTTCAACCCGCTGCCCGACGAGGACGGCCTGATCCGCGCGGTGCCGCTGGTGGCCCAGGTCGGGGACAATTTCTACGAATCGCTGGCGCTGGCCACCGCGCGCGTGGCCCTGAACGGCAAGCGCATCAAGCCGGTGTTCCTGCAGAACGACGCGGTGCTGTCGGACGAACAGTTGCGCGACTATGGCGCGCTCGATTCCATCGCGGTCGATGTCAAGCCCGAGCTGCTGTTCATCCCGGTCGAACGCCACCTGACCACGCTGGTCACCTACCGCGGCCATGGCGGACCGGCCGGCGGCGCCTTCCGCTATGTGCCGGCGGTGGACGTGCTCCGCGGACGTGTGCCGCACGACCAGCTGGACGGCCGCATCATGCTGGTCGGCACTACCGTGCCGGGCCTCAACGACTTGCGGGCCACGCCGGTCAGCCCGGTCTATCCCGGCGTGGAAGTGCACGCCAACCTGATCGCCTCCATTATCGACGGCGAGTTCAAGCAGCGCCCGGAATTCGCGGTCGGCTACGACCTGGTGCAGATCCTGGTGATTGGACTGGCGCTGGGCATCCTGTTGCCGATGCTGGGGCCGCTCATGTCGATCCTGCTGACGGCGGCCGCCGGCGCCGGCATCGGCGCTTTCAATTTCTGGCTGTACAACGCCGGCGGCCTGGTGCTGCCGCTGGCCACCGCCTTGCTGCTGATCGCCGCGCTGTTCGTCTGCAACCTGGGCTGGGGCTACCTGTTCGAATACCGCAACCGCAAAGCCATCGTCAACCTGTTCGGCGAATACGTGGCGCCCGAACTGGTGGCCGAGATGGCGGCCAATCCCGAGAGCTACAACATGGAAGGCGAGATCCGCGAGCTGACCGTGATGTTCTCCGACGTGCGCGGCTTCACCACCATCTCCGAAAGCCTGCAACCCAACGAGCTGCGCGAATACATCAATCTCTACCTGACCGCCATGTCGGAAGACATCCGCGGCAACCGCGGCACCCTGGACAAGTACATCGGCGACGCCGTCATGGCCTTCTGGGGCGCGCCGCTGGCGCTGCCCGACCACGCCGCGCGCGCGGTCGCCACCGCGCTGAAGATGCAGCAGACCGTCATCGCGCTGAACCGGGAGTTCGCCAAGCGCAACTGGCCGCCGCTGAAGATCGGCATCGGCGTCAATACCGGCTCGATGCGCGTGGGCGACATGGGTTCCAGGATCCGCAAGGCGTACACGGTCATGGGCGACGCGGTCAACCTGTCTTCGCGGCTGGAGTCGATCACCAAGGTCTACGGCGTGGGCGTGCTGGTCGGGCAAGCCACGCGCGATGCCGCGCCGGGATTCGTCTACCGCGAGCTGGACCGCGTGCGCGTCAAGGGCAAGAACGAACCGGTGCCGATCTTCGAGCCGCTGGCGCCGGACGGCGAACTCGATGCCGGCCTGCGTGCCGAGGTCGGGCAATGGCATGCGGCGCTGGGGGCCTTGCGCGCGCAGCGCTGGGATGAGGCCGAGCGTGCGATTCTCGCGCTGCAGGAAAAATCGGCGCATGGCCTGTATGCGTTGTATCTCGGGCGCATCGCCCGTTATCGCAGCGAGCCGCCTCCCGCCGATTGGGATGGCGTCACCACGTTCGACACGAAATAAAACGACGATAAAGGCGTGACAAGCGTTCAAGCCGGCAATGGCTTGATGCATCTTTGCGCGAAATCATCAGAATAGTTTCCAGGCAGACAAAAATCCGACGCGTGAAAATGCCGTCGCGGCAGAGCGGGTGTGTTTTTTGATCGAATCTTGTCGACGCTGAAGAACCGAATCCCTATACTTTACATACGTCAAGAAAGGCTCATGCCGCGCAAGGGTTGGGCCGGTACTGACGATTCTGCTTCGAGGGGATTCCACCGTTTTCAATTTGCCATGCGCCGCAACGCAGCGGATGGCGCGCGCGTTTTTGCGCATCGGAGCGAGGATATTCCGGCGGCGGGGATCCAGGGAGACAGCCGAGACGGCACGATCCGCCGCGCCAGCGTTGCGTACTTGCGTACATGCATTCAAGAAAAAAAAGGGGAGGCGGGCCATACAGGCAACCGCTCGCACATATGATGAAACGCAGCTTTCAGCATTGTTTGATGGGGATGGCGCTGGCGACCACAGCGCTGGGGGCAATGGCGCAAGCCGCGCCGCAGGCGGCCGTGGCCGCTGCCGAGCCAGCCGACGAGCGCTTCGAGATCAAGCGTTTCCAGATCGATGGCAACACCCTGCTCACGGCGCAGCAGATCGAACAGGCTGTCGGGCCGTTCACCGGCGCCGGCCGCGTTTACGGCGACATACAGCAGGCTTTGGAGGCGCTGGAAAACGCCTACCGCCAGGACGGCTACAGCACCGTCCTGGTCCATGTGCCGGAACAGGAGCTGACCTCCGGCGTGGTGCGCCTCCAGGTGACGGAGGCCGCGATCGGCAAAGTCACCGTAGTCGACAACAAGCACTTCAGCGAAGCCAACATCCGCGCCAGCATTCCGGCATTGCAGCCGGGCATGGCGCCCAACATGCGCAAGATTTCGGAATCGCTGCAACTGGCCAACGACAACCCGGCCAAGCAGGCCAGCGTCGAGCTCTCCAACGCCGAAGCCGAAGGCAAGATCGACGCCAAGGTGACGGTGACCGACAATGACCCGTTCCGGGTGATTCTCACGCTGGACAATACCGGCTCCCCGGAAACCGGCCAATGGCGCAC
The DNA here is from genome assembly GCF_006715495.1 of Herbaspirillum sp. SJZ106. Lineage (GTDB taxonomy): Bacteria > Pseudomonadota > Gammaproteobacteria > Burkholderiales > Burkholderiaceae_D > Herbaspirillum. Next base: position 58,290 of record NZ_VFNI01000009.1, read on the forward strand.
CGGCGTCGCCCTGCAGCATTCCAACCTGTTCAACCGCGACCAGGTCGGCACGCTGGCCTACACCACCTCGCCCGACAGCCCGTCGGGCTCCAAGGTCGACCTGTATTCGCTGGGTTACCGCCTGCCGCTGTACGGCATCGGCGACAGCGTGGATTTCATCTACGGTAAATCCAACGTGACCAGCGGCACCTCGCCCACGCTGGGCTCGCTGTTCGGCTTCACCGGCAAGGGCGATGTCTACGCGCTGCGCTGGAACCATTTCTTCGCTCGCAGCGGCGAATGGACCAGCAAGCTGGTGTTGGGCGCCGACTACAAGAAACTGGGCTCGACCTGCAGCTTCGCCGGCATTGAGCTTTCCACCTGCCAGCCGTATTCCACGCTGCCGTTGTCGGCCACCTATAGCGCGCAGCGCCAGAGTGTGGGCCAGATCCTCGACTACAACGTCGGCATCGCGCGCAACTGGGCGGTCGGCCGCAGCTACACCAGCACCAGCGGGCGTACCGACCGCTATTCCTTCATCGCCGGCAACCGCGATACGACCGACAACTTCGTCATTGCGCGCGGCGGCGTGTCGCTGCTCAAGGCGTTCGCCAGCGACTGGCAGATGCGCCTGGCCGGCACGGCCCAGTACGCGCCCGATCCGCTGGCGCCGGCCGAACAGTTCGGCCTGGCCGGTTCGACCGCCGTGCGCGGCTTTTCCGAACGCGCGGTCGCGGCCGACAGCGGCATGATCGTCAATGCCGAAGCCTATACGCCGGAACTGCTGGCCAAGAGCGAGCTCAAGGGCAACCTGCGGCTGCTGGCGTTCTACGACATCGGGCGCGGCTACAACAACAAGACCGCCGGCAGCGCGCTGGCATCCAGCATGACGGTGGCCAGCCTCGGTTTCGGCGCGCGCTACAACGTGGGGCGCGATTTCAACCTGCGCCTGGATGTCGCGCGCGTGTCCATCGCCGGCACTTCGCCAACAGAAAAACGCGGCGACCTGAATGCGCACCTGAGCGCGACCCTGGGGTTCTGACATGAAAAATACCGTACCCACCTCCGAAAGCCAGGGCGCCTGCGGCGCGCCGCCTGCCATCGAATTGTTGCCGCCGTCGCTGACGGTGCGCCTGGGCAAACGCCGCCTGACCCTGAGCTGGCGCGCGCGCAAGCCCCTGCCGGCGCTGTTGGGCCGCCTCCTGCTGCGCTCCTGGCGCCAGGTGCTGGCGCCGGTGCTGCGGGTGTCGGTGACCGCAGCCGCAGTGTGCGGCGCATGGCAAACCAGTGCGTTGGCCGCCGCGCCGGCGCCGGGCACGCTGCCCGCCGGCTGGAGCGTGGTCAATGGCAACGTGGTGTTCACGCAGAACGGCAACGTTCTCAATATCGATCAGCTTTCGCAGCGGGCGATCACCAATTTCCACTCCTTTTCGATCGGCTCGGACGCCGTCGTCAACATCAGCCAGCCCGGTGCGGCGGCGGCCTTCCTGGCCAAGGTGACCGGCGGCGACATTTCGCAGATCTACGGCAAGCTCACCGCGCCGGGCCTGGTGGCGCTGTACAACCCGAACGGCATTTTGATCGGCCCCGGCGGCACGGTCGATGTCGGCCGCTTCATCGCCTCCACGTTCAACATCAACGACAGCGATTTCCTGGCCGGCAAGCTGACCTTTTCCAGGCAGGGCGCGGTCGGCTCGGTGGAGAACCAGGGCACCATCAAGTCCGCCACCGGCGGCAGCGTCTACCTGATCGGCAGCGGCGTGACCAACGGCGGCATCATCCAGAGCCCGCAGGGCGAGGTGATCCTGGCCGCCGGCGAAACCGTGACCCTGGCCGACACCGCCACGCCGGGGGTGACGGTGAATGTGACCGGCAACACCGGCAATGTCACCAACCTGGGCGCCATCACCGCCGAAGCCGGCCGCATCGGCATTGCCGCCGGCCTGATCAGCAACAGCGGCACCATCAGCGCTTCCAGCGTGGTGCGCGAAGGCGGCCGCGTTTTCCTGCGCGCCTCGCAAAACCTGGCCACCACGGCCAGCTCCCGCATCAGCGCCGACGGCACGGCCGGCGGCAACGTGACGCTGTATTCGGATAACAAGGCCTTCATCGACGGCGACGTATCGGCCATCGGCGCGCCGGGCCGCGGCGGTTTCGTCGAGACTTCCGGCCTCAAGCAGCTGGACGTGGTCAAGGTGCCGACCGTGGGTTCGGGCGGCACCTGGCTGATCGATCCGTACGACCTGACGGTGGTGTCTTCCAGCAGCGCCCCGATCCAGGGCGGGATGTGCGGCACGGTGTATGCGGTGGGGTCGAGCGATGGCGGCACCGAGATTCTCAACAGCACCATCAACGCCCAGCTCAACCTGGGCGTCAATGTCACGCTGACCACCGGCAACGGAGGCAATTCGGGCGACGGCAATATCACGATCAGCGCGGATATCGTCAAGAGCGCGGGAGCCGCGGCAAACCTGACGCTCAACGCCGACAACAATATCAACATCAATGCCAACATCACCAGCACCTCGAACGGGCTGGACCTGGCATTGAACACCCGGCATAACGATTACAGCAATGTCGAGGGCGTCAGCCGCGACATCTCCATCGGCAACGGCGCGCGCGTGATCCTCAACGGCGGCACGATGACCGTCTCCGATGGCGGCGGCAAGCAGGGCAACGGCAACCTGTTGCTCGGCAACGGCAGCATCGTGATGGGCACGGGCGACACGCTCAATGCGGGCAATGTCACCATGGGCAGCAGCGGCCTGCTCAGCCTTGGCGGCACGGCGACGGTCAACGTGACGAGCCTGGCCAGCGACGGCGTCGTCACCGGCAGCGGCACGATCAGGACCGCGCAGGGTTTCTTCAACAACGGCACATTGGCGCCGGGCGGCGACGGCAATGTCGGCACCCTGAACATCGATGGCAACCTGACGCTGGGCAGCGGCAGCAAGCTGTTGATGGATGTCTCCAATGCGGGTTACGACCGGATCAACTTCCTGAGCTGCGGCACGGTAAGCCTGGGCGGCACGTTCCAGACGCGCTTGCTCAACGGCTACACGGCATCGGTGGGCACCGTCTATCAGATGTTCAATATCAGCGCCGGCGCGCAGTTCGCTCCCGGTTCTTATTTCCGCAACGTGACCGGCGACGTGCTGACCATTGGCGGCAACAAGCAGATGATCAAGGCCACTACGGAAAATGGCCTGACGCTGGCCATGGCCGGCTCGGCCACGCTGGCCGCCAACGGTAGCGATTCCGACTGGGGCAGCCTCGCGACCTGGGGCGGAGCCGGCTACATTCCGACCCAGATCGATACCGTCGTCATCGATAGCTGCATGACCGCGCACCACGGCATGGGCGCCGACACCATCGACAAGCTGGTGCTCAACGGCGGCAGCCTGGATATGTATGGCGGCAGCCTGACCGTGGCCACCTCGACCTCGGGCAGCGGCAGCATTTCCGTGACTTCGCCGATGAATGCCGATGCGACCACGCTCACGCTCAACAATGCCGCCACCGATGCCAATGTCTACGTCAATAGCGGCAACCTGGTGCTCGGCGGCGATACACGCTTCTACGGCATGGAGGTGCGTGGCGGCAACGTCACCGGCAATTCCGGATCGCGCCTGGTGGTGTCGGACGATTTCTACCAGAGCGGCGGCAACATGAGCCTTGCCGATGCCGCGCTGAGTTCGGCTTCCGGCACGCTGACGGTGGGCAATATCACGGCCAACAACCTGGTGCTGGAAGCGCGGAACGGCGATATTTCCCAGTACGGCAGCAGTTGTATGAGCATTGCCACCTCGCTGCACGTGACCAGGCAACTGATCGCCTCGGCCACCGGCAATATCAGCCTGGATGGCGCCACCAGCAACAACCAGATTGCCGCTTTTGCCGCCAGCAGCAGCGGCCAGGGCAACATCAGGCTGCTCAACCATCTCAATACCGATGACGCCAGCGTGGTGACCGTCAATGGCGTCAATGCCGCCAACGGCAGCGTCAACATCGAGAACTATGGCGCCATGCGCACGGCGGCGATCGGTTCGAATGCCGACTTCCTGGGCAGCTTGCCCGCGGCGGTCGACGGCACGCCCACCAGTGCCGCCACCAAGCTGGCCATGCTGGGCATTAATGGCGCCGGCCTGGTCAAGACCCGCGGCGCCGGCGCTTCGGTGAACATGTCGACGCACAGCCCGTTGACCATCGGTGCGGGCGGCGTGGACGCCAGCGGCGACATCGTGCTGACGGCGGGCAGTTCGGCCAACAGCGGCGCCGACAACCTGATCATCAATGGCCCCCTGTCTTCGCAGGGCGGCAACATTACGCTCGCCGCCGGCAACAGCATCGCCCTCAACGCCAATGTGACGACCTCGGCGCCGGGCCTGGCGACGTTGTCGGCCCCGGCGTTGAGCTACGCACCGGGGGTGAGCATCACGGATGCCAATGGGGTGCGCATACCGGTACCGCTTCCGCCTCCGGTCGACCCGATTCCTGTGGTGACGCCGGCTGGACCGTCGACGGCGCTGGTGGATAGCATCAACACCCTGATTGCGCTCGTGACGCAGACCATGGCGCAGACTTCCGGTTCGGCCGGGCAGGTCAGCATGACGAGCGGCGACCGTAGCGGTACGGGCAAGGAAGACGCAAAGGGCGCCATTGCAGAAGAGAGGGCAGCGCCCAAGGTAGCCAAGCTGTATTGCAATTGATGCGCCGGATCGTATGGTTTTCCCGGGCGCCGGTTTGCGGCGCCGGTTTTCAGGACTCAGTATGAAACCGTTGAATTATTCTCGTTGGGCAGTCATGGCGCGGCGGCTGGCCGGGTGGTGGATGGCATTGGCATTGCTGGCCGCCGCCGGTGCGGTGCAGGCGCAGGCGGTGGGGAAGGTGACGCACCTGTCGGGCCTGCTCACGGCCAGGCATGCCGACGGCACGCGCACCGTGCTGGCGGTGAAGTCGGCCATTCTCCAGGGCGATACGCTCATTACCGAACGCGAGACGTATACCAGGGTGCAATTCCTGGACAATGCCGAGATCGTGCTGCGCCCCGGCAGCGAGGTGGTGGTGGCCAAGTATGTCTACGACGAAAAGAAACCGGAAAACGATTCGGTGGCGATCAACCTGGTCAAGGGCGGCTTGCGCGCCGTGACCGGCCTGGTCGGCAAGCGCAACCATGATGCGGTCAGCTTCGACACGCCGACGGCGACGATCGGTATTCGCGGCACGACTTTCATCGCCCAGTTCTGCTCGAATAACTGCGGTGCGGCATCGCCGGTGTCGGGAGCAGGGTCGTTGCCGGCGCCGTTGCCTTTGCCGCAAGCGGCGCCAATCCAGATGCCAGCACCAGCAGCAACAGGGGCAATGACAGCAGAAACAGCATCAGCAGGCGCGGCACAAGCCGCAGCACAAACCGCAGCAAAAGCTGCAGCCGCGGCAATACCAGCAGCAGCGCCGGGATTGCCGCCGGGCTTGTATGTGCAGGTATTAGATGGCCTGATTAACGTGTCAAATCGGGGAGGCGCGCAGAATTTTAGTGCGGGCCAGTTCGGCTATACGCCTAACCTCACGACCCCGCCGGTCATTCTGCCGCAGAACCCCGGCTTGAAGTTCTTGCCCCCTCCGAGTTTCAACAGCACTCCGCCGGTCGGTCAGCAGACTGGCGCGGGTAAAGCGGTCGATTGCGTGGTGCGTTGAGTCTAGAACGCCAGGATGACGCCCGGCGCCAGCATGCGTGGCTGGTGCGGGCTGTTGCCGGCGGCGATTTCGCGGGCGATCTGCTCCTGCTGGCTGGGCTTGGCATGGGTCACCAGCACCTCCGGCCGCGCGCGCAGCTTTGCCAGTTCGGCCAGCAGCAGGCTGGGGCACAGGTGTTTGGACAATAGGGCCAGCTCGCGCTCGCGGTCGGCGAAAGCGGCCTCGATGATCAGGTAGCGCAGGTCGCCGACGGCATTGAGGGCTTCCCACAGCGGGTCGCAGATGCAGGTGTCGCCGCTGAAGGCGAGCGAGGCGCCGCTGGCCTGGTTGTGCAAGTGATAACCCACCGCCGGCACGGTATGCGTGGCCGGCAGCGGGGTGATGCTGCGCATGCCCAAGGTCACGGCCTGGCCGACCTCGATGGCGGCAAAGCGCAGGAAGGGATTGTCCGGCGTCGGGATCTGGCTGAAGTCGGGCCAGATCTGCCAATTGAAGATGTGCCGGCGGATGATGTCCAGCGTCTCGCGCGTGGCGTACATGGTGACCGGGCGCTCGCGCAGTTCGCCTACGCTGTCGACCATCAGCGGCAGGCAGGCGATATGGTCCAGGTGGGCATGCGTGATGAAGACATGGTCGATCGCGGCCAGGCGTTCCAGCGGCAGGTCGCCCACGCCGGTGCCGGCGTCGATCAGGATATCGTGATCCACCAGCAGGGAAGTGGTGCGCATGCCGTTTCCGCCGATGCCGCCGCTGCAACCGAGAATTTCTACGCGCATTGTGACTTGCCGTCCGATATAGTTATAGGCTGGAAGGCCGCCCCAGTGCGGCTGCCGATCGTTGGTTGCAACCCGGAAACCCCCGTCCGGACTGGGTTTGCGAACAATGTGGCAAACTATGCAACAGTGGTCGATGTTAAGTGATCCGCGCCCCTAAATCAACGAAAAGAAACCGGGCAAACAGGGCGGACTCTTCCATTCGTAGCCGGTATGATCTACCCGGAAATGTTTCAGTAAGGTAAGCTAAGGAATTGCAGGCGATTTAGGCCCGGGCTTGCCGCAATCTCCGGCGCGGGCGGGCTTTAAAATCCCCGGAATGCGAGTAGAGTGTCCGGGGAAAACACCGGATTTTGCACTCTGGCCGGCACACGCGGAAAACCGTAACGGCAGGCCCTGGCCACCCATCCACCGCAGCATCGGCAACCGCCATGGACAAGCACCGAGACATTTCCTACCGGCTGGACCAACTGACCGAACTGAGCATGGCGCTCAGCAACAACCGCGACCTGCCGTTGCTGCTCGAACGCATCCTGCTGACCGCCATGGACATCACGCAAGCCGACGGCGGCACCCTGTACCGCATCGACGAAAGCGACAACAGCCTGCAGTTCTACATCTCGGTCAACGGCAGCCTGAAGATGCACCAGGGCGGCAGCAGCGGGACGGCGATCTCGATTCCCAACATCGCGCTCAGGCTGCCCGACGGCGCGCCCAACCTGTCGGCGGTGGCGGCCTATGCGGCCAACACGCGCAAGTCGGTCAACATCCCCGACGTGTACCAGGCGCAGGAGAGCACCGGCTTCAATTTCAACGGCATGCGCATGTTCGACGAGAAGTACGGCTACCGCTCGCAGTCGATCCTGACCGTGCCCATGCAAGACCATAGCGGCGAGCTGCTGGGCGTGCTGCAACTGATCAACGCCACCGACCGCTCGGCAGGCAAGACGATCGCGTTCTCCGAGACCGACCAGCACTTCATCGAAGCGCTGGCCTCGCAGGCCTCCATCGCGATGACCAACCAGCAACTGATCCACCGCCTGGAAAACCTGTTCGAGAGTTTCATCAAGCTGATCAACATCGGCATCGGCGAAAAGTCGCCGCACACCGGCCGCCACTGCGAGCATGTGCCGGAACTGGCGATGATGATCGCCGAGGCGGCGCATGCCGCCACCGAAGGCCCGCTGGCCGATTTCCGCATGACCGAGGCCGACCGCCGCGAGCTGTGGGTGGCCGGCCTGCTGCACGACTGCGGCAAGATCAGCTCGCCCACGCACATCGTGGAAAAGTCGACCAAGATGGAAACCATCTTCGACCGCATCCACCTGATCGACACCCGTTTCGAGGTCTTGAAGCGCGACGCCGAGATCGGCGTGCTGCAGGAGAAACTGGCGCTGGGCGCGGCGCTCACGCCGGAAAAAAGCGCCGAGCTGGATGCGCGCCTGCAAGCCGAGATCGCCCTGATGGACGACGAGCGCGCCTTCCTCCACAAGAGCAACATCGGCACCGAAGGCATGAAGCCGGAAGACCAGAAGCGCGTGCTCGACATCGCCGAACGCCAATGGCGCGGCCCGGACGGCCGGATGCGCAAATTTCTGGACGAGGAGGAAGCCGGCAACCTGCGCATCCGCGCCGGCACCCTGAACGACGCCGAGCGCCAGATCATCAACAACCACATCGTGATCACGATCAAGATGCTGGAGTCGCTGCCCTGGCCCAAGCAATTGCGCAACGTCACCGAATACGCCGGCGGCCACCACGAGCGCATGGACGGCAAGGGCTATCCCAAGGGCCTCACGCGCGAGCAGATGTCGATACCGGCGCGCATCATGGCGGTGGCCGACATCTTCGAGGCCGTCACCGCCGCCGACCGTCCCTACAAGCGCGGCAACACGCTCAGCGAGGCGGTCGAGATCCTGGCCGGCTTTCGCGCGCGCAACCACATCGACCCGGACCTGTTCGACATCTTCATCCGCAACAAGGTCTACCAGCAGTACGCCGACAAGTTCATGCATGCCAGCCAGATCGACGAGGTCGACCTGTCGAAGATTCCCGGGTACGGCGGCTGAGAAGAAATCCGGGGATGTGCCGGTAATGTGGTTTAGCCATGACGAAAATAATTGCTGTCGTCCTGGCGAAAGTCAGGATCCAGTGTCGTTCAACGGCCATCGGTATGCAACGAAAGCCACTGGGCCCTGACTTTCGTCAGGGCGACGGGAGAGGGTTTTCGTGTCGACTGAACGGCATTCTGGCCGCCGGTGGGGTATGCTGGCGGCTGCAGGAGTCCCCCCCATCGCCCATTGCATGACAGCGCATCGAGGAACCGTCATACGTGTCTGAAGCAGTAATCCGAACAACCCAACCCGCCGGTGACAAACCCGGTAACTTCATCGGCCGCCATTGGCGCGGCGACTATTCCCTCGCTCGTTCCTACTGGCTGCATACGGTGCTGTTGTCGTCGCTGCTGCCGGCGTTCTCGATCTCGCTGCTGGCGCGGCTGACCAACGACATGCCGGCGCGCTACGGCGTGGCCGGGGTCTTGGCCATCGCTGCCTTCAGCTACCTTGCATGGATCTGGGGCGTGCGCGGCTGCTGGATGTCGGCCAGCCGGCATGTGGCGCGCGGCGGGCGGCGCTGGGCCGAAGTCGCGGTCAAGGTGCTGATCGTGTTCGGCGCCATCAGCCTGGTCTCCAGCACCTGGCGCGCTTCCCATTCCTTCCGCGAACAGTTCGACATCGCCCGCGGCAAGCAGCTGGGGCCGCCGGTGGTCTACCAGTTGCGGGTCGACGGCAAGTCGGTCCTGCTGCAAGGGGGCATGAACGACGGCGCCGCCGACGGTCTGGAGCGCCTGTTGCAGGCGCATCCGTCGGTCACTACCGTGGTGCTGTATTCGGCCGGCGGCTGGGTGCGCGAGGGCCGGCTGGTGGGCGATGTGATCCGCCGCCGCGGCCTCAATACCTATGTCGAGCAGGAGTGCTCGTCTTCGTGCACGCTGGCCTTCATGGCCGGGCGCGACCGCGCCATGGATCCGCGCGCGCATATCGGTTTCCATACGCTTTACACGGTAGGCGGCGACGACCGCATCAACAAGACGTTCGACCGCAACCTGACCTTCGACACCTACGGCAAGCTGGGCCTGCCGCGCGACTTCATCGCACGCATCGCCGACACGCCATCCAACAAGAGCTGGTATCCCGAGCAGGGCCAGATGCTGCAGGCCGGCGTGCTGACCCGCCTGGCGCCCGGCGGCGAGACTGCGCAACTGGCCACCATGGCCACCTCGCGCGATGTCCTGGAAGAGGAGTTCAAGAAAGGCGCGTTGTTCGACATCATGGCGCGCTACCACCCCAAGGATTTCGCGCACATGGTCGATCTGGCCTGGGCGCTGGCGCAGGCGCATGCTTCCGATGCCGAGATCCTGGCGGTGGGGCGCGAGCAGGTCGGCATCCTCAGCCGCAAACTGTTGCCGATCGCCTCGGACGAGTCGTTGCAGCAATTCCAGCAACTGGTGCTGGATCAGGCGGTGGCGCTGCGCGGCATCAGCGCGGCGGCATGCACCGAACTGATCTATCCGCGTTCGCGTGCCGACGCCGCGGCCGGCCGCGAGACGCCGCAAGCGGTGTTGCCGCAGGAATTCGCCAACCGCGAGATGGCGATGACGCAACGCCTGTTGCGCGACGCCGATCCGGCCAACGCCGTTCGCTTCACGCTGGGCGAACGCACCCGCGTGATCCGCCGTGCGCTGGCGCCGCTGTCGCAGGAACAACTGCGGCTGCTGTCTTCGCCGGAGCGCCGCCAGGCTGATCCGGATGCGACTTGCGATGCTTCGATCTCTTATCTGCGGGCGGTCAATGAACTGCCGGCTGAGGAGCGCAAGATTGCGTTGCGGGTGTTGTATTCGCGGGTGGATTAGTTGTATTGGTTTGATGTTTTTTTTGGGGGTAGTTTGCTCTTGCTGCTGGTCGATGTACTGGTTTGATGTTTTTGGGTAGTTTGCTCTTGCTACGTGCAGATGTACTGGCTTAGTGCTTATCTTTCTCCGGTCTAAGCGGAGCGCCGGGTGCGGCCCGGCAGCCGCTCACTTTCTTTGCTTCGCCAAAGAAAGTAAGCAAAGAAAGGCGGCCCCTAAGTGCCAGCCCCTTCGGGGTACCCGTTGGAGCGCCATGAAAAATGGGCGAGGCAGAGTCG
>NZ_VFNI01000010.1 GCF_006715495.1 Herbaspirillum sp. SJZ106
GCGTCGCCTTCTTTTGCTTACTTTTCTTGGCGAGACAAGAAAAGTGAGCGGCTGCCGGGCCGCCCCCGGCGCTCCGTTCCGACCGAAGAAAGAAAAGAATAAAGCCAGTACATCTGCACGTAGCAAGAGCAGACTACCCAAAGCCCCTTCAAGGAAAGAGCCCTGTCATGAATTCAAAACCTGGCGAGGTTTCTTTTTCTGCTCCAGCAGCTTGACCAGCGCATGCATGGCCAGGTTAACCGGCGTCGCAATCCCCAACGCCTGCCCGCGCCGCACGATGAAACCGTTCAAGTGATCAATCTCGCTGGCTTTGCCGCGCGCCAGATCCTGCGCGGTGGAGGAGTATTGCGTCGGCATGGTTTCGGCGATCAGGCGCACGGCGGCATCGACGTCGCCCGGCAGCGTGACGCCTTCGGCCGCGGCGACGGTGCGGCATTCGGCAACCAGGTTGCGGATCACGTCGGCCACGCCCTGGCCTTGCACGATCTTGCCGTAGGGAAGTTGCGTGATGGCCGACAGCGCGTTGTAGGCGCAGTTGAGGATCAGCTTGAGCCATAGCGCGCCGCGCACGTTGCCGGAGATTTCGGTCGGGACGCCGGCGGTGGCCAGGGCCTGGGCGACTTCCTCGCTGCGCGCCGACGGCTCGATCACCAGTTCGCCGCGGCCGTGGTGCCTGACGTGGCCGGGGCCGGCCATTTCCGTGGCGACGTACACCACGGCGGCTGCCACCGGTTGCGGGATCACGCCGCGCAGGCGGTCGGCGTTGTCGGTGCCGTTTTGCAGCGTCAGCACCAGCGTGTCGGGGCGCAGGTGCTGGCGCAATTGCGCGCCGGCAGTTTCGGTATCGGTGGATTTGACGCAGAACAGCACCAGGTCGGCGCCGGCGGCGATGGCGGCATCGGTGCCGGCTTGCACGGAAATGGTTTGGTCGAAGCTTTGCGCCTGCAGCCGCAGGCCGACCCGGTTGAAGGCCTCGACGTGTTGCGCGCGGCCGATCAGGACAACCTCATGGCCGGCGCGCGCCAGCATGCCTCCGTAATAACAACCTACCGCGCCCGCGCCCATCACTGCGACTTTCATTGCCGAGTCTCCCACCTGTCCAAAGCGGAAAGCCTAACACAGCGCCGGGGAGCTTACCGGCGCCGTGTGATCGGCAAGGGTGGGATGGTAAAGAGCCTCAGAACGAATAGCGGCCCTGGACGTAGAGGGTGCGCGGGGCGCCTACCAGGCGGCCGGAGTTGCCGTCGTCGGTGCGGGTGAAGTAACGGCGGTCGGTCAGGTTATTGACGCCGGCAAAGATGTCGAAGCCCTTGGCGTTGGGGACTTTCCAGGCCACTTGCGCATTCCACAGGCGAAAACCGGGGATTTCGCCAATACCGCCGTCGGCGCTTTCGGCAACGGTATTGCCGGGGTCGGCGAACTGGCGGCTTTGGTGCGTGGTGGACAGGTTAAAGCTCAAGGGGCCATGTTGGTAACGCGTGCCGACAGTGTCCGTCATGCGCGAATAGAACGGGACGTCTTTGCCTTCGTTGGCGCCCGATATCTGCTGCGCGCGGGTATAGGCGTAGCTGGCAAATACGCTCCAGCCGCCGAGCGGGCCGGCACGATCGAAAGCATAGTCTGCCGCCAGCTCGATGCCTCGATGTTCGGTTTTGCCTATGTTGCGGAAGATCGTGGTGCCATCGGCCAGCGTGCTGGAATTAATCTGATTGTCGAAGCGGATGTTGAACAAGGTGGCTTCCAGCGACAACTGGTCGCTTTTCCAGCGCGTGCCGGCCTCGACTGTCTTGGCCAGTTCCGGCGACAGCGGGTTGCCGGCCGACATGTTGTTGAGCTGCGAATTTTGTACCACGCCGAACGAGGTGTTGTAGTTGGCGAACAGGGTCAGGTTGCCGGTCGCCAGGTATGCCACGTTGATTGAAGGGAGCGGTTTGTTGTTGTTCACTTCGAAGCGGGCGTTGTTGCTTGCGCGGTAGCGGGTTGACCTGATGTGTTCATAGCGGACGCCGGGAGTAATGCGCCATTTGCCGATGGCGATCTTGTCGTCGATATAGAAGGAGTGGGCATCGGTGGCGTTGTTGAAGGTGGTTACGCTGCCGAGCGCGTCGCTGGCGGCATTCTCGGAGAACCTGTTGTCGTCCCCGCGCTCGCGGAGATAGCGGTAGCCGGCCGTCACATCGTTGGTGGTCTTGCCGAATGTGAAGCGCTGGGTGAAGCGCGGTTCGATGGCGAACGTCTCGTAGTTGCGCGGCTGGTGCGACAGGGAGGTACCCCTGGAATTGATCAGCACGCTTTGGCGGTTGCTCTGGTTGAAGTAGGTGCGGATCTCGAATTCTTTGTCTTCCGAGATGGTGTTCAGGTAGCCCAGGTCGAAGCCCTTGCGGGTGCCGGCCCAGTAGTCGCGCTTGCGCGTGTTCTGGAACGGATCGGCGTTGTATTGCGCAGCCGTCAGGCCGCCGGCGATTCGCGAGAGCACGTCGTAGTAGCTGACCTTGCCGTAGATTTCGGAGGTAGGGCTGAGTTCGTAGCGCAGCTTGAGCGCGACATCGTTGAGGCGCTGGTTGGTGTCGGCGCGCCAGCCCGAACCTTCCATGCCCGAGTAGAGCAATGCCATGCCCAGGCCGTTTTCTGCGGTGCCGCCGACAAAGGCGCTGTATTGGGTGCTGGAGCCGCCCTGTCCATAGCTGTTGTAGCGTACCGACGCGTCGCCGGATGCGCCGGCCGTGGCCGGGATGGCGCGGGTATTGAAATTGATGATGCCGCCGACGTTCTGGGGGCCGTAGCGCACCGCGCCGCCGCCGCGGATCACATCCACCGAGGCGATGTTGTTCAGGTTCACCGGGGAGAATGACTGTTGTGGCTGGCCATAAGGAGCCGACGCCAGCGGAATGCCGTCCAGCAGGATGGTTGAGCGCGGGGAATAGCGGCCGGTCAGGCCGCGCACGCCGATGTTGAGGGCGATGGCGCTGCCTGCCGAGCCTGAGTTGTCGGATGCCTGCACGCCGGGGATCTGGCGCAATATGTCGCCGACGTTGATGGCGCCGCTGCTTTCGATCGTATCCTTGTTTATCGAAGTACGTGCGCCGGGATAGGTCTTGATGCTGTTTTCAAGGCCGCTGCCGAGCCAGTCGCCGCTGACATGAATGGTTTCCAGGTCGGTGTTGCCGGCGGCGGCTTGCTGGGACGAGGCGATGCCGTGGACGGACATCAGGGCGAGGGAAATGGCGGCGGCGCAGCGGGTACGCCGTCCGGCTTGGGGACGGGAGGTCATGTGGTTCATGGCTGGTCAAGTGATGGGGCCAAGCGCAGGTGCGTTGCGCTTCGCAAGGGAGCCTTGCCTTGGCAAGGGGTAAGGCAGGAATGATAACTATTCTTGTTTTTGGAAAAAGGGGCAGCTATCTAAACCCAAGCGGAATTGGTCCGATTTCGAATCTCGGTTCGACTGAAAACGGCGGGGATGCAGAAGGGGAAGGGGCTACAGCGGAAGCGTGGGGAAATCTCTCCCGCAGGCGATGGAAAGTCGTCGCCTGCGCGGGAGGGGATGAGGGGGAAATGAGGGGATGGGGTAGGTGAAGGCCGATAACCCGCTACAGGGGGCGGCGGGGATGATCGGCGCCTGGTCTGTTCTCAGGCCAGCACTTTGGCCAGCCACTGGCCGATATGCACGACTTCCTCGCCGCACACCGAATGTTGCATCGGGTATTCGTGCCATTGGACCTGGTAGCCCAGTTGGGTCAACAGGTCGCGCGATTTCTCGGCGCGTTCGATCACCACCACCGGGTCGAGCCGGCCGTGGGCCATGAAGATGGCGGTGTCCTGGTTGGCCGCATGGCGTTCTTCGGCGGCCTTGGCGGCCAGCGGCAGGTAGCCTGACAGGCACATCAGGCCGGCCAGTTTTTCCGGATGGCGCAGCCCGGTTTGCAGTGCCATGGCGCAGCCTTGCGAGAAGCCTGCCAGCACGATGCGTTGGGCGGGAATGCCGCGCGCTTTTTCCTGTTCAATCAGTTCTTCCACCAGCGCCTGCGAATTGCGCAGGCCGGCTTCGTCTTCGCGGCGCACCAGGTCGGGCGTGAAGATGTCGTACCAGGCGCGCATCACATAGCCGCCGTTGATGGTGACCGGCATGGTGCCGGCGGTGGGGAACACGAAGCGGATGGCCGGGCAGTTCGACAGGTCGAGCTCGCGCACGATGGGAACGAAGTCGGAGCCATCGGCGCCCAGCCCGTGCATCCAGATGACGGCGGCAGTGGGATTGGGAGCGGTTTCGATCTGGATGGTGTCGAGCTGGGTAGCCATGGCGGTTTGGGTATCCTGTTATGCGTTGGTGAGGTATGCGATTGCTGGGATGCGATTTGTGCGCACGGTGGCGCGCAGGCACAATACGGTTTCGATTGCGCACAAGCGCAAGTTGCCAATCATACGATGAACGCCGGGGAAAATCTCCGGCGTCTGCAGGAGCGGACCCATGGGGCTGAAAAAACTGACGGGCGCGGCCATTGCCGCCTGCGTGGCGCTGGCGGCGTCGCTGCCGATGCGCGCCGGTGCGGAACTGATCACGGGGGCGGTGTTCCAGCCCCAGGGCGAAAACCTGATGATTTCGTCGCCGCCCGGATGGCGCCTGGCGTATATGGATGGCCAGCCGGATGGCGATTATGTGGTCGACTTCCTGCCGCCCAACGAAGCGCATGATTCATGGCGCGAAGGGTATATGGGCGTGCAGCGCCGCAGTTTTCCCGACAGTGCGCTGCTGGACAATATCAAGGCGCGCAACCTGAACGTGCCGCAGGTGGCGATGACGGAGATCATGCAGGGCGCGCAGCGCAACTGCCCGGGACGCTTCCAGCCGATGGGGCAGAAAAATACCGTGACCAACGGCATCCCGACCTCGGTCAGCGGCGGCTTTTGCGACCGCGCAGGCGCTGCGGCTCCGTATGGCGAGGGCAGCGTGGTGGCCGTGTTCCAGGGGCGCGAACGCTTGTTCGTGGTGCAGTTCGGCTGGCGCCCGGCGACCCAGAACGAGCTCAAGGAGTATGGCTGGCGCATCACGCCGGCCAGGCTGCAGCAGTATCTCGATCTGATCAATGGCGCGACGCTGTGCGGCGGGCCGGACCAGGGGCCTTGTCCGAAATGACGGCAGGCCCGGGTTCTGGCCGGGGCGCCAGCGCCGGGTTGTAGCGGGAGAAAATTATTTAGCGGCGGGCCGGATGGCCGACTTGGGGCGGAAGGCTTTGCATACCGCCTCATTGGTTTCGATATAGGGACCGCCGATCAGGTCGATGCAGTAGGGGACGGCGGCGAAGATGCCCGGCACTGTCTGCTTGCCGTTTTCGTCCTTCAGGCCTTCCAGCGTTTCCTTGATCGATTTCGGCTGGCCCGGCAGGTTCATTACCAGCGCGGCATGACCGGCGGTTTCGCGGATCACCGCCACCTGGCGCGAGAGGATCGCGGTCGGCACGAACTGCAGGCTGATCTGGCGCATCTGTTCGCCAAAACCCGGCATCTCCTTGGTGCCGATGGCCAAGGTGGCTTCGGGGGTGACGTCGCGGCGCGCAGGGCCGGTGCCGCCGGTGGTCAGCACCAGGTCGCAGCCGGCTTCGTCCACCAGTTCGATCAGGGTTTTTTCGATCGCCGCGCGTTCGTCGGGGATCAGGCGGGTTTCCATCTTCCAGGGGCTGGCCAGCGCGGCGCCGAACCATTCCTGCAGGGCCGGGATGCCGCGGTCTTCATAGACGCCGCCGGAGGCGCGGTCGGAAATCGATACCAGGCCGATCAGCAGATGGTCGCGTTCAGGTTTCATCGCCGTCATCGCCGAAATCCTTTTCGTCGATCTCTTCGCCGCGGCGCTTGGCGGCGGTGATCTGCAATTGCTTGAGGATCTGGAAGATTTCGCGGTAGGCCTTGGGCGGCTTGTTCTCGGCCTGCTCCTTGCGGGCGTTGCGGATCAGCGTGCGCATGTGCTGCACGTCGACTTCGGGGTGTTCGTTGAGCAGGTTGGTCAGCGCGGCGTCGTCGGCCAGCAGCTTTTCGCGGCGGCGTTCGAGCGCATGCATGGCGGCGGTTTCGGCCTTGGAGGCGCCGCGCCAGCTGTCGATGGTCTTCTGGATGATGGCCAGCTCGTCTTCTTCCAGCGTGCGCATTTTCTTGCCCACGTATTGCATCTGGCGGCGCCGGCCTTCATGGTCCTTGATCTGCTGGCATTCGAGGATGGCCTCGCGCACATCCTCGGGCATGGGCACGCGCTTGACGCGGTCGCGCGGTTCGGCGACCAGCGCTTCACCCAGTTTTTGCAGGGCTTCCATTTCGCGCTTGAGCTGGGACTTGGAGGGGCGGTCGTATTCCTGTTCGAATTCGTTGGACTTGAATCCGACAGCGCCGCGGTTGGCATTAGGCATGGTATAGCTTCGGGAAATATTGCTGAACGGCTGCTATGATACCCGTTTTACCCGCATTTCAGAGAAAACAGGCTCATGAGCGATACCCCATTTAGCTATAGTCAAGACCAGTTGAAGCAATTGGCGCAGGATGTGTTGCGCTATGCGAAAGAGAAGGGGGCCTCGGATTCTGCGGTCGACATCAGCGAAGGCAGCGGCCTGTCGGTGGCGGTGCGCCGTGGTCGGGTCGAGACGATCGAGCAGAACAAGGACAAGGGTATCGGCGTGACCGTGTTCCTCGGCGAAGGCCGCCAGGTGCGCCGGGGCAATGCCAGCACCTCGGATTTCTCGCAGCAGGCGCTGAAGGAAACGGTCGAGGCCGCCTACAACATCGCACGCTTTACCTCGGTCGACGACTGCGCGGGGCTGCCGGATGCCGACATGCTGGAAATGGCGCCGCGCGACCTGAAATTGTTTTCCCAATGGAATATTTCCGCGGAGGAAGCCGTCGTCGTCGCCCAGCGCTGCGAGGCGGCGGCGCTGGAGACCGATCCGCGCATTTCCAACAGCGAAGGCGCCAGCGTGTATGCCCAGCATTCGCATTTCGTGGCGGCCAATTCGCGCGGTTTCATGGGCGGCTATCCTTTCTCGCGCCACACCATTTCGGTAGCGCCCATCGCCGGCAAGGGCAGCGGCATGCAGCGCGACGACTGGTATTCGTCCAAGCGCGACCCCAACAAGCTGGCCAAGCCCGAAGACATCGGCCGCTATGCCGCGCAACGCGCCCTGGCGCGCCTGAATGCGCGCAAGCTGTCGACCCGCAAGTGCGCGGTGCTGTTCGAGGCGCCGCTGGCGGCAGGCCTGCTGGGCGCTTTCGTGCAGGCGGTGTCGGGCGGCGCGCTGTATCGCAAGTCGAGCTTCTTGCTCGATTCGCTGGGGCAGCAGGTGTTCCCTGAGCACATCCAGATCCTGGAAGATCCGTACGTGATCGGCGGCGTCGGTTCGTCGCCGTTCGACGACGAGGGCGTGCGTACCGCCAGGCGCGCAGTGGTCAAGGACGGCGTGGTGCAGGGATATTTCCTGTCGACGTATTCGGCGCGCAAGCTGGGCATGCAGACCACCGGCAACTCGGGCGGCTCGCACAACCTGACGTTGACGTCGGCCTTGACGGCCAAGGGCGATACGTTCAAGGGCATGCTCAAGAAGATGGGCACCGGGCTCCTGGTGACCGAACTGATGGGGCAGGGCGTGAACTACGTCACCGGCGACTATTCGCGCGGCGCGTCGGGTTACTGGGTCGAGAACGGCGTGATCCAGTATCCGGTGGAGGAGATCACCATCGCCGGCAACATGAAGGACATGCTGCGCCAGATCGTCGCCATCGGCAACGACACGCTGGTGCGCGGCACCAAGGAGACCGGTTCCATCCTGCTGGAAAGCATGACCGTCGCCGGCGACTGACCCGCCACGCCCGCGCCGCCGGCACATGCCCGGCGCGGCGCCATGGCGGCAGCCCTGCGACGCGTACCTGAGCGGAGCGAGGAGGCAAGCCATGGACGATATCCATATCCACCGGGGCTACACGCCCGGCGCCATCGGAAGGGTCGCGGAGCTGCATGCGGCCTACTACACCGAGAACTGGAGCTTCGGCGTCTATTTCGAAGCCAGGATCGCCACCGAGCTGTCGGCCTTCCTGAGCCGCTACGACGAGGCGCGCGACGGCTTCTGGACTGCCACCGTGCATGGCCGCATCGAAGGCTCGCTGGCCATCGACGGCCAGCATGCGCAGCAGCAGGGCGCTTACCTGCGCTGGTTCATCGCTTCCGAAAAGCTGCGCGGCAAGGGCGTGGGCGATGCCCTGATCGGCAACGCGGTGCAATTCTGCCGCGACAACGGTTTCCCCTCGATCTACCTGTGGACCTTCGACGGCCTGCAGGCGGCCCACCATCTCTACCGCAAGCATGGCTTCGTGCGCACCGAGGAGCGGCAGGGCATGCGCTGGGGCGTCAGGCTCAATGAGCAGCGCTATGAGCTGTTACTGTAACCGCGGCTAAAAACGCCGCTAAAAACGCCGCTAACAAAAGGCAGCTGGCCGCGTTGAGCCTCCTTGCCGTACCTCTTCGTACTGTCTGTGTCGGCGCGCCTTGCCGGCGGCGTTTTGTTCGCGGCTCCTAGGCCCGGGACGTTGGCGGCGGGTTGGCGTATGCGCTGCCTTTGAGCAACAAACGCCGCCAATTGCTAAAATGCCGCATCGGCGCGTCGGCGCCTCTTCCTGGATTGTCTTCCACGCAACATGGCCCTCCATACCGATGCCGCGCACTCCAGCGGCCAAGTCCTGCCTTTCCGCGAATCCCTGCTGGCCACCCTGGGCATCTGTTTCGTCATCATGCTGGTGGCGCTGGACCAGACCATCGTCGGCACCGCGTTGCCCACCATCGTGGCCGAGCTCAAGGGCTTCGATCTGTATGCCTGGGTGGCGACCTCGTACCTGCTGACTTCGGTAATCACCGTGCCGATCTTCGGACGGTTGGGCGATTATTTCGGCCGCAAGCCGTTCGTGATCGCTTCCATCATCGTGTTCGTGGCCGCATCGGCGCTGTGCGGCATGGCCGACAACATGCTGTTCCTGGTGCTGGCGCGCGGCCTGCAGGGCATCGGCGGCGGCATGCTGGTGGGCACCTGTTTCGCTTCCATCGCCGACCTGTTTCCCGATCCGCGCGTGCGCCTGCGCTGGCAGATCATCCTTTCGGCTTCGTTTGGCATCGCCACCGCCGTCGGCCCGTCGCTGGGCGGTTTCCTGACGCAGGGCCTGGGCTGGCGCTGGGTGTTCTACTGCAACCTGCCCATTGGCGTGATCTCGCTGTTCTTCGTCTGGCGTTTCGTGCCGCATATCCGCCATATCCAGCACCAGGGCAAGATGCGCCTGGACTGGCCGGGCGCGCTGCTGATCTCGCTGTCGCTGGGCAGCCTGCAACTGCTGGTGGAGATGCTGCCCAAGCGCGGCATCACCGGCGGCATGCTGGCGTTGCTGGTGCTTGCGGTGGCGGCCTTTTATGCGCTGTGGAAGTGGGAGCAGCGGGCGGCGCAGCCGATCCTGCCGTTCGAGATGATGCGCGACCGCGCGCTGTCGAGCCTGTTCATCCTGTCGGTGCTGGCGGGTTTCGCCATGTTCTCGCTGCTGATGTATGCGCCGCTGCTGTTCCAGGGCGGCTTCGGGATGACGCCGCGCGAGGCCGGCTTGCTGATCACGCCGCTGGTGGCCTGTATCACCGTGGCCAGCATCGTCAATGGCCGCATCATCACGCGCATTCCCAATCCCAATATGATGATGACGGTGGGTTTCGTGCTGATCTCGGCGGCTTGCCTGGGCGTGGTGCTGTGCGACCGCGGCACCGGCAACGGCTTCATGCTGGCGACCATGCTGGCCGGCGGTTTCGGCCTCGGCCTGGTCTTGCCGAACCTGACCGTGTTCGCCCAGCAGGCCGCCAGCCGCGAGCACTTGGGCATTGCCACCGCCTTGCTGCAGTCGCTGCGCATGATCGGCGGCATGCTGGGCACCGCCATTACCGGCACGCTGGTCAGCCAGATGTACGGCAGCGGTGTGCAAAAGGCGCTCGAGAGCGACCATGCCGCGCAATGGCTCAAGGAATTCAGCGATCCCGAGGTGCTGGTCAACCATGACATCCAATCGGTGCTGCTGGCGCAACTGATGAAGGCCGGTCACAACGGTTCGGCGCTGCTCGACGCCGCGCGCGATGCCCTGGTCGGGGCGATCCACATGGGCATTGCCATCGCCATCGTGGCCGCGCTGGCCGGCTTGTGGATGGTGCGCCGGGTGCCGCCGATCAAGTTCGGCAGCGATGCCAAGGTTGAGCCGGTGATGTCGGAATAGCGGGGATACGGGACTGTTCAGGCAAAAAGCCGAGCTGCAATGGCAGTCCGGCTTTTTCAATGTGCGAGCGGGATAGGGGACGCAAGCGTGGAAATTACTCCAAAACGCAAAAGGCCGACTGATTTTCATCAGTCGGCCTTTTATGTTTTTGGTGCCCACGGAGGGACTCGAACCCCCACACCTCGCG
This sequence comes from Herbaspirillum sp. SJZ106, assembly GCF_006715495.1. Lineage (GTDB taxonomy): Bacteria > Pseudomonadota > Gammaproteobacteria > Burkholderiales > Burkholderiaceae_D > Herbaspirillum. The sequence goes on from NZ_VFNI01000010.1 coordinate 10,451, forward strand.
GCACATGGACCTGAACCATGCGCGTCTACCAATTCCGCCACGTGGGCAATAACGCGAAAGAACGTGATTATATACGATAGAAGGATCTTGTCAATGCTCTTGTGAGGAGGAATGTGCGATTTTTTCGTGCCCGTTCCGCCGAGCGGTGCTGCGGGCAGGGTATTGCGGTTAGGTAAATGGCCGCAACTCCGTTACACTAGGGGCTATCCAACCTGACCGGGGCGATCGCGCCGGTTCCATCGATAACAATTGCGCAAACGACACTTTTGAGCCAATTTCCATACTCCATTCCCAGCCGGGAAGAAATCCTCGGCATCCTGCGCACTTCGCCCACGCCGCAAGGCGCGCCCAGTCTGGCGGCCGCGCTTGGCGTCAAGCCTGAAGAAATGGATGGCCTGACGCGCCGGCTCAACGCCATGGAACGCGACGGCCAGATCAAGCCCGACCGGGCCGGCAACTACAAGCTGACCCATTCGCCCAATTTCATCGAAGGGCGCGTGTCCAGCCACCGCGACGGTTTCGGTTTCCTGCTGCCGGACGACGGCAGCGACGATCTGTTCCTGCCCGAGAAGGAAATGCAGAAGGTCATGCACGGCGACCGCGTCCAGGCGCGCATCGTTGGCACCGACCGCCGCGGCCGGCCGGAAGGCACCATCGTGGAAGTGGTGGAGCGCGCCAATACCCATGTGATCGGCCGTCTTCTCAACGAAAACGGCGTATGGGTGGTGGCGCCGGAAGACAAGCGCATCGGCCACGACGTGCTGCTGGCCGGTTCGCCCGGCAAGGCCAAGGCGGGGCAGGTGGTCAGCGTCGAACTGACCGAGCAGCCTTCGCGCTATACCCAGCCGGTGGGCAAGATCGTCGAGATCCTGGGCGATATCGACGACCCGGGCATGGAAATCGAAATCGCGGTGCGCAAATACGGCGTGCCGCACGAGTTCTCGGACCTGGCCAAGAAGCTGGCGGCCAAGCTGCCCAGCGAAGTGCGCGCAGCCGACCTCAAGGACCGCGTCGACCTGCGCGACGTGCCGCTGGTCACCATCGACGGCGAGGATGCGCGCGACTTCGACGATGCCGTCTACTGCGAGCCGGTCAAGATCGGCCGCGCCAACGGCTACCGCCTGATCGTGGCGATCGCCGACGTCAGCCATTACGTCAAGCCGAACGACGCGCTGGATGTCGATGCGCTGGAGCGCAGCACCTCGGTCTACTTCCCGCGCCGGGTGATCCCGATGCTGCCGGAAAAGCTGTCCAACGGCCTGTGTTCGCTCAATCCGGATGTCGACCGCCTGACGCTGGTGTGCGACGCCGTGATCACCGCCAAGGGCGAGATCAAGGCTTACCAGTTCTACCCGGCCGTGATCCATTCGGCCGCGCGCCTGACCTATACCGAAGTGGCGTCCATCCTGACTAACACCAAGGGCCCGGAGGCGGCGCGCCGCATCGGCCTAGTGCCGCACCTGACGCACTTGTATGAAGTGTTCCAGGCGCTGCTGCAGGCGCGCCAGGCGCGCGGCGCGATCGACTTCGAGACCACCGAGACCTACATCGTCTGCAACGCCGCCGGCAAGATCGAGAAGATCCTGCCGCGCACCCGCAACGATGCGCACCGCCTGATCGAGGAGTGCATGCTGGCGGCCAACGTCTGCGCCGCCGATTTGCTCAAGCGCCATGAACATCCGGCCCTGTACCGCATCCACGCCGGCCCCACCAAGGAAAAGCTGACGCAGCTGCGCAACTTCCTCAAGCAAACCGGTCTCTCCCTGGGCGGCGGCGACACGCCCAGCGCCTCCGACTATGCCGAGCTGATGCCCAAGATCAAGGCGCGCCCGGATGCGGTGCTGATCCAGACCATGCTGCTGCGCTCGATGCAGCAGGCGGTCTACAGCCCGGACAACATTGGCCACTTCGGCCTGTCCTACGAGTCCTACGCGCACTTCACCAGTCCGATCCGCCGTTATCCCGATCTGCTCACGCACCGCGCCATCAAGGCCGTGCTGCAGGGCAAGCGCTATGAACCCAAGGGCATCGACAGCAGCGCGCTGAACACCTCGATCTCGCCGGCGGCGCGCAAGATGCAGCAGCAACAGCGCGCGGCCGACCTGGCTGCCGGCAAAAAGCCGCGCGGCGACGGCAAGCAAGGCAGCCTGGCCATCTGGGAAGCGCTGGGCCTGCACTGTTCGGCCAACGAGCGCCGCGCCGATGAGGCTTCGCGCGATGTCGAGGCATGGCTCAAGTGCTATTTCATCCGCGACAAGCTGGGCGAAGAGTTCACCGGCACCATTTCCGGCGTGGCCACCTTCGGCATCTTCGTGCAGCTCGATGCGCTGTATATCGAAGGCCTGGTGCATGTCACCGAACTGGGCGCCGATTACTTTCAATACGACGAGGCGCGCCACGAGCTGCGCGGCGAGCGCACCGGCATTCGTTATCAGCTGACCGACCGCGTGACCGTGCAGGTCAGCCGGGTCGACCTGGATGCGCGCAAGATCGACCTGTCGCTGGTCAACGAGCCGGGCATCCGCACGCTGATCAAGAACGAGGCCAAGCGCGCCGAAAGCGCTGCCCGCGGCAAGCCCAACGGGGCGGCCAAGCCGGCGGCACAAGGCCGGAAGGCGGCCGCGCCCAAGCCGGCCAATGCAACCAAGGCCGCCAAGTCAAGCAAGGTCAAGGGTGGCGCGGCGCAGGCGCGTGCCGGCGAAACCGACCGCAAGCGGGCGGCAGCCAAGGGATTTTCCAAGGGCAAGAAGAAGCGCTGAAGCGGCGCTGGAGGTTTGCCCTTGATCCGTAGCAAGCCATCGTCATCGTAGTAATAAAGAGAAGAAACAAGCAGGTTTTATGAAGAGCAAAATGATTTTCGGCTTCCATGCCGTCACGTCCCGCATCCGCCACGAGGCCTCGTCGGTGGATGAAATCTATGTGGACGCCGACCGCCGCGACCGCCGCATGCTGGACATGCTGCACGCGGCCAAGGAAGCCAATGTGCGCATCATCCAGGCCGACGACCAGCGCTTGTCGGCGATGGTCGGCACGCGCCGCCACCAGGGCGTGGTGGCCAAGGCCGCCGCACTGTCGCTGGCGCGCACGCTGGACGAATTGCTGGATGCGGTGCAAGGCCCGCCGTTGCTGCTGATCCTGGACGGCATTACCGATCCGCACAACCTGGGCGCCTGCCTGCGCGTGGCCGACGGCGCCGGTGCGCACGCGGTGATCGCCCCCAAGGATCGCGCGGTGGGCCTGAATGCCACCGCCATGAAGGTTTCCAGCGGCGCTTCCGATACCGTGCCCTACATCACCGTCACCAACCTGGCGCGCACCATGCGCGACCTGAAGGAGCGCGGCGTGTGGATCATCGGCACCACCGACGATGCCGAGAAGGGGTTGTACGAGGGCGACTTCACCGGACCTACCGCGCTGGTGATGGGGTCGGAAGGCGAGGGCATGCGCCGCCTCACGCGCGAGACCTGCGACGTGCTGGTCAATATCCCGATGTTCGGCTCGGTCGAGAGCCTGAACGTGTCGGTTGCTTCCGGCGTCTGTCTTTACGAAGCGCGACGTCAGCGTCTGCCCTAACACGCTCTAAGTCCGTGCATGACAACATCGCCGGACTATATGTCCGGCGATTTTTTTGTAGATCAGCATTACCTGTTTCAGGAAATCCACCATGTTCAGCCGACTCCGTGAAGACATCGCCAGCATCCGCGAGCGCGATCCCGCCGCGCGCAACACTTGGGAAGTGCTGACCTGTTATCCCGGCCTGCATGCAGTGGTGATGCACCGTTGGGCCAATGCCTGCTGGCTAGCGGACTTCAAATGGCTGGGCCGTTTCATCTCGCACATCGCGCGCGGCTTGACCGGTATCGAGATCCATCCGGGCGCGACCATCGGCCGCCGCGTATTCATCGACCACGGTTTCGGCGTGGTGATCGGCGAGACCGCGGTGATCGGCGACGACTGTACTATCTACCAGGGAGTGACGCTGGGCGGCACCTCGCTGGCCAAGGGCGCCAAGCGCCATCCCACGCTGGGGCGCGGCGCGATCATCGGCGCCGGGGCCAAGGTGCTGGGCGGATTCACGGTGGGCGATGGCGCCAAGGTCGGCTCCAATGCGGTGGTGACCAAGGAGGTGCCAGCCGGCGCCACGGCGGTCGGCAATCCGGCGCGCATCGTGCAACGCGCAGCGCCCCAGGATCCGCGCGAGCCGGCCGCGGCGCGCATCTTCGCCGCCTACGGCGTTATGCCCAACGGCGACGATCCGCTGTCAAAGGCCTTGCACGGGCTGATCAACCAGGTGGCGGCGCAGGAGCAGCAGATCGAGGTGATGCTGGCGGCGTTGAAGGGCGCGGGGATAGGATGTCAACGCTTCGAGGAATTGAGCCGCTTCGATGCCGAGCAGCTGAACAAGCTGGTCGATTGAGGGCTCCCAGCAGGGTATGTGGGGGGAGTCCTTCGATACGCCGCGATGCGGCTACTCAGGACGAACGGAGGCGCAACATTGAAAGCCGTTCGGACTGAGTAGCGCCGCAGGCGCGTATCGAAGGCGCGCCGTCAGGCAGTAATTTCGTCGCCATGCGCATCATGACGATGCAGCACGCCATCCGCCGTCAGGCTGATCCAGCCGCCGCGCGGCGTTGCGATATCGTATTCCCAATCCGGCAGCACATAGCGCAGGCGCTGGCCTTGACCGCTGCCCAGCACATGCAGGGCGGGGCGGTGCGTATGGCCGTGGATCAGCACGCTGGCGCCGGTCTGTTCGAACAGCTGGCCGATGGCGCCGGCATTGACGTCCATGATCTCGTAGGACTTGTTCTGGTTGGAGTCCTGGCTGTTCTTGCGCATGCCCTCGATGATGGCCTTGCGCTGCGCCAGCGGCATGGCGAGGAACTGTTGCTGGTAGGCCGGCTGGCGCACCTGGGCGCGGAAGGCCATGTAGGCGTCGTCGTCGGTGCATTGCGCATCGCCGTGGGCCAGCGCGATCTCGCGTCCGGCCAGGCGGATCACGTGCGGGTCGTCCAGCAGCGTCAGTCCGGCGGCTTGCGCGAACCCGGCGCCGACCAGGAAGTCGCGGTTGCCGGCGATCCAGAAGACCTGCACGCCATGCGGCTGCAGCGCCTTCAAGGCATCGGCGATGTCCCGGTTGTAGGGCGTGGCCAGATCGTCGTCGCCGGCCCAGTATTCGAAGATGTCGCCCAGCAGGTAGAGCTGCTGCGTTTGCGTCGCATGGGTTTGCAGGAATTCGAGGAAAGCCGCCGTGGTGCGCGGCAGCGAAGCCTGCAGGTGGAGGTCGGAAACAAAAAGCGCAACCGTCGGCTGCGCTTGTTGTGAGGACGCGAAAATCGTCATCGTCTGGTGGGAAGCGGCGTCAGACCACTTCCGCCTTTTCGATCACGACATCTTCGGTCGGCACGTCGGCGAACATGCCGGTGCGGGAAGTCTTGACGCCCTTGATCTTGTCGACCACTTCAGTGCCTTCGACCACCTTGCCGAACACGCAGTAGCCCCAGCCGTCCTGGCCCGGGAAGTCGAGGAAGCTGTTGTTCTTGACGTTGATGAAGAACTGCGCCGAGGCCGAGTGCGGCGCGGCGGTGCGGGCCATGGCCAGCGTGTAGGGCTCGTTCTTGAGGCCGTTCTTGGCTTCGTTCTCGATCGGTTCGTTGGTTTCCTTCTGCTTCATGCCGGGTTCGAAACCGCCGCCCTGGATCATGAAGCCGTCGATCACGCGGTGGAAAATGGTGCCGTTGTAGTGGCCGGAGTTCACGTAAGCCAGGAAGTTCTCGACGGTCTTCGGCGCTTTTTCGGCATCCAGTTCGATCTTGATGTTGCCGTGGTTGGTGGTGAGCAGAACTGCCATGTTGAATCCTTTGCTGAACAGTGAAAGTGGTAAAAACAAGGGTGAAAACAAAAAAACGAGGCGGGCATCCGATGGCCCGCCTGCCCTGGGTCTGGTGTTGCGCGACGTTTATTTGACCAGCGTTGCCGATTCGATCACGACCGGTGTCGCCGGCACGTCGCCGGCGCCGGTGGGCACCTGCTTGATCTTGTCGACCACATCGGCGCCCTGGACCACCTTGCCGAAGACCGCGTAACCCCAGCCATCGCGGCTCGGGTAATCCAGCGGGGCGTTGTTGGCCACGTTGATGAAGAACTGGGCCGTGGCCGAGTGCGGGGCCGAGGTGCGCGCCATGGCGATAGTATAAACCTCGTTCTTCAAACCGTTCTTGGCCTCGTTCCTGATCGGCGCGTCGGTGGCCTTTTCGCGCATGTTCCGGTCGTAGCCGCCGCCCTGGATCATGAAGCCGTTGATCACGCGGTGGAACAGGGTACCGTTGTACTGGCCCTTCTTGACGTAGTTGAGGAAGTTGTCGACGGTGACGGGGGCCTTCTCGGGATTGAGCTCGACCACGATGTCGCCCATGCTGGTCTTGAGCAGCACGCGCGGCGCATCGGCGGCCAGGGCCGGCGCCGACAGGGCGGCCGAGAGGGAGAGGGCGGCCAGGCCGCGCAGCAGGCTACGACGAGAAATCATCATGCATTACCTTCGTAAATAATTTTCCATTCCGATCCTTCCTTGACCCAGTACTGGCGTTTGCGGATCGCGTTTTTACTCTTGCCGACGGCGCTTTCTTGGATAAAAGTGCTGACGATCATGTCTTCCGGGCCCGGATAGCGGAACAGGCTGACATCGCGCAGTTTGACACTGGTGAAGCGCGCGCCGTTCATGCTCTTTTGCTGGCGCGAGAACCAGGTCGGCAGGCTTTCGCCCAGGGCCGAGCGGAAATCGCGCGAATAATACGACAGGGTCTTCTCGCTGTCGGCGCTCTCCAGCGACTGTTGCCATTGTTCCAGCATGGCGGTCGCGGCCTGGCGCTGCCTGTCCCATTCGCCCTTGTTGACGAATTGCACGCCCTGGCTGATCACCACCACGGTCTTGCCGACCTCGGCCGTGGAGTACAGGCTTTGCAGGTCCGGATTGGCCAGCACCACGCAACCGTCGGAAGACAGCGGCGGACGGCTGAAATTGTCGGACGGCGTGCCGTGCAGCCAGATGCCGTAGCCGCTGCGGCCGTTGCGCTTGTCCCATTCATTGGGATAGGACAGCGGCAGCGCGCCGGTGCCGTAGAAGTCAGGCAGCTTGGGGCCGGGGATGCGGTTGTTGACGTAGTACACGCCGATCGGGGTGCGCTGGTCGCCTTCCTTGGTCTTGTTGGCGCCGAAGCGGCCCTGCGAGATGTAGTAGTCGCTCTGGTACTTCAATTGGCCGTCCTGGTTCTCGTAGACGTACAGGCGCGAGCGCGAGGTATCGACCACCAGGACATTCTTCTGGTCTTCGCCCATCTGCAGCACGGCTTTGGGGATCAGGTTGGGATCGGGTTTTTCCTGCAGCGAGCGGATGCGCACCATGGCTTCGTCGCGCAATTCCTTGAGCTTGTCCTGCGGGGCGTCGGCCATGGCGCCGAAATTGCGCACCGGGCGCGCATGCATCAGCAGCAGGTCGCCTTGCACCAGATGGCCGAGCCGGAAGGTCGGATAGGCCGCCACCAGGGCATTGGCCTTGTCCAGGGCTTCGCGCAGGCGGTTGGCGCCGAGGTCCTTGTAGACGTCGATCAGCAAGGCCTCGGGATCGGGCTTGCCGGGCGCGGCCGGACTGGCGCTTTGCGGTGGGATGGAAGAGGAGGAGGCAACGCTGCCGGTTGTCGGCAGGCCGGCCAGAAATAACATCAGCAGGCGCCCCAGCATGCGCGCCGGACGCCCTTGTAAAACTTGAGCCACCGATTATCCTCCCGATCGTTCCTGTTTGATCAGCCATCTGTTGCCCTGTTTGATGAAGACCAGGGTCTTGCGGCTGTCCACCGTCAGCCGGTTGGAATTATATATCTGGCGATAGCGCACGGTGGCGGTATTGCCCTTGATGGCGATCTGGGCGTTGCTTACCTTCACGGTAATATGGCCCTTGTCCTCGATGCGGGCGCGGCGTTCCTCGGCCCATTCCTTGCGGGTCGCGCCCTTGGGCGTTTCGAAATCGCTGGCGTAGTGGGCCAGGTAGCCCTTGACGTCCTTGTCGCTCCAGGCCTTGGCCCAGCTGTTGAGCGAGGCCAGCACGGCGTTCTTGTCTTGGTCGGCGTCGGCGGATGCCTTGGCCTTGTCGGCCCGGGCTTTGTCTGCCGCGGCCTTGGCCTGGGCGGCCTTTTCGGCGGCTGCCAGCTTCTCGGCCTGGGCGGCTTTTTCCTTCTCGGCCCGGGCCGCCTTTTCTTTCTCCAGGCGTTCGGCCTGTTCCTTCTGCTTCTGCTCGGCCGCCGCCTTGTCGGCCTTTTTCCTGTCGGCTGCGGCTTTGTCCTGGGCCGCCTTTGCTTCGGCGGCCTTGTCGGCGGCGGCTTTCTCCGCTGCCGCCTTGTCCGCCGCCGCTTTCTCTGCGGCCGCCTTGTCGGAGGATGCCTTGTCGGCCGAAGCCTTGGCGATGGCGGTCTTTTCCGCCGCCGCCTTGTCGGCTGCGGCTTGCTGCGCGGCCTTCTCGGCGGCCAGCGCCTTCACCCGTTCCTGTTGTTCGGCGGCGGCGGCATCGGCCTTGGCCTTGGCGTCCCGTTGCGCCTGCGCGGCCTGGCCGGGAGCGGCGCTGGCCAGGCGCGGCACGGTGCCGCCGGTGGCATTGCCGTTGAGCGAGCGCAAGAGCGTCAGTTTGGGCTGCGGGACGTTGTTGCCCGGATCGATCTGCAAGGCCTTGTCGTAGGCCTGGCTGGCCAGCTTGGCGTAGACGTCGCCGAGATTTTCCAGCGCGGTGGCATAGGTCGGGTTGGTGCGCATGGCCATGTCCAGCGCCGCGCGCGCCTTGTCGTATTGCCCGTTGGCGGCATACAGCACGGCCAGGTTGTTGTACGGTTCGGGCAGGTCGGGGAAGTCTTCCGTCAGTTTGACGAACACCGCGATGGCCTCCGCAGAACGATTCTGTTCTGCTAAGATCAGGCCTTTCGTGAAACGCATCTGTGCGTCGCGCGGGTGTTTCGCGAGTATGGCGTCGGTTTTCGTGAGCGCCTCGGCATACTGGCCCGACCGCATCAGCTTGTTGATGTCGGACATCTCGCTGGCATGCGCGGGAATGGCGAAGAGGGCGGCGACCAGGCCGGACAGCAGTGCCGTCTTGTGGGCAGTTCTATTGATCAAACCGCGCAAACCATGAATAGATGTCTGTTCTTGTGATTCTGGGGGCATGGTTTATCAATGCTATACTCGGACGAAAGCAGGCATTTTATATCAAACAAGCACCACAAAAAGAGGTTTGGCTATCGTGTCGCGTTCATGTCGAAAGCGCTGCTAGAACAATGATCGAGGGGGCGAGCGCCCGTCCGGAAGCACTCTTCCCGGCGCGCAGCCCGAAGCGCGAAGCATGACCACGGCACTGTCTCCAGTGCAGCCGAACCGAGAATTCCCGTCCCATGAGCGAGCTCAAAATTTACAACACGCTGGCGCGTGATAAGCAGACCTTTTCCCCGATCGAACCCGGCAAGGTGCGCTTGTACGTGTGCGGCATGACCGTGTATGACTATTGCCACCTCGGCCATGCGCGCGTGATGGTGGTGTTCGACATGGTGCAGCGCTGGCTGCGCAAGTCCGGTTACGACGTGACTTATGTACGCAACATCACCGATATCGAAGACAAGATCATCAAGCGCGCGCAGGAAAACGGGGAATCGATCTACCAGCTGACCGAGCGTTTCATCACGGCGATGAACGAGGATGCCGACGCCCTGGGCGTGCAGCGCCCCGACCATGAGCCGCGCGCCACCGACTACGTGCCGCAGATGCTGGAACTGATCGGCAAGCTGGAGCGCAACGGCCTGGCCTACAAGGCGACCGACGGCGACGTCAATTATTCCGTGCGCGACTTCCCCGGCTACGGCAAGCTTTCCGGCAAGTCGATCGACGACCTGCGCGCCGGCGAGCGGGTGGATGTCAACACCGGCAAGCGCGATCCGCTCGATTTCGTGCTGTGGAAGGCCGCCAAGGAAGGCGAGCCGGACGAAGCCAAATGGGATTCGCAATGGGGCTGTGGCCGGCCCGGCTGGCATATCGAATGCTCGGCCATGTCCAGCGACCTGCTGGGCGACCATTTCGACATCCACGGCGGCGGCCAGGATTTGCAGTTCCCGCATCACGAGAACGAGATCGCCCAGTCCGAAGGGGCGCATCGCCACACCTTCGTCAACTACTGGATGCACAACGGTTTCGTGCGCATCGACAACGAGAAGATGTCGAAGTCGCTCGGCAACTTCTTCACCATCCGCGAAGTGCTGCAAAAGTACGACCCGGAAGTGGTGCGCTTCTTCATCCTGCGCGCGCATTACCGCAGCCCGCTGAACTATTCCGATGCCCACCTCGACGATGCCCGCCAGGCATTGACGCGCCTGTACACCGCGCTCAAAGACGTGCCGCCGCAGGAAGGCGCGCTGGCTCCGGACGAGGCGCATGCGCTGCGCTTCGCCGAGGCGCTCAACGACGACTTCAACACCCCGGTGGCGGTTTCGGTGCTGTTCGAGCTGGCCAATGAAGTCAACCGCAGCCGCTCGCCGCAGCATGCGCGCCAGTTGAAGGCGCTGGCCGGCGTACTCGGATTGCTGGAACGCGCGCCGGACGAATTCCTGAAAGGCCGCAGCGGCGCGCAGGAAGACGGCCTGGACGAAGCGCAGATCGAAGCATTGATCGCCGCCCGCAAGGCGGCCAAGCAGGGCAAAAACTTTGCCGAGGCAGACCGCATCCGTGCGGAGCTTACTGCTGCCGGCATCATTCTGGAAGACAAACCGGGCGGGCTGACCGAATGGCGGAGAGCTTGATTTGAATACCATCAGAAAAACAAGCCCGGTCGATCCGACGCTGATCGTCCCCGGCTATTGGGAAGAAGCCAAGGCCGAGCTGATGAAGCGCGACCGCATCATGCGCAAGATCATTCCCCAGTTCGGCGATCTGCAACTGACGGTGCGCGGCGACGCCTTCACCACGCTGGCGCGTTCGGTGATCGGCCAGCAGATCTCGACCAAGGCGGCTAATGCCGTGTGGCAACGCTTTTTGGAAGCCTGCCCCAAATGTACGCCGGCCCAGGTGATTCGTACCGGCCTGGACGGCCTGGCTGCCTGCGGCTTGTCCAAGCGCAAGGCCGAATACATCCTCGACCTGGCCAACCATTTCAAGGCCAAGACCGTCCATCCCGACAAATGGATCGAGATGGAGGACGAGGCCGTCATTGCCGAAATGATCCAGATCCGCGGGATCGGCCGCTGGACAGCGGAGATGTTTTTGATATTTAATCTGCTGCGCCCCAACGTGCTGCCGCTGGACGACTTCGGCTTGCTCAAGGGCATCAGCATCAGTTATTTCTCGGGCGAGCCGGTCTCGCGCAGCGATGCCAGGGAAGTCGCCGCGAACTGGGAACCGTGGCGCACCGTTGCCACATGGTACCTCTGGCGCAGCCTCGATCCGCTGCCGTCGGACTACTGAACGATACAAGGCCGCGAGGGCAGGAGTGGCCGCTGGTGTATACTCCGCTCCTCGCAAGATTGAAGGCAAACCGATGACGAAGCCGTACCCCGCATGGCGCGGGCATCGCGGCATACCATCGGACTTGTTGAACAAAGGAACACAATGAGTAAATCGACAACGACTTTTCTGGGCTTCGAGCAGGCCATCGCCGAGCTGGATGCCAAGATCGAAGAGTTGCGTTTTGTGCAAGACGACTCGGCCGTCGACATCTCCGAAGAGATCGAGCGCCTGGTCAAGAAGAGCCAGCAACTGACCAAGGACATCTACGCCAAGCTCACGCCCTGGCAGGTTTCCCAGATCGCGCGCCACCCGCAACGTCCGTACACCATGGACTACGTGCGCGAAATCTTCACCGACTTCCACGAACTGCATGGCGACCGCACCTTCGCGGACGACCAGTCCATCGTCGGCGGCCTGGCCCGTTTCAATGGCCAGGCTTGCATGGTGATCGGCCACCAGAAGGGGCGCGACACCAAGGAACGCGCCATGCGCAACTTCGGCATGCCCAAGCCGGAAGGCTATCGCAAGGCGATGCGCCTGATGAAGGTCGCCGAAAAATTCAATTTGCCGATTTTTACCTTCGTCGACACCCCGGGCGCGTTTCCCGGCATCGATGCCGAAGAGCGCGGCCAGTCCGAAGCGATCGGCCACAATCTGTATGTGATGGCCGAGCTGAAGGTGCCGCTGATTGCCACCATCATCGGTGAAGGCGGTTCCGGCGGCGCGCTGGCGATTGCCGTGGGCGATTCGGTGCTGATGCTGCAATACGCGACCTATTCGGTGATCTCGCCGGAAGGCTGCGCTTCCATCCTGTGGAAGACCGCCGACCGCGCCGCCGACGCCGCCGAAGCGCTGGGCCTGACCGCGCATCGCCTCAAGGCGATCGGCCTGATTGACAAGATCGTCAACGAACCGCTGGGCGGCGCCCACCGCGACCCCAAGCAGATGGCTTCGCTATTGAAGCGCGCGTTGTCGGATACGCTGCGCCAGTTCCAGGGGATGAAGACCAAGGAACTGCTGGCCGCCCGCCACGAAAAGCTGATGGCCTACGGCAAGTTCAAGGAACTGAACTCGGCCGAATAATTCCGGCCAGGCCTTGCACAGGCTCTGCTACCGAGCGCCAGCGATCCCGGTCGCTGGCGTTTGTCGTTTCTGCGGACGGTTTTTCGGCCGCCCCGCTTGATTACCGATCCTCCCATTTCCAAGGCCATGTCCGATTTCGCCAACCCACCCGACCCTTTGCGTTCTGCGCCCAAAGCGGCGCAGGCCATGCAGCAGGCGCTAGGCGCGTTGCTGGCGGCGCTGCCGGCCGGCGAGCGTCCGGCGGCATTGGCCGTGGCGTACAGCGGCGGCCTCGATTCCTCGGTGCTGCTGGACGCCGCCGCGGCGTTCTGCGCCGCGCATGGCCTGCGCTTGCTGGCGCTGCACGTGCATCATGGATTGAGCCCGAATGCCGACCAATGGCAGCAGCATTGCCAGACGCGCTGCGATGAACTTGGGGTGCCGTTTTTCGCCGAGCGCGTCAGCCTGGCCGGCGTTGCCGACAGCGGCGTGGAAGAGGCCGCACGCGTGGCGCGCTATGCCGCGCTGGGCCGTATGTGCCGCGAACATGGCGCCGGCATCCTGTTGACGGCGCACCATCTGGACGACCAGGCGGAAACGGTATTGCTGCAACTGCTGCGCGGCAGCGGCCTGGCCGGCATGTCGGGCATGGATGCCTGCAATGCCGCTGCGGCGTTGCTGGGCGACGACGTCACCCTGATCGCCCGCCCGTTGCTGGGCATGACGCGCGCGCAACTGGAACAATACGCCGCGGCGCACAGGATCGCGCATATCGAGGACGAATCCAACGCCGATGTGCGCTATGCGCGCAACGCCTTGCGGCATGGCGTGATGCCGGCACTGGCCAGCGCCTTTCCGGGATTCCAGCAACGCCTGGCGCGTGCCGCCGGACACGCGCAGGGCGCGCAGGAGTTGCTGCACGAGGTCGCGGCGCAGGACCTGGCGCGATGCCGCCATGGCGAACACCTGCTGCTGCCGGCCCTGCGCCAGTTGAGCCAGCAGCGCTTCTTCAACCTGATGCGCCACTGGTTCGCCTTGCGCGGCATGCGCATGCCGTCGGCGGCATGGATGCAGGAGATGCGCGCGCAACTGCTGCAGGCGGGCGAGGAGGCGCAACTGTGCGTGTCGCATCCGGACGGCGAGGTGCATCGCTATCGCGACCGCGTATTCCTGGCGCCGCGCCGTACGCCGCCGGCCGAAGGCGAGGTGATTCGCCTGGCATGGAGCGGACAGGCGCAATTGCGCGTCGATGCCTACTACGGCTGGCTGCGATTCGAACGCATCGGGGCCGGCGATGCGCGCCCCGGCATCGATGCGGCATGGCTGGCGCGGCAGCCGTTGGCGGTGCGCGGCCGCGATGGCGGCGAGCGCGTGAAGCTGGCCGCCAACCGTCCGGCGCGCAGCCTCAAGCAACACTTCCAGAGCGCCGACGTGCCGGCCTGGGAACGGCCTTACCTGCCGTTGCTGTTTGCCGGCGATGAACTGGTGTTTGCCGCCGGCATCGGCATGGATTGCGCGCATTTCTCCGCCGGCGGCGAGCGCATCATCATCGGCTGGCAGGCCGACTGAACGGCGCGCGCCAAAGAGAAAAATCCCAGGCGAAAAAATGCCGCATCATGCCTTGCGGCGATGATGCGGCACCCCAGTCATCCCTGACATGGATGGAGCGCGCGACGGCGCTCCGGTGATGCTCTTTGCGTTACCGCTTACTTCTTGGCGCTGTCGGCAGCCGGCTTGACGTCGGTGGCGCCGCCAACCTTTTCGGTTGCCTTCTTGGCGCTCTTCTTGCCAGCCTTCTTCACGTGATGCGCCTTGGCCTTGGCGACGGTTTCAGCCTTGGTCGCAGGTGCGGCAGCCGGGGCGGCAGCGGCAGGGGTTGCAGCCGCAGCGGCCGGCGCGCCGGTCTGGGCGAATACCGGCAGGGTCAGGGCCGACAGCAGGGAAGCGACGATGATGGCTTTGGTTTTCATGGTGTAGTCCTTTCAAGATCCGGATATGTCATCCGTGATGCGTCAATAATGGATAGGTGCTGCGGTGTTGCCGTCGCGGCGCGTCTTCCGTGCGTTGCGCCGCGCTCCGGCGATGCTGCGAAATTACTTGGCCTTGGCGGCGTCGGTTGCCGGCTTGGCTTCGGCGCCTGCGGCTGCCTTCTTTTCATCTTTCTTCTCGGCCTTCTTTCCAGCCTTCTTCGCAACCTTGTGCTTGGCGTGCGAGGTCTTTGCCTTGGGCGCGGCATCGGTCGCGGCAGCCGCAGGGGCTGCGGGCGCTGCGGGCGCTGCGGCCGGAGCGGCCGGAGCGGCCGGAGCGGCCGGAGCGGCGGCGGTGCCGGTCTGTGCGAACACCGGCAGGGCCAGGGCGGTCAGCAGGGAGGCGACGATGACGGATTTGGTTTTCATGGCAGTTCCTTTTGAATGTGGAGGTTTTACGCTCGGCGTCTGATTTCGCGTTTGCCGTGATGATCGCGGCGCCTTACTCCCAATAACGAACTGCCGATCCGGAAGACGACATGAAAGTGTTCATTTCATCGCGGAAGTGTAAGCAATCGTTGCTGCGTATTTTTCGCCGCCGCGCTGCGTTTTCGTAGCGCCGCTTGCCGGCGGCGAACAGGAATTCGGGGAATCTTTATAATGACGGACTCCCTTACCGCCTCATCGGAATTTCTCATATGGCCTATCAAACCTGGTTCGCATTCTTTGTCGCCGCTTGCGTGATCGCCGTCTCGCCCGGATCGGGCGCGGTATTGTCGATGAGTCACGGCCTGAACTACGGCGTGCGCCGCACCAGCGCCACCATCCTTGGGCTGGAGATCGCGCTGGTGGTGATCCTGGTCATCGCCGGCGCCGGCGTGGGTTCGCTGTTGGTGGCATCCGAAGCCGCCTTCAATACGATCAAGGTGCTGGGCGCTGCCTACCTGATCTATCTGGGCTTTTCGCAATGGCGCGCGCCGGTGGCGGCGGAAAAGCCGGAGGGTGAAGCGCTGGATGCGGCCAATGCCAGTGCGGTGGCCGTGCGTGGCCAGGCCTGGTGGCAGCGTTGCATGACCGGTTTCCTGACCAATGCCACCAACCCCAAGGGCATCGTCTTCATGGTGGCGGTGCTGCCGCAATTCATCGACCACGACCGTCCGCTGTGGCTGCAACTGCTGGTGCTGGCGGTGACCATGGTGGCGGTGGACCTGGTGGTGATGCACGGCTATGCGTTTGCCGCCAGCCGCTTGCAACGCTTTTTCCGCAACCCCAAGGCGATGAAGGCGCAGAACCGCTTTTTCGGCGGAGTGCTGATGCTGGTCGGCGCCGGCCTGTTTTTCTTCAAGCGTACGGCGCACTGAGCGCATGCCGTCCTAAGCGTCGCTTGCAAACGCCGCAGGCAAGGAGTTGCAACGCGGACAGCGGCATTTTGTGGCGGCCTAAACGACAAGCCCCCGCATGCCGGGGCTTGTCGTTTGCAGCATTGCCGACGGCAGTCGGCGGGGGCTTACTTGCCTTTTTTCAGGCAGGAAGACATGAATGCCTTGCGCTCGTCGCCCTTCTTGCCGGCGGCATCGGCATTGCACTGCTTCATCTTGTCTTGCTGCGTCATGGGTTGGGCGGGCTTGCTGGACAGGCAATCCTTCATGAAGGCCTTGCGTTCGTCGCCTTTCTTGCCGGTGGCGTCCTTGTTACAGGCAGCCATCTTGCTTTGTTGCGCATTCTCCGCCATGGCGGGGGTAGCCAGCAGCAGCGGGGTGGCCAGTGCGAAAGAGGTAATAGCGATCAGCATTTTTTTCATTGGAATCTCCCTGAACAGTGTGGATTCGGGCCTGTTCCCGTCGGAACCTGAGAGGCTGGCTGCTTGCGCTCATGGATCCAATGGTAACGGCCCTTGGGATGCCCGCATGGACCAGCGGTCCGCAGACGAAGGCATTACAGCATGAAAGCTTGCGCCTGCCTAGCGGCAGTATCGCTCAACGCACGCAGGCAAGATCGCCTTCCGGGCAGCCGGACAAGGCCTGGAGTTCCCTGGTGCGCTGGCGTGTCTTGTCGGCCAGGCAATTCTGCAGCACCATGCCGCCGGCGGAACCGCCCGCCGCGTTTGAACTTTCGAACCGGCAGGAAAGGTCTCGATACTTGAGCCAGGCCAACTGCACATCGCGGATCTGGTTTTGCTGCGCCGGGCGCAGTTTGGCGCGGTAGGCGAGATAGGTTGCATTGAGTTCGGCGTCGGCCTGGCTGAGATCCTGGCCGGCACAGCCGTTCATGTCGGCCTGGGTGGCGGCCTTGTTGCAATCCAGTGCGTAAGCGCCGGCGCTGGCGCCGCACAAGGGCAGCAGGGCCAGCAGCAGGGCGAAGCGGATGGATGGTGTCATGAATATTTCTCCGGAAAGGCTGGCGCACAGGGGACGGCCGGCATGTTCATGCAGGAAATGAACGGCATCGGTTGGGGGCATGTGCGTCCAACGGGATAAAATCGGGTTTTGCTTGTCTTAGCTTGTGTTAGTGAGTTGTTGTCCGCGCTCTTCTGTGCGCTGCGCAAACTGGTTCTTAGAAGAGCAGGCCGGGCCGAGGTTCTCGGCCAATTGCAACAAGCCGTTTCTGATTGCTGAAAGGAGTGCCGCCAATGGGACTGAGCTGGATGTCCGCCCTCAAACTGATTCCCTGGGGAGACGTGGTGCAAGCCACGCCCGGGATTGTGCGCGGCGCCCGCGATCTCTGGTCGCGCACGCGCCGCGCCAAGTCGGAATCCGACGCGCACGACGGCACGCCGCTGGCGCCAGGCGACACCGCGCAACTGGCCGCGCGCATCGAACAACTGGAAGCTGAACAACTGGAGGCGAGCCGGCTGATCAACACGCTGGCCGAACAGAACGCCCAACTGGTCGCCACCCTCGATGCGGTACGGCGGCGCACGCGGGCGCTGATGGCTGGTTGCGTATTGCTGGCCGTGGGGCTGGCGGCCTTGTGGCTGCGCTGATTGCCGCACGCTTGTCCCGCCGCCAGCAAGATCGGCGGCATCGTATTACCATAGCGAGGTTTTCAACGGCCTGTTCAACGGCCTGTTCTTGGCCCAGGCTGGCGGCGCAATGCCGTTTCGGTTTTGCCGCTGAAAACCAGAACGCCAGGCCTGTCCGTTTTCGCTGGTTGCGGCGGACGGCTATTTTCCTCCCTCCTGTTTCCGAAAGGACTTTCCCATGCTGAAATCGCAAGGTTACGCTGCACACAATGCAACTTCCCCATTGGCGCCGTTCAGCTTCGAGCGGCGCGAGGTCGGGGCGCACGACGTGCAGATCGACATCCTGTTCTGCGGCGTTTGCCATTCCGACCTGCACATGGCGCGCGACGAATGGAAGGGGACTGCCTTCCCGGTAGTGCCGGGCCACGAGATCGTCGGCCGCGTCGCCAAGGTCGGCGCGCATGTCACCAGGTTCAAGGTCGGCCAGATCGCCGGCGTCGGCTGTATGGTGGATTCCTGCCAGACTTGCGCAAGCTGCGGCGAAGGCCTGGAGCAATATTGCGAGAACGGCTTCACCGGCACCTACAGCGCGCCGGACAAGGTCAGCGGCGGCTATACCTACGGCGGCTACTCCAACAACATCGTGGTCAACGAGAAGTTCGTGCTGTCGGTTTCCGACAAGCTGGACCCGGCCGGCGCCGCGCCGCTCTTGTGCGCGGGCATCACCACCTGGTCGCCGCTGCGCCACTGGAAGGTCGGCCCCGGCCAGAAGGTCGGCATCGTCGGCCTGGGCGGCCTGGGGCATATGGGCGTCAAGCTGGCGCATGCGATGGGCGCGCGCGTGGTGCTGTTCACCACTTCGCCGGACAAGCGGGAAGACGCGCTGCGCCTGGGCGCCGATGAAGTGGTGGTGTCCAAGGACGCGGCGCAGATGGCCGCGCATGCCAACAGCTTCGACTTCATCCTCAATACCGTGGCCGCGCCGCACAATCTGGATGCCTTCATGGTGCTGTTGAAGCGCGAAGGCACAATGACGCTGGTCGGCCTGCCGGAGCATCCGCACCCGTCGCCCTCGGTGGCCAACTTCATCTTCAAGCGCCGCCACCTGGCCGGTTCGCTCATCGGCGGCATCCAGGAAACCCAGGAAATGCTGGATTTCTGCGCCGAGCACGGTATTCACTCCGACATCGAGATCATCAAGATCCAGGACATCAACCAGGCTTACGAGCGCATGCTCAAGAGCGATGTGAAGTACCGCTTCGTGATCGACATGTCGTCGCTGGCAGCCTGAACGACGCAAGCCAAGGAGCGGCGGCCTGCCGGCCTTGTGGCGGCAGGCCGCTTCCTTATTGTTTTGGGTCTCATCGACCTTACTTCGACTTGGAATTGACCACGGCATGTTTGAACAAGCATTGCGCATGACCCGGCGCGACTGGCGCACCGGCGAGTTGCGCTTCCTGCTGATCGCATTGATCGTCGCGGTGGCGGCGCTGTCTTCCGTCGGCTTCTTTGTCGACCGCATGCGCGCGGGCATGACGCGCGACGCCCATCAGTTGCTGGGCGCCGACCTGCTGGTCGCGGCCGACCAGCCGATGCCGGCGCAATGGCTGCAGCAGGCGCAAGAGCGTGGCCTGGCGCAGGCCCAGACGGTCGTGTTCCCCAGCATGGCGCAAGCCGGGAACGGCGAGCAGGCGCGCTCGGTACTGTCGTCGATCAAGGCGGTCACGCCGGGTTATCCGTTGCGCGGGCAGTTGAAGCTGCACGGCGCGGACGGCGCCGACCGGGTTGCCGCCGGCATTCCACAGGCCGGCACCGTCTGGGTCGATCCGCAGATATTGTCCGCGCTGGATGTGCGCGAGGGCGGCATGCTGAGGCTGGGCGACAAGGATTTCCGCATCGCCGGCATCATTTCGGTGGAACCCGACCGCGGCAGCGCGTTTGTCAATTTCGCGCCGCGCGTGATGCTGGCCGACAGCGACCTGGCAGCCACCAACCTGGTGCAGGTGGGGTCGCGCGTGACCTACCGCTTGCTGCTGGCGGGCGCGCCGGAGCCGGTCAAGGCCTTCCAGCAGGAAGTGGAGCGGCAGATCGAGGCGCAGAAGATGCGCGCCGTGCGCATCGAATCGCTGGAGAACGGCCGCCCTGAAATGCGCGCCACGCTGGATCGCGCCGAGCAGTTCCTGTCGCTGGTGGGATTGTTGTCGGCCATGCTGGCAGCGCTGGCGGTGGCCATGGCGGCGCGCCGTTTCATGATGCGCCATCTGGATGCCTGCGCCATGCTGCGCTGTTTCGGCATGACGCAGAACGAAGTCACGGCGCTGTACCTGATCGAGTTCGTGCTGGTCGGCCTGGCCGCCAGCGCCATTGGCGTGGCGCTTGGCTATGCGGCGCATCTGGCGCTGTTGCAATGGCTGGGCCGCTTCATGCCGACCGCATTGCCGCCGGCCGGCTGGCAGCCGGCGCTGCAGGGCATGGCCACCGGCTTGCTGTTGCTGGTGGGCTTTGCGCTGCCGCCCATCCTGCAACTGCGCAACGTGCCGCACAACCGCGTGATCCGGCGCGAGCAGGGCACGCCGCAGACGCTGACGGTGCTGACCTATGTGCTGGGCACGCTGGTGTTTTCCGGGTTGCTGCTGTGGCAGGCCGGCGACCTCAAGCTGGGCTTGTTGACGGTGGCCGGTTTCCTCGGCGGTTTCGGCCTGTTTGCGCTGGTGGCGTGGCTGTGCCTGCGCGCCTTGCGTGGGTTGCGCGGCTGGTTCGACAGCCAGAGCTGGCGCTTCGCCATCGACGGCTTGCAGCGCCGCCCGGCGGCGGCCGTGATGCAGGTGGTGGCGCTGGGACTGGGTTTGATGGCCTTGCTGCTGTTGACGGTGATTCGCGGCGACCTGGTCGGCGCCTGGCAACAAGCGACGCCGCCGGATGCGCCCAACCGTTTCGTGATCAACATCCAGCCCGACCAGCGCGCGGCGGTGACCGGCGCACTGGAGCAGGGCGGAGTCGCCCAGCCGCAGCTGTATCCGATGATCCGCGGCCGCCTGGTGCAGATCAACGGCCGCCAGATCAGCGCGGCCGATTACAAGGAAGACCGCGCCAAGCGCCTGGTCGACCGCGAATTCAACCTCTCGACCATGAAGGACATCCCGCCCGGCAACAGCATCGTGGCCGGCAACTGGTACGACGACAGCAAGCCGGAAGCCTCGGTCGAGCGCGGCCTGGCGCAGACCTTGGGGATCCAGCTGGGGGACCGGCTGCAGTTCGATATCGCCGGCCAGCTGGTGGAAGCGCCGGTGACCAGCCTGCGCAAGCTGGAATGGGGCTCGCTGCGGGTGAACTTCTTTGTGATCATCAACCCGCAAGCGATGCGCGATGCGCCGCAAAGCTGGATCACCGCCTTCCATCTGGCGCCGTCGCAGGAAGCGCTGGGCAATACGCTCACGCGCGATTTCCCGAACCTGACCGTGGTCGATATCGGCAACGTGCTGCGCCAGATCCAGGAGGTGGTGGGGCAGGTGATTTCGGCGGTCGAATTCCTGTTCCTGTTCACGCTGTGCTCCGGTGTGCTGGTGCTGTACGCGGCGCTGGCCGGCTCGCAGGACGAGCGGGTGCGCGAGGCGGGCTTGCTGCGGGCGCTGGGCGCGACGCGGGCCGAGCTTTCCCGGGCGCAACGCATCGAGGTGTTGCTGGTGGGTTCGGTGGCGGGTTTGCTGGCGGCCAGCGGCGCGGCCGCCATCGGTTGGGCGCTGGCGCATTACGTCTTCAATTTCGACTGGACGTTCAGCCCGCTGGTATGGATCGCCGGCATGGCCATCGGCGCCGGGTGTTCGGCCATCGGCGGCTGGGCCGGGCTGCGCCATGTACTGGGCCGCCCGCCGCTGCAGACGCTGAGGGAGGCGTGACCCGATCCAGGTCAAGATAGCGCCGGAAAGCCGCCGCCACGCCGCTTTGAGAGGGCTATATGGGCAGCGGTGGCGGGCGCGCTGCGGTATCATGGCGGTCTTATGCAAATCGAAGATCCCAATCAGCCGACCACTTTCGACCTGATCGGCGGCGCAGGGAAACTGCGCGAGATGGTCGACCGTTTCTACGACCTGATGGACCTGGAGCCGGAGTTCGCCGGTATCCGCGCGCTGCATCCGCCTTCGTTGGACGGCTCGCGCGAAAAGACCTATATGTTCCTGTCCGGCTGGACCGGCGGCCCCAACCTGTATATCGAGCAGTTCGGCCATCCGCGCCTGCGCGCGCGCCATTTGCCCTTTCCTATCGGCGTCTCGGAGCGCGACCAGTGGCTGCGCTGCATGGCGTGGGCGATGCAGGATGTCGGCTTGCCGGAGGAATTGCAAAAGCGCCTGCTGGCGGCCTTTTACCAGACCGCCGACTGGATGCGCAACAAGGCGGAGTAAAACGTCTTGCGCTTGCGCCGCGCGCCGCAATCGCGCACCATGGCATATCTTTCTTCCAAGGCCTGTGGCAGCGATGCGCGGGCCGCCATTTCTTTTGCTCCATGACATCCTTTGAACTGATACTCGCCGGCCTGGTGGCGGTCGGCATCGTGCTGCAAATCCTGGTGCTGCTGCGTTCCGGCCGCAAGGACGACAACGGCGCCGAAGCCGCCTTGCAGCAGCTCAAGCAGGATTTGCAGCGCCATCAGCAAGACACCGGCGAGCGCATCGAACGCGAACTGCGTAGCCAGGTGCAGGCCAGCGCGCAAAGCACGCGGCAGGAGCTGGGCGCCAATTTCGCCCAGTTACAGCAGACGCTGGCCACGCAGATCTCCAGCGTGGCGACGCTGCAGAACAACCAGATCGACGGCTTCGCCCAGCAACTGGTCAAGCTCAACGAAACCAATGCCCAGCAGCTCGACGGCATGCGCCAGTCGCTGACGCAGCAAGCACAGGTCAACCGCGAGGAGCAGGCGCTGTCCTTGAAGCGCTTCGGCGATACCCTGAACCAGCAATTGTCTGCGCTGACCGAATCCAACTCCCAGCGCATGGCCGAGGTGCGCGCCACGCTGGAGTCCAAGATCAAGGATCTGCAGAACGACAACGCGCAAAAGCTGGAAGAGATGCGCAAGACCGTGGACGAGAAACTGCATGCCACGCTGGAGCAGCGCCTGGGCGAGTCGTTCAAGCTGGTGTCCGACCGCCTGGACAAGGTGCACCAGGGCCTGGGCGAGATGCAGCAGCTGGCCACCGGCGTGGGCGACCTGAAGCGCGTGCTGACCAACGTCAAGACGCGCGGCACCTGGGGCGAAGTGCAGCTGGAGATTTTGCTGGAGCAGATGCTCACCCCCGACCAGTACGCCAAGAACGTCGAGACCGTGCCGGGCAGCGGGGAGCGGGTGGAGTTCGCCATCCGCCTGCCGGGCGCCAAGGACGATGCGACGCCGGTATGGATGCCGATCGATGCCAAGTTCCCGAAGGAGCAGTACGAGCGCCTGGTGGACGCGGCCGAGCGCGCCGATGCCGATGGCGTGGCGACCGCCGGCAAGGAGCTGGAGCGCGCCGTGCGCGGCGAAGCCAAGACCATCGCCGAGAAATACCTGTCGCCGCCGCTGACCACCGACTTCGCCATCCTGTTCCTGCCGACCGAAGGCCTGTATGCGGAAGTGATGCGCCGTCCGGGCCTGTCGGATGACCTGCAGCGCACGCACCGCGTCACCATCGCCGGGCCATCGACCTTGTTGGCGTTGCTCAACAGCCTGCAGATGGGCTTCCGCACGCTGGCGCTGGAGAAGCGCTCGTCGGAAGTGTGGCAGGTGCTGGGGGCGGTCAAGACCGAGTTCGGCAAGTTCGGCGATGTGCTGGCCTCGACCAAACTTGCGCTGGAACGCGCGGCCAGGAACATCGACCAGGCCGAAACCCGCACGCGCCAGATGACGCGCAAGCTCAAGTCGGTCGAAGCCTTGCCGTCGGAGAGCGCGCAGAAATTGCTGGGAACCGAAGAGCTGGATCTGGGGGACGACGCCGAAGGCGTTTGAGGCCTGGATGGCAAAACGGATGGGAAGAAGGGACGGCTTGCCGTCTAATGCCGTTCAGTTAAGCGCTGAACGGCATTTTTGTTTGTGGAGGTTTGTGGAGTCCAGACTCCGTTCGCCCTGAGTAGCTGCGCAGCAGCGTATCGAAGGGCAGGCAAGGCCGCTGATGCTGGCGCGCTGGCTTCGATACGACCCTGACGGGTCTACTCAGCCCGAACGGATTCTGTGGTGAGTGCTTCAGAATTAGCCTTAACGGAACGGCATTTGTGTTTGTGCACTCCAGACCCCGTTCGCCCTGAGTAGCTGCGCAGCAGCGTATCGAAGGGCAGGCGAGGCCGCTGATGCTGGCGCGCTGGCTTCGATACGGCCCTGGCGGGCCTACTCAGCCCGAACGGACTCTGTGAATTGGCCTTAACTGAACGGCATTACGGTTTGCTGTCCCTTTTCTATTCTTGGCACTGCATAGGCGCATCAAACCAGGCCGTCAAACACTACCACCGACACTTCTTCTCCCGCCGCGACATCGCCGCGCTCATGTTCCAGCGCGATGATGCAATTGGCATCCGACATCGAGCGCAGGATGCCCGAGCCCTGGGTGCCGGTGAGCCGGACCGACCATACGCCTTGCGCATCGGGCGCGAGAATGCCGCGCTGGTATTCGGTGCGGCCGGCCTTCTTGCGGATGGCGCCGGCCGATCTCACGCGCAGGCGCGGCAGCGGCGATGCTTCGGCGCCGGCCAGGCGCAGCAGGGCGTCGCGCACGAAGAAATAGAAACTCACCGTCACCGCCACCGGATTGCCAGGCAGGCCGAACAGGTAGGCGTCGCGGCCGTTGGAGGCGATACGGCCGAAGGCCAGCGGGCGGCCGGGACGCATGCCGATTTTCCAGAACAGCATGGCGCCCAGGCTGGCCATGGTCTGCTTGGTGTAGTCCGCGGCGCCGACCGAGACGCCGCCGGAGGTGATGACCGCGTCGGCTTCTTCGCAGGCGCTGCGGAAGGAGGCTTCCAGCGCGGCCGGGTCGTCGCCCACCACGCCCAGGTCGAGGATGTCGCAGCCCAGGCGCGTGAGCATGCCGTGCAGGGTGTAGCGGTTGGAGTCGTAGACGCAGCCCGGGTCGAGCGGCTCGCCCACCGAGCGCAATTCATCGCCGGTGGAAAAAAAGGCCACGCGCAGGCGGCGCTGCACCGGCACTTCGGCAATCCCGAGCGAGGCCAACAGGCCAATGTCGGACGGGCGCAATTGCCGGCCGCGCGGCAGCGCCACGGTGCCGATGGCCAGGTCTTCGCCGCGCAGGCGGCGGTTGTCGCCGGGGCGCACGCGGCCGGCGGGGATGGTGACGCCGTGCCGGTCGGCATCGGCGGTCAATTCCTGCGGGATCACGGTATCGCAACCGGCAGGCATGGGCGCCCCGGTCATGATGCGCACGCATTGGCCGCGCAGCACTTCGCCATCGAAGCTGGCGCCGGCATGCACCGCGCCGGCGATCTCCAGGCGCACCTCATTGCCCGCGGCGATATCTTCGCCGCGCATGGCGTAGCCGTCCATGGCCGAATTGTCGTGGGCGGGCACGTCGATGCGGGAGACGATATCTTGCCCCAGCACGCGGCCAAGGGCGCTGCGGATGGCGACTTTTTCTACCGCGTCGATGGGGCGGATGAAATCATGGATGACGCTTTGCGCTTGCGTCACCGTCATGGCATTGGGATCGTAGCCGCTGATGCAACTGATGATGTCGTCGAGGGAGTGCGGGGAAGTCTGGGTCATCGTTCTTGTTCGAGCCGCTGCAGTTCCAGCCCGGTGTTGATATTGCAGAAGGCGCGTTCGTCGGGGAAATCGACTTCCACGCATTGCAGCGTGGCGAACCAGAATTCCATCTTGCGTTCGCCGGCGGCGAGGTAGGCGTTGAGCGAGGGCAGGGTCGACTTCCTCAGCAGCGAGCATACCGGATGGGCTTGCCTGCTGCCGTCTTTTCCGGTGACGACGAAGGCGGCATCGGCGCCGCTGGCGATCAGTTCATCGGCCAGCCGCGCCACCAGGTCATAGGGGATGAGCGGAGTATCGCAAGGGGCGGTCGCCAGGAACGGCGTGGCACAGTGCGAGAGACCGCATTGCAGGCCGGCCAGGGGACCAGGGAAATCGGGGGCGAGGTCGTGCCAGATCGGATAACCGAAGGCGGCATAGCGCTGCTGGGAGCGGTTGGCGTTGACCGCCAGGGTGCAGACCTGCGGCGCCAGTCGTTCCAGCACATGCTGGGCGAGCGGTTTGCCGTGCAGCTCTTGCAGGCCCTTGTCGACGCCGCCCATGCGCGTGCCGCGCCCGCCGGCCAGGACGAGGCCGGTGATATGGCTGGCAACGATGGCAGGTACGGCGGACATGATGCGGTTGGTTGAAAGGGGGGCGAGACTTAGCCGCCGATGTACGACATTTCGACCTTGCGCCGCGCGCGCGCGTCTTGCTGCTCGCTGCGCAATTCGGAATAGCGGTCGCCGCGCCGATGCCACAGCCGGGCAATGGCGCCGGCGAGCTCGGCATCGCTGCCGCCGTTGCGCACGATGCCGCGCAGGTCGTGGCCTTCGCTGGCAAACAGGCAGGTGTAGACGCGGCCTTCGGTGGACAGCCGGGCGCGCGAGCAATCCTGGCAGAAGGCGTGGGTAACGCTGGAGATGACGCCGATTTCGCCGCTGCCGTCGGCATAGCGCCAGCGTTCGGCGGTTTCGCCGGTGTAGTTGGGATCGGCTTCGACCAGCGGCAATTCGGCGGCGATGCGGCGCACCACCTCGTCGGATGGCACCACCTGGTCCATGCGCCAGCCGTTGGAACTGCCCACGTCCATGTATTCGATGAAGCGCAGGATGGCGGACGTGCCCTTGAAACGGCGCGCCATCGGCAGGATCTCGTGGTCGTTCAGGCCTTTCTTGACCACCATGTTGATCTTGAGCGGGCCCAGGCCGGCGGCGTGCGCGGCCTCGATGCCTTCCAGCACGCGCGCCACCGGGAAGTCGACGTCGTTCATGCGGCGGAAGTTTTCATCGTCCAGCGAATCGAGCGAGACGGTCACGCGCTTCAGGCCGGCATCCTTCAAAGCCTGGGCCTTCTGCTTGAGCAAGGTGCCGTTGGTGGTCAGCGTGAGGTCGATCTCGCGTCCCTCGGGCGTGCGCAGCGCGGCCAGCATCTCGACCAGGCGCTCGATGTTCTTGCGCAGCAGCGGCTCGCCGCCGGTCAGGCGGATCTTGTGCACGCCATGCGCCACGAACTGGCGCGCCACACGGGTGATTTCCTCGAAGGTGAGCAGGGCGGAATGCGGCAGGAACTGGTATTGCTTGTCGAATACGTCCTTGGGCATGCAATAGACGCAACGGAAGTTGCAGCGATCCGTCACGGAGATGCGCAGATCGTGCAGTGGCCGCCCCAATGCATCGGCCAGCAGGCCGACGGGCTCCGCGGGAACCGGCAACAGGGCCGCCCCCAGGCTCAATGGCACGGCTTGCCGATAATCAACGATGGGAATGACGCGCTTGTTCATACGGGCTGGCTGATACAGATGTGTAACGATAGCACGGCTGGCAACACCGAGTAGATGCACAATTGTGCATATTCGCTATTTCCCGCAGGCATGGGCAGACATGGGGCGGCAGCGCTTCCATGCGGCAAGGGACTTTGCCGGCCGTGGCGGCATGCTGGCGCTTGCCTGGCAGCATGGCGCCGGCGCCACTGTATTTGCCTGTCGGGGGCTCAACTGTAACCCGCTGTATCCGATAAAAGAAAAAGGGAGCCGAAGCTCCCTTTTTCATCACTGCTCAAGCCAATCAGCGGCGCGTCTCAACCTGGACCAAAGGTTCGGTCGACTGGGGCGGCAGCGGCTTGCGTTCGCGCGGCACACGGGGTGGCGTCACGAAGTTGGCCGCGGCTGCCTGTGCGGCTTGCAGCTTGACCGGGTCGGTCGTGGCCAGGGTCAGGCCGGCCTGGGACAGCATCTGGTTCAGCGAATCCCACTGTGCCGGATTGCCTGCGGCTTGCGCCGGGGCTTTCTGGACCGGTGCGGCCACGCTTGCCACGGCTGCATCCGGCAAGCTGATCGGCTGCGG
This sequence comes from Herbaspirillum sp. SJZ106, assembly GCF_006715495.1. GTDB lineage: Bacteria > Pseudomonadota > Gammaproteobacteria > Burkholderiales > Burkholderiaceae_D > Herbaspirillum. The sequence goes on from NZ_VFNI01000010.1 coordinate 38,030, forward strand.
CGCCGGTTGGGCGCTGGCGGGTTCGGCGGCTTGCACCAATTCCAGCGGCGCTTCCGATGCGGCCGGGACGGCAGCGGGAGCCTGGACCGGTTCGAAAGCCGGCGCCGGAGCGAAGCTGGCGTCGATGGACTGCGCCGGCGGCTCGATCGGTTCGCTGTGTGCGAATACCGCTTCGGTCGCTTCGGCTGCTGCCGCGGCGACGGCTTCCACCGAATTCACGCCGCTTTCAACCGTGGCTGCGCTTTCAGCAGGTGCCGCAACCGCAGGTGTTTCAACGGCAACGGCAGGCGTTGCAACCGGCGGCGCTGGCGGAACCGGCGATGCGGCAAAGGAGGCTTGCGCGATGGCGACATCGGCCGCTTCGCCAGCGGCGATGTCGGCTTGGCCGATCACTGCTGCGGCAGAGACGTTGTCGGCGCTCTCAACGGCGTCGGCATTGCCTGCTTCCGAACCTTCTTCAATCACGTTGCCGTTTTCGTCGCGTTCGCGGCGATGACGGTTGCGGCCGCCACGACGGCGGCGACGGCGCGGTTCGGCGCCGCCTTCGGAGGCTTCCGCGCCTTCGCCGGCTTCGACCTGTGCGCCTTCAACCTGGACGGCTTGCTCGTCGGATGCGATCGCTGCCGTTGTGGCGGCGACTGCCACTCCCGCGGTGGCGGCGCCGGCTGCCAGTGCGGCTTCCAGCGGCAGGCCATCTTCGGACTTGGCCTCCTTGTTGCGTTCGCCACGCGGGGCGCGCGGTTCACGCGGCTGGCGCGGTTCGCGTTGCTCACGACCTTCACGGCCTTCGCGGCCTTCACGCGGTTCACGAGCTTCGCGCGGCTCGCGGCGGCCTTCCTTGTTTTCCAGGCCTTCACGGGCCAGGGCCTCACGCGGCTCGCGCGGTTCACGGCCTTCGCGCGGCGGACGCGGCGAACGTTGCTGCTTGCCTTCGATGGCGTCGCCGGTCTTGAGCTCCGGAGTAGCCTGGTTGCCGTCGCGGTTGCGCGCATTGCGCTCGCCGCCGCGTTCATTGCCGCGTTCGCTGCGGTTGCGGTTACGGCCGTTGCGGTCGCGGTTGTTGCGATCGCCTTCGCGCTTGGCTGGCGCCTTGGCTTCGACCGGGGCCGGAGCGGCGACCGGGGCGACAGGCTTCTTGCGGAAGAAGCTGAAGATCTTGCCCAGCAGGCCTGCTTCCGGCGCCAGTGTCGGCGGCGGCACGGGCGCGGGTTCGGGAGCCTTGCGTTCGACGATCGGGGCCGGCTGGTCCGGGGTGATGCCCTTGACCACGGCTTCCTGGCGCGGCTTGAGGTCTTCCTTCTGGCGCTTGCTGTAGCCGATGTCGGTGTCGGCCTGCTCGGCCATGGCGTAGCTGGCTTGGGCGTCGTCCAGGCGCGGATCGTCGTGCTTGATCCGTTCCATCTTGTAGTGCGGGGTTTCCAGGTGCTTGTTGGGGATCATGATGACCGTCACGCGGTGGCGCGTTTCGATCTTCAGGATTTCGCCGCGCTTCTCGTTCAACAGGAAGGCGGCCACGTCGACCGGCGCCTGCACGTGGATGGCGGCGGAGTTTTCCTTCATCGCCTCTTCCTGGATGATGCGCAGGACTTGCAGGGCAGAGGATTCGGTATCGCGGATGTGGCCGGTGCCGTTGCAGCGCGGGCAGGTCACGTGGCTGCCTTCGGACAGCGACGGGCGCAGGCGCTGGCGCGACAGTTCCATCAGGCCGAAGCGCGAGATCTTGCCCATCTGGACGCGGGCGCGGTCATGGTGCAGGGCGTCTTTGAGGCGGCCTTCGACTTCGCGCTGGTTCTTGCTGTTCTCCATGTCGATGAAGTCGATCACGATCAGGCCGCCCAGGTCGCGCAGGCGCAACTGGCGGGCCACTTCGTCGGCCGCTTCAAGGTTGGTGTTGAACGCGGTGGTCTCGATGTCGCTGCCGCGGGTGGCGCGCGCCGAGTTGACGTCCACCGAGACCAGGGCTTCGGTGTGGTCGATCACGATGGCGCCGCCGGAAGGCAGTGGCACGGTGCGCGAGTAGGCGGTTTCGATCTGGTGTTCGATCTGGAAGCGCGAGAACAGCGGCACGTCGTCGCGGTAGCGCTTGACGCGGTGGATCATGTCCGGCATCACGTGGGCCATGAACTGCTGGGCCTGGTCGTGGATGTCGTCGGTGTCGATCAGGATTTCGCCGATGTCGGGCTGGAAGTAGTCGCGGATGGCGCGGATGACCAGCGAGGATTCCTGGTAGATCAGGAAGGCGCCCGATGTCGATTGGCCGGCGCCTTCGATGGCGCGCCACAGTTGCATCAGGTAGTTCAGGTCCCACTGCAGTTCGTCGACGTTGCGGCCGATGCCTGCGGTGCGGGCGATGACGGACATGCCGCCGGGCAGGTCCAGCTTGTCCATGGTTTCGCGCAGTTCCTGGCGGTCTTCGCCTTCGACCCGGCGCGAGACGCCGCCGCCGCGCGGATTGTTGGGCATGAGCACCAGGTAGCGGCCGGCCAGGGAGATGAACGAGGTCAGGGCCGCGCCCTTGTTGCCGCGCTCTTCCTTTTCGACCTGGACGATGATTTCCTGGCCTTCGCGCAGCGCTTCCTTGATGGTGGCGTTGCGCACATCGACGCCTTCCTTGAAGTAGGTGCGGGCCACTTCCTTGAAAGGCAGGAAACCATGGCGTTCTTCGCCGTAGTTGACGAAGCAGGCTTCCAGCGAGGGTTCGATGCGGGTAATGACACCCTTGTAGATGTTGGACTTGCGCTGTTCGCGTCCGGTCGTTTCGATATCGATATCGATCAGTTTCTGACCGTCAACGATGGCTACGCGCAGCTCTTCCTGCTGCGTAGCGTTGAACAACATACGTTTCATGTTTTCACTCCGGGATCCGAAGATCCTTCAAATGGCGCCGTCCGGTTGCGGAGTCGGCGCCAAAAGTACAGGGGATGTACGCGAGAACGGAAGTGATCGGGAGAGGGAATTGCCTTACTGTGTGGAGTGCAGTTTATAAAGCACTCAAGCACAACGGGGCGCGGATGCGCTGGACGGGAACGCCGGGCAGCGCCGTATCCGCGCCCGGCGTTCCGCAATAAGCGGTCGCACGGTCTGCTGCGGACGGTAAGCTGGTCTGTGGAGCCAAACGATTCATGTTTATATGGGTTGGCGACGGCGATCGGGTTCAACGCATCAACCGGCAAGCTTCGCGGCGATCCGGTTTTGGTTCGCGGCCCGGCCCGGGCAAAGCGCTGCAAATCGCGGCCGGCCATGTGGGCCAACCGCTTGTTGCGCTGCTTGCTGCCAGCGGGCTGTGCGCTGCGATCCAGAATCCGGGGCACCGGATGCGAGTCTTGCCAGACTTTTATCCTGATGATCCAAACAATTCTGTTCCACTTCCAAGTGCGTTATCCGATTGCAACTGCGGTGCAAACTGGACTCGCGCAGGGAAGATGCGTACTCGTTTCGAGGCCTTGTTAATCTGTCGAGCGGCATTTACGGCTGCTTGATCTGGCTTGATCGAGCCGTCGCAGCGCCGTTTTGGGCGTCTGCAGTGCCGCACGTCGTCATTTTCGGGGCCCCCTTCGTCAATTTTGCAATTCGCGAGGCTGACGAAGTCTCCTCTTGTGTAGAATGTTCCTTTTTATTCTACTGACGCGGTTTTTTGACCAGCGTCGAACGATTATATATTCAAAATGAAGGACTTAGCGAGATTTTCTAGGGGGGCTTCTGAATCCGCCAAAGCGGCGGCGGCTCCCCGGAACGCAGCAGGCTCGCACAGCGTCCCTCAAGTGCAGTTGCTGACCATTTCCGAAGAAGACGCCGGACAGCGGATCGACAATTTCCTGCTGCGGATCTGCAAAGGCGTTCCCAAGAGCCATATCTATCGTGTCCTGCGGTCGGGGGAGGTGCGCGTCAACAAAGGCCGCATCGACCAGACCTACCGCCTGGCCGATGGCGATGTGGTGCGCGTTCCGCCAATACGAGTTGCAGAAAAGCAAGAAGTTGCCGTGCCTGGCGCCGAATTCCGGATCTTGCTCGAAGACAGCCATATGCTGGTGATCGACAAGCCGGCCGGCGTGGCGGTGCACGGCGGCTCGGGCGTGAGCTACGGCGTGATCGAGCAGTTGCGCGCGGCGCGTCCGCAGGCCAAGTTCCTGGAGCTGGTGCACCGACTCGACCGCGATACCTCCGGCGTATTGCTGATTGCCAAGAAGCGCTCAGCCCTGACCAACCTGCACGACCAGATGCGCGACGGCGTGACCGACAAGCGCTACCTGACCCTGGTGCGGGGCGATTGGAAGAATGCGCGCCAGCACATCAAGTTGCCCTTATTCAAATACAGTACGCCCGACGGCGAGCGGCGAGTGCGGGTGCAGGCCGACGGCCAGGCGTCGCATACGGTATTTTCCCTGTTGCAACGTTTCGGCGAATTTGCCCTGCTGGAGGCCGAGCTCAAGACCGGCCGCACGCACCAGATCCGGGTTCACCTGTCGTCCAGCGGCTTCCCGATCGTGGGGGATGACAAGTACGGCGATTTCGCGCTGAACAAGGCGCTGCAGAAGGCAGATGGCAAGCGCATCGCCTTGAAGCGCATGTTCCTGCATGCCTGGCAGATCAGTTTTACCCATCCCGACAGCGGCCAGACCGTGACGCTGAAAGCGGCCTTGCCGGCCGAATGCGAGAATTTCCTGCGCAGCCTGCAGGATGTCGGCAGCGATCCGGTATGGTCCGGACAGTCTGTCGGAGCCGTAGGCGACTGAAGAGCGGTGCCGTGGCGCGCCGGATATGATACTTTCTGGCCGGCATTGGCAATGATGCATGTCTGTCCGGTGATCGTCACGATGCCGGCGGGCTTGCCCAGAATGAACGGAAAACATGGCTAGAAAGCAATTCGACCTGATCGTCTTCGACTGGGACGGTACCCTGATGGACAGCACTTCGACCATCGTGCGCTGCATCCAGGCGGCGGCGCGGGATCTGGGGCTGCCGATTCCCGACAAGAGCGCCGCCTCCTACGTGATCGGCCTGGGCCTGCAGGACGCCATGCAGGCGGCCATCCCCGACGTCGACCCGAAATACTACCCGCGCATCGTCGAGCGCTACCGCCACCATTACCTGGGGCAGGACAAGGATCTCACGCTGTTCGACGGCGTGCCCGAAATGCTGGCCGACCTGTCGCAACAAGGCTATTTCCTGGCCGTGGCCACCGGCAAGAGCCGGGTCGGGCTGAACCGCGCGATGAATACCACCGGCCTGTTGTCGGTGTTCGACGCCACCCGTTGCGCCGATGAGACCTTCTCCAAGCCGCATCCGGCCATGCTGCAGGAGCTCACGCGTGAACTGGGGCAGGACATGGGTCGCACGCTGATGATCGGCGATACCACCCACGACCTGCAGATGGCCATCAACGCCAGTGCCAAAGGCGTTGCGGTGGAGTTCGGCGCGCATCCGGTGGCCCAACTGGCGGCGCTCAATCCGCTGTTTTCCGCAAAATCGATCCGCGAGCTGCACCAATGGCTCACTGACAACGCCTGAGGCCGCATGCACTTCCGATCGGGCGGCGGCACCGTGCCATCGCCTTCCGCCACTGCCAGACCATTGCCGACGCCATGAGCAGCCATACAGAAATCGACATTTGCGCTTCTTCCGAGATCGAGGAGGGCGGCCGCGGCAAGCGCTTTCCGGTGCTGGTGCGCGGCGACGACGCCAGCGGCTTCGTGGTGCGCTATGGCGGCCAGGTGTATGGCTACCTGAACCGCTGCGCGCATGTGCCGGTGGAGCTGGACTGGGCCGAAGGCGAATTCTTTGAATCCAGCGGCCTGTATCTCATGTGCGCAACACATGGCGCGGTTTACGCGCCCGATACCGGAAAATGTGAAGGCGGCCCTTGTACCGGCGCGCATTTGCGTAAGATCATGACGGTGGAGCGGGATGGCCGGATTTACTGGCGTCCGGACGAACTGGTCAAGGCTGCCGGGGCATGAGCCCCGGGGCAATCCGCGAAGGCGCATGAGAAGCGCCTTTCGTTTTGAGTGAGCATATGAGCAATAACGAATTCGAAAATCACCAATCGCCGCCGCCGGCCGGCGCTACGCCGGCCCCGGAAGCGGCAGCCACGCCCAAGCCCGGTCGCGACGACAAGAAACATATCGGCTGGGAACGCGACGTGCTGGAAAAGCTGGCGCTGTTCGCGGTCAAGGAACAGCAGGCGCGGCGCCGCTGGAGCATTTTCTTCCGCATTGTGATCCTGATGGCCATCGTGTTCGGCATCTGGATGGCCTTCACCTTCGGCAAGACCGAGAGCGAACCGCTGGGCAGGCACACCGCGCTGGTGGAAATCAAGGGCACCATCGAATCCGAAGGCCAGGGCTCGGCCGGGGTGGTGATCCCGGCGCTGGACAAGGCCTTCGCCGCGACCGATTCGGTCGGCGTGATCCTCAAGATCAACAGCCCCGGCGGCAGCCCGGTGCAGGCCGGCATGATCAACGACGAGATCACCCGCCTGCGCAAGGAATATCCGAAGAAGCCGATCTACGTGGTGGTCGAGGAAATGTGCGCCTCCGGCGGCTATTACATCGCTGCCGCGGCCGACCGCATTTACGTCAACAAGGCCAGCCTGATCGGTTCGGTCGGCGTGCTGATGGACGGGTTCGGCTTCACCGGGCTGATGGACAAGCTGGGCGTCGAGCGCCGCCTGCTGACGGCCGGCGAGAACAAGAGCTTCCTCGACCCGTTCAGCCCGCAAAGCGCCAAGCAGCGCGAATATGCCCAGGCCATGCTGGACGAGATCCACCAGCAGTTCATCGACGTCGTGCGCCAGGGCCGCGGCGCGCGGCTGAAGGAAACTCCCGAAACCTTCTCCGGCCTGGTGTGGACCGGTTCCAAGGCGGTCGAACTGGGCCTGGCCGATGGTTACGGCACGGTCGACAGCGTGGCGCGCGACGAGATCAAGGCTGAGGACGTGGTCGACTACACCCAGGCCGAGAAGCTTTCCGAGCGTGTGCTGAAGAAGTTCGGTGTGGCTTTCGGGGCAGGTGTTGCCAAGACCCTGATGTCTGCATCGCCGCCTGCGTTGCGTTGAGCGCTGAGCGCCGAGAGCGGAAAACGGAAGGCCGGCTGATATTCCAGCCGGCCTCTGTTTTTTTACTCAAACATCCCGCAATCCCGGATATCTCAATCGGCCAATAACAAGAACACCGTCGGTTTCTTATGAAAATCCGGTCCCTGGCCAGCCGCCAGCGCGGCTTTCCATTGTCCTGCCGTCTGCGTGCGCACCGACTCCGTCGGCAAGCTCAAGTCGGTCGCCACGCACACCAGCGTGTTGCCCTGGCAATGACTGGCTAATGCCTCCAGCATGGCGGCATTGCGGTAAGGCGTTTCGATCAGCAACTGGGTCTGCTTTTCCTTGCGCGAGCGATCTTCCAACTGGCGGATGCGTTTGCCGCGCGCATCGGCATCGGTGGGCAGGTAGCCATTGAAGGCGAAGCTTTGGCCGTTGAGCCCGCTGGCCATCACCGCCAGCAGCAACGACGACGGGCCGACCAGCGGACGCACCTGGATGCCGTGCCGGTGGGCCAGGCGCACCAGGTTGGCGCCGGGGTCGGCCACTGCCGGCACCCCGGCTTCGGAAATCAGGCCGCCGTCGCGCCCTTCAAGCAGCGGCGCCAGCAAGGCCGGCAAGGCCGAGGCGTCGGTGTTGACGTGCAGTTCGGCAATGTCGATTTCCTGGATCGGCTTGGACAGCGCGTGGCGGCTTCCCAGCAGTTTGAGGAAGGCGCGCGTCGTCTTGGCGTTTTCGGCGACGAAATAATCCAGCCGCGCGGCCGCGGCTTGCACTTCGCGCGGGATGATGGCGTCCAGCGGATGCGGCGCGCCATCATCCCCGGAAGGCATGTCGACAGGGCCGAGAGTGTTGGGAATCAGATAAAGAATGCCCGGCATCGGAGGAAATTGAATAAATTGTATAAAATAATATTTGCACCGCAATGCTGCATGCGGCATCGTCATTTTACAGGCCACGCGCGGCTTTGCGGGCGGCGGCCATGGAAAGAGGGCGCGGACGATGCGCCGTATGGCGCCTGCGGCGCGCCAAAGTGTCATTAAACTGTCACGTAAGCCGATTATCTTGTCTGCTCGGTCAGGGCCGGTCAAATCGTTTTAAGTATTTTTAAGCATCGTCGGGCGATCGCGCCTGCTCGGAAGGGAATGAATGTTTGCAGCGGTAGATCTCGGTTCCAACAGCTTTCGTTTGCATATCGGAAAATATGAAAATGAAGGCATCCGCGTCATCAAGAGCGCGCGCGATCCTATCCGCCTGGCGGCCGGCATCGACAAGAACGGTTACCTCACCGAGCAGGCCTGCAAGAGCGCGCTCGACTCGCTGACCCGTTTCCGCGCCATTTTGCGCGACTACTCGCTGGACGCGGTGCGCGTGGTGGCGACCAATACCCTGCGCGTGGCCAGGAACGCGCACGAGCTGCTGCCCGAGCTGGAGCGCGCCATCGGTTATCCGGTCGAGATCATCTCCGGCGAGGAGGAAGGGCGCCTGATCTACATGGGCGTGGCCGGCGTGCTGGCCGAGCCCAACGAAGAGCGCATGGTGATCGACATCGGCGGCGGCTCGACCGAGGTCGTCCGCGGCCTGGGCGGGCATATCCGCCATGTCGAATCCTTCGGCATCGGCACCGTCAACCAGAGCCTGGCGTTTTTCCCGGATGGCGCGATCACCGCGGTCGCGTTCGAACGCGCGATCCTGTCGGCGCGCTCGTATGTGGAGGATGCGGTACACCTGTTCAGTTTCGATGGCGGCGTCAACATCTATGGCTCGTCCGGCACCATACGCGCCATCGCCGACACGATCGCCCGCAACGGCATGGGCGATGGCCGCGTCACCTTGCCCGGCCTGGAAGACCTGATGCAGCGCCTGATCGATTTCGGCCATGTGAGCCAGATCGAGCTGGATGGCATGAAGCCCGACCGCGCCGGCGTCATCATGGGCGGGCTGGCGGTATTGATCGGTTTCATGCAGGAATTCGGCATCGAGGTCGTCACGCCGGTGGAGGCCGGATTGCGCATGGGCGTGATGTGGGATCTCCAGTTGCGCGCCACCAAGGCGGACCGGCGCGACATGTCGGTGGACGATTTCTGCCGCCGCTTCCATGTCGACGCGGCGCGCGCCCATGGCGTGGCAGACACGGCGCAGGGGTTTTTCCAGCTGCTCAAGCCGGCCACCGATTCCTATGCGCGTTACCTGCACTGGAGCGCCTTGCTGCACGAGGCGGGGCTGGTGGTGTCGCCCACCGGTTACCACAAGCATTCGTCTTACCTGATCGCCAATGCCGACCTGCCGGGTTTCACCACCCGCGAGCAACGGCTGATGAGCACGCTGATCCTGGGGCAGAAGGGCAACCTGAAGAAGATCAGCGAGATGCTGGCCGATGTCGATTTCGCCAAATCGGTGCTGGCGCTGCGGCTGGCGGTGATGTTCCGGCATTCGCATATCACGCTTGACCTGGATAAGGTGAAGGTCAAGTTCAAGAGCAAGATCGAGCTGGAAATCCGGCGCGACTATGTCAAGGAGCATCCCAGCATTTCCTTCTGGATCCAGAAGGAACAGGAGTGGTGGGCCGGCATCGGCGTCGATTTCGCGCTGAAGGTATTGGCCTGAGCTGAGAGCGCGGTTTTCTGCTGTGAATACAATCCCCCTGCCGGTCCACGACGGCAGGGGGATTTCGTTTTGGGAAGAGCGATCGAATGTTTTGGAACATTGCGCAGGCATTCCGATTTGAATGGTAATGGTTCTTATTTGTGTTATAGTCGCCGTCGGTTTCCGATGCGGGCCGGCGCAAGCGCCGCATCAATGCCCATATACCAATAACGAGGCATCGCACGATGCCATTTCGCGGATTGCCTCCCACGCCAAAATGAAGCCCGGATACGCCGCGGCATTCGATCAATTTTTTGGAAAAGGATGGTCCATGTTCTCTCGTCAACTCGTGGTCGGCGCTTTGCTGGCCGGTACCGCACTGTCTTCCGTCGCCCAGGAGAAGGTGATCAACCTCTATTCGGCACGCCACTATCAGACTGACGAAGCGCTCTATGCCGATTTCACCAAGACCACCGGCATCAAGATCAACCGCATCGACGGCGACGACGCCGGCATCGTCGCCCGCCTCAAGAGCGAAGGCGCGTCCAGCCCGGCCGACGTGATCCTGCTGGTAGATGCCGCGCGCCTGTGGAAAGCGCAAAGCGAAGGATTGTTCCAGCCGGTCAAGTCCAAGGTGCTCGATGAACGCATCCCGGCCAACCTGCACAGCAAGGAAGGCAGCGACGGCGCCCAGTGGTTCGGCTTCTCGACCCGCGCCCGCGTGATCGTCTACAACAAGGCCAGCGTCAAGCCGGAAGATGTGGACACCTACGAATCGCTGGCCGATCCGAAGAACAAGGGCAAGCTGTGTACCCGCAGCGGCGCGCACCCATACAACGTCTCGTTGTTCGGTTCCCTGCTGGAGCATAATGGCGCCGCCAAGACCGAGGAAATCCTCAAGGGCATGGTCGCCAACCAGGCGCGCCAGCCGGTGGGCGGCGATACCGACCAGATCAAGGCAGTCGGTTCGGGCGAGTGCGGCGTGGCCATTTCCAACTCCTATTACGTGGCGCGCCTGCTGCGCTCGACCAAGCCTGAAGACGTGGCGCTGATGGAGAAGGTCGGCATCGTCTGGCCCAACCAGAAAAGCTATGGCGCCCACGTGAACATCGCCGGCGCCGGCGTGGCCAAGCATGCGCCGCACAAGGCCGAGGCGGTGCAGTTCCTGGAATACCTGGCCAGCGACAATGCGCAGCGCTATTTCGCCGAAGGCAACAACGAATGGCCGGCGGTCAAGAGCGTCAAGACCGATAACCCGGCATTGCTGAAGATGGGGCCGTTCAAGGCCGAAGTGATCAACGTCGGCGCGGTCGGCGCCAACCAGCAGAAGGTGTTGCAGATGCTGGATCGGGTCGGTTACAAGTAACTCCTGACAACGTCTGAGGTTATGACAGAAGGCCGGCATTTGCCGGCCTTCTTTTGGGATGAACCTTACGCGGTGCGAAACGGATTGCGCTCGTTGAGTTCGCTCATGTAGTCGTCGATGCCGCCGCTTTCGCGCTGCAGGAAGTGCTCCACCGCATCGTAGAAGCCGGGGTGCGCCAGCCAGTGCGCCGACCAGGTTTTTTGCGGCAGGAAGCCGCGCGCCATCTTGTGCTCGCCCTGGGCGCCGCCTTCGAACCAGGCGATCTTCTCGGCGATGCAAAATTCCAGAGGCTGGTAGTAGGCCGTTTCGAAATGCAGGCAGGGCACATGCTCCAGCGCGCCCCAGTAGCGGCCGTACAGCGTGCTGCGGTCGTACACCGTGAGCGAAGAGGCGATGGGTTTGCCGTCGCGCTGGGCCACGGTCAGGAGCAGGTTGTCCGGCATGGCCTGGCCGATGCGCAGGAAGAAATCGAGATTGAGATAGGGCGTGGAGTAATGCGCGGCGTAGGTATGGCGGTAGCAGCGGTGGAAGAAGCGCCAGTGGGCTTCCTCGATTTCCTTGCCGCGCAGGGTGAGAAAGCGCACGCCTTGCTCGGCCACCTTGCGCCGTTCGGCCAGGATGTTCTTGCGTTTCTTGCGGTCCAGCGTGGCGGCGAATTCGTCAAAGCTGGCGTAGCCCTCGTTATGCCAGTGGAACTGCACGCCGCTGCGCAGCAGGAAGCCGGCATCGGCCAGCGCCTGGGCCTGCTCCGGCGGCGGATAGAGGATATGGGTGGAGGAGTGCGCCCCGTCCTGTTGCAAGGCTTGCAGCGCCGTCAGCAGCGCCGAGCGCGCCGGTTCGTCGCATGCCAGCAGGCGGCTGCCGCGTACCGGCGTGAACGGAATGGCCGACAGCAGCTTGGGGTAGTACGCCAGGCCGTGGCGTTGGTAGGCCTCGGCCCAGGCCCAGTCGAACACTTATGTGGTCAAGCGAATAATCCGATTATTTGTGCAAGTATTGTCAATTTGGAAATTTGGCTTGTCAAAAAAAGCATGTTGATTGGGAGTTCTGCAGGCCGAAGGCAAATGCATGACTAAGGTATGAAATATGTGCTGAGCAATTTGAATTCGTCTTTGCACGAAGCGAATTAGCATTCATGGACGGACGCGTCGATAGGCGCTGTCCGTTTAGGATTTGCATTAGCATTTGAATGTCGGCAGCAATCTGAAAAATAGAATGTGAATAGCGACGGCAAAAAGAATGTTGCTTTATAAAAAGGTTGATGCATGGACAATTAGAGTTGTGTAATGATGAAACGTATCCCTTAGCAGCTCGGCCGCCATAAATCTCTTTTGATTTGAGTCAGATCATTGAGACGACACTTATATCTTTTCACCTCTGACTGTAGTGTACGCGGAAGGTAAAAATGCCTTTTAAAATTTTCATCGACACTGAATTTACGGACTTTGTTGATATTCACCTCATAAGCATCGGCATGGTCGCTCAGTCCGGGGAGGAATTCTATGCCGAGGTATCTTTTCCCGAGCTTAGCTGTAGTGATTTTGTGCGTGAGACTGTGATTCCACTGCTTGGCCAAATAGAGGGCGCACATTGCTCGGTTGAAGATCTATACATCCGAATAACTTCATGGCTGAAAATAGTGCGACCGGGCGAGGAAGAAATAGAAATCTGTTTTGACTATCAATCTGACTGGGATCTGTTTTCCAACGCATTGGATAATCGCGCGCCGTCTTGGTGCCGCCCGCGTCATGTTAGTCGAAATATCAATGAGTTGTTGCGCTACAAATTTCATAAGGAAAGCAAGTTACCTGAGCATCACGCGCTCTACGATGCAAGAGCAAATCGTTACGCCTTTCGAGAGCGGCGACCAGTGACTACATGAGGTATTGCACCGTTTTTAAGTACGCAAGCGAACAACATTAAGATAAGCCTGATCAGAAATTTTCTGGGAGCCAGGGGGTAAGTGCTCTCGGAAAGAAATAAGAATTGCGGCGGGCGAAGCCTCAAGGTGAAGCCCATGAAGACGGATTCGGGGGAAATTAACAATGCCATCAATAGTCAAGCCAGAAGACATCTACGATAAAAATCTTAATTTTCTGCTGGGATCGGGAGCTTCGTACGGGATCTTTCCCACGCTAGCGCTGAAGATCAAGGAGGCTGCCGGCGGCGAGGCTCATTCAATTGAGACGTTGGCGACGCATTTTTCGGAAGATGATGTAATGCAAACTTTGGTTTTCATGCATTACTACCAGTCCTGCATTAAACCCGTCATCGATTTTGATTTCGCTGCAGCGTCGAATGACCCACAGCGACAACCTGTGATCGCAAACTATCGCAGCTTCCTGGAAACGATTCTTCAACTTCTTTCGAGGCGTCGGCCGCTTGATAAGCGCTGCAATGTCTTTACTACGAACTACGACGGTTGCATCGTGCACATTGCTGACGAAATGCTTCGGAGTGCAAATTTAGATTTTGTTATCAACGATGGTGGGCGAGGGTTTCACCGTCGCTACTTACACGCAAAAAATTTCAATAGCTATTTATGTCAAACCGGAGTTTTCGAGCGTCAAACGATCGGAATTCCCCAGATTAATGTGGTGCATCTACACGGCTCCGTCTATTGGAGAAAAGAAAATTCCCGCATTCGTATCGACTATCGAACGGGTGGTGGCGATGGTCTATTAGAAGAGGCTGATATGGCATATCTCGCGCCATTTTCAGAGTGTTTAAATGATCCTGCGAAAATCACTGCCGACCTACCGAACCCCGCATTGAGCGCAGAGCGCATGCAGCAATTCTGGTCAAACTACAATACTCTGCCGATAGTTAATCCGACAAAATGGAAGTTCCACGAAACAGTATTCGACGAACACTATTACCAAATGCTCCGACTGCTCAGTTATGAGCTCGAGAAGCCAAATTCTGTTCTAGTTACCTTTGGATTTTCGTTCGCCGATGAGCATATTCGAAACTTGATTCAACGCTCGCTAGCCAACTCCTCATTGCAGGTTTTTGTCTGTTGCTTTGATGCGTTAGAACGAGACAAGATGAATGGTTTCTTCGGCACCTTTCCAAATGTCCAATGCGTAGCTCTAGACGATGGACATTTCCTAGACTTCACGACATTCAATCGTACAGTACTGACTCTGCAGCCAGAGCGTGACGTCCAACCGGAAAATGCCATGGGAGCAGAGACATGACTATTAAAGTTGGGGAAGTCATTTCGGTTTCTGGAATAAAAGTAACGCTAAGAATTGATGAGGACTCCAGTCGAGAGACAATGTTTTTTAATGGAGAGAAATACAAAGGAGTATCAATCCGAGAGTTCCTATCTATTCAGCGCGGATTTAGAAATATTGTTTGCATCGTTGAAGGGGAATATCTCGATGAAAGTCGCGTCGATACCGTCGATGGGAAAGTGAGTTATATACGGAAAGTTGATGCGCGCCCGATTGGTTACTTCGAAAATAACAAGTTCTTTGAAGGAATCAAATTCTTACCGATGATTAAAGATCCTGCTGCGTTGCTGCCGGAAGGCGATATCGTCGCTATTTTTTCTCGGGGGGTGCAGAGCGATTTCGTGATCGGGAAGATGTTGAAAGAAGATATTCCCATTTCTCTTCCCTGGCATAAGCTATTTAATAGCCATATGGGTATTTTTGGAAACACAGGAAGTGGAAAGTCGAACACCTTAACGAAGATATTCACTGTCCTTTTCGAAAAGAAAAGCGCAGTGATGGTGGGAAAAAGTAAGTTTATTTTTCTCGACTTCAATGGTGAGTACACAGGGAATCAATTTGTTGATGCCGCGCAAAAGACCATCATGAATTTAGTCTCTTTGAATGACCCAGTTGATCAATTTCCGCTGAGTGATTCGGAGTTTTGGGACGCCGACACTTTTAGTATCCTTTTCCAAGCCACGCCGAATACGCAAAAACCTTTTCTTTCGCGCCTGGTTACTGGACGAAGGAGATTTTTGGATCGTCCTAATTCCCTTCACAACTACGTTAAATCAATCTTTCGAAAGATCTTTAGCGCGGCTTCACCAAAGGCAGAAACATTGGAGCTAGCCCTAAGAATCGCAGCGTTGATTGGCTCTCAACCGTTAGCAGCTTTGCTTTCAACAGTTAACTATAATCGACAGACGGCGAGTTTCTTCATTGCTCCAAGATCCTACTTCGGTGCTGATGGGGCAACGTATGACGAGCATCTGCTGCCGTTAGTTAACGCAATCGATCTCGGCCAGTTGGATTCTTTCGATGAATTGATTTTGAGAGCCCATCTTCAGCTTTGTCGAGACCTTATTGCTGGATACGTTCAGTTCGAATATATTCAGCCACTGCTGAAGCGTATTGAGGCGTCGCTAACAAATCTTCGTAAAGTACTGACTGTAGAAAACGCACCCGCTGAAGAGCGACTTCTCACGGTTATTTCTATGCGGCGATGTCACAGTGATGTAAAGAAAATTCTGCCTTTGCTTATAGCTAAACACTTCTATAACGCACACAAGCGTGACGCGGAAAATCCCCCTACACGAACTATCCACTTGGTAATCGATGAGGCTCACAATATCCTCTCGCAGCAATCTGCGAGAGAGCACGAGAGCTGGCGTGATTATCGATTGGATCTATTTGAAGAAATAATTAAAGAAGGCCGTAAGTTCGGCGTCTTTCTAACTGTTTCAAGCCAGCGCCCCGCAGATATTTCCCCCACAGTGATCTCTCAGCTCCACAATTTTTTTATTCATCGTCTGGTAAATGATCGGGATCTATTCTTGATCAATAACACCATCAGCACATTAGACAACGTCTCCAAGGGCATGATACCGACATTGGGGAGAGGCGCTTGCGTGGTTACGGGTACTGCCTTTGATATCCCTATGGTATTGCAGATAAATATGCTTGAACGCGAGCGCCAGCCGGACAGTGAAGACGTGGATCTTCAGCGAATTTGGGCAAACGACCAATAGCACATCAAACTGGCATACCTATGCATGAGATGCCTAAATGCCAAAATGGAATTGGTAAGCAGTGGTCAGAGACTACTGGCTGCAAAGACAGTTGATTGGAAAGGATATCGTGATAGATAAATCGTCCATTAAAGAATTCTTGCTGCGGCAAATTCCACGCCCTGAAGCTTCCTGTCTTTGCGGTTCAGGAATCGAGTTTGGTAAGTGTTGTAGGGAGAATATCGCCCATGTTGATAGCAGGCGGGTTGATTCGTTGTCCCCAGCAGAGTTACTGGCAAAGAAGCGAGCCCTGCTGACCCGATATTCAATCTGGCATCGGCAGCATACGCGTCTACTCATACAACGTGATCCTGATGCAGGTGAAAAGCTGCTGCAACTCGATCTCGCAGCCATGTCTGACTTTGTGGACGGGTTAATGGCGGCATACAATGCGACGTCGATGCTGGAAGATTTTGCGACCGTATTAGAGCGGTTAAGGGGCAACATCGAGGATGAGAGATGGCAGCGGAAAATTACATATTTCCAAGCACTGTCAGTTTCTTTGGCACTCGGCGATATTGAACGAGCGCGCGCGGAGATAAAAAAACTTCTTCCATTTAGTGATAATGAGGATTCCGCGACACTCCAACTATATCTGGAGCTGTACAGCGTTGATCTGTCTTTCAGCACCCGACAAGACATTGACCGGCCTGAAACAACTGGTCCAGACTTAAAGTTAGTCTAAGCGGCAAGCCGCAGTGGTGCTGGGGTTGTTGCCGGCAGCGTAGCCTGCGGT
>NZ_VFNI01000011.1 GCF_006715495.1 Herbaspirillum sp. SJZ106
TGTGTCGCTGCATCAGGGCCAGAGGCATGACGAGGCAGCGCTGAAAACCGCGTTGGCCGAGCATCTGCCCGAGTACATGGTGCCGGCCATCATCATGGTGCTGGCGGCGCTGCCGCTGAGCACCAATGGCAAGATCGACCGCAAGGCCTTGCCGGCGGTGCAGATCAGCCAGGACAGCGACTACAGCGCCCCGCAAGGCGAGACCGAACTGGCGCTGGCGGCAATCTGGCAGGAAGTGCTGGGCCTGCCCCAAGTGGGACGGGAAGACAATTTCTTTGCCCTGGGGGGGCATTCACTGCTGGCCACCAGCGTGGTGACGCGCTGGCGCGCCCGTCATCCGCAGCACACGCTGACGCTGCACGACCTGTTCGCAGCGCCCGTGTTCAGGGAGCTGGCCGAGGCGATCGCACGCAGCAGCACGCCGCAGGGCGCGGCTCCCGTGCTGCAGCCGGTGGCGCGCACGCCGCGCATGCCGCTCTCGCCGATGCAGCAGCGCCTGTGGCTGGTGCATCGCATGCAGAGCGGAGCAGGGGCGGCGGCTTACAACATGACGGCCGCGCTGCAGTTCGATGGCGCATTGGCGCCGGCCTTGCTGGAGCAGACGCTGGCCCTGCTGGTGCAGCGTCACGAGATCCTGCGCACCAGCTATCACGAGGATGATGAAGGCGAGCCCTTCGCCCGCATCGCGTCGCCCACAGACAGCAGGCCGCCGCTGGCGATACAGGATCTGCGCGCGCAAGCGCCCGCCGTGCAGCAGCAGACGCTGGCCGCATTGATGCGCGAAGAAGCCGCGCGCTCCTTCGATCTCGCCACCGCGCCGCTGCTGCGCGCCGTACTGGTGCAGCTAGCCCCGGCGGCCGATGGCCGCCCGCGCCAGGTGCTGCTGCTGGCCGTGCATCACATCGCCGCCGATGGCTGGTCGGTCGGCGTGCTGATCCGCGAGTTCTCGGCAATCTACCGCGCACTGCACACTGGCCATGCGCCTGCGCTTGCGGCGCCGGCGCTGCAATACAGCGACTACGCGGCGTGGCGGCAGCAACAGGGCATGAGCGCCGCCGAGGAAGACTTCTGGCGTGCGGCCCTGCAAGGGGCCCCAGCGCAGCCGGCCTTGCCAGTGGACCTGCCGCGTCCGGCGCAGTGGTCGGGTGACGGTGCGCGCCTGTCGGTGCGTATCCCGGAGCGCCTCGCAGGCCAGCTGCAAGCGCTGGCGCAGGAGCGCGACTGCACGCTGTTCATGCTGCTGCTGGGCAGCTTCCAGCTGCTGGTGCATCGCCTCAGCGGCCAGGACGACCTGCTCATCGGCACCGATGTGGCCGGGCGCGAGCATGAGGCGCTGGAAGAGATGGTGGGCTTCTTCGTCAACGTGCTGCCGCTGCGCTCGCGCCACCAGCCCGAACAGAGCTTTGCGCAATGGCTGGCGACCACGCGCGGCACGGTGCTCGATGCCTTTGCCCATCCCTCGCTTCCCTTCGAGCGCATCGCCGAACTCGCTGCGGCCCGCCGCGACCGTCGCTGGAACCTGCTGGTGCAGTTGCTGTTCGTGATGCAGAACATGCCTGCGCATGACTTTGAATTGCCCGGTCTGCAGGTGCAGGCGCTGCCATCCCGCCATGCCCATGCCAAGTTCGACATCGCGCTCTTCGTCACCCCGGTGGACGGTGCGCTGCAGGCCGACTGGGTCTATGCCAGCCAGGTCTTCCAGGCCGGCACCATGGAACGCATGGCCGCGGCCTGGATCGCGCTGCTGGAGCAGATCGTGGCGCAGCCGCACTGGCCGCTGTCCCGCTATGAAATTCCCCTCATGAAAGAACCCCTGACCATGTCAAGCACAGCCTCCGTTTCCACTGCCACAGCGCCGCTGGCCCAGGGCAAGCTCGACAAGCTGAGCAAGCTCAAGGGCCGGGACATTGCGGCCCCCAAGGCGCCCGTGCGCATGAGTCCGCTGCGTCCCGGCGCCGATTTCCCGCTGCTGGTGGAAGCCGCCAGCGCCGATCTCGACACGGTGGCCTGGGCGCGCGCCAACCAGCAGCTGATCGCCAGCCTGCTGGAGCGCCATGGCGGCATCCTGTTCCGCCGCTTCGGCCTGGCCACGCCGCAGGACTTCGAGCGCTTCGCCGAAGCCATCGAGCCCGAGCTGTACGGCAGCTATGGCGACCTGCCCAAGAAGGAGGGCGGCAACAAGACCTATCGTTCCACGCCCTATCCCGAAAAGCAGATGATCCTGTACCACAACGAAAGCGCCCACATCGAACGCTGGCCGCGCAAGCAGTGGTTCTTCTGCGAGCTGCCCTCGCCGGTGGGGGGCGCCACCCCCATCGTCGACTGCCGCGAGATGCTGCGCCGCCTGCCAGCCGGGCTGCGGCGCGAATTCCAGCAGAAGCAGCTGCGCTATGTGCGCACCTTCACGCCGCGTCTGGATGTGAGCTGGCAATCCTTCTTCGGCACCGACGAGCGCGCCGTGGTGGAAGCCCGGCTGACGGCGGCCGGCACCGGCTATCGCTGGCTCGATGACGACACCCTGCAGACCAGCACGCTGTGCCCGGCGGTGATCGTGCATCCGGTCACCGGGGCCGAGGTGTTCTTCAACCAGGTGCAACTGCACCATCCCTATTGCCTGGAGCCGGAAGTGCGCGCCGACCTGCTGGCCATGGTCGGCCCGGAGCGGCTGCCGCGCAATGTGCTGTTCGGTGATGGCACGCCCATTCCCGATGCCGCCATGGCCCTGATCGGCGAACTCTACGAACAATGCGCGGTGCGCTTCGACTGGCAGCAGGGCGATGTGGTCATGCTCGACAACATGCTGGCCGCGCATGCCCGCGATCCCTACGAGGGGCCGCGCAAGATCGTCGTTGCCATGGGCGCCATGGTGGGACGCGCCGAGGTCAGCACGCCCTCGGCCACCGCCGATGAACTGCCGGAGGGCGCAGCATGATGCCGCTGGACCAGACTGTCGCGCTCAGTTCCGAACAGCGCCTGCAGCAGGCGCAACCCCACATCGTCCATACCCTGCAATTGCACTGGCAGGGCCCGTTGGAGCGCGCACGCCTGCAGGCGGCATGGGCCACGGTCGTGGCGCGTCATGCCATCTTGCGTCATGCCTTCGGCCAGGTCGAAGGCTATCGCGGCCTGCGCCAGGCGCCGCTGCCGCAGCCCCCGGCCCGGAGCCTGCAGTTGCAGATGCTGCCGGCGGGCGCCGCCATGCCGGCGGTACAGTTCGATCTGGCGCGCGGACAAGTGATCCAGGCCTGGCTGGCCCAGGACGAGCCGCAACGCGGTCGCCTGCTGGCGGCGGCCGCGCCCCTGGTGGTCGATGAGCGCAGCCTGTCGCTGCTGGCGGATGAGGTATGGCGCCAGTACCACGATCCGGGCGCGCCGACCGAGGAGGCTTTCCCGTATGCCGATTATGTGCAGTGGCGCCAGTCTCTCGATGAGGATGACGATGCCCGCATCGGCCAGGCCTACTGGGCCAATCAGGCCCAGCAGTTGGGCCAGACGCCGGCGCTGCGGCTGTCCTATCGGCGCGAGTGCGCCTCGGGGGCGGCGGAGCCGGCGCTCCTGCACAGCCGCATCGCTGAGGATGTGGTGACGTCCCTGCAGCAATGGCAGGCCACCCGGCAACTGCAGCCGGCCATCGTCCTGCAGGCGGCCTGGTTGGCGCTGCTGGCCCGCCTGGGACAGATCGGCCAGGTCGCCTGCGCCTGGCAGCACGATTGCCGCGACGATTACGAACCCATGGCCCAGGCGCTGGGCCTGTATGGCAAGACCCTGCCGCTGGTGCTGAGCGTGCCGCCGCACGCCTCGCTGAGCGAACTGGCGAACCAACTGGCCGCGCAGCAGGAGCAGCATGTGGCGGCCCAGGAATACCTGCCCGATGAGCTGGCCGCCACGCTGCCGGAGATCGGTTTCAGCGCCCGCCATACCGTCGGGTGCTGGCAGGACGGCGCGCTGCAGTGGGAGCTGCACGCAGCGGTAGCGGGCGATGCCCGCCTGGCGCTGGCGCTGCATGCCGATCTGGCCGATCCGGCCGCGCCTTGTCTGCAGCTGCATTACGATGCGCGGCGCTACGACGCCGCCAGCATGGCAGGCTTGCTGCGCCAGTACCAAGCCTGGCTGGCCGAGGCGCTGGCCCAGCCCGATACCGCTTGCGCGCAATTGCAATGGGATGACGCCGCCGCCTGGCCGCAGCGGCTGCCGATGCAGGCAGATACCCTGGCGCTGGGCCACGACAGCCTGCTCACGCACATTGCCGCGCACGCGGTCAACACGCCACAGGCCATCGCCTTGTCCAGCGCCGCCGGCCAGATCAGCTATGCGCAGCTGCTGCAGCGCGTGAACCAGCTGGCGCACTGGTTGCACTCGCAGGGCGTGACACGCGGCGCGCGTGTGGCGCTGGTGCTGCCGCGCTCGCCGGAACTGGTGCTGGCGCTGCTGGCGGTCTGGCGCTGCGGCGCCGCCTACGTCCCCATCGATCCCGACTGGCCCGCTGCGCGCCAGCAGGCGGTGCTGACCGATGCGGCACCGGCGCTGGTGCTGCATGATGGCAAGGCGACAGCCGCCGCCGGGCTGCGCCACGCGCTGTGGCCTGCGGACCTGCAGGGCTATCCCGCGCAGGCTCCGGCGGTCGAGCCGGCGTTGCAGGACCTGGCCTATCTGCTCTACACCTCGGGTTCCACCGGCACGCCCAAGGGGGTGCTGATCGAGCATGCGCAATTGCTCAACTATGTGGTGGCGGCCTCGCAAGGCATGGCGCTGGCGCAATGCCGCTGCTGGGGACTGACCAGCACGGTGGCCGCCGACCTGGGCAATACAGCGCTGTTCGCCGCGCTGTTCCATGGCGCCGAACTGGCCATCGCCGACGCCAGCGACATGCAGGATGGCGCGCATTTCTCCGCCTTCCTGCAGCGTCATCGGGTCGATGCGCTCAAGATCGTGCCTTCGCATCTGGAAGCCTTGCTCGATGGCGGTTCGGCCGTCTTGCCCGCGACCCTGGTACTGGGCGGCGAGACTACCCCTGCGGCCTTGCTGAGGCGAATCTGGCAGTGCCGCCCGCAGGCCCGTATCTTCAACCACTACGGCCCCACCGAAACCACGGTGGGAGTGATGTGGCATGCGTTCTGCGCCAGCGATGCGGCCACCGATGCCGCTGCCGCGCCGCTGACCCGCGTGATGGCCAATTGCCGCGTAGCGATTCTGGATGCAGATCTGCGCCCGGTGCCGGTGGGTGGTACCGGCCAGCTCTGCATCGCCGGGGCCCAGCGCAGCCGCGGCTATCTGAACCGCCCGCAGGAAGATCGCCAGGGCTGGTATCGCAGCGGCGACCTGGCCTGCTATCTGCCGCAAGGCGGGCTGCGCATCCTGGGGCGCGCCGACGAGCAGGTGAAGATCCGCGGCTTCCGCATCGAACCTGCCGAGATCGAAGCGGCCCTGTTGCAGCAAGCCGGCGTACGCCAGGCCTGCGTCATGCCGCAGGGTGAACCTGCGCGCCTGATCGCCTGGGTGGCCGGCGCAGATCTTGCCGTGGAGCGCCTGCGCCTGGCCTTGCAGGACTTGCTGCCGGAGGCGATGCAGCCGGCGCGCATCGTGGCGCTGCCATCATTCCCGCGACTGGCCAATGGCAAGATCGACCGGCGCGCCTTGCTGGCCGCGCTGGCAGAGCCGCCAGCCGAGGGCGGGCAGGGCAGTCAGGCCGAAGCCGCCCGCGACGATCTCGAATTCGTCGTGCTGGACACCATGCAACAGCTGCTGCCCGCCACTGCCGGGCTGGGCCGCGACAGCGATTTCATCGAAGCCGGCGGGCATTCGCTGCTGGCCATCAAGCTGGTGGCGCGGCTGCGCAAGCTGCTGCAGATCGAGATCGCCCCGGCCCTGGTGTTCGACCACGCCACCCCGGCCGCGCTGGCCGCCGCGCTGCGCGCGCAAGCGCCCGATGCCTCCGCCCTGGCGCACTTGGCCGGCCTGCGCCGCACGTTGCTGGAGATGCCCGCCGCACAACGCGACGCCTTGCTGGAACAGGCCTAGTGGCCGGCAATTTTCCTGGATCACGCTTTCATGAACGAAAAAAATCATCAATTGCTGGCACTGCTGCAAGCCGATCAACGCGAACAGGAACGGGCGGCCGATGCCGCGCCTCAGGATGGCCCGGCGCCGCTGTCGTTCTCGCAGCAGCAGTTGTGGTATCTGCACCAGCTGGAGCCGCAACAGACCGCCTACAACCTGACGCGCGCCTTTCGCCTGCGCGGCGTGCTCGATCGCGCCGCCCTGCAGGCGGCCTTCGAGGCCCTGGTCGCACGGCATGCCAGCCTGCGCACGCGCTTCGCCGAGCAGGATGGCGTGGCCTGCCAGGAAGTCCTGCCCGCCGTGGCGCTGCCGCTGCAGTTGAGCGACCTGCGCGATCTACGCCATCTGGCGGCCGATGCGCAGGAAGCACAGCTCGCCGCTGCCATCGAGGCCGCCACGCGCCATGTCTTCGATCTTTCCCGGGCGCCGCTGCTGTTCGTGCATCTGCTGCAACTGGGCGAGCAGGAACATGTGCTCATCATGGGCATGCACCACATCGTCTCCGATGCCTGGTCCAATCCCATCGTCGCGCGCGACCTGCAGCAAGCCTATGCGCAAGCCCTGGCCGGGCAGGCCCCGGCACTGCCGCCGCTGGCCTTGCAGTACCCCGATCATGCGCGCGTGCAGCGCGCGCGCTGCCAGGGCGACTGGCTGCGGCAGGAACTGGATCACTGGCAAGCCCGGCTGGGCCGGGAAGTGCCGCCGCTGAACCTGCCGGTGGAGCGCGGTAACAGCACCGATGCGCAGGAAGGCGCAGGCTACAGCCTGGTGCTGGAGGCGTCGCTGGCGGCGCGTTTGCGCCAGTTCTGCCAGCAGGAGCGCTGCACCCCCTTCGTGGCGATGCTGGCGGCCTGGCAGGTGGCGCTGCGCCATTGCTGCGGGCAGGACGATTTCGCCGTCGGCATTCCGCAGGCCGGACGCAACCGGCCGGAGCTGCAAGAGATGGTGGGCTTCTTCGTCACCACCCAGGTGATGCGCGCGCGCCTGGACCCCGGTATGAGCCTGCGCGCGCTGTGCCGCCAGGTGCGCAGCGACACGCTGGAGGCCATGGCGCATGCCGAGCTGCCCTTCGAACTGCTGCTGGAACGCTATCCCGCCGAACGCGGCCTGCCGCGCCATCCGCTGTTCCAGACCCTGTTCGGGCTGCAGGTCGTCGAGGGCAGCGGCACGCTGGATCTGCCCGGGTTGCAGGCCAGCACGCTGGAGATCCCCCTGAATGCGGCCAAATTCGATCTGGCGCTGGACGTCAAGATCATCCGCGGGCAGGTGAACCTGCGGCTGGAATATCGTCGCGCACTGTTCCGTGAGTCCAGCATTGCCAGCATCGCTGCTGTCTATCTCTGCGTACTGGAACAGTTGGCCAGCGCAGCCGATACGGCCATCGGCGAACTGGCGCTGCTCGGCAGGGCGGAACAGGCCATGCTGCAGGCGTGGAGCGCCAATCCGCAGGCGCATGAAGCCGGCAATGTGCTGGCGCTGATCGAAGCGCAGGTGCAGGCGCATCCCAAGCGGTCCGCCTTGCGGGTGCCGCATACCGGGCAGGCGCTCGATTACGGCCAGCTCAATGGCCGCGCCAACGCGCTGGCGCAGTGGCTTATAGCACAGGGCGTCACGCGCGATCAGCGCGTGGGCGTGTGCATGGAACGCTCGAAAGAGATGGTGCTGGCGCTGCTGGCAATCATGAAGGCGGGCGCGGCTTACGTGCCGATGGATCCCGACCATCCGCCGCAGCGTCTGCGCTATTTCATCGAAGACAGCCGCACCAGCCTGCTGTTGACCCACGCCGCCGCGCGGGGCCAGTTACCGGAAGTTCCCGCTTGCCGTATCGTCGATGTGGCGACACTGGCTGATCTGCCGCCTGCCGACAATCCTGGCCTGGAAATCCACCCCGAACAGCTGGCCTACGTCATCTACACCTCCGGCTCCACCGGCCAGCCCAAGGGCGCGGCGAACCGCCATGGCAGCCTGCACAACCGGCTGGCCTGGATGCAG
>NZ_VFNI01000012.1 GCF_006715495.1 Herbaspirillum sp. SJZ106
TTCGGGGTGGCCAGAAATGGCACAAAACAGAGATTAAACTAAAGAGTTTGATCCTGGCTCAGATTGAACGCTGGCGGCATGCCTTACACATGCAAGTCGAACGGCAGCATAGGAGCTTGCTCCTGATGGCGAGTGGCGAACGGGTGAGTAATATATCGGAACGTGCCCTAGAGTGGGGGATAACTAGTCGAAAGATTAGCTAATACCGCATACGATCTACGGATGAAAGTGGGGGATCGCAAGACCTCATGCTCCTGGAGCGGCCGATATCTGATTAGCTAGTTGGTGGGGTAAAAGCTCACCAAGGCGACGATCAGTAGCTGGTCTGAGAGGACGACCAGCCACACTGGGACTGAGACACGGCCCAGACTCCTACGGGAGGCAGCAGTGGGGAATTTTGGACAATGGGGGCAACCCTGATCCAGCAATGCCGCGTGAGTGAAGAAGGCCTTCGGGTTGTAAAGCTCTTTTGTCAGGGAAGAAACGGTTGCAGCTAATATCTGCGACTAATGACGGTACCTGAAGAATAAGCACCGGCTAACTACGTGCCAGCAGCCGCGGTAATACGTAGGGTGCAAGCGTTAATCGGAATTACTGGGCGTAAAGCGTGCGCAGGCGGTTGTGTAAGACAGATGTGAAATCCCCGGGCTCAACCTGGGAATTGCATTTGTGACTGCACGGCTAGAGTGTGTCAGAGGGGGGTAGAATTCCACGTGTAGCAGTGAAATGCGTAGATATGTGGAGGAATACCGATGGCGAAGGCAGCCCCCTGGGATAACACTGACGCTCATGCACGAAAGCGTGGGGAGCAAACAGGATTAGATACCCTGGTAGTCCACGCCCTAAACGATGTCTACTAGTTGTCGGGTCTTAATTGACTTGGTAACGCAGCTAACGCGTGAAGTAGACCGCCTGGGGAGTACGGTCGCAAGATTAAAACTCAAAGGAATTGACGGGGACCCGCACAAGCGGTGGATGATGTGGATTAATTCGATGCAACGCGAAAAACCTTACCTACCCTTGACATGGATGGAATCCCGAAGAGATTTGGGAGTGCTCGAAAGAGAACCATCACACAGGTGCTGCATGGCTGTCGTCAGCTCGTGTCGTGAGATGTTGGGTTAAGTCCCGCAACGAGCGCAACCCTTGTCATTAGTTGCTACGAAAGGGCACTCTAATGAGACTGCCGGTGACAAACCGGAGGAAGGTGGGGATGACGTCAAGTCCTCATGGCCCTTATGGGTAGGGCTTCACACGTCATACAATGGTACATACAGAGGGCCGCCAACCCGCGAGGGGGAGCTAATCCCAGAAAGTGTATCGTAGTCCGGATTGGAGTCTGCAACTCGACTCCATGAAGTTGGAATCGCTAGTAATCGCGGATCAGCATGTCGCGGTGAATACGTTCCCGGGTCTTGTACACACCGCCCGTCACACCATGGGAGCGGGTTTTACCAGAAGTGGGTAGCCTAACCGCAAGGAGGGCGCTCACCACGGTAGGATTCGTGACTGGGGTGAAGTCGTAACAAGGTAGCCGTATCGGAAGGTGCGGCTGGATCACCTCCTTTCTAGAGTGCGCACGAAGTTAAGCGTCCACACTTATCGGCTGTAAATCAATAAGAACAGTTATTTGGTAGGAAGCACGGTTTGATGCAAATCGCTGAGAACTGGCTACTGATACTGATCCAAGCGGGTCTGTAGCTCAGCTGGTTAGAGCACCGTGTTGATAACGCGGGGGTCGTTGGTTCGAGCCCAACCAGACCCACCAAGGTTTCGGGGGTTTAGCTCAGCTGGGAGAGCACCTGCTTTGCAAGCAGGGGGTCGTCGGTTCGATCCCGTCAACCTCCACCAAGATATCAAACCTAAGTCAGCGCTGTGAAAGGCGTTGTGATTTAGGTTTGGTCTTTTAAGACTAATGGCTGTTTTTGTTCTTTAACAATCTGGAAGAAGTAAAGATTCATTTAAACGATCGCCAGGACTTCGGTTCTTGCGAAAGTAAAAATGGGTGTGATTGTATCAATCAAAGTATTACGAAGTGATCTTAGCAATTAGAAGACTTACTTTGGCAATACGGCAAACGCTAAACTCAAATTTTTCTATAGCGCTCTGGCAACAGAGGCTAACGTTATAGGAACAAGCGAATAAGTGCACATGGTGGATGCCTTGGCGATTACAGGCGATGAAGGACGTAGTAGCTTGCGATAAGCTGCGGGGAGCTAGCAAACAAGCTTTGATCCGCAGATTTCCGAATGGGGAAACCCACCCGCAAGGGTATCACTCACTGAATACATAGGTGTGTGAAGCGAACGTGGCGAACTGAAACATCTAAGTAGCTACAGGAAAAGAAATCAACCGAGATTCCCAAAGTAGTGGCGAGCGAAATGGGACCAGCCTGCAAGATTTAGCATCGATGATAGTGGAACGGAATGGAAAGTCCGGCCATAGAGGGTGATAGCCCCTTACACGAAATCATTGGTGTGGAACTAGGCTTGCGACAAGTAGGGCGGGACACGTGAAATCCTGTCTGAATATGGGGGGACCATCCTCCAAGGCTAAATACTCGTAATCGACCGATAGTGAACCAGTACCGTGAGGGAAAGGCGAAAAGAACCCCGGAAGGGGAGTGAAATAGATCCTGAAACCGTGTGCATACAAACAGTAGGAGCCTCGCAAGGGGTGACTGCGTACCTTTTGTATAATGGGTCAGCGACTTACATTCAGTGGCAAGGTTAACCGCATAGGGAAGCCGTAGAGAAATCGAGTCCGAATAGGGCGTTCAGTCGCTGGGTGTAGACCCGAAACCAAGTGATCTATCCATGGCCAGGTTGAAGGTGCGGTAACACGCACTGGAGGACCGAACCCACTAATGTTGAAAAATTAGGGGATGAGCTGTGGATAGGGGTGAAAGGCTAAACAAACTTGGAAATAGCTGGTTCTCTCCGAAAACTATTTAGGTAGTGCCTCAAGTATCACCATCGGGGGTAGAGCACTGTTATGGCTAGGGGGTCATCGCGACTTACCAAACCATTGCAAACTCCGAATACCGATGAGTGCGAGCTTGGGAGACAGACGCCGGGTGCTAACGTCCGACGTCAAGAGGGAAACAACCCAGACCGCCAGCTAAGGTCCCAAAGATTGGCTAAGTGGAAAACGAAGTGGGAAGGCTAAAACAGTCAGGAGGTTGGCTTAGAAGCAGCCATCCTTTAAAGAAAGCGTAATAGCTCACTGATCGAGTCGTCCTGCGCGGAAGATGTAACGGGGCTAAGCCAGTCACCGAAGCTGCGGATATCCGTAAGGATATGGTAGGAGAGCGTTCTGTAAGCCTGTGAAGGTGTCTTGTAAAGGATGCTGGAGGTATCAGAAGTGCGAATGCTGACATGAGTAGCGATAATGCGGGTGAAAGGCCCGCACGCCGTAAGCCCAAGGTTTCCTGTTCAACGTTCATCGGAGCAGGGTGAGTCGGCCCCTAAGGCGAGGCAGAGATGCGTAGCTGATGGGAAGCAGGTTAATATTCCTGCACCGTCGTTAGATGCGATGGGGGGACGGATCGCGGAAGGTTGTCCGGGTGTTGGATGTCCCGGTTTCTGTATCAGAGAAGGCTGTTAGGCAAATCCGGCAGCGTAATTCAAGGGTATGGGACGAGCGAACTTGTTCGCGAAGCAATCGGAAGTGGTTCCAAGAAAAGCCTCTAAGCTTCAGTCTAACGAGACCGTACCGCAAACCGACACAGGTGGGCGAGATGAGTATTCTAAGGCGCTTGAGAGAACTCGGGAGAAGGAACTCGGCAAATTGGTACCGTAACTTCGGGATAAGGTACGCCCAAGTAGTTTGACTGGCCTGCGCCAGAAGGATGAAAGGGTTGCAATAAAATGGTGGCTGCGACTGTTTAATAAAAACACAGCACTCTGCAAACACGAAAGTGGACGTATAGGGTGTGACGCCTGCCCGGTGCTGGAAGATTAAATGATGGGGTGCAAGCTCTTGATTGAAGTCCCAGTAAACGGCGGCCGTAACTATAACGGTCCTAAGGTAGCGAAATTCCTTGTCGGGTAAGTTCCGACCTGCACGAATGGCGTAACGATGGCCACACTGTCTCCTCCCGAGACTCAGCGAAGTTGAAATGTTTGTGATGATGCAATCTACCCGCGGCTAGACGGAAAGACCCCATGAACCTTTACTGTAGCTTTACATTGGACTTTGAACCAATCTGTGTAGGATAGGTGGGAGGCTTTGAAGCGTGGACGCTAGTCTGCGTGGAGCCAACCTTGAAATACCACCCTGGTTTGTTTGAGGTTCTAACCTTGGTCCGTTATCCGGATCGGGGACAGTGTATGGTAGGCAGTTTGACTGGGGCGGTCTCCTCCCAAAGTGTAACGGAGGAGTTCGAAGGTACGCTAGGTACGGTCGGACATCGTGCTAATAGTGCAATGGCATAAGCGTGCTTAACTGCGAGACTGACAAGTCGAGCAGGTACGAAAGTAGGACATAGTGATCCGGTGGTTCTGTATGGAAGGGCCATCGCTCAACGGATAAAAGGTACTCTGGGGATAACAGGCTGATTCCTCCCAAGAGTTCATATCGACGGGGGAGTTTGGCACCTCGATGTCGGCTCATCACATCCTGGGGCTGTAGCCGGTCCCAAGGGTATGGCTGTTCGCCATTTAAAGTGGTACGTGAGCTGGGTTTAAAACGTCGTGAGACAGTTTGGTCCCTATCTGCCGTGGGCGTTGGAAGTTTGAAGGGGGCTGCTCCTAGTACGAGAGGACCGGAGTGGACGAACCTCTGGTGTATCGGTTGTCACGCCAGTGGCATTGCCGAGTAGCTAAGTTCGGAAGAGATAACCGCTGAAAGCATCTAAGCGGGAAACTCGCCTTAAGATGAGACTTCCCGGGAACTAGATTCCCCTAAAGGGTCGTTCGAGACCAGGACGTTGATAGGTCAGGTGTGGAAGCGCAGTAATGCGTTAAGCTAACTGATACTAATTGCCCGTGCGGCTTGTTCCTATAACATTAGCTCGGTTATAGACAAGTTTGCGTTATGTGTTTGCCCTTATGTGCATCACACCCTTATGTAACACCTAATGAATCAATACTTCTTCCAAGATTGGGTTGCCCGCTGCTCCGTTTGAGAGCGTGCAACTTTACAAGTTATGCCTGATGACTATAGCAAGTTGGTACCACCCCTTCCCATCCCGAACAGGACCGTGAAACGACTTCGCGCCGATGATAGTGCTGCAACCAGTGTGAAAGTAGGTCATCGTCAGGCTTGTTACTCCGCAATAGCCTCTCCATCTCTGATGGGGAGGCTTTTTGCTTTGCACTCTGGGACTTTGCGATTTGCGGAGCCGCGTTGGGGGAGCGTTTTAGCGTTTAGCCCTTCTGGCTCTGGGCTTCGCTTCGGCTTGGAAGCTTGGGCTGCCTCTGCGAGCGTACCTCCAT
>NZ_VFNI01000013.1 GCF_006715495.1 Herbaspirillum sp. SJZ106
ATTCATGGACATATTCATCCAGCAGATCATCAACGGTTTGGTGCTAGGGAGCATGTACGCACTGATCGCGTTGGGTTACACGATGGTGTACGGGGTGCTGAACCTGATCAACTTCGCGCACGGGGACATCCTGATGGTGGGGGCGATGGTGGGGCTCTCCCTGCTCAAGCTGGTGCAGCTGCATGCGCCGCAGTTGCCGGGCATCGTGCAACTGGTCATTGCCATCGTCGGGGCGATCCCGGTGTGCATCGTGGTCAGCCTGGTGATCGAGCGGGTGGCGTACCGGCCGCTGCGCAATGCGCCGCGCCTGGCGCCGCTGATTACCGCCATCGGCGTGTCGATCCTGCTGCAGACCATCGCCATGATGTTGTGGGGCCGCAGCCCCTTGCCGTTCCCGCAGGTGATGCCGTCGGACCCGGTGCACATCGCCGGCGCGCTGATCTCGCCCACCCAGATCATGCTGCTGGCGCTGGCGGTGCTGGCCATGCTGGGGCTGGTGCTGATCGTGGAGAAGACCAAGATGGGCCGGGCCATGCGCGCCACCGCCGAGAACCCGCGCATTGCCGGGTTGATGGGGGTCGATTCCAACAAGGTGATCGTGGTCACGTTCGCCATCGGCGCGGCCCTGGCGGCCATTGCCGGGGTGATGTGGGCGGCCAACTACTCGACGGCGCAATTCGCCATGGGCTTCGTGCCGGGCCTGAAGGCCTTCTCGGCGGCGGTGCTGGGCGGCATCGGCAACATCTACGGGGCCATGCTGGGCGGGATCCTGCTGGGCTTGATCGAAAGCCTGGGCGCCGGCTACATCGGCGACCTGACGGGCGACTTCCTGGGCAGCAACTACCAGGACATCTTCGCCTTCATCGTGCTGATCATCGTCCTCACGCTGCGCCCCTCGGGGATCATGGGCGAACGCGTAGCAGACCGCGCTTAAGTCTTAACCCACATTCAAAGAAGAGAAGACAAATGGCTCTCCTATCCTTCGACATGAAGCGCAATCCGGCACAAGCCAGGACCAGCCTGCTGGTGCTGCTGGCGCTGATGATCGTGTTTCCCTTCATCGCCCAGCAGTTCGGCAACTCCTGGGTGCGCATCATGGACATGGCGCTGCTGTACATCATGCTGGCGCTGGGCCTGAACGTGGTGGTGGGCTTCGCCGGCCTGCTGGACCTGGGTTATATCGCGTTCTATGCGATCGGCGCCTATACCGCGGGCTTGCTGGCCTCGCCGCAGTTCGCGGCGGTGCTGGAGTCCTTCGTCAACACCTACCCGGCGGTGGGCAACTTCCTGGTCATGGTGTGCGGCCCGGAGATCGTGCAGAACGGCATCCACCTGTCGCTGTGGGTGATCGTGCCGCTGTCGGCCCTGATCGCGGCCATCTTCGGGGCCCTGCTGGGCGCGCCGACCCTGAAGCTGCGCGGCGACTACCTGGCCATCGTGACGCTGGGCTTTGGCGAGATCATCCGCATCTTCATGAACAACCTCAATGCCCCGGTCAATATCACCAACGGCCCGCAAGGCATCAACCTGATCGACCCGATCCGGGTGTTCGGCGTGTCGCTGGCCGGCGAGCCGGGCTCGGGCTCGATGGTCAAGATCTTCGGCATGACCACGCCCTCGGTGAACGCCTACTACTTCCTGTTCCTGCTGCTGTGCATCGCCGTGATCTTCTTCTCGATCCGGCTGCAGGACTCGCGCCTGGGCCGGGCCTGGGTAGCCATCCGCGAGGATGAGATCGCCGCCAAGGCGATGGGCATCAACACCCGCAACGTCAAGCTGCTGGCGTTTGCCATGGGCGCCTCCTTCGGCGGCGTGGCCGGGGCCATGTTCGCCTCCTTCCAGGGCTTTGTGTCGCCGGAATCGTTCTCGCTGACCGAATCGATCGCGGTGCTGGCCATGGTGGTGCTGGGCGGCATCGGCCACATCCCCGGCGTGGTGCTGGGCGGCGTGATCCTGGCGGCGCTGCCGGAAGTGCTGCGCCATGTGGTCGAACCGCTGCAGATGAGCCTGTTCGGCAAGGTCTGGATCGACGCCGAAGTGCTGCGCCAGCTGCTGTACGGCCTGGCCATGGTGGTGATCATGCTGACCCGCCCGGCCGGCCTGTGGCCCTCGCCGCGCCATGAAGACCGCCCGGAGGCGGACCACCCCCACAGCGGCGCCGCCGTCGGCGAAGTCAAAGCCTAAGCAGAAAGCAGGAGAACGACCATGACACAGACACTGCTCAAGATCAGCGACGTGAGCAAGCGCTTCGGCGGCCTGCAAGCCCTGAACGGCGTGGGCATTCGCATCGAGCGCGGCCAGATCTACGGGCTGATCGGCCCCAACGGCGCCGGTAAAACCACCTTCTTCAATGTGATCACCGGGCTGTACCAGCCCGACACCGGCAGCTTCGAACTGGACGGCAAGCCGTATAGCCCGAGCGCGCCGCATGAGGTGGCCAAGGCCGGCATTGCCCGCACCTTCCAGAACATCCGCCTGTTCGGCGACATGACGGTGCTGGAGAACGTGATGGTGGGCTGCCACGTGCGCACCAGACAGAACGTCTTCGGGGCGGTGTTCCGCCACAAGGCCGCGCGCGAGGAAGAAGCGCAGATCCGCGAGAAGTCGCAGCAACTGCTGGACTTCGTGGGCATCGGCCAGTTCGCCAAGCGGACGGCGCGGCACCTGTCGTACGGCGACCAGCGACGGCTGGAGATCGCCCGTGCGCTGGCCACCGAACCGCAACTGCTGGCGCTGGACGAACCGGCGGCGGGGATGAACGCCACCGAGAAGCTGGGCTTGCGGGAACTGCTGGTCAAGATCCAGAAGGAGGGCAAGACCATCCTGCTGATCGAACACGACGTCAAACTGATGATGGGGCTGTGCGACCGCATCACGGTGCTGGACTACGGCAAGCCGATTGCCGAGGGCGTGCCGGCGGAGGTGCAGAAGAACCCAGCCGTGATCGAAGCGTATTTGGGAGCTGGTCACTGACCGAAGAGAAGACATGACAACGAACATCTTAAAAGTCGAACAACTGAGCGTGGCCTACGGCGGCATCCAGGCGGTCAAGGGCATCAGCCTGGAAGTCAACGAAGGCGAACTGGTGACGCTGATCGGGGCCAACGGCGCGGGCAAGACCACGACCCTGAAGGCGATCACGGGGACCTTGCCGGCCAGCAAGGTGGAGGGCCACATCGAATACCTGGGCACGGCCTTGAAGGGCAAGAAATCCTTCGAGCTGGTCAAGGACAAGCTGGCGATGGTGCCGGAGGG
>NZ_VFNI01000014.1 GCF_006715495.1 Herbaspirillum sp. SJZ106
TGACCGGCCTGAAACAACTGGTCCAGACTTAAAGTTAGTCTAAGCGGCAAGCCGCAGTGGTGCTGGGGTTGTTGCCGGCAGCGTAGCCTGCGGTGCCGGCGGTCGGTATTTCAGTGAGCTATGCGGCCGAACGGTATTGTACTGATGACGCCATCGCTCGATGATGACCTGAGCTTCTCGGAGGGTGTAAAAGATTTCTCCGTTGAGCAGTTCGTCGCGGAATTTGCCGTTGAAGGACTCGCAGTATCCGTTCTCCCATGGACTTCCTGGCTCGATATACAGCGTCTTTGAACCGACCGATGCAAGCCAGCGCCGAAGGTTCTTGGCGACCATTTCCGGCCCATTGTCAGAGCGTAGATATGCCGGAACACCGTAGGCCACCATGGCCTCAGCCAGGATATCGATGACGTCATTACTGCGAATTTGCCTGGCCACGTGCAGCACGAGGCAGCGACGGGTGAACTCATCGATGAGAACCAGGATTTTAAGGACACGTCCATCGTGGGTTCTCTCCATGACGAAGTCCCAGCTCCAGACATGATTGGCATATTCCGGCCGCATTCGGATACAACTGCCGTCGGCCAGCCACAACCGACCTCTCTTGGGCTGTTTCACTGGCACCTTCAAGCCTTCTAGTTTCCAGATACGTTCTACCCGAGAGCGACTCAGCTCCCAGCCCTGAGCCTCCAGCATAGCGTGGATGCGCCGATAACCATACCGCCCATATTGGCAGGCCAATTCAATGATGGCACCAGTCAATGGCGCCTCATCGGCGCGCGGCTGGGCAGCATAACGAATCGAGGAACGGGAGAGATGGAGCGCCCGGCAGATACGCCGTTCAGCGTGGCCCAAGCTCGTTCTGACATGGGCCACGGCCTGGCGGCGACGTGCCGGGCTCAGAAGTTTCCCCGGCTCACCTCGCGCAATATCTGGTTATCGATGACGGCATCCGACAGCGCTCGGCGCAAGCGTGCATTCTCTTGTTCCAGTTCCTTCAGTCGCTTGGCCTGGTCAATCTTCAGGCCGCCATACTCCTTGCGCCAACGGAAGTAGGTTTGCTCGGTCACGCCAAGCTGACGGCTGATATCGGCCACCGTCTTGCCTTGCGCAGACATGACTTCTGCCTCGCGCAGTTTGTGAATGATGTCTTCGGATGTGAATCGCTTTTTCGGCATGGTCTGACTCTCCTTTTCAATAGCATATGAAATTTCAAGTCGGACCAGTTTTTTCAGGTCAGGTCA